>CP051152.1:0-2400000 GCA_003970805.2 Undibacterium piscinae
CTCTTGATGATGCCGTCCGTCATCAGCCAGGTAAATATTTGCTGAATGTTCAGTTGCTTCGGTGCTGGTTTGGTCATGGCGGCTCAATGGCTGGTTGACTGCGATATGCTGTGGTCGATGCGGGGGGGAGGGCGGTGGTTAGCTCGACTGAAGCGGTATCAGCATGGGGTAATGCTGAGTTTCAATCCGTCTACCCATGATTTTGCCGGCAGCTTGGTACTTTCCTTGATGGCTTTGGCGCGCTCGAGCAGGGCGGGGAAGTCAAGCTTAACCCTGGATTTGAAGGCGATTGCCACCACATTGCCGTCATGTACCTCAGGCAGACACAGCACGGTATCAAATACAAAGCGCATTGCCTTGATGTTTTTGGCAAAGCTGGGATGGTCGCCAAACAGGTTGACGGTCAGGATGCCATCGGCCAGCAGGCAGTCAGCGCAGGCCTGATAGAACTCGGCTGTGTCTAGTACCGGACCGCGTGCGGTAGCGTCGTATAAATCGACCTGGATCGCATCGAATTTATCGTGATTGTCACTGTTGGTGACAAAATCCATCGCATCCATCTCAATCACGTTCAGACGTTCATCGTTGGCGGGCAGCTTGAACATGCTTTCGCAGATCATGATGACCGCTGGATTGAGATCGACCGCGGTGACATGCGCCTGTTCGAACTGGCGATAGCAAAATTTGGTCATGGCACCAGTGCCCAGGCCTAATTGCAGCAGTTGCTTGGGTTCGGAAATGAATAGCATCCAGGCCATCATTTGCTGGGCGTATTCCAGTTCCAGCCAGTCGGGTTTGCGCAGGCGCATTGCACCTTGTACCCATTCGGTACCGAAATGCAGATAGCGTACGCCATCGAGTTCTGACAGGGTGACTGGAGCAAATTTAACTTTGCGTGGTTTGGGGATGGCGGCAGCCTTGGGGCCGGATCGGTAATTTGATTCGGCTTCTATGGATTTTCGTTTAATAAGCATTCCAGCATTTTAACCAGCATCTTGCCTGACTAAAAGAAAATTCACCAAGATAGGCCGAAGTTACTCGGGTTACTTGCGTTACCTGCGGCGTGGCGCGTCATTGCGCTCGACTATCTGCTTCCAGTGTTCGAGTTTTTCCTCAAAGCGCATCTGCGCATAGGCCGGAGACGATGACGGCAGTTGCAGAGTGCGATAACTCATTTGCTCAAGCTGAGCCCGCATTTTTCCTGCCATGTTGCCATTAAAGCAAAGTGTTTTCAGTCGCGGGTAGTTGCGTTGCAAGGCATGGAAATCATTTGGTGCGCCTTGTCTGATGGCTGCGTCCAGGCTACCCTGGCGGCGGCAGGCACCAAACACATCCCATAAGCCTATGCCGTGCGCCAGTAAGCCCTGCAATCGCTGTGGATAGGGCAATTCTACCAAGTTGTCATTGAGTGCGCCCGATAGCAGTCGCCAGAACTGATTCTGTTTGAAGGCGTAGTACTGCTGCGCCCGCAAAGAGGCTTCACCGGGAAAGCTGCCGAGTATCAGGGTATGGGTGGTCGCGTCGATTACCGGTGGAAATCCCTGTAGCAGCGCTGATTCGCTTAGGTGATCTGAGGGTGGGGTGCTAGCTTGGCTCATGGGTACTAATTCCTTGCGGTTTCCGTCGAAATTATAACGAGCGGAAAACAAAAAAGCCTCGCATTTCTGCAAGGCTTTTTATTTTGGCTCCCCGACCTGGACTCGAACCAGGGACCTGCGGATTAACAGTCCGTCGCTCTACCAACTGAGCTATCAGGGAATAGAAGAAAAACATCTCTTCGTTAAACTATTTTCCAGTGATTTTGTTGCAAGTTCACTGGGTACTTCAAATTCTGTGGCTCCCCGACCTGGACTCGAACCAGGGACCTGCGGATTAACAGTCCGTCGCTCTACCAACTGAGCTATCAGGGAACAGAGACAAAAATTATATTCTCTCCAGCCACGTTTGTCAAAAGCTTTTTGGTTTTATCCGCTTACAGGACTGCTGCAATCGCATCAATCACGGCATCAATATTGCGCTGGTTCAGGGCGGCAACACAGATACGGCCGGTATCAACGGCATAGATGGAATTGTTGTCGCGCAGTTTCTCGACTTGTTCCTTAGTCAGGCCGGAGTAAGAGAACATACCGCGTTGCTGAGTCACGAAATCGAAGTTGTGCGCAGGCGCTTTCTCTTTGAGCTTGGCGACGAAGGCCGCGCGCATTTCGCGTATGCGTACGCGCATGCCTGCCAGCTCTTCTTCCCATAACTGGCGCAGTTCTGGCGTAGAGAGAACCGTTGCGACTACCTGACCGCCATGGATAGGTGGATTTGAGTAGTTGGTACGGATCACGCGCTTGAGTTGCGACATGATGCGTGCCGCTTCTTCCGCGCTGGAGGCAGCGATGCTCAATGCACCGACGCGCTCGCCATATAAAGAGAAAGATTTTGAAAATGAGTTGGAGACGAACAGGGCGCCACCGGCTTCGGCAAAGCGACGTACTACTTTACCGTCAGCTTCAATGCCGTCACCAAAACCCTGGTAGGCCATATCGAGGAAAGGAACCAGGCCGCGCGCCGTAACCACTTCAATCACTTGCGTCCATTGATCGTCGCTCAGGTCAGCGCCGGTCGGGTTGTGGCAGCAAGCGTGCAACAAGACGATAGAGCCGGCTGGCATGGTGTTGAGCGCATTGAGCATGCCGCTGAAATTGACGCCGCGTGTGGCTGCGTCGTAGTAAGGATAGTTGTTGACCGTGAAACCGGCTGATTCAAACAGCGCACGGTGATTTTCCCAGCTAGGGTCGCTGATCCACACTTGCGCATCTGGTGCGAAGCGTTTCAAAAAGTCAGCGCCCAGTTTCAATGCGCCTGTGCCACCAATGGCTTGTGCGGTAATCGCGCGCTTCTCTTGAACCACGGCGCTATCGGCGCCAAATACTAATTCTTGTACCGCTTTATCGTAGGCAGCCAGACCTTCGATAGGCAGGTAAGTGCGCGGCGCAAATTTTTCCATCAGGATAGCTTCGGCCTTTTTGACGCATTCCAGCAAAGGCACTTTGCCATTGTCGTCATAGTAAACGCCAACGCCCAGATTGACCTTGGCAGGGTTTTTGTCGGCATTGAAGCCTTCGGTAATGCCAAGGATAGGGTCGCGGGGAGCCATTGTGATGGCGGAAAACAGGGGGGAAGTAGCGGGAGCGGTCATCGTGATAATATGAAAAATTGTCTGTTAATTGACTGGCAAAGGCAGACTGAGGTTGGAAGGGTGACTAAAATCTCTTTTCAACCGACTATTTTAACAAAGGTAATTGGTAAATGGCTGATTTAACACAGATATCTGCGGCGGTGGACGAACCGAAATTCGTGACGTTTCCAGATTCGCCCTATCAATTGTGTCAATTGTTTCCACCAGCTGGTGATCAGCCTGTGGCAATTGCGAAACTCGTTGAGGGCATCAATGACGGTTTATGTTTTCAAACCCTGCTAGGTGTTACCGGTTCGGGTAAGACGTATACGATGGCTAACGTGATTGCGCGTACCGGTCGTCCGGCGATCATTTTTGCCCCTAACAAGACTCTTGCCGCGCAGTTGTATAGTGAGTTTCGTGAGTTTTTTCCGCGTAACGCGGTCGAGTACTTCGTCAGTTACTACGATTACTATCAGCCGGAAGCCTACGTACCGCAGCGCGATTTGTTCATCGAAAAAGATTCCGCGATCAATGAGCACATAGAGCAAATGCGCCTGTCTTGCACCAAATCACTGATGGAGCGACGCGATGTGATTATTGTGGCGACGGTGTCGGCGATTTACGGTATCGGTAATCCCAAGGAATATCACAAGATGATCCTGACCTTGCGCGCCAAGGATAAGGTCAGTCAGCGTGATCTGATTGCGCGTCTGATACAGATGCAATATACGCGTAATGAAATTGATTTTAGCCGCGGCACTTTCCGGGTGCGCGGTGACACCATCGATATTTTCCCTGCTGAACACGCCGAACTGGCGTTGCGGGTAGAGATGTTTGATGATGAAATAGAAAATTTGCAATTGTTTGATCCGCTTACCGGCAGGGTCAAGCAAAAAATCCCACGCTTTACCGTGTATCCGGGCTCACATTACGTCACGCCGCGTGAGACGGTATTGCGTGCGGTAGAGACCATTAAGATAGAGCTGCGCGAACGACTCGAGTTTTACCGGCGCGAGAATAAACTAATTGAAGAACAGCGCATAGAGCAGCGCACCCGCTTTGATCTGGAAATGATGGCGGAGATAGGTTTCACCAAAGGAATTGAAAACTACTCGCGTCATCTGAGTGGCGCTTTGCCGGGCGAACCGCCGCCGACTCTGGTTGATTACTTGCCGGCTGATGCGCTGATGTTTCTTGATGAGTCGCATGTGTTAACCGGTCAGCTCAATGCCATGTACAACGGTGACCGGTCGCGCAAGACTAATCTGGTCGATTACGGATTCCGCCTGCCTTCGGCGCTGGATAATCGTCCGCTCAAATTTGAAGAGTTCGAGAGCAAGATGCGCCAGACCGTATTCGTCTCGGCCACCCCGGCAGAATATGAGCGTACCCATGCCGATCAGGTCGTCGAGCAGGTGGTCAGGCCGACGGGTCTGGTTGATCCGCGCATCGAGGTGCGGCCGGCGATGACGCAGGTCGATGATCTGATGTCGGAAATCACGGATAGGGTAAAGAAGAACGAGCGGGTGCTGGTAACGACCCTGACCAAGCGCATGTCTGAGCAACTTACCGAGTTTTTGAGCGACAACGGAATCAAGGTGCGTTATTTGCACAGCGATATCGATACGGTAGAGCGGGTTGAGATTTTGCGCGATTTGCGCCTGGGAACCTTTGATGTACTGGTGGGGATTAACTTGCTGCGTGAGGGTTTGGATATTCCCGAGGTATCGCTGGTGGCGATACTGGATGCCGATAAAGAGGGTTTTTTGCGCTCCGAGCGCAGCCTGATCCAGACCATAGGTCGTGCGGCGCGTAACCTGAATGGTACGGCAATCTTATATGCCGACCGGATTACCGATTCCATGCGCAGGGCGATTGATGAAACCGAGCGCCGTCGCAATAAGCAACTGGCTTTTAATCTCGAACATAACATTACACCGAATCAAGAAGAAGATCAAGGATATTATCGACGGTGTTTATAACCAGCAGGAAGCCCGCGAAGAGTTGGCGGTGGCACAAGAGCAGGCCAAGTACGAGATGATGAGCGAGAAGCAGATCAGCCGTGAAATCCTTCACATTTTCCAGTATGCGCGGCCAGGCGCTAAGGTCATTGATTTCCAGGTGGCCGATTAAGGCCGGGTGTCCCGGAGACATTTCCCAGATATGTAAATCATGGACTGATAGTACGCCGTCTATGTCTTCAAGCTCGTTGCCGATTTGTACGTAGTCGATATGGCGAGGCACGCCCTCCATCAGGAAGTGATACGACTGCGACAGTACACCAATGGTGGATTTTAAAATCAGTAGCGAGACAAAAATGGAGAGGATAGGATCGACTTGCATCCATCCTGTGAAATAAATAACGGCGCCGGAAATAATCGCCGCCACCGAACCAAGCAGATCGCCCATGACATGCACTAAGGCTGCTTTGGTGTTCAGGCTTTCTTTATCGTGCGAGAGTACCCAGGCAACAATGATGTTGATACCCAGACCGATGCTGGCCACCAGCATGACTGCCGCGCCCTGAACCGCTTCCGGATGCGAAAGCCGCTGTATCGCTTCATAAAAAATCCAGCCTATCACCATTAGCATAACCAGGCCATTGATGAACGCCGCAAGCGCCTCGGCGCGGCCAAAGCCAAACGAATGCTTTGCGGTAGGAGGGCGCTTGGCGATTATTTGCGCCAATAGCGCTAAACCCAGCGCGGCTGCATCGGTGACCATATGCCCGGCATCGGAGATCAGTGCCAGGGAGTTCGACCAGAAACCAAAGCCGACTTCAACGCCAGCGAAACTTAAGGTCAGTCCTAGTGCCCACGCCAAAATTTTCTGGCTACGGGTTTCGAAGTAGTGTCTGTGGACTGCGTCGCCATGACCGTGAGCGTGCAGATGGGTGCTTTTTTGAGGTGAGTTTTCTTCTTGCATATCGCTTGGTGATCTAGATTGTATGGGGCTTGTTGTTTTGCGGGGAGTCTACTTGATAAACCCAGTATGTGCGGAATGCACTGGCGTCGTTTTGCGGTATTTTTCTTGCGGGATTAAGCATTTTTTAAAAAATGACGCAAACACCTTTACGATATCGAGGATGTTTGCTATAGTGTTGGCTCTTCGGGCGGTTAGTTCAGCTGGTTAGAATACTTGGTCGACATCCAAGGGGTCGCAGATTCGAATTCTGCACCGCCCACCAGAATTTAAGTAGTAGGAATAAAGTACTAAAAGAGCGAGAAAGGCATCATGGTTATGACACCGCGAACTACGGGCACAATGTTTTGTGAGCGACGCTAGTCGGTGTTATTTTTCATCTTTTTGTATTGAAAAAACGCGGCTAGTCCGCGTTTTTTTTCGTCTGCATTTTTTGATTCAGTAATTCACCGATCCACCAGTAAAATTTTCGGCAAGCTTTGCCGGCATGGAGATTAAGATGATTTCAGTTAGATTGCCCGATGGTTCTCAGCGTCAATTTGATGCGGCTGTAACTGTGGCTCAGGTCGCAGCCAGTATTGGTACTGGTTTGGCCAAGGCAGCCCTGGCTGGTAAGGTTGATGGTAAATTGGTCGATACCTCGTATCTGATTGAATCGGATGTGGATTTGTCCATCATCACTGATAAGGATGCTGATGGCTTGGAAGTGATACGTCACTCCACGGCGCATTTGCTGGCGCATGCGGTGAAGGAGTTGTTTCCTGATGCGCAGGTAACGATAGGTCCGGTCATTGAGAATGGCTTTTACTACGATTTTTCGTATAAGCGCCCGTTTACTCCTGATGACCTGGTCGTTATTGAGAAGAAAATGCTGGAGTTGGCGAAAAAAGATGAGCCTGTCACACGCAAGGTTTTGCCGCGTGATGAGGCGGTCGCCTACTTTAAATCTATTGGTGAGGCGTATAAGGCTGAGCTTATCGAGTCGATTCCTGCGGATCAGGATGTGTCGCTTTACACTGAAGGTTCGTTCACTGATTTGTGTCGCGGGCCACATGTACCATCGACCGGAAAATTAAAAGTGTTTAAGTTGATGAAGTTGGCGGGTGCCTATTGGCGCGGCGACTCCAAAAATGAGATGTTGCAGCGCGTGTATGGTACGGCGTTTGCTAAAAAAGAGGATCAGGAAACTTATCTGCATATGCTGGAAGAGGCTGAGAAGCGCGACCATCGTAAGTTGGGTAAGGCGCTGGACTTGTTTCATTTTCAGGATGAGGCCCCGGGCCTGGTCTTTTGGCATCCAAAGGGTTGGACTATCTGGCAGCAAATTGAGCAGTACATGCGTCGCGTATATCAGGATTGCGGATACCAGGAAGTGAAGGCGCCGCAGATTCTTGATCGTAGCTTGTGGGAAAAGACCGGGCATTGGGAAAACTATCGTGAAAACATGTTTAGTACCGAGTCCGAAAGTCGCAGTTATGCCTTGAAGCCTATGAATTGCCCGGGGCATGTGCAGATTTTCAATTCAAATATGCGCAGTTATCGTGAATTGCCTTTGCGTTACGGTGAGTTTGGTCAATGTCACCGTAATGAACCGTCTGGCGCGCTGCACGGCATTATGCGCGTGCGCGGCTTTACTCAGGATGATGGTCATATTTTCTGCACTGAAGATCAGATTCAGGCGGAGGTGGCAGCATTTCATTCGCAGGCTATGCGGGTGTACGCGGATTTCGGATTTGCGAATATCGCCATTAAAATCGCTTTGCGCCCGGAAAACCGAATTGGCTCAGACTCTACTTGGGACAGGGCGGAGGATACTTTGCGCTCGGCTCTGCGTGAGTGTGGCATGGCTTGGGAGGAATTGCCGGGTGAAGGCGCGTTTTACGGCCCTAAAATTGAATATCATCTCAAGGATAGTCTGGGGCGCCCATGGCAGGTTGGGACTATGCAGGTTGATTTTTCCATGCCTGGTCGACTGGGTGCGGAATATGTTTCTGATGACAATGCACGTAAGGTGCCGGTCATGTTGCACAGGGCGATTGTCGGTTCCATGGAGCGTTTCATCGGTATTTTGATTGAAAATCACGCCGGCGCCTTGCCGTTGTGGTTGGCTCCGGTGCAAATTTCTGTGCTCAATATTTCTGAGTCTCAGGCTGATTATGCCAAGTCTGTTGCGGAAAACCTGAAGAAACAAGGGTTTAGGGTGAATACAGATTTGCGTAATGAGAAAATAACCTATAAAATACGCGAGCATTCTATACAAAAACTACCTTATATCCTGGTTATTGGTGATAAGGAAAGAGATGCAAACACAGTGGCTGTACGTACGCGTGGTAATCTGGACTTGGGTGTAATGACTCAGGAAGCTTTGCTGGAACGTTTAAATAACGATATCGCCAACAAGCTTTAATCGGAAAACTGGCGAGAGAGTACTGCCTATCTATTTATTTTTTGAAGGAAACTGCAATAGCTACCGACAAGTCACATCGCATCAACGGTGAAATTACAGCGCTAGAAGTGCGCTTATCTGGCGTTGATAACGAGCCTTTGGGCATCGTCAAACTGAGTGAAGCCTTCCGCTTATCGGAAGAGGCTAACGTTGATTTGGTGGAAATCGCGCCGACTGCGCAGCCACCTGTTTGCCGTCTGATGGATTACGGCAAGTTCAAGTACCAAGAGCAGAAGAAGGCCCACGAAGCCAAACTGAAGCAAAAAGTTATTTTGGTGAAGGAAGTTAAATTCCGCCCGGGAACAGATGATGGCGATTACAACATTAAGTTGCGTAATTTGACTAAGTTTCTCGATGATGGCGATAAAACTAAAATCACTTTGCGCTTCCGTGGCCGTGAGATGGCGCATCAGGATATTGGTATGCGCATGCTGGAGCGCTTGAAGGCCGATCTTGAGCCTTACGGTCAGGTCGAGCAGTTTCCGAAGATGGAAGGCCGTCAGATGATCATGATTCTGTCACCTAAGAAAAAGAAGTAAACCGGAATTTATTCCCGATACAAAATTTGTAAAAAACCTTGCTTGTTATAAGGTGAGGTTTTTTATGATGGGCGCTGAACTTGATTTCGCGTCCACACTAAGTGAGAAGTAGGCATCCAAGTGCATCGTCATTGTTGCCACCTACCATCATATATAATTGGAGCTGTCGTAAGACAGATGTGTTATGCCAAAAATGAAAACAAAGAGCTCTGCTAAGAAGCGCTTTCGTGTACGTCCAGGTGGAACTGTTAAATGTGGTCACGCTTTCAAGCGTCACATTTTGACAAAAAAGACCACAAAAAATAAACGCCAATTGCGCGGTATCACGAACGTTAATGCAGCTGACGTAGTATCAGTCATGCGCATGATGCCAAACGCTTAACCTCATACTCATCTATTAAGGAGTTACTATGCCTAGAGTAAAACGTGGGGTTACAGCTCGTGCCCGTCATAAAAAGGTTCTCGATTTAGCCAAAGGCTATCGTGGTCGTCGCAGTAAGGTATACCGTATTGCCAAGCAAGCAGTTATGCGCGCTGGTCAATATGCATACCGTGATCGTCGTAACAAGAAGCGTGTATTCCGCGCACTCTGGATTACACGTATCAATGCAGCATCACGTCAGCATGGCATGACATACAGCGTATTCATGAATGGCCTGAAAAAAGCTTGTATCGAACTCGATCGTAAGGTCTTGGCTGATATGGCTGTGATGGACAAGCCAGCATTTACTGCGATTGTTAATCAAGTCAAAGCGACACTGGCTGCTTAAGCATGTGTTGGATACGGATTCGCGAATCGCGAATCCGTAAGATAAGCGGGGCAGAGGTTGATTCCTGTGCCCCGTTTTGTTTTGAGTATTTCATTTTCCGTTTCCCGCAATCAGTTGCCCTATTAGTTACCCTTAGTTGGGAAAAATCGCATGAATCCCTTAGATCATCTTGTAACTCAAGCGCGAGCAGACTTTTCTGCCGCCCAAGACGCGGCAGCTTTGGAAAACGCCAAAGCGCTCTACCTTGGAAAAACCGGACAAATTACCGAGCAAATGAAGCTCTTGGGTAAGCTG
This sequence comes from Undibacterium piscinae, assembly GCA_003970805.2. Classification (GTDB taxonomy): domain Bacteria; phylum Pseudomonadota; class Gammaproteobacteria; order Burkholderiales; family Burkholderiaceae_D; genus Undibacterium; species Undibacterium piscinae. The sequence goes on from CP051152.1 coordinate 10,141, forward strand.
GCTCCGGATGACCGTAAAGCGCAGGGAGCGATAATTAACGTCGTTAAAGAGCAGATCGAAAACGCTCTGACCGAGCGCCGTGACGCATTGGCCAATGCGCAAATGCAGATGCGCCTTAACGCAGAGGCAATAGACGTTAGTTTGCCTGGCCGTGGTCGTGGCATGGGTGGCGTACATCCTGTTATGCGCACCTGGCAACGTGTTGAAGAGATATTCCGTTCTATCGGTTTTGCAGTGGCAGACGGCCCTGAAATCGAAAATGACTGGACCAATTTTACTGCATTGAATAGCCCGGAAAATCATCCGGCCCGTTCCATGCAAGACACCTTTTATATTGAAGGTAATGATAGCTTAGGTAAGCCATTGTTGCTGCGTACCCATACCAGTCCTATGCAGGTGCGTTATGCGCGTATGCACCAACCACCGATTAAGGTGATCGCCCCTGGCCGCACTTATCGCGTCGATAGCGATGCTACTCACTCTCCGATGTTTCATCAGGTTGAGGGTTTGTGGATAGATGAAAATATTAGTTTCGCTGATCTGAAGGGTGTTTACCTCAATTTCGTCAAAGCCTTTTTTGAAACCGATGACTTGCAAGTACGCTTCCGCCCTTCGTATTTCCCGTTCACGGAACCATCCGCCGAGATCGATATCGCGTTTGGTAGCGGCCCTCTGAAAGGCCGCTGGTTGGAGGTTTCCGGTTCAGGTCAGGTGCATCCTTCCGTGATTAGGAACATGGGTTTAGATCCTGAAAAATATATAGGTTTTGCTTTTGGTTCAGGTTTGGAGCGCCTCGCTATGTTGCGTTACGGGATCAGCGATTTGCGTTTGTTCTACGAAGGTGACTTGCGTTTCCTGAAGCAATTCAATTAAAACGTCTAAATTTATTCGGAGAAGCATTTGCTTCTCCGTTCAACGATTACCTCGTACCTTAGGTACATACTCACGGTTGAATTATGCAATTTTCTGAAAACTGGCTACGCACCATGGTTGATCCGAAGATGACTTCGGATGAATTGGCACACTTGTTAACCATGTCGGGACTCGAAGTGGAAGAGGTCGAAGAAGTCGCCCCTCCGTTTAATAATGTCGTTGTCGCTGAAATCCGCGAAATTATTAAGCACCCAGATGCCGACAGGCTCAATGTTTGCCAGGTTAACGTTGGTACCGGCACTTTGTTGAACATCGTTTGTGGAGCCCCGAATGTGCGGGTTGGCATGAAAGTTCCTTGTGCGATGGCCGGAGCTATTTTACCTCCGGGTGCAGATGGCAAACCATTTGAAATCAAGGTTGGAAAACTGCGCGGCGTGGAATCGCAAGGCATGCTGTGCTCAGCGCGTGAACTGAAATTATCGGAAGAAAATGCCGGTCTGATGGAGCTTCCGGAAGATGCCCAGGTCGGGCAGAATTTCCGCGATTATTATCAGTTAAATGATCTTAAGTTCACCATTAAACTCACTCCGAACAAGGCTGATTGCTTGTCCGTTCTGGGAGTGGCGCGTGAAGTGTCTGCGTTGACGGGAACACCGTTGACTTTGCCGGAAACGCATATTGCGGCGGTTAGCCTGCAAGACAAATTGCCGGTAAAAATTTCCGCTCCTGACTTGTGCGGGCGTTTTAGCGGTCGCATTATTCGTGGTGTTAACGCCAAGGCTCCGACCCCGGACTGGATGAAGCAAAGGTTGGAACGCAGTGGGCAACGTCCGATTTCTGCATTGGTAGATATTTCCAATTATGTCATGCTGGAAATGGGCCGTCCTAGCCACGTGTTTGATCTGGATAAAATTCATGGCGGACTGGAAGTGCGTTGGGGTAAGAGCGGCGAATCATTGAAACTGCTGAACGGCAATACGGTTGCCGTTGATGAGTGGATAGGCGTGATTTCGGATGAAAAGGAAATCGAATCTCTGGCTGGCATTATGGGGGGTGACTCTACTGCAGTTAGTCTCGACACCCAGAACATCTACCTCGAAGCGGCATTCTGGTGGCCGCAAGCGATACAGGGGCGTGCACGCAAATTTAATTTTTCAACTGATGCTGCGCATCGTTTTGAGCGCGGCGTGGATTTCGCTACAACGGTTGAGCATCTGGAACGTATCACTAGTCTCATCGTTGAAATTTGCGGTGGTGCCGCAAACGTAAAGGTTGGCCCGGTTGACGATCATATCGTTAATTTGCCACAGCGTCCTGCCGTAAAAATGAGAACTGCACGTGCGGTTAAAGTGATAGGTGTGGCGCTGACAGATGAACAGATCGCCGATATCTTTACTCGTCTGGGCTTACAATTTACGCAGGAGCCAGGTTTGTTCTCAGTGACACCTCCGTCTTATCGCTTCGATATTGAAATCGAAGAGGATTTGATTGAGGAAGTTGTGCGCGTTTATGGTTTTGAGAATATCCCGTCCTTGCCCCCGGTAGCGCCGAATGCAATGCTGATTGAGCCGGAAAATCGCCGTTCTTTATTTACGCTACGCAGACAAATAGCGGATCTGGATTATCAAGAGGTAGTCAATTACAGTTTTGTAGAAGAAGTATGGGAAAAAGATTTTGCCGGCAATGATGCGCCAATTAAATTGCAAAATCCTATTTCCAGCCAGATGAGCGTGATGCGCACCAGCCTGATCGCTAGCTTGGTTGCCAATGCGCGTTACAACCTGAATCGCAAAATCGGACGCATACGGATTTTTGAGATTGCCGCCGTATATCTGAAAAATGCCGCTATCCCTGACGGTCCGTTGACGGTTGCCGGTTATGATCAGCCTAAGCGACTCGCTTCTCTCGCTTATGGTCCTTGCGCTGAAGAGCAATGGGGTCAGGCTAGCCGGAACGTTGACTTCTTTGATGTCAAGGCCGACCTTGAAGCTTTGTTTGCGCCAAAAGTGCTGCGTTTTGTGAAAGCAGAGCATGTCGCCTTGCATCCTGGTCGCTCGGCCCAGATTGAATGTGACGGTCAGGTTGTCGGTATCATCGGTGAATTGCATCCGCGTCTGCAGCAAAAATACGATTTGCCTTTGGCTCCGGTGGTATTTGAGGTTGATGCTGCGGCCTTGCAAACGATTACTGTGCCGGTTTACCAGGAGACTTCGAAGTTTCAGGCGGTCAGTCGAGATCTTGCTTTGGTTGTCAAGAATTCGGTGGCGGTACAGTCCTTGTTGGATGTCTTTCATACCGAAGTGAAACGCAATGAAGCTTGTAAAATTGTGCAAGCTATTGTTTTGTTTGATGAATATCGTGGCAAAGGACTGGAGTCTGATGAGAAAAGTCTTGCTTTCCGCTTTAGCTTACAAGATACTCAGAGTACCTTGCAGGATGAAAAAGTGGATGCTGCCATGGCTGCTTTAGTTCTCGCCGTAAATGATAAAATTGGCGCCAGACTGCGTTAATTGCCCTAATCAAGTAATGACCTGTACTCCACATCGCAGGTCATTGCTTTGAATACTAGTAAGTAGGAATAAAATAATGAATGATGTGACTTCCGCTGAACTTCAATCGATTCTTGATGCAGATCTGAATCGGGCGATGCGTGAAGCAAAAGTACGTTTGCAGGCTGAAAAAGAATTGCCGACGCTGACTAAGGCGGAATTGGCAGAGCTTCTTTTTGAGCAGGTTGGCTTGAACAAGCGCGAAGCTAAAGATATGGTTGAAACTTTTTTTAGTGAAATTCGTGATGCGCTTGAGCGCGGGGAAGCTGTGAAATTGTCTGGCTTTGGAAACTTCCAATTGCGCGACAAGCCTCAGCGCCCCGGACGTAATCCTAAAACTGGTGAAGAGATCGCGATTACCGCACGTCGAGTCGTTACTTTTCATGCCAGCCAGAAGTTAAAAGGTATGGTCGATGATGTAAGTAGTCGTCCAATCTCGCACTCAGCCTGATTTCTTTCGTATGAGCGAACTTAATATAGAAACGATAGTGTTGCCTCCGATACCGGCGAAACGTTACTTCACGATTGGGGAAGTCAGTGATTTGTGCGGCGTTAAGCCCCATGTTCTGCGTTATTGGGAGCAGGAGTTCACGCAACTGAAACCGGTTAAACGTCGTGGTAACCGTCGCTATTATCAGCACCATGAGGTACTGTTGATTCGCAGGATACGGGAGTTGTTATATGCTCAAGGCTTCACTATCAATGGTGCCCGCAATAAGCTGAGCATGCCAAATAGTATTGTCAATGCACCGCAAGAAGAGCTGACAGCGCATTTGAGCCTGTTTCAGATCAAAGAGGAGCTGACCTCTATTTTGTCTTTACTTAAGCCCTCATAGTTTGATTAGCTCTGTCGATTATTGCCGGTAGGTGTCGATGTGGCGTATTTTGCAAAAGCAAGAGATGCCAACTTTACTTGAATAGTAAGGAAATTTTAGGGATATCTTGCATATTTGTTGTATGCTATAGGATTGAAACAACGGCGCTACGCCTATTATGCAAGAGCACTCTAGTAAGGTCAGCACATCTGACCTTAAACCACACAGGTCATTGTTTGAACGTTTGACCGCCTTTATTTCTCCCGAACCTGAGAATCGCGCTGAATTGCTGGAAGTTTTGCATGACGCGCAAGAACGTAATTTGATTGACGCTGATGCTTTGGCGATGATTGAGGGCGTGTTTCAGGTATCTGATTTGTCCGCCCGTGACATCATGATTCCGCGTTCTCAAATGGACGTGATTGATATCTCCAAGCCTATTGCAGAATGGATGCCGGAAGTTTTAGCGACCGCGCACTCCCGCTTCCCGGCCGTCGATGGCGATCGCGACAAAGTAATTGGTGTCTTGCTCGCCAAGGATTTGTTGCGTTACTACGCCGAAGAAAGTTTCGATGTACGTAAAATGTTGCGTCCGGTTGTGTATATTCCGGAGTCGAAACGTCTGAATATTTTACTGCGTGACTTTCGAGCTAACCGTAATCACATGGCGATGGTGGTCGATGAATACGGTGGGGTCGCCGGTCTGATTACGATAGAAGACGTGCTTGAGCAAATTGTCGGTGATATCGATGATGAGTACGATTTCGATGAGGAAGAAGACAATATTCTGGCCCTGGATAATAACGGCAACGGTAAACGCTGGCGCATCAAGGGCATCACGGAAATTGAGCATTTTAACCAGGTTCTCGGCGCCAGTCTTTCTGATGATAATGCTGAAACCATAGGCGGCTTGGTCTCCAATCATTTGCAATGTGTTCCGCACAAGGGTGACGCTTTCGATATAGCTCAGTTCCACTTCGAAGTTTTGCGCGCTGACGCCAGACAGGTTCAGATGGTTCATTTTTGCTAAGAACGTTGCAAGTTCCAGGTAAGCTAATGCTGCCAGTCGCAAGTAGCGTATTGTAATCTAGGCATTGACGCATGATGGTCACGCAATCGGTTTCAAGCGCGTGCGCGGGTGGTACCGCATATCCAGGCACAGGCTTTTCTATACGACAGCAGTTTGGCTCGCATGGCATAGGTCGGCCCGCTTGAGCGGCTCGTCTATGCTGGTCGATCTTCTTTGGTGCTGCGGTGCTCGCGATTACCCGAGATAATAAATCTGATTGAGTGCGTACAAAATTTTCTCGCCTACCGCTTCTGCTTGGCTTGCCGCATCCAAAGCACTTTCACTTAAATTCTCCTGAGCATGACAACAAACTCATCACCACGCCAAACGTGCCACGGTGTCGCCCTCGCGTGTGCAATCCGCTAAACGGCTAGCCACCTGTTTGAGTAAAAGATCGCCCTTGTCATGCCCCATGGTGTCGTTAAGCGTCTTGAAATTATCCAGATCAACAAATAGTAAGGCTCCCTTGCGTTGATGTCGTGTGCCTGCCGCCAAGGCTTGCTCTAGTCTGTCGAGTAAGAGCCTGCGGTTCGGTAGTGACCTGAGCTTGCAGTGAGCGGATCATAAAACGCCAGATTTTGAGCGGCTCGTCTATTCTCTGCGATTTTGCGGGTGGTGAATCTGATTGAGTCGTATAAAACTTCCCACATAAATTGGGTGTGCAATCCGCTAAAACCTGTTTGAGTACATGCCCCATGGTGTCGTTAAGCGTCGGCGCTATGTCTGTGCCTGCCACCAAGGCTTGGTCTAGTCCATTCAGGAAATAGCTCGCCGCTCTTACGGCGATTCCACGGCGTCCAAATTTCCCCTTGCCAGGTTCCAGTACGCAGCATGCTGTCCGACATCGCTTCATAAAAAGCGTCATCATGTACGCCTGATTTGAGCAAGCGCGGAGTTTTCCCAACGATTTCGTCTGCCGGGTAGCCGGTAATCTCAGTAAATGCCCGATTAATGCGCAGGATAGTCCGCTCTGCATCCGTGACAAACATGCCTTCTTGGGATTCAAATGCGGTGGCTGCGATGCGCAAAGCCTGCTCATTTTTTTTGCGCTCACTGATATCATTCCATGCAACATAGACCGCCTCAGCACCATCGAAGATGATAGACGTTCCTTGCGCCTCGACGTCGATCGCTTGGCCATCTAACTGTAAAAACTTCATTTCCATCATGTTCGCTACTGTATGATTTTCCTTGATGTTTTTGATTCTAGAAAGCACGATATGATGGAAGTCAGGATGAATGATGTCCAAAATAGGCCTGCCGACCAACTCTTCGGCGCGGGTTGCGCCTAGCATTTTGATGGCAGCTGGATTCACATAAATCAGGCGCCCATCTCTATGCACATTAATGCCTTCCGGTGACCATTCAACCAGTACGCGATGCCGTTCCTCACTCTCTTGCAGTGCGGCTAAAGTACGTTTTCGCTTGGTAATGTCATGAATGAAGGTGTGGAAGGCGAGTTTGCCATCGTAAGTGATGGAGGTACTTTGCACTTCTGCGATCAAAGGCGTACCGTCCAGTTTTAACAATACTTCCTCCGTCATTGCTGTGCTGCTGCCATGCTTGGAGATGCTTTGAGCGCGCACATAAGCCATTTCATGAAAGTCGGGGTGCAGTAGATCGAGCACAGATCTGCTTAGCAACGCCTGTTCGCTATCAGCACCGAATAAGTGAATTGCCGCCGGATTCGCGTATTTTAGTTTGTTATCACTATGTATGATAATCGCTTCGGGTGTCCATTCCACCAGCGCACGATGGCGCTCTTCGCTCTCTTGCAAAGCACTCTCTATACGCTTACGTTCAGTAATATCACGTGACAGCACAATAAAGCTTGGCTCTTCGTTCTCGATGCGGGTTTTTCGCGCGACCGAGAGTTCGAACCATTTTTCACCGTGTTGTAAATTTAATGCAATTTGCTTTCCAGTTGAAAAGCCGATTTCATGCGCTTGCTGTAGCGCCGCCATGACGGTTGATGCAGCAGGTTCGGGAAGTACTTCGCTGATTAAATGTCCGATTAAGTCTTGTGGCGGTGCTGCCAATAAATCGACGCGTGGCGAATGATAGGATTGATAGCGACCGTCAAGTCCAAGCTCGAACAGCAAATCGGGAATTGCGTCTAGCGTCGCTTGTAGTTTGGCCTCGCTCCTTTGTTGTGCCTGTTGGATGCGTTTGCGTTCACTGATGTCACGAATTGTTCCTTGTATGATGAGGTGTCCATTGACTTCCATGCGACTGAGTAAAACCTCGGCGATGAAGCTCTTCTTGCTGTCCAGGCGCAGATGTAAGCATTCAAACACGATCATGCCCTCTGACATCGCCTGCGCCACTCTTTGATTTGCTAGGCTGATCGAGTCTGTTCCGTCGGTCTGTTTGGCAGGCGAAAGATCGGAGATGTGTCTGGCTATAATTTCGTTGCGGTGGTGTGCGCCGAATAGCCTTAAGGCCGCGGGGTTGCAATCGATGATCGCGCCGTTTTCCAATAAGATTACGGCGTCGGCGGTGGCGTCAAAGAAGATCAGATTACGTTTTTCGGATTTTTGTAGTTCCGCAGTACCCGCGGCAATGCGATCGGCCAGCGTGCTGTGGTCGCGTTGTATGCTGTCTGCCATGCTATTAAAGGCGTCAGATAGAGTGAGTAATTCACGGCTATCACTGGCTTGGCTGATCGCCCTGGCGTTTAGATCCCCTACGCCAAGTTGCTTGGCAGTGTCGGATAAGAGTAGCAATGGTCGCGTTAGTCTATGCGCCACCCAGCGTATCAATAGCAAGGACAGTAAAGTGAGGAGTAGTGCGCTGATGGCAAGCGCATTGAGGTTCTCTTTTAATGCCCCGAGCGCAGCTTCCTTGCTGGCATAGTGGACTAAGGTCCAGACTTGCGAACCGTTTAATTGCAAGCTGCGATAGACTTCCACCAGATCTTTATCGCTGCCATCTTTGCCGGTCAAGGTACCTTCAAAACCTGCAGCTATTTGTGGGTTAAAGACGAATTTTTCTGGCCCCGTATAGGCGGGAAAGCGCGCCAGCAGTTTGCGATCTGGATCAAATAATAAACTGGTCTCTTGATTTGCGTAGTCCTTGCTTTCTTCCCGAAAACTTTCACCTATGAAATTTTGTAAATCAAGAAACGCAATCAGCAGTCCTACCAATTTGCCGTTATGCTCACCATTATTGTCTTCCAGTCGGACCTGCCGGACTATACCTATCGCTGGTTTATTCTCGGGTCCGAGTAATTGTTCCACCATCTCGGATGCACCGATTTGCGCGGCGCGTTTGATCAAAGAAAGATCGTAAAACTGCCGACCGATATCGATAGCCTTGTCGCTGGCGCGTATGGTTCCACTCTCAGGATCGACTAAAAGTAAATGATTATAATGATCAGGGTGGGCTCTTTCTATGCGGTCAACCAAACGTTCGAAATTATTTTGCAGATTACTATCTTGAGTTTCGAGTTGGCTCGCGAGTGAGCGACTTTCAGAGACGACTAAGATACTTCCTCTGCGTTCTCTGAGACTGTTGGAGATCCAGGCTCTTTGTAAGTCTGCCTTTACTTCCAGGATGTGGATAGCTTCAGTTAAGCGTTGATTGCGTGCGCCTACCCAGGCGATTTGAGGAAGTCCAAAATACCAGAGCATTAATAATAGCCAGATCGCGGCTAAAAATAAGATACCAAAATATCCCGCAATTCTGCTTGAAAAAGAAGTATTCATCAGCGTGTCGCGCTTACTCGCGGTAATCGTAGCGATTAACTTGAAACTTCTTTCGATCACTCATCACCGTGATGAGACCATCATAATTGAAGGCCTCCGCTAAATTCTGTTGGTTTGCCGATTTTGGAATTTTTCCTAAATTGGCTAAGAATAGAAATTCGGCATTGAGAGGCGGTGCGCTAGGATTTTTTAGTATGCTCGGTGCGGAAGGAATGTCGAGAATCTCACGTCTGGTAATACCGCTGATTTGTGCCACGCTCAGACTCGTGGATTTGCCAGAAAAAGCCTGCGCATCGGCCATCGCCCATGTTGCGGCCATCTCAAGATGTTGTTGCGAACGGCGCATCCATTCGATAGCGCGTAATAATCCTGCCACCAAATGTAAAGCAGCCTGGGGCGATTGTTTTACAAATTCTTTTCCTATCTACTGATGCCACGAAAAGCAATATGGTTTTTTTCGCTCTGGCTTAAAGCCAGGGTGGGGCCTGGTTCCCAAGCAGCAAAGGCATCGATCTCGCCGCGCGCTAAGGCTTCTATGGCGTCTGACGCAGACTCACTTGAGTCTCGCTGGCGAAGTCCCTGCAGCAAGGTATGGTGTCGAGGCGATCCGTTTGCCGACCAGGTCACCTTGGCTGCTGTCTTTGGCGACGATGTAGCTTTGCTTTACTAATCCGACTATCCAGACCTGTTGGCAGCGCTTATTTGTCACCCTTTCACGACTGGTGTCGGCACCGGAGTGGCTGCGGCGGCATCTGCAGTTGCTGTATTCCGCTTTTCGAGTCACTACTGCTGGCGTAGTTTGCAAAATACTCTTCGGCGGCGAGTGCCGTGGGCGGGCTTAGCGCAAGTATGCTGGCGGCTGGTAGCGCAAATTTCTGAGCCGCAGAGTGAGGATGCGAGGCGGCTGGCAGTTGGACACAGCGCGGTCGCGTCATTGAGCAAGAACATTGCTCGCTCTTGCCTATCGCTGATTTGCTAGGTGCGGGTGCGACGGCGCGGTATTTCTCCCAATCGGAGTAACCACCGACGTATTCTTTCCAGTTGCCTTCGCCTTCGGACGCGATCACTTGCGTGACGACATTGTCGAGGAAAGTTCTATCATGGCTGACCAGGAACACGGTGCCATCATAGTTTTCCAGCAATTCTTCCAGCAATTCCAGGGTTTCGATATCCAGATCATTGGTCGGTTCATCGAGTACCAGGACATTGGCTGGCTTGGCAAACAGACGCGCCAGCAACAAGCGATTACGCTCGCCACCGGACAATGATTTTACCGGGGAGCGTGCGCGTTCCGGTGCGAACAGGAAGTCGCCCAGATAAGACATCACGTGCTTGCGCTGACCATTGACTTCTACCCAGTCGCTACCCGGAGAAATGGTTTCGGCCAGGCTGTCTTCGTCATTGAGTTGACTACGCATCTGATCGAAGTAAGCGATCTGCAGCTTGGTACCTTGCTTGATGGTACCGCTGTCCGGCTGGTCTTGACCGAGGATCAGTTTCAGCAGGGTAGTCTTACCGGCACCGTTGTGACCGATCAGACCGATCTTGTCGCCGCGCATGATGATGCTGGAGAAGTCGTTGATGATCTTCTTCTCGCCAAAGCTCTTGAAGACGTTTTCCAGTTCGGCCACGATCTTGCCCGAACGCTCGCCTGTGGTGACGTCAAGACGTACCTGGCCTTGCTGTTCGCGGCGCTTGCTGCGCTCTATGCGCAGGTGTTCGAGGCGCTTGACGCGGCCCTCGTCACGCACGCGGCGCGCTTTCACGCCCTTGCGTATCCAGATTTCTTCTTGCGCCAAAAACTTATCAAACTTGGCCGCTTCGACTTCTTCCACTTCCAGCTGCTCTTCTTTGCGTAACTGGTAAGTGCTGAAGTTGCCCGGGAAAGAAGTGATCTTACCGCGGTCGAGTTCTATGATGCGGGTAGTGACGTTATCGAGGAAGCTACGATCATGGGTAATGAACAGTACGCTACCTTTGAAATCGCGCAACAGACCTTCCAGCCACAGGATAGACGAGAAATCCAGATGGTTGGTCGGCTCATCGAGCAGCAGTACGTCTGGCGCGCTGACTAAGGCACAGGCCAGCGCCACGCGCTTTTTCATACCACCGGAGAGCGTGCTCATGACCGCATCTTTAGCCAGGTTTAGCTTGTCGAGTGTGGTCTCTACCGTGTTGTTCAGATTCCAGGCGTCCGCTGCATCGAGCTTGACCTGAATGTCGTGCATGCGTTCCATCAGGGCGTCGTCATTGTCGCCGCCGAACTGGCCGGTGATGGCTTCGTATTCCAGCAACAGCGCAGGCATTTCACCGAGGCCGGAAGCGACTGCATCAAACACGGTTTGATCCGGGTCGAATTGCGGCTCCTGCTCTACATAGGCAATCTTGATGCCTTGCTGCATCACCAGCAAACCATCGTCAAGCTTGGAGGTGCCGGCAATAATTTTCAGCAAAGAAGACTTGCCGGTACCATTGCGGCCGATCAGACCAACCCGTTCCGAGGTTTCGATAGAGAATTCTGCATGATCGAGCAGAGCGACGTGGCCAAATGCCAGCTGGGCGTTACTAAGTGAAATGACTGCCATAATTACTTCTGTAGGGCTGAAAAGAGCCGATGCGGGGTAAATAAAAGGCGTATTGTACCGTAGCCTGCGAATGTTCTTATTTGATTGTTCGCCTTGGCTGATGTATTATTGCTGGCTTCGCAGGAGAAAAGTGTCGTTTAGCTATTTTTCCCGAGTCTCTCCGTAGCACAATGGATAGTGCACATGCCTCCTAAGCGTGGGATACAAGTTCGATTCTTGTCGGAGGGACCAGCGAACTTATTGCCTAAAAATACGCACATGCAAATACGCGCATGCCGGCTCAGCCGAGTTGCTGCGTTGAACAGAACCCCTTGATTCTTTATCGAACGAGGGGTTTTTTGTTGCCCGCGAGGTTTGCCACGCTAAAGCGCCTGGTGCCTGGATTGAAATGAATTCCCACGGTTTTTGAGATTCCGCAAGCTGTCAGCTGATGCGGGCAGGGTAAAGCACATTTAGCGAGATAGAATTTAGAATAAATACATGCTTGTCCACGAAAGGCAGGGGAAAATCCAAAGGTGCGGTGCTTGATTCAGGATGGGGTTTGTTCGTGTCTTTGGTGTTTTTCGTGGGCAAGGTTTTGCCTTTGTGTAAATGTGTAGTTGTCACTATCAGCTCACTATCAACGCACCATCAGGTCACCATCAGCTAGCTCAATATAAAGGAAAGATTATGTCTCGTATCGCAATCGTTACCGGAGGAACCCGCGGCTTGGGTAAGGCGATTTCGCTGGCGCTGCAGACGGCCGGTTATCAGGTCGCAGCCGTATATCGCAGCAATGCCGAGGCGGCGCAGACATTTTCGCAAGCGAGCAAGATACCGGTGTTTCAGTGGGATGTCGCTGATTTTGAGGCGTGCCGCAGCGGTGTTGCCGCCGTCGAGCGGCAATTCGGTGGTGCTGTCGATATTCTGGTGAATAACGCCGGCATTACCAGTGACGCGATGTTGCATCGCATGAGCTACGAGCAATGGTGGAAGGTCATCAACACCAATCTGGGCTCGATGTTCAATATGTCGCGCCACGTGATCGAGGGCATGCGCGAGCGTGGTTACGGGCGCATCGTCAATATCAGTTCCATCAATGGCGAAAAAGGTCAGCTAGGGCAGAGTAATTATGCCGCCGCCAAAGCGGGGATTTTGGGATTTACCAAGGCGCTGGCGCTGGAAAGCGCACGTAAAAATATCACGGTCAATGCAATTGCGCCGGGCTATTGCGAGACCGATATGGTGGCGGCGGTATCGCCCGAAGTCTTGCAGGGAATTGTTGCCGGCATCCCGGTAGGGCGGCTAGGTTCACCCGCCGACATCGCGCGTATGGTGGCGTTTCTGGTTGACGAACAGGCCGGCTATATCACCGGCGCTACCTTTGATGTCAATGGCGGTCAGTACATGTCTTAGTTGAAACTGACTGTGAGTTTGAATCGTCTCAATTTTTTTCAGACCATCGTAAATCGCTTTTAGTGACCTTACATCACGTCACCGTCGAGTTTTTTGAAACAGAATATTAATGCTTGGGTATTGGTGGCATTGCGCTACTGCTGTGTCCGGAGCTGTGGTGTCGGACTGATTTGCTGAAGGCCGATTCAGGTCGGAAACTTCAGGTACCCTGTGAATTGGTATTATCTTGGAAAAAATTTCTCGCTATTTTGCTGCATCAGGCCGTGCGTTGACGTTGCCAGCGTTACTATATCGAGGAGTGCCTATGCTTCCTATCGAACTCATATGTACTCCCTGGAGGTGGTATACGATCTGAAATGAGGTAGGATACCATTGTCACCACACGATGTTGCCTGCTGTGTCGGCTTGTATCAGTGCTACCAAAGTGCTGATTCAAGTGCTACCCAAACGGCTGGCGCAGAGTTTATTGTCAGCTAGGGCTTCTGGGACGAATTCTGGCAGCGCAGTGCGCGGTCAGGCCAGCAGTGTTGGTGTAAAGCATAGTCGCCGGCATGCTGCTGGCGCATTTCCTGCAATCGCAAACCAGTCCGGACCCCGCCGAATGTTTGTGCGTGAGGAAGAGAGCTGGTAAAACGGTCCGACACTTGCAGCAGGCATCCTCAGGATCCCAGGCCTTCCATCGCTGATGCGGTATGATCAGCTCGATGCGCTGCATCCGAGGCTCATGCGCGCCAATTACCCGTATTGAGCGCATTTTCCATCAGATGTGCGACAGCGTCGTAAAGTCTGCCGGTATGGCCATAATGGGGAGCGCTGTCGTGAGCGCGACCTCCTTTCCCTGTCTCGGGTCATACGTGAGTACTCAACAGTCCTCGATATCCAGGCTTGGTCCCATTATAAGACTGGCCAAGAAGTCGCCCACTGCATTGTCGATCATTACTGCTCAGCGCGTGAGTGCTATCGCGCAGGTAGTCCACGTGGCATCAACATTTGCGCATCTCTTATATCTTGCCGCAGTTTGCTTTCTCGCCTCGTTGCAGTGCTCACAACGTAATACCATGCGCGTCAGCGGAGTGCGCAGCATCAATGTGAATAGAGCCAGAAAACCCGCGCTCTCGAGTGGGTATGAATCTTTTCTGCTGCATTTAATTGAACAGAGTGCCGCAGCCGTACTTCTAGCCCGCTTCTAACAAAGCAGGGCATTGAGCTTGTTGCCGATCAGGCTGGCGCGCCAGCCTTGTATGGCTTTGCCAGACTGCGCGAACCACCAGGGCGGCAAGGTAAAAATGCAGTGCACAGCTATGCTGACGAGAAACCGAAAAACGGACCCGACATCAGCTGATCATTGGGCGCGGCGGATGTGCCGTAAACCGGGTGTGCGCAGGCGCCGGATGCGGGCCGGGAGCCAGAGTTGGGCTGCTGCTAGGTGTGCGGTGGCTGTGTGGCTGAGCCGGCTCGAAACGGGTGGGGCATGCGCGGCAAATGATCGCCAAGAATAACCCTACTATGAATCGATCACTGACTTCACTATTGCTGAGCGCAGCCTTTTTGGTTTCCGCCAATGCGATGGCAGCACCGCCAAAATTTGCGATTATGAACAACGCCCCGGTCGCTCTGATTGACGATGCAGTTGCACGCACTATCTGGCTGGAGAATTTACCGGTAAAAAACGGCAGAGAAATATCCGGTCAAAAAGCTCGGTTACCTCAGTGAAGTCAACGGTGGTTTTGATGACCATAAAAATTGCGTAGTGGTGGCGCGTGCCATGCAAGTGCCGGTAAGCGGCAAGAATTTCACTTACGATCCTAAAAAAACCTCGATTACTCTGGCGACCCAGGCAGGTGCCACGCCTGAGCAATGCAGTGCCTTGGCCAAGCTAAAGTTGAAAGAAGCCGTGCAATCGCTGGTGGCTGGGCTGTAATTTAGCTGGGATAGGTCGTCCGGTAATAAAAAAAGCGATGCTCTGCATCGCTTTTTTTGCTTCGTGTCTATGCGTTTTATAGTAAGAAGTTTGCAGCCAAAGTCCCAAGCAAGGCCAGCATGATGGCAACCGGATACAGCATCGCCAGTATCATGCAGCGCCACAGCGCAGCTAGCCAGCCGATGGCATAGGTAGTCCGTAAGGCCAATGGTAAATAGAGGCAACTAGCGAGGATAATCGCGAAATTGATCAGACCGTACAAAGGCAGCAATAACAGCAGTGAACTTAAAAATAAAAACGCATGGTAGTGAAACGCAAACAGTAAATGCGCGCCATACGGTATGCGCCGCCTGATAAACAGCAGTTTCAAGAGCATGGCAAACACTGGCATTAAGAAAAACATGGCTTTCGGTGCCTGGGCCAGCAGGCCTTGCAAGGTCGCTTGTATGCGCTCTTCGGGCGGCAGTTTTTCGAAGCGCTGTACCTTTGCCGAAATCGCCTGCGCGGTGCGCTCACCAAAGGCCTTCCCTAAAAAAGTTATGGCGACCCTGGTCTCGCTCTCCAAATCGGACAAATTTTCCTCATCGGTGACATTGACCTGAATCGAATTTTCTTTAAGGCTAGGCGTCGGACCTGGTAGTTGAGGCGCTGGCGGCGACTTTGCTTGTTCGGTTTTTTTGCTTACTCCGGTGTCGTGCGATTCAGCGGCGATATGATTGTTCGCTGATTCTGCAACCAGATTGGCCGTTTCCGTTTCTGTGCCGAACATGCTGGTAAGCGACAGCATCAAAAAAATACAGCAAGGACAAACCGATATACAGGCGCACCGGGCGGATAAACCTTTGTCGCCGGCCTTCCAGGAAATCGACCGTCAGGCCGCCCGGATAGCGGATTAAATGCCAGAGCGTGCGTGGCATTTTGCCGCGTTCCAGCACATTGCGGGTCAAGAATTCGTAGATGAATTCAATCGCCGTTGGTGCCCCGCCCAGAGCTTCCTGTCCGCACTCCGGACAATAATGGCCGCTATAAACCGTATTGCAATTGGCGCAGGGCGCATTTTCTTTCGCTTTGGTGGAGCGGACAAAGCGCGCCAGCTCAGGTGCTCGCTCAGGTGCTCGCTTCATGTGCGCTTACATCACGCGCCACAAGGCAAACACCAGCAGCGTAAAAAACGCCGCGACGATATCGTCAAACATCACCCCAAAACCACCCTTGAAGCGCTTGTCGAAATAGCCTATTGGTGGCGGCTTGACCATGTCGAAAAAACGGAATACGACGAAGGCCCAGCACTGGGTTTTGAAATCGGCCGGCGTCACCAGCAAAAGTACTAACCAGAACGCGATGATCTCATCCCACACCATGCTGCCATGGTCGGCTACACCCATATGTTTGCCGGTGACGGCGCAAGCCCAGATCCCGACAAAAAAAACCGAGCACGATGATGATGGCCCAGTGCAGCGGGGTGAAAAATTCCGGCCAGCGTACCGAGAAAATATTGAATGTCAGCCAGGCGAATAGGGTGCCGGCAGTACCCGGCATAATGGGCGAGAGGCCGCTGCCAAAGCCCTGCGACAGTATATGCGCGGAGTGCGAGAGCATGAAACGCGCCGTCGGACGCGTAATTTTTGCCTGCTGGCCGGAGTCTAAAGTAGTCATGGGCTGGAGAAGTGATCAAAAGAGCTTACTTGCAAGGATACCGGTTGGCCAAAATCGTCGAGCAACCTGAGTCCCGTTGCCTGTTCGATTGTGCCTATCCGCGTTACCGGCGTGGCGCTGGCGAGGCCGGCAGCGATCACCGCCGCCCGTTGCGCCACCGGTGCGGTAAAGCAGAGTTCGTAATCGTCGCCGCCTGCCAGGGTAAATTCACGTTGCTTGGCCAGCGGCTGCTGACTCAGTACCGGGCCGGCCGGCAGGCTATCTATATGCAGGCTGGCGCCGACGTTCGAGCGTTCCAGGATATGTCCGAGATCGCCGATCAGGCCATCCGAGATATCGAGTGCGGCATGCGCCACGCCGCGCAAGGCTATCCCCAGCGCAATACGTGGGCTAGGCTGATGCATGCGCAATGCCGCCTGGCTGTGCTCGGTGGGCGTGAGCTTGAGTTCTTTCCAATAGCCGGCCAAGGCCAGACGGGCGTCGCCCAAGGTACCCGAGACCCAGATATCATCACCGGCCTGCGCCGCATCGCGGCGCAATGCGCTGCCTGGCGGCAGTTCGCCAAACACCGTAATGCAGATATTCAAAGGGCCCTTGGTGGTATCGCCACCGATCAGGCTACATTGATGCGCATCGGCCAAGGCCAGCATGCCCTGCGAAAATTTTTCCAGCCAATCGGGATTGGCTTCAGGCAGTGACAGCGCCAGCGTAAATGCGACAGGCGCGGCACCCATTGCAGCCAGATCGGACAGATTTACCGCCAGGCATTTATGCCCGAGCATGTAGGGATCAGCATCCGGAAAAAAGTGCCGCCCCGATACCAGCATGTCGGTGGAAATGGCTAATTGCATGCCAGGGCTGGGATTGACCAAGGCGCAATCGTCGCCTATCCCTAAGGCTATACGTGGATCGGTCACGGTGTGTTGCGCAAAATAGCGCTTGATGAGGTCGAATACCATCCTGTATCGAGGAGCTCATGCTGAGGTTGCCACCCTGAATTTTGGCCAGCAAATGTGCGGAGTAAGTGCCTAGCCCAATACCGCCACTTTTTCCGCTGGTCGCATATTTGTTTTCCCTTAAAGCCTCAGGAATGGCACCCTGGTTTTGTATGCTTAGTCTGACCTTTTCACCGCGTTGCAGTAATACCTGAACATCACTATCAGGCGGTGCCGCTTCGACCGCATTCTTAAGCAGGTTGGCAATCACCGAATAACAGAGCGCATCTTCAGCCTCGACCAAGGTCGGCGAGGCTGGCTCGGAAATAAGGATATTGACCGATTTTGACTGCGCGTGCGCCGACAGGTCTTGCGCCACGTCGGCTACCAGGGCACTTAAATTTACGCTGACAGGGCGCAGGCTGAAACAGATCCAAAGACAGATTGACCATACTCAGCGCACGGCGCGCCGCATGCTCTATCATATTCAGCACTTTTTCTTCCTGATCCTCCAAAATTCTTCCAGCACGTAAGACTTTAGGTGCTGCAATGATGCTCGCTAAGGGAGTTTTTAAATCGTGTCTGGCGATCCGTTCTACATCTTCCAGTGAACGCATGGCACGGGCTAATTTTTCATTTTTCTTATCCAGTTCTAGGGTGCGCTGAATCACCCTTTCTTCGAGTATCCGTTCTGAGGAAGTTAGGGTTTCAACCAGTTGACGTTGCGCATCAAGTGCCAGATTTTGCGCTAACTCATGGGCTCGACGAATCGCATTAAAACGATCGGCTAAGGCAAAGGCGAGTACCAGCATTTCAAAAATCGAGCCTAATTGCAAAATATTTGTAGTCAGTTGATTGGTGCTGACCAGGCCTAAGGCACGCAGTACCGTGGTAATCGCAGCAAAACACAACACGCTAAACGCGCTTAAAAAAAAGTAGGCACTACGCTGGCGCTTTAAGGCACACACCAGGCTAGTGACGAGGATGAGCACGGCGGTAAACCCATACAAGAGCGCCGCGGGTTTGATTACGCTTTGTAGCGAAATCACAAAGGCGATCGGCGTAAGGAAAAAGATCACTAGCAAAGCTTGTAGCAATCGATCCAAACCAGGCACGATCGCTGCTGTGCTGAGCATTCTGCGCATAAAAATTAACAAGCAAGCCAGCGTCAAGGAATAGCCTACATTGGTGGCGATATTCGACCAAAGTGGCGCTGCTTGCCAAAAATATTCTTTATCTAAACCATTTTGAATTGCCATGGTCAGCGCCATGCAGCTTACAAAATTCACATACAGCAGATACATCACATCTCGTAAGGCAAGAAACAGCAATAGGTTAAACAGTGCCATCGCCGTCGCCCCTCCGAAATACCAGGCCTGATTGGCATAGTCACTGCGCTCGTGCGCGTGGAATGCGGCGGGCTGCCATAATTTGACAGGAATCGAGACCGGCCCCAAGGATTGCACTCTGAGATAAAAACTTTGTACCGAGTTTGGTGCCAGGCTTAGCGGGAAGACAAAAAAGCGATTCGGGTAGGGACGCGCCGAGAAATCGGTTTCGCGCCCGGTGCGAATTGAGTAATTTTGAGTCGGTGTCGCGCTGTCGGTATCGGTGGCTATTTGATGAAATTCTACCTTGGTCAGCCCCGGTTCACTCAGTTCCAGTATGCGCTGTATCGTGTGCGCGCTGTCATTGCGTAGTTGCAGGCGCAGCCAAAATGCAGAGCGGGTATACCCAAAACTTAGGGCTTCGGCGCTCGAAGAGCTGCTGATAAAACGGCTGGCGATTGCTGGGCTAAGTACCTGCTCTAAGTTCAAAGTCGCACTGGCATCTTCGAAAACCTCGAAATAAGGCGTCAAAGCGAGTGACTGTTGCAGTGTAGTCTGGTCTGCCAAGCGCAACTCTATCGCCCCAAGCTGAGACGGCAGGTTGCTGCAGATTAGCAATAACAATCTGAGTATCCATAGCCCGCTGTTGTGCACATTCATGTAACACTCCAGTTTCTGAGTCCAAGCTGCTGCCAGCCCCTAGTTCAAGAACGCTGCTAATAAATTAACCTATTTATATGTTTAGCGCTATGATTTTAGACATCTATTTGTAGACGTTTCGGTACAGCATGGCAGAGCGGCATTGCCATCAAACTGATGTTGTATTGCGAGACAACTTTCAGTCGATCTTGCGGGTGTAGAAACGCGTTTCTTGCGGGATGCGCGGGAACGCCGCTGGCAATGACTCCAGCGTGACTTGGCTAAAACCGGTTTTTTCATAGTAGCGACAGGCCGCGGCGAATTTTTCTGTGGTCGCCAGGTACAGGGTGTGTATCTGCGCGGCATGCGCCGCCGTCAATAAACGCGCCATCAATAGCGTCGCGATACCATGCTGAGCACCGCGGTAGCTGGCCTTGACATACAGTTTGCGCAGCGCGCCTTGCTGTTGGCCTATGCAGCGTAAGCCTAGCGTGCCGACCACTTCATCACCGCATAGCGCCACCCAAAAATCGCCACCGGCGCTGCGGTAATAGTGTGCAATATCTGCCAGATCGGGCAGATCCGCTAAGCTGCTAGCCAGCCCAAATTCTTGCCGCTGTATCTGCAGTATCAGCGCGATCAGGGCGTCTTTGTGGGTGTGGCTGGCGGGCTCTATGCTGATCATGTTTACTTTTTGTGCCTCTAGAATTTCTGCTGAAAAAAAGGATACTGGGCAGGGGTATCAGTGATTTTAGAGCATTCGCGCATATACAATATGTGCGAAATCGCTATGAAAACCGATACTCCCTCTATTTGTCAAAAAATTTGGGTTGGTATGGGGCCCAAAGCCCAGCCGCTTGCTGCCAGCTTCAATAATTGAACAGCGCCAACAGGGGCGTCGTGAACAGTAGAAACAGCGCGATATTGAGCACGACTGTGATCCAAAATACGATGCGAAATGCCAGCTTACTCGATTTATGCCGCAGCCACTGTTGCGCCAGCAGCGCGCCCGGCCAGCCACCCGACAAAGCCAGCAAGTGCAAAGTGTTTTCTGGGGTGCGCCAGCGTCCAGCTTTAGCCGCGGCTTTGTCGATCGCATAGACCACCAAGCAGAGCAGACTGAGCAGCAGATAACTGAGTGCCCACCAATGTGGCATTGGCCAGCGCAGATCGATCAATAAATACAGCAAGATAAAGAGTGGAATCACGCTAAGCGCAAGCCAACTCGATTGCCCTTTTGACTGGCCGCGTGCGGCCGGTTTTGAGCTGGCTTTCGGGGTATTTTTAGTGCGGCTGTTGGTCATGGGTTTAGCTACGGGATTGGCCATGGATTTAGCCAAGGGCTTAAGCACGCACGGCTTCTATTTTTCCAAGTAACCATTGCAAGCCGGCCAGATGTTGTTGATCGTGGCTGCACAAATAATGCACCAGACTGCGCATGCTGAGCGGCCCATAGCCTTCAAACTGCGCCTTGCGCTTAAATTGTTCTTCAGTGACGCTGCGCAGTAAGCGCATGGTTTGCGCCCGCGCCGTGCAAAATGAGGCAAATACCTCAGCCGCATCTTGCTTTGCATAGGCGCGACTGATGGCGAGTGGTTCAGTCTATCGAGAGCAAAAGCGGATTCATTAGCGACTAAAGCGCAGCTGATAGCCCTCGATCTCTATGTCCCGGATATGGCCGCTGTATCGCGCGCGCCAAGATGGTGGCGGGGTCGCTGTTGACTAGCGGGGTAGCGCCGGGGGCGGGCAAAGGGCGGGCAGCGCCGCGCTCTAAGGCCAGTAAAAATTCCTCTGCGGTTAGAATTCGCCAAACCAGCGCTCTTGCGGTTCGCGCGCGACGGCCTTGAGCCTTGAGTAAAACATTTTCCAGCCAGACCGGCAGGTCAGGCCGGTAGCGGCCGGGCACTATCGGATCAGCAAATTTCGGACGTTGAAACGGTTCTATCTCGCCATACGGATAATGCCGCGTCAGCAGGTAATACAGGGTGACACCGGTGGCGTAAATATCGGTCTGGCGTGATGCGCTGTCTCCCTGATATTGTTCCGGTGCCAGAAACGAGGGTGTGCCGGCCATGGTAAAGCTGGCCGCCAGGCTCTTGTCTTCCGAGTCCAGGCCCGATTGCGCGACCCCCAGATCGAGGATGCGGATTTCGTCATCGTCCCCCAGATGCACATTGGCGGGTTTGATGTCTCGGTGCAGGATGCTGCGTCTATGCAATGCACCGACGGCGCGTACCAGCTTGCTGCCATAACTGATGACATCGGGCACCGTAAAATGCTGGCCGGCCGCGAGCCTGGTTTGCAGTGATTCGCCGGGATGCCAGGTCGACAGGTAATACAGGAAATTTCTCTGATCCGGATTGATTACCTGCGGAAAAAAACGCGCTACCACACGCTTGGCGAGCCAGGCTTCGTGCGCGAAAGCCGAGCGTTCATGCGCATCGTTGGCGCGATCCGGATGCAGGGTTTTTAACACCAGCTTGCGATGATGGGCGGTATCGTTGACCAGGTACAGCAAGGTGGTCATCGAGGTATGCAGGATTTCCTCGACCAGATAGCCGTCTATGTTCTGGCCAGGTTTCAGGCGTGGCGGTGCCGGCAGGCTGCGCAGTTCGGATAAGGCATCGCGCAAGTCACCCTCAGGCAAGGTATTGACCTGCAAGATCATGGCGCTGGAATTGTCTTGCGAACCAGCCTCCAGTGCCGCGGCACACAAGGCGCTACTGGCCTGTTCCGGTGTCAGGATGGATAGGCTCACCTGCTTGAGGAAATAGGTGATGTCGTATTCGGTCAGCGCCGACCAGACGCCGTCGCTGGCGAGTAAAAACACGTCATTCTGGCGTAACTCACCCATGCCGTGATCGACCGCCAACCGGGTATCGAGACCTATCGCACGCGTCAGTACATGCTGCATTTCCGGCCGGTCCCAGACATGGTCTTGGGTCAGTTTTTGCAACTTACCGAGGCCATCGTCACGCAGCAGATAGCAACGGGTATCCCCCACATGGGCGGTGTAATACATGCGGCCGCGCAGCACCAGTGCGGTCAGGGTGCTGGCCATGCCGGCCAATTCCCTGCGCACGCTGCCCTGCTGTTGCACCCAGCCGTTGATGGCGAGTAAAACCTTTTCCAGTGAAGTAGTGATTTCCCAGGTATCGGGAGTGGCGTAGTAATCGCTCAGCAAACCGCGCACCGCATATTCGGAAGCCTCGCGCCCGCCCTCGTTACCGGAGACGCCATCGGCAATCGCCGCAATCAAGCCCTTACTCGAGAGATCGGGCTCGTTCGGCGTGACCATGCCGACAAAGTCTTCATTGCGCGGCCGCACGCCCGCGAGCGAGTGGTAACCAGTGGTGACGATGAGTGGCATAGGCAGGTAATCTTATTTGTCAAAACACAATTTGCCGCAGAGGCCCAGAGAGCCCGGAGATTTGTTCAGTACTTCTCCGGGCTGCTCTCTGCGCAGTTTTCTGCACATCGGCGGTGATGGCCTTATCGGAGACGGCCATATTTCAGATTTAAATCTTCGCGGTAGTCATGGCGGCAGAGCCCCATGTAGTACGCCAGCGTTTCTTGACCAATGATAAACCGATTAAGGCGATCACCGCCAGACTGGCGAAGATCGTCAGGCCAAGCTGGTAGCTGCCGGTGATCTGGTGCGAGTAACCTAGGCTGGAGGCCAGGTAAAAACCACCGATGCCGCCGGCCATGCCGACCAGGCCGGTCATTACGCCCATCTCTTTGCGGAAGCGTTGCGGCACCAATTGGAATACCGCACCGTTGCCAGTACCCAAAGCCAGCATCGCGCCGACAAATACGATCACTGCGCCAGTGGCCGATTGCAAACCGGTAGCTGCGACAAACAGGAAACAGGCGGCGATCACATACATTACCGATAAAGTCTTGATGCCGCCGATACGGTCAGCGATACGGCCACCCATAGGCCTGACCATGGAGCCGGCAAATACGCAGGCGGCAGTGAAGTAACCGGCAGTCACAGGCGACAGGCCATATTGGGTATTGAAGTAAATCGTCAGCGATGAGGCTAAGCCCGAGAAACCGCCAAAGGTGACGCTATAGAAAAACATGAACCACCAGGCGTCTTTATCCTTCAGCACCGCCAGATATTCACCGAGCGACTTGGTCGGAACCTCGCCCGGCGCATCCTTGGCAAACACCATGTAGACCACCAGGGCGATCAGCAAGGGAATGATGGCCAGGCCAAACACGTTCTGCCAGCCGAAGGCGATTGCCAGTGCCGGAGCGAACAGGGCGGCGAATGCGGTGCCCGAATTGCCGGCGCCGGCAATCCCCAGTGCCGTACCTTGATGCTCAGGCGGATACCAGCGAGATGCCAGCGGCAAGGCTACCGCAAAGGCGGCACCGGCGACACCGAGGATGATGCCGAGAAACAGCAATTGCTCATAGCTGTGCAGATTGCCCAGCCAGGCCCAGCTCAAACCGGCAATCACTACCAGTTGACCTATCAAACCGGCTTTCTTGGGTTTCAGGTGATCGACCAGCATCCCCATGACGATACGTAGCAATGCACCGGCAAGTAGCGGAGTGGCTACCATCAAGCCCTTTTGTGATGCGCTTAAGCCAAGGTCCTTGGCGATCTGTATGCCGAGAGGCCCCAATAAGACCCAGACCATAAAACTCAGGTCAAAGTAGAAGAAGGCGGCGAGTAAAGTCGGGGTGTGCCCGGCTTTCCAGAAAGTGGTTTTTTGCATGATCGCTCCAGTGGTGGAAATTGGTGAATGAGCTTGCTATTGCAAGTGCCGTGCCATCTGCTTTGCAGTGCTTTTGTCTGGTTTTTATCGGTAATGGCGCAAAAAAACGGGTTAAAAACGCGCTCGATTTGTGCGATGCACCAAGTTGGTAGCAGTAATGCCACTTTTGAGTGCGATGCCTTGATCTTGTGCTTGGCATGGTGTTTTTCTGGTGCTGATCGCCGGCTTTAGTGCACCAAATTATGTTTTGAAAAATCTTGAAATAAATCAGGTAAAACGCCGGAAAGCCTTTAAGCATGCGCCTTTTCAGTGCTGGCATGGATGCGGGAAGCGATCATTTATGAGCGTGTAAATCCGACTTTGCTTAGGCTGGCATTGCTTTTGCTTATAAGCCATGGAGATTAGCAAAGGAGCAGACCATGAAAAAATTGAAGCTAGTGATGGTAGGGAACGGTATGGCAGGTGTGCGTACCCTGGAAGAGTTATTGAAGATCGCCCCCGATCTGTATGACATTACCGTATTTGGTGCCGAGCCTTACGCCAATTACAACCGCATTTTGCTCTCGCCGGTACTGGCCGGTGAGCAGACGATTAAAGACATCATGCTTAATGATGTTGATTGGTACGAAGAAAATAACATCACCCTGCATCTGGGTAAAACCATCGTCAGGATCGACCGCGTCAAGCGCGTGGTGATCGCCGCTGATGGTACTGAAGCTGAATATGATCGTTTGCTGATCGCTACCGGTTCAACCCCGTTTATCTTGCCGGTGCCAGGCAAGGATGCCAAAGGCGTCATCGCTTACCGCGACATCTATGACACCAATACCATGATAGAAGCGGCCGAGAAACACAGCCATGCGGTGGTGATCGGTGGCGGCCTGCTGGGGTTGGAAGCGGCCAATGGCCTGATGATGCGTGGCATGAATGTCTCGGTAGTGCATTTACCCGGTTGGTTGATGGAGCGCCAGCTCGATCCTATGGCGGCGCGCATGCTGCAAAAATCGCTGGAAGACCGTGGCCTGAACTTCCTGCTGGAAAAAAACACCGAAGCCATCCTCAGTGATGACAATGGTCACGTCAAGGGCATACGTTTCACCGACGGCCTGGAAATTCCGGCGCAACTGATCGTCATGGCCGTCGGGATACGTCCTAACACTGCACTAGCCGAATCGGCCGGTCTGCATTGCAATCGCGGTATTGTCGTCAATGACACCATGCAGACCTACGATCCCAAGATTTATTCGGTCGGTGAGTGCGTCAACCATCGCGGTACCGTGTATGGCCTGGTTGCCCCTTTGTTTGAAATGGCCAAGGTTTGCGCGAATCATCTGGGTAATTTCGGTATCGGCCGCTATCAGGGATCGGTCACCTCGACCAAGCTTAAGGTGACCGGTATCGACCTGTTCTCCGCCGGCGAATTCATGGGAGGCAAGGACACCGAGGAAATCATCTTGTCTGACCCTATAGGCGGTGTCTACAAGAAGCTGGTGGTCAAGGATGATAAGTTGATCGGTGCCTGCCTGTATGGCGACACCTCGGACGGTAGCTGGTATTTCAAGCTGCTGCGCGAAGGCAAGAATATTTCGGAAATCCGCGATTCCCTGATGTTTGGCGAATCGAGCACCGGTGACGTCGGCCATGAAGGTTTCACCAAGGCTGCTGCCATGCCCGATAGCGCCGAAGTCTGCGGCTGCAATGGCGTTTGCAAGGGCACCATCGTCAATAGCATTAAGGAAAAAGGCTTGCTGACGCTCGATGAGGTGCGCAAGCATACCAAGGCATCGGCCTCTTGCGGTTCGTGTACCGGTCTGGTTGAACAGATCCTGATGTTTACGGTCGGTAGCGATTACAGTGACAGCGCCAAAGTCAAGGCCATGTGCAGTTGTACCGATCACACGCATCAGCAAGTGCGCGATGCGATCAAGGCGCAAAAACTGCTGAGCGTAGCGCAAACCCAGAAATTCATGGATTGGCGCACCCCTGACGGTTGCTCTAGCTGCCGTCCGGCGATCAATTACTATCTGATTTCGACCTGGCCGCGCGAAGCCAAGGACGATCCGCAATCGCGCTTCATTAACGAGCGTTCGCACGCGAATATCCAGAAGGACGGTACCTACTCGGTGATTCCGCGTATGTGGGGCGGCGAAACCAATGCGTCCGAATTGCGCCGCATCGCTGACGTGGTGGATAAATTCAAGATTCCTACCGTTAAGGTCACCGGTGGTCAGCGTATCGATTTGCTCGGTGTGAAGAAGGAAGATTTACGCGAAGTCTGGGCGGATCTGGGCATGCCTTCAGGGCTGGCTTACGCCAAGGGTTTGCGTACCGTGAAAACCTGCGTAGGCAGCGAATGGTGTCGCATGGGGACGCAAAATTCCACCCTGATGGGCCAGCAATTAGAGCGCGAACTGGCACGCATGTATGCGCCGCACAAGGTCAAATTGGCGGTCTCCGGTTGTCCGCGTAACTGTGCCGAGGCAGGGATCAAGGACGTAGGCGTGATCGGCGTTGATTCTGGCTGGGAAGTGTATGTCGGCGGTAACGGCGGCATCAAGACTGAAGTGGCGCAATTCTTCGTCAAGCTGAAAACCCATGAGGAAGTCATGGAATACACGGGTGCTTTCCTGCAACTGTATCGCGAAGAGGGCTGGTATCTGGAGCGTACCGTGCACTACCTGGAGCGCGTAGGTCTGGATCACGTCAAACGCATCGTACTCGATGACACAGAGCGGCGCAAAGAGCTGTACGCCAACCTGTTGTTTGCGCTGGAAGGTGAGTCCGATCCTTGGCATGAGCCGGAGAAGGCACAGGTTGATACGCGTCAGTTTGAGATGCTCAGCGTCTCTTAGGCTAAACATACAATTTAGTAGGGAGCGCCATGCGCACCCTACGAAAAATACATTAAGGAAAATGCCATGTCCCAAGAATGGAAAGTTATCTGTAAGGTAGACGAGATCCCGGTACTCGGTGCACGCGTGGTCGTGCGTAGTGCCAAGCCCGATGTGGCGATCTTCAGAAATAGCGAAAACAAGGTGTTCGCCTTGCTCGATAAGTGCCCGCACAAAGGCGGCCCTTTATCTCAGGGTATCGTATTCGGCGAAAAAGTCGCGTGTCCGCTGCATAACTGGAATATCGAATTGCCTACCGGTTGCGCAGTGTCGCCTGATGAAGGCTGCACCCAGAAATTTAGCCTCAGGATAGAGCAGGATCT
Source organism: Undibacterium piscinae (assembly GCA_003970805.2). Taxonomy (GTDB): domain Bacteria; phylum Pseudomonadota; class Gammaproteobacteria; order Burkholderiales; family Burkholderiaceae_D; genus Undibacterium; species Undibacterium piscinae. The sequence continues at coordinate 37,560 of CP051152.1, forward strand.
GGTGTATCTGGATGCGAATGAACTGCGTACGCTGGCGCTGGATGCCTAGTACGAATCTGAAAAAACAGTAGAAAACAAGATACTCCCCATAAATTTAAATCAAATAAGCCAATCGCGCTTGTATGGATTGCATCTCTAAAAAATACCTATGGGGAGTATTGGGATTTGCGTAAAGCGATCCGGGTGCCGCACTAGTCGCACGAATCGCCCGGTCGTACAGTTAAATTTCGGTGCAATGCCTGGCCGGAACAATTTTGCGTCAGTCCTAAGTATAAATAAAAGGCTAGAAAATGATCGAAACTAAAGCCACCTGTTGTTACTGCGGCGTAGGCTGTGGGGTAGTGATACAAAGCGATGGTCAGCAAGTGCTGGGCGTACGCGGCGACCCCGATCACCCTGCCAATTTTGGTCGTCTGTGCAGTAAAGGCAGCACCCTGCATTTAAGCGCGCAACCCGGCATACAAAAGCAGGTCCGCGCGCTATACCCGGAGATGCGCAGTAGCCGCGATCAAGCGCGCGTGCGTAGCGACTGGGATAGCACGCTAGGGAGTATGGCCCATCGTTTCGCTGAGACAATCGCCAAACATGGCCCCGATAGCGTGGGATTTTATATTTCCGGTCAATTGCTGACCGAAGATTACTATGTCTTCAATAAGCTCGCGAAAGGCCTGATAGGCACCAATAATATCGATAGCAATTCGCGCCTGTGCATGTCCAGCGCGGTAGCCGGTTACAAACAAACCCTGGGTGCCGATGCGCCGCCTAGCTGCTATGAAGACCTGGAGTTGGCCGAGCTGATTTTTATCGTCGGCTCCAACACTGCCTATGCTCACCCCATCCTGTACCGGCGCATAGAAGCGGCGAGAAAAAATAATCCGGCACTCAAGGTGATCGTCGCCGATCCGCGCCGCACCGATACCGCCCGCGAAGCCGACTTGTTCCTGCAGATTTTACCGGGTACCGATGTCGCATTGTTCAACGGTATGTTGCATCTTTGCTTGTGGGAAGACCTGATAGACCTCGATTATATTGCTGCACACACCGAAGGTTTTGCCGATCTTAAGCAAACCGTGCGTGCCTATACCCCGGCATTTGTGGCGCAGACTTGCGGCATCCGGGAAGAAGATCTGATCTTGGCGGCACGCCTGTTTGGCCAGTCTAAAGCCAGCTTGTCGCTGTATTGTCAGGGCCTGAACCAATCGGCATCCGGCACCGCCAAAAACGCTGCGCTGATTAACCTGCACCTGGCGACCCATCAGATCGGCAAACCCGGCGCCGGGCCTTTTTCATTGACCGGCCAGCCGAATGCCATGGGCGGACGCGAAGTCGGCGGCATGGCCAATCTGCTGTCGGGTCACCGCGATCTTGCCAATCCCCGGCATAGAGCCGAAGTGGCCGCCTTATGGGGCGTAGCGGACGTGCCGGAAAAACCGGGTAAAACCGCGGTCGAGCTGTTTGAAGCCGTGCGTCAGGGCGAGATCAAACTACTCTGGATAGTCTGCACCAATCCGGCCCAATCCATGCCTGAGCAAAACCTGATCCGCGAAGCCTTAAACAAGGCCGAACTGGTGATCGTGCAGGAAGCCTATCGCAGCACCGCTACGGTGCCGTATGCCGACATACTTTTGCCTGCCACGACCTGGGCGGAAAAATCGGGTACCGTCACCAATTCAGAGCGGCGTATCTCGCGCGTCAATGCCGCAATAGCGCCGCCGGGCGAGACCCGCCATGATTGGGCGATAGCTACCGCTTTCGCCCGTAAGCTGGAAAAATTCCTCGATAAGCCATGGACCATTTTTCCTTACGATACGCCGGAAGATGTCTGGCTAGAGCATAGGGAGAGCACACGCGGGCGCGACCTCGACATTACTGGATTGTCGTATCAACTGCTCGATAGTCAGGGCCCGCAGCAATGGCCTTTTCCGGCCGGTGCGACTCATGGCCAACCGCGTTTGTATGAAGACGGTATCTTTCCCACCGCCAACGGCCGCGCCAGATTCGTGAATGTCGACTATCAACCGGTAGTCGATAAGATCGATGCGCGCCATCCGTTTGCACTCACTACCGGACGCTTGCGTGATCAGTGGCACGGCATGAGCCGTACCGGTACCGTCGCGCAATTGTTTTCGCATGTGGCTGAACCCGGCATCGAGATGGCGGCGCCAGATATGGCAAGACGTTTCCTGAAAAACGGCGATCTGGTGCATGTGACGAATAAGCGCGGTTCGCAGATTTTTACCGTCAGCGAAAGTGATGAGATGCGTCCCGGCCAGACTTTCATCGCCATGCATTGGGGTGAGGAATATGTTTCCGGGCGCGGTCATGGCAGCAACTTCAGCGTAGGCGTGAATGCCTTGACCTCGCCGGCGCTGGACCCTAGCTCTAAACAGCCCGAGCTTAAGCATACTGCGGTGAAGATACTTAAAGCCGAGTTGCCGTGGCGCTTTCTGGCATTTGGCTGGACAGACGCAGCACAGGCGTTGAGCTTGCAGTTAGCGTTGCGGCCTTTCATGCGCGATTTTGCCTATGCCTCTTGCGTGCCGTTCGGACGTGACAAGGTGGGCGTGTTGTTTCGCGCCGCTGACGATTACGCCGCCGCACCGGAATTGCTGCAACAGATAGAAAACCTGTTCGGCATCCATGGCGCCCAGGGCTTGCGTTACGACGATGCCAGACGTGGCAATTCCAGACATATTTTGCTCAGGGATGGGGCATTGGCGGCGGTTGCGCTAGCCGGTGATATTTCTGCCGAAAGCTGGCTCAAGGCTTATCTGCTCGATCAGCAACCGGTCGCTAAGTTGGGCCGCATGTTGCTCATGCCAAGTACCAGCGCGCCGCAAGGTTTCAAACCGCGCGGCAAGGTAGTCTGCAGTTGCCTCAATGTGGCCGATACGGAGATCAATACGGCACTGGAAACGCTGGATGGTGCACCGCTGGACATCCTCGCTGGCCTGCAGTCGCGCCTGAAGTGCGGCACCAATTGCGGTTCCTGTGTGCCTGAGCTCAAGAAGATGATTTTTTTGAAGACGGTAACATTGCTGGACGTTGCCCAGTCGCCTAATTTCTTGTCGAAATCGGTCAGGATACCTGCGGTGAAGGCGATCACGATGCCGCCCAGTGCGCCACCGGCGATGTAGCCCGATGCCAGTAATGTGCCTGAGCCGCTGTGCTTGCTGCTGTTCTTCGCTGAGGTTTTTGTTTTGCTCAAGTTTGTTATTCCTGCGGTCTACCAGCCAGAGGATAGCGGCAGATACACGCCGACCGCAAACGCCAGCGAAGGGATGCCGGCCATCTCCAGTACCAGCGCGATCATGACGCCAAACAAGACCAGCGTCCATGGCAATTGCTGATCGAGTATGCCCTTGATGATGTAGGACATCAGCACCGCTTTCGGGGCATCGTATTTTTTCACTTCGGTGCCGTCAGGACGCTTGTTGTGGGCGCCGTTGATGCCCGGATCAACCAGATATACGACTTTGCCGGCATTATCGACCAGATATTTACCGGCCGGGCCGCCCACGGTGTCGTTCTTATGCCAAACCTTGTAGCTGGCCTGGTCGTGTTCGGCTTGCGGGCCTTGCAACTGGGCGGTGTCCGTCATGCGGGCCTTGCAACTTGTCCGATGCATCGGTACTCAGATTAGGCGCCACTTGGGCCGCAGGTACATACACGGTGCCGGCATCATTGAGCTTGAGCAGGATAGGTCCGAGTATCAGGGCAGAAGACAGGGCTCCGGCCAGGATCGCGTATTGCTGCAGACGTGGGGTCGCACCCAGGATGTAGCCGGTTTTCAGATCTTGCGAGGTAGTGCCGGCGTTGCTGGAGGCGATGCAGACGATGGCACCGACCGACAAAGCGGTTACATAGTATTGACCGCCGGTCCAGCCCATGATCAGGAAAATCAGGCAGGTGAACAGCAGCGTCGCCACTGTCATGCCGGAGATAGGGTTGGAAGACGAACCTATCTCACCGGTCAGGCGTGACGACACAGTGGCGAACAGAAATCCGAACACCAGAATCAGCAAGGCACCGAGAAAATTCATGTGCAGCGGGGTGGCCAGGGTAATGACAGCGATAATTGCCAGCGCGCCGATAATGACCCATTTCAAGGGAATGTCTTGATCGGTACGCAGGCGCGCCGCATTGATGCTGGCGGCGCCTTTGCCCAGGCCCGATAAGCCGGCTGACAAGCTGCGCCAGATAGTAGGCATGGCGCGCACCAGGCTGATCAAGCCACCGGCCGCCACTGCACCGGCACCGATGTACAGCACGTAAGCGCTGCGGATATCATGCGGATTCATTTCACTGATCAGCTTGACACCCGGACTCAATGGTACGGTCAGCGCATCACCAAAAAACTTGATCATCGGGATCAGCAGCAGATACGACATCACGCCACCGGCAGCCATGACAGCAGCGATACGCGGACCGATGATGTAACCGACGCCGAGCAATTCGGGCGAGACTTCTATTCCCATCGAGCCGCCTTTGAGCGGTGCACCGAACGCCACTTCCGGCGTATCTTTCCAGCCCTTGAAGGCAACGTTGAAGACCTTGTACAAGATGCCGACGCCGAAACCGCCAAAGATGATGGCGGCGCGTTTGCTTGCCTCATCCTGCGCATGCGGATTGCTCGCTTCACCGGCCGCTTCACGCGAGGCCGGTGTGGCGGCCGCTTTCAATACCTCGGCACAGGCCGTGCCTTCCGGATATTTTAGTTCGCCATGTTTTTCCACGATCATGGCACGACGCATCGGTATCATCAGCAAAATGCCGAGCAGACCACCGAGTACCGCGACCAGTGCCACCCTGGAAATTTCCAGGTCAAACCCCAGAATCAGGATAGCTGGCATGGTCACGCCCAAGCCAAACGCGATTGATTCACCGGCTGAGCCTGCGGTTTGCGTAATGCTGTTTTCCAGGATGGTCGAGTCTTTGCCGCCGAATTTATTGATCAGGCGAAAAAAAGTAATCGCAATCACCGCCACCGGTATCGAGGCGCTGACGGTGAGACCGACCTTGAGCACCAGATACAACGACGAGGCACCAAAGATCATGCCGAGTACCACCCCCATGACGAGGGCGCGAATGGTGAATTCCGGTAGGTTTGCCGAGGCGGGAATATAGGGTTTAAATTCTGGTTTCAAGGCCGCAGGGGCGAGATCATTTGGCATTTTTCTACCTTGTTGTGGTGTCAAATTCAGACTGGAGCTAGGTTGTGCCGCAGTCTGGCGCGAAGATAATTTTCTGGTGTCTCCGCCAGAAAATTATCAAAATATTCAATCTGCGCATTATCACGCTTTTTCCCTAGGCCATGCAATCCTAGAGTGGCGTAAATGTACAGTGTGCGCTAGCTGTGTTGCGCCTGTGCCTGCGTATTTTCGTGCATGGCCAAAGCCGGTAATACTTTAATGGCGCGGATGATAGGGTTTTTCCATGCCAGCCACGCCAGCAATAAGGCTGCCAGTCCGGCAAAGCCTAGCGCATAGCGTAGCCCAAGATGCTCTCCCAGCCACCCTCCGATTAATGCCCCGGGGCCGGCCGGCAACAGTATCAGCCAGCGCATGGTGCTGGTCATGCGACCAAGCATGGGTTCGGGCGTCACAGCCTGACGCAGCGCCAAAAAATTAATGAAAATCAGGACACCACCGATGGAATAGCAGCCCAGCATCAGGGCAAAGGCGACAATGCCCCAAGCATTGGCTGGTGCCAGAGCCAACAGACCCCAGCCCAGACTACAGACGGCTACCCCCAGCACCATGCACGGGCCGGGCCCGAGTGCGCGACTGATGCGATGTCCATAGACGCTGGCGATGATGGTGCCGACGCCCATACCCATGTAGCTCAGGCCCACGGCCTGCTCGGACAAGCCGAGGATGCGCGTGGCAAATAGTATCTGCACAACCAGCGCGGCGTTGTAGCATAACTGCCAGCCGCCTACCATCAGTGCCAGGGCGATCAACAGGGGCTTGTCGGCGACAAAGCGCACGCCCGCCTTAAGGTCGCTCCAGAAATGGGCGTCCTTTCTTACCGGACGTATTTCGACAATTTTGATACCGCGCAGAATCAGTGCTGAACTTAGCAATAAGGCGGCATCAGCCAGCAGCGCGAGTGGTGCACCGAGTAGTTTGATTAGTGCGCCGGCAGTGGCAGGCCCGGCCACTTCCGCCCCCGAACTCGCCAGCGCATTTTTGGCATAGGCTTCTACCAGACGTTCGCGTGGCACGATTTGGGTCAGGACGATTTGCGCGGCGGTACCCGCCGTGGTGTTGACTGCACCGATCAGAAAACCGACCAGATATAGCAGACCCATGTTCAAATAACCAAAGTACCATGCCAGCGGTACGCTGGCGACGCCAAGCGCAATCAGGCTTTCGCCGACAATGTAGACCGGAAGTTTGCGTACCCGGTCTAGCCAGACGCCGGACGGCAGTGACAGCAGCACGAAGGGCAGGGTCTCCATAAAAATCAATACCCCCATCTGGGTAGGACTGGCGTGCAGCAATACCGCCGCAGTCAAGGGCAAGGCCAGCATGGTGATCTGGGCGCCGAAAGAGCTGATCAGGATGGAACTCCAGAGACGACGGTAGATCAGGTCGCGTAACAGGTCATGCTTGGGGAGTGAAAAACGCAGCGATAATCTTTGCCTGAGGGATGTGAACATTTTTTTACCAATACGGTTTGCCGGTGCTGGCGCGCTGAGCGCAAATGATGGTCTCTCCTGGCCCGTCGATATAATCGGCGCCAGGCAAAAGACCGGATAGAAAAGCAAATGCAAATAGGTTTTGAGGAAATAATCGCAGAGTGCGCATTTGGCCGGACAAAATGCAGGAGCCAGCGATTACAATGCGGGAAAAGCTTATAAGTTTTTGTTGTTTTAAATTGAGTGCTTATTTTAATTTTAGTTCCTGCAGGATGGAAAAATGTTTGAAAAACCTATCGTGATGATTGACTTTGAAACCTCAGGCATGAGCCCGGATCAGGGTGATCGCGTTACCGAGGTGGCCGCCTTGCGCATAGTCGGTGGCGAAGTGGTCGATCGATTCGTCTCCCTGATCAACTGCAACGTGCGCATCTCGTCGTTTATTACGCAATTAACGGGCATCACGCAGGCTATGGTCAACCGCGCACCGTCTTCAACGGAGGTGATGCCGGAATTACTCAGGTTCATAGGCACCGATACGCTGGCCGCGCATAACGCCAGTTTTGATGAGAAATTTTTGCAGGCTGAAAGCGCACGTCTGGGTTTGCGTTCACAGCACGATGGTTTGATCTGTTCCGTCAAACTGGCGCGCCGGGTTTATCCTGGCTTGAGCAGTTACTCGCTGGGGCCTTTAGCGGCGTCATTGGGGATACGCTTCAAGGGCAATGCGCATAGGGCCGAGGCGGATGCCGAAGTGGCATCGGCTTTGCTGTTGCACGTAGGTGCGCATCTGGGCGAACGCTATGGTATGCGCAGTGTCGATCCGCTGCTGCTACAGCAAATCAATAAGCTAACGGCAGCCAAGGTGCCCGCTTATCTGGATAAGCTAAAGGCTGCCCCTGTCGCCCAGCCTATGGTCGCCGCGAAACCATCAAAAACCGCAAAAAAAGAAGCTGAACCGGTGCAGCGTTACCGGCATTACAAGGGCGGGATTTATGAGCTTGTCTGTGAGGCGACACAGGAGTCCGATCTGACGCCGGTGATCGTATATCGCTCGCATAATGGCAGTATCTGGACCCGGCCGAAACAGGTGTTTTTTGAGATGGTGGAAGTCAACGGGGTGATGCAGCAGCGCTTCACCCCGTTATAAGCATGGCTTAGTGCGCTGCTGACGTTGCTGCGGCCGGCGTTGCGCTGGCGGTGATCAGCTTACGTAATAGCGGGATCAGGATAATCATGGTGACGCCGACGGCAACGCTGCCCCAGCCAAGGCTGGAAAAAATATGGCTGTAGGTAGCGTTGGTGGAGGACGCAAGACCTTCGGTCGCTTCAGGAATCAGTCCGGAGAAATAGCTTGCCAGCACCGAGGCGACGCCGGTAACCAGCATCCAGGTTCCCATCATTACGCCCTGATATTGGCGCGGTGCGAGTTTGCCTATCATGGCGTAGCCTACCGGTGAGATGAGCAGCTCCCCCAGACTTTGCAGTATGTAGCTGAGGGCTATCCATTTGAAGGCGCTTAGTCCGTCTGCGCCAGCCAGCGAGATACCTAAAGGCAGTACCAGAAAGCCGGCGCCTATCAAAATGAGTGATGCCGAAAACTGTTTTGGCACGTCGATGTTCCAGCCCTTGGCGCGCAATTTGTCAAACCAGATTGCCACCAGCGGGCCACCGACCATAATGACGAAACTATTGATGTTTTGTATCCACTGCGGCGCGATCTCTATACCCCAGACCTGGCGATTGACATTGTTGACGGCAAACAGTTGCAGGCCCATAGGTGCCATCTGATACAGCGTCCAGAATACCAGGGAACCCAGAGTCAGTATCAGGTAGGCGGACATATTATTGCGCTCCCTGGCATCACGATGCTTCAGGGTAAGAAATCCCATGATCAGTGCGATCATGATGCCTGTGATGATCACCAGATTACCGCTCAGTTCGGCATGTTGCAGCATGACATAAACCAGTGGTACCAATCCTATCAACACCGTCAGGCCTAGCGCAAAACGTAATTTGAATTGGGTGGGGCTGACGTCCAGCAATTGTGTATTGAGATCGCCCAATACTTTCCAGTTGAATCCTGCCAGTACGATCGCCAGAAAATTACCTACGGTGGCAAAGATGAACAGGCTAGGATAATCTTCCTGTAGCTGGAAATAGCCGGCAACGGTAAAGCCGACAAAAAAGCCCAGGTTCATGCCGGCATAGTTCCACAGGAAAGCGCTTTCGCGGCGGTCGTCTTCGGGTTTGAATCTTTGCGTCAGCATCAGATTAAGGCAAGTAACGTTGAGGCCGCTACCGGTCAGGAAAAATGCCAGGCCCCAATACAGTTGCGAAACCGAGCCGCCGGAAATCCAGGCGCAGCCTATCACTTGTAATACCATGCCGCCGACAAACAGGTTGCGGTTACTCATGAAACGCCCGCCTAAGTAGCCGCCGAATAAATGCAGGCCATAGTTAAACGCGCCAAATACGCCCATGATGGCAGTGGCATCCTTGGTGCTGAAGTTGAGCTTTTTGGTGGCATATAGCACCAGGGTCGAATACAGGACGGCAAAGCCCAGGGTGGCAAATATCTGTATGAAAAACAGGGCGCCGGCACCATCGGGAATGGCAGCAATTTTTTGTTTAAGTGTGAGCACGCGGGTCTCCGGGTTTTTTGTCGATGTCGTTTGCGCTGAAGCGACACATCATTATTTTTAAAGACTACTTTGAAAGATTGCAAAAACAGATTCAACACAAGGAGTCGTCAGGCAGTAAGCGCCAGGCTCTTCCTTTAGCGTCTCGCATTGTAAATCAAGAGCTAAAAAATTTTATTAGGATCTTACGGCTTGGAAATGAATGATCGCCCCGCATGACTGATCGGATGGCACTTGTATCGCTGGATTATTTTGCGGCAGGTCTTTTGAATGATGCAACAAGTACATCTGTACTCGAAAGCGTGCGAAAATCGAGGGATTATTGTTGTGGAGTGCATATGTCTAAGTTAGTGCCTCAGTTAGTGCCTAAGTTCGCACCTAAGTTCGCACCTAAGTTCGCGATATTCCTAGCCGCGGGTCTGTTGCTGGGCGGTGCGGGTCAGGTTGCCAGTGCACAAGATATTTTGCGCTTGTCGACTACCACCAGTACCGAAAATTCAGGCTTGCTCAAGGCCTTGTTGCCGGCCTTTGAAGCCAGGACGCATATCAAGGTTCATGTTATTTCTGTCGGCACCGGCAAGGCGCTGGAGCTGGCAAAGAATGGCGATGTCGATGTGACGCTGGTACACGCGCGCGCAGCCGAAGACAAGTTCATGGCGGAAGGCCATGGCGTGAATCGTCGCGATGTCATGTACAACGACTTCATTATTGTCGGCCCGGTCGAAGATCCGGCTGGCGTTTCTGGCAGCCGCGATGTGATTGTCGCACTACGTAAAATTGTCGCGGCTAAGGTGAAATTCATTTCTCGCGGTGATCATTCCGGCACCGATCAGATGGAGCAAAGCTACTGGAAAGAAGCTGGCGTCAAACCGGCTGCCGGCGCTTACGTTTCCGCCGGTCTGGGCATGGGCGAGGTCTTGACCATGGCAGCGCAAATGCAGGGATACACCCTGACCGATCGCGCCACTTACGGCGCTTACCGTGCCAAGACCGGTTTGGCGGTACAGGTCGAGGGCGATGCCAAGATGTTTAATCCTTACGGCATCATCGCGGTCAATCCTGCCAAATACAAGGACATTAATATCCGTGGTGCGAATAGCCTGATTGAATGGATGACTTCCGCCGAAGGTCAGAAAAAGATCAATGAATTTAAAGTCGACGGACAGCAATTGTTTTTTTCGTCCTACAAAAAATAGCATAAATAAAAATTTCAATAATATGAGTATCCAGGGAGACCAGTATGACGATCAGTTTTAAGGTAAATGGCAAGTCGGTGGCATGTAATTCTGAGGCGGCCACGCCTCTGTTATGGGTGATTCGTGACGAGCTCGGCCTGACCGGCACCAAGTTTGGTTGTGGTGCGGCGCTGTGCGGTGCCTGCACCGTGCATCTGGATGGCGAGCCGGTGCGTTCCTGCCAGACGCCCTTGTCCAGCGTGGCGGGTAAACAGGTGGCGACCATAGAGTCTTTGTCGCCCGATAATTCGCATGTCTTGCAAAAAGCCTGGATTGCGCACGATGTGCCGCAATGCGGCTATTGCCAGTCGGGGCAGTTGATGAGTGCCGCCGCCTTATTGGCGAGCAATAAAAATCCTAGCGACAGCGATATCGACAATGCCATGAGCGGCAATATTTGCCGTTGTGGTACTTACCCTCGCATGCGTGCAGCGATCAAGACCGCTGCGGCTGAGTTGCGCGCTTCCAAATAATTAATTTTCGATAACGCAGTATTCATGCGCCTAGCAGGGCTTTTTGCCTCGGTAAGGCGCATGGATGCTGCGTGTCGCATTGCAGGATGAGGTATGGACAGTATCGATTTGGAAGTGCTGAAAAGCTGTGAGCTGTGGTTAAGTGCCGGCCATAAGGTGGAGCTGGTCACAGTGATTAAAACCTGGGGTTCCAGCCCCCGGCCCGAGGGCGCAACGCTGGCGATTTGCGATGATGGACGGGTCGTCGGCTCGGTCTCAGGCGGCTGCATAGAGGATGACCTGATAGAGAAAGTGCGGCAGCAAGGCATGCTGCGCAGCGTGCCTGAAATCGTCACTTACGGCATTACGGCCGATGAAGCGCATCGCTTTGGCTTGCCTTGTGGTGGCACCATACAGTTGGCGCTAGAACCTTTGTCAGCGATCAGCCTGATTCCGGAATTGCTGCTGCGTTTAGGCCGGCATGAACTGGTGGCACGGCGACTGGAACTCGTTAGCGGTAAGGTTGAACTCAGTGCCGCGACACCGGAGATGAGTTTGCAGCTTTCTGATACTGAGTTGACCAGCATACACGGTCCGCGCTGGCGCTTGCTGATCATAGGCGCCGGTCAATTGTCGCGTTTTCTGGCCAGCATTGCGCAAGGCATGGATTATCAGGTGACCGTTTGTGATCCGCGTGAAGAGTATTGGGATAACTGGCAACTGCCGGGGGTGCAACTACTGCATGCCATGCCCGATGACTTGGTGCTGGAAATGCGCCTCGATAGCCGTAGCGCCGTGGTGGCATTGACGCATGACCCTAAACTCGATGACTTAGCGCTCATGGAAGCCTTGAAGTCACCGGCGTTTTATGTCGGGGCGATAGGCTCGCGGATGAATAATGCGAAACGGCGTGAACGCCTCAAGGAGTTCGACCTGACTGACGCCGATCTGGCCAAACTGCATGGCCCGGTCGGCATGTATATAGGCAGCAAGACTCCGGCTGAAATTGCCATCTCGATTTTGGCGGAATTGACTGCGGTCAAAAATAATGTCGCGCTAGCGCCTGAGTTTCGCGTCGAACATGCCAGGAGTGCGCCGGGGCCATCAGTCTAAGTACAATTTAAGTGCCGATAAGGGAGAGAAAGACCGGTTTTGCTGAGCTTTTGCCTGCCAAACGCAGATTTACTGATTGATTTCGCGTAAAATTCCACCCAACATCAATTGGCAGGGGAAATAGCATGAGCATTAAGTCAGATAAGTGGATACGCCGCATGGCCGAACAGCACGGCATGATAGAGCCGTTCTCGCCCGGTCAGGTGCGTGAAGAGAATGGCCAGAAAATCGTCAGTTACGGCACTTCATCATATGGCTACGATATTCGTTGCGCCAATGAATTCAAGATTTTCACCAACATCAATAGCACCATCGTTGATCCTAAAAATTTCGACGAGAAATCATTCGTTGATTTTAAAGGTGATGTTTGCATCATTCCTCCGAACTCGTTTGCTCTGGCGCGTACCATAGAGTATTTCCGCATTCCGCGCAGCGTCCTGACGATTTGCCTGGGCAAGTCGACTTATGCGCGTTGCGGCATCATCGTCAATGTGACCCCGTTTGAGCCAGAGTGGGAAGGTTACGTGACGCTGGAATTCTCCAACACCACGCCATTGCCGGCAAAGATTTATGCCGGAACGCAATCGACAAAATAACCGCGTTTGCCATCAACTTCCGCTTTGACCAATCCATGACAATCGGTTTCGAAACCCGGGAATTGCTCATTGAAGCTACGTACGAATTTCAGGTAATCGACGATAGTCTTGTTAAAGCGCTCACCCGGGATCAGCAAAGGAATACCTGGTGGGTAAGGAGTTAACAGTATGGCCGTGACACGACCTTCCAGATCATCGATAGCGACGCGTTCCAGTTCCCTGTGTGCCATCTTGGAGAAGGCATCCGATGGTTTCATCGCAGGTTGCATGTCGGACAAATACATTTCCGTGGTCAGGCGAGCTACGTCATGAGATTTGTAGACTTCATGAATGCTTTGGCACAGGTCTTTCAAGCCGGCACCTTCATAGCGCGGGTTAGCCGCCGCGAATTCAGGCAAGATGCGCCACATAGGCTGGTTCTTATCGTAGTCATCCTTGAATTGCTGTAAAGCGGTCAGCAAGGTATTCCAGCGGCCTTTGGTAATGCCTATGGTGAACATGATGAAAAATGAGTACAGGCCACATTTTTCAATGATCACGCCGTGTTCAGCCAGATACTTGGTGACGATGGATGCCGGAATTCCTGACTCGCCAAATTTACCTTCCAGCGACAAGCCTGGCGTGACTATGGTGGCCTTGATAGGATCGAGCATGTTGAAGTTAGGCGCTAAGTTGCCGAAACCATGCCAGTCATCTTCAGCGCGTATCATCCAGTCTTCTTGCGAACCCATACCGTCTTCTGACAGCGTTTCCGGTCCCCAGACCTGGAACCACCAGTCTTTACCCCATTCCTGATCGACTTTGCGCATGGCACGGCGGAAATCGAGCGCTTCCACGATCGATTCTTCAACCAGTGCAGTACCGCCCGGCGCTTCCATCATTGCTGCCGCCACATCGCAAGAGGCAATAATGGCGTATTGCGGCGACGTGGAGGTATGCATCAGATAGGCTTCATTGAAGCTATCCTTGTCTAATTTAACGGTTTGCGATTCGCGCACCAGAATCTGCGATGCCTGTGAAATACCTGCTAGCAATTTATGGGTGGATTGCGTAGAGAAGATCATGGATTTCTCAGCGCGTGGTCTATCCTTGCCTATCGCATGCATATCCTGATAGAAATTATGGAAGGTCGCGTGCGGCAACCACGCTTCATCGAAATGCAGCGTGTCGATTTCGCCGTCGAGCATTTCTCTTAAGGTCTCGACGTTGTAGAGCACGCCATCATAGGTCGACTGAGTAATGGTCAGGATGCGTGGCTTTTTGTTCTTTGCTTCGCGTGCGAAAGGGTTTGCCTCGATCTTGCGCTGTATGCTTTCCATCGTGAACTCTTCCAGCGGGATCGGTCCTATGATGCCAAGATGATTGCGGGTCGGCATCAGAAATACCGGAATCGCACCGCACATGATGATGGAGTGCAAAATCGATTTATGGCAATTGCGATCGACTACTACGATATCACCGGGTGCCACGGTCGAGTGCCATACCATCTTGTTCGAGGTGGAGGTTCCGTTGGTGACGAAGTAGCAGTGATCTGCGTTAAAGATGCGTGCGGCATTGCGCTCAGAGGCGGCGACCGGACCTGTGTGATCCAATAACTGGCCAAGTTCTTCAACGGCATTGCAGACGTCGGCACGCAGCATGTTTTCACCAAAAAACTGATGGAACATCTGACCGATAGGTGATTTCAGGAACGCCACGCCACCGGAGTGACCCGGGCAATGCCAGGAATACGAACCGTCATTGGCGTAATGCACGAGGGCGCGGAAAAACGGCGGCGCCAGGCTGTCGAGATAGGACTTGGCTTCACGGATGATATGGCGCGCGACAAATTCCGGCGTATCTTCAAACATGTGAATGAAACCATGCAATTCGCGCAGGATATCGTTGGGGATATGGCGCGAAGTACGCGTCTCACCGTACAGATAAATCGGGATGTCGGAATTCTTGTAGCGAATTTCTTCGACGAAAGCACGCAGGGGCTTGAGTGCGAGATCGCTTTCCTCGTCGGAGCCGGCGCCGAATTCTTCATCATCGATGGAGAGAATAAAGGCCGATGCGCGTGATTGTTGCTGTGCGAATTGGGACAAATCGCCGTAACTGGTGACGCCCAGAACTTCCATACCTTCTTTTTCCATGGCATCGGCAAGTGCGCGAATACCAAGACCAGAGGTATTTTCAGAACGGAAATCTTCGTCAATAATGACGATAGGGAAGCGGAATTTCATGGAGGTCTCCAAAAAAGCTTGTTGCAAGGGAGACGCCTGGGCAAGTTAAATCAACCGCTTGCGCGCCGAAAAATTTAAAGAATCGAATTCTCTCAGATATGCGGGCGCAGATGTAAAAAAATAAGCCTAAATTGACCATGAATACGAAGATTTCATGCGAATGTCATATAGGAAGAATTGTAAATATAGTTATATTGCTAAATATCAGCGGGCAAGGGTTTTTATGCTGATATTTTTGAAGCGTAAAAGGAACCGAGTGTAGGTCGATTTGATATGCTCATCCGGAGCAGGCTCAACTATGATGATGCGTGATGAGTAGTGCCGGCGTGTGGTGGATATGTTGATGCTTAATTAAAAAATTGTCATTTTGCAAAAACTAGTGCTTGAGTATTTAATTAAGGGGTGTTATCTTTTTAGTGCAATAAAAACTTATCAAAATTTCATACTTTATGGGGATGTAAATGAGTAAATTTGTCAAAATTATCGCCACACTGGCACTGTTGGCCAGCCCTTTAATGTCACAGGCGGCACCCGCTACCGATCCTATCGTGCAAGGTCGTACTGAGATCAATGCAGCGGAAAAAGCGAAAAGTGCAGAAGTGAAGGTAGCACGTAAAGAATATCGTGAAGCCAAGGCGAAAGCGAAATCGGAATTGGCTGCTGAAAAGAAAGAAAATGCGGCCAAGGCGAAAGCTGCCGCAGCTGAAGGTAAGGATCCTCTGGTGGTTAAGCGTGAGCTAGATGCACAGTCTTCTGCCGCTTACAAAGAGAAGGTAAAAGCTGCCGATGAAAAATTGGGCGCAATGAAAAAAACTTCCAAGTCTAAAATGAAAGAGAAAAAAGTGGAAGCAAGCGAAAAAATGGAAAAAGAGCTGAAGAAATAAGTATTGATGTTCGGTTTCAAAGAAAAATGCCGGTCTACCAATAAAAAGTAGACCGGCATTTTTTTGATTTCGCTTAGATCAAGATCTGTTGTCAGAGCTAAAAACAGAAGGTGGCGGAATGCTTGCTCGCGTTTTTTCGCTAGGATAGATCAAATATTAAAAGCGATAGCTTGCCGACGAGAATACGGTGACCGGAGTTTTCTGGATTACAAACGGGCTGTTTGCGGCATCCCCCAGCATATGCTTGACTGATGCGCCTGCTATCAGTGACCAGTTGGTATCAATGCTCCAGCGCCAGTTGACGCCGATTTTGATGTCAGTCAGGCCGGCTGCCGGAGCATGCTGAACATAGCCGCTGGCAGCCGATTGCAGGGCATTGACACCATAGTAGGACTGCATGTAACTATTGTTGGCCCAGTTGGCGCTGAATAAGGCGGAAAATTGATGTTTCTGGCTGTAGAAGCTTACCGCGCGGCCACCAATGCTAACTTGCGCACCATTGTGATCAAGACCCGAGCCATAGCGGAATGATGAAAGCAGCGCATAGTTGGAATTCAGGTAGTAATTGTAAAATGCCCCTGGTTCTACCGTTGCGTTAATGTCACCAAGGCCATGTAGCTTTTCTGAGCGAGACTCGTCACGGCCGCCTTCCATGGTCATTCTGACACCATACTGAATCTCGGGATTCTTGGAGAAGTTATAGCCCAGGCCTGACACCGCGCTGAAGAACACGCCATTTTTCCATTGTGCGTCAAAGGCCGGATAGGCGGCAATACGACGCTCATCGGAGCCTGAGTATTTAGGCATGGAGAGCACTACCGCTCCCAGCGAAAAATTCACATCGTCCTTGATGTAGGGCGTCGGGGTTAGTTGCGCGAAATCGAGCACCTGCCCTTGTGCCGAGCAGGCGAAAGCCAGTGCGCTTAGTGCTAGATATTTTTTCATGATAATCCTTAAATGTGCAGCCATGCCATTACGCCTACGCCTACGCCTATCAATGCAACACCATAGGAGGTATGTTGCAGCCATGATTTCTTGGTGAGTAGCGTGATGGCAGCGAGGGAAATGGCGATTTGCAGCGCCGTCATGGCTTGCGCCCAACGATGGTGCTGGTGTAGGGCAGCTTCGGATTTTTTATCCCATTCCGACGATTCCGCCTCGAATTTCTCCGCGACTTGTTTGATACTTTCTTTTTCGCTTTCGTAGCGCGCTACCTTCGCTTTGTATTTCTCGGCATCGACGCCCGGAAGTACCATCGCCAGTTCAGCCAGATTTTGTTTACTCGATTTTGCCTGATAGAAATTCCATTGATTGGCAGCTTCGGTTTTTTTTATTGCGGCTTCGTTCTTGAACATGGCAGCGTCATTTTGGGTGGCGCCACCCTGAAAGCCGAATAGTGCGCCTACAGTTGCCATGATCGCTGTCATTACCGCAATTTTACTGGCAAACTGGTCCGTTCCATGTGCTACGTGTTCTAGTTCGTGATCGTGCGGGCCGTGTACGTGAAAGCCGTGTCCTGACATCTTATTTCCTATCTCTTTTCTTGTATGTGACAAATGCGTAGTTCAATTGGTTTGCTTCTGAAAAATGCTTTTCTCTGGCAACTTCTTCCCAGTCTTGCTGCTTGATCTCAGGGAAAAATGCATCGCAAGCAAATTCCCGGTCAATTTCGGTGACTATCAGGCGATCTGCCAAAGCCAGCGCCTGTTGGTAAATCTGCGCGCCCCCGATAATGTAGGCATTTTCATCACCAAGCAAGGCTTGCGCCGCGGCCAGGGAATTGGCCGTTTCGACGCCGGTATGTTGCCACTCCGGGTCGCGGCTAATGACGATATTGCGCCGGTTCGGTAGCGGCCGGCCTATCGATTCAAAGGTTTTTCTTCCCATGAGTATGGCGTGACCGCTGGTGGTGCGCTTGAAATGTGCCAGATCTTCAGGCAGATGCCATGGCAGCTTGTTTTGTATGCCTATGCCGTTTTTGATATCCGTGGCTACTATAATCGTGAGGGATGACATAATGATGAAATCTTCCCTTACACCGCAACGGGTGCTTTGATGTGTGGATGGAACTGATAGTCTGCGAATTCAAAATCTTCAAATTGATAATCAAAAATAGACTCAGGCTTGCGCTTGATGATCAGTTTTGGCAGCGGCAGGGTGTTGCGTGACAGTTGCTCTTTAACTTGCTCAAGATGATTCGCGTACAGATGGCAATCACCTCCGGTCCAGATGAATTCGCCGACATCTAGGCCGGTTTGCTGCGCCACCATATGGGTCAGCAGCGCATACGAGGCGATATTGAACGGCACACCCAGGAAAATATCGGCGCTGCGCTGGTATAGCTGGCAAGACAGTTTGCCATTGGCGACGTAAAACTGAAACAGCGCGTGACACGGCGGCAATTTCATATTCGGAATTTCCGCGACATTCCATGCCGAGACGATCAGTCTGCGTGAGTCAGGATTGTTTTTGATCTGCTCGACAACTTGTGCGATCTGATCGATATGGCCACCGTCAGGCAAAGGCCAGCTACGCCACTGCGATCCGTATACCGGCCCCAGATCGCCATTTTCATCGGCCCAGTCGTCCCAGATGGAAACGCCATTTTCCTTGAGGTTCTTGATATTGGTCGAGCCGGCCAGAAACCAGATCAGTTCATGGACGATGGATTTTAAGTGTAATTTTTTTGTCGTGACCAAGGGGAAGCCTTGGCTCAGGTCAAAGCGCATCTGATGCGCGAACACCGATAGCGTGCCGGTACCGGTGCGGTCAGTTTTTTATCACGCCATGTTGTTGGACATGGCGCATGAAGTCTAGGTATTGTTGCATGAGGGGGAGTCAGAAAATTTTTTGTCCCATTGTAACTGCAAACCGCGGCAGGGGTGAAATTCTCAGTGGGAATAAATAATACTCCCAAGAATATTTTATTGGATTGACCTGTGACGCATAGCCCTGTTGTGATACTAAATAATACTAGTGGGGGGTATGCTAACGCGCCCTAGTTGTTCAGGAGTGGATTGCTAGATTCCGGATTGCCAGGGGCAACCAGCGGGATATTGATTTCAAAACGTGAGCCTTGTCCGACCTGGCTGCTGACCTTGATTTCACCGCCTAGTACATTGGTGATGATGTTGAAGGTAATACTCAGGCCGAGACCGCTGCCGCCCTGGCCAAATTTAGTGGTGAAAAACGGCTCGAAAATACGCTTGATGATTTCTGGCGGAATGCCTCTGCCATCGTCTTCAAAGATGATGAGAACGTGATCACCGCGTTGTTCCGCAGTGCAGCGCATATGACCTTGTTCCAGGCCATCAAGACCGTGTGCAACCGAATTGTTGACCAGATTAGTGAAGACCTGGCCTAAGGGGCCGGGGTAGCTGTCGAGTTTGATATCGGCCGGGATATCTAGCTCTAAGGTGTAAGGGGTCTTACGCAAACTTGAACCCAATAAGGCAACCAGTTCTTGTAATGTCACCAGTAAGCCAAACTGACGGCGCTGCGCGCTGGATTGATCTACCGCCACCTGCTTGAAGTCGCCCACCAGTCGCGCCGACTGTTGCAAGCCGCGCAGTAATAGTTTGGTTGATTCCGCTGCCGTTTCGGCGTAGCGGCTCAGATCGGAGCGGCGCATGCCGCCTTCACTCATGAGGCGCGTCAGATGGCGGGTTTCGTCTTCTAGCGTACTGCAGACCAGCAGGCAATTCCCCAGCGGGGTATTGAGTTCGTGTGCGACACCGGCCACCATCGAGCCGAGTGCTGCCATGCGTTCGATTCTGGCCAGTTCGTTCTGTACGTTATTGACGTTGGCAAGGGCGGTCTCCAGGCTCAGGTTAGCGTCTTCCAGTTCCTGTGTGCGTCGCTTGACCTTTGATTCCAGTGTGCCCGAGTATTCAAGCAATTGCTGGTTTTTAACCTCAAGCTCTTTGAAGGTGCGCTGCAATGCCTGTCGTGTCGCTTCCAGGCTGAGCGCCAGATGGCCTAATTCGTCTTCGCGGTTGAGTTCTATCGGTTCGTTCAACTGGCCATTGGCCAGGCGCGCTGATTCTCCCATCAGACGCTTGATAGGGTGAACCAGTCGCCATTGCAATACCAGCAGAATAAAGGCTACGGCCAATACCAATGACAGCATGCCGGTACTTACGTAACGCCGGAAATCTGCCTCCAGACTTTCCCTTAGCAGATCCTCGGCCAGGGTAAGCTTGACTTCGCCTATGGCTTGCTCGCCATGTTTAATTTCTTTGCTTAAGCTGGTGAATGGTCCTTGTTGCGAGGCCATTCTGACATCGTTCATGATGAAAGTTTTGCGGTCAGGCAGTGTAATGACCTCTATCTTCGCAACCCGCGGATCGGAATACACCACTTCGCTGGAGACATTGGCGATTTCGGGCGTGATTTGCCAAAGCGGTTCACTCAGGATGACTGACAGGATTTCCGTGAGGCGCTTATGATCGGCCGCGACCTTGATGCGGGCTGCCTCTTCAATCGTGCGTAAATGATAGGGGATCAGCAGTGCGGCAGGAACGAATAAACCGAAGGCGACTGCCAGGATGATCGCCAGGCGTAAGGTGATTCGACGTCGAATGGCAGAAAAGAAATGTCGAAACTGCATTGCAATATCCTTTTACATCACTTTTCGGTAGGGAGTATAAGCATAGTCATTTGGTGCATGAAATTTTGAATGTGCTGCCAAATGAATACTACGTAAATACTACCTGGTAAAAATTCCTGAGCTGAAAACTGAGTTTATCTAGAAACTTGCAGTTGCGGCTGAATTATTCAATTGTTTTAATGGTAAAAGATTTTTTGCATTTGAGCAAGCCGACAAGATTACTTGGCTTACATTAATCATGTCTTTTGTTTACTTTGCCGGTTTTGCGGTGCGGGCATCCGGCGTACAGGATTTTCCTGAGTGCTCAATGCATTTGTCGCTATGTTTTACTATGGCAATGACGCTGATTTAAGCCTTTAATTTAGCCTCTAATTGAGCCGTTAATTTTGAGCTAATAATTCAGCCATTAATTCAGCCAATAATTCAGCCAATAATTCAGCGGCAAAATAGGCCTGGGTCGACACGACACCAAGCCGGCCGGCATAATGAGAAATTTCGCTTGTGCCAATGTCGGCGCACCGCTGAATGTCAATGGTGATTAGTGGTTTTCACGCGCGTGGTTGATCGTGTATTTTGGAATTTCTATGGTGATATCCTGTTTGCCTAATTTAACCTGGCAAGACAGGCGTGAACAGGCTTCCAGACCCCAGGCGGCGTCCAGTAAGTCTTCTTCATCGTCACTCGATTCATTGAGTGACTTGAAACCTTCGCGTATCACAACGTGGCAGGTGGTACAGGCGCAAGACATTTCGCAAGCGTGTTCGATTGCAACATCGTTCTCGACCAACGCTTCACATAAGGATTGGCCTTCCGACGCGTCAATGACTGCACCTTCAGGGCAGAGTTCGGCGTGAGGTAATACGATAATTTGGGGCATGGCGTTCTCTATCTTAATTCAGGAAATATCATCTAATTTTTTGCCGGCCAAAGCGCTACGTACGCTTTGATCCATGCGTCGTGCCGCGAATTCTTCGGTGCCGTCGGCCAGTGCTTTGATTGCTGCGTGCAGCGCATCAAGGTCATTCTGATTGGTCAGTTCGCTGACTTGATTCATTAACCCCGCAATCGTGCTTTGCTCAGCCTCTGAGAGTAAGCCGGCGTCGCTCGACAAGGCCGATTGGGTTGCCAATAATATGCGCTCGGCTTCCACTTGCTCTTCCTTCAGGGCACGCATTTTCATGTCGCCTTCGGCGGAAGTGAAGGAGTCTTGCAGCATGCGCGCCACTTCACCATCGGCCAGGCCGTAAGACGGCTTGACGGTGATCGAGGTTTCAACGCCAGAGCGCAGTTCGCGTGCCGAGACTGAAAGTAAGCCATCGGCATCGACCTGGTAAGTGATGCGTATGCGTGCGGCACCGGCCGCCATAGGCGGAATGCCGCGTAGTTCGAAACGCGCCAGTGAGCGGCAATCGCTGACCAGTTCACGCTCGCCTTGTACCACATGGATGGCCAAGGCGGTTTGGCCGTCCTTGAATGTAGTGAATTCCTGAGCGCGTGCGCAAGGTATGGTGGAATTGCGCGGGATGACTTTTTCGGCCAGGCCGCCCATGGTTTCTATGCCCAGCGAGAGTGGAATTACGTCGAGCAATAACCAGTCTTCGCCGGCGGCGCGGTTGCCGGCCAATAAGTTGGCCTGAATCGCGGCACCGAGTGCCACCACTTTATCCGGATCAATATTGGCCAGCGGGGTGGTCTGGAATAATTCGCTGACCGCCTTGCGTACCTGTGGCATACGGGTAGCGCCGCCCACCAGAACTACGCCATCGATATCCTCAATCGACAGGCCGGCGTCTCGCAATGCCTTACGACAAGGCGTAATGGTTTTTAGCACCAGGTTCTGCGTCATCTCGACAAAGGTGCTGGCCTGAATTTGCAGGTGCACGCTTTCGCCCGATAATAGTTTGGCGTCTATGTGGGTGGAGGTCTTGCTCGATAAGATTTCTTTCGCCTCGCGTGCCTTGGTCATCAGCAAGCGCGTATCTTCATCCGACAAGGGCGCCAGTTTGGCTTCCTGCAAAATCCAGCAAAACAATCTGTGGTCAAAGTCATCGCCACCCAGTGCGGAGTCACCGCCGGTGGAGAGCACTTCAAATACGCCCTTGCTCATTTTCAGTATGGAAATGTCAAAGGTGCCGCCGCCCAGATCAAAAACCGCATAGGTGCCTTCGGAGGCATTGTCCAGACCGTAGGCAATCGCGGCAGCGGTCGGTTCATTGAGCAGGCGCAATACATTCAGGCCGGCCAGTTTGGCGGCATCCTTGGTGGCTTGCCTCTGGGCGTCGTCGAAATAGGCCGGTACCGTAATGACCGCGCCTACCAGATCGTCACCGAGCGAGTCTTCCGCTTGCTGCCGTAAGGTCGCAAGTATCTGCGCGGATATCTCTACCGGGCTTTTGATGCCGGCGATGGTCTTGAGCTGCACCATGCCAGGTTCATCATGGAAATCGTAAGGCAGGTGTTCTGCATACGCGATGTCCTTTAAGCCGCGGCCCATGAAGCGCTTGACCGAAATGATGGTGTTCTTGGGGTCATTGCTTTGCTCGGCTTGCGCTTTGTAGCCTATGTGCGCGTGGCCGTTCGCCAGGTAACGCACGACGGAAGGCAGCAAGGGGCGCCCCTCTTCATCGTTGAGAACCTCAGGGATGCTGTTGCGTACGGTCGCTATCAGTGAATTGGTCGTGCCCAAGTCTATGCCAACGGCCAGCCTGTGCTGATGCGGTGCGGTGGACATGCCAGGTTCGGAAATCTGCAGTAGTGC
Source organism: Undibacterium piscinae (assembly GCA_003970805.2). Lineage (GTDB taxonomy): Bacteria > Pseudomonadota > Gammaproteobacteria > Burkholderiales > Burkholderiaceae_D > Undibacterium > Undibacterium piscinae. The sequence goes on from CP051152.1 coordinate 60,717, forward strand.
CATGATGAATGTAGGGTGGATGGCGAACCATCGCTCAAGCGCAAAACAAAGTTTTGCCGGGTTATTCGGTGTGTCGTATTTTTTATTCGTCTAAGGCTGCGACATCGCTCATGAATTTCTCCAGGAACATGCAGGCACGTATCTGCTGTGCCGCCAAGGGGAAATCTTTGGCGTCGAGCGCCTCGCCAACTTTTTGCAGCTGTAACTTAAGCGCGGCGCGCAGTTCGCTTTCCAGCGCGAATAAGGCAGCCTGATCCTTGGCGGTGCGTGCATCGTCAAAGGCTTCGCGCCATTCGATTTGCTGCATCAGGAAGGCGGCCGGCATGCTGGTATTCGATTCGGTCTGTAAATCAACTCCCTGCAGTTCACACAAGTAGGTAGCGCGCTTCAGGGGCTTTTTCAGCGTCTGATAAGCTTCATTGGCGCGGGTAGACCATTGCATGGCAACCCGTTTTTCAGCGTCACTTGCCTGCACGAACTTGTCCGGATGCACTTTCGACTGTACTTCGCGAAAGGCGGCATCAAGCCCGGCCTGATCCAGGGAAAATTGCTGCGGCAACTGAAATAACTCAAAATGATTCTGCATCTGCCTTGCCTATGAAATCCGGAAGCTCTCGCCGCAACCGCATTCGTCTTTGACGTTAGGGTTGTAGAATTTAAAACCTTCGTTCAAGCCTTCGCGGGCAAAATCGAGCTCGGTTCCGTCTATGTAAGGCAAGCTTTTTGGGTCGACAAAGACCTTGACGCCATGCGACTCGAAAACCTGGTCGTCACTGCCGACCTCGTCCACGTACTCCAGTTTATAGGCCATGCCTGAGCAACCGGTAGTGCGTACGCCAAAGCGCAGGCCTATGCCTTTGCCACGACGCTCCATATAGCGGGTAACGTGTTTAGCTGCTTTTTCAGTCAATGTGATGGTCATGATCGTTCCTATGCTTATCGCATTTAAGCCGTTTGGCTAAGGGCTTGAATGCGATATTTAAAGTCAAATAGCAAAATCAGGTATTTTGTTCAGCTGCGTGCTTGGTTTTGTAGTCCAATACCGCCGCTTTGATCGCATCCTCGGCCAGAATTGAACAGTGGATTTTTACCGGTGGCAAAGCCAGTTCTTCTGCGATCTGGGTGTTCTTGATCGACAGCGCCTGATCCAGGGTCTTGCCCTTGACCCATTCGGTGACCAGCGAAGAAGAGGCAATTGCCGAACCGCAGCCGTAAGTCTTGAATTTCGCATCTTCAATCACGCCATTGGCGCCGACCTTGATCTGCAATTTCATGACGTCACCGCAAGCAGGCGCACCTACCATGCCGGTACCGACAGTCTCATCGCCTTTTTCGAAAGCGCCGACGTTACGTGGATTCTCGTAGTGATCCAATACTTTTTCTGAATATGCCATTTTGATGCCTCTAATAAGTTGTGATCAGTAGTGTGTGCGCAAAAATTAGTGCGCAGCCCATTGGATAGACGCAATATCTATCCCGTCTTTAAACATGTCCCATAGCGGTGACAGTTCACGCAGTTTCGCCACTTTGGTTTTCAGCAGGTTGATCGTGAAATCGATATCCTCTTCTGTCGTGAAGCGCCCGATGGTGAAGCGTATCGAACTGTGCGCCAGTTCGTCGCTGCGACCCAGTGCGCGCAATACATAAGACGGCTCAAGGCTGGCGGAAGTGCAGGCCGAACCGGAAGAAACCGCGATGTCCTTAATTGCCATGATCAGCGATTCGCCTTCCACATAATTGAAACTGACGTTCAGGTTATGCGGTACGCGGTGTTCCATGTCACCGTTGACATAGGTCTCTTCGATTTCTTGCAAGCCCTTGGCGAGGCGGTCGCGCATAGTTCTGATGTGCGCCAGTTCGCTTTCCATTTCTTCCTTGGCGATGCGGAAGGCTTCGCCCATGCCAGCGATCTGATGCGGAGGCAATGTGCCGGAACGCAAGCCGCGTTCATGACCGCCGCCATGCATTTGTGCCTCGATACGCACGCGTGGCTTGCGGCGTATGTACAGCGCGCCTATGCCTTTTGGTCCATACGATTTGTGGGCAGAGAAAGAGACCAGATCCACTTTCGTATTTTCCAGGTCGATCACGACTTTGCCGGTTGCCTGGGCAGCGTCGGAATGGAAAACGATACCTTTTTCGCGGCACAGTTCACCGATTTCGGCGATAGGCTGAATCACGCCGATCTCATTATTCACCCACATGACCGATACCAGTATCGTGTCAGGGCGGATTGCCTCTTTCAGTTGCTCTATGGTGATCAAGCCGTTATCTTGCGGTTGCAGGTAAGTCGCCTCAAAACCCTGGCGCTCCAGTTCACGTACCGTATCGAGAACAGCTTTATGTTCAGTCTTGACGGTGATGATGTGCTTACCCTTGCCTTTGTAAAACTGCGCAGCGCCTTTTAACGCGAGGTTATTGCTTTCGGTCGCGCCGGAAGTCCAGATGATTTCGCGCGGATCGGCATTGACTAGCGCAGCCACCTGACCGCGCGCTTCTTCTACCGCAGCTTCCGCATCCCAGCCGTACATGTGGCTGCGTGAGGCCGGATTGCCAAACTGTGCGCGCAGGAAAGGAATCATTTTATCGGCCACGCGCGGGTCAACCGGCGTCGTCGCCGAATAGTCCATGTAAATAGGAAAGTGCGGTGACTTCAGTGTATCGAGCAGACTTTTTTCCAAAGGGGCATTCATTAAAGACTCCAAATTATCAAGAAGCGGTGTGGCCAACATGCACAGGGCGCATGACAACGACGTTTTTATCCGAGTTTTTTTGTTTTTGCTGATTAACCAGATCCTGCAGGGAAACTGAATCGAGATAATCAACCATTTTTGCGTTTAGTGTAGACCACAGGTCATGTGTCATGCAGTGGATGCCATTGTCATGATCGCTGCCGTGACAATTGCCCTTGCTGCCGCACTGTGTGGCATCAAGCGGTTCATCGACGGCAATGATGATATCGGCTACCGTCACGTTTTGCGCCTTGCGGGCTAGGTTGTAGCCGCCACCCGGGCCGCGCACTGATTCGACAATCTCATGACGGCGCAGTTTTCCGAACAGCTGTTCTAAATAGGAAAGGGAAATGTCCTGGCGCTGGCTGATGCCGGCCAAAGTCACAGGTCCCTTATCCTGGCGCAAAGCCAGGTCTATCATTGCCGTTACAGCAAAACGGCCTTTGGTTGTCAGGCGCATGAGTTTAGTACTCCTACAGTTAAATCCGGATGCAACGGGAAGCTAATTAAGACTTTAATCCCGAGCTATTTACTCAAGTATAGCAAACTTGAGTAATCTTGTCAGGAACAGGGGGATTTACGGATTCTGAGTGAGGGGGGAGGGGCGTATTGCTGCGTATTCCGGGCTGTTATTGCCTATCGCAACCTATTGCTGCCTGTTTGGCTGGCTACTTTTGGTGCGATTGTATTTCCGGGGCGTATTTTACCTGAGCTGGCGCCTTTATTGTCGCTTCTGAGTGCAAATGCGCTTTGCGCTCACGGGTATGCGCCCACCAGGGGAGTGCCGGTCCGCCTTCCATGTATCTCACAGCGGCAATAAATACGTCATATACGCAGGGATCATGGCGCTGGCCGGAGATTTTGCATAAATCTTCATACATGCGGTAGGGGTCTTGCCCTATCAGTTGGCTAGGATGCTCGATTCCTATCAGATGCAGGTCTGCCGCAGCGGCTTTGCCGATGTTGGGCAATTGCTGTAGTCGTGTTATCTGGCAGCGCGGAAGTTCGGGTTTCATTTCAAGTCAGGTGGCGGGGATGGTGTGGGAATGTGCTTGCTGATGATACCTAAATAATCACGCTCAGGCTGATATCGCCTCAAAATTGGCGGATTTTATAGGGAAAATTCGCCGCACTTGCTACAATAGCCGATTCACTTACACTAATAATTTAGCATCTGTCCATCATGATTGATATCCAACTACTCCGCAAAGATATAGACAGCGTCGCTGCGCGTCTGGCTACACGTAAATTTAAGCTTGATGTGGCGGGCTTTAACGCGCTTGAAGCAGAGCGTAAGCAAATCCAGACTCGCACCGAAGAGTTGCAGGGCAAGCGTAATACTTTATCCAAGCAGATCGGTATGCTCAAAGGCAAGGGCGAGGACGCCTCTGCCGTGATGGCTGAAGTCGGTGGTATTGGCGACGAGTTGAAAGCATCGGAAGTGCGTTTGGGTGAGGTGCAGGTCGCACTGACCAATTACATGCTGGCGATCCCGAATCTGCCGGATGAATCGGTACCGGTTGGTGAGGATGAGACCGGAAACGTCGAAGTGCGTAAATTTGGCGCAATTCCGGCATTTGATTTTGAAGTCAAAGACCACGTTGACCTGGGTGCAGTGCTTGGCCTGGAATTCGAGGTTGCGGTTAAATTGACCGGTTCGCGTTTTGCCTTGTTGAAGGGCGGTATCGCCCGTTTGCATCGCGCTCTGGCGCAATTGATGCTTGATACCCAGACCCTGGAACACGGCTATACCGAATACTACACACCGTATATGGTCAACGCCGATTCCATGCGCGGTACCGGTCAGTTGCCGAAATTCGAAGAAGATTTGTTTGCGGTTAAAAAAGGCGGGCAAGAGGGCGAAGGCGAGATGCTGTATCTGATCCCGACCGCCGAAGTGACATTGACCAATACCGTACGTGATGAAATCGTGGCGATCGATGCATTGCCTATCAAGATGACGGCGCATACGGCTTGCTTCCGTTCTGAAGCCGGCAGTTACGGTCGTGATACGCGCGGCCTGATACGTCAGCATCAGTTTGATAAAGTGGAGTTGGTACAGGTTTCTCATCCGGAAAAATCGTTTGAAGCGCTCGAAGAGATGGTCTTGCACGCAGAATCCATACTCAAAAAACTTAATTTGCCGTACCGCGTGGTCAGCCTGTGTACCGGTGATATGGGCTTCGGCGCATGCAAAACCTATGACATCGAAGTCTGGTTGCCGGCACAAAATACCTATCGTGAAATTTCATCGATTTCGAATATGGGCGCATTCCAGGCGCGTCGCATGCAAGCGCGTTTCCGCAACGAGCAAGCCAAGACCGAGTTGGTGCATACCTTGAACGGTTCCGCATTGGCCGTTGGGCGTACCCTGGTCGCCGTGCTGGAAAATAATCAACAGGCCGACGGTAGTGTGGTGATTCCTGAAGCCTTGCGTCCGTATATGGGCGGCATAGAGAAGTTAATGCCGGCAGTGAAATAGGCATACTTCAGTTGAAATAAAAAAGAACCGGCAAATTTTGAATTGCCGGTTTTTTTTTCGTTCAGAGGATGAAGCTACTCCTGTCAGATGGTGGTGCCAAATTCGGCGTCGCTGCGGCGATCAATGAACAGGCTGTTACCATGAATTTTTTTCGCCTGTTTTTTTTGCGTCCGAGGCGGCAATCGAAATTTGATGGTGGGAATAGTATTGCTGGGGACGCGATTTGACGACGCCTAGCGACAGGCTGACCAGGGGGTGAAACACTTTTTTCCCTTGCCGGTCTTCACTGAGATAGCCACCATGCTCCTTATCTTCATTGCTGTAAAAATCTTGTATTGCGACTGAAAAGCTATGCAGAATATCCTGGCAGCGCGTCTCCCAATCCTTGCTCTTGAATAAAATAATAAAATCATCGCCGCCTATATGGCCGATAAAATCCTGTTGCGGGTCACAATGCCTGATCAGCGTTTCGCCGGTCATTTGTATGATGTCGTCACCGCGCCGGTAGCCATACATGTCATTAAATGGCTTGAAGTGATCGAGGTCGCAATAGCAGGCGATAAATGAGGTGTGCTTTTGCAGTAGCTCGTCGATATGCTCATTGATCGGGACATTGCCCGGCAATTGTGTCAGCGGGTTGGCGTAGCGCGCGGCGTTGATCTGCATTTGGGTTATTTCCCGCATCAGATCCGGTCCGCTGCCGAGCCCCAGATATTTTCCCTGGTCGGTGATGATAATGCCGTTGATTAACTGATCCGGATTGGCCTTGACGATGACGTGACTGACGTCCTGCATGCTGGTATTTTTATCGACGATAATCGGTGATGCATCCATGAAAACCGTGCAGGCTTTTTTGCCATATAGCTCGCGTTGAAATGGGCGCGAAAAGCAATCTATCATGTGATAGCGGTTGATTAGCCCAACCGGAATACCATCATCGACGACAGGAATGATCTGCAGTTTTGGATCGCGCAAAAATAGGTCGTCAACTTCGTTGTTGAGCATCGTTGATTTGATAGTGACCGGGCTTTTGAGTATTTTTTCGACGGTAGATTCGTGTTCGAACCGGGCGCTTTGGCGGCGGTAGATATTTGCCTGTTGGCCCGCCAGAATTTTTGCCACGTTGGCCGAAATTGCCTTATCCGGATTGGTGTGCGGCCTGGCGATATGGTAGCCCTGGCCGCAACTGACGCCCAGATCCCGGATCGCGATCAATTCTGACTGTGTTTCTATTCCTTCTGCCACCACTCGCGTTCCGCATTGTTCTGCAATGCTTTGTATCGACCGGACAAACTGCATTTTTCACCGGATCGATATCTATGCCTTGAATGAAGTGCATGTCTATCTTCACATATTCCGGCTTAAGCTCAGACCAGAGTCGCAGGCTGGAAAAGCCTTCACCCAGATCATCAATCGCGATCTCAAATCCCATGTTTCGGTAGTGCAGGACAGCTTCCCTTAGTAAACTGTAATCATGAGTAGGCTGGTATTCGGTCAGTTCTATGATGACGCGTTCCGGATTGATTCCTAGCTCATGAATGTAATCAAGGGTTTCTCCATGTTTGGCATCGCGTTGCAACAGGCATTCCGGGCTCACGTTGAGAAACAGTTTGCCGGGTAAATTCAGCGCCGCAAATTGCTCTAGCACGATGCGACGGCACAGATGCTCGACGGTCACGGTCAGATTATGTTCGGCGGCGGCATTGAATAAGTTCAGTGGTGAGTGCAGGCTGCTATCGGATGGTCCGCGGATTAGCCCTTCATAACCAAGAATGTCACCACTGTGCATTTGTATGATGGGTTGAAAGCGCGCGCTTAAGGATTGATGGCGGATAATCTGATGAAGCTGTGCGAGCACGCCAGCGCTTTTTTTCTGTTTGATATGCTCGACAGATAAGGAATCTGAAACTGCTTCGTAAAAAGCATACTCAAGGTTGTCGTCATTCATTGCGCAGTCCATTGAAGGTGCCTTGTTGATGTTGAGGTAAGTCGAGTCCCCATCTATGACGTATCGCCGCATTTTCCCGAAGCGTATAGATGTGGATTTGGTATAAATATTTATCAATGGTAATGACGATTTATGACGGCAGCATGTCCGCATACGCTTGCCGGTAAGGCGATTGAGAAGCCTGGATAAACTGATGAAAAAAATCCTGCAATGAAAGGAAAAATTCTTGCTATAATTGCGGGCTTGGTGAAAGTGCTCCGGTTCTTGGAGTCGCAGTAACGCGCAGGAAAGCGGCGGATTCGCATTAGACTCGAAGAGCATGCAATCAGCAGATAAGATTTTGGACTCTTGATGTAACAAGTATTCAAAAAAAATACGCGTTAAAAGCCAGTAAAGATTTATAAGGAAGTTTCAGTGTCGACCTACTGAAATTTTTGTTTCATAAAAAGTTAACACCTGGAGAGGTGGCAGAGTGGTCGAATGTACCTGACTCGAAATCAGGCGTCCGTGCGAACGGACCGAGGGTTCGAATCCCTCTCTCTCCTCCATCAATACCTATGACCTGGCTCTAAACCGCATGGGTTACGAAGGCAAGATGAACGCACGGGTTCCGAGCCTTAGCCATGACGACACTCAAAGAAAAACTAGGCTACCGGCACGAGACCGTGGACAGGCAACTTGCCCACGCCCAAAAAGATAAGATCGCCAGCGCCTACGACCGCGCCCAGTTTATCGACGAACGTAAAAAGATGATGCAGCATTGGGCAGACTACCTCGATGGAATAAAGGCTGGCGGCAAGTCATACAAGGAGGCTTTAAGTGCCAAAGAACGCACAGCAAAAGCCGCCAGCTAGCGGCTTTTTTGACGTTGCTAGGTTAGAAAAAACTTAGAAATCGAAAAATGCAGGTGTTTGTTACATGAGAAAGAGCATAGAAAGTTAGGCTGGCTCTAGTTCTTGCTGTAACACTTTATATATAAACTAGTGTTACATAGGTGTTACGTTAGTGTTACTGACTAACGGGTTCTTGTCTATTCGGACAGTTTTTCGCTTGGATTAGTTACTGGCACTTGTAAAAACTAAATTTTCTGGCGCAGACCCTTCGGCGGATTACCCCAATATAAATTACTCGTATCCAGCTAGTCATTTAAGTGGTCGGTTGATGCGAAGTTGCATGGTTATAATAAATTCGAAATTTGTTAATTTAGTTGATACAACGAAAATAAAATGTAATGTCATGCTTTTGTACTAATTAATTTTAATGTTCATTAGTGAAAGCAAAAGCACAGGGTTTTGATTGTTTTCTTTCAAAATATTATGAAAAACGAGTCCGATTAGCCGAGATGGTGACGGACACATCTAACTTTAACCCTAATGGAAAAACTCGATAAGCCTCAAACGAAAGATTACGACCCTCTGGTAATGTGGGCTTGTGATCTTGAAGAGATTTTCTCCGTGCTAAATAATTGTACAAAAATAGAATTTGTTGCGGATCATGTGAAATTCGAATCTGTAGAGGAGTTCGTTAAGGCAAGTAAGGGCCGCAATCCAAAGGTAGTAAAGATAAAAACAAGCGAGCCCTATCTGACAATCGACCTATACCATCGTTGGGCTCAACTATATGTTTCATCAAGTGAGTTGTTAGCATCCGGTTTGTTCCACAAGATTGATTCCATTTTGAGTCGCTGCGAGAGAAAACCTAAATTTTTCTATCGATATGGCTGGGTATTCGGTTGCTCTTTGATTCTTCCGAATATTTTCTACTTGTCACAACTGAAATCATATCGCTACCTTTCTTACTGGAGTGGGAGCCTAATAATTTTATGGCTTTCGTACGTTGCATTCATTCAGCTTTGGCGTTTTTCAGTAATTCACCCAATGTATAGAGAAGCGAGACTTAATTTTTTTCGCAGAAACAAGGATTCTTTAGTCATTGCACTTATTTCTGCAATGGTTGGCGCCGTCGGAGGCGTTGGTGCAACAAAGATAGCTGACCGAGTTTGGCCTAGCACGAGCACGAGCACGAGCACGAGCACTAGTCCTGCTGCTGAGATGGGAGCTCCGCGAACAACAACGTCGCCTTCTCCGCGCCTCTCACCATAAATATTATGGTGCTTCAACGCGAAAAACTTGAGCAGCCTCATACGCTTGACGAGATGCGAAACTTGCTCGACAGATTCTCTGCTGACCACATAGCTTTTCCAGACCAACTCGTGCATCTCCGTCGCGGAGTGTTCAAGGACATCATTGAGGAGTACGCGCCGCTGTATAGCCTAGCGAACAATCTGGAAGGTTTTATGTGGGCTAGATTGACTAAAGAATCCTTTCCTGGACCGGACGCAATCATTCAACTGAACGATCAAAGTCAAATTGCCATCCAAATTACCACTGCCGGTGAAACCCAGAAGACAGCACTTCAGCGAGAGGTTCTCAGCCGAGGCGAGTCTATTTTCCGAAATCAAGATGCCCTCAGAATCCTTCCTTCAAAGAAAATCTTAATGAGTGGCAGAGCTTTGACTACAAAGAAGGCGAACACGGAAGAAATGATAGAGGAGGTTAAGACTGCAATTAAAAGAAAAATCTCGGCTTACCGCAATGGAACTCAATGTCTCCTCATCCTTATTTGTCAGCAATCAATAACAATGGAATTTGACTGGAAATCTCAGCTTAGAGCTGCGCTCTTAAATATAACTTTCGCTCCATATTTAGAGGTGTACGTTACGAACACTGACACTTGTACTCGGTGCGCAGGTGTGTAATGCAGCGTAACTCAGCGGAGACAGCCCGCAGACACGAAGCAAAAATTGACTATGGCAGCCCAATTTTAAAAAATTTTCCTAAGTTCACGGCGGTGCTTCGTGAGCGTGATTTAGATATAAATAGAACATTGGCTGCCGATTTAATGAAATATGACTCCGAAGCTTCTGTGGTAACTCGTTTGAATAGAATCGTTCGTCATGCAAAGGAGCGTTTACCGATAGATAACGGTGACCGTAAAACAAACAAACCCAGAGTTTTAAACAAGATCGAAGAACTAAACGCTAAGTTGATCGAGTGCAAACAATTAATGGAATATCTATCGCATGATGATTTGCCGACAGGTGGCGAGTTATCTAAGGCATTTGAATTAGAATTTCGTGTGGTTGTGCCCGACGTTGGTCTAAACAGTTTTGGTTTTGACGCCGCATACGAGCACCTCTGTGGCCTCGTTCGCGGTGTGCAAAATGCGCAAGAGCACATCAAAACTAACCTTCCTTTTGCATGGGAAAAAACCGCTTTGTCTGGTACCGCGTTGGAGGTTTGCACGCTACTGCTCCAGTTCGATCAAAAACCGACCGCATACCTGCAAGGTTTGGCCGTAGGCTTACTTGGCGCATGCTATGAAGCTGCCGGTGGTGCCTTAAGTGCTGCCACCTATAAAAATGCGATTCAAGAAGCCTTAACACAGTTAAAAACAAAAAAATAAGCTATTTTGTTTTATTCAAAATAGGTAAGCATTTTGGCTTATCTTTAAATCGCTAAAATTCCCATAATTCCACCTGTTCCCGCCCAATACCGGACGGCACTCTTCTCAACCTAACAGGTGCGAATATGACGAATCAAAAGTAAGCGTCCAACAGATCCGTCTAGCATTTATTCCTAAAGCGCATTAACAAGGCAGCGGTAGCAGTTCATCAATCCGGCTGTTTGGATGCGTCGGTAATTTTTCGAGTGTGCCTTTAAGCCATGCCAAAGGTTCTATGCCATTGGCTTTCGCGGTGGCGAGCAGGCTTTGAATGGCGGCAGCTTGTCGGCCTGCTCGTTCAGAACCGGCGAAGAGCCAGTTCTTTTTGCCAATGGCAATAGGGCGAATGGCGTTTTCAATCGGATTATTGTCGATTGGCAGATGACCGCTATTGGCGTAGCGTTCAATCGCGCTCCAGCGTTTGAGGCTGTAGTCGATGGCTTTGGCGAGACTGCTGCCATCGGCGCTCTGTTGGCGTGTGTGAATCAGCCAGGCATGCATCGCTTTGAGTTCTGGCAGCGCCTGTGTAGCACGTCGTTGTTGTCGTTGTTCGATACTGTCGCCTTTACCCTCGGCCTCAATGTGATACAGCTTTGCAATGCGTGTAAGTGCCTCATTGGCAATCGGATGCCCATTGGCGGCGTGCAGGTCGAAGAATTTGCGACGGGCGTGCGCCAGGCAGGCCAGTTCGGTGATGCCCAGCGCGAACAGGGCTTTGTAGCCGGCATAATCATCCACCATAAGATGGCCTTGCCAATGCCGCAGAAACGCGCGCGCATGACTGCCACTGCGTCCGGTTTGGAAATCGAACACGATGATGGCAGGCTGGTCTTCTAAGGCATTGCTGCGATATGCCCATAGATAGGCACGCTTGGTCTTACCATTGCCGGGGTCGAGCAGCGGCACCGGGGTTTCGTCGGCATGCAGCACTCGTCCTTGCTTGAGTATTTCTGCCAACCGGTCACTGAGCGGTTGCAGGGCGACGCCAATACGTCCTACCCACTCGGCCAGTGTGGAGCGGGCAATGCCAACACCGTGTCGACTGCTGATTTGCTCAATCCGATACAGTGGTAAGTGATCGAGATATTTTTGAATTACCACCCATGCCAATAATCCTGGTGCCGCCAGACTACGATCGATCACTGCCGGGGGAATGGCTGCTGCGGTGACTGTCTCACAAGCGCGACAGGCGTATTGAGGGCGAATATGCCGATGCACAAAGAAGCGTGCTGGTTCGACGTCGAGTTGTTCACTGATGTCTTCACCGATCTTGATCAGGTCTTTGCCGCATTGAGCGCAGGTGCAGCTTTCTGGCTCATGACGATGTTCAATGCGCGGCAGTTCCGCTGGCAGTGGCCTACGTCCGGTAGGGCTTGGCTTACGTGGTGTTGTCGCTGAAGATAATTGGGCAAGCTCGGCCTGCATCGCAGCCAGGTCGCTTTGTTCGCACTCTAAAAACAGGTCGCGTTGTTGTACCGTAAACGCTTCGGCTTTTGCGCTGAATTTGAGACGTTTGTGATACGCCAGTTCTAAAGTCAAGGCTTGAATTTTGCATTCTTTGACGTGAAGATCGTGCTCCTTGCGACGTAATTGATCCTGCAAAGCAGCCTTCTCCGCCTGTGCCAGTCCGGCCCCATTCAACTGCGCCATCACCCATTGAGTCAGTGCGGGGTCAGCGTTGAATTGGGCGAGTTTGGTGGCGATATCCATGCACGAAAGTATACCTCGCCCGACCGAAAGTTAACAGGGGGAGGCATCCCTTTTTATACGCGCCAATTCGATTGTGGCGGCGCGTTAAGTCGGGGCCAGTCAACGCCCGTGGTGAGCCATTGCCATTCTTCGTTCGACAAGACACACGCCGCATCATGGCTCTGCGGCCAGACGAAGCGACCTTTGTGCAAGCGTCGCATACATAACCAAACACCGGTGCCATCCCAGATCAATAGCTTGATGCGGGTGCTATTCTTGTTACGAAATGCATAGGCACTGCCATCGCAAGGTGGCTTACCCAAACTTTCTTGTACATGCAGGGAAAGTCCGTCAACACCGCTGCGCATATCGATCGGTTCGACAGCGAGATACACCTGTGCCGGAGTCAGTGGCAGGCTCATGGTAGTTGCCGCAGCAATTGCGCCAACACGGGTAAGTCAACATGGTTAGAAATAGTCACCTGCCAACCGGCCGGGCTGCACAAGACAATCTCGGGAAGTGATGCCCTGATCGACACCGGCACCAACTTGCAAGGCTTCATGGCTGGCCGCGGCGATGTCGATGCGATTGTCGTGAGGGAGGTGTGCTTAGCTTGAGAAACTACTGGCGATTTTACAGCGGGTGTGGCAAGTGTGACACTCTGATCAATAACGATGGAAGCGAGGCGTTTGCGCCAGGTATAAAACGTTGAATAGCCGATGGCTTCACGTCGACAATACGCGCTCAGTGATAAGCCGCTCTCAGCCCAGTGCTGCTGATGCTTAGTCCAAAACGCCACTTTGAGAGGATTGAAATTCATGCTAACTCCAGATCATTGAAAGAGTCGAGTGTCACTTATATCGTTATCGATTTCCAGATGGTTGCGTTGGACGCTTACAATCAAAAAACATCACCCGCAAGACTCTTACGGCTCCCCAGCGTACTCGACAGAGTCCCATTCTCGAAAACGGAAATTTACCGGCGTGTACGCGCTGGCGAATTCCCTAAGCCTATCACTATCGGCATTCGCGCCGTGGCATGGCTAGAGTCAGACATCGACCAATACATTCAAAAGCTGACGACAGGTGCAGCCCAATGAATGCCATCAAAGAAAATGCAAACAAGATGATTGCCCTGACTGATCGGCAAGCGGGCTGCTCAGTGTCTGCACTTACGGCACCTTCAGCGGCAATTAGCAATCAAGATTTACTCCAACACGCATCACACCTGCATCAGCAATTGGCCGTGAGCCAAGTCCCTGATTCTGGAATCGCATTTCCGCACCAAGGGAAAACATTCTTCTTTAAGGTGCGAGATCGCAAGCTGGCGGTGATTGATGAACAGGGTTATTTGGTGATCGAAGGGGGCGCGCAATGAACCGTACACACTACCAAGAGCCAAACATCAAGCAATACATCGAAGCACAGACAGGCTACTTTCTATTGAAAGCGTACTTAGAAGAAGACGGAAAAATGCACGTGCATAAACGCTGCATTATCGCGTGGGGGCTCGAAGAATCACAAGGATGTACCAGCACTATTCCTGTGACCTTGGAAGGCATGGTGCTTGATAATCTGCCCGTTTTATTACCATGCGGGTTTATTGAAGTTCCTCATGATTGCGACTGGGATAATCTTGATGAATGGCTGGCGTTTGAAAAACGGAAGGCCATGGAAACACAAGGGAGAAACGCAAAATGACAGCGTCACTTGCAATTCGACCGGACAAGGTTTACTCTTCGTTTGTCACTGAAAAAGAAGTGATCGAGTATGAGAGCTCGAAATGTACAAGGCGAACAAGCCGCCCTGCGGCTATTATTTTGTTCGTGTATACCCTTGTTGCGCCTTCAATGGACGGCAGTGGTAGGGACGCCGCAAGGCGTGCCGGTTGCCTTGTACGCCGGTCTCTCAACCCTGCCATTTGCCGTCCCCCCTATTTGAGAGTAGGGAACGGTTTAACCGTACAAGGAGCATCACATCATGGCTAGCACTACCCACGCCCCAAACACGCCCCCAGCAATAAATCTTACTATCCTTTGGCAACCCTACGTCAGCGTATGCGTTGGATATAACGAAGAAGGCGGCTTCACTATCGGCGTTTCACGCAATGGCGAACCGATGGAATCAAAAGAAGATGCCTTCAAATTTGCCAACCAAATGATGGAGCAAATTCCCGAAGCCGTTTTTGCCAGCGTGCGCCGTGTGGAGGTGCTGAAATGATCGCCACCTTGCCTAACTTATCCGGTGCGCACCTGCCACCTGTTGCGCTCTCTATCGATGCCCGTTATCAGTTCGCGGTCAATTGCGGCGCGCAATCGGCTATGGTCTTTTTTGAGGAGGATCAGGCCATTACTCTGCATGTGCATTTGCCTGCTTCTTTGGCCTATTTTATGCGCCAGTCTCGCTTAGGTGCTGAGGCTTTGGGGATTGATTTCTCAGAGACCGCCAAAGAATGCAGTAATGCCTTTGTCGCCGGTTATCTGGGACGCATACAGCAAGAACTTCGACTGATGCGACCAAGCCAGCAGCAAGCAACTAGCTATTCGTTCAATCGTAACGCCGTACATTAAAAGGGGCGCACATGACACAGTTTCATAACGACCGCCCCAGCATAGAGGCGATACAAGCTGCACTTACTTTCATACCTCCGAATGATCGCGCCTTATGGCTCAAGGTTGGTATGGCCTTAAAAGCAGAATTGGGCGACACAGGTTTTGATCAGTTTGATAGCTGGAGCCAGAACGCAGAAAATTACGACATGGCCGCCAGTAAATCGGTCTGGAAGGGCTTTAAAGCCGGTGGCAAGATCGGCATAGGGACACTGTTCTTTGAAGCCAAGCAAAGGGGTTTTAATCCCAAAGACCACGCACCTGCCGCAGCATTAAGCGCCGAAGAAACGGCACGAATCAAACAAGAACGTGAGCAACGCCTTGCCGCTGATCAGGCCGAGATAGAACAGAATCAGGCGGCAGCGGCCAGTATCGCGGCGACCACATGGGGTACTGCGAAAGACAGCGGCGAATCTGCTTATCTGGAAAAGAAGCGTGTCGCCGCCCATGGTCTACGTTTTGCAGCCCACAAAGCGGGCGCGGTGCTGTTAGTGCCGGTGTGGGATGAGCACGGCAAGCTGTGGAATATTCAGCGCATCTTTGCCAGCGGCGATAAACGGTTTTATACCGGCGGGCGGGTGTCTGGCTGCTTTCACTGTATCGGGGAAATTACCGCCTCAGAGTGGTTATTGATTGCCGAAGGTTACGCCACCGGCGCGACTCTTTTTGAAGCCACTGGCCATGCCGTTGTAATTGCTTTTAGTGAGACCAATGTGAAGCATGTAGCGGCCATCATGCGGGCGCGTTATCCAGAAAAGCGCATTCTGATTTGTGCCGATGATGACAGCCAGACCGAACAAAAGACCGGAAAAAATCCTGGCATAGTAGCGGCCACCGAAGCGGCCAAAGCCATTCAAGCCTTATGGTGCAAGCCCTTGAATTTGCCAAAAGAGGGCAACGATTTTAATGATCTGGCACACGCCATGGGCAACGAGGAAGTGACAAGGCAAATTGCTGTAACCATGCAAACAGTGCCCAGCCAGACAAGCGCCAAAGCCTCGCCAGTAAACCAAAACAGCGCACAAGCGATAAATGAAGAACCGTTGAAGGCGAACAAGGTCAACGCAGAAAAAACGCCTGAAAAGCCGACTGAAAAGCCACCGGCTAAACCACGCCAAACGAGCAACCGCAAAAGCGCCGGTGACGGCCAGTCTTCCAAACCGTTTTTTACTTCCAATGACGGCGGCGTATTCTTCCATGCCTTCCATGAGGGGGAGCCGTTGCCCGCCATGAAGATTTGCTCGCCCCTTCATGTGGTGGCAAAAACCCGTGATGCGGCAAATGGGGAATGGGGCTACCTTCTGGAATTCACCGACCCTGACGGCCACCAAAAACGCTGGTCTATGCCCGCCAAAATGCTGGCCGGTGACGGCACACAATACCGCTCTGATTTGCTGTCTATGGGTTTGATGATCGAGGCTGGCCTAAAGGCTAAAAATTATCTGACGACCTACATTCAAACCGCCGATGTTCCGGATCGGGTGCGATGCGTTGACCGTACCGGCTGGCATGATGATGTGTACGTGCTGCCAGATCGCACCATAGGAACGGGAGAGGAACAAGTCTTGTTTCAGACCATGGGCGGGGCAAATTCCGCATTTAAGCAGCGCGGCACTTTGGAAGAGTGGCAAACCCATGTGGCGGCACATTGTCGCGGCAATTCACGCATGCAGTTTTTTATCTCTACCGCCTTTGCTTCGACGCTACTACATCATGCAGGTGTACCCAGCGGCGGCTTTCATATCTGGGGCGATAGCTCAACCGGAAAAAGTACCGCCGTGATCGTGGCCGGTTCGGTGTTTGGCGGGGCAGATTACAAGAAGAGCTGGCGGGCAACCGATAACGCCTTGGAACCAACGGCACAGCAATATTCGGATGCCTTGCTGATCTTGGATGAACTGGCGCAAGCTGACCCGAAGACGGTGGGCAATGTGGTGTACATGCTGGGCAATGAAGCCGGTAAAGGTCGGGCAACCCAAAACGCCACGGCCAAGAGAATTGCCACTTGGCGCTTATTGTTTATCAGTGATGGTGAGATCAGTTTATCTGGCCACATGGCCGAAGTGGGTAAGGCGACTAAAGGCGGCCATGATGTACGCATGGCACATATCAGCGCCGATGCAGGCAAAGGTTTGGGCGTCTATGAGACCGTGCACGACTTCGAAGGTGGCGCGGCCTTGTCCGACCATTTAACCAAAGCCGCGCACCAGTATTACGGCACGGCGGGCTTGGCCTTCATTGAATGGGCAGTGTCGCAATCTAGCGCCTTACGTTCATTGATGGCGAAAGAACTCAACAATAAACTGCAAGAGATTTGCCCGAAAGACGCACACGGCCAAGTGTCCCGTGTGGCGACCCGCTTTGCTTTAGTGGGGCTGGCCGGTGAAATGGCAACCATCGCAGGAATTACCGGCTGGGCGGAAGGCGAAGCGACCGAGGCGGCGGCAACTTGTTTTAATGATTGGCTGGCTAGCCGTGGCGGCGCGGGCAATATCGAACATGACCGCATGCTGTCATTATTGCCCGATTTTATTCGAGTAAATGGCGATGCCCGTTTTGGCTGGAAGCACAGGGAATTGGATGATCACGCACCGAAGATCATCAACCAAGCGGGCTTTAGGCGCATGGTAAGTAAGAGTGGGACAGCGATAGACAGTAACACCGCCCACGGCAAGGAGTATGGCGACAAGGTGCATCCGGACGAAGCCAGCGGCGCAACGATTGAATACTTCATTGACCCGAAGGTTTTCTCTACCGAGATTTGTCGTGGTTATGACGCTAGGGCTGTGACTGCAAAGCTGGTAGCGGCGGGCGTGTTTGAAGTCGGCAAAGATGGCAAAAGCAGCGTACAGGCACGCTATGCTGGAGCCAATAACCGTTACTACAAAGTATCCAGTGAAAAGCTGAGTGAGTTACATATTTGATTTAAATTTCAATAATAGAACAATGAGGCGAGTAGTTTTGTTAAAGCATTTCAGTTGTTGTTACGTTTGAAATATAGATCAAAATTCTTCGTTTAAATACAAGAGCCTATTATTTGATTGATTTTGATTAACTTACATGCAATCCTTGCTAGATTTTTACTAATATCGATAGACAAATGCATCCAATTGGCGAAATGGGTATGGAAATTGTGGCTCGGCATTTGCAGGAGCAAGCCGAGTCTAAGGCTCCCTCCCATGAGGGGGATCTTTTTGGGCGTTCCGCGTTTAACCGATATTATTACGCTGCGTATCTGGAAGTTCGATTTGGCTTAAGTGGGTGGAGGCCTGAGTGGAAAGGGGATATGGCACATGCGAAGATTCCAGAAATACTAAGAGGACAAGTTTTAAGAACGTTAAAAACTGGACTTCGGGCAGCGGAGAGAAATAGTGATAATGAAGTTGCTTCATTATGCAGTGGCGGTATTACTGCAGCTAGAGAACTTGCACAATTAATGGATAACGGTCGAAGTGCGCGGGTGACGGCAGATTACAACCCTGAGATTAAAGTGGAATTCAGACCTGATACAAATTTTAGACTCAATACTGTAGGAGTCCATGAAGCAAGGTCTTGGCCAGTTAAAGCCAGAACGTGGGTAAATATAATTTCGCAAGCGTGGAGGCAAGTTGATGAGTAATAACGTTGAAATACAGTCTCGCTTACATGATCTCGAAATACCATGTACTGGCGCGATTGTGCGAGGTGACCTAGGAGAAAAACACTTTTTTGTACATGTGCCAATATTGAGAAGTGCTGAGAACAAACAAATACCACCTAATAAAAAATTAAATTTCGCAAAAGAACTTTTTGCGAAAGAAGGTATTTCCATTGATTTTCTGTTGCATGATGATTTTGGGCTTGATGTCGAAGGTGGCTTGCGAGCAACGATTTTGCATACTTTTGGTGATTCTGTGCGAAATATTTTTTTGTCAATTTCTGAGGGGGTTGCATCTGTTTGGATTGACCCCAAAGTGGCGCTAGAGCCTGAAAAATTGGCAGAAATCAAGAATAGAGCAGAGCAGTTTCTTTTTACTTTTGATATTGAGAATGTTGGTGTTGCAGTGACTACGGGTGAGAAACTACCGAGCATATTAGTTTGTCTTCGGACTATTCGGACACTGGCACCAATTATGAATCACGCTTTACTTACCGAGCTTGTGAATGGAGGCTTTTCGATTCCATCACTTGATTGGTTGAACCGCCGTCTTGATGTAATGCGAAAAGACGGGAAAATTATTCGAAAAGAAGACGGCACTTATGTTTTATCCTTGATAAGCTTAGAGAAACTAGGGTCTGAACGCGGAAGGGGCAGTCCCGATATCAAACGCATACTTGCGCTTGGGAGGGGGGCGATGATACGATAGCAACGTGGGGGTCTCGGCGAGAGTGTGTATCATGCTCAATTTGCCAAGATTATGCTTTAGAAGGGTGCCGTAAAAAGATTCGGTGCTCCTTCGAAGCCCCGAATATTTTTACGGCTCCTATATGAAAGTTAGACTTTGCTAAATGAGGCTCCCACAACCCCTCCTCGACTCACCTTACTTCCAATTTAGTACAGTTAACGAACTTTGTAAGGCCGCAGGGGATCCTGATTCAGCAGAAGTCATGGAAATAAGACGCTTAGATGCTCTTAATTTACCACCTGTAAGTTCAAGGCAAATACTGGGATTAATGTTCGGGTTGAATTCTGGCTTAATTTGGTCATTTCAAAGCCGCACGCATCGCTACTACCGAACATTTAATATTCCTAAAGGGAACCGTCAGAGACGTATTGATGCGCCTTGTGTCGGTCTAAAAGCTATTCAGAAATGGTTGGCAACTCAGCTACAAGGCGCGTATAAAGTGCCGGATCATGTCTTTGGTTTTGTTGCTGGACGCTCTCATATTGATGCTGCTTCTGTACATGCACAGGCGGTTTGGGTGTTGTCAGTGGATATACGTGATTTTTTTCAAACTACACCAAAATCGCTCGTTAAAACTAGGCTTCTCGAGTTGGGTTTCTTAGAGAAGGGTGCAGAACTTATCGCATCATTATGTTGCTTGCGTGATAATCTCGCACAGGGCGCTCCAACTAGTCCATTACTTTCAAATGTATGTTTTATTCATGTAGATCAACAACTTTCTTACCTTGCTGATAAATATAACTTAAGGCTTTCGCGATATGCTGATGATATTGTTTTCTCTGGGAAAGGCCAATGTCCGGATACTTTAAGAGACGAATTAGAGTCCCTTTTTATCGGCAGTACTTGGGTACTGGCGCCAGAGAAGACAGAGTTGGTATCACTCCCTAAAAGATTGAAAGTTCACGGCCTGTTAGTTCATGGTGAAAATATTAGACTTACAAAAGGATATAGAAACAAAATACGCACGTACAAACATTTGCTAGCAACAAAAGGGGCGGAGTTGACCAACTCAGAAAAAATAAAAGGTCATATATCGTACGAAAAATATGTTGATCTGGTAGTTGATGCGCAACGTAATACTTAATTGTTAAATAGGTCATTAATTCGCTTGCGCATCGGCGGCGCGGCCTGTGGGTGGGGCTGAGGGTGAATTTCCTTTGCGCGACAAAAAACGGTCATTTATTGCATTGATACCAATAAAAAGGGATATTCGTGCGATAAGTGGCCGTTTTTCTATTGGCTTCACCTTGATGAAGTTAAATCGAGGTCGCTAGTTCAAGAATAAAATTTGGCGGTAACACCTGAAACACAAATTTTGTATTTGTAACACCTTAAAGTGTTACGCCTAACATATTGATTTTAAAAGATAATGTGTAAAATCGCGCACTGTGTAACACTGTAACACCGGAAAAGTAGGGCTGGCGAGTTTTTAAACGCAGTTAAGCAAGCGGTTTTCTGGTGTGCTTTTGATGCGCGCTTTATCGTGAACGTTCCACCATTAAATGCCTTACAAGGTTGTGCTGGTGATGATTGTGCTGATGCACACCTATTGATTCCCTTTAGTCTGGCGGTTCCTTCCCTTGCATTTGGCCTACGTGGGTAATTCGTGCTCGTGGTTTTCGCCGTCACTGATTTTTTTTGGGGTGGTCACTTAGGTGGTCGGTGATCAGCGACCAACATAAGGGGAGGGGAGCCCCCCCTATAAAGGTACTTCCAGCGACTACCCTGACAAGGGTAATTCTAACCCCGTCAAAATTCTAGCGGGAGCACTTTTGAAATTCCTTACACTTCGCCTGAATGATTATGCTTCCTTACATGTTATTGGCGCTGGTGATAACTGAAGGGTAAGTGAACCTGTAGATCGAAAATTTTTCAATTTCATGCGATAGACTGCAGATGATCATCTTGCATTAATGCATCAATGACTTTAATTTGAAATTGAGATGCTGGCACTGCTTTTTGCGCAGGTCGTCTTGACCGTTGTGCGAAAGTAATGTGTCATTTATGACGCTCACATTGTTTGATGTAGCGTTCTTGAATTTTCTCAACTTCAACTATGCGTTTCCTAACAGTTGCGTCAGATAAATTGTCGGAAAGCTTCAATTGAAGGTTAGTTTGGATATCATTAAGATAGCCAAGTGCAAATATCTTTTTCAAGTCGCACATAACATGCGCTTTAGCACTATCTTCTCCTTCGGTGGCTATGTAAGCGAATTCAAGAATCTGTAAAGCATCCACACACTTTGTAAAATTGGACTGGCAGTCCATAGATAACTTTACAGCGTAGATCTCTGCAGGCAGTTGCTGAAGCGCGGTAAATAGCTCAGCACGATTCTTCTGGATGTTCGCACGCTTGATTGTATCCCATGGATCTGTGGAGAAATGTTGCGAACAACCAGTAATTAGCCCAAACGTCAAGGCGAGTGCGGGAAGAAGTCGCTGAGTGACGTGTTCAATGCGCAGCATAAGGAATTCCTCAAGGTGTTTAAACCGTCATTTTGATTTACCAACGAAAAAACTTGATAGCATTTTTTCGGTGCGCTGAAAATACTTATAGCTACATGTTCAAATAGTGAAAATAGTGAGGCAAAGTAATTCTATCAACAATTTAATTCCTAGAGTGCAAGCTCCACTGAAACCCTTCTTACATTCCGCCTCTTTAAAAATCTATAGTTACAAACCTGTTAAAAAGGGTAAGGAAATTCTTTTGCATCCATGGGTGCATCCATGAGTCAATTGTGAAAATCATAAAGCCTTTGTTTATGCGGGTTTTGAGGCATTATTCGGCTTCCTCTCTCCCATTAATATGCTGCCGGCAGTGCCGTGTAGCCGAGAAAGCCGCTTTACTCATTATGAGTAAAGCGGCTTTTTTGTTGTGGGCGCGCTCAGCGATGCCGCTTGATGAGTTGCGATTGAGCGCGCGTGCTGGCCTGGCCCAATTACCCATACTCCTGCCAGTACCCTTGAATTTATGGTCATTGGCGCATAGCAGATAAGCGCTTTTAAAAATACTCCCTCTATTTTATTGAACGCATGGCAGCTAGGCGTGATTGCTTTGGCGCAATCGGGCGTTGCTTGCTATGCCGTAGCTCGGTAGCTGCGATTAGCGTAGCGGAATCGCACGCACCTCACTGTGCCGTAGCACATTAAAAAACGCCCCTGCCATTACGCATATTTCATGCGCGTCTCCAAGCATGCTTGCTGGTCTGTGAGCCGCATGGGATATGCGCGGTGGCTTGCTGGTGTTTTTGTTTGCTGTTGTTCTGCGTTTTATTGTTTTCTGTGGTTGTTGTGCGATTGCTGGCCGGTGGTAGACCGGCGGCTACTTCCTTTTCTTGCTTCGCCAAGAAACGGAAGCAAAAGAAGGCGACGCAAAGTCGCTGCCCTCGGCAGTCGCACTACGATGTGTGACTTTTCGTTTTTTCCGCATGTTGGCGCTGCCAATTGTGTTGCAGAAAATGGATCAGAATTAAGCTTGTCTGACGTAGCGAGTTTGCTTCGTTCCCCATTTTTGCCCCTGCATAATTGGGCACCCGAGGGCAGCGACTTGCGTCGCCTTCTTTTTGCTTCCGTTTCTTGGCGAAGCAAGAAAAGGAATAGCTACCGGGCTACCCCGGTCGGCAATCGCACATCAACGACAAAATGGAAATAAAACCAGGCAATAGCAAACCAAAAACAGCATGCCGCCATTACGATATTCCCATGCGCTCGCAGGCCAGTGGTGCTTGAGAATCGCATGTAATATGCGTAGTGGCACGGATGCTTTTGAGATTATCAGACGGCGCATAGAATGAAGCTCATTGCGCCCTGCGATTGGGCAGCACTGCGTCGTTCTCAATCACATCGGCCGGATCACCCGCACGGCGCGCATTGGCCATCCCTGCGGTAACGATGGCAGAAAAATACAGATCGCCAAAACGACAGGTATGCTGACGCAAGCTATTCATCGAAGCCGCCGTCATCATGCCCAGAGCTGGTTCTTGCAAACCCATTTCGGCACACGCCGCGCTTAAGGTATCGGCCGGCTCGGTAAGAATAGTGTCATCTTCAGTCACCTTGAGGTTTAGCACATGCCGGACAGACTGCAGGCCACCATTAAGTACGCAGCAGCTTAAGGCCGTCATCGGTCGGACGAAAGTCAATAAACTATAGCCGGCAGTTGTGCGCAGGCGGCAAATCGGGTTGACGGCGATGTCGGTATTCTCAAGCATGCTGATCAGTTCTCACTTTTCTGTTTAGGCAGGCAAGATGATAACTGAGGTCGGTTTCAAAAATCGAGTCATCTGTAAGATGCGCTAAGCGGCGGTGCGCCAAGTCGGATTATTTGTAAGGGTGCTGAGCGCATACGCCTAATTAGTTCACTTTGAGATTTTTACAGCACCCGCGCCAGCGCGCATATTCCATGCGGGTCTCCAGCCTATGTGCTTGAAGAAGCGCATGGAATATGGGCAGTGGCAGGATGCTTATGAAATTTCATGCGGCGCAATAAATGTAGCCCATTGCGCCCTACGATTACGCCTTAACGAGTTACAGCGTTCAGAGGTTTTTACAGTTGCCGCTCCAATTCGCATATTACATGCGGCTCGCAGACCGATATTGCTTGAAGAAGTCCAGGGAATATACGCTCAGTTATCGAGAGTCGGCGGGCTTAAGGTCTTTAATTTAGTTTAGTCTCGCCATGCGGGAAATGCGGGTAAGCGATTAAAAAAATCGAAATCATGGTTTGGCCATAATTCGGCATTTTCGCTCTTGGCAAGAGCGTTTAGCCGACGGATGCTGTCTAAGGCTAACGCTTCGTTATCCTCCCAGCAGTAGCCAGGTGCAACTTCATCGATAAGGTTTTCGCTTAGGTCGGCAGCATCGCCACAGATAATCACGGGTCTGCCCTTAGGTAGCTCGATGAATAGCGACATATGACCTGCGGTATGCCCTGGGGTAAATAATGCCTGTACGCCGCTTGCCACCTGATACTCGCCATTTTGTAGATGCCACTGGTCTGAGGCTGCTACCTCATCATCGAAAACTCCATCGTCAAGCTTAGTTTTTGCTGCTGTAATTTCATTGGCATGTACGTGAACTTCGCAACCAGGGAGATCGCACAAGCCCCCCGAATGATCAAAATGGAGGTGGCCGAGAAAAGCGATGTCGATGTCTTTGGCTGTGAGACCTAATTTGGCCTAATATCTTTTGATAGTGCCTACGTTTCGTCAAGAAAAGCAAACAGGCATAAAAAAAGCCCCTAAGATCGTTAAATCTTAGGGGCTTTTTTTAGCAAACCTGGTTAAGGTTTGCGGTATCTGTGGCGGAGAAAGGGGGATTCGAACCCCCGGTAGGCTATGAACCTACGCACGCTTTCCAGGCGTGTGACTTAAACCACTCATCCATCTCTCCTGCTGCTACGTATGCTTAAAAACAAGTTCTAATCATGCGAAGTTCGCTATTCTATCAGAAGATTCGCTGAAAAGCAGCCACTTGTTGGCTTTCTCTTGGAAAATGGTGATGTTTTTTCTGGCTCGTTCATGTAGGTGCGGGGTGGCGTGGCCGGTATCGGCGGTTTTAGCGCTTGGCTGGTCTGCTTTGCTGCAGCACTGAATGCCGTGAAAACTGGCCTTAGCATGAAAATTTGCTTGCATATTCAAGAACTCTGGCCTGGGGCCGGGTGACTCGCGCTGGCAGCCGTTATAATGCCGCTCCATGAACTTATTGAAAACACTCGCTACGATTAGTGGCATGACCATGCTTTCGCGGATTACCGGTTTGATCCGCGATGTCCTGATTAACAGTGCCTTTGGCGCTACCGGTTGGACCGATGCCTATTATGCGGCGATGCGGATCCCGAATTTTTTCCGCCGCCTGTTTGCCGAGGGGGCGTTCTCGCAAGCCTTTGTGCCTATCCTGGCCGAATATAAAAATCAGAAGGGCGATCAGGCGACCAAGGAATTGATTGACCATGTCGCCACCGTGCTGGTGTGGGCATTGGTGCTCACTTGTATCATCGGCGTGGCGGGCGCACCGATTTTTGTCTACATGTTCGCTTCGGGTTTTGCCGAGAATCCGGCCAAGTTTGAAATCACCGTGGTGATGACGCGCATCATGTTTCCTTACATAGGATTCATCTCGCTGGTGGCGCTGGCCAGCGGCATCTTAAATACCTGGAGAGAATTCAAGATCCCTGCATTTACGCCAGTGTTGTTAAATCTGAGCTCGATCGCCGCTTCGCTGTTTCTGGCGCCGCATCTGGAGCAGCCGATTTATGCGCTGGCGATTGCCATTTTTGCCGGCGGTGTGTTGCAGATGCTGATACAGGTGCCGGCGCTGATCAAGATAGGCATGTTGCCGCGCATCCGTTTTAACCCTATGTTTGCCTTGCGCGATACCGGCGTGTTGCGGGTAATGCGCCAGATGGGCCGGCGGTGCTGGCGGTATCTGCGACCCAGATCAGCATCCTGATCAACTCGACCTGGGCCTCGCATATGCCGGACGGCAGTATGTCCTGGCTGGCTTCGGCCGATCGCCTGATGGAGTTCCCGACCGCCTTGCTGGGCGTGGCGCTGGGGACGATTTTGCTGCCTAGCCTGTCTAAGGCGAATGCCGATGCCGATACGGCCGAATATTCTTCCTTGCTCGACTGGGGATTGCGCCTGACCTGTTTGCTGGCGATGCCGGCGGCGGTGGCACTGGCGACTTTGCCGGAGGCGCTGACGGCAACGTTATTTCATAACGGTAAATTTGATGCGCATGCGGTGGCGATGACGGGGCAGGCTGTCACTTCTTATGGCGTCGGCTTGATCGGCCTGATCTTTGTAAAGATATTGGCACCGGGCTTTTATGCCAAGCAAGATATCAAGACACCGGTGAAGATTGCCATCATTTGTGCTGCTGGCGACTCAGGTGATGAACCTGATGTTTGTGCCGTTCATTCAGCATGCCGGCCTGGCCTTGTCGGTCGGTCTGGGCGCCTGCATTAACGCCACGATGCTGTATCGCGGCCTACGCAGTCGTGGCATTTATGTGCCTGAGCAAGGCTGGAGCATATTCCTGGTGAAGCTGGGCGCTGCCTTAAGCTTGATGGCCGGTGTCGCGCTGGCCTTGTCCGGCCAGGTCGACTGGATAGGCATGAAGGGCGAGAAGTTGATGCGGGTAGGGCTGCTGGGCGGAATTATCGTGGCCTGTATGCTGACGTATTTCTCGGCGCTGCTGGCGATGGGATTTCGGGTCAGGGATTTCTGCGTTTTCATCAAAAGAAGTTTGACCGTAACGGTGGGGATTTGCCTGTTTTTGTTACTGCTGGTGACCTTCTTGTCCTGGTATATGATTAAATCGGTAATTCGGCAGGTGGGGCAAGAGCCAGCTGATGTGGTCGATTTTGCCGCCCAAGTTTGGCGGCAATACGCTGCAAGCATTGCCTTGCAGCGTAACGATACGACAGTATCATCATTTGCAAGTTATGGCAAATATTCGTAGCCCATCGATGCCTCGGCATACCGCCGCCGAGACCCTGCGCATCAAAATCGCCTTGGATAATGTCGGCACCAATGTCATGATCGCCGACACCGATCGCAATATCATCTACATGAATAAATCCATCGTCGAGATGTTGAGCAATGAAGCGGATGAAGCCCTGCCAAATTTTTCGTGTCTAAATTGATGGGCGCTAACATCGATCCATAAAAATCCGGCCCATCAAAAAAGCTTGCTGGCCTCTTTTAGCAATAATCATAAAGCGCAAATCAAAGTGGGCCGTACCTTTACTTTGTCTGCCAATCCGGTCATGAACGATGCTGGTGTGCGTCTGGGTAGCGTGGTCGAGTGGGGCGATATTACCGAGCAATTAATCGCCCAGCAACAGCGGCTGCATTGGCTTGAAAACACCCGCATCAAAATCGCCCTCGACAATGCGCCACCAATGTCATGATTGCCGATAACGAGCGCAACATTTACATCATCTATCGCGAGATGCTGACCAAAATCCGTAAGGGCTGCCAACTTTATGCTGCTGGGTCGAACATGCCATAAAAAAGCCAACAGCTCTGGCAACCTTCACCACCAATGGCAGCACAAATCGTGGTTGGGGTGCGGTACAGACTCTCGGCCAATCCTGTGCTCGACACTGCCGGCACCCGCCTCGGTAGTGTGGTCGAATGGGCCGATGTCACCGATCAGTTAGTGGCAGAAAGCGGCAAACTCGCCAGTGGGTGCCCGCATCAAGATCGCGCTCGATGGCTGCGCCACCAATCATGATTGCCGATAACGAGCGCAACATCATCTACGCGAATAAATCCGTGGTCAATATGCTGAGTAATGCCGAAGCCGACCTACGCAAGGTACTGCCGAATTTCAGCGCCTCACGCTTACTCGGTACGAATATCGATCAATTCCACAAAAACCCTGCGCATCAAAAAAATCTGCTGGCCACTTTTACCAGCAATTACAAAGCGCAAATCGTGGTGGGTGCGCGCACCTTCGCTTTGTCGGCCAATCCTGTCATCAATGGCAGTGGCGAACGGTTTGGTACCGTAGTGGAATGGAATGATCGCACTGCCGCGAAGTAGAAGTAGAAAAAGAAAGTAGGCAAACATCGTTGAGGGTGCGGTGAATGGCAACTTTACCAATCGCATTATGAAGAAGGCAAGAACGGCTTCTTCGCAAAAACTCAGTAATGACATTATCTGTATAATGGCAACCACGATGATTCGGACTCAACTATGTCTACTCGTGCTGGGAGCCTTAGCCAAAGGCCATCTCCACTTGCAAACAATAAGCACAAAGTATCACGTTGTACTCATTTCGGGCACTCAAAGACCGCCAGCACCATGAGAATCACGTAGTCGATCGAAACTTCTCGCAGATCTGTCACCAGTAATTAACGTACTTGATGCGCATCCAACGGCATCAGAACAAGTATCATCACCTCCCAGGCGTCATTATTCGCAAGACAGCCATGCTAAACAAGCTTGCCAGTAGAAAGAAACCATTCCAGCAGTTAGAACAAAATCGGCGGGCTGGAGATAACCAAAATTGCCTGAAAACGCCCAAAGTCACCGCCGCATCCCGGCCAGGCATCAAAAGATCGAAACGAAAGGCGGGTGCAGTCAAAAGCGACACTTTCAGCCATGAAAGAAATCGCTTCCAAAAATCGGCATCATTGATGACTTTCGCCTATCAGACCTAATATGCTGCATAAACGCAGCGATTTTAGAAGCGGCACGCCGCCGGAGAGAACGGCAAAGGCTTTGCGGTGAGTGGCAGCCTGAGAGTAACGCTAAGCTGCAAAACCAGCCAACTTGCGCAAAAGAAATCGGTTACCTGGCGGGTGGCAGCCGTTAAAACCCGCGGAGCGTGCGGGTGAGATTAATCGATGAAATTGTCCCGGCATGCGGCGCAACCTCGGATCTGGTACAGAGATTGGCCTCCGCATCGCAATGAGGAAGCAATCTGCCGGAGTAGGGCAGATTAATACGGCATGAATCAGATGAACCAGATCACCCAGCAAAATGCTTCTTACCAGTGTAACTGAGTTGGCGGCAACGGCAGAAGAGACATGATAGCCAAGGCAATTGATGGATATTGGTAGGGGTCTTCAACGTAGACACCAATGGTGGCAGTCGCTCTGGGTATTCACACAGTACCCAAGCAATCCGAACAAACCCAGGGAACGCAGCTCCGAAGCCGCCAGCAGCGGTCGCCAGTTCAGGCCTTTGATGATGCTTAATTTTGATGCGTTTCTAGGGCTAACAAATGGGAGCAATCGCGAAGAAAGTAAAGGCGGGGCTCTGGTGAAAAATGATGCCAGAATCCCGCAAGAGTCCGGGGCAATACTGACCTTTGGTGCTGGGGCGGTGAAGTCTACGCGCTCGGTATTTTAAAGATCAAGGAAATACCAGTACGGCGATTTAACAGAAGTGCCGATGAATGCCTAAAATCCGTGGCGTAAATAATTTGCGCGTAGGGTGGTGCGAGATCTTTTGCTGGTTTGGCTGGCTTGTTGCATGATCATCGGCGATGCCGCGGTGGATAGTGATATCTTGAATAAGCCAGGTAAACACTGCGCTATTCGGTCAAGGATGTTTAATGAAGCCAGAATGGGTAATGCGGTTGATGCAGCCCAAGCGATGCCCCTGGTAGAGGAAATTGCCTCGTCAGTCATGCGTAATCCCGGCGCCTTAATCGGTTTGGCTCGTCTTAAGACTGCCGATGACTACACGTATATGCATTCCGTGGCCGTATGCGCCTTGATGATCGCCTTGTCCAGGCAACTTGGACTCGACGATCAAAAAACCCGCGAGGCTGGTTTGGCTGGCTTGTTGCATGATATCGGCAAGATGGCGGTGGATAGTGATATCTTGAATAAGCCAGGTAAGTTAACTGACGCTGAGTTTATTTCGGTCAAGGAGCATCCTGCTGCGGGCCACAAAATGTTGCTTGAAGCAAAGGGATCAGTGCGATCTCACTTGATGTCTGTTTGCATCACCACGAAAAAGTTGATGGTAGTGGTTACCCGGAGGGCTTATCGGGTGATCAGATTAGCTTGTTTGCCAAGATGGGAGCGGTTTGCGATGTGTATGATGCCATCACTTCCAATCGCCCATACAAGAAGGGGTGGTGTCCGGCGGAATCATTAAGCAAGATGTCTGAATGGCGAAAAGGACATTTTGATGAGACGGTGTTTCAGGCTTTTGTCATGAGCATAGGTATTTATCCGGTTGGCACCTTAGTGCGTCTGCAATCGGGTCGACTGGGTGTCGTGGTGGAGCAGCAAGTAGGTAAATCCCTGATGTTGCCGAAGGTGAGAGTGTTTTTTTCCAGTAAATCCATGGCTTATATTCAGCCAGAGTTACTTGACCTCGCCGGACCTGGTTTGCAGGATAGAATCGTGGCTCGTGAAGATGTAAATAAGTGGGACTTGAAGGATATTGATCGGTACTGGCTGGGCGATGCGGTTAAGCCTGGCTGATTTGTGTCAAGAGTTAAGTCGATGCAGTTTGCTTCAGTCTGCATCGGCGTTTGGTGGTTTACTTTGAGACTTATTTTTCTGGTTGAATAACAACTTTGCCAGTCACTTTTCTGGCGGCAATGTCATTTAATGCAATTGCAGTATCTTTGAGCGCATACCGACCTGAAATATGTGGCTTGATTTTTCCTTCTGCCAACCAACCCAATAGCTGGCGCATAGCCGCGAGGTTGGCCTTTGGTTCACGTTTGGCAAACTCTCCCCAAAACACCCCAACCAGTGAGGCTCCCTTGAGTAGCATCAGGTTGAGCGGTAGCTTTGGGATTTCTCCGTTAGCAAAACCAATCACCAGATAGCGACCGCGCCAGGCGATAGAGCGGAACGCTGGTTCGGCGTAGATACCGCCGACCGGGTCGTAAATAACATCTGGTCCTTTGCCGTCGGTTGCTAGCTTGATTGCTTCGCGCAAGTCTTCTTTACTGTAATTGATGGTTAGATCTGCACCGTGTTCTTTGCAAATGGCGAGTTTTTCATCGGTAGATGCTGCCGCAATGACGCGTGCGCCCAGAGCTTTGGCTATTTCTATTGCAGCGAGACCAACCCCGCCAGCCGCGCCCAACACCAGCATGGTTTCGCCAGCCTTTAGTTGCGCCCTATCCACTACGGCGTGATGGGAGGTGCCATAAGTGAGTGTGATCGCTGCGGCGGTGTCGAAATCCATGCCTGGCGGCATAGGCATGATTGCCTGTGATGGCACCAGAATCTGCTGGGCAAATGCACCATGCCCTATAAAAGCGATCACTTTGTCGCCGGGTTTTGCATTGGTGACGCCATCGCCTATTGCGCGCACGATGCCTGCCAGTTCGCTGCCTGGCGTAAATGGGAGATCTGGCTTGAACTGGTACTTGTTTTGCACAATTAATACATCCGGAAAATTGACGCCTGCCGCTTTCACGTCTATCGCAATTTGACCGGGACCAGGTATTACATCTGGCAAATCTTCTACCACTAATGTGTCGGGTAAGCCCCAGGCTTTACAAAGCACTGCTTTCATATCCATCTCTCCGGTTTTTTTAAAAAAAGTACGGTCGTTTGATTTTGTGATTATGCCGTAAAAAAATTATTACCGTAGAAATTTATAGGAATGCTTCAGGTAGAATGCTTGATATGAAAATTCTGATAAGTAATGACGATGGTTATCTCGCCCCGGGTATTGTTGCCTTGGCCGAAGCATTGGCTGAAATCGCTGAAGTTACGGTAGTAGCTCCGGATGGTAATCGCTCCGGCGCCTCGAATGCGCTGACGCTGGATCGCCCTTTGTCGGTGTATCGGGCTGCCAACGGATATTATTTTGTGAACGGTACGCCATCAGATTGTGTTCACATCGCGTTGACTTCTATCATGGCGGAAAAGCCTGACTTAATCGTTTCCGGAATCAACCAAGGACAAAATATGGGTGATGACACCCTTTACTCTGGTACTGTCGCAGCGGCGACGGAGGGATATTTGTTTGGCGTTCCGGCCATTGCATTTTCTCAGGTTGATAAGGGATGGGCGCATCTTGATAGTGCCGCGCGGATTGCAAAAGAGCTGGTAGAGCGCGGTTTTCCTTCTATGGAGCGACCTTATTTATTGAATGTGAATATTCCCAATTTGCCCTATGAGGAAATTTTGGGAGTGGCAAGTGCCAGATTAGGTAAACGTCACATGTCGGAGCCCGTGATTAAGTCGCTCGATCCGCATGGACGGGATATTTATTGGATAGGGCCACCGGGGGCGGTCAAGGATGCCGGAGAGGGCACTGATTTTTGCGTTACCGCGCAAGCTTATGTGTCGGTGACTCCGTTGCAGGTTGACTTGACGAATGCCCGGCAGATGCAGCAATTGACGGTTGATTTATCATGACGGACAAGGGCAGTCGGTTCCCTTTGCGCTTATCGTCGGTAGTTGATAAATCGAGTCGCGGTGAGTCGCGTAGTTCGCCTTCGGTTCATACTGAAATGCCGCAAACTGCCATGAAGAATGCGGCGAAAAATGCCTTGCATACAGGGGGGCGCAGTACGGCTTCTGTCTTATCTGCGGCTGGGGTAGTGAATTCCCCGATTCGCCAGGAAAATACCTCGGCAATTCCTCTGGTGTCGGCAAATATCCGGCGCGCAATGGTGGCGCGAGTGATGGATCAGGGGGTGAAAGATAGCTTGGTATTGGCTGCGCTCGAAGCGATTCCGCGTCATATGTTCATTGAGTCTGGCCTGGCGAGTCAGGCATATATCGATGCGTCTTTGCCGATCGGGCATCATCAGACGATATCGAAGCCGTATATCGTCGCACGTATGATAGAGATCATGCGCAGCGGTGGTGAGCTAGGACGGGTATTGGAAATCGGCACCGGATGCGGTTATCAGGCGGCGGTGTTATCACTGGTGGCGCGAGATGTGTATTCGATAGAGCGTATCAAGGCGCTACATGAACTCGCAAAAAATAATCTGCGCCCGATGCGTATTCCAAATATTCGCTTGCATTATGGAGATGGCATGCTGGGTTTGCCTCAGGTTGCGCCATTTGACGGTATTATATTGGCTGCAGCTGGGTTGGAGGTTCCTCAGGCGTTGCTGGAACAGTTGACTATCGGAGGCAGATTGAT
Organism: Undibacterium piscinae; assembly: GCA_003970805.2. Taxonomy (GTDB): domain Bacteria; phylum Pseudomonadota; class Gammaproteobacteria; order Burkholderiales; family Burkholderiaceae_D; genus Undibacterium; species Undibacterium piscinae. The sequence goes on from CP051152.1 coordinate 93,660, forward strand.
CGCCCCGGTCGGCGGAGGGCGGCAAGTGCTTCAGTTGATAGAGCGCGTCGCGAAACTTGAATGGAAGAGCTCGATATTGGAGCAATGTCATTTTGTGCCTTTAAGGCAGGGCATGGTATGAATCAGATGGTCTAACGGAATGATGTAATGAATCAGAAGAAAATAATGTTAGCGGTACGAACGATTTTTGCAGGTGCTATGATCAGTTTGGTCGTGGCCTGTAGCAGTACTCCAAATAATGCGCCAGTAGTTGAGCGTGCGTCGCGTGGTGCCGAGGTAGTTAAGCCGACTGTCGTTGCAGCACCAATTCAGGCTAAGCCAGTGATTGATCTGCGCACTAATTATGTGGTTAAAAAGGGTGATACCTTATTTAGAATCGCGCTAGACCACGGTCAGAGTTATAGTGATATCGTCGCTTGGAATAGTTTGAAAAATCCTAATGATATTAAGGTAGATCAGGTATTGCGGGTCGCTCCACTGGATGCAAGCGTTAATGGTGCGGCGCAGACCGCCAGTGTCACTTCCGGTGTCGCTAGCGAGGTCAAAAGCGCCTTGCCCGTTTCAGCGAATTTATCGCTGAATAAGACTAGCCCAAAAGGGGATAAGCGGACTTATTCCGATGCGAGTTTGGCGGAACTGCAAAAAGTCGATGGGGTAGTTGCTCCTGTGCTCGCTACTGCGGTGAAAACGGAACAGGTTGTTAAACCGGTGGAAAAAGCGATATTGTCGGCGGCGCCTGAATCCGATGCGATTGATTGGATTTGGCCCACTGAGGGTAGGGTAGTTGCCAATTTTGATGATGCAAAAAATAAAGGCTTGGATATTGCCGGTAAATTAGGTCAGGATGTACTTGCCGCTGGTGCCGGAAAGGTGATGTATGAAGGCAGTGGAATACGAGGATATGGTAATCTCGTCATTATTAAACATTCCAATTCTATTTTGTCTGCCTACGCGCATAATAAAATTAATTTGGTAAAAGAGGGTCAGTCGATTAGCCGGGGACAGAAAATTGCCGAGATGGGTAATTCTGACAGTGATGCGATTAAGTTGCATTTTGAAATCCGGCAGCAAGGGAAGCCAGTGGATCCATCAAAGTTTTTACCGGCCCGTTAAAAATCGCTGATTTCCACAAAACAATCTGGACTACAGGTTTACATATTAACTATGCCCAAATCTTCAGCTAATTTTCAGTTGCAGTCGTCGGAGTCGGATGATGATCAGGATCTTATTTCTGATGCCCGCTCCGATGATCAGTCCGACTCCTCTGAGTATTCTGATGAGGCTGATGACGAGGTAGTCGCTGGCGATGGGGATAATCCGGTTGCCCTGATAGTGGCCCCGATTGATGAGCTGAAAACGGTGTTGGCGGCAGAGTTGTCGACAGATACGACGCAGCATTATCTTAATCAGATTGGGACGCGCCCATTGTTTGCTTTGGCAGAGGAGTTGCATTACGCAACTTTGGCAAAGCAGGGTAATTTTGAGGCGCGCCAGAAAATGATAGAGCATAATTTGCGCCTGGTTGTTTCTATCGCAAAGCACTACATCAATCGCGGTGTCGCCTTACTCGACATGATAGAGGAGGGTAATCTGGGGTTGATGCATGCTATAGAGAAATTCGAGCCTGAGCGGGGCTTTCGATTCTCCACTTATGCAACCTGGTGGATACGTCAGAGTATCGAGCGGGCTATCATGAATCAGGCGCGCACCATACGTTTGCCGGTTCATATGGTGCGTGAATTAAATCAAATTTTGCGGGCGAAATATCATCTCGAATCGCAGCAGCGTGATGGTCGCGACGCCGCGATAGAGGATATTGCGCATCTGGTGGGGCGACCGGTTGACGAGGTTCAGGATATTTTGGCTTTGTCCGAGCACGCTACCTCCTTAGATACCCCTTTGGATAACGATCCACAGTCTAGCCTGATGGATATGTTGCCGGGTAATAGTGATGACACGCCTGACATTCTCGCTGAGCACCATGAGATGACTATCCTGGTCAGGGATTGGTTGTCGAAACTCCCGGATAAGCAGCGTATCGTCATCATGCGCAGGTTTGGTCTCGACAATGATGATCCTGCTACTCTTGAGACATTGGCTGATGAGATGGGCATTACCAGAGAGCGGGTGCGGCAGATACAGCAGGAAGCTTTAATTAAGCTTAAGCGTACTTTTTCTTCGCGTGGCGTCGGTCGCGATGCGTTGCTCTGAAAATACGACTTAATTTTCCCGGGGGTCTCCCCATACTTCAAGATAAAGCGAGATTGAGTTTGTCGTTTCTCATATAATCTCGCCTTTGAAATAAATTCTCTTCTTGTGCGGCTTTTGGTCTGCCCTGTAAATAATCATGAATAAAATAAATATCCGCTCCCTAGATATGGATGCACGTGGCGTTGGTCATCTTGATAATGAAGATGGTACGCCTGGTAAGGTTGTATTTGTTGAGGGTGCATTGCCGGGCGAGGTGGTTAGTTTTAACACCTACAAAAAAAAGCCAAGCTGGGAAGCAGCCAACCTGGGGACGATATTTAAGGAGTCATCGCAACGGGTTGAGCCAAAGTGTGAGTATTTTGGTCTCTGTGGCGGTTGTTCCATGCAGCATCTGGATGCTAACGCTCAGGTGGCGATGAAACAAAGGGTGCTGGAAGATAATCTTGGCCATATCGGTAAGGTCAGGGCGGATCTCATGATGCGCCCGATTTATGGCCCGACTTGGGGTTATCGCTATCGCGCTCGTTTGTCTGTGCGGCACGTGGTAAAAAAAGGAACGGTTTTGGTGGGTTTTCATGAAAAGAAATCCCGCTATGTCGCGAATATTGAGACGTGTGAAATCCTGCCTCCGCATGTTTCTGCCATGTTGCTGCCTTTGCGTGCGTTGATAGGCTCTTTGTCGATTATTGAGGAGTTGCCGCAAATTGAATTGGCCATCGGTGAGGGTGTTACCGCCATGGTATTGCGCATTTTGGCGCCCTTGACCGCTGAAGATGAAGTGAAGTTGAAATCATTTGCTGATCAGTATCAGGTGCAGTGGTGGTTGCAGACTAACGGAACCGCGAGTGCTGTACCTTTCTATCCCGATGTGAGTGACCTGCATTATTCGTTGCCGGAATTTGGCGTAAAAATGCCGTTTAAGCCAACCGACTTTACTCAGGTAAATCATCATATTAATCGCGTATTGGTGGCTCGGGCGTTACGCTTGCTTGATGCACAAAAAGATGACCGTATCGCGGATTTATTTTGCGGTTTGGGTAACTTTACTTTGCCTATTGCAACCATGGCCAGAGAGGTGGTCGGGATCGAAGGTAGCTCGACGTTGACCGAGCGCGCGCTCGAGAATGCGATAGCCAATGGCTTGCAGGATAAGACCTCATTTAGTACGCGTAACTTGTTTGAGATTACTGCGGAGGATTTTGTTGCCCTAGGACAGTTTGATCGGATTTTGGTTGATCCTCCGCGTGATGGTGCAATGGCGGTCTGTCAGGCGCTGATAGATATTGGTAAATTTGCTCCGCATTTAAGGCCTAAACGCATAGTTTATGTGTCTTGTAGTCCGGGGACTTTGGCCAGGGATGCCGGTATGCTGGTAAATCAAGCCGGTTATCGCTTATCGAAGGCTGGTGTTGTTAATATGTTTCCGCATACTTCGCATGTGGAATCGATGGCTGTATTTGATCTGATTTGATGCCGCAATTTTAAGCCCCCCGCAAAGTGTTGGTAAATGCTGGTGGCGCTGTCTGACATAGGGCTGTCGAGGTAGATGGGGAAGTCGGAAATTTGCCCGCTCTGACGCAGTTGATACAGTAAATATAAGAGTGTCTGCGCCCGTCCTACGGCAAATGAAGGTATCAATACCGAACCGCCACGATGTACGGTGGCGTTGATGATTTCTTTTAATTGCTGGTCTGGCTGGATTTTCTCGTGCACACGGTTGCCATAGGTCGATTCGACGATCAGGTAATCGGGCTGGCTTGGAATCCCCGGAGTTTGCATGATGCTGTCATGCGGTCTGCCGATGTCACCGGAAAATAAGAAATGCCGGCCCTCGACATGGCAGTCTATGCTGCAAGATCCTAAAATATGCCCATTCGGCAGCCATTTTGCGCTGATATTCGGGCCCAAATCTAGCGCTTCGTTTGGCTTGATCACAGCAAACTGCTTGAGTGCCAAATTGGCGTCGTCTAGCTCATACAGTGGCATCGCCTGGGGGTGTTTGGAGAGATGATGGCGGTTCAGATAACCTGCCTCTTCCTCTTGCAGGCGTGCCGAATCGCGCAGCAATAATTTGCACAATTCATAGGTGGCTTGGGTGCAGTAAATTTTGCCACGAAAGCCGCGCTTGACCATTAAGGGGATGTAGCCAGAGTGATCAAGATGGGCGTGGGTCAGCAGGATGGCGTCGATGCTGGCTGGCGCGAAGGGTGGGTCTTCCCAATTACGTAGGCGTAATTGTTTGTAGCCTTGAAATAGACCGCAATCGACCATGAGTCGCATTTCATCGGTTTCGATGAGATAGCGTGAGCCTGTGACGGTGCCAGCGGCACCGAGGAAGTGGAGCTTGATCACCTGCGTCTCCTTAGAGTGAAGGGCGTACTCTCATCCTAGGCTAGCTAGTCTGGAGCCGATTGATCCTGGTCAATGATTGCTTAATCAAGATTGGTTACAAAACACATAGGGTACGTCCATGCCACTTCATCACGGCGCCTAGTTTAGGCACTTAATTTAGCTTTCCCCGATTAAACCTCAGTTCCGCTATGTTGCGAAATTGCCAAAGTAATCAAGAGGTCATAAATTGTTTCGATAATAATTGAGCAAAAAACATTTTCATGGCGAGGATGCAATGAAAATCAGTTTTTTGTCGTCGATATTCAATAGTAGAAGCACCCTGTAAGCCCGTTCCATTCGCAGCAACGTAAGCTCAGTTTCAATTTTAGTTTCAATTCCATGGTGGCATTTGCCGCTAACACCAGTTTGTTCTTTAGACGGTTGGAACGCATGCCTACGCGTTTCCAGCCACCCTAGCTCCAACAATTGCGTAATTAGGAAATCAAATGCCACAAAATTTATTATTCAATCAAACTGCGAGAGTGCGCGCAATCGATTGCGGACAGCAATTACCCCGTCAGCGTAATGATCATCGCCTCACAGTGCTGGCCGCTTTATTGGCTGGTTTGACAGTTGCTGCATCTGCCGCCTCTGCTGCTTCAGATGTGGTAATTAGCCAGGTCTACGGTGGCGGTGGTAATTCCGGAGCCGTGTACAAAAATGATTTTATCGAATTGTTTAATCGCGGCGCCAATGCGGTCAGCATGAATGGCTGGAGCGTGCAATATGCTTCGGCCACTGGCACTTCGTGGCAGGTGACGACACTGCCCAATTTGACCCTGCAAGCTGGCCAATATTTACTGGTTCAGGAAGCAGCGGGTAGTGCTGGTAGTGCCAACTTGCCGACGCCCGATAAGCTCGGAACGATCGCTATGTCGGGTACTACCGGCAAGGTCGCGCTAGTCAATAGCATCACTGCGATTACCAGCGCAAGTTCGCCCGCGGTACTCGACCTAATCGGCTTCGGTCCGACTGCCACTGCCTTTGAGGGCAGTGCCCCGGCAGCCTTAAGCTCGAATACCAATGCGCTACTACGCGCTAACGATGGCTGTACCGACGAGAATCAAAATGCGACGGATTTCTCGGCACTGGTGGCGGCCCCGCGCAATAGCGCCAGTCCCTTGCATGCCTGTGGCACGGCTTCAAATACGGCGATCGTTACCAATTGTCCTGCCAGTCTGATGCTAGCAGCGAATGTCGGTGGCAGTATTAATCTAAGTGCCAGTGATCTCGATGGACAAGTCAAAGCGATCACTTTGGCCAATGGGAGTCTAGCGGCATTTAGTTTGGCCGGTCTGGTGCCAGCCACTACCGTGGGCGCGATTGCGAGTGTTAATTTAAACGTTGCAAATACGCTTGGCCTTGGTAGTTACCCAGTAGTGATCAATTTTGCCAATGATCAGGGCCAAACGGCTACTTGTACTGTGAGCGTTGTGGTTCAAGCGGCAAGCGGCATTACCCATACTATTCCGCAAATTCAAGGAAGTGCCGCTACTAGCCCTTATGTCGGAAGCACGCAAACCACCGAAGGTGTAGTCACCCTGCGTATGGCGAATGGTTTTTACATGCAAGATCCTCAAGGTGATGGTGATCCGACTACTTCGGACGGTATTTTTGTTTTTACTAGTACCGCGCCAGCAGTTGCTGTCGGCGATAAATTACGCGTGAGCGCGAAAGTGCAAGAGTTTGTTGCTGGTGACGCCAAGCGCACGATTACCCAATTGACTGCGCCTAGTGCCATCATTACGCTCAGTAGTGGTAATAGCCTTACTCCGACCAATATCAGCCTGCCCTTGGCGAGTGCTGACGAATGGGAGCGTTATGAGGGGATGTTGGTGCGCTTCGTGCGACCTCTGGTGGTGTCGCAAAACTACTTTTTGGGCCGTTATGGACAATTAAGTTTATCTGGCACTCGTCTGGAAAAACCTACCAATCGTTACCCGGCGCGCTCGCCTGAGGCGCAAGCCGCTGCCGCAGCCAATCTGGTCATTCCTTACTTGGTTGAAACGATCTATCGGGCACATGCCCACATTAACTGAATAATAGGAAATTGTAATGGCAACAGGTATTGTTAAATGGTTCAATGATTCTAAAGGTTTTGGTTTCATTACTCCTGACGAAGGCGGCGAAGATCTGTTCGCTCATTTCTCCGCGATTGTATCCGCAGGTTTCAAATCTTTGAAAGAAAACCAACGCGTTTCTTTCGATGTGACAACAGGCCCTAAAGGCAAACAAGCTTCTAACATCCAAGGTATCTAATAGATCCTAAGATGTGACTTGTTAAAGTTGCTCAATTGAAAATCCCCGACATGTCGGGGACGGTTTTTTTTTTTTGTTAAAAAATTCGTATTCCAATAAATTAAACATATACTAGACAAGTAATTTTTCGGCTTGTCTTGCCCGAGATCAATATTTGGCAAAGGTTTTCTTGTATTCTGTCTTTATCAAAATAAACCCCTGTAAATGAGAGAAACTTTATGTTTAATGTGACAATTAAATTGCGATTGATCGGAACTATGCTCTTTATGGGCATCATGTTAGCGGTTGGTGGAGCAATGGGAATTTATGGCGTTAGTAATAGCAATGCCGTTATTGAATCTATTTTCACAAATCAACTTCCTGGCGTAGAGAATTTAGGTGAATCGAGAATTTTCGCTCTCAGGGCCCGCACGGCGATTGATCGTGCGATCGCTCATCCCGAAGATGCGGGCAATGCCGATACCATTAAGCGCGTTGAAGGGTTTTTGACCAAGTCAGACGAGAAGTGGAAAACCTACTTGAGTTTGCCGCAAGACGCGGAAGAGAAGAGATTATCTGATCTTGCAGGCGTGGCAAGAGATAAATATCTGAAAGAGGCTTTTCTCCCTATGTTTATGGCGGTGAAAGCGGGAAACAAAGAAGAGGCTGATAAATTGAATATGACTGCCATTCCGAGTTTGTATTCGGCTTACTCGGATCAGGTCACCTTATTAAGTGCATATCAGTTTAGTGCTGCAGAAAAGCAATTGAAGGCTAGTCAAAGTGCTTTCAAAACCTTTGTCTGGGTAGATGTGCTCGGTGTTCTTGCCGGCTTAGTTGCGGTGTTTATTTCCGCATTTTTCTTGCTTCGTGCGATTTCCCATCCTTTGAAAGAAATGCTGACTCAGTTCGATGAGATTGGTAAAGGCGATTTGTCGAACCAGATCCGCACTACATCAACAGATGAAATGGGACAGTTATTATCTGGCTTGGAAAATATGCGTCAGAGTCTGGTGCAGACTGTGGCCGTGGTGCGTCAGGGCAGCGCCTCGATTGCCCTGTCCTCGGCTGAAATCGCTACCGGAAATATGGATTTGTCTGGCCGTACCGAGCAACAGGCCGCTAGCCTGGAAGAAACTGCTTCCTCCATGGAAGAGTTGACTTCGACGGTGCAGCAAAATGCCGACAATGCGCGTCAGGGTAATGTGCTGGCGCAGACAGCTTCGGAAGTGGCAAGAAAAGGCGGTCAGGTTGTTGGTGACGTCGTTCACACCATGTCGTCGATTAAAGATAGTTCGAAAAAAATCGTTGATATTATTGGTGTGATTGATGGTATCGCTTTTCAAACCAATATTCTGGCCTTGAATGCAGCAGTCGAGGCGGCCCGCGCAGGTGAGCAGGGACGTGGTTTTGCCGTGGTTGCCAGTGAAGTGCGTAATTTGGCGCAGCGTTCGGCCAGTGCGGCTAAAGAGATCAAGTCTTTGATTGATGACTCCGTCAGTAAGGTCGATGTCGGTACGCGTTTGGTTGATGATGCCGGTAAAACGATGGACGAGATCGTTGTCTCCATTAGGGGCGTGGCAGATATCATGGCTGAAATTACTGCTGCCAGTGCTGAGCAGAGCGATGGTATCTCACAGGTCAATATTGCCATTACCAAGATGGATGAGGCTACCCAGCAAAATGCCGCTTTGGTTGAGCAGGCTGCCGCTGCAGCGGGTAGTATGGAAGAGCAGGCTAATAACTTGAATATGGCGGTCAGCATCTTTAAGGTTGATGCTTCCGAAAGCGTAGGTGTGGCGGCAGTAGCCAAAGCTGTGGCGAAGCCTGCAGCGCCGAGAAGGCCGGATGCCGTAAAAAGCTCAGTGAAGTCTTTAGGGAATACGCCAGTCTCGGCCGTGAAAAAAACTGCATCCAAACCAAAAGAAGATGATTGGGAAGAGTTTTAAATAGCTAAAGCATAGCTAGCTATATTTAAAAAGATCAAATGACCGGGGGATCGTAAGCCTCCGGTTTTTTTATGCCGGTTTTTTCCAGTAATTAGGATTGCTATAGGCATGCCGCAAAAAATCCACGAAGGCGCGAATGCGTAGCGGAAGATGGCGGCGCTGGGCAAAAATAGCGTAAATGTCATTGCCTGGCGCATTGAACTCATCGAGGACCGTAACAAGTTTTCCAGCCTCTATTTCACTGCCAACTTCCCACATCGAGCGCCATGCCAGTCCTTTGCCTGAAAGGGCCCAGTCATGCAAGACTTCGCCATCATTGCAGACCATATTGCCATCTACCTTGACCACCATATTTTTGCCATTCTGCCGAAACGTCCAGCCGCGCTGGCTGCCGTCTCCGCTGAAAGCCAGGCAGTTGTGTTTACTCAGTTCATCCAGTGATGCGGGAGTTCCATGGCGTTTGATATAGGCCGGTGATGCGACTACCACGCGTTTATTATCTGCCAGTTTGACTCCGATCAGATTGGAATCTGTCAGTGAGGCTATGCGTATCGCAACATCTATACCCTCGCCAATAAGGTCCACTACCCGGTCATTGAGGCTGAGCGTGAGTTTGACATCCCGGTGTTCGGTTAAAAATGAGGGGACCAGAGGTGCGATATGCTGGCGCCCGAAGCCCGCTGGTGCTGAAATCGTCAATTGTCCGCTCGCTCTTGCGCTACGTTCGGAAACCGAGGATTCCGCTTCCTCTAAATCTACCAGGATTCTCTGGCAATCCTCCAGAAAGGCCGCTCCTTCATTGGTTAGTGCGATTTTTCTGGTGGTTCTTTGAAGTAACTTTACTCCCAGTCGCTCCTCCAGTGCATCTAGTCTGCGTCCTATCATCGCGGGGGCAACGCCTTCGGCGCGTGCTGCCGCTGACAGGCTGCCGCGCGTGGCAACTTCGGCAAACGTCGAAATTTGTTTAAATTGATCCATAGTCCGCAAAATGTAAGGATGGGAAGAAGTCTATTGTTACAAAAATAGAGGGTTTAATCAATAAACGATTTTATCTTTAACTAAAACGCAAAGATCAAATGATAAAACAAGAGGTTTTGATGGAATTTAAATGTCTATACTTAAGCCAGTTAATGATATTGCGATACTTTTTGCAGCCCGATTTTTAAACGACTTATTTTTTTACCGCACGCCATGACTATTCAAGCAATTGCTTTTGATGCCTACGGTACCTTGTTTGACGTGTACTCGATACGTGAGTCAGCGGAGAAGATTTTTCCGGGATCTGGTGCGGCCCTCGCTGAGATGTGGCGCGACAAGCAAATTGAATATACGCATTTGCGAACCTTGTGCAGCATGTATAAGCCGTTCTGGGAAATTACCCAGGATGCACTGGTTTTTTGTTGCAATAAACTCGGTTTAAGTTTGTCGTTGGAGGCGCAAAATGCCTTGATGGGCGAGTATGCGCATTTGCAGGTTTTCCCGGAAAACCTGCCGGTCTTGCAAGAGTTGTCTGACAGCGGTATGAAATTGGCCATTTTATCCAACGGCAATCTGCATATGCTGCAGTCGGCCGTGGATGCAGCCGGTATGCAGGGGATATTCAATCATTTGCTGTCAGTTGATGCGATCAAAAAGTACAAGACGGCACCTGAAGCATATCAACTGGGCCCCGATATTTTTGCAATGCCAGCTAAAAATATTTTGTTTGTCTCAAGCAATTGCTGGGATGTGTGTTGTGCCACCTGGTTTGGCTACACCACTTTCTGGGTTAACCGTCATGCCGCGCCTATCGAGGAGTTGGGCGTAGTGCCGCACGGTGAAGGACGAAGCTTACTTGATGTACTTGAATTCCTGAGAAAACATCATAAGACCTGAATAGTTTGTTTATTTATTTGTATTGGTAATTAGTAATTAGTTTGTTTCTTATTTTTGATATTTTTTAACCACACGGAGAGCACCATGACTCAACTGACACTGCCAGCAGGCATGCAAATTACCGGCGAAATCAAAGCTGGTTTCGAACAAATTTTGACGCCTGATGCGCTGGCGCTGGTCGCCAAGCTAAGCCGCGCATTTGAACCGCGTCGTCAGGAATTGCTGGCTGCGCGCGTGGCGCGTACTGCGCGTCTGGATGCTGGTGAGTTGCCAGATTTCTTGCCTGAAACTAAGCACATCCGTGAAGGCGACTGGAAAATCGCTCCGATTCCAAAAGCTCTGGAATGCCGTCGCGTAGAAATCACCGGACCGGTTGAGCGCAAGATGGTCATCAACGCCTTTAACTCCGGTGCTGACAGCTACATGACTGACTTCGAAGATTCGAATACGCCGAACTGGGATAACCAGATTACAGGTCAGATCAATATGCGTGATGCGGTACGTCGTACCATCAGCATGGAGCAAAATGGCAAGAGCTACAAACTGAACGACAAGATCGCTACTCTGGTAGTGCGCCCACGTGGCTGGCATCTGGATGAAAAGCATGTGCTGGTTGACGGCAAGCGTATTTCCGGCGGTATCTTTGATTTCGCGCTGTTCCTGTTCCACAATGCCAAAGAGCAATTGGCACGCGGCGCCGGCCCTTACTTCTATCTGCCTAAGATGGAATCGCATCAGGAAGCGCGTTTGTGGAATGATATTTTTGTCATGGCACAAAACGAAATCGGCCTGGCACAAGGCACCATCAAGGCGACTGTTTTGATCGAGACTATTCTGGCTGCCTTTGAAATGGATGAGATCCTGTACGAATTGCGTGAGCATAGCTCGGGCTTGAATGCCGGACGCTGGGATTACATCTTCTCCTGCATCAAGAAATTCAAGAACGACAAAGACTTCTGCCTGGCGGATCGCGCCAAGGTAACTATGACGGCGCCATTTATGCGCTCGTATGCCTTGTTGTTGCTGAAAACCTGTCACAAGCGTAATGCCCCTGCTATTGGCGGTATGGCTGCGCTGATTCCTATCAAGAACGATCCGGAAAAAAATGAAATCGCCATGGGTGGCGTGCGCAATGATAAAGCGCGCGATGCGACTGACGGTTACGATGGCGGTTGGGTTGCACATCCAGGCCTGGTTGAGTTGGCGATGACTGAGTTCAAGAAAGTGTTGGGCGACGCACCGAACCAAATCTCCAAGCAGCGCCCTGACATTGAAGTGACGGCAAAAGATTTGTTGAATTTCCAACCTGAAACGCCTATCACTGAGGCTGGCCTGCGTTATAACATCAACGTCGGTATCCATTACCTCGGTGCCTGGTTGGCGGGTAATGGTTGCGTACCTATCCATAATCTGATGGAAGATGCGGCGACTGCTGAGATCAGCCGTTCACAGGTATGGCAGTGGATACGTTCGGATAAAGGTAATCTGGAAGATGGTCGCAAGATCACCGCCGATATGGTGCGCGCGATGATTTCGGAAGAGTTGCTTAAGGTGAAAGAATCCGTAGGTAGTGGTGCAACTTATGACCGTGCTGCTCAGATTTTCGAAGAAATGTCCACTTCGGAAGATTTCGCCGAATTCCTGACTTTGCCGCTGTACGAAGAAATCTAATTTAGGTTTCCGGTAAATATGCTTGCCCGGTTCGCCGGGCAATAAAAAAGCGACCCGTCAGTTCAGAACTGCAGGTCGCTTTTTTTATGCGCAGAAATTCTTGCTTATTCTGCTGGTGGTACGTAACCCATGGCGGCATCAGCGCCTTCGCCAAAGAAGTGCTTTTCCATTTGTGTTGCCAGGTATTTACGGGCACGCGTGTCAGCCAGATTCAGGCGATTCTCATTGACCAGCATAGTCTGATGCTTGAGCCAGCCAGCCCAGGCTTCTTTCGAGACATTCTCGTAGATGCGCTTACCTAGTTCGCCTGGGTAAGTAGGGAAATCTAAGCCTTCAGCGTCTTTGTCTAATTTAATGCAGTGGACCGTGCGGGCCATAATGGTAACTCCTATGAATTAATCTTGTGATGATGAGAATTATACGGTGTATCCGTTATTGGTATTTGTTGATGTGGGCAAGCGAAATTATAGCTGCTTGATCAATACCAAGGATTTACGCTGCCAGTTGTACATTTGCTGCCTATCCTTGGGGAGATCATCGACCGTAGCGTTAACAAAACCACGCTTGAGAAACCAGTGTGCGGTACGCGTGGTGAGTACGAACAGTGAATGAAAACCGGCGCGGCGTGCGCGTTTCTCCATGTGTTTGAGGATGCGTTCGCCGTCACCCTGGCTCTGCACTTCCGGATTGACGGTCAGGCAAGCCATTTCACCCATCTTATCGAACGGGAACGGATATAGCGCGGCACAGCCAAAAATCACGCCGTCATGTTCAATGACCGAGAAGTAATTGATTTCGCGTTCCAGTAGTTCGCGTCCGCGTTTGACTAAAGTGCCATCGGCTTCCAGCGGTTCTATCAGTTTAATGATACCGCCTACATCTTCAATCGTCGCTTCGCGCAAGCTTTCCAGATTCTCGGACGATACCATGGTGCCGACGCCGTCATGGGTAAATAGCTCGAGCAATGCCGAACCGTCGGTCTGGTAAGGAACGATATGTATCCGCGGTACGCCACCACGCGAGGCCTTAATCGCGTGTTCCAGATAGAAGGCGGAGTCCGGTGGAAGATACGACTGTTTGAGTTCTTGCTCTGCTTGTAGGAAGGAGAGTTCGCGTATTTCATCGCCATCCTGGTCGACCATCATCGGTGTTTCAGAGATGAAAATTAGTTTATCGGCGCGTAGTGCTGTTGCGGCTGACACCGCCACGTCTTCCATGGTCAGATTGAACGCTTCACCTGTCGGGGAAAAACCCAATGGTGACAGCAAGACCAGGTTGCCGGCTTCCAATATGGTGTGGATAGTGTCGTAAGCGACCTTGCGGGCAACGCCGGTCAACTGAAAGTCGACACCATCGACGATACCTATAGGTTTAGCGGTAACGAAATTGCCGGAAATAATGCGTATCGCCGAATGTGCCATCGGCGTGTTCGGCAATCCCTGGCTAAAGGCCGCTTCGATGTCCAGGCGCAATTCACCGGCCGCTTCCTTTGAGCATTCCAGTCCGGCGATGTCGGTAATTCGTATGCCATTATGGAAATGACCTTCGACATTGCGCAGTGCCAGTTGTTCTGCCACTTGAGGACGCGAGCCATGTACGATCACGATGCGTATGCCCAGCGCGTGCAATAGGGATAAATCTTGCGCCAGCACAGGGAGGGCGCCAGCCATCACCAGTTCGCCCGGAAACGCGACCACAAAGGTCTTGCCTCGGAAGGCGTGAATATAGGGCGCGACCGAGCGCAACCAATGAACGAATTGAACAGAATTTTCCATGGGCGAATTATATGTCAGATGGCTTTGCCGATAGCTCAAACTATAGAAAATCACGCTATTTTTTTTGATTTTTAAGCTGATTTTCCGTCTGCTTTGTTGTACTGCAGCATGTCATCGCTATTTGGCTTTTTTGTGCTGTTTTTGTACGGCCGATGTACAGGCTGACGCTAAAATCTGGGATAATGTGCAGCGATATGCCTGCAAATACTCCCCCAAAAAAAATCATCCCAAAATCTGAATCCATTGCGCTTACCGGGATGTCTGACTTACGTCAGTTGCGTGATCAATTAAGAGATAAGAGCGCTCCCGTCAAGGAGCATGCGGGCTTGCCGCAAAAAGCCAAATCTCATCCGGTCTTAGCATCTGCTGGCAGTGAGCTTGATGGCACTCCGTTGAAGACCCAGGGCACGAAGGCGCGCGGGCAGCAATCGGTGCCGCCAAAAGGCGCACGCGAAGCGGTGGCGACACCCGAGACACTGCCGTTTCGCAATCCGCCACCTGTCATTAGCTATCCGGAGGAGTTGCCGGTTTCTGGCCGTCGCGCGGAAATCGCCGAGGCTTTATGCAAGCATCAGGTCATCATCGTATGCGGTGAGACCGGCTCGGGGAAGACTACCCAATTGCCTAAGATTTGCCTGGAACTGGGTCGCGGTCAAAAAGGTATGATAGGCCATACCCAGCCGCGCCGTATCGCTGCCTCTTCTACCGCCAAGCGCATCGCGCAAGAACTTAATTCGCCGCTGGGCGAGCATGTCGGCTTTAAGGTGCGCTTTAATGACACCTTGACCAAGGGCGCATCGGTCAAGCTGATGACCGATGGTATCTTGCTGGCGGAAACCCAGACCGATCCTTTGCTCAGGCAATACGACACCATCATTATCGATGAGGCGCATGAGCGCAGCCTGAATATCGATTTCCTGCTTGGTTACCTCAAGCAGATTTTGCCCAAGCGCCGTGATTTAAAGCTGATCATCACATCGGCCACGATCGATGCCCAGCGTTTTGCCAATCACTTTGCAGATCATAGCGGACCCGAGCCCAAACCTGCACCGGTCATTGAAGTCTCCGGCCGCCTGTATCCGGTCGAAGTGCGCTACCGCCCGGTGCAAAATGACGAGAAAGATAAAGAACGTGATCTGATGACCGCCATCACCGATGCGGTTGATGAGCTATGCCGTGTCGGTTCCGGTGACGTGCTGGTGTTTTTGCCGGGTGAGCGCGAAATTCGCGACACCGCCGAAGCCTTGCGTAAGCATCATCCGGCCCACGTAGAGATTTTGCCGCTGTTTGCGCGCTTGTCGGCGCAAGAGCAGGAACGTGTCTTCAAGGTCTCCAATGCGCGTCGCATTGTCTTGGCTACCAACGTCGCGGAAACCTCGCTGACGGTACCTGGTATCCGCTATGTGGTCGATGCCGGGTTGGCGCGCGTCAAGCGTTACAGCTACCGCAATAAGGTCGAGCAATTGCAGGTGGAAGCGGTGGCGCAGTCTGCCGCCAATCAAAGGGCCGGTCGTTGCGGTCGTGTTGCTGCCGGTGTTTGCATACGCCTTTACGAAGAACAGGATTACCTGAACCGGCCGAAATTTACCGAGCCGGAAATCATGCGCTCGTCGTTGGCTGCGGTTATCTTGCGCATGAAGTCGCTGCATCTGACAGATGTAGAGAGTTTTCCTTTCATCGAGCCGCCACCAGGGCGGGCGATTGCCGATGGCTATCAATTGCTGCAAGAGTTGGGGGCGATGGACGAGGGCAATCATCTTACCGCGGTCGGTAAGCAGCTCGCCAAATTGCCTTTGGACCCGCGGGTTGGCCGCATGATACTGGCGGCGCGTGATAATCAGGCGCTTAGCGAAGTCTTGATTATCGCTGCCGCCTTGTCGGTGCAGGACCCACGTGATCGCCCTATGGAGGCGCAGGCTGCGGCTGATGCCGCGCATAAGAAATTTGCCGATGAAAAATCTGAGTTTCAGTCTTATCTGAAAATCTGGAAGTGGTTTGAAGAGGCGATAGAGCATAAGAAAACCAACCGGCAATTGCAGGATAACTGCCGTGCCAATTTTCTCAGTCAGATGCGTCTGCGTGAATGGCGTGAGGTACATAGCCAGTTGCTGACCATCGTTAAGGAGCAGGGTTGGCGTCTCAATGAAAGCCCGGCGACCTATGAACAATTGCATCTGGCTTTACTCACCGGCTTACTCGGCAATATCGGTTATAAATCCGATGAAGAGGCGCATTACCTGGGCGCTCGCGGGATCAAATTTTTCATCTGGCCCGGTTCCAGTCTGGCGAAAAAAGCCGGACGCTGGGTGATGGCGGCAGAACTGGTTGATACCACGCGCCTGTACGGCCGTTGTATTGCGCAGATACAGCCGGAATGGCTGGAAAAAATCGGCGGCCATCTGCTCAAGAAGTCGTATGGCGAACCGCGCTGGGAAAAACGCGCTGGTCAGGTTTCGGCCTTCGAACGCGCCACCCTGTATGGTTTGGTGGTGTATAGCCAGCGCCGCATCCAGTATGGTTTGACGCATCCGGCTGAGGCACGCGATATCTTTATTCGCGATGCCTTGGTTGAGGGCGAACTCGACACCCGCTTGCCGTTCTTTGCGCATAACCAGAAACTGGTGCGCGAGATTGAAAATCTGGAGCACAAGTCGCGCCGCATTGACGTACTGGTGGATGATGAGTTGATCGTCGCATTCTATGACAAGTTGATACCGCCTGGCGTGTATAACGCCGTCTTGCTGGAGCAATGGTATAAGGAGTCGGTCAGGGAAAACCCTAAGCTGCTGTATCTGAATAAAGATGAACTGATGCGGCACGAAGCGGCTGGCGTCACCACCGAACTTTTTCCAAAAACCATGCAAGTGTCCGGTGTTGCGTTGCAGCTGAGTTACCACTTCGAGCCTGGCAGCCCGCGTGATGGCGTGACTTTGAGTGTGCCGCTGTTTTCGCTCAATCAGTTGTCCGCCGACAGGTGTGAGTGGCTGGTTCCTGGCATGCTCAAGGAGAAAGTGCATTTGCTGATTAAATCCTTGCCGCAAAAGATACGCCGCCATTGTGTTCCTTTACCGAATTATGCGGCCGGGTTTTGCGAGCGTAAGGAGTTTGGTAGCGGTAATTTTCTCGATGCCGTGATCGCCGATATCCGCGAGCAGACTGGCCTGATTTGCATGAGCACTGATTTTAAATTCGAGACTGTGCCCGTCCATCTGACCATGAATTTCAAGATCGTTGATGAACATGGGCGGCAGCTGGAAATGGGTCGCAATCTCGCTACTTTACGGGCTGAGTTTGGCGGGCAGGCACGCGAGAGTTTTCAACGTATCGCTAGTGCAGAAAAACTGAGCTTGCTCGATTCCGGCAAGAGTGGCGCTGCTACAGCAGCGGCTAAGCAGGGCGCGACTCCTGTGTCGGCGCATGCGCCAGCGGCCAATGTCGCGGCCAAGCCTGGCTTTCAGTTGCAGCAGGATAATCTGACCGGCTGGACTTTTGATAGCCTGCCAGAATTACTCGAAGTGCAGCAAGGTAAGCAAACCTTGATCGGTTATCCGGCCTTGGTCGATAAAATCACGCATTGCCATATCGAAGTGTTTGATGATCCCGATGAGGCGGCGCGTATCCATCGCATAGGCTTACGCCGTTTGTTTGCCTTGCAGATCAAAGAGCAGGTTAAATTTTTAGAGAAAAATATTCCGGGTCTGCAGCAGATGGGGATGCAATTTATGGCGTTGGGTTCGCAGGAAGAGTTGCGCGAGCAGATCGTCCAGGTCGCGCTGGAAAGTGCCTTTTTGCAGCAACCTTTGCCGACCAATTCCGGTGAATTTAATCAGCGCCGTGATGCCGGTAAGGCACGACTGAATCTGCTGGCCAATGAAGTTGCGCGCTTGGCGGCACAGATTCTGGGCGAATATCATGGTTTGCCGAAAAAACTGCAGGCGCTCAAGGCGCATCCGCAAGCCGCTGCCGATATGCAAAGCCAATTGCAGATGCTGATCAGCAAGCGCTTTATTGCCGACAATGATTTCAGTCAGTTATCGCATTTCCCGCGCTATCTGAAGGCCGTGACGGTGAGGATGGATAAGTTGCGGGCTGACCCGGCGCGCGATGCCAAGCTGATGCTGGAATGGAATTCAGTCGCCCAGCCATGGCAGCGTACGCCACGCAAGACCGGGCCCGATGCTGATCCGAAGTTGCAAGAGTTTCGCTGGTTACTCGAAGAGTTGCGCGTATCGCTCTACGCACAAGAGTTGCGCACGCCTATGCCGGTTTCTGCCAAACGCTTGCAAAAGGTATGGGAAAGCATGCAAAGATAGTTGGGCTAACAGGCAATATCCATGCTGGTTTCCAGCCTATGTGCCGGTAGAGCCGCATGGGTATTGGGTTCTGGCAGGGTGCTTGAAAATTTCCTTTTGCTTGCTCGCTGGTTGGTCTTTATTTGGTCTTTATTTGGTTTTTTTTGGCACTGGAAAATACCGGGCCCCAAATCGGGTGGCCTATTTCGGCCGGGGTCAGATCAAATCTAGGGTCGATTTTTAGCGCCCGGTCAAATTGCTGCCTGCATAGTTGCGTCCTGGATGTGACGCAATAGCTAAATGCGGCATATTTCAGCGCTTCTACCTTGACGGCCTTGCTCTTGCTTTTCGTGATTTCCGGCGAGCCCAGCAGCTTACTAATTGCCGCGTTGTATTCACCGTTATTGTAGAGCGCTACGCCATCCTTTAAGGCCTGCGTATCGCTTGCGGTCGCCGCTTTGGCTACGGTCGCGCTTGCCGATGCCGATGCCGATGCTGAGGCGGCAGTAGTTGCCGGATTTTCTGGTGGCGTTGCCGCTGGTGCCGCGGCTTTGGTTTCCTTGGCTTTTTGCGTAGGTTTGGGTGTCGCTTTAGGCGCGGTATCGCAGCCGGATAACAGCAGGCAGGCAGATGCTAAGGCTAAAGCCAGACTCTTTAAAGATGTGCGGTAGAAGTTCATATGGGTATGGGTCTAGCTTATTTCTGAATGAATTCGTGTTCTATGGAGGATACATTGTCTTTGCCTATCTCCACTTCGATTGAGTAATCCGGAAACCCCGGATTGCTGATGCGTATAGTGTGCTTGCCATCGCTGAGGTTGAGTTTTTTCAGCGGCGGGCTCACGCCATTTTGTTCGCCGTCGACAAATACCATGCCCCAGGGCTTGATTGCCAGTTTCAGTTCGCCCCTGGCAGATGCCGTTTGCTCAGTGCCGGAGTTGGAGTCGCTGACGGCTGGTGCCGCCTTGTCCGCACGGGTTGAAACGTAAGCGCCAGCCAGCAGCAAAACTAGCAGGCCTGCGGCCACCACCAAGTTGCGCTTAGAGATTATGGCAGATTTTGATTTGGCGTTAGCTGCGGCTCTGGCTTCAGGTTTGCCATTCTGAGCCGGTGCATTGTCATTAAACACCGGTGCATCGCGGCTAGCGCGACCGGAGCCGCGATTGCTGTTATCGCGCCCGGAATCGAATGCGCTGATGCCCAGCAAGCGGCGGAATTCGTCCACCGTCTGCGGTCGGTCTTCCGGTTGTATCGCCAGTCCCATGTCTATTGCCATAAGAAATTTCTTGCTGAAACCGGCATGATTTTCTGCCTGTAACGGCACTAAAGAATCTTTGACTACACGCACGATAGACATCACCGGCGGGCTTTTCAGTATGGTGAAATACATTACCGCGGCCAGCGCATAAATGTCAGTCCACGGACCTTGTGGCAGGGCGCCGTCATCGGCATATTGTTCTATCGGCGCAAAACCTGGCTTTAAGATGACGGTCAGACCTTGGGTCATGTCACCGATGATCTTGCGGGCCGAGCCAAAATCGAGCAGTACCGCATCGCCATTTTTTTGCACGATGATATTGTCGGGCGAGACATCGCGATGCAGGATCTTGGCTTTGTATAAGGTCTCTAGGGCATCGAGGATTTGTTTGAAGATGAACTTTAGCCAGGCTTCGGTGACCAGTTCGGGGTGGTTCTTGATAATGTCCTTGAGTGTGCTACCTTCGTAATAGCGCATCGCCATGTAAGCGGTCTTGTTCTCTTCCCAGAAACGGTAAACTTTGACCAGTGAGGCATGATCGAATTGTGCCAGCAGGCGCGCTTCATTGATGAAGCTCTTTAAGCCGGCGTCAAAAGTTGCCTTGTGGCGTTCGGCTCGCACCATCACGCTAGCGTCAGTCGCGCGGCCGGCGAGAGTGCCGGGTATGTATTCCTTGATGGCGACGGTGCGTTGCAGGGAGTGATCAAAAGCGAGGTAGACAATACCAAAGCCGCCTTCTCCCAGAACACCGGTAATTTCAAAGTCGGCAAGCCGCGTGCCGATAGCAAGGCTATTTTCGTTGCCGCTGTCAGTGACAGGCGCCACGGGAGTGGCAAGGGTTTCTTCTGTTTTCAAGTGGCACTCGGGTGATAGGGGTAATTCATTGTTGTTGATGTTCGCATGGCGTTTAGCTTGCCGTTGGCGATGAGGCTGCGACAGGCGTGGCGGGCGTGCTAATTGTGGTGGCTGTGGTAGCAGCGGTAGTAGCGCGCTGCAGGCAGATGGTAATCGCTGAAAAATTGTCGCGCCGGACAGCCGAGGCAGCGATATTTTTTTCTGTCAGCGCGTTCATGGCGTTTAACCACGCCTCACTGTTGACCGCAAGATGCAGACTTTGTTCCATCTCGTCCTCACTGATCCATTCCCAGAACCCGTCAGTACAAAGCAGAAAGGCATCGCCATTCTGCAATTCGACGGCTTCTTGTGTGATTTCCGCAGCCGTATCACCTTCCGCGCCTATCGCTGCATACAGCATGTTACGCTGCGGGTGCTTGCGGATAGTGGCGTAATTGGCGTAGCCGGCATCGACCAGTCTCTGCGCCATGCTGTGATCTTTGGACGTGTGGATGATGCGTCCGTGGCGAAACATGTAGATGCGGGTGTCGCCTAAATGTGCCCATAGGGCGCAGTGATTGTTTTGGTCTATCAGTATGCTCGCCACGGTCGCGCTCATATCCGAGTATTTTGCATTTTGCTTTTTGAAATCAGCGACCTTGAGTATTGCCCAGTCGATATACGATCGTAGCGCGCGTGCGCTAAATGAGGCTTCCTGCAAAAATTTCTGTGCTATGCCTTCGATCACCAGGCTTGCGGCGACTTCACCACCTTCGTGCCCGCCGGTTCCGTCGGCCAGTATGAAGCAGCTTAATCCATCCTCACTGGCAGTGGCGAGCGCATCCTGATTCGATGGCCTGTCGCCTATGCCAGTGATTTGTGCCGTGTCTAAGATCATGTCTTGTCCGTGCCTTGCCTCAGGAGGCTTGCTTGGTGTGCTCAGTGTGCGCAGTGTATTTTATGCGTTCAATTTCTTTTTCGTAGGCGGTCAGGAAATCCTTGCCGAACAGGGTTTGGAATTCATCTTTGGATTCGAGGGAAATGCTGTCAAATAGCCTTGAAAAATGTTCCCACATGGCCGCTTTGCGGCGTGCCGGATTGAGATGGTCCAGCAGGGTAGGCGGGCTCAGGCGCTTTTCAAAGAGGGCTGGCTGGAATTTTTTCATCAGCGCATCCATTGCCGCTTTCATGCCAGCGACTACCGCCAACTGGTGCGCCCGCAAATCTTGAAACGCATCGTCCATCGCTTCGTCGGGCGTCATGAAACCAGGCATTTTCTTGCGCAGCATTTGTGTCAGCACGGTCTGGCTGTCAGGGAAAAATTTCAGCGGATTATTTTTACGCAATACCACCAGGGTGACGTCAGCGTTGACCTCGCGCTTTACCAGGGCGCGCTGGGCGATCAGATCCATGGTTCCCTGTACCGAGGTGGCGACAAGTTTTCCCATTGTTTCCATCAGTTCAGGAGTCAATCCGGATGACAGGTTCAAGTCCGGCAGGCCTGCGCCCTTCAAGAAAGCCTGTAGCAGTTCAGCGGAATCTGCCGGTCTGGCAGCTTCTGCGGTGCTACTTAGCGTTGCAGCGTTGACCGGGACTTCCGTCGCGGCTGGTGTCGGGCTAGTTTTTGCTAAGCTTGGCGTGGCGGCTGTAGGTGGCAAGTCGCCTGATGTGCCGGCAACCGCATCGACACGCAATTGGTATAAGCCTATCTTTATCTGGTCGCCTGCGTGGATATCGTATTCGCGCTCGGCCTCGATTTCCTGGCCGTTGATGATGATAGGGTTAGCCTGGCTTAAATTGATCAGGTGATGCCGTGTGCCGTTGCTCCACACTTTGGCTTGCGCGCGCGAGACATAGTGCTTCGGATCGGGCAGTACCAGAAAATTGTCTTCGCTGCGGCCTATGGTGCCGTGCTCAGGTCCAAACAGCGCGCCATTGGGAAGCGATGGTGTCTCGTTGTTATACGAAACGACGGTAATTTTTATCATCGTTACTACTCCTGGAGCAATGCGGTGTCGATTGAAAGCACACATTGCGAACAATAAAGGTCATGCCTTAAGCGAGGCAATCATGGTTTGTTTTTCTATTTTAATTTTGTGCAACTGATATGAATTTCGTTAATTCGTCAGCATAGAATGGAGCAAAAATTGGTCTGGTAAGGCGAATTACTGAATTTTTCACAAATATAATTTGGTGCAGTATTTTTGTTGCACGATAGCACGCTAGTTTACCTGATTATGTGGCTCATCAGTGATGCCAGGGACGCTAGTTGGAAGCCTTACTCTTCAACTTTATTCATAAAGCATGTCGCTAAGATATTGTTTTTGTTGGTTAATTGCATTGTAGCTAACTTGCCGGGGCTGAAAACCTCTCGGGTAGTGGAGGTTTGATCATCGCCTTGAGGCAGATCCCGTCGCTTGCGCTTGATTGGCTTAATGTGCTTGATGGGTTTCTGGTGCTGTTGGCTAACCCGGTGGTCAAACTGGCGAAGAGTTGCAAATTGGGTAGGACTGGCGGCTAGTCAGTAGAACTTGCCAGCGACGGCTGGAACTGGCGTTGTCCAAATCTGCTTGCGCTACAGCGTTTAAACTGCGGCTCTGGGTCTGCTGCTAGTGCCGCACTATTGCGGCACCGGCATGATGCTGATGATGCGTGAGAATAATTGATCGTAGTGGTAGCGCTGGCCATCTTCGTCCATCATTTTCCGGTTTTCCAGAAAGGCTGAGTCTATCACTGCCCAATCGGCCTCATTGAGCACTTGCAGGGCGACCGGGAGAATTCTTTCCTCCTCCATCCGCATGTGTGCATAGTAGAAATGCGCATATTGCTCAACCAAGCTATGAAAGTGCGGGAAAGCATCACTACCGCCAAATTCATAAGCCTGCAAGGCCGTGAGCAGGCGATGCGCCATTAATTCCCCTTTGCCATGCTGTTCGCTTAAGGCATCGAGTTCGGTATCGAGTTGATGTGTCCTGTCCTTGATTTTGGCAAACAGGAATTTGTCTTCCTTGGGGTGGTGTACGCGTTCAGGATATTGGCAAATGTAGTAAAGCATCGCCCGAAATACGCTCAGGTCAGGGGAAGGCTGTCCATTTTGAATCGCCCTGACAAAAAACAGCATACTTTCAAGGATGCAGGATAGGTGTTCGTGCTCTTCCCTGATGATAGTCAGTGAAACAGGTGGACTGATTCTGGCGGACATTTTGGTCTCCCTCTCATATTTTTTGCTACTGTACTACTGTGTTTGCGCGAGGATTTTGATGCGCATCAAGCTTGCTTTCTAAAGTATTTGGATGCTGCTTTTGGCACCGGGTTTATAAAAAAAGCCTCACCCAATGGATGGGGTGAGGCTTGGCGGCGAAGCTTAGCTCAGCAGCATTTTCCAGCAGTAATTCTCAGCATTATTTATAGCCTGCTCAGCTGATGTTTTTACCTATGAAAATTTATTTGCGCTTGGCCACGATGGTTTCGATTTCATCCATGATTTTGTTCATGCGTACAAATACCGCTTGATACGGTGCTGCAGTGGCCATGTCGACTCCGGCGGATTTGACCAGTTCATACGGATAAGCCGAGCCGCCCGCTTTGAGGATGTTCAGGTATTTGTCTTTCGCACCTGGTTTTCCCTTGAGGATCTCGTCGGCAAACATGGAGCCGGCGGCGATCGAAGTGGCGTACTGAAATACGTAAAAGCGATTGTAGAAGTGCGGAATGAATGCCCATTCGGTGGCATACAGATCGTCAATTTTCATCACGCCTTCCTGGTCGCCATGATAGCGTTTCAGGATGTCGCCGTAGATCTTGGTAAGCGCTTCGCCCGTGACGGATTCGCCTTTGTCGACCTTGGCATGGACGCTACGTTCAAAGTCAGCGAACATGGCTTGGCGGAAGAAAGTGCCGCGCAGATTTTCTAATGCCGAACCGAGATACAGCAAGCGCTCATCATCCGACTTCGCAATCTTGAGCATGTGGTCGAGCAGGAATACCTCATTGGTGGTGGAGGCGATTTCAGCGGTAAAGATAGGATAGTCAGCGGTGACAAACGGTTGGTTTTTGTTGGCCAAATACGAATGCATGGCGTGGCCCCACTCGTGCGCCAGGGTCGAGACCGATTCGTAGTCATCGTTAAAATTCATCAGCAGGTAAGGATGAACGTCGTAAGCCGCGCCATTCATGTATGCGCCCGAACGTTTTTTCGGTCTTGGATAAACGTCTATCCAGCGCTCGGTGGTAGCTTTGGTCATCGCCTTGACGTAGTCGTCGCCCAAAGGTTTGACCGACGCCAGCATTAACTGATTGCCTTCGCTAATGGAAAACTTCAGATCGCTTTTGACCAGTGCCGGATACATGTCGTGGTAACCCATGTCCTGTACGCCGAGCATCTTGGCGCGTAGCTTGAAATAGCGATGCAGGGTAGGCAAATTGGCCTGGGTTTGCGCTATCAGGGTATCGTAGACGGCGCGTGGCAATTTGTTGCTATCTAGCGCCTGAGTCAGGGAATCAGGGTAGTTCCTGACCTTGGCATAGACCGAGTCTCTCTTGAGCATCTCATAAAACGTGACGCCATAGCTGCGCTCAAATTCCTTCCATTTGCCCCAGAATGCGTCGAACACCAGTTTGCGGTCCTGGCGGTTGTTCGATGAGCGATACTTGGTATAGGCGGATTGATCAATGACGACTTCCTGACCGTCAGAGAGTTTGACTTTAGGCCAAGGCATATCGGAATTGGACAGGGTCGAGTACACCGCGCTGGCGGTGTTGGTCGCCATGCCGAAAGTGGCGATCAGTTCTTCGCCTTTCTTATCGAGAGTATGGCTGGCGCTACGTAAAATATCTTCCAGACCATGCGAGTAAATCGATAGCGTCTTGTCTTTGGCCAGGTAAGCCTTAATTTTTTTCTCTCCGATACCAAGTATCTCAGGCCGGAAGAAGGACGTCGCCTCTTCCAGTTGGCTACCCAGAATGTCGGAGCGTTGGCTCAGGTCCAGACCGGCGGTGGCGCCGGTATCTTGGTCATGTGTCTGCGAGGCATAACTGGCGATGCGGGCATAGCGCTTAAGCATATCGGCATTCAGATCCATGCAGGCTTTGAAGCGCGGCAGGGAATCTCCCAGATGGCCGCTGCAAGCGCTAATTTCTTTTAATTGGCTCTGGAGTCTGGCGATATCTTTATCCAAGTCGGCGCCGCTAGCATAGAGGTCTTGCAGGTTCCAGCGATACTCTTCGGTGTCACCCGCCTGCGCCAGTTGTGGCAGGCCCAGTGCCAACGGTAGGCTTAGTGCGGCGGTGAATAGACTGCGAATTACATACTTATGCATGGCATCTCTTCCAATAGGTAAGGTGTAGATCAATGTTATTGCCATTCTTTAGTGTTGCTCTGTGATGGCTGATGCTGCGCTTGGATTTTCATTTGCAGCGATCTCGGCGCTGTTTCTGCGTGATTTCTGGGTGGGCTAAATATTGCCGGCCACGCCAGTACCCGAGACTAGTTGTCATTTTGATTGAAAATGACTCGCCAGTGAAATGTTTTTGGAAATATTTTTCCTTTTGTTCATTTGTTTCTATCTGGCATTTGCTTTTTGCTGATGTCTTGAAATGCGATAAAGGTTTAAAAGTAAGTGATGAGGGTGCAATCATCTAGGAATTGGAGACTTAATGCGGAAGGGCGTTTCAATAGATAAATGGCCGGAATGCCCCGCGAATATGGGGTTTCCTGATGTGAATTTTTAAAAATGAATCTGGTGCAGGCATAAAAAAAACGGTGCCACGTAAGGCACCGTTTTTTGCTGCTGGCAAAACGAAAATCTTACAGAATTTCGCTAGCGTGATCTGCCAGACGTGAACGCTCGCCGCGTGCCAGTGTGACGTGGCCGCTATGCGCCCAACCTTTGAAGCGGTCAACCACGTAGGTCAAGCCGCTGGAACCTTCGGTCAGATAAGGCGTATCAATCTGCGCGATATTGCCCAGACAGATGATCTTGGTGCCAGGGCCGGCGCGGGTGACCAGAGTCTTGACTTGTTTAGGCGTCAAATTTTGCGCTTCATCGATAATCAGGAATTTATTCACGAAGGTGCGGCCACGCATAAAGTTGAGTGATTTGATCTTGATTTTCGAACGTATCAGATCTTGCGTTGCAGCACGTCCCCAGTCGCCGGCGTCATTATCCGACTTATTCAGCACTTCCAGATTGTCGTCAAACGCGCCCATCCAAGGCGACATTTTTTCCTCTTCAGTGCCCGGCAGGAAACCGATATCTTCACCGACCGGCACCGTCACACGGGTGACGATGATTTCATTGTAGGTTTTGGTTTCCAATACCTGTGCCAAGCCAGCGGCGAGTGCCAGCAAGGTCTTGCCGGTGCCGGCCTGACCGAGCAAGGTGACGAAATCACACTCCGGATCCATCAGTAAATTCAGGGCGAAATTCTGTTCGCGGTTGCGTGAGGTAACGCCCCAGACACTGTGCTTAGGATGACCGTAGTCGCGCAGGGTTTGCAGTACCGCCGTCTTGCCGTTGATCTGGCGTACCTGACCGTAAAACGAGGCTTCACCGTTCTTCGGTTCCAGATAGACGAACTGATTTACCAGTAGTGAGGGAATCACCGGGCCGGTGATGCGGTAATAGGTAGTGCTGGTGCCGTTTTTGCTTTCCTGCCAGGACTCTATGCCCTTGCCATGCTTATTCCAGAAGTCTTCCGGCAATTGCACGATACCGGTGTACAGCAGATCGGAGTCTTCCAGTACATGATCATTGAAATAGTCTTCTGCCGGCAAGCCCAGTGCGCGTGCCTTGATGCGCATATTGATGTCTTTCGACACCAGTACGATGGCACGTCCCGGAAATTGTGATTCCAGCGCGCGTACTACGCCCAGAATCTGGTTATCGGCTTTACCTTGCGGCAGTCCTTCCGGCAGCGTGCCACCTTGCAGCTTGGTCTGGAAAAACAGGCGGCCTTTGGCATCCTTATTGCCCAGTTTTGACAGTAGGGTGCCTTTTTCGATTTCATGGTGGTCGATGTCACCGACCAGGGCGTCGAGCGAGCGCGAAATCTGGCGTGCATTGCGCGCCACTTCCGACATACCTTTTTTATGATCGTCAAGCTCTTCCAGCGTGATCATCGGCAGGTAAACATCATGTTCTTCAAAGCGGAACAAGGATGACGGATCGTGCATCAGTACATTGGTGTCGAGCACAAATAACTTGGTGCCGCCGGTTTTGTCCGCAGCACGACTGGTGACAGATTTGACCCTGTGATCATGCGTTTTAGCAGGGGCGCTAAGTACCGCAGGCTTGCCGGAAATTTTTGTTGTTGCCGGCTTGACCGCAGCTACAGACGATACCGGCGTCAATACCGGCGTCGATACCGGCATTGGTGCCGGCGCTACCGCAGTTGCAGTCTTGGCAGGCTTACTTGCCGCAGTCGGCGTGCTGCGTGGTTTTGCCGTGCTGGCAATCGCCTTTGGCGTCACTGTTTTTGCCGCTGTTTGTGAGGCTTGAATTACTTCCGTTGCTTTTTGCGCTAATTTTGTAGCCTGACCGACAGCTTTAGCCGGGCTGGTTTTTACGGTGACGTTTTTTTCTGCTTTTGGGTAGTCCTTGGGGGACAGCAGAGCCGCTGGTTTAGTCGGCATTTTTGGCAGGGGCATCAGAACCTCCTATTAAAAGTGTGAGAGCTTATTTATGCGCAAATCGATGTTGCCGATTTGCGCCGGTTTTGAATTAAAAGCGAAAAAGCCGCTGTGGAAGACTTTTGTATCATCTCCATCAACGGCTTCGGCAGGTAAAAATAAGGATTTCAATTATGTTTGTGCACTCACAAATTCCAACACTTCATCGACGTGTCCGGCAACCTTTACTCCACGCCATTCTTTCACTAATTTGCCGTTGCCGTCAATGATAAATGTACTACGTTCTATGCCGCGTACCTGTTTGCCGTACATGTTCTTTAATTTCATGACGTTAAACAGTAGACATAGGGTTTCGTCCGGATCTGAGATGAGTTCAAAAGGCAGGTCTAACTTCGCCTTAAATCCTTCATGCGATCGCAGGCTGTCGCGGCTGATACCAAAAATACAGGTATTGGCAGCCTGAAACTGTGGGTAAAGATCGCGAAAGGCGATACTTTCGGTAGTGCAACCCGGGGTGTTGTCTTTCGGGTAGAAGTAAAGCACGAGCGTCTTGCCGCTAAAGTGGCTTAATTGAAATGGCGCGCCACCCGTCATGACGGCGGAAAAATCTGGAGCCAGGCAATTGAGTGCAAATGGGCTATCGGCCAAAGTGATCTCCTGATCTGTTGTTGGTGAATCGAGAAATACTGTTGCGTTCGTATAACTGGTCTTGCGTGTGCTTAAGTTTTTCTCTGCTGCCGGAATCATGGTGCGAGATTCTTGCCATGCATGAGCTTAGGCATGGTCTGCCATCAGCATTGAACACGGCAAGCCTGATCAATCAGGTATGCAGTGCAACCAATTCTCCTGAACGACCCGGCAATTCAGCCCAGGTCAAAGGATGTTCGGGTAGCGCTTGCGCCTCAATACTGGCGTAATAATCGGCCATAGAGATGCATTGATAACCCTGCTCTTGCCACCCGGTCAGCAACTGATCGAATATGGGGGCAAGTTTTTGTCCTTCAAGTTCGGCATGCAGGGTAAATACATGATTTCTTGGTTCAGCCGTTAAATTGAGTATGCTAGCGGCAATATTTGACTCGTTGATGACGACCCCGTCAATTTCGCGGCCCAGTAACTCATCGAGCGTTGGCAGCGTAGTCGGCATTTGTATGCAAGATGAGGTCTCACCGTCGATTTGCAGGCGATACGGACCGGCGCCGGGATTATGTAGCGAACCGTTCTCATTGAGCATGGCGCGACCATCTGACGCGTATTTCATGCCAAAGCTGGCTAGCTGGGTGAACGCGTGCGCATTCATTTGCCAGCCGGCTGCCCCATGGGTTTTGGGAACAGTGCCAAAAATTTCCTGAAAGCGTGAAAATGCCTGCTGCATTTGCCGTTGGGTCCAGCTTGCCCCGCGTTTTCTGACGTTATCTTGCCAGACCACATGATCCCATGTATGGATGCCGCATTCGAAGCCGGCCCTGCGCACTGCACGCATTTCCTCTACGCAGTCCTTACCGATATCGGGCGCCGGCAAAAAAAACGCCGTACATCAGCGTTTTAATGCCGTAGTGCTCGACTACTGAAGTGCGCGATACTTTCTGGAAAAAGCCAGGCCGGAAGGCGCGCCGCAATGCCCATCCGGTATGATCTTTGCCCAGCGAAAATAAGAACGTGGCACCAGCGTGATGGTGCTTTAGGATGCGTACCAGGTTAGGTACGCCTTCGCGGGTGCCACGGTAAGTGTCAACATCAATTTTTAAAACAATAGTAGGCATGCAGTCCTGACTTAATCCATGAGGGCGCGAGCTTCGGCTACCTGACCGCGGTAGGCGTCGAAAATATTGCGCATGCTGTCTTCCATTGTCGTGACCGGAGCCCAGCCCAGATCTTCACAGGTATTGGTGATTTTCGGTACGCGATTTTGTACGTCCTGATAGCCGGCACCGTAGTAAGCGCCGGAAGTCGTTTCTATCAATTCGACTTTCTTGGCCGATTCCGCATATTCCGGATACTCTGCCGCCAGAGTCAGCATCATGTGTGCCAAATCGCGGATAGAGTGATTGTTGACCGGATTGCCGATGTTGTAGATCTTGCCGCTGGCCACGCCGTTTTTATTGTCGATGATGCGCATCAAGGCATCAATACCGTCATCGATGTAAGTGAAAGCGCGTTTTTTTTTGTGCGCCGCCATCGACCAGGGAGATATTTTCACCGCGCACGATATGGCCGAAGAACTGAGTCACTACGCGTGAGCTACCTTCTTTTGGCGTATGGATGGAATCCAAGCCGGCACCGATCCAGTTAAATGGACGGAACAGGGTGAAATTCAAGCCTTCCATGCCGTAGCCCCAGATAACCCTGTCCATCAATTGCTTGGCGCAGGAGTAAATCCAGCGTGGCTTGTTGATAGGGCCGCAAATGAGTTCAGATTGTTCAGGATCAAATTCTTCGTCATGGCACATGCCATACACTTCGGAAGTCGAAGGGAATACCAGATGCTTGCCGTATTTGGCGGCGGAACGGACGATAGGCAGATTGGCTTCAAAATCGAGCTCAAACACGCGCAAAGGCTGTTTCACATAAGTTGATGGCGTAGCGATGGCGACCAAAGGCAGGATGACATCACATTTCTTGACGTGATACTCAACCCATTCCTTATTGATGGTGATGTCACCTTCGAAGAAATGCATGCGCTCATGGCTGAGCAAGTCTCCGAGGCGGTCGGTTTGCATGTCCATACCATAGACGTGCCAGTCTGTAGTTTCCAGAATGCGCTTGGACAGATGGTGACCGATAAAACCGTTCACGCCGAGAATAAGGACTTTTTTCATGATAATTTCTTTATTTAAAAATGCTGTTGCTGAGCTAATCAGCGAATTATTGGGCGGCCAGTTGTTGCTGTAGGCTGGAGGCTGAAACCACTTTGCCATTCATTAATAGTTCAATTATATGGAGAGCACGACCATCGCCACACCCGCCGAATATGACATTATCCACTACAGACAAGCCTTGCGGCAAATTTGCCGTGTTATTCGATGTGAGCTTAGTCACTAAACGTGCTTTTCCGATAACGTAAGTGTTGCCGGCCATTTCGGTAAAAGCGCCCGGATAAGGCGGGGCGACTGCCCTATGCAGGTTATACACTTGCTGCGCCGGTAGGCTCCAGTCTATGCGCCCGTCTTCCGGTTTGCGTCCGCCAAAATAGCTGCCTTTGCTCAAATCATTGGCTAATACTTTTGCGCTACCATCGAGCACAGACGGTAAGGCAAACCATAAGATTTGTTCGGCAGCCACCGTCAGTTTGCCAAATACCTCAAAAGCGGTATCGTCAGGCAGGATAGGTACCGCGGTTTGCGCGATGATGCCGCCGGCATCCGGCTTGGCTGCCATTTCATGCAGTGTGGCACCGGTTTCGGTTTCGCCATGCAATACCGCCCAATTCACCGGGACCCGGCCGCGATACTTTGGTAGCAAGGAGCCATGCAGATTGTAGGCACCGCGCTTGGCCAGCTCCAGCAGGGCGGTTGGCAACATGTGGCGATAGTAAAAACTGAAAATGTAATCAGGGGCAATTTGTTTGATGCGTTCCATCAATTCTGGCGCAGCCGGGTCTGATGGGGTGATGGTCTCGATGCCATGTTCCTTGCACAGATCGACGACTGACTCAAACCAGATGGTTTCTGCCGGGTTGTCTTCATGCGTCACTACTAGGGCAATCTGTACGCCACGCGCCAATAATGTCTTGATGCAGCGTACGCCTACGCTATGGTAGGCAAATACGACGGCTGTGTGTCGGCTCATCTCAGTTGCTTTCCGTGTGTTCAAGTATGGTTTGCACCACATAGCGCGGACGTCCGCGCACTTGCTGGTAGATCCGGCCTACATATTCACCTAGCAAGCCGATGCCAAACAGGATCACCGCCATCAGGAAGAAGGCAATCGCAAACAGGGTGAACAGACCTTCGGCCTCTGCACCCAGAATGAATCGGCGTATCAGCAATAAGACAACCAAGGCTCCGGATGCGGCCGACAAAACCATACCCATCATGGAAAAAAGTTGCAGCGGCACGATAGAAAAGCCGGTCATCAGGTCAAAATTCAAGCGTATCAGGCTGTAAAACGAGTATTTTGATTCGCCGGCGGCACGTTCCTCGTGTTCGACGATGATTTCGGTGGGCTTGCGGGCGAAGGTGTAGGCCAGTGCCGGCACATAAGTGCTCACTTCCTGACATTGGTTGATCAGGTTGATGACGTTGCGGCCGTAGGCGCGCAACATATTGCCTTGATCGGTAATCTTGATGCGGGTAATTTTTTCGCGTACCCGGTTCATCATCTTCGAGGCATAAGTACGCCATGCCGAATCCTGGCGCTTGCGGCGGATCGAACCGACGTAGTCGTAACCTTCACGCATTTTGTCGACCAGCGCGCCGATTTCTTCCGGCGGGTTTTGCAAGTCGGCATCGAGGGTGACGACGATTTCACCGCGACTGGCTTCAAAGCCGGCCAGAATTGCCATGTGCTGACCGTAATTGCCGTTAAATAAGACCACCCGCGTGACATCGGGCCGTAAACGGAATTGGTCTGCCAGCAGCGCTGCGGTATTGTCGCGGCTGCCGTCGTTGACAAACACCACTTCATAGGTGATTCCGCGGTTTGCCAAGGCGTCGAGTGCAGGGTAGAGGCGCGCGTATAACTGTGCCAGCCCCGCTTCTTCGTTGTAGACCGGGATGACGACTGAGAGTTCTGGTTTCATCAAGCTATGCTCAAATTCAGGAAAGGCGGGATTTTACAGCAGAGACGACTCTGGCCACATCATTTTCGTTCATCGCCGGGAATAAAGGCAGGGTGACGATCTGCTTGCCTATACGTTCCGCGATAGGGAACATGCCATCGGTGAAGCCGCGTGCGCGGTAGTAGCTAAACAGGTGGATCGCGCGATAGTGGTAACCCAAGCCTATCCCGACATCGATCATCTGCTGCATGAATTCGGCGCGATTGATGCGTTCCGGCAGCACGATATGGAACATATGCCAGTTACTATTTTCGAAGTCGGCGATCGGTAGTTCGGCACCGGTCTGCGCTTCAAAATCGCTGCCGAACAGTGTGAAATAGTGCTTTGCCAGCGCCATACGTTTGGCGTTAAATTCAGCCAGGTGCTTCATCTGACCCAAGCCTATCGCCGCGGCGATATCGGTCATATTGTATTTGCCGCCCAGTACATCGACGTCGATACCGTCTAGGCCGGTGCGGCTGACGCCTTGCAGCCGGTATTTCTCGGCCAGCTTGGCTTCCGCTGCATTATTCAGTACCAGGCAGCCGCCTTCACCGGTCATGATGTTTTTATTGACTTGAAAACTAAATGAGGCGAAATCGCCGAAAGAGCCTATGCGCTTGCCTTTCCAGCTTGAGCCTATGGCTTGCGCCGCATCTTCGACTACGCGTAGCTTGTATTTGTCGGCCAGCGCATACAGTTTGTCCATATCGCAAGGCAGGCCGCACATATGCACCGGGATAATGGCGCGGGTGCGTGGCGTGATGGCAGCTTCCAGTTTGTCCAGGTCTATATTGTGACTGCGCGGATCGATGTCGACAAATACGGGGGTCGCGCCGACTTCGATGATGACGTTGGCGGTGGCTACCCATGAGTTGGGGGTGGTGATGACTTCATCGCCTGCGCCTATGCCGGCAATGCGCAGGGCGATTTCCATGGTGCAGGTGCCGGAGTTGAAGGTGCGTACCGGACGGCCGCCAAAATATTCCGATAATTGCGCTTCCAGCGCCTGTACGTTCGGACCGCTGGTCAGCCAGCCGGAACGCAGTACATTAGCGACTGCGGCAATGGTTTCTTCGTCCATGCCCGGCTTGGTAAACGGCAAGAATGGTAGCGTTGGCTGGGTTGGCTGAGTTTGTCGTGCTGTAGTCATGGGTCATCCTAATTTTGATACTAGGGTGGAGTATTTTTCAATTCGCGCTATGAGCGTGCGTGTTAGCGGCGTTTTGATTGATGCTCCCCCTGTGTTGATATGGGCTAAAGCATAATGCCTCAGCCGAAACAAGGCCAACAGAAATTATTTGGATTTAACTTCAGTTTGATTCGAAACAATAATCCGCTTAGGGTCTTGCGCAATGATGCGCATAGGCAGTCCTTGTTGCAGCAATTCCTGATAGATGTGCGGCCGCACGATGGCGATCGCCGCTTTGCCGCTGGCATTATCGGCACGCCATTTTTGCGTGAAGGTCTCTATTTTTGGCATCCATAGTTCAGGTTGCTGCAATAGTCCGAAACCAAGTTCATCGGTGGCTTCGACCAGCGTCATGGTGCGACCCAGGTAAAAGGGCAGTGATTGCTCATACAAACCTACGCCATAGATAGGCGTGTCCGGAGTCAGTTCAGCCTGAATTGCAGCCACATGCGGCAAGCCTGCATTGTAGCGTCCCCATGTGTCGTGGCCTAAAAATAAGGCTTGTCCGGCGATAAAACCGCTAACGGCCAAGGTGATGACTGCCATATCCTTGTAGCGTTTGGCCAGAAAAATTGCGACGATACCTCCAAGTAAAGTAATGCCCGCCGCTGTCAGCGTCCACGGCACCATCGCTTGGTAAAGCGGAATTTCATACGCAATTTTGCTTAGCTCGCCGATTTTTGGCGCAAAAAATAAACCCGCCAGACCCATGGCGGCAAACAGGCCTGAGGCTATCCGCATCGATAAGCTTGAGGTTTTTTCCAGTTGGCAGGCGATCAGTAGGGCGATCGACGGAAAGATCGGCAAGATATACGATGGCAGCTTGGAGCCGGAAATGCTGAAGAAAAAGAAAATGAAGACGGTCCAGATCAGCAGCATTTTTTTCGGTTGAAAACCGCCTGCCGTATTGCTTGTCTGTCCGGTTGCCGTTTCGCGCAAAGCGCCCCATAAGCCCTGCAATAACAAACCCAGCCAAGGTACTATTCCCAGTATCAACAGCGGGAAAAAATAATACCAGGCGCCGCCGCGTTTATGTACGGTGCTGGTGAAGCGCTGAAAATGTTCATGGATGAAAAAAAAGTGCGGATGTTCGGGATTTTTTTGCCAGACCAAAATGAACCAGGGTGTCGTGATGGCGAAAAACAGGATCAAACCCTTGCCCATGTGCAGTCGCGTCCACAGCGCCCAGTCGCGCGTGAGCAAGGTGTACAGCACCAGTGCCGCGCCAGGCAGCACAACGCCGATCAAGCCCTTGGACATCGTGGCCAGTGCCATGCCGGCCCAGCACAGCAGCATACCGTTGCGTTGCTCAGTGGCACTGGCATTCTGGTGTTGTGCCAGCAGCAGCCCGCATAGCGCCAATGTCATCATGCCAGCTAAGCCCATGTCTAAAGTGTTGACGTGGCCGAAGGCCGCCCAGTAAAAGCTCGAACCTAAAATCAGTGCGGTACTGATACCAACGCGAGGGCTAAATACCTTGGCGCCTGTGTAGGCGCTTGCTGCGATACCGAGTAGCCCGCAAACACCGGTCCATAAACGCGCCTGCCATTCGCCTAAGCCGAATAACTCAAAGCTGATGGCGTTCATCCAGTTTTGCAGCGGTGGTTTTTCAAAGTACTTAATGCCGTTCAGACGCTGTGTGATCCAGTCACCGGTGGCGACCATTTCCCGCGCCATTTCCGCATAACGGCCTTCATCAGTGGGAACCAGGGCACGTGCGCCTAGCATGTAAAACCAGATCAGCAGGAAGCCCAGAGCAATGGCGCCGAGTAAAAAAACTGATTCGTAAGGTGAGCTGAGCGTGGATTTTGTTTTCATGCGACTTCCATAATCAATGCCAGTGCCACTTTGCGTCCCTCGGCCATCAGGATATTGTAGGTGCGGCAAGCCGCCTGGTTGTCCATGCACTCCACGCCTTTGTGTTGCGCTGTCAGTGAGTTAATCAGTTTTGGATGGACGAAGCGTTGCTTGTTACCGGTGCCCAAGATGACGACATCGGGGATGGTCGCCGCAATTTGTTCGAAATGTTCTGCGCTCAACTGGTCAAAGTGATCGACAGGCCACGGCGTTGGTGCGGTTTCCGGCAGCACGATCAGGCTGCGCTCAAAGCGTTGCAGGTTGAGTTCCACGCCGCGCTCGTCGTAAGCGGTGACGGTCTGATATTTCTGGGTCTGGGTAGAATGTAGCTTCATGATGCTGGTATGTGATCTTTCGCAAGGACAGTCCTTGTCAGGTCTAAGCTTAGCTTGGCGAGACTTTGACAAGGCATTAAATTCGAATTGCGGCATTGTAGCGTTTTTCATCGAAACCCTACAAAAATGCTTTGCGCTAACTTACTCTAATAAATATTGCGCAAAATTGTCTGCGCTGGCGTCCGGGATTTTTCTTCAATGCCGATGCTGTCAGTAAGGGCTGGATTAAATGACTGAATTAAAGGCTGTGATTGACGGAAATATCGCTTAAAAGCAAATAAAATTAGACAATTTTGCAAAACGGATTGATAAAATGGAGCGCATTGGGCAGAATGGGGGAATTCGGCAGTGCAGCATTTTGCTTCCAGATTGCACCATGTCTGCCTCATATAGTTATCAGATTAGTTGAAAGATTGCTCAGTGCGACCTATACAGAAATCCCAAAAACTTGCCAACGTCTGCTATGACATCCGCGGTCCGGTGATGGAAAAAGCCAAGCAGATGGAAGACGAAGGTCATAAGATCATCAAGCTCAATATCGGCAATCTGGCGGTATTTAACTTCGGCCCGCCCGATGAGATCGTGCAGGACATGATTCTCAATATGCATAATTCTGCTGGGTACACCGATTCCAAAGGCATGTTTGCACCGCGCAAATCCATCATGCATTACACCCAGGAAAAGTTCATCCGTGGCGTGACGATAGAAGATATTTATATTGGCAATGGTGCTTCGGAGTTGATCGTCATGGGCATGAATGCCCTGCTCAATAGCGGCGATGAGGTGCTGGTGCCAGCGCCCGACTATCCGCTATGGACTGCCGCCGTGAGTTTGTCCGGTGGCAAGCCCGTGCATTATGTCTGCGATGAAAGTGCCGACTGGATGCCTGATATCGAAGATATCAAAAGTAAAATTACTGCCAATACCAAGGCGATTGTTGTCATTAATCCGAATAACCCTACCGGCGCGCTGTATCCGGTAGAAATCTTGCAGCAAATTGTTGACGTCGCGCGCCAGCATCAGTTGATCGTGTTCGCCGACGAAATCTATGACAAGACTTTGTATGACGAGGCTACCCATACTTCTATCGCTTCGCTGGCAGATGACGTATTGTTCCTGACGCTCAACGGCCTTTCCAAGAATTATCGTTCCTGCGGTTACCGTGCCGGATGGATGGTGGTGTCGGGTGAGAAAAAACACGCTAAAGATTATATTGAAGGCCTCAATATGCTGGCGTCGATGCGTCTGTGTTCCAATGCGCCAGGTCAGTTTGCGATTCAGACCGCGTTGGGCGGTCATCAGAGCATTAATGAATTGGTCGGCCCCGGCGGTCGCTTGCTCAGGCAGCGTGATCTGGCACATAAGTTACTCACGGCTATTCCGGGCGTTACCTGCGTCAAGCCTAAGGCGGCCTTGTATATGTTCCCTAAGCTGGACCCTGTAATGTATCCGATCAAGGATGATCAGGAGTTCATTCATGAGCTACTCACCGAGCAAAAAGTTTTGCTGGTGCAGGGTACCGGGTTTAACTGGGTTAAGCCAGATCATTTCCGCGTGGTATTCTTACCAAACTCGGATGATTTGACCGAGGCGATCGGGCGTATTGCGACTTTCCTGGAGGGATATCGCAAACGTCACGGCACGAATTAAATTGTTGTTATACTTTACTTGTTTTAATTTTAATCAGCACTTAGCGAAAACATTATGAAACCCATCAAAGTAGGTCTGTTAGGCATAGGCACTGTCGGTTCCGGCACATTTAACGTTTTGAAGCGTAATCAGGAAGAGATTATGCGTCGCGCAGGCCGTGCTATTGAAATTACGATGGTGGCAGATCTGAATGTGGAACGTGCACGTGAGTTGACTAATGGCGAGTGTGAAGTGGTCAATGACGCCAATCTGGTGGTAAATCACCCGGATATCGATATCGTGATCGAATTGATAGGTGGCTATGGTCTTGCCAAAGATCTGGTGCTCAAGGCGATCGCGAATGGCAAGCATGTGGTCACTGCGAATAAAGCCTTATTGGCGACCCACGGCAATGAAATTTTTAAGGCGGCACAAGATAAGGGTGTGATGGTCGCGTTTGAAGCGGCTGTTGCCGGTGGCATTCCTATCATCAAGGCGCTGCGCGAAGGCTTGACGGCTAACCGCATCGAGTGGATAGCCGGCATCATCAATGGCACCACCAATTTCATCCTGTCTGAAATGCGCGATAAGGGTATCGATTTTGCGACCGCATTGAAAGATGCGCAGGCACTTGGCTATGCGGAAGCGGACCCGACCTTTGATATCGAAGGCGTTGATGCGGCGCATAAAGCGACCATCATGGCATCGATCGCTTTTGGTATTCCTATGCAGTTCGAGAAGGCACATGTCGAGGGCATCACCAAACTCGAGGCGATTGACATTCGCTACGCCGAGCAACTCGGGTATCGCATCAAGTTACTGGGCATTACCAAGCGCAGCGAAAAAGGCGTGGAATTACGCGTACATCCGACCCTGATCCCGGCCAAGCGTCTGATCGCTAATGTGGAAGGCGCGATGAATGCGGTGTTGGTACAAGGCGATGCAGTTGGCGCAACGCTGTATTACGGCAAAGGCGCCGGTGCCGAGCCGACCGCTTCTGCCGTGATCGCTGATCTGGTCGATATCACTCGCCTGGCAACCGCTGACCCTGAACATCGCGTACCGCATCTGGCGTTCCAACCTAATGCGCTCAGTGATTTGGCGATCTTGCCTATGTCGGAAATCATTACCAGTTACTACCTGCGTTTGCATGTGGCGGATCAGGCTGGTGTTCTGGCCGATGTCACCAGAATTTTGGCTGAATCCTCGATATCGATAGACGCGATGCTGCAAAAAGAGCCTGCAGAGGGTGAACAACGTACCGATATCGTGATGTTGACCCATAAAACACAGGAAAAAAATCTGTTGGCCGCGATCGCCAAAATTGAAGCCTTGAGTTCAGTGTTTGGTAGTGTCACTAAATTGCGACTGGAAGAATTGAGCTAATACGCTTTAATACGCTTGATTTTCCTGATAAAAAAGCGAGATACCTTAACCGGGATCTCGCTTTTTTTATGGGGAATCCAGTCGTTCTGTGCCGGGCTTAGCTTAGCTTGGCATGCTTAGCCCCATACTTAGCCCCATACTTAGTCCTACATTTAAGCCTTAGCGTAATATTTTCTCGATAAATTCCGCCGGTTGAGTCGCGTGAATTTTAACCAGGCTCGATACCCTGGTGCCGTAATTGGGCGATTCTATGCAGGCTGAGGAGAGTAGGCGTTCCATCTCGAAGCTGACACCGGTATCCGGAAGGCGGCAATCGGGCGCTTGAGTCGTATTGGACAGCATTTCAAAATACGCCTGTTGCGGTGCCCCCTGACAAATCAGGCTGGCAAATTCCGCCTTGGTTTTGACGACTTTCGGCCATGGCGTATCCAGCGCCGCATTCGAAATGCCATAGATGCCGGGGGCAAGCGGCACGCCATTGCGGGCGTCTTCCTGATGACGATTGGAGAACCAGATCATGTCGTTTTGATCTGCCACCAGCAGATTAAAACCATTGTAGTTGCCGGCCAGCGGGCGTATCGATGCGATGTAGTCTTGCGCAGATAGCTGACCGCTCAGGTAATTGGCGACCAACTCACCTCTGGAATGAGCATCGGCGCGGGTTTCTGATGGTGCGCGAATATTCGTAATTGCCGCGAATTTGACTCCGGCGGCTTGATCTTGGCTGGAATTGGAATTCGCCATCCCCATCCAGGTGCCGCCTGAGCGCAGATCGCGCCCGGCAAAAACCTGCGGCGAGCTTTCCCAGCAGACCGCGGCTGCGGCCGGCCTGTCATAATATTCATCGCGATTGCTGGCGGCGATCAGCGGAGTGGCGGGAATTAACTTCCAGGCAAAAACAATCAGGCACATACAAGGGCATCCATAAAATATTCGGCATGGCGTTCGCCACTGATCAATGATATCAGTTTGTGTTGATTGATGAGTTTGGTGAGGCTGGAGTGGAAATCGGCGGGAATGTCGCGGTAAATTTCCATCCACGTCAGTAAGCCTGCGCCGGCTTCCGGACGACGTTGCAGGCGCATCTGGAGGCCCATAGTCTCGGCTACCGCTTGCTGCAAGAGCTTCGTGCAAGCGATCACCTG
This sequence comes from Undibacterium piscinae, assembly GCA_003970805.2. Classification (GTDB taxonomy): domain Bacteria; phylum Pseudomonadota; class Gammaproteobacteria; order Burkholderiales; family Burkholderiaceae_D; genus Undibacterium; species Undibacterium piscinae. Next base: position 134,086 of record CP051152.1, read on the forward strand.
AGACTCATGTTCTGCTGTCGTTTTGTAATAGATGTAGCAATCCATCGTATTTTCAGGTGCTCTGCTTTCTTTCATTGAAGGGAGTATCTACGAACTCCCTTCAATTGCGCAATCGCAGAGCGCGCTCCCAAGTGATTGTTGAATATACTCACTGGGAGTATATTTTGTCGGGTTGTTTGTCAACTGGCCAGTTGACTTATTGGGTGACGTCCAGCATAGGGTAGGGCAGCGCTAGAAAATGCAAACGCACGCCGTTGGCCGATCCCAGATGGACCAAGTTCGCTTCCAGATCTGCGACTTTGAGTTCAACCAGGCAAATGCTGGCCGCTTCGCCTTCCGGTTCCGCGTTGACTATCATGCCGCAAGGTTGATCCGGATCGCTTTCTGAAAAGACTTCCATGCCCGGCACTACCTCGGCGCTAGCGATCGTGGCGATTGCCATCCTGCGCTTAAGCTTGCCCAGATATTGGCTGCGCGCCACGATTTCCTGCCCTGGATAACAGCCTTTTTTGAAGTTGACGCCGCCTATCAATTCAAAATTAATCATTTGTGGCACGAACTGTTCTTGCGTGGCGGCGATGATGCGCGGAATACCCGCCAGTATGTCGGCGCGACGCCAGACTGCAGCATTTACCGGCGTGAGTTTTTCTTGTATTGCCGCCCAATGGCTTTCGAGTACGGCAGTCTTGATGATCCATTGATAGCGCGCATGGCCGAACGCATCACTGACACGTATCAGGCTGCCAGCGTCATTGTCAAGCTTGTCATTGACGGCACCGGGGAGTTGCGGGAACCATTGCTGTAACACCTCAGCTGCGCCGATGCCGCCGATGCCTAGCGCTACATACTCGGTACTGACGTCAGCCAGTTTTGCTTTGGCGCGCATCACGAACATCTGCAGGCGTTTTTGTATCGGCGCCTGTATTGAGGCGGAAAGTTGCAGGAATATGCCTTCCGATGTTTTCCATGTCAGAAAGCTGGCCAGCATTCTGCCCTTAGGCGTGCAATAGGCGGCCAGTCGCGCAGACCCCGTGCCTAAATGCTCGATGTCATTGCTCAGTTGATTGTGCAGGTAGTTTGCCGCGTCATCTCCGCTCACTTGTATCAGGCCCAGATCGGTGAGGGCCGTGACGAAGCCTTGTTCTGCCTGTTTTACATCGTATGCTGCGGTGCTGGTGCCGGATGGAGTTTTAAGGAATTGCTGCAAAGTGATCATTATTTTTACTCTTTAAGTTTTGTCGCGTGGATGCTAAGTAAGTCTGGATACGTGTAGCTGCGAGTATCGATAGTCGCTTATGCGGGCCTGGAAAAATAGCCACCGCAATATCATGCGATTTTTTGGTGGCTTACATTTGTCATTGGCATGTCTGTCAGGAGCAATCTCGCGTTAGCTCCATTTAGCCATTTAGCCGTTTAGCAATTTACAATAGGCCTAAGTTTCGTAGATTATAATAGTCTCTCAGAAAACACGTTGACCGCTAACACATGAGTTTCATAAAAAAAACATTTTCCTGGCTAATTTTGCTGCTGCTGGTAGTTTCTGCCGCATTCGCTTATTGGGCGTTTCAACCCGTGCTTTCTGCCGGGAGTGAGTTAAAAGGCGGGGATTTCAGTATTAAGGCCGGAAGCGGGGTGCGTAGCGCGGCGCGGCAAATCCGTGAAGGTGGTGTGCCTATGGATCCTTTCATGTTTGAAATGCTGGCGCGTTTGAGTGGCAAGGCAAATAAGTTGAAAGCAGGCTCTTTTGAGTTTGAGGCCAATGAAACCCCCATAGACTTGCTGACTAAAATCGTCAATGGCGAATTTTCCCATGCCAGCCTGGCGATTATCGAAGGCTGGACATTCCAGCAAATGCGCAATCTGATTGACGCACATCCGGGACTTAAGCACGACACAGCGGGGCTGAGCGGGAAGGAATTGATGGGCAAGATCAATCCCGATTATCAAATGCCTGAAGGCCTGTTTTTCCCGGATACCTATTTGTTTGCCAAGGGTAGTAGTGATTTGCAGATTTTTCAGCAGGCGCATCAATCCATGCTAAGGCATCTCGATGAGGCGTGGAAGGCTAGAAATACCAGCTTGCCGTATAAAACCGCCTATGAGGCATTGACTATGGCATCCATTATCGAAAAAGAGACCGGGCGCGCTTCGGAACGTAGCTTAATCGCTGCAGTGTTTATTAATCGCCTAAAGGTGGGAATGTTGCTGCAAACGGATCCTACGGTGATTTACGGCATGGGCGAGCAGTATAAGGGCAAGATAAGGAAGATCGATTTATTGACTGATACGCCTTATAACACTTATACACGTGCCGGTTTGCCGCCGACACCGATTGCGCTACCTGGTATCGCCTCCTTGTCCGCGGCCATGAATCCGGAAAAAAGCGTTTCCTTATATTTTGTTGCCAGGGGCGATGGCAGTAGCCAGTTTTCCGATAATTTGACTGAGCATAATCGCGCTGTAAATAAATATCAGCGATAGCTTAAGTCGACCATTAAGTCGACCATACTTATGCGGCAGGTAAGGGGTGGCGAGGATAAAATCTGTTTGCGCCACTCATATCAACGATAATATCGATAATTAAATTAAGAATCACAAGCTAGATCTATGCAAAAAGCAGGTAAATTCATTACATTCGAAGGAATAGACGGAGCCGGTAAGTCCACGCATATCGCTTATGTGGCACAGGCTCTGGCGCAGCGCGGTATCAATGTCATTACCAGCAGGGAGCCGGGCGGGACTCCGCTCGGGGAGTCGCTGCGTGAGCTTTTGCTGCGCGAAAAAATGCATCTCGAAACCGAAGCCTTGCTGATGTTTGCGGTGCGCCGTGAGCATATAGCGCAAGTGATAGAGCCGGCCTTGCAGCGCGGCGACTGGGTTATCTCTGATCGCTTTAGTGATGCCAGCTTTGCTTACCAGGGTGGTGGGCGCAAGCTATCGTTGGCTAAGCTTGAGGCACTTGAACAATGGGTGCATCCAAACTTGCAGCCAGATTTAACCTTGTTATTCGACGTGCCGCTGGCCGTTGCCAGAGAGCGACTCGATGCGACGCGCACTCTGGATAAGTTTGAGCAGGAAAAGACTGAGTTTTTTGCCGGTACGCGTGCTGAATATTTGCGTAGGGCTGCGCAATTTCCCCAGCGCTTCCGCATTATTGACTCAAGCCGGCCTATTTCTGAAATCAGGAGGGATCTGGATGGCTTGATTGCCGAGTTGCTGGGTGATAGCGCCGGTGCTAATGTCAATGTCGGCGTCAGCGTCAATGAGTGATTCGCTTTTTCCCTGGCATCGTTCGGCTTGGACGCAGTTACAGTCACTGCGTCAGCGCATGCCCCATGCTATTTTGTTGCATGGAGCGGAAGGCACAGGAAAGACCTTGTTTGCCGAGCAGTTTGCGCAATCCCTGCTGTGTGAGACGCCCAGGCCGGATGGTCATGCCTGTCTTGAATGTGCTTCGTGCTCTTGGTTTAGCCAGTATAGTCACCCCGACTACCGGCGTGTCAGGCCCGAATTGCTGGACGAGGAAGAGGGCGCTGCCGGTGAGCTGGAATCTGCCGAGCCGGATAAGAAAACGGCCAAGGCGAGTAAAACTCCTTCCAAGGAAATAGTCATCAACCAAGTGCGTGCCTTGGCAGATTTCATGAATATATCCACTCACCGGCAAGGCCGCCGGGTGGTTTTACTTTATCCTGCTGAAGCCTTGAATGTCCCGGCTGCCAATGCGCTGCTCAAGTCGCTTGAAGAACCCAATGCCAATACCGTATTTATTTTGGTATCAAATAGTTTGGATAAGCTGTTACCGACTATTTTGTCGCGCTGCCATAAATTCCCACTGGGAATGCCGTCGAAGGCGCAATCCATGGAGTGGTTGGGATCTCAGAAAGTGACTGACGCTGAGGCGTGGTTGGCACAGCAAGGCGGCGCACCACTGTCTGCCTTGCAGATGTCTCAATCTGAGGGGCGGGCCGATTTGGATGATTTTTTGCGTCAACTGAGTAAGCCTGGTGTGGAAGGCAGCTTAAAATTGGCGGAGAAAATGCAAAAAATGGATGTGCCAACAACCGTGTCTTGGTTGCAGCGTTGGCTGTACGACATTTTTTCTTATAAACAAAGTGGCAGAATCCGGTATTATCCTCGGTATCAAAAAGAATTGGCATTGTTGGCCTCCCGTACTGAAACTATGGCCTTGCTGGCTGTCATCAGTAATACGGGTGAGCGACAGTCAATCGCGAGCCACCCGCTATCGGCCAAGTTATTTATTGAAGATATGTTGTTGGATTATTCTGCACTTTTCCATTGAGAGCGTCTTATGGCTGATTTACCTGCTGATCTGAGTGTGCCTCTAAATGTGCCGGCGCCGGCGCGCCCTTCTGTATTGTCTTTGGCAATCAGGGAGAAAGCCGCGTTATATTCCGCGTATATGCCATTTTTAAAAAATGGAGGCATTTTTGTGCCTACGAATAAACCCTATCGCCTTGGTGAAGAGATTTATTTGATCCTGACCCTGCTCGATGACCCGAGTAAATACCCGATTGCCGGTAAGGTATCTTGGATTACCCCTGCCGGTGCCGGGAATAATAAATCTCAGGGCATAGGAGTGCATTTCCCCGATGATGAAAGTGGCACCCGGATTAAATTGCGTGTGGAAGAGCTACTAGGCGCGGCAATACGTTCTTCCCGTGCCACTCATACTCTGTAAATATGTCTATCTCTCATCAAACTCACAGAATTGCAGTTTTGCAAGATTTGCCTGAAATCGTCGCAATTTATAATTCAACCATTGCGTCCAGGCAGGTTACCGCCGATACCGAGCCGGTTAGTGTCGATTCACGGCTTCCTTGGTTTTACGAGCACACCCCGGATGTGCGGCCGCTCTGGGTGGTGGAAGACGAAACAGGAATTATTGGCTGGCTATCTTTCTCAAATTTTTATGGCCGTCCGGCATATTCCGGCACCGCTGAACTTTCTGTTTACCTGCATGAAAATGCCAGGGGTAAGGGTTTGGGGCGTTATCTGCTAAGTCAGGCCATTGCTCATGCGCCGCAAATTAAGGTGCATACTTTACTTGGCTTTATTTTCGGGCATAACACTCCGAGCATGAATTTGTTTGCCTCATTTAACTTTGAGATTTGGGCGAATATGCCCCGTGTTGCGACTCTTGACGGCATTGAACGCGACCTCATCATCTTTGGTAAGCGCATCAGCTAAGTGTAAATAGTGCCTAAAGAGAGTAAAATTCCGCTTCTCTTCACTTGGCGATGTTCTTGGATATTGGAACAACGCTGCTATTTTCATAGGAATTCCCATTATGCTGAGCTATCGCCACGGCTTCCATGCCGGCAATCACGCCGACGTCCTTAAGCATTTCGTCACCATTCAGCTATTGAATTATCTGGGGCAGAAAGATGCTGCCTATACGTATATTGATACACATTCCGGCGCTGGTTTATATGCGCTTGATGCAGGATATGCCAGCAAGAATGCTGAGTATGAAACCGGTATTGCGCCGTTGTGGGATCGTAAGGATTTACCGCCGGCATTGGCTGAGTACGTAAATCTGGTTAAGGAATTAAATCCTAGCGGGAAGATGCGCTATTACCCGGGTTCTCCTTATTGCGCCGATAAAATCATGCGTGAGCAGGATAGATTGCGTCTGTTTGAATTGCATCCTAGTGAAATCAAGATATTAAGCGAAAATTTTCGCAAGCTTGATGCGCATGCTGCGGCCCAGGGGCATAGGCCTACCACTCGGGGAAAGCGCGTGATTATTACTGCTGGCGATGGTTTTGAGGGTTTGAAAGCTTTGCTGCCGCCCCCGTCAAGGCGCGGGATGGTCTTAATTGATCCCCCTTATGAAGTAAAAGATGATTACCGTCGCGTAAAAGAAACCGTGCAGGACGCTGCATTGCGCTTCCCGACCGGAGTCTATGCGGTTTGGTATCCGATTTTGCAAAGGATGGAGTCCAAGCAATTGCCTGAGCGACTCAAGCGCATTCCTGGTAATGGCTGGCTTAATGTGAGTCTTACTATTGGCGGTGTCACTCCGGATGGTTTTGGTTTGCACAGCAGTGGAATGTTTATATTGAATCCGCCTTGGACTCTGGAGGCTACCTTGAGAGAGGTGATGCCTTATTTGGTTAGCGTATTGGGTAAGGATGCCGCTGCAACTTTCACTCTTGAATCGGGTGAAACGCAAGTTATAGGAAAGGGGCGGGGTAAGCCAGTTAGTCCTCCGCGCACTCCTGTAGTCAGAACTCGGACGAGATAATTTAAAATAGGCTTGCCTTATGTTGGTAAGCCTTGCTATAGTTCGCCTCCCGCTGAAAGGCGGGGTAAAAAGAGGTAAGTGAATACGGCAGCAACGGCAACCCGACTTGAGTAAAAGAAACATGAATTCAAGTGTTAGTAAAACGAGGGGTTGACGGGGTAGAGTAAATGCCGCATAATCTCGCTTCTGTGCTGCTCACAAACAAAACGCTTTGTGAAAAACGGCCAGACACCAGGCGGTCGGATTCTTGCAAGAGAGTATCGACAGCGTGGCAGAAAACACCGAATACCGATCTTTAACAATTAACAGTCAATAAATGTGGGCACTTGATAAAAAGCGCGGCTAACTTACTTCGGTCAGTTAGTGACACTTAAAAAATATCAAATGTTCGCAAAAGTAATAAATAGGATGCTTTGAGGCGTAAGCCGAGAAGTAGCCTGTCAGTTATTTGAGTGAGCGACACCGTTCGAAAGAACGGAGTTCAGAAATGAACGCAAAACAGAGATTAAACTGAAGAGTTTGATCCTGGCTCAGATTGAACGCTGGCGGCATGCCTTACACATGCAAGTCGAACGGTAACAGGTCTTCGGATGCTGACGAGTGGCGAACGGGTGAGTAATATATCGGAACATACCCTAGAGTGGGGGATAACGTAGCGAAAGTTACGCTAATACCGCATACGATCTGAGGATGAAAGTGGGGGCTCGCAAGACCTCATGCTCATGGAGTGGCCGATATCTGATTAGCTAGTTGGTGAGGTAAAGGCTCACCAAGGCGACGATCAGTAGCTGGTTTGAGAGAACGACCAGCCACACTGGAACTGAGACACGGTCCAGACTCCTACGGGAGGCAGCAGTGGGGAATTTTGGACAATGGGGGCAACCCTGATCCAGCAATGCCGCGTGAGTGAAGAAGGCCTTCGGGTTGTAAAGCTCTTTTGTCAGGGAAGAAAAGGTATCCTCTAATACAGGGTGCTCATGACGGTACCTGAAGAATAAGCACCGGCTAACTACGTGCCAGCAGCCGCGGTAATACGTAGGGTGCAAGCGTTAATCGGAATTACTGGGCGTAAAGCGTGCGCAGGCGGTTATGTAAGTCAGATGTGAAATCCCCGGGCTCAACCTGGGAACTGCATTTGAGACTGCATGGCTAGAGTGTGTCAGAGGGGGGTAGAATTCCACGTGTAGCAGTGAAATGCGTAGATATGTGGAGGAATACCGATGGCGAAGGCAGCCCCCTGGGATAACACTGACGCTCATGCACGAAAGCGTGGGGAGCAAACAGGATTAGATACCCTGGTAGTCCACGCCCTAAACGATGTCTACTAGTTGTTGGGTCTTAATTGACTTAGTAACGCAGCTAACGCGTGAAGTAGACCGCCTGGGGAGTACGGTCGCAAGATTAAAACTCAAAGGAATTGACGGGGACCCGCACAAGCGGTGGATGATGTGGATTAATTCGATGCAACGCGAAAAACCTTACCTACCCTTGACATGTACAGAATGCCGAAGAGATTTGGCGGTGCTCGCAAGAGAACTGTAACACAGGTGCTGCATGGCTGTCGTCAGCTCGTGTCGTGAGATGTTGGGTTAAGTCCCGCAACGAGCGCAACCCTTGTCATTAGTTGCTACATTAAGTTGAGCACTCTAATGAGACTGCCGGTGACAAACCGGAGGAAGGTGGGGATGACGTCAAGTCCTCATGGCCCTTATGGGTAGGGCTTCACACGTCATACAATGGTACATACAGAGGGCCGCCAACCCGCGAGGGGGAGCTAATCCCAGAAAGTGTATCGTAGTCCGGATTGTAGTCTGCAACTCGACTACATGAAGTTGGAATCGCTAGTAATCGCGGATCAGCATGTCGCGGTGAATACGTTCCCGGGTCTTGTACACACCGCCCGTCACACCATGGGAGCGGGTTTCACCAGAAGTAGGTAGCTTAACCGCAAGGAGGGCGCTTACCACGGTGGGATTCGTGACTGGGGTGAAGTCGTAACAAGGTAGCCGTATCGGAAGGTGCGGCTGGATCACCTCCTTTCTAGAGTGCGCTTAGAGTTAAGTGTCCACACTTATTGACTGTTAATGATTAAGAACGTAGAGATGAAGCAATTCATCGATACCGAGTTCCCGAATTGGGGGTTTAGCTCATCTGGTAGAGCACCTGCTTTGCAAGCAGGGGGTGAACGGTTCGATCCCGTTAACCTCCACCATTTACCTGGTAAATAGTGGGGCTGTAGCTCAGCTGGTTAGAGCACCGTGTTGATAACGCGGGGGTCGTTGGTTCGAGTCCAACCAGCCCTACCAGTTAAATGCGAAGGGGAAGAAAAAGCAAATGTGAGTGGCGCGCGCGCTATTGAGATTTGTTCTTTCGAAGCGAAAGCAAAGTATCAAGTATTACCGTTCTTTAACAATTGAGAAGAAGTAAAGTAGAAATAATCAAAATTATTTCGTAAAGGACTCAGTGACGACAGTTGCTGATGAGAATTTATGGAAGGGTTGTGATTGTATCAAACAAACATAAAATGTATTAAAAAGAGTTTGAAAAGCACTGTAGCAATACAGGGTTTTAGAAAATCAAATATCTTGAGATACGGCAAACGCTAAAGTAATACTCATAGTAATAAGAACTATAGCGATTTTTTGGTGATGAACCTTGGTTTAAGCAATTAGACGAAGACGCCAGAATCTAAAGTTATAGGGACAAGTGACTAAGTGCACATGGTGGATGCCTTGGCGATTACAGGCGATGAAGGACGTAGTAGCTTGCGATAAGCTGCGGGGAGTGAGCAAACACACTTTGATCCGCAGATTTCCGAATGGGGAAACCCACCCTTAGGGGTATTGCAACCTGAATACATAGGGTTGCAAGGCGAACGTGGCGAACTGAAACATCTAAGTAGCTACAGGAAAAGAAATCAACCGAGATTCCCAGAGTAGTGGCGAGCGAAATGGGAGCAGCCTGCAAGATTTAGCATGTCTGATAATAGAACGGAATGGAAAGTCCGGCCATAGAGGGTGATAGCCCCTTATATGAAATCATTCGTGTGGAACTAAGTTTGCGACAAGTAGGGCGGGACACGTGAAATCCTGTCTGAACATGGGGGGACCATCCTCCAAGGCTAAATACTCGTAATCGACCGATAGTGAACCAGTACCGTGAGGGAAAGGCGAAAAGAACCCCGGAAGGGGAGTGAAATAGATCCTGAAACCGTGTGCATACAAACAGTAGGAGCGGACTTGTTCCGTGACTGCGTACCTTTTGTATAATGGGTCAGCGACTTACATTCAGTGGCAAGGTTAACCGCATAGGGAAGCCGTAGAGAAATCGAGTCCGAATAGGGCGAAATTAGTCGCTGGGTGTAGACCCGAAACCAAGTGATCTACTCATGGCCAGGATGAAGGTGCCGTAACAGGTACTGGAGGTCCGAACCCACTAATGTTGAAAAATTAGGGGATGAGCTGTGGGTAGGGGTGAAAGGCTAAACAAACTTGGAAATAGCTGGTTCTCTCCGAAAACTATTTAGGTAGTGCCTCAAGTATCACCATCGGGGGTAGAGCACTGTTATGGCTAGGGGGTCATCGCGACTTACCAACCCATTGCAAACTCCGAATACCGATGAGTGCGAGCTTGGGAGACAGACGTCGGGTGCTAACGTCCGGCGTCAAGAGGGAAACAACCCAGACCGCCAGCTAAGGTCCCAAAGTATAGCTAAGTGGAAAACGAAGTGGGAAGGCTAAAACAGTCAGGAGGTTGGCTTAGAAGCAGCCACCCTTTAAAGAAAGCGTAATAGCTCACTGATCGAGTCGTCCTGCGCGGAAGATGTAACGGGGCTAAGCTATACACCGAAGCTGCGGATATGTTTTAGGACATATGGTAGGAGAGCGTTCTGTAAGCCTGCGAAGGTGTCTTGTAAAGGATGCTGGAGGTATCAGAAGTGCGAATGCTGACATGAGTAGCGATAATGGGGGTGAAAAGCCTCCACGCCGTAAGCCCAAGGTTTCCTGTTCAACGTTCATCGGAGCAGGGTGAGTCGGCCCCTAAGGCGAGGCAGAGATGCGTAGCTGATGGGAAGCAGGTTAATATTCCTGCACCGTCGTATGATGCGATGGGGGGACGGATCGCGGAAGGTCGTCAGGCGGTTGGAAGAGCCTGTTCTTGACTTGTAGAAGGCACTTAGGCAAATCCGGGTGCGTAATTCAAGGGGTTGAGACGAGTGAATTTATTCACGAAGCGATCGGAAGTGGTTCCAAGAAAAGCCTCTAAGCTTCAGTCATACGAGACCGTACCGCAAACCGACACAGGTGGGCGAGATGAGTATTCTAAGGCGCTTGAGAGAACTCGGGAGAAGGAACTCGGCAAATTGGTACCGTAACTTCGGGATAAGGTACGCCCTTGTAGTTTGACCCCCCTGCGGGGGAAGGACGAAAGGGTTGCAATAAACTGGTGGCTGCAACTGTTTAATAAAAACACAGCACTATGCAAACACGAAAGTGGACGTATATGGTGTGACTCCTGCCCGGTGCTGGAAGATTAAATGATGGGGTGCAAGCTCTTGATTGAAGTCCCAGTAAACGGCGGCCGTAACTATAACGGTCCTAAGGTAGCGAAATTCCTTGTCGGGTAAGTTCCGACCTGCACGAATGGAGTAATGATGGCCACACTGTCTCCTCCCGAGACTCAGCGAAGTTGAAATGTTTGTGATGATGCAATCTACCCGCGGCTAGACGGAAAGACCCCATGAACCTTTACTGTAGCTTTGCATTGGACTTTGAACCAATCTGTGTAGGATAGGTGGGAGGCTTTGAAGCGTGGACGCCAGTCTGCGTGGAGCCATCCTTGAAATACCACCCTGGTTTGTTTGAGGTTCTAACCTTGGTCCGTTATCCGGATCGGGGACAGTGCATGGTAGGCAGTTTGACTGGGGCGGTCTCCTCCCAAAGTGTAACGGAGGAGTTCGAAGGTACGCTAGTTACGGTCGGACATCGTGACGATAGTGCAATGGCATAAGCGTGCTTAACTGCGAGACTGACAAGTCGAGCAGGTACGAAAGTAGGACATAGTGATCCGGTGGTTCTGTATGGAAGGGCCATCGCTCAACGGATAAAAGGTACTCTGGGGATAACAGGCTGATTCCTCCCAAGAGTTCATATCGACGGGGGAGTTTGGCACCTCGATGTCGGCTCATCACATCCTGGGGCTGTAGCCGGTCCCAAGGGTATGGCTGTTCGCCATTTAAAGTGGTACGTGAGCTGGGTTTAAAACGTCGTGAGACAGTTTGGTCCCTATCTGCCGTGGGCGTTGGAAGTTTGAAGGGGGCTGCTCCTAGTACGAGAGGACCGGAGTGGACGAACCTCTGGTGTATCGGTTGTCACGCCAGTGGCATTGCCGAGTAGCTATGTTCGGAATAGATAACCGCTGAAAGCATCTAAGCGGGAAACTAGCCTTAAGATGAGACTTCCCAGAGACTAGATCTCTTTAAAGGGTCGTTCGAGACCAGGACGTTGATAGGCTGGGTGTGGAAGTGCAGTAATGCATTAAGCTAACCAGTACTAATTGCCCGTAAGGCTTGTCCCTATAACTTTAGTGGTTATAGATTATGACAAGTATTGTTTGTGTGTTTGCCTTATGTAGTAGCGTTGGAAAACGCCGCGAAGTTTGGTACAAATCACAACCGCCTAAGTCCTGCACTGACCTGCAGGCACGCTACAGCGATGGTCAATCGCTGGGCACACAATGATTATTGATGGACAAGTGAACGCTGTTTGCTTGCCTTGGTGGCTTAAACCCGCCCTACGAAGCTTCTTCCCAATTGGACCTTGTGCGACTCACAGAGCAACGTGAGCCACACGAAGTCAACAAGTTATGCCTGATGACCATAGCAAGTCGGTACCACCCCTTCCCATCCCGAACAGGACCGTGAAACGACTCCGCGCCAATGATAGTGCTGCAACCAGTGTGAAAGTAGGTCATCGTCAGGCTTTTATTAGAAAACCCCTCAGCAGAATCCTGCTGAGGGTTTTTGCTTTGGAAATTCGAGTTGAAATTTGAATTGCAGATTGTCGCGTGGTCTTTCTCGATTCTGCTTTTCTTTCGCTTTATATGAGTAACTGACATTATTTTCTTTCGACCTTGCTTCGAGAGTCGAGCTTCAATGGATTGTTCTGTGAGTTTCCTGCCGAATTTGGCGGCTTGTGTGACTAGGGGGGGCTAGTGTTATGTGCGGCTCCCGAAGCAGCCTAAAGTGCTCCCGCTGGCGCGCGCGGCATGTCTTTCTTTGGAGCATACGCCATCCTCTGCTGCGCTATGTGAATCGTAAGCGCAGGTAGATAATAATCCGGCAGAGGTTTGATGGGGTTGCGGTGTGCATGAAGAGTTGGATATGCACATATTTGAGGGCGGAGTAGGGATATACTCCCCCTGTGTATTTTAAAGAAAATGAGTAGCGACGGGTGCTGTCAGCTGATTTTTTTAGAATAACGAGGGTGTATATCAGGCATTAATGCGTAAGCTTAAAATTGCTCATCATCCTGCAAGTAGCGCCATTGGCCTTCCGGGAGCTTACCTAACTTCACCTTCCCGATGCGTACCCGTTTTAATCCCAGCACTTCCAAGCCTACCATTTCACACATACGGCGGATCTGGCGCTTCTTTCCTTCTTTGAGTATGAAGTTAAGTTGGTCGTCATTTTGCCAGCGCACCTTTGCCGGAATGAGTTTCTTTCCATCCAGGCTTAGTCCGTGATTGAGCAGGCGCAAGTCTTTCTCTGGCAGTCGTCCTGGTTTTGTGTATTGCACGCGTACCAAATATTCTTTTTCAACGGAGGTGTCTTGTCCTATCAGATGTTTTGCTATGCGGCCGTCTTGAGTTAGTACTAGTAATCCAACTGAGTCGATGTCCAGGCGTCCGGCGGCTACCAAGCTAATGAGCTGGGTGGGGTGGAACTGATTATTGACGGCGCATTCAGCCCATCGGTTTTCGGCCTTGACTAGGGCGATGGCAGGCTGATGACCATCCTCCGCCTGTCCGCTGACCAGTCCAACGGGCTTGTTAATTAGGATGGTGACACGTTTAGACTGCTCTGCGGCTGCCTGACGCTCAACAGATACGCGTTGATGGGGAAATACTTTACTGCCTAGTTCAGATACAATCTTTCCGTCGACACGCACCCAGCCTCGTGCTATCCATTCGTCCGCTTCACGGCGGGAGCAAAGCCCTAGTTCTGACATTCTTTTGGAGAGGCGTAATAATTCGGTCATGATAATCTGTGCTTACTAAAAAAATAAATGGTATTGTTAATTACTTGGGCGCAATTTTTGAAATCTATATGCGTAAAGCTTCCAATAAATCCGTCTCGAATTGGATTTGGGTGCGGGCGCTTTGCAGTGCCGCACCATCGACCAGAAATACGTCTTCAACCCGCTCACCGAGAGTCATAATTTTGGCGGTGTGTAGATTGATTTTGTATTTAGTTAATACGTTGGCGATCGCATATAGCAGCCCATTTCTATCATTTGCTGAAATTGACAGGAGATAGTATTGTCCTTTTTCATCGGGACGCAGATCGACGCTAGGGATTAACGGGAAAGTTCTGGAAAGCCGAGACAGACGACCGCGATTGGGCGGTGATAAAGGGGTTTGCAACTGCAAAATTTCGGCTAATTCATGTTCAATCAGATTGATAATGTCCCGATAATTATTTGCAAATGCGGGTTCGGTTATCAGGAAGGTATCTAAGGCGTAGCCACTTTTCGTTGTGTGAATTTTCGCATCAAGAATGCCAAAATTTTTACTGTCAAAATAATTGCAAATGCGTGCAAATAAGTCGGCCTGATCTTTTACGTAAACGGTGACTTGCAGGCCTTCGCCTATCGGTGATAATCTGCTTTTGACGACTGGAGATAGGCTGTCGATGCGGTCGTGCAGGGCTCTGGTCTGCCATGCAATATCCGACGCGTCGTGGCGTAAAAAATAGGCCATATCCAGTTGTTGCCATAATTTTTCATGTGCATTACTTGGCAAACCATGTAAGCGAAGAGCTTTCAATGCATCTTGTTGGCGATTTTTAAGTTCCCTGTCTTTTGATGGCGGCTCACCGCCAAGGACGCGCAATGTGATGCGATATAAGTCCTCAAGTAACTTGCCTTTCCAGGCATTCCAGACTTTCGGGCTGGTGCCGCGGATATCTGACACTGTCAATAAATACAAGGCAGTAAGATGGCGCTCATCCTTGACTAAACTGGCGAATTCTTGGATGACATCCGGATCGGACAAATCTTGTTTTTGGGCGACATGTGACATCGTCAAATGATTTTTCACCAAAAATATGATGAGTTCCGAGTTTGCTTTTGAGATGCCGTGGTCATGGCAAAACTTTTTGGCATCAACCATGCCTAGCGTCGAGTGGTCGCCGTTACGTCCCTTGGCGATGTCGTGAAATAGCGCCGCAATATATAGCACCCAGGGTTGGGTAAAATTGGCCATTAACTGGCTGCAAAACGGATACTCGTGGGCGTGCTCGGTCATCGTAAAGCGACGCAGATTGCGCACTACCATCAGGATGTGCTGATCGACCGTATAGGCATGAAATAGGTCATGTTGCATCTGCCCGATGATGCGCCGGAAGTTTGGTAAATAGCGCCCCAGAATGCTCATCTGGTTCATGTTCCTTAAGGCGTGGGTAATGCCTTGTGGAGATTGTAATATTTGTAAAAATAGCGCCCGGTTAAAAATGTCGTGACGAAAGCCGGTATCAATCAAGAAACGTGCGTGCCACAAGGCACGTAGTGTCCTGGCGGTCATTCCCTTTAGTTCGCTGTGTTGTGCAAGCAATAAAAACACCTCAAGCATTGCAGAAGGGGTCGCTTCAAAGGTGTCGTCGTTGGCGATGTCTATGAAGCCATTGACTTCGTTGAATCGCTCGTTGACCTTATGCGCAACTGATGGTTGCGGAAAGAGGCTGGACTCAATGTTTTGTAGCAAGATGGTGTTGAGTTGCGTTACCGCTTTCGCTGCCCAGTAATAGCGCTGCATCAGATATTCGCTGGCGCGACGCGATTCAGTGGTTTTGAAGCCAAAGGTCTCCGCTATGGAGGTTTGTACATCAAAAATCAAGCGATCTTCTCGGCGGCCGGCATGGATGTGCAAACGTATCCGGATATCCTTGAAGGCGCGTTCATTGCGTTTTAGTTGGTGCGCTTCAGTTGATGTAATTAAGCCCCGTTCCGCTAACTCACGCCAAGAATTGCCCAGTTTCGCTGCTTTTGCGACCCAGAGTATTACTTGTAAATCACGTAGTCCGCCAGGGCTCTCTTTGCAATTAGGCTCCAGGCTATAAGGGGTATCTTCATATTTGACGTGCCGTTGCTGTAGCTCCAGTAATTTTGCCTGGAAAAACTGCTGCGGATTTATTTCGCTGTCGTAGCGTTCCTGGAGTTCGCGAAACAGATTTCTGCTGCCGGTTAGCAGGCGCGCTTCCAGTAGACTAGTTTTGACGGTGATGTCGGCTGCCGCCTCATTCATGCACTCGTCGACCGTGCGTATGCTATGGCCGATATCGAGGCCGATATCCCATAAGATTTGCACCAGACTTTCAAGCTTCTCAGTTAACTCATTATCTGGTGGCGCTGCAAGCAGGATTAAAACATCCACATCAGAATAGGGAAATAACTCCCCGCGACCATAGCCGCCAACGGCGACTAAGGCGGTCGTTTTCGGGAAGTCAAAGCTCTTCCATATGCGCCCTAAGACGCCATCGACGCAACGGCAAAGATTGCGCAGTAAAAGTTCAGCTTTCGAGTTGTCTTTGAATGCCGCGATCGCAAGTTGCTGAGCCGTCTTCAGCTCTTGCTTGAAGGCCAGCGCAGGGAGAAGCGTAGTCATTAATTATGTGTATTAAACATTTGTGATAAATGCCGGTGGAGGAGGTGATCCTGCGGACAGCGTTAGTACTTCATAGCCTGTTTCTGTTACCAGAATAGTGTGTTCCCATTGTGCGGAAAGGCTGCGGTCTTTGGTTTTAATGGTCCAGCCGTCACCCATTTCACGAATTTCCCGGCGACCGGCGTTAATCATAGGCTCAATGGTAAATATCATGCCAGGCGCAAGTTTGTCGAGTGTGCCCGGGCGTCCGTAATGCAGAATTTGTGGCTCTTCGTGGAAAACCTTGCCGATGCCGTGACCGCAAAATTCCCTGACTACGCTGTAACCGGATTTTTCAGCGTGTTGCTGAATGATGTGGCCAATGTCGCCAAGATGGTTGCCAGGCTTCACTTTTGAAATGCCCAGCCACATGCATTCGTAGGTGATTTCGCTCAATCTTTTTGTAAGAATAGACGGTTCGCCAACTAAAAACATCCTGCTGTTATCGCCATGATAGCCGTCTTTGATAACAGTAATGTCAAGGTTGACGGAGTCACCGCTTTTCAATACTTTATCGCCCGGAATGCCGTGGCAAATTACATCATTGACGGAAGTGCAAATTGCTTTTGGATAAGGTGTATATCCGGGAGGGCAGTAATTGAGCGGAGCCGGAATGGTTCCCTGGACATTCAGCATGTATTCATGGCAAAGCCTATCGATTTCGCCAGTTGTTACGCCGACTTTAACAAATGGGGTAATGTAATCGAGTACTTCAGAGCCGAGTCGGCCCGCGATACGCATTCCTGCGATATCTTCCGGAGTTTTAATTGAAATAGAGGTCATGCTTCGCCAAGTAAAATGAATGTCAATAATGGGAGATTATAGTCTAGGAGAGCGATGTGCGTTGAGCTTGACGCGAGTCGCGCTCAATGATCGAGCTTGAAGTAAGTCTGATTCTCGTAGTAGAATAGATAGTTGGCTTGAATAAAATGCTAGTCAATGCTTAAGTTTGTAATTTTTTAAACACGAATCAGGTCAAAAAGGGTGTCCTCTATGTAGGATCACTGACTTTGATTCAAGACCTAACCCTGGAGTTATTATGTCTGTAACAATGCGCGAAATGTTGGAAGCTGGTGTCCATTTTGGTCATCAAACCCGTTTTTGGAATCCAAAAATGGCCCCTTTCATTTTTGGTCATCGCAATAAAATCCATATTATCAATCTGGAAAAAACCCTGGGTATGTACCAGGAAGCAATGAAGTATGTTCGTCAATTGTCTTCCAATCGTGGTACGGTACTTATGGTTGGCACTAAGCGTCAAGCGCGCGAGTTGATCGCAGCTGAAGCGCAACGTGCTGGTATGCCTTACGTTGATCAGCGTTGGTTGGGCGGTATGCTGACTAACTTCAAAACAGTTAAAACATCTATCAAGCGTCTGAAAGACATGGAAGTAATGATTGAAGATGGTTCTGTAGAGAAGTTGTCAAAGAAAGAAGCGTTGATGTTTCAACGTGAAATGATTAAATTGCAGAAGTCCATCGGCGGTATTAAAGATATGGCTGGCGTTCCTGATGCTATTTTCGTTGTGGATGTTGGTTTCCACAAAGGCGCAATCACTGAAGCCGCAAAATTGGGTATTCCAGTTGTTGGTATCGTAGATACTAACCATTCCCCTGAAGGTGTTACTTACATCATTCCTGGTAATGATGATTCATCTAAGGCTATCGCTTTGTACGCACGCGGTGTCGCTGATGCTATCTTGGAAGGTCGCGCCAATGCTGTGAATGAAGTGCTTGAGGCTGTTAAGCCAAGTGCTGATGAGTTTGTTGAAGTTGAGCAGGCTTAATAAGTAAAAATTTTCACCGTATTTATCCGGTGAAATTAAAGTAAAAGGGGCAAACTACCGTTCGCCCCTTTTTTTAACAGAATTTATTGACGGCATCTTTGTGATGCAACGTAACTAGGAGAGAAACATGGCCGCGATTACAGCAGCGATGGTAGGTGAATTGCGCGCAAAGACTGATGCGCCGATGATGGAATGCAAAAAGGCATTGACCGAAGCCGAAGGCAATATGGAACGTGCAGAAGAAATTCTGCGTGTGAAATTGGGCGGCAAGGCTTCCAAGGCTGCATCCCGTATTACTGCTGAAGGTGTTGTTGCTTCAGTAATCTCAGGTAATGTTGGTGCGCTGATCGAAGTTAACTGTGAAACAGACTTCGTTACAAAAAATGATGATTTCATCGCTTTTGCAAATGCATGCGCCAAGATTGTTGCTGAGCAAAATCCAGCAGATGTTGCCGCTTTGCTGGCACTTCCATTGAATGATTCTACCGTAGATACAGTTCGCGCTGCTTTGATCGGGAAAATTGGCGAAAACATGTCTATCCGTCGCTTCCAGCGCTTTGAGACAAATTCCAAGTTGACATCGTATTTGCACGGCACTCGTATTGGTGTTGTGGTTGAATTTGATGCGGCTGATGAGCAAGTTGGTAAAGATGTTGCAATGCATATTGCAGCAATGAAGCCAGTTTCCTTATCAGTTGAGCAGGTTCCTGCTGAATTGATTGAGAAAGAGCGCTCGGTAGCATCGTTGAAAGCCGCTGAATCAGGTAAGCCAGCTGATATCGTGACGAAAATGGTTGAAGGTTCTATTCAGAAGTTTTTGAAAGAAGTTTCACTGTTGAATCAAACTTTCGTTAAGAACGATAAGCAAACTGTTGAGCAAATGCTGAAATCAGTTGACGCTTCTGTTAAGGCATTCACTATGTATGTGGTTGGTGAAGGCATAGAGAAGAAGCAGGATGATTTTGCAGCAGAGGTGGCCGCTCAGGTTGCCGCTGCGAAGCAAGCGTAATATGGCAAAAGAAAACGGGCCGAAAGGCCCGTTTTTTTAAAGCCAAGCTTTATTGGTAGTGGTTGTTTGATTGTTTGATTGTTTGGTTGTTTAGGTTGTTTTTGCAAGTGCTTTGAGTTCAAGTGTGGTTATAATTTTTGAATCAGAGTGTTCGCAATAATATCTTCATTTAATTTTTAAGGGGCCCAGATCGTGACTAAACCTGCATATAAACGTGTGCTTTTGAAACTCTCTGGCGAAGCATTGATGGGTGATGATGCTTATGGCATCAATCGCTCGACAATTGAACGTATGGTGGCCGATGTCGCCGAAATTTCCAAAATGGGCGTGGAGTTAGCCATTGTTATTGGTGGCGGCAATATTTTTCGTGGCGTTGCGCCAGGTGCTCAGGGTATGGATAGGGCAACCGCTGATTACATGGGGATGTTGGCGACAGTAATGAATGCCTTGGCTTTGGGTGATGCGATGCGCCAGGCCGGAGTGGTCGCTCGTGTGATGTCCGCTATCGGGATTGAGCAAGTGGTAGAACCTTATGTGCGACCTAAAGCATTGCAGTATCTGGAAGAGGGTAAGGTTGTTATATTCGCGGCAGGTACTGGAAATCCATTTTTCACTACTGATACCGCAGCAGCCTTGCGTGGTTCTGAAATTGGCGCTGAAATCGTCTTAAAGGCTACCAAGGTCGACGGCGTTTACACTGCCGATCCGAAAAAGGATCCAAGTGCGACACGTTACTCGACAATTTCCTTTGATGAGGCGATTTCTCGTCACTTGCAGGTAATGGATGCAACAGCTTTTGCGCTTTGCAGGGATCAAAAATTGCCGATTAAGGTGTTTTCTATCGTTAAGCCAGGTGCCTTGAAAAATCTGATTATGGGTGGGGACGAGGGTACCCTTGTCCACGTATAATCCGTTTTTCCGATTGAGCCAGGCTAATTGAGGCTGGCTCTTTGAAGTTTCATGTGTACATTTATTATGGATGCACAAATAACAGTGCCGGAGAATACGTGAGTTATTGTCCGGTAGTATCAAACAGTACAGGAGAATGGCATGACCATCATTGATGTAAAAAAGAATACCGAGCAAAGAATGCAAAAGTCGCTTGAGACTTTGAAGGTAGACCTTTCTAAAGTCCGCACCGGGCGTGCGCATACCGGCATTCTTGACCATGTCATGGTCGATTATTATGGTGCACCTACCAATATTACCCAAGTGGCAAATGTAACCCTGATTGATGCGCGCACGATAGGCGTACAACCTTGGGAAAAGAAAATGATTACGACCATTGAGAAAGCGATTCGCGATGCCGACTTGGGCTTGAATCCTGCCACTCAGGGCGAGATGATCCGTGTGCCGACTCCACCATTGACAGAAGAGCGCCGCAAGGAAATGGTTAAGTTGGTTAAGACCGAAGGCGAAGATGCAAAGATTGCGATTCGCAATATTCGCCGCGATGCGAATGAGTCCTTGAAAAAACTCGTGAAAGATAAGGCTTGCTCTGAAGATGACGAGCGTCGTGCTCAGGATGAGATTCAAAAACTGACCGATAAATTTGTTTCTGATGTGGATAAGGCGCTTGCTGATAAGGAAAAAGAAGTGTTGACCGTGTAGGTTTGTGTTGATAGTTTTTTCAATTATTCTGGATATACATGGTTCACATTAGTTCTACTAAAGAAGTGCCCCTAGTTGGGGCGATTCCAAAACATATTGCGATCATTATGGATGGCAATGGGCGGTGGGCAACTAAACGGTTCCTGCCGCGAGTGGCTGGCCATGTCAAGGGCGTAGAGGCCGTGCGCGATGTGGTCAAGGCTTGCGTCAGGCGCGACGTAAAATTCTTGACCTTGTTCGCGTTCAGTTCGGAAAACTGGCGCCGGCCGGCAGAGGAAGTCTCACTCTTGATGCGGCTTTTCGTCACTGCACTTGATAAGGAAGTCAAACGTATGCACGTCAATGGCATTCGTCTCAAGGTCGTTGGCGACTTATCTCGATTTGACGCAAAGCTACAGCAGACCATACAAGATGCCGAGGCGCTAACTGCGGGTAATCCCGGACTCACGGTCACTATCTGTGCCAACTACGGTGGTCGTTGGGATATCGTGCAGGCGTTTAATCGTCTTCGGCAAGACCTTAAGGCGGATGATGTGGTTACTGAAGACCAACTTGCGCCTTATTTGTCTATGGCCTACGCGCCCGAACCCGATTTGTTCATACGTACCGGCGGCGAGACCCGCATTTCCAATTTTTTACTGTGGCAATTAGCTTACAGTGAACTCTATTTTACCGATACCTTTTGGCCCGATTTTGGCGCTGATGCGTTAGACGAATCGATTAAATCTTACCAGGCAAGAGAGCGACGGTTTGGTCGTACCAGTGCCCAGGTAAGCGACCAGTTAAAATAATAAACAAGGTAAATCAATGCTTAAAACTCGTATTATTACGGCTTTGGTGCTGCTGGGCGTACTTATTCCCATCCTCTATTCTGGCTCTATATTGTTGTTTTCACTTGTCGCAACACTGTTTTTTGGTGCCGCAATGTGGGAGTGTCAGCGACTGTTTAAAAAGCCTGCGCCGTTAATGATGGCCTTGGTGTGGTCGGCATTGTTTCTTTACCTTAGTTTCGGCAGTATGACTGTTACTACATCTAGGCCAGATTTCCCCGCGTTGTTTGCTCTTTGTATCGTGTTTTGGTGCGTCAGACTTGTGCCTGCGCTTAGATTCGGCTTGCCCGTAATGACTGGTCTGTCGAATGGCGTCTTGAGCGGGATGTACGGAGTCGCGATATTCGGTTGTTTTGTCGCCATGGTGACTTTGTTTTTGCATTCGCCGGTTTTTTTATTATCAGCCATGGCAATGGTTTGGATCGCTGATGTGGGCGCCTATTTTTCCGGAAAAGCGTTCGGCAAACGTAAGCTTGCGCCTAGTATTTCTCCTGGTAAATCGTGGGAAGGGGCGATAGGCGGTTGGTTGGCACTGTTGCTGATAGGTGCTGCGAGTGCGGTAAGTGCTGGTTTCGCGGATACGTTTCCGGCCAAGGTGCTGATGGTTGCCGGATGGCCGGGCCTGATTCTGGCGCTCACTGTGGTTTCTATGGCGAGTGTGGTCGGTGATTTATTTGAGTCTTTACTGAAGCGCAGAGCTGGCATGAAGGATAGTAGTTCATTGCTGCCAGGGCATGGTGGTGTGCTCGATCGTATTGATGCACTGATTCCCGTATTGCCAATTGTTGCCCTTTTTGATTTTTGGTGGAAATAGCAATGAGCACTACGAAGAGTCGGCTACAAAAAGTTTGTATTTTAGGGTCTACCGGATCTATCGGCGTATCTACTCTGGATGTGTTGGCAAGGCATCCTGAGCTTTATCAGGTATTTGCCCTGACTGCTCATACCCAGGTAAGCAAGCTGGCCTCTCAGTGCGAGCAATTTAAGCCTGAGGTTGCCGTGGTCGGGTCCGCGCGCGCGGCGGCGGAGCTGGAAATCTTATTGCGTGGAAAAAATCTGCGCACTACGGTGACCTATGGGCCGCAAGCGCTATGTGAGGTTGCCGGTTCGCCGGACTGCGATGTCGTCATGGCTGCAATCGTCGGGGCGGCCGGCCTGCCAGCCTCGTTGGCGGCTGCAAAAGCGGGAAAAAAAGTTTTACTGGCAAATAAAGAGGCGCTGGTGATGTCTGGCCAGTTATTTATTGATGCCGTTCAAGAGAATGGTGCCACGCTGTTGCCTATCGACAGTGAGCACAACGCGATTTTTCAATGTTTGCCTCGCAACTACAATCGACGCCTGCAAGACCACGGCATCCATAAAATTGTTTTGACCGCTTCCGGTGGGCCATTCCTGAATCGAGATTTAACCTCTCTTGAAAAAGTCACTCCTGCCGAAGCCGTCGCTCACCCGAATTGGGTAATGGGTCGAAAAATATCCGTGGATTCCGCGACGATGATGAATAAAGGATTGGAGGTCATCGAAGCGCATTGGCTGTTTAATGCTCCTGCCGCGAATATCGATGTCTTGATTCATCCGCAAAGCGTGATTCATTCTATGGTTTCCTATCTTGATGGATCTGTCATCGCGCAATTGGGGAATCCTGATATGCGAACACCGATTGCTTACGGCTTGGCTTATCCTGACCGGATTGACTCTGGTGTCGCTCCGCTTGATTTGGCAAAAATCATGCAACTTAATTTTAATGCTCCCGATTTTAAGCGCTTCCCGTGTCTGCAGTTGGCCTATTCAGCATTGGAAGAGGGGAAATCTGCTGCAACTATATTGAACGCAAGTAATGAAATTGCTGTCCAAGCGTTTTTGGACGGAAAAATCGGCTTTCGAATGATAGATCAAATTATTGCCCGTGTAATGGATGCCGTTCCTGCGACCGAGGTAAGCGACATGGATGCGATTTTCGACTGTGACGCAAAAGCGCGTGCTTTAGCAACGGAGATGGTCGGCGCATGATGCTGCTTCAGACTATCATCGCCTTCGTTGTCGCACTCGGCAGCTTAGTGACGATACACGAGTTAGGGCATTATCTGGTTGCGCGCTGGTGCGGCGTGAAAATTTTGCGTTTCTCGGTAGGGATGGGGAAGGTGGTTTACTCACGTAAATGCGGCGTGGATCAGACTGAGTGGGCGATTTCCATGCTACCGCTTGGCGGCTATGTAAAGATGCTGGATGCCAGAGAGCAAGATGTCACTCAGATGTCAGAGCAGGATTTACAAAGGGAGTTTTCCCGGCAATCGGTGTGGAAGCGCATCGCCATAGTGGCGGCCGGTCCTGCCGCCAATTTTCTGTTGGCGATCCTGGTATTTGCCGGACTCTACATGTATGGCATACCTGAGCCGGTGACAAAAGTTCGAGTTCCCTCGGAAACTTCTACCGCCTATCAATCTGGCTTGCGTCACGGCGATGTGATTAATAGCGTCAATTCGCAAAGCGTACAGACATGGACCGAGTTGCGCTGGAAATTATTGCAGTCGGGGCTAGAGAAGGCCGATGCCACCGTTGCTGTACAGCGAGTGAATAAGGATAAAACAGGTAGTTTTGATCAGTTGGAAATAACATTGCCTTTGCATCAGTTAGATGCTCAGCATCTTGAGGGCGACTTTCTTTCTGAACTAGGTTTTTCCTTGTTTCGGCCCCCTGCAATACTTCAAAAGATATTGCCCGACGGCCCGGGCGCGCGTGCCGGTTTACTTACCGGTGACCAAGTTCTTGAAGTCGATGGCAAGGCTATTCTTGATGGACTGCAACTGGTAGAAATCATTAATGCTTCTGCAGACAAGCCTTTGTCTTTATTGGTTAGACGTGCCCAGCAAGAGTTTACTGTAATGCTGATCCCTGATCTGGATGTGGTCAACGGCCAAAACATCGGACGAATCAAGGTGCAGTTAATGCTCGCTCCGGATATGGTGACGCTAGCGAATGGGCCTTTTGAGTCGATTCTGAAGGGCGCTGAAAAAAACCTGGGATACCAGCATGCTGACCTTTAAGATGCTGGGGAAAATGGTCTCAGGTGATGTGTCCTGGAAGAATCTGACGGGGCCAATCACGATTGCTGATTATGCAGGGCAGACCTCGCGCACCGGATTAATCAGCTATCTCAGTTTTATTGCGCTGATCAGCATCAGTCTTGGCGTTATGAATTTGCTTCCTATTCCTGTGTTGGACGGTGGACATTTGTTGTATTATTCGCTGGAAGTTTTGACGGGGAAACCCGTATCCGAAAGATTCGGCGAGATCGCGCAGCGCGCAGGTCTTGCTTTGTTGATGAGTTTAATGGCAGTTGCTTTTTTTAATGACATAGTAAGGCTAATGTCATAATGCTCAGTCTGATCATTTGATCATTTTGATGCGGCATCTTCCCGGTAGAAATATTGAGACTAGATAATACCCAATGAAATTACATATCGAGAACTATACTTTGCCTACTTTACGTCGCCGTGCGATGGCGCTTGCAGCGTTCGCACTATGCTCAGGACATGCGCTGGCCATTGAGCCATTTAAGGTTAAAGATATTCGCGTGGAAGGTTTGCAGCGCACTGAAGCCGGAACGGTGTTTAGCTATTTACCGGTTCGCGTCGGTGAAACTTTTGATGATACTAAAAGCATTTCAGCGATTAAATCTTTGTATGCAACTGGTTTTTTTAAAGATGTGCAGATAGAAGTGCAAGACGGAGTGCTCATCGTATTGCTGGAAGAGCGCCCGACAATTGCCGGAGTTGAATTTACCGGCACCAAAGAATTTGAAAAAGACGCTCTGGTCAAGGCGCTGAAAGACGTTGGCGTAGGTGAGACCAAGATTTTTGATAAGGCGACCGTCGATCGCGCCGAGCAAGAGTTAAAGCGTCAATACCTGTCGCGTGGTTTGTATGGTATGCAGATTACCACCACGATTACTCCTATCGAGCGTAATCGTGTGAATGTCACTTTTGCGGTTGAGGAAGGTGAAATCGCAAAAATCGCAAAAATCGAGATTATCGGAAACAAGGCTTTTACCGATGGCGAAATATTTGAATTGATGGCGCTGAGTACACCTGGCTGGTTTAGCTGGTATACCAAAGCCGATCAATATTCTAAGCAGAAACTGGCTGGTGACATAGAAAACCTGAAGTCTTTCTATCAAAATCGCGGCTATCTTGAAATGCAAGTGGAATCTACCCAGATCTCCATTACACCGGATAAGAAAGAGATTTATATCACCGTTAATATTGCCGAGGGCGATAAATACACGGTCTCTGATATCAAACTTGAAGGTGAAATGTTTGGCCGTGAGAACGAGTTGGCTGGGCTATTACTGTTGAAGAAAAATGATGTTTACAATGCTGCCAGACTGACCGAAAGCACGCGCCGGATTTCTGAGCGTATGGGTAATTTCGGTTACGCATTTGCCAATGTCAATGCGAATCCTTTGTTAGACAAAGAGAAGAAGGAAGTCGCTTTTACCGTGTTTGTGGATCCGGGTAAGCGGGTTTATGTACGTCGTATTAACTTAGCTGGAAACACCAAAACCCGGGATGAAGTGATACGTCGCGAATTCCGTCAGTTCGAAGGCTCTTGGTATGATGGCGAGAAAATCAAGGTCTCCAGAGACCGCGTTGAACGTCTGGGTTTTTTCAAGGAAGTGACCATAGAAACGCCGGAAGTGACAACCAGTACCGATCAGGTCGATGTGAATCTGGCGGTAACTGAAAGACCAACCGGTAATATCATGTTTGGTGCCGGGTATTCGCAGACTGAAAAAGTTACCTTGACCGGTTCGATTCAGCAGGCCAATGTGTTTGGTAGCGGCGATACTGTCGGTCTGGATATTAATACCAGCAGCCAAAATCGCACGATTGCGATATCACATACCGATCCTTATTTTACTGATGATGGAATTAGTCGTAGTTTTGATTTGTATCATCGCACCACCAAGCCGATTTCCAGCAGTATTGGTTATTATAAAATTCTGTCGAGTGGTGGCAATATCCGTTTCGGTGTGCCGTTTTCAGAATTGGATACGGTGTTTTTTGGTGTCGGTGTGGAACGTACCACGGTTGATACCTATTTCGGCAGTCCTTATCGTTACCTAAAATACGTTGCCGATTTTGGTGATGCGGTAAAAGATCCTACTTCGGTATCGTACGGTGTCGGTACCGCCGTAAATACTACAATACCGCTGACAGCCGCATGGCAAAGGGATAGTCGCGACAGTCCTTTAACACCTTCTATCGGTCGTTATCAGCGCGCCAATCTGGAACTCTCCTCGATCGGTAGCTTTAAGTATTACCGAGGAATTTATAATCATCAGTACTTTACTCCGGTCTATCGTTCCGTGATTCTCGCGCTGAACGGAGAATTGGATTACGGACACGGCCTCGGTGGTAAGCCTTATCCTTTGTTTAAAAACTTCTATGCCGGTGGTATAGGATCGGTACGTGGTTATGACTCATCCTCTTTGGGAAGTAAAGATCCTAACGGAGATTCGCTTGGTGGCGCCTCTCGTGTCTTGGCTAATGTAGAATTGCAGGTGCCATTCCCCGGTGCCGATAAATCTTTGCGTTGGTTTGCTTTCTTTGATGCCGGTAATGTCTTTGACGAAGGTCAGAAAATGCGCTTGCAAGATTTGCGTACATCCGCTGGTATGGGAATAAGCTGGATATCTCCGGTAGGGCCTTTGAAGTTGAGTTTTGGTAAAGCACTCAACGCCAAGGTCGGAGATAAAAAGCAGACCTTCCAATTCCAAATGGGAACTGGTTTCTGATGGTTTACCGATTCTAGGTGTTTCCCGGCTTTCTTGGTTGTTGTGTACCTTAGTTTATGCTTAGTTTGTATTATGGAGATTATTTTGAGTCAACTTACTACCCCGTCCAAATTGTTGCAAGGCCTGTTGGTTTGTGCGGCTTGTTGCGCTAGCGTTTCTCAGGTACACGCTCAGGATTCCCGCGTCGCTTATTTTGATTCTCAGCGTGTGATGCGCGAGTCCAGCCCTTCCAAGGCTGCTGAAGTGAAAATTGAACAGGAATTTTCTAAACGGAATAAAGAATTATTTGACACCATAACGAAAATTAAATCGCTGGCTGAAAAACTTGATAAAGATTCAGCCGTGATTACTGATGCCGACCGTATCAAGCGCCAGCGTGATCTGACTGATATGGATCAGGATTTCAAGCGTAAGCAGCGTATCTATAACGAAGATCTGAATCAGCGCAGAAATGAAGAGATCGCCTCTCTGGTAGAGCGCGCTCAAAAGGTAGTCAAGCAAATTGCGGAAACGGAAAAATACGATATCGTTTTGCAAGATGCGGTGTATTTCAATCCACGCATAGACATTACTGATAAAGTAATTAAAGCACTCGCCAAATAAATTATGACTCTATCCGGCACTCGACTGGGAGAATTGGTCGATCGCTTCGGTGGTCAATTAATTGGTGACCCAGATCTGCTTGTTATCGGCATCGCTCCTTTGAGTGACGCCGATGAGCGTCACGCTACTTTTCTCTCTAATTCCAAACTGCGCGCCCAGGCCGAATCTACCCGCGCTGCCCTGTTAATCTTGACGGAATCCGATCATTTACAGATAGGGGCTGGCTTTGCCGGGGCACGCATCATTACTCCGCAGCCTTACGTTTATTTTGCGCGTGCCGCTCAATACTTTGCCTCATTGGCAGCGATTGCGCCGCCGCCTGGCATTCACCCTAGTGCCAGCGTCAGTCCGTATGCGGTGATTGCCGCTAGCGCCAGCATAGGGCCGCTGGTGGCGATTGAGGCTGAAGCGGTGATTGCCGAAAATGTAGTGATTGGTGCCGGCTCGGTGATAGGCCGTGGCGTGAGTATTGATGCCGGTAGCCAGTTGCACGCCAATGTCACTATTTACGATTATTGCGTGGTGGGAAAACGCTGCTCTATTCATTCGGGGGCAGTGATAGGCGCAGATGGTTTTGGTTTTGCCAATGATGCCGGAAAGTGGATCAAGATTCCGCAAACCGGACGCGTCCTAATAGGTGACGATGTCGATATCGGCGCCAATACCAGCATAGACCGCGGAGCCTTGGCTGACACCATTATCGAAGAGGGCGTTAAGCTAGACAATCAAATTCAGATCGGCCACAACTGCCACATAGGCGCGCATACCGCCATGGCCGGCTGCGTGGGTGTTGCCGGTAGTGCCAAAATCGGCAAACACTGCACCTTTGGTGGTGCGGCAATGATATTGGGACATCTCACTATCGTAGATCATGTCCATATTTCCTCCGGAAGTATGGTCTCCAGATCCATACTGGAAGCCGGACAATATACCGGTTTTTACCCATTGGCAAAAAATGCCGATTGGGAAAAAACCGCCGCTATCGTGCGTAACCTCAGTGGTATGAGGGAAAAAATCCGCACACTTGAAAAATCAATTAAATTGTTAACAGAAGAAAAATCATGAAGACTCTCGACATCAATCAAATCAAACAATATCTGCCGCACCGTTACCCTATGTTGCTGGTTGATCGCGTTTTGGAATGGGAGAGCGGCAAGAGCATTACTGCGATCAAAAATATCACGGCGAATGAAGAGTTTTTTAACGGCCATTTTCCGAACAAGCCGGTGATGCCTGGCGTTTTGATGGTCGAGGCGATGGCGCAGACCGCTGCCATCCTGTCCTTCCTGACGATGGGAAAAAAACCTGACGAAAATACTATCGTGTATTTCGTTGGTATCGATAACGTCCGCTTCAAGCGTCCGGTAGAGCCAGGTGATCAATTAAAGATGGAAATTGAGATTACCCGCGTGAGCAGAGGGATCTGGAAATATAAGGCGAAAGCGACCGTCGACGGTCAATTGGCGGTGGAAGGTGAATTGATGTGTACTTTACGTACTGCCGACGATGCGGCAGCGGGGGTCACTACGCCAGCAGCGGTGTAAGCATGGCGATACATCCAACTGCTTTAATTGATGCCAAGGCCTGTCTCGATAGCTCTGTCGAGGTCGGGGCTTATTCCATTATCGGGCCGGATGTCTGCATTGGCGCCGGTACCAAAATTGGTCCGCATGTAGTGATAGAAGGTCACACCACCATCGGTAGTGACAATACTTTTTTTCAGTTTTCTTCGATAGGAGCGGCGCCGCAAGACAAGAAATATGCGGGCGAGCCTACCCGGCTGGAAATTGGTGACCGCAATGTGATTCGCGAGTTCTGTACCTTCAATCTCGGGACTACCCAGGATCTGGGTGTGACCCGCTTAGGTAATGACAACTGGATCATGGCTTACGTGCATATCGCGCACGATTGCCAGGTCGGGAATCACACGATTTTTGCCAATAATGCTGCACTGGCCGGACATGTGCATATCGGTGACTGGGTAATCCTGGGTGGCTTCTCGAATATCCACCAGTTTTGCAAGGTAGGGCCGCATGCGATGGTAGGCATGAGCACTAGCCTGACGCAAGACGTGCCGCCGTTTGTCATGCTCAATGGTAATCCTGCTGCCGCTCATGGGATTAACGTCGAAGGTCTGAAACGGCGCGGATTTAGTCGCGAGCAAATTGCGGCGATACGCCAGTCTTACAAGCTGCTATATAAATCCGGCCTGACGCTGGAGCAGGCCAAGACCGCGCTGGATCAGCAGATAGCTGGCCTGGCGCCGGAGCAAGTGACGCATGTCCAGGCGATACGCGAGTTTCTCGATAACGCCACACGCGGCATCGTTCGCTAGTATTCGCTAGCGCATTAAGTAGACCGAAACGTGAAAAAAAATACCACCATCGCCATGGTTGCCGGAGAAACTTCCGGTGACCTGCTCGCCGGTCGCCTGTTGTCCGGACTGCGGCCGCAATTGCCTGATGCCTTGATGCATGGCATAGGCGGACCGCACATGATGGAGCATGGCTTTGTCAGTGACTGGCCTATGGACAAGTTGTCGGTACGCGGTATCTTCGAGGTGTTGATGCATTACCGCGAGATTTCCGGCATCCGTAAGCAACTTTGCCAGCGTTTGCTCGATGAAAAACCCGATGTGTTTATCGGCGTGGATGCGCCCGATTTCAATCTTGATCTGGAAATTCGTCTCAAGCAGGCGGGTATCCCGACCATCCATTACATCAGCCCTTCGATCTGGGCCTGGCGTGGCGGACGTATCAACAAGATTGCGCAAGCGGTGTCGCACATGCTGGTGGTGTTTCCGTTTGAAGAGGAAATTTACCGCAAGGCGGGTATTCCGGCCACTTATGTCGGTCATCCGCTGGCGCAAGTGATACCGATGGAACCGGATATGGCGGCGGCGCGCAATGAGCTTGGCATCGCGCAAGACGCCACTGTGGTAGCTATGCTGCCGGGCAGCCGTATTTCTGAAATTAAGTACAATACCGAAGCGTTTATCGCTACCGCAAAAATTCTTTGCGAGCGAGATCCTCAGCTACAGATATTGGTGCCTATGGTAGGTGAAAAGCAACGTGCCTACTATATTAAACTGGTGGTGGCCGCGCGTCTCGATGGCGTGCCGGTATTGCTGGTCAATGGTAAGTCACATACCGTGATCGCCGCCGCCAATGTCGTATTGGTGGCATCGGGCACCGCATCGCTGGAAGTCGCCTTGTTCAAGAAGCCTATGGTGATAGCCTACAAGATGATGGAAGCGTCGTGGCAGATCTTGAAGCATATGGGGTATCAACCCTGGATAGGTTTGCCGAATATTCTTGCCGAAGAATTTGTGGTGCCCGAATTTTTACAATCGGCGGCTATGCCGGAGGCGATGGCAAATGCCTTATGGCAGCAATTAAATGATCTGTCCTTGCAGTCCAGACTCAGACAGCGCTTCGTCGATATGCACCATAGCCTGCTGCGCGACACCGCCACCATATCCGCGCAAGCGGTATTGAACGTGATTGCCGCTGCCAGGTAGTTGGCTTGTCTCCTCTTTTATTATTTTCACCTCGCTGGTATTAATTCATCCATGTATATAGATTCGCACTGTCATATTAATTTTCCTGAGCTAGCCTCCCGCTTGCCGGAAATTATGCAAAAAATGAGTGATAACGGCGTCACCCATGCCTTGTGCGTCTCTGTTGATTTGCCGGATTTCCCGCAGGTGCTGGCATTGGCGGAACAGTACCCGCATATCTATGCCTCGGTAGGCGTACATCCGGATTACGAAGACACCGAAGAGCCTAGCGCTGCGCAACTGGTGCAATTGTCGCAGCACCCGAAAATCATCGCGATCGGTGAAACCGGCCTCGATTACTTTCGCCTCAAGGGTGATCTGGAATGGCAGCGCGAACGTTTTCGCCAGCACATACGCGCCTCGCGTATCAGTGGCAAGCCTTTGATCATCCATACCCGTGCCGCATCGGAAGACACCATACGCATCATGCGCGAGGAGGGCGCGGGTACGGATCAGGGTGGTGCAGCCGGTGTCATGCATTGCTTTACCGAATCGCTGGAAGTCGCTTTGGCCGCCATTGAGATGGGATTTTATATTTCTTTCTCCGGCATATTGACCTTCAAGAGCGCGAAAGATTTGCAGGCGGTCGCCAAGGCGCTGCCTATAGAACGTATTTTGATCGAAACCGATTCGCCTTATCTGGCGCCAATGCCGCATCGCGGTAAAATGAATGAGCCAGGCTTTGTTAAGCATGTCGGCGAGTATTTGGCGGATCTGAAAGGTTTGCCGCTGTCACGGGTGCAAGAGGTGACCTCGCAAAACTTTTTCGACCTGTTTAAGATTAGCCGTTGAACTAAGCCATTTAGTCTAGTCATTGAGTCTAGCGATTGAATTAAGCGGTTGAACTACGGCGTTGAGCCAGGCACCAGAGTGAACCACCAGAGTGACCCATCAGGAGCGAGCATGAAACACGATAAATTTACGCAGATGCTGCAGCGGATTGTGCTGTCCTGCATGCTGCTGGTGAGCCTGGGTGCGACCACTAGCCAAGCCCAGGCTGGCGCTTACGATGATTTCATGTTTGCCGTGAAATTCAATGACGTACGCACGGTTCAGACTTTGCTGGGCAAGGGCATGGATCCTAATGCGGTCGAGGCGGTACGCGGCGAAACCGTGATGATGATCGATCCTTGCGCGAAAAATCCATGAAGGTTTTTGATGTATTGCTTGCGCACCCAGATGTCAGGCTGGAGATACGTGCGCACAACGGTGATACGGCATTGATGCTGGCCGGCTATTTGGCTAATCTTGCGGCCGTGAATAAATTGATTGATGCCGGTGCCGAAATCAATCAGCCCGGATGGGCAGCGCTGCACTATGCGGCGCTGGCAGGCGATCTGAAGATTATCTCAATACTGCTGGAACATGCCGCATATATCGATGCGCTGTCTCCGAATAAAACGACGCCTTTGATGATGGCAGTGCGCTCCGGCAAACTGGCGGCGGTTCAACTTCTGCTGGACGAAGGAGCAGACGCAAATCTCATCAATAATATGGGTTTGTCGGCACTGGAATTTGCGATACAGCTGGAACAAAAGGAGATCGCTGCGGAGCTGCGGTCACGCTTGAAATTGTCGCTCAAGTAAGGGCGTGACCCAGCCGGAAATGCCCACCAACACTCAGCTTACGCATGAGTGACGCCTCATTAGACTTATGTCAAATTTACATTGTTTGCATAGGCTGCCTCGCTGCCGCTGTGCTAAAGTACGCGCTTCTTATTCGCGGAGCGCATGCTGTGAACAGTGACGCTTGTCGATTCTTGATTGATCGCATCCTGGCAATGTAAGCGCAGAGTTTCGCTGCTATCTTGCCAATCATGGCGGGTGGTTGCAAGCAAGGGGTTTATTCAGACTGCTGGTTTTTCTTCCCCCCAATTTCACGCGTGTTTAACGCAATTTCTGTATCCCGTGACGGGTATCGGAATCATGTCGGCACATACAAATTATTCAATCTAGAGTTGGCGTAAGGTTTCAGCTTGCTATGTTGCTAGGGAAGATTGTTCGTCCTTACACTTTCTTATCCTCGTTATAGTTGCCGGTCACCGCATTTGGGAGCAGGCTCATGTTTGAACTTTTCAACCTGCAGAGGCGTGAAGATACCTCGCAGAGCCTCGGGCCGAATCGCTGGGACTGGGCCTTGCTGCCCCTGATTCTGGCCTTGATCGTACTGTTTGCCTTTGCCGCCATGCAGATGAGTCATCCGTTTGCGGTCGGTGAGACGCTGGAGATCTCGCTTGACCCTAGTTACCTTCCGTATTATCTGCTACGCACGATCTTGCGCATGTTTACGGCGCTGGGTTTTTCTCTGTTGTTTAGCTTGTTGTTCGCCGCCATTGCGGTGAAATACGCCGCAGCTGAAAGAGTCATGGTGCCTGCGCTCGACATCTTGCAATCGGTACCTATCCTGGGCTTTCAGGCGATTGCCATCGCGCCGTTTATCGCTTTATTTTCGGGGAATTTGCTGGGGGTAGAGTGTGCAGCGGTGTTTGCGATCTTTACTTCGCAGGCATGGAATATGGCGTTTAGCCTTTACCAATCGATGCGTACGGTGCCACCGGAGCTTAATGAGGCTGCGCGTATTTTTCGGCTATCCGGTTGGCAGCGCTTCTGGCGTCTGGAACTGCCGTTCGCCATGCCCGGCCTGCTGTGGAACATGATGATGTCGATGTCGGGTGGCTGGTTTTTTCTGGTGGCGGCCGAGGCGATTTCGGTTGCTGGTCAAGACATCAAATTGCCCGGCATAGGTTCGTATATCGCGGTAGCGATTGAGGCTGAAAATGGGATGGCGATTGCCTGGGCGATTACGGCAATGCTGGCGGGGATTTTATTGTACGACCAATTGTTTTTCCGTCCTTTGCTGGCATGGGCGGATAAATTTCGTTTTGAAGAATCGCAGGGCGATACTGCACAGCAATCCTGGTTGCTGGACTGGATGCGTAGCAGTTACTGGCTCCGCTCCTGGTCTGAGCGCTTGTGGGCGTGGCTGGGTCGTGCGCTGGGTTGGTTTAGCCTGAGCTACGACGGCACTTCCAGCCAGTCTTTAGTGCGGCAACCTAGCCGGCTGTGGCGGCTGTTCTGGGATGGCGCATTGGTGCTGGCCTGCGTGTGGGCCGTGTATCGGCTGCTAAGTTTTGTACATGTTGACGTTGGCTGGACTGAAGTGGTGCATGTGGTGGGTTTGGGTTTGATTACCTTGCTGCGCGTGCTGCTGCTGATAGGCTTGGCCTCGCTGGTGTGGGTGCCGGTTGCGGTGTGGGTGGGTTTGCGACCGGAATACTCGCAGCGGGTGCAAGCGCTGGCGCAGTTTCTGGCCGCCTTTCCGGTCAATTTGATGTTTCCGGTCGTGGTGTTTTTTATGGTGTCGCTAAAACTCAATCCGAATATTTGGCTCAGTCCGCTGATGGTGTTTGGTACCCAATGGTACATCCTGTTTAACGTGGTGGCAGGGGCGGCCGCCATACCCAATGAATTGCGTCTGGCGGCCGATAATCTTGGTCTGAAGGGTTGGCTGAAATGGAAGCGCGTTTACTTGCCGGCAGTTTTTCCTAGCTATGTGACCGGTGCGATTACCGCCAGCGGTGGCTCCTGGAATGCCAGTATCGTGGCCGAGTACGTTACCTGGGGTAAAACCACGCTGGTGGCCGATGGTCTGGGTAGTTATATCAAGCAGATGACGGAGTTGGGGGATTTTCATCGTATCGCGCTCGGTATCGCGGTGATGTGCGTATTCGTCATGCTACTTAATCGCTTCTTCTGGCGCAGGCTGTATTCGCTGGCCGCAGACCGCAGCAGCTAAGTTGAGCAGCTAAGTTGAGTAACTAAGTTGAGCAACTAAGCATGCTTATTAATGCGAATAATTCAGCGAATGCAGCGGATACATTTAGCTGCGACGAAAAGCCAGGATCAGCAGGAGAATAATTATGAACCAAAAATTAATACGACTAAATCAGGTCGCCAAATCTTTCAGGGCGGCCGATGGTCATGCACGTAGCGTACTGGAGAAGCTAGATTTCGAGTTGGCGGAAGGTGAAATCGTTGCGCTGCTGGGCAAGTCTGGCTCCGGTAAATCGACCTTGCTACGCATTATGGCGGGCTTGATACCGGCCGATACAGGTCAGCTTGCGTATCGCGGGCAGGCGATTTACGGGCCGGTGGCCGGGATCGCCATGGTGTTTCAGTCATTTGCCTTGTTTCCATGGTTAACGGTGCAACAGAATGTCGAGCTTGGACTAGAGGCGCAGGGGGTACCGGTCGATGAGCGCAAAACCCGCGCCGATGCGGTGCTGGAGTTGATAGGCCTGGCTGGTTTTGGCGGTGCCTTGCCACGTGAGCTATCGGGCGGCATGAAGCAAAGGGTGGGTATCGCACGCGCCCTGGTGACGAATCCCGATGTGCTGTTGATGGATGAGGCGTTTTCTGCGCTCGATGTCCTGACCGGCGAAACCCTGCGTAACGATATGCTGGAACTCTGGGATGAAAAGCGCATTCCGACCAAAGGGATATTGATCGTTTCGCATAATATCGAAGAAGCGGTCATGATGGCCGACCGCATCATCATCATGTCCAGTGATCCCGGCTGCATTCGCTGTGAAGTGAAAATCGATCTGGTACGTCCGCGCGATGTCGATGCGATTGAGGTCAGGGCGCTGATTGATGAGGTGTATGGCCTGATGACCATGCGTACCCAGCAGGAAGTTGCTACGGGTGCGGCACATGTCAGGCATTTGGGTTATCGCCTGCCGCAAACCGAGGTTAGCCGCATAGAAGGCGTGCTTGATCTGTTGGCTGAAGCGCCGTTCAACGGGCGCGCCGATTTACCGCAATTGGCTGGCGAAGTCGATCTTACCGATGAGCAGTTGTTCCCTACTTATGAGGCACTGAGTTTATTGGGATTGGCGATTCTGGAAAAGGGCGATATTATTCTTACCGCTCTGGGTCATCACTATGCGGAGGCGGACCAGACCTTACGAAAAGACTTGTTCGGACAGCAGTTGCTCACACATGTACCTTTGGCAGCACATATCCGGCGTAATCTGGAGCAAGAGAGTAGCGGTAGCCTGCCTGAGCAACCGTTCATAGAGTTGCTGGAAGAGTTCCTGAAAGCCGATGAAGCCAAGCGCGTATTTGAGGTCGCGATTGAGTGGGGGCGTTACGGTGAGGTGTACGAGTATGATTACCATACCGGACGCCTGACTTTGCCGGAAGACGATGAAAAATAGTGGTGGCTTAGGCTTAGTTTGAGCTGATCACGTAACTGGAAAACATGTGGCATGAAAATGAGACGCTTGGTATTACTTTGTAGTTGTGTGCTTGCAGCTTGTTCTACGTCTACGCCTGGCGGAAAAAAAGGCGATGAGGCCGCAAAAAAGGCCGATGTCGGTTCTTCCAGAGCCTTTACGCTCAACGGTTATAAGCGTGAATTGGCGTTGCGTATTTCTGAGATGAATGCCAGCAAAGTGTATACCGACAGGCCGCAAGCCTTGCTGCGTTCGGTGATCGTCTTGAAGTACTCACTTAATGCCGATGGCAAGTTGTTGCGCAGTGATGTGGTACGCAGCAATCACGATAAAGTGACAGAAAACATCGCCTTGGCCAGTATCAGTAATTCGGCGCCGTTTCCCAAGCCTAGTTCGTTCTTGGTTAAAAATGGCAAGCTGGAAATCACCGAAACCTGGTTGTTCAATAACGATGGTCGTTTTCAGTTAAGGACCATCGCCCAACCGCAGATGAGTGAGTAGTTGTTACGCTTGATTACTCCGGTCGCAACCGGCTTGGAGTTAGCAAAAATCCCTGCTGACACTGTCTAGTTGTCCCAGTAAATGCGAGAGATCTACCAGACGTTTTGCCACCAGATGGCAGACTTCTCCTTCCCGTTGCCAGATTCCGTACACACCTAACAGTCTGGCATTGAGCACTTCCTTACGTTGCTGTTCGACCAGTGACGGCCAGATAATCACATTGACCGGTCCGGTCTCGTCTTCTATCGTGATGAACAGCACGCCTTTGGCTGTGCCGGGGCGCTGGCGCACGGTGACCATGCCGCAACCGCGTGCGAACTGGCGATGTTGAAAGCTGTTGAGCAACTCTGCCGGCAGGAAACGCATGGCCAGCAAACGCTGACGCAATAAGGCCAGCGGATGGCGCCCCAGGGTCAGTCCGGCGCTATGGTAGTCGCTGACTATTTCTTGCGCTTCGCTCGGGGCCGTCAGCGCTGGCGTTAGCTCTTCGAGCGTGGTCGTATGCAGTAAATCCTTGTCGGGAATTGCCGCTATCGCCTGCCATAAGGCCAGACGGCGATGTCCGCTTAGTGTCGCCAGGGCATTGCCGGCGGCCAGGGCTTCGATATCGCGCCGGTTCAGTTGGGCGCGTCGTGCCAGATCACTGATGTCGGAGTAGGCTTGCTGCGCACGCGCTTGTTGTATCCGCACAGTTGCCTCGGCCGACATCCCGCGCAGTAGAGAAAACCCGAGTCGCACCGCGATTTTTCCTGGGCGTGCCGAATTGTCGGTTTCCAGGCTAGATTCCCAGTTGCTTTGGCTAATTGTCACGGGCCGGACTTCGACGCCATGACGGCGCGCGTCTTGTACCAGTTGCGATGCTGAATAAAAACCCAAAGGCTGGGAATTGAGCAGGGCGCATAAAAACACCGCCGGCTCATGGCATTTGATCCAACTGCTGGCGTAAGTAAGAATGGCAAAGCTGGCGGCGTGGCTTTCGGGAAAGCCGTAATCGCCAAAGCCCAGCATCTGATTGAAAATGCTATTTGCAAATGATGCCGTATAACCATTTTTTATCATGCTGCTGGTGATGCGCTCCTTGTAATGCGCCAGGCCGCCCTTGCGTTTCCAGGCAGCCATGGCGCGCCGTAACTCATCGGCTTCGCCCGGCGTAAAATCGGCCGCAACCATGGCGATACGCATCACTTGCTCCTGAAAAATCGGCACACCGAGGGTACGCGCGAGTATTTTCTCTATCTCAGGTTTCGGGTAGCTGATGGCTTCTTTGCCCTGTCTGCGGCGTAAATACGGATGCACCATGCCGCCTTGTATAGGGCCGGGCCTGACGATTGCCACTTGCACCACCAGGTCATAAAAAGTCCTGGGGCGCAGGCGCGGCAGCATGCTCATTTGCGCCCGTGACTCGATCTGAAATACGCCTATGGTATCGGCCTGGCAAATCATGTTGTAGGTGGCAGTGTCTTCACGCGGGATGTCCTGCATGCGCGATGGTCGGCCCGGCAGTGTCGCCATCAGATCAAAGGCACGTTTGAGTGCCGATAGCATGCCCAGTGCCAGCACATCAACCTTGAGTAAGCCCAGTGATTCGAGATCGTCTTTGTCCCATTCGATCACGCTACGCTCCTTCATTGCCGCATTTTCTATCGGCACCAGGCGTGACAGCTTACCCTTGGCGATCACGAAGCCGCCGCTGTGTTGCGATAGGTGGCGCGGGAAGCCGAGCAACTGGGTCGCCAGGCTGGCCCATTGCTGCGCCAGGGCAGAATCGGGATCGAGGCCGCTTTCACTGAAGCGCTGTAATAGCTCGCTCTTGCTGTCAAACCAGTGATGTGCCTTGGCGACCGCATCGACCAGTGCCAGATCCACTCCCAGCGCCTTGCCGGCTTCGCGTAAGGCGCCTTTGGGTCGGTAGGTGTGTACTGCCGCTGCCAGTGCGGTGCGGTTTCTGCCGTACTTTTTGTACAGGTATTGGATCACTTCCTCGCGCCGCTGGTGCTCGAAATCAACATCGATATCGGGCGGTTCGCCGCGCTCTTTTGACAGAAAACGTTCGAACAGCAGAGTGTCACTTTCCGGACTGACTTCGGTGATGTGCAGGCAATAGCAAACCACTGAGTTGGCCGCCGAACCACGGCCCTGGCACAGTATGCCTTGTGAGCGGGCGAATCTGACGATATCGTGCACGGTTAAGAAGTAGGGCTCGTAAGCGAGGTCGTTGATCAGGTGCAGTTCATAGTCTATTTTCTGCGTGATTTCCGCGCTGATACCCCGGGGGTAGCGCAGCCTTGCGCCCCGATAGACTTCCTGCTTTA
This sequence comes from Undibacterium piscinae, assembly GCA_003970805.2. Taxonomy (GTDB): domain Bacteria; phylum Pseudomonadota; class Gammaproteobacteria; order Burkholderiales; family Burkholderiaceae_D; genus Undibacterium; species Undibacterium piscinae. The sequence goes on from CP051152.1 coordinate 173,519, forward strand.
AATAACTGGCCGGTGTTTGGCCGGCGGGCACCAGCTCATCCGGATATTCGTAGCGCAATTCATCCAGCGAGAAGTTGCACAGACCGGCTATCTTGATGGTTTCCGCCAACGCCGCCGCAGGATACAGATTGGCCAGTCGCAAGCGTGAACGCAAGTGTTGTTCGGCATTCGGTGCCAGAGCGTAGCCGCAGTCGGCAATGCTTTTCCCCAGACGGATGGCGCTTAGCGTATCTTGCAAGGGCTTGCGCGAGCGCACATGCATGCAGACCTGACCGATGGCAACTAGCGGGAGGCGCTGGTGATGGGCGATCGCATTGACTCTGCCCTGGTGCAGTTCATCCATGGCACGCGTGAGCAAATTGAGACCTATCCAGGCGCGTCCCGGAAAGCAGGTTTTAATCCATGCCGCTTGGCGGGCTAAAATTTCTATGCTGGCCGGATAATCTGGCACCAGAATGATCAGGCAATCGGGTAAGCCGCGCAGATGCTGGTATTCGTTTGGTGGTTCCGTAAAATCTTGTGGCGTCAGCAGATAGCTTCCTTTGCTGACCCTGGTGCGTGCCAGCGTGATGAGTTCGCACAGATTGCCATAGCCTTCACGATTTTGCGCCAGTGCAATCAGCGTGCTAGCGGGTACGGCGGTATCGAGGTCGCCGGCTTGGCTCAACCTGAAATGACTTCCTATCAGCAGAGGGAGCGCATGTTTTTTCGCTTCCTGATGCGCGCGCACTACGCCGGCCAGCGAGCACTCGTCAGTCACCGCCAATGCGCTATAAGCTAGCTGGACGGCGCGTGCAACCAGTTCTTCGGCATGCGATGCGCCCTGCAGAAACGTGAAATTGGACAGGCAAAATAACTCGGCGTAGTCGGGCAGGTAAGTGCTGGGCTGTATAGCACTCTGAGTTAGCCAAGGCTTAGCGGAGTTCATCGGCATTCATCGGTGTTCATCGCTTGCATGAGCGCTCAGTGGCACTCATTGACATCCCCGCAGGCTTGATGCCGGTTTTGCCGGGGTGGCGTTTAAAAGCTACCAAGCGGCAGGCCCAGGACGCAATCGCGCTGCGGCTTTGCCGGCTATCGTGCCGGTAAGGCGCATGGGGATTGCGTCCTGGGCTTGCCATTATTTGGGTATTGATCGTCATGTGCGCCATTATCCGAACCAGCCATGCAGATACCAGGCAGCGTCAGCCTCGTTGCGTGCTAATTGTTGGGATGCGCTGACGCGTTCACGGTAGATCCAGCAGCGCAGGTGTTCACTGTTTTCGGCGACAAAGTAATCGCGGGTCACCAATTGACCGTTCCACCAGCCCGCTTCTATCCGCTCTGCCGGTGAAAGTAGCGTCAGGGTGCTACCGTAACAGGGGCGATGCTGACGTACTTCCAGCGGAATCGCCGATGCGAGTAACCAGGCCGGGCGGTTCATTATTCCCGGTGGGGGGCGGAATGCGCAGGCTGCCGCTGTTGTTGCCGCTGCCGCTGCAGCTGTTGTTGCTGATATTGCGTGTTGGCGTGCTGGCATGGCCGAGACCCAGTGGTTTGCCAGTTCCGGCCTATAGTCAGCGCGCGGTGCCGCTTGCAAGACGTTTTCAGCCCCTAGGCGGGCGACCAATAATTCCAATAACCTATGCTGGTCCTGCTTGCTGTTGCCAGGTTCAGGGAACAGGCTGGCGCTGGCGGCTTGCCTCGCGGCGACCTGCGTCGCATGCAGGCTTAAGGCGATGGCCGGGGCTACCAGTGACAGTTGCGCCAGGCGCTCTTTTAATAGTCGCGCCAGATGTTCGGCCTGATTGCTTGCCTCAGCCAATGTGATGATGATTTCTGTGGGCAGCACTGCAAGGCGCCCCCGTTCGTGCTCAAGCAGCAGTTGTATCTGGCTCACTGCTAACTGCTTGGCTGATAGCCAGCCGCAAAGTTGTTGTAGCAAAGCATGGGCAAAATTAAATATCGCCTCGGCGTGTTCTATGCGCTCCGGTAACTCGCTGCGTGCGAAAAATTGCGCTGGTACTGTTAGCCATTGGTGTAATTGAGTCGCCTCGCCATAGGCGTAATCTAGCGTTGACAGTAAGGCTTTGCCGCAGCGTCGTTGCAGTCCCGCACGCGGTAACTGGCGTAAGCTTTTTAAATCGTGGCAGGCAATGCCATTGAGCCATTCATGCCATGGCGCTGCGGCAGGCAACAGCTTAAGCGCCAGCGGGTCAAGCTGGCGTGCCAGCTTAGCGGGATTGAGGCAGTATTTGCCGTGCCGGCCGCTTGCTGCAGCGGCCTGCGCCAGCAACCATGCAGCAGTTGCGTTAGTTGCATAGCCTAAGCTGGCAGTGACGCCTAAGGCCGCCATGCTGGCCGCCACGCGCCGGCGCAATTGGCGCACTCCGCCAAACAGGCGCAAGCTGGCACCGATATTCATCAGCAGGCTGGCGCGCTCGGCACCGGCCACTTGCGGCGAGTACTGCAGCAAGGCGATTGCCACCTTGTGCAAGAGATCATTTTCCAGGGCGACATCATGCTGTTGTAGCGTGGCGCCGGGCAGCAGCATATGTACGCTGCCACTGCGCATACCCACTTGCACTCCGGCAGCCCGGGCCAGTGCCGAGATCGCCACTACACGATTTTTATCTAGTACGACGGCCCCATCATCAGCCAGCCAGTTCGGCCGAAATGCTTCTGTAGCTAGTTGAGGCAGATGTACGGCCAGCCACAGGCTTGCCGGTGGACGTTTTTCCGGCGGGTGATGAGTCGTGGGCCTCGCTGTCTTCGCTGAGGGGGCGGGCGGCATAGTCATAGGTAGTGATCTCTGGGTTGGCGCTGTACATTGATGACAGCCGGGCTAGCGGAATCGTCAAAGGCGTATGCCCTGGCGCACCACGCCGCTTGATGATTTCTACCTGCAAACCCACGGCTGAACTCTTCAGCTTGAGGCGTAAGGGGGCGGGGGAGGGGTTAAACGCCTGTTGCAACGGGCGTATTACGGCAAATAGCGTGTTACCGCTCTGTGCCGCCAGATGCAGGCGACGCAGGTTTTCCGTTTTTATTTGATTTGGCCAAAACAACAGGGCGGCGCAACTGCCGCTGCGCAGAATTTGTTCGGCGGCCCATAGCGCATCGGCATGTTTGCTGCAGCGTAGCCACAACAGGCGCGAAAGATCCATGCCTAGTTCTGCCAGCGCCAACGCTTGCGGTTGATAGGGGGCTTGCAGAAAAATAATCTGGCCGCCCGTCAAATTGGCTAATGCCGGTTGTAGCAGGCGCAACTCTGCCGTGCCCTGATGCTGAATCAGGATTTCGGTGAGCGCTCCACCGGGCCAACCGGCCCCCGGCAATTCTGCCGCCAGTGCCGGATAGCCACAAGCCAGATAGTCGCCGACACCGCGTGCCAATTGTGAGGCACGCCATAACGATGGATGAATACTCTCTGGTGTCGGGGATGAGTTGGATTTCATAGATTGCGGAATAAAAAAAACTACTGTATATAAAATCAGTATAATCGCTTATTCAGGGAAATTCAATTTTGTTGTAAAAGCCACGCGAAATAGCTGAAAAATCCAACTACTGATTGCATATACAGTAGTTTCTGTTAAAGTGTGAAACATGCAGTACCGCTAGTAATTCATTCATTTACCGAGTTTTCAGAATTTTTGAGACTCCTGAAGTCAACCAGACGGAGATAACCATGACTAACCTTGAACAATCTTTCGATGCACGTTTCAGCCTGCAATTTGCGCCTAGGTCTTTTTTGATGCGCCTGGGTAGCCGTGAAATTTTTGTTTGTATGGATTTTCGACGACGCAACTATCGCGTCAATCCTGTCATGGAATGCTCTACCGGCGTACAAGCCGGGCATCTGGAAATTTTGGTATTGCGCAAATGGCTGGTGATCTTATCTAAGGCCAAGTGGTAATTGCTCTGAAGTGGTGATTGGGCTGAGTTGCAGTTACTCAGATTTGCTCAGATTTTTGCTGAGCCTGACGAAAAACATGGTCCACCAAAAACACGCAAGAACTCGAAACACACGAACGGCACGAATCAAGAATTGCCCAGCTTTATGGCGGGGCGGTTCAAAATGCAGCTTTCGGATATTGTTTCCCCTATTCCTGTTATTCGCATGTTTCGCCGACAGAATAAATGCTTTTTTAATTTTCTGTCGTTTGATGTAATTGCCTTGGCGGATCGCCAATGAACTAGCGGGGGGCGTGCTTTTTGTAGGAAGGTTTGGCGGGACTATGCTGGCGCTGCTAGTGCAAAACACTCTCACCCTTAGTTCGGGTTCACTGAATCTGAGATGGCAAGCGCCCCCGCATATCCCTCAGGCAAATCGAGTTCGCTGAATGTGCATCCGCTTAGCTCGCGTTCGAGTTGTACCGACCATTCGCTCAATGGCAAGCCACGGCACTTAAATGTAGCTTCCAGACGTGCCCAATGGGCGGCGAAATAAGGCGCTTGCTGTGCCAGTGGCGCGCTGGCAATAGAGGCGGTGATTTGCTCGCCCAGGTACAATCCGGCCACGTCTCGCCAGTCCGGCAGATGTGCTATCCGCAGCAAGTCTATTCCTATCGTGGTGGCTGGCCTGCCATCGCAAATCGCGGCGATGGATAGACCTGGTTCATGGCTGATCGACAGCGCGATGTGATGACCTGGTATCGCCAGATGTTGTCCCGGCCGCTTGCCGGGCTCATGATCTAACTGTATTTGTCCGGCCGGAATATCAAAGTTGTTGCTCAGTAGGTCTGATAATGCCGATCGTATCCGTTGCCTGGTAAATTCGCGGCTGGCAGCTGGCGGGGTTGCCACACTCACGAGTACTAAGCCATGTTCGGCTAAAGCCTTGAGTGCGGCTACCAGCTTATCTGGCCAAGGGTAAACGGGGAGTCGTGACATTGCCTTGCCTGAATTTGATTAGATGGCGGCAGCCAGCGGCCTAGCTGCCGGGATTGATGGAGTGGCAGTGGCTATGGCGGCCGGGCAACCGCGCCAGCTCGATTTTGCCGGTATGAATTCGCCTTTCATCACTAGCGTGAGTGCACCGAGTTTGGCATCGTCACCGACTACCGCACTGTATAGCACTGAACTGCGTGGTCCCATATACACGCGTTCGCCAATGTTGACGTGGTCGATTTTCATGACGCGGTCTTCGAATAAATGGGTTTGCGGACAAGCCAGCGCATTGATCTCGCTGTAAGCCCCGATGCTAACGCAATCGAATTCCGTGATGTCAGTGGTATCCATATACACGCCTTTGCCGATTTTGCTGCCGAGTAGATTGAAAGCCAGTGGCAACCACGGCGTACCGCGCAGATAGCGCATGAAATTGGGCACGGCAATGCCTTCGTACAGATTGGTAATGGCTTCCGATAGCCAGACAAAGCGGGTCCACATAGGGGAACTACTTTTTTGGTAGCGTCCCACCAATAGCCACTTCAACGTCAGGACGAAAGCGAAGCAGCCGACACCATAGCCCAGACCCGCCAATACCAGGTAGTACATCACTTCTGCCCAGCGGTCTTCACCGGCCAGCGGCATCAGATCAAGCACTATGGTATAGCCGACCGAGATCACCATCGCATGCGGTGCGATGATACGGAAAGTCTCTACCAGGGTGCGGCCTATCCGGCGCCACACCGAAGGCTTGAAAGTCAGTTCTTCAGGGAAGCCCTTGACTTCTTCGCGCGCTGGCAAATGTATCGCCGGTGAGCCTAGCCAGGTATCGCCTTCACGCATGGTCTGATTGGCGGGGGCGGTACTGTGCACGCCTATCAGTACGTTTTCGGGCAAGATGGTGCCGTCAGGGATATACGCGCCGTTACCGACAAAGCTGCGGCGCGAAATGACCGTGGGTTTCATGCTCATCCAGCCGCCGTCTATCTGTTCATCGCCTAGCAGTACCGCATCAGCGATGAAGGTTTCATCACCCAGAGTCAGCATATCCGGCACCACGCCGAGCGCAGTCGAGATCTCGGCGCCTTTACCGACCTTGGCGCCGAGCAGGCGATACCAAAAAGGTGCATATACGGTAGCGTAGACGCCATGCAAGACATTCAGGCTAGATTCCTGGATTTGGTTCACCAGCCATTTGGCGCAATAGGTATTGCCATGGATGGAGTAGCTGCCAGGCCTAAGCTTAGGCAACACGCTCCAGCGTATTCCGGCAGACAATAGCGCGGTGCAGATGATGAGTACCGCGGTGGCAGGGAAGGCCAGTAAAAAATATTTCGCCAGTTGAAACGGAACCGAATTGCCCTGCAACCATGGAAAAGTCTCGACGTTATCGATTAAATCTATGGTGACAAAGCTAGGAAATACCGGCAGGAAAAACAGCGCAGCAATCAGGGCGCTGCCAAAAATAAAGAACAGCGCTTCGCCGGCCAGGCGCAACTTACTCACTGCCGGACGCGCTGCAATCGACGCCGGATCAAATGCGCCTATGTCATGCGCGGGGGAGCCGCGCCAGATACGTTTGGCCGGGATAGCCTGGCCTTCGCTCAGGGCTGATTGTCCTTCCAGATGGCCGAAGGCGGCAATCGAGACGCCGCCTTCGAGTACAGCATAAGAACCAACGCAGGCATCGTTACCTATGCTGATCTTACCCAAACGCAGCTCGCCACGTTCGATTCTGGCATTTTCAAAGTTACTGGCATTACCTATGCTGACCTGGTCGCCGATCTCCAGCAGATCGGGAGCGCGCAAGGTCATGGAGCCGATATTTACATCACGTCCGATTTTCGCACCCAAGGCGCGCAACCACCATACATACAGCGATGAGCCACTCAGCATATACACCGGTGCTGCCTCTACCAAGCGGTCAGCCAACCACCAGCGATAATAGGTCAGGCCCCAGAGCGGATAGCGCCCGGCTTTCAGACGTCCGACGATCAGCCATTTGCCGGCGATGGCGACCACAAATTCCATGAGTGTCAGCAGTAGAAATACGCCTACCGATAAGGCAATTGCGCGCGTAATCGAGTCGTCCGGTTCGCCGGTAAGGAAGTGATAGGCGAAAAACGGCGTCAGCCATTGCATCATGCGCATCGCTACCAGCCAGGGAATGGCGATCGCTTGCGCTGCGCCACAGATCCAGCGTTTCAGGCTCGATGGCGGGTTCCAGGCTTCCGCGTTTTCCGTGGTGCTGCTCTGGGATTGCGCCAGCACCATAGCAATCTGGCCGACATGTCTGTGCTGATAAATATCACTGATCTTGAAGTAGGCAAAACGCGGGTCGGCACGCAAGGCTGATACCAGGCGTGCGGCGAGTAAAGAGTGGCCGCCAAGATCGGCAAAGAAATCGAGTTCCCTGCGTACCGGCTGTCCGGGAAATAAGCCATGCAAGGCGGTGAACAAGACTTCCTCGGCCGGATTGGCCGCGCTATCGGATTCGGCGGAGCTACTCAGTACCGTCAATTTGCGAGCCTTGAGATCCTTGCGGTCTATCTTGCCCGAGGTCAGGCGCGGCATTTCCAGCAGGCTTTCAAAACGGCCTGGCACCATGTAGGGCGGCAACACCGCCGCCAGCGCAGCCCGGAGTGCCGCACTAGATAGCGTGAGATCGGCTTCAGGTACGATGAAAGCGATCAACTGATCGATGCCGTCTTCCTGGCGCAAGATCACCGCTACTGTGCCTACGCCCGATTGTTTTGCCAGTACTGCCTCGATTTCACCAAGCTCTACGCGGAAACCACGAATTTTTACCTGATCGTCGGACCGGCCCAGGCATTGCACGCTGCCATCTGCGGCAATGCGCGCCAGGTCACCGGTGCGATACAGGCGCTGATCGTAGGCGCCGCTGGCCCAGGGGTTGGCCAAAAATTTTTCTGCCGTCAGGTCGGGGCGCCCCAGATAACCTTCGGCGACACCGGGGCCGGTGATGCACAACTCACCGGTTTCACCGCGCGGCAGTAAGCGTAAGCCGTTTTCCACGGCGACATCTATCACCAGTAAGCCGTAATTGGGTAAGGGTTTACCTATCGTGACCGGTTCGTTTAAATGTAATTCGGCCAGACTGGCCGAGACGGTTGCCTCGGTCGGGCCATAGGTATTGAATAATCGCCGGCCTGGTTTGACCCAGCGTGCCACCAGGCTTTCCGGGCACATCTCGCCGCCCAGGTTAATGATGCGCAGAGAAGGTACATCACGGCTAAACAAGGCCAGCAGGGTGGGGACCGCATGCAAGACGGTAACCTGATTCTGGTCTAGCTCATGCGGTAGCGCATCGGGATCCAGCGCCACTTCGCGCGGCGCGATCCACAGGCAGGCACCGGCCAGATAACTGATCCAGATTTCTTCAAACGACATGTCAAACGCGACCGAGAAGCCCTGATACACGCGGTCTGTGCTGCATACGCCAAGGACGCTGTTTTCGCTACGTAAAAAGTGGCAGATACTGCCTTGGGTAATCGCAATGCCCTTGGGTTTTCCGGTTGAGCCGGACGTGTAAATCACATAGGCAGGGTGGCTGGGCAATGCGCCCTGGCGCCGTAGTAAGGGAGCCTCTGCCGGCAACAGTAAATTCTCAGAAGTCCAGATGCTGCAGGCTAGTGCGCTTAGTGGTGCGGCAAATGCCTGGCAACTGACGATGCCAAAGGCTTGCGCGTCTTCCAGGCATACCGCGATACGCTCCACCGGAGTATCGGCATCAAATGGCAACCAGGCTGCGCCGGTCTTGGCGATCGCCGCCTGCATGACGAGTAAATCTATGCCGCGCGGCAGCCATAAGCCAATAATTTGTCCGGGGCGCACGCCAGCCTTGATCAGTTGTGAGGCGGCGTTATCAGCCCAGGCATTGAGCTGCCCATAGCTAACTACCGTGTCGCCTAAAATCAGCGCCGGTTGATCCGGTAACCTGGAAGCACTGGCTTCAAGCAAATCGGCCAGCACTTCATGGAGTATGAGTTCCGGTTGTTGTGCTCCATAAAGAATGTCCGGAGATGCTTGTGCTGTTGTGGTTTGTTCGGGAGTTACGGGAGCGCTGGTGTGAGGCATAAAAGCAAGCTTGACTTGGTAGGTGGTAGCGTATTCAAACGGCGGTGGATGCAGTAGTGATGGCGATGGTTATCTTGTAGTTTCTTTGCTGCCATTTTTCGGTGCACTATCAGGTGCACTAATTAATTGCACTATTAGGGCAATGTCACTTGCACTTGCATCGCTGGTTTTGCAATCTAATTAACTTCTGCCAGTTTATCATTTAGGTTAGCTCATGAGTCAAGATTTACACTTTCAAGACAATTTTGATGTGCTGCCAATGTGCAACCCATATACATGGCATGCTTTCTCCACTGTGTATAAAAAAGCCTCCGTCAATGCGGAGGCTCTTTATACTAGGGGCGAGTATCCATCTTTTGTTCAGTAAGGCGCACGCTGGATCTGCGAAAAACTGAGTCTAGATATGGATACTCCCCTTATTTCATTACACGCCTAACAATTCAACTTCAAAAATCAAAGTGGCGTTCGCAGGGATCACGCCACCGGCGCCACGCGCGCCGTAGCCCAGTGCTGCCGGGATAGTCAGGACGCGGGTGCCGCCGATTTTCATCCCTTGTACGCCTTCATCCCAGCCCTTGATGACTTGGCCGGCGCCCAATGCGAAAGAGAACGGTGTGCCGCGGTCTTTGCTGGAATCAAATTTTTTGCCGGCGCTGCCATCGGCGTTTTGCAGCCAGCCTGTGTAATGTACATCGACATTATTGCCAGCCTGAGCTTGAGCGCCTGTGCCTTCGACTTTATCTTCGTATTGCAAGCCAGATACGGTAGTGATAGTTGCCATGTTTCTTCCTTATTCGATTAAAAAACTGGCGCAATTGTAGACCAAATTGGCGATTTTCCGCCATTCGCGTGTGTAGATTGCTCGTGCATCACCGTATTGTTGGCATTTTCAGGTCAGGCTAAACGCTACTTAGTGGCTACTTTATTACCGTAGCTACTGATTTGACGCAAAACATTGTTAAAAGGAGAGGGGCTTTTTTTGTATCAGCTCTCGTACTCTGTCTAGGCGCGGTAAAATACCTACTGTTATGCTTTTTGCTTTGCCTTTGTGTATTGCTTTGTGTATTGCTTTGTGTATTGCTTTGTGTATTGGTAATGCATTGATCATTGATAGCCGGTATTTTTTACCAGTATTTTATTTTTCTCGTATCCAACATTTTTTAAGCGGTCATCTTTCATGCAGCTTCGTTTTTGTGGTGTATCTTTAGTCTTGTTCTCCTTGTTTTCTGTCATTTTTCCGCAGGCTCAGGCTGGTGTGGTGGTGATCCTTAATTCGCGCGACGCTACCGTCAGTTTGCTGGATCAGGAAAGCTATAAAGAGCTCGACAAATTCCCTATCGGTAAAGAGCCGCATCATCTGATGGCAACGCCGGATAATAAGTCGCTGATCGTCGCCAATGCCGTCGGTGATGAACTGGTGTTTCTTGATCCCAAAACCGGCCAGATCCAAAAGCGCATCAAGGATGTTGCGGATCCTTATCAGATCGGTTTTTCGCCTAACCAGAAATGGTTTATCTCGAATTCACTACGCTTGGATCGCGTCGATTTTTACAAATACGACGGCAAAGACTTTACTTTGGCTAATCGCGTTCCCCTGGCAAAACTACCTAGCCATATGGCGTTTGATGCCGCCAGCAGCACCGTTTTCATTACCCAGCAGGGTAGCGACCAAGTGTCGGCGATTGATCTGGCGACCCAGAAAGTCAAGTGGACTATTCCCGTCGGCAAACTGCCGGCCGGTATCGTCATGACACCGGATGATAAGCATTTGCTGGTCGGTATCATGGGTAAGGATTACGTCGAAGTCATCGATTGGCGCACCCAAAAAACCGTCAAGCGCATTACCGCTGGCGCTGGTACGCACAATTTCCGTTCCATGGGTGATAAGCGCCATGTGTTCGTCTCTAACCGCACTTCCAATACGATCAATATCATCGATCAAGTGACGCTGGAAAACGTCGGCACTATTCCGGTGCCGGGCGGCCCTGATTGTATGGAACTCAGTGCGGATGGCAAGACCTTGTGGGCGACGCTGCGCTGGATTAAAAAAGTGGCGGTGATTGATGTCGCCAGCAAAAAGGTCATCAAGCTTATTCCGGTAGGCCGCTCGCCGCATGGCGTGTATTTCCATGACCGTGCCGCGACCATGTAACTCCCGCTAACGATGAAGCCCGGAAAATCTGCCGTATTCGCAACGCTGTTCAGTCTGGCGGCGCTGCCTGCGGTTTCAACTGCGGCCGCACCTGCGCCGGCAAACTGCAAGGCCACCGTGTATCTGAGTTTTGATACCGGTAGCCAGTCGCAGGCCGGGCTCATTGCCGACACGTTGCGCCGGCACCGCATCAAGGCGACGTTTTTTCTGGCCAATGAAAAAACCGTCAATGGCGATTACTCTCTCGACCAGACCTGGGCGCCGTACTGGAAGCAATTGGTGCAAGACGGCCATGCCTTCGGCACCCATACCTTTGATCACGTTTACCTGTCGCGCGATTTGCCCGATGGCCGGATTGAAGTCAAGCCGCAATTCGGTGCGCAAGCCGGTAAAAAACTGGTATGGACGGCGCAGCAGTATTGCGATGAATTACGCCGCGTCGATCAGCGCTTTACGCAATTGACCGGCAGCAAACTAGACCCTTACTGGCGTGCGCCCGGCGGCAAACTGAGCCCGAATCTGCAAAAGGCCGCTCTGGCCTGTGGCTATGCCCATGCGGGTTGGGCACCAGCCGGTTTTTCCGGTGATGAATTGCCCAGTGAAAGTTGGAGTAATCCGGCCTTGCTCAAGCGCGCGCTTGATGGCTTGAAAGACGGTGATATCTTTATGGCGCACCTTGGCATCTGGTCACGCAAGACGCCGTGGGCACCGGAAAACCTGGAGCCTTTGCTCACCGGCCTGGAGCAAAAAGGTTTTTGCTTTGCCAGCTTGCGTGAACATCCCCTTTATTCTGTTAAAAAGCATCCATGAATTTTTTAGATTTATTCGCTAACGCGCAAGCCTGGATTTTTGAAGCTATCGTGCAACCGCTGGTGTTCCAGATTGGCCTGGGCGAGTTTGTTGAAGACGCCTTTCACGGTGTCGAATGGTTTCTGATGGGCGTGTGCGAATTGCTCTTGCTGTTCATCGTGCTCAGACCGCTGGAAGCCTTGATGCCAGTACATAAAATCAGCGATCCCTATGCGCGCTGGAATGATTTCATCTACACCGCGCTGCACCGTTTGGGGATATTTTCGGTACTGATTTTTTTGCTGCTAGACCCCATGCTGGACAGCCTGACTGCGCTGGCGCATCTGCAGGGGGTTAATCCGTTTAATCTGGAAAACCTGTGGCCGGGCATGCTAGAGCATCCGGTGCTGGTGTTTCTGGTGTATCTGCTGGTGCTCGATTTCTTTGATTACTGGTATCACCGTGCCGAACATCAGTTCAACTGGTGGTGGGCGCTGCACAGCGTGCATCACAGCCAGCGCAACATGAACCTGTGGAGCGACAACCGCAACCACTTATTCGACGATGTGCTGCGCGATATTTACATGGGCCTGATCGCCATTGTCATCGGCGTGCAGCCGGGTCAATACGTGATGCTGGTGGTGGTCTCGCGCATGCTGCAAAGCCTGCAGCACGCCAATGTGCGTATCCATTTCGGTCGCTGGGGCGAGCGTTTGCTGGTTTCGCCGCGTTACCACCGCACCCATCATGCGATAGGCATAGGCCACGAAACGCATGGCAAGGGCAGTATAGGCGGGCATAATTTTGCCGTGCTGTTTCCGCTCTGGGATATCTTGTTTGGCACCGCCTTGTTCATCAAGGAATTTTCCCTGACCGGTATCCGCGATCAGTTGCCTGCTCCAGAGGGGAGTTCGCGCGACTACGGACACGGTTTCTGGTCGCAACAATGGCTGGGCATACAACGTCTGCTGGGGCGTGACCGGCAAAGTGCGCGGAATGCGCAACATATCTCAAGCACATAAACACAGGAGCGGCACGGATGAATTTGCAAGCGATGATAGGTTCCTGGGGTAGGGCAGTGGTGGCGCAATTCCATTTCCGGATTTTGCTGCTCAGCCTGCTACCGTTCTTTTTATCGCTGATCTTGTGGGGGCTTGCCATGTGGTGGGGTCTGCAGGATCTGATCGATTTCATCCATGGATTTTTTGCCGCGCATGACGGCTTTAAAACCGCCGGTGACTTATTGGCGAGTACCGGCATGCTGGCATTTAAGACCGTGATCGTGCCTTTGATTGCGATGTGGCTGCTGCTGCCTCTGATGGTCCTGAGTTCTTTGCTCATTACTGGCTTGATGGCGATGCCTGTGATCAGCCGCCATGTCAGTAGCCGCGCTTATCCGCAACTGGAGCAGCGCAAGGGTGGTTCTTTACTCGGTAGCCTCTGGCATTCCTTGTCCTCGTTCGTGATTTTCCTGTTGTTGTGGCTGCTCAGTTTGCCGCTGGTATTGATACCACCCGTGCATTTTGTGGTGCAACCCTTACTCTGGGGGTGGCTCACTTACCGCGTGATGGCGTATGATGCGCTGGCGGATCACGCCGATGCCGAAGAACGCAAAATCCTCACTCGCTCGCATCGCTTGCCTTTTCTGATCATGGGCACAATCTGCGGCGTGATAGGTGCCGCGCCTATGGTGTTGTGGATAGGTGGCGTGATGTCAGTGGTGTTCTTCCCGTTTTTTGCCGGCTTGGCGATCTGGCTGTACGTGCTGGTATTTATTTTTAGCGGCCTGTGGTTTCAGTACTATTGCATGGCCGCCTTGCAGCAGCTTAGAAGCGCCGTGGCAGCGACCGCAATAACCGCAGCGCCCGTCTGAAAAACGGCAGACCTGCAACGCAACAGGGATGCGGCCGCTGGCGGCATCACCTCTGCAAGCCGCATGCAGATTGCCTCCTGGGCATGGCGCTTATCAAGCATTAAACGCTGTTTATGAAAGCCCCGAAAGCTAAGAAAAAATCGCTAGCTTTCAGCGCTTGGCATAGCGGGAGCTTTCTTTTTGTTGATAGCATCTGCTAAACATCGTTCATCTTCTTACTGGAGTCAGTCATGGCAATTGGTCTTATCATCATCGGCGATGAAATTTTATCCGGCAAGCGCAGCGACAAGCATTTGCCGAAAGTGATAGAGCTGCTGGCCGAACGCGGTCTGCAACTCGATTGGGCCGAATATATCGGTGACGACAGGGCGCGCATTATCGCCACGTTGCAGCGCAGTTTCGCCGGTAACGATATCGTATTCTGTACCGGCGGCATAGGCGCCACCCCCGATGACCACACCCGTCAGTGCGCCGGTATTGCGCTCAATCTGGCCTTGTCTTTGCACCCGGATGCCAAAACCCTGATACAGCAACGCATTACCGAAACCTGGCCAGAAACCGGCAGTCCGCTCAATCTCGATAGTGCGGAAAACCTGCATCGCCTGAAAATGGGCGAGTTTCCGCAGGGCGCAGAACTGATCCCCAATCCTTACAATAAGATTCCGGGTTTTGCGATTAACCGCCATTACTTTGTGCCGGGTTTTCCGGTAATGGCCTGGCCTATGCTGGCCTGGGTGCTAGATACCCATTACCCGCATCTGTTCCATCAAAAACCGCATGCCGAACAGGCTGTGCTGGTATTTGAGGCGATGGAATCGACCCTGACGCCTATGATGGAAGCGCTGGAAGCGAAATACCCGAAGATTAAGGTGTTCAGCCTGCCTAGCGTCGGTGATGCGCAAACCCGTCGTCACATAGAGTTGGGCGTTAAGGGCGAGCCAGTTCAGGTTGCTGCCGCCTTTGCCGAAATGCTGGTTGGTCTTGATGGTTTTGGTGCCGAATATCAACCAGCATAAACCAGCATAAATTTGCCTGAGTCCTGCTTACACACTGCCTATGTCTAAAATCAAATTCACCTTGTTCTCACTGCGCGATCTGCTGGTCGCCTTCGGCCCTATGGTGCTGATGATCTTGGTGGTGTGTGGCCTGGCCTATAAGCTGGTCGATCCGGCGCCACCGCGCAATATTGATTTTTCTACCGGACAAGACAATAGCGCCTATCAGGCGTACGCAGCACGCTATGCCGACGAACTCGCGAAGAACCAGATCACGCTCAATTTACAGGCGTCGCAAGGTTCGCAAGAAAATCTGGAAAAAATCAGTGACCCTGATTCTGAAATCGAAATCGGCTTTGTCCAGAGCGGTTCTACCGAGGAGGCCGAAGCGCATAGCAAGGGTTTGGTGTCTTTGGGTAGTTTGTTTTATGAGCCTATCTGGATCTTTTACCGCGATAAAAAAGAGTTTTCCAGCATTACCCAATTCAAGGGTAAGAGTATCAACGTCGGCAGCGAAGGCATGGGCGGAGCGCGCTTGTTCAAGCAAATCCTTGATGTCAATGGCATGCAGGAGTCCGATGTCAAGCTGTCGCGCCTGGCCAATACCCCGGCTACCGTCGCGCTGCTCAATGGCAAAATCGACGCCTTGCTGATGAGCTCGGCACCTGACTCGCTATTGCTGCAAATGCTGTTGCAGACGCCCGGCATTAAGCTCTTTGATTTTGCCCAGGCCGAAGCCTATAGCCGCCGTTTCCCTTTCTTGTCGCACGTGGTGCTGCCGCGTGGCATCGTTGATTTTGGCAAGAATATTCCGGCGCGTGATTACCATCTGATTTCACCGACCGCCACCCTGGTGGCGCACGAAAGCCTGCATCCGGCGTTGATAGGGCAGTTGCTGCAGGCGGCGCAAAAAATCCACGGTGGTGCCGGCTGGTTTAGCAAACAGGGTGAGTTTCCTTCGGATCGGTATACCGAGATTCCGGTGGCACCACAGGCAGAAAAATTTTACAAAAACGGGCCGCCGTTTTTTCAGCGTTACCTGAGTTTTTGGCTGGCCAATTTTGTTGAGCGTATGTGGGTGGTGTTCCTCACGGCTGGTGCCTTGTTCCTGCCGCTGTCCAAGATCATTCCGCCGCTATATGTGTGGCGCATCCGTTCGCGTATTTATCAATGGTACGGCAAGCTGCGTCTGGTCGAGCAGGCGATAGAAGAAGTCGCGCCGGATCAGCGTCAGCAGGTCGGCCAGTTGCAGCTCAAGCAACTCGATGAGATAGAAGAGAAGGTCAATCGCATCTCGATACCGCTGTCGTATGCCGAAGAACTATATGGCTTGCGCAGCCACATCAATTTTGTCCGTAAGCGGGTACAGGCTTTGATGGCGGCCTAAGCCTGGCATCTCTGCCCAGATGTCACTTGCTGCGCGGGGCAGATTTGCTTTTTGGTGTGGAGTTGCTGCGCAGAGGCACCAGCAGCGCGCCCAGATTATTATGGTCGATCTCATACATCAGGGCCAGCAGGCGGCCTATCTCACCCTTAGGGAAACCTTCGCGCGCAAACCATCCCAGATAGTGGCCGGGTAAATCGGCAATCAGCCTTCCCTGATATTTACCGTATGGCATTTCACGGGTGACTAAGAGTAAGAGGTCTTCGGCTTGCATGAGTCAATTCAAGTGTAAGTAGCGCAGGGTGCGCCAATGTACCCGATTTATGCGATTAAATCTCGGGTGATTATTTGTTTTTATCGCCTCTGCGGCGAAGATTTTTCGCTGTGCTCCCATCGCTTGTCCGCCATGTTGTCCGCTGGCTTATCCTCCTGGCATCAGCGAAATGCTACAATCTGCGCCACGATTTTCTACTTGATATATTTACAGTACACAGAAAGTGCCGTCATGTCCGCTCACTATAATCACCCTGGCCAAGCTCTCAGCGTTTACCCTACGCCTTACGAGTTAGGCAATCACAACCAGACCACCACCTTGGATTTGTGCATTCCGTTTTACCAGAAACTAGCCGCCGATTTTCCGCAGATTTTGCAGTTTTCCCAAATCGGGGTTTCCGATAATGGCATCCCCATGCATGCCGGCGTGATCAGCGCCGACGGCGTGTTTGAGCGGGAGCAGCTCAAGGCCGCAGCGCGCCCGGTGTTTTTCAATAACAACGGCATCCATCCGGGTGAGCCTGAAGGCATCGATGCCTGCATGGCCTTGGTCAGGGATTTCTGCACCCAGCCAGAACGGCTGGCGGCGCTCGGCAATACCGTATTTTTGTTTATCCCCGTGTACAACGTCGATGGTTGCTTAAACCGCCAAAATACTTCACGCGTGAATCAGGATGGTCCCGAGTTATTTGGTTTTCGCGCGAATGGCCGCAATCTCGACCTGAACCGCGATTTCATCAAATGCGATAGTCTGGCCGCGCAGGTGTTCAATCAGTTTTTCACTAGCTGGGACCCGGATGTCATGGTCGATACCCATACCTCGAATGGCGCCGATTACAGCTACACCATGACCTTAATCCAGACCCAGGCCGATAAGCTCGGTGATGGCCTCGGCCCTTTCTTGCGCAGCACCATGCTGCCAAAAATTTACGACGACATGCAGGCGCGTGGCTGGCCCACTTGCCCCTACGTCAATCCGGTTAAAGTCACGCCCGACGACGGCATAGAAGATTTTTTAGAAGTGCCGCGCTTCTCTACCGGTTACGCTGCCCTGCATCACACCATAGGTTTCATGCCCGAAACGCATATGCTTAAACCGTATGCCGATCGCTATGCGTCTATGCGTAGCCTGGTAGAGGTGGTGCTGGAATTTACCGTCACCAATGCGGCGCAGATCCAGGCTTTGCGCGCCGCCGCCAAACAGGCTGCCACCCAAAAGGCGCAATGGCCGGTGCAATGGAAGGCAGATCACAGTCAGCCATCGAGTTTTCTGTTCAAGGGTTTTCAAGCTGTGTACAGCCCCAGCAAACTGGGCAATTACACGCGCCTTTCGTATGACCGCAGCCAACCTTGGGAAAAACAGATCGCCTACTACGATCACTTTGTCGCCGAGACTGTTATTACTACTCCCAAGGCCTACCTGATACCGCAAGCCTGGCGCGAAGTTATAGCGCGCCTGCGCTGGAATAAAGTCGAGCTGCATACGCTCGCCGCCGACCAGACTATGCAAGTGCAAAGCACGCATTTTGAAAAGATAGGCTCGCGCAGCACGCCTTACGAGGGCCACATGTTTCATGACACAGTCGAGATCACAACGCAGACTGAAACCGTGCTGGCGCGTGCCGGTGATGTGCTGGTGTACCTGAATCAGGAAAATGCCAGGTATGCCGTAGAGACGCTGGAGCCGCAGGCGCACGATAGTTTTTTCAGATGGGGATTTTTCAATAGCGTGCTGGAGAAAAAAGAGGCTTACTCCGATTACGTATTTGAAGACAGTGCGCTAGAGATGCTGGAGCAAGAGCCGGAATTAAAAGCCAAATTCGAGCGATGGAAAACCCAGAACCCTCAGCTATTAAGTGATCAGGATGCGGTGCTGGGCTTCATCTTCGCCAACGGCAAACGCCATCACGAACCCGAATGGCTGCGCTATCCGGTGTTGTCGGTGTTTGATGTTTAGATATTGAGGGCAGGCCATGATCACGCTTTACGAATATATGCAGCAACCGCGTTTTTGGATCGCGCGTGATGAAGATGGTTATTGGCTGGTGCCGGCGCGTGACGATGGCTGGAGCGAACGCAGCCCTTTCGTCGGGCGGGTCGGCAATCTGCAAGAATTGAAAAATCTCGATGGCATAGATCTGGGTTTGCCGGATCAACTGTCCGATGGCGACGATGTACGGTCTTAATAGACAGCGCTTAGCTCGGTGGCAAAGTCTGAGCATGATCTGGCGCAAAGACCAGTAGCTCCACAGGGTTTAGTATGAGATGGCGAATAAGTAATTGGAGTAGCTCATCTAATTTTAGCTGGGCCGGATGAAGTAATATTTCTCTGGGTACATAGAAGTGTACAGAATCCCCTGTTGCATTTGCTTACGGGTCGGCAATCTGCAAGAATTGAAAAATGTCTAAATTAGATCTGGAATACCCTCGATAAAGATGCTGCAGCACGTGAAGCGCATGCCAAAGACCCTAAAGCGGCGATGAAAAAATTCGGATTAACGGCAGAAGAACAAGCTGCGCTGATGTCTGGTGATAAGAAAAAAGTGGCTGATTTAGTTGGGTTTCTGCTGATGCGCTCCCAGCTATTATGGTCAATGTGACGACTTTTTAAAAAATATCTTCACTAAGAAAGTTAGTGATCATTTTGGATGCGGTGAAGAATGTATTGTTGATGCTGTTATTTGCAGCAGGATTTTCGTCGTCTACTGCAGCTCAAGAAAAACTGAAGGTAGATGAGTTACTTGATTTAACATCACAATATTTGAATACGACACCAAAAAAAGCAGCAGCTTCTTTGGCGCAATTGAAACTATCGGAATCTATTTTTACTAAAGATCAGGAGGGGAGGTACTATTTCTACAATGCACTCTTCCTTAGCTTTAGTGGAAAACATAAAGAGAGTGTTACATCAATTGAGTCTGTTATCGGCAAAATTTTAGAGCCAAAATCTCGAATTAGGTTGTTATATCAATTATCTAATGAGTACACCATCATTGGCGATTATGAAAATGCGTTAGTCGCAATGAATCAAAGTGTCTTATTATTGCCAAAAATTGTGGACTTGGGGTCGAAAATTACGACTCTACAGGCTTCAATTAATTTGCTCAACTCATTGCATGCTTACGATGAAGCTATGGTTTATGCAAATCGTATGTACTCGCTAGAGGGAGATGGTGAAAGTACACTTTCTAAATGTTATGGTTTGGCTAATCGTATTGAGACTGGTTTCTTAAGCGGAGAACGTCAGCAAACACAATCCTTAATTGCGGAAACGGTTCGTATTTGTGATGCCAATCATCGACAGGTGATAAGCGTAATGGCAAAAATTTTAGCTGCCGTTGATTTGATTGATACTGGGAGCAGCGACCTAGGCATAGATGCTGGTCTGTCTTTGTTGCTTGAGTTTGTAAAAATAAGTGATCCCCCAGATTACGTCATTCAACTTGAAGAAGCCATTGCCCGCGCCTATTTGAACAATGGCGAATTGAAGCAGGCTGAGCATTATGGATGGCTGGCATACCAGCATGCCCAAGCTTCCAAAGTGTTAAAAATGCTGGAAAAAACCAGCGAAACCATGGCCAAGATCAAGCGCGCGCAAGGCGATATGGCGAGCGCTCTCGACTACTATGACATTAACCTGGCGCTCAAGAAAAAAGTGCTGGACGATCAGTTGCATAAGAACCTGGCGTATCAGCGCGTCAAATTCGATACCCAGGATAAGGCCAATCAACTGACTTTGCTGGAACAAAAAAAACAAGATCCTCAGCACCGAGAAACTGCTGGAGCAAAAAACTAAGCAGAATTTACTGATGTTGATTGCGCTGGGCGGCATCCTGATGGCGATACTTTCGGCCTGGACGTTTAAAATTCTCAGACAAAAAAATATTTTCCGCCTGTCTTCGCAGATCGATGGCTTAACCGGTGTCAGCAACCGTGCCCACTTTGTCGAATGCGGCGTGCAGGCATTTAAGACCACGCAGAAAAACGCCGGTGTGGTGTTGTTTGACATGGATTATTTTAAGAGCGTCAACGACACGTTCGGCCATGCCGCCGGTGATTGGGTGCTCAACACGGTCGCTGTTACCCAAGGGCGCTATGCCGGGCCGGCTTGGCGGCGTTAAAATCAGTACGACAGTAGCAGCGCAAGTTTCCTTAATATAAAAAATAGTTTTAATTCGAAGAAAAAATACACTCAATGAATCCACAAAAGACCGGCAAATTAATTTGTGTAGGCACAGGCATGCGCATGGCGGGGCAGATGACGCCTATCGCGCTTAGCCATATCGAGACTGCCGATGTGGTGATCGCGGCGGTGCCGAATATTTTTGCGCGCAAATGGCTGCAAGGCGTCGCCAAGGAATACATCTGCCTGCTCGGCTATTACAGCGATTGTGATGTAGAAGGTAAAAACCGCCGCGATACCTATAGGCGCATGGCCGATACCATACTTGAGCATCTGCGTGCCGGCAAAACCGTCTGTGCCGCTTTTTACGGTCACCCTGGCATTTTCGCCTGCATCTCGCATATGGCGATTGCCGACGCCCGCGCCGAAGGTTTTAGCGCCGTGATGGAGCCGGGTATTTCGGCCGAAGATTGTCTGGTGGCCGACATCGGTATCGATCCGGGCAAGTTTGGCATGCAGTCTATGGAAACTACCCAGTACATGATCTATCAGCGCAAGATCGATCCGTCTGCCTTGCTGATTTTGTGGCAGCCTGGTCTCGCTGGTGAACTGAGCTTAAAACGCTTTGATACCAATCCGGCGCGTTTGCAGATTTTGGTCGATAAACTGGCGCGCGATTATCCGCTAGAGCATGAGGTGATCTTGTACGAGGCCGCCACCCATCCGCTGGAAACTACCCGTATCGACAGGATCTTGCTGAAAGACTTACCCTATGCGCGCCTGCAGCAGATTACGACTTTGGTGATACCGCCGGCCTATGCGATGCAAATCGATCAGGCGATTGTTGATGCACTTAATTGCAGCACGATTGCTGAGGTTTAGTGCGATTGAGCTGCAAATGGACGTTGATTCCGCTGCCACAGTATATGTGGGTGCAGATAGGACTGCTGGCATCGCAGGGATTTGATGTCCGCCGGAAATTAGTGCTTTGATTTTTCACGAAATATATTTAGAATCGGTAGGCTAAGGCAACGTGATTTGCCACAACGAGGAGACGAAGAGTGAACAAAATGATGAAAAATTCCCTATTGGGTTTGGCTTTGCTGGCTGGTTTTTCTTTGGCACAGGCGCAGACGCCTAAAGCTGCCGTGGATACGTCTATGGACGGTATTTTTACCGCACTGGTCGCCAGCAATGATCTGCAAGGCACGGTAGACACCTTGATCGCTCATGGTGCTAATTTGCATGCGGTAGTTTCGATTGCGGCTGCGGCTGGCATCCCTCAGGGCCAGGTCGAGCAATTGCAGGTGTGCGTCAATGAGATATCCGCTGACGTCAAGGTACTGAGCGCAACTTGCCTGCGTCCGCGCAGCGTGCGTACGGCCTATGCTGCCGGTGCCAATGATCCGCTTAACTATTTGCCTGCAACCGCTGCCGGCAAACGCGCAGAAGGCACCAAATAGTTAGCGTAACAATGTTGGCCCTGGTGGCCAGTTTAGTCGCAAAAAAAGCAGCCTCGGCTGCTTTTTTTTGACGACAGGCCGACCCGGCTAGATTTGATATCGCTTAATTGGTTTCCGGTTTTTTAGACGGGCTGACCGCCGCCAGATCTTTTTTTAGCGCTTCACTTTCGTCGCTGTCTACCGATGAGTCGTCCAGATAGCGTACTACCAGTTCAAAAAATCTTTGATAAAATTTTCCGGTGGGGATGGTTTCGCTGGAAACCTTGACCAGCGAATCATCGCTGGCGCCAAACGGTAGCGCCACTGAGCCAAAACCGCCCATGCCTATGCTGGCATTGCTGCTCTTTTTCAGCGTATAGCGATCCAGTACCGCATTGGCAAATACGGTGGTGCTGTTGCTGCCTTTGCCGTCCGGCGCACAGACGACGGTAAATTCGATTTCGACATGGACATCGCTGTCGCGCTGAAATTTTCTACGCCCTTTAAGAAAGCTGGCCTTGGCGTCACTGACTACATAGCCCTGGCTGAGCAGTGCCCGGCGTGCAGCTTCGCAAGCGGCGGCCTCAGTGCCGGCAAAGGTATTGGAAAACACATTGCTGGCACCAAACTCTTCCTGCTGAAGGGTGACAGGTTTATTACTGGCGCAGCCCGAGAGTAGGGCGAGGCTGGCAATGAGAATAAAACGACGAGCTTGAGATGATTTGAACATATACAAAATTTCCTGCAATGGAGCTGGTTGACGCTAGCAGCGAATTGTACGCGATTTGCCATTAGTCAGCGCCATCGGGGAATAGTTCATTCGTATATTTTTGTAATGTTAATGCAAGGCCATCAGGCGGGGCATAAGTTCTGGTTGGCGACCTGGTTTTTGTTATTGGCAAAAACCAGGTGCAGAGGGAGATGTGTTGCTGAGGATGTAGAAGCGCAGAAGCGGCGCACCGTAAATTGAGCTGAAGCGCCTTTAGCTAATCCCTGGTGTGATGCTTAGCGTGACTTGATAGTAAGTGTGGTGCCGCGCAAATCTATGCCTTTGATATCTATGCTGCCAAAGGCGGGACCGGTGCTGCCTTTGACCCGGATATTTTCAAATTTCATCTCACCGATAGAGCTAGGCATAGAGAGTGTGATTGAGCCGTCTTTGTTGATGACGGCCGCTGAATTGGCGGCGTCGTAGACCACGTCTTTGATGGTAGTTTTTGCGTCCAGCATCATCAGCAAAGGGTTCATCAATTTGGCGACGCTACCGAGTACTTCTAGCCCGGCACTTTTGTGCTGTTGCACATTAAGCTGGGTGTTGGGGACATGCTGCAGTCGTTGGTTGTCGGCATTGAATTTGTTGAGGTTCAGCGCATCGTTCAAGGTGTCATCGAGTATACCTTGCCCTGAAATTTCAGAGAGCTCCTGCTCGGTCAGGGTGCGCCAGGTGTTTTGTCTCTGCGTAGCAGGCTCAGTCTGGCTGCTTAATTGCGTGACCGGTGCCGGTACCACTGCAGCATACGCCTGTATCGGCGCCAGTAATGAGGTGGCGATAGTTGCCGTCAGCCGCAGGGTGCGCTGTTTGCGCAGCATGTTTTGAATCTGCCGCTGGCTAATGAGGTTCCACTCGGCAAAAATATCACCAAGGCGCTGACCGGTTTTTTTCTGTTGATCTATCGCTTCGGACAGTTGCTGTTCGGAGATCAGTTTTTTATTAACCAGCAACTGACCGAGCAGTGACTTTTGATGATTTTGTTTAAACAAGTCCATAGTATTCACCATGTAAAATGAGGGGGAAACGCGGGTTATGCCATGTGCTCGGCCAGACCTTACACCCATTATAAAATTTCTGCTGCCAGCAACTGGTTTCGTGTAGTTAGTCGGTATTCAATCTGCACAAGCGGCTTCATCTGAAGTTGTAATACACGTTGCTTGCAGATAAATTGTGGCGTTCCATGTATGTCCGCGGAGCTTGGAAAAAGTTTATTTTGCAGCGGATAAAAAGCTAGTGGCGGGCACCAACATGCGTTGGTGTCCGCCATTTTCTGGCTAGACTTCAGTCTCAGTAAAAACCGGACTAAAGATTAGTGAGCCCAGATATACACTGTAGTGCCTTGCAGTTTGATGTCGTTCATGGCGAATGAACCGTAAGAAGCTGCGCTGTTGCCCATCTTGATGGACTCTACGCTCATGTTCAAAGCATGATTCGAAGTGACTTGAGGAATAGCGATTTTGACGACATCGCCAGCTGGCATGAAAGCAGCCAGACCAACACCGCCGGTAACGCCCAGTACTGAGTTAGGACCGCTTGCGGCGCTAGCGTCAGCTTGGAAAGTGGCGTTGTTGATGATGTCGATTGTGGCAGCGATAGCACCTGTCAACGCGATGTTGTTGAAGCTTACCGAACCACCGGTTGCGTCAGTATCGGTGTAGACGAAAGAGCCGACGTTGATGTTCAGGTTAGCTGCGATAGAGACACCGTCTTGACCGCTGACTTGGCTCAGATCGGAATCTTCGATAGTTGTCATCGCAGATGCTGCCATTGCGAAAGAGGACAAAGCTGCTGCGAGTGCGAGTTTTTTGATCAGTTTCATGTTAAATCTCCAGTGATTGAATTAGTTTTTTTAAATTGTTTGATACCGACAAACTTATTGCTCAATACTACTTTTGAAACATTTTGATACGCCAAGCTATGCACGCCATAGTCTGCGCTAGCTGGTGAAGCTGTACGTTTTGAAGTCGCTCAACGTCGCTGCATCACGTAATAAAGATTAATGGAATTGTTTTTACACTCACAGAATTTATTTAGAATCTTTATTCGGTAGTTGCTTGCGGGAGATGATTTTACGGCGGACTATTTGCGGGCAGCTTGTTGTTAAAGGCGATGAATTATCTGGTGTTTTAGCTATGGAAAATAAGAAGTAAAAAAAGGCGCTTGATCAATAAAAAAGTATGGCGAAAGCGCCTGCGTAGAAAAAACAACACAGGCAAACCAAAGACAAATCGCCTGTGCACCAATTTTTCCGGAATCGATCTTCATGGAAATAGTTGCTCCATCGCTGACTGACTATTCGCCGAAATAACTGATGAAATACGGGGGGCGCGATCTCACCCCATGCCTGAGATTGCTTGCCGCAGTATTTGCATTTCTTGGGGAATCTGCATTGCTGATGCATGCCTTTGCATACATATCGCAAGACTGCCGGTTGCGGTGACAGTTTTGCTTTGTCGCGGTTAACTGCTTACCGTAATCGATAAGTGATACAAGGCTGTTTCTGCAGATGCGCAAAGAACGCAGAGAAAAAAGAGAGAGAGACAGCGACTCCTGGTTCTCTGCGGTGAAGATTTTTCTTTCTTCTTTACTCGTCCATTTACGCGTCCATTTCCGCGTCCATTTCCATATCCTTTTTCGCATCTTACGCGTCTATTTAGCCTTGTATTCTGCGCAAGTGGAATCGGTAAGGCTTGCCGGTTTCCGCCCGGGGAAATCAGCGTTCAAATAGTGGATGTTGTTTTTTTAATGACTGATTTCTGCGCGCGCTATGCCTGAATTTTCAGCGTTCATTTTTTAAGTATGTTTCATAGATAAATAGCGGGTTGAGCCGGGAGATTTTTATCTTATGTTTTATGTGCGTGTAGAGCTGAATTTATCCCACCCGGGAAACATTCGAGTAAAGATTCTAAATAAGAACTGTGATCGTAAAAACAATTCCATTAATCTTTATTACGTGATGCAGCGACATTGATTCAATTCAGAATTCACCGTATCACCGGGCATCAAGGACTGTGCAGCACATGGTCTGGCATCGCAAATGTTTCCAAAAGTCGCATTGAGCAATGTGTTCGTTTAGGTAAAAAGAAAATTTAAAAAACATAAATATAATTAATTTAAAAACTGGAGATTTACCATGAAACTGATCAAAAAACTCGCACTCGCAGCAGCTTTGTCTTCATTCGCAATGGCAGCATCTGCGATGACAACTATCGAAGATTCCGATCTGAGCCAAGTCAGCGGTCAAGACGGTGTCTCTATCGCAGCTAACCTGAACATCAACGTCGGCTCTTTCGTCTACACCGATACTGATGCAACCGGTGGTTCGGTAAGCTTCAACAACATCGCGTTGACAGGTGCTATCGCTGCCACAATCGACATCATCAACAACGCCACTTTCCAAGCTGACGCTAGCGCCGCAAGCGGTCCTAACTCAGTACTGGGCGTTACCGGCGGTGTTGGTCTGGCTGCTTTCATGCCAGCTGGCGATGTCGTCAAAATCGCTATTCCTCAAGTCACTTCGAATCATGCTTTGAACATGAGCGTAGAGTCCATCAAGATGGGCAACAGCGCAGCTTCTTACGGTTCATTCGCCATGAACGATATCAAACTGCAAGGCACTACAGTGTATATCTGGGCTCACTAATCTTTAGTCTCAATGAGAATGAAGTTTAGTTAAGCAAGATGGCCATCGACTCGCGTTGAGAGCCATCTTGTTTTTTAAGATCGATACTGCGCATCAATACCTGATTTTTCGTATTGTCGCTTTCACTTAGTTGATTGGTGTTGAACCGTGAAAATCAAGAACTTGAGACGCAATGGTTTTGTTCTGCTGAACTCGATAGGTATCGCGCTCTGTTGCAGTGCGCCGGCCGGGGCAGAAACCCTGGAGTTATCCGAGCGGGAATTGGCTGATGTCAGCGGTCAGGGCTTTGCCGTATTGAGTAATAGTAGCTATAACGGTCTCGATTTTTCGCGCATTACGCTCAATGCCGACCTGAGCTTGAGCGCAAATTTTAAAGACATTATTTTGGGGAAGTATAACTACGCTCCGAATAATGGAACCGGCGCCGATATTAATATGCCTTTGCTGCAATTTGGCCGCAGCGACGGTACTGCAGCACAAAGGCTGGTACAAATTTCCAGTCCTTACATAGAGTTTGTTTATAACAATGCCGCTGGTGCCGCCAATAGTCAGGTGGTTGGCATGCGGCTTGGTTTTGAAGGTATCCGCGGTGATCTAGGCATGAGTCTGGCGTCCTTGAGCGGCTCTATGCTGGTCGATGGTGGGGCTGCCGGTGTGCTCGATTCCAATACCGGTAGCGGCAAACGCTGGGATGGCGCATGCGCCACTGGTGCCACCTCTTGCCTGGCATTGTCGCAACTGGGTGGCGTAAGCGCCGGGAATGCCGCCGGTCCTAGCCGTGATTTCTGGATTTCCATGCTGTCGGCGCCGGTGCAGTTTCAGGGGGCGCCAGGTATGGCGCAGCCGAATCAGGCGCAAGCCGGTGCATGGCTTAATTTCCGTGATCGCCTGACTGCGATTATTGGTGCGGTTCCGCCAAATCTGGCACCTGGTCGCTAGATCATGAAAATGCCTACCCATTTACGTACCGATATACGTACACATTCCAGACGGCTTTATCTGGCTCTGCTAGTGGCGCTTAGCACTTGTGCGGTTGCCGCCACCAACGCGGCTGCGGCAGATTTGCAGGCGCTTGACGATGCCGCCTTGTCGGATGTGCAGGGGCGTGACGGTGTGGGTTTTTTGCTCAATCTTAATGTGAATATAGGCTCTACCGTACTCGGTGTGACTGATACAGATGCCAATACGGCGACAATCGCGATGAGTAATGTGGCACTTACCGGTCTGATTGCCGCGACCTGGAACGTCTCCGGGGGGTAGCGGGCGCACCCGATTTCGTTAATATTTCCTTGCCCGCGCTTAATGGCACCAACACCATGCAATACGCCTATGACCTGGGGATCGTTGCCAATGGTCGCACTTTAGGCACCAGCATCATGTTTGAAAACATGTCTTTTGGTGGCAGCAGCACACAATGGACCACCGCAGCCAATGGTGGTGCGGCATTTGGCCTGGGTTTGAATATGGGTGTCGAGAATATTTATCTGCGACCAAACGGGCGCGCCAATAGCGTAGGACAGATGAGTGCAAGCGGCGTCAAGCTAACTGGTGTCGGTGAGGCCGGAGTGCTTACGCCATGGGTGATTGCCGATGTGGCGAATCAGCCTGGATTTTTTAAGGTAGGGCTAGACGATAGCGGTAATTCACAATTTCAGCTGGGGTAGGCTGGCCGGATGTGAAAAAAGATGCGCCAGCCGGCAGTCTGCAAATCGACAATATTTCGTTTGCCACCCCAACCGGTAATGTCAATCTTGGTTCGAGCAGCATAGCTTCGATGCAGTTGCAATACCTTAGCGTGAAGTTTAAGTAGGAGACGACATCGTTTGTCCTTAGTCAGATAGTTAGACGTCGGTAAAAATGTTGCATTTTAGAAGCTTGAGCCACACCTCTAATATCTATCTTGCCGAAAGCTTAAGTGACACGTTAGTGTTGAGTCAACTATGAGCCAGCTTGCTACTCCCGGGGTGTTCATCAAACGATGGCATCCCGCTTGATGTGAGTTAGGACTCATAAATAGATGTAGTTAAATAATTATAAAATTAAAGAGACAGTATGATCAGCATGAATTGGAATCGCGTATTTCAAGGGACGGTGGCACGACTGACCTTGACCGGACTAGCTACATGGAGCGCTGGATTTAGCTGCGTCTTGCCATGTTAATGCTGTTGGCTAGTCTGGTGGCTATCGCTATTTCCGGTGCCGGATTATGGTCCAAGCACGAGCCTTTGGACAGGCCAAAGGAGCAGTTTGAGTTGCAGCAGGCCGGGGTCGGTGGCGGACCGATTACGCAGTCTGTGCGTATGGAGCCTTTTTCAGAATTAAAGTACCGCAATATCACGCGCCAGGCTTTTGACTATAGCTGCGGCTCGGCCGCACTGGTGACGATCATGACGTATCACCTGGGTTTTCAGGTGAGCGAGCAGCAGGCCATGGAAGGTATGCTGGAACGCGGCGAGAAGGAAAAAATTATCGCCAGGCGCGGTTTCTCCTTGTTGGATATGAAGCGATATGTGGCGTCCTTAAATGTCGAAAGTGCGGGCTTCCGTGCTGAGATCAAGGATTTGCTCAACCTCGAACATCCGGCGATTGTGCCGATTGATTATGCCGGGTCCAAGCATTTTGTGGTGTTGCGCGGCGTGCGTGACGGCATCGTGTATATCGCCGATCCGTCGGCAGGCAACATTGTGTTTTCGCTCAAGGAATTCGCCACGCTGTGGGATCGCAATACCTTGTTCATTATTTACCCTCCGAAAAACCAACCATTCCCAGGAAAACTGGCCCTGAATGATCAGGAGCTAGGTGTCACCGATATGGATAGGGTTAAGGACAAGGGGCAACTGAAGGCATTGACTGATGTGTTACCTATGCAGCGCCTGATTAACGGCAATGGCGGTATATCGATACGGGCTCAATAAGGCTCTATAAGCAATCAATAGCAATCAATAGCAATCATAAGCAATACCAATGAACACGCAGTACTTGTGTGCTACCAATACATTTATCAACAGGGAGTTTTCATGAAGTTTCGTACCACCTTGGGTTTGATTGCCACGATTTTAGCATTGCCGGTTTATGCACAAGAGTCTGCAGTAACAGCACCTACATCAAAAAATCCTATCGGAACAGGCAATGCGGAGCCGGCAAAGAACAGCGATACCGCAGCGCGTGAAGCGTTGGCAAAAAAAGAGGGTGATGCTGACAATACCACTTTGCTCAAGCAAACCCTGACCTCGGTCGATAAGGATTACACCCTGATCAAGCGAGGAAGCTTTCAATTAACCTATGACCTCAATTACGGCTATAACGGTCAGGAAAAAATTATTACTGACCCCGCTTCCGGCACCAATGCGATCTCGTATATAGACAATGTCGATGCTCACACGCTGACCAATACGTTCTCTATGGATTACGGTCTGATGAATAACCTGACCGGTAACTTTACTTTGCCAGTCGTCAGCAAATATACGCAATCGAGATTGTTGGACGGTATTTCCAATTCGTTTGGCGATATCAGCTTTGGACTGCGCTTTCAGCCGTTTGAGGCCAAGCGCGATACCACTTCGGTCACCGCCAACGCCAGCATACGACTGCCGACCGGCACCAGCCCGTTTAAAGTGGTGGCCGGTAGCGGTATGGCAACCGGTTCAGGGGTGACGGCTTTGAGCGGTGGTTTTAACGTGAATAAAATTGTCGATCCTGTGGCAATCTTCGGCTCGCTCAATCTTACTTATAGTCTGCCTGCCAAAAAGCTTAGCCAGGTAATAGGCTCACATGTAATGACTGAGGTCAGGCCTGGACTAACTTTCGGTTTTGGCGCTGGTTTTGCCTATGCCTTGTCGTATGCCATCACGACCTCCGTGTCATTTCAGGAATCGATTGCCGCCGGATCCAAATTGCGTTTTACTGACGGCGTGACCACAACTGCGGTCAAGACTACGCCGCAAACTTCGGGTGTTCTCAGCCTGGGTCTGGGCTATCGCCTGTCTCCAAAAACCACGCTCAATACCTCGGTGGGGATAGGCTTAACCGCCAATGCGCCCAATTTCACCATTGATATGACCTTGCCTTTGTGGTTTTAACCGGGCGACACTGCAATGTACACATCTAGAATGCCGACGCGGTATAAGCGAGGCTTGCTCGCTGTACTGGTGCTGGGTGCAGGTATAGCGCCGCTGGCGCGCGCCGACTTGGCCGATAACCTGACTGCTAGTCCTACCGCTATGGCACTCGGTAATGC
The DNA here is from genome assembly GCA_003970805.2 of Undibacterium piscinae. Lineage (GTDB taxonomy): Bacteria > Pseudomonadota > Gammaproteobacteria > Burkholderiales > Burkholderiaceae_D > Undibacterium > Undibacterium piscinae. The sequence goes on from CP051152.1 coordinate 204,169, forward strand.
GGTGACCGCTGATCCTCCGGGCGTGGAATCGATTCACTTTAATCCGGCTGGTCTGGCGCGCATTACTGGTAACACTAAAACCGATGCCGTTTTTATCGCCTCGATACGTGCCAATGCCTCGTTTAAATCCGCTCCTGACCTCAATCTGGGGGGCTTCAAGGATGACCCCTTGAATGGCACGCATACCGGTCCGGCGCGGCAGGCTGTGTATATTCCGGTGGTCGGTATTCCCCATTGGCGTTTGCCGGCCGCGATCGCACCGGGCTTAGGTTTCACCTTCAATACCCCGGGCTCGCCATTTACCTTTGGCACTTCCACCTATCTGTCGATGGCCTATACCTTGGATCGCACTAAAGATAAGGAAGACCCGGGGCGTTACCAGGGCAAGCTGATGGATATTCAGCGTCTCGTATATTTATCGCCTTCGGTCGGCTACAAAGTATCTGACACATTTAGTGTCGGGGTTGGTATTCCCATCGCTTACTCCGCCTTCGCGATTGATACGGATATGCGTTTCCCAAATAAGTTGTTGGGTACGATAGGTAAATTGCAGGAAGGCGTATGTCCGAATGGCAGTTCCAATGTGCTCGATAGTTTCTTTTTCGGCTTGTGCGGCGGTGGTCCCGAGGGCATGCTGAACCCGTTCAAGAAAGCGGCCAGCTTTAATATAGATATGACGGCGCCAATAGAACCAACCATCAATCTGGGGATGCTATGGGAGCCTAAGAGTTGGTTTGCGCTGGGAGTAGGGTTTCAGGGCGGCAGCAATACGACGTATAAGGGGAGCTATGAATTTCATACCGACCCTATGTTGCGCCATTTCGTCGACGGCATGAACTCTAGTTTGCTCGGTCCTATCGTTGGCGGCGTGGTCGGTTTTCCTGTGCGGATACCGGAGGTGCAAGCCGGTAGCGTGATCTCGGCGATTCCCCATCCTTCGCGGATACAGATGGGGATCAAAGTCAAGCCCGTCGATTTTCTGCAATTCAATATGGATGTCGGGTATTCCGATTGGTCGAAATGGAAAACCGTGAAGCTGAAATTTGATCAGGATATCGCCTTGCTGCAAATGGGGCGCTTGTTCGGAGTCGCCAATCCGCGCGAACTGGTGTTGAACATGGGGATGAAGAACGTCATCAATTACGGGTTCGGTATGCAGGCGCAAGTGACCAAAAAACTGGCGCTGCGACTGGGCTATGAACCACGCAAGAGTTCGATTCCTGCGAACAGTATTTCCTTGTTTTCACCTATGCCCGATACCACACTCAAGAGCATAGGCTTTCAGTATAAGTTTGATAGCGGTAGCGTGCTCAATGTCACCGGCAGTTATCTGAAGGGGAAATATAAGGTTCCGGCGCGTACCGACTGTAATCTCAATTGTGATGATTTTTTTAACCTGATTTACAACCCGTATGCCGGCATGGATGTCGCAGGCGATCTGGTGTTGCGCTACTTCGGGCTCAGTTATACCCATTCGTTTTGATTTTTCTGCACCTTGCTTGCTTTGGCAGGAATAGTAGTAATTCCCTTGAGGTTTTCATCTTATTTACGGAGCGTTTTATGTTCAGGTCAGCAGTTGGAATTTTCTTCATGACAGTGGCTGTTTCTTCTGGTGTACAGGCCGCAACTTCACCGGCAAAAGAGCAATTGATTAACCGTGTTCTGCAACTGTGGCACGTAGAAAATATTGGCACCACTATGTTGCAGGAGCCGGTTGCCGAGTCTTTACGTCAGTCCCGCTCACTATTGCAGGGGCGCGTTTCACTGGAGAAGCAGGACGCCGCGATGAAAGAGATTACCCAGTATGCCAAGGAATTTTTTGATGATGCGACGCCGATAGTGCGCGGCAGTGCGCAAAAAATGATTCCTTCTACCGTTGCGCCTATTCTGGCTGAGAAATTTAGCGAAGAGGAGTTGCGTCAGATTATCGCCTTGTTGGAGTCACCGGTAAAAAAGAAATTTGAAAGCGCGATCCCTGAAATGCAAAGCGCCTTAGGTAAAAAAATTGCGCAAGACACAGGCCCTGCCATTAACCCCAAACTTGAAGCATTGAAGGAGCGCATAGGTTTGAAGATGCGCGCCGCCATCGCGCCTTAATCTACGACCAGGATGTGAATATGAAAACTATGACTAAGGTGTTTGCCGGCGTATTGCTGGCATGCAGTCTGCCGGTGTGTGCGATGGAGCCGTTGTTGCCGGCTAGCATGGATCAGGCCCGGCCTTTTAAGATAGAAGTGTTGCAGGTGACTGATATTGAGCCTTATCAGCAATCGCTGGACGGCTTCATGAAGACCTTGAGAGATAGCGGTCTGGTGGCCGGCGAGAACTTGCTGGTGAACCGGGTGAAAGTGGAGTTCGATATAGAAAATGGCGGATTATGGGATAAATTCGGGGTCTTGCTCAGATTGCGGCAAGAAGCTGAGCGGATTACCCGGGTTAAGCCCGATCTGGTATTGACGATAGGTTCGACCGCGACCAAATATACGCGCTCTATACTTAGTGATGCGCAGATCCCCGTGGTCTTCACGGCGGTCGCCAATCCGCAAGATGCCGGTTGCACTTCGCTGCTCGATGCCGGCAAGGGCGTTACCGGGGCGACGCTGTATATGGATATGGCGGACTCGATGAAGATGGTCAATGAGATATTTCCTGCCATTAAAAAAATCGGCATGATACATACCGATGACGTCAATGGCATCGCTCATGTGGAAAATGCCCGTGGCAGCGCGAAGAATTTTGGCATAGAAATATCTTCAAAACTGGTAGATAAGAGCGACAGCATTATCCCTTCCGTGAAAAGCTTGATGGAAGAGGGTCGTGGCGCGCAGATGTTCGCAGTGCCGCTCGATACCTATTACGGTTTGCGTAATTATGAGCCTACCCTGGATTTATCGGATTTTGCCAGCGAATATAATATGCCCATCATTACCTTTGCCATGGTGCGGGTGCCCGGCGCGATCTTGTATATAGGTGCCGATTTCGGCGTGGTCGGTAACCTGTCCGGATTGCAGGCCTTGAAGATACTCAAGGCACATAAGAAGCCGGATGTATTGCCTATCCTCAGGCAGCAAAATCCTATCGTACTGATAGATCCTGAACGGGTTACGGCATTGCATATGACGCTGCCGGATTCGATTCTGGAAAAAAAATCCGTACGTAATGACGGCTTCTGGCAGATAAATGCCGCCAGATAGTAGGCTTGCTTCATTAGGTTGATGTTTTTGATTGGCATGTCCGGCTGCTTGCCGGAGTGCCACCGCATGATATCCGTTCTCTCTCCTGCATTCCTTGGTCTCTCAATATCAGATTGAGCTAGACCTGAAAAAGCGATTTGCTTTAATTTGGCTTAATTTGCCTTAATTTGCTTTAGACTCACAGTCTACAATTAAGCCCGGGTTAGATATTTGAGGCTGGCTGTGTCAATCGACTTTCATCAGATGAGGATAATCAATGAGTTCACCGGAACTTGTCGTGCAGGTGTTGCGTACTGAGTTACGACGCGCCGGAGTAACCTATAAAACGCTGGCGGAACGCATAGCAATGAGTGAGTCCAGCATCAAACGTATGTTCGGGCAAAAAGACATGTCCTTGTCGCGCCTGGCGCAGATCTGCAAGGTGGCCGGCGTGGCGATGGAGGATGTGTTACGTCAGGCCGCCGATGTGACGCCGCACTCCGATACCTTGACGCTGGAGCAGGAGCAATCCTTGATGGCCAATCCCAAGCTATTGCTGCTGGCGATTTGCTGTCTCGGTCACTGGACTTTCGAGCAGGTGATAGAAACCTATGAACTGTCGGAAGCCGAGTGCATACTTGCCTTGGTCGCTCTCGATAAGCTTGAATTCATCGAATTAAAACCGCTGAACCGCTATCGCTTGCGCGTTTCCAGCGCTTTTCATTGGCGTGCCGATGGCCCGGTGCAAGCCTATTTCAGGGAGTTTGTGGTTGCCGATTATTTTAACGGGCGTTTCGACGGTGCCGGTGAAACACTGATGTGCGTGCCGGCCCGCTTGTCTTCCGCCAGCGCCCAGGAAGTGTTGCTGAAAATCCGTCAACTGGCGGCTGAGTTAGCCCGCCTTCAGCAGGAAGACCGGCGCTTGCCGTTAAGTGAGTGTGACGGCTTTACCCTGATGCTGGGTTTTCGTTCCTGGGAGTATGCCGCATTTACCGCCTTGCGCCGTCCCGCTACCATGGCCGGCGCAAAAAGCAGCGTGCTTCACCAGATCGGCCCTAAGAATAGATAAAGCGTGGAGCCGGTACCGCGGGTGGCACCGGCTCCAAAGTATAGCGGGCCAAAACGCGTGTCTAAAGAAATGAAGGCGCTGGCGCTTTGCTTGAATGTACTGAATCTGACGACATCATCGGCCTCAAAGCCACCGCCAAGTTCGGCGGAAAATCCGGCGCGTATCGAGCCGCCCAGGGTGGTGGGCATACGGCCTATGCGCCTGGCCAGCACTACCCTTCCTAATGCCACCGTATTGTTGGACAGCGAATCGGCCGGGGTGCCCGATAAGCGTAAGAAGCCGCCAAGCGCCACGGGAGCCATTCCTGTTTGTGATTTAGCCCATTCTCCATACAGATGACCAGCCCATTCGCCGGTCTTGAAGGCGGACATGGCGACAATCGACGATTGCGCCAGCGATTTTTGGCCGGCCTCGTTCGATGGCGAACGTTGCCAACTCGCATTGATGAAATTGCCGCGGGTGGGGAAGGCGAGTGAATCTAAGGTATCAAGCCTGAAGTTGAAAAATTGCGTGGTGTCATAGGCTTTGAAGAACGTTTGATCCGAGATATCCGGTAACTCTATGCGGGCTTCATTGAGCTGGCGATTGATGCCGAAACGGACGTCGCCCCAGTTTGATAATTGCCTGCCCAGCGCGATGCTGGCGGTGGTAAATTTGTAGCCGTAGCGCAGGGCTTTGCGACCTTGGTCATACAGATCCTGAGACTGCGCGCCATATTGCAGTGATGGGGCGACATACCAATCGGAGCCCGGGCTTAAGGGTTGGAATAATTGGCTGCCGATTTGGCGCTGGGAACCGATTTTCGCGATACTGCGTAATTCGCCGCCCCAGGGATTGAGCGATGAGGCGATATGCATGGCGCTCAAGGTAAACTGGTTGTTATCGCTAAAGTCGCTGGCTAGTTCCAGCCCTATGCGCAAGCGATTGCGGCTCCAGATCGCTTCGTTGGCGGTGATGGTGACGCTGCGCTGATCGATGGTGTCATGAATTTCGGTCTCGACATGGTCGAGGTCGCCGCGGCCATAAAGTTTGGATGATGCCAGTCTTACCTGTTCTTCGCTGACGTTTTGCCCCGGAGTTAATCCGGATTGCACTATCAATGCCGCCGGATTGATGTAACGGGTACCTTTGATTTCTAGCCTGGCTAACGGCAATGCGATATCCGGAGCGGTAAAGGCGGCAAAACGATTTTTTTCCCTGGCCGCATAATCGTCCTCGGATATCGCCAGCTCAGCCAGTCTTGCGGCTAGCTCTCGGGTGGCCAGATTGCCGGCCTGTATGGTCTTATTCTGTTCGCTAAAATCGAGAAAGCTGATGCCGGTGAGGTCTGGGGAGATCAAGATATCCTGTGGCCTTAATTCCTTGAGCGAGCGTTGTACGTTTTGCTCGGTCAGTATCTGCAGCATTTGCTGCGCCACGCTGATGGCGCTACCTAATTCCTGTTCCTGTGCCAGCGGGGTGCCGACGTTGACGGCGATGACGATGTCGGCACCCATTTTATGCGCCATATCTATGGGCAGATTGCGTACTAGTCCGCCATCGACCACCAGTCGCTTATTGATATGGACAGGTGCGAATACTCCCGGTACCGCCAGCGATGCGCGCAAGGTCTGGAACAGCGGGGTGTTGCTAAGCTCTATCAGTTCACCGCTGACCAGATCGGACACCACCGAGCGAAATGGCAGCGGTAGTTGATCGATAGGGTCATCGCGTGTGCCGCTGGGCAACAGGCGACTGAGCGCTTGTTCCAGGGCGGCATTGCCGGCCGCTGACGGCGGCAACGCAATACCGCTCTTGGTAATGGCAAATTCTATGCGCGAGGGGAGTAATACGTCCTCTTCGCGCCGCCGGAAATCGAGGTCGTCGCGTGCCGGGCGGTCTGCCAGTACGCTGTCCCATGAGGTGTTCTTCACCAGTTGCTCAAGTTCCTCCACACTGCGGCCGGCAGCATAGGCGCCGCCCACAACCGCGCCCATGCTGGTGCCCACCACCATGTCGATGGGGATATGCATGTCCTTGAGTACGCGTAACACACCTATGTGGGCGAAACCGCGGGCACCGCCGCCCGACAGCACCAGGGCAATTTTCGGGCGTTGTTTTACTTCGCTCTTGTCATTGGCGACGGGTTGCGCTATTGAGGATGCGGAGAGAACACTGAAACAGGCAGTGAGCAGGAAAGTAAGCGCATGACGTGGTGGCATGGGGGAGACTGTCTAAGAAAAGAATGGGGATATAAATATTCGTATTGAATTCGTCTGTAATTCGTCGCTATTGCGTAGTGTCGGATTTTACGAAAAAGTTCAAATCATTCAGATGTTTATCGCATCCTCATCATCCGGTGCCCGTTCAGCATCAAAAACTACCGGCAAACTGATAATGCTTGCCCGGATGCCACATGGTCACGATGGTGGCGATTTTTTCCTGCGAACGGGTTTTCCTATGCAATACCAGGCAGGCTTCCCTGGTGTTGATGTGTAGCATGTCAGCGATGGCTTTGGGCGGCACTACCGCTTCTATCCTATAGTCGACGCCCTGTAGCGGTGCCACTGCCACCAGATATTCGTTAGGCGTAATCAGGGAAAAATTTTGCTTCAGGTAATCGGGTGCCAGTTCTGAGTTGACCCAGCGGTCTTCGACTTGTATCGCGATATCGTTTTCGAAATGCACGATCACGGAGTGGAACAGCGTATGGCCAGGTTGAACCTGAAATTGCAGTGCCATGCTTGGCTGGGCGGCGGCCAATGTTAATTCGTGCAGTTCGCTGCGATGGGCGTGACCGCGTGACCTGATCTCTTCGGCGATACTTTTTATCTCTACCAGCGTGGCCTGATATTTGTGTTGCGCCACATACGTGCCCGAGCCCTGGACGCGCGTAAGGATTTGTTCAGTCGTCAGCTCGCGTACGGCACGGTTGACGGTCATGCGCGAGACCTTAAACTGTTCTGCCAGCATGGCTTCGGAAGGGATGGCATCACCTTCCTTCCAGGTGCCGGATTGAATTTGCTTAAGTAAATAGTCTTTGATGCGCCGGTAGATCGGCGCCGCTTCAGTGCTGCTTACGGTGGAAAGTGTTTTTTGATTTGCCACACTAGCCTCAGGTGAAAAATATGCGTTACTGACACAATGTTGTGTCAGTCAGATTTGGCTGGCATGGTAACACCTGGCGCAGAAAGTGGGAACGTATGTACGATGTTGCGTCAGGCTAGTTACATGAAGCGACAGAAAATTGAAAACGATTTTATTCTGCCGACGAAACACATGAATCGCACGAAAAAACATGTAAGAGCCACGCTGGGACGCAAGTCGCGAAATCCGGGCACCGCGCGGTGCCGAAAAAGTCTGCAAGACCTGGGTGGCTGAGGCTGCCTATCGCATGATCCAGAATAATCTGGATCCTGAAGTGGCCGAAAATCCTAAGCATCTGGTGGTGTACGGTGGCATAGGCCGCGCGGCACGCGACTGGGAGTGCTATGACCAGATTCTCGCTTCGCTCAAGGATCTGGACGAGGATGAAACCCTGTTGATTCAATCCGGTAAGCCGGTAGGTATCTTCAAGACGCATGAAGATGCTCCACGGGTTTTGATCGCCAATTCCAATCTGGTACCGAAATGGGCGAACTGGGAGCATTTCAATGAGCTCGACCGCAAGGGTCTGTTCATGTATGGCCAGATGACGGCCGGTAGCTGGATCTATATCGGTAGCCAGGGCATCGTGCAGGGCACTTACGAAACCTTTGTCGAGGCCGGTAAACAGCACTTCAACGGTGACTGGGGCGGGCGCTGGATCTTGACGGCTGGTCTGGGTGGTATGGGCGGTGCGCAACCGCTGGCGGCAACGCTCGCTGGTGCGGTTTCGCTGAACATCGAGTGTCAGCAAACCAGTATCGATTTCCGTCTGCGTACCCGTTATGTCGATAAGCAAGCCAAAGACATCGATGATGCGCTGGCGCTGATCAGGCATCACTGCGAGCGCAAGGAGGCGGTCTCTATCGCCTTGCTGGGGAATGCCGCAGAAATCTTGCCGGAACTGGTGAAGCGTGCCAAGGTTGGTGGTCTTGCGCCTGATCTGGTGACTGACCAGACTTCGGCGCATGACCTGATCAACGGCTATCTGCCGATAGGCTGGAGCGTCGCGCAATGGAAGGCGGCGCAGCATGATCAGACGCAGCACGCCAAGTTGACCGCTGATGCGGCCAAGTCTTGCGCGGTGCATGTGCAGGCCATGCTCGATTTCCATGCCATGGGTATCGCTACCGTCGATTATGGCAATAACATCCGTCAGGTGGCGTTTGATACCGGCGTCAAGAACGCGTTTGCATTCCCGGGGTTTGTGCCTGCCTATATCCGTCCGCTGTTTTGCGATGGCAAAGGGCCATTCCGCTGGGTGGCTTTGTCGGGCGATCCGGAAGACATTTATAAAACCGATGCCAAGATTAAGGAATTGTTTCCGCACCACGCTGCGGTACACAATTGGCTGGATATGGCGAAAGAACGTATCGCTTTCCAGGGCTTGCCGGCGCGCATTTGCTGGCTGGGTCTGGGTGAACGTCATCTGGCAGGGTTGGCGTTTAATGAGATGGTCAAGAATGGCGAATTGAAAGCACCTATCGTGATTGGTCGTGATCACCTCGATACCGGCTCGGTCGCTAGTCCGAATCGCGAGACCGAAGGCATGAAGGATGGTACCGATGCAGTGTCTGACTGGCCTTTACTCAACGCCTTGCTCAATACCGCGGGCGGCGCTAGTTGGGTATCCTTGCATCATGGCGGCGGGGTTGGTATGGGCTACTCGCAGCATTCCGGCATGGTGATCGTCGCTGATGGTTCGGAAGCGGCGGCCAAGCGCCTGGCGCGGGTGCTGGTCAACGATAGCGGATCGGGCGTGATGCGTCATGCCGATGCCGGTTATGAGACAGCCGTCGCATGTGCCGAACGCAATGGCTTGAAATTGCCTATGCTCAAGCATAAGCCGGTTTAGATCGCATCATAGTCAAATGCAACACTCAATATCCATGCGCCTTGCAGAGGAAAAATGCTCCAAAACCCGCATGGATGTTGCGTAATCAGTTCTGAAAATTAAAGGAAATCACCATGACAACACTCTTAGAAATCCAGCCTGGCCAGTTCAGCTTGTCCGACTTGCGTACTATCTGGCAAACTGCGCGTCCCTTGAAACTTGCCGCCAGCGCGTATGCCGCCATCAATGAGGCTTCTGCCACGATCGATAAAATCGTCGCCAAAGGCGATGCCGCCTACGGTATCAATACCGGCTTTGGCAAACTGGCCAAGACCCGCATTCCGGATGAGCAATTAGAGTTGTTACAGCGTAATCTGATCCTGTCGCACTCGGTCGGTTCCGGCGAATTGATTTCCGATGAAATCGTCCGCCTGATTTTGCTGATGAAGATCGCCAGCCTGGCCCGTGGTTTTTCCGGCATCCGCGCTTCGGTGATCGATAGCATGATTGCGCTCTACAATGCGGGCATCATGCCGGCGATCCCGGTCAAAGGCTCGGTCGGCGCTTCCGGCGATCTGGCGCCTTTGTCGCACATGACGCTGGCGCTGATGGGTGAGGGCGAAGTGCGCGTCAATGGCAAACTGCTTGACGCTAAATCGGCCTTGCAGGCGGCGGGGATTACCCCTGTCGTTCTGGCGGCCAAAGAGGGGCTGGCCTTAATCAATGGTACCCAGGTATCGACCGCACTGGCCTTGAATGGCTTGTTTTTGGCTGAGCGCTTGCTGGAAGCGGCGACCATTACCGGTGCCATGTCGGTCGATGCCGCCAAGGGCAGCGATGCGCCGTTTGATCCGCGCATCCATGCAGTGCGCGGCCAACCGGGCCAGATCGCTACGGCCAGTATTTATCGTGAGCTATTAAAGGGCAGCGAAATCCGTCAATCACATCTGGTCAACGACGAGCGCGTACAAGATCCGTATTGCCTGCGCTGTCAGCCGCAAGTGATGGGTGCCTGTCTGGATATCATCAATAATGCAGCGCGTACGTTGTTGATCGAGGCCAATGCCGTAACCGATAATCCGCTGGTGTTTGTCGATACCGGTGAAGTGCTTTCGGGCGGGAATTTCCACGCTGAGCCAGTTGCCTTTGCCGCGGATACGCTGGCGCTGGCGATTGCCGAGATCGGTTCGATTTCCGAGCGTCGTATTGCTTTGCTGATCGATGCCTCTATCTCTGGTTTGCCGCCATTTCTGGTGCCGTCTTCGGGTTTGAATTCCGGCTTCATGATCGCCCATGTGACGGCAGCGGCTTTGGCGTCTGAAAATAAGTCGCATGCCCATCCTGCCAGTGTCGATACCATTCCTACTTCTGCCAACCAGGAAGATCACGTCAGTATGGCGACCTATGCCGGACGCCGTTTGCATGAGATGGCGCACAATACCGCGACCATAGTTGGTATAGAATTATTGGCAGCGGCACAGGGCGTGGATTTCCATCAGCCTTTGCAGACTTCTGCCAGTCTGGCGACCGTGCATCAGGCTTTGCGTGAAAACGTGGCGTTCTACGATAAGGACAGGTTCTTCGCCCCTGATATCGCTGCCGCTAAAGAGATGGTGTTGCAAGGCACTTTGAGCGCACAATGCCAGCACCTGTACCAGCATTTATACCAAAACTAAAAAAGCACAAAGTATGCAAAAGCGGACCAATCAGGATTATCAGACCATGCCCTGGAAAAACGGGGGCGGCAGCACTACGGAGTTGGCGGTTTTTCCGCCAGGCGCGGGTATCGATGATTTTGTCTGGCGCCTGAGCCGGGCGGCGGTGCACGTCGATGGTCCGTTTTCTCATTTTGCGCAGATAGACCGCAGTCTTGCCATTTTGTCCGGTGAGGGCCTGGTATTGCATAGTGATAGCGAGCAACGTACTAGCGCGCCGGTCAGACTCACGCAAGCGAGTATGCCTTATCAGTTTGCCGGTGAATTGCCGATTTTCGCCGAGTTGTGCGGCGGACCTGTGATCGATCTCAATCTGATGACGCGCCGTGATGTCTGTCAGCACTACATGCAAAGGCTGACGGCTGGCGAACATCATGTGTCCGCTACCGAAGCGCAACAGATTTTGCTGTACTGCGCGGCAGGTACGGCGAAGATCCGCATGAGTGACGGCGATGCTGCCGAACTGACGCAGGCCGGAGATTTGCTGATAATCGACGAGGAACACGAGCGTAGCGGTATCCGGCTGCAGATCAGCGCAGAAGAGGATGCGATCCTGTATCTGATGCGGATTAGCTTTCTTAATCTGGGAGAGAGTAATCATGGTCCATTGGGATAGTTTGTGGATCAATGTCCATCTGGCCACCATGTGCGATGGCGATGGCTACGGCACGATACGTGATGCGGCGATCGCGGTCAGGGATGGCAAGATCGCCTGGCTTGGCGCCAGCGCGGCATTGCCCGGCGATTATGCTGCGGATCAAACGCATGACGGCCAAGGATGCTGGCTGACGCCGGGCCTGATCGATTGCCATAGCCACATCGTGTATGCCGGTAACCGTAGTGATGAATTTGAGGCGCGCCTCAATGGCGTTGCCTACGAGGAAATCGCCCGCAAGGGTGGCGGTATTTTGTCCACTGTGCGCGCCACCCGTGCCGCTAGCGCGGACGAGTTGATGCAGGCTAGCCTGACGCGCGTGCATAGCCTGTTGCGCGAAGGCGTGACTACGCTGGAAATCAAATCAGGCTACGGCCTTGATCTGCAGACCGAAGCGAAAATGCTGCGGGTCGCCAGACAGATAGGGCGCGATCTGCCGGTGCGCATCAAAACCACGTTTCTCGGCGCGCATGCCTTGCCACCGGAATACGCCGGACGTGCCGATGATTATCTAAGCGCAGTGTGCGAGCAGATACTGCCGGCGCTGGTCGGCGAGGGCTTGGTCGATGCAGTCGATGCCTTCTGCGAGCATATCGGTTTTTCGGCGGCGCAGACGGAACGCGTGTTTCAGGCCGCACAACGAGCTGGCTTACCGGTCAAGTTGCATGCTGAGCAGTTGTCGGATCAGGGCGGGGCGGCGCTGACGGCGCGGTATCATGGATTGTCAGCCGATCATCTGGAGCATTTGTCCGCACAGGGTATTGCGGCGATGCAGACGCACGGAACGGTGGCGGTATTGCTGCCTGGTGCCTATTATTTTTTACGTGAAACCAAATTGCCGCCGATCGCCGCTTTGCGCGAGGCTGGCGTGCCTATGGCACTGGCGACCGATTGTAATCCCGGCACTTCACCGATGACCTCCTTGCTGTTGGCGATGAATATGGGCTGTACCTTATTTCGCATGACTCCGCTGGAGGCCTTGCAAGGCGTGACCTTGCATGCCGCGCGGGCGCTCGGCCTGCAGGATCAGGCCGGTAGCCTGACAATAGGTAAGGCTGCTGATTTTGCCTTGTGGTCTATCGACAGACCCGGCGATCTGGCCTACGCGATCGGCGCTAATCCTTGTTACGCCAGCGTGTTTTCCGGCTCGCCAAGGGTATTTTAGGTCGCTGGGACAGATTGCCTAATGCATGCTTATTTCCATAAAATATTTAATAATTGATAAATATGGCTTGAATCTAATGGCAACATCTTCCGCGCTTGGTTAAACTGTCACTTTAGTTACAAGAAGGAAATGCCGTGTCGCAACTTGTCTCCCGATTAGTCTCCAAAAATTGGCAAGGAAGAACAAAAAAAAATTGTTCTTGGCATATTCACCGTCGTGCTGCTGCTGATGACCGTGAGTTGGCTGGCATTGCCCTCCTATGTCAAGCGGGTCGCTGCCGAGCAGGTGCAGCAGCAATTGGGGCGTAAGCTGGAAATTGCCGAGATCAGTTTCTCACCCCTGACGCTGACGCTGACTGCGGGCGGCATCCAGTTGTTTGAACCGGATCAGAAAACATCTGCGCTGAGCATAAAAAAGGCGGTCTTTAGCCTTTCCGGCGCTTCTCTGTATCACAGGGCGCTGGTGATGGATGAAGTGATGCTGGAGCAGCCTCACGTGCACCTGATTCGCAGCTCTGCCGATGGCCACGGGCGTTACAACTATTCAGATATCCTGGAGCGTATTGCGGCAATGCCTAAGAGTGATACGCCATTCCGCTTTTCTCTGGCCAATCTCCGGTTGCAAGACGGCAGCATACAATTTGACGACAAGGTATTGGACAAGACGATAGCGCTGAGTGCCGTGCAACTAGGCTTGCCGTTTTTGTCTAATTTTCCCTCTTCCGTCGATAATTTTGTACAGCCTATGCTGTCGGCCAAGATTAACGGCAGCACATTTTCATTGAAGGGCCGTAGTAAACCTTTTGTCGATAGCCTGGAAACCGCGCTGGCGATAGATCTCGAACAGCTTGATCTGCCTGCGTATGTCGCTTATCTGCCAGTCGCTTTGCCGTTGCAGATACAAAGTGGCAAGCTGACGACGAAACTCGATTTAACTTTTAGCCGAAAAAATCAGCGTGCCGATGTGCTGCTTTCCGGTGATCTGCAATTAGACGCAGTTTCATTGCAAGATAAGCTCAATCAGCCATTATTGAAGATAGGGCAGTTACGTACCCATCTGAAGCAATTCAATCTAGTCGATAATGCGATAGGTATTGAGCAATTTGTCATTGATCAACCTGAGGTATGGCTGGCGCTGGACAATAAAGGTATCTTGAACTGGGCAGCGCTAACGGCGGCCAAACAAGAGGCCAAGCAAGAGGCAAAACAAGAGGCGAAACAAGAGGCGAAACAAGAGGCGAAACAAGAGGCCAAGCAAGGGAAGCAAACACCGGAAGCGAAGCCGGAGGATAAGGCGGCAAAACTCTTGGTGACGCTGGCAGATTTCTCGCTCAATAAAGGGCGCGTACATTTTGCAGATGCCTTGCTGGCCACGCCTGCACAAACTACCGATATCACCGATATAGCACTCAGTGTTAAACAACTGTCCAATGCCGCCAATGCCAAAGCTGCGCTGATTGCCTTGAGCGCCAAACCGGAGCAGGATCAAAGCCTGAAGTTTGATGGTGAGTTTAATCCGGCCACTGCCGATGCCGCGGGTAAGCTTAATCTGGATGCGCTGCAGTTAGGCGCCTATCAAGCCTATCTGAATCGTTTTCTGGCGGCCCAGTTGAGCGGCCGTGTCTCGCTTAATTCAACTGTGGCCTCAGTCAGACAAGTGAAGCTCGATGAAACCGATATCTCGCTTGATGAGCTTAAGCTCGTTCCCAAAGCCAAAAATGACCCGATTCGGCAGCAAGAATATTGCGCTTGCTCAATGGCTTGAGACTAAAGCGATACGGCGCGATGGCAGTGCGAAATTTATTTTTGGTGCCGGTGAAGTCGCAACCGGCACTCTGCGAAACTGGAAACTGAATCGGCAGTCCTTCACGGATATTTCATTGGATAATCCAGGTCGAACACGATGAACCTGAAATGGTCCTCGCTGATTAATCGTAAGGCTAAGCTTATTACCGGAGTGAGTCCGCAACTGAGGCAAATCGCCCACGCTGCACGGTTACCGCCTTGTCTACTTGCCGACTGATCAACGTCGATGTGGCAGCGCCGCTGAAGGGCAAGCTCAATATTGCCAATCTTCTTACTAAGTTGAGGGTCAGCTTGAATGATTTTTAAAATTGTGGAAAATGGCGAAACGGAATTGCAGTGGAAAGCCATCAATGACGGATTAGCGCTAGTTTCGCTAAAGTTTCGGCTATTGAATGACCTTAAACCCTTTCTATACCAAGCTGATTTTGTCAGAAAAAAGGAAATTTAAATTTGCGCCTGGCGCATATAAAAAAAGGAAGCGTGAAACCGGCGAATGCAACGAGTGCTACGAATGCAGTGGTAGTCACCGATTCGGCAGGCTGAATAGCGCTTGTCAATTGCCTGAGACTAAAGCGAGCGGCAGTCCTTTATTGGTTAAGGTTGGGCAAACCACGCTGCGAGGCGGCAATATTAACTTCACCGATAACTTCATTGATTACACGGCAAATTTGACCGGAGTCGGCGGAAGCATAGGCACGATCTCTTCTGATCAGCCTGCCGCAGCATACAATTGTCGGGAAAAATCGACAATGATGCCCCTTTGCTGATTTCCGGCACGCTTAACCCTTTAAGTACGCCTATTTTCCTCGATATTAAAGCCAGCGCAAATGGGATACAGCTTACCCGCCTGAGCCAGTATTCGGAAAAATATGCCGGCTATGCGATTGCCAAGGGCCAGCTTTCCGCGCAGATTGCCTATCGTGTCGAGAAAAAATCAATTGCAGGGCTCAAAATGAGATACGACTGGATCAGCTTACTTTTGGGGAAAGAAAAGATGGCCCTGATGCAACGAAGCTTCCGGTGAATCTGGCACTGGCGTTGTTGCGTGATAACGATGGCGTGATTGCGATTAATTTGCCGATTTCAGGTTCATTGTCTGATCCTGAATTTTCGATTGGCGGCATCATTTTTAAAGTGATCGCCAATTTGATTACCAAGGCGGTGACATCTCCATTTGCATTGCTGGGGGCCGCTTTTGGCGGTGGCGACGAATTGGCGTATATCGAATTCGCTCCCGGTAGCGCCAACTTGAGCGCTGCTTCGATTGCCAAGCTCGATAATCTGGTTAAGGCGCTTAATAATCGCTCAAAATTGAAACTCGACATTACCGGTAGGATCGATCCGCAAACTGATACTGATGGTCTCAAATTAGCTGCGCTCGACACTAAGATCAGGGTTCTTAAAGCGCGTGAAGAGCAGAAGAAAGATATTTCAGCAGAACAAACGGAGGGGGCGCTTGTAATTACGCCTGCAGACAGAAAAAATTACACTGAGGCGGTTTATCGTGCCGAAAAATTCAGCAAACCACGTAACATGATAGGGATGGCAAAAACTTTGCCGCAAGAAGAGGCAATGGCCTTGGTCTTGAATAATGTGCAAGTGAGCCCGGAAATGTTGCGTTCCTTGGCGCAAAAGCGTGCTGATGTGGTGTTCGACTATCTGGAGCAGAAAGGTGGCGTGGCAAAGGATAGGTTATTTTTGATTGCGCCTAGACTCAATAGCGAGAATATTACAGACAAGGCTACGCCGAGTCGCGTGGATTTGTCTCTCAAGTAAAATTTCTGTGTAATTTAGATGCAACTCTGATTGTTTGTTGATATAGTTTATTGAGCTTATATGCAATGCGGAACGAATTTACTTGGTTTGCAGGTAATGACATTAAATGATCTGAGTAGGCATATGTGCGCTCATGCGGCGAAAGATTGTTGTGTATGTCTGTGAATTGTTTGCACCTGATGTTAAAAGTTCGCATTTATTCCAAAGGATAATTATGTCTGATAAGAAACTCACCAATATCCTGTACGTTGAGGATGATCTGGATATTCAGGCTGTCGCGCAAATAGCACTTGAGATAGTCGGTGGATTGAGCCTTAAAACTTGCAGCTCCGGTGCCGAGGCACTCGCTGCTGCCAATGGTGGCTTCGTTCCTGACTTGCTGTTACTCGATGTGATGATGCCGAATATGGATGGCCCTACCACTTTGGCTGAGTTGCGGAAATTGCCGGGAACCGCCGCTACTCCGGTCATCTTCATGACGGCCAAAGTGCAGTCTGCCGAGTTAGATTTTTACGCTTCATTAGGGGCAATCGGTGTGATTGCCAAGCCTTTTGATCCTATGGAACTGTCGTCCCAGGTCAATGCTCTTTGGCAGAAGGCGAGCTAAATGAGTGACGAGTCGGATAGCTTGCAGGACGCATTGCGTGCGCTTAACCTTATGTTCGCACAAAAATTGCCATCCAAGCTTCTGGAAATAGAAGAGGCTTTAAATCAGTTTTCTGCTCATCCCGCGAATGCGGATGCGCTGGCATTGCTGCATCGCTTATTGCATACCATGTCGGGATCTGCCGGCACTTTTGGTTTTGATGAGTTGGGCGCACATTCCCGAAAGCTTGAGGTAAGGATCAAAACCTTAATGAATGGCGCTGTCTGGACTGAAGTTCAATTGCAACAATTTATCAGCGATGTAAGAGTTTATTTAGTAACTGCTGTGCCGGGTGCTGAGCCAGTGGTACTGCCATCGTTGCCAGATAAGCCTGTTCATCTGGAGGTCAAGGCATCGACGTCACCATTGATTTATCTGGTCGATAGTGACACGGTTCTGACTGATGCGATAAGTGTACAGTTGCGGCAGTTTGGTTATGAGATTTTGGCGCTCAATTCAATTTCTGATCTGTCTGAGGCGCTGCTCTCCCGTATGCCTGAGTTGATAGTGCTGGATCTTGGCTTGCAGGAAGTTGGCGGTGGCAGTGTCGAAGAAATAGCGCGGCTGCAAAAAACGACGAATTTCAATACCAGCGTCATCTTTATTTCCAGCTCTAGTACCTTTGAAAGCCGTTTGCAGGCAGTTAGAGCCGGTGGTGTCGGTTACTTTCCTAAGCCGGTTGATATTGTCTCCTTGGTTGAGCGTATCGATAGCCTGGTGGCGGGGGGGGCGCCCAAGGGCTATAGGGTACTTATCGTAGATGATGATGTCGCGGTTGCGGAATATTACTCCCAGGTTTTGCGTAATTCAGGAATGAACGTGGAAGTGGTAACTGATCCCGACCAGTTGTTTAACGTAATGTCGAATTTTCGCCCTGAATTATTGTTGATGGATGTCTACATGCCTCTCTGTAGTGGCGTGGAGTTGGCAAAAATGGTGCGCCAGGATAATTCCTATCTGGATGTGCCCATTGTATTTTTTTCCAGTGAAACGGATTTGGGCAGGCAACTGGACGCGGTTAAGGCTGGTGCTGATGATTTTCTAACCAAACCGATTTCTGCCGAATTTCTGGTTTCCTCTATTTCCACCCGTGCCGACCGTTACAGGTCTTTGCGCTCGCTGATCATGCGCGACGGTTTGACCGGGCTTTACAATCATTCTGCCATCAAGGAAGAGCTGGGGGCTGAAGTCCTGATTGCCGGCCGAAATAAGACGGATATGGCATTTGCGATGATAGATCTTGATGACTTTAAGCACGTTAATGATAGCTATGGTCATCCTGTCGGAGATCAGGTGTTGCGTACCTTATCGCGCTTGCTGCGTCAGCGCTTGCGTCGGAGTGACGTGATCGGGCGTTACGGTGGTGAGGAATTTGTCGTGATTTTTCCCGGCACTTCAGCAGAACGTGCCTGCAAGGTGCTTGACGAAAGTGAGGGTGGCATTCGGGATGCTGCAACAATATTCTGATCAGGGGCCGTTTTCCGTGAGTTTTTCAGCAGGCATTGCCGACCTCGGAGTAACTGAGGTGGTCGAGGATTTGATAGAGGCGGCTGATTCCGCACTGTACCAGGCAAAAAACAGCGGGAAAAACCGTATCGTGCTGGCCAGCGCTTAAGCGTTGCTTGTACTTGGGCTCGATTTTGCACTTGATGTAGTGCTTGTTGATGTAGCGCTTGATCAGGCTTGGCCGTTCAGAGTGTGCACATTGGTTTTGCGCACACTCTTTGCTTCCTGTGTATTAAAGCCTGTGAATTTCGACAGCTTTAATTTTTGACTCCAGTGCCTTACCTTTGCGTGCACGTTTTCCTATATGCAGCGCCAGGCTGGTGGCACTTAGGTTGACTTCCTGAGGTTTGGCAGCGCGTCCTATACCGCTTACTTTCACGCCTTTTTGGCTGATTGCTTTGGCGGCTAATAGCGTTTCCTTGTCTTCCAGTTCCATCAGGGTCACGCCACGCCCACCGCTGGAGAGCGACTTGATTTCAGTCAATCCAAACACCAGTAGACGACCTTTTTCCGACAGGCAGGCCACCGCGCTAGCGTCGTCAGCAACCAAAGTTGGCGCCAGTGGTTCATCGCCTTCTTCCAGGGTCATAAAGGCTTTTCCGGCCTTCATTCTGCCTATCATGTCACTGACTTTTGCGGTGAAGCCGTAACCGGCGGTCGATGCCAGTAATAGCGTCGATTCGGCGGGACCGGCAAAGTAATGCAGTATGCGGGTACCGCTGGCGAGATCGATCAAGGTGGTAATCGGTACGCCATCACCGCGCGCCCCCGGCAGCGCTGAAACCGGTACCGAGTAAACCCGGCCATTTGAGCCAAATACCAGCATGGTATCGACCGTGCGGCATTCAAACGTACCGTAAAGGCTGTCGCCCGCCTTGAAGCTAAATTGCGCTGCATCGTGATCGTGGCCGGTACGTGCGCGCACCCAGCCTTTTTCTGAAATCACGACCGTGACTGGCTCATCAATCACTTTTTGCTCGGTCGATGCTCTTTGGGCCTCCTCTATCAGGGTGCGGCGCGCATCGCCGTATTGCTTGGCATCAGCTTCTATTTCCTTGATGATGCATTTTTTCATTGCGGCAGCATCGTTGAGCAAATCCTGCAAGGCAGTTTTCTCGGAGCGTAATTCGGCCAGTTCCTGTTGTATCTTGAGCGCTTCCAGGCGGGCCAGTTGACGCAAACGAATTTCCAGGATGTCTTCTGCCTGACGGTCAGATAGCCTGAAGGCTTGCATCAATGCGGGCTTCGGTTCATCCGCTTCACGGATAATCTTGATGACTTCGTCTATGTTAAGCAATACCGCTTCGCGACCTTCGAGAATATGAATGCGATCATCCACTTTCTTGAGTTTGTATTGCGTGCGTCGCGTGACGGTGATAAAACGGAAGGCGATCCATTCACTGAGGATTTCCAGCAAGCCTTTCTGGCGCGGCCGGCCATCGCCGCCTATCATCACCAGATTCATCGATGCCGAGGTTTCCAGTGACGTATGCGCCAGCAACATTTGCATGAATTCAGTCTGGTCTTGATTTTTCGATTTTGGCTCGAGCACCAAACGTACCGGGGCATCTTTGCCTGACTCATCGCGCACCCGGTCGAGCACCGAAAGTATCACTTGCTTGAGGCTGATCTGTTCCGGTGACAGGGATTTTTTTCCCATCTTGATTTTGGGATTGGTGATTTCCTCTATCTCTTCCAGTACTTTTTGCGAGGAGGTGCCGGGTGGCAGTTCGGTAATCACCGCTTGCCATTGACCGCGTGCCAGTTCCTCTATCTTCCAGCGGGCCCGCACTTTCATGCTGCCGCGGCCGCTGGCGTAGATGTCGGCAATCGCACTAGTCGGGGTAATGATTTGGCCACCGCCCGGAAAATCCGGTCCAGGGATGAATGCCATTAATTCGCTGTGTTTCAGGCCAGGGTTACGGATCAGGGCGACTGCCGCCTTCGCCACTTCGCTCAGATTGTGCGAAGGGATTTCTGTCGCCATGCCGACCGCAATGCCGGAGGCACCGTTGAGCAGCACGAACGGCAGGCGTCCCGGCAGCAAAGTCGGCTCTTCATAGGAACCGTCATAGTTAGGCTGAAAATCGACGGTGCCGAGATCGATTTCATCGAGCAATAACTTGGAAATCGGAGTCAGGCGCGCTTCGGTGTATCGCATCGCCGCAGCGCCGTCACCGTCGCGTGAGCCAAAGTTACCCTGACCATCGATTAGCGGATAACGTAGTGAGAAATTTTGCGCCATGCGCACCATGGCGTCATACACGGATTGATCGCCGTGCGGATGCAGCTTACCGAGCACGTCACCGACCACGGTCGCCGATTTGCGTGGCTTGGAGGTAGATGTCAGGCCCAGTTCGTTCATCGAATACAGGATGCGGCGTTGTACCGGCTTTTGACCGTCACTGACATCAGGCAGGGCGCGTCCCTTGACTACCGAGATCGCGTAGTCAAGATAGGCGCGTTCGGCAAAGCTAGCCAAGGTCAGGGTTTCGCCGCCTTCACCGTTGTCACCGGCGGCTTCGTCAAATAGATTTGCTTGTTCACTCATAATGCTCGATCGTATTGATTAGTATGTGTTGGCGACGCTTGTTCGCCAATCGGGTTATTTGCTTTGCTCAAGCCGGAAACGTCGTGTATATGCGGGTCTTCAGCTGTTTTTGGCTGTTGGGGCGCATGAATGTTACGTTGCGTATTTGTGATCCCTCTAAAATTTCTATATTCGCATGCTTCACGATATTGCACGCGGTGAACAGGTTTCTAGAGGCACCCTTTGAGCTTGCTTGGATTCGTCTTAGATGTCAGCTTCCACTTCATTGCCGTGCTCTTCCAGCCAGGCGCGCCGCGCTGCTGCCTCGCCTTTGCCCATCAGCATATTGAAGCGCGCTTCTGAGAACTCCTGGTCAAATTCACCTAAGGCCACCGGTAGCAGGCGACGCGTGTCCGGATTCATGGTGGTTTCCCATAATTGCACCGCGTTCATTTCACCGAGACCTTTAAAGCGTGAGATCGCCCAGGCACCATCCTTGATGCCGTCTTTGCGCAACTTGTCTTCGATCGCGGTCAGTTCACCCTGGTCGAGGGCGTAGATTTTTTGTGCAGGTTTTTTGCCGCGTGCCGGTGCGTCGACGCGGAACAGCGGAGGACGCGCTACGCAGATGTGACCACGTGCTATCAGTTGCGGGAAGTGCTTGAAAAACAGGGTTAGCAGCAAGACTTGAATATGCGAGCCGTCAACGTCCGCATCGGAAAGTATGCAGATCTTGCCGTAACGCAGATTCGATAAGTCAGGCTGGTCTTTCATGCTGTGCGGATCGACCCCGATGGCGACCGCAATATCGTGAATTTCGTTGTTGGCAAACAGGCGGTCGCGTTCCGATTCCCAGGAATTGAGCACCTTACCGCGCAAAGGCAGAATTGCCTGAAACTCTTTGTCGCGTCCCATCTTTGCCGAGCCGCCAGCCGAATCACCCTCAACCAGAAATAATTCATTGCGGCTGATGTCGCTCGATTCGCAATCTGTCAGTTTGCCCGGTAACACGGCAACGCCGGAAGATTTTTTCTTCTCGACTTTTTGCAGTGAGCGCAGGCGCGACTGCGCTTGCTTGATGACTAGTTCAGCGAGTTTTTTACCGTAGTCCACGTGTGAGTTGAGCCACAGTTCCAGCGGTGGTTTGGTGAAGCTGGACACCAGTTTGACCGCATCGCGGGAATTCAGTCTTTCCTTAATCTGCCCCTGAAACTGGGGATCCAGCACTTTTGCCGATAGCACGAAAGAGACCCGTGCGAACACGTCTTCCGGCAGTAACTTCACGCCCTTGGGCAGCAGGGAATGCATCTCTACAAAACTTTTGACGGCGCCAAACAGGCCTTCGCGCAAACCGGATTCATGCGTGCCGCCTGCCGTGGTCGGAATCAGGTTGACGAAAGATTCACGCACTACCGCACCATCTTCGGTCCATGCGACTACCCAGGAGGCACCTTCGCCTTCAGCGAAGCCATCGGCATCGGCAGTGGCAAATTGTTCTCCCTCAAATAAGGGAATCAGTGGTTCAGCGTGCGATGCTTGTGCCAGCGATTCGGTCAGGTAGCCACGCAGGCCCTGATCGTATTGCCAGGTTTGGCTTTCGCCGGTTTTGGCAATACTTAATGTAACCTTAACTCCCGGCAGTAAGACGGCCTTGGAGCGTAATAGCCTTTGCAATTCAGGTTGCGAGATATTCGGGGAGTCAAAATATTTGGGGTCGGGCCAGATAGTGACGCGTGTTCCGTTTTTTTTTTGTCGCCACGGGCTATCGGTTGGCTGCTTAAGGGTTCTATCACATCGCCATCGGCAAACGTGAGCTTGTGCATACCGGCTTCACGCCACACCGTAATTTCCAGTCTTTTGGATAGCGCATTGGTGACTGATACGCCAACTCCGTGCAAGCCACCGGAAAACGCGTAGGCGCCACCTGAACCCTTGTCAAATTTTCCGCCGGCGTGCAGGCGGGTGAAAACGATTTCTACCGTTGGCACTTGCTCTTCCGGGTGTAGTCCCACCGGGATGCCGCGACCGTCATCTTCTACGCTTATGCTGTTGTCCGCATTGACGGTCACCATGATATTTTTACAGTGGCCACCCAAGGCTTCATCGGAGGCATTGTCGATGACCTCCTGAATAATATGCAAAGGGTTTTCCGTGCGGGTGTACATGCCGGGTCTTTGCTTGACCGGTTCTAGTCCCTTCAGCACGCGGATGGATGATTCGCTATAGTCGGATGGGGAGGTATTTTTTTTAGTGGCCATGCGATGAATATGAAAAGAATAGGCGGTGAAATGATGAGCGTTATTTGCTTCCTGCAGTCAGCGTTCATCGGTGACTGCAAGGCTATTGGGCTATTGTAGCTGTAATTGCTGGCTTTATATACAGTGAATTTGCAGTGGGTGCGCAGTCAATGTGCTTTGACTACGCCTTGAAATGCCTAAGGTAGCGCTGCTATTATTTGCTAAGCAGGCGCATGCCTTGTTCCAGGCCATCTATGGTGACCGGAAACATGCGGTTATTCATGATCTGCCGTATCACCGAGACTGATTGGCGGTATTGCCATAAACCTTCTGGTTCCGGGTTGAGCCAGATAAATTTCGGGAAGCTCGAGGTGAATCTTTGTAGCCATGTCAGGCCCGCTTCCTCGTTGTTGTATTCGACCGAGCCGCCCGGTTGCAGGATCTCGTAGGGACTCATGGTGGCGTCGCCGACAAAGATGACTTTGGTGTCGGGTGTGTATTTGCGCAAGACATCCCAGGTCGAAAATTTCTCTGCGTGCCTGCGGTGATTGTTTTTCCAGAGGTAGTCGTAGACGCAATTATGGAAATAGAAAAATTCCATATTCTTGAATTCGGTTTTTGCCGCAGAAAATAATTCTTCGGTGCGCGCAATGTGGTCGTCCATGGTGCCGCCTACATCAAGTAGCATGAGTACCTTGATATTGTTCTTGCGCTCGGGCTGCATTTTAATGTCGAGAAAGCCGGCATTGTTGGCGGTGGCTTTGATGGTGGCATCCAGTGCCAATTCGTCTTCGGCGCCCAAGCGGGCAAATTTGCGCAGACGCCGTAAGGCTATCTTGATGTTGCGCGTGCCTAATTCACGCTCGGTGTCATAGTCACGGTAGGCGCGTGCCTCCCAGACCTTGACCGCGGTGCGATTGCCGCCTTTGCCGCCTATCCGTATGCCTTCGGGATTCTGGCCGCCATTGCCAAAAGGGGAGGTGCCGCCGGTGCCTATCCACTTATTGCCGCCTTCGTGGCGCTCCTTTTGCTCTTTTAGTAGCTCTTGCAATCGATTCATCAATTTGTCGTAGCCGAACTTTTCTATTGCCGCTTTTTGTTCTTCGCTCAGTTCACGTTGCATGCGTTTGGTGAGCCAGTCGAGCGGAATCTCCGGATGCTTTTCGAAGATGGTATCTATCCCTTTAAAATACAAACCAAAGGCCTGATCGAATTTGTCGTAGTGCGCCTCATCTTTGACCATGATGGTACGCGACAGGAAATAAAAGTTATCCATGGACATGCTGATCAGATCTTTTTCCATAGCTTCCAGCAGCATCAGAAACTCTTTTATGGAAACCGGTATTTTTGCGTCTTTTAAGGTAAAGAAAAAATCAATCAGCACATTGGCCTCTGTTAGTTATAGTGATGTTAGTAATTCAGCTAGCGTTATTCATT
Organism: Undibacterium piscinae; assembly: GCA_003970805.2. Lineage (GTDB taxonomy): Bacteria > Pseudomonadota > Gammaproteobacteria > Burkholderiales > Burkholderiaceae_D > Undibacterium > Undibacterium piscinae. The sequence goes on from CP051152.1 coordinate 228,840, forward strand.
TATCCGGGGCAGACTTCTCGTGCGCGATTGAGCATGAACTGTAAATTTATTTTTACTCCGGGCCATTCATGCCTGAGTATGCTGTATATCACTGTATCGCGGACTCTGCCGTCGGGCAGTATTATATGACTACGCAGGACTCCGTCGCGTTTTGCGCCTAGTCGTTCGATAGCAGCCTGTGATCTGCGATTGAGCCAGTCTGTGCGAAATTCAACTGCGTTACATTCAAAAACCTCAAAGGCATGAGTCATCAATAGTAACTTAGCCTCGGTATTAATGGCAGTTCTCTGGGCGTGGCTGGCATACCACGTATAACCGATTTCAAGTCGCTTATGGCTGTGTTCTATATTGCAATAACGCGTAGAGCCGACGATCTCGCCGTTACGATTATCCCTGACGATGAAGGGAAGGGCTTTTTGTTGCTCTTTCATTGTCAGAGCCAGGTTCAGCCAGTCTTGTGAGTTTTCGGGGGACGGGACTGAGGTGAAGAATAGTTTCCATAGTTCGCCGTCTGCCGCGGCCGCTTGGATACCTGACAGATGTTGTTGCTCTAGGGGTTCGAGGCTGAGGTGTTGGCCTTTAAGCGTGAATTCTGCAAGGTGCATGAAAATCTTCCTGGTCGACTGTGAAGTGGATAGTTTGTCTGGTGTTAGTATAAAATGCGCGGGGCTAACCGGTGCATGTTTGTAGGTAAAATGGCGCGCTTGATTCGGGTGGCGTCAAATGCCAATTGATGGATTGGTGATTAATGCAACAATATAGTGAATCTATCACTTGGCTAAATAGAAAACCTTCGCATCGCTTGCTAATAAAAAAAAAGGCGGTTATACTTCAAAGCTGTAAAGAATTATGCGGCGTGGCAATCTTGTGAGGTCACTTTGAACCCGTCGCTTTGACCACGTTTAGGAAATCTCATGGCAAATACCGCACAAGCACGCAAACGTGCTCGTCAAGCAGTAAAACAAAACGCACACAACTCCAGTCAGCGTTCTACTCTGCGTACAGCAATCAAAGCTGTTCGTAAGGCAATCGAAGCTGGTGATAAAGCTGCTGCAGCTGTTATCTACCAAAATTCTATCTCTACGATTGATCGTATTGCTGACAAGAAAATCATTCACAAGAACAAAGCAGCTCGTCATAAGAGCCGCCTGTCTTCTGCTTTGAAAGCATTGGCTTAATCAATATGTACGGAGAGTAGCTAGCTACTCTTTCGCATCTGATTGGCAGACAAAAAACCGCGATCTTATCGCGGTTTTTTTATTTCACCCGTTAAGTTTTTTCGAGTGAAATCCCTTCGTCATTTCTTCTGCAAACATTTAGCGCAGCGGCAATCCTTCAATCTTGCTGCCGGCTTTAATATTCTTTTGCTTGAACCATCCCTGATTCATCTCTAGCGCATATCGCACTACTTTTTTGGCGCAATGCGAGTCCGTGGTTTCCGGCTGCATGTCTTCGATGTTGACAATTTTCCCTTCGGTATCGATGAAGGCAACTGATAGCGGAATGAGGGTGTTTTTCATCCACATGCAAACGCCTGCCGGTGCGCCAAAATCAAACACCATACCTTCGTTGTTGCCCAATCGGGTGCGCATCATCAGACCTTGCTGACGCTCGGCCTCGGTTGCGGCGACTTCGGCTTGAATCACGTAAATGCCAGCGGATAATTTGACGGGTTGTGACTTACTTTGGGCAAGAGATATCGAGCTTGCGCTCAGGGTAATGGCGGCTAGTGCAATGAAGCGTAGATAGGTGTGATGCATGGCGGTCGTGGCGTTGGTGGTTGATGTGGTTGATATGTTTGAGGCGATTGTTGTGCTTAGTGTACTACGGCTGCAGCACTTGAGGTACGGAGCTCGGCCATGTTGCTGATCTCTCCTGATAGTCTTACATGCTCACGGCCATGGATTCCCCTGGCAGCAGGGGATGGCTTGCCAGTGAAAAATTGCCTATGCTGGTGCGGATGAGTCTTAGTGTTGGCAATCCGACTGCTGCGGTCATGCGTCTGACCTGACGGTTTTTTCCTTCTGAGAGAATAATGCATAACCAACTGGTCGGTATGTCCTCCCGGTGTCGTATCGGTGGATTGCGCGGCCATAGCCAATCTGGTTCGAGTATATGTTTGGCGACGCAGGCCTGAGTGGTGAAGTCGCCGAGATTTAGCGGGGCGGACAGGGTTTTAAGCTGATCTGTCGTTGGTATGCCCTCTACCTGAACTAAATAAGTCTTGGCTTGCTTGTGATCCGGGTGGCTGATGCTATGCTGTAGCTGGCCGTTATCCGTCAATAGAATTAAGCCTTCACTATCGGCGTCAAGTCTTCCTGCAGGGTAAATGTTGGGGATCTTGATGTAATCGGCGAGTGTGGGGCGGCTTGGATGGTCCGAAAACTGACACATCACATTATAAGGTTTGTTGAGTAGGATCAATTTCATAGGTGTATTGTAGGGCAATTTCAGAAAACGCTAGTGTCGCAAAATTATGGCATCTAGTAAAATACTAGTGCATAATACGAAATGGTGGTCTTCTGTCTTATATAAGAGTTTATTTTTTTAAAGAGTTTACTCTAAAATGTACAGGCAAGACATGTTATGAGAAAAGCGCGACCCGCTTGATCACCCGAATCTACGGAGAAAACGATGTACCAACATATTAAAGTTCCCGCTGAAGGTAAAAAAATTACCGTCAATGCTGATTATTCACTGAACGTACCAGACAATCCTATCATTCCTTACATCGAGGGCGATGGCACTGGTGTGGACATTAGTCCTGTCATGATGAAGGTGGTTGATGCTGCTGTTGCCAAGGCATACGGCGGCGCCCGCAAGATCAGCTGGATGGAAATCTACGCTGGCGAGAAATCCACTAAGGTTTATGGTCCGGATGTATGGTTGCCGGAAGAGACTTTGCGCGTGTTGAAAGACTACGTAGTTTCCATCAAAGGTCCGTTGACGACCCCTGTTGGCGGCGGTATTCGCTCACTGAACGTGGCTTTGCGCCAGGAGCTGGATCTGTACGTTTGTTTGCGTCCTGTGCGTTACTTCAAAGGCGTGCCTTCACCGGTGCGTGAGCCGCATAAGACAGACATGGTAATCTTCCGCGAAAACTCTGAAGATATCTACGCTGGTATTGAATTCGCTCAAGGCTCCGAGCAAGCCAAGAAGCTGATTGAGTTCCTCAAGACTGAAATGGGTGTTACAAAAATCCGTTTCCCTGAAACTTCCGGTATCGGCATCAAGCCGGTTTCCATCGAAGGTACAGAGCGTCTGGTTCGTAAGGCAATTCAATACGCAATCGACAATGATAAGCCATCTGTGACTATCGTTCACAAAGGTAACATCATGAAGTACACCGAAGGTGGCTTCCGTGATTGGGCATATGCCTTGGCACAGAAAGAATTCGGCGCTGAATTGATTGATGGCGGCCCATGGTGCAAATTCAAGAATCCTAAGACAGGTAAAGATATTATCGTTAAAGATTCTATCGCTGATGCGTTCTTGCAGCAGATCCTGTTGCGTCCTAATGAATACAGCGTCATTGCGACACTTAACCTGAACGGCGATTATATTTCCGACGCTTTGGCGGCTCAGGTTGGTGGTATCGGTATTGCACCAGGTGCAAACCTGTCTGACTCTATCGCTATGTTCGAAGCGACACATGGCACAGCGCCAAAATATGCCGGTAAAGATTATGTGAATCCAGGTTCATTGATTTTGTCCGCAGAAATGATGTTGCGTCACATGGGCTGGCTGGAAGCGGCAGACCTGTTGATTTCTTCAACAGAAAAAGCGATCACGGTGAAGAAAGTGACTTATGACTTCGCTCGCTTGATGGAAGGCGCTACACAAGTTTCATGCTCCGGTTTCGGCGATGTCATGATCGAAAACATGTAAATTATTTTAAGGGAGGCTCCTCTCTTAAAAGCAAAAACCGGCGCAAGCCGGTTTTTTTTATTTCGAATTCAGTTTTTATATGTTGGCTTGCGTGAGTGCATAGCGAATCAGATCGGCTTGCCCTTCAATATTGAGTTTACGTTTGATGTTGAGCCTGTGTGTTTCCACAGTCCGCACACTGAGATCCAATTCTCTGGCAATGTGTTTGTTCGATTTGCCGGTAGCGATGCTTTTTAAAATACATTGCTCTCTTTGTGTCAGAACCTGAATCGGATTTTGCCGTCCTGTCGCCGGCTTGAGTCCCGGGCTGAAATAGCTGCCGCCTGCAGCAACGCTGGTAATTGCCTTAATGATCTCATCTGCCGGAGCATCTTTTAACACATAGGCGCGGGCACCTGCCTGAACTGCCTGGCTGACGTATTCGGCCTTGTCGTGCATGGAGAGCATGATGATCGCGATCTTCGGATATTCTTTGGAAAACTGGCTGGTCAGGCTAATGCCGCTAGAACTTCCCAAGTTGATATCCATGAGTATCAGGTCTATAGGCACGGTGGCGGCCATATGCAAAGCATCGGCGGCATTGCCTGCCTCTCCGGTGATCTTAAACCGCGGGCTGTTTTCCAGTCTGGCACGCAGCCCGTCCCGGACTAGTGGATGGTCGTCTACCAGTAATAAATTGATGCTAGCTTGAGTATTCATAAAAAATCTTTTTGTGGGATGCGTGCGATGACTTCAGTGCCGTCGATATCGGAGTGCAAAATTAATTTTCCGTTGACGATAGCCAGGCGTTCTCGCATATTGCTCAGGCCTATGCCGCGTTTGGGATGGTTGGCGATTTCTGCGACGTCAAAGCCGGCGCCATTATCCATGATGGATAAAATGCTGTCTGGTCCCTCCTGATTCAGTTGCATGCGCACCAGGCTGACATTTTTGGCGTGTTTGTGAATATTGGTCAGGGCTTCTTGCGCGACGCGAAACAGGGTGGTGTTGCTCAGTTCTGACAGGCTGCTAAAGTTGCCGCTTGTTTCGAATTGTACCGGTAGTTTTGTGGCATCTTCAAACTCGCCGGCCAGATGTTGCAGTGCGGCTGCCAGACCAAGATCATCAAGCAGGGCTGGTCGCAGATCATGGGAGATGCGGCGAACTTCGCTTAGTGCATCATTGAGTTGTGTGGTGGCACGGAAAAACGAGTTGAGCTTCGGATCTGATGATGGCTGACTGCCGCCCAATTTGGCCAGGCCTGACTCTATCTGCAATTTAATCGATACCAGGAGTTGACTCAGTCCGTCGTGCAGGTCACGCGACAAGCGGGCTCTTTCGTCTTCCTGTGAACGTACGACGCTCTGTGCCAGCACTTTGAGTTTCGCTTCGGCGACCCTTGATTCGCTGATGTTGAGCGCCAACCCGGAAAGGGCGATAAGTAATGCGCTGACGATAGCGATGCCGGCGATGGAGAACATGGTGTTGCGGATGTTTCTGGCGACCTGGATATCAATTTTGTTCAGCGTGCTATCGACGTCATCAAGGTAGATGCCGGTGCCTAGCATCCAGCCCCAGCGTTCGAGCGGAATCACGTAGCCCAGTTTAAGTACGACTTTTTTGCTGGAGGGTTTTTCCCATAGATAGCGAATTACTCCGCCACCTTCCTGCGCTCTTTGGGTCAGTAGTCTTATCGTAAAGTTGCCCTCAGGATCCATCATGTTCCATAAGTCCTTGCCAACCAAATCCTGGCGGCGCGGATGCATGAGGTTTTTGCCGCGCATGTCGTAGACGTAAAAATAACCGTCATTGCCATAATCAAGGGTTGCCAGAATCTTTAAGGCTTGTTCCTGCTTGAGTTGATCTTGATGCGGAGCGTTATACAGGTGGGCGATAGCGGCATTTCCCAGCGTTACATAATGTTTTAATTCCGCTTCTTTAGTGCTTAAATAAGCTTGCTCTACCGTATTTCGCTGTTGTTTTGCTAGATAGGTCGCCTGATAAAATACCGCTAAGGCAATGCCGGCCAGAGACAGCAGCAACGGCGTAATCGCAAACATGATTATTTTGTAACGAAGTTTCATCAATTGTGGCGCAAGCGGTGAATGGAGGCGCTAGAATTGTATTTCACTTGGGTCGTTAGTGCGTTGAATAATTCTGATTCGTGGAATGAAAAAAAACCCCGCAAATGCGGGGTCTTATAGCAAAACCTGATCGATGAGATTAAGGGTTTTGGATGTTTGAAGCTTGTTTGCCTTTAGGGCCTTGTGTGACTTCGAACTGAACTTTTTGACCTTCTTTGAGTGTCTTGAAGCCGTTCATCTGGATTGCGGAGAAGTGTGCGAACAAATCTTCGCCGCCGTCATCCGGAGTAATAAAGCCAAAGCCTTTGGAGTCATTGAACCACTTTACGGTACCTGTTGCCATTATGCATCTTTCAAATATAAACTAATCACACGAGCCGTAAAAGCAAGAAACCTAGCACTATGCTACCTCTCCCTTAAATGCTCACTTCATATTGACAATAAATCATTAAAGCCTGCCAATGAATATCATTCTTGGCGGAATGGAAATTTAAGTCAAGTTAATTTGATTGTACTTGTATTATTGTTGTATTTTTACTTAATGATAAGACTTGAACTGTGGTCTTGATCTCTGGCTTTTAGGCTCCATCTGCGGAAAATGAAGAAAACGCGTAACATTTGGAAGGAGCTCAGAATATGCTGCTTTTATTCGTTTAATATTTGACTCTCGATTGAATCAACGTACTAGAATAGACGTATGGGAAACAAGCACGATAACAGTACGATATTGGAGCGGCAGGCGCAAAAGCTGAAGCCGCCATCCATGTTTCAGGTAACGCTACTCAATGATGATTACACTCCTATGGAGTTTGTGGTGGCCATCATTCAGGAGTACTTTAATAAAGATAGGGAAACCGCAATGCAAATCATGCTCAAGGTACACAGAGATGGTAAAGGCATCTGTGGCGTTTATTCTAAAGATATTGCCTTGACCAAAGTAGAGCTGGTTTTGACGCATGCCCGTAAAGCGGGGCACCCCCTGCAATGTGTGATGGAGGAAGTATGATTGCGCAAGAATTAGAAGTAAGTTTGCATATGGCTTTTGTAGAAGCCAGGCAAGCACGATATGAATTTATAACCGTCGAGCATTTATTGCTGGCTTTGCTGGATAATCCTTCCGCCGCTGAAGTGATGAGAGCTTGCGCTGTCAATATCGAAGACCTGCGTAAGATGCTGACGAATTTTATCAGCGACAATACGCCTACCGTTCAAGGTACGGGCGAGGTCGATACCCAGCCTACGCTAGGGTTTCAGCGCGTTATTCAACGTGCCATCATGCACGTGCAATCCGCGTCAAATGGCAAGAAAGAAGTGACCGGCGCCAATGTGCTGGTGGCTATTTTTGGTGAAAAAGATTCACATGCCGTGTATTACCTGCACCAGCAGGGAGTTACCCGCCTAGATGTGGTTAATTTCATTTCGCATGGCGTGCGTAAGGATAACCTGAGTGAGCCACTCAAATCGCCGGATGGTGTGGATGAAGCTCAGGCTGAAAATCAGGCCAAAGAGAGTCCGCTCGATCAGTTCACGCAAAATTTGAATAAGGCCGCTGCCGAAGGCCGGATCGATCCGTTGATCGGCCGTGATAATGAAGTCGAGCGCGTGATACAAATTTTATGCCGTCGCCGTAAAAACAATCCTTTGCTGGTGGGCGAGGCCGGTGTCGGCAAGACTGCCATCGCCGAAGGTTTGGCATGGAGAATTACCCAGGGCGCGGTTCCCGATATCTTGCAGGAATCGATAGTCTATTCTTTGGATATGGGGGCTCTGCTGGCCGGAACCAAATATCGCGGTGATTTTGAATTGCGTCTCAAGGGTGTCTTGAAGCAGCTCAAGGATGCGCCTAATGGTATTTTGTTCATTGACGAAATCCATACCATCATCGGTGCCGGTTCCGCTTCCGGCGGTACGCTGGATGCTTCTAATTTGCTTAAGCCTGCGCTGTCGAATGGTCAGCTCAAGTGCATAGGCGCGACTACTTATACCGAGTATCGCGGTGTGTTTGAAAAAGATCACGCCTTGGCACGTCGCTTCCAGAAGATCGATGTCAATGAACCGACTATCGAGCAAACCGTGCAGATTTTGCGTGGGCTCAAGGCTAAATTTGAAGAGCACCATAACGTCAAATACACGGCGTCTGCCCTGACGACCGCTGCCGAGTTGTCGGCGCGTTTTATCAATGACCGTCATTTGCCTGATAAGGCGATAGACGTGATTGACGAGGCTGGTGCGGCGCAGCGTATTTTGCCGAAATCCAAGCAAAAGAAAACCATAGGCAAAGCCGATATCGAAGACATCATTGCCAAGATTGCCCGTATCCCGCCGCAAACCGTGAATCAGGATGACCGCAGCAAGTTGCAGACGATAGACCGCGATCTGAAGAATGTGGTGTTTGGCCAGGAACCTGCGATTGATGCGCTGGCTTCCTCGATCAAGATGGCGCGTGCCGGTTTGGGTAAGACCGATAAACCGATAGGCTCTTTCCTGTTCTCCGGACCTACCGGTGTCGGCAAGACCGAGGTTGCCAAGCAATTGGCATTTACCTTAGGGATTGAGCTGATACGCTTTGATATGTCCGAGTACATGGAGCGTCATGCGGTAAGTCGTCTGATTGGTGCGCCTCCCGGCTATGTTGGATTTGATCAGGGCGGTTTGCTGACCGAGGCGATTAACAAGAAACCGCATGCGGTGCTGTTGCTCGATGAGATAGAAAAGGCGCATCCCGATGTCTTTAATATCTTGTTGCAGGTGATGGATCATGGCACTTTGACGGATAACAATGGTCGTAAGGCCGATTTCCGCAATGTGATCATCATCATGACTACCAATGCTGGTGCGGAAAGCTTGCAGAAACGTTCGATAGGCTTCAATAGCAATAAAGAAGCGGGCGATGAAATGGTCGATATCAAGCGTATGTTTACGCCTGAATTCCGCAACCGTCTCGATGCCATTATCAGTTTCCGCGCGCTAGACGAAGAGATTATTCTGCGTGTCGTCGATAAGTTCCTCATGCAACTGGAAGAGCAATTGCATGAGAAAAAAGTGGAAGCGACTTTTAGCGATAATCTGCGCAAGTTCCTGGGCAAAAAAGGCTTTGATCCTCTGATGGGTGCAAGACCGATGGCGCGTTTGATACAGGACATGATACGCAAGGCTCTGGCCGATGAACTCTTGTTCGGACGCTTAGTCAGCGGTGGTCGCGTGGTGGTCGATCTCGATGAGAAAGATCAGGTCAAACTGGAATTCCTGGAGGGCGACGGCATACCGCCAGAGGCTTCACAGGAAGTGGTTGAAGTCGAGTAAGTCTTGAGTAATTCGAGTGCGCTGCAGCCAACTGCTCCGGCAGCTGCTGCAGCTGATTACCGGATAGCATGAGTTTTTGCATTTGTCTGCAATCGCCTAACTCGGCCGGTAGGCTACGCTGTTGTCAGCCAAGATTAACCAGCGCAGCGCAGGCGTCAATGCCGCAGGCGGCAGCTCGATAATTTGATTGGCCTTAAACCCTATCATGCTCAAACGTGGACACTCGCCCAGCACTTCCGGCACATGAGTAAATCGATTCTCTGAGCAAAACAGCACGCGCAGCTGATGCAGTCTGGAGAAATCCGGCGGCAAGTTAGTCAAGGCATTACCAGACAGGTTTAAAACTTCAGCATGCTGGTAAATTTCGGAAACTCAGTCAGGTCGCAAGCTAAATCTAGCCGCTGTAGGGTAACTGACCGCTGCGAAGTTGCAAGTGTATTCAGATAGCCCACGAAAAATAAGCCAGAAGCGCAGGCATTGCTATGCCGCCGGCTCTGCGGGCAGCTCTGCAGGCTGGAGCGGTGCATGGAACTAGCGGCACGCGCTTTTGCTTGCTTCAGTATGCTGCGCGCTCGATGCTGTCTAATCGCCGGATGAAGGCAATCAGTGCCTAAGCGATTTGTGCGCTAGTTCCCAGCCGAATGCGCAATTTTTTAACGTGTCCGGTACGCGGATCTGGTTTCTAAATCAGGCCTCAGTGAGTAATCGATAGGCGCCAAAATTTAGCCCAGCGTATATTCGACGTAAGCCTATCAAAACACGGCAAAAATCATATACTCCCCCATTTTTTAAATAAAACACGGCATCCGCGCATATAGCATATGGGCGTTAAAAAACACTGGAGGGGAGTATGCTGAAGGGTGAGAGTGGAGTTCTAGCTCGCCGGAGTTGGCAGTGCAGCGCGAGAGCCAGCTTAGGCAAGTCGCTATCAGTTCTGATTTCAAAAGGAGCTGCGGATGACGCTGTCCACTCTATCCAGGCAAACTACTTTTTGCTGCCGAGTATGGCGCTGGTGCTGGACATAAAGCCTGGATCACGCAGTATTTTTCCTGGTTTTATAGCTTGGTGGTCGCCGTGTTCGTGATTTTTTTCTGGGCATTGCCATTCGGCTCGGCCCTGATGATTTGGGCTTGGTCAAGCTAGGTCCAGGTGTTAAGGTGTTGCTTCTGATTTCAAAAGGAGCTGCGGATGACGCTGTCCACTCTATCCAGGCAAACTACTTTTTGTTGGCCAGTTGTCTTGCCGAGTATGGCGCTGGTGCTGGCCTTACTACTATTTTCAATTTTTTTTCCTAACGACACCGAGCAGTTTTTTAGCATCAGTAAAGCCTGGATCACGCAGTATTTTTCCTGGTTTTATAGCTTGGTGGTCGCCGTGTTCGTGATTTTTTTGCTGGGCATTGCACTCAGTCGTTATGGGGCAATTCGGCTCGGCCCTGATGATGCTGAGCCAGAGTTTAAGTTTTCTTCCTGGATCGCTATGTTGTTTGCGGCAGGTATGGGGGTAGGGCTGATGTATTGCCCGAAAATAAAAAAGGACTGACAGCCAAAAAACTGTAAGTCCTTGATTTTATTGGTCGGGACGGAAGGATTCGAACCTTCGACCCCATGCACCCCATGCATGTACGCTACCAGGCTGCGCTACGCCCCGACTCTGAGCCAAAAATTATAGACGAAAAGTGGCATTTCAGCCATAAAAAAGTCATATTCGGCTTTTTTTGTACGAAAATGAAAACAAATCTTCTATTTGTGCCGCCATTTTGAATAAAATATTTTCATAATCGGGTGAAAACGGTGACAATGCCCTTACTATGTCGCGGAGTATCTTCGTGATACTTGCCGGTTATTTCAATATTTATCCGAATTATCCAAATTACTTAAGGGCTGGATATGAGCATTAAAATTAGTCAGAACTTCGACGCTGGTGCGATCGAGGTCGTGCGTGCTGAGCATGCGGCGGAGATCAGTGTCAAATTGCGTAAAGATAGCCATGCTGAGTTTACGCAGTGGTTTTACTTTCGCTTGCAGGGCGCGCGCGATCAGGCGGCGGTAATCAGCTTCTTGAACGCCGGCGAGGCAACTTATGCCAAGGGCTGGGAAAACTATCGTGCGGTTGCCAGTTATGACCGTGAGAATTGGTTCAGGGTCGATACTGAGTTTGACGGTAAGGTCATGAGGATTCTGCATACGCCGGAAACCGATAGCGTGTATTACGCTTACTTTGAGCCGTATAGCTGGGAACGTCATCTGGCGCTGCTCGGTAGCGTAGCGCAGTCGCCTCTGGTGACGGTGGAAGACTTGGGTAATACGGTGGACGGGCGTGATCTGAATCTGGTTATCGTCGGTGATCCTGCGGCCGAGAAAAAAGTCTGGATCATTGCGCGCCAGCATCCGGGTGAAAGCATGGCCGAGTGGTTGGTGGAGGGAAGCTTGAATGCCTTGCTTGACCCCGCTAATCCTATCGCCCGCAGCATCCTCAATAAAGCGGTGCTATATATCGTGCCTAACATGAATCCGGATGGTTCGGTACGCGGTAACCTGCGCACCAATGCCGCTGGCGCTAACCTCAACCGTGAATGGATGACACCGTCACTGGAGACTAGTCCTGAAGTGTTTTACGTCAAGAACAAGATCCTGGAAACCGGTTGCGATTTGTTTTTGGATATCCATGGCGATGAGGCTTTGCCTTACGTGTTTGTGGCCGGTAGCGAGATGCTGGACGGCTTTACTGAAAAGCAGGTTCAGGAACAGCAAGCCTTTGTCGATAGTTTTGTGGCCGCCAGCCCGGATTTCCAGACCGTGGTCGGTTATGCCGCAAGCAAGTACAATGACGACATGCTGAAACTGGCTTCCAAATTTATCGGGAACCATTTCAAATGTGTGTCGCTGACTCTGGAATTGCCGTTTAAGGATAACGATAATTTGCCGGATGAGGAAGTGGGCTGGGATGGTCAGCGTAGCATGCGTCTGGGTGAGGCCATGTTGCAGCCTATCCTGACTTCTTTGTCTTAATCCAACGGTTTTTAACTGTTTTTTATTTGAATAGCTGAGCATGGGCGTAGAGATAGAGCGTAAGTTTCTGGTCATCGGTGATGACTGGCGCGATCAGGGGCAGGGCGTTTTTATGCGTCAGGGCTATATCTGCTCCGATCCGGGCCGCATCGTGCGCGTACGCATAGAGGGTGACCATGCCATGCTCACTATCAAAGGTAAGACTGAGGGTATTTCCCGCAGCGAGTGGGAATACCCGATTCCGTTGACAGAGGCGCAGGAACTGCTTGACGGCCTGTGTGAGAAACCCCTGATAGAAAAAAACCGCCGCAGGATAGAGTTTGGCGGTTTTATCTGGGAAGTCGATGAGTTCTTTGGCGAAAACGCCGGTCTGGTGGTGGCCGAAATAGAGCTGGAATCAGAGTCGCAAGAGTTTGCCAAGCCTGACTGGATAGGGGCAGAGGTTAGCCATGACAGACGCTATGCCAATGCTAACTTGTTCAAGCATCCGTTTAGCCGCTGGGAAACTCCGGCCGAATAATCCGCTTAATTCGCTTAATCCGCCAATTGACCTAGCGGATTGCAGCCTGCTGGATGCAATCCGTCTGATTTACCATTGACTGTCGCTTGATTTATAGCGGGCGCCGGCCAAACATTCCCATACCTTTAATTGTGCAGACCAGCTTGCCGTCCTGATTGGTGGCGCGCCACATGGTCATTATCACGCCGCGGTCCGGCTTGGAGCTAGAGGGGCGGCTCTCTAGTGTTTCGGCGGTGATGCTGAGCGTGTCGCCAGGGCGCACCGGTAAAATCCAGCGTACTTCATCCACCCCGGGCGAGCCCATGCTGGTCGACTCGTTGAGGAAGCCGTCGACCACCATGCGCATGATCATGCCGCAGGTGTGCCAGCCGCTGGCGATCACACCGCCAAAGATAGAGTCAGAGGCCGCTTCCTTATCGATGTGGAAGGGTTGCGGATCGAACTGGGTGGCAAATTCTATGATCTCCGCTTCGCTGACCTGGCGTTGGCCTAGCTGTATGACATGACCGGGGATGAAGTCTTCGAAATACCATTGGTAGGTTTTTGCCGGCGCTGCTGCCGTAGTAGCTGTAGTAGCTGTGTTAGTTGTGGTAGTCATAAGGGGTTCCATATACAAAAGTGGCCGGATTGCTTGGTCGGGGCGCTTTGCCGGTGAAAATCGTCTTACCGCGCCTTCAATTCATTAAACTCATTCAGGCCGCGTCTTTAAAGCCGGGTTGGGCGACAAAACGCGCCAGATGATGATCGGTGTCGCCCAGCGACAGCTCTATCATCGTCAGCCGTTTAAACATATGCGCTGCCGGTAGTTCATTGGTCACGCCCATGCCACCATGCAGTTGCACCGCTTGCTGACCGATATAGCGTGCCGCTTGCCCGATGCGCGCTTTGGCGGCGGAAACGGTGTGGCGGCGTTCTTCTGCGTCGTCGGACGAAACCTTGACGGCCGCCAGCGTTGCCATGGAGCGCGCCTGTTCCATCTCCATGAACATCTCGGCCATACGATGTTGCAGCGTCTGGAATTTGCCGATAGGCACGCCGAATTGCTGGCGGGTTTTCAGGTATTCCAGGGTGGCGGCGAAAATCGCTTCCATCACGCCTATGGCTTCGGCACACAGCAGTGTGGTGCCATAATCGGCCACCGCGTCTAGCATCTGCCAGCCGCCATCGGCCGCGCCTAACAAGGCCGACGGCGGCACTTGCACTTGGCTAAACGTGATGTCAGCGGCGCGATAGCTGTCTATGGTGCGATAGTCGCGCCGGCTGATGCCTGGCGTGCTGGCATCGACCACAAACAGGCTGATGCCAGCGGTGTTGCGCTGTGCGCCACTGCTGCGTGCCGAGACGATCAGTTGTCCGGCCTGGGCACCATGCAGCACTACGGTTTTGACGCCGTCTATCAGATAGCCCGCGGCATTTTTGCTGGCGCTGGTAGTGATATCAAACAGGTCGTGACGCGATTGTTTTTTCCGTTAGTGCCGATGCTAAGCCTAATGTACCGGCTGCCACTTGTTCCAGCAGGGCGGATTGATTACCCGCGTGCTTGAGGAACTCGGTAGCGAATACGGTGGCGAAGTAGGGCTCTATCACCAGGCCGCGCCCAAGTTCCTGCATGATTACCAGCATGTCGATGGCGCTACCGTTAAAACCGCCTTGCTGTTCCGGTACCGGCAAGGCCAGTGCGCCCAGTTCTGTCAGTGCGTTCCAGGCGTCGGCTGAGACACCGGCAGCGGAGTTGATGATGTGCTTGCGCTGTTCGAAGTTGTAGTCTTTTTCGACCCAGCGGCACAGCGCATCGGCAAACTGTGTTTGTTCTTGCGTCAGATTGAAATCCATTGTCTATCTCCTCATTACGCGTAGTTGGCTAATCGGGTCTGGTGCAGCGAGGCCGCTCATAAACCCAATATCATTTGGCTGATGATGTTCTTTTGTATTTCATTGGAACCGCCGTAGATCGAGGTCTTGCGGTAATTGAAATAGTAAGAGGCCAATGGCGCTGTATCATCATCGCCGGCTACGCTGTGCTCAGTCTCGCCTTGCAAAAACGCCGGGTCAAATGGCAGGCTATAAGGGCCGGCCGCTTCCATCATCAGTTCGCTTAGTCTTTGCTGGATTTCGGTGCCCTTGATCTTGAGTAGCGACGCTTCCGGGCCGGGGCGGCCGCTGTCTTGCGAAATCACGCGCAATACCGTGATTTCCAATGCCATCAATTCAATCTCCAGGCTGGCAAGTTTGGCTGCATAGACAGGGTCGTCGATTAAAGGCTTGCCATTTTTTTGCTGTCCGGCGGCGAGTTGCTTAAGCGAACGCAATTCCCGTTTGGAGCGTCCGACCGCAGCGATACTGGTACGCTCATGGCCGAGCAGGTATTTGGCGTAAGTCCAGCCCTTGTTTTCTTCTCCGATCAAGTTTTGTACCGGTACTTTGACATTATCAAAGAATACTTCATTCACTTCATGGTCTTCGTCGAGCATGATGATAGGGCGTACCGTGATGCCGGCGCTCTTCATGTCCATCAGCAGAAACGAGATACCTTCCTGCTTGCGCACGCCGTTGTCGGTGCGTACCAGGCAAAAGATCATGTCAGCGTATTGTGCCAGCGTGGTCCAGGTTTTTTGCCCGTTGACCAGGTAGTAATCACCATCGTCGCTCTTGACTAGTTCGGCACGGGTTTTTTATCGAGGCCAGATCGGAGCCGGAGCCAGGTTCCGAGTAGCCCTGACACCACCAGTCATCGCAATTTAAGATACGCGGCAGAAAGTAGTCTTTCTGCGCCTGATTGCCGAAGGCCATAATGACCGGAGCCACCATCGCCACGCCGAAAGGCATGATGGCGGGGGTGCCGGCGCGTGCGCATTCTTCGTCGAAAATGTGGCGCTGGGTGGCGCTCCAGCCCGTGCCGCCGTATTCTGTTGGCCAACCGGTAGCGACCCAGCCTTGCCTGGCAAGGATTTTATGCCAGCGCACGAAATCTTCCTTATGCATGCGCTTGTGCTTGAGTACCTTATGCTTGAGGTCTGCGGGTAGATTAGCATCCAGATAGGTGCGGACCTCGTCGCGAAAGCTGAGGTCTTCTGCAGTGTAATTTAAATCCATTTTGTCTCCACTTGATTGCGGCCGCCAAAGATGATGGTTGATGTACCTGACTAAAAAAGCACGACCGTTCCAATCTGATTGTACAAGAAATTGTGCGTGACGCCAGCGCAAATGACGATAGTTGAAGCGGGATGAAAAAAAAGAGATGGGGATACAACAGTATCGCCATCTCTTCCTTGAGAAAAATGCGGATCAGCCTTAGTGGAAATGCTCCGAACCCTGGGGTGGGGCGCTTTCCGGCATTTCGGTATGAACCAGTTCGCCTTCGCTGTCGGAGAACAGCGGGGCGCTGCAGTCGTCACAAAATTCCATGCCGAAAATATCGCTGATGCGTTGTACCTGCGTGATGCCGCACTCAGCCAGTATCGCCGGGATTTCGCCTAACTGATTGTCGTCTTGGGCATTGCCCATGGCATTGATCTCATCGTCTTGCTGATATAGCGGCCAGACCACGCCGTAGATCACTTCCGGCCCCTGCTTGAGGGTGAAGCCTATGCGGTACTCGTCAATTTGGCCCGGATTGTCTTGCTGACCAAAACCGGCCACGATGACCGACAGATCGCTCGCTTCTACGCCCAAGGTCTGGGTCAGGTAAAACACTGCGGAGCGTATCGAGATAGGGCGTATCCGGATGTCGGCTTCGCGGCAACCGGTGTAATACGCTTCCGGCAGTAACAGCTCTATGCCGCAACCTGGCAGCAGGCGCATGACGGTGGGCGCTGCCTGTTCCTGCCATAAGGCGAGCAGTTCGCTCTTGGCCTGTGCGCAGTCAAATGGCGACTCTATGGTTTGCCAGCGAAACAGCGCTTGGCCGACTGGCGCAACGACGACGCCTATCAGATAGCGGCTGTCGGCCAGGAACGGTATGGTCTGCGGTAGCTCGTGCGGCACTGGCGTGGCTTCGCCCTTGAGCAGGCTGAGCACGGTTTTTTCCATCAAGGCATAGGCATCGCAATGGGTAGGCGGCAATTGGTCTATCGCATACAGGTTAGCAAGCACGCGCAATTGGGCTTGATCCGTCAGCAAAAGTTGTTTCCATATGCCAGACAGGGTCTCGACTTTAGCGGCGGGAATCGGGCCGGAGGCGATTTCGAAGCGACTCCAGGCCAGCACCGGCGCCACCAGCATTAGCACATCGTATTGCGTATTCTGGTATTCAATGCGACTGGAGGTGCAGACCGACTCCATGGTTTCCACCAGGACTTCATAGCCATTCGGGTGGCTTGTGAATAAATGTTCGGCGGCGGCATCGAGCACGCTCTGATGTTTTTGCTGCAGATTCTTGGCCACCAGGGTGTCGAGCTGCGCTTGCCAGGCGATATCTTCGATGCGGCTGGCTGCCTGTGCTACCGCTTGCGACAGGTTGGCCAGTCGCAAGCCATCGGCGACAAGTTTGTGTTGTTTTTTTTCTGGTGATCGTCGCATGTGTTTTTATTTTTTTGAATATTGGGTTTTGCCAAATAACACGTCTTTGGCTTTGGGATTGTCCAGTGGCTTGCGCAGATCGCTTAACACTTGTACGCCACGCTGTACGGCCGGGCGCTCACTGATGGCATCAAACCAGCGCTTGGCATGGGGGAAGTCGGCCCAGTCTATGCCCTGATTGGCTGCCGAGCGCGCCCATGGAAAGACGGCAATATCGGCCACCGTGTAGTGTTCGCCGGCCAGATAGGCAGTTTGCGACAATTGCTTGTCGATCACGCCGTACAGGCGTTTGGCTTCATTGGTGTAGCGGTCGAACGCGTAAGCTATTTTTTTCGGCGCGTAAATGCGGAAGTGGTGCGCCTGTCCCAGCATGGGGCCAAAGCCGCCAACCTGGAACATCAGCCATTGCAGCGCATTGTATTTTTCGCGGTCTGTGTCGCCGAGAAACTTTCCGGTCTTGCCGGCCAGATAGATCAGGATAGCGCCGGATTCAAACAGCGAAATCGGTTTGCCGTCCGGACCGTCAGCGTCGACGATAGCGGGGATTTTATTATTTGGCGAGATCGCCAGAAACTCTGGCTTGAACTGGTCGCCGGCACCAATATCCACCGGGATGGCGCGATAAGGAAGACCGCACTCTTCCAGCATGATGTGAATTTTGTGCCCGTTCGGGGTAGGCCAGGAGTAAGCGTCTATCATGGAATTGCTCTAGTCAAAGGTCATAAAAAAAATCGCTAACGTCATTATGCAGACGCCAGCGATTTTTTGCTTGAGTATTGACAGGGCTTGCGGTGGAGCATTCTAGCTAATTTTGCCAATTAGCTAGAACTAAGGCGCGTAATTGACATGGATTAATAAATTTCCGTTCATCCTGTCCGGCATTATTTATTCGCGTAACTCCAGCCCAGTTCTGCCATAGGACGCGCCGCTTCGCCGGATGCTTTGGCTTGCGCGCTTGATGCGGTGCCGTCAACGTAGCGTTTCATGATGCCTTGCAGGATGCCTGCCATGCGGAACAGGTTGTAGGCCAGATAGAAATTGAAATCTTCCGGGCGTATGGTTTTGCCGGTGCGCTGGCAATATTTGTCTATGTATTCTTGCTCGCCAGGAATGCCTAAGGCTTTGTGATCGAGACCAGCGATACCACGGAATTGCCCGGGCTGTACGTGCCAGCTCATGCAATGGTAAGAGAAATCCGCCAGCGGGTGGCCGAGGGTAGATAATTCCCAATCGAGCAGGGCCAGCACGCGCGGTTCGGTAGGGTGGAACATCATATTGTCCATGCGGTAGTCGCCATGCACGATGCTGGTATCTTCGCCGGCCGGGATATGATCGGGTAACCAGGCGATCAGATTATCCATGGCCTCGATTTTTTCTGTCTCTGAGGCACGGTATTGCTTGGTCCAGCGGTCAATCTGGCGCGCAAAGTAATTGCCGGGTTTGCCGTAATCGGCCAGGCCAATGGCAGCGTAGTCTATCGTATGCAGTTGCGCGATGACGCGGTTCATCTCGTCGTAGATTTCGGCTCTTTGCTCTGGTGTCATGCCGGGCAGGGATTGATCCCACAGCACGCGACCATCGACAAATTCCATGATGAAAAAGGCGCGGCCGATCACGTCTTCATCGCTGCACAAGGCGTATTGCTTGGCCGCCGGGAAGCCCGCTTTGTTCAGGGCATCCATCACCTTAAATTCACGTTCTATCGCATGTGCCGAAGGCAAGAGCTTAGCCACCGGGCCCGGTTTGGCACGCATCACATAATGCTGATTGCCGGCACTCAGTTTGAAGGTAGGGTTAGATTGCCCGCCCTTGAATTGCTGAACGGTCAGGCTATCGGCCGAACTGGCGTCAAAACCTGCGACGTGCTGACGCATATAGTCGGCCAAGGCGCCTACATTGAATTGTTGACGCTCGCTGACGGGCATGGTGCCCATGAATTCTTCAAACATGTGGTCTCCGGCAATAAGGGATGGTGGGGTGCTTAGTTCTACCTTGTACTTCTGCGCTTTGCTTTTTTCTAAGTCTATTCTAGCGCACAAAACAGAACGACCGTACTATTTTTTGATTGAACTTGGAAAAAAGTTAAGGATGACGATATTTTGTGGGGAATCTGCAATTCATTCGCCGCTGTTGAACGTAACTGCTGACGTGCTGTGGGCGTAACTGCCGGCGTAACTTTGGCGGGAATTGTTCATCTGCTCTAATGCCGGGATGGCGATCAAGCTTAGTGCGGCTGCGGTCTATGAACTGAATGAAAAGTACTGATAGGTGTATAGCGCGGCTTGCACCGCGCTTCTGGCCTGGGCTAAGTTTTTTCTGAATCAGGCTTTACTCAGATTTCCATCGCCTTATTCGCATTGAGATCCATGAATCCCTTGATCAGGCGGTAAGCTTTCCAGATCCAGGCGCCTACCCAGATTAACCATGCCAGCGGGATGCCTATGATGCTGATAAAGAGCAAGACGCCCAGTGCCATCCAGAACAAATACCAGAAAAACGAACGGATCTGCCAGGTGTGGTGGCTGTAGACGAAGGTACCGGCGGCGTCGCCGCGTTTGACGTAGCTGATGATCAGCGGTATCCATGAGAAGGCGCCCATGGAAAACACCAGGCTGGCGGCATGGAACAGATATAGCACCCATGCCAGATTTTTCAGGGTCTGTAATTTTTCATCTAAAACGAGTTCTTGGTTCATGCGGGCCTTTTTATGGATGTCGTAGATTCGTTGCATATAATGTATTTATAGCATACTCCAGCCTGGTATATTTCCTGACCGCGCTATCTATATGCGCAAACTCACTATCTATACAGAAAATGAGGGGAGTATATGAATCCTGCCCCTCTGTTGACTGTGCGCAGACTAGCGCAGTAAATTCAAGACACCGTCGAGACCGACAAAATTGAGCGCGACATCGGCTTGCGCCCGCACTACCGGTTTGGCGCGGAAGGCTACCGAGAGACCCGCAATTTTCATCATCTTGAGGTCATTGGCGCCGTCGCCCATGACGATGGCCGCGCTGGTGGAGATGCCCATTTCGGCGCAGACGCGTTCTACCGTGCGCTGTTTTTCGTCGGCATCGACGATCCCGCCGACCACTTTGCCGGTGAGCTTGCCGTCTTCGATTTCCAGGACATTTGAATGTGTGTAATCAAGGTTCAGGCGGGTTTTCATGCGGTCGGTAAAGAAGGTGAAACCACCTGATACCAGCAGGGTTTTCATGCCTGCTTGCTGTATCGCGTCCAGCATGGCTTGCGCACCCAGGGATAATTGCAGGCGTTCATCGTAGACTTTTTGCAGGGCCGAAGCGTCCAGGCCTTTGAGCAAGGCCACGCGGCGCGTCAGGCTTTCCTGGAACTCGAGTTCGCCACGCATCGCCGCTTCGGTGATTTCCGATACCTGTGCTTTCAAGCCTTGCATATCAGCGATCTCGTCTATGCATTCTATGGTGATCAGGGTGGAATCCATATCCATCGCCACCAGTTTGAAATCGCTGAGATTTCTGTTGGCTGGCGCGCAGTGGATATCGATCTGCGCGGCATAGCATTCTTCCTCGATCTGGCGCTGCAGTTCTGGCGGGCAATTCGCTTGCTGCAGGCGCACCGCCTGTGGCGTCAATTGCACAGTGGCGCCCGCTTTGCTCAGGCTGGCGATACGCTGTACCAATGCCAGATCAGTGTGATCGAGGGCGCGCAAGGCTTGCAGGGTAATGTTCATCAGATTCATGCTGTCGTGTTCGTTTAATTGATAGGAATGATTTATGTGGAGGCCATATCAGCGGCGGCTATTGCAGGGCTTTCATGGTGCTCTTGATTTGTGCCACGCGCGCCGCCAGATCCGGCATATTCGCAGTGATGCGCAATTTATCCTGGCCGTTGAGTTTGACGTTCTTGTTCTTTTGCACCAGCTCTATGATGCGCATCGCATCGATAGGCGGTTGCGGTTCGAACTGCAGGCTGATCGCTTCGTTGTGGGCATCGATCTTGATGATGCCCAGCGGTTTGGCGGCAACCCGCAAGCGGTGCGTTTCCAGTAAAGATTTGACCGGATCAGGCAGTTTGCCGAAGCGGTCTATCATCTCTTCCTGCATATCGTCGATAGCGCCGGCCTTGCTGCAATTGGCCAGGCGTTTGTAGATCGACAGACGCTCATGCACGTCGCCGCAGAAGTCGTTCGGCAACAGCGCAGGGATGTGCAGATTGATTTCGGTCATGGTCGACAGTGGTGCCGCCAGATCCGGTTCCTTGCCGTTTTTCAGCGAGCGTACCGCTTCGCTGAGCATATCGGAATACATCTGGAAGCCGATCTCGTGCATTTCGCCCGATTGATTATCGCCCAGCACTTCACCGGCGCCGCGTATTTCCAGATCGTGCATCGCCAGGTAGAAACCACTGCCGAGTTCTTCCATCTGCTGAATCGCCTCCAGGCGGCGATTGGCTTGTTTGGCCAGGCCTTGCACATCGGCCACCAGCAAATACGCATAGGCCTGATGATGTGAGCGACCGACGCGGCCGCGCAACTGATGCAATTGCGCCAGACCGAATTTATCGGCCCTGTGCATGATGATGGTGTTGGCGGTAGGGACGTCGATACCGGTTTCGATAATCGTGGTGCAGAGCAAAATGTTGTAGCGCTGCGCGACAAAATCGCGCATGACTTTTTCCAGATCGCGTTCATGCATCTGGCCATGGCCGACCGCCACCCGCGCTTCGGGGATCAGCGCTTCGAGCATGGCTTTGCGGTTTTCTATGGTGTCGACTTCATTGTGCAGGAAATACACCTGACCACCGCGTTTGAGTTCGCGCAGGCAGGCTTCGCGGATTACCGAATCGTTTTCGCTGCGCACAAACGTTTTGATCGCCAGACGTTTTTGCGGGGCGGTGGCGATGATGGAGAAGTCGCGCAGACCTTCCAGTGCCATGCCCAGCGTGCGCGGGATAGGTGTCGCGGTGAGCGTGAGTACATCGACTTCGGCGCGAAGGGATTTCAATATTTCTTTTTGGCGTACCCCGAAACGGTGTTCTTCATCGATGATCACCAGACCCAGTCGCGAAAATTTGATGTCGCCCGACAGTAATTTGTGGGTGCCAATCACGATATCGAGCGTGCCGTCGCCCATGCCTTTCATGGCCAGCGTAATTTCTTTGCCGGTGCGGAAGCGCGAAAGCTCACCTATCTTTACCGGCCAGTTGGCAAAACGGTCGGCAAAGGTCTGGGCATGCTGTTCGGCCAGTAGCGTGGTCGGTGCCAGAATCGCCACCTGCTTGCCGCCCATCACGGCGACAAAGGCGGCGCGTAAGGCGACCTCGGTCTTGCCGAAGCCGACGTCACCGCAGATCAGCCTGTCCATAGGCTTGCCGGACGTCATATCCCCGATCACGGCGGTAATGGCAGCGGCCTGATCGGCGGTTTCCTCAAAGCCAAAACTATCGGCGAAGGCTTCGTAATCTTTGTGTGAAAACTCAAACGCGTGACCCTGGCGCAAGGCGCGGCGGGCGTACAGGTTAAGCAGTTCGGCAGCGGTATCGCGGATTTGTTGGGCGGCCTTGCGTTTGGCTTTTTCCCAATTGCCCGAACCTAATGCGTGCAAAGGCGCGTCATCGGGCGATGCGCCGGAATAGCGCGAGATCACGTGCAATTGCGAGACCGGCACGTAGAGCTTGGTTTCCTTGGCGTATTCCAGATGCAGGAACTCGGTTTCGCCTTCGCCCAGATCCATGCTGACCAGACCCATGTAGCGGCCTATGCCGTGATTACTGTGCACCACCGGGTCGCCGATTTTCAGTTCGGACAAATCGCGCACCATGTGCTCGACCTGGGTTACGGCTTCTTGCTTTTTACGGCCTATGCGTTTGCCTGAGCCTGCATACAGTTCAGTTTCGGTGACAAAGGCCAGCTCATCGAGCACGAAGCCGCTATGCAAAGGCGCAACGCCCAGCATTAGTTTGGCGTCTGAGGTGGCGAAGTCGGTATAACCTTCGCAAATGGCGAGTGGAATCGCGTAATCGTTGAAATACTGTTGCAGCGTTTCGCGCCGGCCCAGGGTTTCTGCGCAAATCAGTACGCGCTGTTTACTCTGCAGTAAAAACGAGCGCAAATTGGCCAGCGGGTCATCGGCGCGGCGGTTGACGGCGATATCCGGCAGCAAGCTAGAGATTTCGGAGGGTGCGCCGCCACTGCTCAATACCCAGCGAGCCTGAGATTTTAATGCGCCGAAAAAATCTTCGTCACGCAGAAACAGGACTTCCGGTGCCAGCACCGGCCGCTGCCGGTCCGACTTTAAAAATTGGTAGCGCGAGCGGGTATCAGCCCAGAAGCGTTGTATCGCTTCATCGATGTCACCGATCAGGACGAAATGGGTCTGATCCGGCAGGTAGTCGAACAGGGTCGCGGTTTCGTCAAAAAACAGAGGCAGATAATATTCTATCCCGGCCGACGGGATGCCGCCGCTGATGTCCTTGTAGATCATGGAGCGTGAAGGATCGCCTTCAAACTGCTCGCGCCAGCGGCTACGGAAGGCGGTACGAGCCGCCTCGTCCATAGGGAATTCGCGGCCCGGCAGCAAACGCACTTCACGTACCGGATACAGCGAACGCTGGGTGTCGGCATCAAAGGTGCGTATGGTTTCTATGCTGTCGCCAAACAAATCGAGGCGATACGGCAGCACCGAACCCATGGGGAAAATATCGATCAGGCCGCCGCGTACCGAGTACTCGCCGGGCGACATTACTTGTGATACGTGGGCGTAACCGGCCAAGGTCAGTTGCGATTTCAGGCGCGCTTCATTGAGTGTTTCGCCCTGCTTGAAAAAGAAGGTATAGGCGGCTAAAAACGAGGGCGGCGCCATCCGCACCAGAGCGGTGGTGGCCGGCACCAGTAACACGTCGCAGTTGCCGCCGCTGATCTCGTGCAGGGTTGCCAGGCGTTCGGAGACCAGATCCTGATGCGGTGAAAACGCATCGTAAGGCAGGGTTTCCCAATCCGGCAGCAAGTGACAGCGCAAGCCTTCGGCAAACCAGGGGATTTCGTCGAGCAGACGCTGGGCGTCGCCGGGGTTGGCGACAAACACCGTCAGCATGCGCTGTTGCGCCTTTAAAGCGACGGCAGTTTGTGCCAGCACATAGGCGTCGGCAGAGCCGTGCAGGTTAGGGAGAGCAAAACGATTGCCGGGCTTAGGGAGAGCTTTGACGAGATCAAATGACATAGACTGCAAAACTTGGGTTGGACTGCGAAAGCTCTGGGTCTCTGCCGGCGCAATCAAGCGAACGCGCACCGGACAAGGATTTGGCTTTAAAATGAGGCTCAATTATAAACGAAGCGGCTGGTGCTGTTTTTCGGATCGCCGCAATCCGCATGCTATCGTGATTTGCATGCTGTCACGATAGTCATGACGACCGCTGGCTTGACTAGCGTTTGATTAGCGATTGACTGCGGCTTAGCTATCGTTTATCGGCAACTTAGCACCATTTTTCTCTCAATTACTCAATTTCCCAATTACATTCGCGTGAATCAACTTACTTCAGCTAACACTCCCTCTTCATTGCCCTTGCCGGTGGCGCGTTATGTGGCACTCATTCCGGCAGCCGGGGTCGGTGCCCGTATGGGTGCTAGCACTCCCAAGCAATATCTGCAGATAGACGGTCAGCCTATCTTGCGCCACACCGTGCAGGCCTTTCTTGGCGCTGCCGGGATCGCGCATACCTACGTGGTGGTTAGCGCTGATGATGCGTATGCCGAGGCGGCGTTAAGCGGGTTAGCTCATGTCAGTATCTTGCGCTGTGGCGGTGCCACGCGCCGTGACACGGTCAGCAATGGTTTGCAGGCGCTGGCGGCGCAGTTGTCGGCACATGACTGGGTGTTGGTGCATGATGCGGCGCGCCCGGGCCTGACGCCGGCGCTGATCACTCAGTTGATACGGCAGGTCGGCACGCATGCCATCGGTGGTTTGCTGGCGCTGCCGGTGGTCGATACTGTCAAGCGCGTAGTGGCGGGGCGAGTCGAAACCATCTCGCGTGAAGGGTTGTGGCTGGCGCAGACGCCGCAAATGTTTCGCTATCAGGTTTTGTCCGAAGCCTTGCTTGCCGCCAGTGAAGTGACCGATGAAGCCAGTGCGATTGAGGCGGCCGGCCATGTGCCGTTGCTGATAGAAGGGCATGCCTGCAATCTGAAAGTGACGCTGCCGGCCGACCTCGCATTGGCGCAGCGCTATCTGAGCGGGCAGATGGGGTAAGCGTTTGAAGCGTCTGGTGAGGCGCTCGGCGGCGCTGTTTTGAGATTAATACTCCCGACTAGTATGAATGTTGCTTAGCGTGCAGCGCACATCTTGATTGCCTCATATGGGGTTGTTTCTCGATACTCCCTAAATATGGCAAAATAGATAGCAACTTATTTATTTACATAGCGATCCTCACATGAATACAAATCCTCCCGCTTTCCCGCCGTTCAGAATTGGTCAGGGCTACGATTGTCACGTCCTTGTTACTGGTCGCAAATTGATCATAGGTGGCGTGGATATCCCGCATAAGACCGGTTTGCTCGGGCATTCCGATGCCGATGTGCTGTTGCATGCGATTACCGATGCCTTGTTCGGCGCGGCTGGCCTTGGTGATATCGGCCGCCATTTTCCCGATACCGATCAGCGTTTTTCCGGTGCCGATTCGCGCGTGCTGTTGCGCGAGGCTGTGCTGCGATTGCATGCGGCGGGCTTTGTGGTCGGCAATCTTGATGCCACCATCATTGCCCAGCAACCCAAGATGGCACCGCATATAGGCGCGATGGTCGCCAATATTGCCGCTGATCTTCAGGTCGCTATCGGGCAAGTCAATATCAAGGCCAAGACCAATGAAAAACTTGGCTATCTGGGCCGGGAAGAAGGTATCGCTGCCGAAGCGGTGGCGCTGGTGTTTCGCGCCCAATCGGACTAGACTGGAAATATGGAATTCGCCTATTAGCGGGCGCATCGTTATTGTTGCTGGATTATTGGCTTAATTGTTGTTTTAGGAGTTGGAAATGGAAAAAGAAAAACTGAAAAGTCTGCTTAAGCAATTGCATGAAGGTTTGCTCAATACCGAGCATGTAGACGAAGAGGTCAGGTCTTTGCTGCAGGGTTTGGATCAGGATATACATGAGGTGCTCAGTGCCGATACGCCTGATGATCCGATTTATTCAGCCTTGAGCGAGCGCTCGCAGGCAATTTCGGCGCGCTTTGCCGCGCAGCATCCTAAACTGGAACCGGTACTGCGCGAATTGGGCGGCATGCTGGAGAAAATGGGCGTATAAGCGGGTAAGTAGTCAATGCCTCGGCAATGCCATAGGCAAAGCGGCTCAGTTAGCCGTGGTCGCAAATAAAAAAGCCCGCCTATCGAAAAATAGGCGGGCTTTTTTGTTGCTGCACCTCAGTGAAGGTGCCTGCAATTTTTATACAGGTGCCAAATAGTCCGGCAAGGCGATCTGGTGATCGACGCTGAACTGGTAATCGCGGAACACATGTTCTGCAGTCAGCATCTGATAGCTACCGTCAGGCAACTGTCTGGTGGTGTCTTTCAGGCGATACGTGTAGTGGCCACAAGTCCAGCATTTGAAGTTACGCATGTGGGTGCACAGGCAGGTTTTATCCATGACGACAATATTCTTTTCGTCAGGATGCGCCGCCACTTCACGGTTGTACGAGTTGATGTAGGCGCAACCGCCATTGCCATCGAGCAGGTAACCGTAAGATTCGCAACCCGGGCGTATGCCTGAGCCTATCGCCGGCGTGTTGGTCAGCATGCGCATAGGGTAGCCGGTTGGCGATATCGTATTGACTTCGATATTGTTTTCTTCCGCCTTGAAATATTCTTGCTTGACGTCCGCTGGCAGACCGCATTCGTTAGTGACCGTGAAGCGCGTCGCTACCTGCACTGCAGCGGCACCGTTTTCCAGGAAAGAGACGGCATCCGTGCCGGTGAAAATACCACCGGCGGCAATCAGCGGGATGTCCAGGTTTTCGTTTTTCAGATACTGCGCGATTTCGGTGATGATGGTCTGCAGATCGTATTTTGCCCAATCCAGTCCGAAGCCCAGATGGCCGCCGGCCAAGGGTCCTTCGACCACGATGTAGTCAGGCAGGCGATTGAGCTTGGCATTCTTGCGCAAAAAAATTTGTAGTGCGCGTACCGATGAAACGATGATGCCGAGCTTGGCATCGCGGAAGCGCGGGTGATCTTCCATCAAGCCGAATGAGCCAAAGTGCAAGCCGGCGCTGAGCGTGATGCCGTCGATGCCGGCATCAAGCGAGGAGGCCAGGCGCACCTTGAGGGTTTCGCGCGGACCGTTCATGGTCAGCTTTTCCATGCAGTTGACGAAAATCATGCCGTCACCACGCTTGGCTTCCATGGTCTTGCCTACGTGATTTTTGGTCGCTTCTGCCAGACGTTCCAGATCAAATTTGATGTCGGTTTTGTCTGAATTGTTGATGTTGTACTTGTATTGCTTGGTTTTTGCCTTGACGAAACTGGTGTCAAAGCGGCGATCCGAGACATCTTCCATCATGGCGTCGGACAGGTGACCAATCCCGCCGAGGCGTGCTGCCTCAAGCGCTAATTCGGCGGTGGAAATATCCACGCCCATACCACCAATGATAATGGGTACCAGTTCTTGTTTGCCAAATTTCAGGCGGAAATCATCTACACGTTTCATCGTTATCCTTGAACCACGTTGTCGTTTAAAGCCTATGCTGGAGCGTTCACACCTGAAAAAATGGGTGCTCGTATTGGCTAGTGTTACGTGGCGCTACTTTGTTAAATTGAGTGTCTCTTTTTAGCGAAATTTGCTACTTTTTATGCCTCTCGCCAGAGGTAAAGTTCATTGCAGGCGCAATTCTACCCTACGATAGTTTTCTTGGGATTCTGATGATGCTTGTGACACTTGATGCGGAACAGGAAGTGCGCAAAAAATACACAAAAATACGAAAAAAAAGACAGGCAAATCTTGAGGAGATTATTGAAAAAAACCTCAAGATGTAGAAATTAATCCGGGAAATTGGCCGCTTGCTTGAAATTTCCCCGGTTCAGGACCGGCGTGACGTCAGGTCGGCTGGTGGCTCGTCGCCCGCCAGCACGCCGTTAGTGAGCGGGAGTCCTTCGCCTTTGCGCACCAGATAGTCGGTGTGCTCATAGACATTGGGGCAACCGGTTTCGGCGATCAATGCCTTGATGATAGTCACTTTCCAGGCATCGACACCGGCAGCCTGAAACTGGCAGCTCAGAAAGCCCGGTTGTAACGCGTGATAATCGACGATCAGGCCGGGCAGGCCGTCTTCTTCCGCATTGATCAGGCGTTGCGGGCGGCCTGGGATGGCGCTGAGTTTCTTGCGCTTGGCCAATGCCGCCTTGACGCGTCGCTTGAACATGGCGTGGTCGACCGCTTCGCTTTCGTCAAAGCTCCAGACCCGTGCCCGGATCTGTGATTTCGGAGCCCAGCCTGCGCGCGCCAGAAACTGACCGGAAGACGAGCGCACCACAGCGGTGGCGCCTGACTTCATTCTTTCATCGAATTTGCCATCGACCCTTTCTATTGCGGATAGATAAATCCAGGGCTGCTGTTCCAGCAAACTTTTTTCCTTGCCTTGTTTGATGGTGATGATGAGCATAAATAATTCCAGTGAGGTGTTTTGTTGATTTTGTTAAAGCGCCTGGCAAATCTGCCTGAGCATTTGCTTGCTGCGCGCTTGTCGAGTGCTTGTTTTTAGCCGGTTATTTAGCCGGTTAGTTTGCCAGAAACAAGAACACCGTCGGTTTCTTGTGAAAGTCGGGCGCTTGATTGGCTTGCAGGCGCTTTTTCCATTCCGCCGCACTCAGGGTTTGTATGCTTTCTGATTCGAGTGTCAAATCGGTGGCGACGCAAATCAGCGTCGATGGTGCCGCAGTATTGGCCAGTGCCTCCAGCATGGCGGCATTGCGATAAGGGGTTTCTATGAGTAACTGAGTCTGCGATTCTTTTCTGGAGCGCTCTTCCAGTTCCTTGATTCGTTTGGCGCGCAGGCCGGCATCGGTAGGCAGGTAACCGTGAAAGGCAAAGCTTTGGCCGTTCAGTCCGCTGGCCATTAATGCCAGCAGTAACGAGGAGGGGCCAACCAGCGGGCGAACCTGAATCTGGCGCTGATGTGCCAGTCGTACCAGATTGGCGCCCGGGTCTGCTACCGCCGGCACGCCGGCTTCCGAGATCAAGCCTACGTCATGTCCTAGTAATAGCGGGCTGAGTAAAGCGTCCAGGGCTGCTGCCGGGGTATTGACGTTGAGCTCGGTAATGCTTAGTTCCTGCATGGGCTTGGCCAATGGATGAGTCTGGCTCAGTAGTTTCAGGAAGGCGCGCGTGGTTTTGGCGTTTTCAGCGACAAAATGCGTCAGCTCGGACGTCATTTTTTGTACTGTGTCGGGAATGATTTGCGCCAGTAAGTGTGCTTGTTGCGCTTCTGTTTGTCCCAGGGTATTGGGGATGAGGTAGAGTGTGCCTGCCATATTCGGATCGCTTAATGTAATGGTGCTGGATGGAGTATCTGAGCTTATGCCTGGTGAACGCTTTAGTTGTCTGCGTTTCTGGCGTTGATGTGTAGATACTCCCTTAGGTAAAGAATGATACGCGAAGCTTCCTGAGCATGCCTGTGAGCGCGATTAGGGGCAGGCCGGTGAGTGCGGTCGGGTCGTCGCTGACGATTTTTTTCAAGTATGGCGATTCCCAGTGCTTCGTTCTTGGCGCTGCCGGCGCAATCGTAGGGCTGCTCTATGCGTAAATAGGCATCGAGCTCAGCATCGCTGAGGTCACGGAAATGCACCAGCGTCTGTATGTTTTGGATGTCAAATCCTTTGGTTTCGCTATCGGAGCGGCAGTCGAGTACGCATAGGGCGGTATGAAAGACCACCTGTTTGCCGCGCATTTTCTGTAATTGGAGTAAGGCGGCCGCATGGTTGCCGGGCTTGCCTATTTGCTCGCCGTCTAGCGTGGCGACCTGATCCGAGCCTATAATGATGCTTTCCGGATGTGTGGCGGCAATTGCGACCGCTTTCTCATGCGCTAACCGCATGGCAGTCTGCTCCGGTAGTTCGCCGGGGCGGGCGCTTTCATCGATGTCTGGCGCTATGCTCTCGAATGGCAATTGCAAGCGCGACAGCAATTCGCGCCGGTAGGCTGAGCTTGATGCTAAAATGAGGCGGTATGGCAGTGGTGTAAGTGGCATTTTGTGTGATTTTTTTACAAATAAGCATAAGTTACGTCAATTATTGCGGCAAGTCTTTGACTAATAAGCGGCAACCCTGTTATTATCGCAGGTTTTCTGGGTCCAAATATCCTATGCAAGCATTTGTGATTGACGCGTTTTCGTTTAGCCAGCTCAAGGAGCGGCGCGATGGCAGTACGCTCATTTCGGATTTTCCCCGTTTGTCAGCCGAGTGCGCAAGCACTGAAGGTGAGCTGACATGGTCGCTTGAAGGTGGTGTCAGTAAGTTGGGCTATCCGCTATTGCGTTTGACTGTTGAAGGTAAAGTACAGTTAATTTGCCAGCGTTGCCTGACGAGCCTGGATTTCGAGGTGGACTCAGTCTCAGAATTAATTCTCGCCAAAAATGAAGAACATGCCGATGAAATTGAGGCGTTGATCGAAGATGACGAGATTGATGTAGTAGTAGGCAGCAAAGCATTCGATGTCATGGATTTGATTGAGGATGAAGCGTTGCTGGCAATACCCCAATCGCCCAAGCATACAGTATGCCCTGATGCAGTAACTGATTCGTCAGTATCAACAGTCTCACCAGTGGCAGCGATTGAGGCAAAAGCGAGTAAGAAGCCGTCTCCATTCGCTGTGCTGAAGAAGGTAAATGGGCGTACCTAGTGGCATTATTCTGAAAAGACACTGAGGTCGAAGTATTGTTAGGGATTTTTGATAGGTGGTGTGCTCACTGCCTATTCGAATGTGTTAAATTTTAGAAACATTTTTTAAGTATTAGGAGTTATCATGGCTGTTCAGCAAAACAAAAAGACACCATCCAAGCGTGGCATGCACCGTTCACACGATTTCCTGGTTGCTCCGCAACTGAGTATCGAGCCAACAACTGGCGAAACACACATGCGTCACCATATCAGCCCAAATGGCTTTTACCGTGGTCGTAAAGTATTGAAAACTAAGAACGACGAATAATATTGTTCCTGGTGATGAAGCGGCGTAACGAGTCTTGTACTTGACGCCGCTTTTTTTTATCTTAAAATTTTCGCGCCCTGAGTTTATTTTTTGGGTTTAATTGCATAATTATTTGCAAGAATAATTATTGATTTTGAAATAAAATTGCGCAATTTAAGTGCTCGCTATCTTGCCTTATTTCGCCTTACTATCTTGGCTTATCTTGTTAAGATAGTCGTTTCTCGATGAAGTTTAGTATTACTACATGACAATAAAAATCTCAATTGACTGCATGGGCGGCGATCATGGCCCGTCAGTTACCGTAGCGGCGGCAGTTTCCTTCGTTAATCGCGAACCGGATGCCGAATTTCTGCTGGTGGGGTCTGAATCGGTTATTCAGGCGGAACTGAAAAAAAATCGCTGTGAAAATCATCCAAGGATGTCTATCGTCAATGCCACTGAGGTGGTGACTATGGATGATCCTATTGAGGTTGCCTTGCGCCGGAAAAAAGACTCTTCTATGCGTGTGGCGGTGACCTTGGTAAAAGACGGTCGTGCCCAGGCGTGCGTATCCGCCGGCAATACCGGTGCCTTGATGGCGGTGTCGCGCTATGTGCTTAAGACTATGCACGGCGTTGACAGACCTGCCATTTGCAGTATCTTGCCGAATCAAAAAAATCAACCTACGTATATGCTTGACCTGGGTGCCAATGTCGATTGCGAGCCTTTGCATTTGCATCAGTTCGCCATCATGGGCTCAGCCCTGGTCGCTGCGCTGGAGGGCAAGCAAAGGCCGACTATCGGTCTGCTCAATGTCGGCGTTGAAGATATCAAGGGTAATGATGTGGTTAAGAAAACCGCGGAATTGTTACGCATTGATCATGAGCGTGGCTTATTAAATTTCTATGGTAATGTCGAAGGCAATGATATTTTCAAGGGAACTACCGATATCGTGGTGTGTGACGGCTTTGTTGGCAATGTCACGCTGAAGGCGGCTGAGGGTATGGGGCGCTTTGTGAAGAGTACTCTGACCGAGGCGTTTCGCAGCAGTCCGCTCAATATGTTGGGTGCCTTGATTGCGCGTGGCGCGTTGAAGGCAATTTCGCGCACCATGAATCCGTCGAATTACAATGGCGGCAGCCTGCTTGGCTTGCGTGGCTTGGTATTTAAAAGCCATGGCGGTGCCGATAAATACAGTTACGAATGGGCGATACAGCGCGCGTTTGATGCTGCAAAAAATGACGTTTTATCTCGCATTTCTGCGTCTATGGCATTGCTGATGCCGGCTGCTGACGTAGTTCCTGCAGGGGTAGACGGATCCACTCCAACCAGCGAAACTATTTCACAGAAGACAGCATGACTTTCTTTAGTAAAATTACCGGTACCGGCAGTTTTCTGCCGCCCAAGCGTGTGACTAATCAGGATTTGACTGCGCAATTGGCGGCCAATGGTATCGAAACCTCAGATGAGTGGATATTTTCGCGCAGCGGCATTTCTGCTCGTCACTATGCTGAGCCTGCCGTGTTGTCTAGTGATCTGGCGGTGGAGGCGGCCAGGCGCGCGCTTGACGCAGCCGGTTTGCAGGCGAATGATATTGATCTCATTATCTTAGCCACTTCCACTCCGGATTTTCTCGGCGGCTTTCCGAGTACTGCCTGTGTGGTGCAAAATAAGCTGGGCATTACCAATGGTGCTGCGGCGGTGGATGTGCAGGCTGTGTGCAGTGGATTTATCTATGCGATGGCGATGGCTGACAGCATGATTAAAACCGGCGCGCACAAAAATGCCCTGATTATCGGCGCTGAAGTATTCTCGCGCATCCTTAATTTCGAAGACAGGACTACCTGTGTTTTGTTTGGTGATGGTGCTGGTGCGATTGTGATGTCGCAATCGACCGAGCCGGGGGTGTTGGCGACCAAATTGCATGCCGATGGTAGTCAGTCGCATGTATTATGTGTACCCGCCACGGTGAATGCCGGTGTGGTAAATGGTAGTGCCTTTTTGTATATGGATGGTAAGGCGGTATTTAAGTTGGCGGTCTCCGCTCTGGAAAAGGTCGCTAACGAGGTGCTCGAGATTGCCGGTCTTGATGCTACGGAGATTGACTGGTTGGTGCCGCATCAGGCAAATATCCGCATCATGCAAAGCACTGCCAAAAAAATGAATATGCCTATGGATAAATTGGTCGTGACGGTTGATCAGCACGGCAATACTTCTGCTGCATCCATTCCTTTGGCATTGGATGTTGCCGTCAGGGATGGCCGGATTCAAAAAGGTCAGACTGTGATGCTGGAAGGTGTGGGTGGTGGTTTTACCTGGGGCGCGGCTATCGTCCGCATGTAAATTTTTTTTTGGGCGTAAATTAAATTTAGAATACTAATTCTTAATAGTACTAATTAGCCAATGTTAATTACTATTCTTTAATTGTCGCTATCTATTGTTAATCACTATTCATCATCACTATTTATTTATATGACTCAATTTGCTTTTGTTTTTCCTGGTCAGGGCTCGCAAGCCATAGGTATGCTCAATGGCTTTGCCGATAATCTTGTCGTTCAGCAGACGATTGCCGAAGCGTCGGATGTGCTGGGTTTTGATATCGGTAAGATGATTGCCGAAGGCCCTAAGGAATCGCTGGATCTGACTACCAATACCCAGCCTGTGATGTTGACGGCGGCGGTTGCCTGCTATCGCGCCTGGCTTGCTGCCGGTGGCGCACTGCCGTCGGTAGTTGCCGGACATAGTCTTGGCGAATATTCGGCCTTGGTCGCTGCCGGTGTTGTCGAATTCAAGGATGCCTTGCCTTTGGTGCGTTTTCGCGCGCAAGCGATGCAGGATGCGGTGCCGGTAGGGCAGGGGGGTATGGCTGCGATACTCGGTTTGAGTGATGAGGATGTTATTGCTGCGTGCGCCGAGGCGATGGCGGATCTGGCTGGTGGCGTGGTCGAGGCGGTTAATTTCAATGCGCCGGCGCAAGTGGTGATTGCCGGTAGCAAGGCGGCCGTTGAGCGCGCCTGCGAGATTGCTAAGGCGAAGGGCGCGAAAAGAGCCTTGATCTTGCCGGTGTCGGCACCATTTCATTCCTCGTTGCTAAAGCCTGCGTCTGATAAATTGCGTGACTACATGCAGGGTTTGACGTTTTCGGCTCCGGCGATCGCCTTGATTAATAATGTCGATGTCGCGATTGTCAGTGACCCGGCAGCGATTAAGGATGCCTTGGTGCGCCAGGCGGCAAGCCCGGTGCGCTGGGTTGAGACAGTGCAGAAAATTGGCGCGGGCGGTGTTACGCATGTGATTGAATGCGGCCCGGGTAAAGTCTTGGCTGGGTTGATGAAGCGAATTAACCCGGAGTTGGTGGGGGATGCCTTGTTTGATCAGGCTTCACTGGAAAAAGTAATGGAACTTCTGAAATGACACAAACAAGTATACAAGTAACTTCGCAAGTAACTTCGCAAGAAAATCAGCAGGCATTGCCTGTACTGACAACTCAACTGGCTGGTCAGGTGGCCTTGGTCACCGGCGCTTCGCGTGGTATCGGTAAGGCAATTGCCGTAGCGCTGGCGCGTGCCGGTGCGAAAGTGGTTGGCACTGCAACCTCGCAAGCTGGTGCAGAGGCGATCTCCGCATATCTGAAGGAAATTAATCCTGAGGCCGGCAAGGGGGTGGCGTTTGATGTTAATGACGTGCCGCGTTGTACGTCATTGATCGATGAAGTGCAAAAAGAATACGGTAGCCTGTCAATACTCGTGAATAATGCCGGCATCACCCAGGATCAATTGGCGATGCGCATGAAGGATGAAGAGTGGGATAGTGTCATTGCGACCAACCTGAGCTCGGTAGGGCGTCTGTCGCGTGCGGTTTTGCGCGGCATGATGAAGGCCAGACATGGCCGCATCATTAATATTACGTCCGTAGTCGGCTCTTCGGGTAATCCCGGGCAGATGAATTATGCGGCCGCTAAGGCTGGCGTTGCGGGCATGAGTCGCGCATTGGCCAGGGAAATCGGTAGCCGCAACATTACGGTCAACTGTATCGCACCGGGTTTTATTGATACTGATATGACCCAGTCTTTGACTGCTGACCAGAAAACAGCCATTTTGCAGCAAATTCCTATGGCGAAACTTGGCAGACCCGAAGATATTGCCGCTGCCACGGTGTTTCTCGCATCCCCGGATGCGGGCTATATCACGGGAATTACGCTGCATGTGAATGGCGGTATGTATTTATGTTAGCTTAATTTTGTTGATTTTTATGGTTAAAATCGACGAAATTAGGCGAAGATAAACTAGAGAAGTGCAAATTTGATTTTTTTCGCGCGCAGATCTGCTAAAATGCGCGCACTTTCTGTAACCACCACTGGAGACACAATATGTCCGATATCGAACAACGCGTTAGGAAAATCGTCGCTGAGCAACTGGGCGTCGCTGATGCTGACATCAAGATTGAATCATCTTTCGTAGATGATCTTGGTGCAGACTCACTCGACACAGTAGAGCTCGTGATGGCACTCGAAGACGAATTCGAAATGGAAATCCCTGACGAACAAGCTGAGAAAATCACGACTGTAAAACAGGCGATTGATTACGCTACAGCACACGTTAAAGCCTAATTCAGGCCTGTCGTTTTTAAATCCAGGAGAAGCGCTTGAGCCTTACGCTTAAACGTCGTGTCGTAATCACTGGCCTTGGTTGTGTGACCCCGGTCGGCAATAATGTTGCCGACACTTGGGGAGCGATCACGGCAGGCAAGTCCGGTATTGCAGCGATTACCAAATTTGATGCCACGCCCTTTACCACGCATTTTGCGGGTGAAGTCAAAGGTTTCAATATTGAGGATTACATCCCCGCCAAAGAGGCTCGCAACATGGATACTTTTATCCATTTTGGGATTGCCGCCGGGGTGCAAGCTTTCCAGGATAGCGGTCTGACAGTGACAGACGAAAATGCAGAACGGATCGGCGTTATCGTCGGTTCCGGCATTGGCGGCCTGTCACTGATAGAAGAAACCAAGGATGTGCTCAATGCGCGTGGTCCGCGTCGCATTACGCCGTTCTTTGTTCCCGCTTCAATCATCAACATGATCTCTGGTAATTTGTCGATTAAGTACGGGCTGAAAGGTCCTAATTTATCGATCGTTACCGCTTGTACTACAGGTTTGCATTGCATAGGCTCCGCCGCTCGTTTGATCGAGTACGGTGATGCTGACGTGATGATTGCCGGTGGTGCAGAGTCAACCATTTCACCTTTGGGTTTAGGCGGTTTCGCTTCTGCCCGCGCCTTATCTTCCCGTAATGAAGATCCAGCTACCGCATCCCGTCCATGGGATAAGGATCGCGACGGTTTCGTTCTGGGTGAGGGTGCCGGTGTCATGGTGCTGGAAGAATACGAGCACGCTAAGGCGCGTGGCGCAAAGATTTATGCCGAGGTATTGGGTTTTGGTATGAGTGGCGATGCCTATCATATTACGACTCCTACCATGGATGGTCCGCGCCGCAGTATGGTCAATGCATTGAAAAATGCAGGGCTCAATCCGGATCAGATTAATTATCTCAATGCACATGGTACTTCCACGTCTTTGGGTGATAAAAATGAAACGG
The DNA here is from genome assembly GCA_003970805.2 of Undibacterium piscinae. Taxonomy (GTDB): domain Bacteria; phylum Pseudomonadota; class Gammaproteobacteria; order Burkholderiales; family Burkholderiaceae_D; genus Undibacterium; species Undibacterium piscinae. The sequence continues at coordinate 265,885 of CP051152.1, forward strand.
ATGCCATTAAGGCGACTTTCGGCGATTATGCCTACAAAATGACCATTAATTCGACTAAGTCGATGACTGGCCATTTGTTGGGTGGCGCCGGTGGTCTGGAGTCTGTATTGACGGTGCTTGCCTTGCGTGATCAGGTTTCTCCTCCGACGATCAATATTTTCAATCAGGATCCGGAATGCGATCTTGATTACTGTGCCAACACTGCCCGAGATATGACCATCAAGTATGCGATGAAAAATAATTTCGGCTTTGGCGGAACAAACGGAACTTTGATTTTCGGTACAATTTAATAGCATGAATAGGTGACCGGGTTTATTGGTCAAATTGCGGCACTTCATTTCAATTGAAAATGAAGTGCCGTTTTTTTATGGTGTTCTGGTCAACATGTCCTTATGTCCATCGCCTTATCTGTGATGATCATTCCCTCTCGCATACTGGCAATCTGTGTCTCTGTCATGTGTGTGGTGAGTTGCGGTTCAGCCTGTTATGCAGCAGTGCGGGCGGGTCTTGGTTCGTTTACGCTGGCGGCATTTGTGGTCATTGTTTGCGCAGTCGGAATGTATGCATTGCTGGCATTTTTTCGCGGACGGCGTCGATTTCGCCTGGAGATTTTCGGGGCGTGCGAGATGGCTTTACGTTCGCCACAGCTAACCTCATGTGCCGCGGATGGGGTGGTCAGGCTGGATCGTCGCACCAGTTTGCGTTCCGTATGTTTGTTATTGCATTTGCGAACGGAGAATGGCGCACTTGTGATACTGCCGGTATTACGCGATAGTGTGAGTGCGGACGATTTCAGGCGCTTAGCGGTCGCCCTGCATTGGTTGGCTATGCATGAGTCTCACGAAATTGATTTGACTGATGGCGCATCAGGGAACTTTTAAACTGCAGTTCATGTCTACTAAATACTTCGCACCCATCGTAACCCAGTCGTAGCCCAATCGTGGCAAAGCAGAGTAAAAAGTAGCCGCTGGTCGTATTGGTAAATACATGTCGAACCGGTGATTGATTCATATAGGAAGAGTGAGTGACGACAGAACGCGAAATTGATCAACTGCTAGTTGAGCGTGTACAGCATGGCGATAAAAAAGCATTTGAGCTTCTGGTTTCCAAATATCAAAGGAAACTAATGCGGCTTGTGTCTAGACTCGTCCATGATCAGGCGGAAGCGGAAGATGTGGTGCAGGAAGCATTCATTAAAGCATATCGGGCATTGGCGAATTTTCGCGGCGATGCCGCTTTTTATACCTGGTTATATAGGATAGGCATTAATACGGCAAAAAATCACCTGGTTTCGCAAGGGCGCCGGGCGCCGACCTCTACCGATGCCGATATCGAAGAGGCGGAAACTTTTGTCGATGCCGATGGACTAAAAGATATGAATACGCCGGAATCTTTGTTGGCGAGCAAGCAAATTGCGGCGACCGTCAATTCGGCCATGATGTCGCTGCCGGAAGAGTTACGCAACGCGATATCGCTGCGCGAAATCGAAGGCATGAGTTATGAGGAAATTTCCGAAGTGATGTCGTGCCCTATCGGTACCGTGCGTAGCCGGATTTTCCGGGCACGTGAAGCGATAGCCGATAAGTTGCGCCCTTTGCTGGGCACGACGCTTGATCAGCGCTGGTGAAACGCGTTATCACAAGTTTAGAAGAATATTCACAGAATTTTTTGCAGTTGCAGCACCCTATTTGGACCACATCATGAAAACAGAAAACACTCAAAATCTAAGCATTTCCAGTCTTCTTGACGGAGAGTTGAGTGATGCTCAATTGGATTCGGCACTTGCCAGTTTGGGTGATGCCGGCAACCCGGATGGCCGGGCTACCTGGGAGTTGTATCATCAAATCGGTGATGTGCTGCGTTCGGATGATCTGGCCATCGCTTTAAGCCCGGATTTTTCCGCGCGATTTTCGGCTTTGCTGGATGCTGAACCAGTGGTGTTGGCGCCAAAATTGCGCGTTGTCGCAACCCCGCTTGCTGATGCTCCGGTGCTCGCGGCATCTCCGCGTAAGCAGGGTATCGCCCGGTATATCGCGATGACCAGCATGGCGCTGGCGGCAAGCGTGGCATTTTTCATGGCGCCACAGATACTTCCTATGCTCGATGGGCAGTCCAGTCCGGCGTTGCGGATGTCAAAAGCGGAAGCGCCGCGCAACCTCGCACCGGCCGGAATACAGTTGGCTTCGAATGCGCCTGAGTCCGCGCCCGAGCCTTCCGCTCAAGCTGAGGGGCAGATAGAGATGTTGCGTGATCCGCGCCTTGATAGCTACTTGCTGGCACACCAGAAGTTTTCTCCGTCTATGTCCAATGGCGCTCAGTACGTGACGCGCGCCAATGCCGTGACTGCCGCAACTCCCAGTTCTTCCGCTTCCGGGAAATAATTGATTATGGCGTTTTCGCATTTGAAATTTTCTTTGTTTGTGATGGTCGCGAGCCTTGGTGCTACTGCCAGTGTTGCTGTGTATGCTCAGGGTGCAGAGGCGCAGGAGGCACAAAACACGCAAAACACCTTGCGCAGGGCGCAGCAGGCGGCACAGAAGTTGAATTATTCCGGCACTTTTATTTATCAGCAGGCTAATCAGATTCGTACCTCACGCATTTTTCATGCGGTAGATGGACACGGTGAGCTAGAAAAACTTGAGATACTAGACGGCAAACCCAGGGAGTATCTACGGCGCAATGACGAAGTGAGTTGTTATTTGCCAGAGAGTAAAACCATACAACTAGAGAAAAACGTCACTCAGGAAGTGTTTCCGGCAATACTAAACATGCATGCGCAATCGCTGCCGGATTCTTATGTCATTAAGAAAGCCGAGATTAGCCGGGTTGCCGGTATCGCCTGTCAGGTCTTCAACTTTGAGCCGAAAGATGCCTTGCGTTATGGCTATCGACTTTGTCTTGATAATGCCAGTGGTTTGTTACTAAGGGCGCAGACCGTCAATGCCAAGCGTGAAGTGATAGAGCAGATTGCGTTTACCCAGATTGAGATCGGAGAGGTTGATAGGGCTCGCCTGAAACCGAGTTTTCCAAATACGGCTCAATGGCAGGTTGAGCATCTGACGGTGCAAGCGAATGTCAATTCCGGCTGGAGCGTCAGGTTTTTACCGGCGGGCTTTAAAAAAACACGTGAAATGCGGCGTTTGATCCCCATCTCCTCTCCTGTGAATGGCAGCGTTCAAGCCAAACCGCATCAAGTGATACAAATGATTTTTTCTGATGGCTTGTCGAGTATCTCGGTGTTTGTCGAGCCCGATACAGGTAGTCGCACCGAGGGTAGTTTACAGCAAGGGGCGATGACGATTATGGGTAAGCGGCAAGCCGAGTATTGGTTGACGGTGGTAGGTGAGGTGCCGTTCGCGGCAATTAAACAAGTTATAAACTCAATTGAATTTAAATCTAAATGATGGTGAACTATGAAAACATCTCAGCTTTTTATGATTGAAAAAAATGTTTCCACCCTGTTTTCTACTTTGTTGCTCAGTGCCTGTATAGGTATAGCCGGACCTGCCGTAATTGGCGCGATGCCATTGGCACAGGCCGCTCCCGCTGCAGTCGCAGGATTGCCGGATTTTACCGAGTTGGTCGAAAAAACCGGTCCTGCGGTAGTCAACATCCGTACTACCGAAAAAATCATGCAAGGGCAGAATATGCCGGGCATGGAAGATGAACAAATGCAGGAATTTTTCCGGCGCTTTTTTGGTGCTCCTATGCCTAAGCAGGCGCCTTCGCCAAGAAATCGCAAGCAGACGCCGCAGCAAGAAGAGGAAGTGCCACGGGGCGTCGGTTCCGGTTTTATTATTTCGCAAGATGGTTATGTGCTGACCAATACCCACGTGGTCGATGGCGCGTCGGAAGTGTATGTCAAGCTGACCGATAAGCGTGAATTTAAGGCCAAGGTGATCGGTGCCGATAAGCGCAGCGATGTCGCGGTGCTCAAGATTGAAGGTAGTAAATTACCGCGCTTGAATATCGGTGACTCTGAAAAAATTAAGGCAGGCGAATGGGTGATCGCGATCGGTTCGCCATTTGATCTCGATAATACCGTGACGGCAGGTATTGTTTCCGCCAAAACTCGTGATACCGGTGAATATCTGCCTTTGATCCAGACCGACGTTGCGGTTAATCCGGGTAATTCCGGCGGTCCCTTGATCAATATGCGCGGTGAGGTAATCGGGATTAATTCGCAGATTTACAGTCGCTCCGGCGGTTACATGGGAATCTCGTTTGCGATTCCTATCGACGAGGCGATGCGCGTGGTCGAGCAATTGAAAGCGTCGGGTAAAGTGACGCGTGGCCGTATCGGGGTGCAGATAGGTGAAGTCTCTAAAGAAGTTGCCGAATCCATAGGCCTGCCTAAAGCGCAGGGTGCCTTGGTGACGCGGATAGAGGCTGGTGGCCCGGCAGAAAAAGCTGGTTTGCAAGACGGTGACGTGATCCTGAAATTCAATGGTGTTGTGGTCGAAAAATCCAGTGATTTGCCGAGGATGGTCGGCGTTACCAAGCCAGGTAGCAAGGCGGTGGTGTCGATCTGGAGAAAAGGTGCGGCACGCGAAATTACGGTAGGTATTGCCGAAGTGGAAGCGGATAAGTCTGTGCAAAAAGCCGATAAAAAATCCAAGAAAGAGCAGGCTAGCAATGCCTTGGGAATATATGTCTCGGATTTGACCGATGCGCAGAGAAAAGAGATACCCGGCGGGGTGGGTGTCGCTATTGACGCGGTCGATGGCCCTGCGGCTCAGGTTGGTTTGCGACCAGGCGATATTATCCTGACCATGAATAATGTCGACGTCAAGGATGCCAAGCAGTTTGCCGCGATGCTGGCGAAGATAGATCCGAAAAAAGCCGTCGTATTGTTGGTGCGTCGCGGTGATGCTGCGCAGTTTGTGCCTATCCGTCCGCTGGCGCAATAAGCGAAACACCTTCGCAGTCGTTAGGCATCAGAGAAAGCTGTTCGCATGCGGGCAGCTTTTTTTATTTCCGGGACAGACATCGCAGGATTTATAATGTCGCCTTGCCGTACCGCAGTATTGCCTGGTCCGGAAATATACTGAACCGGGGTATATGTTAAAGACGCATTACTGGCTTGCGCAATTGACTATGTTGACTTGTTTTTATGGGGAGTATCCCTATTGTTGGCTTTATTGCCGATATTGCCGATATTGCCGATATTTTCGCCATTTTCATTATCCCGGTTAAACCTTTTTTATCCATAGGTAGTTCACGATGATGCAGTTCACGCTCTATTCCCGCAGCTATTGTCATCTGTGCGACGACATGCTGGAGCAATTGCAGCAATATCAGGGCGAGCAACGTTTTACTGTGCAGGTCATTGATATCGACGCTCAGCCTGATGTCGAATTGCTGACCTTGTATGATGAATTGGTGCCGGTGCTGATAGGGCAAAAAGCCGGCGGCCTGCCGCAGCAAATTTGTCATTATTTTTTGGATGCAGTAAAACTGAAAGCTTTTTTTGATGAGTAAGACCGAATTACCTTTTTCCATGGATGCCTATGCCGGCGAGTTGATCTGCGGCGTCGACGAAGCCGGTCGTGGCCCTCTGGCCGGGCCTGTGATGGCGGCGGCAGTGATCCTCGACCCCGCCCATCCTATCGCAGGCTTGCGCGATTCTAAAAAACTCTCTGAGGCCAAGCGTGATTTGCTGGCGATCGAGATTAAGAAATATGCCTTGGCCTGGGCGGTAGCGGAATGCTCCGAGCAGGAAATCGATGAAATCAATATCTTGCAGGCGAGTTTGCTGGCGATGCGGCGCGCGGTAGAGGCGTTGGCCGTAACGCCCACCTTGGCGCTGATAGACGGCAACCGCTGCCCGGTAATGCTGGTGCGCTCGGAAGCGATCGTCAAAGGCGATGATAAGGTGACGGCGATTTCTGCCGCCTCCATTTTGGCAAAGACTGCGCGTGACCATAGGCTGGCGGAACTGCATCTGGTCTATCCTCAGTATGCGCTGGATCAGCACAAAGGCTATCCGACAGCCCTGCATTTGGCGCGCTTGCGTGAGCACGGCGTCTCTCCGATACACAGAAAATCCTATGCACCGGTAAAGGCATTGTTAAAGTAATGAAATCAATTAGCTCCCGCGATAATCCGCTGTATAAAGAACTCAAGCACCTGGCAAGCAGTTCGCAAGCGCGCCGTAAGTCTGGCCGTACCTTGCTCGATGGCGTGCATTTATGTCAGGCGTATCGCCAGCATCTGGGCGAGCCGCAATTGTGTATCGTCTCAGAAAGTAGTGCGCATCATCATGAGGTAGAGCCCGTGGTGGCGCGCTGTCTGGCATCGGGCACCCAAACGATTTGCCTGCCCGACGCCTTGTATCATGCGCTCAGCCAGGTCGAGCATGGCGTCGGCTTGATGTTTATTGTTGCCACGCCTACGCCGGAGTTTCCGGCGCTGCTGGCACAGTCCTCGGTGGTGCTGGATAATTTACAGGACCCCGGCAATTTAGGTTCCATACTGCGCAGTGCCGCCGCCGCTGGCATCAAGAATGTTTTTTGTAGTATCGGTACGGCTTTTGCCTGGTCGCCGAAAGTCATGCGAGCCGGTATGGGCGCGCATTTTCTGTTGAATATTTTTGAAAACGTTAACCTGCACAGTTTGCTGGAAACGGCCACGATTCCCGTGCTTGCCACCAGTTCGCATACCGAGCACACCATTTATCAGGTCGATCTGAACCGGCCGGTAGTCTGGTTGTTCGGGCATGAGGGGCAGGGTGTTGCCGAAGATCTGATGGCGCTGGCGACACATACGGTGACGATACCGCAGCGCCCTGAGATAGAGTCGCTGAACGTGGCGGCGAGTGCGGCGATTTGTTTCTTTGAGCAAGTCAGGCAGAGTCAATAAGTCTGCAAAAAAATCTGCAAAACAAGATACTCCCCTAAAAATGATCTGGTCTTAATCAATTGCGCACACGGATAGTGCGCAATTGAGCATTTTTAAGAAATACACAGGGGGAGTATCTGTGCATTGATGCCGAAGATGCAGCATTAAGCAACATCCTCGGTTAAATTTTTAGTAAATTTTTACGTCAGACTTAATCTCTTGCAAGATCGTGGTGGCGATCTCTTCTATCGATTTGGCGGTTGAAGACAGCCAGCGTATGCCTTCGCGCTTCATCATCGCTTCCGCTTCATTGACTTCATAGCGGCAATTTTCCAGTGCTGCGTATTTGCTGCCCGGTCGGCGTTCATTGCGGATTTCGCATAAACGTTCCGGTGCGATGCTCAAGCCAAACATCTTGGCTTTAAATTCCGGTAGTACGGAAGGCAGGTGGCCGCGTTCAAAATCGTCGGGGATCAACGGGTAGTTGGCGGCCTTGATCCCATATTGCATGGCCAGATATAGGCTGGTCGGCGTTTTTCCTGAGCGCGACACTCCGACCAGGATGACGTCGGCGGTCGACAGGTTCTTGTTAGATTGGCCATCATCATGGGCCAGCGAGAAATTAATTGCCTCGATGCGATTCTTATACTCTTCACTATCGGCAATATTGTGACTGCGTCCTACCGTATGGGTAGACTTGACGCCTAATTCCTGTTCGAGCGGTGCGACAAAGGTCTGGATCAGATCCATGTGCATACCTTTTGTCTTAAAAACCACATTTGCCAGTTCCGCCTGTACCAGTGTGGAAAAAACTATCGGGCGCGTTCCGTCTGCGTTAAACGCATCGTTGATTTTACGCGCCGCTTCGTGCGCCTTGTCTAAGGTGTCGATGAAAGGCAGGCGTATTTGTTTGAATTTAAGGTCAAACTGCGTCAGTACAGAGTGGCCGAAAGTTTCGGCGGTGATGCCGGTGCCGTCTGAAACGAAGAACACGGTACGATTGGCGGAGGGCAGCACAGGGTGTTTGGCGTCGGGCATGGAGAGTTTTTGGAGATTAATAAAAATTGAGATGAAAATAATTTATCGTAAAACCGAAGAAAAAGAGGGGAAATTCCCTTGTGGTATGGATAAATTTTGCTTTACACAATGTAAAATGACGCAACAGCAGCAGATTTGTCTCTGGCCCTAGAATAACAAAAAAACCGCGCCAGGCGAAGCGACAAAGTTAGCGCAGCACAGATTTCTTACCATCAAAAGAGGTTGTTATGTCCAACGCAGTAAATACAGAGGCAGGTACTGAAGCTACATATGTCGCTTTATTTGAGCATTTACGTATGACGGATGTTGAATCCGTCGGCGGCAAAAATGCCTCATTAGGCGAAATGATTAGTCAATTGGCGAATGCCGGAGTACGTGTTCCGGGTGGCTTTGCCACGACGGCGCAAGCGTTCCGCGATTTTCTGTCGCATAGCCAGGACGGCGGTGCTCCGCTGGCCCAACGTATCGCCGACAGACTGGTGACACTGGATATCGAAGACGTGCGTGAATTGGCGAAAGCCGGTGCCGAGATCCGTCAATGGATTATCGACACACCATTCCAGCCACGCCTGCAAAAAGAAATCGAAGAGTTCTACAATAAGCTCGTTGCCGATTCGACGGCTGAAATGTCGTTTGCGGTACGTTCTTCGGCTACCGCTGAAGATTTGCCGGATGCTTCTTTCGCCGGACAGCAAGAGACTTTCCTCAACGTGGTCGGTATCGACAACGTACTTGAAGCGATGAAACATGTGTTCGCCTCTCTGTACAACGACCGCGCGATTTCCTACCGTGTGCATAAAGGCTTTACGCATGCTGAAGTGGCCTTGTCGGCCGGCGTGCAGCGTATGGTGCGTTCCGATCTGGGTGCCGCCGGCGTGATGTTTACGATAGACACCGAATCCGGTTTCAAGGATGTGGTTTTCATCACTTCCAGCTATGGCCTGGGTGAAACGGTGGTGCAGGGTGCGGTTAATCCGGATGAATTCTATGTTCACAAGCCTATGCTGGAGCTGGGCAAGTTGCCGGTGATTCGCCGCAATATCGGCTCCAAGCTGATCAAGATGGAATTTACCGGTGAAGCCAAGGCTGGCCGTTCGGTGAAGACCGTTGATGTGCCGGTGGAAATGCGCAACCGTTATTCGCTCAATGACACTGAAGTGGTTGAGTTGGCCAAATACGCCGTGATCATCGAAAAGCACTACGGACGTCCTATGGACATCGAGTGGGGTAAGGATGGCCGCGATGGCAAGCTGTATATTTTGCAAGCGCGTCCTGAAACCGTGAAATCGCAGCAAAAAGCCACCGATGCCCAGCAACGTTTCCGTCTCAAGGGTACCGGTATTGTGTTGGCATCGGGTCGCGCCATTGGCCAGAAGATCGGTGCCGGTCGCGTGCGCGTGATTCACGATCCTTCCGAGATGGAACGTGTGCAACCGGGTGACGTTTTGGTTGCCGACATGACCGACCCTAACTGGGAACCAGTCATGAAGCGTGCTTCCGCCATCGTCACTAACCGTGGTGGCCGTACTTGCCATGCTGCGATTATCGCGCGTGAACTGGGCGTTCCTGCGGTAGTTGGTTGCGGTGACGCGACCGATGCGCTCAAGGACGGTATGCTGGTGACGGTATCTTGCGCCGAAGGCGACGAAGGTAAAATTTACGACGGCTTGATCGAGACTGAAGTCACTGAGGAAATTCGCGGTGAATTGCCTAAGCTGCCTTTGAAAATCATGTTGAACGTCGGTAATCCACAGCTGGCATTTGATTTCCAGTCTGTGCCTAACGAAGGCGTGGGCTTGGCCCGTCTGGAATTTATCATCAATAATAATATCGGCGTACATCCGAAAGCGATTTTGGAATACCCGAATATTGATCCGGCCTTGAAGAAAGCGGTTGAATCGGTTGCGCGCGGACATGCTTCGCCAAAAGCGTTTTACGTCGATAAATTAGCCGAAGGCGTGGCAACGATTGCCGCTGCGTTCTGGCCTAAAAAAGTCATCGTGCGCTTGTCTGACTTCAAATCCAATGAGTATAAAAAACTCATAGGCGGATCGCGTTACGAGCCGGATGAAGAAAACCCGATGTTGGGTTTCCGTGGTGCCGCCCGCTATCTGGCGTCAGACTTCGCCGAATCTTTCGAGATGGAATGTCTGGCAATGAAGCGGGTGCGCAACGACATGGGCCTGACTAACGTCGAGATCATGGTGCCTTTCGTGCGTACTTTGGGTCAGGCAGAAAAAGTCGTGGATCTGCTGGGTAAAAATGGCCTCAAACGTGGTGAGAATGGCTTGCGCCTGATCATGATGTGCGAAGTGCCATCGAACGCTATTTTGGCTGAGCAATTCCTGCAGCATTTTGACGGTTTCTCTATCGGTTCCAATGATCTGACTCAACTCACGCTGGGTCTGGACAGGGATTCTGGTATGCCATTGCTGGCGGCTGACTTTGACGAGCGCGATCCGGCGGTCTTGGCGCTGCTGTCGCAAGCTATCACCGCTTGCCGCAAGCTGGGTAAGTATGTAGGTATTTGCGGCCAGGGGCCATCAGATCATCCTGATTTCGCCGCCTGGTTGATGAAACAAGGGATAGAAACGATTTCCCTTAATCCTGATTCGGTCATCGATACCTGGAAGAAATTGTCTGAAGTGCAGAAGTAATACTGGTCAGGCTGCTAGAGTGGCTTGATAAAAAGCGGGACAGGCTGTTTGTAGCTGTCCCGCTTTTATTTGTCTGGCTGTAACTGCTTACCCTGTTAGTGATAGAAGCTTTTTGCCGCAGAGGCTCAGGTGCGTAGAGAATGCAGAGAAAAAGAGGTACAGCGACTCTGCGACCTCTGCGCTTCTGCGGTTAAGATTTTTCATTCTGGTTACCGCGTCTATTTGCTTTTTTCTATGGATGCGCTAGACTAAGCACGTTGAAATAGTGATAAGAATAAAATCAAAACTTTAAGTCGATCACAAAATGTATACGAAACCCTCATCGCCAATCGGGCAATGAGGGTTTTTTTGTTTAAAAATTACCGATGCATTGTTTGTTAAAAAAATGCAAACTGATGGACTCCAACTAAAAGGGTAGACACATGAGCGTATGGATGATGTGGGTGGCTGTGACGGGACTGGTTGTGATGCTTGAGTTGTTTACCGGTACCTTTTATCTGTTGATGGTAGCGCTGGGCATGATGGCGGGTGCCTTGGTCGCATTCTTTGGCATCAGCCTGGAATGGCAGATGATTGTGGCGGCGCTAGTCGGCGCCTTTGCCACGCTGGCCCTGCATAAAAGCAAATATGGCTGGCGCGAAGCGAAAAATGCCAGCCGTGATCCGAATGTAAATATGGATATCGGCCAGAGCATTCATGTGCAGCAATGGCAGGATCACGGTAATGGTATCTATACCAGCAGGGCCATGTATCGCGGCGCCATGTGGGATCTGGAATTGCGACACAGTGCCGCTGTCCCCGGAAACTTCGTGATTGAGGCGGTGGAGGGCAGTCGTCTGATCGTAAGGCCGCTATAGGTCGCAGTAAATTGTATTAGGAAATTCCGTAAGTAAATGCCGTAAGTAAATACCGTAGCAGTTCGGTTCTTCATTGTTCATCATAAGGAAATAATATGGAAAATTTTGGTAGCGTCGCTTTTATCCTGTTTGTGCTGGCGATCGTGTTTGTCGTCAAGACGATTAATGTGGTGCCGCAGCAGCATGCCTGGGTGGTGGAGCGCTTGGGCAAGTATCACGCTACGCTGGGGCCGGGCTTGAATATTGTGATCCCCTTCATTGATAGGATCGCCTATAAGCATATTCTCAAGGAGATACCGCTTGATGTGCCGCCACAGGTGTGTATCACTAGAGACAATACGCAGTTGCAGGTCGATGGCATACTGTATTTTCAGATTACCGATGCCAAGCGCGCGTCATACGGCTCATCCAATTACATCGCTGCAATTACGCAATTGGCGCAGACTACCTTGCGTTCCGTGATCGGTAAGATGGAGTTGGATAAGACCTTTGAAGAGCGTGATCACATCAATACGACGATCGTCAATGCGATTGATGAATCTGCCGCTAACTGGGGGGTCAAGGTATTGCGTTATGAGATCAAGGATTTGACACCGCCGAAAGAGATTTTACATGCGATGCAGGCGCAAATTACCGCGGAACGTGAAAAGCGTGCGCTGATTGCGGCATCTGAAGGTCGCAAGCAAGAACAAATCAATATCGCTACCGGTGAGCGTGAGGCTTCGATCGCCAAGTCTGAAGGTGAAATGCAGGCTTCGATTAACCGCGCGCAAGGGCAGGCTGCGGCAATTTTGGCGATCGCTGAGGCCAGCGCCGAAGCCTTGCGTAAAACTGCCAGCGCTATCCGTGAACCGGGCGGTGCCGATGCGGTTAATCTCAAGGTGGCGGAACAATACGTCGCGGCATTTAGCAATCTGGCCAAGACCAATAACTCGATTATCGTCCCTGCCAATCTCAGTGATATCAGTGGCTTGATTGCTGGCGCGATGCAGGTGGTGAAGTCGCAGAAAACATAATTCTCAAATAGCTCTCAAATACGTCGCGGATATAAGTTAAGCGCATGCAATTTCCCGGGTGCTGCCCGGTCAATTGCATACGTAGTCATTTAGGCTTTGATGAAATGATGGCGTTAGCCAAAGCAATCTGCTTTAAGTAAAAGTTTAGTTTCATTTAAAGTGGAGTGACTTCAATCATTTGGGCTATGCGAAGATTGTCCTCCACAATGTGAAAAGCCTTGCGATGCTGCACAATATTTTTTTCTCATTTTAAGAACTCTCATGTCATATCATGAAATTGCATATTTAAGCTTATGATTTTAAAGAGTAAATAAATTATTATGTGTCTTATATAAGACATTGCTGCTATGCGGAAAATGACCTATTATTTCTCTCAACAAGGAGCTTTTTATTTTATTTTTCCCATAGGAGAGAAATCATGACATCACGCGAACAGCAAATTGCTGAAATTCAAAACGATTGGGACACTAACCCGCGCTGGGTAGGTATCAAGCGTAATTACACTGCGGCCGATGTCGTCAATCTTCGTGGGTCTATCCAGGTTGAACATACGCTGGCGAAAAATGGCGCGATTAAATTGTGGGATCTGGTCAATAACGAGCCTTTCGTTAACGCTTTGGGTGCATTGACCGGCAATCAGGCGATGCAACAGGTTAAGGCTGGCTTGAAAGCGATTTATCTGTCTGGCTGGCAAGTTGCCGGTGATGCCAATATCGCTGGTGAAATGTATCCTGACCAATCCTTGTATCCGGCTAATTCCGTGCCTTTGGTGGTCAAACGCATCAACAATTGCTTAACGCGCGCCGATCAGATCCAGTGGTCAGAAGGTAAGGGCGATATCGACTTTTTTGCCCCTATCGTGGCTGATGCCGAGGCAGGTTTTGGCGGCGTCTTGAACGCCTTTGAATTGATGAAAGCGATGATAGAGGCGGGCGCATCTGGCGTTCACTTTGAGGATCAATTGGCTTCCGTGAAAAAATGCGGCCACATGGGCGGCAAAGTATTGGTACCGACACGCGAAGCGGTTGAAAAGCTCAATGCAGCACGATTGGCGGCGGATGTGATGGGTACGCCAACCGTATTGCTGGCGCGTACCGACGCCGAGGCGGCCGACCTGATTACTTCGGACATTGACGATAATGATAAGCCTTTCCTGACTGGTGAGCGTACCGTGGAAGGCTTCTACAAAACCAAACCGGGTCTGGAGCAGGCGATCTCGCGCGGTTTGGCGTATGCCCAATACGCCGATATGATCTGGTGTGAAACCGGCAAGCCTGATCTGGCATTTGCGCGGGCGTTTGCGGATGCTATTCATGCCAAATTTCCTGGCAAATTGCTGTCCTATAATTGCTCGCCTTCTTTCAACTGGAAGAAAAATCTGGATGACGCTTCGATTGCGAAGTTCCAGAAAGAATTGGGCGCGATGGGTTATAAGTTCCAGTTCATTACCTTGGCTGGTTTCCATGCCTTGAACTATGGCATGTTTAACCTGGCACATGGCTATGCGCGTCGCCAGATGTCGGCCTTCGTCGAATTGCAGGAAGCGGAATTTGCCGCAGCTGAAAAAGGCTTTACTGCAGTCAAGCATCAGCGTGAGGTTGGTACCGGTTATTTTGATGCCGTTACCCAGGTGATACAGCAAGGGCAGTCCTCGACTACCGCTTTGCATGGCTCTACCGAGGATGAGCAGTTCTTCGATTCCAGGAAGCTTGCATAAGCGTTTATCGACAATTTATCGAAGTGCCATGAGAGGGAGTCGAAGTTTCACTCTCTCTATGAAGAAGCCATCAGGTGTCTGCCCGGTGGCTTTTTTTTTTGCCCTAAGCGGTGGCGCTTTTTCTTGGGCGTGCCCGCTGCTATCGGTTAGTATGCTGGCGATACTCTGTTTTCTGGCTGAACTGTATGATGGTTTTTTGATGGCTAAATGTAAAATGAATACAAGAACAAAAATTAAGATTTGTGGATTTACGCGTAGTGATGATGTCCGCTCTGCCATTGATGCGGGTGCCGATGCCTTGGGATTCGTGTTTTATCCGCCTAGCCCACGTTATGTGAGTCCGGCCGCTGCCGCGCAATTGCTGGCCGGTTTGCCACCGTTTGTGATGTCGGTGGGCTTGTTCGTTAATGCCGGTGTCGACGAAGTGGTGGCGGTGCTGGCGCAAGCGCCGGTGCAGATGCTGCAATTTCATGGTGATGAGACGGTGCAGCAGTGTCATCAGATCGCTAACGCGGTGAATCGTCCATTTATGCGGGTATTCCGCGTGAAACCGGACACAAGTGCTGAGGATTTGTTAGAATATGAAGCTCAGTGTCGGGCGCATGGTCCATTATTCAGCGGATTGTTGCTCGATACCTTTGTCGATAGTTTTGGTGGTAGCGGAAAGGTTTTTGATTGGTCTCTCATTCCAAAAGAACTCGCGCCTCGGGTCGTTTTAAGTGGTGGCTTGAGCGTACAAAACGCGACTGACGCGGTCAGTCGTGTCCGGCCTTTTGCGGTCGATATCAGTAGTGGTGTCGAGTCGGCGAAAGGTATCAAAGATGCGGTCAAAGTGCACGCTTTTATAGCTGCAGTGCGCTTGGCTGACAATCAGGGTTGAGCGCTAAGGGCGCCGCCCACCTCAAAACATATTCGCAAGGAATAGTATGAAAGAACTATCTACGCTGGCCGCTCAATCGGACGTTCAATTCGAGCCTCAGGCGCTTAATCCGCAAGCGATTTATCACGCGGCTGACTATAATTTTCCGGATGCACGCGGCCATTTCGGTACCTACGGCGGCACCTTCGTGTCTGAAACCCTGACTCATGCTCTCGCCGAACTTAAGGACGCTTATGCCAAATTCCAGCACGACCCGGAATTTCTGGCGGAATTTCGTCACGAATTAAAGCATTACGTCGGTCGTCCATCGCCCGTGTATCACGCCAGGCGCTGGTCGGAAATCATGGGTGGCGCGCAAATTTACTTCAAGCGCGAAGATCTGAATCATACCGGTGCGCACAAGATCAATAACGTGATCGGTCAGGCTTTACTGGCCAAACGTATGGGTAAGCCGCGCGTCATCGCCGAAACCGGTGCTGGCCAGCACGGCGTTGCCACCGCTACCATTTGTGCCCGTTTTGGTCTCGAATGTGTCGTGTATATGGGCTCGGAAGATGTCAAGCGCCAGGCGCAAAATGTCTACAGGATGAAACTGCTGGGCGCGACCGTAGTGCCGGTTGAGTCCGGTTCCAAGACCTTGAAAGACGCGCTCAATGAAGCGATGCGCGACTGGGTGACGAATGTGGAAAATACCTTCTACATTATCGGTACGGTCGCCGGTCCGCATCCTTATCCTATGATGGTGCGCGATTTTCAGTCTGTCATCGGTGAAGAGTGCTTATGGCAGATGCCGGAAGTGACAGGGCGTCAACCTGATGCCGTAGTCGCCTGTGTCGGCGGCGGCTCGAATGCCATGGGGATTTTTTATCCGTATATCGATCAAAAAGACGTGCAACTGATAGGCGTAGAGGCTGCTGGTGATGGCATGGAAACCGGTCGGCATTCCGCTTCGCTGACGGCAGGTTCGCCCGGTGTCTTGCATGGTAATCGCACCTATCTGTTGCAGGATGAAAATGGTCAGGTTATAGAGACGCATTCAGTCTCGGCCGGCTTGGATTATCCTGGTGTCGGGCCTGAGCATGCGTGGCTCAAGGATAGCGGCCGCGCGCAGTACGTCACCATTACCGATGAAGAGGCGCTCAAGGCATTCCATGATTGCTGTCGCATCGAAGGTATTATTCCTGCGCTGGAATCGAGTCATGCGTTGGCCTATGCGGCCAAACTGGCGGCTACCTGGCCGAAAGATAAGATTATTCTGGCCAATCTTTCCGGTCGCGGTGATAAAGACATGCATACCGTGGCAGAGAAAACCGGATTGAAATTTTACTGATGCTGAATGGCCGGCGGAAGTGATGTGTTACTTCCGCCCTTGTGCCTGATGAATATACTCCCCAATAATTTCTGCTAAAACCTTCGATTGCGCGCCAATTCGCTGCGTATTGGAAATGTACTAGGTGGGGGTATGATCATATTGGCTTTTAATTGCTAGCCGCATTTTCGCCCGCAATGGCGCTCAATGCACTTATCGGACTAAGCTTATGTCAAGAATACAAACATGCATGGCTGCATTGGCAGCAAACAATAAAAAAGGCCTGATACCTTTCATTACCGCCGGCGATCCGGGGCCGGAACTGACCGTGCCGCTGATGCATGCGCTGGTCGATGGCGGTGCCGATATTATCGAATTAGGCGTACCATTTTCCGATCCTATGGCCGACGGGCCGGTGATACAGCGCGCTTCCGAGCGTGCCTTGTTGCGTGGTGTCGGTTTGCGCGATGTATTACAATTCGTCCGCGAATTTCGTCGCAGCAATCAAACTACCCCGGTGGTATTGATGGGCTACGCTAATCCTATCGAGCGTATGGGACAGAATGTTTTTATCGCGCAGGCGGCAGAAGCGGGTGTGGACGGGGTCCTGGTGGTCGATTATCCGCCTGAGGAATGTGAGGATTTCGCCCATAATATGCAGCAGCATGGGATGGATACGATCTTCCTGCTGGCGCCAACTTCGACCGATGAGCGCATGGCGCTGGTAGGCAAGATTGCCAGCGGTTACGTGTATTATGTCTCGCTCAAAGGCGTTACCGGCTCGGGTAGCCTGGATCTGGACGCTGTCGCAGAGATGATTCCGCGCATTAAAAAGCACGTTAAAGTGCCGGTGGGTGTGGGTTTCGGTATCCGTGACGGTGCCACTGCAAAGGCGATATCTACAGTCGCCGATGCGGTTGTGATAGGCTCCCGTATTATTCAGGAACTGGAAAATACCGCTCCTGAAAATGCGGCGGCAGCAGTAAAAACATTTATTTCTGGTGTCAGACAGGCTTTGGACGAGTAAAATACGCGCCGATACTGCCGATCTGTCTAGTGTTGCTGGGCTGCCCGGTAGAAAACGACGTAAAAAAACAGATGTAAAGTAAAGATGATGCTTGTGCGCATACAATGCGCGCAAGTCGAATTCAGGAGAAAATGATGAGTTGGCTAGAAAAATTACTTCCACCGCGCATACAGCGCTCGGTATCCTCAAATCGTAAATCCATGCCTGAGGGGCTGTGGGTAAAGTGTCCTTCATGTGAAGCGGTGCTCTACCGATCGGATCTGGAGGCCAATGTTCATGTTTGCCCTAAATGCAGTCATCACTTGCGCATCAGTGCGCGCGAACGTCTTGATGCCTTGCTCGATGCAGGCGGTCGCTATGAAATCGGACAAGAAGTCTTGCCGGTTGATACCCTGAAATTTAAAGATAGTAAAAAATACCCTGATCGTCTGAAAGACGCATTGGAAACCACCGGTGAAACCGATGCCATGGTCGTCATGGGCGGTTCCGTGATGAGCGTGCCTCTGGTGATGGCTTGTTTTGAATTCGGTTTCATGGGGGGCTCTATGGGCTCCGTGGTTGGCGAGCGTTTTGTGCGTGGCGTACAGGCAGCGCTGGAGCAAAAAGTGCCGTTTGTCTGCTTCACTGCGACTGGCGGTGCGCGTATGCAGGAAGGTCTGCTGTCGCTGATGCAGATGGCTAAGACCACGGCCATGCTGACCAAATTATCGGAAAAGAAGTTGCCGTTTATTTCGGTGCTGACTGATCCTACCATGGGCGGTGTTTCTGCCTCGTTTGCCTTCATGGGTGACGTAGTGATTGCTGAGCCCAAGGCTTTGATCGGCTTTGCCGGCCCGCGCGTGATCGAAAACACCGTGCGTGAAAAATTGCCGGAAGGCTTCCAGCGCTCCGAGTTCCTGGTGCAAAAAGGCGCGGTCGATATGATCGTTGACCGTCGCAGTATGCGTGAAGAGCTTGCGCGTCTGCTGGCGTTATTACAAAATCAGCCGGCCGACGCAGTCGCTTAAACTTCTTTTTTTAATCAGCCCGAACCCGCCTTTTAACCAAGGTCTTCGGGCTTTTTTCTTCTTATGCAAAATCTTCCAACTACCCTCAACGATTGGCTAGCGCTGCTCGAAACCCGTCACTCCAAAGAAATTGATATGGGGCTAGATCGCGTTGCCGCCGTCAAGAAGCGATTGGGCATTCATTATGAGTGCCCGGTAATCGTGGTCGGTGGCACCAATGGCAAGGGCTCCACGTGTGCCATGCTCGAATCGATACTGTTGCAGGCTGGCTATCGTGTCGGCTTGTATAGCAAGCCGCATTTTCTCGATTTTAACGAACGTGCCCGCATCAATGGCGAGCCTGTCGGTGATCAGGTGTTTGTGGAGGTGTTTGCCCGGGTGGAAGTAGCGCGTGAGGATATTTCCCTGACGTATTTTGAGTTCACCACGCTGGCAATTTGTCAGCTGCTCGCTGATGCCAAGCTCGATGCGGTGATACTTGAAGTCGGCCTCGGCGGTCGCCTTGATGCCGTCAATGTGATAGATGGCGATGTCGCCATTGTGACCAGTGTCGATATCGACCATATCGATTACCTGGGTGATACCAGGGAGAAAATTGGTTTCGAAAAGGCGGGTATTTTCCGTACCGAAAAAACGGCTATTTGCAGCGATCCGGTGCCACCGCAAAGCTTGCTCGATCACGCCCTTGAGATTGGCGCTGATCTATGGCTGTTTGGCCGTGACTTTAATTACAACGGCGATAAGCAGCAGTGGAATTTTGCCGGCCGTGCGCAGCGTCGTAATTCGCTAGGTTACCCTAGCTTGCGCGGCGCCAATCAGCTGTTGAATGCCTCCGCTGCGCTGGCTGCATTGGAAGCCTTGCGTGATCGCCTGCCTATCGGTGCGCAAGAAGTGCGCAATGGATTGGCCATGGTTGATTTGCCCGGACGTTTTCAGGTGATGCCGGGTCGTCCGGCGGTGGTGCTCGACGTGGCACATAATCCGCATGCGGCAGCCACGCTTTCGCAGAATTTCGATAATATGGGCTTTCACGCATACACCTATGCGGTGTTCGGCTCCATGCTCGATAAGGACATAGATGGCGTTATCGAGCAGATTAAGGGCAAGATAGATCATTGGTGTGTCACTGATCTGCCATTGCCACGTGCAGCCAGTGCCGCCCAGCTTGAGGAAAAGCTTTTGGCGGCAGGCGTGCTGCAAGACGCCGAGCACAGCATACAGAGCTTTGCCTCTCCTGAGCTCGCTTATGCCTTTGCACTCAGCAAGGCCGGTGAAAATGATAGAATAGCGGTCTTTGGTTCTTTTCTCACTGTCGCCGGTGTCATGAGAGCCAGAAAATCCCAACATCACTGAGAATCTCTCTGAACTGCGGCGCTGACTGCCTTTCTCTGAAATTCCCTTAAACCATCATCAATCATATATCTGCACATGGGTTTACTCTCGCTGTTTAAGCAAAAGCAAGAAACATCTGAGGATACGGATAGCGGTGAATTTCGTTCTCGTTCCGAGGAAGAAAGCGCCGCTGCACGCAGCGGAAAAAAGCGTAAGCCAGCCCAGAACGCTCGCAAAGATAAGGCTGATGATGCCGCTCTGCCTGAGAAAAAACGCGCACGACGCAGGCTCATTGGTGCCTTGGCTTTAGTGCTGGCGGCGGTGATAGGTTTGCCGATGTTGCTCGATTCAGAGCCGAAACCTTTGCCTGACGACATCAGTATTCAGATTCCTTCAAAAGATAAACCTTTGCCTGCCAGCGCCGCCGTGGCAGCCCATCCTACGGGAGCTGCGGTCGACGAGCGCAAGGTAAATTCGCTTGATGCCGCTGAAGAGATGGTAGACACTCCGGTGGCCGATGCCAAGCCGGTGATAGTGCCGGCGCTGACTAAATTGCCTGCAGTAAAAAATAATATTACGACGCCACCAGTGCCGGTGGCGGCTAAAAAAGAAAGTGTCAGCACTCCTAAGGCAGAGCCGAAAGCGCCGCTGGCCGAAGCTAAATCCGTCACGCCGGCAA
Source organism: Undibacterium piscinae (assembly GCA_003970805.2). Classification (GTDB taxonomy): domain Bacteria; phylum Pseudomonadota; class Gammaproteobacteria; order Burkholderiales; family Burkholderiaceae_D; genus Undibacterium; species Undibacterium piscinae. The sequence goes on from CP051152.1 coordinate 286,244, forward strand.
ACGCTAAAACGACGCAAAAAGCACCTCACCTTGAGGCCAGGAACGGCTCTGAAGCAAAAAATCAAACCGATACCAGCGATGAAGCGAGCAGGGCATTGTCAATTCTGGAAGGTAAGGTGCCGGCCAAGGCCGCGGTGAAGCCTGAGATGCCCGAAAAGACCGCATCTGCTCATTATGTGGTGCAAGTGGCGGCCCTGGCAAGTCAGGATAAGGTCAGCGAATTGCAGGCTAAGCTCAATGCTGGCGGAGTCAAATCCTATACGCAGAAAGTGGCGACGACCTCGGGCGAAAAAATCCGCGTACGTCTCGGCCCTTTTAGTTCCAAAGAAGAGGCTGACAAGGCGCGCGCAAAATTAGAGAAGCTGGGTTTGAGCGGCACTTTAGTTCCGAATTGATTTTCGCCTGCCATGAGCTTATTTGATTATCTGCTGCTGTTTATTTTACTCAGTTCCATCATCATCAGTACGATGCGCGGATTGATCAAGGAAATACTGTCATTGGTCAGCTGGATAGTTTCACTGGTGCTCGCCAATGCCTATGGCGAATCGCTAGCCGTGTTGCTGCCGTCGGTGATTCCCGGGCAGATGTTGCGCTTGATAATTTCTTTTTTGGCCTTGTTTATCGGCGTGCGCTTGCTAATGTCCTTATTGATGCTGGCGATTGATGCGCTGATCAAGGCCAGTGGGTTGAGTCTGGCCGATCGTGGTTTGGGCGGCTTGTTTGGTTTGGCTCGCGGTTGCGTAATCGTCATGGCGGTGGCGTTGATCTGTGGTATGACGGCGATACCTCAGCAGGCATTCTGGAAGGATGCATTGTTGAGTCCGATGGTAGAGGCGGCTGTGCAGACGGTGATGCCATTTTTGCCTGGTTCGGTCACTGACCACGTTAAATTTTGATTTGTTTTTAATTTGTCTTTTAGGAGTCCAGCATGTGTGGCATCGTTGGCGTAGTTTCAAATAGTCCCGTTAATCAACTGCTTTATGATGCCTTGCTGCTGTTGCAGCATCGCGGACAGGACGCAGCGGGTATCGCAACCAGTCACGGCAATAAGTTTGCCATGCATAAGGCAAACGGTCTGGTCAAAGACGTGTTTCGTACCCGTAACATGCGATCATTGCCAGGGAACGTCGGTATCGGTCAGGTGCGTTATCCCACTGCCGGCTCTACCAGTGAAGAAGAAGCGCAACCGTTTTATGTGAACGCACCGTTCGGTATCGTGTTGGCGCATAACGGTAACCTGACCAACGCCGCGGAACTGAAGATAGAGTTGTTTAAGAATGACATGCGTCATTTGAATACCGACTCTGACTCTGAAGTTTTGCTCAATATTCTGGCGCACCAGATACAGGAAGTTAGCAGCGGCTATTCGCTCGATCCTGCCGCCTTGTTCCGTGCCGTAGCCATGTTACATCGCCGTGTACGCGGTTCATATGCGGTGGTAGCGCATATCGCCGGTTACGGTTTGCTGGCATTTCGCGATCCTTACGGTATTCGTCCTTTGTGCCTGGGGATTTCCCGCACTGAAAAAGGTACGGAATACATGCTGGCCAGCGAATCTGTTGCGCTCGAAGGTCTGGGCTTTAAGTTTGTGCGTGACGTTGATCCGGGTGAGGCAATTTTCATCGATGTTGACGGTCAGATGTTTAACGAGCAGTGCGCCGAGAATCCTACCCTCAATCCTTGCGCGTTTGAATACGTATATCTGGCACGTCCGGATTCGATTATCGACGGCGCTTCGGTATATCTGACGCGTTTGAAAATGGGCGAATACCTGGCCGAGAAGGTGCGCAGCCAGATCAGTGACGGCGAGATCGATGTGGTGATGCCTATTCCTGATTCATCGCGTCCGTCGGCGATGGAGTTGGCCTTGAAATTGAACCTGAACTACCGCGAAGGTTTCATCAAGAACCGTTATATCGGTCGTACTTTCATGATGCCGGGACAGGCTATCCGTAAAAAATCGGTACGCCAGAAACTCAATGCGATCGGTTCTGAATTTAAGGGCAAGAGCGTATTGCTGGTTGATGATTCCATCGTGCGTGGTACCACTAGCCGCGAAATCGTACAGATGGCACGTGAGTCTGGCGCCCGTCGCGTGATCTTCGCGTCTGCCGCACCTCCGGTACAATTTCCTAACGTGTATGGCATAGATATGCCTACCCGTAGTGAATTGATCGCCTATGGTCGCAGCGTTGATGAGGTTTGCCGTGAGATTACCGCTGATGCCTTGGTGTATCAGGATGTCGATGCCATGAAACGCTCGATTTCTGATGTTAATCCGGCTCTGCGCAGCATAGAGGCGTCTTGCTTTGACGGTCACTATATTACCGGCGATGTGAGTTCTGCCTATCTTGATAGCCTGGAAATGGCACGGAATAGTCCGCGTCCGGATATGGAAGATATCTTGCGTTCGCAGTTGAACCTGAACTTGGCTGGTACGGATTAATTTTCCGGTTGACGCTAGGTCAACATGCCGTTTTAAAAAGCCTGTCGCACTACACTGCGGCAGGCTTTTTTATTGAGCGAGATAATTTTAGGATGCCCCGCCAGCACGTAGTGGGCATGCGGGTTTGCCGATAGGTGGCTTGGTAAGCCGCGCCATCATTGGCTGTCAGGCATGCCAGATTGTGAGGGTATTCTTCGTGGGTATCCTTCGCAAGTATCCTTACGTAACAACAGGCTTGCTGTTGTTTCAAATCTATACAAAACTCCGGGCCGAAACGCTCGCGTGTCATTCTGCTTTGAAAATACAATGTGGGCTGCCAAGTCGCTTGGTAGTTTGGGTGGTGCTATTTGCCGCTTTCCCCCGTTTTATTTACTTGGTATTTATGATTTCTAATTTCCGTTTAAACACTTTGGCGCTGGCAATTGGTAGTGCATTTTGTAGTGGATTTTGCATTCCCTTGCTTGCTTACGCTCAAACCGGGTTGCCTTCAGAGAGTGTCAAGCGCGAAGCGGATGCGCTTACCTTGGATGCGAAACCTAATGCGGCAGCGAAGGAGGTGCCGGTCAAGGATGGAATTCAGAACGTGACGATCAGCGGCGGGCGTCAATCGGATACCGACGTGCGGCGCCAATCTATCGCGGGAAAAATGATTTTCGGACGCGAAGAACTCGACCGGAGTGGTGATTCCAGCATAGGCGAGATCCTGAAACGTCTGCCGGGCGTGACTATTGGCGGACGCGCCGGGCGCGGTGGTGATATCCGTATGCGCGGCATGGGCAGTGGTTATACGCAAATTTTGATCAATGGCGAGCGCGCTCCGCGTGGTTTTTCCATGGATTCCTTGTCGCCGGATCAGGTGGAGCGGATAGAAGTAATGCGTGGTCCGGTAGCTGAATACAGTACGCAGGCGATTGCCGGCACTATTAATGTCGTGCTCAGGGAAGAGTTTAAGCAAAAGGACGTAGAGCTGAAACTCTCGGAGAGTTTTGAGCAGGGCAGGGGCGCTCCGAATATTTCCTTTACCTATCCGGGGCATGCCGGCGAGTTTTCGTATGCCCTGAGCGGCTCTGTTTATCGCAATCAGCAGCGCGATGAGGTTGCTACGCATAATACGCAGAGCGATAGCCAGGGCCAGATTAGTCTGGAGCAGGACATCACGGATGAAACTACCCGGCACACTAACGGCATACAGTTTACCCCGCGGTTTAGTTATCGATTTGAGGGTGGTGACACGTTGATGTTTCAGCCTTTCATCATGAATTCGCGTAGTGATTCACGCACACGCAGTGAGTTGCTGCAAACTCCCGGGACACAGGCGGAATATGTCAACGCAAGTGCAGTCGCAAGTGCGGAGAATTCTTTGGCGCGAGGATTTGCCAATTGGCAGCATAAGTCTGCCGATAATGCCAAGTTCAATCTGAAGCTGGGCGGCGCTCTTGGACAGATGGATAGCTCGTCCTTGCGCAATCAGTACGATGCTGGCGGAAAACTGCTCAACACGATTTCAGACCTCAATAATACACGTGACAGTAGTCTTAATGCCGGTGCGAAATACTCGCGGCCTTTGGGGGAAAGTCATACCTTGGCTGCAGGCCTGGAGCTGGAGTCCGGTGAGCGTAGTCAGACCAGGGGTTCGCTCAATAACGGCATGCCTCAGTTTGCCGATTCCGGTGACAATCTTAATGCCAGTACCCGCCGAATCGCCGCTTTCGTGCAGGATGAATTTGATATCGATGCGCAATGGTCGGCCTATGCCGGTTTGCGTTGGGAGGGTATACGTACCGCTAGCACCACTAGTGGGGCATCAAGCCAGACCGTGGGCAATGCCAGTGCTGTCTGGAGCCCGGTATTGCATGCGGTTTGGCGTATTCCTGGCGCTAGCAAGGATCAGATCAGGGCGAGTGTGACTCGCAGCTATCGCGCCCCGACTCTGAATGATCTGATCGCCACGCCCTCGATTTCCAGCTTAAATAGTCCGACCAAGCCTGATCGCACCGGTAATCCGGCTTTGAAACCTGAATTATCGACGGGTCTGGATCTGTCTTATGAGCATTATCTGACGCGTGCCGGCATCGTTAGCGCGAATCTGTTTGTCCGTAGTATCGATCAACTGATACGTCGTCGCACCCAATTGCTCGATACCGCCAGCGGTCCGCGCTGGGTGTCGTCGCCGCTCAATCTGGGGCATGCCACGACGAGTGGCGTAGAGCTGGAAGCGAAATTTCAATTTCAGGAGTTTTTCCCGGAGGGGCCGGCGATTGATTTTCGCAGCAATTATAGCCATTTCTGGTCGAAAGTTGACGATATCCGCGGACCGGATAACAGGCTCGATCAGCAGCCTGCGCAGACGGCCAATCTTGGCCTCGATTATCGTGCCAGCGGCTTACCTCTGACCTTGGGTGGCAGCCTTAACTGGACACCAGCCTATGAAACGCAAAGCAGTGATACGCAGCTTAGCATTACCGGGGTTAAGCGTCAGTTAGACCTATACGGTTTATGGAAATTTAGTCCTGCTGTGCAACTGCGTCTGTCGGCGAATAATCTGCTTGCCGATGATTCTTTGAGCGGCAGCGTGGTTACTACCGGCGGCGTCAACCAGCAGAGCATTGTGAGTGCCAGAACGTATGCGACCTGGACCATCAGGCTGGAAATAAAAATATAGGGGGATTGTCGGCTTCCGGCATGTGTTTGGACGAATAGCTGGCTTGAAGTATTCGTGCAAATAAGATTTACATAGCTGGCCTATGCCGCCTGTGCTTTGCTATGCAGCATATTCGTTCATGGCGGAGTACAATGAGTGGTCTGTATTTTTGTTTGCCAAATCATGTTGTTGCCTTCACCTTTACTTAATGTTGATCTTCACTGTCACTCTACGGTTTCTGACGGAATGCTGGCGCCAGCCGATGTCGCTGCCAGAGCGGCGGCTAACGGTGTGAATGTCTGGGCGCTGACCGATCATGATGAAGTGCGGGGAATTCCGCAGGCACGTGCCGCCGCGCTCGATCTGGGTATGCATTATGTGACTGGCTTGGAAATATCGGTTACCTGGGCTGGTCGCACGATTCATATTGTCGGTCTCAATGTCGACGAGACAAATGAGGAATTGCTTGCGGGGCTGGCCATAACGCGCTCAGGTCGGCAAAGGCGCGCTGAGGATATGTCGGCAGATCTGGCCAGAGTGGGTATCCCGAATGTGTATCAGGGTGCGCTGAAATACGTCGGCAATCCTGATCTGATTTCGCGTTCGCATTTTGCCCGCTACTTAGTGGAAATCGGCGTCTGTGAAAGTGTCTCTGCGGTATTTAAAAAGTATCTGGCGGACGGTAAGCCCGGCTTCGTGCCGCATCGCTGGGCTACGCTGGCTGAAGCGGTGGGGTGGATACGTCGCTCTGGTGGTGTTGCCGTGGTCGCGCATCCGGGGCGTTATGATCTTAGTCCCGTCGCTTTTGATACCTTGTTCCGTGAATTTAGGGCTTATGGCGGTAGTGCGATCGAGGTGGTGACAGGCAGTCATACGGTTGATCAATATGACGAGTACACCAAACTCGCCAATCGCTATGGGTTTATGGGTTCCCGTGGCTCGGATTTTCATTCGCCCGATGATGCTGGCATAGATCTGGGGCGCTTGCCGCCTCTCTCAAAGCAGCTTAAGCCAGTGTGGCATGACTGGTTTTGAGTCAGTGCTGATTTTACTTGTGAATTTTGCTTGATATTCTTCGCTTCAGCCATATCTATACTCACTCACCTTGCACTCACCTATTGCGCGAGTCTAACTTTAAAAGGATATTCGCATGAAACGTATTTTTTTATTTCTGGCAACTAACCTTGCGGTGATGCTGGTCATGTCGGTCGTGTTGTCACTGTTTGGCGTCAATCGCTATCTGACGGCAACCGGCTTGAATATGACGGCGCTGATGGGATTTTCTCTGGTGGTGGGGTTTACCGGAGCATTTTTCTCTTTGCTGATCAGTAAGCCTATGGCGAAATGGTCGACCGGTGCCCGCGTGATTGATGCGCCATCGTCCTCGACAGAATTATGGCTGGTCAATACCGTTAAAACTCTGTCTGAGCGTGCCGGTATCGCTATGCCCGAAGTGGCCGTGTATAGCGGCGAGGCCAATGCTTTTGCTACTGGCGCATTTAAAAATTCTGCCTTGGTTGCGGTCTCTACCGGCTTGCTCGAAAGTATGACGAAGGAAGAGGTTGAGGCGGTACTCGGTCATGAGATCGCCCACATCGCCAATGGAGATATGGTGACCATGGCCTTGATTCAGGGTGTGGTTAATACCTTCGTGGTGTTTTTGGCGCGGGTAGTCGGTTATGCCATCGATAAAACCCTGTTTCGCAATAGCGATGATGACAGGCCGGGCATAGGTTATATGGTGACCGTGTTTATCTGTGAAGTGATCTTTGGCATTGCGGCCTCCATGATCGTGGCATGGTTCTCGCGTCAGCGTGAATTTCGTGCCGATGCCGGTTCGGCAAAATTGCTGGGTAATCAGTTGCCGATGATTCATGCGCTGGCTCGCTTGGGTGGTATGACTCCGGGTGAATTGCCAAAATCTATGGCCGCTGCCGGTATTAGTGATAAACCAGGCTGGGGCGCGCTGTTTTCTACGCATCCCCCGATGGAGCAGCGGATCGCCGCCTTGCAAAATTTAAAATAATTTTTGTTTAACTATTTTGGCGGTAGCAATTTAAGCTACCGCCTTTCTTTTTTATATGAGCCAATTTTTTCAAATCCATCCAGATAATCCGCAACTGCGTTTGATTAAGCAGGCCGTCCAGATCATTGATCAGGGCGGTATCGTTGCCTTGCCTACCGATTCTTGCTACGCACTGGTATGCCACCTTGATGATAAGGATGCGGTCGCGCGCTTGCGCCGGATTCGCGGCGTTGATGAAAAGCACCATTTAACCTTGTTGTGTCGTGATTTGTCTGAAATTTCGGTCTACGCTAAGGTAGATAACCGCCAGTTCAGGATGCTTAAGGCCGCTACGCCGGGTCCTTATACGGTGATTCTGGAGGCGACCAAAGAGGTGCCGCGCCGCCTGAGTCATCCTTCGCGCAAGACCATAGGTCTGCGGGTTCCCGAAAATCGCATTACCCATGCTTTGCTGGAGGAGCTCAAGCAGCCTTTATTGGGTACTACGCTGATATTGCCGGGCGAAGATGAGCCTTTGACTGATCCTGAAGTGATACGTGAGCAACTCGAGAAACTGGTTGATCTGATCATTGATGGCGGTGCCTGCAGTCTGGTTCCCACTACGGTGATCGACATGACCAGTGAATCGCCTGAGTTGATACGGCTCGGGCGTGGCGATGCTGCCATCTTCGGTCTGTAATATTTTTTTCGCCTATGCTTCGATATAAATTAGAAAAAGCCGCCCATGAATGAAATTATCCAAACGATAGCGGTGTATGCCTTGCCCGTGATCTTCGCCATTACCTTGCATGAGGCAGCGCATGCGTATGCCGCCAAACATTTTGGTGATCTCACTGCCTATAGTCAGGGGCGCGTCAGTTTAAATCCTTTGGTGCATATAGACCCTTTTGGCACCATCGTGATTCCTGCCGTGTTGTATGTGGCGACCGGGGGCGCATTTTTATTTGGTTATGCCAAGCCTGTACCCATTAATTTTTCAAATTTGCGTCACCCTAAGCGCGATATGGCCTGGGTCTCATTGGCGGGGCCTGCGGCTAATTTTGCCATGGCGTTCTTATGGATGATGTTTGCTTTAGGCTTGCATGTAGCAAAGATTGACGAGGATTTTTTCCTGAATATGGCAAGGGCGGGGGTGTTGACCAATCTGGTGATGTTTGCCTTCAATTTGTTTCCGATTCCGCCGCTGGACGGTGGCCGGATTGCCGTTAGCCTGTTGCCGTATAAATTGGCGCATAAATTTGCGCAGATTGAGCCTTACGGCTTCTTTATTGTGATGGCGTTGGTCATGTTGAAGGTGCTGCAATTCTGGATGGCGCCGGTGATGCTGGTGGCGAATCTGCTGTTGCAGTTGTTGATGTCGCCATTTAGTTTTTTACTGTCTTAAATTTTATGTCGCATTTATCTACCTCTTCTGCATCGGCATGGGTGCGCCGCTTTGTTCCCCTGATTACGCAGAAGCAGGGGCCGGTTCTTGATCTCGCTTGCGGCGGCGGGCGCCATACTCGCTTGCTGCTGGAGGCTGGTCATGAAGTCTGGGCGCTCGACCGGGATGCTAGTTTGCTGGCGCCGCTGGAGGCGCAGGGTGTCCGCTGCTTTCAGTTTGATCTGGAATCTAAGCCGGCAGCCAATGGACTGCCGGAAGAAAACGTGAATTGGCCATTTGAGGCCGGGCAGTTTTCCGCCATCATCGTCACCAATTACCTGCATCGCCCCTTGCTCCCTATGTTGATCAATTCCCTCATGGATCAGGGCTTACTTATTTATGAGACTTTTGCGGTCGGCAATGAAGTATTCGGGCGTCCGAAGAACCCTGATTTCTTGCTGCGTCCGGGGGAGTTGCTAAGGGAATTTTTGCCTGAGTCCGAGGCAGGCAAAAGCCGGCATTGCATTGCCTATGAGCATGGCTATGTGGATCAGCCATATCCTGCGATGGTTCAGCGTATTTGTGTCCGTGCGAAAATTTCTGCGAATCCCGGTATTGACAGACTAGATGCTGCCTGAAGGCATTTTTCCATTGATTTTCAAACGATTCTCGCCCATAGAGCGGAGCGATCCGCTACAATCGGGGTTTTACTTTTTCTCGCGCTAACATGACTATGATACAAGGAAGCCTGGTTGCTATTGTGACCCCTATGCACGCTGACGGCAGTCTCGATTTGCCTTGTCTGCGCAAGTTAATTGATTGGCATATTGCTGAGGGGACTGATGGCATTGTGATCGTCGGTACTACTGGCGAATCGCCGACCGTGAATGTGGAAGAGCATTGCGAGTTGATACGCGTAGCAGTGGAGCACGCCAATAAGCGTATTCCCATCATTGCCGGTTCTGGCGGCAATTCGACTGCGGAAGCGATAGTATTAACGCAGTTCGCAAAAAAAATATCGGTGCTGATGCCTCCTTGCAGGTAGTTCCTTACTACAATCGCCCTACCCAAGAGGGTATGTATCAACATTTTAAAAAAATCGCGGAATCGGTTGATATTCCTGTGATTCTGTATAACGTGCCGGGACGTACCGTTGCCGACATGTCCAATGAAACCATCCTGCGTCTGGCTCAGATTCCCGGCATTATCGGCGTCAAAGAAGCAAGCGGCAATATCGCCCGCGATACCGATCTGATTCGTCTGGCACCAGAATCCTTCGCGGTTTACTCCGGCGACGATGCAACCGCCATGGCATTAATGTTCTGCGGTGGCAAGGGTAACATTTCGGTTACTGCCAACGTTGCGCCGCGTGCCATGCATGAGTTGTGTGTCGCTGCGATGCGCGGCGATATCAAGGAAGCGATTGCGATCAATAACCGCATGATTCCTTTGCACAATAAATTGTTCATTGAGCCAAATCCTTTGCCGGTTAAGTGGGCAATGATGGAAATGGGTCTGATTCCTACCGGTATGCGTTTGCCTTTGGTGCCTTTGTCCGAGCAATATCATGAAACGGTTCGTGCTGCGATGCGTGAGTCAGGTATTTTGCAATAGTGTTATGGTAGTGGGTAGACGTTGCGCGCCTGGACGCTATTTTGATTTTAATTGATACTAATTCGTAGGGACTTTCACATGGCGAAAAGCTTTGTTGTTAAAAATGGAATGCATCGTGCTTTGCTGCTGGCTAGCATAGTTGGTTTGGGTGGCTGTAGTTCTGTTGGCGTTGAGCCTAGTCGCATTGATTACAAGAGTGCCAGTAAGGTCACAACGGCCCCTTTAGATGTTCCTCCGGATTTAACCCAGATACGCAGGGATAGTCGGTTTGCTATTCCTGAGGCAAATCAGGGAAGTGCTACGGCATCTAGCTACAATTTGCAAAGAAATAGCGCGACTCCGGTTGCGGCGACTGGCTTGGTTGCTTTGAATCAAGTGCAAAATATGAAAATTGAGCGCGATGGTTCGCAGCGCTGGTTGGTTGTCAAACAATCGCCAGAGGCGTTATGGCCTTTGCTGAAAGACTTTTGGCAGGATCTTGGCTTCCTGATCAACGTGGAGCGCCAGGAGGCGGGCGTCATGGAGACCGATTGGGCGGAAAACCGTGCCAAGATTCCGCAAGACATGCTGCGTAATACGTTAGGTAAAGTGCTCGACTCCCTGTATTCGACTGGTGAGCGTGATAAATTTCGTACTCGGATAGAGCGTGCCCCAAATGGTGATGTGGAAATTTACATTAGCCACCGTGGTGCGCAAGAGGTGCTGGTTGGTACGCAGAAAGATAGCACCAGTTGGGCGCCAAGACCGTCCGATATTGGCCTGGAGGCTGAATTCCTGGCTCGGTTGATGGTGCGTCTGGGTTCTGATAGTGAGCGTGCCAAGGTTGCCGTCAGTTCGGCTGCGCCGGTCAAAGCGCGTTCGCAATTGTTAAAAGATGCGACAGTCAATTACGTGCAGACCGATGAGGGCTTTGATCGTTCATGGCGTCGCGTCGGCCTGGCTTTGGATCGCATAGGCTTTACTGTTGAAGATCGCGATCGTTCGCAGGGCTTGTATTTTGTCCGTTACATCGATCAGGATATTGAGGCGAAAACCAAGGGTGCCAGCGATGGCATGCTATCGAAGTTATTCTCATGGGGCGGTAGTGATGCGACCAAGGCATCCCAGAAATATCGTGTTCTGGTGAAAGAGTCGGGAGAACTTAGTCGTGTTACCGTGCTCAATATATGTGAGTTGCCGAAGGGGGGGCGGGTGCTCCAAGGGTGGTTGCTAAAGGTGCGGATGCCGTTGCTGCAAAAATTCGTGAGTTGGCGGCCGAACATAATATTCCCTTACTTGAAGCTCCTCCGTTAGCTCGGGCTTTGTATACGCATACGGAACTCGGAGATGAAATACCAGAAACATTATATGCAGCTTTGCAGAGGTGCTTGCTTATGTATTTCAGTTGCGTGGTTTTCGGCAGAATGGTGGTATACGCGCCCGTAGAGCCTTCTGAACTCTACGTACCCGCCGAATTGGATCCGAATAATCGAGCTGGGGTTGTCTCATGAATGCTTTAAAAGTTCCGGCCTGGATGGGAGGTATTGCTGGAAAGGCGTTGGCGGCTCCGATTCTCATTATCATGATGCTGGCAATGATGATCTTGCCTTTACCTGCTTTTGTGTTGGATGTGTTTTTTTAGCTTCAATATAGCACTGGCAATTATCGTTTTGTTGACCAGTTTGTATACGGTAAAGCCACTTGATTTTATGGTTTTTCCTACGGTCTTGCTGGTAAGTACGATGTTGCGTTTGTCATTAAACGTGGCGTCAACTAGGGTTGTTCTGACCGAAGGGCATACCGGGCCGGATGCTGCAGGTAAGGTTATCGAGGCCTTCGGTCATTTTCTGATTGGCGGAAATTACACGGTAGGTATTGTTGTTTTCATTATTCTTACGATTATTAATTTTACGGTTGTTACCAAAGGTGCCGGGCGCATAGCTGAAGTTGGCGCTCGTTTTGCATTGGATGCGATGCCAGGTAAGCAGATGGCGATCGATGCAGACTTGAATGCCGGCTTAATTGCAGAGCAAGAGGCGCGCCGACGTCGGACCGAAGTCGCGCAGGAAGCAGAATTTTATGGCGCGATGGATGGTGCAAGTAAGTATGTGCGGGGTGATGCTGTTGCCGGCATTCTGATTACCATCATTAATATGGTCGGTGGACTCATAGTTGGCATCGTTCAGCACGATCTGGAATTTGCCACTGCATTAAAAACCTATACCTTGCTCGCTATTGGTGACGGTCTTGTGGCACAAATTCCTTCTTTGATCATCTCGACTGCAGCGGGTATTGTTGTTTCAAGGGTGGCCAGTGATGAGGATATTGGCGGGCAATTAATTGACCAGTTATTTGCGAAACCACAGGTTTTGCAAATAACTGCGGTGATTGTCGGTGGTATGGGCATTATTCCTGGTATGCCACACGTCGCCTTTCTTTTGTTGGCGGGTATTTTGGCTGGTGGCGGATATCTGCTCACAAAGAAATCACAGGAAGAAATTGCTATTGAACCCAAAGCGGAGGTTCCGGTGGCTGCACCTGAGATGGAGGAGGCTACCTGGCAAGATATATTACCTGTCGATACTCTCGGGCTTGAAGTCGGATATCGACTTATCCCATTGGTGGATAAGACTCAGGGTGGGGAATTATTAAAAAGAATCAAAGGGATACGGAAAAAATTTGCACAAGAAGTTGGATTTTTGTCGCCTCCGGTACACATTCGTGACAATCTGGAATTAAAGCCATCGTCCTATAGAATTACTTTGAAAGGGGTTGAGGTTGGGAACGGCGAGGCAAATACCGGACAGTATTTGGCGATTGATCCAGGTATGGTTTCTGGTACCTTGCCGGGGGTGCTTACTACTGATCCTGCATTTGGATTGCCGGCCGTTTGGATTGACGCTAGTGTGCGAGAGCAGGCTCAAGCGATGGGTTATACGGTGGTTGACGCCGGGACTGTGATTGCAACGCATCTAAATCACTTAATAACAACACACGCAGCAGAATTGCTTGGTCGTCATGAAGTGCAGCAATTGTTAGATCACCTGGCAAAAAGACACACCAAAATTAATTGAGGACTTGGTTCCTAAATTGCTGCCGTTGTCAACGTTGCAAAAAGTATTGCAGAATCTTTTAATTGAAGGGGTGCATATACGCGATATGCGAACGATTATTGAGACATTGTCCGAATTTGCAATGCAAACCCAAGACGCAAATGAACTGACCGGATGTGTGCGTATCGCCTTGGGCCGGGCTATCGTTCAACAAATTTTTTCTTCCAGTAATGAGTTGAATGTAATGACGTTGGATAATCGACTTGAACGCTTGTTAATGCAGGCATTGCAGACCAGCGGTTCTGACGGTGCGGGAATTGAGCCGGGACTTGCTGATACCTTGACCAGTCAGACTGAGGCGGCAGCTCAGCATCAAGAGCAAATGGGATTGACGCCGGTTCTGTTGGTGCCGAACGCATTGCGAGCCTTGTTATCACGCTTTCTGAGGCGTACGTTGCCGCAATTGAAGGTGTTGTCGCATTCGGAAATCCCAGAATCAAAAACAATTAGAGTCACTAGTTTGGTTGGAGGTCAATTATGAATGTGAGAAAATTTTCTGCGAATACTTCGCGCGAGGCAATCCGTATGCTTCGGGATACGCTTGGGTCAGACGCAGTTATTCTATCGAACCGTATTGTGAATGGACGCGTAGAAATTTTGGCAATGGCAGATGAGGCTATCAGTTCAATCTCATCGCCTGTTAGTGTTGATGCTCCCGTTCCGGCCACGCCAAAGTTTGCACCAAGAGCAAATTCAGATTCGGGAGCGGATGCAACATTACTTAATGACTCTGTTGCTTATAAAAATGATGGCAATTTTAGTGTCTCGGATATGTCAGATGTCATGAGCGAAATTCGTTCAATGAGAGGGATGCTGGAGTCTCAGTTAGCCGAACTTTCATGGGCAAATACGCAAAAGCGGCAGCCTCAAAAAGCTGAAATATTAAGGGAGATGCTGGCAACCGGATTTAGTGCGAGTTTGTCTCGCTACTTGGTTGACAAAGTTCCTGAAGGTGAGCTTGCGTCTAATGGCATGGGATGGATCAAGTCAATTCTTGCCAATAATTTGGCCACTATCACTAATGAAAGTGAGATTTTGGAGAAGGGCGGTATCTACGCTTTGGTAGGGCCCACTGGAGTAGGTAAGACGACGACTACCGCAAAATTGGCTGCTCGTTGTGTGATGCGCCATGGACCTGCGAATTTGGCCTTGATTACGACGGATGCATACCGTATTGGCGGTTACGAGCAGTTACGCATATATGGAAAAATTTTGGGCGTAATGGTGCATTCGGTGAAAGATGAGGCGGAACTGCGTATTGCACTATCTGAGCTTAAGAATAAGCATACAGTTTTAATTGATACTGTAGGTGTCGGTCAAAGAGATAAAATGGTCACGGAGCAAGTGGCGATGCTTTCTGGATGTGATGGCAATGTAAAGCGTTTACTTTGTTTAAATTCCACATCGACCGGAGAAACGCTTAGTGAGGTGGTGCGTGCATATCAGGGAAATGGCTTGGCAGGTTGCATTCTTACTAAGCTTGATGAGGCGGCAACTATCGGCGGGGTGTTAGATATTGCAATTCGCCAGAAATTAAGTATTTATTACGTGGCGAGCGGTCAGCGTGTTCCGGAAGACTTGCATTTGGCCAATAAACTGTACTTGATTGATCGAGCCTTTAAGCTTAAGCGGGAGACTGCCGCATTCAAATTTTTGGATGATGAGTTGCCTATGTTGATGGCGAATGCAGGCCTTGGCTCACGAAATTATTCGATAGATAGTCGCAAGGAGGTGTCTCTTGGCTAGTTTTGACCAGGCGGAGGGATTGCGCCGAATGTTGGAGGGATCGAAGCCACGCGTTTTGACTTTTCTTTCTGCTTTGCGGGAGGAGGAAAAGAGTGAAATGTTAATTAACCTAGGTGCGTCACTTGCAAGGCAAGGGCAGCAGGTGTTAATGGTGGATGGTCGTTCATCACAAAATAGCATAGGTGCATGGCTGGACGCTGATATCGAGCGGACCTTGTTGGATGTTGCTAGACAACAGCGTACAATGGAAGATGCGATAAAAGTAATATCGGCGGGTTTGTCGGTGACCATGCTTTCTAAATACTCCTTGGCTTCAACTAGCCTTCCGGCGGAAAACGCTCGTCGACTGTCCCGAGTATTCGATGTGGCGGTAAAACGTTCGGATTTGGTTATTGTCGATGCCGAAATTGATGTCTGTGATGCATTTCCTTTGGCGTCACTAGATGATAGTGACGTTGTAGTTCAAATGTCTGGTAGCGCTATTTCAATTAAAACGGCGTACGGACTGATTAAACGGGTCAACAGTCGAGTTGGTCGGCGTTCTTATGGTATTTTGGTGTCAGGCGCCACAGAAAAGGAAGCTCGGCTTGTCTATGCAAATATGGCTCAGGTGGCTAGTCGATATCTTGCCGTGCCATTACATTTTGTAGGTTTTGTACCTGAAGATGATCATATGAAGAAAGCTGCGCATTTGGGCCGTTCGGTAATAGATGCATTTCCATTGGCTGGAGCATCCTTGGCATTTTCACGTTTGGCAGAGCAATTCTCACAGGTTGCACGATCAACTTTTGGCTTGGAAAAGTTTCCTGATTTAGGTGCTCGTCTAGAAATATAAATATTTATGTACACCGCTAGCGGAAAATCAGATAAAAATTCCTTACTCACGGAGCATGCTCCCCTTGTAAAGCGCTTAGCCTATCAATTAAAGGCGCGTTTGCCCCCTAGTGTTGAGGTGGATGATCTTGTGCAGGCGGGCATGATTGGTCTGCTTGATGCGGTGAATCGCTACGAGGATAGTCATGGCGCTCAATTTGAGACATACGCAGTTCAGCGTATACGCGGTGCGATGTTGGATGAGTTGCGTAGTAGTGATTGGTTGCCGCGCGGTGTGCGCCAAAATATGCGGAAGATTGAAAATGCAATGAATCTATTGCAGCAGAAGTTAGGCCGTGTGCCCTTGGAAACTGAGGTTGCTAAACAACTTAAGTTGTCACTTTCAGAATATCAGGATTTGTTAGGCGAGAGCGGTGGTCATCAACTTGTTTACTACGAGGATTTTCACGATGCCGACACCAAAGAGCATTTCCTTGACCATTATTCGACTGACGATTCTGGTGACCCGTTACAGAATTTATTGCATGGTGACTTTCGTGATGCCGTCATTTACGCAATTAATAGTTTGCCAGAGCGAGAGAAGCTTTTAATGGGCTTGTATTATGAGCAAGAGTTGAATTTGAAAGAAATTGGGGCTGTGATGGGAGTGTCTGAGTCTAGAGTTTCTCAACTTCATAGTCAGGCTGTGGCGCGGCTTAGGGTATCTTTGCGGGAGAGAGCATGGACTGGGCTAGCTTAGTCGGATTAATACTTGTAACAGTCGGTATTTTGGCTGGACAGGCTCTTGAAGGTGGCAGACTTTCGTCATTGGTGCAGCCGGCAGCATTTGTGATTGTTGTGGTCGCAACCATCGGTGCCGTGTTGTTGCAAAGTCGTCTCCCCACATTTATTCGTGGCATTCGAATGTTGAAGTGGATAGTTTCCATGCCGGAAGATAATAGTAAAAAAAATGTTCAGGATGCTTTAGTGTGGAGTGTGGTTGCCAGGCGTGAGGGTTTTCTTAGCTTGGAGAGATACATGGAATCATCCAAGGATCCCTTTATAAGAAAAGGTTTGCGTTTGGTTGTTGATGGCATTGATCCGGCTCGATTAAAAGAAATTTTAGATGTTGATATATCCTTTTATGAAATGGAACAGCGTCAGGCTATTAAAATCTGGGACGCAGCAGGCGGATATTCTCCCACTATAGGAATTTTAGGCGCCGTATTGGGGCTGATTCACGTGATGGAAAATTTAACAGATCCGAGTAAGTTAGGGAGTGGAATTGCAGTTGCATTTGTTGCTACGATTTATGGAGTTGGACTTGCTAATTTACTATTTCTCCCCGTTGCTAATAAGTTAAAAGAAATAGTCGGGCGCGAAGTGGTTCGCAGGGAAATGTTGGCGGATATTTTTTATAGTATTGCTCAAGGTGATAGTCCTCGTATCGTTGAGGAGCGCCTGTCAAATCACAAGTAGCAAAAAAGATAATTATGGCAAGAAAAAAATATTCTGAAGAGCCAGATAATCATGATCGGTGGTTGGTTTCCTACGCTGATTTTATGACCTTGCTATTCGCTTTTTTTGTCGTAATGTATGCAATATCATCTCTCAATGAGGGGAAGTATAAAGTTCTTTCCAATTCCTTGAATGGCGCATTTGGGAGTGCTTTAATTTCCTCCGGTAAAATTCCGGATGGCCCGATTGAAAAAGCCATACAAATTGATCCATTATCTTCTGTTAAGCACAAAAATCTCATACCTTTACGCAAGGAACGGGAGCAAATGACTGCGGTTGCGAGAGATATTCTTGCGGTTCTGGAGCCACTTGTACGTGAAGGAAAAGTTCGCGTCACTCAAACTAGCCGGGGCGTTACTATTGAGATAAATGCGAGCGTCTTATTTGCGCCGGGAGATGCCAAATTAAATGAGGATTCTAACCTAGCCCTTAAAGCTATTGCATCGGTATTGAAAAATGATAATCACGCTATACAGGTTGAGGGATTTACTGATAACTTGCCAATAAAAAACTCAATTTTCCCATCAAATTGGGAATTGTCTGCCGTTCGTGCTAGTACTGTTGTGAGATTGTTTACCGAAAATGGCGTAGATGAAAATCGAATGACTGCCGTTGGGCAGGGACCTAAATTGCCTGTGGGATCGAATGATACGCTTGAGGGGCGAGCTAGAAATCGCCGGGTAACCGTTACCATACTAGCAATCTTGCCTGAGCAGTCGGTAGAAGTTCCGGTGAGTGTGGTTTTAGATAAAAAATGATTTTAATGTGACCATGGGTAGTCTCTAGTAATTTGCTGTCATGCAAAATAATGTTAACCCACAATCACGCTTCGTCCTGAGGCTGTATTATTTTTTGATTGGCCATTTGCCCCATATAATAAGTCATCTGGGTTATTTTGCTGAAGTATGTTTAAAGCGCCTTGATTTTTTTTTAATTGCCTGTTTATGAGTATTCCATTAGCGCGATTGTTTTCTTTCGCAGTCTCTGAGATATGTAGCAATTGTTTCCAATTATCTAATATTCCCGTTTCCGTTGACGGACTGGCTAAGTACGCTTCCATTCCGTTAATATCGGAAGTGTATCCTAATGTACTTAGATGAAAACTACGCTTTTTCCCGAGATCTGAAAGTTTCGCAAGTCGTTGACTTTTCTCTTGTGATAACTCGTTGAGTGCAGCGACATTTCCTTCAATAAGAGCAAATTGCTCTTTCTCCAGTATACTGGCCAAGGAGGTCATTGAATCAAGTTCCTCTTGCAAGCATGCATGCAAATGGTAAGCGCTGCTGTTCGTGTTCATGTTTGTCGTTGTCTTGCGTTGAGTAAATCTTTAACCGTCTCTAACAGTCCATCCGCTACCTTTTCTGCGTCAACATGAAATCGCCCTTCAGAAATGGCCAGTTTAATCTCTTCCACTTTTTTAGATGCAAATACCGCACCGCTAGACTGTGTGTTTTGCAATGCTTGTAATTGCGTTGACAGTGGAGATATTTGTACTTTATGCGAGGGAGAGGCTGCTGCTTCCGTTTTTTCTGCCGATTTCTCGGTGCGAGTCTGCGGTGGGCTTAATGGAAGCTCGGCAGTCTTATTTAGTGTGTTATCGATTTTCACAGTGGCACCCTCAATCGTGGTAATTATATGCATCTACAATTCATATATCGGCTGAGTTATTTCAAACTTTAACATTACTTAAAGAAATTTTTATCAACTTGGCACTTGGCCTGTTAATTGATTATTTCAATAATTCCATTTATTCGAGCAATGCCTGTGATTACCTGGCCGGATATTGTTTTAGCTTTTGCAATTTTACCTTCATCTGCATTGTTTAGGGCTTGCCCCTCGGCGCTTATTTGAAATCCTGGACCTACGCTAATGATTTTTACTGATTGCCCTTGTTGAACTGCAGGGAACGACTTAAATGCATCTAATCTCAAGGGGCTTCCGGGTGGCAATGAAGTTCCTAATGTGCGGCCTATCGCTTGCGAGGGTGTTGTAACTATATTTGTAGGAAGCATGGTTAGATCTCCCGTCACTTTTTTGAGGTCCGCGGCTTCAATGAGGCGTCCTAAGGGAAGTGAATTTACTGCAATGTAGTAATCCCCAGTGACTTTTACTTGTGCTGACAAATAAATTGTCCACGGTTTCGGGGTGGTGCAGCGAATCCCCAGTGTGAATTTCCCCCATGCCTTACTGCCGGGTGGTAAAAATGGTAGTAGGTTTAGGCACTCTGATAGGCGTAGGCGGTTGTCAATCGCGTTGACTGCGATTAGAGCCTCTCCGGGATAGCCTGAGGTCTGCAATTGCAAAAAATCCTTCGCTGCCCGATCTATACTCGAAAGATCCTGTGTGGGTGAGTTCGGCTGTGCGAATGCAAATCCATGCGTGAGCAAAATACAAAAAGAGATTATTTTTTAGCATGCAATTCTCAATGCGAAACAGATATCTTGTAGTTTAGTGCCAGAGTCGGTGATTAAATTCCGGAATAGAGGGGGTTTCTGCCAATACTCAAGTGATCAAGTTGGAATCCGGAGGGCTAATATGGAAGCTATCAAAAACCGTTTAACGATCGTCGGGTTGCGGGTTTAGCTGATTTTTGGAGGGTATATGGTTGGGAAAATTGATGATTTCATGCGTTTTCAGGAAGCTGCATTAAGCGTGAGGGGGCAGCGTCAGCAATTGCTTGCGTCAAATATCGCAAATGCAGATACGCCGAATTATAAGGCCAGGGATATTGATTTTTCTGCTGCGATGGGGCGTGCCTTAGGTGCTATACCGAGTCAACATCCTGCAGAGTTGGCAAAAACCTCAGGTTTGCATAAGGACTCTTTGAAGGGGGGGGGCATGCAAGCATTGTATCGAAATCCTGAGCAAGGCAATGTCGATGGCAATACTGTTGATATGGATGTAGAGCGTAATCAATTTGCCGATAATGCTCTTCGCTATGAGGCTAGTCTTACTATACTTAATATGCAGATTCGCAATATGCTCGCTGCGATACAGGGGCAATAATCATGTCCTTATTTAATATTTTTAATGTTGCTGGTTCTGCCATGAGTGCTCAGTCGCAACGATTGAATGTGGTTTCAAGCAACCTTGCTAATGCTGATAGTGTCACCAGTTCAAATGGTCAGCCGTATAAATCAAAACAGGTGGTATTCGCTGCCGTTCCTTCTCTTAGTGTCGCGTCCACTGGCGTTAGGGTTAGTGAAGTAGTCGAGGATGCTAATCCACCTAAGATGATGTATGACCCCAAACATCCTTTGGCTGACGAGAAGGGGTATGTTGCCATGCCAAACGTCAATACTGTTGAAGAGATGGTTAATATGATTTCTGCATCTCGCTCTTATCAGACCAATGTGGAAACGATGAATGCGGCAAAAACAATGTTAATCAAGACGCTGACTTTAGGTCAGTAATCGCTAAATATAGAGGTTTATCATGACCACGATTTCGACTGGTGCAGTTGATTCCAATTTGCTTTCCACCATGAATGGCGGTACAGCGGCAAAAAATGCAACCCAGGAAGCACAAGATCGCTTTATGACCTTGTTAGTTACTCAGATGAAAAATCAAGATCCGTTAAATCCTATGGATAACGCTCAAGTGACTAGTCAATTGGCCCAATTGTCGACAGTTACTGGCATTGATAAATTAAATGCGACAGTAACAACGATGAATGCAAATTTTCAGGCGTCGCAGAATTTGCAGGCAGCTAGCATGATAGGGCATGGCGTGCTTGCCCCTGGAAGCGCTATTAGCTTAACTGATGGAAAAGCCATTTATGGACTCGATTTGCCGCAGGCGGCAGATAAGGCTGAAGTTACTATACGAGACTCAGCGGGACTTGCCGTTAAAAAAATAAGCTTGGATTCTTTGGCGCAAGGCTTGAACACCTTGACTTGGGATGGGACGACAGAGGGTGGTGGTAAGGCCGTCAATGGGGTGTATAAGTTTGAGGTCAGTGCAAGCTCCGCTGGTAAAAAGCTTGATGTGGCGCCACTTAGTTTTGGTGTTGTTTCCAGTATTACATCCGGAGTTCAAGGAGTGAAGTTGGGGGTCATTAATGTTGGTGACATCGGAATGGCAGATGTGAGGCAAATATATTGATCTGGCAGTTAAATTGAGTTTAATGAGCGCTACTTAATAGGGAGTTAATCATGGGTTTCCAACAAGGCTTGAGCGGACTGAACGCTGCTTCCAAATCGCTGGATGTGATTGGAAATAATATTTCAAATGCAAATACGGTCGGATTTAAGATGGCGCAAGCGCAGTTTGCTGATGTCTATGCGAATTCGCTTAGTGGCGGTGGCACAAATAGTGTGGGTATTGGCACTCGTCTCTCCGCTGTTGCGCAGCAGTTTACTCAGGGCAATATTACAGGTACAAATAATCCTTTGGATATTGCTATCAATGGAGCTGGTTTTTTTAGAATGTCGACTAACGGTGCAATTACATTTAGTCGCAATGGACAGTTTCAGATGGATAAAAACGGAGGTTTAGTCAATTCACAGGGTGCTCAATTGACTGGTTATGTCGCCGATAGTAATGGTGTGCTTTCTACAGGTGCTGCGGTTCCTATTGTCATTGATGTTTCAGATGTGGCGGCAAATCAAACGACATCCGTGAATACAAAAATTAATCTGGATTCGCGCGAACTCGTTCCGAAAACCAGCGGAACACCGCCTGTGACTACCTTGGTTGCATTTAATCCGACTGATCCGACGACGTTTAATAAGGCGACGTCGGTCGAAGTGTTTGATAGTTTGGGTAATCCGCACATATTGCAGACTTTTTATGTGCAAAGTAATCGCTTACCGCTGGTTGCTCCCGTTACGAAAGAATGGGATGTATTTGCCGTGGTCGATGGTGTTTATCCACCTGTCACACCTCCTGGATTGCCTGCTCCGATTCCTACCAATTCTATCGGAACTGTAGGTTTTGATGCTTTTGGTAAGTTGTCGAAGGTTACTCCATCGGCTGCGGCAACGCCATTTGCATTTGATATTCGGATCGATGTGCCAAGTACTGGCGCAGTTACTCCGATTTTTACTCCTGCGCTGGTTAAATTTGATTTGACTGGGTCAACGCAGTTTGGCTCCCCATTTAGCGTAAATTCTTTGAAACAAGATGGTTTTACCTCGGGGAAATTGTCAAAATTTAATACTTCAAAAGATGGCTCCATCGTGGGTAGTTATACGAATGGGACAACGAAAGTTTTGGCGAAAGTTGTTATTTCAAATTTCGTAAGCCCGACAAATTTGCAATCATTAGGTGATAACCAATGGGGAGAGACCGCGATGTCAGGTCAACCATTGACCGGATCTCCAGGTTCAGGGGGCTTGGGTTTGTTAACTTCGAGCGCGACTGAGGACTCAAATACCGACCTTACTGGTGAATTGGTCAATATGATTACCGCCCAACGTATTTATCAAGCTAATGCGCAAACCATTAAGACCCAAGATCAAATCATGCAGACCTTAGTGAATCTCCGTTAAATCTTAATAGGTTGACGGGAATTGGATATATAAACTGTTGTCAGGAGGCATTTAATGGACCGTTTGATTTATACCGCGATGACGGGAGCCAAGCATATTTTGGAGCAGCAAGCTACCACATCGCACAATCTGGCAAATGCAACTACTACGGGCTTTCGCTCTCAACTGGATTCATTTCGAGCGGTGCCGGTGTTGGGTGATGGTTTGCCAACCAGGGCGTTCGTTGTTGATGCTACGGTAGGGACGGACTTCTCTACGGGAAGCATGCAGAGTACCGGGCGCGAATTAG
This sequence comes from Undibacterium piscinae, assembly GCA_003970805.2. Taxonomy (GTDB): domain Bacteria; phylum Pseudomonadota; class Gammaproteobacteria; order Burkholderiales; family Burkholderiaceae_D; genus Undibacterium; species Undibacterium piscinae. The sequence goes on from CP051152.1 coordinate 309,284, forward strand.
ATATCGCCATCCAGGGTAAGGGATGGATTGCAGTTCAAAAGCCAGATGGCTCTGAGGGTTTTACGCGCCACGGTAGTTTGAAAGTGAGTGAAAACGGTATTTTGCAAACGCACAGTGGCTTAAATGTTCTTGGTGATGGCGGGCCAATTACTATCCCTCCGGATGTCTCGATTACATTTGCAAAAGACGGCACTGTTTCTACGGTGCCCAGTGGATCCAGGCCGAATGCTGTTGAAGTGGTTGGTAGATTGAAATTAGTTAATCCGCCGGAAGACAATTTGGTGCGCGGTGATGACGGTTTGTTTAAGACTAAAGATGGCGCAAGTGTTGATTCAGATGTTGCTGTGGTGGTCGCAGGAGGCATGCTGGAGGGGAGTAACGTAAACGTTGTCGAGTCCATGGTCAGCATGATTAATTTGGCTCGTTCATTTGAAATGCAAATGAAATTGTTGACGAATGCAGAGAGTAACGAGGCTAAAGCCAGTCAGATTCTGGCTTTGAGTTAAGGTTGTTGGTAGCAAAATAGAGAAATTAAAAGTGTTGCCGTTGCGGTAATCAGGAGAGTAAAAATGATACGTTCACTGTGGATAGCGAAAACCGGTCTAGATGCGCAGCAGACGCAAATGGATGTTATTACGAATAATCTTGCGAATGTTAGCACAACGGGCTTTAAGCGGTCGCGTGCCGTATTTGAGGATTTGTTGTACCAAAATATACGTCAGCCAGGTGCGCAGAGCTCACAGCAAACACAGTTGCCATCAGGGTTGCAGCTTGGTACAGGTGTTCGCCCCGTTGCGACTGAACGTATTTTTACACAAGGAAATTTACAGCAAACAGGTAATAGCAAGGATATAGCAGTAAACGGGCAAGGTTTTTTTCAGGTCTTGATGCCGGATGGGGCGACTGCTTACACAAGGGACGGGTCGTTTCAGGTGGATAGCCAGGGGCAGATGGTGACTTCTAGCGGTTTTGTGATACAGCCCGCAATTACTATCCCATCAAATGCGCAGAGTATCACCGTCGGTCGCGATGGTACGGTATCTGTTACTCAGCCAGGATCAAGTTCTCCGGTGCAGGTCGGATCAATTCAGCTTGCCACGTTTATTAATCCGGCTGGTTTAATGTCTATGGGGGAAAATCTCTATGTGGAGACCGCGGCTTCAGGAAATCCCGGAACCAATACTCCAGGTACGAACGGTGCAGGATTGTTGATTCAAAGCTCAGTCGAGACATCGAACGTCAATGTGGCGGAAGAGTTGGTAAATATGATTCAAACGCAACGGGCGTATGAAATCAATAGTAAAGCGATCACGACGTCTGATCAGATGTTGCAGCGATTGTCTCAATTGTAGTTAATGTTGGCACCAGCGGGTTTGTCATGAAATCACTTAAATTCTTCATTCTATTTAGCGTCCTGGGAATGTCTGGATGTGCTGTTACGCCACCTCCGATTGTGCATCAGCCCATGTCCGTACAGCCACAATCGGCGAAGCCACAGCGTGAGATGAATGGGGCAATTTTTCAGTCCGCTTCCTATCGACCATTATTTGAGGACGCGAGGTCACGACTGATTGGTGATGTTATGACGGTATCTATTAGTGAGAAAACTTCGGCAGGCAAAGCGGCCGCTAGCTCTAGCAGCAAATCTGGTGGCACCTCATTTTCCGCGCCGACGGTACTTGGAATTCCGGCTGCTACTTTGGCTAAGGCTTCGATATCAACCAGTTCCTCTAGCAAGTTTGATGAAAAGGGTGCTGAGACTGCTAGCAATAGCTTTAGCGGCACAATTGCCGTTACCGTGATTGATGTTTTACCAAATGGTAATTTATTGGTTAGCGGCGAAAAGCAAATTGCGTTTGATAAAGGGGCTGAGTTTGTACGGTTTTCTGGGGTAGTCAATCCTCAGACAATTGCTGTTGGGAACCTAGTCTCATCAACGCAGGTGGCGGATGCGAGATTTGAATATAGATCAACGAGTCATGTTGATATTGCTGAGATGAATTCTTTGTTGACCCGGTTCTTCCTTAGTTTTATCCCATTATAAGCAGAGCCAAAGAGTATTCTGATGAAATCCAAAATTTGTTTTAATTCCAATATTCTCGCCGTCATTTTTTTTGCTGGGTTGGCGTATTTCGTCACACCAGAAATACGGGCTGAGCGTTTGAAGGATCTAGCCGGTATTCAGGGGGTGCGCCAAAATCAGCTGATCGGGTATGGCTTGGTAGTGGGGCTCGATGGGAGTGGTGATCAAACTACTCAGACACCTTTTACAGTGCAGAGCATCATCAATATGATGCAGCAATTAGGCGTAAATATTCCGGTCGGAACCAGCTTGCAGTTGAAAAATGTTGCTGCTGTCATGGTTACCACTTCGCTTCCGCCTTTTGCTCAGCCCGGACAAACCCTGGATGTCACGGTTTCGTCGATTGGTAATGCCAAGAGTCTACGTGGAGGCACTTTACTGATGACCCCGCTTAAAGGTGCGGATAACCAAATTTATGGTATGGCCCAGGGAAATGTTTTGGTAGGTGGCGTCGGGGCCTCAGCAAATGGTAGTAAAGCGCAAATTAATCACTTAAGTGTTGGCCGGATTTCATCCGGAGCTACTGTAGAGCGCGCTGTAGCCTCTGTTTTGGGGCGTGGCAACATTATTCAACTAGAGCTCAATACTTCCGATTTTTCGACTGCGAGTCGAGTGGTCGAGGCGATCAATAAACGATTTGGTTCTGATACTGCGGCGGCGGTTGATGGCCGGGTAATTCAGGTGAAAGCGCCGGCAAGCAATGATCAAAGAGTGAGTTTTTTGGGTGCATTGGAGAGTCTCGAAGTTACCCCCGCGCAGAACGCAGCTAAAGTGATTCTGAATGCGCGTACCGGATCAATTGTTATGAACCAATCGGTTACTTTGGATACATGCGCCATTTCCCATGGGAATTTATCTATAGTAATTAATACGGAGAATTCAGTTAGCCAGCCAAATGCTTTGGCTGGCGGGAAAACTGCAGGCACAGCAAACTCAAATATTTCTATCGCTAAGGATGCTGGACAGTTAATGGTGTTGAAAGCCGGAGCATCGTTGGCGGACGTGGTGAAGGCACTCAATTCCATAGGGGCAACACCACAGGATTTATTGGCAATTTTGCAGGCCATGAAGGCATCCGGTGCCTTGCATGCAGATTTGGAAATCATTTAAGGATATATCATGATAGGTCGCGCAGATTTGTCAGATAAGCTGGCTTTTGATAGCAAGGGCTTGGACGAACTAAAACAGTCCGCGAAAAATAATTCGCCAGATGCATTGAAGGCAGCTGCAAAGCAATTTGAAGCGCTGTTTATGAACATGATGCTTAAGTCAATGCGACAGGCCGAGAGTAAGGATAGTCCTTTTGAGAATGAGCAAAGCCGGATGTATACGTCTATGCTTGATCAGCAATTGTCGCAAAATATGGCTAGCCGTGGGATGGGCTTGGCTGATGCATTGATGCGGCAACTATCTAATAATGCAGGGATAGCAACTCCAGAAATTGACACTGCTGTCAGTAGTGGTAGTGGATTGAATAAAACAAGTGCTAGAAATTTAAGTGGACTTGATTCTTACCTGAATCAAGCTAAATTCGAAAAACCATTGGCGCCTTCCGGGACTGCGACTCGCAATATGCCGGCTCATGTGAAAGATTTTCAGGATAAATTAGCGTCTCATGCTGAAAAAGCAAGTGTGGAGACCGGTATCCCTGCGAAATTCATGCTTGGACAAGCAGCATTAGAAAGTGGCTGGGGGCGTCGGGAAATTAAGGCCCTGGACGGAACTGCCAGTCACAATATATTTGGAATGAAGGCAACCAGTAGCTGGAAGGGGAAAACGGTAGATGCCGTTACTACCGAATATGTTAATGGTGTTGCGACTAGTAAGGTGCAAAAATTTAAGGCCTATGATTCCTATAGTGATGCATTTAAAGATTACGCGAAGCTGTTAACTCGTAATCCGCGCTATGAAAATGTGATTGCCAATGCAAAAGATGCAAGTAGTTTTGCGTATGGCTTGCAAAAAGCAGGCTATGCAACCGATCCTCAATACGCAAATAAACTTTCAAAAATTATCAAGCAAACATTATCTGCTTAGTGCGTTATAGGTAACGAATTAAAGTTTTTAGATTACTCCCCGTTAATCTAATATGGACTGTAAATAACAGTCAAAAAATAGATCGAATAGGTTCAACTATGGGCACGAACATTTTAGGTATCGGACAAAGCGCACTACTAGCCGCGCAGATGGGTATTGCTACAACCGGACACAATATAGCGAATGCCTCATCACTTGGTTATAACCGCCAAGTGTTGCTCCAGAGTGCAGCAGAGGCGCAAAATGTCGGCGGGGCTTTTGTTGGACAAGGGGTGCGGGCTGGTGAAATTAAACGGATCTATAACGAGTTTGTCGCTCAGCAAGTTAATTCCACTCAATCTTCTAAAAACTATGCGAATACTTATCTCAATCAAATTTCACAAATAGATAACCTCGTCGCAGATCCTAAGGCCGGAGCATCTCCGGCCATGCAGGAGTTTTTTAATGCAATTCAAAATTTGGCAACAACTCCAAATGGCACCGCTGGTGCAGCAGCACGGCAATCGGTCATTTCCTCTGGCGCGGCATTAACGTCCAGGCTTCAAAGCTTGCAGGGGAGATTAGATCAGCTTCGTGAGGGTGTAAATGGTCAAATTGAGGATGTTGTTGGTTCTATCAATAGTTATGCTGGCCAGTTAGCAGAACTTAATCACAATATAGAATTGGCAGAGAGCGTTGGCGGCACGCCAAATGATTTATTGGATCACCGCGATAGTTTGGTTACCGAGCTCAGTAAGCTCGTCAATATTTCAGTCGTTCCACAAGGGTCTAAATTTAATGTCTACATGGGGACAGGCCAGCCTTTGGTATTGGGTGCGAAGGCTTATAATCTGCAGGCAGTGGGCTCTTTGACTGACCCGACGCGCATGGAAGTCGCTTATGAAACCAATGGCGCTTTAGTGCAACTTGCTGAAAATACGATAAGTAGTGGCAAATTGGGGGGGCTCTTTGCATTTCGGGCGAATAGTTTAGATGTGTCACAAAATTCTTTGGGACGGGTCGCAATAGCTGTTGGAACAACTTTTAATGAGCAGCACAAATTAGGCCAGGATCTTAATGGGGCACTTGGCACCGATTTTTTCAGTGTCGGAGCTCCTACTTCTTTGCCTAGCAGTGCCAATAATGCCGCAACCGGAAATATGTCCGCGAGTATTGTTGATGTCGGTGCCTTAACTACCAGTGATTATCGTGTGCAGTATTTGGCGGGAAATTACAAAATTACCCGTTTGTCTGACGGAGCTTTACCAACGCCCGCGTTGTCTCCAACTTTGCCGATAGTCTTTGACGGTGTTTCATTTAATCCGCCCGCCGTAACGCCGACCAATGGCGATGAGTTTCTAATTCGTCCTACCGCCAGCGGTGCCAGTAGTTTTGGGGTTGTTATATCCGATACTTCCAAGATCGCCGCCGCAGCACCAATCGCCACCAATTATCCTAGCACCAATACCGGTAGCGGTAAAATTAGTGCGGGGGCGATAGACGCTACTTTTACACCAGCGACTTTTGTGCCGCCAGTGGCGATGACTTTTGCAGCAAACGCTTTTACCGGATTTCCAGCTGGCTCTAACGTCTCCGTTACCAGCAATGGCGTAACCACATCTTATGCGCCTTATGTGGCGGGTACTCCCGTTACGTATACCAGTGGCGCTACGATTAGTGTAGGTGGTGCCAATGTTGTCGTGACGGGAACTCCTGCTGCGGGAGACGTATTTACAATTTCGCCAAATACGAGTGGGTCCGGAGATAATAGAAATGCCTTGTTACTTGGTAAACTGCAAACAAAGAATACCTTAATTGGCAATACAACGAGTTTTCAGGGGGCTTATGCACAGTTCGTCAGCCTGGTTGGTAACAAGTCGCATGAACTTGCTGTGGTTGATGCATCAGAAACCATATTGTTGAAGCAGGCCGTCGCCGTTCAGCAATCGAGTTCCGGAGTTAACCTTGATGAGGAGGCTGCTAATTTACTTAGGTATCAGCAAGCCTATCAGGCGGCCGGAAAATTAATGCAGATTGCGAGTCAACTGTTTGATTCATTATTGGCATTGGGCAGATAGGGGTATTGATTATGAGAATTAGTACAAATACAATTTATGATTCGGGTTCGACGGCTATTAGCGATCTTCAATCCAGTCTAAATAAGACGAATCAGCAATTAAGTGCTAACCGTCGGATTTTAAGTCCGTCGGATGATCCTATCGCATCAGCGAGAGCCTTGGTGATTTCCCAGGCCGATGCAGTCAATGATCAGTATGCAGTTAATCGGCGTAACGGACAAAATAGTTTGAGTGGTACTGAAAATATTTTATCTAATGTGACAACCACTTTGCAAAGCGTGAAAACATTGATCGTTAATGCGGGGAATGGTTCGCTCACTGACGCAGACAGGGGCTATATCGCGACACAGTTGCAGGGTAATCTAGATCAAATGTTAAGTCTTGCCAATTCTACCGACGAGACTGGCAACTACATGTTTTCCGGTTTTACTAATACAGTTGCTCCCTACGTCAAGACGGCAAATGGTGCGACTTATGTTGGCGACCAAGGGCAGAGGTTTGTGCAGGCAGACACCTCTCGGCAAATTGCAATGGGTGATATCGGGCCGGCGATCTTTGGAAATATCCGTACCAGTAACACAGCTTTTGCAATGAATGCAAATGGAGCAAATATTGGTAAAGCGGCTATTTCAGGTGGGGTTATAGCAAATTCCACATTGCTGACGGGAAATAATTACGAGATTAAATTTTCATCCGCGATCAGTTTTGATATTTTGAATAAAACCACCGGACAGACGGTGTTGGCTGCACAGCCTTATACCAGCGGCAATCCTATCGTTTTCGATGGTATTCAAGTCAATATTACTGATACTCCGACTGCTCCTGGCATTGGTGATAGTTTTTCAATTCAACCTGGAAATCAGGATATTTTTGAAACATTAACTGATTTGATTAATGTTTTAAGAACATCCACCGGTACTCTGGCGGCCAAAGCTAATTTGTCTGCAGGATTGGCGCAAGCCAATAATAATGTGGATATGTCGCTTTCCAATGTGATTACGTCGAGGACTAATGTCGGCTCCAATTTGAGGGAACTCGACGCATTAGATTCGGGAGGTGAGGGGAAGGGGTTGGTTTTTAAGCAAGAATTATCTCAATTGCAGGATCTTGATCTTGTTAAGGCCATTACCGATTTAAACCAACAAAAAGTAACACTAGAAGCGGCGCAACAATCATTTGTTAAAACTTCTTCTCTCTCTTTGTTTAACTATATAAGTTAAGCACCTAAAGTTAAGCCTTAATTGGCCAATTGGGACTGTCTATCGATAGTGGTAGACAGTCTAGCTAAGCTTGCATGATGCTGTGCCAGCATTTGTGGGAACTGTTCTGAGCAAAAAAACTTGTATTCCACGAGGCGCTGCGCCGAAATCGCATCATTTTTATCAAGCGTGATTGCCGGGTGGCACATTATCAGCATCCCTCTACTAGCTGCCTTTAGCCACTCTTCAAAACATCCCGCGTAGTCGTCGGTATTAAAGCCATATACTCCGGCAAAGCCATTATTGCTGGGTATGTTGGCTTTTTTAAGCTTCCTAAAGAGCGTGCTTCCACCTAGATAATTCAGGACGATTGCTTTGCCACCCCATTGGGGACTAGCCGGGCGCGTATTGCGTATCCATGGGAGACGCTGAGGATAGCGCTGCTGAATTACCTTTAAGAGTGCCTCGCGCACCATTGGCAGTTGATGCACGTGCTGATGGCCGTCAATAAAATCAGGTGTGCGACCTATGGCCGTTTCAAACGCATCCAGTTGTTGTTGTAATAATGTAATCAGGCCATCCGATTCAAGTCGGTGAAGGTAACTGCGTAAAATTAAGCTCGATAGACGATTGTTGCGCGATTTTCCAAAATTTTCGGTCAGGTTGAAATGCAATCCATAGTCGCCCATCTCGGATCGTTCACGTAACATAGGTGCGGAATGTGATGCCCATCGTGGCGCCATGCTCATGCAACTGACTGCCGTAATTCGTTTTAATTCGAGCAAAGAACACACGGCCTCGTCTATGCCGCTGTGCTGCCCAAAATCATCAACGCAAAGGGCAATAGGTGTTGTGGTTATGGTCATGGCTGTATTTCTTGTGAGCGAAATGCCCAAACGCGACTTAATAAATAAGTTGAGATGGCGACAGTAATTACGGCAATTGCCAATGCAACCGTATAGGGAATCGCCGTGTATGCCAGCATTAAATAGAAAAGAATTTCATTTAATCCAAAACCAAATAATGCGGTTGCAAAGAAACGCAGAAAAGCTCCGCTATTAATGTTGTTGCGATCGCCAAAGGTCCAAAATCTGTGGCCAAAATAGCTTACCCAAAATGCAGCGAAAAAACCACCGATATTAGCGATCAGGGGATTTACGGCGTTGATTTCGACTAGTGCTATAACGCTGACGTAGTGGGTTGCTGATGCGCTAAGTCCGACCAGGCCGAAGCGCGCTAAACGGATAATCTCTCTTGCGTTCATGCAGAATTTTTCTCGCTTGATAGAGTGTCCGGATAGCTTGTTTTTCCATGATCAAGGTCTTGTGCAATCAGGTAAAGCGGGCGCATTTTAACTTCTTCATATACCCGGCCTAGATACTCACCCAAAATTCCGATAGAAAAAAGTTGAACTCCTGAGAAAAACATCAGACCCACCGTCAAGGTGGCCCAACCAGGGGTTGGATTTCCGAAAATGAGCGTTTCCAGCATCACGTAAAGGGCATATAGAATCGAGGCTATCGAGATTAGTGCGCCGATTCCGCTCCAAATCCGCAGCGGCAGAGTTGTGAAGGCGGTAATTCCAGCCAGCGCCAATTTCCCCAGTCCGCGCAGACGAAAGCTTGATTCGCCAGAGGCGCGCTCTAGTGGTACAAATGGTAGTGCGACACTCTTGTATCCGACCCAGGCATACAAACCTTTCATAAAACGATTGCGCTCGGGTAGTTGTCGCAATGCGTCGACTACCTTGCGGTCCATTAAACGAAAATCCCCGGCATTTCTCGGAATATCTATGACGGAGTCACGTTCCATTAAATTGTAGAACAGACCGGTTCCCCATCGTTTTAATAGGGATTCATGGCGGCGATCCGCAATTACCCCGTATACCATGTCGTACCCTGATTTCCATAAGTTGAGCATTTCCGGTAGCAGTTCAAGCGGATGCTGGTAGTCTCCGTCAAGCAAGATCACTACCTCGCCCTTCGCATGGTCTATACCTGCTGATAATGCAGCCTCTTTGCCGAAGTTACGTGACAATCCCAGATAGCGTACCGCGCAATTGGTCGATACGGTGGCAACCATCTCTTCCGTGTTGTCGGAACTGCCGTCATTGACGACGATGATTTCATAGCGGTCGGACAGGCGGGCAAGTGTCGCATGTAAGTCAGTAAGGAAACTGGCAATGTGTTTTCCCTCGTTGAAGGCGGGAACCACGCAACTTATGTTTGGCGGCGTTGATCGATCAGTCTTGATCTCGGACTTCAGGGGGGGCGTTGTCATTGAATTTATATGCGTCATAGGACTAGGGTTTTAATGCGATCCAAACAGGGGCACATTATAATGGCGGGCACGTTATGGGAATACCCTTAAATGTCACCAAGTGACCGCAATTTTTAACCGCAACTGTATCGCCGCATCCTTATTCAAGAAGAAAAATTTTAAAAATGCCTGAAGCTAAGCAAAGTCTTATATCCAATATGCCGCGTCCAGACATGAAAGGGCCATTGAATTATCTCGTGGCCTTGTGTTTTTTATTGCTGTTCCAGTTGCTTTTTTTGACGATCATTCCCTTGCTTGGTCATCATACTCCGCCGTTTGATGTCATCGAAATGACCACTTGGGCCAAGGTGCCGCAGTTGGGTTATTACAAGCATCCTCCCTTGCCGGCTTGGGGGATTTATTTGAGTGAGCTAGTTTTTGGCCGCACTCAGTTGTCTGTGTTTATTCCTAGTGCATTATCGATAGTGATCGCTACTTTAGCTGTCTGGCCGCTGGCGCTGCGTTTTTTTGGAGCGAAGCGCGCCATCATTGCACTGTTCTTGCAGGCAACGCTTATTTACTACAATCTATATGCACCGGATTACAACCATAACGTCGCACAGATTCCATTTTGGGCGCTGACTGTCAGCGCATTTTATTTTGCGGTGGCAGATGGCCGTATGCGCTGGTGGATCGCGTTTGGTGCGGCTCTCGGTGTGACGACGCTCAGCAAATATAGTGCAGCGTTTTTACCTTTGGCCTGTGTGTTTTTGCTATTCTGGGAAAGGCAGGCAAGAAGGTTTTTGACGATCACTAATGTTGCTGTGGCCGCTATTGCGTTCTTCGTGGTCACCGGACCGCATTTTGCTTGGCTGGTGCGGCATGATTTTGCGCCTATCCATTATATGAATGATCGTCTGGGGGATTTGGCTAACAATGCAAGTTGGAGTGAGCGATTTTTGTCTTATGTCGTGATGCAAATATTGGTGCATCTGGTGCCGGTGGGTAGCATGCTATGGCTGATGCGTTCTGCACCAGATCATTCCTCGCAAAATCTGACAGGCGACATCGAGCTTTCTGCATTAATGGTAAATAGGCTTAATGACAGGTTTCTTCTGGTGATGGGTTTAGGCCCGTTTTTAATTACTGTTTTATTGGGTTTGAGTGGGAGTTATCTGCATCCTATGTGGGCGACGGCCATGTTTCCCCTGAGTGGTTTGATCGCGGTTCGCTTGCTGGGTACGCGTGCCGATGTGCTCTGGAGTCCTAAATGGTTGATCGCATGGTTGATGGTGATGGCTTTTTTTGGCGCTGTTTACGCTGCTAAAAACACGGAACAATGGCATGTTTTAACCAAAAAATATGCGCGTGCAAGCTATCCTGGTCCTGAGTTGGCCAGGCAATTGGATGAAAATTGGAATGCGGCATTTCCCGGCAAGCCCATGCGCTACATCATAGGGACCTCCTGGGAGGCGGGCGTCGCCAGTTTTGAAAGTGCGTATCAAACCAAGGTATTGATCGACGGCGATTTAACTATTACTCCTTGGATTTCGGCCGATGACATTACTCATTGTGGCGCATTGCTGGTGTGGGATCCTGCGACTGATATGCTGTCCGTGATAAGGCGACACTGGCCTGGTGTGAAGGAGCAAGCTCCTTTGGTTATTACGCCGGACCGGGTCGGCACTTATTCCACGTTGACGCTTTCTTGGGCCTTGATTGCACCGCAGGACTCCTGCACCGAAAAGTGAGATTGATTTGCGCCGGCAAAGCTCGCTTATTTGCCGGTTTTACATCATTTCATCTGGTTTTGTACGAGATTTTCTACCTAGTGCACCAGTGAGAGTGACAATGATGCTGGAGCACAAGCCAGCATCAAGGTATAATCTGCACTTTCTGATTCACCCCGCGATGTGGCGGCTATCCTAGCTGATTGGCCAGCGCATTGCCTCAACTACTCTCTCGCCATGTTGATATTGCCAGGCTCTAATGCCCTGTCTGTTTTTCGTACCCAAGGTTTGTTATCCCGCTTGCAGGCAGTTGATGCCAGTATTGTCGGAGTTACCGCTCGTTTTAGTCATTTTATCGAAGCGGCGACAGCGCCAACTGCGGATGATATAAATCGTCTTAATGCATTGTTGACCTATGGCGATGCATTTAAAGGAACGGAAGAGGGTGACAGTTTCGTCGTTATCCCACGTTTCGGCACTATTTCCCCTTGGGCAAGTAAAGCTACAGATATTGCGCACAATTGCGGTATGCAGCAAATCAAGCGTATCGAGCGCGGAATTCAGTATTTTATTCAGGTAAAAAGCGGCCTGCTTGGCGGAGCGAAAAAACTTGCCGAGTCATCAAAGCAGGACGTCATTGCCTTATTGCACGACCGTATGACCGAAATGGTTTTACTAGACGTGAGTGCGGCGAGCGGTTTGTTTACTGAACTGGAAGCGAAGTCGCTTGAGTTTGTCGATGTTTTGATCGGTGGTAAGCAGGCTTTGTTGGATGCCAATAGTTCCCTGGGCCTGGCATTGTCCGATGATGAGATCGATTATCTGGTTAACGCGTTTGTGAGCGCTAAGCGTAATCCTACTGACGTTGAGTTGATGATGTTTGCCCAGGCAAACAGCGAGCATTGCCGTCATAAGATTTTTAACGCTGACTGGACTATCGACGGTGTAGAACAAGATATTTCCTTGTTCGGCATGATCAAGAATACCCATTTGCTGCAGCCAAAAGGTACGGTTGTTGCCTATAGCGACAATTCTTCTATCATGGAAGGCGCTGTGGTAACGCGTTTCTATCCGAATGGTGCAGCCAAAGGCAATGAATATCAGGCGACCGTCGAACTGACGCATACCTTGATGAAGGTCGAGACACATAATCACCCGACTGCGATCTCGCCTTTCCCTGGAGCATCTACCGGTGCCGGTGGTGAAATCCGCGATGAAGGCGCAACTGGTCGTGGCGCCCGTCCTAAAGCTGGTTTGACCGTTTTACCGTATCGAACCTGATGCTGCCGGATGCCGTACAGCCATGGGAAAACACGCGTGACGTAACCGCTTCGTCCGATAGCGCATCCGCCATCTACGGTAAGCCTGATCGCATCGCCTCGCCTTTGCAGATCATGATAGAAGGTCCGCTTGGTGGTGCCGCTTTTAATAATGAATTCGGACGTCCGGTTTTGGGTGGTTATTTCCGTACCTATGAACAAAACGTCGGCGGTACTGTACATGGTTACCACAAGCCGATCATGATCGCCGGCGGTATCGGCAATATCTCGCATAAACACACGCATAAAAATGATTTGCCTGTTGGTAGCTTGCTGATACAACTCGGTGGGCCGGGCATGCGCATAGGTATGGGCGGTAGCGCTGCCTCTTCTATGGCAACAGGTACCAATACAGCGGATCTCGATTTTGATTCGGTTCAGCGTGGCAATCCGGAAATGGAGCGTCGGGCGCAAGAGGTGATCAATTCCTGCTGGCAAATGGGCGACGATAATCCTATCTTGTCTATTCATGACGTAGGTGCAGGTGGCTTGTCCAATGCCTTCCCGGAGATTACGAATGATGCCAAACGCGGTGCCATTTTTGATTTGCGTAAGGTGCCGCTGGAAGAAAGCGGTATGGCGCCAAAAGAAATCTGGAGTAATGAATCGCAAGAGCGCTATGTACTTGGTATCGCACCAGAAAGCCTGCCACTGTTTAAGTACTTGTGCGAGCGTGAGCGCGCCCTGTTTGCGGTAGTCGGTACGGCAACTGAAGAGCGCCAACTCAAGGTGATCGATCCGGAGCAAGACAGTACGCCGGTTGATATGCCTATGGATGTACTGTTAGGCAAACCACCTAAGATGCACAGGGATGTCAAGCACGTCGCCAATGACTTCCCGGCGATTGATCTTACTGGTATGGATTTACAAGAGGCAGCGCAGCGCGTACTGAGTCTGCCTACAGTCGGCGATAAATCTTTCTTGATTACCATCGGTGACCGTAGCGTTGGTGCTACCTCGGTGCGTGATCAAATGGTTGGCCCTTGGCAGGTGCCGGTAGCAGATTGCGCCGTGACTGCCATGAGTCTTGAGGGCTATCTGGGCGAAGCCATGTCTATGGGCGAACGTACACCGTTGGCCGTCATTAATGCCGCCGCTTCCGGTCGTATGGCGGTAGGTGAATCAATCACTAATATCGCTGCCGCACCAATCAAGGATATTTCTGAGATTAAATTATCCGCCAACTGGATGGCCGCTTGTGGTCAGCCTGGGCAGGATGCAGCCCTGTTTGACACGGTCAAGGCGATCGGTATGGATTTATGCCCGGCACTGGGCATCAGTATACCGGTCGGTAAAGACTCCTTGTCGATGCGTACCACCTGGAAAGATGAGGGTGTTGATAAATCGGTGACCTCACCGGTATCGCTGATTATTTCCGCCTTCGCACCTGTCTACGATGTGCGTAAGTCACTGACACCGCAAATCAAGCTCGATGCCGGCGATACCAGCCTGATTTTGATCGATCTGGGTCGTGGCAAAAATCGCCTTGGCGCATCTTGTTTTGCGCAAGTCATGCAAAAGCTCGGCGATCAGACTCCGGATGTCGATAGTGCTGAAGACTTGAAGGCATTCTTCGCATCGATACAGCAATTAAATGCGGAGGGTAAGTTGTTGGCTTACCATGATCGTTCGGATGGCGGCTTGTATGCCAGTTTGTGCGAGATGGCATTTGCCGGTCGCAGTGGTCTCGATATCAACCTCGATATCTTGACGATGGAAAGCGAGCATGCCGCTGATCAAGGTGATGCCAAGAACTGGGCAGGGCAGGTTTCCGAGCGTCGTAATGACCTTACCTTGCGCGCCTTGTTCAACGAGGAACTCGGTGCGGTGATTCAGATCCGTACTGAGCAACGTTCAGAAGTCATGGATGTCCTGCGTGCGCACAATCTGGGTGCTTGCAGCCATATCATCGGTAAACCAAGTGCCAGCGGTAATATTGCATTCACCCGCGATGCCAAGGAAATTTACAAGCAGTCGCGTAGTGCTTTGCATCAGATCTGGAGTAAAACTAGCTGGCAAATTGCCCGTATGCGTGATAATCCTGCTTGTGCCGACGCTGAATATGCACGTCTGGCCGATCTGACTGATCCTGGCATGCAGCCTAAGGTTACCTTTGATGCGCAACTCGATATCGCTGCGCCTTACATTGCGACTGGGGTTCGTCCTAAGATCGCTATCCTGCGTGAGCAGGGTGTCAATTCACATATAGAAACCGCATATGTGATGCACAAGGCCGGTTTTACCGCAGTCGATGTGCACATGAGTGATTTGATTGCCGGACGTGTTCGTCTGGCCGATTTCAAGGGCTTGATTGCGGTGGGTGGCTTCTCCTACGGCGACGTGTTGGGTGCCGGTGAAGGTTGGGCCAAGACCATCCTGTTTAATTCGATGATGGCTGAGCAATTCTCGGAGTTCTTCCATCGTAAGGATACCTTTGGTCTGGGTATCTGTAATGGTTGCCAGATGATGAGTAATCTGAAGTCCATTATCCCTGGCGCTCAGGCGTGGCCAAAGTTCACCAAGAACAAGTCCGAGCAATTCGAAGGACGTTTTGCCATGGTTGAGGTGATGGAGTCTTCTTCCATCTTTATGCAGGGCATGGCTGGTACGCAAACTCCGATCGCGATCGCTCACGGTGAGGGTTTTGCCGACTTCTCGATTACTGGCGACATCAAGGCGGCGCAGGTTGCCATGCGTTTCGTGAATAATCAGGGGCAGGCTACCGAAGCTTATCCTTACAATCCTAACGGATCACCTTTGGGTATCACTTCCGTGACCAATGAAGATGGTCGCTTTACGGTCATGATGCCGCATGCCGAGCGGGTATTCCGTTCGGTCTTGAACTCATGGCATCCGGAAGGATGGGGTGAGGATTCACCTTGGATGCGTATGTTCAGAAATGCCCGTCACTGGGTTGGCTGATTATTATCTGCCGAGAATAATCTAAGCTCCTTCCAGCCTGTTCTTGGGCTAAATGTAGCTTGACTCTGATCAGTGATATGATCAGAGTCAATCTATGCAAATTATCATTACACGCACGAAAATTTCAATTGCTTATCTGATTCCATGAGTCGGATAGCTACGTCTATGCCGGATAAACTATTCACTAAATGGTATCGGTCATGATAAGACCTGCACTGCGTCTGATTTTGTTGGCACTATTCTTTTGTTGTAGCATTCCCGCATGGGCCGATAGTGGCAAGCAAAAGTCGATATTGCTGCTTAGCCCGGATTTGTTGAATTCCCCCTATCTTTACGATTTTTATTCGGCATTTAAGCTCAAGTTAAACGAGGGGCGTCCGGAGTCTGTCATTATCTATGAAGAAAATCTAGATTTGTCGCGTTTTCCTTTGGGCGTTGATGATACTAAGCTCGATACTTGGCTCAGGACCAAATATAGAAACATAAAAATTGACGCCATTGTCGTCATCGGTCATAGCGCGCTTAATTATGTATTGCAGCATCAGCGAGAGTTGTGGCCGGATACGCCGATCTTATTCACGCTGGCCAGTGATAGCGAAATAAAAAAAATGGCCTTGCCGGAAAATGTGGCTGGAAAAACCCTTAAGGCGGGGTTCTCAGATATCGTGCGCATGGCGAGGGGACTTTTGCCTGATACCAAGCATATCGCGATTGTGGGTAATCTGCCTGAGCATGACGTTTATAGAAATGATTTGCCGGAACAGATCGCACGTCTATCTGTGGAAATTGACATCATAGACCTGCGTGGGAAAACACTGGATCAATTAAGGCTGGCAATGGCAGATTTGCCTAAGGGCACGGTAGTCTATTTCACTATGTTGACGATGGATGGCGCCCTAAAAAAAATAAATAACAAGGATGCCCTGCTAGAGCTTGTCAAGGCTGCCAATGCCCCGGTACTGGTGGATAATCCCAGTCATATCGGTTTAGGTGCTATGGGGGCAATTCTATTCGACGCTGGTATTCAGGGACGGGAAACGGCGGACTTACTCGGTAAGATATTGGCAGGCGAAAAAATGTCATCATTGTCTATTGGTAACTCCACTTTCATTCCTTTGCTCGACTGGCGCGAATTGAACCGATGGGGGTGGATAAAAGTAATTATCCAGCCGGGAGTCAGCTACGTTTTTTTACCCCGGGAGTATGGGAGCTTTATCGCTGGCAAATCGTGGTGATATTTTGTGTCATTACCCTGTTGCTGGCGTTGCTTGGGGCATTGCTGATAGAGCGCAAGCGCCGTAGTGCGGCAGTAGATGAGTCGCGTCATAGGCTCGCGCAGATCGCCTTCATGAACAGGAAAATCACCGCAACCGTGTATTCGGAGGCGATTGCGCATGAGTTGATACAGCCGCTGGCGGCGATTTTGAGTAACGCCGAGGCGGCACAATT
Source organism: Undibacterium piscinae (assembly GCA_003970805.2). Taxonomy (GTDB): domain Bacteria; phylum Pseudomonadota; class Gammaproteobacteria; order Burkholderiales; family Burkholderiaceae_D; genus Undibacterium; species Undibacterium piscinae. Next base: position 326,339 of record CP051152.1, read on the forward strand.
ATTCCTCAATCAGAGCCCGCCGCAGCTTGAGATGGTTCAGGAAATTTTGGCAAACATCAAGCGTGACAATTTGCGTGCCGGCGACTTGATCAAGAGCATGCGTGGCTTGCTGACCAAGTCAGAGTCAAAGGCTGAGGCCAAGGAGACGCGTGTCAATATCAATGAGATGGTGCAGAAAGTATTGAACTTTCTCGCGGGTGAAGCGAAGATGCGCCATGTTCATCTGATTGAGGAGCTTACGCCTGTCATCCTGTTCGTCACTGCCGATCCGGTACAATTGCAACAGGTTATGGTGAACTTGATTTTGAATGCACTTGACGCAATAGATGAGCATGATGGTGCCAGGCGCTGTATTTCGGTAATTACAGCACTCAACGACGCCAACAACGTACAGGTTTCCGTACTCGATAGCGGAGCTGGGTTTAATGAAAATATTGAGCGGGTGTTTGATTCTTTTTTTACGACGAAAGCAAAAGGTATGGGTTTGGGCTTGGCGATTACCGAGGCGATTGTGCAGGCGCATGGCGGCCGGATCTGGGCCGAAAATGCCGCGGACGGTGGCGTAGTTCGCTTTACCCTGCCTTTATCGGAAACGATCACTGATGAATGATATGCCAGCACCATTAATTCACGTCATTGATGATGATGCGCCTTTGCGTACCGCAATGTATCGCTTGTTGCTCGCTTGCGGGTATCGTGTGTTCACCTATGAATCGGCCTCGCAGTTTATCGAGAACCCGCTTCCCGATGAGCTTAGCTGCATACTACTCGACGTTAATATGCCAGCGATGAGTGGCTTTCAGTTGCAGGAATATTTAAATCAGGTAAATAGCCACATACCGATAGTTTTCCTGACTGCGCATGGAGATATCAGTTTAAGCGTCAGGGCGATGAAGGCTGGCGCAGAAAATTTTTTGAGCAAACCTGTGCAGAAAGATGATCTGCTGATTGCGATAGAGGGCGCGCTTGAGCATTATCGGAAAACCATAGATGAATCGGGGAATTTATCTCATTTGCGTCAATGCTATGCAAGACTAACTGCGCGTGAAATTGAGGTATTTAATATGGTGGTGCGAGGGCAGTTGAACAAGCAGATCGCTTTTCAATTGGGTAATTCGGAGCGTACCATTAAGTCTCAGCGCAGCAGTATCATGGAAAAAATGGAAGTTACTTCAGTTGCACAATTAGTGCTCGCAGCGAGACAACTGGGAGTGGTATAAATTTTTTGGTTAATTTTGTTAAAAGCTCATTGCTTACGAAAAATTGCTTCGCGTCGTTGTACTTGCCTTTTTGAACTAGCGAGATGTTTTCGGCGAGGTGTTGAGGTGTGCCGTCAATGGTAGACACTTGTTTCTTAAGTCGCTTGTTGTTTGCTGAAATTTTCAGCAAACAGTGTGGGTGGAATGTTGCCAAGGCGTGAGTGACGCCGTTGACGGTTATAAAAACTTTTGATGTATTCCTGAATCACCGCCTTCGCGTCGGCATGGGTGGCGTAGCGCTGGTGGTGAGTTAGTTCGTTTTTCAGACCGACCCAGAAGCTCCACATCGGCGCGTTGTCATAGCAATTTTTCCTTTTATGACATCGATGCCTGCATGCCGAATTGTTCGACTAGCTTTCGATAATCATGGGTGCAGTATTGGCTGCCGCGATCCGAATGATGGATCAAGCGCTGCTGAGAACGGTTGTTACGCACAGCGCACCTTGGGTCTGCACAGTGAGACCTTGCGTCATACGCTCATATATTGGTGTATATGGACTCCTCCAGGTTTGCAAATTTTTTTGTTCGGGCATTAGGTGTAACTGCTCGCGCATATCCGGCTTCTACTTGGGTACCGTTGCACCCGAGCCATGATGGAATCTGTGCGCTTGCTCCGGAACGCCCTAGCGACCTTATCTTTTTCAAGATAGAGGGCTTATTCAATAGGCTGGTGATTCAAGCGCCCTACCAGCTCACAGGTGAATATATCCTTGAACCCTGCGACATAGAGCCAGTCCTCGCCGGTAGCAACATACGTAATGTCTGTCACCCAGGCTTCGTTTGGGCGCTTCGGAGCGAACATCTGGTTCAGCAAGTTGCCAACGAGCGACAAGTCGCGATTCGAATTCGTCGTCTGGAATTTCCGCTTCCAACTTGGGAGCCATCTGTCTGCCGGGGGGCGGAGCCATTACCGCGTTTGGTGGCTTTAACCCATGTGGTCATAGTGCCCAATCGAATGGCGATTTGTTTCAATTCTTCGCTCAGCGTCAGGCCCTGCAGCAGAAACAGCTTTACAGCTTCTTCACGAATCTCTGGCGTGCATGTTCTTGGTTTCGTCATATGTGTTCCTGTTGGTGAAGCTTGCCAAAAAGGAGTGTCCGAAAAAATCAGGGCGCCTCATGGTCACATGATTGTGACTCGCACCTCTTTCAAGGCCGACAGGTTCGTCGTCAATATGCTGATTTTTTACTGCTCGGCCGCCTTTCAGCAATACGGTAACAAATGCTTACAAACTAGCCATCTGATTTGCACCAAAGGGCAATTGACTAAAAAAGTTGCCTTGCATAAACTTATACGACCCATAAATCCGATGTTTACTCTTGATTTCCTCTAGTGCTCAATTAGTCGGTCTATTTCTAATTCCAAGGGAGTGTCTGAATTAGAAGTTTAGTTAAGAAAATTCATATCTGATATCACATATGTGATGACGTGATTAAGTATCGTTTAATTGGTGTGGGCGTCCGCTTTGTTCGAGGGAATCGCTACTTCGAGTCCGGTTTTTAAATTTAGGAAGTATAGATGAAAAATAAAATGCTTTTTCAAATGCTAGCGGCCATGATGCTTTTGGCTGGCTGTGGCGGCGGTGATTCGCTTCAGGTTTTCGATGCTAGTAAGCCTGGCGCTGTGTCCCCGCCGCCTGGACCAAACGCTGGAGGGGAGGAGCCTGGTCATGTTACAACCGTACCGCCAACACCGGAATTGCCGCCAGAGGTTAATCCACCGGTAGTAGCGCCGCCACCGGTAGTAGCACCGCCACCGGTAGTAGCGCCGCCACCGGTAGTAGCGCCGCCACCGGTAGTAGCGCCGCCACCGGTAGTAGCGCCACCACCGGTAGTAGCACCGCCACCGGTAGTAGTGCCACCAACAGTAGTAGATGACCGTATTGCCAAAGCAATGATTAGCGGCGATGCCAGCGCGCTCGATGCCGCGTCAAAGCTAACCTTGTTGCAGCAGGCGCAAAACATCGCACTCGAGGTCAGAAATTTTCAAGTTCCCACTTTGAGCAAAATATTGCAAAAAAATGGCGCAGACCTGAGTCAGGCGCTGACGTTTAGCAATAGCAGTATTTCGGTATCTTTGCAAAATTCCACTTCCGGCATGAGTTTTCTTTCTGCGGATAGTGGCAATGGTATGGCGGCCTTGTCTCAGGTCGGGACTGGTCGCGCTATGGTCTATGGTGCCGACGTTCTTTCCTGGATGGCCGGCACTACTACGCAGCAACAGCATTTGCCTTTATTTACCCGTGCCATTACCTGGCTCATTAGCGGAGATCCGGATCTCGCTTTGCCCGCAACTGTGAAATTCTCTACCGCGGGTTACAGCGCGAATAATGTAAGGGCGCTGCTGACGCGTCTGGGGAGTGCAGGTAGCGAACAGATCTGTGATTTGACCGATGTCAACAATACATGCTGGCAAAATGCTGATCTTCTGGTGTTTGGCGGCAGCACTAAAAATACGACTGACTTGACGGCACAGGTACAGAAATATCTGGCTGCAGGTAAGTCTGTCATCTATATGGCACCAAGTTGGATAGAGTCTTCCAGTGGACGCAAGGTGGCAACTGCCATGGGGATGGAGTTGGGCGGGTATCCTGGGAACTATTTTCAGGGAGCTAGCGGCCTCTCTATCAGTGCCAGCAGAACTGCTGCGGACAGTCTGGCGCGTGCCGACAAGATGGGAACATTGATCGTCACGATACAAAAACTCATGGATGACAAGCTTGACTGGGATTTTAAGGCGGATGCATCGCCGACCAATCCGGTTTCGCAGGTCCATAATGAGTTGGCTGCCTTGCATGGCAAGGGCATTAATCTGTTTCAGTTGCCGACCATGGATTTGCACAAGAAGTTGGTGTTGTGGGCAGATCTCTGGCGCCCGAGTATTGATAAATACGGCAAGATGCCACCGGAACAACGCGCCACTGCCAGCGATTTTTTACGCGCCTATGCTTCCGATTCCTGGGTCGTATTCAATCGTAGCAAGACATCGACAGCACCTCTGGGTTATGGCGATTTCATGCCTAAAGAAGCGCAAAACATTCCGGTTAGCGCTGACTGGGAAGATATTGATGTGACGATCGCCCAGGGTAGCGGGATTACCGCGATTGGTCGTGCCGCGATTCCGGGCAAGACCGTCACTGTACAGATACTAGATGCGGCTGGTGGCAATTTAGGCGTGCAATCCGGTTATGCGCGTTCTTACGGTAACCCACTTAGCGATGGCAAAAAATATGGACGCCCACGTCGCCCTATGTCGTTTAACGTCCCGATCGCCGCTGCTAAAGATAATGTATTCGTGACACCGTTTGGCGGTCCTTTATATCTCAATTACAGTGCTCTTAGTGCTGGTAGTGTCGTCAAATTAAGGGTAAAGGGTGCGGCGAAATACGGACATTTCGACTTTACTAAAGATATGAGCCAGGCGGAGATAGATGCCGCTTCTGCCGCGATCAAGTCAAAGACTTTTGGCTGGCAGACGAATAAATTTGTCGGTGGTGAAGTGCACCAGACCAATGCCTACGCATTGAGCGTGATTGGTAATGTCGAGCCTAAAGACTACGTTCTTAATAACCTCAGGGCACGCTTGTTTGACTCCAATCATATCGCCAATGGCTATAGTAATATGCCTATGGCACCGGCGGTCAGTGGCTTGTGCAATGAACTCACGTGGACTTGTGATGGCGCCATGCATAGGGCGCCAGGTGTTCAGCATTTCGTTGGCTGGATTGCAGCTTGCGGTTTCCTCTGCTCAGGCAATCCTTCAGATGGTTTTGCCGGTTTATCGGCCGGGTGGGGTTGGTGGCACGAACTCGGTCACAATACCGTGCAAAGGGTGCATCATATCGTGCCGCCTGGTACTGCCGGTTGTGTGGTCGAATGTGACAACAATATCTTGTCTAGCGCCTCCGCTTTGCGTCAGTACGGCATGACCGGTGCCGACGTCAACGGTGACCGCATTGATCATAAGGGCTTGTATCAATTCATTTTTGATAGTCGCGCTACCGGAAAAACCGGTGAAGCTCTGCGCCTTGAGATACAAAACAAGTTATGGAATGGTGGTCAGAATTCCATGCGCGCTATGCATTTCCAGTTAGGGTTTTTATATACCAAATACCGTCGCGGTATGGCTTTGCCGACTCCTGATGCCAGTTTGGAATATCTGACCATGCTGACCAAGGGCGATCGTCTGGTGTCCAGGGATTGGACCGTGGCCAATGCGGCCAAATACGGCATGGGGAGGTATACGAGCAACTCGATTACTAATCATGATCTGCTGTATGTGCTGAGTTCTAAGATTATCGGCAAGGATATGCGTAAGTATTTTGCTGCCTATGGCCTGCCATTGGATCAAAAATCCTTGGACTCGGTCGCTGATCTGAATCTGGAAATTGCGCCCTTAACTTTTTACGCATTGGCGCCTGGTAAGGGAAATCAAGTGGCTACCGGAACATGGCTAGATATTGAAGCAAGTTCTCCGGCTTATCCGTTTTAAGCTGGGTTGACCGATGTGCCCTCTGAGCTTTTGCTGACGAGGGCGCATTCCGTATGCCTTTTAGGTTCCTGATAGTACTGGTTTCAACAACGCGATCAGTATTTTGACGCGGAGATATTGGTGTTTTAGGACCCTTATCCTATTTAATGCAGCGTAATTCAACGCGAACGACCCAGAGTAAGCCTCATTCATGCAAGCAAATACTGTATTTAATTATCATTTTACTAGTGCCGGTAATGCATTGATCGATCCCGAACTTCTGGGGAGTGACGGCATGCGCGATGAACTGGTTCATCCGCATGAGTTTGTTTTTGTGTACGAATGTGAGGATGCCAATTGCCCGCAATGGGATGGCCTGACTCAGATGATACGTGATCGTTTGCTCGGTTACGGTCTGGAAATTGCCTTGCTGGATAATCACGGTGAACAGGAAAAGAAGAGAATCGCCGTGGTTCATAGAAATGCCTACCTGATCGTGCAGGCTATTGCGTATGAGGGTGTGGTTGGTGAATTTCATCTGCAGCACATCCTCGAGTTTGGCTTTGCGCCAGTGTTGGTGCGTCACATCGATTTATTGCGAACGATTAACGCAGTCGAATATGTCATGAAGACCGGTTATTGATGGAAGTTGATTGGTCAAGTTAGTTGGTCTTGCCTTGTATGTTTATCGGGGATTGCTCATGAAGTGTCTGGCAAAGTTTATCCTGATGAAAAAATTTTAGGTTCATGTTGGGGTTATTTGTCGTGCAAAAAAAATCTGTGAAAAATGTCCGTTATGAAGAGCAGTACCGGAAAATCAGCAGTGGCTGGAATCAGCTCGATAGCATGGTTCCCATGCCTAGTTTTAGCCAATGGCATCAAGCCATGTCGCTCATCGAAGATCAGCAAACCCGTGTGCCTGAGGAGATCGATCAAGGCCTAGCCTTAAGGGCGATAGAAAGCGCCATCATTCATCTGGGTATCTGCAATCTGGCTCTGGTTCACCTGCCGGCCACGAATCATATCGAGGGCGGGGCGCCGGCAAATTTACAGGCAGAGCAGGATGCTCCAGCCCGGCATTTAAGCCTTTTGGTAGGTCAGCAACTGGGCTTGAATTCCCATTATCGTGAACGTTTGCAAGGACTCGCGGCGTACTACCTGAAACAGCCCGGGCAGGTGCTGGATGTGGATGCCATCATCGCTGATTATGTTCCGCAGCAGCGTTTGAAGATCGCGCTCGATGAGATCATCCGGGAGGTCGATGATGCGGTGGGCACGGTATCGCTCAACTATGACAGGGCGATGGGTATGCTGGAGGGGGCAGGAGCCGTGATGGTAGCTTCAACCTTGTGCGATCGCGATCGGACGCGTGCTGTCGTCAATGACGCCAAAAAGAATTTGCGGCAGAAAGTTAAAACAGGTTTGGGGAATACTATTTCCAAATGGGCGGCGCGTATCGGTAATGCCGCGCCATAAACTGGGGTGCATAGTGAGGCGGCGGCAAATGTTGCTACTGGCTTGCCGCCGGATTTGAGTTACCAGACGGAAGTGCTGACGCTCGCTTTGCTGTTGCGATGGCTTTCGAACCATTTTGCCAGATGCTGCTTAAAGCAGGCAGGGCAAATGTGATATTGCGTCTGGGTAGCCTGACCACCGCTGGGGAAGGATTCTTCTTCCTCTAGTTGTACGGTGGTGATAATTTTCTCGTGTTCTTTGGTGCCCCAGTTTTCATCCCATTTCGATTCTGCACCGCAGACATCGCAAGTAAGTTTCTCAAATACCTCTTCGGTGTGTTCCAGTATCAAAACCGTCTTCATGTGCTTCATGCCTGCCTCCGTTGGATAGCTTTTGTGAAATCTGCCAGATGAAATGGGGGAGTGGAAATTGTACTCCGCAGCGCTCGCGGGCGGGACTTTTTCTATGGAGGATTAATTGCTCTTGATCTCGCTGGCACTCACTGCTAGTGCCGGACGTCTTCATGGGTGGAAACAATATCGGTATAAAAACGCAGCCCCGATGCGCCTTACAGGCCGGTTTGGTCTGGTAAGGCGCATCGGGGCTGCGTGATGCTTTTTAGAGTTCTCGCTGCGGTCGGGCAAGCTGGAATTTTATTTGCGGCCGGTTTTGGCTGTGGCTGGTTTTGGCTTGGCTGATCGATATGCGAGTGCAGGGCGTGCCGTGGCTGGCGCTGTGCCGGCTTTGCTCACGCTTGTGCTCTTGTTCATCGCCTGATTGCCAGGGCGACTGCCAGGCTTTACGCCAAGTTGAGCCGCTGGCTTTTTGCCGTAGGTATTCATCTTCGGCGCTACGCTACGGCTGGTATTAGCTGCGGAGCCTGCATTGACTGCCTTACCTTTGGTGCTGGTATCAAGCGTTAAAGGTATCACAGGTGGACGGGAAGAAATCAGGTGTTTTTCACTGCTGCCTATCAGGTCGCCACGACCCATACGAAGCAAGCCTTCGCGTACCATTTCCCAGTTTTCCGGAGCGTGATAGCGCAGCAGGGCTTTGTGGAATTTGCGGATTTTCCCTGAGCGTGCGGTCTCTACCACTTCCGAATCCTGCGTCACCTTTTTCAAGGGATTTTTACGGGTGTGGTACATCGTGGTGGCCAGCGCCATCGGGGTCGGCATGAAGGTTTGTACCTGGTCTAGCTTGAAGTCGTTTTTCTTCAGCCACAGCGCCAGGTTGACCATGTCTTCATCGGTGGTGCCAGGGTGGGCCGCGATGAAATACGGAATCAGATACTGCTCTTTGCCAGCTTCTTTCGAATACTTATGGAACATCGCCTTGAACTCGTCATAGGCGCCTATGCCGGGCTTCATCATCTTCGATAAAGTACCCGCTTCGGTATGTTCCGGCGCGATCTTGAGCAAGCCGCCGACATGGTGGGTGACCAGTTCCTTCACATACTCTGGCGAGCGTACCGCCAGATCGTAGCGTAGGCCAGAACTGATCAGGATTTTCTTCACGCCAGGTACGGCACGCGCCTTGCGGTATAGCGAAATCAGTTTGCTGTGATCGGTACCCAGGTTGGTACAAATCGAAGGGTAAACGCAGGACAGGCGGCGGCAGGTCTCTTCAATTTTTTTGTCTTTGCAAGCCAGGCGGTACATGTTGGCGGTAGGACCGCCCAGATCAGAAATGGTGCCGGTAAAGCCCTTGGTCTTGTCGCGGATCTCTTCAATTTCGCGCAGGATCGATGGCTCGGAACGGCTTTGGATAATCCGTCCCTCATGTTCGGTAATCGAGCAGAAGGTGCAGCCGCCAAAGCAGCCGCGCATGATATTGATGGAGAAACGTATCATCTCCCAGGCCGGAATGCGTGCCTTGCCGTAACTTGGGTGGGGCGCGCGTGCATATTGGCGGTCAAACACGCCATCCATCTCGTCCATCGCCAGCGGCAATGGCGGCGGGTTGATCCAGACGTCGCGTTCACCGTGGCCTTGCGAGAGCGCCTTGGCATTGCCAGGATTGCCTTCCAGGTGAAAGACCCGTGAGGCATGCGCGTACATCACCAGATCATCCTTGACCGTTTCAAAGGAAGGCAGGCGGATCACGGTTTTATTGTGCTTGTCGCGCAGCATCAACTGGCGCTCTTCACGGCTCATAATGCGTACCGCTTGCTGCTTGACGACGTCGGCCGCAGCACTATCGGCAGTGCCGCCCGCTGCATTGTCAACTTCACCGGTGGCGCATTTGGCGTCTTTCTCCGGCATCATTTCGTAAGGGTTGGTATGAGTTTCTACCTTGCCCGGTGTATCTAACTTGATTGAATTGATTTCTGCCCAATCGTCATCCGGCAGCCAATTCTGTGGCGTCATAAAGGCGGTACCGCGTAAATCGCGGATCGATTTAATCGGCTCGCCTGCCGCCAGGCGGTGGCTCAGGTCGACCAGGGCGCGTTCGGCATTGCCGAACAGCAGGATATCGGCTTTGGAATCAGGCAGTACCGAGCGCTTGACCTTGTCTGACCAGTAATCGTAATGGGCGATGCGGCGCAAACTCGCCTCTATGCTACCTATCACCACGGTGGTGTCGGGAAAGGCTTCGCGCGCGCGCTGGGAGTACACGACCACCGCACGGTCTGGGCGTTTGCCCGGTTCGCCATCGGGCGTGTAGGCGTCGTCGGAGCGGATCTTACGGTCAGCCGTATACCGGTTGACCATGGAGTCCATGTTGCCGGCGGTGATGCCGAAATACAGGTTAGGGCGACCTAAGGCGCGAAACGCTTCGGCCGAATGCCAGTCCGGTTGGCTGATGATGCCGACGCGGGCTGCTCCAGTAAGCGTCCTATCAATGACCACTGGGATGGTCGATATAGGCGTCGCCGGTGACTTGACGTGATTTCCAATGCGGGTCGTGAACTAGGGCGTTTCCTGCAATATGCGGATAGCACCGCGGTTAAATGCGGATAGCACCGCGGTTAAAGGTTTGGCCAAGGATAGAGCTAAGCGTTTGATTGATAGTAGTAATGTCACAGGTATCACTGCACCATTGTGGGTCGGCGTTGGTGAGATGATCGACTATTTCGATAAGGCAAACTGCAGTTACTACAACCTGTGTGATTTTGTTGCGCGCATAGATAAAGCCATATTGGTTAAATCAAGAGCATGTAGCCCTACCTTGCGTTTGCGCGCGCAGGCGCTGACGGACGCGGAAATGACCGAAGCCTGTAATATTGTGGGCGGTGAGGAAGGCTACTTCCATAAGATGGTTGCCAGCGGCAATATCCCTGTCGCCAACGACAATAATACTCAACTGGAGATGGTTGTCTTTAAGAGCAGTGCGGATTACGGTCGTTATGCCGGTGCGCTTTACGGTATCGACACAAATAATGGCGGGATGTATCTGGAAGGTAGCCCGGAAGTGGCTGGCAATCAGCCGCGTTTCATTGCCTATCAAGCTGAATGGATGTTGCCGAAGTTTGAGATCTGGAATCTGACGCATGAATACATCCATTATCTTGATGGTCGCTTCGATATGTATGGCGATTTTGACTTGGGTATGACCGTCAAATCCACTTGGTGGACTGAAGGCTTTGCGGAATACATATCCTATGGCTATCGTAATCTGGCGTATACCGGCGCTCAGAATGAGGCTGCTAAAGCGACTTACCCGTTAAGCACTATCTTTGGAAACGACTACAGCAGCGGTCAGACTCGCGTATATAACTGGGGTTACCTGGCGGTACGCTACATGTTCGAGAAACAGCGCAACAAGGTGTCTAACCTGTTAGGTTATTTCCGTCCAGGTAACTATAGCGGCTACACGAATTACATGAATGGTTCAGCGATGAATACCAGCATGGATGCCGATTTCAAAGCCTGGTTGCCATGCGTGAATAATCCGAACTTGGCGGGTTGCCCGACCGGTGGCGGCGGTAATGCCTTACCAGTAGCCAATTTCAGTAGTTCAGTGTCGAATATGACTGCTAGTTTCGTCGATGCATCTACCGATAGCGATGGCACGATCACTTCGCGTTTGTGGGATTTTGGTGACGGCTCCAGTTCAACGTTGGCTAATGCCAGTCATACTTATGCGACCGCGAAAACGTATACTGTGACACTGACCGTTACTGATAATAGCGGTGGTAAATCGGTAACTAGCAAGCAGGTAACGGTTAGCAGCACCACTCCTACTAACGTCTTGCCGGTTGCGCAGTTCTCTAGTGCGGTTTCCGGTATGACAGTCAACTTTACTGATAAGTCGACTGACAGTGATGGAACGATTGCTTCCAGATCATGGAATTTCGGCGATGGCACTAGTTCGACTGCTGCCAATCCTTCGAAAACCTATGCGACTGCCGGCACTTATCCTGTGACCTTGACGGTTACCGACAATAGCAACGGTAAGGCTACGGTCAGCCAGAACGTGGTGATTCAGTCCGGGGCTACCTTGCCTGAATGTCCTGGCACTGCACAAACACTGGGTAAAAATTGCGTGAGAAGTAATGTGTCCGCACCACTCGGTGATTACGCCTATATGTATCTGTATGTTCCTGCAGGAGTTAAGCAAGTACGTATCACTACATCAGGTGGCACCGGTAATGCCGATTTGTTTGTGAGCACACTGGGAACATGGGCAACCCGTGATTATTATAATTATGGTTCATATACTTCAGGTAATACTGAGGCTGTTACCGTAAATAATCCGCCTGCAGGTTACATCTATGTGAGCTTGTATGGACAGACGGCATTTTCTGGTGTGAAAGTGAAAGTTGAGTATTAATCACCGACACTAGCATGGTAATTTGTAAGTAAAAAATGGAGCGCTGACAGGCGCTCCATTTTTTTTTGTGTAAGTGGCTTGCCTGCCGCTTACCATAGATTAATCCCATGATTTGTCTCATGATTCGTCCCATGTTTGACCGGGACATGGCGCTGGTCAGGGTCATCGCCATGCATGGGGTTTACGGGTGCGCTAATTGCATGCTGATGTGCTGTTGGAGTATGGCTTAAAGTATGCTGTTCATTAAGTCCGATAGCTCGGCTGAGCTGCAGTATCGCAAGCGGATCTCGGGTGTCTGATGCCATTGGGCGATGCGTATAATCGCAGTGCAGACATCTTGGGCCAGGGTTTGGCTGATCCGTGTACCTGGCTCCAGATGTAGCGCCTTTATTTCAAACACACGTTCTTTGCGATGGGCTTTCGCATCCATGCGAGCGATTAATTTGCCACGCCTTAGAATGGGCAAAGTGAAGTAGCCATAACGTCGTTTTGCAGCGGGGGTGTAGCATTCGAGCTTGTAGTCGAAGTTGAATAATTCCATGGCGCGTTTTCTGTCCCAAACTACAGGATCGAATGGCGACAATACGCTAGTGGCGCTGGCGTTCAGTTTGCCATCACAGGCAAGTTGTAATAGGGCATGATGCTCGGGGTGAACATAGACAGGCGCATCCCATCCTTCCACCGATACGGTGAGTAACAATCCTTGCGCTGCCAATTTGCCTGCTTCACTTGCGGCGTTGAAGTTTTTCATCCGAAAGTAATCGGCGATCCATGAAGGCTTGGCTATACCCAGGGCGCGCACTGCCAATAGTATCTGTTGGTGTTGGCAATCAAGAGGTGTTTTAAGATCTCGCTGATCATCCCATTGCGAATGAACGCGCTCACGCAGATTATAAATTCGTTGAAAATTCTGCCTTCTTGCAACCATCAATTCGCCGGTGGTGAAGAGTAATTCCAGTGCCCGTTTTTCCGGCTTCCATTCCCACCATCCTCCTGCTTTACCGTCGGTTCGATCAAAATCAGAAGATTTGGTCTCTCCATGCTGCACGATGTGCTCTCGGATTTTGGCTACTTGTTCCTGGTTGTCCGATAGCCAGCGATGATTGTATTTCCACGCTAATCCTTGCGGTGAGATCATCTGATGACGATATAGTCCGTAGTGCTCTATCGGTAGAAAGCTGGCCTCGTGCGACCAGTATTTCAAAAATTTTGGCTTCGGCGAGCAATTCATCGAGCCAGTTGCTGTTATATTCGCCGAGACGACTCCAGAGCACCAGATATGGACTGCGCGCAACCACACTGATGCTGTCAATTTGTAAGGCGCCCATCTGACGGATCACCGCGAGTACATCGTCTTTATTGGCGATGCCCGGTCTGGGTCTTAGTAGGCCTTGTGCTGCTAGATGTAAGGCGCGGGCGGAACTTTGCGAAAGTTGCATAGATCCGCCCGAGTAATATTGGAAGTGTTTAGAAGTGTTTCAGGCCTATCGCAGCCTTGACTTCATCGGTAGTCTTGGCGGCAATTTCCCTGGCTTTCTCGGTTCCTTGCTTAAGCATTTGCAGTACTTGCGCACGATCCTTTTCATACTCCTGACGGCGCTCACGTATTGGTGCCAGCATGTCTTGCAAGATGGTTTCCAGTCGTGCCTTGACTTTACTGTCGCCCAAGCCGCCACGGGTGTAATGATCCTTCATTTCTTGCAGGGCAATCTTGTCGATGTCGAATGCATCGAGATAAGTAAACGCGATATTGCCTTCGATGTGACCCGGGTCTTCTACGCGTAAATGCAATGGGTCGGTATAGACATTCTTCACCGCCGCCTTGATTTCTGCCGCGCTGGCGCTAAGGTTGATGCAGTTGCCTAAAGATTTGCTCATCTTCGCTTTGCCATCAATGCCTGGTAAACGACCGATTTCCGGTACCAATGCTTCGCATTCGACCAAAATATCTTGTTTCGCCAGACGATTGAAGCGACGCACGATTTCATTGGTCTGCTCTATCATCGGGATCTGGTCTTCACCTACGGGTACCAGACTTGCCTTGAATGCCGTGATATCGGCGGCCTGACTGACCGGGTAAGTAAAAAAGCCTGCCGGAATATCCCGTTCGAAATTGCGCAGTATGATTTCTTGCTTAATCGTAGGATTGCGCTCAAGACGCGCTACCGTTACCAGATTCATGTAGTAATAGGTCAGTTCCGTCAGCTCAGGAATTTGCGACTGGATGAAAATCGTCGATTTGCTTGGATCTATGCCGACAGCCAGATAATCCAATGCTACTTCCAGTACGTTGTTATGCACCTTGGCGGGGTCGTCCATGTTGTCGGTCAGAGCCTGGGCGTCGGCGATCATGATGTATTGCTCGTATTGATGCTGATATTTGACGCGATTACGCAAACTGCCGACGAAATGACCTAAATGCAGCGGACCGGTAGGGCGGTCGCCAGTCAAGATCAAATGTTGTTTTCCTGTTGCTGGTGTGGTGTCGTTGCTCATGCTTAGTTTCCGTAATGATGAATGCCGGTTAAATTGTCGGGGCATAAAAAATGCCGCTCAGTTTGGCGGCATTGATCTGATTGGCTTCCATTGATCTTTTGAATTATTCAAACTTGCGCGCACTTTGATTTGTTTAACTGCTGCGCCAATAGTTGTTTGAAATGGTATTTGCTTGATTCATATCCGAATAATGCCGTTAGGGGCGGTTTTTTGTCAAGGAATGTCTGTTGTCACGTGATAAAATAATGACTCAAATGATTACCCTTTAGTTGAAAAATGACCGCAGCCATTTTGAAGTATTCCCCTCCGACCAAACTCATTATCGCCTCTCGTGAAAGCCGTCTCGCCATGTGGCAGGCTGAGCATGTACGCGATCGTTTGGCAGCACTCTACCCAGCATGCGAGATAGAAATTCTCGGTATGACTACTCGTGGAGATCAAATTCTTGATCGTGCACTATCCAAGGTTGGCGGCAAAGGTTTGTTCGTCAAGGAACTGGAAGTGGCCATGGCAGAAGGTCGCGCTGATATCGCCGTGCACTCCTTAAAGGATGTGCCCATGGATTTACCGGAAGGTTTCTCCCTGGCCGCGATACTTGAGCGGGAAGATCCGCGTGACGCATTTGTTTCTAATGAGTATTCTTCATTGGATGAATTGCCTGAAGGTGCGATTGTCGGAACCAGTAGCCTGCGTCGTCAGGCTTTGATCGCGGCTCGCTTTCCGCATTTAGTGATTCATCCCTTGCGTGGCAATCTCGATACCCGCCTGCGCAAACTCGATCAAGGCGAATATGCCGCAATTATCCTCGCCGCCGCCGGGTTGAAACGACTCGGTTTGCCAGAGCGTATACGGGCCTTCTTGCCTGCCGAGCAAAGTTTGCCGGCTGCCGGGCAGGGTGCCATGGCCATAGAGATCGCGTCTAACCGACCAGAATTGATGGAATGGTTGGCGCCTCTTGATCATTTGCCGACTTCTCAGGCGGTGAGTGCAGAGCGTTCCGTATCTAAGGCTTTTGGCGGTAGTTGCCAGATTCCTTTAGCGGCGTTTGCCACCGTCAGTGACGGCAATATGTTCTTGCGCGCGATGGTCGCGACGCCAGACGGTCTGCGCGTTGCCAGTGCTGAAGTTCACGGTAAGGCCGATGCGTATATGGAACTCGGTTCGCAAGTGGTGCTTGCTTTGGCGGCGCAAGATGCAGAGTCTATTTTGGCAGTTTGCAAAACACAGATTACTGAGTAATTTCTTGATCGAATCTTGTTTTTAATGTTGTCGGGTTACACGAAATAAATTGATGCAAAAAAAGTCTGTCATTATTACTCGGCCGTTAGCTCAAGCTGGTGAATTTGCTAGAAGAGTGGAAGCGATCGGTCGTCATCCCGAAATCTTCCCTCTTTTAGAAATCCATGCCTTAGTCGATAATTCCGCCTTGGAAGCTGTGCTGTCGCAGCTTTCAGGATTTGCCTTGGTTGCTTTCGTTAGCCCTAACGCGATTGATGCGGTATTTCGACATATTCACGAGTGGCCCGTACAAGTGCCTATTGCAGTGATGGGTGCTGGTAGTCGTGCCGCGCTCGCCGCGCATGGGGTTACTGACACGAGTTACGTGATTATCAGTCCAAGCAATCCGGATCGAACCGATTCAGAGACCTTGCTTGATGATCTTAATCTGGAGCAGTTGTCCGGTAAGCAGGTGTTGATCGTAAGGGGGCAGAGCGGCCGTGAATTGCTAGGTGATGCGCTTAGGGCTCGATCCATAGGCGTGACTCAAATTGCTGCATATCGGCGTGACGCTCCTGCGTTATCGGAGCAAGTAAGGCAAAAATTTTCGAAGTTATTAGTGCAGGACAATGATTGGGTGGTGACAAGTACTGAGGCGCTCAAAACGATGTTGTCTTGGGCAGGCCAAGTGGGGATGCCTGATGGAGTGGCAAAAATGCAACGTCAGCATATCATTGTTCCACATGTCCGTATTGCAGAAAATGCGAAACTTTTTGGATTTCAAACCATTACACTGACAGGATCAGGCGACGAACGTCTGCTTGTCGCGTTACAATCTCAATTATGAGCGAACCGCAACCATCCCAAGACGCCGTATCGACGGCCAATTCGACTAAATCTGCTGAAAATCCAGCGGGCAACTCTGCATTGCCAGAGCAAAGCCCGGTTTGGCAGCAGCCCCTATACCTGATATCAGGCGTGCTGACATTATTGTTGGCCACTCAATGGTGGACTTCGCAAAATCAGATATCGAGTCTGCGTGAAGAGGTTGCGCGCCGTCTGCAAAATGCAGAAACTAGCAGCAGCGAAACCAAGATAGTGGCGAAAACGGTGCAAGAAGCATTTAAAGAGACTCAGTCCAAGGTTATTTTGCTTGAGGGTAAGCAAATGGAGTCGCAGAGTCAGCAGCTTGCTTTGGAGCAGCTATATCAGGATTTATCTAAGAATCGTGACGAGTGGGCATTGGCGGAAATTGAGCAGGTATTGGCCACTGCCAGTCAGCAATTGCAATTGGCGGGAAATGTGCAAGGTGCTTTGATCGCTTTGCAAAATGCCGACAATCGATTGGCTAAATCAGAAAAGCCACAATTTATAGCGATTCGCCGTGCGATTGCCAAGGATATTGAGCGACTCAAGTCATTGCCTATACTCGATCTCACCGGGGTTGCTTTGCGTCTTGATAGCGTCATTGCCCAAGTTGATCATATTCCCTTATGGTCGGACGAGAAATCTGTGGTAACGGCTACGCCGCCCAAGGCACCATTGCGCGTGCTTCCAAAGTCCTCCACCCTTAATGCGAAAAACGGTACGGCTCGCACTGGTGATGAGTCGGTGGAAAGCACCTGGACTATGCGTATTCAGGATGCGTGGCAAAGTTTTTCAAGTGAAATGATGACGGAGGTCCGGCAGTTGATGAGAGTGCGCAATGTCGAGACACCGGACGCCTTGTTGCTTACACCATCGCAAGCCTACTTCGCCCGTGAAAACCTCAAGTTAAGATTGCTCAATGCACGACTGGCATTACTCTCCAGAAATGAAGATGCCTTCCGCAGTGATATGATTTCTGCGCAAGATGCCATCACTAAGTATTTTGATGCGCGCACTAAGCAGGCGCAAACCGTCCAGGCCTTATTACGTCAGGTGCAGGGCAGTAATTTATCAATAGAAATGCCGACATTGGCGGATAGTCTCAATGCAGTGCGCAATTATAAAGTGAAGCCATAACATGCGACTCTTTATCCGGCTCCTGATTCTTTTTTCGCTTGCGGTTGGTTTGGCAATTGGTGCGCGTTTCAATCCTGGTAACGTGGTTTTATTTTATCCTCCGTACCGGGTTGATCTGTCGTTAAATTTCTTCTTGTTTTTAACTTTGCTGGTCTTTGTTGTCATTTATTTTGTGCTGCGGACACTGGCGGCGACTCGCGAGATGCCAGAGAAAGTCGTGGCTTATCGAAAAAATAAACTGGAAAGAGACAGTAACAAGGCCTTGCGAGACGCACTAAAATCTTTGTTTGAGGGGCGTTTTGGACGCGCCGAAAAGGCAGCCTCACAAGCTGTCAATTTGCCCGATAACGTCGGTGTGGCTGCTTTGATTGGCGCGCGTGCCGCGCATCATATGGGACAGTTTGAACGTCGGGATATGTGGCTTTCCAGTATCGAGAACGATCAGGCATATAAAACGGCTCGCTTGGTAAGCATGACGGAATTGCTGGTTGATCAGCATAAAGCGGAAGATGCCTTGTCCGCGGTGAAAGAGCTCAATGCCAGTGGCACGCGGCATATCCAGGTATTACGTTGGTCATTAAAAGCCCATCAACAAGCTAAAAACTGGAGTGAGGTTTTAAAGCTAGTCAGAACTTTGGATAAACATAAGGCATTGCATCCAGCTTTATCAAGTCGACTCAGGGAATTAGCTTACGAGGATATGCTGAAGAATCAAGTCCATGATGCCGAGTCATTGCGGCGAGTTTGGTACGAAATTCCATCGGCTGAACGCAAGACTCGCTTCGTTGCCTATGCAGGTGCCACCGCTTTTAATGCTAGTGGACTGCATGATGAAGCTAGGGTTGTCATCGAGAAAGCATTGGAGGAAGAGTGGGACGATCGTTTAATGCGTGCCTATCGTGATGCTTCATCCGCTGAAGGGTCTGCATCACTATTGTCACAAATAGAGCATTGTGAGCACTGGAAAGAACAACGTCCAACTGACCCTGAGCTTGCCTTAACCTTGGGTGCGCTGTGTTTCAAACAGAAGCTATGGGGCAAGGCGCAGCGTCATATGGAGCAAGCTTTATCGGATGCGCTTGAATCCAGAACCGTTCGTGAAGCCAATCTGAAGCTGGCACAGTTGCATGAAGCGCTGGGGCAAGTTGACGAGGCGGCTCACCATTATCGGCAATGTGCGATTGCAACAGTGCTGTAGTCATAAATCTATTGCAATGCACAAATTTTGTCCGATATTGGATATAATCTCACCGATATTACTGAACTTTTACCTTGAAAGAGCAACATGAGCTTGAATAACGTACCTGCAGGTCGTGATCTACCTAATGATTTTAATGTCATCATTGAAATTCCAATGAATGCCGATCCAATTAAGTATGAAGTGGATAAAGAAAGTGGCGCGATTTTTGTTGATCGTTTCATGGGTACTGCGATGCATTATCCTTGCAACTACGGTTATGTTCCTCAAACGATTGCCGGTGATGGCGATCCGGTCGATGTGTTGGTCATTACCCCATTTCCGTTGATTCCTGGTGTTGTGGTTCGTTGCCGTCCTATCGGCATTTTGAATATGACAGATGAGGCTGGCAAAGACGGTAAAGTATTGGCAGTTCCTATCGATAAGATCTTGCCTATCTACACGCACTGGCAGAAGCCGGAAGATATGAATGAGTTGCGCTTGCGACAAATCCAACATTTCTTTGAACATTACAAAGATTTGGAAAAAGGTAAATGGGTTAAGGTCGATGGTTGGGGTGGTGTCGACGAAGCCAAAGCAGAAATTCTTGAAGGCGTAGAAAACTACAAGAAATCAATCGCTTAAGCTGTTAAATTGATTTGGTAAATAAAAAAGCACATTTTGAATGTGCTTTTTTATTGCCTGAAAATTAAAAATTTATATTGTATTGATTTTATTTAAGTAGTGAGTTTGCAAGCACCGCTGCCGCAATGAGGATGGCAATGCAGCTTAACCAGAACAAGGTACTTCTTTTTCCGGTCTCCTGGCCTTCGTTGCTCGATTGGGTGTTCATTGATTGGCGTTTTCGTTTTAAACGTAAATCTCTTGCCAAAAATTTTTGTAGTGCTTCAGCCATTTCTGTCGCAGTCTTATAGCGTGCGGTAGGGTCTTTCTGCATTGCCTTCATGACTATCTGGGAGAGTCTTTCCGGTATCTTTGCGCTAATTTCTGTCGGGGATTTAGGTGTTTTGTTGGCGATCTGATAAAGTAATTTATCGATGTCATGTGACTGAAAAGGTTTTTGCAAGGTCAGCATTTCATACATAACTGCGCCAAGCGAGTAAATATCGGTTGAGGCAGTAACCGCTTGTCCTAGAGCTTGCTCTCTTGACATATAGTTGGGCGTCCCAAGGATATTATTGTTAAACAGGGTTTCGCCTGGGTTGCCTTTGTCGTCAAGCACGCGATTAGGCGTGCGCGCAATCCCAAAATCCACAACTTTCGGTTGTTTATTGGGGAGGATGAAGATATTTGCCGGCTTGATATCTCTATGAATCACCGAGTGTTCATGTGCATAGGCAAGCGCTTCTGCAACTTTACAGATGATGTTGGCAATTTCTATGATGTCAAAGCGTTTCCCGCTTGCCATCAGTTCCCGCAGATCCTTGCCTTGCAAGAACTCCATCGCAATAAAAGTTGTTCCACCTTCGCTTGAAGCATCGTAGATGGTCACTATGTTGGGATGAGACAGGCGTCCGGCAGCTCTGGCCTCATTGATAAACTGCTGCTCCCTTTGTTTTTTGTCAGCGATTCCGACTGAATTTGATAGCACTTTAATGGCGACATCTCTGTCAATGACCGGATCGTGTCCTAAAAATATTGTTCCGTTAGATCCTTTTCCAAGACTTTCGGTAATGGAAAAACGTCCTATTCTTCTGATTGCTACGGGTGTTCCGTTGGGCGTGGTGGATGGTGGGGTGGTCGGTATCATTTGTACAGCATGCCTTGCCCTGAATGAAATTTCAAGTCTTTGATACAAGCGTTACATAAATTATTTGTCAATACCGGTTTTAAATGGATTGTGGTCATATAATTCATTCATATACTGCTCTATGCCAACTTTCTCTCTTTGTAAAAATAGCGCTACCGCATCGGAAAATGCAGGTTCGCTTAAGTGGTGGGCGGAATAGGTTTTTTTTGGTAAAAAACCGCGAGCTATTTTGTGCTCACCCTGAGCTCCGCCTTCGAAATTTTTTATTTTATTCTCAATGCAAAATTCTATCGCTTGATAATAGGCGGTCACGAAGTGCAGGCATGGGACGGTTTCCAGTGCACCCCAATATCGCCCAAATACGGTGGTTTCGTTATGGACGATTAACGAAGATGCAATCGCTTTGCCATTTTTTCTGGCGACGATCAAATGCAAATGCTCTGGCATCGTAGTGCCTATGCGCAGAAAGAAGTTGAGATTCAGATACGGCGTTGATCTATGCTCCAGGTAGGTCTGGTCATAACAAGACTTAAAGAATATCCAGTCAGCCTCTGTGATGTTTTTGCCTTGTATTTGCTGAAAAGTGACGCCTTGTTCAGCCACTTTGCGTCGTTCGGCCCTGATATTTTTCCGCTTTTTTTGTTCTAGCGTGGATAGGAAATGCTCGAAATCATGGTACGACTGGTTTTTCCAGTGAAACTGCAGGCCTTCTCGGATTAAATATCCGGCATCATGCAGCAGTCGCGCTTCCTGTTGCGTCGAAAATAAAATATGAGTGGATGAAAAATTGCCGTCACTTCTGAAACCGGCCAGTCCGTTAAGCAGGGCGTGTCGGGCCGAAGTATCTCTTGCCAGCAGGCGAGAACCTGTTACAGGAGTAAAAGGAATTGCGGAAAGTAATTTCGGGTAATAATTGAGACCATTTCTCTGGTAGGCCTCGGCCCATGCCCAATCAAAGACGTATTCTCCGTAAGAATGCGTCTTTTCATAAAGTGGCAGTGCCGCGGCAAGACCGTGATCATCCCAAAGAGTCAGATAGCAGACTCGCCATCCGGTCGTTACGCTCGCACCGCCGGATTCGTGTAGCGCATGCAGGAAGGCGTACGACAGGAAAGGATTGGGGTTGGCTTGTAGTGAGACTAAGTAATCCCATATTTCCCGCTCAACATCTTTCAGGGAATCGATGATGCGCATGCGATAATGTGACTGATAAGAAGTTAGGTTCATTTTTACATTCAATTTCGATTAAAAATATTTAAAAGCTACTATGACAGTAAAAGTTGCTATCGCCCAAATAAACAGTGTTGTCGGCGACCTTGCGGGAAATGCCGCAAAAATTCTTAGCGCAGTACAAAGTGCAGTTGCCTTGCACGCCGATATCGTCGTTACCCCGGAACTCTCCCTGGTTGGATATCCACCGGAAGATCTGCTGTTGCGTTCCGCTTTTTACAGAAAAGCGAGTGAAACGCTGTTGGAATTGGCGAGAACCTTAGGCCAATTCCCTGATGTGCATGTATTGGTAGGTTATCCGCTGGAGTCCAATGGTGTTCGATTTAACGCAGTATCAGTCTTGTTAAATGGTCAGGTGGCGCTAAGCTATTGCAAGAGCGAGTTGCCAAATGATACGGTATTTGACGAACGACGTTATTTTTCCTCTTCAGAGATTCCAGCGGTTTTTGAGGTCAAGGGTACCAAGTTCGGTATTAACATCTGTGAGGATACCTGGCACCCCGATGCCCCTCGCAGGGCTAGGGATGCTGGCGCGGAGGTTCTGCTGGTGCCAAATGCCTCGCCGTTTCATATGAGTAAATTGCATTTGCGATTAGACGTAATGCGTACCAATGTGATTTCGCAAGGAATGTCGCTGGTTTATGCCAATCTGGTAGGTGGGCAGGATGAACTCCTGTTTGACGGAAACTCCTTTGTAATGGGGTTGGACGGCCAACTCTCCGCTCAGTTAAAGCATTGCCAGTCAGACTTGCAGACAGTCGAGTTTGACCAAGCAAGGCCTTTGATGGGCGATATCGCGAACTCGTTGTCGACAGAAGCGCAGGTTTATCAGGCTTTGGTATTGGGCGTTCATGACTACGTTACCAAGAACGGTTTTCCTCATGTTTTGATCGGCATGTCCGGCGGAGTTGATTCTGCACTGACACTTGCCATTGCCGTTGACGCATTGGGGGCGGAGAAGGTTAGGGCTATAATGATGCCATCTCCATATACAGCCGATATCTCTTTGTTTGATTCTCGTGATATGGTTCGGCGCACCGGAGTCCGGTATGATGAAATCTCTATCAATGACTGTTTTTCTTCGTTCCGGACTACACTGGAGCAAGAATTTTCAGGCTTGAAGGAAGATGCGACGGAAGAAAATATTCAAGCCAGGATACGTGGCACTATTCTTATGGCTTTATCGAATAAATATGGTTCAATCGTATTAACCACCGGCAATAAGAGCGAAATGGCGGTTGGTTACTGCACCTTGTATGGCGATATGGCTGGTGGATTTGCAGTTATTAAAGATATCGCCAAGACACTGGTGTACCGACTCTGTGAATATAGAAATAGCTTGTCGGAAGTGATACCTGAGCGCATTTTGACGCGCGCACCTTCCGCTGAGCTAAGACCAGACCAGACCGATCAGGATTCCTTGCCGCCCTATGATGTGCTTGATGGAATCATGGCCTTATATATGGAAGAAAACCGTGCGCGCGACGAAATTGTCGCTGCCGGATATAGTATCGAAGATGTAGAGCGTATTACGCACCTGATTAAAATTAATGAATATAAACGCCGGCAATCGCCAGTGGGAATAAGAATAACCCACCGGGCATTTGGCCGGGATTGGCGTTACCCGATTACTTCGAAATTTCGCGATTAGTGATGCGTATATTCAACGTTCGTGAATGTAAAGATTAAGAAATAAAAATTAAGAAATGAAAATTAAGAACCCAGCAATCTCAAGGAGCCGTTATGAAACAAATTACCGCAGTAATTAAACCTTTTAAACTCGATGAAGTTCGTGAAGCATTGGCGGAGGTGGGAGTGACAGGCCTGACCGTCGCTGAAGTGAAGGGATTTGGCCGTCAGAAAGGTCATACTGAATTGTATCGTGGAGCCGAATACGTCGTCGATTTTTTGCCAAAAATTAAACTTGAGGTTGTGGTCGACGATAAAATATGTGATCAGGTGGTTGATGCCATTATTAAGGCAGCGCATACTGGTAAAATTGGCGATGGGAAAAATTTTTGTGCAGAACGTTGAGCAAGTTATTCGTATCCGTACCGGAGAAACTGGCTCAGATGCTGTTTAATGTTATTTGAAGCGAATAGATTGATTTATGAATGATCGTCGTCTTTTTCTGGGTAAGACTTTAGCTGGCGCCATCGCGCTTTCTTCGGGAAGCGTTGCGTTTGCTGATCCGGGCGTGACTGATAGCAAGATAGTTCTAGGGCAATCTGCTGCATTTTCCGGGCCGGCTGCACAACTGGGTATACAGTTGCATGCGGGAGCCAAAGCTTATTTTGATCAAGTCAATGCTCACGGTGGTGTGTTCGGCCGCAAGATAGAAATACTTAAGCTTGATGATAAGTATGAGGCCGATCTTGCTGCTGTCAATACAAAAAAGCTGATAGAGGTGGATGAGGTTTTTGCCTTATTTGGCTATGTCGGCACCCCCACCAGTAATGCCGCTCTGCCTCTGTTTACCAAGGCAAAAGTTCCGTTTTTTGCGCCATTCACAGGTGCCCAGTCATTGCGTGAGCCTTTTAACCCACAAATATTTAATATCCGTGCCAGTTATTTTGATGAGACGGAACATTTAGTGGAGCGACTGGCTCGTACCGGATTGAAAAATATCGCAGTCTTCTATCAGAACGACGCTTACGGTAAGGCGGGTCTGGCCGGAGTTGAGCGCGCCCTGAAAAAAATAAACCTGCCTATGATCGATGTCGTAACCGTCGAACGTAATAGCATTGATGTTACCAAGGCGGTAGAGAAGCTTCTTCCCAAGCGGCCAGATGTCATTATACAAATCAGTGCCTACGCCTCATGTGCCGCTTATATTAAGGCGATGCGTAAAGCTGGATATACAGGGCAATTTTATAATGTCTCTTTTGTCGGAAGTAAGGCATTGGCCGATACCTTGGGTAATGACGGTCCCGGTGTGATTGTTTCACAGGTGGTGCCATTCCCATGGCATTTGGCGACGCCTGTTGTCAGTGAGTACACGAAGGTAATGAACAAGGCGGGTATCTCTGATTTGAACTTTTCCAGTCTGGAAGGCTTTATTGCCGCCAAGGTGTTTGTCGAGGGTTTGAAGCGGGCTGGGCGTACCCTGACGAGGGATCGGCTTATTTCTGCGCTTGAGACCATTAATATCGGTAATTACGATATGGGTGGATTCGATGTGGCTTTTTCTCCGTCTAATCACAATGGTTCGAAATTTGTGGACATGACCGTCATTACCAAAGACTCAAAATTTCGTAACTGATTATGTATCGACGCCCTAAGCCCGACCTGAGCCGGACATGAGCTGTATCTGAGCTGGATTGGGGTGTGCTTATCCTTTTAGTAAAACGATTAAGGCGCCGGAACCGCCATCGGCCGCAGTGGCTTGGCTAAAAGCTAAAACTTCGTCTTTTTGTATCAGCCAATTCCTTACTTTGCTTTTTAAGACGGGTTCCTTATTCACGGAGCCCAGTCCCTTACCGTGAATGATACGAACGCAACGATTGCCGTTGCGATTGCATCGGCGCAAAAAATCACCCAGGCTATCGCGCGCCTGATCTCTACGCATGCCGTGCAGGTCGAGTTCAGCCTGAATCACCCAGTGGCCTTTACGCAATTTTTTTGCGACGTCTATGCCTATACCTTTGCGTGTATAGCTCAGTAAGTCATCGGTCTCTAGCAGGGAGTCCGCGTCAAATTCATCCGATAAGGATTCTTGCAGGGCGGCACGCTCATCTGCCAGATGCTGGAAGGGGAGTGGGGCGGGGCGCGGGCTTGTCGCCTGATGCTTGTCTA
This sequence comes from Undibacterium piscinae, assembly GCA_003970805.2. Taxonomy (GTDB): domain Bacteria; phylum Pseudomonadota; class Gammaproteobacteria; order Burkholderiales; family Burkholderiaceae_D; genus Undibacterium; species Undibacterium piscinae. Next base: position 351,990 of record CP051152.1, read on the forward strand.
CGGCTTTGAGCGGCTTTAGCTCACCGACGCTGCTGCGGAAAATATTCGCTTCCAGGTGAGCTTGGCGTTCCCTTTCAAGTCGTTCTGCCTGCGCCTTCTGGCGCGCCTCTTGTTGCTGCTTTAAATGCAGACCTAATTGCTTTAGGTCTGCAAGATTTTTCAATGGAACAGTCATGACGCAATCGGAACTATTTACTCTTCCAGGAAACGCTGCGCATCGAGTGCAGCCATGCAACCGGTACCGGCGCTGGTAATCGCCTGGCGATAAATGTGATCCTGAACGTCGCCGGCGGCAAATACACCCGGGATGTTGGTGGCCGTTGCCATACCTTCGGTTCCGGTCTTGGTCTTGATATAGCCATTGTGCATATCGAGTTGACCGTCAAAAATACTGGTATTTGGCTTATGGCCGATGGCGATGAAAACACCGTGCAAAGCAATATCTGAGGTGCTGCTATCGATCATCGACTTAATGCGCAGGCCAGTGACACCGCTATCATCGCCAGTCACTTCATCTACGGTGTGATTCCATTTGATTTCTACCTTGCCTTCGGCAACCTTGGCCATCAGTCTGTCGATCAGGATGGCTTCCGCGCGGAATTTGTCACGACGGTGGATGACGGTCACTTTGCTGGCAATATTTGACAAATACAAGGCTTCTTCTACCGCCGTATTGCCGCCGCCGACAACCGCAACTTCTTTGCCGCGATAGAAAAATCCATCGCAGGTAGCGCAGGCGGAAACGCCCTTGCCCATGAATGCTTGCTCAGATGGTAAGCCAAGGTATTGAGCGGATGCGCCGGTGGCGATAATCAGTGAGTCGCAGGTGTATTCGGCCTGATCACCGATCAGGCGTATCGGTTTTTCGCTTAACTTTGCGGTATGTATGTAGTCGAAAATAATCTCGGTATTGAAACGCTCGGCATGCTGCAGGAACCTTTGCATCAATTCCGGACCTTGTACGCCCAAAGGATCGGCCGGCCAGTTTTCGACATCCGTGGTCGTCATTAACTGTCCGCCTTGTTCGACGCCAGTGATCAGTACCGGTTTGAGATTGGCGCGTGCCGCATAGACGGCAGCAGAATAGCCTGCTGGCCCGGAGCCGAGAATCAAGACGTGAGCATGTTTAGGAGTCGACATAATATGACCTGGAAAAAAGAGTGGGAACGAATGCAAACAATGTAAGGCTAAATTGGGATGATCTATGTAGCTTCAAGTGAATTTCCTGCTGAAATCCAGATCTTGATCAATGCCCGAGATTATAGACGAATACACTAAGGCAGGTTAGCGTCGGCAATTTTAACTTGGACTTAAATGAATATTTTGCAATGAAATAGGACTTACATATAGGTCTAATTTGTGTTTATGTCCTACAATCGTGCTTGGCTGTCTTTTTCTATGATTTATGACTAATAACAACGAAGCCTACACACGTAATCGCAGCGAAAAAACTGCCCCGCCGATACCAAGCCGTCTCGTCAATTTAATGGCTGAGGTGCGCTGGATCGCGTTTGCTGCGCTCAGCATTTATCTTATCCTGATCTTATTTACCTATTCCAAGCTTGATCCGGGCTGGTCGCATGCCAGTGAGGTAATGAAATTCCATAATATCGGCGGTAAGTTTGGCGCCTGGTTTTCTGATGTGCTGCTATATGTGTTTGGCTTGTCCTCGTGGTGGTTTAGCATAGTGTTAATGCGCTTGGTATGGCAGGATTACCGGCATCTGGCTACTCAGTTATTGCCCGGTGCCACCAATGAGGTGCATGGCTATGAGAAGATTGTTCAGGTGTTAGGTTTTGCCTTGCTCATGGCAGGGAGCATGGGAATTGAATTTTTGCGCATGCACACTTTAAAAATAGGCCTGCCATTGGCGCCGGGTGGCGTGTTGGGGGAAATAATCGGCACTGCGGCGTATACATCGTTCGGCGCAACCGGTTCTACTTTAGTGTTATTGCTCGCATTCGCCTTGGGCTTAAGTTTGTACTTTCATCTGTCATGGCTGCAAGTGGCGGAAAATGTCGGTGCAGGTATTGAGCTATGTTTTGAATTTATCCAGCGTAAGTATTCGGCACGTCAAGACCGCCGCGTAGGGCATACGGCCGCGGTGAAGCGCCAGGAAATTGTGGTTCAGGAAAGAGCGAAGATCGTCGAGGCAGCACCGATACGGATAGAGCCGCAAGTGGTCGCGGTACAAAAATCGGAAAGGATAGAAAAAGAGCGGCAGGTATCCCTGTTTAGCGATATGCCCGATGGTAATTTGCCGCCTTTGTCCTTATTGGATGAGGCACCCGTCACACAGGAAACTGTCAGTATAGAAACCTTGGAATTTACCAGCCGCTTGATAGAGAAAAAGCTCTCGGATTTCGGTGTAGATGCAAAAGTGATCGCTGCTTATCCTGGTCCGGTGATTACCCGTTATGAGATAGAACCGGCTACCGGTGTCAAAGGTAGCCAGATTGTCGGCTTGGCGCGAGATCTGGCACGATCCCTGTCGCTGACCTCAATTCGCGTGGTGGAAACTATTCCGGGCAAGAACTATATGGGTTTGGAATTGCCTAACCCCAAGCGCCAGATTGTCCGCCTGACTGAGATTTTGGGTTCAAAAATTTACAACGACAGCGCCTCTAGTTTGACCGTGGCGCTGGGCAAGGATATTGCCGGTCATCCGGTAGTCGCAGATCTGGCGAAAATGCCGCATCTGCTGGTTGCCGGTACTACCGGTTCGGGTAAGTCGGTTGGTATCAATGCGACGATTTTGTCTTTGTTGTATAAGTCAGATCCGAATGACGTAAGGATGATACTGATAGATCCTAAGATGCTGGAAATGTCCGTGTATGAAGGGATTCCGCACTTGCTTGCGCCGGTCGTCACGGATATGCGTCAGGCGGCGCACGCACTTAACTGGGCAGTGGCGGAGATGGAGCGGCGTTATAAATTAATGTCCAAGCTGGGGGTTCGTAATCTGGCTGGCTACAATATGAAGATCGCTGAAGCGACGAAACGCGAAGAACATATTCCAAATCCGTTTAGCTTGACACCGGATGCTCCTGAACCACTTGAGATTTTGCCTACCATCGTCATTATTATTGATGAGTTGGCCGACCTGATGATGGTGGTCGGTAAAAAGGTGGAAGAGTTGATCGCCAGGATAGCGCAAAAGGCGCGTGCCGCCGGTTTGCACTTGATATTGGCTACCCAGCGCCCATCTGTAGACGTAATCACCGGTTTGATTAAAGCCAATATTCCTACCCGTATCGCATTTCAGGTCAGTAGCAAGATCGATTCCCGCACTATTCTCGACCAGATGGGGGCCGAGTCATTATTAGGTATGGGTGATATGCTGTACATGCCGCCAGGTACCGGCCTGCCGGTTCGCGTACATGGCGCTTTCGTTTCGGACGAGGAGGTGCACCGCGTAGTGAAGTATTTGAAGGCGCAAGGAGAACCCAATTACATTGAAGGTATTCTTGAAGGCGGCGTGCTGGAAGAGAGTGCCGATGGCATGCCGGCCGCAGAGGGCGGCAATGAAGCCGATGTCTTGTACGATCAGGCAGTGGCGATCGTACTCAAGAATCGCCGTGCCTCTATCTCTCTGGTGCAGCGTCATTTACGGATAGGCTACAATCGCGCCGCGCGCCTGCTTGAACAGATGGAACAAAGCGGGGTGGTTTCGAGTATGCAAACCAATGGTAACCGTGAGATTTTAGTGCCCGCCGGAAATTCAGAATAAGACCGGATGATGTGTTTCTTCGGTGACGGCGGCACGAGTGAAACAGTAACTGAACAGGATTTGATGTGAAAAAAAATGTAATTAAGCTGGTCGCAATCTTGACGTTGTCCTTGCCACTGCTGGCGCATGCTTCCGCGATTGAGCAGTTCAAGGTATTTGCGGCCAATACCAAGTCGGCAAAAGGCGAGTTCTTACAGCAGCAAGTGAAGATGGTCGATGGTAGTCCGAAAATCAGCAAAACCGCGGCCGGCACTTTTAGTTTTGCGCGCCCGGGGAAATTCATCTGGACTTACCTTAAGCCTTACGAGCAAAACTTGCAGACTGACGGCGATAAATTGTATATCTACGATAAAGATTTGAATCAGGTCACGATACGGGAATTGAATGGCGCGCTGGGCGCCAGTCCTGCGGCGATCTTGTTCGGCAACGGCGATCTCGAAAAGAATTTCCATCTCAAGGAAGCTGGCGTCAAGCAGGGAGTGGAGTGGCTGGAAGCGACCCCCAAAGCCAAAGACAGTCAGTTTGAACATATTGGCATAGGCATGAAAGACGGTCTGCCTTTGGCGCTGGAATTGCGCGACAGCTTTGGTCAGGTTTCTCTGGTGACACTGAAGAATGTGGAAAAAAATCTTGCATTCAAAGCGGATCAGTTTAAATTTATTATTCCATCTGGCGCAGATGTGTCCCGTCAATGAACCCTGCATCAAGAAATACCCCGCTGGCCGAGCGCCGGCGCCCCACTAGCATCGATGAGGTGATAGGCCAGCAACATTTGCTGGGCAAGGGAAAACCCTTGCGTGTTGCGTTCGAATCCGGTGAACCGCATTCGATGATCTTGTGGGGCCCTCCCGGGGTCGGAAAAACCACGCTGGCCAGATTGATGGCCGATGCGTTTAACGCTGAATTTATTGCGCTGTCGGCGGTGCTGTCGGGTGTTAAGGACATCCGCGAGGCGGTGGAACGTGCGCAGATTTTGCAGGCAAATTCACAGCGCCGCACCATCCTGTTTGTCGATGAGGTGCATCGTTTCAATAAAAGCCAGCAAGACGCTTTTTTGCCGCATGTGGAGAGTGGCTTGTTCACCTTTATCGGTGCCACCACCGAGAACCCTTCGTTCGAAGTCAATAGCGCCTTGCTGTCACGCGCTTCGGTCTATGTATTGAAATCCTTGGCCGACGAAGATTTGTCAACGATGGTGGATAAGGCTTGTGAAGCAGAATTGACCGGTTTGAGTTTTACTCCGGAGGCGAAAGCTAGTCTGATTGCCAGTGCTGACGGTGACGGTCGCAAGTTGCTGAATAATCTTGATATTACCGCGCGCGCCGCTGCCGCAAAACAGCTCAGGGAAGTTGATGCCGTATTACTCGCCGAATGTCTGGGCGATGCCTTGCGACGTTTCGATAAGGGCGGCGATGCCTTTTACGATCAGATCTCTGCCTTGCATAAATCGGTGCGCGGTTCCAATCCCGATGCCGCGCTGTATTGGATGGTCAGGATGCTCGACGGCGGCGCTGATCCTCGTTATCTGGCGCGGCGTATCGTCAGGATGGCCAGCGAGGATATCGGCCTGGCTGATCCGCGCGCGCTGCGTATGACCTTGGATGCGGCCGAAACTTACGAACGCCTTGGTTCTCCCGAGGGCGAATTGGCTTTGGCGCAAGCGGTGATTTACCTCGCTTGTGCGGCAAAATCAAATGCGGCCTATAAGGCCTACAACGCAGTACGTGCTTTGGTGGCGAAAGATAGCTCACGAACGGTACCCGAGCACCTGCGCAATGCACCGACCAAGTTGATGAAAGAACTCGGTTACGGCAAGCTGTATCGTTACGCGCATGATGAGCCAGATGCTTACGCGGCCGGCGAGACTTACCTGCCGGCGGGCCTGGAAGGGCAGCAATGGTATCGTCCCGTGCCGCGCGGCCTGGAAATAAAAATTGCCGAGAAATTGGCGTATTTGCGAAAACTAGATCGCGACGCTCAAGGCTGAAACCATAATTCGGGCCGGTATTCGGGCCCGGATTTAAAAGCTTTGTTATTCTGAATTAAAGGATTCTTCATCTCAATGACGGTTCTGTGCTTGAGGTTGGCCTTGGTGATCGATATCTGGTTGTGCTTTTGAAATAAGCTCTCAAAAGTGCCATCTTTAATGGCTATTTCCAGCCCCAGCCTGAGGTCGTTCGCCAGTTTCGGACGGCGTGGCGTGACGAAGAAATAATACGCGGCCGGGTAGTGCAGAATGATGTAAGGGTCTATGTGCAACCGATGCTTAGGATGGGCGGCAAATTCACTCCATATTTCGAACATGGATCTCGGAAAAATAATCAAAACGCCCACCTTGTAACATATTAAACAGTGGTTCATAAGAGGTTGAGGTGATTACCCGTACACCGTTTTCTCGTAAGATGGGAGTGTCGGGCCAGTCATGCTCTTGTCCTGCTGTGTAGGCCTTTAAATCCTGCAAATTTTTGACGTTGGCAAACAGCTTGGCGTTTTCTTCTTTTACTAATGGTATGCGCCAACCTATCAGCCCCTTATCTATGGGGATTTTGATCGCGATCATCTGTGCTTCGCGCTCGTCGGTACCCATGCTCCAGATCAGGTCAACGTTACCGTGTTGAGTCGTCATCTCATAAATTGATCTGGCCTGTTGCATTTTTCCTTCGGTGGGCACCAACCGATATTGCGTACCGGAATTTTCCAGCGCGAGCAGCAGTAATTCATGAATATAAGTCTCGTTAGGGTCAATTTCGGCAGATAACCGAGGGAATCGCACGACTTCTGATTCCTGACTAATGCTAATGCTGTGGGAGCTAGTCAGAAGCAGGAACGTAGCGATAATGAGCAAATATGTGATGCGCATTGATGATCCCGGATGGTATGGTGATCGCACCAAAGGTGCATTTGGCAGCGTATTTTGCAGCCATATAGTCGGATTTCAGTATAGCGCAAACCACATTTTATTCTAACAATAAAAAATCGCCACCTAGGTGGCGATGCTGTCTCGTTTACCGTATTGCTAGTAATCAGATATCAAAACTGATGCCCTGTGCCAGCGGTAGCGAGTTGCTGAAATTGACGGTATTGGTAGAGCGTCGCATATACGCTTTCCAGGCGTCGGAGCCTGATTCACGCCCGCCGCCGGTGTCTTTTTCACCGCCGAAGGCACCGCCGATTTCGGCGCCGGACGGGCCGATATTCACGTTGGCGATGCCGCAGTCGCTACCGCTGTCTGACATGAAGCGTTCCGCTTCACGCATATCGGTAGTGAAGATACTCGACGATAAGCCTTGCGGCACTTCATTGTTCCAGTCTATCGCTTGTTGCAAGTCAGTATAACGCACGATGTACATGACGGGCGCGAAGGTCTCATGGTGCATGGCGGCCGTCTGGGTAGGCATTTCTACCAAGGCCGGGCGCACATAGTAGGCGTGATCACAAGCATCAACGGCGACGCGCTCGCCGCCGAACACCAACCCCTGTTCTTGTCTGGCCACAGCGAGCGCGGTTTGCATCGCGTCAAACGCGGCCTGATCAACCAATGGGCCAATCAGCGTCGTTTTTTCCAAAGGATTGCCGATAGGCAGCCCGGCATAGATTTTTTTCAGGCGTGGCACCAGAGTGTCGTAAATGTTGTCGTGGACGAATAGCCTGCGCAAGGTGGTGCAGCGCTGGCCGGCGGTGCCGACGGCTGAGAAGGTAATGCCGCGTACCGCCATTTCCAGATCGGCGCTAGGGGCGACGATCATAGCGTTGTTGCCACCCAGTTCCAGGATGGTGCGGGTCAGGCGTTTGGCGCAGGCCTCGGCCACTTGCCGGCCCATGCGCGTGCTACCGGTGGCGCTGACCAGCACCACGCGTTTGTCGTCCACCATCTGCGCACCGGTATCTCGGCCACCTATGATCAGTTCAGCCAAGCCAGCTGGCGCATGATTGCCGCTGGCGTTGAAACGCGCCACTGCCTTCATGAACAATGCATGGGTCGCCAGCGCCGTCAATGGGGTTTTTTCCGACGGTTTCCAGGTGACGCTATTGCCGCAGACAAAGGCGAGTGCCGCATTCCAGGCCCATACCGCTACCGGAAAATTAAATGCGGAGATCACACCGACCACGCCGATAGGGTGCCAGACTTCCATCATGCGGTGGCCGGGGCGTTCGGAGGCGATGGTCAGACCATATAACTGGCGCGACAGACCGACCGCGAAGTCGCAGATATCGATCATCTCCTGCACTTCACCCAGCCCCTCTTGCAAAATCTTGCCCGCTTCCAGCGTGACCACTTTGCCTAAGGCTTGTTTATGGATGCGCAGCTCTTCGCCGAACAGGCGTACCAGTTCGCCGCGACGCGGTGCCGGTATTTCGCGCCATTGCAAAAAGGCAGTGTGGGCGTGGCTGATTTTGGCCTGGACTTGCTCCGGTGTGTCGGCACGCAGGCTGGCGAGGTTTTTGCCGTCGATAGGCGAGGTACTTGCCAGGTCCTGACCCTGATAGTCGGTCAGGTTGACACCGAGTTCGGCCAGTAGGTGATTGATGTTATTGTCCATGAGGTCTCCGCAAAGGCAGTGGCTAAATAAATGGTGAAATGCAGGCGAAATGTAAAAAAGAGATCGCAAGAATATACGCTATCGGCGCAATTTCTTGTGATCTCCTGTTGCAATATGTCGTGGTATTTGTTCGTGGTGTGCGACTATCGCGTAGTTAAAAGTACAAGTTTAAAGTGCGTAGTAATGGCCGAAACGATTCGCCAGGAAGTCGTTCAGCGAAGCCTGTTCCTGTCGCACCATGCCGTGCTGTGGCAATTTTCCGGTGACGACCATGTCAACCATGGCGCAAATGCCGGAAGCCGTGGTCAATTGTATCGCGGACAGTAATTGTCCATTGACCACCTGGCTGTAGATTTTCTTGGCGTAAGACTCTTGTTCGAGACGGCCGTCGCGCATGCCGATGACGCTGACAAATACCAGTACCACGTCTTGTTTTGTCATGGGAATGGAGGTCTCCAAGACGTCCTTAAGAATAGGGCGGCGTTCCAACTTACCCAATTCCAAGTCACGGATCAGCATTTTGACGATGTCGCGATGACCGGGATAGCGCACGGTTTTGTAGTTCAGGTTTTGCACTTTCCCAGACAGGCTTTCGCACAAGGTGCCCAGTCCGCCCGAAGTGTTGAAGGCTTCGTAATCGATGCCATCGAGTGAGAAATGTTCGATTTCTTCCAGTGCCGAAGTTTCGCGTAAGTGGCCGTCAACAATCGCTTCACATGGGTTGCAATACTCATTGATCAGGCCATCAGTGCTCCAGGTCAGGTTGTATTTTAAGGCGTTATTCGGGAAGGTCGGCAGGGCGCCGACACGCATGCTGACGTCACGCAAGGTGTCGAAGCGTTTGGCGACATCGTTGGCAACGATGGAAATGAAGCCTGGTGCCAGACCGCATTGCGGCACAAACGCGCAATCGGCGCCTTCCGCCAGTTGCTTGACGATGCGGGTGCTTTCCACGTCTTCGGTCAGGTCAAAGTAATGCGAGTTGGCTGCCTTGGCAGCCCCGGCAATAATCGGTGTCAAAAAATAAGGACAGGCCGATAAAGTCACCTGATGTCCGCGTATCAGCTCAGTCACTACCTGTTTGTCGCCCAGATCGGCTTGCACGATGCGGGTATTCGGGAAACCGGCTTGCTTGACATATTTCAAGCGCTCGGGGTCGCGGTCGGCTACTGTGATCTGATAGTCGCCGCTATGGGATAACAGGTTGAGAATCGCATCGCCGATTTTGCCGGCACCTAGTAGGATCAGTTTGGTAGTCATTTGTGTCTCCGGATTATTTTAATTTGAACCAACGGAGTTAGTGTAGAAGCAAGCGCTGTCAGATAATAGAGTGTAAAGTATCGTCATAATGTGCAAACGCACTACAATATGACGAACAATTAATTCGAATTGTGCATATGAAACCTAGCCTAGACGATATTGATAAGAAAATTCTTGCCTTGTTGATGGACAATGCCAGATTGCCGGTGACCACGATCGCGAAACTCGTCGGTGTTGCCAGGACTACCGTGATTGCACGTATCAGTGCCTTGGAAAAGCGCGAGGTGATTGCCGGTTATGGCTTGAAATTGAATCCATCCATGTATCAGGCGGCGGTACGCGCTTATGTGGGCTTATCGGTGGAAGCGCGCTATGCATCAGGCTTGATGAAATATTTGCAGCAACTGCCGGAAGTGGAAACCTTGTGTGCGGTCAGTGGTGCGATTGACTATATGCTTACTTTGCACTGCGCAACCACCGAAGTGTTAGATAAATTACTCGATCAGATCGGTACTTTGGACGGTGTGCGGCAAACTTCAACCGCGATTATCCTCAGCAAACGGATAGACCGGGCCATCAATCAGAGTGCCGCCATCCGCGTGACGGGCTTAGTCGAGAATTCTGATAGCTATAGAGATTATTTTAATTTGAAGCGCTCGGGCATTAATCCTACTTTGGCCTTGCGCGCGGGCGCCAATACCAGTGTGGTGGTGGGTTACGAACATTTCAAAGACGAGCGCACGACCGATAGAGGTATTCCTTCATTTTTGGGTAAGCCTATCAAGACCGATCCATCCACATTTTTTGGTGACCCCGATTTGAGTACCACCTGGTCTAAAGTCGATGCATTCTCGGCGCTGATCGAGCATGATTTTGGCGCTGGTATTAGCTTGCGCAATCGCACCCGCTATGCCAAATACGATAAGTTTTATCAGAATATTTTTCCTGATTCGGTCAATGCTACCGGCACCAGTGTCGCTTTAAAAGCGTATAACAATGCCACACAGCGCGATAATTTCTTTAACCAAACCGATCTGATGTTTAGCCTTGCGACTGGGTCTGTGCAGCACAAAATGTTAGCGGGTGTGGAACTGGGTCGTCAGGTCACCGATAACTACCGAAATACCGGGTATTTTACGGTGGCAGGCAAGAGCGTCAGCAGTATCAATGTGTCGGTGGTCAATCCTCTGAGTAATGCCGCGCTCACGTTTAAGCAAGGTGCAACGGATGCGAATAATCATGGGGTGGCGACGATTGCTTCTGTCTACCTGCAAGATCAAATCGAATTCTCGCCACAATGGCAAGCCATAGTCGGTCTGCGCCGCGATAGTTTTGCGATGGATTTTACGAATAATCGTAACCTGGAAAATATCCAGGTCACTGATACGCCGGTTTCGCCACGCATAGGCCTGGTGTTTAAACCTATGCCTACAGTGTCGCTGTATGGTAGCTATAGCCTGGCGTTTGCACCACGTGCTGGCGATCAATTGGGATCGCTCACTAGCAGCAATCAGGCTTTCGATCCCGAACAGTTTAAGAATCTGGAGTTAGGTGCGAAGTGGGATATTTTGCCGAATCTGGAAGCTAGCGCAGCCGTATATCAACTCGATCGCACAAATGTGGTGATTCCAGACCCTCTGGATGTCACAAGAAGCATCTTGGTGGATGGCCAGCGTAGTAAGGGCGTGGAACTTGGTATGACCGGAAAATTGACGCCAGAGTGGAGCATCATGGGGGGCTATGCCTATCAGGATGCGCAAATTACCAAGACCCAATCGGCCAGTATTAAAGCTGGCGCGGTGGTAGCGCAAGTGCCTACGCATAGCGCCTCGCTGTGGAATCGCTATGACTTTAGTCAGGCCTGGGGCGCTGGTCTTGGCCTGGTATATCGTGGGCAGATCTATGCGTCGAATGACAATGCGGTGGTGGTGCCTGGATTTACCCGGGTCGATGCAGCGGTTTTTTATCGCGTGAATAAAAATCTGCAGTTGCAAATGAACGTAGAAAATCTATTCGATAAGAATTACTACGCCTCGGCCAATAGTAATAACAACATCACGCCCGGCGCGCCTAGAGGGCTTAAATTAGGGCTCAATGCCAGCTTCTAATTTGTTGCAGAACTAAGCTAGTGAAAAACGGCGGATCATTGATCCGCCGTTTTTTTTTGCGTAAGTCCTGTTATTAAAAAAAGGCAAATTGCTAGTGCGATTACCGTGGCACTTAAAAATTGCTTGTTGCATAATGCCTAGCTCGGGTCTGAGATATCTCCCCCCCAGTTATCCTATTCATCAAGAAAATTTACATGAAAAATTCTACGCGTCAATATTTGTATTCAGTGCTGCGCCAAGCGAGTCAAGAGTTTCAAGGTTTTGCTAAAAAACTGAGCTTGCGCCTATTGCGCACGCCCTTGCCGAAAGTACTCATCGTCGTTTTGGGCATCGCCTTGCTGATTAGCCTGATCCCCTTGGTGTTGACGCTATTCCTGGTGTTCGTTTTACTTAAAATCATCCTCAGTCTGGTGACGCTGGCCCTGCGTGGCCCGCTAGGCTCAGACTTGCAGCCAGTGCGTAGACCCTACCGCAAAGAATGAGCCTGCTGGTCTCTCAACCAGGATTTAAAAATCACCCCTGCCAGCGCGCATAGTCCATGCGCTTCTCCAAGGCATAGCCCTGGAGGCCGCATGGGCTATGGGTCTTGGGCTAGGTGCTTTTACGCTTTGCTGATCTGATCGCGGATAGGCAAATTTCTGATGCGCTTGCCGGTCGCGGCAAAGATCGCATTGCAGAGCGCCGGTGCGATCGGTGGCATGGCAGGCTCACCGACTCCGCCTAGTTCTATCTCCAAACTATTTTCCACCAGATGGCAGCGAATTTCGCGGGGTGCCGCATAGGCCCTTAAAATTTCATATTGATGGAAATTGCTTTGCTCGACGCGCCCTTGCTTAAACGAGATTTCACCGCTCAGCGCCAGACTAATGCCCATGATGCAGGCACCTTCTAGTTGTGAACGAATGCGATCCGGATTAATCAAGGGGCCGCAATCTATCGCCATATCCACCATGGGGATGCGCAGTTCGCCCTTGGCATTGATGTCGACCTCGATCACCACTGCGACGTAGCTCACAAAGCTGTACGACACGGCCAAGCCCAAAGCCTTGCCCTTAGCTAGCTTGCGGCCCCAACCGGCCTTGCTGGTCGCCAGTTCAATGACGTGGCGCATGCGGGCAATGTCGACAGGGTAGCGCTCTGGTGATTCGCCATAATTAAAATCATTACCCATGCTGCGTGGATCGATCTTGCGCGCTGGCCCCAATAAATCGAGCAAATAACTTTTATGATCGCGTTGCGCGGCGTGCGCCAACTCTGCCGCGAATGACTGGATGGCAAAGGCGTGCGGGATATTCGAGACCGAGCGAAACCAGCCTATCCGCGTATGGGCGGCCACTTCAGGTACTTCGACCCGGATATTGGCGATCGCAAACGGTACATTGGTGGCAGACATACCGAGTTCAAACGGCTGTTGCTGGTTCGCGCCGGCCGCAAAGGTCGAGGCGATGGTAGGGGCGGCAGTGCGATGCAACCAGGCGTGAATGTGGTACAGTTCGCAAAAAACTTGAAAGCACATCATGGCAACACCTAATTACGGATTTGATAAGCGTCAAAAAGAGCTTGCCAAGAAAAAGAAAAAAGAAGAGAAGCTGCGCAATAAAGCTGAACGTAAGGCTGGCGATACGGCGGAGACTGAAACTCCGGATGATGCTGAGGGCGAAGATGCCACCGGTACTGATGCACCTGCCTGATTTATCCTGATTTGCCTTTCTATCTCTTCTGATGGTCGCCAGCCGGCGATCATGACGCATAATGAAACGACCAAGGTTTTTACCCGATAACATGACTTTGCTGTTGTTGGGCAAGAAAAAAGAAAAAAGAAGAGAAGTGGTTCTGACAGCCAGTATTTTCCCTTGTGAGGGGCAAGTTGCGATAGTTTTTGATCGCCTCACTACTGCCATGATTGCCTTACTGTTTTTCATGCATGGCGCAAAACTCTCGCGTGCCGCCGTGATTGCCGGTGCCACGCACTGGCGCTTGCATCTGACGGTCTTGTTGTTTACCTTCGCTTTTTTCCCCTTGCTCGGCGTGCTTTTGAAGCCTGCCTTGTTGTGGCTGGTGAGTCCCGAGCTATATCTGGGTATCTTGTTCTTGTGCGTATTGCCTTCTACGGTGCAATCTTCCATCGCATTTACTGCCGTGGCGCGTGGCAATGTACCTGCCGCCGTGTGCAGTGCCTCGGCCAGTAATCTGATAGGTATATTTGTGACGCCCTTGTTGGTAAGTTTGTTGTTGGCAGCCTCAACAGCCGGGCATTCTTCGTTGGAAGCGATTTTGAAAATCGTCTATCAGCTGTTATTGCCTTTTGTCGCGGGGCAAATCGCTCGTCCATGGATAGGGCGATGGATGGATAAGCACAAGGATAGTCTGAAAATGCTCGATCAGAGCTCAATTTTGCTAGTGGTGTATGTCGCCTTTAGCGAGGCGGTAGTGCAGGGTTTGTGGCGTCAGGTGCCGCCTGTGATGCTCATTAGCTTGCTGGGGATTAGTGCAGTGATGCTGGCCATCATCATGAGCCTTACCATGTTTGCCAGTCGCCGTCTGGGGTTTAGCAAGGAAGACGAGATCACCGTGGTGTTTTGTGGTTCCAAAAAAAGCCTGGCCAGCGGTGTGCCTATGGCAAAAGTCTTGTTTGCCAGCCATACGGTAGGGATGGTGTTGTTGCCCTTGATGTTGTTCCATCAGCTGCAATTGATGGTCTGTGCGGTGATGGCGCAACGCTATGCGGTGCGTGATGAACAAAGCTAGGAGTGTGCTTACTGCTGGCTCATCGTATTGAGCTTTTACCTTGTCCAAGGAAATCACGATATTCATGAAAAAATACACGGGCATCAGCTCTATGCGTTGAATCATGCATTTTGTGACCCGTGCGGTTCCTGTAGTTCGTGTCTCTCGTGGACAAGGCGACTAGATATTTACTCTTCGCTCACTTGTAAAATCAATTTGCCGAAGTTTTTTCCTTCAAATAGCATCATCAGCGTATCAGGGAAATTTTCTATCCCTTGTACGATGTCTTCGCGGGTCTGGAATTTGCCTTGCGCCATCCAGCTACCCATCTGTTTGACTGCCTCAGGATAGCGCGCTATGTAGTCGAATACCACGATACCTTCCATGCGGGCACGATTGACCAGCAGTGATAAATAGTTGGCCGGGCCTTTGACTGGCGTGGTGTTGTTGTATTGCGAGATCGCGCCGCAGATAATAATGCGTGCTTTCAGGTTGATGCGGGTCAGGACGGTATCGAGGATCTCGCCACCGACGTTATCAAAGTAGATGTCAACACCGTCCGGGCAATGTTCTTTGAGGCCATCCTTCACCGAACCGCTCTTGTAGTCGATGCAGGCATCAAAGCCCAGTTGGTTGACCACAAAGTCGCATTTATCCTTGCCGCCGGCGATGCCGACTACACGGCAGCCATTTTGTTTGGCGACCTGACCAACGGTTTGGCCCACCGCACCTGCGGCACCGGAGACCACCACAGTTTCGCCGGCCTTGGGTTGGCCGACATCGAGTAAGCCGAAGTAGGCTGTCATGCCTGGCATACCCAAGGCATTCAGATATTTAGCCAAAGGCGCCAATGCTGCATCCACTTTGTAAAAGCTTGCGGTTTTATCGTTGGCGGCGCCTACCCAGTATTTCTGTACGCCTATGCCGCCTGAGACGTAATCGCCGACCGCAAATTTGGGGGATTTTGAAGCAATTACTTTGCCTATGCCGCCGGCACGCATCACTTCATTGATCGCGACCGGGCGTATGTATGACTTGCCTTCGTTCATCCAGCCGCGCATGGCAGGATCGAGCGAGAGGTAGATAGTCTGAACCGCGATCTCTCCGTCGGCGATGTCACGTAGCGTTTCCGTGGTGAAGGACCAGTCGCTTTGTTTTGGCATACCTACCGGGCGCGCCGCCAGGCGATATTGCTGATTGTTCAGTGTGGTCAGGTTGGTCATAGTCTTTGTCTCCGTTGATATAGTTCGTCAGTCGCTCGTATCTTGCCCAAAGTTTTGCACCCTGTGCTTGCCGGGTTGTTAAAACGAAACCACTATACATTAATTAGAACGAACGTGCTTTTTAAATGTTTTATTTTAAAAGCATATCTTCAGACGAATTTTGTCAGGCGAATTTTGTCTTGAGCATGAGACAATGCGCTCTGAAATTTTTTCTCCTTCCACTATCATGCATCCAGAATACATTCTTACCCTGTCTTGCCCGGATCAGCGCGGTATCGTGCACAGCGTCTCCGGTTTTTTAGCCAGACATGGCTGCAATATCATCGATTCCGCCCAGTTTGGCGATGCGCAATCAGCCTTGTTTTTTATGCGCGTCCATTTTGCGCTGGAAGATGCGAGCATCAGCGATACCGTTTTGCGCGCCGAGTTTGCCAGTATGGGCGATACTTTGCAGATGAATTGGCAGTTGCACGATGCGCGTCACAAGCCACGCATGGTGTTGATGGTGTCAAAAATAGGCCATTGCCTTAACGACTTGCTGTTCCGTTTCAAGAGTGGCTTATTGCCGGTGGAAATCAAGGCGATCATCTCCAATCACACCGATTTTTATCAATTGGCGGCCAGTTATAACATTCCTTTCCACCATTTGCCGCTGGCAGTGGGCGCATCGGCAGAAGCCAAGCGCGCCCAGGAGCAAAAGGTGCTGGAGATCATAGAAACGAATCAGGTTGAGTTGGTGGTGTTGGCGCGTTACATGCAGATATTGTCACCGGAGATGTGTGCGGCGCTGGCCGGTCGTGCCATCAATATCCATCATTCCTTCCTGCCTAGTTTTAAAGGCGCTAAACCTTACTATCAGGCGCATGAACGCGGCGTTAAGCTCATTGGTGCTACCGCCCATTTCGTCACCGGTGATCTTGATGAAGGTCCGATTATCGAGCAGGATGTCGAGCGTGTCGATCATGCGATGGATCCGGAAACCTTAACGGCAATCGGTCGCGATGTTGAATGCGTAGTATTGGCGCGTGCCGTCAAGTGTTTCGTCGAACATCGTATTTTACTCAATGCACATAAGACAGTGGTATTCAAATAATGGCTCTTAAATCAACCATCTACAAAGCAGAATTGAATATCTCCGATATGGATCGCGGCTATTATGCCGACCATAGCCTGACGATAGCGCGGCACCCGTCTGAAACCGATGAGCGCATGATGGTGCGTGTGCTCGCTTTTGCCATCCACGCCAGTGAGCGCCTGAGTTTTGGCAAGGGCATCTCGGATACGGAAGAGCCTGATTTCTGGCTGAAAGACTATACCGATGCGATCCAGTTGTGGGGTGAAGTCGGACAGCCGGAAGACCGTCGTCTCCTGAAAGCCTGTGGCAGGGCAGATCAGGTCGTGGTGTATAGCTTTGCCCACGCTAGCTCTATCTGGTGGAAAGGCATTAATAGCCGGCTTGATAGGGCGAAAAACCTGAAGGTGATGAATATCGCTTCGGCGACCAGTCAGGAACTAGCCAAGATGGCGCAGCGCACGATGCAACTCCAATGTACGATACAAGACGGGCAAATCTGGATGTCCGCGGGGGATGAATCCGTGCAAATCGACCTGGAAACTTTCAAGGACTTCGGCTAGATATTACGCCACTACAGAATCCCCGCTGCCAGCGGCAAAGGGATTCTGTAGTATCAAGCTATAGTGTCAACTTAATGTCAACTAAGTATCAACTAAACGGCCACGCCGCTGGCGTCAAACAAGCCTTCAAATAGTATCGAGCTGAGGTAGCGTTCGCCCGAATCCGGCAAGATCACGACGATGGTTTTGCCGGCATTCTCTGGTAATTTGGCCAGGCGTATCGCGACCGCAGTCGCTGCGCCGCAAGAGATGCCTGCCAGAATCCCTTCTTCTTTCGCCAGTCTTTGCGCATACAGGATGGCGTCTTCGTTGCTAACTTGCTCAATCTGGTCTATCAAAGACATATCAAGTACGTCGGGTACGAAGCCCGCACCTATGCCCTGAATCTTGTGCGGGCCAGGTTGTAGCGGCAGACCGGCGCGCTTTTGTGTCAGTACCGGACTGGCGGTGGGCTCGACTGCGACCGTGAGAATTTTTTTGCTACGGGCTTGCTTGATGTAGCGTGACACGCCGGTGATGGTGCCACCGGTGCCAACACCGGAGACGAAAATATCGACGCCGCCATTGGTGTCATCCCAGATTTCAGGTCCGGTGGTTTTTTCATGGATGGCTGGGTTGGCGGGGTTCTTGAACTGTTGCAGCAAGACATAGCGATCGGGCGCGCTGGCGACAATCTCTTCTGCCTTGGCAATCGCACCATTCATGCCCTTGGCGCCTTCCGTGAGGATGAGTTTGGCGCCATAAGCGACCAGCAGCTTGCGCCTCTCTATGCTCATGGTGTCTGGCATCGTCAGTGTCAGTGGTATGCCTTTGGCAGCAGCGACGAAAGCTAAGGCAATGCCGGTGTTGCCACTGGTTGGTTCGATGATTTCCTTGCCCGGACCAAGCAAGCCGCGTTGCTCTGCGTCAGCCACCATTGCCGCGCCGATTCTGCACTTGATTGAATAGCCTGGATTACGTCCCTCTATCTTCGCCAGTACGGTGGCACCGGCGCCATCGGTGATGCGATTGAGGCGCACCAGTGGCGTACGTCCGATAGAGTCTGCATTATTCAAGTAGAGAGCCATAGATTTCCTTTTGGGTTCAAGTCAAGACGACATTAAACTGATTTTTAAACGAGAGTATAAGCGTGAAAATTTAAGCCTGTTGACGCTTTACCGTTTGAGCTTGATGAGGATATGCCAACTTTGAGTAAAGTCAAAAGAAAATAAGTGTATATAGATATTCCGGGTGCAGTTGTTCGTGCCGCTAAATCCGTATGGGAGTTGGTTTTTAAGCGTTGATGTCGCGTATCAGAAGCTAAATTTTACTATGTAAGCTTAAGTCGCTTGCGCAGAAAAGAGCCCGGGCCCGGGATGTCGCTGAGTTATTGATACGCTTTGAATACGTCGAATGCAGGCGGTGTAAAACTCGATTCGTGATGAACGAAATAAAAAAAGGCGCATCAATATTTGATGCGCCTTTCGGACTGCCTATGTAGCTTGCGTAATGATTATTTGCTGGCGCTGGTTGCTGCCGCATCTGCCGCCGGTGCAGTCGGGCTTGCTGCAGGTAAGGACGTCGGAGTTGCTTCTGCATGCGCGGAAGCCGATTCGTGAACCTCGGTCATGTTGCCACTTTCACCTTGCATGTCGACCTTGTCGCCGGCTTTAAAAATGATGAACAGTGCGAGTCCGGCGAAGAGGATGAAACCAACGGCAATTTTCCACATGATGATGTCCTTGATAGTATGAAATGATAAGTTGTTGCAATCGCGTATGGATAATGCAACGCGCTCAAATTGCATCAATAGACACAACAATAAACCCGTAGGCTTACAGCTAAATTACAGCATGGTTGCCGTTGAGCTGGAGTTCGACTGGATTGGCGTTGATATCGGCGGGTGCTACGCTTAATAATGAATTTTTTAGTGCAGGCAAGGGTCGTAATGGGCTTTTTGACTTGGTGCGTATTTTAGCGAATCGAAGGTATTCTTGTGTGGTGGTTGAAGCTCGCCTGTGGCGGTCGTATTTTTTTCTGATTCGTGGATCAATAATCCAAGTCAAAACATGTACAAAAAACGCGTACAAAAAACACGTACAACTGAAAGGGCGAAACCAAGTTATGGTATCGCCCATTAATAACTAATTCAGATTAATTTGTCTGAACTGGTGCATCGCTGACATTGAGCGCATCAGCCAAAGTTGGGTCAGTAGTTTTACATTCGTTTGCAAGTTGCTGGCCGCGACGTGAATCGAGCAACAAACCTTTTGCCGGAATGCCTATAAAGACAAAACCAGCCTTGGTGTTTTCAAAACGGTTGGCTCCTGTAGAGGTTTCCATTCTGGTCATGCGATAAATGCGGTGTTTCCAGCGCATGCCCACGTGTTGCTGATCATCCGCATTGGTGTACATGGTCAGGGTATTGCCTAATTCGCATTTGTATTCAAAAGATTTACTCAATTGAACGTTTGGCTCCGCTTCATCTGGGTCAGTTGCGACTGGTGTCGCTATCGCTTTACTTGCCTTTGGTGGCTTGGCTTTGCTGGCGCTAGTCGTCGTATTTGCCTGAGCTTGTGTCGCCAAGCCAAGAATCCCCGTGGCAAATGTTGCGATACTGATGAGTTGTATAATTTTTTTCATGAAATCTCCTTGTTGCGGGCTATAAAGTAATGCCGCATGTTACAAAAATTGTTGCGCACTTTCAGGCAGTGTTGCTTGTGTCATCTGGGCTTTTTTAAGGAGCATCCAGTAATGCCTGTAGCTCGCCCTGTCATGCAAGCGACCATTAACCTGAATCGGTCCCCATTGCGCTTGTTGTGCTGTACTTAAAATCGATATTGCCTCATTGATTTCGGCGCTTCTGGGTGACAATGCCTTGACGATGGGCTTAATCTGATTCGGATGTATGCTCCACATTCTAGTGTAGGCACACTCCATTATCGCACGTGTAGCATCGCTTGAAACTATAGCTGAATCTTTGAATTCGGTTGTAACATTGTGTGACGGTGTTTTGCCGTAGCGGTGGCACGCGGCCGCGATTTCCAGCTTTGCGCGCATGACCAGCGGATGGCTAAACTGTCCGGGTGAGCGCATTGCATTTGCCGGAATTGCGCCAAAATGGGATGAGATAAAATCCATGATGCCAAATGACAGGCATTCCACTTGTGGTAGTGCCGCGATCTGATTGACGTCTGCCAGCGCGCTGTGAGTCTCAATCAGTACATGAATGGGAATTTGTCGATGACCGTGATCGCGTGAGATGCTGTTGATTTGATCGATCGCCGCGCTTACTTGCGCCGCATCTATTACTTTTGGAAGTACTAAATACGCAAGTTTGTCGCCTGCTGCAGCAATGATAGTGTGAATGTCTTGTTCAAAAAAAACGGCTTTGAATATCGTGTGCGCGGACGCCGATACGCTGAAATTTATTTTCTGATGACGCCAAAAGGGTTGCGACAAGTTGTGCGTGACTGGCTTCATTGCCGGCGGCAGCGCCGTCTTCGCAGTCAAAAGTGATATCGAAAACCGGACCAAGCTCGCTTTGCAAGAGCATGGATTTTTGCATTAATTTTTCAGAGCCGGCGTAGTGATCGCAAGCCGGTAAAAACACCGGTGCTAACTGTTCCTGAAATAAGACTTCGGAAGGATGCATCGGGATGGGCAGTAGGGGAGTTGAAAGTGGTGATCGGCAGGTTTGGTCGTTTTACGTGCCAAACCTGCCGTTGATGCTATTAGCCTACCAGGTGTTTCACGCCATCGCGCTCTTCTTGCAGCTCTGCAAGAGTAACGTTGATGCGTTCACGTGAAAATTCGTCGATTTCCAGACCTTGAATGATCGTGTATTCGCCGTTTTCTGTGGTTACAGGGAAGCCGAACATCGTGCCTTCAGGAATACCGTAGGAACCATCGGAAGGGATGCCCATCGTTGTCCACTTGCCGTTAGTGCCCAGTACCCAGTCGCGTACGTGATCGATTGCAGCGTTTGCGGCAGAAGCAGCTGAAGACAGGCCGCGTGCTTCAATAATTGCTGCACCGCGCTTACCTACTGTTGGCAAGAAAACGTCTTTGTTCCATACTTGGTCATTGATCAGGTCTTTGACGGATTGACCATCTGCTGTAGCGAAGCGGTAGTCAGCGTACATAGTTGGGGAGTGATTGCCCCAAACGCAGAGTTTTTCGATTGCTGCAACTGGCTTGCCAATTTTTGCGGCTACTTGTGACAATGCGCGGTTGTGATCCAGGCGCAGCATTGCAGTGAAGTTTTTCGCAGGCAGGTTAGGTGCGGATTTCATGGCGATGTAGGCATTGGTGTTGGCAGGGTTGCCGACCACCAAGATTTTTACATTGCGTGAAGCGACTGCATCAAGTGCTTTACCTTGTACGGTGAAGATCTGTGCATTGGCTTCGAGTAAATCTTTGCGTTCCATTCCTGGGCCGCGCGGACGTGCACCAACTAACAGCGCTACATCGATATCTTTAAATGCTGTCATAGGGTCGCTATGAGCAGTCATGCCTGCCAGCAGCGGGAATGCGCAGTCATCGATTTCCATCATGACGCCTTTAAGCGCTTTTTGCGCTTTTTCGTCAGGAATTTCCAGTAATTGCAAAATCACTGGCTGGTCTTTACCCAGCATGTCGCCGTTGGCGATACGGAACAGAAGTGAGTAGCCAATTTGGCCGGCAGCGCCGGTAACAGCTACGCGCATTGGGGATTTTGCCATGGTGCATCTCCGAGGTGGTGAAAAAAGAAGTTAAAATCTGTGGTGTTTGCGGGTAATGCAACTTTTTTATTTATTGCAATGCCTTGCGAAACAGACCAGCCTATAATCATACCGTTGAAAGCGGGTCAAGTCAGCCAAATTAATCTCTCAGGCTTGATGCTTGTCGGTATTTTATCGCATTGCAACAAATGAGCTGCTTGCGCCCGATCAAATGATATGCGCTCAGCCATGCTCGCCTTTGCCTTGGCAATGACTGCGTTGCAGGGCGCGTCGACATTTGGTCGCTATGCGCTGCTAAGCGTACTAAGCGATTGGGTGCTTGTGAGTTTAAGATGACTTTAGTGATGTGTCAACCTATATCTTATGTCTTATATAAGACACATAACCAATCAATTTCTGCTGGACTAAGTGTTGTGTTTTGTGTTGAAATTGCGGTCTATGAATTCATCCCCTCCAATAGTTAATAATCAGAATGCCGGAGCGACTCAATATGTTGCGGGTAGTGGCAATTCTGCGTCTGTGACTTCGCCCACGTTCAGTCCTTTGTATCAGCAGATTAAGGCCTTGATTACCCAGAGCTTGCAGTCGGGTGAGTGGAAGCCGGGTGAGTTGATTCCTAGTGAAAATGAGTTGGCGACCCGCTTTAAAGTCAGTCAGGGTACTGTACGTAAAGCGATTGATGAATTATCTGCGGAGAATCTGGTGGTTCGGCGGCAGGGTAAGGGTACGTTTGTCGCGACGCACCATGAGGCTCGTTCTCAGTTTCGCTTTTTGCGGTTGTTGCCTGATGAAGGTGTGCCGCATTATCCGGAGAATCGCATCATTGAAGTCAAGCGCTTGCGCGCGCCGGCTGATGTTGCCCGTCTTCTCGATATTAAGTCCGGTGATTCCGTCGTGTTTCTGCGGCGGGTGCAGGCATTTTCCGGTGTTCCTACCATTCTCGATGAACTCTGGTTGCCTGGTGTGATTTTTAAGGGTTTAACTGCCGAGCGTTTGAATGAGTACAAGGGGCCTATGTATGGCTTGTTTGAGACCGAATTCGGCACGCATATGATTCGTGCGTCAGAGCAGATCCGAGCTGTATGTGCTGAGCCTTTGGCAGCGCAATTACTTAATGTGAGTGTCGGGACGCCACTTTTGAATGTGGAGCGAGTCTCTTTTACTTATGGCGATAAGCCAGTGGAGTTGCGACGCGGATTGTATTTGACGAGCGCGCATCATTATCAGAATGAACTCAGTTAGTTCTGCAAGTCGTCAGATATGGGGGGATGTTTTTTTGAGAATTGAGGGTAATTGGGCTATTTTTTTACGAAACATGCCTTTTTTGTTGGTGCAATGCACCAAAATAGGCGAAAATTGTAAGGCTTTTATACAGGCTATTAATGGGGAGATTATTTATGTCTGAAGTTGTAAAAAATAGGCCGCGTTTTGGTGTTATGCGTCTGGCCGATGCTGTCGTTGGGGGGTATCGCTTGCCTTTGGCTGGCTTTGTTTCCATCTTGCATCGCATTAGTGGAATGCTGATGTTTTTGTTGTTGCCTTTTATTTTGTATTTGCTGGATAACAGTCTGACTTCGGAGATTTCGTTTGCTGTGTTTCAGCAAATTACCTCTGGTGTATTTGCAAAGTTGGTTATTTTGGCATTGGTGTGGGCATTTTTGCATCATTTCTGTGCTGGTATGCGTCACTTGTTGATGGATTTGCATGTTGGGCTGGATAAAGATTCCGCTCGCAAATCGGCAGTCGGAGTTCTTGCGGTAAGTCTGGCTTTGTCTGCAGCTGTAGCATTGAAATTGTTTGGAGTATTTTAATGGCAAATAACAATATTGGACCTAAGCGCCTGGTGGTTGGTGCAAGTTACGGCTTGCGTGATTGGTTGGCTCAGCGTCTGACGGCCATCGTCATGGCGGTATACACCATTATCCTGTTGGGCTTGTTTTTGACTGGTAGCAACTTTAGCTATGAAGGTTGGGCTGGAATTTTCGCTCAGCAATGGTTCAAGCTTGCAACGTTTGCTGTCTTTATGGCTTTGTTTTATCACGCTTGGGTAGGTATGCGTGATGTCTGGATGGATTATGTGACGCATTCGGTTGTTTTGCGTCTTGTGTTTCACGTCGCCACTATTTTGTGGCTGGTCGCTAGTGCCGGATATGCGGCACAGATTTTGTGGAGAGTTTAACCGTGGCAGCAATTAAATCCGCCATTCCTTCCCGCCGTTTTGACGCGGTAATCATCGGAGCAGGTGGCTCCGGTATGCGTGCGTCCCTGCAATTGGCTGAAGCAGGCCTGAACGTCGCCGTTCTTTCAAAAGTTTTCCCTACCCGTTCGCACACTGTTGCTGCGCAAGGTGGCATTGGCGCCTCCCTTGGTAATATGTCTGAAGACAATTGGTTCTGGCACATGTTCGACACCGTCAAAGGTGGCGATTATCTGGGTGATCAGGATGCTATCGAATTCATGTGTCGCGAAGCGCCAAAAGTGGTCTACGAACTTGAGCACTTTGGTATGCCTTTCGATCGTAACGCCGACGGCACTATTTATCAGCGTCCATTTGGCGGTCATACCGCGAATTTCGGCGAAAAGCCAGTTCAGCGCGCTTGCGCTGCGGCCGATCGTACTGGTCACGCTTTGTTGCACACGCTGTATCAGCGCAATGTCCGCGCCCGTACTCACTTCTATGTGGAATGGATGGCGATTGATCTGATTCGTGATGCTGACGGTGACGTCTTGGGTGTGGTAGCGCTTGAAATGGAAACTGGCCAGGTAATGATGCTGGAAGCCAAGACCACGATTTTTGCAACCGGTGGGGCTGGGCGTATTTTTGCCGCTTCTACCAATGCGTTTATCAATACCGGTGACGGTATGGGTATGGCAGCGCGTGCAGGTCTTCCTTTGCAGGATATGGAATTCTGGCAATTTCACCCTACCGGTGTTGCCGGTGCCGGTGTCTTGATTACCGAAGGCGTGCGCGGTGAGGGCGGTATTTTGGTTAATAGCCAAGGTGAACGTTTCATGGAGCGCTATGCTCCTACCTTGAAAGATCTGGCGCCGCGTGATTTCGTTTCCCGTTCTATGGATCAGGAAATTAAAGAAGGCCGTGGTTGTGGTCCGAATAAGGATCACGTGATGTTGGATTTGCGTCATATTGGTGCAGATACAATTCAGAAGCGCCTGCCGTCGATTCTGGAAATTGGTCATAAATTTGCCAACGTTGATGCGACCAAAGAGCCAATCCCTGTCGTTCCTACTATCCATTACCAGATGGGCGGTATTCCGACCAATATCCATGGTCAGGTCGTTGCTCCAAAAAATGGTAGCAGCGAAGTGGTTAATGGTTTGTATGCGATCGGTGAATGTGCCTGTGTTTCCGTGCATGGCGCAAACCGTCTCGGTACCAACTCCTTGCTTGATCTGTTGGTATTCGGTCGTGCGGCCGGTAATCACGTTGTCGCGAGTAAGCTGAAAGAGCGCAGCAATAAGGATCTTCCTGCTGATGCGGCTGATCTGGCAATGTCCCGTCTGTCCAAGTTGGAAAACAGCACTGGAACTGAGCGCGTCCAAGATGTGGCTAACGCAATTCGTAGCACTATGCAGAAATACTGCGGTGTGTTCCGTACTGATGATTTGCTGCAAACAGGTTACAAAGAAATTATGCTGCTCGATGAGCGCCGTAAGCATGTGTCATTCAAAGATAAATCCAAAGTGTTTAATACCGCCCGTGTGGAAGCACTGGAATTGGATAATTTGATTGAAACAGCGAAAGCGACGATCACTTCTGCGAATGCACGTAAGGAATCTCGTGGTGCTCACGCACATCGTGATTATGAAAAGCGTGATGATGAAAATTGGATGAAGCACACATTGTGGTATTCCGAAGGCAATCGTCTAGACTATAAGCCAGTCGTTACCAAGCCGCTGACAGTCGAAACCTTCAAGCCTAAAGCTCGCACGTTCTAAAGCGCACTTTTTAAAGAGATACTACTATGGCACGCACACTAAAATTTAAAATCTACCGCTACGATCCTGATAAGGATGCTAAGCCTTACATGCAAGATCTGACGGTGGAGTTGCAAGACACTGACAAGATGTTGCTTGATGCGCTGCAGCGTATCAAGGCTGACGTTGATGATTCCCTGGCTTTGCGCCGCTCATGCCGTGAAGGTGTTTGTGGTTCCGATGCAATGAACATCAATGGAAAGAATGGTTTGGCTTGTACTACCAATTTGAATGAATTGACTGAGCCTATCATTTTGCGTCCTTTGCCAGGTTTGCCGGTGATCCGTGATTTGATCGTCGATATGACGCAGTTTTTCAAGCAATACAATTCCATCAAGCCTTATTTGATGAATGAAACGACTCCGCCTGAAAAGGAGCGTCTGCAGTCACCGACTGAGCGTGAAGAGTTGGACGGTTTGTACGAGTGCATACTGTGCGCTTGCTGCTCGACGTCCTGCCCTTCGTTCTGGTGGAATCCGGATAAATTCGTAGGCCCGGCAGGTTTATTGCAGGCTTATCGTTTTATCGCTGATTCACGTGATGAGGCTACTGGCGCGCGTTTGGATAATCTGGAAGATCCATATCGCCTTTTCCGTTGCCATACGATCATGAATTGCGTGGATGTTTGTCCTAAGGGCTTAAACCCAACTCGTGCGATCGGTAAGATCAAGGAGTTGATGGTTAGACGCGCAGTGTAGCGAAAAATAATTGCTTTACTGAGTCGTAGAAAGAGCGGTTCCCTTAGGGTGCCGCCCTTATTTCAAGCAGTTTTTAAGGCTGCATTAAAGTGTAGACCTCGTTTTGCATTGAGAGTTGCGTGAAATAAGTAGTATTGATTGAAAGTATTTATGTCTGAACCTATGTCTGAATCTGTTGCTCAATCCCATCAAAGTGATCCCGCAAAACGCGCTCGGCTCAGATGGCGTGCGAGACGAGGCTTACTGGAAAACGATTTGATCTTGACTCGTTTTCTTGATGCCCATGAAGAAGTGATGACTGATGATGAGGTTGACGCTTTTAGTCGCCTGATGGAGTTATCGGACAATACCCTGATGGACTTGTTGATGGCAAAAAAACAGCCGGATATTGAGATTGATTTCCCTCACGTTCGCGCACTTTTAGTTCGCTTGCAACAAGCCTGAATCATATAAATTTTTTTTTGTGTTTTTTTAATTAACGACTCACCGCTACATCGAAGGAAGAGCCATGACTAACTCTGAAATAAAAGCAACACTATCTTTTTCCGATGGTTCCGCATCATTGGAAATGCCAATTTACAAAGGGACTGTTGGTCCTGATGTAATCGATATTCGCAAATTGTATGCGAGTACCGGGATGTTCACTTATGACCCAGGTTTTATGTCGACAGCGGCATGTAATTCTTCGATCACTTATATCGATGGTGACAAAGGCGAATTGTTGTATCGTGGCTACCCGATTGAGCAGTTAGCGGTCAATGGCGGCGATTTTCTGGAAACCTGCTATTTACTTTTGAATGGCGAATTGCCAAATGTGGCTGAAAAAGACAAATTTGTAGCGACTGTAACCAATCACACTATGGTTCACGAGCAAATGCAATTTTTCTTCCGTGGTTTCCGTCGTGACGCGCATCCTATGTCGGTTCTGGTGGGGACGGTTGGTGCGTTGGCTTCGTTCTATCATGATTCCCTGGATATCAATGATCCGCATCACCGTGAAGTTTCGGCGATTCGTTTGATCGCGAAAATGCCTACTCTGGTGGCGATGGCTTATAAATATTCGATTGGCCAGCCTTTCGTTTATCCACGCAATGATTTGTCGTATAGCGCAAACTTCATGCACATGATGTTCTCGACACCATGCGCTCCATATAAGATAAATGAAGTGTTGGTGCGCGCTTTGGATCGTATCCTGATTTTGCATGCGGATCACGAGCAAAATGCGTCGACATCGACAGTCCGTCTGGCTGGTTCCTCTGGTGCTAATCCATTCGCTTGTATCGCTGCAGGTATCGCTTGCCTGTGGGGTCCTGCGCATGGTGGTGCGAATGAAGCGGCCTTGAGCATGCTGGAAGAAATTGGTAATGTTGACAATATTCCTGAGTTCATTCGCCAGGTTAAAGACAAGAATTCCGGCGTGAAGTTGATGGGTTTTGGTCATCGCGTTTATAAGAACTACGATCCGCGCGCCAAGTTGATGCGTGAGACTTGCTACGAAGTATTGCAGGAACTCGGCTTGCAAGATGATCCGTTGTTTAAACTGGCCATGGCTCTGGAAAAAATTGCGTTGGAAGACGAATACTTCGTTTCTCGCAAACTTTATCCTAACGTCGATTTCTACTCCGGTATCGTACAGCGTGCTCTGGGAATTCCAACTTCCTTGTTTACGGGAATTTTTGCTCTGGCGCGTACAGTTGGTTGGATTGCGCAATGGAAAGAAATGATTTCTGATCCTGAGCAAAAAATTGGCCGCCCACGTCAGTTGTTTGTCGGTTCGCCAACGCGTGATGTTCAGCCTATTGGAAAACGTTAATTTTTTTTAAAATGCGTGCAAAAAAAAGCGAGTCTTGATGACTCGCTTTTTTTTATTCCGTAAAGATGCTATGCTTCGGTTCGAAAGTGAAATTTTTGGACGTATTTTTTCATTTTTGCTTCAAAAAAGTGATTTTTTATTAAAAATAACCTGCGAAGCAAAAAATGCAATGATATTCAAATCAGCCCTTCCCCACAACTTGATGTGCAATCCGCTAACCGGTCAGGCCGTGTCGCGGAAGGTTAGATTAACCCGCTAATCTCGCAAAACGCGAAGAAAGGTGAGCAAGATGATGCAACAATTTAACGCTAACTCGTATTTGTTCGGCGGCAATGCGCCGTATGTAGAAGAGCTGTATGAGGCGTATCTAAACAATCCTGGGTCTGTGCCTGATAATTGGCGCGCCTATTTCGATGCAATGCAACATGTGCCGGCTGTTGATGGTTCCGCCCGCCCAGACGTTGCTCACGCTCCTGTGATAGCTTCATTTGCCGAACGCGCCAAGCAAGGTCCTATGCGGACTGTGCTCGCTACGGCTGATGCTGATATGGGACGCAAACGCGTCGCTGCTCAGCAACTGATAGCAGCATATCGATTTTTGGGTAGCCAATGGGCGAACCTTGATCCTTTGCAGCGCCAGGAACGTCCTAGTATCCCGGAATTGGAGCCAAGTTTTTACGGCTTCACCGATGCGGATATGGACATTCAGTTCAACATCAGTAATACCTATTTTGGTTCTGAAGTCTGCTCCTTGCGTGATTTGCTCAATATGTTGCGTGATACGTATTGCCGTTCTATCGGTGCGGAATTTATGTACATCAGCGACCCGGCTGAAAAACGCTGGTTGCAGGAAAAGCTTGAGTCGATTCGTTCCACGCCTAGTTTCACTGCTGACAAGAAAAAGCATATTCTTGACCGCCTGACTGCTGCCGAAGGTCTGGAACGTTATCTGCATACACGTTATGTCGGACAGAAGCGTTTCTCGCTTGAAGGTAGTGAAAGCTTTATCGCGTCTATGGACGAAACGATACAGCGCGCAGGTGAGCGCGGTGTCGAAGAAATCGTTATCGGTATGGCCCATCGCGGACGTCTGAATGTATTGGTAAATACTCTCGGTAAGATGCCGCAAGACCTGTTTGCCGAATTTGAAGGTAAGCACGGCGATGATTTGCCTTCCGGTGACGTTAAATACCACCAAGGTTTCTCTTCGGATGTCTCTACTCCTGGCGGTCCGGTTCATTTGTCGCTGGCGTTTAACCCATCCCATCTGGAAATCGTTAATCCGGTAGTTGAGGGTTCGGTCAAGGCGCGTATGGAGCGTCGCGGTGATAAAGATGGTTCGCAAGTGTTGCCAATCCTGGTGCACGGTGATGCAGCGTTCGCAGGTCAGGGCGTGGTTATGGAAACCCTGAATCTGGCGCAGACGCGCGGTTACGGTACCGGCGGTACGATGCATATCGTGATCAATAACCAGATCGGTTTTACTACTTCTGATCCGCGCGACTCACGTTCCACATTGTATTGCTCTGACGTCGTCAAGATGATTGAAGCGCCTGTATTGCATGTCAATGGCGATGATCCTGAGGCAGTGGTTCTGGCGACGCAAATCGCTTTGGATTACCGCATGGAATTCAAAAAAGACGTGGTTGTCGATATTATCTGTTATCGCAAATTGGGACATAACGAGCAAGATACGCCCGCATTGACCCAGCCTTTGATGTACAAGAAAATCGGACAACATCCTGGCACGCGCAAATTGTATGCTGACAGATTATCTGCTCAGGGAACGATTGCCGCGGAAACCGGCGATGTGATGGTAAAAGCTTTCCGTGATGCGATGGACGCAGGTAAGCATACCCGTGATCCTGTCATCTCGAATTTCAAGAATAAATACGCAGTTGACTGGATTCCTTTCCTGAACCGCAAATGGACTGATGCAGCTGATACGGGGGTGCCTATGACGGAGTTGAAGCGTCTGGCGCAGCGTATCACCGTTGTCCCAGAGGGATTTAAGCCTCATAGTCTGGTCGAAAAAGTATTGGGCGACCGTGCAACTATGGGTCGCGGCGAGATGAATCTGGACTGGGGTATGGGCGAACATTTGGCCTATGCGTCTCTGGTTTCCTCTGGTTATGCCATCCGTTTGACCGGGCAAGATGCTGGTCGCGGTACTTTCGTGCACCGTCATGCAGTATTGCATGATCAAAAACGTGAGCGCTGGGATGCCGGTACTTATATTCCTCTGCAAAACATTTCAGAGAAGCAAGCTCCATTTACGGTCATCGATTCAGTTCTGTCCGAAGAAGCGGTTTTGGCTTTTGAATATGGTTATTCAACAGCTGAGCCAAATACTTTGACGATCTGGGAAGCGCAGTTCGGTGATTTCGCCAACGGCGCGCA
Organism: Undibacterium piscinae; assembly: GCA_003970805.2. GTDB lineage: Bacteria > Pseudomonadota > Gammaproteobacteria > Burkholderiales > Burkholderiaceae_D > Undibacterium > Undibacterium piscinae. Next base: position 382,824 of record CP051152.1, read on the forward strand.
GGTCGTCATCGATCAGTTCATCAGCTCTGGTGAAGTGAAGTGGGGGCGCGCGTCTGGTCTGGTAATGATGTTGCCGCATGGCTATGAAGGTCAGGGTCCGGAGCATTCTTCAGCACGTCCTGAGCGCTTCCTGCAATTGTGCGCTGACAATAATATGCAAGTTGTTCAGCCTACTACTGCGGCACAGATTTTCCATCTGTTGCGTCGTCAGATGATACGGATGTTCCGTAAGCCATTGGTGATCATGACACCGAAGTCTCTGCTCAGGAATAAGGATGCCGGTTCTTCGTTGTCAGAATTGGCCAAGGGTAGCTTCCAAACCGTGATTGGTGAAGTCGACGAGAAAATTGATGCGAAGAAAGTTAAGCGCGTCATCGCCTGTTCCGGCAAAGTTTACTTTGATCTGGTCAATGCTCGTAAAGAACGTGGTTTGACAGACGTGGCAATTATTCGTGTGGAACAGTTGTATCCTTTCCCGCATAAGAGCTTCGCTGCAGAACTGAAGAAATTCCCGGCGTTGTCAGAATTGGTTTGGACTCAGGATGAGCCGCAGAATCAGGGACCATGGTTCCAGATTCAGCACAACATTTTTGAGAGTCTGGAAGATGGGCAGAAGCTTGCCTATGCTGGTCGTCCGGCTAGTGCATCTCCTGCTGTCGGTTACTACGATAAGCATTACGCACAACAAAAAGCATTGCTGGATACGGCATTTTCCAAGCTCAAGGGTTATATCCTGACCAAATAATGATATGTAGCGCGGTAGAAGCTGCCGCGCCCGATAGAATCCGAAACGGAGAAAAAACATGGCAATTATCGAAGTAAAAGTACCTCAGTTATCTGAATCAGTCGCTGAAGCGACTTTGCTGACCTGGCATAAAAAAATCGGTGAAGCAGTCACCCGTGATGAAAATCTGGTTGATGTGGAGACTGATAAAGTCGTAATGGAATTGCCTGCGCCGACTGATGGCGTGATTACTCAAATTATCAAGGGCGACGGTAGCATGGTTGTCGCTGGTGAAGTTATCGCAATGTTGGATACCGATGGCTCTGCGAAGGTTAGCCCGATTCAGGTGACAGCGGTACCTGCGGCGACTGCAACTGTAGCTGCGTCCGTCGAATCCGGTGCCAAATCATCGGCTGGCGTTGCAATGCCAGCGGCTGCCAAGATTTTGGCTGAAAATAATCTGTCGGCTAGCGCTGTCGATGGTTCCGGAAAAGATGGTCGCGTAACTAAGGGTGATGCTCTTGCGGCAGTTTCCGCTAAAGCAGCGGTACCAGCGGTTGCGCCAGTGGCAGCGCCGGTTGCTAAGGCAGCACTGCAGCAGGTCGCTGCACCTGCGGCACCTAAGCTGGGCGATCGTCCTGAAGAACGTGTTCCTATGAGCCGTTTGCGCGCACGTATTGCGGAGCGTTTGGTGCAATCTCAATCGACTAATGCTATCTTGACGACATTTAATGAAGTCAACATGCAGCCCGTAATTGACTTGCGTAACAAATATAAAGACAAGTTTGAGAAAGAGCACGGCGTTAAGTTGGGCTTTATGTCCTTCTTCGTCAAGGCGGCTGTTGCGGCACTGAAAAAATATCCGGTGATCAACGCTTCTGTCGATGGCAATGACATCGTCTATCACGGTTATTTTGATATCGGTATCGCAGTCGGTTCCCCGCGCGGTTTGGTGGTGCCTATTCTGCGTAATGCAGATCAAATGTCTATCGCTGATATCGAGAAAAAAATCGGTGAATTCGGTGCCAAGGCTAAAGACGGTAAATTGACACTCGATGACCTGACCGGTGGTACTTTCTCTATCTCCAACGGTGGTACTTTTGGTTCTATGTTGTCGACACCGATTATCAATCCGCCACAGTCGGCTATCTTGGGTGTGCATGCAACCAAAGACCGTGCTGTTGTTGAAAATGGCCAAGTCGTGGTTCGTCCGATGAACTATCTGGCAATGTCTTACGATCACCGTATCATCGATGGCCGTGAAGCCGTCTTGGGTCTGGTTGCGATGAAAGAAGCGCTGGAAGATCCTGCGCGTCTTTTGTTGGATTTGTAATCAATTCATAAATATGAATCTCGCTGACGAAATCCAACGTCTGCATGAATTGCATCAGTCAGGAGCACTGACTGATGCAGAGTTCGTGCAAGCCAAAACCAAGCTTCTCAAGGAAGCTCCATTGACTGATGCTCCGCAACAGGCCGGTGCAGGAAATACACTGAATCAATTGAATCGTTTTCGACGTTCGAAAAATGACCAGTGGTTGGCAGGGATTTGTGGAGGTTTGGGAAAACTGACCGGGCTGGAGTCTTGGGTCTGGCGTTTGTTATTCGTCACGTTTAGTTTTTATTTCGGCTTTGGCCTGGTCGCTTATATCGTTGCATGGATATTCGTACCGGAAGAAGACTAAGTAGATGCTATCGACAAGAGATGTATTAAAACCAGAATAAGCAGGGTATATCCATGAGTAAACAATTTGATGTCGTCGTTATCGGCGGCGGTCCCGGCGGCTATATTGCTGCCATTCGTGCAGCCCAGTTGGGTTTTTCCGTCGCTTGCATCGACGCCTGGAGCAATGATAAGGGCGGTCCTGCACTTGGTGGTACCTGCACCAATGTCGGTTGCATTCCTTCTAAGGCATTGCTGCAGTCATCGGAACACTTTGAGCACGCTGGTCATGCTTTTGCTGATCACGGTATCAAGGTAAAAGGCTTGGAGCTGGATGTCGCTCAGATGCTGGCACGTAAGAATACTATCGTTAAACAAAATAATGACGGAATCGTCTACTTGTTTAAAAAGAACAAAGTGACGTTTTTCCACGGTCATGGTTCTTTTGCAGCAGCTGCAGACGGTGTCTACACCATTAAAGTTGTTGGTAAAACTGAAGAGAGTATTTCCGCTAAGCACATCGTGATTGCTACCGGTTCCAATGCGCGTGCCTTGCCAGGCACTGCATTTGATGAGGAAATGATCCTGTCAAATGATGGCGCGCTGACTATCGGTGCCGTTCCAAAAAAATTAGGCGTGATTGGTGCGGGTGTCATCGGTCTTGAAATGGGTAGTGTCTGGCGCCGTTGCGGTGCACAGGTAACCGTTCTGGAAGGGTTGCCGACTTTCCTTGGTGCAGTGGATGAGCAAATCGCTAAAGAGGCGCACAAGCTCTTCGTTAAGCAGGGTTTGTCTATCAATTTGGGCGTGAAAATTGGTGAAATCGTTAAAGGTAAAAAAGACGTTACCGTCAACTATACCGACGACAAGGGCGTGGAGCAAAAAGCAGTATTTGATAAGCTGATTATTTCCATCGGCCGTACGCCAAATACTAATGGGCTTAACGCTGAAGGCGTAGGCTTGCAGCTTGACGAACGCGGTTTCATCGCGGTTGACGGCGATTGCAAAACCAACTTGCCAAATGTGTGGGCGGTTGGTGACGTGGTGCGCGGCCCTATGTTGGCGCATAAGGCAGAAGAAGAGGGTGTTGCCGTTGCCGAGCGTATCGCCGGTCAGCATGGTCATGTCAACTTTAATACTATTCCTTGGGTTATCTACACTTCACCGGAAATCGCCTGGGTTGGTCGCACCGAGCAGCAGTTAAAGGCCGATGGCGTGGCTTATAAAGCGGGTACTTTCCCATTTATGGCCAATGGCCGTGCCCGTGCATTGGGCGATACATCAGGCATGGTGAAGTTTTTGGCCGATGCCACTACCGATGAGATTTTAGGTGTACATATCGTTGGGCCTATGGCTTCCGAATTGATCTCTGAGGCTGTCGTTGCTATGGAATTCCGCGCTTCTGCGGAAGATATCGCCCGTATCTGTCATGCGCATCCTTCTTTGTCGGAAGCGACTAAGGAAGCGGCTCTTGCAGTAGATAAGCGTTCCTTGAATTTCTAAAAATCTAGAAATTTGTAGTCATTGTGCCGCTGTTGATTCGTCATCAGCGGCATTTGTTTAATGTTGTTCCATTTTCTTTCGGTTAGTATGAATGTCACAGAGTTCTATCAAGACGCATTGAGTAAGCGCGGTTTTCAGGCGGATGCAGCACAAAAGGCTGCCGTTGATCGCCTGCAGGTGGCATTTGATGAATGGGTGCAGTACAAATCGAAACGCTCGAATAAATTGACGCGCTTGATCACGCGTCCCGATGTTCCCAAAGGGGTTTACATGTGGGGCGGGGTGGGGCGTGGCAAATCCTTTCTGATGGATAGCTTTTATTCGGTAGTGCCGGTGGTTCGTAAAGTCCGCTTGCATTTTCATGAATTTATGCGCGGCGTGCACAGGCAGTTAGATGAGCTCAAAGGCGTCGCTGATCCTCTCGATGAAGTGGCGCGCAGGATAGCAAAAAAGTATCGCCTGATTTGCTTCGATGAGTTTCATGTCTCGGACGTGGCCGATGCCATGCTCTTGTATAACCTGCTAAACGCCTTATTCGCTAATGGCGTGTCGTTTGTGATGACCTCCAATTACCAGCCTGATACCTTGTATCCTGATGGTTTGCATCGTGACAGAATGCTGCCTACGATCGCCTTATTGAAGCAAAAGCTCGATGTATTAAACGTCGATTCTGGTAATGATTACCGCAAGCGTGCGCTGGAGCAGGTACAGGCTTATCTGACGCCCTTATGCGCAGCAACCGACCAAAGTCTAAGGGATGCATTCGCAGGCATTGCGGAAGCCAAGGACGAAGAGGCCCGCGTGAATATTGAGGGACGCGATTTACGTCCTTTACGCCGCGCAGGTAGCGTTATCTGGTTTGATTTTGCCACTTTATGCGGCGGCCCTCGTTCGCAAAATGACTATCTGGAACTAGCGAGTCGCTTCCATACCGTGATATTGTCGTCGATACCAGAGATGTCGGCAGCGATGTCTTCTGAGGCGCGACGATTTACCTGGTTGATTGATGTGTTTTATGATAATAAAGTAAAGTTGATTATGTCTGCTGAAGTGTCACCTGAGCAACTATATACTCAAGGAACCTTATCGAATGAGTTTCATCGTACCGTGTCGCGTATCATAGAAATGCAATCACAAGAGTATATGAATGCTGATCAGCGTCACGTTACCGATACATTAGTTTGAGTATTATTAGGATATTAAGGGATGTCGAATGAAAATTGCTGTTTATGATAGGCTTAAACATGGTGTTGCACTGTTCGTATTGTTTGGTGCTATGTTTTTTAGTCAAAATTTGTTGGCACAGCAGGCAAAGATCGATCAGGTCGTATTGAATAAAACTATCATGGAACTCGATGCAAGTTATGCCAGTGGCACAATATTGTCTTCGGTGGTGGCGGACAAGGCCCTGACTGAAGCTGAAATTGCCCAGGAGGAATTGCAAATCTGGTTTTTGCAGGAAGAAGCTAATTGTTACGAACGCTTTTTTGTAACGTTGTGCTTAAATAAGAATAAATTAAGGAAACGTAATTACCAGTCCATCCTTCAACGTATCACGGTAGAAGCCAAGGCTTTTCAGCGTAAAGAGCATATCGAGCAAATTGATGCTGGTAAAGTTCGCGGTTCAATTGCAACACTTCGTTTCTATGCTCTGTACGTAAAAATTTATTTGGTACCAAATAGACGGTCGCCCGCATCGCCCAGGCCTGGGACATATAGCCATGCTCGTTCAGGCTGGTTTATTGGTCTATCGATGCGCATTAGCCAGGATAGAGACATCGGGATGAGCCGCTTGCATGACCTTGATACCTTCGGGCGCGGCCAGTAGACAAACAAATTTTATGCTGACCGCACCGCGTAATTTGAGGCGAGATATTGCAGCAGCAGCAGAGTTGCCGGTAGCGAGCATAGGGTCGACCACGATGACCAGGCGATCAGCGATATCTTCCGGTACTTTAAAATAATACTCAACTGGTTCTAAAGTTTCGGGATCACGGTATAGCCCGATTGTCCAACGCGCGCGTTTGGCAGCAGATCGAGCATGCCATCGAGTATCCCATTGCCGGCCCGTAAAATAGAAATCACGCAGAGTTTTTTCCCGCTAATCGCCGGCGCGTCAATAGTCGCTACCGGCGTTTCTATCTGTATGTTTTCTAAAGGTAAATCGCGTGTCACTTCATACGCCAGCATCTGGCTGATTTCCCGCAACAGGCGGCGGAAATTGTCGGTAGTCGTCTCTTTGCTACGCATTAGCGTGAGCTTGTGCTGCATGAGGGGATGTCTGATTTCGATAACAGGCTCTGACAAGATAATTCTCCAAAAAACGTGATTAAATGCAAATTAAATACAAATGAAAGATGCGTGCCGTATTTTACGTTGCCCACTGTGAAAATGGTGCAAAGCCCTTGCGTTGCTGGGCACTTTATGTGCTGGGCAGGCGCTTTGTTAGCACGAAATCTTGCGATTGTCTTGCTGTACGCGGCTTTTTACACTTCATAGCAAAGATATAAGGCCGTTTTCCTCTTCTTATCCAAAGATGCTTTGTTTGCCTATCATCGATAATTTAGTTTATGAGAGTCTAGCCAGATATTTGTACTGTTCGCTAGAGTCGCCATCAATCGGGGGTAGGAAATGGATGCAAACCAAACATTGTTAAATAGATTGTCTATGGGAGCCTATTCCATGGATGGTCGTCTCGATGCGGACGACGATGCTTCATTCTCGGACCCGCATTTAGAAACACATTCCCGGATTGATGTGAAAGGAATCCGCGAGGCCATCGCGCGAGTCGAGGCTGAGGCGCGAGCCACCGTGGCCTCAGAAAACCGACTGCAAGCGGAAGCGCGTGCCAGAAGCCTGGCGCAGGAACGTGCTCAAACAGAAGTTGATGCGGCTAATCTGGCGCAAAAAAATCTGGAGTTGGAGCAAGCAGCGATACTCAGTAGTCGTACTCGTCTTGAAGCGGAACGTCAGTCTGGCGCGGTGAGCGAGGCGCGGATAGCGGCGGAAACTAGAGAAACTTCAGAATTTAATGAACGCATAAGACTGGAAAGCAAAGCGACAGAGCAGGCGGATCAACGCTTGTTGTTTGAACAAAAAAACAAAAATCTGGTGCTTGAGAAGTTGCGTGTTGAGAGTGAGGGTGCCGGTAAGGCGAAAGCGGCGGCAGTAAGTCTGGTGCAGGAGACGCAAGTTGCTCAGCAGTGGGCGGCAGAGCGCGCTGCGGCATCGCTGTCGGCCAGACACGAGGCACGTGAACGGGCGCGGGTTGATGCGCGCATCGCAGAATTGGCGCGCAATAGTGAGCGCAGAGACAAGGACGCGCGTGAAACTTCCGAGATGCTGGCCAAAGCGCGTAGTGAGGCGCAGCAGCTTAATCGTGAAAGAGAGCAAGCCGAAGCCTTGGCACTAGAGTGTGAAATTAATCGCGCCCCAGTTGAGGTGAGAGCGCGCGAGGATGCCTTGGCGCGTGTTGCCGTAGAGCGAGAATATGAGGCGATTGCGCAAGCACGTGGTGACTCAGAGCGTAGAGCCCGTGAGGCGATACAGTTACGTATTCGTGCCGATGAGGATTTATTGTTGGCCGCCAGTAAGAGAGAGCAGGCTGAAACTGTCGCCGCCGCCGCTGCACAAGCGCGACGTGACGCGGAAGAAAAAATCCGCAGTGTCACCGAATCGCGCATACAGGCAGAACGAGAATTACATGCGAGCGCTTTAAAGCGCGTCGAATTTGAGCAATACGCGGACACGGATGCGAGGGCACGATTGCAGGCCGAGGCCAGCGCCACTGAAGAGGCGAGGCTACGCCGTCAGGCTGACCAAGAGGCTAGCGAGATTGCAAGGCAACTGGCGTTAGAGCATCAACGCGCCACACAAGTGGCTAAAGAAAGAGCTAGATTTGAACGCGAGGCGCTGCAATTAGCCCGAGATCAAGCCAATGCGGAGCAGCAGGCATTAACTGCGATTGCCTTTCAAGCTGAATCGCTGAGAAATGCCAACGCCGCTACTGAGCTCAAAACCAAGAATGCGCTCGAGTTAGGCAAAGTCGAGAACTTGCGCGCGCAGGCTGAAAACAAAGCGGCGGTGGCGCTTGAGCTTAAGCTGGAAAAAGAAAAAGCCAAAGAGCTAGAAGCGCAGGAACGCCAGAAAACTGAACAAATTGAGGCCGAGTTACTTCAATTGCAGCAACAGGCAGAGCAAGCAAGCCGCATTGTTAGCGAAACCGTTTGCGTCGCCGAAAAAATAAAATTAGAAACAGCACTTGAACAATTACAAGTTCAAGAGCAGCTTGCACAAGTCGCGGTACAGAAAAGCGAAGAAGGAAATGCGCTTTTACAGGTTCAGCAGCAAAGAGCAAGTGATGAAGTGAAGGCCCTGGCTTTAATTCAGGAGAAACTGGCGGCCGAGCGACGCCGTGCCGATGCGATCGCGCGCGTGCTTGGCGCGACCCAAGAAAAATTGGCCAGTGAGGAACGTGCAAAGGCCGAGGCTGAGTTAAGGCTCAAGCTTGAGCAAGAAGAGAAAGAAGTCTTGGATGCAAAGAGTGAAGCTGATAAACAGCATAGCTTGTCGCTAGAGACGACGCTCAATGCGCAAAAGTATTTTTTGCAGCAGACACAATTGCAAGCGGACATGCAAAAGAAGACAGCGACTTTGGCTTTATTGAAGGCGCGCCAGGTTGCGCAGATCGCTAAAGCAGAAAAAATTCGCATGAATGCCGAACGCGACGCAGCCTTGGCAAATCAAGAGAAACTTGAGGCTGAAAGAGACGCAGCGCAGAATATATTAGAGAAAACCACGCATGAACGCGAACTAACGACGGTATTGCAAGCGCGGCAGCAGCAAGAAGCCGAAGCAAAAGAATTGCGTAATGCGCTCCTTGGTGCCGAGCATTTGCGGTTGGCGAAGATGACCGCCTTCACGCAGCTGCAACGTGAAACAGCCCTAGTTGCGCAGCAAAAAGCTGACGAAGCTACAGAGTTGATGCAAGTTCAGATTAAGCTGGCTGAGCAAGAACATAATGCAAGGGGCGTGATACAGACCAAGCTGGAAGCCGAAAAACAATTACTGAGTGAGGTAGCGGCGAAACTCGAAGCAGAAACGCTACAAAAGAATATTTGTGCAGAGCGTCTTGCGGCTGAACGTGAAGTTCGCCAATTGCTAGAAGAAAAATCGCAGGCCGAGCAAAACTTATTGGCGCAATGCAGAGAGAAGGCGAATGCGACCCAGCTTGCAGTAAATGCCGCCCTAGCCCGCGTGACGATTGCCGAATCCCTGGCTAGCCTTGAGAAAAAAACAGCAGCCGTTCAACAGAGTGCCCTGACGGCACTTGAGCAAGCCAGAGCAATAGAGCAAGAAAAATATGAGGCGATTGCCTTAACAGAAAAGACGTATCAAGAGAAATTGTCGCTGGAGCAGCAGGCTGCGGCAGAAGCGCAATCGCGTTTGCAAAGTGAATTAGCTTTGACCGCGATGACAAGCGAGCGTGTCGTTCTGGAGCAAAAAGCCAAAATAGATACTGATGAAAAATTGCTTGCCGAGAAGTCATTATTTGAAAAAGTAAAGAATTATGCGGAAATGCAGCATAGGGCCCATCAGTTGCTGTTGCAAAAGCAAGAAAAAGTTGCAGAGTTAGAGCAGGCCGCTGATCGACGTATGAGTATCGATAGCGAAATTGTCCGTGCGACCGAAGAGCAGCTAAAAATTGAGCAAGTCATTGAGCACGAGCTCAGTGCAAAATTACAGGCTGAACAAGTTGCTTTGCAATTCGCCCAAAAAAATAAGTCCATTCTGCTTCAAGAGCATCAGCGTAGCCTTGCAATTTGTGTTGCGGAACAGGCGATGTATCAAGAGTTGGCCGCCAATGCCGACGCGCAAAAAATATTGCTCAGAGTGACCGCCGAACGTTTGCAGCAGGAAGAAAATTTAGGCGAATGGCAGAAACAAAGGCTGGAAGCGGAGCAGGCGGCTGCTTTATTGCTGGAGCAAAATCTGGCAACGGAACAACTGGCCTTGGCAGCGTCAGTTGCCTTGCACGAACAAGAGCAGGAAAAACTGCGCTTGGCACAAGCGCGCCATCAGCACGATGAAGAGTTACTAAAGGACGTGGAAAAACTGACTCAGCTAGAAGCACTTGCTTTACAAGCTTCACAACAAGAGTCGTTGATAAAGCGTGAGGCCGCACAGGCATTAGAAGAGAAAACAAGATTCTTGCTGCAGTCTGCCCAAGTCGAAAGAGATCGTAGAGACTTAGAACGTCAACTGAGTTTGGAGCAGCAAAGGCGCATCGCGCTTGAGCAAAACGAACAGGAAGTGATAGCGCAAAAATTGCTGCAAGAAACCGAATTGGCCGAAGTCACTTGCCTACGTGTCGAAGCCGAAAAATCGGCCCAAGCATTGGTTTTGCAGACGAAAAATGCTGAACAAGCCTTATTCGATGCGGCCGCAACACATGCAAAAGCGCAAGCGTTAGGACTGGAAGCGGTAAACGCAAAATTGCTCGACGTAAAGCAACTGACGGATCTAGAGAATCAACGCGCCACTCTGGAATTTCAAGCGTTGAGCGTAGTTCAGGAAAAATTAGCATTTGAAACAAAAGCGATGGCTGACGCCGCATTGCGCTTAGAAGCTGAGCAAGAATATTTGCAGCAGTATGCCTTAAGAGCACAAGCCGAGCACGAGATGAAAATGGCTTTGCAGCAGAAATTGAATGCTGAAGTCGCTGCCAGGGAGTTGGCGCAACAGGCAGCCGTTTTCGAACAAGAACTGGCACTTGCAGCCCAAGCGCATTTGGATAATTTATTGCAGTTGCAGCACGCATCTTCAAACACCGCATCGCTAGAAAATGAAAAAAATCTGCAATTGCAGCTTCAGTATGAATTTCAGAAAAAAAATGAAGAATTAGAGCGATTAGCTTTGCAGGAAATCACAAATAAACTGGAACTAGAAAAACAGATCCAATTAGAAGCAGAAAAACGCTTGTCGCTGGAACGGGATGGCAGCGAGTACGGCACGGGATGCCAGTCTGCCAGCGCCATCTTGGAGCGTAGCAATTCTGATTAAACAAAAAGCATATTATCTTTGTCTTAATTGTCTTGCACTCATCAAGGCTTAAATTGGCCATTTCTACTTCCAACTGCATGCGTGCTAGTGGTGTGCGTAAATCATGGGAAATACCGGCGAGCGATGACCGCCATCCTCGATCGATTGCATACCTAATCTTGCATCAAGGCTTAAATTGGCCATTTCTACTTCCAACTGCATGCGTGCTAGTGGTGTGCGTAAATCATGGGAAATACCGGCGAGGATGACCGCTCGATCGGATTCGATTCGGATAAGATCTTCAACCATTTGATTGAAGCTCTCGTTGGTTTCTCGAATTTCACTTGGCCCCTTTTCTGGTAAAGGATCTGGGCGCTTACCTTTTGCCACCATCCTTGCTGCAGTACTTAGTCTTGAAAGCGGATCATTGATCAATCTGGAAATGAAAACAGCACCGATCAATGTGAGAATGAGGGTAATGGCTGCCCATCCCAGAAACTGAAGTCCGTTTGCCGGATCAATACGTTCCTGATCCAGTCGTAGCCAATATTGATCGTCTTCTATGCTGAAACTGACCCAGAAGCCGGAAACGCCATTCATGGTCTTGGCAAAACGAGTGTTTTTCCCAAGTTTTTCTTGAATTTCTTTTTGCAACTCTTTTAATAGAGGAGTGGCATCAGGGGTTTCAACGACATCGCTGGCTTCAAGAAGATAGATGCGTATGCCCTCATTGCTAGCTAAGTCAAAGAGGAGGTCGCGCCGTCTGTCTGGTGCGGAATGGGTGAGTGCTGAGCCTGTAATGGTAACGATCGAAACAATTTGAGCCGCTAGTTGTTGCACTCTGGGTGTGCGCTCGACTATCTTAAAGCTGCCAAACCAACTCGCCATGCTTGCCATGACTAGCAACACTAAAAACAAGAAGGTGCGCCAAAAGAGACCACTTTTGAACCAGTCCGGACTATTGACGAAGGCCCTCATTGTTGAATAATTATCTATCGCGATTTCCCGTCAGGAATAAAAACATAGCCTAGTCCCCAAACAGTTTGGATGTAGGTTGGACTTGAGGGGTCCACTTCAATTAATTTTCTTAAGCGCGAAATTTGCACGTCAAGACTGCGGTCGAACACTTCATATTCGCGACCGCGAGCCATCTCCATTAATTTTTCGCGCGACAGTGGTTGTCGTGCGTGACGCGCAAATACTTTCAGAACCGAGAATTCACCGGTGGTGAGATTGACGTTTTCTCCACATTTTTTTAAGGTGCGCGTGGATAGGTCCAGAATGAAATCCCCGAAAGCAAAAACTTGAGGGCCTTCAGATGGTGCTCCCGGGGACTCATTGGGGGATTTGCGTCGCAATACCGCATTGATTCGCGCAACCAACTCTCGCGGGCTAAATGGTTTTGGAAGGTAGTCGTCGGCACCCATTTCGAGTCCGATAATACGATCTACTTCTTCGCCTTTTGCGGTAAGCATGATGATGGGAGTCTGGTCGCCAGTACCTCTTAAGCGACGGCAAATCGCTAATCCGTCTTCGCCTGGCAGCATCAGATCCAAGATCAGCATGTCATAGCGCTCACGTATCCATAGCTTATTCATGGTTTCGGAATTCTCTGCGCTAACGACATTGAATCCTTGTTCGCTTAAATATCGCCTTAGTAAATCGCGCAAACGAACGTCATCATCAACCACTAAAATCTTTGCCTTGGATCCGCTATCGGGGTGAGTGTCATTAAATTGCTTGGGAGTATTCATTCTGGTATGTTACTTGTAGAAATTGAAAAGGTGCGTATTTTGCTTATCTTCATTACAAACTGTTACACACTTTACCGGTTTTTATTCTCCAGGGTGCTCGCCAATATAAACTATCAAGTAAAGTAACATGGTTTTAAATGGAATTGAATATGCGGTGTTTGTATTTTGAAATTAGGCATAGGAATCATTTCCATTTTTAATATGAACCTGGGGCGGTCGAATGCCAGATTCATCTCCGTAAAAAACGTTTGAATATGAATCGAAAATTAAATATGTTTTACTCAAGGTTTGCTGTGTTTTTGTGTTTATTGCCGGCAGTCGCCGGAGTTAGTGCCGAACACCTCAGTAGTCGCAACTTAGTTTTTGATTCCTCACACGGTGGCAATCAGACGCGCACTCTGGTTGGTGTTGAGGCGGAGCTTCCGGCGTCGTCCATTGGTGGTGTGCGGACGACGGATACGAAATCAAAAACAATGTTGAGTCGTACGACAGGAGTAAAGCAACATGCTGCAAAAAAACGTCGACTAAGCGTCGATGAGCGGCGAACGCTGCGCCGCCAGATTCAAGAGGCAGAGGGTGATCTCTACACTCAGCAAAAATAATCTGAAGTACCTTTACTGTTGGTGAAGTCGTAAATTACCGACGATTTTGTTTCATGATATTTTGCTGTTCGCGACCCCAGTCGCGTTCTTTCTCCGCTTCACGTTTGTCGTGTTGCTTCTTTCCTTTTGCCAGGCCAATTTGGCATTTAATCCTGCCATTGGTGTAATGCAAGTTCAGCGGTACCATAGTGTAGCCGGAACGCTCTACTTTACTGATGAGTTTGCTGATTTCTGACGCATTTAGCAGTAGCTTTCTAGTCCGGACGGAATCGGGATGAATGTGTGTGGAGGCTGTTGGTAGGGCTCCTATGTGGGCGCCAAATAGAACAATTTCACCACTGCGCGCAAGGACGTAAGCCTCTTTTAATTGGGCGCGTCCGGCACGTATGGCTTTAACTTCCCAGCCTTGCAGCACTATTCCAGCTTCGTATTGTTCCTCGATGAAGTAGTCGTGGAAAGCTTTTCTGTTATCGGCAATGCTCATACTGTATAAATATATTCAGTTTATCGTGTTTATAAAAACTTCAACGTTTTTTTTGCACGAGAAATGGGGTGAGTCGGTTAAAATTTGGAAAGTGATTTTACCAAATGGTTTTTATTAATGGCAGTCGTACATAAAACAGTTTTTGTAGCATACAGTGCGGAGCAAATGTTTGCACTTGTCGAAAGAGTCGAGGATTATCCTAAATTTTTGCCCTGGTGCGGGGCTGTCGATGTTGCTCAGAGAACGGAGCAGCATTTAACAGCTACATTATCCATCAATTATCACGGCATTAAGCAAAGATTTACCACTCAAAATACTAACTCGCCACCGAAACTAATGGAAATGAGTCTGGTTGAGGGGCCGTTCAAGCAGTTATTGGGACGCTGGAAATTCACTGAGCTCAGATCTGACGCCTGTAAAATTGAATTTGATCTGACCTATGAATTTTCCAGTAAGTTACTGGAGCACATGATTGGTCCGGTTTTCGGGAAAATTGCCAACAGCTTCGTTGATTCTTTCTGTTCTCAAGCTGACTTGGTTTATGCCCAGTAACCAGTTAGCGTCTGCCATGAAACCTCAATTGATGCAAATTCAGATTTGCTACGCGACACCGCAATCACCGATTATTTGCAATCTACTGGTGCCGGAAAATTCTACGCTACAAGAAGCTATCGCTAAAAGTCGTATCTTGATATTGCATCCGGAAATTGATATTGCCAATTGTAGGGTTGGCGTGTTCGGTAAACTGAAGGATTTTGATGCGGTTTTGAGAGTGGGAGACCGGGTTGAAATTTATCGTCCGCTGGTTGCTGCGCCTATGGAGTCTCGTCGTCGCCGTGCCGAGAAGCAATCAGCCAGCTAGGGCTGGCTTCTTACCTATTTCTACGTGCTTCTATTTGCAGTCCTTTAACACGCGCTGAACTTCGGCCAGTTCCTGTGCTCGCTGGGCGTCGCTTATGAAGGCGCGTTCTCCGTTCGGGCTGGTCGTGGTAATCTCTTTGGCCTGATTCTATGGTTTTTTGATAGGCTCGTGCGCGCTCGCAATTTTGGGCTTTATCCGCGGATAGCTGATCCTCTGCAGCTTTTTTCTTGTCTTTTTCTTCCTGTTCAATTTTTCGTTTGTTGAATTCCTCATTTTTGCTGGCGGTTGTGGCCGGTTTTTTCAATTGTTCATTGATATTGCTGGCCTCGTTCTTGGTTTGCTCAGTTGAGGTCTTTGTCGCGGAAGTACTGGAACCATTGTTTTTTTGCGGAGCCTTTAATATTTTCTGTGCCGGAACACTTACCGGTGGCGGCATATCGGAAAATTGCTTATTACCCTTTTCATCTAGCCAAACGTATTGCGCCTGGCATGTTGCTGTGATCAATAGTGCCGTGATCGCGATAATGAGTGCGCTTACTGGAGATTTGGATCTAGTCATGGGCATAAAAATCTTTCGGGAAATGGAGGTCTTGAATTTGGATATTTTGCAGAGTTTTACATGGATGAAGACGTGTCGGCAAGTTTTCTGTATAATTTGCTTTTGCGCCTATAGGAAATACTATGCGTTTACTTCAAAAAGCACTCACATTTGATGATGTGTTGTTGGTTCCAGCATACTCGAACATTCTTCCCAAAGATACTTCTCTTGCGACAAATTTGACTCGCAATATCAAGTTGAATATCCCTTTGGTGTCCGCTGCAATGGACACTGTTACCGAAGCTCGTCTGGCCATTGCGATGGCACAGGAGGGTGGCATAGGTATCATTCATAAAAACTTGACGCCAAAAGAACAGGCTCGTGAAGTCGCCAAGGTGAAGCGTTTTGAGTCTGGTGTCTTACGCGACCCGATCACGATTCCGCCTACGATGAAAATTCGCGACGTGATCGCCTTGTCCCAGCAGCATGGGATTAGCGGTTTTCCTGTTGTCGAGGGAAAACTTGTTGTTGGTATCATTACGAACCGAGATCTGCGCTTTGAGCAGGAGTTGGATGCCGAAGTCCGTGCCAAAATGACGCCGCGCGACAAGTTGGTATTTGTGACGGAAGGCGCTGATCTGGCTGAAGCCAAGCGACTGATGAATAAGCACCGTTTGGAGCGGGTACTGGTGGTGGATGACGCATTTGAATTGCGTGGTCTAATCACTGTTAAAGATATTCAGAAATCGACTTCGCATCCATTCGCGTCGAAAGACGATCAGGGTAAGTTACGTGTTGGCGCCGCAGTCGGTGTTGGTGCCGATAACGATGAACGCATCGATTTGCTGGCTAAGGCAGGCGTTGACGTAATCGTCGTTGATACCGCTCATGGTCACTCCAAAGGTGTGCTTGATCGCGTCAGATGGGTAAAGACCAATTACCCGCATATCGAAGTGATTGGCGGTAATATAGCCACGGCGGCCGCTGCGCTTGCATTGGTTGAGCATGGTGCCGATGCGGTGAAAGTCGGTATCGGCCCGGGATCTATCTGTACTACACGTATTGTCGCTGGTGTCGGCGTTCCGCAGATTACCGCGATCGCTAACGTTGCTAATGCGCTTAAGGGTACTGGCGTTCCTTGTATTGCCGATGGTGGCGTGCGTTTCTCAGGTGATGTTGCCAAAGCTTTGGCTGCCGGTGCCTCTACAGTTATGATGGGTAGTATATTCGCCGGAACAGAAGAAGCTCCGGGTGAAGTGATATTATTCCAGGGGCGTAGCTATAAGTCTTATCGTGGTATGGGTAGTCTGGGTGCGATGGCGGACGGTTCTGCCGATCGCTATTTCCAGGATGCCTCGAATAATGCCGATAAGCTAGTGCCAGAGGGAATTGAAGGGCGTGTCGCGTATAAAGGTAGCGTTTTGGCGATTCTTTATCAATTGGTTGGCGGGGTTCGTTCATCTATGGGGTATTGTGGTTGCGCTTCTATTGAAGAGCTTCGTACCAAGGCGGAATTCGTCGAAATTACGTCGGCCGGTATGCGCGAGTCTCATGTACATGATGTACAGATTACTAAGGAAGCGCCAAATTACCACGCGGATTAATTTGCTCTGACTTTAGGCTGATATTCATCGGGGGAGGGGAGTGGTATGACCGCACAGTTAGATCGTTCAAGTCCTGCCACCATACTTCCTTTGACTACCGGCTATGAAGCCGTTATGTCCGAGAAGTATGAGCTCAGGATAAAGCGTCTTGAACGTTTGGGCGTGAAACTCTTTGGCGTGGCAAATTGCCTGATCAGTTTTGGTAATTTGTCCGAGCGGGCTTATCACGGTGAACATTCCATGCTGGCCATGGAAACCATGTTTTGTGATGGGCTTCCTTTTCCTGTTGAGATCTCGGTTGTAACGGATACTAAGCTTGATGCGAAATTCGCCGCAAATCGGTTTGTCGCGGCGGCACCGTACATACGGTTTTATGCTGTGCACCCAATCTGCGATCCTTTACATAATGTCGTTGGTTGCATCTCTTTGGTCGATTATCATCCGCATGATTTTGATGATGAAAACAGGCAGATTTTTGCTGATTTAGCGGTAATGGTCGAGCGTGAATTGCTTTTGCTGTCTATGCATAGGGTGCAGCAGGAATTGATCAAGCAAAATCGGAATCTGAAGCGAGATTCTTTGATTGATCCGATTTTAGGTACCTGGAATAAAGCGGCGATTGTGCGTTCGTTGCGTATCGAGATGGAACGTTGCAGTAAGGCTGAAAAGCCTATGGCTTTAATGGTCGTGACGCTGGACCAGATGACGAGCATACAAGATGCCCATGGAACTGCGGTAAGTGACATGGTGCTGGTAAAAATGGTCAGTCGTATTCGTTCCTGTATTCGGCCATTTGATGCATTGGGACGATATGGCGGTGATATTTTCCTGATGGTCTTGCCTGGCGCCTCGCATTTAGTCGCAACTGCGGTTGCCGAGCGAATCAGGCTGACCATCATGTCTCATCCTGAAACCTTAGATGACACTTCGCTAGTGTTGACAATTAGTGCCGGGATCGTATCAACGGATACCTTTCCGGATGCTGAACCTGATGTACTCATAAGCTATGCTGAAAAAGCCCTGTTGTCTGCCAAGACTGCAGGAAATAACCGTGTTGTCCAGGCCATGCCCGAGCAACCAGACATTAATATTTAAATTATGCACTCAAAAATTCTCATTCTTGACTTTGGTTCGCAAGTGACTCAATTGATCGCTAGGCGTGTTCGTGATTCTGGTGTGTTTTCTGAGGTTTTTCCTTACGACGTAAGCGATGAATTCATCCGCAACTACGGCGCTTCCGGCATCATTTTATCGGGCGGTCCTAGTAGTGTGACGGAAGGCGATACGCCGCGTGCCCCGGTAGCAGTGTTTGATGCCGGCGTGCCTGTGTTGGGGATCTGCTACGGTATGCAAACCATGGCGGCGCAACTTGGTGGTAAGGTTGAGAATGGCAAAGTGCGTGAATTCGGTTACGCAGAAGTGCGCGCCCGTGGCCATACGGCGCTATTGAAAGGGATCAATGATTTCGTAACGCCAGAAGGCCACGGCATGCTGAAGGTGTGGATGAGTCACGGTGACAAGGTCAACGAGATGCCAGCCGGCTTTAAGTTGATGGCCTCTACCGATAATTGTCCTATCGCGGCGATGGCGGATGAAGAGCGCCGTTTTTATGCGGTGCAATTCCACCCGGAAGTTACCCATACGGTACAGGGCGAAGCGATCATCGGTCGTTTTGTCCACGAGATTTGCGGTTGTAAGTCAGACTGGAATATGCCTGACTATATTGCTGAGGCGGTTGCTTCCATCCGTGCGCAAGTCGGTGATGATGAAGTGATCCTTGGCTTGTCAGGAGGTGTTGATAGTAGTGTTGCCGCCGCCCTGATACACCGCGCGATTGGCGATAAGTTAACTTGCGTTTTCGTTGATCATGGCCTGTTGCGCCTCGACGAAGGCAAGATGGTTATGGACATGTTCAGCAAGAACCTGGGCGTCAAAGTCATTCAGATCAATGCGGAAGACCAGTTCATGGGCCATTTGGCGGGCGTGACTGATCCGGAAGCCAAGCGCAAGATTATCGGCCGCGAATTCGTCGAAGTGTTTCAGGTTGAATCGGCAAAACTCAGTAATGCCAAGTGGCTGGCGCAAGGCACGATTTACCCGGATGTCATCGAAAGTGCCGGTAAGGGTAAAAAAGGGCATACCATCAAGAGCCATCACAATGTCGGTGGTTTGCCAGATACCCTGAACCTGAAATTATTAGAGCCTTTGCGCGAACTGTTCAAGGATGAAGTGCGCAAACTGGGCGTGGCATTAGGCTTGCCACATGGCATGGTGTATCGCCATCCGTTCCCGGGCCCTGGTCTTGGCGTGCGTATTCTGGGTGAAGTCAAGAAAGAATTCGCCGATTTGCTGCGTCGTGCCGATGCGATCTTCATCGAAGAATT
The DNA here is from genome assembly GCA_003970805.2 of Undibacterium piscinae. Classification (GTDB taxonomy): domain Bacteria; phylum Pseudomonadota; class Gammaproteobacteria; order Burkholderiales; family Burkholderiaceae_D; genus Undibacterium; species Undibacterium piscinae. Next base: position 401,983 of record CP051152.1, read on the forward strand.
GCGTAATACACTGGTGGAAACTGCTGCCGGTGATGGCAAACTTAATTGGTACGATGCGACTAGCCAGGCTTTCGCGGTGTTCCTGCCGGTAAAATCGGTAGGCGTGATGGGCGATGGCCGCACCTATGAATACGTGGTGGCCTTGCGTGCGGTGCAGACTCTCGATTTCATGACCGCACAATGGGCACATTTGCCACACGAATTGCTGGGCAAGGTTTCCAACCGCATCATCAATGAAGTACGTGGCATTAATCGCGTGGTCTATGATATCTCCGGTAAACCACCTGCAACGATAGAGTGGGAATAATCGTATGGAGAAAAGCGCGCCGTGACGTATAGCATTAAAGAAATTTTTTATACCTTGCAGGGGGAAGGCAATCATGCCGGCCGCCCTGCGGTATTTTGCCGCTTTTCCGGTTGTAATTTGTGGAGCGGCAGAGAAGAAGATCGATCAAGCGCGATTTGCCAGTTCTGCGACACGGATTTTGTCGGTATCGACGGCGAGGGCGGTGGTAAGTTCAAGACCGCTGCCGCACTGGCAGAACGCATCAATAGTTTGTGGCCGTTAAGCTACCCTGACTCCAAGTATGTGGTGTTTACCGGTGGCGAACCCTTGTTGCAGCTCGATACTGAGTTGATCCATGCAATGCATCAGGTCGGTTTTGAAATTGCCATAGAAACCAATGGCACTTTGCCTGTTCCGGAAGGCGTAGATTGGATTTGCGTCAGCCCCAAGATGGGTTCTAAGCTAGTGGTGTTGAAAGGTAGCGAACTGAAGGTAGTCATTCCTCAATTGGGGCAATCCATGAGTGACTATGAGGCGCTAGACTTTGAACATTATTTTGTACAGGCGATGGATGGCCCCAAGCAAGACGAAAATTTACGTCTCGCCATCGCCTATTGCAAAGCGAACCCGAAGTGGAAGTTGAGTGTGCAAACCCACAAACTTCTTCAGATACCCTAATTTAGCTGTACAGGCCCGACCATGCTCACCATTACAAGAAAAGTAGAATTCGATTCCGGACATCGGATTCCCGACCACAATAGCCAATGCAGAAACTTGCACGGACATCGCTATACCTTGCTCATCACCTTAACCGGTGACGTTGTCGAGAAAGATGGCGAATCCGATAATGGCATGATAATGGATTTTGGTGACATCAAATCTTTGGCGAATCAATACTTGGTCAATCTTTGGGATCATGCGTTTATCGTCTATGAAAAAGATACGATGGTGCGTACATTTTTAGATAGTATGCCAGGCCATAAGACGGTAGTCATAGATCGCGTGCCTACGGTAGAAAATCTGGCCAAGATCGCTTTCGATATCCTAAAAGACGTATATCACGATCGCTACGGCAGACACATGTCGCTGTCTAAAGTGACCCTCTACGAAACGCCCAATTGCTGGGCCGAAGTTGACGCCTAAAAAAGTCAGCATCTATGACTGATCAGGATTTTATGGCGCAGGCCTACCTGGAAGCCCAAAAGGCCTGGGCGGTCGGCGAGGTGCCGGTCGGTGCCGTAGTGGTCAAGGATGGGGTGGTGATAGCGCGTGGTTACAATCATCCTATCGGTAAGCACGACCCTACCGCCCATGCCGAAATTGTCGCCTTAAGGGCAGCCGCTGAACTGTTAGGCAATTACCGTTTGCCAGGTTGTGAATTATTCGTCACGCTGGAACCCTGTGTGATGTGTGCCGGCGCGATGATGCATGCGCGACTGGCCAGAGTCGTGTATGGCGCCAACGACCCCAAAACGGGCGTATGTGGCTCGGTCATGAATCTGTTCGAGCAAGAAAAACTCAATCATCATACGGCGCTTACCGCCGGCGTCATGGCCGAGGAGTGCGGTCATTTGCTGAAAGATTTTTTTGCCAGCAGAAGAGCGGCACTGGCAGAAAAAAAGAGACTGGCTTTGATGCCAACTGAGGCGCAAAGCCAGACGCACGCCGTGTAGATCGCTATATCTGGAATAAAAGACTAGGAAAGACTAGGGCCTTCATGAAGATATCTTTAGCCAACGGTTTGCCGGAAAAACCGGGAATCGCCATCGTTGCCCCCAGTGGCTGTGCCCTCGACGGACTGGCCGTTGAACGTGGTTTGCAGGTATTGCGCGCGCGTGGCGTGGTGGTGCATAACTATTATGATCACACCCAAACCTATCAAAGGTTTGGTGCAAGCGATGCCGCGCGCCTGGCGCAATTGCATGCCGCCATCGATAACCCTGAAGTCCAGATCATCATGGCATTGCGTGGCAGCTATGGCCTGTCGCGTCTGTTGCCGCATATCGATTACCAAAAAATAGCCGACAGTAATAAGTATCTGGTTGGTTACAGCGATTTTAATGCGTTGCAGATGGCGATGCTGGCAAAAACCGGTACCAGCAGTTTTTGCGGTCCGATGATCTGCGATGATTTTTCCCGTGAAGAACTAAGCATTTTTACACTGGACCATTTTTTCGAGTGCATTAGCCAGCGTAGTCATGTGATTCGTTTTCAAGGCCAGGGCAATCCGGATCTTGATGTCTGCGGTACCTTATGGGGCGGTAATCTGGCGATGCTGACGCACTTGGTCGGTAGCGAATATTTTCCGGATATCCGTGACGGCATCTTATTTGTTGAAGACATCGCAGAACATCCGTACCGGGTAGAGCGCATGATGCTGCAATTGCATTTTGCCGGTGTCCTGAACCGCCAGAAAGCGATTGTTTTTGGTAATTTCTCCGCCTACAAATTAGCCCCGCATGACAATGGCTACGACTTCGATCAGATGATCTCCTATCTGCGTGAAGTGCTTAGCGTACCTGTGCTTACCGGTTTGCCGTTTGGTCACATTAAGGACAAGGCTACGCTGGTAGTTGGCAGTGATGCCCACTTGTGTTGAAGAAAATTGCAGCTCTTTACTTTTGAACCGAGACCGGCAAAATTCAGCGCTTTAAACTGCGCCAAATAGGTCTGGCGAAAGCATCAATATTTTGAATAGCATGAATATTTTATGTATAGGTGGCGGTCCCGCCGGGTTGTACTTCAGCCTGCTCACGGATGAAGCAGCAACCTTTTACCGGCAAATGGCGGTATTGGCTAAATCCTTCGATCTCAGCGTGTCTACCCGCGAAGCCTGGCAGCAAGCTACGGGCTTGGTCATGATCGACGGCATCAGAGCGGTGCCACCGGCAAGGTGATCCCGGGCTATCAGGCCTGCGTCCTCGACACTCAAGCAAACTATGTCTGTAATGGCTGGAACCTGACCGGAGGTGCAAAACCCAGCGCATCAGATCACGGTGGTGGAGCGTAATCGACCTTATGATACCTTTGGTTGGGGCGTGGTGTTTTCTGATCAGACCTTGGCAAATCTAGTCAATGCCGATGCGCCAACTGCACGTGCAATTTTGCAAGCCTTTAATCATTGGGATGATATTGATGTCCATTTTAAAGGCCAGGTGGTGAGCTCGGGTGGTCATGGTTTTTGCGGCATAGGGCGCAAGCGCCTACTGAATATTTTGCAAGAGCGTTGTGAACAACTCGGTGTGAACCTGGTATTTGAGACTGAAGTGGAAGATGATCAAGTTCTTGCACTTCAGTATGATGCCGATCTGGTGATCGCCAGTGATGGTTTAAATAGCCGCATACGCAGTCGCTATCAAAGCAGTTTTCAGCCAGACATAGATACCAGAAAATGTCGTTTCATTTGGCTAGGCACCAAAAAATTGTTTTCTGCATTTAGCTTTGCCTTTGAAGAAACGCCGCATGGCTGGTTTCAGGCGCATGCCTATCAATATGATGGTGACACTGCCACCTTTATCATAGAGACGCCCGAAGACGTGTGGTTAAGGGCGGGTTTGGATAAAATGAGTCAGTCTGAAACCCTGGCATTTTGTGAGAACTTATTCGCTAAATATCTCGATGGCCATGCCTTGATGAGTAATGCAGCTCATCAACGCGGCTCTTTAAGTTGGATTAAATTTCCGCGCATTATCTGTAAAAATTGGGTGCATACGAATACGCTCAATGGCAAAGCTGTGCCGGTAGTATTGATGGGCGACGCTGCCCATACCGCACATTTCTCTATAGGCTCGGGCACTAAACTGGCGCTGGAAGATGCGATAGAATTGGCCGCCAGCTTTGCGCAGCATGGTAGCGCAGCTATAGCTGACGTCTTGCCTGCCGTATTAGCCGCGTATCAGGAGATACGCAGCATAGAAGTGCTGAAAATTCAAAGTGCGGCGCGCAACTCTATGGAGTGGTTTGAAAACGTAGGGCGTTACACCGCAATGCAAGCGCAGCAGTTTGCCTACTCTATGCTGACGCGCAGCCAACGCCTCTCGCATGAAAATTTGCGGGTGCGCGATCCCGGGTATGTGCGCAGCTTTGAGCAGTGGATAGCCGAGCATGCTTATGCGCATGCTGGCCTGCCTTTGCCCGACACCAAGAGCACGATTCCGCCTATGCTGACGCCGTTTAAGTTGCGCGGCGTGCTGCTGAAAAACCGTATCGTGGTTTCGCCCATGGCGCAATATTCGGCCGTAGACGGGCTAGTGGGCGACTACCATCTAGTGCATTTAGGAGCGCGCGCCATGGGCGGCGCTGCCTTGGTGTTTGCCGAGATGACTTGCGTCTCGGCCGAGGCGCGCATCACGTCGGCCTGTCCCGGCCTGTATCGCCCCGAGCATACGCAAGCCTGGCGCCGTATCGTGGATTTTGTGCATCAACATACCGACGCCAAGATAGGGATGCAACTTGGGCATGCCGGTGCCAAGGGCTCGACCCGCCCAGCCCACGAAGGCATAGATCAGCCTCTGGCTGAGGGCAATTGGCCTTTGATTTCGGCCTCGCCGCAGCAATACTTGCCAGGCATATCGCAGACCGCACGCGCCGCTAGCCGTGCCGACCTGAATCAGGTGCTGAATGATTTTGTGTGCGCCACCAAAGCGGCTGCACTCGCCGGGTTTGACTGGTTAGAGCTACATTGCGCGCATGGTTATCTGCTATCAAGCTTTATCTCTCCCCTGACTAATCAACGTGAGGATGAATATGGTGGTTCGCTAGACAATCGCTGCCGTTTTCCGCTGCAAGTGTTTAAGGCGATCCGCGCCGTCTGGTCGGCCGATAAACCGATCAGCGTCAGAATCTCGGCGCACGATTGGGTCGCGGGCGGTATCACGCCCGACCACGCGGTGCAGATCGCCAGGCTGTTTAAAGATGCGGGTGCCGACATGATAGATTGCTCGTCTGGCCAGGTCAGTAAGCAAGAGCAACCGGTGTATGGCCGCATGTTCCAGACCCCGTTTGCCGATCGCATCCGCAACGAGGCGCAGATAGCAACGATCGCGGTCGGTTCTATCTTTGAGGCGGATCACGCCAACAGCATTATCGCTGCTGGGCGTGCCGATCTGTGTGCGATTGCGCGGCCGCATCTGGCCGACCCGGCATGGACACTGCATGAGGCGGCGAAACTCGGATTTAGCGAAATTGCGTGGCCGCAGCAATACCTGGCGGGCAAACAGCAATTGGAAAGAAATCTGCAACGTGAGCGGCAAATCAATGCTGCCAATAGTGCGCTGACACCGCAGCAAATCGCAGCTAAATTACTCGAAGGCTAAAGCGCATGCCAATCAATTCTCTCCCTGTCACTGCGCTCTCGCACGGCGCTCTCGTTGGCAAGCATGCGCTGGTCACTGGTGGCGCGCAGGGCATAGGTCTTGCCATCGCCAAAAGCTTGTTGCTGCAAGCGGCTAGTGTGACCATCGCAGGCCGTACCGAGGCCAGTCTACAGGCTGCCGTGCTGGCCTTACAAGATGCGGTGCAGGCGGATGCCTGCTTGGGCTATGTGCAGCTCGATGTCAGTGATGCCGCCAGCGTCGCGTTAGCTGTGGCCGCCGCAACGCAGGCGCGTGGCAGTATCGATATTCTGATCAATAATGCCGGCCAGGCTGCGGCTGCGCCTTTTCTTAAAACCGATGCCGAGCTTTGGCAGCGTATGTTAGCTGTCAATCTGACCGGCAGTTTTCATTGTACGCAGGCGGTCTTGCCGGCGATGTTGCAAGCAGGCTGGGGGCGCATCGTCAACCTGGTCAGTACCGCCGGATTAAAGGGCTACGCCTACGTCACGGCCTACTGCGCTGCCAAACATGGCGTGATCGGTTTGACGCGCGCCTTGGCGCTAGAAGTGGCGACTAAGGGAGTGACCGTGAACGCGGTTTGCCCCGGTTATACCGAGACTGACTTGCTGCAACAGGCGCTGGAAAACATCGTCGCCAAGACTGGACGCAGTGAGCAAGAGGCGAAGGCTGAGTTGGGCGCGGCCAATCCACAGCAGCGCCTGGTGCAGCCCGATGAGGTGGCCAATGCCGTGCTGTGGTTGTGTCTACCGCAGTCGGCGGCGATGAATGGCCAGGCGATTGCGGTTGCCGGTGGCGAAATCTGATGTCTAAGCTTAGCTATTGTCGATTTTAGGGGAGTATAGTGAAAAACATAGTCGATAGCGCACGTATTCATTGGGCGATGAAAATATACCCACTGGAGTATGTTTTGATGTATGTGCCGATGTTGGCGCCTCTGGTTGGTCGGATCAATCAGCGCTGGGAGCGGCCATGAATAGCAAGGCCAGCAATTATGATGTAGAGAGCAGAGTGACCGATCAGCACCATCAGTCACTTAAACTGTGGTTGCGTATGCTCTCTTGTAGCACCATGATAGAGACTGAGGTCAGAACCCGGCTGCGCAATGAGTTTGAGATTACCTTGCCGCGTTTTGATTTGATGGCGCAATTAGAGCGTCACCCACAAGGCTTGCGCATGGGCGAGTTGTCGCAGCGCTTGATGGTCACGGGCGGTAATATCACCGGCATCACCGATCAGTTAGAGCAAGAAAAACTGGTCGTGCGGGTGGCCGATAGCAAGGACAGACGAGCGTATAGCGTGAAACTCACGGCGCTAGGTCATGCCAGTTTCCAGCGTATGGCAGCAGTCCACGAAGCGTGGATCGCCGATATGTTCGGCGGCCTCAGTAGCGAGCAAAAGAGCAGTCTGTTTGAGATTTTGGCGCAGATGAAAGTACATTTAAATAAGCGGATTTAAATAAGTGGTTTTAAATAAATGAATTAAATACGCGCAGCAAATAAACCCAATATTCCCCGTTAAGCTGATCACAGCCTAGGAGTCATCACATGAAATACTTATCCGGACAAGCGCAGAATCTGCCTGGAAATCGCCAAAGCTTGGGCGCCTATACTGCTAGTCATTTCTCGTATTCTGTAACTGAGGCGGTGGCAACGATAGTCTTGAATCGGCCTGAACGCAAGAACCCCTTGAGCTTCGATTCCTACGCTGAATTGCGCGATCTGTTTCGTAGTCTGGCGTATGCCGACGATGTGAAAGCGATCGTGATTGCTGGTGCTGGCGATAATTTTTGCTCGGGCGGCGACGTGCATGAAATCATCGGGCCTCTGACTAAGCTCGATATGCCGGGTTTGCTTAGTTTTACCCGCATGACGGGCGACCTGGTGAAGGCGATGCGCGCTTGCCCGCAGCCTATCGTGGCGGCGGTCGATGGGATTTGTGCCGGTGCTGGCGCGATCTTGGCGCTGGCATCAGATATTCGCTTTGGCACCTTGCGCAGTAAAACCGCATTTTTGTTTACGCGGGTGGGCTTGGCCGGCTGCGACATGGGCGCCTGCGCCTTGCTGCCACGTGTGATAGGCCAGGGGAGGGCGGCCGATCTGCTGTTTTCCGGACGCAGTATGTCGGGCGAAGAGGGCGAACGCTGGGGCTTTTTCAATCGTCTGAGTATCCCCGAAGCCGTACGTACTGACGCCCAGGTGTATGCCAAACATCTGGCCGACGGCCCCACCTTTGCGCATGGCATGACCAAAAAAATGCTGCAGCAAGAATGGAGCATGAGCGTCGATGAGGCGATCGAGGCCGAGGCACAAGCGCAAGCGATTTGCATGATGACCAATGATTTTCATCGTGCCTACCACGCCTTTGTGGCAAAACAAAATCCAGAATTTGAGGGGGATTAATTTTGCCCGCGCTAACACTAGATATCAGCTACCTTGAGTGGCCATTTTTTGAGCCTAAACACCGGGTCTTGCAAGCGAGTCTGGACGCTTGGGCCAGAGAGCATATAGCGCAAACGCATGGCGCGGATGTCGATCAGGCTTGCCGCGATCTGGTAGCGCAACTGGCCGCTGGCGGTTGGTTGCAACACGCGATCGCCGGTCGCGCCTACGGTGCGGCAGAACAGCAGATCGACACCCGTGCGATTTGCCTGATACGCGAAACCCTGGCACGGCACGCAGGCTTGGCTGATTTTGCCTTTGCCATGCAGGGCCTGGGCTCGGGCGCGATTAGTCTGTTTGGCAGCGAACTGCAAAAACAAAACTACTTAGCGAAAGTCATGCAAGGCGCGGCGATCGCTGCCTTTGCTTTGTCTGAGCCAGAGGCTGGCTCAGATGTGGCGGCAATGCAATGTAGTGCCAATCTAGTCGACAGTGCCGAGGGTGGACACTATGTTTTGAATGGCGAGAAAACCTGGATCTCAAATGGTGGTATCGCTGACTTTTACGTGCTGTTTGCGCGCACTGGCGAAGCAGCGGGCGCGCGCGGAATTTCGGCTTTTATCGTGGATGCGACTAGCCCCGGTCTGGAAATCGCAGAACGTATTCATTTGATGGCGCCACACCCTCTGGCACGTTTGCGTCTGACTAATTGCCGCATCCCAGTCATTCAACGCATAGGCGAAGCCGGGCAGGGCTTTAAAGTGGCGATGGCGACGCTGGACGTGTTTCGCACCTCGGTCGCGGCAGCGGCGTTGGGTTTTGCCAGGCGCGCCTTGGCCGAGGCCATGCAGCGTGCCACTAGCCGCAAGATGTTTGGCCAGACCCTGGCTGATTTTCAGCTGACCCAAGCCAAATTGGCGCAGATGGCAACCGCCATCGATAGCGCTGCCTTGCTCACCTACCGCGCCGCCTGGCAGCGCGATCAAGGTAAAAAAGTTACCAAAGAAGCTGCCATGGCGAAACTGGTAGCGACCGAAAATGCGCAGCAAGTGATCGATGCCGCGCTGCAGATGTTTGGTGGCATGGGCGTGATGAGCGAGGTGCCAGTCGAGCGCCTGTACCGTGAGATCCGCGCTCTGCGCATTTATGAAGGCGCCAGCGAAGTGCAGCAATTAATCATCGCCAGAGAAATGCTGAAAGACCATGCGGCGCTGGCTGCAACAGTTACTGCAGCAGTTCAGGACACAATTTAAGCACAAGTTAAGGATGGATATCATGGATTTTCTGCAACCACCAGACTGGGTTCGACCGCGTGGCTATTCCAATGGCGTTGTCGCAAAGGGCCGCAGCGTGTATCTGAGCGGCATGATAGGCTGGGATGGCCAAGGCCAGTTTCATAGCGATGATTTCGCGGCGCAAGTGCGGCAAGCCTTACAGAATATTGTAGCAGTGCTTGCGCAAGCCGAGGCCAGACCCGAGCACATCGTACGCATGACCTGGTATGTCATAGACAAAAAAGAATATGTGGCAGCCTATCCGCAAATCGGTGTGGCTTACCGTGAACTCATAGGGCCTCATTACCCAAGTATGACGGCGGTGCAAGTGGCAGGCTTGATCGAAGATCGCGCCAGGGTCGAGATTGAAGTCACCGCCATGGTGCCAGACCAGTAATTTCCAAAGCGGCAGCACGCCAAACTCGATTTCTAAATACACCTAGCCCAAGGCGCATATTCTATGCGCCTCGCCAGCCCTGCCGACCTGCAGAGCATATGGCGTATGCGCGTTGGCGGACTGCGCTTTCAAACGCCATTCAGGCAAAAAACCCTTGTAGTTTAAATTCGTTATTGCATTGCAGTAAATGTTAAGGAATGTTATGTATTGTGAATGTCATAATTAGTTGATTTTAATCATGTTACAATTGGTAACAAGTTTTAGGCAGCCCTTTTGCTCACTCATCTAGTGTTCAATAGCGCACTACTATCCCCAACTACGATGAACTGACGATAAGTATTTTCAATTATTGACTATGCGCTGTCTTTCGTCGGGGGTGAATTTACTTCTGGTTTGTTTCGTTCGCGAAATTTAACCTACTATGATGATCAATTATATAAATACTAATAGGCACTTTAGCCGTTTTTTTCTCGTCTGTACTTTTGCTTTGGTGACTTGTTTTTATTGCACTAGCACATGTTTTGCGCAAGCCGGTGATGGTAAGACTGCTGGCGTGGAAAATGACATTGTTGATAGCTTCCCTGACGTCGCGATTCTCGGTAAACCATTTGCGCTGCATGTCTGGTTGAATGATCACTTGGCCGAGCATTTCGATCAATTTTCTTCGGGTTCCGCCTTACGAGAAAAACCGGCCAGCGCCGAGGCCTTGGTCTTGCTCGATATAGAAAATAATGCGCACTCGAACACTGCCAGTATTTCTGATTACGCCATACGCACTATGTTGTATTTGTTGTGGGCCGTGGTGCTGTTGATACTGGTGTACACAGCGCGTCATTATTATTTCACTTTTAATCGCATGTTCGGCAAGCAACGTCATCCGTATATCGATATCGATACGGCGGATTGGCCTAGTGTGACCATTTTCATCGCTGCACACAATGAAGAGGCGGTGATTGCGCATTCTTTGCAGGCGCTCTTAGAAGTCGATTATCCGCCTGAAAAATTGCAGATCATGCCTATGAATGATCGCTCTAAAGATCGCACCAAAGAAATTATCGATGATTTTGTCCTGCGTTTTCCTGGTCGCATCACGCCGTTTCATCGGGTCGATGGAAAACCAGGAAAAGCCGCCGCTTTAAAAGACGCGACCGCTTTGGTGAATAGCGAAATCCTGATTATTTTCGATGCCGATTATGTCCCTGGGCGTGGCTTGATCAAACAATTGGTAGCGCCATTTTTCGACCCTGAAAATGGTGCAGTGATGGGGCGCGTGGTGCCGCTCAATACCGGCAGTAATTTGTTGACCCGCTTACTCGACATGGAGCGTTCTGGCGGTTATCAAGTCGATCAACAGGCGCGTATGAATTTGCATCTGGTGCCGCAATACGGTGGCACCGTGGGTGGAGTCAGACGCGCGGCCTTAGATGCGGTTGGTGGTTGGCGCGATGAGGCTTTGGCCGAGGACACGGATCTGACCTATCGCCTCTTGCTGGACGGCTGGAAAACCGTGTATCAAAACCGTTCGGAATGTTATGAAGAAGTGCCAGAAGGCTGGGGCGTGCGGGTGCGCCAGATTATGCGATGGTCGAAAGGCCATAATCAGGCCGCGATACAATATTCAGTCAGATTGTTGGGAAGTAAAAAAGTCTCCTGGGGCGAAAAGCTAGACGGCTTTTTACTTTTAGGCGTGTATGCGATGTCGCCGATTTTATTGTTTGGCTGGATGCTGGCAATCACTCTGTTTTATTTTAATCCAGATAATTGGCTCAATGGAATTTTGGCCCTGTTTGCCTTAATGTCGTATAGCGCGCTGGGTAATTTTGCGGCATTTTTTGAGATTGGTGCGGCTGTGTATTTAGATGGAAGTCGCGGCCGGATTAAACTCATGCCACTGAATTATTTTGGGTTTTTGATTAGCCTGTTAGCGATCTCACGCGCCACTTTCAATCAAATAGTTTTCGACACGCTGTTAAAACGCACCCTGGTATGGGATAAAACCGTGCGCTACCGAAAACCTATCGTCGCCCATCCTTAAGGCGATAAATAATGAATTCGAACTCCCTATTTTTTCTTTGTGTGTTTCTCTTGTTTAGCCTGCCTTTATTGCCAGCCTTGCTGGAGTTATGGCTAAAAAAAGATGCAACGCCACTCAAAGTGGTCAGAGAATATGACGGCAACATTAACTATTTTGCCCAGACTTTTCGGCACTTTGTAGAGCAGCAGTTCGCCCAGTTTTTGGATACTACGGTAGTCACCAATATGGCTTTGCAGTACAAGTTGCAAGATGGCAGTCCATTCCAAATTGTCGGGGCAGATGGGATCGCGCTATTTTCTGCTGCAGAATTATCGAGTCGGCAAACTCAGCAAATTATCATTGCCAAAAGTGGGTTTAAAGTCCCCGACGGCATGTTCTTTGAAAAAGAAGTGTATAGCCGGCAAGACGTCATCGGCACTAATAAACTTTCTTTTCGCGCCATCTTGGCCGATGGTGATATACGGCTTGGCGATCAATGCTCGCTGATACGCTGGGTGCATAGCCAGCAAAGTATACAACTGGGACTAGGCGCAAAAATATACGGACGGATTTCAGCTGAAAAGAAAATTAATTTGGGCGCAGACACACGTTTTGGTCGTATGCACGCACCGGTCATCTATTTTGGTGACGGCTCAGCGAGTGAAGCTCAGGGTTTGGCCACTAGTGTTGCGCTAGAAATGGTACTAGAAAATAAGGCCGCCAAAAGTAAATTAAGCATGAGTAGCAAAATTCTCGATGATACGGCCAATCGCTGGCTGGCCAAGGGGGATTATACGGTCAGCAGAAATACTCAGCATCAAGGCAGTCTGGTGGCGCAAATGGATTTGCGGATAGAGGCACATTGCCATATTGTCGGTAGTCTTAAGAGTTCTGGTGATTTGCATCTGGATGATTGCTGTGTGATTGAGGGCGCTGTGGTGGCTGAGGGCACTATTTACATAGGTCAGTCTTGCCGCATTAAAGGCCCAGTCATCGGTGAGAAAACCGTGCATATAGGCACAGGCACGGTGATCGGGGCGGCTGCGCAACTCACCACGATCACGGCTCCCATAATACGTATTGCGTATGGCGTGATCGCTCACGGTGCGGTGTGGGCGCGCGAAATGGGTTATGTCGCTGCGCCCACCCTAAAAAAATAAACAATACTATGAAAATTATTCTCATGCTGCTTGCTAGCCTGCTCAGCGCCATCCCTGCGAGTGCACAGACGCGTTCGCTAGAGTTGAAAAACACTGGATACCAACTTGAAAACGGTGCAATAACTCTGGCTCATCAGGGCCAATTTATCGATCCATATTTTGCGATTCGTGCCTTATTGTCGGCCCATAGTGTAGGCATGGATATAGAACATGCTGCCCTCGCTTATATCGCTTGGCAATTGCCACGACAGGAGGCGAATGGCCTGTTTAAACGTTATTGCCTTGAACAAGAGTTAGCGCCGCAAGCCTCAGCTCCGCAAGACTCCGCCCAGCATGCCTTGCCAGAGTTGGCAGTATGGCGCGCTTGTGCCGATGCCGATGCGGATGATGCCCTGCTGGCGATGTGGATAGAGCTTTTGTATCTGATGGCGCCAAATCAAGGCTTGCCGCCAGAGTGGAAGAAAAGTGTGCTGTCGGCACGTAGTCAGTTGGCTTTGATTTACGATAAAAGCCGCGGTATCTATGTGATCTCTCGTAGCAATAGAGTCGGCTTGTTGATGGATAACATAGAAATTTACGCCGCCTTGCGTAGCACAGCAGAGCAGCAAAAGCGCCTGGGCCTACATCAATTGGCGCAAAAATCTGCTTTGCAAGCCAAGCAGTTGGAGCTGGCAATACAAAAAGTATTTCGGCCTTCTCGGCAAGGTGATTTCCGCATTTCTACCCAAGCACCGGAAGCCAGTCGTTTTTACCCGGAGCAGGTAGGGCAAGTGTTCGCGCCCTTATTCGGTATGCGGGTAGGCCAGATGGATGCCAAAAAATCCGGACAGCACACGCTCAGTAAATGGTTGGGCGAGCATCAGGTGGCATGGTTGGCGCATGAAAAAGATCACTTTCCCTGGGGTTTGATCGCGCTCGCCGCAGAAAAAAATGAGGCGCAGGATACTGCCAGACTCTGGGTGGAACGGGCTTTGCCATTGCGCCATGGCGAACGCTGGAATGTCTTGGAAGAAGCTATTTTTCAAGCCTTAAGCGGGAATCAATGATGGCAGCCGGATCTTTTTTGAATGCGCTCAAAGCCTTGGGCCTGATGTTGTTATTCGGCCTGAGCATCTGGCTGTATCAGGTCTGGCAGCGGCCCGCCACTGTGCCAGTCAAGGCGAGTATCGCCCTATTATTACCTGACGAAGTAAAGGCATCGGATGACTTGGTTGCGATTTGGATAGACGCTGCGCGCGAGGAGGGTATCTTGCTCGACGTGATACATACCTCAGAGTTTTTGCGTCCTTCTACACCCTGGAAAAAATTCCCGTATCAAGGCCTGATTTTACCGGATAAGGTTGCGCCAAAAGCCAGCGCAGCACTGAGCCAAGGCCTGATTAATTTCACTGAAAATGGCGGGAAATTATTCTTGTCCTTTGATGCCGCCACCCAAAACCAACAGGGCGCTTACTATCCGAATCGAGCACCGCTGTCCAAGCTGGTAGGGGTGGAGTATGCACTTTACGATCAATTGCACGACCGCACTATCACTTTGGGCAATGTGCTAGGTCAGACTGAAGATCTGCTGCGCCTGGGCGTGCCACCGGGTAAATTTATTCCTTATCTCAAGGCAACTGCGGATACGTCTTTGCAGCAACCTAAAGTAATCGCCGGTTATGAATACGGACCGCTTAGTTATTCTAGTTTCGTCACGCGTGGTGCCTACGCCGGTAAACGTCTGCTATCGAGTACCTCTGGTGATTTGGTGGCCGGATACCGCGAGGCTGGCCAGGGTGGGGTTTTATTCGTAAATCTGCCCTTAGGCTATCTCAAGGGGCAAACGGATGGCTTACTATTGCATGGTTTTTTACAATATTTTGCTGCTGAAATTGTCGGTGTCCCTAGTCTGTCGGCAGTTCCGAATGGGCGTGGTGGCTTGATTTTTAACTGGCATGTCGATTCAAATGCAGCGGTCTTACCTATAGAAAAAATTCAACAAATGGGGCTGTTGAAACAAGGCCCATTCTCTATACATTTTACAGCTGGGCCAGATACCCGCGAAGAAGGCGATGGTCTGGGTTTAAATCTGAGTCAAAACAAGACCATGCAAGAGTGGGTAAAGGTATTTAAACAACGCGGTGATGCCTTAGGAAATCATGGCGGTTGGATCCATGATTACTTTGGTTTAAATATCACTGACGAGAATGAGAGTAGCTTTTTACCGTTTTTAGAAAAGAACCATCAGTCTGTGAGTGCCGCCAATGGCTCACCGGTGCGCGAATACTCCGCGCCTTTGGGTGTGCAGCCGAAATGGGTGACTAATTGGTTAGAGTCGCAGGGTTTTGTTGCCTATTATTTCACAGGTAATAGTGGTATGTCAGCCACCCGCAGCTACCGTGAAGGGCGATTGTTAAATCAGCATATCTGGTCATTTCCGGTACTCACGTTTGGTGATGTCGCTTCCTTTGAAGAAGCCGCCAAGCACGATATTTCTGAAGCCGAGATGGCGGAGTGGTTGCTGGGATTTAGTGATTTCACGGCACGTAATGCGACTGTACGCATGTTTTACTCGCATCCTCCTGGTATTTTGCTCTACCCCAAAGCGGTCAAACAGTGGTTCGCCCGTACGCAAGCATTGCTCGATCAAGGTAGCTTCCAGTGGTACAGCATGACCCAAATCGCCGATTTTTTAAATCTGCGCGAGCGCACAATTTGGCATATACAACGCACCTCTGAGCGCGAGAGTTTAGTCGCCGATCATCCGGAAAATTTAAAGACCTTAACCTGGAAATTCCCCAAGTTAAGATACGCCAAGCCGGTGTTAGAGCAGGGGCAAGGCAGTATCCTTGAGCATGCTGACGAATGGTATTTCGTGGCCGGTGAGGGGCGCCATATTACGCTTTTATTAAAGAGGAAAACTTCATGATTCATCAGAAAATTTTATTGTGCATGGGTACGCGTCCAGAGATTATTAAGATGGCGCCGATTTATCATGAACTGAAAGCCTGCAATATAGAAACCCTGCTGCTGCATACCGGTCAGCATCAAGACATGGCCGATCCTATGTATGGATTTTTTAAAATCGTGCCCGATTTTAGTCTGCACTTACCACGTACTTCGGATAAATTATTTCATTTGTCGGCTCTTTTGCTGGAACAAATTGGCCGTGCTTTGCTGGAAATACAACCCACCGTCGTGCTGGTGCATGGTGATACTTCTAGCGCCGCGATGGCTGCTTTGGCAGCGTTTTATCAGCAAATTCCAGTCGGTCATGTTGAGGCTGGTCTGCGTTCACATCAAGATTACGATCCCTTCCCTGAAGAAAAAAATCGAGAAATGATAGGGCGTTTAGCGCGCTGGCATTTCGCGCCTACTGAGCAAGCTAAGCATAATTTGATGCTAGAAAATATTCCTGAAAGTCGCATCCATAAAGTCGGCAACACCATCGTCGATGCGGTGCGTCTGAGTGATACGCAATTTAAGGAATCGGTAGAACAAGGCAGTGAATTAGAGCATGGCGCCTTGAAGACTCTGGCTGCGCAATCCCTGAATCGGCGTTTGATCCTGGTGACAGCGCATCGCCGTGAGAATCTAGGCGCACCGCTACTATCGATTGCCGCTTCGGTACGTGAGCTACTACAGAGTGAGGAAGATATCGTGGTAGTGTGGCCAGTTCATAGCAATCCCAAAGTGCGTGACACTGTGCATGAAGTATTGAAAGATTTAGCACCGCAACACGCCAAACGCCTGTATTTGACTAAGCCGCTGAGCTATCCAAGTTTGGTGAAACTACTCAAACAAGCCTGGCTAGTGCTGACCGACTCGGGTGGCATACAAGAAGAATCTGCCTGCATGCAGTTACCAGTGATGATCTTGCGCGAAACTACCGAACGCCCTGAGTTAATCGAGTCAGGTGGCGGCATTTTGATAGGCACCGAACAAGAGGTGATCGTCAATCAAGTACGGCGACTGCTGCATGATAGCTCGGCGCATAGCGCTATGTGTGGCGCTAAGAATCCATTTGGTGACGGTTTCGCTGCCGCCCGCATACGCGACATACTCGCGCTGAATAAACATGCATAAGTCTGTTTTTGCCAGCCTCGTACTGCTGTTGGCGCATGCCCCGATTCAGGCCGAAGAACGGCTTGCTTTGTCGCTAAAAATGAGTCCGCAAGTTGCGGCAGAGGTAGTCGCTAGTGAAGTCGTCGAAATAGCCGAGTCAGAGCAGCCAGAGCAGCCAGTAGCGGAGCCAGTTGCGCCGGAAGAGTTGGCAGCCGCAGTTGCGCCTCTAGCGGTATTTCGAATGAGTGGCTACCTGGAATTAGGGGTGATGCAACATCAGTTGACCCAAAATTATCCAAATTGGAATGGTCAATTTGTGCGTGGTTTTCTACGCTCTGCAGTCGATACTGCCTGGCAATTGGAGATACTCGCTTCTAGCCAATTTGGTGACAGTGGAACTTTGCTGGTCTTAGGAAATACCTACGATATCAATGAAAATTGGTATACCACGAATAGCATCGCCAGCAGTCGTGGCGGATTTTTTTTGTCGCAGTTGAAACTCGATAGTGCGATCAACCGTATCTGGTTGGATGGCAAAAATCTAGTCACTAGCGTGGCGCTTGGTGTGGTTCAGGCAAAAGATGAACATCGCGATTTAAGCGTGATGCTCTCTGGGGCTTACCACTTCAGTGAGCCATGGGTGCTAGAGGGCGGCATACGCTTTAATCAAAGTAACCCCGGTGGGGTCGCGTCTACCGGTAAGTACGCCGCACTTACTTACGGACGAGATCAGGAAAGCATAGTCTCCTTACGTTACGGTTTCGGCACCGAAGCCTATCAAACCCTGGGGACCAATGTGCAAATTTCTAATTTCGCGAGTGACGTGTATACCCTGACATGGCGCAAATGGTTGCGTCCAAAGCAAGGGGTGCAGTTGCGTCTGGAAGCCTATAAAAATCCCAACTACAGTCGCAATGGCGTAGAAGTATCTGTGTTTCAGGAGTTTTAATGGACGCCTATAAGTTACTCCAAAATAAAATTCAAGACCTGCGTTTCCGCGGTTTTGGTGGCACATCGATACAAATGCATAGGGCGATATTTTCTATTCGCCTGCAAAAATCAAATCTTATTTTGGCCTTGCTGTTGCCATTGTTTTTTAATTTTTTGGTGTTTGCTTCCTTAGATCTTATTCTCCAGAGTTGGCATGCGCTGTTTGATTTTTGGCTAAGGCAGATCGCGCCTCATCATCAGGTTCTGGAATATCCTATCGATTTGGGGCGCTATTTATTGGCAATGCCTTTCCCTGATTTCTCAGCCGGGGCACCGAGTAGTTTTAATTGGTGGCTTAGCCTGATCGTAAGTGCTTTGATTTTTTTGTTGACCTATTTTATTCCGCCCGATCGATTTTTACCGCTCACTTATATACTGCGCGCTTGCCTGTTAATTCAATCCACGGCGCTCGCCTATTTCTATTTTTCCCCAAGTACTTTTCCTTATGATTTACCCAGTTATTTGGGCAATGGTCTGGTGATGGGGCTATTCTTTTTATTTTTGATACCCTGGATTTTAGGCTTCACTTACTATGTGTTTAATTTCCATATTTTGCAAAAAATTGCACTCACTTTAATCATTCTAGGATATTTTTTACTGGCCTTTCCTATGCAGTACCTGTTTCATGGCTATCTCTTAAGCGAACTCTCTTTGCTGTATTTGCCGCTGGCCTATCTGGTCTTGGGTGGATTTTTAGATGTCATGATGTTTGTTGCCTTTTATTCCTGGGGCATGAGCTGGCGCTGGGGTGAGCTGGACGGTAATTAGTGCTGTTGATACAGAAGTTGAATTGAACAGCAAGTCCGGGCATCGCGCTAAAGCATGTGCTTTCTTTAATGTGTATCAATTTTATCCGCAAGCTCATAAATTATAATTAACAAAACTTTCTCAAAGACGGGTGATCGCATGCAAAAAAATTCTTATCACACAGTCTCAAAGTCTCTGCATTGGATCATGTTTGTCCTGATCGCCTTGGCCTTGGCGATGATAGAAGTGCGGGAGGATATACCTAAAGGTACGCCGCTGCGCGATAGCTTAAAAATCTGGCATATGCTGGTGGGCCAGCTGGTATTGTTGTTTGTCATCGTCCGGGTTGTGGCGCGATTGAGTTTTAGAGCACCGCCTGCTATTCCCGGGCCACGCTGGCAAACGGCCAGCGCGCATGCGGTGCATGGCTTGCTGTATCTGTTGATGTTTGCCCTGCCGATGAGCGGCGTGGTGTTTTATCAGGCCGCCGGCAAGGAAGTAGAGTTTTTGGGCTGGATCTTGCCGCACCTGGTAGCACCCGATCCTGCGTTAAAAGGCAATATCAAAGAAATCCATGAAACCATGGGTAATGTGATTTACTTCCTGGTCGGTATTCATGTGCTGGGCGCTTTATACCATCACTTTATCGTCAAGGACGACACACTGAAACGGATGTTGCCCGGCAAGAATTAGGCGAGTGGGCCTAATGGAGGGGGCTTTGAATAAATTGAGAGCCCCCCCGCCAGCGCGCATATTCCATGCGCTTCTTCAAGCATACCGGCCTGTAGCCCGCATGGGATATGCGCGCTGGCGGCATGCCAATTTGTATCTGCCTGCGGCGTAGGTTTTGCCGCGCATCCCACTCTCAATTATGCTAACTGGCTGCCCTTGCTCCAGTTACTGACGTAGTCGGGTGCCGGGATGTTCATGGCTGGGTCGGGTAGCGCTGGCATCCGTGTTTCTACCAGCGGTAAGATGCCGGCCCAGATGGGGATATCCATGTCCTCTGCGTCGTCGACGACGTTGCCGCTGCGGGTTTTGGCGGCGGCCTCGTCTAGCGAGATGCGCATCACCGTGGTGGCGGCGAATTCCTTGTCGTTGCCGGGGCGGGCTTCCAGTTTGCGGCCGGGCATGATTCTGTCCATCAGGGCATCCATGGCGGCGCGCTTGTCGACGTCGGCCTCCACGCGCTCAAATTGCCCATAGATGACCGCCGAGCGGTAGTTCATGCTGTGATTAAAGGCCGAGCGCGCCAATACTAAGCCGTCTAGCAAAGTAATGCCTACGCAAGCCTGGGTGCCGCAGGCGAGTAATTTCAGCAGGCGGCCACCGTTGGAACCATGAATGTACAGGTATTCGCCGGTGCGCCAGCAAGCGGTCGGGATGCAATGGCTGCCGTTGTCGTCATGAAAGGCGATGTGGCACAGATAGGCGGCATCGATGATGGCATGCAAAGTGCTACGTTGGTAATCGGCCTGTGCCGGCAGACGGCGTACCCGGCTGCGTTCGCTGGGCGCGCTGGCGCTCTGCTTGGCCGTTGTGCTGTGGTCGATAGGCGTGCTGCTAGTAGTCATGGGATATTTTTGTAAGTGGTGAATTAAACTGCAATATAATCGATTGCTGGATCTTAAAAAAGATCCAAGACCACATAAAAAAATAGAGCCACGCATGGATTATCCGCTGTTATATCAAAATTTCCTCACACAATATCCGCAACTGACTGGCCCGCGCCAACGTCTTTTACACGAATGTCTGCGTTCTGCGATTCGCAAGGGGACGCTGCATGCAGGCTTGCGTTTGCTGGGAACGCGTCAATTGGCCAGCGAATTGGGTTTGGCGCGTAATACCGTGCTATACGCCTACGAACAATTGGCGACCGAGGGCTATGTGAGCTCGGATAGACAAGGCACGGTGGTGGTGGATTTGAAGTCGAACGTGCGGTTAAGCGTGCGGTTAAGCGTGCAGTTGAGCGGGCAGTTGAGCGTGAGGGCTGGCGAGTCAGATGCGGCTCAGGATGTATTGCCGTTAGCGCAGGCGCGCCTGTCACGCCGGGCGCAAAATCAGTCTCACACGCACAATCAGGCTCAGCTCCAGGTGCAGAGTCAAGAAGGCGCAGCTCTGGATTCTGGCGCATCAAAAAATACCGTAGATGCAGTGTTGCCAGACGCTGCTTTGACGAGCGCTTTTGCACCGGGGGTGCCTGCGCTGGCCGATTTTCCGCAGGCTAGCTGGCGCCGTTTGCTCGACCGGGCCTGGCGCAGTTGTTCGGTGGCCCAGCTAAATTACGGCGAGGCGGCCGGCGAGCTGCGTTTGCGGGTGGCAATTGCCGATCATCTTCGCGCTTCGCGCGGGGTCTTGTGCGAAGCCGATCAAGTGTTCATTACGGATGGCACGCAAAGTAGTCTGGACCTGTGTGCGCGCCTGTTTGCCGATGTTGGCGACATCGTCTGGATGGAAAACCCCGGCTATAAAGGCGCGCTTACCGCGTTTCATGCGGCGCAATTACAGGTGCATGCTGTGAGTCTCGATGAACAAGGGCTGGCTCCCGATGAGATCGATATTGTGCAGCACAGACCCAAGCTGATCTACGTCACGCCTTCACACCAATATCCGCTCGGGAGTGTGCTTAGTCTGAGCCGGCGCATGCAATTGATTAACCATGCACTGGCCGCTGGCGCCTTGATTATCGAGGATGATTACGATAGCGAGTTCCGTCATGATGGCCCGCCGCTGGCGGCCATGCAGGGCTTGGTGGCGGACGCCCCGGTGCTGTATCTGGGCACCTTTAGCAAGACCATGTTTCCGGCATTGCGGATCGGCTTTATGGTGGTGCCAAAACATCTGGTGGCCGCACTCACGCGCGCGCTGGCGCACGCCGTGCCGCGCGGACGCGCTTGCGATCAACTGGCCTTGGCCGAGTTTATCCAGAGTGGGCAGTTCGCTGCGCATTTGCGCAAGATGCGGCGCCTGTACCGGCACAGGCGCGATGTGTTGTCCGCTGCTTTGAGCCTGCATCTGGGCGATCTGGGCGTGGTTTGTGGCGGTTCGGCTGGCATGCATCTGGCATTAATACTCGATGCGCGCGCACCCGATACGCTCGTTTGCGCGCAAGCCTTGCAGCAGGGCATTGTGGTGCATCCGCTGAGCCTGCATGCGCTGTCGCATGCAGCGCCTGTTTTTAATGGACTGGTACTGGGTTACGCACAGATTGCGCCAGAGCAGATAGAGATCGCGGTAGAGAAATTGGCGCACATTGTGCGCCAGCTAGTCAGGTGAGTGCGGCGGTATTCCCAGCTCCAGTTTTGGCTGAGCTTGGCTTAGGCTGGCTGATCGACCACGCTACGCATGCTAGAACCCAGCAAGGCCAGTAGCACGATCAGTATCAGCAGCGCGCCACTGCCTATAAATAATTGCGAGGTGCTGATGCTACGCATGACCCAACCGGTGATCGCAGCCGAGACTGGCCCTATGCCCATGAAGATGAACATGAAAATACTCATGGTTCTGCCTAGCATGGCCGCTGGCACCTGGCGCTGTATCCAGGTGTACACCGCGACATGCAAGTAGCCGCCCAGCGTGCCTATTGTGAGCAAGAGTGCGGCGCCTTGCCAGGTTGCCACTACCAGGCTCATGGGGACGAATAACAGCCCGACGATAAAATCGATCAACAAGATAGTGCGGCCTAAATTGCCGAAGCGCCGGTTCGGCAGCAGGCCCGACATCAGCATGCCCAGCAGCGTACCAGCGCCATGGCAGCCGATCAAAATACCGAAAGTGCCGGCGCTGTCACCGAGCTGATTGGCGAGCACCGGTAGTGCGATCTGGATCGGCCCCATGATGAAAAATGCCACTGCCGACCAGTACAGAAAGCAAGTGCGCAACATCACGTCGTTCCAGCAATAGCGTAAGCCTTCCAAGATAGAATGCCAAAGCCGGGCGGCAGGTTTGGGGTGTGCATTTTCCCCTTCGCCAGCAAGCTCAAGCTGAGGTAAGCTGACACTAGGGGTGTCTATGCCTTCAACGATGGTAGCGGCGACAAATAATTGGTGCAGCGAGTCGACCGCAGAAATCAAAACCGTCCGCGACGGCAGTGATTTCCGGTTGCCAGCATCATGAGATATTGCCGACTTTTTCGCGTCGCACCGCGTCTTTGAATTTTTCCGGTTGCCGTCATTGGTAATGTGCCTATGAATTCGATTTCTTTCGGGTATTCGTAAGGCGCCAGTTTGCCGCGCACGTGCTGCTGCAATTGCGTGATCAAGGCTGAGCTGGCCTGATAGCCGGCGGCCAGTACCACATAAGCCTTGACCAGATTTCCGCGTTCCCGGTCTGGCTTGGGTACGACGGCGACATTCGCTACCGCCGGGTGTTTCAATAGGCAGTTCTCGATCTCGGACGGACCTATGCGGTAGCCGGCTGCCTTGAACATATCGTCGGCCCGCCCTTGATACCAGAGATAACCATCGGCATCACGCAAGGCCAGATCGCCCGTGCGGCACCAGTCGCCGCTAAATTTATCGTTGGTGGCGGCAGGATTTTTCCAGTAGTTGAGAAAAAAGATAGGGTCAGGCTGGCCGTGCATATCATAGCGATTCACCGCCACTTCAGCGATCTGGTGATCGGCGACTTCTTCACCCTCATCGTCGATCAGGGCGACCCTGTGCCCCGGATAGGGGCGTCCCATGCTGCCGGGCTTGGCCGGCCAATGCAGGTGACTATTGCCGACGATGTAGTTCATCTCGGTTTGGCCGAACATCTCGTTGGGAGTGATCTTCAATGCCGATACGCACCAGTTGAAGACCGCGTCGCCGACCGCTTCACCGGCACACATCACGGCGCGCAAGTGCAGGCGATACTGCTGCAAGGGTGTGGCGCAGGCCTTCATCATCATCTTTAATGCGGTCGGAAACAGGAAGGTATTGGTGACGCGGTATTTTTCCATCAGATAATAGGCGGTTTCGGCCGAGAACCTGCCTTGAAAACCGACGATGGGTTTGCCGAAATACAGGGTAGGTAACAGCGCGTCCATCAGGCCACCGGTCCAGGCCCAGTCAGCCGGTGACCAGAAAACATCCTGATCCCGGGGAAACCAGTTTTGCGAGGCCACAAAACCAGGTAAGTTTCCGATCAGGGCGCTATGCGGCAGCAATGCCCCCTTGGGCGCACCGGTGGTGCCGCTGGTGTAGATCAGAATCGCCGGGTCGCTGGCCAAAGTCGCTACAGCTTCAAACTGTTGCGGCATGTCCGCCAGCGAGCTATGCCAGTCCAGTGCCTGTTCCGCCTGGCAATCCAGGGTAATCAGTGTTTTGAGCGCAGGGCAGGCGGCACGTATCTGAAGGTAAGCGTCTATGCCGCTCTGGTCGACGATCAGCGCGCTCGCCTCACTATGCTGCAAGCGGTATTCGAGCGCCTCCGGTCCGAACAGAAATGACAGCGGCATGATGATCGCCCCCATTTGCAGGCAAGCCATCAGAGTAACGGTGGTCTGCGGGCGTTGTGGCAAGATGCAGGCGACTACATCGCCGCGCCGTATACCCCGGGTATGCAAGAGTTGCGAGAGTTGGTTAGCCTGCGCCTGCAAGTTAGCGTAACTCAGGCTTTCGCAATGGCCCTCACTGTCTTCATAATGAATCGCAGTAGCTGCGCCATGCATCGGGTCTGCCGCCCAGCGCCGGCTGCAGACTTCGGCAATATTGAAGTACTCGGGCACTTCCCAGCGAAATTCGCGATACATCTGCCGATAGTGATCAGTATCCTGGCTTTGATCGTGGTGCTGATTTGTTGTGGTGCTTGTTGCGGTGCCTGTTGTGGTGCTTACTGCAGGGTTTTGCGTCATTTCGTCTCCAAAAAACACTTATCGAACGATCGTGCTATTATTTGTCTTCTTGTAGTGCGGCAGGTTTCTGCTTGGCTCAGATGGTAAGCTAAAATGGTAAGCCAATCTCTGCTCGTCATAGATGAAATTTCTATGCGACCTCCGCCTGTTTTTTCTATTTGCGACGAACAATATTAACGTAATCATGAAAACTTTCCGTTCCGAATTTATATCACTGCGTGGTCTTAATTACCATGTGCGCCACTGGGGCGATGAAACCGCTCCGCAATTATTCATGATGCACGGCTGGATGGATGTTTCGGCCTCGTTTCAATTTGTCGTCGATTGCCTGAAAAAAGAATGGCATGTGATTTCGGTCGACTGGCGCGGTTTTGGCCTGACCGAAGCGCCGCCTACCGATAGCTATTGGTTTCCCGATTATCTGGGTGATCTCGATGCGATACTTGAGCATTTTTCGCCTGATCAGGCGGTCAATTTGCTAGGGCATAGTATGGGCGCGAACGTGGTGCTGCTGTATGCGGGTGTCAGGCCGGAGCGGGTCAGGAAACTGATTAATCTGGAAGGTTTTGGCTTGCCCACTACCCATCCCAAACAAGCTCCGGGCCGCTACCTCAAGTGGCTAAATGAACTGCGCGAGCAACCCGTTATGCGCAGTTATGAGAGCCAGGCGGAAGTGGCGCGGCGCTTACAAAAGACGAATCCGCGTTTATCCGATGAACGTGCCGGATTTTTGTCTCAGCACTGGGCCAAAGAAAATGCGCAGGGCCAGTGGGATATCCTCGGTGACCCGGCCCATAAACTCACTAGTCCCTTACTGTTTCAGGTCGATGAAATCATGGCGTGCTGGAGCAAGATCAGTGCGCCGGTCTTGTGGGTGGAAGCCAATGACACTGATGTCTGGAGCTGGCTGGGACCGAAAGAGCAAGCGCGGATAGAGATAGACCGCCGCATAGGCTTTATCCCGAAAGTGCGCACCGAGATGATCATGGACGCCGGCCACATGCTGCATCATGACCAACCTGCGCATGTTGATTGCGTATGGCACTTTGATGCCTTGCCACTCCCCCTCTTGGATTTGAAACGCAGCTGAAACACAAGTAAAAAACAAGTAAAAAACAACTAAGCGAAAAGAGACGCATGTTACGACTAGCCCTGAAGATGAGCATGCGCGACTGGCGTGCCGGTGAATTACGGTTTTTACTGGTGGCCTTGATGATTGCGGTCGCCTCATCGTCGGTAGGTTTTTTTGTCGATCGCATGCGCAATGGCCTCATCGCGATGTAGGCGCCGATCTCGGTCAGCGCCGATCAACCGATTACTCCGGCTTGGCGATGGCCGCCAAGCGGGAGTATGAGCGGCTGGCGATTGCCAAGATGGCTCCCCCTCGAGGATGGCCTCAATCGCGATGGGCATCAGCTATTAGGCGCCGATCTGCTGGTCAGCGCCGAGACGGTGGTATTGGGCTGAGCAAGCGGTGGTGGCGAGGGCGATAACGCGCAATCGCGCTTGGTCTCGCTCAAGGCGGTGAGCCGTGACTACCCCTTGCGCGGCAATCTCAAGCTTAGTCAGGGCGATAAAGATGAGAGCGAAGTGATCACGCAAGAGATCCCCGGCTCCGGTACGGTCTGGGTAGACCCGGCCTTGATGATCAGCCTGAATCTGAAAATCGGTGATCAACTCAAACTCGGCGACCTGTCTCTGAATATCACTCAGGTGATTGCGAATGAGCCTGATCGCGGTGCCGCCTTCATGAATTTTGCGCCACGCGTGATGGTCGCTCTGACCGATTTGCCTGCCACCAATCTGGTGCAAAATGGCTCGCGCGTCACTTATAGACTGCTGCTGGCGGGCAAGGCTACCAGTGTCGCTAGTTTTCAAACTTACCTACAAAAAACCATTGATGCTGAAAAGCTCAAGGGTGTACGACTAGAATCACTGGAATCCGGGCGTCCGGAAATGCGCGCTACCCTCGATAGGTCTGAGCAGTTTTTGTCGCTGGTCGGATTGCTTTCGGCGATGCTGGCGGCAGTGGCAGTGGCAATGGCGGCGCGCCGTTTTATGCTGCGTCATGTGGATGCCTGTGCCATGTTGCGCTGTCTGGGGCTGACGCAAAATCAGGTCACCGGGATGTATCTGATCGAATTTCTGATGCTAGGCTTAGCGGGTAGTCTGGCCGGTGTTTTACTGGGTTTTGGCGGGCATTATGTCTTGCTTGAATGGCTCGGTAAGCTGGTCGGCAATGATTTGCCACCAGCGAGTTGGCTGCCTGCGGTGCAAGGTGTCGCTACCGGACTGTTGTTGCTGGTCGGGTTTGCCTTGCCTCCGATACTGCAATTGCGCAATGTGCCGCACAACCGGGTGATACGGCGCGAGCAAGATGCGCCGCAAGCGCTGACCTTGGTGACTTACGGATTGGGCCTGGGGATGTTCATCGCTTTATTGTTGTGGCAGGCCGGTGACATTAAGTTAGGCATGTTGACCGCAGCCGGTTTTTTGGGGGGCTTGCTGCTGTTCGCCTTGATTGCCTGGCTGGCAGTGATCTCGCTGAAACGCTTGCGTGGCGCGATCAATCATTCAGCCTGGCGCTTTGCCATTACCGCCTTGCAGCGCAGGCCGGGTGCGACTGTGATACAGGTGGTGTCGCTGGCCTTGGGTTTGATGGCCTTGCTATTGCTGACCGTAGTGCGTGGTGACCTGATCACTGCCTGGAAAAAATCCACGCCGGCCGATGCGCCGAATCAATTCGTCATCAATATCCAGCCGGATCAAAAAGAACAGATCGCGACGCGTCTGGGTGCCTTCACGCAGCCGGCTTTGTATCCTATGATACGCGGCCGCCTGATACAGGTGAACGACAAAGTGCTGGGCCCTGACAGTTATCCTGAAGATAGGGCCAAGCGCCTGGTGGACCGCGAATTTAACCTCTCGACCATGAACGAGCTACCGGCCTTGAATAAAATCACCGCCGGACATTGGTATAGTGATGCCAATGCGACGCAGCCGGAAGCCTCGGTCGAAGAGGGTATCGCCAAGACCTTAAATTTAAAGCTCGGCGATAAGCTGACCTTTGATGTGGCCGGCCAACCGGTGACGGCCGCCATTACCAGTTTGCGTAAGCTAGACTGGGGCTCAATGCGCGTCAATTTCTTTGTCGTGATCAATCCCAAGGCGATGGCTGATTTGCCGCAAACCTGGATTACCGCGTTTCGTATGCCGCCTGGCGAGAAAAAATTCGTCAACCAATTGATGCAGGATTTCCCGAATCTGACCGTGGTCGATGTCGGTGCCATGATCAGGCAATTGCAGGATGTGCTCGATCAGGTGATCCGTGCGGTCGAGTTTTTATTTCTGTTCACGCTGGCCTCCGGTGTGCTGGTGCTGTATGCGGCGCTCGCTGGTTCGCAAGACTTACGGATGCGTGAGGCCGCCTTGCTGCGCGCCTTGGGTGCCACCCGCAAGCAACTCTCGCAAGCGCAATGGATAGAGTTTCTGCTGATAGGCGGTTTGTCCGGCTTGTTGGCTGCCAGCGGTGCCTCGGCCGTGGGCTGGGCCCTGGCACGCTTCAGCTTTGAGTTTGAATGGAGCTTTTCGCCTTTGGTCTGGTTCGCTGGCATACTGGTTGGCGCCACCTGTGCATTGATAGGCGGTTGGCTGGGTTTGCGCAATGTCTTGAATCAGCCGCCTTTGCAAAGTCTGCGTGAAAGTTAAGTCAGGTCGCTGCATGGGCTGCAACAATAATTTTTTAAATGTTGGAAGAAGTAAATCGTAATGAATAACGAATCAAGTAACCAAGCAAATAACCAAGCAAATAATCAAGAGCGGCAAGAAGAAAAATCGAATCTGTATGAGCTGATAGGCGGAGCCGAAAAGTTGCGCGAAATGGTCGACAGGTTTTACGATCTGATGGAGTTTGAGCCTGAATTTGCCGGCATACGCGTCATGCATCCTAGCCCTAACGATAGTTCCAGAGATAAGCTGTTCTGGTTTTTGTCGGGTTGGATGGGTGGGCCGAATCTATACATCGAGCAGTTTGGTCATCCTCGTTTGCGCGGACGCCATCTGCCGTATGCGATCGGCGTCAGCGAACGTGATCAATGGCTGCGCTGCATGGCATGGGCGATGCAGGATGTCGGTATCGAGGAAGGCTTGCAACTGCACCTGATGAACTCGTTTTACCAGACTGCCGACTGGATGCGCAATAAGGCCGAATAAGAGTTGGTGCGCGCGTCGGCAAGCAGCTAAACCTGAAAAATAAAACCCTATGACTTTGACTGAAATTTTGATTTTTGCCGCCTTGTCGTTACTGCTGTTGCTCAATCTGCTCATCCTATGGCGTGGTCGCAGCGCTGGTAGAGCCGATAGCGATAGTGTGCAGCTCTTGCAAACGGTTTTGCAGCAAAGCCAGCAACTACAACAAGTGCAGCAGGCACAACAAACATTGCAAATGGCCCATGAGCGTAGCGAGCGCTCTTTACGCGAACAAATCCTGTCGGGTGCACAAGCGACACGGCAAGAGTTGGGTAGCAATTTTTCGCAATTACAGCAAGTCTTGTCGACTCAGCTAACCAACGCGGCAGCGCTGCAAAACACCCAGATCGACGCGTTTTCTCAGCAACTGGTAAAACTCACCGAAGCCAATGCCCAGCAGTTGGAACAGATGCGTCTGTCGCTGATACAACAAGGCCAGACGGCGCGTGACGAGCAGGCTGGCAGTTTGCAGCGCTTTGCCGCTAGCCTCAATCAAGTGCTGGCCAATCTGACCGAATCGAATGCGCTGCGCATGGGTGAGATTCGCGCCACCCTGGAACAAAAAATCCAGCAATTGCAAGCCGATAACGCCAGCAAGCTAGAAGAGATGCGTAAGACCGTCGATGAAAAACTGCATGCCACGTTAGAGCAGCGTCTCGGTGAATCCTTCAAGCAAGTCTCGGAGCGGCTGGAAAAAGTCCATCAAGGCCTGGGCGAAATGCAGCAACTGGCGATCGGCGTCGGTGACCTTAAGCGCGTGCTGACCAATGTCAAAACCCGCGGCACCTGGGGCGAAGTGCAACTGGAGATGGTACTGGAGCAGATGCTGACGCCCGAACAATATGGCAAGAACGTCGAGACCATACCGGGCACCGGCGAGCGGGTTGAGTTTGCAATCAAATTGCCGGGCAAGGAAGACGATAGGGCACCGGTCTGGATGCCTATCGATGCCAAGTTCCCGAAAGAGCAGTATGAGCGTTTGCTCGATGCTGCCGAACGTGCCGATGCCGATGGCGTCGCGCAAGCCGGTAAGGAGCTCGAGCGTGCGATCCGCAATGAAGCTAAAACCATCGCCGATAAATATCTGTCACCTCCTTTAACCACCGATTTCGCCATCCTGTTCCTGCCGACTGAAGGACTGTATGCCGAAGTGATGCGCAGGCCGGGCTTAGCGGACGAGTTGCAGCGCACTTGTCGCGTCACCATTTCCGGCCCTTCGACTTTATCGGCTTTGCTGAACAGCCTGCAAATGGGTTTCCGTACCCTGGTACTGGAAAAACGCTCCTCCGAAGTCTGGCAAGTATTGGGTGCGGTGAAAACCGAGTTCGGTAAATTTGGCGAGGTATTGGCAGCCACCAAAACAGCGCTGGAACGCGCCGCTAAAAACATCGACCACGCCGAAGTACGCACGCGTCAGATGACGAAAAAGCTCAAGCAGGTCGAGGCCTTGCCTGGTGAGGCTGCACAAAGTTTGCTGGGTATGGACGTGGCTTAGCAGTATCTGAAGCTTTTGTTGGTGCGCGAAATTTAGCAAACTCTTAGTTACCGGCGGTAGCATGTTGGTATCGGTTGCCGTGTATGCCATGGTGTTTGGCTGGTGGTATGCCGTCGGTTTCGTGTTGTTGGTGCATGAGATGGGGCATTATCTGGCGGCACGCCGCGTGGCCTAATGTAGCTTGCCGACTTTCTCCCCTTCGTCGGCGCTTGGATAGAGCTTAAAGACCGCCGCACAATGCCGACCGAAGATCGGTTTAGCTGGGCCGCTAGCGGGTACCGTGGGCGCAGTCTCTGTTATTTTTTTGCGCGTAACTACAATAGCGATTTGTTGTTGGCGGTGCGTATTCAGGCTTTAGCGGCACTGTTTTATTACCGGCCCAGCCCCATCCTGGTCTTGATCACTATCATGGCTGGCCCGCAATTGTGGCGCGCCTGGAAGTACGACGCCACGGCACCAGAAAATCAGCAGTATTACGGCATCGCTACCGACGTCCGTCTGACTTACTCGGCCTATTACTTACTCTTGCTAGGCTTTTTGGCGGTGATGACCAACGATGTGCATGAGATGCTGCAGGCTGTACGAACGGTGCATGGCAGTAGCGGTGCTTAAGCCCGGCCGGCATCGCATTTATAAGTGCTCGCCGCTTGCCGCTTTAGTCCAGATGTAAATGCTCAGCGAGATAGCTAAACACGGTGCTGACACGCCTTAAGTGGCGTGCTTCGGTGTGCGTGAGTAACCAGAGATCGGTTTGGCATTCATCTAGAACTTCGCTCACTTGGATCAGGTCGGCGCGGCCTTGCGCCAGAAAAATCGGCAGTATGCCCACGCCTAAGCCGCGTGCGACAAACTCTGTCACCGTGAGTATGCTATTCACGCGATATTTCGGAACGATTTTTGGGTAGTGTTTTTTTCTCCAGATTACCGAGGGATGCTCAGGCAGGGCCTCGTCGGGCGCTATCCAATCTTGTTCTTGATAAGCTATTTCGCGATTCGCTGCGGGAACTGATGCAGATTTTGCGCTGAATAGCGCTACCCGTATCGGACCTATGCGCTTGCCTATTAGATGTGGCGGCGGCCGCTTGGTGGCGCGCAATGCGATATCGGCATCCCTGCGCGTCAAACTCACCAACTCGTTACCTGCATGCAAATCAAATTCTAGCAAGGGATGCAGCACTCGCAGTTGCTGCAATGCTGGCGCCAGAACCCCATGCAATAGGGTGTCGGTACTGCTGATGCGTAGAAAGCCCGAGACTTGTTCTGGCCTCATTTGCAGCATAGTGCGCGCTGCTTCCAACTGGATCTCGATCTGCTCGGCAGCAGCGGTCAGCTGTTGTGCCAGCTCATTGGTCTGATATCCACTGCGCGATCGTTCGAACAAGCGCTGGCCTATCCCCTTTTCTATGCGTTGTATGCTTCTGAAAACGGTGGAGGCATCTTGCTCCAGGCGTTCTCCCGCCAGCGCCAAGGTGCCAGTGCGGCTCAGTGCCAGTAGCACCGCCAGATCGGCCGAGCTTAACTTGAATTGCGTTTTCGCATTCATAGTTTTCTATTCTGCATATTTTCATTGTAAAACCGCAATGCTACAGTGCATCCATTCTTAATTCAATGGACAACAAAAATGACTACCGGACCAGCCAAGCTCGCAAGGAATTCAGAGGCGAATTCAGAAGCCAATTCTAAAACTAAGTTAGCAAATAAGTTAGCAAATAAGTTAGCAAATAAGTTGGTAAATAAGTTGGCAACTAAGCCCAGCTATACGTCTATCGATTATGGCGTGACGCTGTTGCGCCTGAGCCTGGGTGTGATGTGGATAGCGCATGCCATGCTCAAACTTTTGGTATTTACTTTGCCAGGCACGGCTGAATTTTTTGTCAGTATCGGATACCCCGGTGTTCTGGCGTATCCAGTGTTTGCCGCTGAGCTTGGCGGCGGGCTTGCCTTGCTATTCGGTGTGTACGCCAGACAGGTAGCGCTGGCCTTGATGCCGGTGATGGCGGTCGCTGCTAGTGTACATTTCGCAAACGGTTGGGTGCATACCAGCCCCAATGGCGGCTGGGAGTATCCGGTATTCTTGCTGATGGCCTCGCTGGCACTGTGGCTAATGGGGGATGGTGCCTTTGCCCTGCGTCGCAGTCCTCGTTTTAGCCCCAACTTTTAAGGCGACATCATGACTTCGAAATTTGTTCTGGTTAGCCATGTCCTGTGTCCCTATGTGCAAAGAGTGGCGATTGTGTTGGCAGAGAAGGGCATCGTCTACCAGCGTATCGATATCGATTTGAAAAATAAACCGGCCTGGTTTCTTGCGATTTCCCCGCTGGCCAAGACCCCGGTTCTGCTGGTGGGAGAGCAGGCCATCTTTGAGTCCAGCGTGATCTGCGAATATTTGGATGAGACGCGTCTGCCCAAACTGCATCCGGAGCATGCTTTGCTGCGGGCCAGGCAGCGCGCCTGGATGGAGTTCGGTAGCAGTATTCTCAGCACCATAGCGGGTTTCTATAATGCCGTCGATGGGCAAGCTTTAAGCGCCAAGAGCCAGGAGTTACATGAAAAATTGAAACAGCTAGAGCTACTGTTACAGGATGGCCCGTATTTTTCAGGCCTGCAATTTAACCTGGTCGATGCAGTTTTTGCACCGGTGTTGCGTTACTTTGAAGTGTTCGAGACCGTATTCGGTATAGATTTTTTTGCCGATACCCCGAAAGTGCGCACCTGGTGGCGACACTTAGCGCAGCGCCCCAGCGTCAAGCATGCGGTAGGCGCCAACTATGCCGAATTATTGCTGGATTTTTTGAAAGCTAGACCGGTTATGCTTGTAGAAAACTACCGCCAGCGCTTAGCTTAAAACGTTTATTTGCACTTGTCAGCGGCGAGTAAATACAAGGCTACGGGTATCGCCAATAAACCTCCACCACTGTCTTTACCCAGGCAATCAGGCTTAGCTGCTGCCGCTACCGCGGTTTCTAGTCGGTCGAATTTTGTCTTGGGTTTGTCGTTAAGCTGCTTGCCACTACGTTCGGCCTGGAGTTCTATCTCCGTTTTGCTGTCCTGATAGGCTCTGCGTATTGCCTTGCTGTCTATCTGCAAAGGCGTGGAGAGCGTATCTGGCGGAAATTCGCTAGGTGCGCTAGGCACCGCTGGCGTGGCAGTCAGCGTCGTAGGCGCGATTGGAGTAAATTTTTTCGGTAGCGCAGGCTGGCTAGGTGTTTTTTGAAGCTGAACCGCTGGTGGCGCTTCGGGCGCTGTGTTTAATTCTTTAGGCGGCGTTAATTCGATAAAACGCAGATTGATGAACTGCTTGAGGCTGTCCGCACTTAGTCGTCTACTCTGCATGGCTGGCGACATAGGCCAATATTTTGATCAGTAACAGTGTCAGCAATAGCGACAGACTGGCGGCCAGGATGCGCTGACGCTGGCTGACTATGTGCCAATCCTGTGGTCTGTCTAGCTCAGTGCTTGATGTCTTCATGCCATCTGCTGTCGGCCTGTGTATGCTCAGTCTCCAGGATAATTATCTACAGCTCAGAGAGAGAAATTGATGCCTGGCGCAATATTCGGTTCGCCTCAAACAGCAAGACTCGACCTTGTCGCCAGCGGCAACATTGCCCTGTTGATCATGCAACACCACCATGCAGTTCGCTTCCGACATGGAGCGTAAGATTCCCGATCCCTGTGAAACCGTGACTGCCACTTGCAGCGTGCCGTCCGCTGCCAGAGAGACGATGCCGCGTTGATATTCGGTTCGCCCGGCGCGCTTGCGTATCGCCGCTACCGATGTTACCGGCACCAGCGTTAAGGCCGGACTGTCTGCTCCCATCATGTGTAGCAGCGCATTGCGGGCAAAAAGTAAAAGGTCACCATGACTGCCACCGGATTGCCGGGTAAGCCAAACAGATAGGCAGATTTGCCGTTGGAGTTGATGTTGCCGAACGCCATAGGACGGCCTGGACGCATTCCTATGGTCCAGAAGGCGACGTCGCCCAGTTCTGCCATGATTTGTTTGGTGTAGTCAGCGGCACCGACTGAAACTCCGCCTGAGGTAATGACTGCATCGGCGTTTTTCGCAGGCATTGCTGAGGGCAGCCTTGAGGGATTCAGGATTGTCTTTAATGACGCCCATGTCGATGATGTCGCAGCCCAGTCGCTGCAGCATGCCATACAGCGTGTAGCGGTTACTGTCATAGACGCAGCCTTCATCTAAGCTTTCGCCCAGGGAGCGTAATTCATCTCCCGTAGAGAAGAAAGCCACGCGCAGGCGTCTTTGTACCGGCACTTCGGCGACCCCCAGGGAGGCCAGTAAGCCCAGATCCGCCGGATGCAGGATTTTGCCTTTGCAGAGAGCGGTTTTGCCACGCGCCAGATCTTCACCCTTGAAGCGGCGGTTATCGCCAGCCCTGACTTTGCCAAACGGTATGGTGACCGTTGCGTCACTGGCGTTTTGCGTCAGTTCCTGCGGGATCACGGTATCGCAGTCGGCCGGCATGACAGCACCGGTCATGATGCGTACGCATTCTCCGGATTTAACTTCTCCGCTAAATGCGCGGCCAGCGAAGGCGGTGCCGATAATCTTCAGTGCCAAGTCGCCGCTGGCGGGCAGGTTGCCGCTACGTAGCGCATAGCCATCCATGGCGGAGTTATCATGTGCCGGCACGTCGATGCCTGAGATGATGTCTTCGGCCAGTACCCGGCCCAAGGCCTGGCGTATCGCTAATTTCTCTATCGCATGGATGGGCGTGACGAATTGCCGGATGATTTGCTGGGCTTGCGCGACCGGAACTGCATTCGGGTCGTAATCTGAAATGCAGCTGACGACGTTTTCCAGGCTGATATTGCGGGTAGATGCGCTCATGGTGTCAGGCTTCACAGTCACGTAATTCATTTAAGGTATTGATGTTGCGGAAGGCGTCTGATTCCTCAAAGACCACTTCCGTCACTTTTAAGGACGCGTACCAGGCATCAACCTTACGGCCGCCGCTGGCCAGGAACTGACTCAGATGCGGTAAGAGAGAGGCCTTCATCAGCGAGAATACCGGATGCGCTTGCTTGGAGGCTACGCCATCGCGCACTCTCTATGGTGGTCGCTACCGCGAGGTCTGCATCTCTTCTATCAGCAAGGCTTGCGATAAGCGCGCTACCAGATCGAGCGGCAAAAATGGTGAATCACACGGTGCGCTGACCAGATAACTGGTTTCGCAATGCGTCAGGCCTGCCTGTAGCCCGGCCAGTGGTCCGGCAAAGCCCTCGATCTGATCTGGCCAGACAGTTGCGCCAAATGCCTCGTAGGCCGCCAAATGCTGATTGGCATTGATGATGAGTTCGCCTACCTGCGGCGATAAGCGCAAGAGCACGTGCATCGCCATCGGCATGCCACGGAAAGACTGCAGTCCCTTGTCGACCTGGCCCATTCGGGTGCCGCGTCCGCCGGCTAGTATCAGGCCGGTAATGTGTTGTTTGTCGATTGCTGTCATGGTGAAGTCTTTTAGAGTGCGTAGGGTACGATTAGTCGAATTATTGCGTATTTCCATTACCGCCGACCCTGCATATGGCGTTGGCTTGATATCGGACAACTTGTGCGCGGCAAGCCATTGTTAGCGGGGGCCTATTGCACGTTCTCCTTAGCCGCCTATATAAGACATTTCAATTTTGGGGCGGTTTAGGGCGGTAGTATTTTGGCTGCGCAGTTCGGAGTAGCGATCGCTGCGGTTATTCCAGATTTGCCCTATCACACTGGCAATGGCCAGGTCGGAATGTTCAGCTTGCGGATCGCGCAGCAGGGCGCGTAGATCGTGGCCATGGCTGGCAAACAGGCAGGTGTATAGCTTGCCCTCGGTAGATAATCGTACCCGGCTGCAATCGTGGCAGAAAGTTTGAGTAACGCTGGAAATGACACCGATTTCACCATTGCCATCGGCATGCTGCCAGCGCGCGGCAGTTTCACCGGTGTAGTTGGGATCGATGGGCTGTAGTGGCATGCCCGCATCAATGATGCGTCTGACGACTTCCGAGGAGGAAATGACTTCGTCAAGTTTCCAGCCGTTAGAGCTACCCACGTCCATATACTCAATGAAGCGCAGGATGTGCGGCGTGTCTTTGAAATACTGTGCCATAGGCACGATTTCCTGATCGTTCAATCCTGCCTTGACCACCATATTGACCTTAATCGGCCCTAGCCCGGCACGGTGGGCCGCGTCTATTCCTTTAAGTACATCGGAAACCGGGAAGTCGACATCGTTCATGCGTTTGAAGGTGGCGTCATCTAGCGAGTCCAGCGATACGCTTACTCGGGTCAGCCCTGCATCTTTCAGGCTTTGCGCCTTGCGTGCCAGTAATGATCCATTGGTGGTCAGCGTCAGGTCCAGCGGGCGGCCATCATGCGTCGGGATGGCGCTCAACATAGCGATCAGCTTTTCTATGTTTTTTCTTAACAGCGGCTCACCGCCGGTTAACCTGATCTTGTTAACGCCATGCGCTACGAAAATGCGGGCAATCCTGGTGATTTCTTCAAAACTCAATAAGGCGGTCTGCGGCAGGAATTGATGGCCCTTGTCAAACACTTCCTTGGGCATGCAGTAGACGCAGCGAAAGTTGCAGCGATCGGTGACCGAGATGCGCAGGTCGTGCAGCGGTCTGGCTAAACTATCCTTTAATACGCCAACCGGAGGCACTAATTTTTCCGGTATGCGCAAGTTGGCCTGATATTGGCGATGATCTGTCAATGGAATAAATTTTTCGCTCATTGGTATCAATTTCTGGCGGTGATTTTATATAGCGAGACAATAACACGAGTTGCGAATAGGGTTTTTCGCTGACCATTAAAAAGCCCGGCAACATTGCTGATGCCGGGCTTTGATTGCTGACGAGTGTGTTATCGCTTGGTGTCAACCATGATCAATGGTTCGTCCGGTTGCTGTACCACTGGCTTACGTACGCGAGGTACACGTGGTGCAACTACCACTGCCGCGCTGGCTGCTTGTGCCGCACGCAGTTTTTCCGGATCGGTACTTGCCAGGGTCAGATCAGCCTGAGCCAGCATGCTACTTAAGCCGTCCATTTGCATAGGCGCCGCTGCTACAACAGGGGTTGCTACCACAGGGGTTGCGACCGGAGCGATTGCTACTGGCGCTACCGTCACTGGTGCCGCTGGTGCTTCCATCACTGGAGTTACCGTTGCTTCAACCGGTGGCGCGACGACAGCTGCAACAGTGACAACTGCTACAGGTGCTGGCGCAGCTTCTGTTATGGCTTGCGGCGCTGGTGTGGCAGGCAAAGCAGGGCTTGCTTCGACCACTGCTGCCGTTACCGGAGCTGCAGCTTCAACTTCAACAACCGCTTCAACTGCTGCAACCAATACAGGTGCAGCTTCAGCGGCAGGTGCCGGCACAAGCACAGGTGTTACTTCAGCCGCCGGTGCTGCTACCAGAACCGGTGCAACTGCTGTCGCAATTGCGGGCACGGCTTCAACTACGGGAGCCGCAGCAACCACAGCCACTGCCGGTGCTGCAGTTTCCGCTGCAGGGGCGGTAACGATTTCAGTCACTGGTGCAGTATTGCCAGCATCAGCGGCTTGATCCTTAGCTTCGTCTTGTTCGCTAGTCTCGGAGTCTACACGGACTCATCACGGTCACGGCGGTTGCGGTTGCGGCCACCGCGACGACGACGACGACGACCTTCGCTTTGCTCGCTGCTTTCGTTTTCGCTATTCTCCGTGGCTGACAGCAGCGCTGCACCCGAGCTGATCACTTCCTCAGCTTTTGGCTGAATTTGTACCTGGCTCGCCTGGGAAGGCAAAGTCTCTTCCGTTTTTACTTCTGCACTGACGGTTTCTTTGCGCTCTTCGCGTTGACGTGGTTGACGGCCGCGGCGCGGTTCCTGACCCTCACGGTCTTCACGTGGCGGACGCGGAGGTTTTGGCTGGCGTGGCGCTTGAGGTTCTTGAGCAGCCGGCTTTGCCAACTCTTCTTTTGCTTCTTTGTCAGCACGTGGATTGGTCGCAGGACGTTCTTCGCGCTCGGCACGATCGCGTCCGCGGCCATTACGATTGCGTTGACCGCGGCCATTGCGATCGCGTTCGCCACGTTCGGTGCGTTCACGGCTTTGCTGTGGCTTTTCTTCGACCACAGGTGCCGCTACTACCGGTTCTGCTGGCTTGGAGCGGAAAAAATTCATCAGCTTGGTGAAGAAGCCTTCTGCCGCAGGTGGTGTTGGCGCTACCAAAGCGGGAACTGGCGTTACTGCTGCCGGTACTTCTTTGCGCTCTACCATGGGGGCTGTATCAGGAGTAATACTCTTGACCATAGCTTCCTGGCGCGGCTTGACTTCTTCTTTTTGGCGCTTGCTGTAACCGATGTCGGTATCGGCTTGCTCTGCCATTGCGTAGCTTGCGTGCACTTCTTCCAGGCGCGGATCGTCATGCTTCAGGCGATCCAACTTGTAGTGCGGTGTTTCCAGATGCGTGTTAGGGATCAGGATGACAGTTACGCGATGACGTGTTTCTATCTTCAGGATCTCACCGCGTTTTTCATTGAGCAAGAAGGCGGCGACATCGACAGGAACCTGTACGTGTATCGCTGCTGAATTCTCTTTCATTGCCTCTTCTTGAATAATGCGCAGTACTTGCAATGCGGATGATTCAGTGTCGCGGATGTGCGCAGTGCCGTTGCAACGCGGGCAAGTGACATGGCTGCCTTCTGAGAGTGAAGGGCGCAGACGCTGGCGTGACAATTCCATCAGGCCAAAGCGGGAAATTTTGCCCATCTGGACGCGAGCGCGGTCATAGCGCAAGGAATCTTTCAGGCGTGTTTCGACTTCGCGTTGGTTTTTGGCGTTTTCCATGTCGATAAAATCGATCACGATCAAACCGCCCAAATCGCGCAAGCGCAATTGGCGCGCGACTTCTTCCGCCGCTTCGCAGTTAGTGTTAAATGCGGTGGTCTCAATATCAGAACCGCGCGTGGAGCGTGCCGAGTTGACGTCGACCGATACCAGCGCTTCAGTGTGATCGATGACGATCGCGCCGCCCGATGGCAGCGGTACTGTGCGGGAGTAGGCAGTTTCGATCTGATGTTCGATCTGGAAACGTGAGAACAGCGGTACGTCGTCGCTGTAACGCTTAACGCGATGTACCATATCCGGCATTACGTGGCTCATGAACTGCTGAGCTTGTTCGTAGATGTCGTCGGTATCGATCAGGATTTCGCCGATGTCAGGTTGGAAGTAATCGCGGATGGCACGGATTACCAGCGAAGATTCCTGGTAGATCAGGAAAGCGCCGGCAGCAGATTTACCTGCACCGTCTATCGCTGTCCACAATTGCATCAGGTAATTCAAATCCCATTGCAGTTCATCAACATTGCGGCCTATGCCTGCAGTGCGGGCAATCACCGACATGCCGGTAGGCAGGTCGAGTTTGTCCATGGTTTCGCGCAGTTCCTGGCGTTCTTCACCTTCAACACGGCGCGATACGCCACCGCCGCGTGGATTATTCGGCATCAAGACCAGATAGCGACCTGCCAAAGAGATGAAGGTTGTGAGTGCCGCGCCTTTATTGCCGCGCTCTTCCTTTTCAACCTGCACCATGATTTCCTGGCCTTCGCGCAGGGCATCTTTAATCGACGCGCTGCGAACGTCTATGCCTTCTTTGAAGTAACCGCGGGCAACTTCCTTAAATGGAAGGAAACCATGACGTTCTTCACCATAATTGACGAAACAGGCTTCCAGAGATGGTTCTATGCGGGTGATAACACCTTTGTAGATGTTGGACTTGCGAAGTTCGCGTCCGGTGGTCTCGATATCGATGTCTATGAGTTTTTGCCCATTGACGATAGCTACGCGAAGCTCTTCTTGCTGTGTAGCATTGAACAACATACGTTTCATTATTTTTTACTCCGTGACCTAGTGGTCATCTTTTGCCGCAGTCTCTTAATATGAGGCTGTAGCCAAACTTACATGGGATGTATGCGAGAGCGGAGAGTTTGAGGGGGCGGGAAATGCCGCGAGAACAACAAATAGGCAAGTAGACAAATTTATAGCTGAGCACATCAGCAATTTACGCTGCAATCATGCTTTTCGATACATTTGTTATTGATTTGTTGTGCGCTGGGCGCGAATAGTTTTGATCGTGAATCGAGTGCACATGTCCCCCGCGTTGCTTGAATTGCATGTTTCTTGTAGAGCATGCGGACGCAACGCCAGGCGATGAGCAACTTAGTAAACGCCAAACCATCTTTAAATAATTGTATTTGGCTAAATCGACCACGCTACATCAAAACTATCAACCAGCAAGCACGCATGTTTGTATCAACATCCGTCTCTTGCCAGACTTATCCTTATAATTCAAACCTACTGATCCAAATCACCAGGCACTGTCCGATTGCCACAATCGGTCACAACCTTGACGTACATGGTGATGTGCATACACATCTTTTCTATCGAATTTGCAAAATGGCGAGGCCGATGGACATACCTCTGTGTAAAATAGTCGTTTATTCTCACACTGCTAAAGCTAAAAGCTTGAGCGAAAACAATTATATATTCAAAATGAAGCACTTAGCGATAAATAATGGGAGAGTAGCTCAAAAACATGCTGAAAATGACACTCTCCGTCAGACACCACAAGCCCCAGCCTCTGTTCAACTCCTGACGATCTCGGAGGAAGAAGCTGGCCAGAGAATCGATAACTTCTTGCTACGAATCTGTAAAGGTGTCCCTAAAAGCCATATCTACCGGGTATTGAGATCCGGCGAGGTGCGGGTTAACAAGGGCCGCATCGATCAGCTTTACCGGCTTCAGGTCGGTGATGTGGTACGTGTCCCGCCGATACGCATGGCAGAAAAGCCGGAAAATCATGTCCCCGGCGCCGAGTTCGTCATCTTGTTTGAGGATAACCACTTACTGGTCATCGATAAGCCTGCCGGTGTTGCCGTGCATGGCGGTTCGGGGATTAGTTATGGTGTTATTGAGCAACTGCGCGCGGCGCGTCCTGACGCCAAATTTCTGGAGTTGGTGCATAGGCTTGACCGTGAAACCTCGGGCGTATTGATGCTGGCAAAAAAACGTTCGGCCCTGGTGAATTTACATGAGCAAATGCGTGATGGCGTAACCGATAAACGTTACCTTACGCTAGTCCATGGCGACTGGAAGAACGCGCGGCAACACGTTAAGTTACCTTTGCATAAGTA
This sequence comes from Undibacterium piscinae, assembly GCA_003970805.2. Lineage (GTDB taxonomy): Bacteria > Pseudomonadota > Gammaproteobacteria > Burkholderiales > Burkholderiaceae_D > Undibacterium > Undibacterium piscinae. Next base: position 443,365 of record CP051152.1, read on the forward strand.
CAATACAGCCGATGGTGAGCGCCGTGTACGTGTGCAGGCAGATGGCATGGCTTCCCATACGGTTTTTTCCCTGAAGAAAAAATATTCCGAATTCGCCTTGCTTGAGGCGGAACTAAAGACCGGGCGTACCCATCAGATCAGGGTACATTTGTCGGCTAGCGGCTTTGCGATAGCAGGCGATGATAAATATGGTGATTTTGCCCTTAACCGGGCATTGCTGAAAGCCACATCCGAACGCGGCGTTTTGAAACGTATGTTTTTACATGCACATCAAATAACTTTTATTCATCCCGATACCAATGTGCCTATGACGTTGAATGCGGCACTCCCTCCAGATTGCCTGAATTTTCTGGCAAGCCTGACCTGAATGAAAACTTAATTGTTTATTAAGGGTAGAATATCCGTATTCTGGATTGACGCATGATTGGGGTATTCATGTGCAAAGTGTTGGGATTTCTCTCAGCTTTGCCTTGAGTCCGCAATCTGTTCGCATTGGTTTGCATTAATTAATAGACTATGGCAAAAAAGAAATTTGATTTTATTGTGTTTGACTGGGACGGTACCTTGATGGACAGTACCGCGACTATTGTCAAATGTATTCAGGCTTCCGCAAAGGATCTCGGTTTACCTATCCCTGATGAACGTTCGGCATCTTATGTCATCGGACTTTCCCTCGCTGATGCGATGCAGGCCGTGATGCCTGATGTCGATCCCAAATACTATCCGCGTATGGTGGAGCGATATCGCTATCATTACCTTGCAAATGATCATGAGTTGCCTTTGTTCCCTGGGGTAAAGGAGTTACTGGCAGAGTTGTCGCATGACGGATACTTTCTTGCCGTCGCTACCGGAAAAAGTCGGGTGGGCTTAAATCGTGCGATGCATAGTGCGGGCTTGTTGTCTATGTTTGATGCGACCAGATGCGCAGACGAAACGTTTTCTAAACCTCATCCCGCGATGTTGCAGGAGTTGACGCGTGAGTTGGGGCAAGAAATGCGGCGCACCTTGATGATAGGCGATACTACCCATGATTTGCAGATGGCGGCCAATGCCGGCGCTTCGGCAATTGCGGTGGAGTATGGTGCGCATGATGCCGCTACTTTGAGGAATCATGAGACTTTGTTCTCTGCGCAGTCGGTCAGCCAATTGCATGACTGGCTAAGCCAGCATGCCTGAGTGAGAAATTTATGCATGAAATATTGATTTGCCCTTCATCTGATGTTGAAGAGGGTGGCAAGGGCGTTCGTTTTCCGGTAACTGCCGGTGGTGACGATGCGACTGGTTTTGTGGTGCGTTTTGAGGGCGTGGCGCATGCTTACCTGAATCGCTGTGCGCATGTTCCGGTCGAATTGGACTGGGCTCCCGGTGAATTTTTTGAGTCTAGTGGCTTATATATTATGTGTGCGACGCATGGCGCGATATACACGCCCGACACCGGTTACTGCTCCGGCGGACCTTGCCGTGGAAGCAACTTAAGAAAGATTGGTGTGTCGGAGCGCGATGGAAATATTTTCTGGTGCTCTGATGATTACGTTAAACCTGCTATCGCTTGAATAAAATAATGAATGATGATCTTTTGACTACTTCAGATGTTCCGCCAAAGTCAGGTTGGGAGCGCGGGTTCATAGAAAAACTGGCGATGGAAGCTTTGCGTGAGCAGCGCCTGCGCCGTCGCTGGGGTATATTTTTTAAGTTGAGCTTTGTAATCCTGATAATCGGTGGCCTCTATCTTTTTAGTGATTTGGGTTCCGGCGACATCGAAAATCTCGGACCCCATACCGCATTGATAGAAATTAATGGGGCGATTGAGTCTGATGGCGGCGCGAGCGCGCAGTCGGTCATCCCGGCATTGAACCGGGCGTTTTCAGATGTTAATGCGTTAGGCGTGATCATGCGCATCAACAGTCCCGGCGGTAGTCCGGTTCAGGCCGGCATGATCAATGATGAGATGCTGAGGTTGCGCAAGGAGTATCCGCAGAAACATTTATATGTCGTGGTTGATGAAATGTGCGCTTCAGGTGGTTATTACATCGCGGCGGCTGCCGACAAGATTTTTGTCAATAAGGCTAGTGTGGTCGGCTCTATTGGCGTCTTGATGGATGGCTTCGGCTTTACCTCCTTGATGGAGAAAGCCGGTGTTGAACGCCGCCTGATGACCGCGGGTGAAAATAAGGGTTTCATGGATCCGTTCTCGCCTCACTCGGAAAAGCAAAAAGCGTTTTCTCAGGCCATGCTCAATGATATCCATCAGCAATTTATTGACGTGGTAAGAAAAGGGCGCGGAGTAAGGCTCAAGGAAACGCCTGAGACTTTTTCAGGCTTGTTTTGGATAGGCTCAAAAGCGGTAGAGATGGGCTTGGCCGATGGTTTTGGTAGTATAGACTCGGTCGCACGTGACATTGTGAAAGCTGATGTAATTATCGATTACTCGCAAAAAGAGGGTTTGCCTGAGCGGGTATTGAAAAAGTTCGGCGCGTCTATCGGTAACGGTGCCATATCAGCGGTCTGGAAAGGTAGCGCACCAAGCTTAAGGTAAAAGTGCGCTGGTTGATTTTTTCAATCGATCTCATATCTACATAGTTATAATTTTCTATCTATCGTTTAGCTGATCGGCTATATTGACCCTGTAACTAGTTCAAAAGAAGGAGGTCGATATACAAGATATTTTTTGTATCCTAGGCGGATTGAATTTGGGCTCCGGTGTTTTGGTTTTTATTAGTTTTACCGGGTAGTTATGAAGTAGATTGCAATACAATTTGCGAAATACCCCTTCTGAGCTTATTAACTCGGATCCGAGGCTTCTAAGAATCCTCATTATGTCGCTAGTAGAAGGACGAAAAACGGTGGTGCAATGCCACCGTTTTTTTATGTCTGAAGCGCAGGCCAATATTAGCGCAGGGTAGTTTTTCTTGTGTCAGATCAAGAAAATATGGCGTATGTTTGTTAGCATGTCGGTAGTGACTCTTTTTCTCATTTTTAAATCCCCCGATGGCTTTTGCTTTTCCTTCTTTTTTCCATGCTGTCTCTTCGTTTTTTCAAGCTCAAGAGAAAATTCCCTGTTTTCATTGTGATGAAAAAATGAAAAAAAATAATGCTTTGATGGCCGTTTTTAATGGCGAATCCCATCCTGTCTGCTGTCATGGATGTCTTGCCGTACTTCAGACCATAGAGCGTAATGGCTTGGTTTCGCAGTATCTGCTGACTAAAGTGCCTGCAAGCGAAAGTGCCGGGTCTGTATGACAGTTGCTTACGAGGATGCAGTAAATGGAAAAGACAATTTGGCTACCGGGGTCGAACTTGATCAAAAGGAGAAATTGAGTTTATCAGGAATGCGTTGTGCTGCATGTGCGCAACTGATCGAATTTCGTGTGCGGCAATTGCCCGGCGTGACCTCATTCAACATCAATACGGCAAGCCATAAGGCAGATGTGTCGTGGCAGGGTTCGCGCATCTCCCTGCAAAAAATTATCACTTCTATCGTTGATCTCGGTTATGCGGCTTTCCCTGCCCATCAGTCCTTGGATCAATACGAGCAGCGTGAAAACAAGATGGCGTTATGGCGCTTGTTTATCGCCGCTTTTGCGATGATGCAGATCATGATGTATGCATTCCCAGCCTACCTGGTGCCGGTTCCCCAGGTTGACGGCGACTTGACGCCCGATCTGGATCGCTTGCTGAAATTGGCCAGCCTGATTATTACGATACCTGTTATTTGCTTTTCATCATTACCGTTCTTTAGGTCAGCCTTAAGGGATATCCGGAATCGACATGTCGGGATGGATGTGCCGGTTTCGCTGGGTATTCTTTTGACTTTTTTTGCCAGCATCTGGGCAACCTTCATGGGCGGGGCGGTTTATTATGATTCTGCCGTCATGTTCGTGAGTTTATTGCTGGCGGCGCGTTATATCGAAGCCGGCGTACAACGCAAGACTACTGCCGCATTGCGCGTGCTGACCCGATTGGCTCCGATGCAAGCGCAAAGGTTAATCGCTTATCCCGATAATCGCTTAACTGAGCAGGTTGATGTGCAGATTCTACAGGTAGGCGATTTTCTGCTGGTGGCAGCCGGTGAGCAAATACCGGCAGACGGTGTCGTGCTTGAAGGACAGAGTGAGTGTGATGAATCCCTGATGACGGGAGAGTCGCTCCCCGTTGCCAAAAGTAAGGGCGACAAGTTAATCGCCGGTGCGCTCAATATCAATGGTGCGTTGCTGATGCAGGCTGAGCAGGTGGGGATTCAGACGCAATTATCGTCGTTGGTCTGCATGATGGAGCAGGCTGCCACAGAAAAGCCTGCGCTGGTACTGTTGGCCGACAAACATGCCAGCAGATTTTTGCTGGTGATACTTTGCATTGCATTACTTAGTGCCGTAGTCTGGTGGCAAATCGATAGTAGTCGTGCGCTTTGGATTGCTGTCAGCGTGATTGTCGTCACCTGTCCTTGCGCGCTCTCACTCGCCACGCCTGGTGTGATGTCGGCGGCGATAGGGCAGCTTGCCAAGCAAGGTGTGTTGGTGGCCAAAGGTGGTGCGATTGAGACCTTGGCGAGAGCGACACATGTGGTCTTCGATAAAACCGGCACGCTGACCTATGGAAAATTGAAATTAGCCGATACGGTCTTTTTTGGCGCAGAGCCCGGTGCAATATCGTTATCAGAGACAGAGGCCAATGCCATCAGTTTGGCCTTGTCATCAAACTCCATGCATCCGGCGTCAAAGGCGATCGCCGATGCACTGGCAACGAGCGTGCCAATGACGAGTGTCATCAATGGTTTTGCAGACTTTAACGAAGTCGCCGGTGGTGGAATTGAAGCCAGATTAAATGGCAAGCTGTTTCGTTTGGGGCGGCTTGATTTTGCGCAAGCCTTGCATGGGAAGAACTTTGATATTCCAGCGCATCTGTCAGGTATGACGATTTCGGTATTGGCCGATGAGAATGGCGTCATCGTTCTGTATGCATTGCAGGACAGCTTGCGGGAAGATGCCAGGGATGCGATAGCCAGCATACAAAAGCTAGGTCTGAAGACCATGCTGTTGTCTGGCGACCGTAGCGATGTGGTCAGGCAGGTTGCGTTCGATTGCGGTATCAGCAATTCTCAGGGTGGGCTAAGTCCGGCCGATAAGCATGATGCGGTCAAGCGTCTGCAGGCTGATGGCGCGATAGTGGTGATGGTCGGCGATGGCATGAATGATGGCCCGGTGCTGGCACTGGCTGATGTGTCAATCGCGATGGGGCAGGGGGCGCCTATCTCGCAATCGCGCAGCGATTTGTTGCTGATGTCTAACCGGCTTCCCGATCTGGCATATGCGGTGACGGTTGCGCGAACTTCTCTTACTTTGATTCGTCAAAATCTGGGCTGGGCGATACTGTATAACCTGATTGCGGTACCCGCGGCGGTGACCGGATTTCTTGAACCATGGCATGCCGCATTAGGTATGTCATTGAGCTCATTGCTGGTAGTTTTGAATGGCTTGCGTTTGCTTGCGCTTAAGCGTCAAGAGCGGCAAGACTTGCTCATATCCACGTTAGATTAATTTATGAATATTCTTTATTTGCTGGTACCGTTAAGTTTAATCCTGGTCTTTGCCATAGGCGGCGTGTTTTGGTGGGCACTCAATCATCGTCAATTTGATGAGCTTGATCAGGCTGGGCAAAGCATTATTGACGATGAACACGGTTAAGAAATTTTTATTGTGTTTAGTCGGCCAGTAGCAATTTTGCGGTCGATATGAAACTTTCTGGCGAGATCCCGGGCTGAATCACTTTCCGGGCATGAGGCATTTGAGTGAAATTTTTGTCGATAGAACGTAGATAGGCCGGATCATAATGTTGCGCGAGAAGTTGCGTCACCAGATCGGGCATCTGGCCTTGGCTGGCAAGTTGCTTCCATTCCTGAATTTTGTCTTTGCCGTGCAAGCTGACCAGGCAGTCCAACTGACGGTTCAGATGATCCGGCGAGCGGACGAAATGTGCATAGTCTTCCATTAATAGTGCCACCCTGAGTTCCAGCGACATTTCCAGGTCTATGCATGGTGCTGCCCGCATGCTGTCAATGATAGATTCCGGCACCCTTAGGTTACCTACCTTTTTGCTTTCCGACTCGACATACACTGTCTGCGTCAGATCTGCCTTCGACAGTACTTCCCAGATGCTACTTTCAAACATTTTTTGTGACGGCTGCGGCTGACTTGGCAGGTGCCCTAGTACCGAGCCCCGGTGTGCCGCGAGCTGCTCCAGATCAAGTACCTGCGCTCCCAGTTGTGCCAGGGTTTGGAGCAGGCGGCTTTTTCCGCTGCCGGTGGTGCCGCAGACTACCTGCCAGCGTATTTTTGGCGCGATTTCCGGAAGGCTGGCGTTGACATGCTGACGGTAACTTTTATAGCCGCCATCAAGTTGAACCACCGGCCAGCCGATTTTCGCCAGAATATGTGCCATGGAACCGCTGCGGTTACCGCCACGCCAGCAATAGATCAAGGGTTTCCATTCGCGCGGCTTATCGAGAAAATGCTGTTCGATATGCAGTGCGATGTTTTTTGCCACTAGCGCAGCACCTACTTTTTTTGCTTCGAAAGCATTGACCTGTTTATACATGGTGCCGACCAGGATTCTTTGCTGGTCGTCCAGTACCGGACAGTTAATCGCGCCCGGGATGTGATCTTCCGCAAATTCTGAGGGACTACGTACGTCGATGATGGCGTCAAATTCTGCTAGGCGGGACAAGACATCGGTAAAACTGGCTATTTCGGGATATTTCATTCTATTGCTTTAGTAAAAGGTGTAGTTGTGGCCAGATGTTATCTAGTATTGCCGGGTGTGCCGTGGCAAGTAAATGCAGTCTGTCTGCTTGAAATAATTCTGGCTTGTCGGCGACACCTGCCAGTAAGAACGGCACAAGTGCGGTGTTGGTATCTTTCGCCACTCGCGGGTAAATCGAGAAAAAGCGTTCGGTATAATCACGTCCGTAGTTCGGTGGGATCTGCATGCCAACCAACAGCACTTTAGTCTTCGCTTGTTTGGACATGCGTATCATGTCGCGGAAATTGGTTTCCGATGCCCCTAAGGCCAAACCGCGTAGTGCATCATTGGCCCCTAATTCTATGATCAGGATATGCGGATGATATTTAGTCAGTAGCGCTGCAAGGCGAGCTTTCCCGCCGCTGCTGGTTTCGCCGCTGATACTGGCATTAATGACTGTGGCATCGATTTTGTTTTGCTGCAATCTCTGCTCAAGTAGCGCAACCCAGCCGCTGCCGCGCGCAATCCCATATTCGGCAGATAAGCTATCTCCGAGCACAAGTACGGTTTTTGATGCAGAATGGGCGGCCGTGCAAAATAATGCAATGACGGCAAATAAAAAAAACTTGCTGAAGTAGTCAAGGTAACCCGGGTAGACAGAGGTGCTTGATTTTTTTCGATTATATTTGTGACTGACTAAAAGCATATTAAAAGTATGAGCCTCTCTAAAGATATTGTAACTCCGGCGATTGCAGTAAATCACTTGTCCAAGCGCGTTTCTGATGCCACAGGTGAGCTAACTATTTTGCATGAGATTGATTTTACCGTGCAAGCGGGGGAAACGCTTGCCATTGTTGGTGCATCCGGTTCGGGTAAATCGACTTTACTGGGCATCTTGGCCGGTTTGGATGTGCCTACCCATGGCAAAGTGCTGCTTGGTGGAGTCGATATTTTCGCTTTGGACGAAGATGGCAGGGCCCGGTACCGGAAAGATCATCTGGGCTTCGTGTTCCAGTCGTTTCAGTTACTGGCCCACCTGACTGCCGTCGAGAACGTGATGCTACCGCTGGAATTACGCGGTGATCATAGGGCGCATGAAAAGGCCGAGCAGATGCTCGAGCATGTCGGACTATCTAGCCGCTTACGCCATTATCCGAAATATCTTTCAGGCGGAGAGCAGCAACGTGTTGCGCTGGCGCGTGCGTTTGTCACGGAACCACCGCTGTTGTTTGCCGATGAGCCTACCGGTAGTCTTGATGCGGTTACCGGCGAGGCGGTCATTCAATTGATGTTTGCCTTAAACCGTGAGCATGGCTCAACCCTGGTGTTGGTGACGCATGATTTATCGATCGCTGCGCGTTGCGCAAGAACGTTGACTATTGCGGCCGGTCATCTGCAAGAATCGTAATATTTGCACTAATGAGGGAGTATTTTGTGATGCGCTTGCTAGATAAGCGTGTCAGGGCTAGATTGGGCAATACTAGCGGGGAGTATTACCTGCGGGTGTTCATGAGCCGATAGCAGCAGCGTTGATCAGTTGATTAAGACTGCGTCTTACCGCCGGAATTAACTCGCTGGCCGTCAGCCCGACCGGGCCTACACCTTGCTCAACTAAGTTATCTGCCGCTAAGCCATGCAGCCATACGGCTGCGGTGGCAGCATGGTTTTCCGTCATTCCTTGTGCCAGTAGCGCGCCACAGATGCCGGCCAGCACGTCGCCCGTCCCTGCGGTGGCAAGCGCGGGATTGCCGGTACTGTTGATGTAAATGGGCGCATCAGGTGCCGCGACGATGCTGCCTGATCCCTTTAGTATGACGGTCGCATTGAATATCTGCGCCAATCGTTCAGCGCTACGCCAGCGATCTGCCTGTACTTGTTTGGTGCTAAGTGCGAGCAGGCGCGCCGCTTCCAGCGGGTGGGGGGTAATGATGCTGGCAACACCGTTCTGACGTCTTTCGGTCAGCAATTTCTGCAAAACCGGTCTGATTGCGATGAGATTTAAGGCATCGGCGTCAATTACGATGCTGGGTGCATCGGTCAAAGCTCTGCTCAGGGCTGCTTCCGCTTCGGCGCCATCGCCTAAACCCGGCCCGATGACGACTACATGCTGCCTCACGTCGAGCTCAGTAGCCTGCCTGCACATTAGTTCAGGATGCAGGCTGTCTACCCCTATTGATGCTCCGACAAAGCCCAGGTAGACCCGTCCGGCCCCGCAGTGTATCGCCGCCCGGGCTGACAGTAGTGGTGCACCGGTCATTCCTGCCGCTCCGCCGATAACCGCTACGTTGCCGAAACTCCCCTTATTGCTATCATGCGCGCGTGCTGGAAACATTTCGGCAAACATCGATCTGTCAATTAGGTGCCCGTGCGGCACCGGGAAAAAACCGCTAGAGATCTGTAAATTTGCGACAGTGACGCTACCGGCGTAATCTCGTCCGGCTCCCGTATGCAGGCCTGGCTTATTTGCTATGAAAGTAATGGTATGGGTCGCGCGTACAGCGACACCTTGGTCGCCGATGATCTGGCCGCTATCTGCGTCTAAGCCGCTGGGAATATCTAGTGCGACAACAATCGGGCGAGTCGCACCTGTAAGGCGGTTTAGTTGCACTATCATGCTTGCGGCAGAACCGGTGATAGGGCGGCTAAGCCCTATGCCAAATAAGCCGTCTATGACGAATGAGCATGATTGCGTGATTAGCTGTGCGAGGGCTTGGTCGATATCGATAAACTTTGCCGGACTATGTTGCGCGCGCACTAGGGATAGTTGCGCTTCCGCGGAGAATTGCCGGCTGCCGCCGCATAGAACTATGCTTACGTCGTAATCTGCCAGTGCCAGCAGGCAGGCCGTTTCCAGCGCATCGCCACCGTTATTTCCGGGGCCGCATAGTACGAGTACAGATGCTTTTGTAGTGTTTGTTTTCGGAGTGAGATCCTTAACCAGATTAGCTGCCGCTTTCCCTGCTGCTCGCATTAAGCTGCCGGGCGGCAAGCCGGCCAGGGCAGTTGCCTCAATCTCCCGTATTTCCGCCGTGCGATACAGGTCTGAGGCATGCGGTAATTGTTCGATGGGCATAACTATCCTCGTGGTGTTGCAATCGGCAGCTTTGGTAAAGTCGGTAGTGGTGGCGGACTATAGTTTCCGAGCGACTGTATCGCCTCTATCGCGCTTTGAAATATGTTTTCTATCGGCAGTAGCATGTAAGGCAAACCCATATTTAACATCATAAAGCCCACCCCTATGGTAATGGGAAATCCTATGCCGAACAGGTTAAGTTGCGGTGCCGCCCGGGTCAATATGCCCAGTGCAACGTTGGCGATTAATAGGGCGGCAACGATAGGTAGTGACAAGCGTAGGCTAATGCTGAAAATCTGTTCGCCCCAGATCGCGAGTTTTTGAAAACTGAAACCCATCGTTAATGAGGTAGAGATAGGTATGGTTTTGAAACTCTCGATTAATGCCGCAAATACGGCGAGATGGGCGTTGAGCGTCAGAAAGACAAGGGTTGAAATCAGCACCAGTATTTGACTGATGGCTGATGAGCGCCCCTGAGTCTGCGGATCAAAAAATGTCGCAAAACCTAAGCCCATAGTCAAGCCTATCACTTCACCGGCCATTTCTATGCCGGCAAATACGATGCGCACCATAAATCCCATCGCTAAACCTATGACCAATTGCTGCATGAGTATCATGATCCCGGTGATTGACAGCGGGTCTGCATCGGGTATGGGCGGGATGGTCGGTGCGACTATCAGGGCTAGCATGACGCCTAGCATCAGCTTTACCTGAACCGGTACGCTATTGTTGCCAAATGGTGGTGCTATGGCGATCAGCCCGAGTATGCGCGTCAAAGGCCACATGAACGAGACGACCAGGGCGATCAACTCGTTGCTGGAGAGAGAAATCATCGCTAGAGTTTAGCCTGCCATCGTTGCGATACTGGTGAACATATGTCGCATGTAATCACCCAGAACCGAGAGCATCCAAGGCCCGGCGACTATCAGGGTGATGAAAATACCGACCAGTTTGGGAATGAAGGACAGGGTGGTTTCATTAATCTGGGTCGCCGCCTGAAAAATACTTACTATCAGACCAATGACTAGTGCCACCAATAACAAGGGCGCTGAAACCAGCAGGGTCACCTCCATTGCCTGGCGACCAAGCGTCATTACGCTATCGGGTGTCATTTCTGATTCTCCTAATAAAAACTCTGTGCCAGCGAGCCGATAATTAATTGCCAGCCATCGACCAGCACGAACAGCATCAGCTTAAACGGCAGCGAGACTATCGAGGGTGAAACCATCATCATCCCCATCGACATGAGTACACTGGCAACGACCATATCAATAATCAGAAATGGGATGAAAATGGCGAAACTAATCTGAAACGCCGTTTTTAATTCACTGGTAATAAAAGCGGGAATCAGTATGCGCAAAGGCACTTCTTCCGGCCCCTGCAATGCAGGCGTATTGGAAAGTTTGACGTAGAGCGCCAGATCACTTTGGCGGGTCTGTTTCATCATGAACTTTTTTAAAGGTTCTACCCCTTTTTCCATGGCCTGGGTTGCGCTTATTTTGTTTTCAGCGAAAGGTTGATAGGCATCGACGTAGATTTTGTCGAATACCGGCCCCATGACAAAAAAAGTCAAAAATAGCGCCAGTCCTACCATCACCTGATTGGGTGGGGAGGATTGGGTGCCCAACGCCTGTCTCAATAGCGATAACACGATAATGATACGGGTAAACCCTGTCATCATTAATAGCGCGGCCGGAATAAAGGACAGTGCCGTCAAAAAAACAGCAGAGTCTGGATGCTCAGCGAATAATTCTGTCCGCCACCGGCAGCAGGAGTGCTGGTAATTGCGGATAGCCCCCCGCCGGTAGCTTGTGCGAAGGCTAACTCAGGCAGAGAGAAAAGAAGAGCTCCTCCGATAAGCAGGGTTAGGAAGCTGGCGTAAACGGCAAAGGGTTTTTTCATTTGTGGCATGTTTACTGCACTTGATTGCGCTTATCTATCGTTCGTTTCAACCACATTGAAAATTGATTTTCTGGTATGGTACTGGGGATAAGCTGATCTGAGTTTTCCGGTTTCTGCAAGGTAGTGAGGGTATTGATATTACTTGCGGTCACCCCGACCACGATCCATTGGCCGGCAACTTCTATCACCATAACCCGCTCTCGATTGCCTAGGCTGACTCCGCCTACCACCTTGACCGGAACAATATTTCCGTTGCCGACCGGACCGATTTTTTTCAGTAACCAGGCCGCTACCGCCATCAGTGCCAATACCGCGACTAAGCCCATAAATATCTGAAGTAATCCCGTGCTAGGCGGTACGCTGTTTGCTTCAGTGGCTGATGCCGATGAAAAAAAGCACAAGCACAGCAAAGCAATAGATACGAAATATTTTTTGGATGTCATTTGTTTAGCTTGCGGATACGTTCTGCCGGGGTCACGATATCTGTCAGGCGTATTCCGAATTTATCGTTGACGACAACGACTTCACCTTGCGCAATCAGGCATCCGTTGACCAGCACATCCATAGGTTCACCTGCCAAACCATCGAGTTCGACCACTGAGCCTTGGGCTAACTGTAATAAATTTTTAATGGCAATTTTTGTCCTACCCAATTCCACCGTGAGCTGAACCGGGATATCGAGAATAAAATCAATATCGTTGTGGGTTTCAGTCTGAGGGCCTTTTCCGCTAAATTCCTTAAATACGGAAGCGGTGGCAGCAGGTGGCGCTGCGGCCGCTCTTGCTGCGGCATCGGCATCGGCCTTTTCTTGTTCCGCAATGGCGGCACCCCAATCATCTTCGCTGATTGGCGTTTCGTTATCTTCCATGTTTTTCTCCTTGTGTGGCTTCTTGTGCAACTTCATGCACACTGGAACTGAGTAATTTTTCTACCCGTAAAGCGTATTGGCCGTTAAATATCCCGTATTTACATTCCATCACAGGAGTGCCGTCGACCTTTGCAGTGATGATTTCCGGGATGGACAAGGGAATTACATCACCTTGCTTCATATTGAGAATATCGCCAAGCGTGACCTTTGTCGTACCAATGTCCGCAACAATTTCTACCTCGGCAATTTGTATCTGTTGCGTCATCAGGCGCACCCAGCGTTTATCAACCTCCAGCGTTTCACCTTGCAAACTGCTGGTCAGGATATCCCTGATCGGTTCTATCATCGCATACGGCATGCAGATGTGTAGCTCACCACTTACAGGTCCCAATTCTATGGTGAAGGTGGTTGATACCACCACTTCATTTGGTGTTGCAATATTGGCAAACTGGGTATTCATCTCTGAACGGATGTATTCAAACTCGACCGGATACACGGGTTCCCAAGACTTAGCGTAGGTCTCAAAGATGATTTCGAGTATACGTTGAATAATTCTTTGCTCTGTTTGAGTAAAGTCGCGCCCTTCCACTCGCGTATGGAAACGACCGTCTCCGCCGAATAGATTATCCACCAGCAGAAATACCAGGCCAGGGTCCATGACGAATAAGGAGGTGCCGCGCAATGGTTTCATGTGCGCTAAATTCAGGTTGGTAGGCACGACCAGGTTACGAATAAACTCGCTGTACTTGGAGACGCGAACCGTTCCAACCGAGACTTCCGCGCTACGTCTGAGAAAATTAAATAAGCCTATCCGCAATAAACGCGCAAATCGTTCATTGATAATTTCCAATGTCGGCATGCGGCCGCGGACGATACGTTCTTGCGTTGCAAGATTGTAGGGTCTGACCCCCGAGGTATCTTCCTGGGCCTGAGAGTCGTCCTGATCTCCCGTGACCCCTTTTAAGAGGGCGTCAACTTCTTCCTGGGAGAGAAAATTATCAGACATGCTGCTATTGGATAATAAATGAAGTGAAAAATACGCCGCTTACCTTTTGCGCGTCACCTTTTGGGGTAAAAGGAAGTTTTGCCTGATCGATGATCTCTTCGATAAGTCTTTCCTTACCTTCTGCCGATAGCAGTTCGGTCGCATCTTTACTTGATAATAGCATCAGCAAACGGCTGCGGATTTGTGGCATATTCGCTTTGATTAAATTGACCTGTTCGTCATCTTGCACCTGTAGTGTCATGGCAACCTGGAGGTATTTGTCTCCGGTGTCTGATTGTAGGTTGACGGTAAATGATTCCAGTGGCAGGAAAGACGGCGCTTTAGCAGGTTCCGATTTCTGTTCTTTATCTTTGTCAGAATGATTTTTTTTGGATAAAAACATAGCTGCACCACCACCAATACCCGCCAATACCAAGACTGCGGCAGCAATCATGATAATCAGTTTCTTTTTTGATTTTCCGGCAGTTGCGCCGTCCGCGCTGGTAGCGGCCTTTTCAGGTGCTTTCGACATGTAATTCCTTTCGCTTGACACTTTGTGTCGATATATTTTCTATTGCCTACGATTTTCAGTCATTGAGATTCTATGAGAAGAATGGACATTTCTGTCGCTATTCTCCGTTTTGAAACTCAGACAATAAATACATTTACGGTTGAGGTTCGCCTTGCGAAGTCCCGCATATAGGGTGCAGCGCTGAACTTTGACTTTTCAATATTATATTATTGTTTCCTGTTAATAGCGGGCATTTCCAAATTCCTTACGGTCTGTGTCTCGCTATATTTCAGGTTTATTAGGCAAAAGTATCGACCAATCCCTCTTTAGTGCTGATACTGGCTGTTCCCGTAGTCCTGTTGGCTATAGATGTATCGAGACTAACTGCCGTTGAATTATTTTGCTGGCGAGCTTGTTGGTGGGTTCCTGACGATTGACCGCCTTGATTTGGGGCTTGGCTATTGACGGAGAATCCGGACAATTGGACCCCGGACTCTGACATCATCTGGCGTAATCTTGGCAGGGCTGCTTCTAGCGCCTCTCTTACATCTGGTTGTGCGGAAAAAAAATTGGCGCTGGCCTGATCGTTGCTGACGCTAATGACTACCTGCAATGGTCCAAGGTCTGGCGGATTCAGACTCAGTTCAGCAGTTTGCTGGCCGCCTCCAACCATCCAGACAACTTTTTGGCTGACCGCCTGATTCCATGCGGTGGTTCCGACTCGCGGGGAAATGTGATCTGCCGCTAAACTGCTAGCAGGGGCGGGCGTGTTGGCCGACAAATGCTGTACGAAATTTTGCGCTTGCACTGGGGTAGTCTGAGTCGTGACAGCAAGATCTTGGCTTAATTCTGCCGCTGGATTTTGGTTCTCCGCTTTTGTATCGACGGCAATATTTAGCAGGTTAATTGGCTTACTAACTAAAGGCGTTATCGCTGGTCCGTCAGGTTGCGATGCAGCTGTTGTGTCAAGTTGTGATGCTGTAATTGCGTTTGGTTGCGATACAGTTGTTGTATCCGCTTTGCTTTTTTTTGCATCGGCGTTAAGTCCATTGTCAGCGTTTCTCACTATTTTTGATGCGAAACTACTGGCCTCATCTGTGTGAACTGAATCGGTGCCTTTATTTATAGGATCATTTGATTCGGACAAAGGACGTTCGCTTGGATTCAAACCATCAATAGCCGGATTTTTTATCTCTTCGGATGATGCTAATTCTGGCTTTAAGTTAAATTGGCCGAGATTTTCGACAAAAGTAAGTAGTTGACCGGTACCGGATGTGTCCTGCTCTAAGACTTTAGTATCTTTTTCTGAGTCATCTTGTTCTTTGACCGGATCCGCGCTGCCTGTCGCTGATTTGGGAGCTTCATTTTTTGCAGGAGCATTGCTGACTTTATTTTTAACTCTATCGCTAGGATTATCTGTCGTTTTATTTTTCTGACTACTCAGTTCTTTGGATAAAAAGCTGGAGAATGAGCTTTGATTAGCCTGAGTTGAATTGGGCTTATTTGGTTTGGCTGTGTTATTTAATGCCTCGTTGGGATTGAAGCTTATCGAAGTTTTCATGGTGCCACCAAAATTAAATGCTATCGTAAAAATACATGCAGGGTAAAACAGATGAAGCGACTACTTTAGCGCTTGTAAAAAAAAGATCGCGCGGCGTGTTCATCCGTATTTTTTTGATCAAGTTTCGCTTCCTTTTTTTGTAAGCTCGCTTGTGACCTGTTGTTTAAAGTGTTGTAAGAAAGTCTCTTTTTTTCACATTCTTGCCATTGGTTTCTGGCTAATACTATTTTATATTCGGCATCACGAACGACTTGTTTTTGCCCGTCAACTGCAGAATCAAGTTTGCTGATAAACGATAAAAAATTCATATACTGAGCGGTACTTAAACCTTTTGCTCCGCCTTCTTCAAATCGCTGCTGGTAATCGTCACGATATTTCAGTAATAAGGATAATTGTTTTTCGGTTTCCTCATGAGCATGAATCGTTTTTCCAAGGCGTTTCGCAGACTCGTCTGAATCCTTTTCGGCAATCTCAATTAAGGTGCTGATCGGAGATTTTTGCATTATTTCACCATACTCAAGTTAATTATAGTGAGAAATGCCAGATGGCTATCCATTGAATAGAGCGGTAAGTCCCGCCAAGCTCTCTGGTATGCTAGATTTCTCTAAAATGTTTTGCTGCAGATAGGCGGTAATGCGCGGATATAGTCTAATGGCTTCATCGAGTAGCGGGTCGGAGCCGGCCGAGTAGGCGCCAACGCTGATCAAATCCCTGCTTCTTTCGTATCTGGAATACAATTGCTTCAGACGGCGTGCGAGTAATTGGTGTTCGGTTGTGGTAATGCTGTGCATTGCCCTACTGATAGATTGCTCTATGTCTATGGCCGGATAATGACCGCTTTCCGCTAAATTCCTGTTTAATACGATGTGTCCGTCCAGAATCGCCCTGGCGGCATCGGCAATCGGATCTTGCTGATCATCGCCCTCGGTAAGCACCGTATAAAAAGCGGTAATAGATCCACCGCCTTCTTTGCCATTGCCGGCACGCTCGACCAAGATGGGTAATTTTGCAAATACCGAAGGAGGGTAGCCTTTGGTTGCCGGTGGTTCGCCTATGGCCAGTGCGATCTCTCGTTGCGCCATCGCATAGCGAGTCAGTGAGTCCATGATCAGTAAGACACTTTTGCCTTGATCCCGAAAATATTCGGCGATGGTCGTCGCATATGCTGCTCCCTGTAGGCGCATGAGTGGCGCAGTGTCTGCCGGTGCCGCAACTACGACTGAGCGCGCCAGTCCTTCGGTGCCAAGAATTTGCTCAATAAATTCTTTCACCTCGCGTCCGCGTTCACCGATCAATCCAACCACAATCACATCAGCGGCCGTGTATCGTGCCATCATCCCCAGTAGCACACTTTTACCAACGCCAGAGCCTGCAAATAGGCCGAGTCGCTGGCCTTTGCCTACGCTTAGCATGCTGTTGATGGCTCTTACGCCGACATCCAGGGTGTCGGTTATAGGCGCTCGTTGCAGAGGATTATAGATGCGTGCGCCGAGTGGCGCTGACTCGCGCGCAAGCAAGGGTCCTAAGGTATCTAGCGGCTTACCATTGCCGTCAAGCACACGTCCGAGCAATTGGTCTCCGACCGGAAGATGTCTGCTTCGGTCGCTGGGGCGGCGTTTAGGATGTTTGGGGTTGTCGATCAGGGTAACTTCGGAAGGGAATACTGGTGAGCCAGGTACCACGCCATCGAGGTCACTGTGCGGCATTAGAAATAATCTATCGCCATCAAAGCCTACTACTTCGGCGTCAATTTTTACGCTGTTTGGCAAGTGAATTGCGCAAGCGCTACCAACCGGTAGTTTCAAGCCAACTGCTTCCATCACCAAACCGGTTACCCTGGTGACTCGACCCGATAGCGACATTGATGGAAGATAAGCGATCTGCTCTTTCTTTTCCTTGAGCATGCTTCCCCACATCGGGAGTGTCGGCTCCGGTATCATACTTGATCCATGGTGCTTGTGTTGCGTCTGAGTGCATCGGTAAGCAGTTGCCAGCGCGTATCAACTGTTGCGTCGATTAAATTGTGTGCCGTCTCCAATTTGCATCCGCCGCGCTGCATATGTGGGTCGAGCATGATGCGCCAACCTGCTTTATCAAGGTCCTCGCCCATGTTATTGCGGATGATGGTCGCATCGTCAGGGTGTAAGCTAAGTTGTGCTGGTTGCTGTATGGAAGGGATTTTTTTCTATGGCGTCTCGGACAATCTGAACGATTAGATCGCGATCAATCTCCATCGCGCTTTTAGTCATGGCCTGAGCCAGTTCTATCGCTAGATTTAACAGATCTTCACCTATGCTTAAATTGGCCAGGCGGATTTGCTCAGACATGTTGGTGTTGATTTGTCGTAGATCGGCAATTTGCGCATCCATTTCCACTTTGCTTTCGGCGAAGCCGTCGCTTTTTCCCTCTTGTAATCCTGCTGCGTAGGCCTCCTGATAGCCCAGTGCATAGCCTTCAAGGCGTGCATTTTCCTTTATTTGAGCTGTTTCCTCTTGGCTAACGGACGCAACAACAGGGAGTGTTTCAGGCAACTTCTTCACCGGAGCCGCTTCGTTGAATGAAGTCATTTCCCAGCGCTGAAAAGCGGATAGTTCTCCTTTGGGAACGAGATTAGACATAGGAGTCTTCACCTTTTGCGCCCAACATGATTTGACCTTCATCGGCAAGGCGACGAACAATCAGCAATATTTGTTTTTGCTGCGCTTCGACTTCCGATAATCGTACCGGTCCTTTGGACTCGAGATCTTCGCGCATCATTTCGGCAGCACGTTGCGACATATTCTTGAATATTTTTTCGCGCATATCAGGATTGGCACCCTTGAGTGCGACGATTAAGGAGTCGGATTGCACCTCGCGTAGTAATAGTTGAATGCCTCTGTCGTCAATTTCAAGAATGTTATCGAATACAAACATCTCATCCATAATTTTTTCTGCCATGTCGCCATCATACTTGCGCAGATTTTCCATGACTGATGCTTCGTTTTCTCCACTCATGAAGTTAAGTATTTCCGCGGCAGCCCGAACCCCGCCGATAGATTTTTTCTTCAGACTTTCGTTCCCTGTCAGTAATTTGGTCAACACGTCGTTAAGTTCCCGCAATGCTGCAGGTTGGATGCCGTCCAGAGTGGCAATGCGCAAGATAACGTCATTGCGCAGGCGCTCGGTAAATTGATTGAGAATTTCGCAGGCCTGATCACTTTCAAGATGAACCAGGATGGTGGCAACGATCTGCGGGTGCTCGTTTTTAATGAGTTCCGCCACGGACGGCGAATCCATCCATTTCAGGCTCTCTATGCCACTGGCGTCCTTGCCACCCAGAATTCTGTTTAGTAAGGACGCGGCCTTGTCGTCTCCCAAAGCCTTGGTGAGGACATTGCGAATATAATCATCCGAATCTAGTCCTACCGATGAGCTTAAATCAGCCATAGACTTAAATTCCTCGAGTACTTTGGCAATATTTTCGTGTGGTATTGCACCGATCACGGCCATTGCCGCGCCAATTTTTTGTACCTCGCGGGGGCCAAGGAATTTCATTACTTCTGATGCCCCATCTTCGCCGAGCGCAAGCATCAGGGTTGCCGCTTTTTGTACGCCGTCATCACTCATTGCTTATCCATGTTTTAATTACGTTGGCAACAATTTTGGGATCGCTAGCAGCCAGTTGCTTGGCCATGTCCAGATTAATTTCGTAGGCCGACATCGGCTTAATAGGGTGACCGTTTGCATCCCTTGATAAGCTTACTATGCTGCCGTCTTCATTTCTATCTTCTTCCGCTTCTTCTTTGCTCTCCGCTGCCGCTGCCGCTTCTTGTGCTGCCGCTTTTTCCGCAGTCTCTCTGGCGAGCCTTTCCTTTTTTGTTTCTTTTCCCATGATTTTATACAGCATAGGCTTGAGGAAGCCAAAAAATAGGTAGAGTAGAAGCAAGGCAGTGAGTAAATATTTGCCTAATTCTTTGCCCGTTTGTACGGAATCTGCTTGCTTCCAGAAAGGAATATCTGCGATGACTTCTTTTTCCGGCCCGGCAAATGGACTATTAACAACATTTAATGTGTCGCCGCGCTCCTTGCTATAGCCCATCGCTTCCTTGACCAGATCGCTGATCTGGTTTTTTTCAATTTCAGTTAGCGCTCGACTCGTCACTTTTCCATTTTTATCGGTTTCATTTTTATAGTTGATGACGACCGCCACCGAGATGCGTTTTACTCCGCCCATCGGTTGTTGCGTATAGCGAATTGTCTTATCCACTTCGTAGTTGGTGGTTGAGTCTTTTTGCATCAAGCCTGCATTTGATGCAGAGCCTGACTGAGCGACACCGCTGGCGGTAATCGGAGCCGTAGCAGGTGCCGGTGGTTGATTGGACAAGGCACCGGGAATGCCGGAAGGATTTGCGTTCTTATTATAGGATTCACTCGATTGTTGACTGCGGACAGTTGAGGATTCCGGTGGTGAGTTTGGCCTATAGCTTTCTGCAGCCTGTTCGCTGCGCGAAAAATCAATATCAGCGGTGGCTTCCGCCCTGACATTGCGCGCGCCCACAATTGGAGAAATAATCGACTCTATGCGTTTGACGATATTTTGTTGGAATTCCTGCACATATTTTAGTTGCGAGGGATCCAAGTTGTTTCCGATGACATGTTTGCTGGGGTCTGATAATAAATTACCATTCTGATCAACGATAGTGACATTGGTCGATGCCAGTTCCGGAACGCTGCTGGCAACAAGATGAAGAATGGCGCTCACTTGCTGTTGATCAAGTGCGCGACCCGGGTAGAGGTTGAGTAAGACTGAAGCGGTGGGCTTTTGTTGTTCTCGAATAAAAACCGAAGACTTGGGGATTGCCAGATGCACACGCGCGGTTTGCACGGACGAGACAGCTTGTATCGAACGCGCCAATTCACCCTCTAGCGCGCGCTGAAAATTGACTTGCTCAAGAAACTGAGAGATGCCCAATTTCTGATTTTCCATGAGTTCAAAGCCAACGTTGCCGCCTTTTGGCAGACCTTGAGAGGCTAGTTTTAATCTTGCATCATGGACTTGGTTAGCGGGAACCAGGATGGCAATACCGCCTTCAGAGTATTTGTAGGGGACATTCATTTGCTGCAGTGATGCAACGATGGCGCCGCCATCACGGTCATTGAAGTTTGAAAAAAGTACCTTATAGTCTGGTGTTTGGCTCCACATCCACACACCCACCATGATGGCAAGTGTCACTGCCGCAGCTATCGATAATATCAGTGCGAATTCCCGGTGTCTGCGCGAAGCCAGGACGGTCGGTAGCGTTGGTGTCGGCGAAGTTAATGTTGCATCGTTAGCGGTCGCCATGATTTGCCTTTTGCCTAATGTCCGCGTTCATGAAGTGCTGCATTTGTATTTCCATTTTTGGTTTTTTCCTTAATACAAATTGTGAGGTTTTTATTTGAAATCAATTGGGGAATAAGCGCGGATTTTCCACCTCTGCTCCACGCTACGATCGATATTACAACTGTTAAGGTAGCAGGGTGGCCAAATAATGGAGTGAAAAATGAAAGCTTGTCGAATAGAGGCGATGGTCGCTCAATTGAAAGTCGCTGGGGCGCGAATGGATCTAATGCGATAAATGGGCTCAATACCGAAAATCATGCTCCCGGCAAGATAGATTTTGCAGATGCCTTGAAAGCTTCGCTTGATCAGGTGAATCAAGCGCAAGCTACATCGCGGCAACTAGGCGAGAAATTTACTATGGGAGACGATAAGGTGAGCTTGTCGGATGTGATGATTTCTATGCAGAAACAAGTATTGCCTTTCAAACTACCGTCCAGGTCAGGAATAAAGCATATCATGAAATCATGAATATGCAGATTTGAGTCAAAGTGAAAATTAAATGACCCGAGAGTTTTGCGTTGCGCTCTCTTTCCAATCATGATATAGCGTTGTACTCCGGCCATTCGCTAGAAAGGTTGATAAATTGACAGCCTAGGCGTCGGTTGGTTTTTCCATTGAGAAGTATCATTGAGAGCTTCTGATTTGTAGCGTCAGAGAAATGGTCCCGTGTTAGGCAAATCTACTTTGCAATCTACATAAATCTTGTATGTCCAAGATTCTTCTATTCCAGTAATGCGATGCCGCCACAACTGATGTCAACTAAAGACAGTTGTACGCTTTCGAACGGTGAGTCGTTATCTAACTGGACTGTGCAGCGTATCGGGTTTGATAGTGGGGTATTGATTCGATAGTATTCGCGGCGTTGTAAGCGGATCATGCTTGCTGGTAGCCAGTTTTAAGGCGGGGCGCCCTTCGAAGATCGTCGACTGAATGCTGGATGAAGAGAACTGTATGCTGATTTTGTCTAGCAATCCTATGTACACTTGGCGCTTCTAATGCGTTGATTTGGCAGTTGTCCCGGTGCGCTATCTATGATTAGCATATTATTCACATCATCCCTAGTACTGTGTGATAAAAATTTCGGTCGCACCGTTAATCATCATACTGATAAATTGACTACTATCCTTTAGGCCGCGGAGCAGCGCAATAATTTCACGTCGTGAATCAACTTGAAAAGGGCTTTGATTTTCTGTGCCTAAAGCGGGAGGGGAGGAGTGCATAAATTTGATTTAAATTAAGAGGGAAATTATTGCTTACTTTAAACAATAATAGAAATAATGTTTATGCGCATGAGTGTTTTAATAACACATCGTTGAGACGAGTTAATTGTTTATTTGGTATCTGTTTGCGCTGTGTCTGGTTGCTTATCGGCCCGAGCTTCTTGATATACGGCATTGTTTGTTTGGTAAGTTGCCGAAAGAGCAGCCGATTTTTCGATATGTATAGCCAAGCGAGTAGTTCTGCAACTACACGATATGTCGCGATCTAGCGTTAGGGAGACCAGTTCTTTTGATTCGTGGAATACACCATGTCTGCAATCAAGATCTACGCGTGGCGCGATCGCCCGCCTGATAGGCGATCGCCACGGCGGTGATGACCTTGTAGCGTGTTGACTGTTTCCGCTGCTGTCGTGCGCAATTTGTCATGACCGCCCCTCCAAATGAAGCCTTCACCTTCCATGCACAGTTGTAAGGGCACGTCTGACCTTGATGTTTGCAGGATTGCTGCCGCAAGAATTTCTTGTAGGGGCCTAGCCCGCTGGAAATTGTCGTGCGCAATACTGCTTGTACTCCTGTGGCTACGCGTGGCGCGGCATCGCGCACCCTGGTTGGCTAATTCGACAATGTGCGGCGCCAGGCATCGCCGTTTCATCATTGTCGGCTTTAGGTTTGTTCATCGCTGCTTTCCCATTTACCAAAGACGAGTTGTGCCATATTTGCTTAAAAAGTGTGAGAGCGCAATATTTTGCTGCGACTGCGCCACCTTGTCCATGGCGGAACGATTTTTTCAAGAAACTTGGAATGCCTGTTCGTTTTTATGTCTGCACGCGGGTTGAAGGCGCCAAGGCGGCGCTAATGCTTGTAGCGCATCAGGCCTACTATTACATTTTGCGAATGTTGACCCTGCTGGCAGATTGCCCAATAATCATATATTCATTGTAGCTAGTCAATAATCGCAAGCCGTTTGTATGTTCAAGAAAGATTTAACCTCGTTGACGGCACCCTGACCTTGCATAGGCGGCTAATCAATTCGATAAAGCGTTGTGACTTAAATAATTGCTCGGGTCATCCAAGGTGAGTTCGAGCTAGTTTTGCGTTTCACGCCAGTAATGCCATCGGTCAGCTAATCATGCGGCCATAAGGTTTCGCTAATTATTGAACTGATACGCATAGCCTGCGAATATTTGCTGTCACGCTCTCCGTATCGGTAATGTCGTTGTTTTAATGTTGCTCCATGGCATTAATTGTTGCCACATCAGTTTCCGGTGTTTCCATTGCCGCTCCACGATCTTGGCGGTAGAGGTCAGCGTGAAAGTTAGTTTTCCACCTGATTCGAAACCGATATATTGTCGACCCTGCAATGAAAAATTTGCTGCGCCGTTGGCGATCGGCGGCTAATTCGGCAGCAGCATATGTTTTTTGGCCGAGGGCAATGTTGGCGGTTGCGCGTTGCTTACGCTAAGGGTGTCATTGCTAGCTATGAGTAGTCGGCGGGTTTCAGGCCTACTCTGGCTACCACCAGGCTATCGCTGCTTTTCCCCGCTACCGCGAATAATCCGGCCAAATCGCCAAAATTACTATCGACTGCACCTTGCAGTTTGGCGCTGTCCACTACCATGGAGCCATCTTTTTGTATGCTTATGCCCACTTTGGACAGGTTTGTGAAATTATTGGTGCCACCAATAACAGGTGCGTTCAATACGCCGCGTATCTGTGTTTCTATCGATCGTACGATCGATTCGCCATTTAATATAGCGCTGGCTTTGGTTTCCGGATTAAACGCCACCGCATCCTTGAGTGTTTTGCTCATGTCGTTGTAGGCTTTAACGAAGGCATTGACTGAACTGGTGATCGCAGCGGTGTCGCGCGCTACGCTGATAGTGCTAGCGCTGCCAATATTTGTCTTGGTAAGGTTAAGGGTTACACCTGCGATCGTATCTGTGACCGTATTGCTCGCCTTCGATACGGCGATGCCATCAACCTTAAATTCCGCATTTTGAGCGGTGAGAGTTTCTGAGAGCGCCTGATTGCCGGCTGGATCATGATTGAGTAGTCCTGATAGGGCGGTGCTTGTGCCGGGCGCGTCATCGGCGACTGAAATTTTCAGGCTATTGCTTTTGCCCGTCGCTGTGGTCGATAAGGCGAGGCGATATGGCGACGTGCCACCATCATTGACGATGGTCGCCGTGACGCCGATGTTGGCTTTATTGATTGCATCGCGTATGCCGGATAGCGAATTGTTGGTCCCGTCTATTGTGACAGTTTTAATTCCAGCACCATTGCTGGTGAAACTTCTGTCCGCACCGGTATATTTTCCTGAAGCGGCATCGAAGCTACCCGTGGCTCCAAGCGCTATCGTGCCAAAATCAAAGGTGATCACCCCGTTGCTGATGGGGTTAGTCGTGCTGGTCTGGCCAAGGGCTGCAAGCTTCTGCGACTGTGCCAATTTACTTATTTCAAGCGAGTAAACTCCAGCTGGTGCAGAAGATGTAGCGGACACGGTGGCAATGCCAGAATCAGACGCATTTGCGCGTACACCTTGAAATTTACTAATGTCTGCTAATCCACTGACTGCGGTTTGAAATTGCGAAATCGCACCTTTCAAGGTGCCAAAGCCGGTCAGTTTCGCCTGATAGCTTGCTTCCTTTTTGTTTAGCGCCACAATTGGCTGCTGTTCCGCTGTCATCAGTTTGGAAATGATGCCGTTGACATCTAGGTTGGAACCTATACCTGGTGATGAAAGTCCCACTTTATCCTCCTGACGAAAACCATAGTATATGTGTGAATCTGCGGCAGCAAAGCCAGCGTAAGAAGCACAATACTTAGTCTATTCAAAGTTTGCTAGTTTGGTCATTGCCAAAAACAATCAAACTTTTTCTTTAATTAATTTACCTATCATTTGATCGAGCGCCTTGGCAATTTCTATCGCTTCTTCGGATGGCATCTGGCGGATGACTTCTTTAGTCTGTGGATCGATGACTTTCACGACATTTTGCTTGCTGTCGGCATCTATAGAAAATTCCAGTCCTTGCGACAGCGACTGCATCGATTTATTGATGTCTTTTACCGCTTGCTTGACCTGGTCTGTCGATGGGGTAGCGGCGGATCTTTGCACTGCATCGGTAGTTTGCACTGGTGCTGCCTTTACTGAAGTGACAGGCGGCGCCAGATTTGGCTGCTTAGCTTCAAGCGGCCTTTGTGCATTCGTGGCCAGGTTGCCAATAGCTCCGATATCCATGATAAATTCTCCATTGTATAAACCCGGCTGAACAGGTTCAGCCGGGTAGACCATCTACATCTTCATACTTGTATCGCCAGTTAATCAATCACTGGCGATTGACTTCGGATTAACCACGCAACAGGGCTAATACACCGTTAGGCAATGAGTTCGCCTGTGCCAGCATCGCAGTACCGGCTTGTTGCAGAATCTGGCCGCGAGTCAAATTGGCTGTTTCTGAAGCAAAATCAGTATCTTGAATCCGGCTACGCGCAGCGCTAAGATTTTCTGATGTTGATTGCAAGCTGCTGATCGTTGTGCTGAAGCGGTTTTGCAAGGCACCCAAAGAAGCGCGTGAGGAGCTGATGTTAGCGATTGCCGAGTCAATGACTTTCAGGGCATCATTCGCGCCACTTGGGATGCCGTTGGTAAGTTTGGTGACGTCAATGGATGCTACCGAGCTCAAGGCGCTACCGACAGCACCGTTGGCGACATCAAATATGCCTGAAGTGTTGGTGTCGCTAGAGACGGTAAAAGCTGAGGCTGAACTAAATTTAACCGCGCCGCCTACGGTGGCAGAGTCTGCGGCACCGCCTGTTGCCGCCATTACAACCGCTGTGCCGGCAGCACCAGCGCTGGTCGTACCTGCGATCGTCACGGCGTTAGCTGATTTATTGCTAATACCTATATCGTAGCCTTTGTCTTGTGACAAAGAAATTGCGCCTGTAGTCAGGTCGGCGACTGCAGTGATACCAGTCTGTCCGCTTTGCGCATTGATCGCATTGGTTAAGCCAGAAACGTCAGTGGCAGTTGCCAACGTGGCTGAAATGGTGACCGGATTAGCGGTTCCGTCTGATTTCGGTGCACCTTGTATTTGTAAAGACACATTGCCGGCCGTAAAAGTGGATAGTGTAGCGCTGGTGCTGGCAGATGCTGTCACTCCGGTAGTGCCTGCTGCTGCATTGACTGACGCAGCAACCTTCTGTGCAGATGAACCTATGGTTAAGGTTGTGTTCGGAATCGTTGTCGCAGTACCGTTACCTTGGACAGTGATCGCTTGTGCTAAAAATACGTTGGCTGGAATGGTGCCAGTAACGGTGCTAGCGTGTGCTTGGGTCATGGTTGTCGCTACAGTTGCTGCATTAGCGCCAACTGTATTGTTCCCGATTGCATTGGCTTGCGCGCTGCCGATAGAGAAATTAATTGTCTGGTTTGCGTTGGCGCCGACCTGGAACTGCGCGTTATTCAATGATCCGTCCAGCATGTTCTGGCCGTTGAACTGCGTGGTGTTAGCAACGCGGTTAATTTCTTGCTGAATTTGGCTAACCTCTTGTTGCAGCGAGGAGCGGTCAGATGCAGAGTTAGTGCCGTTGGCTGCCTGGACTGACAGTGTACGCATACGTTGCAGCAGATCGGTAGTAGTGGCCAAGCCACCCTCAGCGGTTTGCGTGAGCGAAATACCATCATTGGCATTACGTGCCGCTTGATTAAGACCGTTGACTTGACCGGTCATGCGGTCAGAGATCGCCAAGCCCGCCGCATCGTCTTTCGCACTATTGATGCGCAGACCGGAAGACAAGCGCTGCAGGGATGTCGCCATGGCACCTTGCGATGAATTCAGGTTGCGTTGCGCATTGAGCGAGGCAATGTTGGTGTTGATCATTGAGGCCATTTTAATACTCCTTGACTAAGTTATTCAAATTTGGCGATTCGCCTTAAACTTTGGTCTGTCTAACTTGTACTTTCGGACCGCCGTTGAATTTGGTAACGGACGATGTTTTGAAATATTTAATTACTTAATGGAAATAAATATTTTTTTTTAGCCTTAAGTTTTTACTCATGCTCCGTTCTTCGGCAGGAATTTGAAATACTTTAGGGCTAAATAACCTTTATTTTCGGTACATTTTTTATGTGTCCGAGCAAAATTCGTAGTGTATTGACGGCTTATTGGGTGCTTGTCTGCTATTTCTTTGTGGCTAGGGGGCAAATCCAGGCTCGCGAGATGTGTTGCTAATTAATGCGGCATCTTTATATTGCTAAACAAGTGCATTTAACTTTAGGAGCTGTGGATTTAATCTGGGATGTCATAGCGGGGAGTTATTGACTGAGGCGTAGTCTGGGCGGTAGTTGTCAACTACCGTCAATAAAGATGCTAAGTGGATGTGGCCGTACCGTGAGGAGGGCGTGTCAGTTGTTATGGTGCCCAGCCCAAGCGGCAATGTTGATGCGGCTTTTCAGGCATGTGCAGCCAGCAGGCAATATCGATGCGCTTGCTGGCGGACATGGTTTTTATACCGCTTTGACCACCCGGTTCTTGCCGCTTTTCTTGGCTTCATACATCGCCTTGTCGGCGCGTTTGATGATGGAGTCTTGCGGTTCACGCGGCGCACGTAATGCGACACCGGCACTGAAAGTAATAAACAGGCGCTGATCGTTGGCTGAGAAAAAGTGGGTGGTCAACTCTCGCTGTACCCTGGTCATAGCCATGGCGGCCTCATCCAGAGTAGTTTCAGGCATGACAATCAAAAATTCTTCACCACCGTAACGGGCGATCACATCGATAGAGCGCAGGGTTTGCTTGACTATACGTACCAGGTGTACCAGAGCCTCGTCGCCGGCGGAATGGCCATAGGTGTCATTGAGTTTCTTGAAGTTATCCAGATCAAGCATGGCGGCGCACAGTGGTGTGCCACGGCGGTCAGCGCGGTCCGCCTCACGTTCGAAGACATCGTCAAGCCCACGCCGGTTGAGGCTGCCGGTAAGTTGATCTTCGCGTACCAGTTCGCTCATGTGGGCCAGTTTGTCTTCCAGTTCTTTAATCCTTACTTCGGATTCTTTCACTTCTTTCTGGGCGGCCACCATAATGTCATGGGAACGCATGGTCTCAACCTGGACAGTCTTGGTCTCGAGTAAAATCGCACCGATGAGCTGGTTAACTTCACCACTGTCTCTGGTTAGGCTGATTTTGTGCGAATAGTCATCAATCTTGCTGTGATACGCGCTAGTGCTAACGGTCATGACATCAAGCCGGTCTATGAAGGTGGCCATCATGTTTTTGACCGAGGTCTTGGATTCATCAATGCTGTGCTTCAATACGCCTTGCTTGTAGATGACGTCTTTCAGGCTGCGGGTTGCTTCCTGCAGCGCGCGATGGTCGATCGGGCCGGAAATGAGGTTTTGTACCACCTCTATCTGGCCGCGCAGCCAGTTATCGTCATCTAACAGTTCCCTGACGTTTTCAAGTAATAGTCCAAACAGGCGTAGCAATAACTCCTGCTGTTCGGCAGTGTCACCGCTTTTTAACTCTATCTGAAAGCACAATTGCTTCAGGCGTGCACCTATATGAGTAAGGCTCCCTTCGTTTTCCGCCATCTTGACGGCTTGTCCAAGCGATTCTGCTTCATTGGCCAGTTCGGGATTGGGTTTGAGCAAGGAGGTTAGTGCCAGGCTTAGGGTGCGAAACAGCAGATCCTTGAGTATTTTTGGGCGCTGATCACTAGGGGGTTCATCGTCAACCAGAGAAATCTTCGGTGTGGGCGGGGGAGGGGCGTCAACCAGACTAATGGCGTTAATTGCCGGCTTGACGGAAACCTTTTCCGCCAGTTGCTGCAGGCCCTTGCTGTAGTCATCCCAGTCGCCGCTTTTTATCGCACGGCTGAATCGGTGCCCGAAATTGGCGAGTTCCCCTTGCGATTGCTGCAGGCTTTCGGCGAAGCTGTTGAGTAAGTTTTCCGCTTCGGATGTTGCAAGCACAGGCTCGCTAGCGAGTTTTTGAGTGGGCTCGGGCTGGTCGCTGTCGTCTGCTACGCCTGATATCTCTTGGTAAAGCTTGCGATAAGCCTCGGGTGTTGGCGCAATGCGTTCGATCGCCAGTCGCCGGAAGGTCTCCCTTGCGATGTCGGTAGGGGTTTTGAATGAACTTTCGCTTTGCTTTGTTGACATGGCAATTTTCCCGTCTGGCATTGATGCTTATTTATTTTAATGTCTTTTGATTGCAGAGGCGACTTATTCTACCAATTGATTCTTAATCGCATAGTGCGTGAGCTCAGCATTATGTCGAAGTTTCATTTTAAATAATAATCTGGCACGATATTCACTAATGGTTTTTACCGAAAGGGATAATTCTTTAGCGATATCGCCGACGCTTTTGCCGGATGCGATCATGGTGAGGGTCTGAAATTCGCGATCGGATAGACTTTTGTGTAATTCGCCTTCATGTTCCAGATTCAGATTATTCGCCAACTCTTGCGCCAGCGAAGGGCTGATGTATTTCAGGCCAGAGGCGACCTGACGAACGGCGGCAATAATTTCTGCCGCTGTGCATTGCTTATTGATAAAACCGGAGGCGCCAGCCTTATGTGCCCGCACCGCATACTGATCTTCTTTGTAGGCAGAGAACATGATGACCGGAACTTTAGGGGTTTCACTTTTGATTTGCTTGAGAACATCTATGCCGTTTTTATCAGGAAGTGCTATTTCCAGTATGACTAGATTATGCTCTAGCGTGCGAGATAACTTGATCGCGTCCAAGCCTGTGCTTGCTTCGCCGACTATGGCTATGTCATTGGTATTGCCAAATATAAATTTCAGACCTTCTCGTACGATTTCATGTTCGTCGGCGATCAGTACTTTAATTGCTGCATTTTCAGTCATGCATTTACCTTCAATTGAGTGCAATTGGTATTGTTGTGAGCAGTAGGTGCTTATTCTATAAGGTATAGGTGTTGCTTTGGTGAGTAGATGACAATAAATTTCCTGTACTCCGTTACAATGCTAGTATGAATAAAGCATTTGATACTGATACTGAGTCCGACGATGATGCAGATAACGCAGTTCCCGAGATTCCTGCCGGCGTAAAAAATTACATGACTCCTGAGGGACATCTCAGGATGAAAGCCGAATTTCTGCAATTGATTGATGTTGATCGACCTGAAGTGGTGAGCATTGTCCATTGGGCGGCATCGAATGGTGATCGCTCCGAAAATGGTGATTACATCTATGGTAAGCGCCGCTTACGGGAAATTGACCGGCGTTTGCGCTTTCTCACCAAACGCCTCGATCTTGCCGAAGTGGTTGATCCACGCGTACATCACGGTTCTGACCAAATCTATTTTGGTGCAACGGTCGTCTATGAGAATAAGCAAGGAGAAACACTGACGGTGACTATCGTCGGCGTCGATGAGTTTGATCCGCTGCGAGGTAAGATTAGCTGGGTTTCGCCAGTGGCGCGTGCACTTACCAAGGCCAGGGTGGGCGATTCCGTCAGTTTAAAAACCCCATTAGGCATTGATGAGTTGATCATTCTGGATGTCAATTACCCCGAGTGAGGCTTGAGTGAACTTCATCATGCTAGAAAAGAATTTATAACTATTGTCTGATGCACTATGAATCCTGCTTATACCCAATTGAATCATCCCTTACGCATACCGCTGGCAGCGGAGATCCATTCCCGGCCCTCACTGAGGTTACGCGCACCTGAGGCAGTTACCCATCTGGCGGTATATTCAAAAAGCGAAGCTCATCTTGGCGCTGATAATCTGCTGGTCCAGCAAGAGATACTTGCGTCATTTTGCAAGTATTTCGGGGTGGCTTGCCCGGCCGGAAATGCCAAATATTTTTTCCATGATTTCGGACGTTTCCGCCTGAAGTGGGAGTGCCATACCGAGTTTGCGACATTTACGTTCGTAGAAAATGAAAACGGCGAGGATGTTGCCGGGCACGGGGTGGCGCAAGCATTCTCGCGGGTCCCGATCAAACATCTTCCGCTGCAATGGTTGGCTGAGTTGCAGGGGAAAATCATGGTGGCTGCCCATGTTGTCCTGATTCAGTCGGAAGATGATCTTGAAGCAGGATATGCTCCGGTCAGAGAGTTGTTTGAGGGAAATGTATTGGTCGGAAGCTCTGTGCTGGAACGCGGTGAAGTCTGGACCGACTTTCTGATCCATGCAGACGGTTTCAGCCGGTTTGTGGTGAAGGACAGGAGTTTTCTTGATCAACAGGCTGGCCGTATCGTACAGCGTTTGTTGGAGATAGAAACCTATCGGATGATGGCTTTGTTGGGCTTGCCAAACGCCCAAAAGGCCGCGCCGGTGCTGACCTCGATTGAAGACGAACTGGTGAAATTGACCGCCGCGTTGACGATGAGCGGTGATGCTGCGGCCGAATCTGAGCATGCTAATGGGTTCGATGAGACTGATACTGAGCAGGTGTTATTGCGCCAGATTATTGATCTGGCGGCCCGTACCGAGAGATTGTCCACCGAGAATAGCTACCGGTTTTCCGCATCCAAGGCTTATTTCACCCTGGTTCAGTCGCGAATTGATGAGTTGCGTGAACGCCGGATTGAAGGCACTCCGACCATAGAGGAGTTTATGGATAGGCGCTTGGCACCGGCAATGAACACTTGTGAGGCGATTATGCGGCGCCAGGTCACTTTGGCCGACCGGATTGCCCACACCAATGATTTGTTGCGTACCCGTGTGGGCATCGTGCAGGAGCAGCAGAACCGCAGAATCCTGCAGTCCATGAATGCTCGCGCAGCGCAGCAATTGCGTCTGCAGCAGGCAGTTGAGGGTTTGTCGGTCGCCGCTATTAGCTATTATGTGGCGGGCTTGTTTAACTATGCAGGCAAGGCGGTAAAGGCGATTGGGATACAGATTAACCCCGACCTCGTTACCGGATTGTTAATACCTGTCATCGCGGCGGCAGTGTGGCTAGGCTTACGCCGTATGCACCGCGGTCTGGACCATTAATCAGAAGTGAAACAGCCGCCACTGGAATATCCGTGGCGGCTGTTTATCATGTGTTCGAGTGTATATGGGCGTTTGATGGATGCTTATCCGTGGACGCGCCAGATTTTTTTGACGCCATTTAAATGTTTGACGTTGCGCATCAGTCGGGCCAGATGGGTGCGATCTTCAATCTGTATCGTGAAGTGGATATTGGTGAGGTCATTGGCCAAGCCGTCTTCGATGCTCACATGGCTGATATTGGCATCTGATTCGCCGATTTCCGCTGCAATACGCGCTAATGCCCCGCGTTCATTACTTACCATTGCGGTAATGCGGCAATCAAAGCGGCGGTTTAAATCATCGCCCCAATTGACGTCTATCCAGCGGTCCGGTTCCCTTACTTGCATACGCTTGGCGTTTTCGCAGTAGTCTGCGTGCACGACCAATCCCTGATCGCGTTTTAACTGACCTATGATGCCATCACCGGGAATCGGCAGGCAGCAGGGAGCCAATTGCACAGAGACGCCTTCGCTGCCATAGATCATGACAGGTTCGGGTTTACTCGATTTTTCACCTTCAAATTCCTGAAATGGTATGGATGGCGAGTCGTCTTCTACCAGGTCTAGGATGTGGCGGGCCACCAGCGCCGCCATGCGTTTGCCTATACCTATGTCGGTGTGAAGCTCTTCTAAGGTTTTGGCGCTGGATTCATTGAGTAATTTATCCACCAGAGAAGCCGGCAGCTCCGGGTTCAGATGCACTGCCACCAAGGCTTGCGCCAACAGTTGCTTGCCTAGTTCGGTAGACTCATTGAGGCTAATGGTACGCAGATAATGCCGGATTGCAGAACGTGCTTTTCCGGTGCGGACATACGTGAGCCAGTTTGGTGTAGGGTGCGAATTAGGCGAAGTGATGATTTCTATGATGTCGCCGTTTTTCAGCTCGGTGCGTAGCGGCACCGGGTCATTATTGATTCTGGTCGCGATAGCCTGGTCGCCAATATCCGTATGGATGTTGTAGGCAAAATCTAGCGCCGTCGCACCACGCGGTAAGGCGATAATTTTTGATTTTGGCGTAAAAACGTAGACCGAATCCGGAAATAGATCAATTTTTACGTGTTCCAGAAACTCAGCGGAATCACCGGTCTGTTTCTGGATGTCGAGCAGCGATTGCAGCCAGGCATGAGTGCGCTGCTGTAAATCAGTCAGGCTATTGTCTTCGTTCTTATACAGCCAGTGTGCCGCAACACCGGACTCTGCGACGCGATGCATATCCTGAGTGCGGATCTGGAACTCGACCGGCGTACCATACGGACCAATCAGGGTGGTATGCAGCGATTGATAACCATTGCTTTTCGGAATGGCAATGTAATCCTTGAATTTTCCTGGCATAGGCTTGTACAGCGCATGCAAGGTGCCCAGCGCAAAATAGCTGCTGGGAAAGCTGTCAACCACAACGCGAAATCCGTAGACATCAAGTACTTGTGAAAAACTCAGCCGTTTGTCATGCATCTTACGATAAATGCCGTACAGGGTTTTTTCCCTGCCATAGACTTCTGCACCCAAACCGGCGGCACTGAGCGAGCTTTTTACCGCTTCCATGATCTTGTTGACCACTTCGCGGCGATTGCCGCGTGCTGCCTTGACCGCTTTTGCCAAGGTGCGGTAACGCATCGGGTAGATATGGGCAAATGCCAGATCTTGTAACTCGCGATAGATGTTGTTGAGACCTAGTCTATGCGCGATCGGCACGTAGACTTCCATGGTCTCGCGTGAAATACGCCTTTGCTTCTCGGCAGACATCACGCCTAGTGTGCGCATATTGTGCAGGCGATCAGCAAGCTTGACCAGAATGACCCGGACATCGCGGGCCATCGCCAACAGCATTTTGCGGAAATTTTCCGCCTGAGCTTCTATGTGACTTTGAAACTCAATTTTTTCCAGTTTGGACAGCCCGTCAACCAGAGCGGCAACCGGAGCGCCAAAGCGCTCTATCAGTTCTTCCTTCTTGACATCCTGATCTTCCATTACATCATGCAGCAAGGCGGCCATGATAGCCTGTACGTCTAGCTTCCATTCCGCGCAAATTTCGGCGACGGCGATAGGGTGCGAGATGTAAGGTTCACCGGATTTTCTGACTTGGCCCAGATGCATTTCATCGGAAAAACGATATGCTTCCCTGACTAATTTCAGGTCACTAGGAGAAAGATATTCAGAAAGTCGGTTGGTGAGGTCTGTGATAGACGCGGACCCGGTCACGGCAGGGCGATGAGATGTGTCGATGGCGGTGTGTGTGGCTGGGATAGTCTTCGAGCGTTGCATTGCGACAGAATGTGCTGATGTTTCAGAAACGGTAGGGAAGGCGGATGAGTTGTTGGTAGCATTCATGCTGTCTAATCCCCGGCCGTTTCATGATCGTAATGCTAGGTAAAATTAAAATGGAACTTTTTTCAGCATTTCTATGCCAACTTTACCTTCGGCAATTTCACGCAAAGCAACTACTGTAGGTTTGTCTTTAGACTCAATCTTTGGTGTGTGACCTTGCAGCAGCTGGCGCGCGCGATAGGTTGCGCACAGGGTCAGCTGAAAGCGGTTAGGGATGTTTTTCAGGGCGTCTTCAATTGTAATACGTGCCATAGTGGTTCCTTAAATCGTGGGGTTAGCATGAATACCCAGCTGGGCAAACAGCGCTGTATTGCGCGACGCTTGCTGCGCAAAGCGGCAGCGGGTGGCTTTAACGATCGCATTTAATTCGGATAACGCAATCGCAAATTCTTGGTTGATAATAACATATTCGAACTCGGAAGCGTGCGCGATTTCACCGCCAGCCGCCAGAATCCGCCTGGTAATGATGTGTGGTTCGTCTTGGCCGCGCTTTTTCAGGCGCTCTTCCAGTGCAGGTATGGATGGCGGGAGAATGAAAATCCCGACCGCTTGCGGGAAGCGTTTTTTAACTTGCTGCGTCCCTTGCCAGTCAATTTCCAGCAAAATATCGGTGCCGGCCGCCATTTGCTGCTCAATCAGCAGTCTGGACGTTCCGTAGTAATTGCCATGCACTTCTGCCGACTCGAGGAATTCCCCCTCGGTTTTGCGTTTTAAAAAATCGTCAACCGTGGTGAAATGATATTCCCGTCCATCGACTTCACCGGGGCGCGGGTCTCTGGTGGTAAATGATATGGAGAGTTTAATAGCTGGTTCTTGCAGTAATAATGCATTGACCAGCGTAGATTTGCCCGCGCCAGATGGAGCTGCAACCAAAAACAGACTGCCTGCGGTAGATGTACTTGCTAGCATGATTTTCTCTCTGGGGGTCGGTTTTATAAATAATGAAAACCTAGGGAGTATGGTAGTTAATGCACCATATTCCGCGGTTAATTAAAGCGGCTAAAAATATACTGGCGGCAGTATAGAGAAAAGCCCGGCGTTATTCAAGATTTTGGACCTGCTCTCGCATTTGTTCTATGTATAGCTTAAGTTCCATGGAGGCGTCTGCCAATTCCTTGATGGCTGCCTTGGCGCCCAGTGTATTGGCTTCCCGGTTTAATTCCTGCATCATGAAGTCTAGGCGTTTTCCTACCTGCCCGCCGGTTTTCAGGATCTGCCTGGTTTCTGTCAGATGCGCGGACAAGCGTGCCAATTCTTCCGTGACATCAATCCTTATCCCATACATCGTCACTTCCTGGCGAATTCTATCCAGCGCTTCATCTCTGCTGATTGTTTGTGTTGTATTGGTGATGCCATTTTTTGCCGCAAAACCTAGTGCCTCTTCCAGTCGTGTGGTGGCTTTTTGCTGGAATTGTTGCACTACCTGCGGCAGTAATGGGGCGATACGAAGAACAATCTGTTCCATGGCATCAATCCGACTGATCAAGGCTAATTCCAGTGCCGCGCCTTCACGTTCCCTGCTGGTAATGAAGGCTTCTAGTGTGGACTGAATTGTCGCAGTGATGGCTGCCTGCAATGTGTCTGCATTGATTTCGGACTCTTCAATCAAGCCTGGCCAGCGTAAAATCTCGTGACTGCTCAGTGGAGCTGCAGACGGAAAGCGCTGATGGATTGAGGCCTGAAAATCCGCGATTTGTTCCATGATTGCGGCATTTAGGACCTTTCCTGCCGCATTGTTCACTTTTTTCCCGAAACTGAAGCGGCACTCTACTTTGCCGCGATTGAGTCTGCGTGAAATGGCATCTCTAAATAACGGTTCTACCGAGCGGAAATCATCGTTAATACGGAACTGTAGGTCGAGAAAGCGCGAGTTGACGCTTTTTATTTCTATCGTGATAGTGCCTGCATCATTCTCGTGGGTGCTGGTGGCGTAACCAGTCATGCTATAAATGCTCAATTGTTTTCCTTGGTATGCTGTTACGATAGTGGAATTATTTGAATAATACTGAAATAATTTAGGAAAGTTTCGGTTTTGTCGATGGCCAGGGTGAGGCGAGTCTTTACAAACATAAGAATAATCAACACAATCCACATAAATGCTATGGATATAGGAAGATATGGCCGCACAAAATAACGCTCCCTTGCCAGATGGCTTGGAAATTGCCGGATACCGCATTGTAAAGAAGATTGCATCTGGCGGGTTTAGTATTGTTTATCTCGCTTCGGATGAAGACGGGAATGCCGTTGCAATTAAAGAATATTTACCAAGCTCTCTTGCCCTGCGTCAGCAAGGTGAGCTGGTTCCGTCGATTTCTCCTGAAAACCTGCCGGTCTATCGCATCGGCTTGAAGTGTTTTTTCGAAGAGGGGCGGGCTTTGGCGCGTATTGCGCATCCTAACGTAGTAAGCGTCCTGAATTTCTTCCGGGCCAATGAAACCGTGTACATGGTAATGGCTTACGAATCCGGGCGTTCTTTGCAAGAGCACATATTGCGTCGCCGGGATAAGGGTGAAAAACCACTGGTGTCCGAGCGCTTCATTCGCAGAATGTTCAACCTGGTCATGAATGGTTTGCGTGAAGTGCACACTAATAAATTACTGCACCTTGATTTAAAACCGGCAAAAATATTTATTTGCGTCTTGATGGTACCCCTATTTTGCTTGATTTTGGCGCTGCCCGTCAGACCCTTAAGACTGATCTCCCTAAGCTTTACCCTATGTATACGCCGGGCTTTGCCGCTCCTGAGTTGTACTCGAAAAATGGCAATCTGGGGCCGTGGACCGATATTTACAGCATAGGCGCATCAATTTTTGCCTGCATGGTCGGCGCACCGCCTCAGCCTGCGGATCAGCGTAAGACTCTCGACAAGATGGAGAGTCATTACAGGAAGCTTGATGGGCTGTATTCTTCCGAACTCATAGAAGTGGTTCGTATGTGTTTAAATATTGATCCCTTGGATAGGCCGCAAAGCGTGTTTGCGCTTCAGAAGGCATTGGCCGCCTTATCTCAGCCCAAGAAAGAACTGACGTTTATGGAGAAAACCAAGCTCAAGATTTCCTCAATCTTCCATCGGGACGGGGGTGGTGATGGAAAAGACCATACGACCATTCATGACAGCACGCAGATGTAACTGTGGCTGTCAGAGTCCTTTATTTTTTTCGTAACAGAACATTATTCATCACTTAATTCCATGCGATTTTCCGTCTATCAAGCAAGCAATATCGGTGGCCGTAAGGTCAATCAAGATCGTATGGGGTATAGCTTTACCCGCGATACTATTTTACTGTTATTGGCTGACGGCATGGGTGGTCATATTCTCGGTGAGATGGCAGCTACGATTACGATGCAGACCATAGGCAATTTGTTTCAGCAACATGCCCATCCTATGATTGTCCGTCCCGAGCGATTTTTGGAGGATAGTTTTTTGGCTGCGCATAATGAGATCCATCGCTATAAAGCTGCCAATAATCTGCCCGAGACTCCGCGTACTACCATAGTTGCCTGCTTGATTCAAAATGGCCACGCCTACTGGGCGCATTGCGGAGATTCTCGCTTGTACTGGATGCGCAATGGGCAAATCCTGTTGCGCACGAAAGACCATTCCAGGCTTGAAACCTTGATTGCCCAAGGCAAGGTTGACCCGTCTGAGCGCCATACCCATCCGGACCGCAATAAATTGTTTAACTGTCTGGGTGCACCCAATGCACCTATCGTTGAGTTGTCGCGCCGCGCCGCGTTGCAGCCGGGTGATCTGATCATGCTCTGTTCTGATGGCTTATGGTCGGTGCTGCCTGATCATGTATTGGCGCAACGCTTGCACGAGCACACGATTGTTCGCGCCATTCCGGAACTAATTCATTCTGCGACGGATATCGCAGGCAAGCAAAGTGACAATGTTACCGCTCTCGCCATGATGTGGGAGGGCGGTGATAATTTGGACGATGCGTCCATTATTTCTACCAATACCTTGCCGGTAGGATCGATGACGACCACGATACAAGCTGGTTCTGCGGCTGATATGGAGGCCGAAGATGTTGACCTCTTCAACGACGCAGAGATTGAAAAAGCTATCGCTGAGATTCGTACCGCCATTCATAATTCATCCCGTATTACCAATAAGAGTTAATTTATCATGTCTCAATTTCAACGCCCTAGCGGGCGTAACACGGATGCTTTGCGTCCGGTAGTAATCAATCGCCATTTCACCAAGCATGCTGAAGGCTCAGTGTTAATTGAGTTCGGTGGTACCAAAGTGATTTGCACCGCCAGCATAGAAGACAAAGTTCCTGGATTTTTGAAGGGTAAAGGTAAGGGCTGGATGACGGCCGAGTACGGCATGTTGCCGCGCTCTACGCACACCCGTATGGATCGTGAAGCGGCCAAGGGCAAACAGTCCGGTCGCACTCAGGAGATACAACGCCTGATCGGCCGTTCGCTGCGGGCGGCGTTTGATCTGGACGCCTTTGGCGAGCGCACCCTGCATATCGATTGCGATGTGATCCAGGCCGATGGCGGTACCCGTACCGCCGCGATTACCGGTGCGATGGTGGCAGCTTATGACGCTTTCTCCAAGTTGCTTGAGCGTGGTGTGATTTCCGCGATTCCTGTAAAGCATTTTGTGGCCGCTATTTCGGTGGGGGTCTATCAAGGTACTCCGGTACTTGATTTGGATTATCTGGAGGATTCCGGTTGCGATACCGATATGAATGTCGTCATGACAGAAGAAGGGCATTTCATTGAAGTGCAGGGGACTGCAGAAGGGGTGGCGTTTGATCGTGCCACGCTCAATTCTTTGCTCGATCTCGCCGCTGAAGGAATCTCTGATTTGATCGCACTACAAAAACAAGTACTGGGTCTGCAGATATCATGACGCGCAAGATAGTATTAGCTTCCAATAATCAGGGCAAGCTCAAGGAATTTTTTCAAATTTTGGCACCGCTTGGTATTAGCTTGCATGCGCAAGGTGAGTTTGATGTGCCAGAGGTAGAAGAGCCTTACCTGACATTTATCGAGAATGCACTACTTAAGGCCAGACATGCTGCGCGTTTGACGGGTTTGCCGGCATTGGCGGACGATTCTGGTCTATGCGTGAATGCTCTGCAGGGTGCGCCCGGAGTGCATTCCGCACGTTTCGCGGGTGAGCCGAAATCCGATAGTGCGAATAATCAGCATCTGGTCGCGACACTTGCGTCACATCCTGATAAATCCGCCTATTACTATTGTGTCCTGGTCTATGTCCGCTCTGAATTCGATCCGCAACCGGTTATCGCAGATGGTTGCTGGCCCGGTGAGATTGTGACGGAGGCACGAGGTGAGTATGGTTTTGGCTATGATCCGCATTTTTTGATACCGTCGTTAGGTAAAACAGTGGCACAGCTATCTCCCCTGGAAAAGAATAGTTTATCTCACCGGGGACAGGCATTGCGTGCCTTGCTTGAAAAGTTAAAATGATACCGATTAAGCCTGTTACTTCATTTAAGAGCGCCAATGTTTCCCTGTCCTCGATACCGGCACAAGTGGCTGATCATTTTCTTGGACCTGGCAGTCTCAATTTGACGACTCTGCCGCCTCTTTCCTTATATATACACTTTCCATGGTGCGTTAAAAAATGCCCTTACTGCGACTTCAATTCGCATGAGGTAAATGCAAGTTTTGACGAGGATAGATACCTGACTGCGCTGCGTGCTGATCTGGAAGCGGCGCTTCCTCTGGTATGGGGACGCAAAATCTACACCATTTTTATCGGTGGCGGTACGCCTAGCCTGATGTCGGCGGCCGGATTGGATCGACTGATGTCCGATGTCCGAACCTTGTTGCCCATAGACAGCGCCGCCGAAGTGACGATGGAGGCTAATCCGGGTACCTTCGAAACAGAAAAGTTTCGTTCTTACCGCGCGAGTGGCATCAATCGCTTATCGGTAGGAATACAAAGTTTTAACTCGCAACATCTGCATGCGCTGGGCCGTATTCATGATGGTGACGAGGCAAAGAAGGCGGTCGAGATCGCGCATCAGCATTTCGATAATTTCAATCTCGATTTGATGTTTGCACTGCCGGGGCAAACTCTGGAGCAGGCGCTACATGATGTTGAGACGGCGATTAGTTTGGCGGCGCCGCATTTGTCCCTGTATCACCTGACGCTCGAACCGAATACCTATTTTGCCAAGTATCCGCCGATTATTCCGGATGATGATCTCAGCGCGGAAATGCAGGATGAAATTCAATTGCGTATGGCTGCCGCCGGATATGCTAACTACGAAGTGTCCGCTTATGCAAAGCCTGGCCGGGAATCCCGTCATAACTTGAATTATTGGAATTTTGGTGACTATCTGGGTATAGGCGCGGGTGCGCATTCCAAACTCTCTTTCCCGCATCGCATCATTCGTCAGGCTCGTTACAAGCAACCTAGAGCCTATATGGACGGCAGCTTGCAAGGTGCGGCAATTCATGAGTCGCGCGAGATACCGCGGGATGAACTTGGGTTTGAGTTTATGCTCAATTCCTTGCGCCTGAACCAGGGTTTTGCAGTGAATTTGTTTGGCGAACGCACCGGGCTTTTGCTTAATGCTTTGGAGAAACCCTTATTGCTGGCTGAGAAAAAGGGCTTAATTGAGCGCGATCACCAAACTATACGGCCTACCGATTTAGGCCGGCGATTTTTGAACGATTTGCAGCAATTATTTCTTGATGCTGAATAAGTCGTCATATTGACGTTTTTTTTAAAGGATTGCCATGTAGTGTTAGGCAATTCGTGAGGACATAAAAACGATAGGCTGGATATTTTTGTAGCTTATGGAATGAGCTATCGTTTTTAATCGATAAGAATTTTTACTATGACTTTTACGAACAGTGGTTCATTACCCGTAGCTTCTTTTTTGCCGGTAGTGAATAGCAAACAGCAATTGCTTGCTATATGTCCTGATTTTGCAGTGAAATCAACTGCAGATGTCCTCGAATTAATACAGCATCTCAAAAGTATAGATTTTTTTGAGGCGCTCTCATCGATATTGATTTTGCTACCTATATCCGATTTGGATGTGCTGCCTGTCGATCTTGATGAGCGTTTTCCCGCTTCAAAAATTGTCTTGTGCGTCCCTGTCAGCATATTACTCAGTGATCAGAGTCATTTGAAAGTGAAGCATTTTTCGGCTAAGGGTTTTAGTTTCCTGGCTGAGGATACTGGGTCCATGACACCCGCCGATTGGGATGGATGCAGAAATATTTCAATCGATTTTCATGCCGGTTGTCCTGCCTCGGTCAAGCCGGCCTTGCTGCGCCTTCATTCTGGTCAGCATCTGGCGAGAAATATTGCCAGTCGATGCCAACTACAAGAGGCGCTCGATACCGGATTTAAATTATTTTCGGGCGAGTATGCTTTTGCTACACCTCAAAAAAATAAATCTAGCGATGGTAGTGCGCGAACACGCTTGTTGAAATTGCTGGGACTAGTATCGCGCGACGCTGAGTCGTCCGAATTGGAAATTTTGTTTAAGCAAGACAGCAATCTATCCTACATGCTGTTTAAGCTGGTTAGTTCTGCCGCTTTTGCGCAAACCGTTAAGGTAACTAGTTTTGGGCAGGCTATTAACTTGCTTGGCCGTAGGCAATTGCAACGATGGTTGCAATTATTGTTATATGCGCGTCAGGACGATATTGCCGGCGCACTTAATCCTCTGATGCTACGCGCAGCCTTTCGTGCCAGTTTAATGGAGGCAATCTGCCTGCAACGCGGTGGCAATAGGGATGAGCAGGATTGTGCGTTCATGATAGGGATGTTCTCTCTATTGGATAAATTATTCGATAGTCCGTTGGAGCCGATATTGCGTCCGCTAAATCTAACGGATGAGGTGCTGGATGCTTTGATCAATCGAGGTGGTATCTTCGGGGTGCAATTGGGCATGGTTGAGCTGGCGGACCGCCCCAATACAGGTGAGCTTGCCATAATGTTGAGGGGAATAGAGATGGATATCCCTAACTATTATCAATGTATGACAAAAGCATATTCGTGGGTTAATCAGGTTTGCCAGGATATGTAACCATGATTTGTTCTTCTGATTTTCCAAATTTCGCCTTGGGTGCGGCACTCGGGGAAGCGGTATTGTGTCTCCCCGGTGTCGCCATGGAAGTGGAATTAAATCGCATCGTCAAGGCGGTTTTTGGTGATGCGAATGCCTGCTATTCCGATGTTAATTCTCTAGCTCAGCATGGTGAGCGTTGCATCAGCCGACAAGTGTCGGCCGAGACTTGCTATGTATTGTCGGGAAAAAAAGGCGCGTACAGTGAGGATGACCTGCGTACGCTTAATTCACTCGCTGAGTTAACCGCCAAATTATTTTCCTCTAAAGCGAAACTGGAACTCGATCGCCATAGTTCGGTTCAGGCGCAATTGTTGCAGACGCAAATACTCGATCAGATTCATGAATCCGTCATCACGATGGATCTTGCCGGTTTCATCCTGAGCTGGAACAGGGGTGCCGAACAACTGTTTGGTTACACGGCGGCAGAAGTCGTTGGTCAGAATATTCTATTCCTGTACGAAGATGCTCATGCCGATGATGAGCAGTTTCCGGGAGTTTTCCTGGAAAATGGCAGGCGTGAAATAGAAGTGCGGCGGCGTAAGAAGTCCGGTGAAGTGTTTTGGGCAAG
Organism: Undibacterium piscinae; assembly: GCA_003970805.2. Taxonomy (GTDB): domain Bacteria; phylum Pseudomonadota; class Gammaproteobacteria; order Burkholderiales; family Burkholderiaceae_D; genus Undibacterium; species Undibacterium piscinae. The sequence goes on from CP051152.1 coordinate 486,560, forward strand.
TCTCAGCTTGTCTCCGCTTCGCGATGGCTTAGGTGAATCCTTGGGGTTCATTGCTTACCTTAGCGACATTACCGCACGCAAGCAGGCGGAAGATCAAATTAACCATCTTGCCTATTATGATGCTCTGACAGGATTGCCAAACCGTACCTTGTTTAAGAAGTTGGTAGATAAGGCGCTGCAGCAGGCGCAACGTAATGGCGTGATCGGGTCCTTGTTATTTGTTGACCTTAATCGCTTTAAGCTCATCAATGATACGCTTGGTCGTCAGGTCGGGGATGCACTGCTGGTGCAGGTAGCCAGACGTTTTCGCCAGGCTCTTCGTGAGAATGATATCGTCGCTCGCCTGGGGAGTGATGAGTTTGCGGTTGCCTTGATAGACGTAAATCAGGATTTTCATGCCGCTTTAGTGGCGCAAAAATTACTGGCCTGTTTGGAGCCTTCGTTTCGGGTTCACGGCCACGAATTGCACATAGGCGCCAGCATAGGCGTTAGCGTTTATCCGCAAGACGGTGTCGACGCAGCGCAACTTTTGCAAAAATCTGATATAGCGATGTTCAAGGCTAAACGTGATGCGGAAAGCGCCAATGGCGGCTATGTTTTTTACGACAGCGAGATGGATAAAAACATTGCCGGGCGACTGTATCTTGAGTCCGGCATGCAGCGTGCCTTGCAAGTGCAGGAATTCTACTTGCTATATCAGGCAAAAATTGATCTGCATAGTGCTCAGGTGATTGGTGCTGAAGCCTTGATCCGATGGCAGCATCCCGAAAAAGGGATGATATCACCTGTTGATTTTATCCCGTTGGCAGAAGAGACCGGCTTGATTTTGCAAATTGATGCCTGGGTGCTCGAGGCAGCCTGCGGTCAGGCGCGGATTTGGCAAGATGCCGGTGTGCGACCATTTCGTATTGCAGTTAACCTTTCCGCCAAAGAATTCGCCTTTACCTTGCCCGGTCGGGTCAGGCAAGCCTTGTTGCGACATCAAATTGCTTCAGAGTGGCTGGAACTGGAAATTACTGAAAGCATGCTCATGCAAAATACCGATAGCGTGGTGGCAATCATGGATGAGATTACGGCGCTAGGGGTTAGTTTGTCACTAGATGATTTTGGCACCGGATATTCGAGTTTATCTTGTCTGAAGCGCTTTCCGATTGATACCTTAAAAATTGACCGTTCCTTTATTCAAGGTATTCCGGCCGATCCGGATGACTGCGCGATTGCCAGTGCCATCATCAGCATGGCAAAACAATTGAAGCATAAGGTTATCGCCGAGGGGGTAGAAACCAGGGCGCAATTTGAGTTCCTAAAAACCGTTGGTTGCGATGAGATGCAAGGATATTTTTTCTCACGCCCGGTATCGGCAGAAGATTTCGTGCAATTACTGGATAAAAACTTCTGTTTCAAGCTCGATTAACACTTCGCAGTTCGTTTTTCATAAAATTTTCGTGAAATTTAAGCCTGTGTACCCCAAAACACGGGAAATTTTGATAGAATAACGGACTCGGAAGGTTGGCAGAGCGGTTGAATGCACCAGTCTTGAAAACTGGCGAGGTGTTAAAGCCTTCGTGAGTTCGAATCTCACACCTTCCGCCGAATTAAGCGTCGCGCCAAGGTGCTGCTGACCATTTGTGCATGCGCCGCCATGAAGGTCGGTGCCAGATCGTGGCTGCAATCGTAAGCGCTGCCTTCGACAGCGGCGCTTGGTGGTAGTTGTTCCTGTATCCCCGCCAGACCGGCTGCCAGCGAGCCAGCGATCGCCAGATACGGGTTGGCATCGGCACCGGCGATGCGGTTCTCGACGCGGCGCGCAGCGGGTCCGCCCAGAGGTATGCGTAGCCCGGCGGTGCGGTTGTCTTCGCCCCATTGCAGGTTGACCGGTGCCTGGCTACCCGGAATAAAGCGCCGGAATGAATTCACCGATGGCGCGAAGATCAGCATCAGGTCGGGCAGGTAGGTTTGCAGACCGCCGATGAAATGGTGAAAGCGCTCGCTATTACTGCCGTCGGTATTGCAGAAAATATTCTTGCCGCTGGCATCGACCACGCTTTGATGTAAGTGCATCGAGCTACCAGGTTGGCCGGCAATCGGCTTGGCCATGAAAACTGCATTCATGCCATGTTTGATGGCAATCTCTTTGGCCGCATATTTGAACATGAAGGCCTGGTCGGCCAAGGCCAGCGGGTCGCCGTGTACCAGATTAATCTCGTATTGGGACAGGCCGACCTCATGGATCCAGGTATCGGCGCAGATACCCAGCGCATCGATGGCGGCATTGAATTCATTCCAGAACGGCGCCAGTTCATTGAGCATATTCATGCTGAAGGCCGATTGACCGTTCTCGGCGCGGCCGTTTCTTGCCACCGGTGCCGCCAGCGGCAGATCCGGGTTGGCGTTCGGTGCAGTCAGATAAAATTCTATCTCGGGCGCGACTACCGGAGTCAGGCCCAGTGCGGTGTAACGCGCCAACACGTTCTTGAGGATGGAGCGCGGCGCAAACGGGCACATGGCGCCGCTGAGCTCTACACAATCGTGAATCGCAAATGCGCGCGGCACGCTGCTCCAGGGTAATAATTTGAGGGTGCTGTAGTCTGGCATCAGACGGATATCGGGATCGGCATCCGGAAAGATGGGGTCGTAAGAATAATCGCCGGTAATCGCCTGCATGGGAATCGCCTGGGCGATACGCAACTCATCACCCCGCGCAAAACTGGCAGCTGGCATCAATTTGCCGCGTGGATAACCGGAGACATCGGGGAACATGCACTCGACATCGCGGATACCGTGTTGCTTGAAAAAATCTTGCAGTTCGTTTGTAGTCATAGTCATAAATTATTCAGCAGTTGTCTTAGCGTAGGGGAAGTGTCGGAAGTGCGGCTCAATGCAATGCAATGCAATACGATGCGATGCGGAGCTGATTACAGTAAATCTTTTATCTGGTAATACAGCATGCCCAATACCAGTGCCGGGGTGCGCATCAATTTGCCACCGGGGAAGGGGTGATGCTTGATCTTTGCCAGCAGATCGAAACGCTCGGCCTGACCTGCGATACTTTCAGCCACCAGTTTCCCGGCCATTCCGGTCAGCGCCAAGCCATGCCCTGAGAAGCCTTGCAGGTAATACATATTGTCGCCAATCCTGCCAAAATCCGGGCCGCGATTCATCGTGATGTCAACGAAGCCGCCCCAGGCGTAAGGCACTTCCAGATCAGACAGTTGCGGAAATACGTCCAGCATACGCTTGCGCATACTCGATATCAGGTTAAACGGCGTCGCCGCGCTATAGCTGACGCGTCCGCCAAATAGCATGCGGTGATCGGCGGTAGGGCGGAAATAATCGAGTACGAAGTTGGTATCGCAGACTGCTGATCGCTGGCGTATCAGGGCGTCGGCACGCTGTTGGCCCATCGGTTCGGTGGCGATGATATAGGTGCCGACAGGCATAATGCGTTTATCGAGCTCAGGCGCTACCGCCTTGCCATAGGCACCCAGATACACGTTGCCGGCCAATACCACGAAATCGCAGCTGACTTCGCCCTGCGCGGTTTTGACCAGAGGTTTTTTGCCACGGATGATTTCGACCACCGGCGAATTTTCATAGAGGTGAATCCCGGCAGCGCGCGCCGCGGCTGCTAAGCCCAGGCAATATTTGAGCGGGTGCAAGTGCCCCGAATTGGGATCGAAAGAACCTGAATGGAAACGTTCGCTGGCGATCCAGTTACTGATGTCCGCTGCCGCAATCGGCTGCATCTGGTAGCCGTAGCGCTTTTGCATGTCGATCGTCGCCTGTGCCAGTTCGCGCCCTTTTTTTTCATTCACCGCCAGATTCATGAAGCCAGGTACAAAGTCGCACTCTATCGCGTGTTCCGCTATCCGGCTGCGTATCAGTTGCATCGCTTCTACCGTGATATTCCAGGCGCGGCGTGCGTCATCGGCGCCGAACTGCGATTCTATCGCGTCATCGCTGGCATAGCCGACGATAGCCTGTCCGCCGTTTCTGCCGGAGGCGCCCCAGCCTACGGTTTTGGCTTCAATCACCGCGACCGAATAGCCCTTGGCACGCAGTTCCAGCGCTGCCGATAAACCAGCAAAGCCGGCACCGACGACGCAGACATCGGCACTGATGCGTCCGCCCAGCGCAGCGGAAGCGGCGGGACGATCAACGCTGGCCTCGTAATAGGAATTTTGAGTCAGTTGCGCTTCTTTGCTCAGTAACATAGTCATGACCTAATGGTGAATCGACAGAATTGGAACGTGTTAATCAAGATGGTCAAAATAATCAAAATTGTTTCATGTAGCGTGCGCTTTCCCAACTGCTGACGTGCTGGCTATATTCCAGCCATTCGGCGCTTTTCAGGTTGACGAACTGATGCACAAAATCTTCGCCTAATGCGTGCGCCAGGACCTCGTCGCGCTTGAGCGCTTCGGCCGCTACACCGAGATTTTGCGGCAAAATCTGCAAACCCAATTCATCCCGTTCTGCCGCCGTCATTTCATAAATATCGCGGTTGACCGGTTGGCCGGGGTCGAGCGCACGTTCTATGCCATCCAGGCCGGCCGCGATGACGCCAGCCAGCGCCAGGTAGGGGTTGGCGGAACTGTCCGGCAAACGCCATTCAATGCGCTGATACACCACGCGTGCCACGGTGGTGCGATTATTGTCGCCAAAACCGATGAAGGCAGGCGCCCAACTGGTGCCCGACAGCGATTGCCCGCACATCAGGCGCTTGTAGGAGTTGACGGTTGGCGCGCACAGCGCGGTAAGCGCCGGAGCGTGCTCTAATAATCCCGCCATGAACTGATAGGCGATAGTTGACAGGCCTAAGCCGCGCTCATCGGTGCTTTTATCCTGTGCTGAACCAAAGATCAGTTTGCCGTCGGCATCCGCAATCGACAGATGGAAGTGCAGACCGCTGCCAGGGCGGTCGGCAAACGGCTTGGGCATCATAGTGAAAATCAGACCTTCTTGTTCCGCGATATGGTGGGCCGCCATCTTGAACAGCATGAAATTATCTGCCGCCTTGAGTGCGTCTGCGTACTTGTAGTTGACTTCAAACTGACCGCTGGCATCTTCGTGATCAATCTGAAAAACGCCCAGGCCGCAGGCGTCCAGCGAGGCCGTCAATTTTTCCAAAAAGCTGGTGCGACGCAGCAGACTCTTGGTGTCATACGAGGGTTTGTCTAGCGTATCGCCGGACTCTGAATCTATCTTGCCATCCTTGTCTTGCAGCAGAAAGAACTCAGGTTCCAAACCAGCATTGAGGGTCCAGCCGCGCGCGGCCAGACGCGCCACTTGCTTACGCAGGATCTGACGCGGACATACCGTAAATGGCTGGCCGGCGACATGCCCATCCAATACTACTCGCGCATAACCGGGCAACCAGGGCATGCTTTGCAGCGTGCTCAGGTCAGCCCGGCCATAATATTCAGAACGCACGCCGGTACGCGGCAAGCCTGTACCCCAGATCGACGGGCCGGAAAAGCCCGCGCCCGGATAAACGATATCGTCAAGATGCGTCAGGGGAATTAACTTTCCTTTTGCAGCCCCGTGTATGTCGGTAAATTGTGCAAACACGAACTTGATGTTGTCACCAGTGAGTCGGGCTTGATGGTCGGCAATCTCGGCGGCGATGTCAGCTACATGCGTGTCGTTAGGCGTGGTCTTCATATTTTTTTGCTAGGTAAATAGTGGCGTTGAGACCTTGGTTTAGCGTATGCGTATCCAGGTGGTTTTCAGTTCCGTGTATTTGTCAAAGGCATGCAAGGATTTGTCTCGTCCGTTACCCGATTGCTTGTAGCCGCCAAACGGTACCGTGATGTCATCACCATCGTATTGATTCACGTGTACGGTGCCGGCGCGCAAGGCACGGGCAGTCTTGATGGCGCGACTGAGGTCGGCGGTCCAGATCGCAGCCTGCAAGCCAAACGGGGTGTCATTGGCCAGACGTATCGCTTCGTCGATATCGGTAAAGCTGATGACAGACAATACCGGTCCGAAAATCTCTTCGCGGGCAATTTTCATGTCACTGCTAACGCCATCAAATAGGGTAGGCTCCACATAATAGCCACCAGTGTCCAGCTTTACCTGTTTGCCACCGGAGAGCAACTTTGCGCCTTCGGCATTGCCGGCATCGATATAGCCCATCACTGACTTGAGTTGGGTTGCATCGACAATCGCTCCCATGACGGTGTTTTCGTCCAGTGGATCAGCGGGCTGGAAAGACGGCATCATTGCCAAGGCTTTTTCCAGGAATTTGTCCTTGATCGAGGCCTCGACAAACAAGCGGGAAGGGGCATTACAGCTTTCGCCCTGGTTGAAATAGATGGAGCCGATTGCCGCTTCCACCGCTTCGTCCAGATCAGGGCAGTCGGCGCAGACAATGTTGGCCGATTTGCCGCCCAACTCCGTCCAGGCGCGCTTGAGATTGGATTGGCCTGCCATTTGCAGAATCTGCTTACCGATTTTGGTCGAGCCGGTAAAGCCTATGCAATCGACATCCATGTGTAACGCCAGGGCGGCACCGGCTTCGTGACCAAAACCAGGTACCACATTAAAGACGCCGGCGGGGATGCCAGCCTCGATCGCGATTTCCGCCAGACGCAATGCCGTCAGCGGAGATTTTTCAGACGGTTTTAAAATCACGCTATTGCCGGCGGCGAGCGCTGGGGCAATCTTCCATGCCGCCATAATCATAGGATAGTTCCATGGCACGATAGCGGCCACCACACCGACCGGTTCGCGGGTAATCAGGGCCAAGCTATCGGACGCCGTCGGGGCGATTTCATCGTAAATTTTGTCTATCGCTTCGCCATACCAACGCAGGCAATTCGCGGTGGAATTGACATCCACGCTTTGGCTGTACTTGATAGGTTTACCCATGTCCAGGGTTTCCAGTAGAGCGAGTTCTGCGCCATGCTTTAACACCAGGTCAGCGAATCTGATGAGTACGCGTTTGCGTGCGGCGGGCGCCTGACCAGCCCAGCGCGCATCATCGAAGGCGGCGCGGGCAGAGGCAACCGCCAGATCGACGTCGGCCGTCTCACAACGCGCTACGGCGCCGAGATTGCGGCCGTCTATCGGTGAAATATTGTCAAATTGTTTATCGGAAAGTGCCCATTTACGTTGGCCGTCAATAAAGGCACGCCCGTCAATCTTGAGAGCGGCAGCGCGCTCATGCCAGAGTTCGTTTGTCATAGTATTTGCTCTTTCTGCTATCTGTTTCACGATACGGCATGGCCGGTGTGTGGTGTCTGATGCTGTCTAAAAATTTGTCAAATAAATCAATATGTTCAATCTGAGGGCTGAAAAAAACGGACACCACGACTGTGGCATCCGCTTTCTTGTGTGCGGCTCATTGTGTTCCTCAGAGTGCGGCTACCATGGCTATCGCATTAAAAACTGACGACAGTCGAGGCACCGAACAATAAGTTATCTTTCTTGTAGGTTTTCGATTGCACGTCATAGAAGGTGTTTTCCGAAGAGCCGTCACGACGCAGTTCAAATTTCAGCAAGGCATTCGGGGTCAACGCATAATTGAGACCGAAAGTCATTGCATAGCGATTGGCACCTTTGTTAGGATCAACGACCAGTCCTGTTGCATTGTCTATGCCAGGGCCAAAGCCGTTACGATAGTCACCGCAGGACGATTCCATCGTCGTGGCACCGCTAGGGTCGGTGGCCAGGTCGACCGTGCTGCAACCGGAGCCGAATACCACGCTAGGAACACCACCGCCGTTGTTGCTATTTCTGACGTAGTCAAAACGGGCGATACCTTCCAGCCTTGGCGTAATCTTGTAGGCAGCCAGAGTCGACAGGCCTACCCATTTGGCGTCACCACCGTTAAAGGCGCCATTTGTGGTCTGACCGGCTTCAATTTGTCCCTGCCAAGTCAGATCACCACGAATGAAGTAGGTATCAGCTTCCAGATAATTGACCGAGGTGTTAGCTGACATCTTGCCGTGCAGGCCAGAAGCGCCCCAGCCGCCAAACTCACCCTTGGAGTAATCGACGCGCCAGTGCAGTGAAGGCGACTTGCGGTCAGTCACGCGACCATTGTTGGGGTTGCCGATGAGCGCCTTGATATCCCACTTGCCTTCCAGATGTTCATAACCAAAACCAGTCATGAACGACGGCTCGGTGAAGTCAAACAGCAAGTTGTTGGTAATGGTTTTTTTTCGATTGAGTACCTGCCGCCAGTTGGTACTCATAGCCAGGGTAGGAACCGAACTGACCCGCCAGGAAACGGTTGTTTAAACCGTTGATAGGAATCGAAACGGTTGCTTGGTTGACGATAGAACCAAGATTGTAGCCGCCGCCGTCGCCGTAGCTCTTGTGTGGCATCAGTTCCAGTAACCATTTGGTGCCGCCTTCCATTTCTTTTTCGAAGCGCAATAAAGCGGTACCGAAGAAGGCGTTGTCATAGGCGTATGCGGTATTCTGGCTAGGGTGAGCGCCATCGCCATTGGCATCCGAGAAGTTTTTCATAAACACGACACTACTGGTGTTCTGGCGTTGGTTGTAGATATAAGTAGGGTCGATATAACCCGATACTTTCAAACCTTTAAAACCGCCGACTTCCAGTTGATCTTCCATCGCCTCGGTCTTGATTTTCATGCGGTTAAATTCCGCCTGATTTTCTGACTCCGTGCTGGCAACCGCTGCGGCCTTGACGTTAATCGCCTCTACCATCGCTTCGAGTTGCTTGATCTTTGCCTTCATCGCGTCAAGTTCTAGCTTCAAATCCTGCGCGCTTTGAGCCATGGCTGCAGCTGGAAATGCCAGTGCGATCGCGATAACGGTTTTTTTTAAGAATATGCATGTCTACTCCTGAATGTTATGAGAGAAATTCTCGTGCTTATTAGTTGATTTATATTTAACTTATTTTTTAATGGGTAGTTTCTGCTTGAAACGCCGCAGAAATTTGCTTCTGACGCAAACGCTCGCTCCGGACTATGTGCCAGCTAGATAGAATGACTCCTATGGTTACAACTAAAATCGTCAGTGCCGCCACCACATTGACGCGTGGGTCCAGACCAAGACGGGCACGTGAAAAGATCACGATAGGCATGGTCGAGTAGCCAGGTCCGGTGAGGAAGGCTGATAGCACCACATCATCAAGCGACAGCGTGAAGGTCAGTAACCATGCCGAAGCCAATGCCTGGGTAATATTCGGCAGTGTCACCAAAGCAAACACCTGAAATGGTTTGCAACCCAGATCCATTGCCGCTTCCGACAAGGATTTGCTCATCTCAGCCAGTCGCGATTCTATGACTACGGTGGCATAGGCCATACCCAGTACCGTGTGGCCAAACAAGATAGTCATCAGGCCACGCTGAGGGAATCCGAACATCTTTTCGAAAGAGACGAACATCAGCAGCAAGGACAGGCCGATGATCACTTCCGGCATCACCAGTGGCGAACTGACCATCCCCTTGAACAAGGCCCGGCCTGAAAACTTCCGGTAATTGTTCAGGCTAAACGCGGCAAAGGTGCCGAGTATTACGGAGGCGGTAGCTGCCATCAGGGCGATTTTTAGCGACAACAGGAAGCCGGAAATGATTTCCTGATCTTCGGTCAGTGCGGAATACCATTGCAGGGTGAACCCGGTCCAGACCATGTCCTGACGGGAACTGTTAAACGAAAAGACGATCAGCATGAAGATCGGGATATACAGGAACAGATATCCCATTGAGAGCCAGCCTCGACCAAACCAACGATATGCGTTCATGATTTCTCCGGTGTTTGATTAGTTTGATATTTATTGAAGATTCCCATCGGTACCAGGATCAGCAAAATAACCACGACGGTGACCGCTGAAGCCATAGGCCAGTCGTTGTTGCTGAAGAATTCGTCCCACAGTACATGGCCTATCATCAGCGTCTCAGGACCACCGAGTAATTCAGGAATCACGTATTCGCCGACGCACGGGATGAACACCAGCATGGCTCCGGCAATGATGCCGGACTTCGACAATGGCACGGTGATGCGCCAGAAAGTGCTCCACGGTGTGGAACCCAGATCGGCGGCCGCCTCGATATAACGCACATCCATTTTCGAGAGGTTGGTGTAGAGCGGCAGGATCATGAAGGGCAGGTAGGTGTAGACCATTCCCACCATCAACGAAAACGGCGTGTTCATCATATGTATCGGCGCATCTATGGCACCGATAGACAGCAGGAAATGATTGATGACGCCGTTATTGGCCAGCATACCTTTCCATGCATAGATGCGCAGTAGAAAGGAAGTCCAGAACGGTAGCATCACCAGCATCATCAGGGTAGGCCTGATCGAAGCGCTCGACCTGGCCATAAAATAGGCAAACGGGTAGCCGATCAACAGGCAAAACGCGGTGGTGATGGCGGCAAATTTGATCGAGCTCAGATACGTCAGTACATACAGATTATCTTCGGCGATAAATTGGTAGTTGCTGATCTTGATCTTCAGCGAGACGATGCCATCTGCATAGGTGAGCAAGGTGCCGAAAGGATTGCTGATTTCCATCTCTACCATGCTGATTTTCAGGATGATGAAGAACGGTACCAGCGAACAGGCAAATAACCACAGGTAAGGGATGCCAATAACGGCAAGCTTGCCGCTAAGCCATTTAAATTGTATGAGGTTTTTCAGGAATTTTTTCACGATCATTTCCCCTATTGGGTTAATACCACCATGGAAATGTCGGACCAGCTTGCGTAAACCTTGTCGCCCCATTTCGGATGGAAGGCACCATGTCTTACCGTATTGCTGACGGTGGCCTTAACCTGCATGCCGCTGGCCAGTTTCAGGTGATACACGGTATAGCTGCCCAGATACGCAATCTCGACGATTTCTCCATACACGACATTATGGGTTTGCTCAGGCGGTTCGCTGCTGATGGTGATTTTTTCAGGCCGTACCGCAATCGATACCGGCATACCTATGGTGCCGGTGATGCCGTGGCCTACGTAATGCCTGCATTCAGGCGTGTCGACAACCACGTGATCGGGCTCATCCTCGGTCACTTTGCCGTTGAACATATTGACGCTGCCGATAAAATCTGCGACAAAACGGCAGTTCGGCGTTTCGTAAATTTCGTGCGGCTTGCCGATTTGCCGGATCACGCCTTCGCTCATGACGGCGATGCGCGATGCCATTGACATGGCTTCTTCCTGATCGTGCGTCACCATGACGCAGGTGACACCGACTTGTTCGATGATATTCACCAGTTCGAGTTGGGTACGCTCGCGCAGTTTTTTATCTAGCGCGGCAAGCGGTTCATCGAGTAACAGTAATTGCGGGCGCTTGGCCAGGCTACGGGCCAGTGCGACACGTTGCTGCTGACCGCCGGACAGTTGATGCGGCTTGCGTTTGCCATAGGCGCTCAGTTGTACCAAGGCCAGCATTTTTTCTACGCGTTCCGCAATCTGATCCTTGGGCATGCCTTCCCTGCGTAAGCCGAAAGCGATGTTGTCCCAAACGGAAAGGTGAGGAAATAAGGCATACGACTGAAACATCATGTTAATAGGACGATGGTAGGGCGCCACGCCGACGATGTCTTTGCCATCAAGTAAAATTTGGCCCGAGGTCGGTGATTCAAAGCCCGCCAACATACGCAGCAGAGTGGATTTACCGCAGCCTGAGCTGCCCAGTAAGGCAAAAATTTCACCCTTGTTGATGGCGACGGACAGATTGTCCACTGCCCGTACATCGCCAAATTCCTTGATCAGGTTATTAATCAGTAAAAAAGGTTTAACTGTGCCGTTGCCATTGCTGGCGCTAGTTGCAGGAGCAACTGATTGATTGGCTGTTTCGCCATGAGATGATGACGCCATGAGATGCCTTGAATAAAAAAGGTTGAGACTATCCACGGTCATTGAAAAATGACCGTTCAGTACTTTCGGGTATTGCCGTAATTCAGTAGATAAGGTGCCCGACGAATCGGGCATCTATCTTCCTTACATACCTGTTTTGAACTGGGTATAAATTCTTGTCATGAGGCGACGGATGTCGGAATTGACCGCTTCGGGCGAAATCATTTTTTTCTTATCCGCGTCACTGAGGTAGACCGTCTTGTTTTCGGCAATCTCTTTTTTGACGAATTTGGTCGCGGCCAGATTCGGATTGGCATAGAAAACCTTGTTAGTCAGGCTGGCATGGACTTCCGGACGCATGATGTAGTTGATCCACAGATGGGCGTTGTTCGGATGAGGGGCATCTGCCGGTATCGCCATCACGTCAAAAAACATGGTGGCTGAGGTGCTTGGAATCAGTGCCTGGATATCGTTGCCGTTCTTGGCGTCAATTGCACGCTGGCGTGCGATGTTGATATCACCGGACCAGCCTAGTGCCACGCAGATGGAACCGTTGGCCATGTCATTGATGTAACCGGAGGAGCTAAACAGGCTGACATAAGGACGAATTTTCTGCAGCAGACGACCGGCTTCCTGATAATCAGCGGCTGTTTTGGAGAAAGGATTTTTGCCTATGTACTGCATGGCAGGCGGGAGGATTTCGGATGGGGAGTCAAGGAAAGAAACGCCGCACGATTTTAATTTGGAAATGTATTTCGGGTCGAATACCAGATCCCAGGCATTGGCTGGCATAGGTAAATCACCAAGTGCCGCTTTGACTTTCTGGACATTGATACCTACCGTAGTAAAGCCCCATAACCAGTCGACTACGTGTTCATTGTTGGGATCGAGCTTTGCGAGGGAAGCCTGAATCACAGGATCAAGATTGGCCAGATTCGGCAATTTGCTCTTGTCCAGTTTCATCAGTAAGCCACCCTGGATTTGTAAATTAGCCCAGTTTGCCGAAGGAACTACGATGTCGTAACCGGTTTTTTCCTGCCACCAACTTGGCATGCAGAATTTCGTTGGTATCAAACAGATCGTAGCGTACTTTAATGCCGGTTTCTTTTTCAAAATTCTTGATCGTGTCTTCGGCAATGTAATCTGACCAGTTGTAGATATTCAGCACTTTTTCCTCTTGTGCCTGAACCGGTGAGAGCATCATGGCCGTGACTGCGCTAGCTGCAAGAATAGTCGACACGCTGCGTGTGAACTGCTTTTTAAATCGTGAAACCTTGATTGAACCCGTCATTATTATCCCCTATCGCATTAGATTGAATTACTGATTGCTACTACGCGTTTCATGTTAGGTCGCTTCTTAATTGGCGATTTTTTTATGTCCATCTCTTGCTTACACCAAGCAATTTCTAAGCAATTTTCATACCCAGCCACGCTCCTGCAGGTCGGCTAAAGTCTGGTCTAGACACAGCCTGATCAGCCCTATCATTTCATCGATTTGCTCTATGCTCATGCACAGTGGTGGCGCGATAATCATCCTGTCACCCACCGCGCGCATGATCATGCCGTTACCGAACATGTAGCCGCGACAAATCATTCCTACATGTTGCTCTGCATCGAATAAAACGCAGTCATGCACCACTTCGGCTTTTTCCTTCACCAGATTGAGGCCTGCGACAAAACCACAGCTGTCGGCAAAGCCTACCAGCGGGTGAGAGGCAAGTGTTGCGAATTGTTGTTTTAGGTAAGGGCCGGTTTTATTGCCGACTTTCTCTACCAGCTTTTCTTCCTGAAGAATGCGGATGTTTTCCAGTGCTGCGGCACAGGCGACCGGATGGCCGGAGTAGGTAAAGCCGTGATTAAAGTCGCCGCCTTTTTCTATCAGTACATCGGCGACCCTGTCACCGACCATGACGCCACCGAGAGGGATGTAGCCGGAGGTGACGCCTTTGGCGAAAGTCATTAAGTCAGGCTTGATACCCATTAGCTCGGAACCAAACCAGGTGCCTAAGCGGCCAAAACCACAAATGACTTCATCAGCGATCAGCAAGATGCCGTATTTGTCGCAAATGCGCTGGATTTCCGGCCAGTAAGTGGCGGGAGGAATGATGACGCCACCTGCGCCTTGTACCGGTTCGCCTATGAAAGCGGCAACTTTTTCCGGGCCGACTTCGAGGATTTTTTGTTCCAGCCAGGATGCCGCCTCGATACCAAATTCGGCTTCGGTTTTGCCGCGACCTGCCTCGAAATAATTCGGCTGGCCGATATGCTCAATGCCCGGAATCGGTAAACCACCTTGGGCGTGCATGCCGCTCATGCCACCCAGTGAAGCGCCGGCAACGGTGCTGCCGTGGTAGGCATTGTGGCGGCTGATGATGACATGCCTGTCCTGGTAGCCGAGTAAATCCCAATAGCGTCTTACCATGCGCAGATTGGTGTCATTGCCTTCCGAACCAGAGCCGGTAAAGAAGACATGGTTAAACTGAGGCGGCGAAATTTCGACCAGTTTGGCGGCCAGTTGCACCGCTGGTACGTTGGTGGTGTTGAAAAAGCTATTGTAGAAAGGCAGGACATTCATTTGCTGGTACACCGCCTCTGCGATACTGGTGCGGCCATAGCCTACATTGACGCACCACAGACCGGACATGCCATCGAGGATCTGCTTGCCTTCTGAATCCCAGAGGTAAATGCCATCACCCTTGATCATGACACGGGCGCCTTTTTCATTGAGGTCTTTAAAGTCCGTAAATGGATGCAGGTAATGGGCAGAATCGAGTTTTTGTATGGCTTTGGTGTCAAAAACCTGGCTTGGTGCTGTAGCCGCTGTTTTTGCGGTGGCGCTGGCGACCAGGGAAATGCTGGGCTGCAAGGAATGTGAGTGCATGGGAATCCTAAATTCAATCAGTAGTCAATGTGTGTTCAAAGTCTGATGGTGACGGGTATTTGCTGTTGTACGTCTAAGCAATGCCTGTCTGGCTTGCTTCGCTTAGACGTGCAGCAGCAAATGTTCGCGTTCCCATGGGCTGATCACCGTCATGAATTCCTGGTGCTCGAGATCCTTGATCGCCGCATACACGTCGATGAAACGTTCACCCAGTACAGCACGCAATTTGTCTTCGGCGCGCAGTAATTGCAGCGCTTCAGGTAAGCCTTGCGGTAGTTCAAACTTAAGGTCATAAGCGCTGCTGGTTGTCATTGGCGTCGGTTCGAGTTGCTCGGTCATGCCCAGATAGCCGCAGGCGAGGGTGACTGCCAGCGCCAGATATGGGTTGGCGTCAGCGCCGATGATGCGGTTTTCGACGCGTCTGTCCTGCACGCCCGATTCCGGTACGCGGAAGCCGACCGTACGGTTATCCATACCCCATTGGATATTGATAGGGGCGGCAGTGTGGCGCACGATGCGGCGATACGAGTTCACGTAAGGCGCTACGATTGCCATAGCGGCCGGCATATAACGTTGCAAACCACCGATATAGTGCTTAAAGATAGGTGCGGCTGAGCCGTCTTCATTGCTGAAGATGTTCAGGCCGGTTTTGCAATCGACCACGCTCTGGTGTACGTGCATGGCCGAGCCTGGTTCGCCTGCCATGGGCTTGGCCATGAAGGTGGCGTACATATCATGCTTAAGCGCCGCTTCGCGCAAGGTACGCTTAAAGAAGAATACTTTGTCGGCGAGACCCAGCGGATCGCCATGCAGGAAGTTGATTTCCATCTGGCCGGCACCGATTTCATGAATCAGGGTGTCGACGTCCAGATTCATCATGTCGCAATAGTCGTAGATGTCCTCGAACAGCGGATCAAATTCGTTAACCGCATCAATGCTGTAGACCTGACGACTGGTTTCGGATCGGCCGCTACGGCCGATAGGCGGTTTTAATGGCAGATCGGGGTCTATATTTTTTGCCGTCAGGTAGAACTCGAGTTCTGGGGCGACTACCGGCTTCCAGCCTTTGTCCGCATACAACTTCAGAACGCGGCGAAGTACCGAGCGCGGAGCGAAATCGACCAGTTTGCCATCGGCAAAATAGCAGTCGTGAATCACTTGTGCGGTAGGGTCAGTGGCCCAAGGAACCATGGTGATGGTGGTTGGGTCCGCTTTGAGGATCATGTCGCGATCGGTGGATGAAATGGCTCTGTCGTAAGCGTCGTCGTCGGTCGGGTAGTTGCCTGTCACGGTCATGCCCAGAACCGCTTCCGGAATACGCATGCCGCGTTCCTGGGTAAATTTTCCGCGCGGTAGGATTTTGCCGCGTGCCACGCCAGTCAGATCGGGTACCAGGCACTCAATTTCCGTGACACGGTTTTCGTTGAGCCACAGATCCATGTCGGTGTAAGTGAAATTTTCGCGAATTGCCATATTTGTCTCTCTATTGTCTTAATCGTCGCACCTGGTTTTTTCCGGTGCTCTATATTGCAATTTTCCGGTGGCAGCTACGGGACCCGTCGCGCCCATAATTCGTAGGTTCTCATGATGGCCTTCCGCGCTTGGTTTGATAGTCGCGGCAAGCCTGGCCGAATGCCTTAAAGATCTTGATTGAATCGGGATTGTTCATGAGGTTCCATTCAGGATGCCATTGCACCGCCAGAGCAAAGCAACCGGGTTTGCCGAAACTGTATGCTTCGATTAATCCATCGTCTGCACGTGCCTCTACGTCCAGGCCGGCAGCGAGTTGGTCGATGCCTTGTCCGTGCAGGGAATTGACTTGAATATGCAGCTTGCCTTCGAGTATCTGCGCCAATTGCCCGTCGGGTGTCAGGCTGATCGCATGTGCCGGTGCATATTGCAGTTCTTGTGCCAGTGACTTGTCTTCGCGGTGATCGAACTTGCCTGCCACTTCCTGAACCGCCTGATGCAAGCTGCCGCCGAGTGCGACGTTGACTTCCTGAAAACCGCGGCATACTGCGAAAACCGGCATGCCACGCTCGATTGCGGCGCGGATCAGCGGCAGGGTGGTGGCATCGCGTGCCGCATCTTGCGGTAGTGCAGGATTGTGCACTTCTTGTCCGTAGTGACTAGGATGAACATTGGAATAGGCGCCGGTCAGCATCAAACCGTCTGCCGTATCCAATGCCTTGGCCAGATCCGTCCGTGTGCCTAAAGCCGGCAGTATTAATGGCAGGCAGGTAGCACCTTGAACAACGGCATCGACATACTTCATTTGCGCTACATGAAACCGGTGCGAGCCGATTTGTGCGGTACAAGCCGGAACAATGACAATTGGAGTAGTAGGGTTGAGCATCATGTCTATTTACAAAGTCAGATTGAATTGTTTGGGGTATAACAAGGTACTGGCGCGAAAACTCAAATCAAATACTAATCTAGATAGATCCACTTTAATAGCATTAAATGTTTTGCGTTGCACCAAACTTTCTCATGAAACATTTGCTGAAAAATATGTTTTAAATACAAAACACAGCGTATAGTGAATTTGGTATGATTGTAAGTTCCACTTTATTAATTTCGATAGAACCACTTTATGTTGCCCGCTTCCGACCTACTCTCCGCTTTCCTTGCTCAGAGCGATTTTTATCCGGGATTGCCCCAGCAGCGCCGTCTTTATGAAGCGGCGAAAACTGCCATTCACCAGCATCAATTGGGGGCGGGGAATAAACTGCCGTCCAGCCGTGATCTGGCGCGTGATTTGTGTGTCGCCCGCAACACTGTGGTGGCCGCGTTTGAGCAATTGGCTGCGGAAGGTTATGTCACCAGTACTTTGGGAAGCGGTACTTATGTGGCTGATCTGGCGGATTTGAAGCCGCTTGACGATAAAGCTGCCGCGTATGTGCCGCTTAATGCATCAGCGCTGGCGCCGCTGTCACGGCGCGGTGCGCATATCACGGCATTTGCCGCCGGTCCGCGTTTCGAAATCCAGCCTTTTGCCCCGGGTGATGCTGACTTCAGCAGTTTTCCGTTTAAGTTGTGGCAGCGCCTGCAAAATCGGGTGTGGCGCGAAGTGCGGCCTGACCTGCTCGATTACGGCCAGTCCGGTGGCTATCTGCCTTTGCGTCAGGCCATCGCCGAATATCTGCGGATCTCGCGTTCGGTCAAGGTGGCGGTGGAAAACATCGTTATTACTTCCGGAACACAGCAATCACTGGATCTTTGCGCGCAGTTGCTGGCAGACGTCGGTGATACGGCATGGGTGGAAGACCCCTGTTATTGGGGCGCCAGACGGGTGTTTGAAGCATGTGACCTGACACTGCATCCGATTACGGTCGATGCCGATGGCATGGCGCTGGAAGCGGCCGATCTGGCTACCGACCCACGCTTGATTTATGTTACGCCGTCGCATCAATATCCTACCGGTGCGGTGATGAGTCTGGTGCGCCGGCGCGAATTACTTGATGTTGCCGTGCGAAAAAACGCCTGGATACTCGAGGATGATTATGACAGCGAATTCCGTTATACAGGTCGGCCGTTGGCATCCTTGCAGGGACTCGATACCGATGACAGGGTGGTATATATGGGTACCTTTTCCAAGGTGTTATATCCCGGCATTAAGGTTGGCTATATGGTGGTGCCGCCGGCGCTGGCCGATTCCTTCAAGATCGCTTTGTATGATTTACAGCGCCCCGGCCAGTTGATGGTGCAGGCGGCGTTGGCGGACTTTATTTCGCAAGGGCATTTTGTGACCCATATCCGCAAGATTCGTCAGATTTATGGCTCGCGCCGCGAACTTTTGCGCAAAACCCTGGTGAGCCAGTTCGGTGCGCAATTGAGCCAGCGCGTCACGATATCGAGTGAAGAATCCGGTTTGCATCTGGTAGTGGAATTACCCGACTATGTGGATGATGTCGCGCTTGAGAAATTGGCCGCGGAGTCCGGGATAGCGGTTAAGGCACTGTCTACTTACTATCTGGCACCACCGGTGCGGCGCGGTCTGTTGGTCGGTTATGCCTATGTGACGCCGGATAAAATCGTTTATTACGGAAAGCTACTGGCTGCAGTGATCCAATCGGGCGTACATTAGCGCTATACAGCGCTATACAGTTTTATCGATTGTAATCCGGGTTTAGATCAAACCCTGTGCGCGTAAGTCGCCTATCTGCCCGGGCGCTAGCTCCAGCATTTCCCGTAACACCTGCTCGGTATGCTGGCCCAGTAGCGGTGGCGCCACCATAGGGGCGAGCGCCTCGCCTGAAAATTGCACCGGATGCCTTACCTGGGGTACGCTGCCGGCGTTCGGATGCGGAACGTCGGTGCGCATTCCGCGTGCCTGTACCTGCGGGTCGGCAAACACTTGTGCCAGATTATTGATGGGGCCGCAGGGTACGCCAACCGCTTCCAGCGCTTCCGCTAATTCCTTGGCGTTCCAGGTTTTGAGTTGTTCGGCTAGCATGGGCACTAGTAGCTCGCGATGTTGAACGCGTGCCGGATTGCGCGAGTAGCGTTGGTCGGCACTCCATTCCGGTACGCCGAGTACCTCGCAAAAACTGGCAAACTGCCCATCGTTGCCGATCGCAATCACGATCTCGCCATCGGCGGTGGCAAAGGTCTGATACGGCACGATATTCGGATGGGCATTGCCCCAGCGCTTGGGTAGGGTTTCGCTGACCAGATAATTCATGCCGACATTGGCCAGCATTGCCACCTGTACATCGAGCAGTGCAACGTCTATGTAGCGCCCGAGGCCGCTGCTGGCGCGGTTGGTCAGCGCGGCCAGAATTGCCGTGCTGGCATACATGCCGGTCATGACGTCAACCACCGCCACCCCGACCTTTTGCGGGCCGCCACCGGGCAGACCGGCACGTTCACCGGTGATGCTCATCAGGCCGCCTATCCCTTGTATCGCAAAATCATAACCGGCCCGCGCGGCATACGGCCCGGTTTGGCCAAAGCCGGTAATCGAGCAATAAATCAGGCGCGGATTAATCGCCTTCAGGCTTTCATAATCAAGCCCGTACTTTTGCAGGCTACCGACCTTGTAGTTCTCTATCAGTACGTCGGCTTGCTCGATCAGGCGCAGCAATAGGGCGGCGCCTTCAGGCTTGGAAAAATCTAGCGTGACGGATTGTTTGCCGCGGTTAGCCGATAAGTAATACGCTGCTTCGCTACTGAGGTTGCCGTCGGCATCCTTGGCATACGGCGGCCCCCAGTGACGCGTGTCGTCACCGACCCCGGGCTTTTCTATCTTGATGACGGTGGCGCCGTAATCGGCCAGGATTTGAGTGCACCATGGGCCTGCCAGTACGCGGGTCAGGTCGATTACCTTAATGTCGGGAAGTAAGCTCATGGTGTCGGGTTGCTCAATGCTGGTTGCTTTGGTTTGCGTTGCTTATGATTACTTAACGTCGGGCTCTTTGATCTCAGGAAAAAGCCTGGATGCCGGTAATCGCGCGCCCCAATATCAAGGCATGGATGTCATGCGTGCCTTCGTAGGTGTTGACCACTTCCAGATTAACCATATGGCGGATGATGCCGAATTCATCGGAAATTCCATTGCCGCCCAGCATGTCGCGCGCCACCCTGGCGATATCGAGGGATTTGCCGCAGGAATTGCGTTTCATGATGGAGGTGATTTCTACCGAAGCGGTACCGGCATCTTTCATGCGACCGAGTTGCAGGCAGCCTTGCAGGCCCAGCGTGATTTCGGTCAGCATATCGGCCAGTTTTTTCTGTATCAATTGATTGGCGGCCAGCGGGCGGCCAAACTGCTGACGGTCGAGCACGTATTGACGGGCGCGGTGGAAGCAGTCTTCCGCAGCGCCCAATGCGCCCCAGGCAATGCCGTAACGGGCCGAATCCAGGCAGGTGAACGGACCTTTCAGACCTCGCACATCGGGGAAGGCATTCTCTTCAGGACAGAACACGTTGTCCATGACGATTTCGCCGGTGATAGAGGCGCGCAGGCCAAATTTGCCATGGATCGCCGGCGCGGACAGGCCGCTCATGCCTTTTTCCAGGATAAAGCCACGGATTTTGCCTTCGTCGTCCTTGGCCCAGACCACAAACACGTCGGCGATAGGAGAATTGGAGATCCACATTTTGCTACCGGAGAGGCTGTAACCGCCCGCTACTTTTTTAGCGCGGGTAATCATGGAGCCAGGATCGGAGCCATGATTCGGTTCGGTCAGGCCGAAACAGCCTATCCATTCGCCGCGCGCTAATTTTGGCAGGAACTTCTGTTTTTGCGCTTCCGTGCCGAATTCGTAAATCGGCACCATAACCAGCGAAGACTGCACGCTCATCATAGAGCGGTAACCGGAATCGACACGCTCGACTTCGCGGGCGATCAAGCCGTAACTGACATAATTCAAGCCCGGTCCGCCGTATTGTTCCGGTATCGTCGGTCCTAGCAGGCCGAGTTCACCCATTTCGCGGAAGATCGCAGGATCGGTTTTTTCATGGCGGAAGGATTCAAGTATGCGTGGCTGCAGTTTATCCTGGCAGTAGGCTTGCGCGGCGTCGCGCACCATGCGCTCTTCATCGGTCAATTGTTGGGATAGCA
Source organism: Undibacterium piscinae (assembly GCA_003970805.2). Lineage (GTDB taxonomy): Bacteria > Pseudomonadota > Gammaproteobacteria > Burkholderiales > Burkholderiaceae_D > Undibacterium > Undibacterium piscinae. Next base: position 507,792 of record CP051152.1, read on the forward strand.
GTAAGGCGTCATCCCATTGAAACGGTGTTTTGGCGGTACTTGATTGCATTTTGATTCCTTATTCCGTTAAGCGGCGAGGTTTTTGGGTAAGTTATTCGGATATTGCATAGGCCATGCAAATCTAGGGCAAATACTGGGAGAACAAGCATATCATCAGGCGGCCAGTCACTTAGCCATCCGGATCGAAACTTAATTCGTCAACAAGTGTCAATATAGAGAAATTTTACGCACAACTCAAACGAATAATACGCACTGATTTGCGGTATTTTGCGGAAACCTGTGCGTAAAACGCACAAGGTGGTACATTGGCGGTTGTTTTGTAGCTGCCATATTCCTTAATCAAGCACGGTAAATATTGATGCGTAGAAAAATTCCGAACACCTGGACGCTGATGGCCTTTGAAGCCGCCGCCCGCCACCAGAGCTTCACCAAGGCTGCGGCCGAACTGGCGCTGACGCAAAGCGCAGTGTGCCGCCAGGTCGGCGGTCTTGAGGAATTTTTGGGCGTACAGCTGTTTCATCGCAGCAAGCGGGGTGTGCTGCTGACCGAGGCGGGCTTGACGTATAGCCGTCAGGTAGCCGTCAGGCTCAATTCGGTAGAGCGCGACACCTTGGAAATGATGGCGCGGCGCGGGCAGGGCGGTAGTGTGGAACTGGCGGTGGTGCCAAGCTTTGCGACGCGTTGGTTGTTGCCGCGACTGGCTTCGTTTCAAACGGCGTTTCCGGATATTTCGATTAATCTGGCGACCCGTACCCGGCCCTTCCTGTTTAATGAAACCGAGTTTGATGCGGCGATTCATTGCGGCAATGCGGCCTGGCCCGGAGTGGCGGCGCATACCTTATTGCCGGAAAATCTGGTGGCCGTGTGTAGTCCGGGATTGATCGCACCAGCCAACCAACTGCGCGCTGTGGATATCCAGAACTACCCCTTGTTGCAGCAAAGCACCAGGCCGTATGCCTGGCGCGAATGGTTTGGTTCGCTGGGCGTGAGTGTCGAGCATGACATGACCGGTTCGCGTTACGAGCTATTTTCTATGCTGAGCCAGGCAGCCATTCATGGTATGGGTATAGCCCTGATCCCGCCTTTCCTGATAGAAGATGAGCTTAAGGCGGGGGTATTGACGATACCGGTAGTGCATCCGTTTTTAAGCGGGAATAGCTATCAGTTGTTGTGTCCGGAAGGGCGCTCCGAAAGTGCCGCGCTCAGGCAATTTCGCCAGTGGTTGTTGCGCAAGCTTACCGCGAAGGGTAGTGTTTGCCTTGTTTGCCTTAATGGATAGCATACCCTTGGCCGGCATGAATGCTGCCGGGTCTGTCAGGCAGACGCCAATTTTTTAGTTTATCGGTTCGGCCGCTGCGTACTTAGCATCAGCATCAGCGTAGACCGATGGCGCCGGGCGCTTGGGCAAATGTTTGATCAGCAGTACGCTGCCTATGCCTGGCATAGGGTTGCTGTAGATGGCTTGGTCGACCGAGTTTTGTATGATAAAAAGCCCGAAGCCTCCCTCTGATTCACCCGAGAAATCGACGCACAGTTCGGCTGGCGGGGTGAAGGCTACGCTGACCGGATACAACAGTTCCACTGAGACCGATTCTGTGGTGCGCGCCAACCGGCAACTCAGGGCCGCTTCTTTCAATGACGGCGTATGGCGTATCGCATTGGTGGCGGCTTCAAAGCTGGCCAGAATCAATGCTGCGACTATCTGCCCGGGGCAATCTTGCGCGATCGCGCTAATGGCATGGCGCAGTTCACTCAGCGCAGCTAGCTGCCATGGCAAGATCAATAGCCGCTGCTCTACCGCTGGCGTGACATTGGCGGAGGTTCCCGGCGTCTGGCATAGCTCTATCATTAATGCGGTTTGGTCATCGGCGAGGTTTTCGCTCTGTGAAAATTCCTGCAGTTGATGGCGCAGCGATTGCAGGAACACCTGCGGCGGCAGGTGCTGCAAGCGTCCCGCTTGCGCCAGGCGTATCAAGCCGTCGAGCCAAATTCCTGCGCCTGCCGGTTACGTGCCTCGGTAATCCCGTCGGAATGCAGCAAGGTATCGCCACGAAAGCAATGCTAGATTGCTGATAAATCTCATGGGGCAGACTCCGATCGGCATGTTGTCTTGATCACCGTGGCTGCCCTTGATCACCGTGCCAGATCAAATCGGGCATATGTCGTCCGCTAGAAGTCGATCGGCCGTTGTCAGTATGGTTTCATCTGCCCTTGAATCGTGTTATGTCCCGCACCAGTGTGGGCGAGCCGAGTTCGATAAGAGCACCAGCACGGCGAAGGCGCGAGTTCGATTAAGCGCGGGGTCAGATAACGATGCAGCAGATTGATGATGTCGGCTGGCGGTGGCAGTTGCTTGTGCAGCATATTGGTGTGCATCAGTTCCGCCAGCACCTGGTTGGTCGTCTTGACCGCCGCACCGATCAGGGCGGCCGGTACCCCTTTGCCCATCACGTCACCGACCAGGATTTCGAAGCAATCCGGGCTGAAACGGGTGATGGCGTAGAAATCGCCGTCTATTCCTTGCGAAGGCTCGGTATAGGTGGCTATCAGGGCTTGCTCTATACCGGCCGGGACATCGCCGAACAGTAAGGTGCGCTGGATATGGTGACCGGTCTCCAATTCACGGCGGCGCGCTTCGGCGCTGCGAATTCGGCGTTTTTTTGCTCGGTGATATCGGTTCGTATCGAGACATACTGATACGGTAGCCCATGTTCATCTACCCACGGCACGATGGTGGAAGCGACCCAATAAATGTCACCGTTTTTGCGCCGGTTGGCTATCTGGCCATGCCATACCTTGCCGTTACTGATGGTCTGCCAGATATCCAGATAGAACGCCGCGCTATGCATGCCCGATTTAATCAGCCGGTGATTTTGTCCTAGCAGTTCACTGGCATGGTAGCCCGAAATCTCGGAAAATTTTTCATTGGCATAGCTGATATCGCCATTGGCATTCGTGATGCTGACGATGGCGTGTTGATCCAGTGCGAATTTCTGGTTATCCAGGGCGCGCCGGGTCTGCGCCTTATCCCTTACCAGTAGCGCAATCAATTGCGCGACCGCGGCTAAGTCATGACCTGAAACATCAAAATCGGGTAACTCGGAATCAGTCTGCAAGCCTTTCAAGGCTAAGCTCAGCGATTCCAGTGCCGCCTCCCTTACCTTTAGTTCTGCCCGCAACTGGGTTTCCAGCCTATGCGACTCGGTAATGTCGCGGCAGACCAGCACATAACCGGCCGTTGTTCCTTCAGAGCTGGCAATCACGGACAGGTCGGTGTCCATGATGACCGTCGCATGATGCCGGGCCATTCCCATTCTATGCGCTGGCCGTCCCATGGGGTGATCGCCTGATGCTGGCTATGTTCGTCAAACTGATACGGGAAGATGGCGCGGATATTGGATCCCAGCAGCGCAGCGTCGGGTTGCGCGAAGATGCGCACGGCGACCGGATTGGCAAACACGATCACGCCGCTATTGTCGGTCGTGATGACGCCGTCGGCAATCGCATTGAGCGTGACTGCAGCTCTTTCCCTTTGTATCTGCAGACTGCTGGCGGCACGATTCAAGACTTCGAAGGTCCGGCGTATTTCCAATGGCGCATCATCGACTTCCAGTTTGGTGGTGTGGGTGGCACCCATATCGAGCCCGCTCTCGAAAGCGCGCATGCGGTCGATGTTGCCTAGCCAGCGGCGTAGCGGCAACCAGATCAGCCGAAATAGCATGCTGGCTGCGGCGCTAATGCCGAATAGCATGCTGGGCCGCGGCGCGGCGCAAGCTCGGAGCGGCGCATGATGCGTTTAAATGCCATGCGCCTGTGTTTTGATGAGCCTGATGCCGCCACTGATAAAGGCGGCGGCTGAAAATTGCCGTCGGATTTCCTCGTATCGTAATCCCATTACTACGCTATCGTGCCATGATGCCGATAGATTCCTCGGCATCTGAGGCGTCAAACCCGAGTTGCAGCATGCGCAAGGGATGCGACCAATGACTTAAATAGCACATGCGCAGGCGGCCTTCATGGCGCTTTAATGTAGTTCTAGCGGGTGCGGCCATTTTGTCGAAATGGTGCAGGCGCCAAACTCACGCCGATGGAATGCTGGGTTCCGGCGCCACTAGCTTAGAGACGCCAAGGCGTTCCGGACCAGGAAACGCATCGACGACCTGGCGGTAGCGGCGTTGCATTGCGGGTCAAGCTTCCAGATTGCGGTAATTTGTCTTTATACGCACCGAATATCTTTCCAGAGTTGCGATGCATGTTTCCACTGCAATAATGGGTTAGCGCAGTCATGCCATATTGGTTGACCGGACACGACTTGTGATTTAGTTTTAAAGCTCAGTGGAGGCCAGCGCAGTGCTCAGAAAGCAGCGCCCTGCAGCTAAATGTGCGGTGAACTCCTTGCTGCCCTAAAATGAGCGCTTGGCGATGAGGGCTGACCCACCCTGATTCGCTTCCGTTGGCCAGGACAAAATGGAGGATTGTTTATCGATACCTATCGGAATTTGAATCGGAAACTGATTGTAGCGGCAGCAAGATTAATGCGTTGACCCTTGTTCTGTGCTTATGGTGAACTCCTACTATCAAGTTTGGCCCTCATATGAGTTGCGGATGAGGCCCCTCTGATCCGCATGGGTTAGAGCAGCATTTTATTGCCGCCGGACATCAAGGTATCCGATTCCGGACAGGAGGTATATACCGCAATTTAATAAACAAGCCAGATTCTGCCGGTACAAGCCCGATCCGGGCTGAATAAGTGAGTAGCCTGAACCCAAATTAAGTATGTGGCATAAGTTTTCGGCCTATCCGTTCGGAAAATTCTTATTTTCCCAATTCGTCCAGTACAAGGCGCCGTATTTTAAGACCGTCAATGCGATGGTTGAAGAGTTGAGACCCAACTATGCGCGTCTGAAGATTAAAAAACGCCGTGCAGTGGAAAATCACATAGGTACCGTGCATGTGATCGCTATCTGTAATCTGCTGGAAATGGCCATGGGCGCTTGTGCCGAGGCCTCGATTCCCAAGCATTTACGCTGGATTCCCAAAGGCATGAGCGTCGATTACACGGCCAAGGCCGGTAGCGATATCACCGGGATTGCGCAAATTGATCCTGAACAGTGGCGTCCGGGTGATCTGGATGTCGTCATCACGGCACTCGACGACAAAGGCGTGGTGGTGCTCAAGGGCGTAATCAAGTTGTGGATCAGCGAGAAAAAGTAAGCCATGTTGCACCGCTACGAGCTAAGGCCTGATACTTTGCAAAAAGCGATAGAGCAAGGGAGTATCGGCGTAGGCGACATTGAAGCGGAACCAGATGCTTTCGGGCTTGCGCAGCATGAAAAACTCATTTGGTGACAGCAAGATGCCGGCTTGCAAGGCCATGTCGGCGACCAGCTTACCATTCCAGCCATCATCGCTCGCTCCAGGGCCAACGCCAGCCCAACCTGCGCTGACAAACATGCCGCCACGCGGTCTGGCAATCGGTGTCATCCCTACCTCTGCCAGTTTTTCTATCAGGCGTTCGCGGCCGGCATCAAGCTGCACCACCAACCGTTCCAGCATGTGGCGATAGTGGCGTGCCGAGATTGCATGATACACGGCGCGTTCATTAATTTCCGAGGTGGTCAGTCCGGCCAGCATCTTGATCCGTGCCAGCTCAGGCAGCAGGGTATTGGAGGCCGAAATCGAGCCTACCCGGAACACCGGAGATAAGGTCTTGGAAAAACTACCGACGCGTATCACCCTGTGCAAGCCATCCATGGCGGCCAATGAAGCTTCACCGGGCATCGCCAGTTCTCGGTAGATGTCATCTTCCACCAGCCAGAAGTCATATTGTTCGGCCAGGCCGAGCAAGCGGTGTGCCTGTGCCTGACTGAGCGAAGTACCCAGCGGGTTTTGCAGCACGGTATTGACGATCATCAGCTTGGGCGGGTTCAGCTTGAGCTGTTGCGCCAGAAATTCCATATCCAGGCCGGCATCATTGCGCGGTATGCCTACCGGTTCGCAACCGTGATAGCGTATCAATGACAATAGATTGCTGTAACTGGGATCTTCGACAAACACCCGGTCGCCAGGCTTGGTGAGCGTGCGTAGTATCAGGTCAAACGCATGGGTGGCACCGTGCGTGAGTAAAATCTGGTCGGGCTCGACTGTGTATAGCTTGTCGCTGAGGGTGGCAGCCATGTGCTGGCGCAAACTCGGGAAACCCAGAGGATGGCCATAGCCACGCAAGCGATTGGCCGGTATCTTCATGGCATGGCGCACCGCCTCTAATATCGTGGCCTCGCCATACCACTCCGGTGGCAACCAGCCTGCGCCTACCGGCAAGGCTCCTGAAACTCCGGTGTACAGGTCAGGTGTCAGGGCATCGATCGCGGTCGGTGTGGCCTGGAACACCAGTTGTTGCTGAGGGACTGGCACTTCATTGCGCGCCACAAAATAGCCAGAGCCGCGCCTTGATGCCAGCAATCCTGAGCTGACGAGACGGTCGTAAGACTCTACAACTGTGAAGGTGCTGACGCCATTACACTTGGCGAGTTCTCGTACAGAGGGCATCTTGTTGCCTATGGGCAGTTCGCGTTGCGCTATCATCTGGCTGATGGCTGCGACGATCTGTTGCACCAGGCTATGCGGTTTTCCGCGTTTCAGATGCACGCGCGGCCATTCGAGATTGACGGGCTCATCTGTTGATACGGGAGCGCGGGTGTCAGTATTATGCATGTTGGCTATTGTGAACTATCCGGTGGCTGAGATCTCGTGCAACTGTTATGTTAGCACGACCTGTACGGTTGCTGGCTTCTGATGCTTGTGTATCTGTGCCTGGTCTCGGCCCCTACCTATGATAGACGTATCATTTTGCCAAACGGTATTTTGTGACGGCAAACAGCATAAGCGCTGAACGATACAAATAAATGATGAATCACAGAAGATGAGAATCGCTAAAACCACGAAAGAGGAGATACCGCATGAATCTAGCCAAACCTGAGTCGATGAACGCATTCTGGATGCCGTTTACCGCCAACCGCGATTTCAAGGAAAACCCACGGCTGCTGGTGTCGGCCGAAGGCATGTATTACCGTGATGTGGACGGCAATCAGGTGCTCGACGGTACGGCCGGCTTGTGGTGCGTTCCTTGCGGCCATGCGCAGCCTAAAATCGTCAGCGCCGTGCGCGAGATGGTAGGGCAGCTCGATTTTGCGCCGACTTTCCAGATGGGCCATCCGGCCGCCTTCGATCTGGCTGAAAAATTAATGGCATACACCAATCACCGTTTCGGCCAGGTGTTTTACACCAATTCCGGTTCGGAAGCGGTCGATACCGCCCTGAAGATGGCATTGGCCTACCATAAGGCACGCGGCGAAGGTTCCCGTACCCGTCTGATCGGCCGCGAACGTGGCTATCACGGCGTGGGCTTCGGCGGCATGTCGGTTGGCGGTATCGGCGGTAATCGCAAGAGCTTTGGCCCCTTGCTGGGCGGGGTCGATCACTTGCCGCATACGCATAATCTGGAAAAAAATGCATTTACGCGGGGTGAGCCGGAACATGGGATGAATCTGGCCGATGAATTGGAAAGGATAGTGGCCTTGCACGACGCCTCGACTATCGCTGCCGTCATCGTTGAGCCTGTCGCTGGTTCTACCGGTGTCCTGATTCCGCCTAAAGGCTATCTGAAGCGTTTGCGCGAACTGTGTACCAAGCACGGCATCTTGCTTATTTTTGATGAAGTCATTACCGGTTTCGGTCGCTTGACGACGCCATTTGCCTGCGATTATTTTGACGTAGAACCTGACATGATGACCACCGCCAAGGGTTTGACCAATGGCGTGATCCCTATGGGCGCGGTATTTAGCAAGCAATTCATTTATGATACCTTCATGTCCGGGCCGGCTGGCATCGAGTTATTCCACGGTTACACTTACTCTGGTCATCCTATCGCTTGCGCGGCGGCGCTGGCCACTCTGGAAGTGTTTCAGGAACAGAAGATCCTCGAACACGCCGCCAGCGTGCAGAGCTATTGGGAAGATGCCGTGCATTCACTGAAGGGCTTGCCGCACGTAACAGACTTGCGCAGCATAGGTATGATCGCCGGTATCGAGTTGGAAAGCATACCCGGCAAACCGGGCGCACGGGCGTTTAGCGCATTCAAGCAAGCGTTTGCTGATGGCATCCTGATCCGTACCACCGGCGACATCATCGCCATGTCACCACCGCTGGTGATAGAGAAAAAGCATATAGACGAGTTGTTTGGAAAACTCACTACCGTCTTGAAGAACCTGGCCTAAACATTATAAAAACTGAATTGAGATAAACAGATGACTACATTGATGACGATCCCGCATTTCATTAACGGTGAGCTGGTGCTGGTGGCCAGTGAACGCCACGCAGATGTGTACAACCCTGCGCTGGGTGAGCCGGTGGCGCGCGTGGTCCTGGGGACCGCTGATGACGTGAATACCGCTGTCGCCGCTGCCTCGGCCGCATTTCCGTCCTGGTCGGCGACACCACCTTTGACACGGGCTCGCGTGCTGTTTAAGTATCTGCAATTGTGTCAGCAGCATACCGATGAATTTGCCGCCATGATTACGCGTGAGCACGGCAAGACTTTTGCCGATGCACAGGGCGAAGTCGCCCGTGGCATAGAAATGGTCGAATTCGCGGTCGGTATTCCGCAATTGCTGAAGGGGGAATTTACCGACCAGATCTCACGTGGTATCGATGCCTGGTCTATGCGCCAGTCACTTGGTGTAGTGGCGGGAATTACGCCTTTCAACTTCCCGGTGATGGTGCCGATGTGGATGTTTCCGGTGGCGATCGCCTGCGGCAACACCTTCGTCCTGAAGCCTTCCGAGCGTGATCCGTCGGCCTCCTTGTTGCACGCAAAACTATTGGCAGAAGCGGGCTTGCCTAAGGGTGTTTTCAACGTAATACAGGGTGATAAAGTCACGGTTGACGCCTTGCTCGATCATCCGGAAGTGCAAGCTATCAGCTTTGTAGGCTCGACCCCGATCGCCGAATACATCTACGCCCGCGGTTGTGCCAAGGGTAAGCGCGTGCAAGCATTGGGCGGTGCTAAAAACCACATGGTCGTGATGCCGGACGCCGATATGGAAATGACGGTAGACGCGCTGATGGGGGCCGCCTACGGCTCAGCCGGTGAGCGTTGCATGGCGATCTCGGTGGTGGTGGCGGTTGGTGATGCAGGCGATAAACTGATGGGTGCTTTGGCAGAACGTACTGCCGCCTTGAAAATTCGCGATGGCTTGGCACCAGAGGCTGAAATGGGGCCGGTGGTATCGATACAGGCGAAACAACGCATAGAGAAATTGATAGGCGAAGGGGTAGAGCAGGGCGCCACTTTAGTCGTCGATGGCCGCAACTGTGTGGTAGCCGGCCGTGAAAAAGGCTTCTTTGTCGGCGGTACCTTGTTTGATCACGTGACGGCTGAGATGAGCATCTACAAGGAAGAGATTTTCGGGCCAGTACTGTGCGTGATGCGTGCACCTGACGTTGCCACCGCAGTCAAATTGATCAACTCCAATGAGTACGGCAATGGTGTCGCCATCTATACCCGCGACGGTGGTGTGGCGCGTGAATTTGTGCGTCAGATCCAGGTTGGCATGGTCGGTGTGAATGTGCCTTTGCCTGTGCCTATGGCCTTCAATAGTTTCGGCGGCTGGAAACGCAGTATGTTTGGCGATCATCATGCCTACGGTCCGGAAGGCGTACGTTTCTACACACGCCATAAGGCAGTGATGCAGCGTTGGCCAAACACTGCCAGCGCGGGTGTTGAGTTTGCTTTTCCGCAGATGAAATAGGGAAAGTAACAGCCCAAAGCTAGCGCTCCCGATAGGTCTGATAATGCATACGGACAACTTGAGGAAGTAAGTCAGTCCGTCCCCGATCAAGCGCTAACTCCGAATAAACAAGCCCAGGCCGACAAAAAGGCAGAGAAAACACCCGAGCTTGAGGCTGTGTTGATGAGCGAGGAATTGATCTCGCATCAGCAGGCACAATTCCAGGGAAAAAAAACGCAGGCAACAGCGCAAGAGATCGCAAGGGCGGCGGCCAAGGCCGTCGAGGACGAGCGTATGCGCCAAAAAGCACAGGCGCAAAAAGAGGCTGAAGATAAGATCTGGCGGAAATTTGAAGCGCGAGCAAAAAAAAAAGCAGAGCAGTTGGCTCGTCAAAAAGCGGAAGTGATAGCTAAAAAAACAGCGGAAGATAAAGCCCTTAAAGAGAAGGCGGAGCAACTGCGGGCGAGCCTGGCGGCAGCACGACTGGCAAACAGGCTGCCGAGCAAGCGGCTAAGAAAAAGCTGAAAAAGAAACTGAGCAAGAACTGGAAAAGCAAAGGCTGATCGCAGCCGCAGCCGCAGCCCGCAGCCGCAACTGAAGCTAGAGCTAGAGCTGAGCAGCAGGCACAGCAGGAAGCTGAGGCAAGAGAAAAGGCGGAGCAAGAGGCAAAACAAGCGCAGGAGTTGGCGCGCCTGCGGAACAGCAGTTGGCAAAGCAAGAGGCGGAGCGGCAGGCACGCCGCGAAGCTGAGGAAAGAGCGCAAGAAAAGCAGCGTGCAGAACAAGAGACCATGCGCGTTGCGGCCGAACTACAAGCCCGGGCGGAAGCTGAGCAGCGCGCGCTTGATCGAGGCTGAAACGCGAGCCAGGGTGCAGCAAGAAATCCTGGAGCAGAAACGGCTGGAGCACGAACTGCTGGACGGGAGCGCCTGGAACAGGAACAAATCAGGAAAGGACGCGCAGATACAGGCGCAACGTGAACTCGATGAGTTGGCTCGTCAGGAACTGCAAAGACAGGCCCAGCTGGAACAAATGGAGCGTGAGCAACTGAGCAGGAAGCAGAGAGAGACCGCAGGGACCGGCAGGCCACTCAGCAAGCCGACAAGAGATCCTCGAAAGACTGGCCCAGCTGGAACAAATGCGAAGGAGAATGAAGAAAAAAAAACGCGTAAAAGGAAAGCAGACACGAGCAAAACCGCGAGGCGGAAAGAGCGGCAGAGCCACCACGACCTTGTTTTGGCCTAGCCGAGCAAGAGATCCTCGACTGCAGTACAGAGCAGAAGGAGGAAGAAAAACAAGATCCGCAGGCGAAAGTCCGTCGACATAGGGCGAACCGCAGTGTCAATAGGGCTTACGATCTCCCTGTGTCATGGATACGAATTCTCTTGGGCAGCGCCTTGGGTTTTGGCGATTGCCTTGTTTTGCCTGGGCGCAATTGAGTGATTCAGCTCGCGGCTCGCTCAAATGGAACAAGCGATCGGTGCACAATTTCAACAGCCGGTGAAAATTGGCCAGCTACATTTTGGGTTTACACCGCAACCACACTGGCAACTGGAAAATCTGAGCATAGGCCGGCAGGGGCAGATTAAAGTCGGCAGGTCAATGCGGTGATCGAACTGACTTCGCTATTGAGTAAAGAGGTGAGCTATAAATCTATCGAATTTTTGTCGCCGGTAATAAGCCAGGAGAGTCTGGCTTGGCTGTTATTCAGCCAGGGGGCGAAAAAATGGAAAGGCAGTGTAAATCAATTAAGTGCAACCAATCTTACGGTTGTTTGGCCCGGAACCAATCTGGGCGCTTTTGATATGCGTGCTGTGCGTGACCCCGGCACTGCCTGGCAGAGTGTGACGCTGGTGTCTCCTGAAAAAGGACTGTCTGTCGAATTCCAGCCCAAGGGTGAGACGGTACAGATCAAATTGAGCGCAAAATCCTTTGCTATGCCGTTTGGCTCCAGCCTTAATTTGGCTGATGTGAGCGCGGAGGGGACTGTGAGCCAATCGGCGCTGACCTTCAATAAGCTGTATGGCGTCATTCATAATGGCATTCTGAGCGGCAATGCCATACTTGCCTGGATGCCGGCTGGAGCTTTAAGGGAGAGCTGCATCTAGACACCAAGCCGGTCGCGTAAGTCATACCAGACAGCGCCCATTGCGGTCAGTGGCACCCTTAGCAGGCGGCCGCCCGGAAACGGGTAGTGGGGCAGGCATGCAAAGGCAGAGAAACGTTCTGCCTGACCTTGTATGGCCTCGGCCAGCAAGCGTCCGATCAGGTGGGTAAAGGTAATGCCGTGGCCCGAACAGCCTTGTGAATAATAGATGTTATCGCTTAATTTCCCGACCTCGGGCATGCGTGACAGGGTCAGCAGGAAGTTGCCGGTCCAGCCGTAGTCTACCTTGACGTCTTTGAGCTGCGGAAACACTTTGCACATATTCGGACGAACGATAGATTCGATATGCGATGGATCACGTGCACCATATATCACGCCGCCGCCAAAGATCATGCGTTTGTCGCCAGACAGCCGGTAATAGTCGAGCAGGAAATTATTGTCTTCCACGCAGTAGTCGGAAGGAATCAGTTGGTCGGCGAGTTTCCCCAAGGGTTCGGTAGTGATCACCTGAGTGCCGCAAGGCATAGACATCTTGGCTAATTTCGGCTCCAGATCGCCGATGTAGGCGTTGCAGGCGACGATGACAAATTTTGCCTTGACCTGACCATGTTCAGTATGAATCACCGGGTTGGCGCCGCGTTCGATGTTGGTGACTGCGCTATGTTCATAGATCACGCCGCCATTTTGTTCAAATGCGGCCGCTTCGCCCAGAGTCAGGTTGAGCGGATGAAAGTGGCCGCCGGTCTTGTCTACCAGTATTGCCTGGTAGCGATCGGTATTGACAAGCTTTTTTATCTCACTTGGGTTGTCGATTAAGCTGAGGTTTCTATTGCCCCACTTTTCCCAGAGTTCTTTTTGCTCTTCCAGTGCCTTTACTTTTTTCTTGCTTAGTGCCGCATACACGCCGCCGTCTTTCAGATCGCACTGGATGTTGTACTTGGCAACCCGTTCGCGGATAATTTTTGCGCCTTCAAACATCATTTCGGCCAAGGGCTTAGCCTTCTCTTTGCCGTAGTTTGCCTCGATGACGTCGATGTCGCGCGAATAGCTATGCACAATCTGGCCGCCATTGCGTCCGGAGGCGCCCCAGCCGACTTTGGCTTGTTCCAGTATCACCACTTTAAACCCGGCTTCAGCCAGATGCAGGCCGGAGCTCAAGCCCGTATAGCCGGCACCTATGATACAAACATCAGCCTCGATGGCACCGCGCAAGGGCGGGCGTTCAGGTGATGGGTTGGCCGATGCGGCGTAGTAAGAGGGCGCGTGAGCAGTGTCGTTATTCCGGGCGTTCGATGACATAGTGAACCTTCTGTGTTTGGTTTGCGCCAGTTATGTTCGCTAAACTTGGTCAGCTAGCGTTAGCAATTGATGGCTTTTATCATTGTTCTGCGCTCGTAAAAAACTTGTGCAGAGAGTCTCTTTTTTTGATCGTGCTAGCGGTTTAGTTTTTGTGCGACGGTTTGCCGGCAGGCGTCGCCAAATGCCTGAAACATACGGATGGAAAATGGATTTTGCGCCGCCTGCCATTCCGGATGCCATTGCACTCCTAGCGTGAATTGCTGTTGTTCCGGGAGGTGCACCGCCTCTATCAAGCCATCTTCGGCATGGGCGAGTGCCTGCAAGCCCTTGCCTAGTGTCTTGATGCCCTGGCCATGCAAGGAATTGACCGGGATTTCTTCCTGCTGCATTAATTTGGCAAACCAGGTGTCCGGTACCATGCGTACCTGATGCACATCGGCATATTGCTGGGCCACACTGGCACTGTAGTCTTCGCGGTGCTCGCGCATACCAGGGATGGTGTAGAGTTTCTGATGCATGTCGCCACCGAGTGCGACATTAAATTCCTGCATGCCGCGGCAGATGCCAAACAGCGGCAAGCCCATTGCCAGCGCGGCATGGATCAGCGGCAGATCGAAATGGTCCCTATCTTGATCTTGGGTTTTCTCGGGGGTTAAGTTCTCTTGTCCGTAAAGGCTAGGGTCAATATTGCTGCCGGCACCGGTAAGGTAGACGCCATCGACCATAGACAGGTAGAGCTTGAGATCGTCTATGCCAAAACAGGTCGGTGCCAACACCGGCACGCAGCCGGCATGTTCGACCAAGGGGCGCATGTATTTCTTGGTCATTACCTGATACTCATGCCCCGCGCGTTCTTGCGCCCCCATGGACATTAACACCACAGGTTTGCGCGTGCTTGGCTTACTGCTATTGCTAGAGATATTTGACATGATAAATTTGGGAGCGGAACGGCACTGTTCATTGATGACACGGTGCCGGGGATTACTTAATCGGCCTAAGGGGCCTATCGGACCTATATTGCAAGTGCATACAACTAACTTCGGGCAAAAAACTAAGGGTAAGAATCAATTACATACCGGCGATACACCAGTATTTGATGACCAGGTAATCTTCTATCCCGTATTTCGATCCCTCGCGTCCCAGTCCGGATTGCTTGACGCCCCCAAATGGTGCCACCTCACTCGATAAAATGCCGGTATTGATGCCTACCATGCCGTATTCCAGTTGTTCGGCGACGCGCCAGATACGGCCAATGTCGCGGCTGAAAAAGTAAGATGCCAAGCCAAATTCGGTATCGTTGGCCATTGCGATGACTTCTTCATCGCTCTTGAAGCGGAACAGGGGAGCAACCGGGCCAAAGGTTTCTTCGCTGGCGATTTTCATTTCTTGCGTGACGTCAGCAAGTACGGTCGGCTCAAAGAATGTACCGCCCAGTGCGTGGCGTTTTCCGCCACTAAGGACACGTGCGCCTTTGCCAAGGGCATCGGCAATCTGGCCTTCCACCTTCAATACGGCAGCCTCATTGATCAAGGGACCCTGGTTCACGCCGGTGTCGAAACCGTTTCCGACTACGAAACTCTTATTTACCGCTTCTACCAGTTTGCTGCTGAATAAATCGTAGACTTCGTCTTGCACATAAATGCGATTGACGCAGACGCAGGTCTGACCGGAGTTGCGATATTTTGAGGCCAATGCGCCTTCGACGGCAGCGTCAAGATCTGCATCATTAAAGACGATGAAGGGCGCGTTGCCGCCTAGTTCCAGTGATAGTTTTTTGATGCTGCTAGCAGACTGTTGCATCAGCAAGCGACCTACCGCGGTCGAGCCGGTGAAGCTCAGTTTGCGCACCGTAGGGTTAGACGTGAATTCGCCGCCGATCTCAATGGGGTTGCCGGTAATGACATTGAATACCCCATCAGGCATGCCGGCACGGCGTGCCAGTTCTGCCAGTGCCAATGCTGAAAAGGGCGTCAGTTCGGCTGGCTTGACGATCATGGTGCAACCGGCCGCCAAGGCAGGGCCGGCTTTGCGGGTGATCATTGCGGAAGGGAAGTTCCATGGCGTGATGGCAGCGCAGACACCGATAGCCTCTTTGGTGACCATGATGCGGCGACCTGGTGCAGAGGCGGGGATGGTGTCGCCGTAAATGCGCTTAGCCTCTTCGGCAAACCATTCTATATATGAGGCACCATAGGCAATCTCACCACGCGCTTCAGTGAGTGACTTACCCTGCTCGGCAGTCATGATGGTCGCCAGATCTTCATAATGTTCGAGCATCAGACCATGCCAGCGACGTAGTATGTCGGCCCGGTCTTTTGCCAGTAAGGTGCGCCATGGTTTCCAGGCGCTGTTGGCGCTTTCAATCGCGCGCTTGGTTTCAGCTGCGCCCATTTTCGGTACGTGGCCTATGATTTCACCCGTGGCAGGATTAGTCACGGCAATTTTTTCGCCGCTATCGGCGTCACACCATAGCCCGTTGATATAGGCCTGTTGCTTAAACAGGGAGGGATCTTTTAGTGTCAACATGGTCAAGTCCAATAATTATTTTGAGTTTTTTGCTTGCGGTGTCTTAAGCGCGCAGCGCCGTGTCAAGGATGTCGAGCGCTTCCGTCATTACCGCATCCGGAATGGTCAACGGGAACAGGAAGCGGATGACATTGCCATACACACCGCAGGTAAGCAAGAGCAGACCGTTTTTCAAGGCATGCGCCTGAACTTTTTTGGCAAACTCAGGATTTGGCTTGTCGTTATCGGCGTGTTTGAATTCCACTGCGAGCATACCGCCCAAACCACGTATCTCAGCAATTTGCGGGACACATTCCTTTGCCGCTTTCAGACGGGCGGTGAGTCGTTGGCCCAAGCTGTTGGCGCGTTCACACAGTTGCTCATCTTCAATGATATTGAGTACCGCCAGCGCGGAGGCGACAGCCAGCGGATTGCCGGCATAGGTGCCGCCCAAACCGCCCGGTGCTGGCGCATCCATGAGTTCGGCACGTCCGCAGACACCAGATAGCGGCAAACCGCCGGCCAGGCTCTTGGCCATGGTGGTCAGATCTGCCAGGACATCGTAGTGTTCCATCGCGAATAGTTTTCCGGTGCGGGCAAAACCGGTCTGGATTTCATCTGCGATTAACAGGATGCCGTGCTGGTCACACAGGGCACGTAAGGCACGCATTAACGCTGGTGGTGCCACCACGAAACCGCCTTCGCCTTGTACGGGTTCAAGAATAATGGCGGCGACACGTTTCGGATCGATGGTCGCCTTAAATAGCATCTGTATCGCGTGCATCGAATCTTCTACTGAAACGCCATGGAGTTCACTAGGAAACGGTGCGTGATAGATTTCGCCCGGAAAAGGGCCGAAACCCAGTTTGTAAGGATCAACCTTACCGGTCAAGGCCATACCCATCATGGTACGGCCGTGGAAGGCGCCGGAGAAGGCAATTACGCCAGGGCGACCGGTAGCGGCGCGCGCGATCTTGATGGCATTTTCAACCGCTTCCGCACCGGTTGTGAAAAAAGAGGTTTTCTTTGCATGGGTACCTGGAGTCAGGCGGCTGATTTTTTCAGCCAGTTCTACGTAGCTGCCGTAGGGGACGATCTGGTAAGCGGTGTGGGTAAAGCGCTGTAGTTGCTCGGTAATGGCGGCGACAATCTTCGGGTGGCGGTGGCCGGTGTTGAGGACCGCAATGCCTGCCGCGAAATCGATATAGCGCTTACCTTCAACATCCCATAATTCGGCATTCTCGGCACGATCGGCGTAGAAATCACACATCACGCCGACACCACGCGGTGTGGCGTGGTCTTTACGGTTTTTCCATTCGAGATTTGAGCTCATGATTTTCCTTGCTTGAGATTGAGGGAGAAGATGTATAGCCATGGTGCCTTGATTTGGTTCTATTAAGTAGTGCCAGTTATAAATTTTTGATGGTGCCAATTTTTTGGCGGGGTTTATAATTGCCCATCTCTGATTTTGACCTCTATGGTGCAGTATGCGAACTTTCAACTTATCTGATTATTTACTGCAGTATCTAGACAAAGCGTCCGCAACCCCGCGTAACCGTCAGCTATATCGATTGATGCGACAGGCGATTCTTGACCGGGTCTTGCCGGCCGATACGCGTTTGCCTTCAAGCCGTGATCTGGCCAGTGAGCTGTCAATTTCCCGCAATACGGTGCTGTATGCCTATGAGCAATTGCTAGCGGAAGGCTATGTGGAGGCGCGCGCCGGGAGCGGTACTTATGTGGCTGATACAGTGCCTGACAGCGTGCATTTGCCGGTGGCAACGACACAGCGCAGCCCTGCGGTTGCTGAAACTGTGCAACTGTCGCAGCGCGGCCACAGGTTAGTGGCGCAGGCCGGCGCTTCCACCCAGCAGTGGGGCGCGTTTGTAGCGGGGGTGCCGGATGTGACGCAATTTCCGCATAAAATCTGGAACGCCCTGCAAAGCAAGGTCTGGCGCAAGCCACCGATTGCGGCACTCACTTACGGTCACGGCGGTGGTTATCAGCCCTTGCGTGAAGTCGTGGCGGAATACCTGAAGGTGTCGCGTTCGGTCGATTGCGAGGCGGGACAAGTGGTGATTACCAACGGCATTCATCAATCGATAGACTTGTGTTTGCGCCTGCTCAGTGATCCCGGTGATGTGGCGTGGGTGGAAGACCCTTGTTATTGGGGCGCACGCAATCTGCTCTCCGCTTCCGGCGTCACGATAAGGCCTATCAGGGTCGATGCCGAGGGTATCTGCCCGGATGAGGCGGATCTTGCGGCGGTGCCACGGTTTATCTTCGTCACTCCGTCTCACCAGTATCCGCTGGGAATGGTCATGAGTCTGGCACGCCGCCGTAGTTTGCTGGAATACGCCAGGCGGCATGGTTGCTGGATCATTGAAGACGATTATGACAGTGAGTTTCGTTATAGCGGCCGACCGCTGGCGTCGTTGCAGGGCATGGACAGTGGTGAGCGGGTGCTATACATGGGGACTTTTAGCAAGACCATGTTTCCCGGCTTACGGCTAGGGTATCTGGTGCTGCCGCAGGCCTTGAGCAAACCTTTTGTGACCGGAATGGAAGAGTTGCACCGCTCCGGCCAGGCACCGCTGCAAGCGACCATGGCTGAGTTTATGGGGCAAGGGCACTTTAACTCGCATATCCGCCGTATGCGCTTGCTGTATGGCGCCAGATTGGAGATCCTCCAGCAAGCGATAGACGAGCATTTTGACGGTTCAGCCGTGCATGCGGTTGGCAGCGATGCGGGTTTGCATTTGGCGCTGCGCTTGCCTGCGCATTGCGACGATAAGAGCCAGTGGAAATAAACCGATGGCGACATCAGCATCGAAGGCGAGCGCGATAGTGACGCGTCGCATAGTCAGCCAGCAAGGCGAATCCTTGCAGAGTACCGCGCCTATCGCGGATAATTGATAAAAAAGGAAGAGCGGCGCATGCCCAGTGCACCGGCAACTGGTGGTGCATCTCTACGGTACGTGAAAAACCCGCGAATAAATTTTCCAAATATCAGCGACCAAGACCCCCCATTTAGTAAATCTCGCTTCAGTCTGATTCGACACATGAGGGACTCGATAGATTGCAATGGAGAGTTTGCACAGCAGTGACAAGACCCGATAACCAAAGCGGCGACCGGCTTGATACCATAACCAATCGGCCAGTAAAGAAGCGAAGGTGGCCGCCAGTAACATCATCGAAAGCGCTTGCCAGCCACTGGCGCGACTGGCGGCCAGTATCATGGTTGGCACTGATGGCAAGGGGAAGCCAAGTTGCTGCAAGAAGACGTTCATAAATACCAGTAGGCTGCTATCTTGCTGCATGAATTGGGATAGCCAGGTACTTTGCATGAACGATTCCTAAATGAGGTGCTGGTGGCCGCGGATTATTCGTAGTCAGGAATAGGGCGGAGCCGAATTCTATCCCAAGGGTAAAAATATTGTTTCATCGTACTCTCAATTTTTAGTTTTTCCGCGCTAGGCTAGAGTGGAGGTTAAAAAAGGAGCGTATGTTTTTTGAGTTCAAATCTTAATTTAAACAATAATAAATTCGCTAATAAAATAAAAAGGACTAGAATGGATTTAAGTTAATTTTACTAGGTAAAATGACATGCACACGCAGACAAGGAAGACCTCGTTATTAGTCGTAAGTATCTTAATAATACAGTGCAGTTATAGTGATGCGGCAGGGTTCGGCTCAGTAAGAGTGCAGTCCGGCCTGGGCGAGACGCTCAATATCAACATCCCCGTCTTAGGGGCTGAAAATAGCCCACAATGGTTTAACTGCGTCAAAGCGCGTGTTGAGTCTTTAGATGGGGCGCTGGCTATAGTGCCAAAAATTAGGCTTATACGCTCGGACCGAAATCCTTCCATTCAGCTAACTAGCATAGAGCATATCAATGAACCGGTGCTGACAATCGTAGTCGAGCATGGATGCAATATTGCGGTGCAGCGCAGCTATCAAATTTTGCTCGATCCGATTGCCTTGCTGGCAAATGTGGATGATGCGTATCAAACAGCTAGCACCGCGCTCTCAAACACAGATAGTTTGAGCGTCCCGAATTTATCGGCTGGCGCTGAGAAAGTCTCACGCTCAGACTCTAGACTGAAAAAGAAAAATGCCAAAATAAGCGAGGGTAATACTGCGGATATGGCAGAGTTGCCGCAAGTGGCGAAAAAAAAATCACCTAAACGCGCGCCCCGCAATGTCTTACACGTCTCCTTATCGGAAGAGCCCTTAGTCGCCCCGGTGGCGGCTAAAGTTGCGCCAGAGGCTTTACCTTTGGTGCTGACCCCGGCAATCACTTCCTCATCACCGATTAAGGCCGTCGGAGAGCTAACTGCGCAGGAAATTCCTTTGGCCGAGATGAGTAACTCTACCCAATTGCAAATTATGCGTAGTTTGCAATTGGAAATTGACGCGCTTAGAAGTGAAAATTCACGCATGTCTGAGCTGGCCACAACCGACCAAAATTCCTTGCAAACTGTGCGGACGGAATTGTTGGTCTGGATTAAAAGTTTGGGGCTGATACTACTGCTTTGTTTGGGCGCATTTGCCTGGTTAGTGAAACGTTTTCTGGTGCTAAAAAAGGATCAAAATAAAGCAGCATGGTATCCACAGGGAGGCACGTCTGACCCCAGTCCCGGACGCCCCCGCATACGCGATAGCGCCAGAGAGCGCGACACGATGGGTCCAAGCCACGCTGGTTTTATGAGTGAGTCTCAGCTAAATATTTCCAAATCAGAACGGACACTCGCTAGTGCTGCGTTTGCTCCACATAAAACCAATGGTACTAAACAGCAGGGCGCCTCGCCAACCTATGCGCAGCATCAAACGCTGCAGGAAGCTGCTGCAAATGATGCAGATGATTTGATGGATTTTGATAAGCCCATGATGCAGGCTAGTGTTTTTAAAGCGGAAGAAATTTCTGACATTATGGAGTTGGTCGGCGCCTGGATGGCCTTGCACAAACCGGTTGAAGTGCTTGAATTACTTGAGCCGTTTAACCATATTGAAGCGCCAGAGTCGCCTTTACCCTGGCTGTGTTTGCTCGATGTGTATAACAGCATTAACGATCAAGAAAAATATGAGGCTATTGGCGAAAGAATTATCCGACTTTTTAATGTGACTGTGGCTCCTTGGGATCAGCGCATGCAATATGGCAAGGTCACGCTCGCTAATTTCCCTCGTATCACCGATAAGATACTGGCCATTTGGGATAGTGAAGAACTTCCTCACTATATTCACAGCTTACTAGTCAATGACAGGGTGGGTACTAGGGTGGGGTTTGATCTCGCCATCTATCGAGATCTGGCCAGATTAGAGGCCGTCGCGCGCGACCCATTGCGTCCGAAAAACATAGAAGAAATGAAGCAATTAAAAGCGTGCGCGGTGTTGTTCACCAATGGCTTGCCCGAGGCTGTTCAGGACGATGTTGCGCTCGCTAAATCGGCAAGTGCTTCTGAAAGTAATAGAGCAATACCTAAACAGACCGCTGAGCATGATGCCAATACCTATCAATACGGTGGGCGCTATGATGGTTTTTCGAATGATAGATATGTAGCGCAAAAGATCCAATCTGAAAACGGTTTGCCTAGAGTCACGGAAGAGTTGAGTTTGGATGAGCCCAAGCTTTTCATGCCTGACGAGGAGCAAAGCACAGCGCCAGCTAGTAGCAAGATCGGTCTGGAAGCGATACGGGATTTAACGCAAGTCTCCGGTGCCGGATTGAACAAGCATTTTCAAGCGGAAACGGGAATACATATTATGTCGCCCATGGCGGTCAAACTAAATTTAGGAATTGCCTACCAGGATATTGGTGATTTCGAGGGTGCAAATTTACTGAGGGAAGAAATTATTAAAGAGGGGACGCCTGAGCAGGCAGATCTGGCAAAATTATTACTCTCATCCAAGGCTGCAAAGGATGCCTAATCTGCGATTTCTCCGGCCTGGTGTATCAGCTAAAATTTTAAGTTAATCACTGTTGAGTATGAGTTGGCGCAGATTCCAAGTAGCTGGTACATCTTGCGTTAAGGATGGATTGTGCATCTTGATCCCTTGTTCTAATTGGTTTTTCAAGCCATCTTCAAATGACATGAGTAGCCTATGCACTTGCCCGGCATCCGGCAGCATGGTGCCGAAGAAGATAATATTTTCTTCATGCTGAATTAAGATGGTGGGGAAGTTCTCTATATCTACCGCATCGACCAGATCGGCCTGATCCTCTATATCTATCCATGCAAAGCACTTATCTGGATGCTGCAATTGAAGTAAATCGAATTGCTGGCGATAGGCGCCACAAGTATCGCACCAGGCAGCGCATAAGCAGGCAACCAACCAGTTCTTGTTTTGTAAATTCGCCTTGATCACGGAAAGATCGGCCGTGTTTTCTTGAAATTTTTCCATATACTATTTTAACCTAACACTTCGCCCTTCAGTAGCTCTGCATAAGTTTGTCTCTGCAAGTACGCGTAAGGGGGGCTTGGCGCGGTAAAATACGTCTATGACTACATTACTTGCTATTGAAACTTCTACCGAACTCGCCTCTGTTGCCCTGCTAAACAAGGGCGAATTATCTATTCGTGAGCTAACTGGGGTGCAGACCCATTCGCAAGGCGTACTTCCTGCGATACAAGAACTGCTAAATGCTGCCGGTTTAAGCTTAAGCCAATGTCAGGCAATTGCTTTTGGTTGTGGTCCCGGCGCCTTTACTGGTGTTAGAACCACTTGCGGCATCGTGCAAGGCTTGGCATATGGCTCGGATTTACCGATATTGCCGATCATCAGCCTGCAAGCCATGGCGCAAGCGGCACGTGAGCAGAACAGTGACGCTGACTTTGTCTGTGTGTTAGATGCGCGTATGGCTGAAGTGTATTGGGCTCATTATCGTCTGCGTAATCAAGCTTGGGAACTGGTCAGTGAGCCTGCCTTGTCAGCGCTAGAGCTCGCGCTCGCCTATGCGGACGCACACGCGAGTGTCTTGGTGCTGGGGAATGGATTAACAGCTCCAGCTGAGACTGGCAGTATGAAGATCGTATTTAAAATGCCGCACGCTGCGCAAGTGGCGCAATTGGCTGCGGTGGACTTTTCGGATGGCAAGCAAGTTGCACCGGAAATGGCGCAGCCTGTGTATTTGAGAAACAAAATAGCCCTGACGACGATAGAACGCATGCAGTTAAAAAATTCATGAGTACAGCTCAATTTTATCGCCTGAGTTTTGCTGATGTTGATCGCGTATTAGAGATAGAACAGCAGCTGTATAGCCATCCATGGACACGCGGAAACTTCCATGACTCTTTGTATAATTCGCACGAGATGGTTGGTTTGCAGGATGCGAGTAATAATTTGATCGCTTACTATGTACTGATGCCGGTAGTCGACGAAATGCATTTGCTAAATTTTGCTATTTCCACTCAGTACCAGGGTTTAGGCTACGCCCGCAGCGTATTGGATCATCTGTGCGCCAGTGCCCGCGAACAAAAGTTTATTTCTGTATTGCTGGAAGTTAGGCTGAGCAATCTGCGCGCCATCAGTGTGTACACGCAGTACGGTTTTTCAGAAATAGGGCGACGCAAAGCCTATTACCCGGTTGCCGATAATATGCGTGAAGATGCGATCGTGATGCGCATGGAACTTTGAATGAATTCGACACTATGATGAATGACAACGAGATTTTCTGCTCAGTGAGATGAGCTTAGGTCCGCTCTGGAAGTTGCGTCACGATGCGCCGATTCCAGTGCAGGGCGCTAGCGCTGTAGAACCGCCAGTCACACCAGTCACACCAGTCAACTCGGAGCCAAGAAACGGCGCCGCGAGGAAGCTCATCAAATATATGGAAAATTTTCAGGCGCGCTTTCATCATGAATGGCAACACCTACAGGATGCGCACGTCCGCTCGCTGGCGTGGATCTTGACTTCGCCTGGCTTGCTGGCAAGGCACTCACCGTTGTGGCAGGAGCAAATCGCCAGCCTGGTGCTGCCGGACAAGGCAAGTCTGCATGCCTGGTTGCTACAGTTGGACCAGCAGCCAAGCGCCTTGCATGAAGCGCTGAATCTGCATAAACAGCGTCGGCTCGGACATTATGCTGAAAATCTTTTAGGTTTTTATCTCAGGCATCACGGGCTACTCTATGCGCATGGCTTGCAAGTGCATGGCAAGGGTGGCGGGGGTGGCACAGTAGGCGAGTTTGATTTTTTACTCCATCAAGCCGATGACTTGGTGCATTGGGAAATCGCGACCAAATTTTATTTGCTGGAGACCGGCGCTGACGCCAGTCATATCCCTGATCTGTATGACTATCTGGGTCCGAATTTAGCCGATACCCTCGGTAGCAAGATGCAGAAGATTTTTCATCAGCAACTGGTGCTGTCGCAACACCCTGAGGCGCAAAAAATCTTGCCCAAGAAAGTGCTGGCGGCGCAGGCGCTGATCAAGGGTTGGCTGTTTTACCGGCAGTCGCAGATGGCTGCAGGTCTGATTGAGGGCTTGGCTGCCGAACATTGCCGGGGCTATTGGTGGACGCTGAGCGAGATTGAGCAACTGGCGATTCCTTACGCTTTAATTCTGCCGCGATTGCAATGGTTGGCGCCGGCACAGTGTGCGCCTGATGCGGTGATGGAGAAAGGCGATCTGCGGGAAGTCTTGCAGCGCTACTTCCTGGGCGATAACACGCCGGTGATGCTGGCTATCATGAGTAAGCATGGCAAGGTGATGCAAGAGTTTTGCCGGGGCATGGTGGTACCTGATGATTGGCTGGCGCGCGCCGGCGAACAGCGCCGCCGGCATCGCACTGTCTAGTGTTTATGTTCGCCGATCAGGGCGATAGAGTCGAATTCTCTTTGGTTGGCCTGATGTTTGCGCATCACCAGATACATGGTTCCAGCCACAAACGAACCGAACATGACGATGACTATATGAATATTTAATTTAAACGATATCATCAGCGCATATAAGCCCAGCATGGTCAGTACCGACAAATTCTCATTGAAATTCTGCACGGCGATAGAATGTCCTGCGCTCATCAATACGTGACCACGGTGTTGCAATAGGGCATTCATCGGTACCACAAAAAAGCCGGCCAGTGCGCCCACCAAGATCAACAGCGGATAGGCAACCCAGACATTGGTCACCAAGGTCATGGTCATGACCACCAGGCCCATGGCGATCCCCAATGGCATCACGGACAGGGATTTTTTCAGCGGGACGAAACGGGCCGCGCCTACTGCGCCAAGGGCGACACCGACCGCAACCACGCCTTGCAATATGGCAGCCTTATTGAGCGGCATATCGAGCGAAGTTCTGGCCCATTCGAGTACGATAAATTGTAGTGTCGCACCAGCGGCCCAGAATAATGTCGTTACCGACAAGGAAATCTGACCCAGTTTATCGGCCCATAAAGTGCGGAAGCAGCAGGCAAAATCCGTGACCAGTTTGATAGGATTGCGTTGCTGATGGTCGTAGCGGGCGCCGGTGTCGGGAATGCGTAGATTGAATATCGCTGCCAGTCCATAGCAAACGGTAATGACCAGGAGTGCCGCTTCGGTCACTGTATCTATATTGAAATCAAAAATCGGAAAATCAAAATTCAATAATATCGACGATATTTTGGGATTGATCAGGGTGCCACCGAGTACCGTACCGAAAATTATCGAGGCGATGGTCAGGCCTTCTATCCAGCCATTGGCGGCGACCAGTTTTTCCGGGGGCAGCAATTCGGTCAGGATGCCGTATTTCGCCGGTGAATAGGCGGCGGCGCCAAAACCGACTGCCGCATAGGCGAGCAGGGGGTGTACATCAAGAAACATCAGTGCGCAACCGCCGACTTTGATCAGATTGGTGATGAACATGACCTTGCCCTTGGGCAGGGCATCGGCAAAGGCACCGACGAATGCGGCAAGGAGTACATACGATAAGACAAAGAATAACTTCAGCAACGGAGTCATCCATGCCGGAGCATCCATTGTGACCAAGAGGGCCATCGCTGTAATGAGCAGTGCGTTATCGGCCAGCGAGGAAAAAAACTGCGCTGCCATAATTGTGTAAAAACCGCGTTTCATTCGTTTTCTAAACCTGTTACATAATGTCACCGACACGCTTTATACCATGAAAAGAAGGCCGTATTGATGAAATAGGGCAAGCAATCGTTCAGATACTGGTTAAAATATCAGTGTTTCTAGATTTAACTCAGTTTCGGCTACGGGTTCAAGCCACATCCAAGCCACACTCAAACCACATTCAAACCACAATAATGGCCAAAGTAAAAACCAATTACACCTGCACCGAATGCGGCGGCATCGTCAATAAATGGGCGGGGCAGTGTCCGTCTTGCCAGCAATGGAATACCCTGGTGGAAACCATCGTCGAAACCGGTGGTAATCGTTTTTCCAATACCCATCAAAGTCTGGCGCAAACCGCACCGGTATTGAATCTTGCCGATATCGAGACCGAAGATATTCCGCGCTTTGGTACCGGCATAGAGGAATTCGACCGGGTGCTGGGCGGTGGTCTGGTGCCCGGTGGTGTGGTGTTGATTGGTGGTGATCCTGGTATCGGTAAGTCAACCTTGCTGCTGCAAGCGCTGGCGAATCTGTCGAAGTTCAAAAAAGTACTGTATGTCAGCGGTGAAGAATCGGGTTCGCAGATCGCCTTGCGCGCCAAGCGCTTAATGGTCGACGCCACTGATTTGCATCTGCAAGCCGAGATACAGCTGGAAAAAATTCTTAGCACCTTGGGCGACTATAAACCGCAAGTGGTGGTCATCGATTCGATACAGACCGTGTATTCCGATGCGCTCAGTTCTGCGCCCGGCTCGGTGGCGCAGGTGCGCGAGTGCGCCGCGCAATTGACTCGGGTGGCCAAGACCATGAACATCACCATGATTCTGGTCGGCCATGTCACCAAAGAGGGCGCTCTGGCCGGGCCGCGTGTGCTGGAGCATATCGTCGACACGGTATTGTATTTTGAGGGGGATACCCATTCCAGTTTCAGGTTGGTGCGCGCGATCAAAAACCGCTTCGGTGCAGTCAATGAGCTTGGTGTGTTTGCCATGACGGAAAAAGGCCTGAAAGGTGTCTCCAATCCGTCCGCATTGTTTTTATCGCAGCACGACACGCAGGTGGCTGGCTCTTGCGTGATGGTTACTCAGGAAGGCACACGTCCCTTGCTGGTCGAGATACAGGCGCTGGTCGATACCTCGCATGCGCCGAACGCCAAACGACTCTCGGTCGGGTTGGAGCAAAACCGTCTGGCGATGTTGCTGGCGGTTTTGCACCGTCATGCCGGCGTGGCGGCGTTTGATCAGGATGTGTTTATCAATGCGGTAGGCGGTGTCAAGATTACCGAACCGGCCGCCGATCTGGCTGTATTGCTGGCGATTAACTCGTCGATGCGCAACAAGCCCTTACCACGTGGTCTGGTGGTATTTGGCGAAGTTGGCCTGGCCGGTGAAATCCGTCCTGCACCACGCGGGCAAGAGCGCTTGCGCGAAGCGGCTAAGCTAGGCTTCTCTATCGCCCTGATTCCAAAATCGAACGCGCCCAAGCAAAAGATAGACGGTTTGCAGATCATCAGCGTCGATCGCATCGATGAGGCACTGAGCAAGATCCGTGATATCGACGGTCTGAAGCTTCCCGCTTAAACGAGCGAACGTAGCGGCTAATTGTAAATAGTCAATTACCAATTACCAATTATCAATTACCGAGTCAGTTCAATTATTGAGCAAACTGCCCAGACCGCTGGCGCGTTGGGTGCGGTTGTTTAGCGCTTCCTCAAACACCGATGGCACCGGCGAGACCAGGGTGAAATGGGTGCGGGCGCGGGTGATGCCGGTGTACACCAGTTCGCGTGAGACTACCGGTGAAGAAACTTCCGGCAGCACCATCACGGTATGGCTAAATTCCGAACCCTGTGATTTATGTACCGTCATGGCGTAGGCGGTGACCACATTACGCAAGCGGGTCGCCAGTACGCTGCGTACCGCCTTGCCTTCGAGGAAGTAGACGCGCTGCGCCTCTTTGCGCAGCGGATCGGGCAGGCAAATTCCTATGTCTCCGTTGAAAACGCCGGTGCCATGGTCGTTGCGCGTGATCATGACCGGCCGCCCAACATACCATTCGCTGTGGCGCCTGATCAGTTTTTTCGCTTTCCAGGCGCTGTTCTATCGCCTGATTCAAGCCTGCCACACCCCAGATACCTTCACGCACCGCACACAGTATGCGAAACGATTCAAAGCTTTGCAAGACTGCCAGCGCCCATTGTTCATGTGCGGCGACATTGGCGACCCCGCCAATTTGCTGCGGCACGTCTTTCAATAGCTCCAGGTAACTGCGGTAGCCGCCCGTGGCACCCGTAGCACCGGTAGCAGCGGGGCGTCCGCCCAAGGCCAGTTGCATCATTTCCTTAGGCTGGGCATGCGAGATCCAGCTGAGGATATCGTCATTATTATCGTTGGTTTTCGAGCGCAGGCAGGCCATCGCTTGCGCTGTCTGGCCGCTATTGACGGCTAAGGCCAGGCTACCGATAGGGCCGCTAAAGCGCCGGCTCTTGCGTAGCATCACGGTCTGCTGGCTTAGCGCATTGCCGTGCTGTTGCAGATAAGTGGCAAGGATGGTTTCGCCGCTGGCTTGCGTCACGTAAGCCAGCGTCTGTGCGGAATAATCGCCGTTTTCGGCATTGCGGCACAGGTCACCGAGTACCGCTCCCGCCTCTACCGAAGCGAGCTGGTCTTTATCGCCCAGCAGGATCAGCATGGCCTTGTCCGGCAGTGCCGCAAGGATCGCGGCCATCATTTCCAGATGCACCATCGACGCTTCATCGACGATCAGTACGTCGATCTCGAGCTGGTTGCCGCTATGCTGGGCAAAGGCGCGCGTATCGGGGCGGGCACCGAGCAGGCTGTGCAGGGTGCGTGCCGCTCCCATGCGCTTGGTCAGTTCTGCCAGCGGCAGGCTTTCGCCTAACTTGGGGGCCAGCTCGTTGAGCGCATCGTCGATCGATTGCTTCAGTCTGGCCGCTGCCTTGCCGGTCGGCGCGGCGAGTGCGATCCGCAAGCTGTCACGTTTGTCGGAGAGGGCGAATAATAAGGCCAATAGCCGCGCCACCGTGTAGGTCTTGCCGGTGCCGGGACCGCCGGTGATGATCGTGAGTTGGCTGCGCAGAGCGATGGCGCAGGCGATTTTTTGCCAGTCCGGTTCGCTGTCGAGATTTTTGTCGGCGCTGGTAAATAATTTGCCCAGCCATTGTTGCGTCAGCTCATTATCAATCTGGCGCGGTGCGGCGGCGCGTCGGTTGATGGCTAGTGCCACGCTGGTTTCATCGCTCCAGTAGCGGCGCAGGTAGAGCCGGTCTTGATCGAGCACCAGCGCTTGCTGATGGTCGTTGCCTGACTGATTGGCTTGCCACACTTGCGCGCAAGCGGCCAGGCGCTCGTGCCAGCCGGCAAGATTGGCAGGCACAGGCTGGGCTGCGCTGGTCAGGGTTTTCCACTGTTCGCGATTCCAGTCCAAAAGGGTGCAAGGATCATCGGCCAGTTCGCTTA
The DNA here is from genome assembly GCA_003970805.2 of Undibacterium piscinae. Taxonomy (GTDB): domain Bacteria; phylum Pseudomonadota; class Gammaproteobacteria; order Burkholderiales; family Burkholderiaceae_D; genus Undibacterium; species Undibacterium piscinae. Next base: position 537,022 of record CP051152.1, read on the forward strand.
GCAGCAGGCAGCTATGGCCGCGTCCCTCTAGTTCCGAGAGGATCGCGCAACTGAGCAAGAGCGCAGGATCGGTCATGCCCAGCGATGCCATGAAGCGCGCAAACGCCGGGCCCAGACGGCGCAGCAAGCCCGCTTCGGCGTAAATGTCTAATTGCTCAAGTAAGCTTTGCAAGCCTGCGGTTTCACTGATTGCTGGTGTCATCATGGGTTCACTGTTTCAGGGGTAAATAATTGATCTAATGCGTCGAGAAATTCACCGCAGGCGCTTAACTGATAGCAACCCTGTGTAGTTTCATGACGTATGCCGCGCAAGAAAAAGAACAGGGCACCGCCCAGTTGGGTCTCCGGGTCGTAGTGCTCGCCGAGGCGGCTTTTCAGCAAGCGATGCAAGGCTAATAGGTAAATCGCGCCTTGCACATCGTAACGGTGCGCCGCCATCGCCGTCGCGAGGGCGTCGGCGTGATAGCTGGCATCATCGGTACCTAGCCAGTTGGATTTGTAATCGAGCACCCAATAACGGCCCTCATGTTCAAACACTAGATCGGCATACCCCTTGAGCATGCCATGCAACTGGCGCTCGGGCAGCGCGGGGCGCGCTGTTGCGCCTATTCCGTTGATCCCGCTTAGCTTAGTGAGCTCACTGAGCAAATGGCGCTGGCATAAACGGTCCAGCTCGGCAGTAGCCAAATGCTCGCTGGGAAACCAGAATTCCATTTCCGGCAGCGTACTGGTTGGCTGCAGTTCGCACAGGCTGGCCGCGATAGCTGGCAATGTCGTGTTGGCGATGGCCTGCAACCAGACACTGGCGTCGTCCTGACGGTGCGCCCAGCCGGCGCGTTCGCAGCGTACTGCCAGGCGGCTGCTGAAATTCTCGTGATTGGCACCGGCAAAACCTTCCAGCCCCATCCATTCAAGTTGCTCGTGCAAAAATTGGCCGGGCAGCGGGCCACGCGGAAAACTATGCCAGACCGTATCCGGGTTGTTAACTTGAGATTGGTCTTGCTTATCAAGCGCGCCGGCTATCAGTTGGTCCGGATCTTCCAGCAGTTTTTCCTGTTGCGGGCCGCGCGTCACTACGCTAGCCTGTTTGCTTTCCATCGCGCCCGTTTGCATGGCCTTGGTTAGCGAGGTAAAACTGCCTACGCTCCAGTCGCGTTCGAAGCTGGCGCTAAACAGCGGGGCGTCGATTAAGGCGGGCCGCTGGTCTTGCCGTGACAATAGGGTGACGTCGATAGGTTCTTCTATCGACGGGATCGCGCTGATCAGGATGTCGTCGCAAGCGCCTTTGAGCTTACCCAGTTCCTCGCCCAGTTCGCTGGCGGCGACCGCCCGGCCACCGGCAATCAGATAGCCGAGGGCGCTGTCATGGATCTTGTTTTTCAGCGATGCCACGCCCAGCCACAAGGCATGGCGGGCGCGGGTTAGCGCCACATATAGCAGCCGCAGGTCTTCCTCTATCCTGGCTTGTTCCATTTGGTCTAGCGCATGGTCTGACATGCTCAGGTCTAGCTGTTTGTCGCCATTTTCATCGACAAATTCGAGAAAGCTGCGGTTACGCGTGCTGGCGGGACGGGCGCTGACCGCAAACGGCAAATACACGAGCGGGTATTCCAGTCCCTTGGATTTATGCACGGTCACCACCTTGACCAGTTCGGCATCACTTTCCAGTCGCAGGATACGCTCGTCGCCGCCTTCGCTTTCGTTGTCTATCTGTTCGGCCAGCCAGCGTATCAGGGCTTGTTCGCCATCGAGTTGTGTACTGGCGTTTTGCAATAATTCGGCCAGGTGCAGCAGATTGGTCAGGCGGCGTTCGCCACCGGCTTCCTTGAGTAAGCTCGCGGGCAAGTCCAGATCGTGAATCAAGCGCCGCAGCATCGCCAAGACGCCCTGGCGTTGCCATAACTGATGCAGACCTTTGAGTTGCTCTACTCGCTGCTCCCACACCATGTCATCAAAGGCATGGGTGGCCAGTGCCGCCAGGCTTAATCTGGCGCTAGCGGTGGCAAAAGCGGCACGTCCCAGGCCGCTGTCTAGCGGACTCGACACCGCACGCAGCCAGCGTAAGACGTCGGCCGCTTCCTCGCTGCGTATCACCGAATCTTTGTCGGATAGATAGACGCTGGCGATCTTGCGCCTTTGCAGCGCCCGGCGTATCGCCGCCGCTTCATGGCGATCACGTACCAGGATGGCGATGTCGGCCGGCTGCAGGCGGGTGAACTCGCCGTTCTTGTCAAAACCGGCCTGCTCGTCATTGAGTAAGCCAACGATATGTTCGGCGCAGTGGCCGGCAAACAGGCTTAAGTAATCATCCTTATTCAGATCCGCTTCTTGACTACAACACAAGCTCAGCGGCGCCACTGCACCATTGCTGTTGACCAGCGTTTCGGCGCGGCCATTACTGGCAACCGGCTCGAACGGCAGCGGGTTGCCGGCGCTAGTGCGAAACTTAAATGCTCCGGCGCTAAAACCGGCTTGTGCCGGACTATCTTTTGCTTGTGAAGGGCGGCCTTCGGCATGCAGGAATATCTGGTTGACGGCACTGACCAGCGGCACGGTCGAGCGGTAGTTGGTGCCCAGCAGATAATGGCGCCCGGTAGTGGCCAGTCTTGCCGCCAGATAGCTGTGTATGTCGGCACCGCGAAACCCGTAAATCGACTGCTTGGGATCGCCGATCAAAAATAAGCCCTGATCGCGCTGATTGCTCGCCACCTGATACAGCGCATCAAAAATCTGGTATTGCTCGGGCGAGGTGTCCTGAAATTCATCGATCATCGCCAGTGGAAATTGCTGCACGATACGTTGTCGCAAGGCTGGTCCGTTAGTGCCTAGCAAGGCGACCCGCAAGCGCGTTAGCATGTCGGCAAAGCCAAACTGGCGCGTGCTCTGTTTCAGATAGGCGACGCGTTGCGCAATGGCGCTGGCGGCGTGGCGCATCAGCGCAAACTTGAGTGGTTCTATCGCATCAAGTGCGGTTTTTAATTCCGCCAGCAAGGCGAAATCGGATGGTGCCACCAGATCGTAACCCTTGTTGCAGGCATCCGTTATGCCTGCCGGGCTGAGCCGGCTCCAGGCTTTGTCGAATGAGGCGGGCATCAGCATTTGCGGATCGTTGGCCCATTCGCGTAAGGAGTTAAACCAGGCGCTGACATTGGCCGGTTTCAGCTTGACCCCGCTAAAGCATTTGGGTGCGGCGGTTTGCTCGGCCACTATCCACTCGTGCATGCCCTGGGCGCGCTGATCCCAGCCTTGCTTGAGTTGGCCCAGCGCGGCAGTTTGCTCGTTTTGGATACGCTGAATCAGCGTGGCCAAATTGCGCTCGGTTTGCGTTGGTGCCGCTGAGCTATCGGCAGGTTCACCAGTCAATAATTCCACCCTTTGCACCAGCGGGCGTATCGCCGCTTCGAGTGCGTTGACGTCGGCCCAGCACATGCGCAGGCTGGCCAGTGCCTTGCTGTCTAGCCGGTAAACATGCTGGCGCCAATAGTCGCGTACCGCATCTTCCAGTAAGGCCGATTCATCGCTGACCAGTTCTTCGTCAAACAGGCTGCCGCTGTCAAACGCATGTTCGCGCAACATGCGCTGGCACCAGGCGTCGATCGTGAATACCGCCGCTTCGTCCATGGTGTCGGCGGCCAGCATCAGGCGGTGTGCGGCTTGCTGGCGTTGCTCCCCGGGCGCATAGGCAGCGATCAGATCCCATAAGAACACATCTTTTTTATCGACCGGTTCACCGCGAAAGCATTTGGCCGCCTGCAGCAGGCGTTCGCGGATGCGGTTAGACAATTCACGCGTGGCGGCGCGGGTGAAGGTCATCACCAGAATTTCCGATGGCAGTAAAGCCCGCACAAAGCCAGCTTCGCCGCCGTGTCCGAGCACCAGGCGCAGATACAGGGCGGCGATAGTCCAGGTTTTGCCGGTACCGGCGCTGGCCTCGATCAGGCGTGATCCATGTAGTGGAAAACTTAAGGCATCCAGCGTCTGGCTAGCGCTCTCTATGGTGTCATGCTTGGCGCTAGTCATACTGCATCCTCCGCATCATTGCTGCTGGCAACGAAGTCATTAATCAGTGTTACGTCGATCTGGGTTTTTATCCATCCTGCCAAAGGACCGTACAAGGTCTCTGAGCAGTCCTGCCAGTCGGCTTCTGCGCTCAGCGCGGAAAAATCGGGCCATAAGCGTGCCAGGCAAGGCTCGTCGACTTCGCCGCTCATCTGAAAGCCACCGTCATAGACCGCCCGTGGATTGCCGTCTTGCGCCAGCGCCAGTGCAGTTTTGCAGGCGGTTGGCAAGGGTCTGTCCATGCCGGCGCGCCAGCAGGCCAGCAAATTATTCAGAGTCTCGAGCGCGCTTGCTTGCGCGATGGGCTGCATGCTGATGATGGCATCGCGTGCCAGCAGGAAGCCGGTAACCTTGTGCCCGAGTGCCGCCGCCGCCAGTTGGCGCAGCCAGCTGTCTATCAGTTTTTCACCGCGCACTTCGCCTTTTTTATTCGTGATCTTGCTGGAGATCTGGCTCAGGCTGACCACCTCACGGTCCTGATCACCCTGCGTTGGGGTATTGCTGTGCATTTGCTCCAGCCAGCCTTCTAACTGGATTTCGTCTATCAACAGGTTGACTGCCAATTTGTCGGCCGGATACGGGAATTGCTGACACAGTTCCAGCCAGGCGGTGCGTACCGGTGTCAGGCTGGCGACCAGTTGTTGTTGCCATAGTTCGCCGATCAGCCCGACCGGCAATACGCCTTCGCGTCCCAGTGTGGCCGCGCGCGCGCGCGCAAATTGTCAGCGACGGCGCTAATCGCTTCCGGCTTGCCTGTGTCGTCCAGCAAGCGATCGGCATGCACATATTCTTCCAGCGCATTGAGACTAAATGGCTCTTCATCTTCGCCCAGAGTCTGATCATCGTTGAACATCACGCCCAATCTTTGCCGGAAAAAATATTTTGCCGGTTGCTTCACAAAGCGCGCTAACTCACTGAGCCTGAGGCGAAAATTAAGATCGACTTCAAACGCAGGCAATTCTGCAGTGTTCAGTGCCGCCAGTAGTTCGGGTGTGCTTACATTGCTGGCATTGTTTAGTTCGCTTGGTTTGCTTAGTCCACTTAATTCATTATGCGCGGCGCGCCATTCACGGGCGTAAGTGGTCAGGCCGCCTTGCTCGAAATAGCGCCGGCTAAACGCCTGCAATGCGTGTTCGGTAGTCATCTGATGCAAATCGCAATCCCATGCGCTGGCCAGATAATCACGCAATTGCGATACCAGCACCGAGGCCGGTTGTTCGCTATTGTCGCGGATGTTTTTGCCGACCCAAGAGATGTAAAGCTTGTCGCGCGCCGCCAGTACGGCTTCCAGCATCAGATAGCGATCATCGTCGCGCCGTGATCGATCGCCGGGACGCGCCATGCCCGCTTGCGCCAGCAAATCAAAATCGACATGCTGGCTGCGGCGCGGATAGTCGCCGTCATTCATGCCGAGCAGGCAGACCACTTTAAACGGAACGGCGCGCATCGGCATCAGGGTACAAAAGGTGACGCCACCCGAGACAAACTGGTGGTTTAAAGTAGGTTCGTCGAGTGCGCTCAGCCAGGCTTCACGCAGCACTGCCAGCGGTACGGCTTCGCTAAAATTGGCGCTGTCGCAGGCTTGCAGCCACGCTTGTAGCTTATCGTCGAGTTGACCCATGGTGAGCCGGTCGGCTTCTTCTAGCTTGATGCCATCGACACTAAAAAAGGCGCGTAGCAACTGACGTGCGCGTTCGCCCCAGACCTTAGGCGTGGCGGGTTCGGCCAGCAGTGCGCGCCATTTGATCAGGGTGTCGATAAACTGCGCCAGTGATCCGGCCAATGCGGCATCAAGGCCACCGACTTCGGCATAAGGCTGTATGTCCTGATAGGCGGCACCATTGCCGCTGGCATAGCCGAGCAGCATGCGCCGTAAGCCAAAAATCCAGGTGTTTTGCTCGCCGGCATAGCCTAAGCCTAAGCCATCGCGGTGGCTCTGATCCATGCCCCAGCGTATTCCGGCGCCGGTAATCCATTGACTGAGTTGCGGCAAATCGTCAATCTCCAGCCCGAAGCGACTCGCTAGCGCCGGTACATCAAGCAGGTCGCGTACTTCGCTCTGGCGGCAACGCTGTTGCGGTAGTCGCAATAGATAGTCGAGCGCCAGCAAGAGCGGGTTGACGCTGCGGTCCTTGACGTCGGCTATCGTGTAGGGGATATGGCGCGCATCCTTGTGCTGGTATTGGCCAAATACGGCGCGTATCGCCGCTGAAAACACCTCGATATCCGGCACCATCACCACGATGTCGCGCGGGCGTAAGGGCGTCGCTGAGGACGCTGACTGCGCCAGCATAGTCAGCAACTGGTCATGCAAGACTTCCACCTCGCGCTGCGTACTATGTGCCATGTGAAATACGATGGACTGGTCTTGTGCGTCGAAACCGGGGTGAGGGTGCTCATTCATAGGCAGCATATCGCGCACCGCCGCCTGTAGTTTTTCCAATAAAGTCCGGCCCGGGTCTTCAGTGAACAAATCGATGCGCAGGCTGGCGAAGTTGTCGCGGGTCGCTTTGGCATTATCGAATTCATCAAGCAGCCGTACAAAATCACGCCCCATACGGCCCCAGCCTGCCAGCAGCGGATGGCTGTGCGCATGCAGTTGATCGAGCGGGATTACTGATAAATCCTTGCCATTGCGCTGTTGCTGGCGCTTGTGTTCGGCCTTTAGTAGTTCGCGTCCCTCTATGATGTCGCCCCAGTAAAACTGGCAAGGGTTGGGTACGGCCAACAATACCTGGGTGTGGGTCGCCAGCGCCGCCAATGCTTCCAGCGTTTGCTGTGACATCGCGGAAATACCGAACAGCACAACGCGGCGCGGCAGTTTTCCGGCCGGCGGGTCGCCACGCTTGATCGCATCGAGAAAGCGCTGATGGATATTTACCCGTCCCAAGGCATCGTCAGCATCATCGGGCTTGCTATCGTTGACGTCTTGCAGGATGGCGCGCCATAGTTGTGGCTGCCAAACCTGATCGGCCAGCAAGGGCTTAAGCTCCCCACTGGCATTACGCAGCACATCGCGGCCCTCAGCCCAGTCATTGAGCCAGTCGGCACGATACACTTGGTATTGATCGAGTAAATCGGCCAGGCGCTCAGCCAGTTGCAGCCGCCGCTCAGGATTGCCGTCGGCCAGGAAGTGCCGCAAAGGCAGGAAGTCGTCGTGATCGAGCAATTCGGGAATCAGTCGCATCAAACGCCAGGTCAGCGGTGACTTATCGAGTGCCGAGTGGCTAGGCACCTGATCGCGCCCCAGCATAGTGCGGTACACACTCCACAAAAAACGTCCGGGTAAATCAATGCGGGTGGCGGCGCAGACTCCCATTTCTTCGGCAACCGCGATCTTGAGCCACTCGGCTATCCCGTTCGACTGCACCAGAAAAGTCGCCTGTTCCAAGGCGCCCAACGGGTTATTCCGCAACCAGCCAAACACCGCCGCGCGTAATTGTTCCAGTTGGTTGCCATGCAAGATAATCAGACCGGGCGTGATAGGTGAAACCGTAGGTGCGTGTGCGGACATGAGACTCGATTCAGTAAGTGTGGCGAGGTGCAAGGCAGAATTACCCGCTTGGGCGGTCGTGGATGAGCCGTTTCACCTCGGGACGAAAGCAACGAATGGCATCCAATACACCAATAACGAACGCTTAAATGTCGTCAAAACATTGGGCTTAACTTCGTATTCCAATTCACGTCCACGCCGCGAGACCAATCTAGCGAGACAACCAAGCAGACTCCACGGGTATTTTGGGTGGCCGTTTTCCAGTTCCAAATGGATTAGGTTTCCAGCGGAAAGTGGCCTCAGCGTGGGAAGCCCATCGATGCAAACGAAACCAAGGTTAGTTTCGGAAAAGTTGCACTGGCGATTCATCAAGCTAGGGATCGGTGATGAGACCAAAATGTCAAAAATTTCATCAAAGGTTTTCAAGACAACTGTGAAATCAGGATAGACCAGTGGAAAAGAAATAATCTCGATTGGATCCAATTCGAGATTGGACAGATTTGAGGCCGCCCAATACAGTTGTTCCTGTGAAGCGTTTTTTTGGCGTAGGATTAAAATCTGTTCGTTTGCCCAAGCTTGCAAAACTCCTGTAGGCGCGACCTTCGTCCCAGAGTCCCTCTTCGCGGACGTCGGTTGGTTTTCGAAATAGCCTAAATATCCTCCTGCGCCACGATTCGTATTGTTGGTCAATCCTCCGATTGCGTCGGTCGTTAAATACTTTAATCCGTTGTGAGGCGGCAGGTCTATTAGCGCAGCGCACCCAACAATTCGCCCTTCGAATTCAATGCACCTTATTCGCTCAAAGTTCTCACAAACGTATTTGGCAGAGGCGTCAACAGGCGAGCCTAGGACGTCGGAAAACGTCATATCGATTATCCACTCTCGGACTTTATCCTGCGATCTGAGCGAATTGATGTTTTCGTGTACCTGTCTCTGAGATTCGCCTTCGATTTGAAGTGCAACTGATACGTCAAGACCAACTGTAATTGCGGCAAGATAGTTTTTTAACGGTACCCGCAGCTCAATCGGCTGCCCCTTATTTATCAGTCGATCCTTTACCGCTTCGATTGGCTCGTCGACTGTAATGCAAACGCGTGTGGAAAACGCGGCATCAAAGCCGTCGCCTCCACCTTTCGACAATATGGGCCGCAACGTTAGTCCATCGGGGAAATTTAGCTTCGTGACATCAGATATCCCGTCACTATACAGCCGACTCAAAACAGAAACTTCGGACGCGACCATAAATACCGAATAAAAGCCGATGCCAAATCGCCCTACAGGCTTGAAATTTGACGATCTCAAGCCGGGAAATTCAGATTGAACCAGGTCAGAAGCCCAAAATGAAGTACCAAAGTCAAGGAGTGACCCTACCATCGTTCGCTGTGACATGCCCACGCCGTCATCCCAGATTTCGATAACCGTTTTGGATTCGGATTTACGCGCAACCTTTATCAGAATTCGCCCGTTGAAATTCGCCGCTATCGCCATACGGGCCCTTATGGCGTCCCGCGCGTTCTGAATAAGCTCTCTGATTACAATTGCAAAATTGTCGCCTTCCCCGTACAGCTGCTTGCCCCCCAAATCGTTTACTAATTTTTCCAAATTACCAACGTGAATTTTCGCGGCTGTCGGCGTCCAATCTTGCGTTCTGACAGAACGGCTCAGTTCCAGAGGGGACTCGGCGCCAGTAACTTTTCGCATCCGAAATTGCGGGCTTTCACCTTCACATTGGGGGCGCGAGGCCAGAAGGTCATTCGATGACTTTATTTCCGAGTCAATTAGGACTATCGCGTCGTAAGCAACCCACCACGCTTTCGCATCTTCCGGATGAAATGAACTCATCGACGTGATCAGCAAGCTGCTATTGGACGAATCTGACGTATCAACGCTTGCCCTACCCAACCAGTTTTGCGCCTTCCAATGGTTTAGGGAAACCCCGCTTTGGCGTGTCAACGAAAATAGAAAATCAGGCGCGCGGCGTTCGTCGATATGGGCAGCGTCCGCGCATCTATCTGATCTTAAAATACCGTTCCTAGTCTTCTTACGCAAAAAAAGCCGGGGCATTTGAATTGACCCCGGCCTTTTCCTGCGTTTTTTAAAACATTACACTTGCTGGATACCCGCTAAAGCCCAGCCGCCTTGGCCATTGACAGGCTTGGAGAAGTTCCACACTTCAGAAAACCCTTCGGCAGGCAATGTCGGATCCTCTTTGATTACACCGGTGAATTTGACGCTGGCCAGATAATCACTATTGACTGTTTCCAAGCCAAGCAGTTGGGCATCGACAGAAACCACATCAGTCACATTAACCAAAGTTCCACGCTCTTGAATTTGCATCTTGATTTCTGCGTACATTTCGGCAGTGGTGAATTCGCGAATATCGTTGATATCCGCTTTATCACAGGCGGCCTGCAAGCGTATGAAATACATCTTGGCATTACGCAAAAACACCGGCACATCGAAATCAGCTGGAATCGTCCAGCTACCCTGATCGGCCGGAGCAAATCCAGAACCAAAACCTGAAGCTGCCGCGCCGGCAGTAGCTGCTGTTCCTGCATTACCGTTAGCACCCGATTGATATGACATTGGTTCGACGCGCGAACCAATTTCCGGCAAAGCCGTACCAGCGCTGGCATAAGCGGGCTGCGGAGTGAATGCCGAAGGTGCACCGCCAGCTTTACGTTTCTGGTACATGCGGAATAAGAAGAAGGCTGCACCAGCTAACAACAGCATAGGCAAAATCGAGCCAAGTGCGCTCGCCAATCCGGCGCCTATACCCATTGAGGATAACATGGCGCCAATCAAGGCACCGCCGATCAAGCCGCCGACGATTCCCTTCCATGGGCTCGCTGGTTTTGGCGGCGTAGCGGCCGCTCCGGCTGTCGCTGGCGCCGCTGGTTTAGCCTGGCTAGGTGCTGCCGGAGCCGCCTGACGCGACACATTGTTAGATTGAGTTCCGGAAGAACCGCCGCCGCCAACACGTTTCGCATCAGCCTCCGGGATCACCATCGTCATTGCGCCAACCATCAACATCATCGTGAATAGTAATTTTTTCATTTTAAAAACTCCTTAATTAAGACCAAAAACCAGATTCAAAACCAAATTGCCTCTTCACTTTTGGAAAAGGAGCTGGAGTGACTATACGGCCTGCGGAGTGACAATAAAAGTCGAATATAATTGACGAATACATCGCATATTTCGATTAATATCGTTTTACTAATTTTTGTGTCCGCTCGGCCATTGCAGCATCGATCCAGGCGCATACCATAGAGGCTCATGGATAAGTTGGCCATTGAAGTGGCGATTGCGCAGCGAAAATTGCACTGATTGCGATGGATCTGGACTACTTCAAGCAGATCAACGATACGCTGGGGCATGATGGCGGCGACCGGGTCTTGTGCCATTTCGTCGCGCATGGGGGGGGAGGAGTTTGTGGTTGCTAGCACAACGCTGCACGCGGCCTTGAACACTGCGATGCAGTAGCTTCGGCGTAGGCACCTGGAGTGGGACGCCATCGCACCATAGAGGCTGATGCGGTCTATCGCGCCAAAGCGGCAGGGCGCAATCGTATCGAATTAGTTACGGAGCCCTCTATTTCAGTATGAATCGTGTCTAAAAGCCTCTTGGCTATCACTCAATAATCACTCAATAAGACACCCATCTCAACTGACAGCGTTTTCCGGACGCCAAATGCTTACTCCGCATAGCGCATGCGACTACGGGCGACTAGACCGTTTTCATTGATCTCCATTGCTGTTCCGGATGTTTCAGATCTGGGATAGGTCTAGGGATCTCGATGCCGGCGGCGACGAGATTGCGCATTGCACCTAGCCCTGCGCGCATATTCCATGCGGCTTAGCGGGTAGGTAGGCCGGAGAGCCGCATGGAATATGCGCAGTGGCGGGGGACCGCGAATTAAACTTGAGCTTTCGCAACTAAGGTAGCTAGCAAGCAAAAGCGTAGCCAGTTCACTTCTGCATACGCGCGTCGAAGCGAAATTCTCTTTCTATGCTGAGCTTGACTTGATCGTAGGCAGGGTGGTCGGCGTTGATCACGGCGTTGAGCGCTTCCGGGATGATGGCGGAGGGGATCAGCATCGCTAAAGCCTGATATTTGACGAGCGTGTCGCGCCCAAAAATCTGGGTGCTTTCCGGTGCCGGCAGCTCGGCCCAGTCTGGTGGTAAATCGGCGATCGCCGGTTGTATGATCAGGCTTTCCTTATCGGGTAGCTCAACGCTAACCAGGACCAGTGGCGGGTGCTGGGCGCCAGCTAAATGAACGAATTTTTCTAGTGCGCATATTTCCACCGTGGTGCCGGCATACAGCACCGGAAAGCCTATCGGATTCCAGCGCCCACCCTCGCTACGCGCGCCATAGCATGCACGATCCAGCGCATACTTTTTAGTGGTAATGCGCCACAACTTCAAGCGACACCGCCGGTGGCGATGGCGTTTAGTATTTGCCTCACCGAGACCGCACCAGGCTCAGTATCCATTAACTCTAGAGGCATGGCATTGCCTAAGGCCAGATTAGGCTGGCGCATCCAGGCAATCGCATGCTCTTTATCTTCGAAGATTTCTATCGCCATGCGGGTGACTGCGCCCATGCGATACACGCGTTCGGTGGCGGCGGAATCTATTTTAGCGGCAGCCTTTTCCAGGCGCGAAGCGGTGGTGGCTGGAACCCGCACTATGCTGAGTATGCGCGCTTCGGTTTCGCCAAAAAAACCGCTGACCGACTTTAAAATTTTGGCAGGGAAGCCTTCTCGTATCAATTGCACGGCATCAAAGCCACGTGGGCCATGTTCGACAATATTGGCGAACATGCGCGGATCGAGGGTGCCACTGCGGCCACCAACAGCTTTGAGACGCGGTGTGGGATTTTTCACAGCGCTACGAAGCTTGCTCGCTCCGACTGGCTTGCTGGCTCTGGCGGCGGCAGTGCTGGATTTTTCTTTGATGAGCATAATAAACCTCCATTTGGTAATTCATAATACACCAAATGGATAATATTGCCAGTTGTTTGGCAAAGCAGAGCGCACTCAGGGCTTAATTTGTCAACATCTTTACCAACATCTAAAGAAAATGAAATAGCCGACCCGCCAAGGCGCAATCCCACTGCGGTTGGTGGCAGGCATAAGCCCAAGACCCGCATGGGTACTGCGCAAGCGGCTGGTGTGTAAATTAAAATCAGTGCGGCAATTACTGAAGATTTTTTTAGCAGGCTAAGCGATGGCCAATAGGTGAAAATTATCTTTCGTGTCGCTGAACTTCTTGTCTTATTATCTGTCACAGAAACTTACGCCGCAGCTAAAGTGCTATTCAAGGTGACTGGCTCGTTAATTGTGTGCCAATGCCAACGCTAGCGCAATAAAGCAAAGACTTAGGCAGCGGCTAGAGAAGTAAATACCCAAAACCAGTACCCAAAATGATAGTTGGCGGCCACCAGCTTAGCCGACACGACCACCATGAACGGAGACCCTATGCGCAGTTTTCAAAAACGCCGCCTCAGCCTGTTAATTTCACTCATTTGTAGCCTAACTGCGAGCACCTTGCCAGGCACCGCATTGGCGACTGATGCAGTCACGCCTGCCAAAGATAGCCTGGAGAAAAAGAAATGGGATGTAAATCATCCCCCAGGCGCGGCAATTACCGCCACGCTCGACACCACCTCTGGCACCTGGATGAGCGTAGATGTCAGCCCGGATGGTAAGCACATCGTGTTTGATATGCTGGGTGATCTGTATCTGATGCCCATCGCAGGTGGCGAGGCCAAGGCCTTAACGCATAGCGTGGCGTGGGAAATGCAGGCGCGTTTTTCTCCAGATGGAAAACAGCTCACGTATATGTCGGATGCTGGTGGTGGCGACAATATCTGGGTCATGAATGTCGATGGCAGCGATGCACATGCCGTCAGTAAGGAAGATTTTCGTTTGCTCAATAACCCGGTCTGGCATCCTAACGGCCAGTATATTGCGGCCCGTAAGCATTACACAGGCACCCGTTCACTGGGCTCTGGCGAAATCTGGTTATACCACCGCAGCGGTGGCGCTGGAGTGCAGTTAAATGAAAAAGCCACTTGGCAAAAAGATTTAGGTGAGCCTGCATTCTCACCGGATGGCCGCTACGTGTACTACTCGCAAGATACGACGCCAGGCAGCTCATTTGAATACAATAAAAATTCCAATGGACAGATTTATCAAATTTTCCGTAAAGATTTACAGGATGGAAAAACCATCGCCATGGTCAGCGGGGCAGGTGGTGCGGTACGACCAACGCCTTCGCCAGATGGTAAATATCTGGCATTCGTGCGACGCGTACGTGGGACTGATGAGACTCAAAATAACTCGCAAAGTACTTTGTTTTTGAAAAACCTGGCGACCGGTGAAGAGACTTCGGCGTGGGGCGAGCTGGAGCGTGATTTACAAGAGGCATGGGCGGTGCATGGTGTGTATCCGGCCTTTAGCTGGCTGCCCGATAGCAAGCAGATCGTGGTTTGGGCCAAGGGCAAGATTTGGCGTGTCGACCCATTTACCAAGACAGCCGCAGAAATCCCCTTCCATATCAAGGATAGCCGCGAAGTGCGCGCTGCGGTACGCTACCCAACTGCGGTGGCGCCCGAGCAATTTGATGTCAAGCAACTGCGTTGGGTCAATGTGGCACCTAAGGGCGATAAAGTCATTTACTCCGCCTTGGGCTATTTGTACGTACGCGATTTGCCCGATGGTAAGCCACGTCGCTTGACCAAACAGGAAGATCATTTCGAGTTCTTCCCGAAATTTTCACGTGACGGCAATAGCGTCGTGTTTACCACATGGAATGACGAAAAGCTAGGCTCGGTGCGCAGCATAGACCTGCGTGGTGGACAAGAAACCATACTTAGTAAAGAAGCGGGGAAATTCAGTGAGCCGACTTTCTCGCCAGACGGTAAGCAAGTCGTGTTCGTCAAATCACGCGGTGGCTATCTGACCACGCCTTGGAATGGTTTGAATACCGGTGTCTATGCCGTTAGCGCGGACGGTAAGGGTGTGCCACGTTTGCTCACCGATGAAGGTTCGGCGCCGCAATTTGGTAAAGATAACGAGCATGTGTATTTGACCCGCACCCAGCATACCGGAGAAGTCGATTGGATCACCTCGCTGATACGCTTCAAGATGGATAAGAGTGAGCAGGTGGCGGTAGCAAAAGGTGAATTCGTGGAAGACTTCGCGGTCTCGCCAGATGGCGATTGGCTCGCTTTTGGCGAGCGCTTTCATGCCTATGTCACGCCTATGCCTTTGGCCGGTAAGGCGGTGACGGTGGGTTCTAAAATGGATGGTTTGCCAGTCAAACAACTCGACGTCAATGCGGGTGAATACCTGCATTGGTCAGGCGATAGCAAAAATTTGAATTTCTCACTGGGCGACGAATTATTTACCAGCCCATTGACGGCCGCATTCAGTTTTGTCGCTGGCGCAGCGAAAGAACTACCTAAGCCAGCTGAAAATGGTAAGAAGATAGGATTTCGCGAGAACGCCGATAAACCCAACGGTGTGACTGTGATCTCCGGTGCGCGCGTAGTCACCATGAAGGGCGACGAGGTGATAGAGAATGCGCGCATTGTGATTCGGGATAATCGTATTGCTGCGATCGGTAGTGCCGATAGTATTGCTGTGCCTGCAGGCGCCAAGCAAATTGCAGCGAACGGCAAGACCATCATTCCAGGCATCGTCGATGTGCACTGGCACGGCGGCATGGGCGAAGGACAGATTATTCCTCAGCAAAGCTGGGTTAATTATGCCTCGCTGGCGTTCGGCGTTACGACGATTCATGATCCCTCCAATGACACTGCCGAGATCTTCACGCAAAGCGAAATGCAGCGCGTTGGCAATGTGCTCGGACCGCGGATTTTTTCTACCGGTACCATTTTATATGGTGCTAAAGCGAATATGAGTGCCATTGTGAATAGCCTGGACGATGCGCTGACGCACTTGAAACGACTCAAGGCGAACGGGGCAATTTCGGTCAAGAGCTACAATCAACCGCGCCGCGAACAGCGTCAGCAAATTCTCGAGGCGGCGCGTCAGACCAATATGATGGTGGTGCCAGAAGGCGGCTCCTTGTTTCAGTCGAACATGAGTATGGTGGTGGATGGACATACCGGCGTTGAACATGCGCTGCCAGTTGCCAAGGTCTACGACGACGTCAAGCAGCTCTGGTCGCAAACCAAAGTCGGTTATACACCGACCTTGATCGTTGGCTATGGCGGTCTGGATGGCGAGCATTATTGGTATGCCCGTACCGAAGTCTGGAAGCATCCTTTACTATCGCGTTACGTTCCTCATTCTATTTTGGAGGCGCGCAGCGTAAGACGTGAAACTGCACCAGATCAAGACTTCAATGTCTTCAATATCGCGCGCACCGCTACCGAGTTACAGCGTGCCGGTGTCGATGTCAATCTTGGTGCCCACGGCCAGCGTGAAGGCCTAGGCGCCCATTGGGAAATGTGGATGCACACATTCCAGGAAACAAGTATCCTCATAGAGCAATGTCAAACACCTCAAGATCTGACAAAATCTCACAATTGTTGAAGAGTTACGCGCTGGCCGCATGGTCATATTGGTGGATGAAGAAGATAGGGAAAACGAAGGTGACCTCGTTCTCGCCGCCGATTTCGTCACTCCGGAAGCAATTAATTTCATGGCGAAATTTGGCCGCGGACTGATTTGCCTGACTCTGACGGAAGAACGTTGCAATATGTTGGAACTGTCAATGATGACAGCCCGCAACGGCACTGCTTACGGCACCAACTTCACGGTCTCGATAGAAGCGGCTGAAGGCGTCACCACCGGTATTTCTGCAGCTGATCGCGCCAAAACCGTGCAGGTCGCGGTAGGGAAAAATACCACTGCAGCCGATATCGTGCAGCCTGGGCATATTTTTCCGCTAAAAGCGCAAAAAGGCGGTGTCCTGATGCGTGCCGGCCATACTGAGGCTGGTTGTGATTTCGCTGAATTGGCGGGTTTGACGCCGGCTGCGGTGATCTGCGAAATCATGAAAGACGACGGCACCATGGCGCGTCTGCCTGATTTAATGGAATTTGCCAAGGAACACAATCTGAAAATTGGTACGATTGCCGATTTGATTCACTACCGCAATCAGACAGAAAGTATTGTAGAACGCGTTGCCGAACGCGAAATGCAAACGGTGCATGGTAGCTTCCGGGCTATCGTGTATCGCGACAAACCTAGCGGTTCTGCGCATTTGGCGCTGGTGCATGGCGAGATCAGTGCCGATAAGGATGCCCTGGTGCGCGTGCATCAACCGGTTTCCATCCTTGATCTGCTTGAAAGCCAGATTTCCACGCACTCATGGAATGTCGCTAGTGCGATGGCAGCGATTAAGGCGTCCGATGGCGGTGTAATCGTTATGCTTAACTGCGAGGAAACTGCAGAGCAGATGTTTGAGCAGTTTAAGGCCTTAAACATGCCAAACGCCCGTCCGCAAGGTCGTGCCGCAAGTATGGATTTGCGCAATTATGGTATCGGTGCGCAGATTCTGAAGGACGTTGGCGTCGGTCGCATGAAATTATTGGCGAATCCTAGAAAAATGCCGTCCATGACAGGTTTTAACCTGGAAGTGGTCGGGTATCTGGATAAGCCTGAAGCAACAAAATAAGATTGTAAACTCCGTAAATAGTAACGGATCAGTTTACGCTGCTTAATAATTAGTAAGTTGATGCGCTTAGGCGCAAGAAAGAACATCATGACAGTTGGACACTACGAATCAAACATGGACGGCGCTGGCGTACGTATCGGTATCGTTCAGGCGCGCTTTAACGAAACAGTCGGCAATGGCCTGCTGTCAGCATGTCTGGCGGAATTAAATAGCCTTGGCGTGTTAAATGAAGACATATTGCACGTAACAGTTCCTGGCGCACTGGAAGTGCCTTTGGCGCTGCAAAAACTGGCAGACACCAATCAATTTGATGCCCTGATCGCATTGGGTGCCGTAATCCGTGGCGAGACCTATCATTTTGAGCTGGTTTCCAATGAATCCGGCGCCGGCATCACACGCGTTGGTCTGGATAATGGCATTCCTATTGCCAATGCTATCCTGACTACCGAAAATGACGAGCAAGCTGAGGTGCGTATGGCAGAGAAGGGCGCTGACGCTGCCCGTGTCGCTGTCGAGATGGCAAATCTGACCATGGCTCTGGAAGAGTTGGCTGAGGCGACTGAAGATATTAGCTACGACGCCTGATAGAACGAATTTACTGTAAGAGATAATAATGACAAGCAAAACCCAACATGCTAATCCGACCAAAAGCCGCTCGCCGAGACATCGCGCTCGCGAGTTTGCGCTGCAAGGTCTGTATCAATGGCTGCTAAACAATGAAGTGGCCGGCTCTATCGATGCACACATCCGTGAAGCGCATGGCTTTGATAAGGCGGATCGCGAGCATTTCAACTCTTTATTGCATGGCGCAATCAATCAATCGATCGCATTGAGGGAAGACATCGCTCCGCTGATTGATCGTGGCATTGCCGAATTGTCACCGATTGAACATGCGGCTTTGTTGATAGGCGCATTTGAGCTGAAAAATCATATCGAAATTCCTTACCGCGTCGTGATCAATGAAGCGGTAGAGTTGACCAAGTCTTTCGGTGGCTTGGACGGACATAAATATGTCAATGGCGTACTCGATAAGTTGGCGGCGAAATTGCGCGCCACTGAATTCAGCGCAAAAAGATAAAAACTGACTGCCAGATTCTAGTCTTGCATGTTGATGAAATTATTTGCCCTATTTCTTAAGTGAGATAGGGCATTTTTTATGGTGAATTATGGAAAATAACCTGGCATCACGCCTCTTGAACATTGCCCCGTTTCATGTGATGGAACTGGCCAAGATGGCGGCAGACTTAGAGCGACAAGGGCGGCATATCATACACATGGGGATAGGTGAGCCTGATTTCACCGCTCCAAAAGTAGTGATTGATGCTGCCGTGCAGGCGATGAATGACGGTAAATTGCAATACACATCGGCGCTTGGCATTCCCGCCTTGCGTGAGGCGATAGCACAATATTACCTTGATAGCTTTAACGTCAACATACCGGCCAGCCGCATCGTGGTGACTGCGGGGGCGTCTGCCGCCTTGCTGTTGGCATGTGCCGCACTGGTTGAGCCGGGCGCTGAGATTATCATGCCTGATCCGTGTTACCCATGTAACCGCCATTTCGTCGCTGCATTTGAAGGTAAGGCAAAGTTGGTAAGTTGCGGCCCTGACCAGCGCTTTCAATTGACGGCTGACTTATTGGAGCAACATTGGTCTGAGCATTGCAAGGGAGTGTTGCTGGCATCGCCATCCAACCCGACCGGCACTTCGATTGCCGCCGGTGAGTTAGGCAAGATTATCGCTGCAGTCAAGGCGCGTCACGGTTTTACTATCGTTGATGAAATTTACCTGGGCTTATCCTACGATGCGCCTGCATTTTCCGCCTTGTCATTGGATGATGATGTGATAGTCATTAACAGTTTTAGTAAATACTTCAATATGACGGGCTGGCGCCTCGGTTGGCTGGTCGTGCCGGAGCGGATTATTCCTCAATTGGAAAAGCTGGCGCAAAATTTATTCATCTGTCCGTCATCGGTGGCTCAGTATGCGGCGCTGGCCTGCTTTTCGGCTGAAGCGCTGAGCATCTATGAGGAGCGTAAGGCGGAGTTTTTGCGGCGCCGTGACTATATTGTGCCGGCATTGCGTGATTTGGGCTTCGATGTGCCGGTAACACCGGACGGAGCCTTTTATGTTTACGCGGATTGCTCACGCTTTTCCGATGATGCCGATAAGTTTAGTAAGGAGGTCTTGATGCAGGCCGGCGTGGCGATTGTACCGGGGCTCGATTTTGGCCCATCGACCGCGCAACACTACGTGCGCATCTCATATGCCACCTCCATGGAAAACTTAAGGGAGGCTGTCCGCCGATTGAAGGACTTTTTGGCAAGCGATTATCCTGGAACAGTCATCAGAAAATAGCTGCAATTCACCGCAAACTTGAAAATTGATGGCGTTGCGGGCGGCTAGGTTTGGCCGAATGGCAATTATCAAATAAGATCCAAAATGAGTGCACAATAAAAAATGGCCCCTTACAATGAATAAGGGGCCATTTTTTTAGCTGACTAATTACAGTCGCGCTATTTGATCTATTGGGTGCTCTACTGGCTTGGTAGTCAACTTCGCACTTGATTCGGTTTCTTGCGTGCGATTGATTACCGGAACCGGTGTCGGACTGGTGAAGGTAGGAACGCTTTTGCCGGAAGATACATCCTTCAGGCGGCGATACTCTGCCAGTACGCGTGAGCCATAGCCGGAGTCATTATCAAAGGCAGCGGCTCCTACATACATTTTTAAACCAGCTTCGACCGATCCGCCGCGGGTCACATAGTCTTTCAGAATTAACGCGCCTACCCGGATATTTGCCACTGGGTTCAAAGCCGCCTTGATGCCGCCCATGTCTTCAAATTTCTCATGGTGCACCTTTGACATGACTTGCATCAGGCCTTGTGCGCCGACCGGACTCTCTGCGAACGGATTCAATCCGGACTCGATTGCCATTACGGAAAGAATTAATAGTGGATCTAATTTAAGCTCTTTTGCAGTCAGATACGCTGCAGATACCAGCATATTGCTTGCGTCATTGGCAACGCGATAGCGTTTTGCCAGCCAATTGGTGACCCATACCTGTTGCTTTTGATTGCCTAACAATTGAGTGTCGCTATGCACTTCCTTGTCTGCACTTGCGTCATCAGATTGTGCCTTAGCTACTTGTTGCGGCGTCGCCATCAATAAAGAAAGGCTGGGGGCGGCATTCTCATCAGTATCTTGCTCTGTCATTAATTCGACGGAAGCATAAGGCGAGAGACTTTTAAATTTTTCTGTTAAGTCAGGCTTAACGAACATGATCGTAAGGACTGCAATTGCACCAAGGCCTAACATTAAAGTCAGGAAATGCAGCATCGTGAAAAACACTTTTTTTGTATCGGCTCCGGAAAATGAAGCTCGTATACCTTTTTCGGCAAGCGACTGGCTGCCCTGTTGTACCGCTAAAACTAAATTTTGAAACATTTTTACCTCCTGAATCTTCGCGAAGTTCGCGTCACCCCCGGTTGGAGCGATGACACATGCAATTCAACTTCAGCGAATCAGATACATCGTTTTAGTCGCGAGGTGCGACCTGAAAAACGCCGGAATTATTTGCCTGTTAAGCTGGATGGTTTTAATCAGACCATCCATGAGCAAATAACTTTTTTCGGGGGCGGGCAGAAGCCCTATGAAAACAAACCTTAAAATGTTAAGTGGGACCCGATTCCCGTGAATGATGTTACCGTGCGGCGTTGCTTTTTTGCTCAAAAGCTGCGGAAGTTCCAAAACCTCTTCATCAAGTTGGGCGAATTGTAGGGGCGCTTTTATATCGAGTCAATACTATAAAAACGATTCTTAATTACTTTTATATCTCAATATCTCTGTTGCGACGCAATAAAATTTAATAGAATCAAGCACTTACCGGACCTATTTGTATAAATATGTCAACACTCTAAAAAAGACAAATAACATGAAATATTCTGATTTGAGGGACTTTATTTCTCAACTACAACAAAAAGATGAATTAAAACAAATAGTTACGCCAGTTTCACCTTATTTAGAGATGACGGAAATTTGTGATCGCACCTTGCGAGCCGAGGGACCAGCGATATTATTTGCCAACCCTGTGGGGCATTCCATTCCTGTTTTGGGTAATCTTTTTGGTACCACGAAGCGGGTTGCCATGGGTATGGGAGCTAATGACATCAGTGAGTTGCGACGCATCGGCCACGTACTTTCATCTTTAAAGGAGCCGGAGCCGCCGAAAGGCTTCAAGGACATCCTTGGCCTGGGTTCGCTAGTAAAAGCGGTCTGGGATATGGCGCCCAAAGAGTTGCGTGGCGCGCCCTGTCAGGAAATCGTCTGGGAAGGGAATGACGTGGATTTGGCGAGGCTTCCTATTCAGCATTGCTGGCCGGGCGATATCGCTCCGCTGATCACCTGGGGATTAGTGATCACCAAGGGCCCGTACAAGAAGCGCCAAAATTTAGGCATCTATAGACAGCAGGTATTGGGTCCTAATAAAGTGATTATGCGTTGGCTGGCACATCGTGGCGGTGCCCTGGATTTCCGTGAGCATGCAATAGTCAATAAGGGTAAGCCTTATCCGATCGCGGTCGCGCTTGGCGCTGATCCTGCAACCATCCTGGGTGCGGTGACGCCGGTGCCGGACAGTCTTTCGGAATATCAGTTCGCAGGCTTGCTGCGCGGCAGTCGCACGGAGTTGGTAAAAGCCATAGGTAGCGAGTTGCGAGTGCCCGCCTCAGCCGAGATCGTGCTGGAAGGCCACATTTATCCGGATGAATCGCATCCTAGTGGCTATGAGCATGCGATTGAGGGGCCGTATGGCGACCATACCGGCTACTACAATGAACAAGACAGTTTTCCTGTGTTTACGATAGATAGAATTACGATGCGCCGTAATCCGATTTATCACTCCACCTACACCGGCAAGCCGCCCGATGAGCCGGCGGTACTGGGCGTAGCGCTCAATGAAGTGTTTATTCCTTTGTTGCAAAAACAGTTTCCGGAGATATTGGATTTTTATTTGCCGCCGGAAGGGTGTAGCTATCGCATGGCCGTGGTACAGATAAAAAAATCTTATGCCGGTCACGCAAAACGTGTGATGTTCGGTGTCTGGAGCTTTTTGCGGCAGTTCATGTATACCAAGTTCATTATTGTGGTTGATGAGGACGTCAATGTGCGCGACTGGAAGGAGGTCATTTGGGCCATCACCACCAGGGTAGATCCTCTGCGTGATACCACCTTAATTGACAGCACACCTATCGATTACCTTGACTTTGCATCGCCAGTCAGTGGACTCGGTAGCAAGATGGGCTTGGATGCCACCAATAAATGGCCGGGCGAGACCAATCGTGAATGGGGACGTACGATAGAGATGACGCCAGAAGTGAAATCCAGGGTCGATTTGATCTGGCAAGAGTTGGGTTTGTGATCGCCTTAATTAGCTTATGAGGCCAGTGGAATTTGTGTTGCATATTTCATGTTTGGAAATGCCGCACGAATTCCGCACAATGCGCTATAATGTGCGCTGGCGGGCCCCTGCGCATTGCGGCATGGCCAATCTGGTCAGGTCGGGAACGAAGCAGCCACAGTCATATCCCGTAAGTGCCGTAGATCAGGCTCGCCTCCTTCCTCTAACTTGAACTGTTCTGTTCAAGGTTTTCCTCAGTAAATATATTGTCAGGCTAAAGTCTTGGTGCTGCTAGTGTCAGCACTCATAATTTGACCCTAAGAGTTCGCAAATTTTTTGCGTGACTGAGGCAGAATTCCTTTGTTTCTTTGATGAGCTTTTACCATGCTGCCAAACTCAAAAATCCCTAAATATTTGTCGTGCCTGATACTTGCTGCGCTCCTAAGTGCTTGTGTCACAACGACTCCAGTGGTTGTGCCGCAGGTGGCTGCGCCGATAGCGAAAGCTCCAAAAACTGTGCGTATCGGCCTTGCCTTGGGTGGTGGTGCGGCAAGAGGGTTTGCGCATATAGGCGTGATCAAGGCGCTTGAGTCACAGGGCATAGTTCCCGATATTGTTGTGGGGACGAGTGCCGGTAGCGTAGTCGGTGCCATGTATGCGGCGGGGAATAATGGGTTTGCATTGCAAAAAATGGCGCTGGAGATGGATGAGGCTACGATTTCTGATTGGTCTTTGCCCTTATTTTCGAAATCCAGTGGCGTCCTGAAGGGTGATGCGCTGCAGTCTTACGTTAATAAGATGGTGCTTAATGCTCCGATTGAAAAATTGAAAAAACCTTTTGGTGCGGTTGCTACCGATCTTAATACCGGGCTACCGATTTTATTTCAAAAGGGCAATACGGGCTTGGCGGTACGAGCATCTTCGGCTGTTCCCGGCGTATTTCAGCCGGTAAAGATCAGTGATCGCCAGTACGTGGATGGGGGTCTGGTTTCGCCTGTGCCAGTGAGGTTTGCGCGCGAAATGGGCGCTGATTTTGTGATTGCGGTGAATATTTCATCGCAGGCAGATGCTCAGCTAGCTAGTAGTTCGCTGGAGGTGTTGATGCAGACATTTACCATCATGGGGCAGAGCTTGAATTATTTTGAGTTAAAGAATGCCGATGTCGTGATTAAGCCGGAGCTGATGGGCATGAAAAGCGGTGATTTTGGCGGACGTAATCTGGCCATACTGGCTGGCGAGCGCGTCACAATGGCAATGATGGGAGATATCAAGCAAAAAATCCGAATGATGCAAGAGCGTTGATTCAGATTTTTGTTTTCAAGACTGCAAGGACTGGGTTCGTGTGGCGATGATCGGTTATCGCACCTATTTTTGCTGTTCTTCGTTGATGCGCCTGGCGCCATTGAATCTTTTCTTCCAGTAAGCGATATCCATACTTTCCACTCTTACCTGTCCGCCCGGGGCAGGGGAGTGAATGAATTTGTTGTCCCCTAAATAAATGCCTACATGCGAAAAACCGCGTCGCAATGTATTGTAAAAAACCAGGTCGCCAGGTTGCAAATCCTTCGCTTCAATTGTTTCCCCTACCTTGCTGATTTCATGTGAGGTTCTTGGTAGCTCTGCACCGAGTGCATCTTTAAAAACCAGGCGTACGAAGCCACTGCAGTCTAGTCCGTTCTCTGGCGTGGTTCCGCCGCGCTTATAGCGAATTCCTAACATGTCCATGGCTTTTACAGTGAGATCTGAAGCGCGATCGCGCAATTCATTAAGCTTGGTAAATGCTGTGGATGATTCTGGAAATGGATTCTCTGCAGCCCAGCCGGGACTTGTAATGAATATCTGGAAAAATATGCTGGCGGAGATGGTAGCTATTTTGACTTTTCTGAAATGACTTGAATCGTGCATTAGCATCCTTTGATTTTTATGACTGCAAGCGTACAACTTTAAGCGATCTATTATCTAATGTAAACTTTATTGACTTAATTTACATTGCTTACATATTGGCCGTGAGCATGTTTCATTTGGTTAAAACTGTTTTGATATAGATGTCGAGGCCTCCCACGCTGACGCAACGTACAATTCCAGTTATTAACAAAGGGAGTTTTACCATGCAAACGAAGCAAGTACTGAGCTTGGACGATGTCAAGCTTATCGCGGCGGCAGCCGAATCCGAGGCGAAATCCAATAACTGGCCTGTCACTATTGCCATCGTTGATGACGGCGGACATTTGCTGTGGCTGCAGCGACTTGATGGCGCAGCGCCAATATCGGCACATATCGCTCCGGCGAAAGCGGTTACTGCATCATTAGGGCGACGCGAATCGAAAGTGTATGAGGACATGATTAATAACGGGCGCTATTCATTCCTAAGTGCTCCTCATTTGGACGGAATGTTGGAGGGCGGGATTCCTATTTTGGTTGACGGTCAGTGTGTGGGGGCGATCGGCGTGTCTGGCGTGAAATCGCCTGAAGATGCGCAAATTGCCACGGCGGGCATTGCAGCTCTGAATGCTTAGCATTTGCGATTAGATACGGGCTATTCCTCAAAAAAATGCCCTTATTTCAGCTGTAAAATTTGCCTGGAGCACGGTTTTACGCTACAATTCTAGGGTTTAGCTAATTCATAATCCGCTGTAGCGCATACTATTATCCACATCACTCCTTTGATCGTTTTTTTTGCTACGCAGACGGCTCGGCGTGGATTTTGATTGAGATCATCTGGTGCGGCGCACAGCGGTAACACTACAGGAGTTACCCTTGCTGCCCATTCCGCAGTCTCTACGTCCCAACAAAGATATCATTGCCATCCTTGCGCTCGCTGATGGTACGATATTCACCGGTGTATCCATCGGTGCTAATGGACATACTATAGGCGAAGTTGTATTTAATACTTCAATGACAGGCTATCAGGAAATTTTAACTGATCCTAGCTATAGCTCACAAATAGTCACGCTGACTTATCCGCATATCGGCAATACCGGCGTCAATTCGGAAGATGTTGAATCCGACAAGATCCATGCTGCCGGCTTGATCATTAAAGACTTACCTTTGATGGTCTCGAGCTTTCGCTCTGAGCAATCACTGTCCGATTATCTGAAATCTCAAAACATCGTTGCCATCGCTGGCATTGATACGCGCAAGTTGACGCGTATCTTGCGCGAAACCGGTGCGCAAGGTGGTGCGATTTTGGTTGGCGCTGATGCGGAAAAGGCTATTGCACTGGCAAAGTCGTTCCCTGGCTTATCGGGCATGGATCTGGCTAAAGTCGTGTCGTCCACCAAATCGTATGTCTGGAGTGAAACCGAATGGACTTTGGGGCAGGGCTATGGTTCATTGACCGAGCCTAAGTTTCATGTTGTTGCATTCGACTTTGGCGTAAAACGCAATATTTTGCGTATGCTGGCGCAACGCGGATGTAAAGTCACCGTATTGCCTGCGCAATCGAGTGCTGCCGACGTGCTGGCACTTAATCCTGATGGCGTATTTTTGTCGAACGGCCCTGGCGATCCGGGGCCTTGCGATTACGCCATTGCCGCCGCCAAAGAATTGATCGAGCAAGGCATCCCGACATTTGGTATCTGTCTCGGACATCAGATTATGGCATTGGCATCGGGTGCAAAAACCCTGAAAATGAAATTCGGCCATCACGGCGCAAATCACCCGGTGCAAGATCTCGATAGCAAGCAAGTATTGATCACGTCGCAAAATCACGGTTTTGCCGTGGATGCTGCATCGCTGCCTGCAAATTGCCGCGTGACTCATGTGTCTTTGTTTGACGGTTCGCTGCAAGGTTTCGCGCGCACTGATAAGCCGGCATTTTGCTTTCAGGGACACCCTGAAGCATCACCTGGCCCAAATGATATCGCCTACCTGTTTGACCGCTTCACCACATTGATGGCCAAGGCAAAGATGGAGAAAAATAAAAATGCCTAAACGTAATGATATAAAAAGTATTCTGATAATCGGTGCTGGCCCTATCATCATTGGCCAGGCGTGTGAGTTTGATTACTCCGGTGCACAGGCATGTAAGGCTTTGCGCGAAGAGGGATACAAAGTTATTCTGGTCAATAGCAATCCTGCCACGATCATGACTGATCCGGAAATGGCCGATGTGACCTACATTGAGCCTATCACATGGCAGGTGCTTGAACGCATCATTGACAAAGAGCGTCCTGATGCGATTTTGCCTACCATGGGTGGACAGACTGCACTCAATTGCGCACTTGACCTACATAAGCATGGCATTCTGACCAAATATAATTGCGAGTTGATCGGCGCTTCGCCTGAAGCAATCGACAAGGCGGAAGATCGTTCAAAATTCAAGGATGCGATGACGAAAATCGGACTGGGCTCTGCCCGCTCTGGTGTTGCACATACGCTCGATGAGTCTTGGACTGTTCAGAAAACTCTGGGCTTCCCTGTCATTATCCGCCCATCGTTTACTATGGGTGGTACCGGCGGTGGGATTGCCTACAATGAGGAAGAATTCGAAACTATTTGCAAACGCGGTCTGGAAGCATCCCCGACCAGTGAATTGCTGATTGAAGAATCCTTGATAGGCTGGAAAGAATACGAAATGGAAGTTGTACGCGACAAAGCGGATAACTGCATTATCGTTTGTTCCATCGAAAACCTCGATCCTATGGGCGTACATACCGGTGACTCGATCACGGTAGCACCGGCACAAACGCTGACTGATAAAGAATATCAGATCATGCGTAATGCCTCGCTGGCAGTATTGCGTGAAATTGGTGTCGACACCGGTGGCTCGAATGTTCAGTTTTCGATCAATCCTGCAGACGGACGCATGATTGTTATTGAGATGAATCCTCGCGTATCCCGTTCTTCCGCACTGGCATCGAAGGCTACCGGCTTCCCGATCGCAAAAATCGCGGCCAAATTGGCGGTCGGTTTTACTCTTGACGAGTTGCGCAATGAAATTACCGGTGGCGCTACGCCGGCATCGTTCGAGCCTTCCATTGATTACGTTGTAACGAAAATTCCTCGTTTTACATTTGAGAAATTCCCGCAAGCGGACAATCGACTGACCACGCAGATGAAGTCTGTCGGTGAAGTCATGGCGATAGGACGCACGTTCCAGGAATCCTTCCAGAAAGCCCTGCGCGGTCTGGAAGTTGGCGTCGATGGGATGAATGAAAAAACCCAGGATCGCGAAATTATCGAAAAAGAACTAGGCGAACCTGGTCCTGATCGCATTTGGTATGTCGGCGATGCATTTGCCTGCGGCTTCAGCCTGGAAGAAGTGCATCAACTGACGCACATAGATCCATGGTTCCTGGCGCAGATTAAGGACATCATTGATATCGAGCTTTGGCTGGACACCCAGACACTTGCTGACATCGATAAAGATGTTTTGTTGAAACTGAAGCAAAAAGGTTTTGCTGATCGCCGCCTGGCGAAGCTCTTGAAGACCACCGATACCGAAATTCGCAATCAGCGTCGCGCATTGAATATTCGTCCCGTGTATAAGCGGGTGGATACTTGTGCGGCAGAGTTTGCCACCAAAACGGCCTATATGTATTCGACCTATGAGGAAGAGTGCGAATCCGCTCCTACCGATAAGAAGAAGATCATGGTTTTGGGTGGTGGCCCTAACCGTATCGGCCAGGGTATCGAGTTTGATTACTGCTGCGTGCACGCGGCATTTGCGATGCGTGAAGACGGCTATGAAACCATCATGGTCAACTGTAATCCTGAAACTGTCTCTACCGATTACGATACTTCCGATCGCTTGTATTTTGAGCCGTTGACACTGGAAGACGTGCTGGAAATCGTCGACAAAGAAAAACCTGTTGGCGTCATCGTGCAATACGGCGGACAGACTCCTCTGAAGTTGGCACTGGAACTTGAAGCCAATGGCGTGCCTATCATAGGAACATCGCCGGATATGATTGACGCTGCAGAAGACCGTGAGCGTTTCCAGAAGATGCTGCACGATTTAGGCTTACGTCAACCGCCAAATCGTACCGCTCGGACTGAAGCTGAAGCCTTGGCGCTGGCGCAGGAAATTGGTTATCCGCTGGTGGTTCGCCCATCTTATGTGCTCGGCGGTCGCGCCATGGAAATCGTCCATGAGCAGCGTGACCTGGAGCGCTACATGCGCGAAGCCGTTAAGGTTTCCCATGATTCTCCGGTGTTGCTCGATAGATTCCTTAATGATGCAATCGAGGTAGATGTGGATTGCCTGTCAGACGGCACGCGCACCTTTATCGGTGGTGTTATGGAACATATTGAGCAGGCAGGTGTGCACTCGGGTGACTCGGCATGTTCATTGCCACCATACTCGTTGAAGCAAGAGACCATTGATGAACTTAAGCGCCAGACTTCATTGATGGCAAAAGGCTTGAACGTTGTTGGTTTGATGAACGTCCAGTTCGCGATACAGCAGCAAGATGGACAGGATGTCGTTTTTGTACTGGAAGTCAATCCGCGCGCATCAAGGACGGTTCCATTCGTCTCCAAGGTAACTGGTTTGCAATTGGCAAAAATTGCCGCACGCTGCATGGCTGGTCAATCCCTGGATTCACAGGGAATTACGAACGAAGTTATTCCTCCGTATTTCAGCGTTAAGGAAGCAGTATTCCCGTTCGTGAAATTTCCTGGCGTGGATACCATTTTAGGCCCGGAAATGAAATCAACCGGTGAGGTAATGGGTGTCGGACGTACTTTTGGCGAGGCATTTGTTAAGTCTCAGCTTGGGGCCGGCATTAAGCTGCCTAAGTCTGGTAAGGTTTTCCTGAGCGTAAAAGCAACGGATAAGCCACGCGCAGTGAAAATTGCAAAAGACTTGGTAGAGATGGGCTTTGGCCTGGTTGCCACCAAGGGAACCGCTGCAGCAATCGCCGCTTCCGGCATTCCTTGTGCGACAATCAACAAGGTTGCAGAGGGTAGGCCTCACGTTGTTGATATCATCAAGAATCGCGAAATTGCACTGGTTATTAATACGGTAGAAGAAAAGCGCAATGCGATTAACGATTCTCGCGCGATTCGGGTATCTTCGCTGGCTGCTGGTGCGGTTACCTATACGACGATCGCCGGAGCCGAAGCGGCAGTTGAGGGTATGCGTCATTTGAATGAATTACATGTCTATGATTTACAAGGTCTGCATAAAACCTTACACTAACCAGACAAGTTAAGCTTCAATATAGGGGCCACAGAAGACAGCAGCTTTGCTGGTGTTCATGTGGCCTCTGTATTTTTATTCATTTGAGATTTCTTGCCTCAATCGTGCATGCGTATTGAAAGCCATTCGGGCAAGATTTGAATTTAGCATTGAATATTTTCTCATTATTATTTAGTGAGAAATCATTGCGATATTTTTTGATTACGGTTTCTTTTTTTAAGTTAAAGATATGAGTACAGTACCTCTAACCAAGTTCGGAGCAGAATTGCTCAAGCAGGAATTACACAGACTTAAAACTAAAGATCGTCCTGAGGTCATCAGTGCTATCGCGGAAGCGAGAGCGCAAGGCGATCTGTCTGAAAATGCGGAGTATGATGCAGCGAAAGAGCGCCAGAGTTTCATAGAGGGGCGTATCGCTGATATTGACGGCAAACTTAGTGCAGCGCAAATCATCGATCCGACTACGCTAGACGCGGAAGGTCGGGTTGTGTTTGGCGCAACGGTGTATCTGGAAGATCTGGAAAATGAACAAAAAGTTAGCTATCAGATCGTAGGTGAGGACGAAGCTGACATTAAGGAGCGTAAGGTATCGATTACTTCGCCGATCGCACGCGCCTTGATAGGTAAGTATGCGGGAGATGTTGTTGGCGTTCTGGCTCCGGCCGGGGTGCGGGAGTATGAAGTGTTGGATGTCCAGTACGTATAGTTGCATATGCAATTGGACTAGCCGATAAAAAAAGGGGGATTCCCCCTTTTTTTATTCTTACAAGATTTTACGAATTACCTAGCGCAGATTTCTTTGCGCTACTTTGACGTGGCTTGGCACGTTTAATGTTTCCACCTTGGGTAACGCGCTCATTGCCTTTAACCATGACTTTCGACACGGAAGGCTTTTTTGTTCCGCTTGCGCTAGGCTTGACGATGGTAACTTCGCGCATGCCCTTACCTTTTTTCATTAATTTAGTTTCTTTTTCGCCATCAAGCTTAGGGCGATAAATCACTAATAATTTACCTATGTGCTGTATCGGAGCCGCATTTAGTGAGCTGCAGATGGTATCGTACATAGCAATACGGGCTTCACGATCGTCACCAAAGACACGTACTTTGATTAAGCCATGCGAATTCAACCCTGCGTCGATTTCTTTCAAGACTGCAGGTGAAAGGCCAGCTTCACCAATTAATACGATGGGTTTGAGTGCATGAGCTTCAGAACGCAATTCGCTACGTTCTACGGGCGTGAGTTTTGACATATAAATTCCTTTAAAAGCAGTATTTTACGCCAATGGCCAAAAATAAATTCAATCAAAATTGGGTACACGACCACATAAATGACCCTTATGTGAAATTAGCGCAAAAAGAAGGCTTCCGCGCACGTGCAGTTTACAAGTTAAAAGAGATAGACGAGACAGAGAAATTAATAAAACCGGGTCAAATCATCGTTGATCTGGGCGCCACTCCGGGAAGTTGGTCTCAGTATGCCAGGGCGAAACTTGCGGGAAAAGAAGGGGGCGGTATCCTTGGCGAGATCTTCGCACTCGATTTGCTGCCGATGGAGCCGATCGCGGACGTTCAGTTCATTCAGGGTGATTTTCGCGAGGATGAGGTGCTCGATCAACTTGAGGCTCAGCTACTTGGGCGCAAGGTAGACTTGGTGCTGTCGGACATGGCGCCTAACTTATCCGGAAATTCTCACGTGGACGCTGCCAGAATAGAAAATATTATAGAATTGGCGGTGACGTTTGCAAAAGCTCACCTCAAGCCAAATGGCGCACTGCTAGTTAAGTGCTTCCATGGTCCAAGTTACAATACTATCGTTCAATTATTTAAAAGTGAGTTTAAGACCGTGCTCAATAAAAAGCCAAAAGCGAGCAAAGATAAATCATCTGAGATATTTTTACTCGGTAAATGCCTGAAAAATTAAAATTTATAGAATTTTGCTCTTGATAATCACCAACATCGACAGCACATCTTGTCTAGCAAGCTCTACCCAATACGGGTAGAATGACCATCTACATGTGCAAGGCAATTCGTACGTTCGTCGTACGTCCAAGGAGTTCTCGTGAACAATATGTTTTCTAAAACAGCCATCTGGGTGGTAATAGCCCTCGTGCTTTTTATGGTTTTTAAACAATTCGATGGCCGGGGCATCAGCTCTGGTGCTACTTCCATGCCATATTCAGAATTTTTGGATGAGGTAAGGGCGAAGCATATTAAAGAGGCGACCATTGATGACGCCAATCGTACGGTAGTCGCCACTACGCTTGATGGTAAAAAGATTAAGTCTCAACTGACCATTTTCGATCGTGGTTTAGTCGGTGATTTAGTCAATAACGGCATTAAATTCGACAATAAACCACCTGAGGAACAATCGTTCCTGTCTCAGGTCTTTATCTCGTGGTTCCCGATGCTGTTGCTAATCGGTGTTTGGGTGTTTTTTATGCGCCAAATGCAAGGTGGCGGTAAGGGCGGGGCATTCTCCTTTGGTAAATCCAAGGCGCGCATGCTTGATGATACGAATAATAACGTCACGTTTGCTGATGTCGCCGGTTGCGATGAGGCAAAAGAAGAAGTGACAGAAATCGTAGAATTTTTGCGTGATCCGACTAAATTTCAAAAACTCGGTGGCCGCATTCCCCGTGGTGTATTGATGGTTGGTCCTCCAGGTACAGGTAAAACCCTGCTGGCACGCGCGATTGCCGGTGAAGCAAAAGTGCCGTTTTTCACGATTGCCGGTTCAGATTTTGTTGAGATGTTTGTCGGTGTGGGCGCATCACGTGTGCGTGATATGTTTGATAATGCAAAAAAACATTCACCTTGCATCATTTTTATCGATGAGATTGACGCAGTTGGTCGCCATCGCGGCGCTGGTATGGGCGGCGGTAATGATGAGCGCGAGCAGACTCTGAATCAGATGCTCGTTGAGATGGATGGTTTCGAAGCGAATTCAGGCGTTATCGTCGTCGCAGCGACCAATCGTGCCGATGTGCTTGATAAGGCTTTGTTGCGCCCGGGTCGCTTCGACAGACAGGTGACTGTTGGTTTGCCTGATATCCGCGGTCGTGAGCAAATTTTGAACGTACATATGCGTAAAGTGCCTATCGCACCTGACGTTAAGGCGGACATTCTGGCGCGCGGTACACCGGGGTTTTCCGGTGCTGATTTGGCCAATTTGGTTAATGAATCCGCCTTGTTCGCAGCGCGCCGCAACAAACGCCTGGTCGAAATGCAAGATTTTGAAGACGCCAAAGACAAGATCTACATGGGTCCGGAACGTAAGTCCATGGTAATGCGCGAAGATGAGCGTCGTAATACTGCTTATCATGAATCAGGTCATGCAGTA
Organism: Undibacterium piscinae; assembly: GCA_003970805.2. Taxonomy (GTDB): domain Bacteria; phylum Pseudomonadota; class Gammaproteobacteria; order Burkholderiales; family Burkholderiaceae_D; genus Undibacterium; species Undibacterium piscinae. The sequence continues at coordinate 570,111 of CP051152.1, forward strand.
GTTGCAAAATTGATGCCTAAGGCTGATCCGGTTCATAAGGTCACCATTATGCCTCGCGGTAATGCATTGGGCCTGACCTGGCAGTTGCCGGAACACGATCAAATCAGCGGCTACAAAGATAAAATGCTGGAAGAAATCGCGATACTGTTTGGCGGACGAATTGCCGAGGAATTATTTGTCGGGCAAATGTCTACCGGCGCCTCGAATGATTTCTCCCGTGCCACAAAATTAGCTCGCTCTATGGTGACTCGTTTCGGTATGTCCGATAGCTTGGGTGTGATGGTGTACGAGGATAGTCAGCAAGACGGTTATTTCGGAGGGTCTTCAAAGACGATCTCTGAGGCTACCCAGCAAAAAGTGGATTCGGAAATTCGTTCTATCCTGGATGCGCAATATGCTATTTCACGTCAACTATTGGAACAAAATCGCGACAAGGTAGAGGCAATGACCAAAGCCTTGCTTGACTGGGAGACAATAGATGCCGATCAGATCAATGACATCATGAGTGGCCTTGATCCACGCCCTCCAAAAGCAGGTTCAAGCACACGTAAATCGTCTTCTGACAGTGCTGCCGGTGGTGGAGTAACTCCGAGTGCAACGGCACCCGCTTAAGGCGTAAGGCTTCGTTGATTTAGTTTTCTTGAATGTGATTTTTTTGAAAAGGGTGAGGAGTAATCCTCGCCCTTATTTTTTTATTTATGAATAATTATTTCGATTGCGGGCGACATAGGTTTCCCATGCAGGGAGTGGATTTTAGTCCGCTGGTGATGGGCATTTTAAATGCCACTCCTGACTCGTTTTCCGACGGTGGCCAATTTTTCACTCTCGATGGTGCTATTTCCCGCGCCGAACAAATGATAAGGGACGGTGTTGATATTATCGATATCGGTGGCGAGTCAAGCCGTCCCGGTGCGCAATTTGTTCCTGTAGAGGAAGAGTTGAGCCGGGTAATTCCTTTAATTTACGCTTTGCGTGATTGCGGAGTTGCATTATCAATTGATACTTATAAGCCAGAGGTGATGCGTGAAGCGATACTTGCCGGGGTGGATATGGTCAACGACATCCGGGGATTTTCTTCGGTAGATGCCATCAATGCCGTTTCACAGAGTGATGTAGGCTTATGCGCCATGCACATGCAAAACTCTCCGGAAAATATGCAGATTGCGCCTCAATACGGCGATGTAAATTCGGAAATTCTGGATTTTTTCAAGCGACGCCTGAGTCAATTCGATCTTGCCGGCATAGACAGGCAGCGTGTTTGTTTGGACCCGGGCTTTGGTTTTGGTAAGACCCTGGAGCATAATATCGCCATGATGCAGTACCTGCCAGAATATCAGCGCTCGCTGGGCTTGCCTCTGCTTGTAGGGGTTTCACGAAAGTCAATGATAGGGGAAATTACAGGCAAACCGGTCGAGCGTCGTTTGGCCGGTAGTCTTGCCGCGGCTCTTGTGGCGTTGAACCAAGGTGCCAAGCTGTTGCGTGTTCATGATGTCGCTGAAACGGTGGATGCGGTTAAAACATGGATGACGTTGTCTAACTAGCATTAATACGTTAATATTGTCGGATTAATTGGATAGGAAAAAATAATGAGCAGGAAGTATTTCGGCACAGATGGTATTCGTGGCAAAGTTGGCGTTTACCCAATTACCCCTGATTTTGTAATGCGCTTAGGCTATGCCGCTGGTAAGGTCCTTGCAAACGTCGATGGCGTCGGTGGCCGGCCCACAGTCCTGATCGGCAAGGACACCCGCGTCTCCGGTTATATGCTGGAGGCCTCGCTTGAAGCCGGATTTGCGGCCGCAGGTGTTGACGTCATGCTGTCCGGCCCAATGCCTACTCCCGCCGTTGCCTATCTCACGCGCGCCTTGCGCTTGTCTGCTGGCGTGGTAATTTCTGCCTCCCATAATCCCTACGAAGACAATGGTATTAAATTCTTCTCCGCTCAGGGCAATAAGTTGCCGGATGAGGTTGAGCTAGCCATTGAGGCAGAGTTAGAGAAGGGCATGGAATGTGTTAGCTCTGAACACTTGGGTAAGGCGCAGCGTTTGCGCGACGCAAATGGCCGCTATATAGAATTTTGTAAAAGTACGTTCCCGAATGAGCTCGATTTGCGCGGCTTGAAAATTGTGGTCGACTGCGCGCATGGGGCAGCCTATGACATTGCGCCACATGTATTCCATGAATTGGGGGCGGAAGTAATTGCCATTGGTAATCAGCCTAACGGCTTTAATATTAATGACAAAGTTGGAGCAACTTCGCCAGAGGCGTTGGCGTTGGCGGTCAGGGCTAATCATGCAGATCTCGGCATTGCCTTGGATGGTGACGCTGACAGATTGGTAATGGTCGATAAGAATGGAAAAATCTACAACGGCGATCAATTATTGTACTTGATGGTGATCGATCGTTTGGCAATCGGTCCCGTACCTGGTGCCGTAGGTACACTAATGACGAACATGGCAGTAGAACTTGCTTTTAACTCGCTTGGGGTTGGATTTGCCAGGGCTAAGGTTGGAGATCGCTACGTGCTTGAGCAGATGCGTGAGCGTGGTTGGTTATTGGGCGGGGAGGGTTCCGGGCATTTGCTGTGTCTCGACAAGCACACCACCGGCGACGGTATTGTTTCTGCATTGCAGGTATTATCAGCTTTGCGTCGCAATGCTAAAACCCTAGACCAGTGTTTTGAAAATCTAGTGTTATTTCCTCAGGTCTTGATCAATATAAAAGTGAAGCCTGGCTTCGATTGGCAAAAAAATGAAATGCTACTGGCCGAAAAAACCAAGGTAGAGATTGAGCTCGGCAATCGCGGTCGCGTCCTGATTCGCGCTTCCGGCACCGAGCCTTTGATACGTGTCATGGTGGAAGCTGATGATCAGGACGTGGCAAATCGGTTTGCGCGCCGCCTGGCAGACTGCATTGCACCAAAAGCGGCATAATATTTCGGTCTGAGCCTGATTCGCTGTTGAATATAATGTCGATAACATGTACTATTCAGCCTTCGGTTTTTTGAGCTACAGACATCTTTGTAGTAAAGAAAACCCCAAGGCCTGCCTGACTAAAATCGGGGTAAACAGGTTTATGCGTCGGTAGCTCAGCTGGATAGAGCAATGCCCTTCTAAGGCATGGGTCGGGGGTTCGAGCCCCTCCCGACGCACCAAAATATCATTTAACAGCGACCGGCGATTGTCTTTTCGCAGAGCCCGCAAACCATCCCAAATTTCGCCGGCGGCAGTCACTACTTCCAGTCCCAGGCAAAGCTCGCGGGCGTTGCCGTAACATCCGGCTTCTACCGTCATCGTATTATTGGCGGCGTCTATCTTCCTGATGCGCTTGAGGCGTTTCAAAGACAATACAATGCTGTTGCCGCTTTGATCTGGAATGCTGCCTAATACCAAGCCAGTGTTACCACCTTGTGGCACGATGGCGATCTGATGTTCAGCGCACAGTCGCACCAATGCCGCCACTTCCTCGCTGTTGGCGGGGCTGAGTACCGCCAGGGCTTTCCCTACTTCACGCTGACGCTGGTCGGTGAGGTAAGTCAGCATTTCATCTTGCTCGCTCAGGACATAATTAGCACCGATGGTTTGCTGGCAGAGATGCAGAAATGGCGACATGGTTTAGACTTTTATCCGGTGCGTCAATCGGTGGATTTGCTTGCGGTTTTTGCGGCCGCTTTTGCCGCTCTCTTGTAGGGCCGCAGATAGGAGATACTGCTAAAAAAGAAGACGACTGACAAGATGATCTCTATCCAGGCTAAGAAGTTCGACATGGGTAAGATGTCGCTACGGGCGCGCACCACGCCTTCGGTAAAGTATAAGAGGATGAACATCGAGGACCATTGCAAAGTATAGATCTGGCGCTTCAAAATTCCTCTGAGTGGAAACAGCAAGGGCAACACTTTCAGTAACATCCAGGAGCCGCCTGGACGCAGTGGTGCCAATACCGATTCCCATAGAAGCAGTAAAATAATCAGGGCGATTAAGCTACCACAGGCCAGCCAATAAAGTAAATCTTGTTTGGATTCGTTCATGATTTTTTTTGTAGTTGTAGCGCGGTTTCTGCCAGGCGGCGACCGAGTGCGATTGCTAGCTTTCGGCTCTCTTCGGTGAACGGCAGCTTGCCGTCTATGCCAGCCCAATGGCTGGCACCGTAAGGACTGCCTCCGCTACTGGTACTCATCAATTCGGGTTGACTGTAAGGTAGCCCCGTGATGAGCATGCCATGGTGCAGTAAGGGCAGCATCATGGATAGCAGGGTTGATTCCTGACCGCCGTGCAGGCTGCCGGTTGAGGTAAATACGCAGGCCGGCTTGCCGACCAAAGTGCCAGATAGCCAATCACTCGCCGTGCCATCCCAGAAATACTTCATGGCTGCCGCCATATTTCCAAAACGAGTTGGTGAGCCTAACGCCAAGCCAGCACATTCAGTCAAATCACTGAGTTCTACATACGGTGCACCCTCGGCCGGAATCTCTGGTTCAGTGGCCTGCGTGACACTGCTCACCGCCGGCACTGTGCGTAATCTGGCATCGCAACCTGGTACGCTCTCAATTCCTTGGGCGATCAGTTCTGCCAGACGTCGGGTGCTGCCATGACGTGAATAAAATAAAACGAGTAGGGTAATAGGGGGCATAAAAATAATTATCTGTGCCAATTTTTAAATGAAACAATTGGTCACTACTAAAGGGAATTTGCAGACGCTATTATAGGTCGGATTAATACAGGATATGTATAGACCACGCTAACGTCAGACGAAACAAGAATGTTTTGAATTGTCCGAGCAGCCAGGCTTAAATTATTCAGCGCAGACGCTTGAAAATAGTTAGCAAAACAAGCAAGTCCATTACAATGTGGGCTGGTAGCTTCAGCTTAGTGTCGATAAGAGATAGAGTAAAATTTTTATGCGTGGATTATCATGGTCGCAAATACGTAATTTGTTTTGGTTTGCCTTTGGCAGGCTAAAAGAAGGGCGCTTGCCGCAGGTGGCGGGCAGTCTGACCTTCACCACCGTTTTGGCCTTGGTGCCCATCATCACGATAGCGCTGGCAATCTTCACCGCTTTCCCACTGTTTAATAATTTCAGGACGTCTTTAGAGGCCTATTTTATTCAAAACCTCATGCCCAAGGGGATTTCAAATACGGTAATGGGCTACCTGACCCAGTTTGCCACCAAGGCGACCCGCTTGTCCGCGATAGGCGGGGTCGCCTTGATGGTGACCGCGGTCACCACGTTGTCGATGATAGACCGCTCCTTTAATCAGATTTGGCATGTCAAACAAGGCCGTCCTATCATGCAAAGAATTTTGGTGTATTGGGCCATCATCACTTTGGGACCTTTGCTGATCGGTATCTCACTGAGCGCCACCTCTTATCTGTTTTCCGCCACCAGTGGTGTGGTCGGCGCTGTGCCTTTTGTAGGGGCAGTTTTTTATACGATGGTGTCGATATTTTTTACCACCGGGGCTTTCACCTTGCTGTATCTGGCCGTGCCTAACCGTAGTGTAGACTGGCGCGACGCCGCCTGGGGCGGGCTATTTGCGGCGCTGGCATTTGAAATTTCCAAGCGTTTGTTTGCTGTGTTTGTGACGCGCTTCCCAACCTACACCATGATTTATGGTGCACTGGCGGCGATTCCGATTTTCTTACTCTGGATTTACTTGTCGTGGCTGATTACTTTAATCGGTGCGGTGATTGCCGCCTCATTACCCATCGTCAAATTTGAACGCTGGTGGCATGTGCCTACGCCTGGCAGCGCGTTTGAGGACGCAGTGGCGGTATTAAAAGTCCTGGTCCTTGCCAGAAATGGTAGTGGTGGTGCCAGCGTTGATCTAGCCAGCATACGGATACAGACGCGCTTTGGACTCGATGAAATTGAGGGATTGTTAGCGCAAATGCTGGAAGCAGATTGGGTTGCCAAGGTTACCGCTGATCACACTGCAAAATCCCAAAGACCGTGGTGGAATAAGATGGATGCGGGCACAGATCGCTGGATCTTTACGGCAGATCCTGGCAGTTTAAAACTCTCCGATGTGTATCGCTTGTTTGTGTTTGATATTGCCGACGCCAGCAGTTTAAGAAACTTAGTCAGTCGTGTCATCGATCAAGGCTTGAGCGAAAATCTGGCGGCGTATTTCTCTGAAAAATTAGCGGCACCACAAACCATCCAAACAGCGCCCATTCGTTAAGGCAATCGATTAAGGCAATCGGTTAAGGCAATCCACTCGCCGGCCTTACCTCAAATGGCACCAGCGACCTAGCCGCAGACCCAGTATCCATGCGGGTTTGCGGCATGCATGGCCGGCAAGGCGCATGAAATATGCGCACTGGGGCTATGGCTATTTGATTTCATATAGCTTCCGGTTTCCTTCCGCAGCGGCTTGTTGGTTTAGTTGACGCGGGGAGCTCAAGTAAGTTTTATTGTGCGAGCGCAAATAGCTCACCGCGCCCAAATAGGTTTGGCCAATGGCAATGGCTTCCGCTTTGCCGCTTTGCTTATTTGCTGCTGCAGCAAACTTTACTTGTAAGCCACCCTGGGCATTCTCAGTTTTAAGCCAGCTTATTCTTGAACAGCCAATCTTTATAGTCATCCAGATCGCCGTCAAATGGCTCCAGCTTACCGTCGGCAACGATGATGAATTGATCGGTAGTGGCGCGCAACAAATGCCTGTCATGTGAGACCACTACCAAGGTGCCTTCAAACTGCGCCAGTGCATCAGTGAGCGCCTCACGCGTTTCCAGATCCAGATGGTTGGTCGGTTCATCGAGCAGCAACAGGTTAGGGCGCTGCCAGACAATCATCGCCAATGCCAGTCGGGCTTTTTCGCCGCCTGAGAAAGGAGCGATAGGGCTAGTGACCATGGTGCCCGGGAAGTTAAATCCGCCGAGGAAGTTGCGGAGCTCTTGTTCACGCACATTCGGGGCGATATGCGCCAGATGCCACAGCGGAGATTCATCGTGACGCAACATCTCAACCTGATGCTGAGCGAAGTAGCCTATCGACAGCCCTTTGCCGGTAGTCATGCTGCCGGACAGTGGCGCGATGTCACCGACCAAGGTCTTGATCAGGGTAGATTTACCGGCACCGTTGACCCCGAGCAAACCAATACGCTGGCCAATTTGCAGAGAGAACTTAACATCGCCGACAATTTTTTTCTCCGTAAAACTATGGTCAGTCTTGGACTCTATGCGATAGCCGCAATCGACGTCTTCCATCACCAACATAGGGTTAGGCGCAGCCAGAGGTTCGCGGAATTCAAACGAGAACTCGGCGGCGGCACGCAATGGTGCCAATTCTTCCATCTTGGCCAGGGCCTTGATACGACTCTGTGCCTGTTTGGCTTTACTTGCCTTGGCCGCAAAGCGTGAGATAAACGACTGTAAATGGTCGCGTTTGCGCGTTTGCTTTTCGATTGCGCTGGCCGCCAGAATCAACTGTGCATTACGCTGACGCTCGAACGAGGAATAGTTACCGGAATAGCGTTTGAGTTTGCGCTCGTCGATATGCGCAATGACGTTAACCACGCCGTCGAGGAAATCCCTGTCATGGGAAATGATGATCAGGGTGCCGGCATAGCGCTTGAGCCAGTCTTCCAGCCAGATGATGGCATCAAGATCCAAATGGTTGGTCGGTTCATCGAGCAGCAATAAGTCAGATTTGCACATCAGCGCTTGCGCCAGGTTGAGGCGCATACGCCAACCACCGGAAAAACTGGCCACCGATTGTTCCATCTGATCGATGCTAAATCCCAGTCCCAATAGCAATTGTTCGCCACGTGAGCGCACCGTGTAGGCGTCGGCATCAGCCAGCGCACCGTACATCTCGCCGATTGCGATGCCGTTTTCCATGGTTTCTGGCTGGCTTTCCAATTCAGCCAACTGCGCTTCAAGTTTGCGCAGGGTGACGTCGCCGTCAATCGCGTAGTCAATCGCAGAACGGTCCAATGCCGGTGTTTCCTGGGCAACGTGGGCCAATTGCCATTTAGCAGGAAACTCTATGCTGCCCTGATCAGGGTGCAACTCGCCACGCAACATGGCAAACAAACTCGATTTGCCAGCGCCGTTGGAACCGATCAAACCGATTTTGTCGCCAGGGTTGAGCGTGATATCGACGCTGTCGAACAGGGGTTTGGTACCGCGAGCCAGAACGACTTGGAGAAAACGTATCATTATTTACTTACTTAATTAATAAATTCTTAATATATTCGTACTAAAACGAATAAAAGGGGAGTATCTGTCCAAAAACGCTGAAACCGCACTATCTGTGTGCGGTTTCATGAATACCTGGGGTGAGTATGCTACTGCTATTGCAAATTGAGCTAAATTGCGACTACTGAAGCTGGCTTGCATGGATCAGGAAAACCATGTCATCGCCGGCGCTGGTGGATAACCAGGTGAGCTCGAGATCGGCAAAAGCCTGCTCGGCGAATTCACGTTCATTGCCAATTTCGACCATCAGGATACCATTCTTTGTTAAACGCTGACCTGCACCTGCGACGATCTTGCGAACCAGATCCATGCCGTCCGTGCCACCGGCGAGCGCAATTTGCGGCTCGTGCAGGTACTCCTTAGGCAATTTACTCATGGAGCCAGAATTGACATACGGCGGATTGGTGATGATCAGGTCGTATTTTTTGTCCGGGACATTGGTGTAAAGATCGGATTCAATCAGGCTGATGCGATCTTCCAATTCATAGGTCGCAACGTTGCGACGTGCCACATCGAGCGCATCTGCCGAGATATCTACCGTGTCTACGTGTGCATTGCCGAACGCGTCAGCCAGCATGATAGGCAGGCAACCAGAACCGGTGCACAGTTCCAGGATATCGGTGATGGCATCGGCATCCTGCACCCAAGGTGAGAAATGTTCTGGAATCAGTTCGGCGATAAACGAGCGCGGCACAATGACGCGTTCATCAACGTAGAAGTTATACGTGCCCAACCATGCTTCATTCGTCAGATAAGACGCTGGCACGCGCTCATCGGCACGACGTTCTATTACCGCCAAAGCAGCCATAATCTCTTGCGGCAGCAAGCGCGCATCGAGAAACGGATCAATTTTATCGAGCGGCAGCTTCAAAGTGTGCAGCAGCAAATACGCCGCTTCATCAAGTGCATTGGCGCTACCGTGGCCAAAAAACAGCTCGGCCGTATTGAAGCGCGTCACCGCATAACGCAACAAGTCGCGCAAGGTGGAAAAAGTCAAAGCTGCATCAGCTGTGGAGGAGGGTAGTTTACTGGTCATGTCAGCAGATTTTCTAAAGTACGGCGGTAAATATTTTTGAGTGGATCGATAAAGCGCAATTCTATGTGCTCATCGATCTTGTGTATGCTGGCGTTGGGCGGGCCAAATTCTATGACTTGCGGGCAAATCTTCGCGATAAAGCGGCCATCGGAAGTGCCACCGGTAGTTGACAACTCCGTGTCGATACCGGTTTCGGATTTGATAGCCGCCGCCAAGGCTTCGCTGAGCGTCCCTTTTGGCGTCAGGAAAGGGTGGCCGCCGACGGTCCACTTCAATGCATAGTCTAGCTGATATTTGTCGAGTATCGCATGCACCCGCTGTTGCAAGCCTTCTGCGGTGCTGGCAGTACAGAACCTGAAATTAAAATCAATTACCAGTTCGCCCGGGATGACGTTCGAGGCACCGGTGCCGCCGTGAATATTCGACATTTGCCAGGAAGTCGGCAGATAGTACTCATTGCCCTGATCCCAGACTTCTGCCACCAGTTCGGCCATTGCCGGCGCGGCCAGATGGATAGGATTTTTCGCCAGTTGCGGATAGGCGATATGGCCTTGCACGCCTTTGACAATCAGTTTGCCGGACATAGTGCCGCGGCGGCCGTTCTTGATCGTATCACCGAGTTGATCCACCGACGTTGGCTCACCGACGATGCAGTAATCGATCTGTTCACCACGCGCCTTTAACTGATTGCAGACCACCACGGTGCCATCGGTGGCCGGGCCTTCCTCGTCACTGGTAATCAAAAATCCTATCGAGCCCTGATGATCCGGATGGTCCGCAATGAATTCCTCGCTGGCCACGACAAAGGCGGCAACCGAGGTTTTCATGTCAGCCGCACCGCGGCCAAATAATTTGCCGTCACGGTGAGTGGGCGCGAACGGCGCGGATTGCCATTGCTCGACCGGGCCGGTTGGCACCACATCAGTATGTCCGGCAAATACCACCAGCGGTTGTGTAGTGCCTTTGCGTGCCCATAGATTCGTGACCTCGCCGGACTGTATGGTTTCGCAGATAAATCCCAGCGGTTCAAGCAGGGAAATCAAGGTATTCTGGCAGCCCTTGTCTTCAGGGGTGACCGAGTCTAGCGCGATCAGCTGTTCTGTCAGCGCAAGTGTTTTGCTCATGGTTTGGAATTAAAAATAGATTGATATTGTGTGTCGGAAAAACCTACGCTGATGCGCTGACTATCGCGATCGCTGCCATTGCCGCCGTCCGAGATGTGCAATACCGGACGCTTCACCAGTGATGGCGAGGCGAGTATCAGGGCGATTGCCGACTCACGATCAGTTGCCGAAGCCTTCTGATCATCGGTGAGCGCACGCCAGGTAGTTCCTTTACGATTGATCAGCAGATCAAGCCCTATCTGTGTCAGCCAGTTTTCAACAGTACTACGCGTGAGTCCGTTTTTCTTGAAATCATGGAATACGAAGTCGCCATGATGCTGCTGCAACCAGACGCGGGCTTTTTTTACCGTGTCGCAATTGGGAATGCCATAGAGCGTAATTTGTGATTTGCTTTGCATACGATTTACATGTTCAGGGTAAATTCGGTAAACGACGCTTCGTCTGTTTTTTCCGGTTCGACTTCAGGTTCCACGGGAGCCTGGGCCGCTTCGTTATTGAGTAGCCACAACAGGTTATTGGCCGAATCTGCATTGGCCAAACCTTCTTCCTGCGTAATCAGCCCATCTTTGATCAGCTGCATCAAGGCACGTTCAAAGGTCTGGGAGCCGGGCGATAAGCTCTTCTCGATTGCCTCTTTAATTTGGAAGATATCACCTTGCTCTATCAGCTCTGCGACATAGCGTGTGTTGAGCATAATCTCGACTGCGGCACAACGCCCGCCATCGATCGAGCGCACCAGTCGCTGGGACACGATGGCACGGATAGAAGACGATAGATCGAGCAATAAAGCACCGCGATTTTCCATAGGAAAGAAACTGATAATGCGGTTGAGTGCCTGGTAACTGTTGTTCGCATGCAGGGTGGCAAGCACCAGATGGCCGGACTGCGCATAGGCAATCGCCGCCAGCATGGTATCAAGATCACGAATCTCGCCGATCAGGATGCAATCGGGCGCCTGACGCAAAGAGTTTCTCAATGCGGTTTTCAGGCTTTCGGAATCAGTCCCTATCTCGCGCTGATTGACGATAGACTTCTTGCTTTTAAACAGATACTCGATAGGATCTTCAAGTGTCAGGATATGGCCGCCACGCACTTCATTGCGATGATCGAGCATGGAGGCGATGGTGGTTGACTTGCCCGAACCGGTAGCGCCGACCAGTAAGATCAGACCGCGCTTTTCCATGATCAGTTCAGACAGTACCGGCGGCAGATTCAGTGTACTGAGTGCCGGAATATTACCCGGCACAAAGCGAAACACGGCAGAAATCGAGCCACGCTGACGAAAGGCAGAAAGGCGGAAGCGGCCTATGCCTGGTGCCCCTATACCGATGTTGAGCTCGTTTTCCCGCTCCAAAACTTCCATCTGCTCCGGAGAAACTACCTCATTCAGCAGTGACAAAATACCGGCTTGATCCAGCTTTTGCTGATTGATAGGCAAAAGATTGCCATTGAGTTTGAGATGGATAGGCGAATTGATGGCGAAAAACATGTCAGATGCATGCTTTTCCTTCATTAATTGAAATAATCGATCCATGGCCATAATATTTTCCTATCCTATGCTCAAATGACGTGATGCCGGTAGTGGTGGTGCGATGTTTGATTAAAGATGATTGATCACTTAATCAAACCGATAAAGCGAGCCAATCAAGCAAGCAAGCCAAATAAACGCACTCATTGAACGCGCTTAGCTAATTAAACGCCGCGCAACAATTCGTTGATACTGGTTTTAGAACGTGTCTGAGCATCTACGCGCTTCACGATAACGGCGCAGTACAGGCTATATTTGCCGTCAGCCGAAGGAAGATTGCCCGAAACGACGACCGAACCGGCAGGAATGCGGCCATACGTCACTTCGCCTGTGGCGCGATCGTAAATCTTGGTCGACTGGCCGATATAGACGCCCATGGAGATCACCGAGTTTTCTTCGACGATCACGCCTTCTACCACTTCCGAGCGTGCACCGATGAAGCAATTGTCTTCAATAATGGTCGGGTTTGCTTGCATAGGCTCAAGCACGCCGCCAATCCCGACACCGCCGGACAAGTGCACGTTTTTACCGATTTGTGCGCAAGAACCGACTGTCGCCCAGGTATCAACCATTGCGCCTTCATCGACATATGCGCCGATATTGACGTAAGACGGCATTAACACGACGTTCTTGGCAATAAAGCTACCGCGACGGGCGACGGCTGGCGGCACCACGCGGAAACCCCCTCTGGCGAAATCTTCTGCCGTGTAATTGGCAAATTTTGTAGGTACTTTATCGTAGAACTGCATGTGATCGCCGGAAGGCATCACGATATTGTCTTCCAGACGGAAAGACAGCAAGACCGCCTTCTTTATCCATTGGTTGACTTGCCATGCACCATCTATCTTCTGAGCAACGCGCAGAGCGCCGCTATCCAATTGTGTCAGGACATGTGCAACGGCTTCACGCAATTCCGCAGGAGCAGATTTTGGTGAGAAATTGGCGCGGTCTTCCCAGGCTTGGTCGATGATTTGCTGTAATTGTTGAGTCATATAAGTAAGTAAATTAGTTGAAAATTAAACGGTGGAATTAATTATTGTGCAGCTAAATTTTTTGTGAAGGCGACGATGCGCTGCGCCGCTTCCATGCACTCGGCCACTTCCGCAACCAGTGCCATGCGTATGCGGCCTTCGCCGGGATTGACGCCGTGAGCGTCGCGCGCCAGATAACTGCCTGGCAAAACCGTCACATTGTATTCTTGGTACAGGCGTTTTGCGAATTCCGTATCGGAAATGTTTACCAGCTTATCGACCTTTGCCCAAAGATAGAAGGCGGCATCGGGCAAATTAACATCGAGCACTTCCTGCAAGAGTGGCGTTACCTGTGCAAATTTCTGCACATACAGGTCTCGATTATCCTGCACATGTTGTTCGTCATTCCAGGCTGCAATCGATGCGGACTGTATGCTAGGGCACATGGCGCTGCCATGATAGGTGCGGTACAGCAGGAATTGCTTGATGATGGCGGCGTCGCCGGCAACAAAGCCTGAGCGCATACCCGGAACATTCGAGCGTTTTGAAAGACTGGACAAAGTGATGAGGCGAGGGTAGTTGTCACGACCCAGCATACGCGCCGCTTGCAAGCTACCTAATGGTGGTTCATCCTTAAAGTAAATTTCGGAATAGCATTCATCAGCGGCAATCACGAAGCCATAGCGATCCGATAGCGCAAATAACTCTTCCCAATCTTGCAGGGTAAGTACTGCACCGGTAGGGTTCCCCGGAGAGCAAATGTAAAGCAGTTGAACGCGACGCCAGATTTCCTCAGGAATACTTTTGTAATTAGGCGCAAAATTACGCGCCGGGTCAGCATTGGCAAAATAGGGCTCGGCACCCGCGAGGTAGGCTGCACCTTCGTAAATCTGGTAAAACGGATTCGGGCACAAGACCAATGGCGTACCGTGTTCATTTTTACTTGGATCTATCACGGTCTGCGCCAGTGAAAACAAAGCCTCACGGGAACCGTTGACCGGCAGTATTTCTGTTGCCGGATTTAAGCCAGGTATACCATAGCGGCGCGCCAACCAGCCAGAGATAGCAATGCGCAACGCGTCGGCGCCGGCGGTGGACGGGTAACTTGCCAAACCATCGAGATGCTCTGTGACTGCGGCACGAATAAAAGAGGGCGTCGGATGCTTTGGCTCTCCTAAACCTAAGCTAATCGCTTTATAGGCGGGATTTGGCGTAATTCCGGCGAACAGTTGCTTGAGTTTTTCAAACGGATAAGGTTGCAGTTTATGTAGAAAAGGATTCACTGAAGGCTTCAATAAGGAGTTCACTAATGGGGCACGAACAATTGTTAATCAGGAGTTTTAATTGAGATAATGCAATTGACAATCATGATGGGCCATTTTTGGTGGCGACACTCTTATCTTTATGTGGATATTTGCCGTATTATACCGCCCTCCTTCTTAGTCGAAGTGAGTGAGACTTAAAGTTTGAATAAAGTTTGAATAAAAATTTTTATTAAATTGCATTCAATGTTGAAAATGAAAAAAACGATAGTCGTCAAAATGATATGATGTTTAGGCTTGATTACCTGATAAGGAATTTCATTGCCCATGAACTGTTTGCATAGTCTTAGTTGCAGGGCGGTTTATCTGTATCTATTTTAAAAGAACATAAATTTAAATAACGTGCGCTTATCTTCTATTAAATTGTCAGGTTTCAAATCCTTCGTGGATCCCACACACTTCCAGGTGCCTGGCCAACTGGTGGGCGTACTCGGGCCAAATGGTTGCGGAAAGTCAAACATCATTGATGCGGTGCGCTGGGTTTTGGGCGAATCTAAAGCTTCCGAGTTGCGCGGAGAGTCTATGCAGGACGTTATTTTTAACGGATCAACGCATAGAAAACCGGCCGGCCGGGCGGCGGTTGAGCTGGTGTTCGACAATAGTCTGGGCAAGGCAGCGGGGCAGTGGGGGCAGTATGCGGAAATTGCCGTCAAGCGTACTCTGACCCGCGACGGTACTTCGACATACTATATCAACGGGCAACCGGTACGACGTCGCGATATTCAGGATATCTTTCTGGGTACGGGCTTGGGGCCGCGCGCTTACGCGATTATCGGTCAAGGCATGATTTCCCGCATTATCGAGGCTAGACCCGAAGAATTGCGTATTTTCCTCGAAGAAGCTGCCGGTGTCTCGCGCTATAAAGAGCGTAGGCGGGAAACTGAAAACCGGATTCACGACACCAATGAAAATCTGGTGCGGGTTGAAGATATTTTGCGCGAACTCAATGCCAATCTGGAAAAGCTGGAAGCGCAAGCGGCTGTGGCAAATAAATTCCATTCCTTGCAGGCGGATCAGGAAGAGAAACAAAAATTATTATGGTTGCTGCGTAAAAAAGAGGCGGCGGCAGAGCAGCAGAAACATTTTGTCGAGATCGAAAAGACTCAACTCGACCTTGAAGAGCAAACCGCGAAACTGCGCCATACCGAGCTCGAACTTGATCAGATGCGACAGGCACATTATGCGGTGGGCGACAAAATGCATCAGGCCCAAGGCCATTTGTATCAAACCAATGCCGAAGTAGGCAGCCTGGAGGCAGAGATTAAGTTTGTCATCGAGTCGCGCACCCGTCTGCAAGCCCAATTGCAGTCATTGACCGTACAGCGTGAACAGTGGCAACGTCAGGGTCAGCAATTTCACGATGATCTGGCAGAGGTAGAAATTCAGGTGGAAGAATTAGCCCTGCGCTCTGAGCAGGCGCAGGAAATTGCGCAGCAGCAAAATGACAAATTGCCCGAGCTAGAGCAAGTCTGGCGTACGGCGCAAAGCAAATCTACCGAATCACGCGCCAAAATCATGCAATGCCAGCAGCAGATTGAACTGGAGTCGGCGCAGCAGCGCAATGCCTCCAATATTCTGAATGGCCTGGCATCGCGGCGCGAACGTCTGGCGCAGGAAAAGCAAGGCTTGCAGCTACCTGACACCGAACACCTGCAAAATCTGGCGATGCAGGTAGAAGAAAAAAAAACAGGTGCTGGAAGAGTCCACGATGCAGCTGGAAGAGGCGCAGGAACGTCTGCCGCAACTGGAAGAGGAACGGCGCACTGCGCACACAACAAGCTAATCAGGACGCCGCCCAGTTCGCGCAACTGGACGCGCGATTGATGGCATTGAAATCCTTACAGGAAAAAGTACAGAGCCAGGGCAAGGTACAGCCGTGGCTGGACAAGCACGAACTTGGCAACTTGCCTAAATTATGGAAAAAATTGCATATACAGGCAGGCTGGGAGGCCGCGCTGGAAGCAGTTTTGCGCGAGCGTACCGCTGCCCTTGAGGTCTCCAATCTGGAGTGGGCCAAGGCCTTTTTTAACGATGCCCCACCCGGCAAGTTAGCCCTGTATTCACCGGTCATCATAGGCAGTCAGGCTAATACGGTGCCGGGTTTGCGACCCTTGATCGATCTTTTGCAACTTAATGATGCAGGTCTGCGCAGTTTGCTGCAGGATTGGTTGCATCAAGTCTATATCGCGGAAGATGCCGCCACGGCCTTCATGGAGAGGTCAAAGTTACCTCAGGGCGCCTGTTTTGTTACCAGGCAAGGTCATGTCATCACCCAAAGCAGCGTGCGTTTTTATGCCGCTGATTCCGAGCAGGATGGCGTGTTAGCACGGCAACAGGAAATTGACAACGTCGGTAAGCAATGCCGCGCGCAACAATTACTTTCGGAAGAAGGCAAAACACGGGTGGTGAGGGCGGAGTCGCTATACACCCAGGCTAGCGTGTCTTTGCAGGAATTGCGCCTGCGGGTTGCCAGCGTTACCCAGGCCGTCCATGCGCAACAGATAGAATTGATGAAGCTCTCCGAGGTTCAGGAACGCTTTAACCAGCGCAGCACGCAAATTTCTGCCGATTTGGCTGAAATCGCTGGGCAAGAGAGTGATCAGCAGCAAGCTCGTGCCGAGTCCGAAGAGAAATTCGAGATGCTCGATATGGAACTGGCCGAACTACAAGAGAGCCACGAGGACGGACAAACTTTTTACCTGGAAAAAGAGCAGCAACTTAATGACGCCCGCTTGCGTTTGCGTGATCTGGAATTGGCTGCGCAAGAGATAGCCTTTGCCGAAAAGACCCAGCGCAATAAAATTGATGAATTAAAGCGCAGCAGCGCCACGGCAAAAGAGCAGGCCGAGCAATTATTTGTCACTATGCAGCAAGGCCGACTTGAGCTTGAAACCATGGATGACCAAACGGCGTTGGCAGGTTTGCAGTCTTTGCTCGATAAACGCACTGATCAAGAGCGGATATTGGCCGATGCCAGACATGAGCTCGATCAGATTACGCAAAAACTACGTCAGTCTGATGATGCCAAAGCACAAATTGAACGTAGTCTGCAGCCGCAACGTGACCGCATTATGGAACTGCAACTGAAGGAGCAGGCTGCGCGCTTGAGTCAGGAACAGTATGCCGAACAATTAGCCAATTTTGAGGTCGATGAAGCCGCTTTGGAGCTGAAACTGCACGCAGAGATGAAGGCGTCGTATTTGCAGGGCGAACTGACCCGACTTGGAAATGCGATCACGGCATTGGGTGCTGTGAATATGGCTGCGCTTGACGAATTAACGCAAGCCAACGAGCGCAAGGTATTTCTTGATGCACAGTTTGCTGATTTGACTGAAGCAATTACCACCCTGCAAGACGCCATACATAGAATTGATATAGAAACGCGTGACCTGTTGCAAGACACGTTTGATAAGGTCAACCACCATTTTGCCGAATTATTCCCGATACTGTTTGGTGGCGGGCAGGCGAAATTAATCATGACTGGTGACGAGATACTCGATTCCGGCGTACAGGTCATGGCGCAACCGCCAGGCAAAAAAAATGCCACGATCCATTTACTGTCCGGTGGTGAAAAAGCCCTGACCGCGACCGCCTTGGTGTTCTCTATGTTCCAGTTAAATCCGGCGCCGTTTTGCCTGCTTGACGAGGTCGATGCGCCGCTGGATGACTCTAATACTGAACGCTTCTGCAATATGGTTAAGCGTATGTCAAAAAATACCCAGTTTTTGTTCATCTCCCACAATAAAAATTGCAATGGAAATGGCGCAGCAACTCATAGGCGTTACCATGCAAGAGCAGGGAGTTTCTCGAATTGTTGCGGTAGATATGGAATCGGCCGCAAATTTAGTAGGTGAGGTACAAGCAGCATGACAGATCTTGAATTGAGTCTATTGGCGATAGGCGGCACCTTTGTCGCTGGCGTAGTCGTTTTCAATAAGTGGCAAGAATACAAAGCGCGAAAAAGCGTTGATCAGGCATTTTCTGGTGGACATGACGATGTGCTGATGAATCCTGATGCGCGTGAGGAAATGCACGACCTGCGCAGCCGGCATGAGCCGCATTTTGATAACCAGGCAGAAGGCGATGACTCTGGCTCCGAGGCAGAATCCGGGGTGAATCGTGCCAATGCCAACTCCTCGGAGTTGAACCCGTCTCAGCCGGCAAAAGAGCTTCCTGTCGATGAATTGATAGACTGCATCATTCCGTTTGAATTTGAAACACCAACCCGCGGTGTGAAAAACTGCTGACGGAAATTAGCGGCCTAAGGTATGTGGGCAAAAAACCTGTGCATTTTATCGGATTGACTCAGGATGGCACGCGGGAAGTGATTGGCCATGGCGGTGTATTCACGGGAATGTTTGCCGGGGTACAGATGGTAAGTCGTGCCGGACCTTTAAACGAACTCGAATATTCCGAGTTTGTCACTAAGTTGCGTGAGATTTCGGACAAATTGAACGCTTACTCTGACATTCCTGACATGAATCTCGTGATGGCGACCTCAAGGGATTTGCATCAGTTCGTTTCCGAGCATGATGCGCAACTGAGCGTCAACATCCTCGCTAATGGCGCACCGTGGGCAATTAACACCTTGCTGTCGGCGCTGGAAAAACAGGGCTTCGACGTGCGTCCGGATGGTCGTTTGGTGATGTCGGACGGTGATGGCGGTAGTTTATTTACCTTATCGACCAATGTCAGCATGGGCGAGGCGGTGACTTCACGCCTGACCCTGCTACTTGACGTACCTTGCGTCGCGCCAGACCGCGATGGCTTCGGTGCGATGTCGGCCTGTGCCAGGTCCCTGTCTACCCGTCTTGGCGGTACCGTGGTCGACGACAGCAATCAAGCCATCTCAAAAGAGGCGCTCGATGAAATCGCCGGGCAGGTCGGTGAGTTTTATGCGGCAATGGCAGAGTCGCAGATTCCTGCAGGTTCGCTGCGAGCGCAAAGATTGTTTAGTTAAAGTATGCAAGAAGATTTATTTGATACAGGGGCGGAATGCCCTGGTAGCACGGGTTCAGTCGAAGCGCGCGCAAAATTCCTGCGTGAAGAAATCAGTCGTCATGCTCTAGCCTATTATGTCAAGGATGCACCGACCATACCAGACGCTGAATATGATAAGCTGTTTGCCGAACTACAGGCTTTGGAGGCCGCGCATCCCGGATTGAGGGGCGCCGATTCTCCGACTCAACGTGTCGGTGGCGCTCCCTTACCGGAATTTACTCAGGTACAGCATGCCGTTCCCATGCTCTCACTTAATAACGCATTTGAAGAGCAGGATGTGGCTGACTTCGACCGCAGGGTCAAGGATGGCTTAGGTAGCGGCGAGGAAGTTGATTACGCGATCGACCTGAAATTTGACGGATTGGCGATAAACCTGCGTTATGTCGATGGCGTTTTGACGCAAGCGGCAACCCGCGGTGACGGTTTCACCGGAGAGGATGTCACCGAGAATATCCGCACCATACGCAGCCTGCCTTTGCGTTTACATACTGAGTCGCCGCCGGCGATATTGGATGTACGCGGCGAAGTGCTGATGTTCAAATCTGATTTTGAGAAGCTCAATGAACGCCAACGAGCGGCCGGGACAAAAGAATTTGCCAACCCCCGCAATGCCGCTGCAGGTAGTTTACGGCAACTGGATTCCAAGATTGCGGCACAGCGTAGCCTGCGTTTTTTTGCCTATGGGATAGGTTTGCTTGAGGGCGCGCCGCTACCGCCATCGCACCGCGATTTGCTGCAGTGGTACGCCGGCATCGGCATTCCGGTTTGCGAGCACAATGCCGTCGTGCGCGGGGTGCTTGGCCTGATTGATTTTTACAAGAAAATTCAGGATACCCGCGGCTCCTTGCCTTATGAGATTGATGGCGTGGTGTATAAGGTCAACGACTTTGCCGCGCAGGAAAAATTGGGATTTATCTCGCGGGCGCCCAGGTTTGCCATCGCGCATAAGTTTCCGGCTCAGGAAGCAATTACGACCGTATTGGATATCGAGGTGCAAGTGGGGCGCACCGGCGCCATTACTCCTGTCGCCAGACTCGCTCCGGTATTTGTCGGTGGTGTCACGGTAACCAATGCCACCTTGCACAACGAGGAAGAAATACTAAGGAAGGATATCCGGATAGGCGATACCGTCACCGTGCGCCGTGCCGGCGACGTGATTCCTGAGGTGGTTGCCAGTATTCTTGAAAAACGTCCGGTCAATGCGACCCAATTCGTGATGCCGGCGGTATGTCCGGTGTGTCAGTCCGCCATAGTAAAACTGGAAGATGAGGCGATCGCCCGTTGTTCCGGGGGCTGGATTAAATGCCCGGCACAGAGAAAAGGCGGCTTGGTGCATTTCGCTTCGCGCAAGGCTATGAATATCGACGGTGTCGGTGAGCAATTGATTGATCAACTGGTCGATAAACATGTGGTCACGACGGCTGCCGATTTATACAAATTGGGTTTATCTTCGCTTGCCGAGCTCGATAGGATGGCTGAAAAATCAGCCGGCAACATACTAACCGCTCTTGAGACTTCCAAGTCTTGCACCTTACCGCGCTTCATTTATGCGTTAGGTATCCGTCATGTCGGTGAGTCCACCGCAAAAGATCTGGCGCTGCGCTTTGGCAGCATGGAGGCATTAATGGCCGCGACCGAAGAGCAACTGCTTGCCGTGCATGATGTCGGTCCTGTGGTGGCAAAATCAGTATTGAGTTTTTTTGCTGATCCCTTGAATGTAGAATTGGTGAATCAGTTGATCGCCTCCGGCGTGCATTGGCCGCAAGTGCCGCGTTACCAGGAAATGGTTTTACCTTTAAGCGGCAAGACGGTGGTACTTACCGGTAGTTTGCCAAATTTGAGCAGAGATGAGGCCAGCGCCCTGATAGAAAAAAATGGCGGTAAGGTGGCCGGCTCGGTCTCGAAAAAAACCAGTTACCTGGTTGCCGGAGATGATGCCGGCAGTAAGCTGGTTAAGGCACGTGAGTTAAGTATTACCGTACTGAGCGAGGATGAATTAGTTCGGATGTGCGCAGAAGCACCAGCCGGGAGTAATTGAAGTAGCTTATCAGTGGTGCGATTCTATGTTCGATGGCCATTCGCATTAACTTCAGGCAGGCAATTGGTCGAACCGCTTATTTGAAATAATAAAAATCGACGGCCATGATCAAACTGCGGCCAAACTACGGTCAAACCCCTATGCGTAACAAAGGAGACTTACCATGATTTACCCGATACTGAAAATGGGCGATGCGCGACTGTTACGCGTTGCCGAACCGGTACTGGAAACGAACACGCCGCAATTGCATCAATTAGTGAACGATATGTTCGCCACTATGGCCGAGGCTAATGGCGCTGGGCTAGCGGCACCGCAAATCGGCGTTAACCTGCAACTGGTGATTTTTGGATTCAAGGATAACGCGCGCTATCCCGATGCGCCTACCGTGCCCGAGACGGTGCTGATCAATCCTGTGTTGACACCTTTATCCGAAGACATGGAAGAGGCTTGGGAGGGTTGCCTGTCGGTGCCTGGCATGCGCGGACTAGTGCCGCGCTGGACCAAGTTACGCTATGAAGGTGTGGACCAGTTCGGTAAAAAAATCTGCCGCGAAGTCGACGGGTTTCACGCTCGCGTAGTTCAGCATGAATGCGATCATCTCAATGGCGTACTTTACCCTATGCGTATCAGGGATCTGGCGCAGTTTGGATATACTGAGGTGCTCTTTCCTCAGATGGACCCGAATGAGGACGATTGAAATCGAAAAGGGACAAATTTAGAGGGGGAAATTAAGACAGTTTGAGAGTTGCCGGCATTTTTATCAATTAACGGGCAAACTCTCAACGACGGCGATAAACAAAGTTCAGGCAAGTTTCAGGATAGGACCAGTCGCTCCGAAATCATACTTAAGATCAATGTGCAGTCTCAGAGCTGAGTTTATTGACGCTTAGACGCCTCTTTCTTAATTTTTTTTGCTTCTTTTTTTTCTTTTGGTGATTTGGCTGGTTCTTTTTTTACCGCTTTTTTACTGTCTTGTGCTTTGCTCATGATGTTGCTCCTGGCTTGGTGAATTAAGAACGCTATGTTTGTAACTAGATCGTGGTTATATTGCGCTTATCGTACGCTTTCATTATAGATCAGACAGACGTACTAGCGTGCATCTTGATACTATTCGTTGTCACGAGTTCTAGAGCAATCTGAGTAGTCGATTGTTTTACATTGTTTAGTCACCGTCTAACTCTAACTATTCGAATTTTTTATCCATTAATGAAAACACCCAAAAGAATTCAACCGCTGATCGAAGAGGGCTTGGTAGATGAAGTGATGCGCCAACTCATGAGCGGTAAGGAAGCGACCGTTTATGTAGTGCGATGTGGCGAAGAAATTCGTTGCGCCAAAGTGTACAAAGAGGCTAGCCAGCGTAGTTTTAGGCAAGCGGCCTCGTATCAGGAAGGCCGTAAGGTCAAGAATAGCCGGCAGGCGCGCGCCATGGAAAAAGGCACCAACTACGGTCGCAAGATGCAGGAAGAAGCCTGGCAGAATGCCGAGGTAGATGCCTTGTATAGGCTTGCAGCGGCTGGCGTCAGGGTACCTAAGCCATACATTTGCTTTGAAGGCGTACTGCTGATGGACCTCGTTACCGATGAGTCCGGAAATGCCGCGCCGCGTCTTAATGACGTGGAATTAAGCGAACAACAGGCGCTTAATTATCATGCGCAACTAGTGAGGCAGGTAGTTCTGATGCTCTGCGCCGGTGTAATACATGGGGATTTATCAGAATTTAATATTCTGGTTGATGGGGATGGCCCCGTCATCATTGATTTGCCGCAAGCGATAGATGCTGCCAGCAATACGGAAGCGGCGGTACTGCTGGAACGTGATGTCAACAATCTAGCCAGCTATTTCAGCCAATATGCACCGCAACTTAAGCATACCCAATATGGTAAGGAAATCTGGTTACTGTATACGGCCGGCTTGCTCAGTCCCGATAGCCAACTCACCGGGCGGGTCGCCGCAGATAAACGGCCCGCTAACGTTGCTGCAAGCAATGAAGCTGGTACACGGCCACGTGCCGCGCACCGGGCGGGTCGCTGAATAGATAGACGGCCCACCTCGTGGCGTGCTGCTTTGACGAATCGGTTCACGTCATTATGCAAACGTCACCGATTCCAGACGAGCGAAAAAATTTGAACAAATTCGCAGTAAAATCCTTGATTTACTGGTTGCCATCAGACACCGCCGTCCAATTGGAAGCGATTGTACATTGGCTGGCCAATTGCAACAACTTAATCCTGGCCATGTTGTGTAGTGTTCTGCTATTAGATGGAACCGGAAGGCCCAAACTGCTCCATCTCGGCCAATGTATCGCGCGCGAGTTTACCGGACTTTTACAACGCCGCCATCAATGGCATACCAGTAGGCGAAGGCATTGCCGATTCCTGCGCTTACCGCGGCGTTCACCGCTCAACGCTTATCGTAATAGTGAGTTGATATTTACAACGCCATCCATATTGACCCCTTACAAGGATATTACTGGATCGCGTGGAAGCCGGCTTAGGGCGCTTGCTGGTCGCAACCGATATTTTCCTCCTCCGGCATGGTTGTAGGCACCTTTGCATCTATCACCATGACGCCAGCACCCCCATGGCCAGTAGTTTTGGTCGATCTGGAAAATATTGCGAATAGAGAAATATGGCGCGAAAACACAGAAACACTTGGCGATTATTGACTGGTCGATCTCAAACATGGGATTGGGACGGTGTTCATTTTGAGATGTTGCACCCTTCGCCATCTGCAGCCAGTTATGACAGCATCAAATGGAAACCAAATGCGTGATAGTTGCACACTTAAAATCTCGACCGATAAGTATTCGATACTCTTGCCCGGCGACATAGAAGCGGCGCAGGAAAAGGAATTGCTCAATACTGTGCCGGCTAAGTTAGCCGCTACCGTATTGCTAGCGCCGCATCACGGTAGCGGCACATCATCAACACCAGAGTTCTTGAAAGCCGTACATCCTGAAGTAGCCTTATTCCAGCTCGGGTATAGAAATCGCTATCACCACCCTAAGGCGGAGGTATTTGAGCGTTATGCCGATTTTGGAGTGAATCGTCTAAGGACAGACGAAGCGGGTGCAATCACATTACAATTCGGATCTACTCTAATTATTTCCGAATACCGCACCGAACATGCACGTTACTGGTATCGACGCTGATATTCAGTGGCTATAGGTTTGTGCCGCGATCATCTATGACCAGCCAAAACAACAAACCCATACTTCATTTTGCTCATGCCAATAGCTTTCCTTCCGGAACCTATCGACAGATGTTCGAGCATCTCAATACGCATTATCAGATCAACGCCTTAGAAGTGCATGCGCATAATCCACAGTATCCGGTAACTAACGGTTGGCCGCATCTGGTGCAGGAACTGATCGACACTTTGGAGCTAAAGTACAATGACCCGGTGATACTGGTAGGGCATTCGCTAGGCGGCATCTTATCGTTCATGCTCGCGAGTCTGCGACCTGACCTGGTGCGTTGCGTAGTGGTACTTGATTCACCTCTGGTCGCAGGATGGCGTGCACTGATATTGCGCCTGTTTAAACGCCTGGATCTGGGGAAAAAATACTCACCTGCACGATTTGCCGAGAAGCGCAGAATGCTTTGGAAAGATGCGGACGAAGCGTATCGGCATTTTGCTTCCAAGGAAATGTTCGCTATATGGCCACCCGAGGTATTGCGCGACTACCTCAATTGCGGATTAATGCCTCACCCTGAAGGCGTTACTTTGCGTTTTAACCGCGACATCGAAGCGCAAATTTATTTAACGCTGCCAGATCATCTGGGCGCAATTGCCCGTCGCGGCCTGCGGGTGCCGGTTGGTTTTGTAGGGGGCACGGAGTCTGTCGAATGCCGTCAGGCAGGCTTAAAGGCAACTCAAAAACTGGTTGGCAAGCATTTTACAAAAATCGCCGGGGGTCATTTGATTCCTATGGAGGTTCCGGCGCAGACGGCAGCGGCAGTTCATGAGATGATTACCTCTTTTGAATTGAAAGTTCAGGATGCTTAAGATTTATCCGTTTCCATCTATCCGTTCAATGAATATATGTTCATGCGCAATCCTACTTGTGAATGCGCTAATGATAAACAGTGGTTTTGCGCAAAGTGCCTTACCCTCGCTGGTTGAATACAAACAAGTATCGGCAGACGGTTTTTCGGTGTTAAGTGTGAGTATAGATAATGATAGTTTGCTATTAAAAAAAGACGACGGCTTTTACACCAGCGGAATTCAGATTGACGTACGAAAAGTGCGCAATGCCGCAACTTCTTCTGTCAGTTATGGCTGGCGTATCGGTCAAGAATTATATACGGCATCAGATATTAAGCTAAAGCCAGAACAACTTTCTCCCTCGGATCATCCGTATGCAGGTTGGCTATATGGCGGCGTGTATAAGCAAGCGTTTGACGCTAGCGGCAGCGGCACCTATCTTGGTCTTGATCTCGGCTGTCTGGGACCTTGCGCCGGTGGCGAGTGGACCCAGACCAATTTACATAAAGTCCTGGATCAGCCTTTGCCGCAGGCATGGAATACACAATTAAAACAGGAGTGGGGTGTGGTCGCTTCCGGTCAGTGGAGTCCTTCGCGTTGGGTGCTCGCATCGAAGGCAGATCTGAGTCCTAGATTGAAAACCAGGCTGGGTAATATTTTTACTGATGCCAGCGCAGATCTTACGCTAAGGGTAGGGCAGTTAAATCAATTACCGGAACAAGCGGCAAATTATTTGTATTTGCGCGGCGAGATCAAATTTATCGCTTACGACGCGACCTTGCAAGGCGGCTATTTTAACAACCAGGATCTTGGCTTACATCCGAAAAGTTCGGTCGGCGAATTGGAGTTGGGCTATTTGTGGCGATCAAATTCCTATGGAGTGAGCGCGGCAGTGCTACGTCGCAGTTCTGGAATAAAGGAGATTCCGAATACGCAAGGAATGCAAAATTTTGCAAGATTACAATTCTCAGCGACGATGTAGTGAAACTTTTCCCTGATGCAACACCAAGTTAAGAGCAAAATTTAAGTTCTGAATTGGTGTTGTTCTCGCTTCGTGAGGTATAATTCGAATTTCCCGCTTGTGCCGCACGGCACCTTCTGCAATGACCAAGTTTGTATTCGTTACCGGGGGCGTAGTCTCCTCATTAGGCAAAGGCATAGCTGCCGCCTCCCTCGCTGCGATCCTTGAATCGCGCGGCCTTAAAGTCACCATGCTCAAACTCGATCCGTATATCAACGTTGATCCGGGTACCATGAGTCCATTCCAACACGGCGAAGTATTCGTTACCGATGACGGCGCCGAAACCGATTTGGATCTTGGACACTATGAGCGTTTCATCACTGCCAAGATGAAAAAGGTGAATAATTTCACTACCGGCCAAATTTATGAATCAGTGATTCGTAAAGAGCGTCGTGGTGAATATCTGGGTAAGACTGTCCAGGTTATTCCTCATATCACCAATGAAATTCAAGATTTCATTTACCGTGGCGCCAATGGTTACGATGTGGCATTGGTCGAAATTGGCGGGACGGTTGGCGACATTGAATCCTTGCCTTTCCTGGAAGCCGCTCGTCAGTTAAGCCTGCGTGCCGGTCGCAATTCAGCGGCCTTCGTGCACCTGACCCTAGTGCCTTACCTGGCATCGGCTGGCGAATTGAAAACCAAGCCTACCCAGCACAGCGTACAAAAATTGCGTGAAATCGGGATTTTCCCAGACGCCTTATTGTGCCGTGCCGATCGTCGCATTCCGGATGATGAGCGCGCAAAAATTTCCTTGTTCTCCAACGTGCAGGAAGATGCGGTCATTTCCGTTTGGGATGCCGATACCATCTACAAGATTCCTCAGATGTTGCACGACCAGGGTCTCGATAGGATCGTTTGTGACAAGTTAGGACTGTCGCCTAAACCGGCCAATCTGGAAATGTGGGACAAACTGATTTACGCACTGGAAAATCCGAAGGAAGAAGTTACCATCGGTATGGTCGGTAAATACGTAGATCTGACCGAATCCTACAAATCGCTGACAGAAGCTTTGCGTCATGCCGGTATTCATACCGAAAGCCGCGTCAATATCGAATACGTAGATTCCGAAGAAATCGAAGCGCACGGAACGGCTGCATTAGAAAAATTTGATGCAATTCTGGTACCTGGTGGTTTCGGTAAGCGCGGCGTAGAAGGCAAGATCATGGCTGCCCGTTATGCGCGCGAAAACAAAATCCCTTATCTTGGCATTTGCCTCGGTATGCAGGTAGCATTGATCGAGTATGCCCGCAATATGGCAGGCTTGACGATGGCTAACTCCACTGAGTTTGATCTGGAAACTTCACAGCCTGTCGTTGCGCTGATCAATGAATGGCAAAACCATGACGGCAAGGTTGAGCTTCGCGATGAAAATTCCGATCTCGGCGGCACCATGCGTCTGGGCGCACAAACTTGCGCGATTAAACCAGGCACCTTGGCAGCGGAAGTTTACGGCAATGTCGTTACTGAGCGTCACCGTCATCGCTATGAAGCCAATAATCACTACCTCGGTCGCGTTGAAGAAGCCGGTTTGATCGTTTCTGCCCGTACACCGACTGAAGACCTGTGCGAAATCATGGAGTTGCCACGTACCGGCGCTAATGCGCACCCATGGTATATGGGCGTGCAATATCATCCGGAATTTAAGTCAACGCCACGTGACGGACATCCACTGTTCATCTCTTTTGCCAAAGCGGCAATCGCACATAAATTGGCAAATAAAAAAGCGAACGGGGTTTAAGCATGAAACTTTGCGGTTTTGATGTCGGTCTTGATCAGCCATTTTTTCTGATTGCAGGGCCTTGCGTTATCGAGTCGCGTCAAATGGCGCACGATACTGCAGGTGCCTTACAAGAAATGACCGCTGCATTGGGGATTCCGTTTATCTACAAATCTTCCTTTGATAAGGCCAATCGCTCGTCGGGCACGTCTTTTCGTGGCCTGGGCATGGAAAAAGGCCTGGAAATATTAGCTGACGTTAAAAAACAGCTCAATGTTCCGGTTTTGACCGATATTCACGCCATAGAAGAAATCAAAGCCGTTGCTGCAGTAGTCGATGTGCTGCAAACCCCGGCTTTTTTGTGTCGCCAGACGGATTTCATCCAGGCATGCGCCCAATCGGGCAGGCCAGTGAATATCAAGAAAGGCCAGTTCCTCGCACCGCACGACATGATTCATGTCATCGCCAAAGCGCGTGCGGCCGCCAAAGAAGCGGGTTTGCCGGAAGACAGTTTTATGGCCTGCGAGCGCGGCGTTTCTTTCGGATACAACAATCTGGTATCTGATATGCGTTCGCTCGCTATCATGCGCGAGACAAATTGCCCTATCGTATTTGATGCGACTCACTCAGTGCAATTGCCGGGCGGGCAGGGCACATCATCCGGCGGCCAGCGTGAGTTTGTCCCGGTACTGGCGCGCGCCGCTGTTGCGGTAGGTGTAGCTGGTTTGTTTATGGAAACACATCCGAATCCTGCGCAAGCCATGTCTGACGGGCCAAATGCCGTACCTCTAGGTCGCATGAAAGAATTGTTATCCACCTTGATCGATCTTGATCGTGTAGTTAAAAAGAATGGATTTCTGGAATCCAGCTTTACCTGATTTGCACATTGACGGACATCCCCTCCTTTTTTCTTAAATAGACAAAGGAGGGCAGCGGTAGTGTGCTTTTGAGTTTATCGAGACGATGCCTTTGATTTCAACCTCAAAAGCATCCATCAAAATACAAAAATCAAATGCGACTTTATCTGCTGGCCTGATCGAAAGCGACAGGCAGATGGAAGACTGTTGTAATTGCATGCGCAAGTGAATTATTTTGTTCGCTATATTGATAGTTTAGGAGAATTGAATGAGTGCCATCGTAGATATTATTGGACGTGAAGTATTAGATTCACGCGGAAATCCTACCGTTGAATGTGATGTTTTGCTTGAGTCTGGCGTCATGGGACGTGCTGCAGTGCCGTCTGGCGCCTCAACAGGATCGCGTGAAGCGATAGAATTGCGCGACGGTGATAAATCCCGTTATTTGGGCAAGGGCGTATTGAAAGCCTGCGAAAATATCAACACCGAAATCGCCGAAGCGATCATGGGTCTTGATGCTAATGAGCAGGCATTTCTCGATCGCACCCTGATAGACCTCGATGGCACTGAAAATAAAGGTCGCCTGGGCGCCAATGCCATGCTCGCCGTATCTATGGCTGTTGCCAAAGCTGCCGCTGAAGAAGCTGGCCTGCCGCTTTACCGTTACTTCGGTGGTTCTGGCGCAATGCAAATGCCAGTGCCTATGATGAACGTCATCAATGGTGGCGCACACGCAGACAATAATCTGGATATTCAAGAGTTCATGATTATTCCGGTAGGCGCGCCAAGCTTCCGTGAAGCGCTGCGTTACGGTGCAGAAGTATTCCACGCCTTGAAAAAAATCCTGCAAGATAGAGGGTTGACAACAGCGGTAGGCGATGAAGGCGGTTTTGCTCCTTCCGTCGACAACCACGAATCTGCAATCAAGATGATTATTCAGGCGATTGAAGCTGCTGGCTACGAGCCAGGTACGCAGATCGCCTTGGGTCTCGATTGCGCAGCAAGCGAATTCTACAAAGATGGCAAATACCACTTGTCAGGTGAAGGCCTGACTTTGTCGGCCGCTGACTTCACTAATCTACTGGCAACCTGGGTCGACAAATACCCAATTATTTCCATCGAAGATGCGATGGCTGAAGGCGATTGGGATGGTTGGGCGACTCTGACTGAGGTTCTGGGTAAAAAAGTTCAGTTGGTAGGCGATGATCTGTTCGTTACAAACACCAAGATCCTCAAAGAAGGCATACAAAAGGGTATTGCCAATTCCATTCTGATCAAGATTAACCAGATCGGTACTTTGACTGAGACTTTTGCCGCGATTGAAATGGCAAAACGTGCTGGCTATACCGCTGTCATTTCACATCGTTCAGGCGAAACTGAAGACAGCACAATCGCAGATATCGCGGTTGGCATGAATGCTCTGCAGATCAAGACAGGTTCCTTGTCGCGCTCTGATCGTATGGCTAAGTACAATCAATTATTGCGCATAGAAGAAGATTTGGGTGAAATCGCCAGCTATCCTGGCCGCGATGCATTCTATAATCTGAAGTAATAAGCAATTTATTATTAGTCGTTAAAAAAAGGGGATTCAGTTCCCCTTTTTTCAATCCGTTAAATCGTTTTCGTATTGTCACTCAATGCGCTTGATCACTCTGGTAGTTTCTTTACTTCTGATACTCATACAATACCCACTCTGGCTAGGAAAAGGTGGCTGGCTCCGCGTATGGGATTTTGATCAGCAGTTAGCGCAAGTCCAGGTGAAAAACGAGGGATTAAAACAGCGCAATGAAAAGCTAGAGTCAGAGGTTAAGGATCTGAAGACCGGAACCGGAGCCGTTGAAGAGCGAGCTCGCTTTGAACTGGGCATGATCAAAAGAGATGAAATTTTCGTCCAGATACTCGATGCGGGAACCTCGATACAATCGACCCCAGCAAGCATTGGCGCAGCAAGCAATATGGGCAAAAAACAACGCTAAGAAGCAACAGTAACTCATCAATCAGAAAATACATAATTTCGCATTTAATTGTATTGGAGGTTAAGATGTAAAATTGGAGGTCGGCGAATAGCGGAAGAACATGGCCACACACACTTCACGATACAGATCCTGTGTCTGTGGGAATTGATTGCGAAACGTCGATGAGTTAGCTTCTTAGCAGTAAGCTCGGCTATTGTTAGGCTCGCCCAATAAATGGTTCCATTGAAAATCAATTATTGGCACTACTCAATGGAGCCATATGACGTCACACTGCCTCCATTAGATCGCCTTCTACGCTGTGCGCACTAGCCGTTGCGTATTTGCGGTCGCCCATTTTCCAACATTGAGGATATTTATCGTGAGTGCGATGTTTGATGAAGTTTTGCATAAAATTACCATCGTCGGCGGTGGTGCCGGCGGCCTGGAATTAGCGGTGCGCCTGGGCCAGCAATTAGGCAAGAAGAAGAAAGCCCATTACCCTGGTCGATGCCAGCCCTACCCATTTGTGGAAGCCGCTACTGCATCAGGTCGCGGCTGGCACCTTAGATAGCCAAGCGGATGAGAGAGAATATTTCGCCTTAGCGCGCGCCAATCATTTTGAATTCCGCCTGGGGCGCATGAATGGCCTGGACAGACGCTATAAGAAAATTTTTCTGGCACCGACTTTGGATGAGAATAATGAGGAGCTATTGCCCACCCAGTCGATCGCTTACGATAGTTTGGTGCTAGCACTGGGTAGCCAGAGTAATGATTTTGGCACTAAGGGCGTGCGTGAGCATTGCATCATGCTCGATACCTTAGCGGCGGCCGAGCGTTTCCACAAAAAACTGGTGAATTGTTGCCTGCGCGCGCAGTCATTGGCGCAGGTCGCAGGCGAAGGTCGCTTCACCGTCACGATCATAGGAGGCGGCGCGACTGGGGTCGAGCTAGCGGCCGAGCTGCACATGACCACTAAAATATTATCCAGCTATGGCTTGGTAAATTTTCATCCTGAAAAAGACTTGAAGATTGTCTTGGTCGATGCCGCCCCGCGCTTACTGCAAATGCTGCCTGAACGCCTTGCGGCAGCGGTCGCCAAAGAGTTGCGCAGTATCGCCGTGGAAGTTCACACCAATGAAAAAGTAGTGGAGGTCAGCAAAGACGGGGTCATGATGGCCAGCGGAAAATTCATCCCCAGCGGTATCGTGGTGTGGGCGGCAGGTATCAAGGCCGCCGATTTCTTAAAGGATATCGATGGACTGGAAAGCAATCGTATCAATCAATTGGTACTCAACGCGCAATTGCAAACTAGCCGCGATCCGGCCATTTTTGCGATCGGCGATTGCTGCGCCTGCCCGCAAGGAGAAGGCCTGCCTGCAGTGCCGCCACGCGCCCAGGCCGCGCATCAGCAAGCGAGCCTACTGGCCAAATCGCTGATACGCATGCTCAATGGCAAAGAGTTGCTGACTTATCGCTACACCGACCACGGCTCTTTGCTCTCGCTAGGAAATTACAGTACCGTCGGTAGCTTGATGGGGGCGCTCGCGAGTGGCTCTATCTTCATCGAAGGCACAATCGCCAAATGGATGTACTGGTCGCTACACAAGCATCATCAAGTGGTGGTCTACGGCTGGTTTCACACCTGGCTGGCCACTTGGGTCGCCAGCATAGACAGGGTCAGAAATCCGCGCATCAAGCTGCACTGACTACGCAAACTACACGCCACGCCCCACACGTGTAGGCGCATATTCCATGCGCTTGCTGGCAGCATTTGGGCCTGCAGGCCGCATAGGGATTGCGTAAGCGCTCCCTATTCAAACAAAATCGAGCACCATGCTGGGTTGAATTTGCAACAGAAAATGTAAATGATGTAAGTGGCAGCGCAACAGGGCAATTTTAGACGGCCATACAGGCCCTGATTGAGCGCCTGCGCAGTTTTTAATGAGATTCCTCGTTCACCCCTGCCCCCCCCTATGGCTAGCGTTTATTACGAAGACTGTTAGCCTGCCGTGCATTAACCAAATATCTAGGCAAAAACAAAATAAACTTAGGAGTCATGAGAAAACTGAATCAATAGTGCAGTATATGTCTCTTTTTTTTGAAAATTTCTGGCGATAAACTGGTTTTGTCCTTGAGCAAGATCTTTCTCAGGGCAAGCCGATCACGGCATGGGACAGATGGAAATTTCAATATGAAAAAATATTAGGAGTAAGGCATATGGCGCACGAAAAATCAGTAGAAGTAGATCACATCAACTTTGCATCACAACAGCGCAGGCAATTCATGCGCGGCGCCGGGGCCTTGGCGCTCGCTGGTCTGGCGCTGCCTTTGACCGCATGCGGTGAAGATCCAGATGAACCTATTCCACCACAGCCGCCCGAGCCTTTACCACCACCGCCTCCGGTGACGACTTATCTGGTGCCGAAAGAAGGCGCATCGCACGCCGCTACCTGGATGGCTTACGGTGCCTCGGTCTCGGCCTGGGGTAACTTCAACGGCACCCCAGAAGAGCGCGATATGTCGAATAGCCGCCTGCTAGCGCGTGAAGATCTGATGCGTATCGCGGCCCAATTGTCGCGCTTTGAAGACGTCACCATGCTGGTGGCAAATAACACCGATCTGGCCGAAGCCAATCGCTTGCTCGATAAAGTGTTTGCCGGCACCGGCAACTTCAATCGCTGGAACCCAAGCACCAACATAGGCGTAGACGGTAAAATTTTTAGTAATGGGCGCGCCCTGCCAGCGATGAACCGCAATCGCATCGAGTTGCTGATCAAGACCGACAACGCCAGCAATCGCAATCAGGCTAATTGTGCCCATCCCCTCGAAAAGGTAAAAGTTTCTTTTTGGAATAGTCTTGAACACTGATTACTTGTAATATTCTTACCGAAATAATCCGTTTTTTCTTGCTTATTTGTATATCCGTAATAATGAATTAGCGTCCAACCTTAACGTTTTTACCTTTTCGAGGGAATGGGCTGTATCCCTACAGGGGGTTGTAAGCCCAAAGCCCAGATTATTTTGGATGTCTTTTAAATCAATGAGTTATGAATCAAAACACTCGTTCCGGGTCGTCATGCTGCAGGTATTTCTAACCACTTACCTCTGCTCAGACGTCCAGCCATGCTCCATAGGCATGGATATCAATCATCGGGACTGTCGCGGTAGCCTGGAGTCGGGCGATTAATTCGAAAAGAAAAGCGGTGGCTGGTTTGCCTGATTCGTGAATGTTATACGCGGCGGTCGCCTCATCATAGTCAAACACTCCATGCGATGCGACACAGCCCAGATCGAGCTTGCCGCCGGCATCGCCGCTCAAGAGAACCGCGCGCATTGCATCGCCAAGCGGTGGGTTCCAGTTGCTGCCAAGAGTCAATATACCGCCAATAATCGGCGTCAGCGCCTTCGGCGGATAAGTTCCACCAGCATGGGGAATTGGCAGGCTGGTTCGGTGTAATTTGCGTACGCTAGCAACTTTTTCCTGCGCATACGCTACTAATGTAGCGTTGATTGATTGTTTGGCTTCAAACACCGCGTAGACGCTTTCCGCAGGAATAATGAATTGATCACCATGCCGAAATATGAAAGGCGAATACTGGCGGTCGAACACTACAACGTCGATCTGATCGGGGTCGTCTCAGAAAACGGAAAATAAAGCACGCTAAGCGTGCGTGGAGGCTGGCACCCAGCGGTACAGCGTCGGAATGGACACGCCGAGGTTCTTGGCCACGTCCTTGGGCGGCACCCCGCTGGCCAGCAGCTTCTTGGCCGACTCGATCTTGCTGTCGGTCATCTTCGGCTTGCGGCCGCCTTTGCGGCCGAGCTGCTTGGCGACTTCCAGCCCGGCGCGGGTGCGCTCGACGGTCAGCTCGCGCTCCATTTCGGCAAGGCTCGCCATGACGTGGAAGAAGAACCGCCCGGATGGTGTGCCGGTGTCGATGGAGTCGGTGAGGCTCCTGAACTGGACACCGTGCTTGTGCAGATCGCCGACCAGATCGACCAGTTGCTTGACCGACCGGCCCAGCCGGTCGAGCTTCCAGACGACCAAAGTATCGCCTTCGCGCAGCATTTCGAGCGTCTTGGCCAAGCCAGGCCGGTCTGCCCGCGTGCCACTCACCTTGTCCTCGAAGACCTTTTTACATCCGGCCTTGCTCAAGGCTTCGCGTTGCAGCTCCAGGTTCTGATCCTGCGTCGAGACGCGCGCATAGCCAATCAACATGGCTTGTCTCGCGCCCGGTCGATGCGTTCCTGCATCGCCTGCATCACTTCTTCGTGGGTGTACGATCTGGCGTTGGCGTCGGTGGCTTGCCGCAGGGCTTCCTCAACCTCGCGCGTCATCCGCTCGTAATCCTCCGGCCACAGCGCTTGCTCCATGCGCAGCGACGCCTGACCCAGCAGGTGCAGCAGGCTGAACAGCCGCATGTCGTTGGTGGCGACGATGCGCTCCCGAATCTGCTCCTGAATAGCTTCGCTAGCCCGATGCGCTTGTGGTGTGGCAGTCCCCTCGTAGTCAGCGGGGAATTCCGCTTCCTCGGCAATCCTTGCCCAGGCGCTGGCCAGCGCCTCGATGGTTGACGTGCTCATTTCCGCCGCTCCTGTGCTCTTTGGCGAATCAACCGGCCAAGGGGCCTCGACGCGAAAACCAGCAGCATCACGCCTATCGGATACCAGGTCGAGAAGACCACCAAGGCATCGAAGGCTGGCCGTCCGGTGTTGGTAGGCAGTACGGCGGTCACAGCCATCAACCCGCCGACCGTCCAGATGATGCGCCACACGTAGGGCATCACGCGGGGCACGTAGCCGTCATCGAAAGCGGTCTGGTAGTAGCGGCGCAGGCCGCGCTCGGCAAGCGCCTGGCGCTGCCGCTCCGACAGCGCATCCGTCCGGCCATACCAGCGCCGGAATGGTGGACAGCGCAGCAGCAAAGGGGTGAAGAGGATCATCACCGCCACGATCGCGACACCCCACGCCATGACGGCGCCGGCATCGGGCCGCTTGGCGTTCTCGATCACGGGCGCGAAGACGCCCGGAGCACCGATCATCCAGAACAGCGCAATGTGCTGATGGAAGGAGAGCTTCATTTGCTCATCCACTTGCGCAGCAGGCGCTTTTTCAGGGAGGCGCGTTCTTGCGGGTTGCGTCCCTTGTGATTGGCGATGCGATCCGCCGTGGCGGCCTGGCGCTTGACGGGCCAGTAGGAGCGGCCATCCTTGCCCATCGACCAGACGCTGCTGGCCTGGTTTTCCAGCAGGGGCAGATGGGCG
Organism: Undibacterium piscinae; assembly: GCA_003970805.2. Classification (GTDB taxonomy): domain Bacteria; phylum Pseudomonadota; class Gammaproteobacteria; order Burkholderiales; family Burkholderiaceae_D; genus Undibacterium; species Undibacterium piscinae. Next base: position 606,139 of record CP051152.1, read on the forward strand.
CTCAGGGCTTCGGGCGACGCGCTGGTCAGCGCCGTGCGCTCACGGGTGCGCCAGCGCTGATGCCAGAGCTTCTTGTCCTCGCGCTCGCTGCCGCAGGTCGTGTGCCCGACGATGGGTGTTTTGCGGCGGCTGCGGCTCATAACGTAGTGGTCTCCAAGAACATTCAGGACTGATCCCAGGCGTCGATGGTCAAGACCTGATCGGCAGGACAGGCGGCTACGCGGTCGGGAACTGGATGGTGTTCAGTCTCATGCCGACCCCATTCGATTGATCGCGTCGCTTGCGGCACGCTGCGACGCAAGGAGGTTTGCGACCTGGTTTAGCAGCCGTGTCCGCTGCATGTCTGTTACCTATCTCCCCGACCGCTCATTGGACCAACTCCAGAGATTGGGCTCTATCGCTCAGCCAATACGAAACCGGCATTGGCTGATGCCACAACCGAGACGAACACAAATGGCTCGGTACCTGTATTTCGCGCCCCGTGCACTTGGCCCGGTCTTGCCACGGCTATCTCACCTTCCCTGAGGGCACGAACAATCCCATTGCCCTGAAAGTAATCAGCCATTCCCGACAAAACAGTCCACGTGTCTTGGCCGTGAGGATGAATGTGAGCCGCAATTTCCTGCCCGGGATGGACATGCCAAACCACGATAATTGAGTCTCGGGTTTCAAGCACAACGGAACGAATAGGCTCGCCTTCGGACGGCTGAACATACTCGGCTACAGAAAATATTCTCGATTCAACAGTCATCGGAGATCCCTCTTTCACAGTGCACCCAGACAGGCTGGATATGAGTTCTAACTCGAATTTTAACGGGAGGCTGGTCGTGCGGTCGTGCAGTTGCCGATGAGCGTGTCGGCTGCTGCCTCCTTGCCCACCAGCGAACTCACGTCCGTTGCGGCCATCCAGAAGGTCTTGCCCGAGCGCGGCTCATAGGTCGCGGGATCGAACACGCCAGAGGGGCCGAACATCGGCGGCTTGATTGGTCATGGCTCCATGCCTTTGTCGTTACGGTCTTCATCGTCGGCATCCTGACGCACGGCGGGCAATTGCTGGAGCAACGCCGGCAGCCATTCCTGTACCGTCTCCCACACCACATCGAGGTTGATGTCGAAATAGCCGTGAGCCATGCGATTACGCATATTGCGCATGCTGCGCCACGGCACGTCGGCATGCGCCTGGGTGAACTCGACGTAGCCATCCATCACCTTTGTGGCCGCCTCGCCGATGACGATCAGGCTCATGATGACGGCCTGCTGGGTGCGCTTGTCGGCCAAGAAGTCGTCCTTGGCCATCCCTTCCACGAAGCTGCGCGCATCGGTTGCGGCCTGCTGAATGTGGTCGAGGTAATCGGGCAGGCGGTTCTCGCTCATATCGGTTGCGCCTCCGCGAGCACCTTGGCCCGGAACTTCGGCGGCAGGTCGCCGGGAGTCAGCAGATCGACGTCAACGCCGAGCAGCGATTTCAGTTCTTCTTCCAAATCGCCCAAGTCCAACAACGTGGCACCGGGCAGCGCATCGACCAACAGGTCGAGGTCGCTGCCATCCCGGTCGGTGCCATGCAGCACCGAGCCGAAGACGCGCGGGTTCGCGGCGCGAAAGCGGCCTACCGCTTCACGCACTGCGCTTCGCTTCATGTCAAGCACAACAGACGGTCGCATGCGCATCCTTTCTTATCGAAACTCGTTGAGATGATATGCAATCAAGAATAGAATTTCAAGAACTATTTTCGAGAATCGCAATGCCTTGATTCCCGTGCCGCGCCGGTTGCCTTGGCGGGCTTGTCACAAACCTACGTTTTCAAGAAGAAGGAAACCGCATGCCCCGCCGTTCGATCCTCTCCGCCGCCGAGCGCGAAAGCCTGCTGGCGTTGCCGGACACCAAGGATGAGTTGATCCGTCACTACACGTTCAGCGAAAGCGACCTCTCCATCATCCGGCAGCGGCGCGGCCCGGCCAATCGGCTGGGCTTCGCGGTGCAGCTCTGCTACCTGCGCTTTCCCGGCGTCATCCTTGGCGCTGATGAGCCACCGTTCCCGCCATTGCTGAGACTGGTCGCCAACCAGCTCAAGGTCGGCATCGAAAGCTGGGACGAGTACGGGCAGCGTGAGCAGACCCGACGCGAGCACCTGGTCGAGCTGCAAACGGTGTTCGGCTTCCAGCCGTTCACGATTGGCCACTACCGGCAGGCTGTCCAGTTGCTGACCGAGCTGGCCATGCAAACCGACAAGGGCATCGTGCTGGCCAGAGCCTTGATCGAGCACCTGCGGCGGCAGTCGGTCATTGTGCCCGCCCTCAACGCCGTCGAGCGGGCGAGCGCCGAAGCGATTACCCGCGCCAACCGGCGTCTCTACGACGCCTTGGCTGAGCCGCTGACGGACGTGCATCGCCGTCGCCTCGACGATCTGCTCAAGCGCCGCGACAACGGCAAGACGACGTGGCTGGCCTGGCTGCGGCAATCCCCGGTCAAACCAAACTCGCGGCACATGCTGGAACACATCGAACGCCTCAAGGCGTGGCAGGCGCTCGACCTGCCCTCCGGCATCGAGCGGCTGGTTCACCAGAACCGGCTGCTCAAGATCGCCCGCGAGGGCGGCCAGATGACGCCCGCCGACCTGGCGAAGTTCGAGCCGCAGCGGCGTTACGCGACCCTGGTGGCGCTCGCCATCGAGGGCATGGCCACCGTCACCGACGAAATCATCGACCTGCATGACCGCATCCTGGGCAAGCTGTTCAATGCCGCCAAGAACAAGCATCAGCAGCAGTTCCAGGCATCCGGCAAGGCGATCAATGCCAAGGTGCGGCTGTTCGGGCGCATCGGCCAGGCGCTGATCGAGGCCAAGCAAGCGGGCCGCGATCCGTTCGCCGCCATCGAGGCCGTCATGTCCTGGGATGCTTTCGCCGAGAGCGTCACCGAAGCGCAGCGGCTCGCGCAACCCGAGGACTTCGATTTCCTGCACCGCATCGGCGAGAGCTACGCCACGCTGCGCCGCTACGCGCCGGAATTTCTCGACGTGCTCAAGTTGCGGGCCGCGCCCGCCGCCAAGGACGTACTCGACGCCATCGAGGTGCTGCGCAGCATGAACAGCGACAACGCCCGCAAGGTGCCCACCGACGCGCCGACCGAGTTCATCAAGCCGCGCTGGCAGAAGCTGGTGATGACCGACACCGGCATCGACCGGCGCTACTACGAACTGTGCGCGCTGTCGGAGCTGAAGAACGCGCTGCGCTCCGGCGACATCTGGGTGCAAGGCTCGCGCCAGTTCAAGGACTTCGAGGACTACCTGGTGCCGCCCGCGAAATTCGCCAGCCTCAAGCAGGCCAGCGAATTGCCGCTGGCCGTGGCCACCGATTGCGACCAGTACCTGCATGACCGGCTGACGCTGCTGGAAACGCAGCTCGCCACCGTCAACCGCATGGCGCTGGCCAACGAGCTGCCGGACGCCATCATCACGGAGTCGGGCCTGAAGATCACGCCGCTCGATGCGGCGGTGCCCGATACCGCACAGGCCCTGATCGACCAGACGGCGATGATCCTACCGCACGTCAAGATCACCGAATTGCTGCTGGAGGTAGACGAATGGACGGGCTTCACCCGGCACTTCGCCCACCTGAAGTCAGGCGACCTGGCCAAGGACAAAAACCTGTTGCTGACCACGATCCTCGCCGACGCGATCAACCTGGGCCTGACCAAGATGGCGGAATCGTGCCCCGGCACGACCTACGCCAAGCTGGCCTGGCTGCAAGCCTGGCACATCCGCGACGAAACCTACGGGGCGGCACTGGCCGAGCTGGTCAACGCGCAGTTCCGACATCCCTTCGCCGAGCATTGGGGCGACGGCACCACGTCATCGTCGGACGGCCAGAACTTCCGCACCGGCAGCAAGGCCGAGAGCACCGGCCACATCAATCCGAAATACGGCAGCAGCCCAGGGCGGACGTTCTACACCCATATCTCCGACCAGTACGCGCCGTTCCACACCAAGGTCGTGAACGTCGGCGTGCGCGACTCGACCTACGTGCTCGACGGCCTGCTGTATCACGAATCCGACCTGCGGATCGAGGAGCACTACACCGACACGGCAGGGTTCACGGACCACGTCTTCGCGTTGATGCACCTGCTGGGCTTCCGCTTCGCCCCGCGCATTCGTGACCTGGGCGACACCAAGCTCTACATCCCGAAGGGCGATGCCACCTACGAGGCGTTGAAACCGATGATCGGCGGCACGCTCAACATCAAGCACGTCCGCGCCCATTGGGATGAAATCCTGCGGATGGCCACCTCGATCAAGCAGGGCACGGCGACGGCCTCGCTGATGCTCAGGAAGCTTGGCAGCTACCCGCGCCAGAACGGCCTGGCCGTCGCCCTGCGTGAGCTGGGACGCATCGAGCGCACACTGTTCATCCTGGACTGGCTGCAAAGCGTCGAGCTGCGCCGCCGCGTGCATGCCGGGCTGAACAAAGGCGAGGCGCGCAACGCGCTGGCCCGCGCCGTGTTCTTCAACCGCCTGGGGGAAATCCGCGACCGCAGCTTCGAGCAGCAGCGCTACCGGGCCAGCGGCCTCAACCTGGTGACGGCGGCCATCGTGCTATGGAACACGGTCTATCTGGAGCGGGCCGCGAACGCCTTGCGTGGCCACGGTCAAGCCGTCGATGACGGCCTGTTGCAGTACCTGTCGCCGCTCGGCTGGGAGCACATCAACCTGACCGGCGATTACCTCTGGCGCAGCAGCGCCAAGATCGGCGCGGGCAAGTTCAGGCCGCTACGGCCGCTGCAACCGGCTTAGCGTGCTTTATTTTCCGTTTTCTGAGACGACCCCTGATCGCTAAAAGCACCGGTGCTATCGACAACATGTGCCGATGTCGCTTGGTAACGCTGCGGCAAATATTGTTGTAGCAGTTTCAGCCAAACACCTTCGGTAGCATCGCCTTTCGTTCCTGGATGCGCAAATGCTTTTCGTGCGATCGAAAGCTGTAATTCAATATCTTGGTGTAGGCTGGCGAGCAGCCCGGATAAAGACCATTTACTCATTGTATTTCCAGTCATTTTTGTGATTACGACAGAGGGAAACGCGGGCCGAACAGTTCGCGCCGCGCCTTGAGCGCATCGCCGTTTTGCCCCTTACGGACATAGTCAATGGCAACGGTTGCCTGGCGACCGGCTTCCTTGAGAAGTGTTTGCGCGCGCTGCTTCCGTGCGCTGTCCATGCCGTCACTGATAGCAGGCCCAAGGCCAGCCGGATCGGGCCAGGTATCGACAACACGGTCAGCCAAGGTGGCGAACAATGCCTGAACTTCACGGTCGAATTGCCCGCCCCAGCCACCATGGAGACATTCCAGCGCCATGACTTCGAGAAGGAACGACGGCTTTACAGGCTTCTCACCGTGCTTAGGGTTGTTGTTCCAGTACTTGACCATGCGCACCAGACCTTTCCATTCCTTCGAATAGGCGTCGTGCGCGTTGACCGCTTTCTCCGCATGGATCTTGGGATTGGTCTTGATCCACTTCCCGGTATCCGTGCAGGGAATTTCAAAGTCGTCGCCGGCAGCGAACGCCGGCACGACGTCGATGCTCAAGATCCGGTGGTCCGTATTATCATCGAGGTCCGGCTTGACGCCAAAGTCGATGTTCACCGACCGCCCCTGCTTGCGCATGGCAGATGCCCCGTATTTTTCGACCAGCGCATCATAGACGTCGCTGACAATCACCGAGGGGGCCTTGTCGCGGTAGTGCTTTTCCGAGGCCGCCAGGATGAAGAAGATGTCAATGTCCTTCAGCGGCTTGGTCTTGGTATGACGGGCATAGGAACCGGTCAGAAAATCGCGTTCAACGGCAAACTTGGTCGCGACGTATTCGCGCACCTCCTTGTGCCGCTGGCTGGCATTGGTTTGCTCACGGTCGGTAAGTTCAAGCCGCGATTTGAACTTGCGGAAGGCATCATTGACGGTCAGCATTATGCTTTTCTCCAGTACGCGGCTTGGGCACCTAGGCCATTGTGTTCGACGGTCGATCCAAGGCTTTGCTTGACCATGCCGGTCGTGGAGCGAAATTCCACAGGTCCCCAGCCTTGAACATCCGGGCGGCCCGGCTTCGTTTTGAGCAAGACATCGTATTTGGCTTCCGACGGCACCACGCCTGCCTTTTGGATGGCGTAGCGCAACTGGTCCGTGTCGGTGTAAAAAGTGCCTTCATCGGTGGACCAGTTATAGACGATATCAAGATCCCAGCGCACAACCAATGCCCCGGTGACAGGGTGGTAGATTTCCAGAATGACCTTTTCGAGATCCTGCGATGCGATCCATGTGCTCAACGCCAGCAGTTTGCTCTGCCAGGAATCGGTCAGTTCTTTGGGATTTAGTCCGCTAAGTCGGATGATGTCGCGGAAGCTTTTCAGGATGTTATCGGCGACATAGGTCACTGAGTGGGTGTAGGTATAGACGGAAACGGCGCTCATTTCATAAACCCTTCCACGTCAAGAACCAGGCTGGCGCCGCTTGCCGCAGGTATTTCGTTAGTCGTCAAGCCGCTCTCCATATCGCGCGCCGTGATTCTGGCCGAGTGCTCGGCCAGGGCACTGACCACCCATGACAGTTCGTCCTTGTTGCACGGAATGGATATGCCCCAGTCGCCATTGAGGGCATCAAAGCCAAGCGCACTTTCCTGTGCGTCGGATCCCTCCAGCGCATCATCGTCATATAAACAGTAAATGCGCGTCCGGGGACCGTCGCAAGTGACGATGATTGGCGCCGACCGGGGGCATTGGTCGGCGATACAGCTGGCGGCCACGCCAGCGACTGCGACCAAGGCTTTTCTGGCCTCGGTGGACTTGCCGCCAGTCAGCAATTCCACAATCGCCATCCAGGTGTCATGGGTGTTGCGAAAAGGGCTACTCTGGAACGTCCTGCGGATAACGGTCGTCATTACAGACCTCCGCTTTTGCGGTTCATCTTGGCCTGAGTTGCCGCTGCGACGATGTCATCGGTGCTGACGAGGTTCGGATTGAGCGCTGTTTCTTTGCGCTGCGCCAGGGCACTCACCACCACTTTGCGGATGGTGCGGCCATCGAGTCCTTCACATGCGGTGGCGCAGGCGCCGAACTCCGGCATAGACGAAAGCTTGCCAATGTTAGGGAATGTCCCAGCCAGGCCGGACAGGCAATCCGCCAAAATCTTGCGGCAGGCATCTGCGTCAGGGAGAGGGATCTGCAGGACCAGATCACAGCGTGAGGTGAATGCGGCGTCCACCGCTTGCGGGAAGTTGCTGGTCGCCACGAACAGGAGATTAGGAAAACGCTCGGCGAGCGTATCTAGCTGCACCAATACAGCATCAGTTGCACGATGTACATCAACTGGATTGGCATCCATGCTCAGTTTCGCACGGTCGGCTGCAAGCGTTTCCACCTCGTCCAGCAGAACGATAGTTGGACCCAGAGCGGCTGCTTCGGCGATTGTCTGCGAGAAGAGTTCGGACACTGCCCGTTGTGTCTTGCCCATTGCAGAACTGGTCAGAGCATGCGGGTCGACCTGCAGCAAGCGCATTTTCTGGCCCTTAAGAAGCTCAGCAATACGGTTTGCAAGGCCTTTGGCCAGCGACGTTTTTCCGGTGCCGGGCGGCCCAACCAACAGAAGGACACCATGAAGGGGCAGGACACTGCGCGACACCTTCGGGCGGATCGTGAAATTAAGTATGGCCTGCGATACAAGCCGCTCCTTAATTTCAGAAGCAAGGATAATGGAGTCCCACAGATGACCAAGATCGGCGTTGGGCAGAGCTATATCGGAATGAATACCTTTTGGTAAATCCGCATCTTTCACTATGGTAAATTGAGTCATAAATTCGCGCTTTCGTAAAAAAGTACTACGCACGGATGACTTGCCCATTTTCCCCTGTATACGGCGTTCAAACACCAGAACACACCTTTGAACTTGGTCTCGCCATCTTTGAACTGGCTGGCCGTTAATGCAAGATTATCTTGAAAATGTTTAAAGCGATTAATGACGTAGCGCCATTTCTCCGGCTCGGACTGTGAAGCTGTAAGGTCAGTCCATGCATCAAGCAAGGTATTTCTTGGCGGTGGAGCCATCGCCAGATCAAGCATCTCTTGAGTAAAGATACTTGAAAGATTCGGTGCCGCAGCGTGATTCATTGATGCATTTAGCAACCCCGCAAGCTTATTCGGACTATTTTGATTCACGATGACTCCCATCATGGCAATTCGATGTATTGGCCGCAATAATATCGTTTGAGACACTATATTTAGTATCGACCAACTATATATAGTGAATATTACCTATTTAATGCTAAATATGGCACTGTATAAATATACACCTAAATTATAAAAAGGGCGAATAATAAGTTATTGATTGAGTGTTGCCGCTCCAATAAACTTGTAAAATTAAAATTATTTACGTCGCAATAGCATTCCTGCTGCATTCTCTTCAAACTGCCCAGCCTCTTCGATATAGCCTTGAACTGTCCCATCATGACGCCAGCCACCTTGCCGTTTAATGTCTTTAAAATCAGCGCCGGCACGATAGGCGCTGGTGGCCATGCCTCGGCGCAGACTATGACTGCTTAACTCTGGCATATAACCCAAACCGGCTTTCTTGGCGCAACTGGATAGAATAGTGTTGATGCTGCTTGGATGGAGCGCAACGCTGCCCACTTCATTCCATTTAGTGACGGTTCTGAAGAGTGACCCGGAGTCGATCTTGGCGGCTTCGAGCCAGGTACGCAATGCCGTGACTGGACAACACACCTCCTCACCATAAGGGATGGCCTTAGTAATTCCTTCACCTCGCTGATCTGTCTTTGAGCGTGGAAGCGTAATAACGATGCCCTCTGTCTCCCACGCGACATGCTCCACGTGCAGGGCCACAATTTCACTCCGGCGATATCCACCAAAATAACCCAGCTGTAGCAAGGCGTTGTCACGCTTAGCCAGAAGAGTATTGAGGTTTAGTAGATTGTCCACAATCCGTTCCAGATCCTCTACAGGTAGCGCCTTCGCTTTCTTTTTTGGTTTTCCATGTACGCGTTCAATGCCGATCAAAGTCTTACGTACGGTTGAACTGGCAGTAGGATCGGCGAAGCCTTGATGAACATGCCATTGCGAGAGCGCGGTCAATCGTAACGCCAGTGTCCTGGGATTTAACGTATTTGCGAAGGCCAGTAGATACCGGATCGTCATGGGCTCATCACCAGGCAATACGCCTCCCCAGGTCAAATAGTGTTGGATAGCTGAGCGATACGTGCGACGGGTATTGTCCGAGGTGGCCGCAGTTAAAAAAGCCTGGTGTTGCGCCATGAGATCGACGTTGGTGAGTGTACTAGCATTACCCACCAGTACCGGCGTAAGGAGACTTGCTGAACTGTCACCATTTTGAGGTGGAATGTCGTCAATCATGATTTAACGCTCAAATTGGTTGTTTGTATCGAAGATTACGCAGCATAGCATTTCTGCGCTTATCATGACACGCGATAATTTAGTTTATCGAAACTAAAATATTTAATTTAATAAAATTTACAATATCGTTATTTAACGTTATATTACGTAATACGTTTTACATTACTTTATTTGAGGCAGACTATGGCACGTGCTGGCATACTTTATTCTGATGTCGCTAAAGCTGCATCCCAATTGGCTGATAGCGGCAAATCGCCTACGGTCGATACTGTCCGGGATGCGATGGGCAATACCGGTAGTAAAAGCACGATTGCACCTATGCTAAAACGCTGGAAAGCTGAGCACCAAGAGACGATGACAGCCTCCGATTCCGGTATTCCGACATCGCTTTTGGTGGCAGTAAAAAGCCTGTATGAGCACCTACAAATCGAAACTGGAAAAAAAATAATACAGGCGCAGCAACACCATCAAACAGAGCTGCAAACGGTGCGTTGCCATGAACAGCAATTGCATGATGAAAACGCCCTACTGAGCCAAGAGAAGGCTGCAATCGCGGCCGAGCTGAAAGCAAGTCAACAAACACTTACCAAGCTGCAAAAAGAACAGCAGTCACTGAATATGACCCTAGTTGCAAGAGAGAGCGACACCTCGGGGCTGCAGCTGCGTTTAATGGACAGAGCGGCCGAAGTGGCCACGCTTAATCAGCAGCTGACCCTCACCCGCGCTCAATTTGATCATTATCAGGAGGCGACGGCCACACAAAGAGTCGAAGAAAAACAGGCCTACGAACAGCGCATTGCGCGCTTAGAACAAGAACTGACAGGTGCTCAACAGCGATTATTGGGACAGCAAACGACGATTGCGCACCAGGAGGCACAAATTTCACACCTGAGTGTAGAGAATGTGCGCCTCCTGGAGTCGTCTCTCGCAAATCTAGACGAACTCGGCTACATGCGATCGGAAAAAGACCAATTAAGCCATCAACAAAAAGATCTTTTGTTGTCGAATCAAACTCTCATGAGTAAATTAGATGTGTCGCAACGGAGTTTGACCGAGTCGCGTATGACGATGGCAGCGCAAGAAGCGCAGAATGCACAGCTGTTGGAGCGACTTGCTCAGTCCGATTCCAAATTGGAAAAGCTTGATCAAGAAAGAATTATCCTGATCCAGGAACGGGCGGAACTGCAAGCACAAGCCACTAAACGGAAGGATACGAATATATCCTCCAAAAATTAATCACCATAAAGGATAGGACTATACATGTTTACCAGAGCATCATCAGTATGGTTGCGATCCTTAAGAAGTTACGTGTTTTTTCTAATTCTGTTCAATATCTTATGGGAGTTTTTGCAACTTCCCCTTTATACAATCTGGACGCATGAAAATTATCAAGAAATAGTTTATATGGTCTTGCATTGCACTGCAGGGGACGCAATGATAGGTACTCTTAGCCTGGTGTTGTCATTGATTTTCGCGGGAACCGAAACTTGGCCGTATGGTCGGTTTAGAGAAGTGGCCATCAGTACCATCTTGCTTGGCGTTGGTTATACTGTCTTTAGCGAATGGCACAATACTACCGTAACCCATAATTGGGCTTATACGTCAGCGATGCCTACATTTTTTGGCATCGGTTTAGCGCCACTGGGGCAATGGATAGTCATACCAAGTGTTTCTTTTTGGCGGATACATCGGCGATTACATACGGAGCAATAAGTTATCTCTAGTTATTCGGGCAACCGAAGGGCCGCACATAAAGCCTCTAGGTTGTCTGAATACAGTTTCGCGCGCGAAATCTCCTGAAAAAAATTGAAATCAACTTATTAATAACTTGAAACTCAATTGATGAAACCAATTATCGCTCTGGACGCAGATGGTGTTCTCCTCGATTATCACCAGTCTTATAGACTTGCCTGGCATCGCGCATTTGGTGTTCTGCCAGCAATACGCGACCCTTTGGCTTATTGGCCGATTGATCGCTGGGAAGTACAAAGATTAGCCGGTGAAAAGTTAGATCAATTCCGGACATGCTTCGATCAAGAATTTTGGTCCACAATTCCTGCGATTTCTGGTGCGGTCGATGCGTGCATCAGGCTGCGTGATGCAGGCTTTGATCTAGTTTGCGTGAGTGCTGTCGAAGAAAAGCATAAATCAGCACGCCTACAAAACCTACGCGACTGCGGCTTTCCAATTGAATGTGTTGTTGCTACTGATAGCGCCAATAGTGGCATGAGCCCGAAAGCAGCCGCCTTAAAAGCGTTGCGACCGATTGCATTCGTCGATGATTTTTTGCCGTATTTGCGTGGCATACCAAGTGAGATCCACGCTGCACTTGTTCTTCGTGAACCCAACGGCAGCCCAAACGTAGGGACTGAACAAAAATTGGCACACTCCATGCACGAAGATTTGGCGGGATTTGCGACTTGGTGGCTGGCTCGGGCCCCTTTGTAAGGTGATGCTGCCCGCTTGCCTCAAAATGACTGAAAGATATTGTTTGATAAACGTCAAGGAATAATAGACGCTACGCTGCCATTCAGCCAAGTGAATAGCCCAGCGCTTAATTTTGACTCACTCGACTACAGCCGAACTGACATGCATCAGTCGGTTTGCATCAAGTTTTTCCCGAAATGGTCGATAAGTTTGGCATCAGGCAATAATTTCCAAAATTGATCGAGGCTTTTGACATGACCGGTCTTCACAAAAAATGGTTCGACATGTTAGCCGCCGTTCGCACTGACGACGCGGATCGGATGTTGAAGTTGATACGGAAGGGGTTCGCCATTGAGAACTCGGATTCGCAAGGAATTACGGCACTTTCTCATGCCATCTATCAGCAGAAATATCGTGTCGTCGCAATTCTGCTGGCAAATGGTGCCGATATCAATACGTCAGATATCCTGGGATGGACCCCTTTGATGTGGGCTGCCTACAACGGAAGAGATGTGGCGTTGAGGATCGCGCTGGAGAGCGGTGCAGACCCTCATAAGGGCAACCAAAAAGGAGAAACGCCTTTATTCTGGGCCGTCTATAAAGGGCATCTTGCAGCGGTGGACATGCTCCTTGCTGTCGGCGCAGACCCTACTATGTATGACGCATCTGGACTCAATGCATTGGCAATATCGACCTTAACACAGCAACATCAATTGACTTCTCTGCTCCACGCATGTGCATCAGGTCGGCGCCAACTCAATGGGAGTGCATTCAAACTGCACTAGTAGGTTAATATTGCGCCCAATTTTCAATACTAGCCGTTCTATTAAAGTGTGGTGGCAGTAAAAACCAAACCTTCTAAAATTCCCTCGCAACCTTGTGAGGGAATTTTTTTGTCCAAATTTTAGATAATCCCACACTTTGCAAAATCAAGTAGATCATTATGCTGTGAATGTCAGTTGAAATCCCCCGAAGGCATGCTGACTTACTTGAAAACGCGCCAATTAATGAAAATACTATTTCGCGTCCTTTTTATTTTCTTGTGCACAGAGCTTTACGCACTGCATGTAGCTAGAGTCACATGCATTATACTTTTCGATTCTCAAATTCTTCGAATCATTTTTTTGTGTTTGCCGCGAATTGATGCGAGCCTGCATATCTTGTCCAGATTGGTTTCGCGAGTTTGAGTTTGATTCTGTAATAAAAGGATGCGTATCTGTTTGTAATTTTGCGTCCGCTGTTTTACGACATTCTTTTTTCTCTGATACACAAAGTATCTTGCATAAATTTTTTTCTTGAGCGCAAATAGAACCAGACGACAGTACTGAAAGCAACAACAAACATGTAGATATTTTCTTCATTATTTTCCTTATTCATAGCACAAAACTGAGACTGTAATTAATACAGTGGGGATTTTTGCAAAAATTGAATTGGATATCTCGATATGCCAGAGGTATCCGCGGTGGCTTTTCATAATTTGAGCCCAAAAAAATCCCCTCACTAGGTTGTGAAGGGATTTTAACAGAATAGTTTTTTACTAAACCAACACTTTAATAGAGCGGCTAGTTTTCAATATGGCGTATTTTTCAATAAGTCTTCCATATCCTTATAATGCCCACGTACGCGATCCACTGCAAAGTTGTACATTATTTGGTTTTCCATAAACTTAACTCGTTCGACATCCATATCGACCGTATTCCCATCAATATTGCCTTGTGCTGGCATCACATATTTTAATTCTACGGATCGAGGATCTTTCCCCATTCGCATTGCTTCGTTAATGTCAAAATCAACCGCTTTGTAGCCTGGCGTATCGGCATTGGCAATATTGGATGCCAGTACTTCCTGACGAAATGCCCTAAGTGTTAAAGCACGCTCGTGTACGCTATCTTCTTCCTCATTCTTAGCAACGGGTGGATTGACATGCGACAGAGACTCGGGATTTCGCGCATTGAACTGAGACGCGATTAATAACGGATGTTCATTAAAGTTATCCTTAAGCTTAAGCGGTGGTGTATTCGTACTAGTTGAGGACTGCCCATTAACTTTTGCTAATGCTTCCGCGAAAGCTTTTCCTGCAGGCGTAACCGATCTCAATTTGTCATTGGAATCAGAATTGATAGCAGTTGAAACGAGTGGCGAAGATTTTTCTATAGGATTCATTGCAGACTCTGTCAAATTAAGAACATCTAGTTTCTGACGCTGAAGAATTTTCTACTATCAATACGTAGTCTGTAGCGAACTTCCCAGCGTCGTAAGAAAATATCTCCTCAGTTATTCGATTTTGACCGCTGACTGAATATCGGTAGTAAATACCCAGCCGGGACCAGGCTTACCCGCTAGCGCAATAATGGCCACTATTTGATCAGCCAGATCATCCTCGCAGATCAACTCCAATTTTGTTTCTGCAACAACGGGTTCCGCCAGATCCAGTGAATAGCGCTGCTGTGCCGGATCAGCGCTAGTAAAAAGGCGCTGTACTGTGGAAACGGTCAGGTTGTAGCAACTGGTTCCATTGCTGATATCGCAAAAACCTGAATCGCGCAGCGCCTCGGTAACCGAATTGATACGGTGCGGATGGATGAATGCCTTAATTTGTTTCATGTGATTCTCCTTAAAAGAAATGCGCCGCCCACTACGAGCGGCGCATAGATTAGTCAGCAAGCTTTGCTTTAGCCTTGCGCTCTTTACGCTCTTCTACCCATTCATACAACAGGGGCAACAGCAACAAGGTCAATGCGGTCGAGGTGAACAAGCCACCGACTACGACTGTAGCGAGCGGTCTTTGCGTTTCCGCACCGACACCACTGGACAGCAACATAGGTACCAGTCCAAAGATCGCAATTGACGCCGTCATCAATACCGGACGCAAGCGTAACGCTGCGCCTTGCCGTACCGCCTCACGCACCGACATACCGCGCTCACGTTGTTCATTGAGAAACGTAACCAGCACAATGCCATTCAGCATCGCCACCCCGAACACGGCAATGAAACCAATCGCTGACGGCACCGACAGATACTGCCCTGTGATAAAGAGGCCGACGACACCGCCTATCGTTGCAAACGGCACGTTGGCGATAATTAGCGTGGCATAAGTGAGTGAATTGAAGGCGGTGTATAACAGAATAAAAATCAAACCGATAGTGAGCGGTACGATCACGAGCAGCTTGTTCATGGCACGCTGCTGGTTTTCAAAAGCGCCGCCCCATTCGATGACATAGCCTTCAGGCAGTTTCACCTGTTGGCGTATTTTTGCTTCAGCTTCCTTGACGAAGCTATCGATATCACGGCCTTGTACGTCCATCTGGATCACCGCATAACGCTGCAATTCCTCGCGCCGTATGAAGGAATATCCCTCATCAAGCTCGATGCTTGCCACATTACTGAGTGGGACTAGCGCGCCACTTTGCGAGCGGATCGGAATATTGCCGATGGATTGCACATTATTGCGGAACTCCGGTGCTAGCCAGGCCTGAATATCGAAACGCTTGGTGCCATCGATCAGTGTCGATACCGCTTTGCCGCCGATTCCAGTTTGTACGACTTCCAGAATTTCATCTGCATTGATACCGTAACGTGCTGCCGCGTCGCGGTTGACCTTGATCACCAATTGAGGCTTCCCCTTGTTCGCCTCCAGAGATAGGTCTGCCACACCCGGCACTTTGTCGAGCACCCCCTTCATTTGCTCTGACAGACGGTCTAGCGTGTTGAGGTCTTCGCCATACAATTTTAAAGCCAGAGTGGCACGCACGCCGGAAATCAACTCTTCGATGCGACTCTGAATAGGCTGGGTGGCGGCAATCACCGCTGTTGGCACAACAGTTTCTAGCTTCTGCTGCATTTCCTTTGCGAGGTCTGGAACCGAGATTTTTTTCGGCCACTCGCCTTGCGGCTTCAGGTTGACTAGTAACTCCATGTAGTTAACGTCCGCCGTTTCACCTTTTTCGGCACGACCTATCATCGCAATGGAGGACGTCGATTGCGGGAATTGTTTCAGCGCGTTTTCCAATTGCTGAGAAATTCGGATCGACTCTTCCAGCGATGTTGATGGGATGCTGGTGACCCGGAACAAAATTCCACCTTCCTGCAAGGTCGGCATGAATTCCTTACCTAGGAAAGGGATCAAGGCCAGCGCAGCGATCAACGTCACGATGGCACCTGTGATGACCTTTTTCTTGCTATCCAACGCCCAGTCCAGCAAGGGCAAATACAGTTTCTTCGCCCAGCGAACGACAAAGGTATCTTTCTCTTCCTTGGGCTTAAGGATCAAGGCGGACAAGACCGGCACCAAGGTCATGGTCAGCAACAGGGAGCCTATCATTGCGAAGGTGATGGTCAGCGCCATCGGCTTGAACATTTTGCCTTCCAGGCCTGTTAATGAAAACAAGGGCAGAAACACCACGATAATGATCAGGATCGCAAAGGCGACCGGGTTCATGACTTCTCGCGCAGCCTCCAGGATGACGTGTGTCTTATTGACCTTTTTGCCCGCCTGATGAGACAACAACCTAAAGCCGTTCTCCACCATCACCACAGCACCGTCCACCATCATACCAATGCCCACCGCCAGCCCGGCCAGAGACATCAGGTTCGCTGATAAGCCCCATTGCTGCATCAGCATGAAGCTGATCAGCATCGCCAGCGGCAAGGCCACGATCACGACAATCGCGGAACGGATCTCCCCCAGGAACAAGAACAGGATGATCGCCACCAGCACCGAACCTTCCACTAGCGCGCTTTCGGCTGTCTTGACCGCTTTGTCGACCAGGTCGGTGCGGTCATAGACCGGGTTGATCGTGATGCCCTTAGGTAGCGCCTGTTGAGCCACCTTGATCTTTTGTTTAACAGCTTCCACCACACCCTTGGCGTTTTCGCCAATACGTTGCAATGCCATGCCGAGTACGACCTCTTTACCATCCTTGGTGACAGCACCAAAACGCAGCGAGGGGGCTTCCTTGACTTCGGCCACGTCACGCACATAGACCGGTGTGCCTTCACGTGTAGCCAGCACGACGTTACCGATATCTTTGGCATTGGCCACCAGGCCAAGACCGCGCACCAGATATTGTTCCTGACCTATGTTCAGGTATTGGCCGCCGACTTGCCGGTTGTTTGCGGTCAAGGTTTCCATCACCGTTTTCAGGCTCAGGCCATACTTGATCAACTGGTTGGGATTGATCAGTACCTGATATTGTTTTTCATCGCCGCCCCAAGAAGTGACATCGTCCACACCGGGCGCGGTGCGCAGCTTAAGACGCACGTTCCAGTCCTGTAAAGTACGCAGGTCCATGGTCGACATTTTCTTATCAGCGGATTCTATGGTGTACCAAAAGACTTGCCCTAAACCTGAACTATTCGGCCCGACCGCAGGTTCACCATAGCCAGCGGGAATACGTTCCTTGGCTTCCAGGAGTTTTTCACCGACCAATCTTCTGGCGAAATAGATGTCGACATTATCCTTAAAGTTGACGCTGACGTAGGACAAGCCGAATAAGGATACCGACCGTATCGCTTCCACGCCGGCAAGACCGGCCATCGAAGTTTCAATCGGTGCGGTCAAGAGTTTTTCCACATCCTCGGCGGCAAGGCCTGGCGATTCTGTATAAATGTTCACCTGTATCGGTGTGACATCAGGAAAGGCATCGACGGGCAACTCCATCCAGGCTTTAGCGCCCAGCAAGATGACCAATAAAAAAATCACCAACACCAGAACTTTGTATCGGAGGGATAAATCCACTATTTTATTTAACATGGCGATGTCCCTTAATCCGCGCTGATCTGCGATTTCAACATCTTGGCTTTCAAGGCGTAAGCACCACTGGTCACCACCTTTTCACCGGGTGCTATGCCAGACTTGAGAATGACCTGGCCTTGCAATTTATCACCTAGCTCGACTGCGCGTGCCTCAAAGCCGTCTGCATCCTGGATAAACGCCGTAGGCTGTCCCTGCACCAGCACCACCGCTTGCTCAGGCAAGAGCAATGCCTTGCTGGTTCCCAACGTGGCAATCGCCGCAGTGGCAAACATTTCCAGCTTGAGCCTGCCATCAGTATTGGGTACCTCTACGCGTGCTTTGACTGTGCGTGACTCTTTATCCATGGAGCTGCTGATATAAGTGACCTTGCCTTTAAAGATCTCGCTTGCGTAGGCGGCAGTGGTAATCTGTGCCTCAGCGCCGATCTTGACTTTGCCTACATCTTTTTCGTACAAGTTGGTCTCGATCCAGACGTTGGATAAATCCGCGATACTGAACATTTCCTTCTCGGATTGCGCCAGTTCACCTAATACCGCTTTCTTTTCTATGACCGTACCGGCAAATGGTGCCGAGACCGCGAAGACAGAGGTGCCAGCTGAATCCTGTCTGCCAGCGATGCCAAGTATCTGCCGTTTCTCGCCAGCTGCACGCAACACCGCTTTGGCTTTCTCAAAATCGGCGCGCACGCGCAAATAGTCTTTCTGCGGAATGATTTGGTCGGCATACAGTTTTTCAGCGCGTTCCATGCCGGATTTTGCCAATGCATGTTCGGAGACCGCCTGCACGTAGGACGATTGGGCTTCGCCCACTTCAACGCTATCGACCAAAGCAAGCGCTTGGCCTTGCTTGACCTTGTCGCCCAGATTGGCCATGACTTGCGTCACTCTGCCGGCAACGCGGGGGGCGACCCGGGCCAATTTATCTTGATTAGCCTGAATCGTCGCCGTTACACTGATCTGTTCATGGAGTTCCTGTTCTTGCAACGGGGCGATGGTGATGCCTGCAGCCGCTATTTCTTCTTTAGACAGCTGTAGCCCAGGTTCTTTGGTATGGGCGGAAGCAGAGGCCACAGGTTTTTCTTTGGCTGGTTCAGCCTTTTTGGCTGCGTCGTCTTTTCCGCAGCCTGCGAGCAATAACAGAGATAAAAGTGGGGACAGGAGCAATACGCAACCACTGCGCGATTTGTTGGGGATCATAGATGTCATTTCGTTAGAATTGTTTTTAAAAAGGTAAAGAGACGCACTCATCGGGACGTCGAGGCTTCATTCCAACCTGCAGTCAGATGCAAAGAGAGACGAGTCAGTCGCCACTCGGTTTGCGCATCAATCAAGTCGCGTCTGCCATCAAGCACCTGGCGATTTACCACCAGCAATTGAAATAAGCCGATTTCGCCGGACTGCAAAGACTTGACCGATAAACGTTGATTTTCTTCCAGCGCGGGAAGTACGCTTTGTTGCAATGCATTGACCCGCAGCGTCAGGCTTTGGAGTTTTTGCCAGAGTGAGGTCACACTGCTGGCTGTATTGCGCGCAGAAGTTTCACGCTCGATTTGCGCCTGACTCAGTTCTGTTGCGGCACGTCCGATCCCTCCTGCATTATTGCGAAATAAGGGAAGTGGTAACGACACTGTTAAACTGGTCAGTCGTTCGCGGGCACTGGTCGCCCCCTCTCTGCCGGTCGTCACACCTACCGTTAGATCAGGGTAACGTGTTGCACGTTCCAGAGCGAGACGACTTTTTGCAGCCTGTTCACGGTAATCAAGCGCACGCAGTAAGGGGCGGTTTGTCGCACTCGATAATAATGTTTCTAGCGTATAGGTCGGTGTTGGGGCGCTGAGCGTGCCGACGACCCTAAGTAGCCCATTGCCAGGTAGTTGTAAGGTCTGCACCAGTTCGGTGCGCGCCTGGATTAACTGCTCTTCCAGGACGCCAATTTGGTTGCTGGCTCGCACGGCTTCCACGCTGGCGAGGTTACCATCGAGTCGGCTATCTTCACCTGCGGCAACGCGCTTTTTAACCGAGCTGGCAGTGTCTTCGATGATTTTAAGTGACTGACGTTCGGTCAAGATGCGTTCTTGCAGCGAGAGCACCTGGACAAAACGTTGCTCAACTTCGGCACGGATCTCACGACGGGTATCTTCGATTAACGCATCGAGCGCCTGCAGTTGTTGCTCAGTCGCTTTGCGGCGATAGCTTTGCTGCCCGGCGAGTTCAAAGGTTTGCTCAATACCGGTCGACCATTCCCGCCTATTTTCTGCGGACATGCCAGTCTGTGGCACCTCACGTCTTACTCTTTCTCCCGTTAACTTGGGATTGTTCCAGAGTAGCGAGCGGGCATCGCTCAGTTCGCCTTGTACGGTGCTAAGTTGCGCCTGGACTTGGCGCAACCTGGCATTACCATGTTCAGCGAGCTGCCAGGCTTGCTCTAGTGTGAGTGGTACCGCCGAGCTTGTATCAGCGACAGCGCTCATTGGGATGGAAACTACGGTTGTATTAGCTGTGCTGTCACTTGCCAGAGAAATGGCAGGGGTGACCAGCAGTGCCGCAATACTGAGCGGCAAGATCAAAAGACGCATCAAATTCTCCAAAGAAAAACATGGGGATATTTGGCGAGAGGTCGCGACAGCGCTTGCTGCGCTCAATATGAGAAGACAGTCCCGCCAGGCTTAGCTGATGCGGAGCCAGTTCGGTTTAGTCAGACTGTCGGGAATGTAGGACTGGTAGGTAAGCTGTGGGATTTCTGTATTATCTGAGACAGTTGGAAATAGGTAATCCAAGAATTGAACAGTCACGACGTTCGCATAAGAATGGTGACAAAAGTCGCAATCAATATCATTTGCACCAATCTTACTCTTACTCGATTGCTGTGGTTCAGGCGTAGCCTCGTGTTGATGATCATGATGCCCAAAATGTTGCGAGGCTTTGCCCGTTTCATGCATGCAATAGGTACTCGCCACCGCCCAGCCTAACTGGAAGGTGAATGCAAGAATCAGCATGAGAACGAATTTTTTGAGCATGACGCGAATTATATGCCTGAAAACGATTTTAATAATGAAGTCGGTATAAGGAAAGTGGCCGACATACTCATTTCAATTTACCTACTAGGCGCAAACCATTAAATACCACAAGCAAACTTGCACCCATATCGGCGAATACTGCCATCCACAGTGTGGCGATACCTATCACTGCCATGACCAAGAATATCAGTTTGATGCCCAAGGCCAGGGCAATATTTTGTTTCAAGATAGCTGCTGCACGTTGACTCAGACGAATGAACTGCGGAATTTTACGCAAATCGTCATCCATCAAAGCGACGTCGGCAGTTTCTAGCGCAGTGTCTGTACCAGCTGCGCCCATCGCAAATCCTATACTCGATTTTGCCAGTGCTGGCGCGTCATTAATGCCGTCACCCACCATGCCGACTGTGCCGTGTTTGCTGAGTTCATCGTTAATGACCGCCAATTTATCTTCTGGCAGTAAATTGCCCCTGGCATCGTCGATACCGACGCTGTTAGCGATCGCCTTGGCGGTGAGCTCATTGTCGCCGGTCAGCATAACGGTTCGGATACCGAGCTCATGCAATTCCAAGATGGCTTGGCGACTGCTTTCCCTTACGGTATCGGCGACAGCCACGAGTAATAAAGGCGTCTTGTCATCGCTGATAATGACGACGGTTTTACCATCCGCTTCGAGTCGATTTAAGGCCGTTTCTGTTTCTGGGGTGCAGATTTTTAATTCTTCAATCAGACGATGGTTACCCAAGTAATACCATTGCCCATTGATTTTACCTTTGACACCTCGTCCAGTAAGTGCTTCAAAATCGCTCACTTCTAATAGACCGTCGGTGGCTGGCTGCGTTTTCCAGTACGTGCTGAGTGCACCCGATACCGGATGATCCGATCGTCCGGCCAGACTTGCTGCAAGGTGCAAGCTTTTACTTTTCTCGCCATTCAGTGCAACCAATTCGGTCACGACAGGCTTACCTTGAGTAATCGTTCCAGTTTTATCTAAGGCAATGGATTTTAGCTTACGGCCTTCTTCCAGATAGACGCCACCCTTAATCAAAATACCGGCCTTGGCAGCAGCCGCTAAGCCACTCACCACGGTCACCGGAGTTGATACCACCAGTGCGCAGGGACAGGCGATCACCAATAAGACTAATGCTTTGTAAATCCATACCATCCAGGGAAGTCCTAATACAAGCGGTGGGACGAGCATGACGCCTAAGGCCAACAGAAATACGATGGGGGTGTAAATTTTTGCGAAACTATCGACGAAACGCTGGGTAGGCGCGCGGCTTCCTTGAGCTTCTTCAACCGCATGGATGATGCGCGACAAGGTTGAGTTGGTTTGTATTGCTGTCACCTTGTATTCAAATGAGCCAGTCTCATTGACAGTACCGGCGAATACTTTATCGCCTACTGCTTTGGCGACAGGGATACTCTCGCCTGTAATCGGCGCCTGATTAATCGACGATTGTCCTTTGGTGAGTTCGCCATCTAAGGGGATGCGTTCACCTGGCGCTACGCGTGCGATAGCACCTATAACAATGGAAGTTGCTTCGATATCTTTCCAGCTACCATCGTCTTGCAACACACTGGCTTTTTCGGGCGTCATCGCCATTAGTCCGCGAATCGCATTGCGGGCGCGATCCAAGCTCATCGCCTCTATCGTCTCCGACAAAGTAAATAACACCATCACCATGGCCGCTTCCGGCCATTGCCCGATGATCACGGCGCCACTCACTGCGATCGTCATCAAGGCATTGATGTTGAGATTGAAATTTTTGAGCGCGATCCAGCCCTTTTTGTAGGTGCTGGTACCGCTCACCGCAATGGCAAAAAGCGAGAATGCTATGACTGGCCAGGATTTGTCTGAGCCGGTGTTCCAGGCAATGACTTCAGCGAGTATGGCGGCAATTGCCCCCGACGCTAATAGCCACCATTTTTTTGCGGAGTTCAACGAGGGAGCTGCGTTTGACGATAGCGACTGTCCAGGTACGGCCTCAACGGGAACCGCTTGCATATCAATGGCGATCAAGGCTTGTTGAATAACATCGGCCTTGCCTAGCGTATGCGTGACCGTGAGTTTGCGTTGCATTAAGTTAAAATCCAATTTTTGGATACCTGGCATCTTGGATAATTTGTTGCGGATGAGCGCTTCTTCGGTCGGACAATCCATGTTTTGTATGGTGTACATGACAGTTGACGTACCGTCTGCCGTTGGCGCCGCTTGCTCGACTACGGGAGACATGTCCAATGCCGCGACTGCAGCGACAATAGTGGAGGCATCAGCGAGGGTATGGTGCACGGTTAAGCGTCGCTTCAATAAATTGAAGTCGAGACTGCTGACTCCTTCCATCTTTTCAAGCTTATTGCGAATCAGTGATTCTTCGGTTGGACAATCCATTTTATCGATACGAAGAGTCAAGACGCAAACTTCATTTAAAGCCGACGCAACATACGCAGCGATGCTTTGTGTGGATTCTACCTGCTTATGATCACAACAAGCATGCTTAGCCTGGTCTTTGTGTGGTGTCGTCATGAATGCTCCTCTAGGTGTATAGTTGACATTTAACACCCTGTAGCAGGTACAGAGTCAAGCACTATTTATTTAATAATGAAGGACAACGATGGAACTGAAAATTGGTGAACTGGCAAAACGTTCAGGCTGTTTGGTAGAAACTATCCGTTTCTATGAAAAAGAAGGTTTATTGCCGCAGACTGTACGTTCGCGTGGTAATTTTAGGTTGTATGGCGAAGGGCACGCAGAACGTTTGCAATTCATCCGGCATTGTCGTTCACTTGATATGACCTTGGATGAAATACGCGATTTATTGAAATTCAGGGACGCACCGCAAGACAATTGCTCTGAAGTGAATCTCTTGCTAGACAAGCATATCGGTCATGTCGCCGATCGCATTAAAGAGCTCAAGGCGTTAGAAAAACAATTAAAAAACTTACGCAGCCTTTGTCAGACGTCCGAGGCTGGCAAAGACTGTGGGATATTGCAAAATCTGGCGACAACAGAAGGATTCGAGGCAACAAATCTCGGTAGCCATGGCGGCGGCTGCCATTAAAGAAGCCACCGTATTCTCCAGTGAAATAACGCATTTATCCTATACGCTTTGTACCAAGACGTTGATTCAACATAAAACTGACGACAATGATAGCCAGTATTGCAACTTGCGATGCGATGCTTTGCATCGACGGATAAATGCCGAGAAAGTCGATGCGTGGCACCGGAATCGGTGTCACGTTGATCACGCCAGCCTCCTGTAATGCAGTAATACCTTTGCCGACTAAGACAAACGCCAATATGGCAACCAATGCTGAACTGACAGCGAAGAATTCACTGATTGGAAGTCTGGCCGAAGTTCTGAGTAATACCGCAGCAATCACTGCCAGAATGACGATTCCCACCAATAACCCTGCCAACAAATAGCCACCGTTACCGTCGCCCCATAGGGCAGCATAAAACAGTACGGTTTCAAACACTTCTCGGTACACTGTGACAAATGAAAGCAAAAACAACATCATGGCAGAGCGCTTGTTCAATGCAGAAGACAATTTCTCTTTAACGTACTGTTGCCAACGACCTGCTAGACTCTTCTGATGCATCCAGATACCAACACTGAGTAACACTACGGCAGCAAATAAGGAAGAATATCCTGCTGTCATTTCCCGGCTTGCGCCGCTAAACGTGACCAGATAGGTCGCCGCGATCCAAGTTAGCCCACCAGCAGCCAAAGCAGCGATCCAGCCCGCATGCACATATGGCAGCACGTCTTGACGCTCAGCTCTTTTCAGGAAAGCAACCATCGCCACCACTACCAGTAAGGCTTCAATCCCTTCGCGGAGCAATATGGTTAAGGCGCTGACCAAGGTGCTGATCGGATCGCTGCTACCCGATTGCAAGACTGTTTGCACTTGGCTCAATTGTGATGTCAGTTGCTGTTCAATCGCACGAGCTTCGTTGGCTCTACCCGCTGTCACCGCAGCACGAAAATCGCCCATGGTCTTTTCAACATCGTTGAACAGCTTTATATTTTTGACTTTTAGTGCCGGTTCAGCCGGTTCAAAACCATCCAGATAGGCGGAGATTGCCAAACGGGAAGCTTCAGGAATATTTCCATTATCCAATGCCGCCAAACTCTCCTTTAAGCGCGATTTCGACAACACGACTGAATCCGATTTTTCTTGCTCCAGGATTTGTGCATTACTCTTCAAATACGCCATCAGCTGATAAGCCTGATCAGGTGGCAAATTCTTCGATAATGCTGTTTCAGAGGTTTGACTCAAGATATTAAGGGACGGCAGAATGGCGTGTAAAGATGGATTGTCTTTCCATAACTTTTTGCCGGCCTCACGGTCGGTATCGGTGTAGGGAAGACCTGCTGCGAAGAAAGCAATAGCCCAGCGTTCATCGTCAGTGAGTTGTGCAAAAGATGGCATGGCAGTCCCTTTCACACCTTGGGATATGATCTGTTGCAAAGAAAATAGACTTCTTTCCTTGGCTCTATCATGCCCCGATAACGCGATCGGCGGTGGATTCAGACTCGCTGCCAACGGACCATCGCCACGCCCCAGGCCACCGTGGCAGTTTGCACATTGTGCCTGGAACAACTGTGCACCCAATGCCAAATCAGGTGCTCTGGATGGAGACATTGGAACCGGGTAAGCCGCCAATAGAGCCCCTGCTAATTCACGGGCCTGTGTAGAAACCGACGTTGCCACAGATTTATCTGCAATCAAGCTGCGTAACCGAGCCGCTTGCTGCAATAAATTCTGTTGCGCTGCGTCGGCTGGCAGTTCTGCAAGTTGTCGTTCTGCCGACAAAGCAAATTCCTGCATTTCGCCATACTCAGCATGACTGACGACTTTGCCCTCTTTGACGGCTGCACCATAATCGACCGCCAAATAGTCCAGTAATTGCCAGATTTGCTTGGTCTTGTCTTGTTGTTGCATGGTTTGCGCCGCTACGGGCGAGGCTGCGTACAGGAAACCCAACAGGATAAAAAAGAGAGTTCGTAGAATGGACATAGTGCTTACTTCAAAAAATGTCTTGCTGTTTGAGGTACTGGAATGAGAATCATTATACTTTAAATTAATGATGCAGCCTGCTTGACTGTCCATTTTAGTCAATGGTTAGATTTGTTTTGTGTGGCTTGAATTACGCTAGGCAAGCATCGACGATGCTGAATTCTCCGGCCTAATGCAAAAAACCAGTTAGTACAGCGCCGATCAGGAACACACCAAGTGCAGCGCGGTAAACAATAAATGGCCAAGCCGAAAAACGCTCCAGGAATCGCATCAATCCCCAGATAGCGACGAAAGCCGATACACTCGCCACCAGCAAGCCAAACGCGAGCAAGGACCATGCCTCGGCAGAAATATGCGCATGGTAAAGCACCCACAATTCTTTTAATCCAGCCAATGCGATCGCAGGTAAGCCCAACAGGAATGACAGCCTAGCAGCTTCTTCTCGCCTAAAATTGAGCGTCATTGCGGCGGTGAGCGTTGCTCCCGAGCGCGATACTCCAGGAATCAATGCGCCAATTTGGGCGATGCCGATGAGTAGAGCGTCCTTGAATCGGGCCTGCTCGACAGTTCGCTGATGTCTACAAGTGACTTCTGCTACAAGCAAGAGAATTGCCATCGTCAATGAAGCAACACCGATCACCAGTAAACTGCGCAAAGGGGAAGCGCACGAATTTAATACTGAGGAAAGAGCAACGCCTACAAGGCAGATTGGAATCGTCGCAATGATGATCGCTATCGCTAAACGAAACCACCTGTCGTTGAAGTCTCTACGCCCAATTGCGGCTACGCTGCCTGAGCTTACTGCAACGACATCGCGCCAAAAATAACTCATGACTGCCGCCAGAGCGGCAAGCTGCATCGCGGCAGAAAATGCCGAGCCAGGATCGCGCCATCCCAAAAGTGCTGGCACGACCCGCATATGTGCAGTAGACGAAATAGGCAGCAGCTCAGTGATACCTTGGATGATTCCTAGAATACCAACCTGTATGTAAGTCAATGAGGCGAAACCGATATCCAGACCGGCGCTGCAAGCATTTGTCAAAATTTTCTCCTTTTATTGGGCATTATTGCCGTTGGTAGAATCAACGCTGCATTATTTTAAAGTCTATAGCTGATATAGAGTCAAGGCTTATTTGATTGCGGCCATGTACATTATCGGCGAGAGTTCGATTGGTATCTGAGGCTGATATTTATATTTGAACCCGCGTTGGATTCTTCAGCTTTTAAAGCAATTTAACCGGACACTAGTGAGCCTCAATAAGTAATTCAAAGAGCAAGTAACTTGTTGTGTCATCCATCAGAGAAACTTTGTTAGTAAGTGTGTATTTTTTTGCATTTATTTCATATTTCCATTATTATAGAATTATAGTCAATGAATTGTTAATGGAAAAAATAGATGGAAACCAAAAAAGTCCTCTCCGCGCTCGCCGCCTTGGCGCAAGAATCTCGCCTCGCCGTCTTTCGCCTATTGGTACAAGTCGGGCCGGAAGGCTTGGCGGCCAGCAAAATAGGCGAACAACTGGGTATACCGCCGTCTTCCTTGTCCTTTCATCTTAAAGAGTTGTCGCATGCCGATCTAGTGATTGCTAGACAGGACGGTCGCTTTGTCATCTATTCCGCCGATATCGTGACCATGAACTCGGTACTGGGCTTTTTAACCGACAACTGTTGCGGCGGCAATCCGTGCACGCCTGTGCAGATACAGCAATGTATGCCAGTCGGCACTCTCGCCAAATAATCACGTATTCCAATTTTTACTCAAGGACCGTTTTATGAACGTTTTATTTCTTTGCACCGGTAACTCTTGCCGCTCGATCTTGGGCGAAGCCACCTTTAATCATCTGGCGCCTGCAGGCTGGAGAGCGATGAGTGCGGGCAGTAAACCGACGGGTGAAGTGCACCCACGCTCGCTTGCCTTGTTGGCACGTGAAGGCATCGCTACCGAAGGTTACTACAGCAAATCATGGGACAACCTACCTGCCACACCGGACATCGTGATTACCGTTTGTGCCAGTGCCGCAGGGGAAACTTGTCCCGCCTACCTGGGACCGGTATTGCGCACTCATTGGGGAGTGGAAGATCCAGCACACGTGACTGGTACCGATGCGGAAATCGATGCGGCGTTCATGACTGCGTATCGCATCTTACGCACACGGATTGAAGCCTTTCTGGCACTGCCACTGGACCAGCTACAAAACGACATGACGCAACTAAAAGCGGAACTTGATCGTGTCGGTCAATTGATGCCCTAAGCTTTCTTGCTTATCTGATTAACCTATCTGTTCAGGAGAGTTCCATGAACGACAAAGTGTATAACGTGCTGTTTTTATGTACGGGCAATTCGGCTCGCAGCATCATGGCAGAGGCGATGTTAAACGTCGCTGGCAAAGGCCGCTTCAAAGCCTATAGCGCGGGCAGCCATCCTACGGGTATCGTGCATCCATTCGCGATTGAACAAATCCAGCATATTGGCTATCCTTCCACGGATCTACGAAGCAAAAGCTGGGACGAGTTTGCGCCAGACTATGCGCCCCATATGGACTTTGTCATTACCGTTTGCGATAAGGCTGCAGGTGAAATCTGCCCATTCTGGCCAGGGCAGCCGGTCACCGCACACTGGGGCTTTCAAGATCCCGCTGAAGTGCAAGGCAGTGAAGAAGAAAGACACCATGCGTTTGCGCGCATTTGCCGCGAAATCAAGACCAGGCTGGATATTTTTTTGTGTCTGCCGATGGAGAAACTGGAGCGTCTGGCGTTAAAGCTGGAACTCGACAAAATAGGGATGCTTAAGCCATGACCATTGCACGACGTTTAGTTTCCGAAGGACTAGGTACCGCCTTTTTGCTGGCGGTGGTAGTAGGTTCCGGCATCATGGCCGAGCGGCTGGCCGGTGGCAACGTGGCGCTCGCTTTATTGGCCAATGCGATTGCGACCGGCGCCGGTTTGATTGCCTTGATCCTGATGTTTGGCACCATATCCGGTGCACACTTTAATCCTGTCGTCACACTATCTGAAGCCTGGCAAAAGAATATGCCCGGCGCGGAAGTGCTACCTTATATTCTGGTGCAGATTCTCGGCGCGTTCGCTGGTGTGGCAGCTGCCCATGTGATGTTTCAAGATCCGGTCTTTTTTGCATCCGAGCATATCCGTACTGGCACGTCGCAATGGTGGAGCGAGTTCGTTGCCACCTTTGGTTTGATTGCCGTGATCATAGGATGTTCACGTAGCCGTCCGGCGGTCACTCCGTTTGCAGTAGCGGCGTATATTACGGCAGCGTATTGGTTTACCTCATCAACCTCATTTGCCAATCCAGCTGTAACGCTGGCGCGTGCAGCCACCAATACCTTCGCGGGCATTCGTCCCATCGATGCACCAGGCTTCATCATCGCCCAGTTGCTGGGTGCTGCTATGGCAACGCTAATCTTTTGCTGGTTGTATCCTGCACCACCGAAAGACGCCACTGTTGGCGGAACTGTGGCTCCCAGTGATTTTGCACCTCATTAATTTCGTTAGTAGATAGCTCATGACCATTACCATTTATCACAATCCCAAATGTGGCACGTCACGTAATACTCTGGCGCTGATCCGCAATACCGGTGTCGAACTGGAAGTCATTGAATACCTGACACATCCTCCTTCGAGAACAAAGTTAGTAGAACTGATCGCAGCGATGGGCGTCTCTGTACGCGAAGTTCTGCGTAAAAAAGGCACACCCTACGAAGAGTTACATCTCGATGAAACGACATGGAGCGATGATGATTTGATTAATTTCATGATGGCGCATCCCATCCTGATCAATCGTCCTATTGTTGTGACGCCAGTAGGTACTAAATTGTGTCGTCCGTCGGAAGTTGTTTTAGATATCCTGCCATTGCCGCAACTGAAAGAATTCACCAAAGAAGACGGCGAAAAAGTAATTGATGCGGAGGGTAATCGTGTCGCTCACACATCTTAATCTCCCTAGCCTGGATCAGGCATTATTTGAGAAACCTGATCAGGAAAAACTGACACATCAAGCGCCTACAACGCACGCGCCACGCTTCTTGCTACTGTATGGTTCGTTACGTGAACGCTCCTACAGTAAACTTTTAACCTTGGAAGCAGCACGTCTATTGGAGGCGATGGGCGGAGAAGTTAAGGTATTCGATCCGCAAGGCTTACCTTTACCCGATGGCGCACCAGAAGACCATCCCAAGGTAAAGGAATTGCGCGAGCTGGCATCGTGGTCGGAAGGCATGGTGTGGTGCTCACCTGAACGCCACGGTGCCATGACCGGTATTATGAAAGCGCAGATAGATTGGATTCCTTTGTCGGGTGGCGCAGTACGTCCAACCCAAGGCAAGACCTTGGCTGTGATGGAGGTTTCCGGTGGCTCGCAATCTTTCAATGCGGTGAATCAACTGCGTATCTTGGGTCGTTGGATGCGCATGATCACTATCCCTAATCAATCATCCGTCGCGAAAGCCTTTTTGGAATTTGACGAAGCTGGTCGTATGAAGCCATCGGCTTACTATGATCGTGTAGTGGATGTCATGGAAGAGTTGATGAAATTCACTTTACTGACCAGGGATGCTTCAGCGTATCTGGTTGACCGCTACAGCGAGCGCAAAGAGAGTGCAGCAGAGTTATCCAAACGGGTCAATCAGAAAGCGATATAAGAGTTATCATCGGGCCTCGGCGAATTGCTACTTGGCCTCTTTCCGCCTACGTTCTAATTACAGGACTAGGCCTCATTTTGCATATCTCGGTCACCCCTCAATTCCATTATGTCCTCTGATACACGCCGCCTTAACATCCTGTCCATCGAAGAAGTAGAGGATCTTTATGATCTACCAAAATTTAACGATGATGATAGGAAACTTTACTTCGATTTCAGCATACTTGAGCTTGACACAATCAAGCGCATACATACCGCAGCGGTGGCTATCCACTTAGCACTGCAACTCGGCTATTTCAAAGCCAAACGGCGTTTTTTTGTTTATGAACCGGAGCAGGTCGGAGATGATTATGCCTATGTGGAGAAACGTCATTTTACAGATAAGAATGCCGCATCTTTACTAAAAACCTTATCCAAGCCAACAAGACTCGAACACCAAAAAATCATATTGGCGCTGTTCAATTATCGGAACGCCGACCAGACAATTAAAGACGAACTTGAAAATAAAGCCCAGCGTTTCTCTATGCTATCAACACAGCCGCAATACATTTTGCGCGAGCTGTTGGAGTATATGCAAAACGAACGAATTATTGCTCCTGGCTATAGCTACTTACAGGATCTAGTCGGTCGTGCAGTTACTAGCGAACGCAATCGGATAACCAAATTATTGGCCGAAAATCTGACATCGGAGACGACAGAGCAACTCGATGCGCTTTTGCAGGCGGATGAAAATGTATACCGTATTAGTGCCCTAAAACGCGAAGCGAGAGACTTTAGTAATAAAGAGCTAAAGCAGGAAGTCGACCGGCGCAAGTTTTTTCAACCACTGCACGATTTTGCGCGGACGTTTCTTACAAATGCAGGGTTATCGGTAGAAAGCGGGAAATACTACGCGTCTCTAGTAAAGTTTTACACGGTCTACAAATTGCGGCGTATGGCACCATCAGCAACGCGATTGTATCTATTATGTTTCGCTTATCATCGCTTCCGTCAAATCAACGACAATCTTATTGAAGCGTTTGTTCACTTAGTTCATCAATACGAAAAGGAAGCCAAGCACGCCTCCGATGAAGCGCTGCAAAAATCCATGGAGGATATGGCTGAGTATCTTGAAGGTGCTGGGCAGGTACTTGGTCTTTTTACTGATACTTCCATTCCTGAAGATGCTCCGTTTTCCAAAGTTAAAACGCAAGCATTCAACTTGCTGGAACAAGAGCAATTTCCTGTTGTATCAAAGTATTTGCAAAATATTGAGTTTGATAAGACGGCCTTTGAATGGGCATATTACGCATCTCTGTCACGTCAATTCAAACGCAACATACGGCATCTTTTTTGCGTACTCGATTTTGCTGGCAGGGTTGAAGAAGCGCCGCTTCTCGACGCAGTAAAATTTTTGCAGGATCTGCTGCGGCAAGGAAAATCACTTCGCCAAACCAAGCCTTCACTGTTTCCTATTGACGTTATTCCCAAATCCCTGCAACCTTATCTTTTTCCAGCTGTTGAAGGCACGGATAGCAAAGACGGTGATGAAGAAAATCCATTGGATATCGATCGCTATGAATTCCTGCTCTATCGTTTACTGCGCAACGCATTGGAGGCCGGAAATTTATTTGTCAAAGATAGTGTTGAGTTCCGACGCTTCGAAGATGATTTAATCAGTGAAGAACGCTGGAAGAACAAGGATGCGATCCTGCAGGAAATCGGAGCCGCAATCCTGATTGCCCCAATAGAGCAAACGTTAGAACAACTTCAAGTTGAGCTTGAGACAAAAATTCAGGCAGTCAATCAACGCATTACGGACGCAGTCAATCAACACATCAAGGTTAGTGGCCGAGGCGAAAAAAAGAAATGGGCATTACTCTATCCAAGTGAGGAGGAGCCTGTCAACAGCCCGTTCTACGGCAAACTTCCGGGTATAGGTGTCGCCGATCTTCTGTGGTTTGTCCATCAGCGTACCGGCTTTTTGAATTCATTCACGCATGTACTTGATCGCTATGTGAAACACGACCCTGATCCGAAGGAGCTGCTTGCCTGCATCGTTGCCATGGGAACAAATATGGGCTTAGGGAAAATGGCAGAGGTTTCAGGCTTGAATTTTGCCTCACTTTTAAATACCGCACGTAATTTTTTACGTCAGGAAACACTCCACGCATCCAATGACGTAATCAGCAATGCAACCGCATCCTTATCGGCATTTCACCTATTCGAAATCCGCGATGAAGTGCATTCCAGCAGTGATGGACAGCGGATAGAAACTCAAATTAATACTGTTAATTCCAGGCATTCGCCCAAATATTTTGGACTACATAAAGGCGTCAGTGGATACACCATTGTAGC
This sequence comes from Undibacterium piscinae, assembly GCA_003970805.2. Classification (GTDB taxonomy): domain Bacteria; phylum Pseudomonadota; class Gammaproteobacteria; order Burkholderiales; family Burkholderiaceae_D; genus Undibacterium; species Undibacterium piscinae. The sequence continues at coordinate 638,762 of CP051152.1, forward strand.
CAACCATGTACCTATCAATGCAAAAGTGATAGGTACACACGAACACGAGAGTCACTACGTTTTCGATATACTTTACAACAATACCTCGGACATCAAACCGGATCTGCATTCCACAGACACGCACGGAACAAATCAAGTAAATTTTTTCATTTTGAAAGCTTTCGGATATCAGTTTGCGCCACGGTATCGGAATCTACATAAAAAGATGGAAAAATTGGTTGGTTTTCATAACCTTAAGGACTATGGTGATCTACTGATCAAACCATCGCGCAAAATATACGAAGATATCATCATCACTGAATGGCCCAATGTTCAACGCATCCTGGCATCGTTAGCGCAGAAAGACGTCACACAAGCGACAATCGTTCGAAAACTCAGCAGCTACGCACGTCAAAATCAAACCAAGAAAGCGCTATGGGAACTGGACAACATTTGTCGAACAATTTACATTCTTGACTACATAGACGACGTAACTTTGCGGCAAAGCGTGCAAAAGGCATTGAATAGGGGCGAGGCTTACCATCGATTTCGCAAGTCGGTTTCCTATGTCAATGGTGGAAAATTTCGCGTTAAAACTGAAGCAGAGCAGCATATCTGGAATGAATGCGCACGCTTAATTGCCAATGCGATTATCTATTACAATACCTTGTTATTGTCCAAAGTATATGATCAAAAACGCGATACCGGAGACGAAGCGGCGATCAATGTTTTACGAGGCGTATCGCCAGTCGCTTGGCGTCACGTGAACATGATTGGAAAATTTGATTTTACGGCAGAAACGCCGATACCTGACTTGGACGCATTGGCAGCCCGATATGCAGAACCTGGATATTGGAAAACCGCACTAGACGAGGATGATGAGGGGTCGCTGGCCTAAATTTGCTGCCATCAAGAAACTTTTACCTTTTCGAGGGGATGGGCACAATTAGCCAATCAAGGTGTGAATGATCTATGGACACGCGATACGGCGCCGGTGTTCAGCAAAGGGTCAGATGGCAAGATTTACGGGATCGACCTCAACTTCAATGGCTGGGGCCAGGAAAAGCTGCGCACTGATTTGTCGGGCTGGGTCAAAGACGCTCAGAAAGCCGCCAACGGCGTACAAGATCAGGACATCAGCGGTGATAAAACCATCGCGGCGTTTATCAATAGCACGCTCTCCTTCCCTAAATTAGCCACCTGGATCACTATGGAAGGTGGGGCAATCGAGCTCAATGGCCGTGGCTTGGCGGTGGTCGCAGAAAGCTGCATCATCAATAACAACCGCAACCCGGGTAAGGGCAAGGCCGATTTTGAGGCTGAAATCAAGCGCATCATGGGGGTAGAGAAAGTGATTTGGATACCCGGTATCAAGGCGGCAGAAATCACTGATGGCCACGTCGATTTCTACGCGCGTTTTTACAATGACAACAGCATCCTGTTTAACTGGGATGGAGGTCTGATGCCGGATAAGATCAATAAGAGTATCGATGCCAAAAACAAAGATGCCTTGTTAGCCTATCAAGCCCAAGTCGCCAGCTGGAGCGCCGCCGACAAGCTCAAGTATTTAGGCGCCGCCGATGCCACGCTTAATTTACTCGAATTGGCGACCCCAAAGAGCTCAGTACTGAGCGCAATTGCAGCGCGTAACCCAGGGATTTCTATGACGGAGCGCAAGAGTTTTAATGACACGTTTGCAGCTGGTTATGTCGGCTACTACGAAGCAAATAACTGTATCTTGATGGGGCAATTCGGTGACGCTGCGGCAGATAAAAAAGCCTACGATATTCTGCAGGCGGCCTATCCCGAACGCACTGTAATACAGATCGCCACCGATGGCGTTGCCAATGGCGGTGGCACTATACATTGCGCTACGCAACAGCAAATCGTCTAAATAAATCCGAATAAACATGCGGCTTGCAGCCTCAAATCAGGCTGCAGGCCGCATAGCGATTGCGCAATGCGATCCAGGAACTTCTAAAAACCCTGTAATCGGGATGCAGCGCAAGGCGCAAACCGGAGCAATACTTCGGTATTGCGAGGATTTGCAACACCGCGATGCGCCCGAGTATGGGTTTTTTAGAAGTTCCCATCCCGGCAATTGAGCATAACAATCCGTTGGGGTAGCGCCACATTTCTACCCGCGCAATAGATAATCTGTGCGACTTCATAGAATTAAAACGAGTGTTTGGTTTTTCATTATCCAAGTTGAACTAGACTAATACGCGATCTACCTGATCGTTTGCAATAGACTTAGGAGTTGGTATGCACCGTTTGAAACAAGTCATCTGTGGTTTGGCCTTGAGTGCGGTAGCCCAGTTGACTTTAGCGGATCAAGCAAAAAAAACCATCGTCATCGCTGGCGATGACTACTGCCCTTTAAGCTGTAATCCGGCTTCCGGGCAAAATGGCTTTGCCTACGAATTTGCTCAGCAACTGTACGGCCAATTAGGCTGGGAAGTACGCTACGAATTCGTACCGTTTCAACGCGCGCTTAAGTATTTTAAAGAAGGACGGGTCGATCTGATACCCGGTGCTGCCAAAGACGACAACCCTCACTTTGCGCAAGCTGCCTTGTCTAGTGTCGCCGTCATGTCGCCGCGCATGTGCTTTTACACGCGGGCGCAAGAGACTTGGACCTATCAAAGCACAGCCTCGCTTTTACAAGGACGACTGGGCGTGATTGCCGGCTATTTTTATTGGCCTGAACTATTGAGCTACATCGCCCAGCATCAGAACGATGGCAAGGTCGACAGTATCGCTGCCGATAACCCGATAGAACTCAGTATGCGCAAATTAAAGGCGGGCCGCTTTGATTACTTCGCAGAATTGCGGCCGGCAGTCGAGTATCAGCTCATGAAGTTGCGCATGAAAGAGGCAATTCGCGAAGCAAATTGTGTACTGAGCTTACCCTTGCACATGGCCTTCCGTCCCGATTTCGCGGGTGCCAAAGAACTCAATGCGCATTGGGACAAGCACTATCTACAATTTCTAAAAAGCCCTCAAGGCATCGCGATTTTGCAAAAATATGGACTAAGCATCAAATCCATCATGGAATGAGCCCAGGCATGGCTTGGGCCGCCCCTCCCCTCCCCTCCCCTCCCCTCCCTTAAATTTTCCCAATTTCGGAGTGTCAAAAGGGGACTACTAAAATCCTTTGCGCATATTCCATGCGCTTGCTGGCAGCAAAAACGGCTGCGAGGCGCATGTAGATTGCGTGATGACTTGGATATTTTTCCCAAATACTCAGAAAAGGACTGCCTACGCATTAGCAGCGTGCGCCCTGTTTGAGCTGCTCACCCAGCCAAAAAAAGAGCAAGGCTGATGCGGTTTGAGTGCCAAATACAACAAAGTACATCTCAGTCTTCATCGATTTTTATATGGAATATTGCATGCCCACGAACTCCTAGCAGCAAGCTCACTAGGAAAACTTAAACATATATCACCGATATGAGAATTTTAGATCAATCAAAGCTTAAATCATCACTTTTCTATAGTTTCGCTTACACCTTAGGATGGTGATGGAAATAAATTTCGGCGCGAATATCGTCAACTGGCAATCGAGTAATTAAGGGATTGCGAGCAAATGACGCTGAGATCACTTCTACATCGCTTTGTAATATAAAAAACCATACGGAGAATTTACAATGTCACAGAACAAAAATCAGCAAGCAGATGCTTCCCGCCGCAATTTCTTAAAATTCACTAGCATGGGCGCAGCCGCTGGGGTCCTGGTCAGCAGCTTGCCAACAGTCTTTGCCCAGACTTGCCCACCACCGCCACCTAGCGCCACTTTTGTGGCTCCTGGCGAAGACAAGTTGCACGCCAGAACCTGGATGGCCTGGCCAGCCAGCACGGCAATCTGGGGTAGCAATTTACTACCGGGCATACAAGCCGATATCGCCCTGATCGCCAAGACTATCGCCAAATATGAGCCTGTCATTTTGTGCGCCGATGGCGCCACTAACGCCAGCAATGCCAGGACCAAAGCCGGCACCAGCGTTACCGTGGTCAGCGACATCCCGGTCGATGATCTATGGGCACGTGATACTGGTTGCCTGTTTAGGGTTGACGGTGCTGGCAAGCATGATGCGATTGGACTCAATTTCAATGGATGGGGCAATAAGCAAACCCACGCCAAAGACTCACTGGTCGCAGGCAGAATTGCCGCCAAAGCGGGTGTTCCATTCAGCACCGCTAGCTTCACTTCTGAGCCAGGCGCAATCGAACAAGATGGCGAAGGTACCCTGATTGCCACCGAGAGCAGTATCATCAACGCCAATCGCAACTCGGGTAAAACCAAGGCGCAATTAGAAACCGCAATGATGGCAGCGTATGGCGCAAGCAAGGTCATTTGGGTCAAAGGTATCGCCGGCCAGGATATTACCGATGATCATATCGACGCGACTAGCCGCTTCGTGCGTCCAGGCGTGGTCATGGTGCAGGTTGCACCGGCATCCGACACCTCGGTCTGGGGTGCGGATTCACGTTCGCAATTTGCTATTTTGTCGGCCGCCACAGATGCCAAAGGCCGGAAATTACAAGTGATCAAAATCAATCCACCCGCCACGACACGGGTTACTTCGCCTGATTTTTTAAATTCTTACATGAATTATTACGTCTGCAATGGCGCCGTCATTACTGCCCAATTTGGCGATGTAGCAGGCGATGCAGCTGCCAAGGCGGCCTTCCAGACGGCTTTCCCGGGTCGCACTATTGAGATGTTAAATCTGGATCGTTTGTATAACGGGGGCGGCGGCGTGCATTGTTCTACCCAACAAGAACCGATCGCCTAAAGCGCTCATAGTTTCCGTGTTGTAGGGCCAGCAGCGTTCAGCTGCTGGCTAGTTTCAAATGCTCATGTTTTATCTCTTTTTGAAGTTTTTGCAGGTGCCGCGCTGTCGTCGCGGCGTTCTGCAGCAAAGCCAACTATGTCGAATAAGAATTCTAGCATAAGCCATAATCCAAGCACGCGAATCCTGTGGTGTTAATGTCCATGGGCGCAAGAACGGCGGGGGATGAGTATACAGGTATGAACCAAGAATACATGCGCCCCTTGGTCGAACATGCGGGCTGCGTGACCGGTGTTGGCAACCGACTGTTTTGGCAGAGACGTCATAAGTCTCTACAGTGCGTCTGTCTATCGAGTTCGATGGCCGTCGGTACCCTTATACCGGTGCCGGGCGCTAGCAATTATTCGACCCTAAGCTTTTACGGACAGAGAACTTAACCCCCGAGAAAAGACAAGATCAAGATAGGGACCAATTTCGATCTGCCGCTGATCATGCCGGCGCTGGCAATGGCTTGCTGCTGTTTGGCATCTGCCGCGGCATGCAGGAATTTAATGTCGCACTCGGTTGGCGACATGCATCAGAAACTCTACACCATCCTGGTATGCCGAGCACCGCGAGACCTAAGTGCCAGTGGTGGCCCAGCCATATGCCGATGGCCATCAGGTACCATGGTACCGGACACCTGTTTGCCAATTAAATGCAGCAGGAAGAAATCCCGGTCAATTCTTGCATGGCCAGGGCATAAGACACTTAGGCAAGGGCTTGCAGGCACTCGCCCATGCCGAGATGGCTTGATAGAGGCGGTGCACCTCCCGGAACATACAGCAAGGCACTGGAGCCCCATGCGAATGGCATCCGGAAATGGCAGGCGGCGCAAAATACATTTTCCATCCGTATGTTTCAGGCTGGCTCGACCTGCCGGAACGTCGCACCAAACTTAAGTCCGCTAGCACGATCAAGAAAATAGAGGAGCTCTCTGACAAGAGTTGTTTTACGACTGCGCATAGCAAGTGATAAAGCATCAATGCTAAACGCTAGCTGACCAAGTTTTAGCGAACAATGGTGGGCGCAAACCAGACGTGCAGAGGCACTTCGTAGTGATCGTACGCCCGAAGTCACGAGCTGTGTCACGCGCCCTCTTACGACGCCGCTCGGCAACTCATCCTGAACCCGCCCTTGCGCGGTGCATCGAGCTGATGTGTTGTATCATAGTGTCGGTATACGGAATTGAGCTCCGTCAGGGCATTGGTGTGAAGCCGGGTTCAAAAGTGGTTTGATACTCACAGCCAAAGTTCGGCCTGGGCGCTCCGGATGCAATGGGGCAGAGTTGTGTTAATCTGTTGCGCGACATTCGAGTCATCGAGGCATAACACGGCGAAAGAGCAAGGTCAATGCTGGATGGCCGAATGATCTGTTTGGAAGGCTGCAGAAATTATCCGCTGAACGGGTTGCAAGTGATGCAACATCCAGTGCGATCTGAAAGACGGCGGCGTGTATGCGGCACTAGCAAGAAAAAAGCTAAAGCCGCACTGGAAGAGAAATAAGAACTTGGGGAAAGGGCGGCAAATAGAAATAGTCGTCCAGATTTAATCGAATGAACAAGTGGAGATAAATAAGGTATTGTCAATAGCCGGATCGTACCATCCAGCAATACTGGTAGTAGGCGACAGACACGGCGGCCACTTTCATCCGTCTCAACCTGACTGGTGCGAAGCGCTGCAATTATATGAACAAGTGAGGTCGTGATCTTATGACATAGTCGCAGTCACCAACATCGACGCGCGCAACCCCGGGTGGTTCATACTGAACATGTCAGGTCAAGGCAAAATTGTCATCGTCGCTGCAACGCATTACATGGCGATCTGAGCCGAATATTTACCAAGTCTATAGCTATGCTTGCGGCACATTCAGTTGTCTCACTGGGAACCCTTGGTGGAAACCGGACCAACGATCTTCCTAGTACCTGCGTGGAAGACAATAATTTCCTGCTGTGACTATTACCGCTGTCTGGGTCGACAAACGCATGATCTTGGCATGGCGTGATATATGGTGCCAGTGATCCATCGCATATCGAATCTATCGTTTCCGAATTATGTGCATAGTTGTTCCGCAGCTCAAGACGTCAAGGCTTATGACTCGGCTGGCGGAACTTCCTTTGACCCTGTCGCAGTGCCGAGGTCGGGAATTAAGCGATACTCTTTATTCACAAGGTTGTTCGGGCACGGCATTACCTTTAACCCACTATCGGACGCTTGCTGTCCGGGCCTAGCAAGTCAGGCAGAACGTTCTTCTGCCTTGCTGCCTGACCAACTACCGTTTCCGGCGCCTGTAAGTCTCTGACCCAATGGCGCTGTCTGGTATTGACTTACGCGACCGCATTTTTTAGCTAACGTCCCATGAAACCGGTATTAATCGTCCAGCAAGTAGAACTCGATACACCCGACTATTTTGTCGATTTTTTAGCCAGACACGCGATTCCTTACGATCTGCGTCGCATGGAGGCCGGTCAGCCTTTGCCTGAGTCGATCGCCGGCTATTCTGGCTACTGCATGTTGGGTGGTCCCATGAGCGTGAACGACGAAATTAATTTTCCTTTTTTGCGGCAAGAAAAAGCTTTGGTGAGAGAGGCTGTTTTAGCTGATATCGCGGTCATCGGCCACTGTTTGGGTGGGCAATTAATGAGCACGGCTTTGGGTGGCACCGTACAAGCCTCAAACTACACGGAAATCGGTTGGAATCCGATACGGGTCTTATGTCAGAAAGCCGCCAACGACTGGTTCGGCGGCCGTATGGATTTCGACATTTTCCAATGGCATAACGAAACCTTTTCTATACCGGAAAACGCGGTACAAATCGCCAGCAGCCACTACTGCCAAAATCAAGCCTTTGTGATCGATGATAAACATCTAGGCATGCAATTTCATTGCGAAGTCAAACCCAAAAAAGTAGCCTACTGGGCCAGTGAAGAAAAAGCCGATATCGATGCGCTACTCCATCTGCCAACGGTAGAGTCTTCGGCCTCTATCCTCGCCAGCCTGGAGCAACGGATTGCCGCAAGCCAGGCGATTGCCGATGATATTTATAGCCGCTGGATAGATGGCTTAAAGAGATAGGATAACTAGCAAAACTAGCAGCGCAGTATTACTATTTATCCGATTAATCATCACGAGAGCCATGCTCTCATTAGGAATAAACATGGGTTCATTTAGCGTCTGGCATTGGTTGATCGTGCTGGTAATCGTCATGTTGGTATTTGGCACCAAAAAACTCGGCAATATAGGCGGCGATCTTGGTAAGGCGGTAAAAGGTTTTAAGGATGGCATAAAGGGTACGACTGAGGGTGCGACTGAGGGCGCAAAGGAAGCGCCAGCAGCGGCTAGCCCGATCCCTCAGAACATCCCGCGTTAAAACGTTTTTTTCTGTTGGCCGTTAGAACCGACTACTCAAAAGCGACCTTGAGTTCTGCGCGTAGCAAGGCATAGGCCAGGCTGCGTGCAGCCGGGTTGGCTCCCGGATGCACGCCTTCGCCTGGATACACCCCATTCGACACATCTTTGCGCAGTTTGACGCTACCCACCGGGTTATCGAAATCATGGTAACTATCGGCGAATACGTGGACTTGCGCGCCCACTTCACGCCCCAATGTTTGGCACGGCCCGGGTGCGGTCCAATCGTCTTTTTCGCCCAACAAGAGCAGCAGCCGCGTATTCGGCTGGTAGCCCGCCTTTCTGGCCGCACTACAGCCCGGATAAAACGCAATCGCCACGACTGGCTTTGCGGCTTGAGCGGCCACTTGTTTGCGTCCTTGGTGGGTAGCAGATAACACCGCGCTGCCGCCATGCGACCAACCCAACAGAGCTAACTTGCGCGGATTCGCCCAGCTTTGCCGTGCGACCCACTCCAGCGCAGCCAAAGCGTCGTGGCGGCGCTCAGTTTGGTCTATGTTGCGCGCGCCAATTTTTTGGCTACATAGTTCACGCACCCCGCGCGGTGTCAAGCTATCGGGAAACAGCACCGCATAGCCTTGCTCTAGCAGCATGTCGGCCATGGCTTGATGACGCGCATTGAGTTCGCCTTGACGGGCACCGCTGCTGGCATACAGGCCACCACAGCCATGCAAAGCGATGACCGTTCCCAAAGGGGCATGCTCGGGCATAAAAAGCCAAGCCAATAGGGTGCTGCCATCGGCGCTAGGAAAATGGACTTCTTGCCCTTGCGCAGCCAAGGCTGGCAAAGATCCAAACACAAAGACAGCGGATACCAGCGTGAGTAAGTAATGGTGTAATTTCAAAATCTATCGTTTTCAAAATTTATCGTTCTCAAAATTGATATACCCGGCGGCAAAGCTCATGAGTAGCTTCTAAGCCCTGCCACTGGGCGGCTAATCTTCCACAAAAAACCAGCGCTGAGTAATAAGGCGAGGCTATCCGCCACCGGCGTGGCCCAGAGCAAACCAGGCAAGCCCCACCAATGCGGAAACAAGAGCAAGGCCGGAATTAAAAATAACACAGGTTGGCTTAAACCGACACAGGCCGAAAGCAGGCCCTGACCACACGAGCGAAAATACGCCGCTAAGACATTCGGCAAAGCCGCCAATGGCAAGGCCAGGAAATAAATCGGCATCGCTTGTAACCCCAAAGCCAGCAAGTCCGGCGCATCCCCGGCAAATAGCTGCAGCACGGCCTGCGGCGCGGCTTGCAGCAACACCCATGCCAGTAACAGCCCGCCAGTGGCCGCCGCCCAGCTTTGCCATAGCACCCGCTGCACCCGTGCTGGCTGGCCGGCGCCATGGTTAAAACTCATCAGCACCGCTGCGGCTTGACACACGCCAAACACCGGCATCATGGTCAGCATCCACAAGGTCTCAAAAATCCCCACCAGCGCCACCCCAGTGTCGCCCGCCAAGCGCGCCATGCCTTGGGTCAACAAGACCAGTAACAGCACCGGCAGCAATTCAGCCAAGCCGCTGCCAAAACCCACTTGCACCATTTCGCGCAACTGCGCACTGTGCCAACGCAGGCTGCGCCAATGTAGCTTGAGCGTCACACCACCCCAGCTGTAAATCGCCAAGACCAGCCCCAGAGAAAAACTTTCGCCCAATAGCGTGGCCCAAGCAGAACCCCGCACGCCCCAACCCCAATACGCCACGAACAGAACGCACAGGGCGGTATTCATCAGTACGCCAGAAAGGATTACCAGTAAGGCGGTTTTGGGCCGCCCCTGCGCCCACAAACCACAATCGAGCGCCACCGTGGCCGCTTGAATCGGAAAAGCCGCAATCATTAGCAGGCTAAAGCTGCGCGCATCAGCCAGACTAGCTGGGCTAGCACCAAAAGCCAATAGCAAAGGCTCCAGAAACATCCAGCACAAGCCTGAGCTCAGAGCCGCAATCAACAAAGCAAGCAACAAAGTTTGGCCCAAGGCGCGGGTCGCCGCTGGCGCATCTGCGCTACCGAGCAAGCGCCCCATCAGGCTGGAGCCGCCAGCCTGCGCCATCATGGTGCCAGCAAAGCCTAACAGCATCAGCGGCAAAGCCACAGTGACCGCCGCCAAGCCGACCGTACCCACGTAATGCCCGACAAAGATACGGTCTATGCTGTGGTAAAGCGCCACCAACAGCAAAGAGACCACCGAGGGCAAGGCGGTCTGCCACAACAAACGCCCAGTTGGCGCCTGACCTAAATCTAAAGTTTGCATACAGGGCTCATCAAAGGCTTACGGCAAGACACAAATTGCAGCGACAGCACTGGGACGGATATTTTCTGTGGATACATAGCTAAGCGAGTGGCTGTTGTTGGGTGACGCAATGTATGCCGCCGCCACCTGCGTATAGGTGATCGAGTTCCAGCATTTCAATGACACGTCCCGGATACAATTTTTGAAAAGTCTCTTTGGCCGATGCATCGTTTTTTTCATCGCCGAAATTAACCGAAATGATGGCACCATTCACTGCCAGATAATTAATATAAAAACGTAAAATTTGTGGATTTTTTGAGCGCAATTTGACCGGTTCATCGATCAGGGTAATCTCAAATTTTCGCCCGTTTGCATCGGTGCTTGCGGACATGATTTTATGCATGGCACGCGCCTCTTGCGCCCAGATATCGTTCGCAAGTTCGGGCGGTCTGTGCATCAGCAGTTTGCCTGGCGCGACAAATTGGATGCTGGCATCAATATGCATATCAGTAATATCCCCTCCACGTATACCTTTGCACCAGATCATTTTTTGAGCACCGAACAAGCGCAGCAATTCGGCCTCTATTTGATCCCTGGATTTACCCGGATTGCGATTATCATTGACCCAGCAACTCTCGGTTGCGATCAAAGTTCCTTCACCGTCTTGCAGTATGCCGCCCCCTTCGCCAACGATGCCCGCTTTGGTGATGGGTATGCCTAAATGAGCGGCGATTTTTTGTGCCACTTGCGTATCTTTTTGTGCGATTTGTTTGCCACCCCAACCATTGAAATTGAGATCGATGCAATCGAGCGCGCCGCCTGCGCTTTTGCGAAAAATCGGTCCATTGTCGCGCAACCAAAAATCGTCGTTCGGTATCGAGTTAATCATCGTCACCGGGTAGCGAGTGCTACCGATTTTATCCAAGGCGTTTTTGGCATTTTCCTCAGTGTCGCTAATCATGCTGAGAGGCTGATATTTGGCGATGGTGCGCGCCAGGCTGGCGGGCTCGTTTTGTAATTGCGGTAAGGATTTTCGCCACAGCACAGCATTCGTCGGCCAAGTCATCCAGACACGTCTTTGCGGCATTTCCTCACCCGGAACAGCGCAGACTTGCGCTGCGCTGGCCTTGCCTAGTATTGCGCCCAGGCTTACGCCGCCAAGGCCAAGCGCGAGTTGCGATAAAAATCGCCGCTTGCGTTGCAAGTCTCGCAGGTTCATCATTATTCTCCTGGTGGGTTTGATTTTGCGGTGATAGTGACATGTCAGACAGCTAGCCTTGCCTGCGAGGAGTGGCGATAGTAGGCATAGCTAGAAGCGTCACGCTGCTAATAAGCATAAGGCAAATAATATGTTGCATACTTGACATATTTTGCGCTTATACATGTAAAAAACTCATCATTACTCAGGAAGCAAATACCCAGTAGCCACGCGATGTGAATTCACCAGAAACATATAGGTAAAATACCAAAGATATGAGAAAAATGAATCAAGTTCAGTGGAAAACATCACTTTTTGTTTTAGCTCAGCTTCTTTAACATGGCTCAGCAATCGAGCTCTGGCTTTCACATCAAAGCTTTTCTAGCGAGTTTCTGGCAACAGCCTTTAGAATTTTTCAGGAGTAGTAAAAATGTCAAAAAAAATATCTGCGAGCATCTCCCCTATTGAAATAGTAGCGATGCGACGTCGTCGTTTTATGCAGTCGGCCACTACCCTGTTTGCGACTAGCCTGATCCTTCCATTAGCGGCGTGTGGTGGCGGTAGCGAAGCTGCCGCCAGCCCAGTAACTCCGCCGTCGCCGCCAACCCCGCCTACGCCACAACCACCCTTGCCTAGTGTCAGTTTTATGGCGCCAAAAGAAGGTGCAATCCATGCTGCGACCTGGATGGCTTATGGTGCCAGTGTCTCAGCCTGGGGCAATGGCGTCGGCACTGCCGAAGAGCGCGACCTGAACAACAGTCGAGTGCTTGCACGCGAAGACCTGATGCGTATTGCCGCGCAATTGTCGCGCTTTGAACCCGTAAAAATGCTGGTGGCAAATGACGCCGACAAGGCCGAGGCAAACGCATTATTGGATAAAGTTTTGGCAGGGACGGGAACACAGAACAGCTTAAACCCGAGTAAAACGATCACTAGTGACGGCAAAATTTTCAGCAATGGGGTAGCGCTGCCAGCGATGAATCGTAGCCGTATCGAACTGATCGTCAAAACCGACAATAAAGTCAATCCTAATCAGGGCGTCAACGATTTATGGACGCGTGATGCGGCACCTGTGTTTAGCAAGGGCAGCGATGGCAAAGTTTACGGCATAGACTTTAATTTTAATGGTTGGGGCCAAGAGAAGCCGCGCACCGGCTTAAGCGGCTGGGTCAAAGATCCTTTGAAGGCCACCAATGGTGTGCGTGATCAAGATATAGACGGCGACAAAACCACGGCGGCATTCATCACTTCCAAACTCGGCATTTCCTCTTTATCGACCTGGTTGACGATGGAAGGCGGTGCGATCGAAGTCAATGGCCTAGGCATGGCGGTGGTCGCTGAAAGCTGCATCATTAACAATAACCGCAATCCGGGAAAAACCAAGGCCGATTTTGAGGCGGAAATAAAACGCGTGATGGGCGTCTCCAAGGTGATTTGGATACCCGGTGTGAAAGCCCAGGAAGTGACCGATGGACACGTCGATTTTTATGCGCGCTTCTCGAATGACAACACGCTATTTTTCAATTGGGATGGCGGCCTCAGTCTGGACGGCAAGAGCAAGAGTACCGATGGCAAAAATAAAGATGCGCTAGTCGCCTATCAAGCCCAAGTGGCGAGTTGGAGTGCTGCCGATAAATTAGCTTATTTAGGCTCGGCCAGCGCGACGCTCAATTTAATCGAGCTGCCTACGCCTTTGGCTTCAGTCAAAACTGCGATTGCGGCCCGCAATCCTGGTATATCCATGACAGAAAGGAAGAATTTCGATGACACCTTTGCGGCAGGATATGTCGGCTATTACGAAGCAAACTCGTGTATCTTGATGGGACAATTTGGCGATGTTGCTGCCGATAAGATCGCTTTTGATAAAATTCAGGCGGCCTATCCTGATCGCATCGTGATCCAGATCGCCACCGACGGTGTCGGCAATGGCGGTGGCACCATACACTGCGCGACCCAGCAACAAATTAGCTAATCACTTATTTAGCCTCAGGAGCCAGATAGACATCGCATGTTTGGTCTATCTGGCTCCTAATTTTTTCCATCTGCGTTTTTAAATCGCCAACGTGACATCTCCCTTTGGAATTGCGCAACAAAGCAGGACTTCGCCCGCAGCCAGGCTGATCGCTGGTGCGCGTGGGTAGATTACTTCTCCTTGCAGTAAAGTGCTACGACACACTCCGCAGTGGCCATTACGGCAAGAAAAATTCGGGCTTAAGCCGCTACTTTCGGCCAATTCCAGTAGGGACATATCGCTGCTTTGACTCCAATGAGCGCTACTGTCACTTTGCTGAAACCTGACGCTAGCGTCTGCCAGCTGCAACTCGCTTAGCGACATGCGCTTGGCATCAAATGACTCATGAAAAATCGCATGTGGGGCTACCCCTAACTGTTCTAGCATGCGCATCACATCGCGCTGAAAACTGTCAGGGCCGCACAGGTAATACTGGCAATCAGCGGGACCTAAACTAATCCATTTTTCGGCGAACCAGCAGCCGAGATCGGCCATTACGGATTCTATACACTGACTCGACAAACGTTGATCACTATCAAAATCCACCCCAAGAAGGCTATCTAGGCTGGGCTGGGTATGGATGTAATGGGTATGTAGTTGCGCATGCGCGGCCACCAGAGTGTCGACTTCCTGACGAAAAGCATGCGTCACTTTATTCTGGGTGGAGTGGATAAAATACAGTGTAGGCAAGCGTTTATCTAGGCGTGCCAGATGCGCCTTTAACATACTCAGCATCGGTGTAATGCCTATACCTGCACTGATCAATACCACCGGCACCGCGACCTCGCCACGCTTCAAGGTGAAATAGCCACTCGGTGCCATGACTTCAATTTGCATGCCAATTTGTAGTTGTTGGTGCAAGTAAGACGATGCCTCACCGAGTTCTTCACGCTTTACACTGATACGATAGCGTTGCAAGTTTTCGTCATAGCTGGAAATACTCCAGCACCGAGATATTTGTTTGCCATTTGGCAGAGTTAATCGACAGCTTAAAAATTGTCCGGCGCGATAGCCAGCCACCTGCTCACCAGGCACCGCTGGCGACAAATAGAAAGACTTGATCTGCTCCGTTTCACTGACAATATCGCTGACTACAAAATTTTTCCAGCCGTTCCAGCGATTGCGCTGTACGAGTGCTTTTTCTATTTGTAGATTGCGCGCGGCCACCAGCGCACTGAGCATTTGCTGGCCCATACCCGGAATCGCAATCAAACGATCAAGCTCTTGCGCTTCGGCCTGTGGCTGCATCAAGAAGCGCGCCAACTCCGGCACCGTGATGCTATCGTGTTGGCATGCGATATGCTGCACCAGCATACCAGCTTCTATCAAGCCGGTGCTGATTACCTCCAGATAAAATCCGGTACGCCCAGAACTCTGAAACTTTGCCAGAAAACTGAGGGGCTGAGCGACCCGCCACAGAAAATTTTCACATGGGGCACGGCAACCCGATACCTGCAGTAGCACTGGGCCTATCTGCAAAAAATCACCTATGCGCAGCTGGCTTTCGTCCAAACCCTGCAGACTTAAATTTTCACCGATGCTACCGCATTGCCAGGGCGTCGCCAGATCTAGCTCCCGGTTCCAGTAGGCATAATTTTCGGAGCAATAAGCGTACACCGCGTTTTTGTGGTTGGCTACCTGGTTACCCACGATCCCGGTGTCGGTGACCTGCACCGTCCCCACCACTTGCTGCTTGATGATGGCGGTCTCAAAGCTGTATCCGTCCACGCTATAGGTTTGACTGATGCCAGAAAAAATTGCCCTTAGCTTGACCATATCAAACCCTTTCGTTAAACACTTAGAAATTCAAACATGGTAGGCCGCTTGCGCATATTCCATGCGGGTTTCCAGCCTGCCTGGCCTGCAAGGCGCATGGAATATGCGCCTTGGCAGGGCTGCCTACGAAAAACTGAAAAACGTTTAGGCTAGTCTGGCTTGTGGCGCGCGGATGAAAGGCCATGCCAGTACGCAGGCCAAAATCAAGACTATGCTGATGCCGCTGGCACCGAAGTAATCGAGGGCGGCACCGCCCACGATAGGCCCCAGGATAGTGCCGAAGTTATAGCCGATCAGGGTTAAGGCCATGGCCGCGACTCTGCTGCCGCCACTAAAATAGCGACCCGCCACGATGATCGCGAGGGTATAGCCGGAGCCTACGCCTAGCGCCCAGATCGTCACCCCAACCGCCAAATAGAGCACCGGCAGTAAGGCCATGCTGAGCGCCCCTGCGACCGCCAGCATAATACATAAGTGAAAAACCCGGCTTTCGTGCCAGCGGTCGCAACAGTAACCGATAGGATACTGACTGGCGATATTGACGACACCGATCAAACTCATCAAGAGCGCCGCCTGCTGCGCTGTAAGCCCTTTTGCAACCCCTAATAAAGGGAACATTGGCGCTGCCAGTCCTTCCGAGAACCCGCCCAGCAATGAGGCCGAAAAAAGTAAGGGACAGAGCCTGAGTATGTGCAGATACGACAGACTCGTTTCATTCGAGTCATGTGCCTCACTAGCAGGGTCGCTTAAGCCTGTCATCAGTAACAAGGCGCATAGATTGCAGCCCATCATGATCAGAACACCGAATTGAAATCGGGCATTGATCAGCGCCACCAGTAGAGCAGCCGCTGCCATCGCCAAGCCGACAAAGGTCTCGACCAGACCGATGGTGCGACCACGTTGATCATCTTTGACAATTTGTGCCAACCACGACTCTGAGGCAACCCAGAAAAAACCATTACCCAGACCTATCATGCTGGCCGCCGCCAGCCACAGCCAGACGTTATCGCTGACATACAGTAGCGCCGTCATCAAAAGATTGATCGCCACACCGACACGAAAGGCGCGCCCTACTCCTAGGTGGCTAGTGAGCTTGGGTAAAAATCCCATGCCCAACAACAGCATCGCGCTTGGCATGGCGACAAAACAGCCGATAAACAGGCCAGTTTCACCGCGCGCTTCCAGCGTCAAAGCGTACAGCGGGATAGATAGCCAATGGCTCATTACCACCAAGGTGGTGGCAATCAACAGTCGCGGGAATGCGAACATGAGAATCTATTCCTTAACATAACAGGGGTAACGCGTCTGGGCCTCTAGCGCGGCGCTTAAGTCTAAGTCGTAAGTGACGAAAGGCTGCTCCAGTGTGGTTTGCGCGACGATTTCACCGTCGGGGCTCACTATCCAGCCCTGCGCGCAGGTATTTTCATCGGCATCGGGCGGCAAATGATTGGAAGTCAGTACCCAGGCACCACTACTAAATGCGGCTGCCTGCGTCGCAATCTGCCACATCGCCTGATCGTCCGCCCCCGGATAATTGGCGCGCGGATTAACAATAAGCTGTGCGCCGGCGCGTCCGTACTGGCGTGCTCGTTCTAAAAACCAGATATCGGTGCAGATCAGCATGCCGCATTGGGCCTGCGCCGTAGCGAATGTCTTAAATTCCCCTGCCCCTGGCTGATACCAACTGGCCTCCCAAAAACCTGCTTCGTCAGGCAGATAATGCTTGGTATGTATATCTTGATGCTTGCCATTTTCGGTAAGAAACCCCCGATTATGGCGGCGCCCGCCGGTACTCACTGGCCGCGTGCCGACGGTGGCGTAGGGCAAATCCATCAATTGGTGCAGATAGGCTTGATGCGTGTTCAGCGCTGCTTGCCATAGCTCAGCTTGATAATGTGGGCTGCCACATAACCAGGGCGAAAATGGCAGCTCGGGCAAGACCAGTAACTCACTTTGCGATTGCTGCAGGTGTACCAACAAGCGCTTCCATTGGGAGGGAAACTTATGCGTGGCGCTGGATAGCTCGCAGACCGTGACTTTCATAATATTCTGTTCTTCTCTGTTGAGTCTTCAACGCACAAATTTACCGTCACGCCCTATCAATACCAGCTCGACAAATTTTGAGCCTTCATGATGCTTGCCTGAAAAACGTAGCTGAAAATCGCCGAGATCAATGGGGCCCATACGCTCTGCCGTGTCGATAAATTTTTCTCTGCTTAGATCGCGCCCAGTTTCCTTTAGAATCGCCACAAAGCTCTTGGCTGCCATATAACCTTCCAGGCTAGTGAAGTCGTACTCGGTCTTGCCAACTTTTTTCATGGCCTTACGATATTCTTCAACGATCGCAAACTTCGGACTCCACGGTGATGGCACGGCGTTCGAGATGACGACACCACTGCCTTCCTTGCCCAATGCTTCCGAAAGTGCACGGGCACCGACCAGTGACAAACTATAGAATTGCCCTTTGTAGCCGGCAAGTCGTAGTTGCTTAATTAAAGTCGCGCTGGAGCCATAGGTACTAGCGAGCAAAATCACCTCAGGTTTTTTTTCCATGAAAATATTCACGGCCTGACGGATATCAAAATCGTCTTCAAAATTGACGCTGGGTGGCACCATCGCGACGCAGCTTAAAGGCAGATTAATTTGTTTGAGCTCGGCTTTAATATTTTTGAGTATGCCTAGGCCATCACTATCGTTTTGGTAAAATACCGCGACGTTGGCCACCTTGGAAATCGCCAGTTGCCTGACGATATACGCGGCCTCTTGTTCATAGCTTGCGCGCAGATTGAAGATGTAGCGATTAAACGGAGTGCGCAAACTGGCCGCTCCTGAAAGCGACCCAAAAAACGGTACTTTGGCTTTGGTAAACAGCGGAATCGCCGCTTCGCTGGTGGCGCTGCCGACATAGCCGAACAGGGCGAACACCTTATCTTGTTCTATCATTTGCCTGGTGTTTTCTAGCGCGCCAGCCGCCACATACATATCATCCTCTATTTGCAGTTCTATCTTTCTGCCATACACCCCACCTTGTGCATTGATCGCATCGAAATACAGTTTGGCACCAAAATTCATCTGCACCCCGAGAACGGAGGCGGCACTAGAGATGGCGGCTGATTGCCCTAGCAGTATCCGTTCAGCACTGACCCCATTCTCGGCCTGTACTGAAAGGCTACTGACAAGCACTAAGGCGGAGATCAGACTACGGCATGTAAAAGCTGGCGTTACAGATGAAAATTTCAGCATGTGTGAACTTTCGGTTTTGTAGGCAGAGCCTCCGGCCGGAAACCCTGAAACGCTAAATAGAGCTAGCCGATACGCATCCAGGTGGTTTTCAGCTCGGTGTATTTATCAAACGCATGCAGCGATTTATCGCGTCCGTTGCCTGACTGTTTATAGCCGCCGAACGGCACCGTCATATCGTCTTCGTCATAGGCATTGACATGCACAGTGCCGGCTTTGAGTGCGCGTGCAGTCTGTATCGCTTTATTTAAATCTGAAGTCCAGACTGCGGCTTGCAGGCCGTAGGGCGTGGCATTGGCCAGCCGTATTGCCTCCTGCAAATCGCTAAAGCCAAACACCGATAAGACGGGGCCAAAAATCTCTTCGCGTGCGATCGTCATGCTACTGTCTACACCGTCAAACAGCGTCGGCGAGACGTAGCAACCACCACTATCGCTGCGTTGTTGCACTCCGCCTGAGAGCAACTTTGCGCCTTCGGCATTGCCGGCAATCGATATTAACCCATCACTGACCTTGAGTTGGGTTGCATCGACAATCGCTCCCATGACGGTTGTTTTGTCCATGGATCAGCGGGCTGGAAAGACCCGGCATCATTGCCAAGGCTCTTTCCAGGAATTCTGTCCCTTGATCGAGGCCTCGACCAAACAAGCGGAAGGGGCATTACAGCTTTACGCCCTGGTTGAAATAGATGGAGCCGATTTGCCGCTTCCACCGCTTCGTCCAATCAGGCAGTCGGCGCAGACAATGTTGGGCCGATTTGCCGCCCACTCCGTCCAGGGCGCGCTTGAGATGATTGTCTGCCATTTGCAGAAATCTGCTACCGATTTGGTCGAGCCGGTAAAGCCTATGCAATCGACATCCATGTGCAAGGCCAAAGCACTACCAGCCTCATGTCCGTAACCGGGTACCACGTTAAAAACACCGGCAGGTATACCCGCTTCTAAAGCGATTTCTGCCATGCGCAAAGCAGTTAATGGCGATTTCTCGGACGGTTTTAACACCACGCTATTGCCCGCCGCCAGCGCAGGACCTAGTTTCCAACTAGCCATGATCATAGGATAGTTCCAGGGCACGATGGCAGCCACCACACCAACTGGTTCACGCGTGATCAGCGCCAGCGCAGAGTCGGCAGTTGGGGCGATTTCATCATAGATTTTATCAACGGCTTCGCCATACCAGCGTATGCAATTGGCACTGGCCGGTACATCGACGCTGAGGCTGTACTTGATAGGCTTACCCATATCCAGGGTTTCTAATAAGGCCAACTCTTCACGATTTTGCAGCAGCAAATCGGCAAATTTAATCAGGGTACGTTTACGCTCTGTTGGCGCTAAGCCGGCCCAACGCCTATCGTCAAAAGCACTACGTGCCGCCACCACCGCTTTGTCGACATCGGCAACATCGCAACGTGCGACGGACGCCAGATTGCGCCCATCGATAGGTGAAATACAATCAAAGACGGCGCCAGACTCGGCCGCCACACGTTGCCCATTGATGAAGGCACGGCCATCTATTTTTAGCTGAGCGGCACGCTCATGCCACTGTGTTGTTTGGATTTGCATCTATTTACTCCATGACGGTAAGTCGCTAGCGTCTGCTCACTATGAGCAGCCTAGAAAAATTGGTTAGGTCTGGCAAATCTGCGCGGCATGGGAAAATCCCATGCCGCGTTTTACTAAGTGGCTATTTTCAAGAGGTGGCTAACTGCCTTAAGCGCAAGCGTTCTGCTCTCGCCATATAAAAACTAGAAGCGATCACCGCGATGCTGACCACCAGGATAGTCAAGGCCGCCACTGCATTTACTCTAGGATCTAAGCCTAAACGGGCACGCGAGAAAATCACCAAAGGCATGGTGGTGGCACCTGGTCCCGACAAAAATGCGGTGAGAACGACATCGTCCAATGACAGCGTAAAGGTCAGGAGCCAGGCCGAACCTAGGGACTGCAGGATATTTGGCAAAGTCACCAGAAAGAATACCTGGTGCGGCCGACACCCCAAATCCATGGCGGCCTCTTCCAAAGATTTATTCATCTCCCGCAAACGCGACTGTATGACTACCGTGGCATATGCCATCCCTAATAAAGTATGGCCTATCCAGATCGTGACCAAACCACGCTCCGGAGCACCAAACGTCTTTTGCAATGCCACCATAAATAACAGCAAGGACAGACCAATAATGACTTCGGGCATGACCAGCGGCGCACTGACCATGCCACTAAATAGAGTACGGCCAAAAAAACGACTGTATTTTTCGAGTACAAAGGCGGCAAAAGTCCCCAAGATGACTGAGGTACAGGCGGTCATAACGGCGATTTTCATCGAAAGAATAAACCCAGCGATGATTTCGCTATCCTGCGCAAGTGCGGTATACCAATGAGTAGAGAAACTGTTCCAGATCATGTCCTCCCTAGAGCTATTGAAAGAAAACACGATCAATACCAGGATAGGGAGATATAAAAATAGATAGCCTATCGATAACCAGCTACGTCCAAAAAAGCGATATCCGTTCATAGTCCACTCATTTCTTGCTTGGCTTGGTATTTGTTGAAAATACCCATAGGTAATAAGATCAGCAAAATCATCACCACCGTGACCGCTGAGGCCATAGGCCAATCATTGTTACTAAAGAATTCGTCAAACAACACCCGTCCTATCATCAAAGTCTCCGGGCCACCGAGCAATTCAGGGATGGTGTATTCACCTATGCAGGGGATGAAGACCAGCATAGAGCCGGCGATGATGCCGGATTTCGATAGCGGCACGGTGATACGCCAAAATGCCTGCCATGGGCTAGCCCCCAGATCGGCAGCAGCTTCCAGATAACGCACATCGAGTTTTACCAAGTTGGCGTACAGCGGCAAGATCATGAAAGGCAGATAGCCATACACCATCCCTAAAGCTAAGGAAAATGAGGTATTCATCATGTGGATAGGGTTATCGATTAAACCCATGGAAAGCAGCAAGTGATTCAATAAGCCGTTATTTGCCAAAATCCCCTTCCAGGCATAGATACGCAGTAAGAAAGAGGTCCAGAATGGCAGCATGACCAACATCATTAAGGTATCGCGTCGACTCGGTTTGGCGCGCGCCATAAAATAGGCAAATGGGTAACCAAAGAACAAACACAGTAGCGTCGTAATCAACGCAAATTTCAATGAATTGAGGTAGGTAAACAGATAGAGATTATCTTCAGCGATAAAAAAATAGCTGGCAAATCTCAATTTTAAATTTGCCACACCATTGGTATAACTCCAGATGCTACCGAAAGGATCGATGCTATCGCCCATATCAGTCACACTGAGTTTGAGCACAATAAGAAAGGGAAGCAAAAACACCAGCAGCAGCCAGACGTAGGGAATCCCTATGACCAGATGGCGCCCGCTGAGAGCCCGCAAGCGCAGCACTCCGAATAAATTTGAAAATATAGTTTTCATAGCATCCTCGCTGCTTATTGGGTCAACACCACAAGATTGTCCGGACTCCATCTGGCGTAGATTTTTTCGCCTAGCTTGAGTTGATGAGAGGAAAATCGGTCAGAGTTGGCGATGCTCGCTTTCAATAACAAGCCGCTACGCAATTTAATATGGTAGATCGTGTAACTCCCCAGATAGGCCCAATCGACCAAGCTGCCCTCAACACAGTTATATAAACCTTGGCCTAAATCCTGAGGCTCGTTAAAACTAATGATGATTTTTTCCGGGCGTATCCCAACTGAAACTGGCATACCTAAGTTGCCGCTAATTCCATGCCCTACATAGTGTTTGCACTCCGGCGTTTGCACCACCACGTGATCGGGTTCATCTTCGATCAACTTGCCATCAAACAGATTGATGTTGCCTATGAAGTCAGCGACGAAACGGCAATTCGGCGTTTCGTAAATTTCTCTAGGTTTGCCCACTTGCGCAATTTGTCCATGGCTCATCACCGCGACGCGTGAGGCCATGGTCATCGCTTCTTCCTGGTCATGCGTCACCATCACGCAAGTGACGCCCACTTTTTCTATGATGTTGACCAACTCCAACTGGGTTTCTTCGCGCAACTTCTTATCTAGGGCCGCTAAGGGTTCATCAAGCAAAAGTAATTGCGGCCTCTTGGCCAAGCTGCGCGCTAAAGCGACGCGCTGCTGCTGGCCGCCCGACATTTGATGTGGCTTGCGTTTGCCGAAGGATTTTAACTGCACCAGATCAAGCATCTTATCGACGCGATCCGCGACTTCATCTCGCTTCATGCCATCGCGGCGTAAGCCGAAAGCGATGTTGTCCCATACGCTCAAATGCGGAAACAGCGCATATGACTGAAACATCATATTGATAGGCCGCTCATAGGCGGGCGCACCGACGATATTTTTTCCGTTCAGTAAGATCTGCCCGGAAGTCGGCGTTTCAAAACCGGCCAGCATGCGTAGTAAGGTAGATTTTCCACAACCAGAGCTACCGAGTAAGGCGAAAATCTCGCCTTTCTGAATCGAGATCGAGACATCATCGACCGCCCGTACTCCGTCAAACTCTTTGACCAGATTACGGATCACTAAGAAGGCTTTCTCATCCTTGGATGAGGGAACTACGTCGGGTTTTTTATTGGTTGCCATGACAGATTTGGTACTTTCAAAATTGGAGATTATGTGAAGCGACTTCACATCTTTCTTGTAGGGCGCCACACACTGGCAGCATTGCCTAGACTAAAGGTAGTTGCGCTGTTGCAGATCGGCCAGCGTCTCATCCAGACAAAAACGGATCAAGGCGATCATCTCGTCGATCTGCGCAATAGTCATAGTCAAAGGAGGAGAGACAATCATACGATTGCCAACCGCGCGCATAATCATGCCGTGCTTAAACATGTGGTCGCGACAGATCTGCCCCACCCCAAGGTCTTTCGGGAACATCTGCATATCAAAAATATTTTCGGCTTTTTCTTTGACTAAAACCAAGGCCGCTAAAAATCCGCAGGTATCGACCATACCAACCAGGGGATGGTCAAGCAGACTGTCAAATCCTTGCTTCAGATACGGCCCAGTTTCGTCCCGAACTTGCTCTATAATTTTTTCTTCGCGCAAAATGCGAATATTCTCGAGTGCCGCCGCGCATGCAACCGGGTGGCCAGAGTAGGTGAAGCCATGGTTGAAGTCGCCGCCTTTTTCTATCAGCACCTGGGCCACCTTATCGCCTACCATCACACCGCCCAGCGGCAAATAACCGGACGTGACCCCTTTGGCAAAGGTCATTAAATCGGCCTTGATTTCGAAATGTTCGGAGCCGAACCAGCACCCTACGCGACCGAAGCCACAGATGACTTCGTCGACGATCAGCAAAATATCGTATTTGCTACAGATGCGCTGAATTTCCGGCCAATAGGTAGCAGGCGGGATAATGACACCACCGGCGCCCTGCAAAGGCTCGGCAATAAAAGCGGCGACCTGGTCGGCACCAACTTCCAGAATTTTATCTTCTAACCATGAAGCGGCTTTTAGCCCAAATTCATCCTGCGTTAAGCCCTTGCCGCCTTCCAAATAGTAAGGTTGGCCTATATGTACTATGCCAGGAATAGGCAAGCTGCCTTGCGCGTGCATTGCTGACATGCCGCCGAGCGAGGCGCCCGCTACGGTGCTGCCGTGATAGGCATTGTGACGACTGATAATCACATGGCGTTCGCTATAACCGAGCAAATCCCAATAGCGACGCACCATGCGTAGATTGGTATCATTCGCTTCGGAACCGGAACCGGTAAAGAAGACATGCTTGAATTGGGGCGGTGAAATTTCGACCAAGGCCTTGGCCAATTCCACCGCAGGAATATTCGTGGTATTGAAAAAGCTATTATAGAAAGGCAGTTGCTGCATTTGCGTATACACCGCATCTGAGATACTTTTGCGGCCATAACCGACGTTGACGCACCATAGGCCCGCCATGCCATCTAAGATACGCTTGCCTTGGCTATCCCAAAGATAAATATCCTGCGCTTCGACGATGACCTGAGCTCCGCGATTTGCCAAAGCTTTGAAATTGGTAAACGGATGTAGATAATGCGCCGTATCCATGGCCTGAATAGCTTCAGTGTTGTAGTGCACTTGCTGCGGTGTCGAGACCACGGCTAGGGCTGCCAGTGTATTTGATTTCATGTTTCACCTAATTGTTGAATACCGGACAAAGCCGCGGATGTGGCGCTGGCGTTTGTCTAAATTTCAAAAAATAAAACGAGTTAATCCTATTCCTTCGCTTTGCTGGCGAAGGAAGTGATGTAGTGAGAAGCTAGTGGTTTTAAACGTGCAGCAGCAGGTGCTCACGCTCCCAGGGACTGATGACTGTCATGAACTCTTGATGCTCCAGATCTTTGATGGCGCAATACACGTCAATGAAACGCTCACCCAGTACGCTACGCAGCTTGGTCTCGGCGCGCAGTGCCTGCAACGCCTCAGGCAAACCCTGTGGCAATTCAAATTTCAGGTCATACGCACTACCAACCATGATCGGTGTCGGTTCCAGTTGCTCGGTCATGCCGAGATAACCGCAGGCCAGTGTCACAGCCAGTGCCAGATAAGGATTGGCATCGGCACCGATAATGCGATTTTCTACCCGCCTATCTTGCGCGCCCGACTCAGGTACACGAAACCCTACGGTACGATTATCCAAACCCCACTGGATATTGATAGGCGCAGCCGTGTGGCGCACGATGCGACGATACGAATTAACATAAGGGGCAACGATCGCCATCGCCGCAGGCATATAGCGCTGCAAGCCAGCGATGTAATGTTTAAAAATTGGCGCCGCCGAGCCATCCAGATTACTGAAAATATTCAAGCCGGTCTTGGCGTCAACCACGCTTTGGTGTACATGCATGGCCGAGCCTGGCTCGCCCATCATGGGTTTGGCCATGAAGGTGGCATACATATCGTGCTTCAAAGCCGCTTCCCGCAGGGTGCGCTTAAAAAAGAACACTTTATCGGCCAAGCCTAAAGGATCGCCGTGCAGGAAATTGATTTCCATCTGACCGGCACCGATCTCATGTATCAAGGTATCGACATCGAGATTCATCAGCTCGCAGTAATCGTAAATATCTTCGAACAAGGGATCGAATTCGTTGACAGCATCAATGCTATATACCTGGCGACTGGTTTCGGCGCGGCCACTACGTCCTACCGGCGGCTTCAAAGGCAAATCGGGATCGGTATTTTTAGCCGTCAGATAAAATTCCAATTCTGGTGCCACGACAGGTTTCCAACCTTTGTCGGCGTACAGTTTCAAGACCTTACGTAATACCGAGCGAGGAGCAAAATCGACCAACATCCCATCCGAGAAAAAACAATCATGGATGACTTGCGCGGTCGGGTCTGTGGCCCATGGCACCATGGTAATGGTCGTTGGGTCGGCCTTTAAGATCATGTCCCTATCGGTTGATGAGATAGCTCTATCGTAAGGGCCATCATCGGTAGGATAGTTGCCAGTGACGGTCATGCCCAGCACTGCCTCGGGGATACGCATGCCACGCTCTTGCGTGAATTTACCTCGAGGTAAAATTTTACCGCGCGCCACTCCAGTCAGATCGGGCACTAAACATTCAATTTCTGTCACGCGCTTTTCGTTGAGCCACAGATCCATATCGGTGTACGAAAAATTTTCATGTATAGACATTTTTTACTCGTTTCTTTTTGCGCCGCTTTTCCGCTGCGTTTTTCACTGCATTTTATGACGAATGTTCGCGTCGTTTCCGAGCGCGAGTCTAGGCTCGTTGCGTGCTGCACCAACTAGCCTAGATAGATCCAGCAAGTATTCATAGATAGAGGGAATTCAAAACCATACAAACACCGACTCTGAAGTGACGAAAATACCTACCGAGCTCAACTTCGAGCTCGGTAGGTATTGCTTCGATTAGAAGCTCAGCACCATCGAGGTACCGAACAACTGATTGTCGCGTTTAAACGTACCATCTCTGACATCAACGAAGACTGGCAGACTAGCGCGGTCGTAACGGTATTCAACTTTAAATACGGTATTGGCGTTGAAGTTATAACGCATACCTAAAGTGATTTCGCTACGATTAGCGCCCACTTCAGGATTGCCAACTGGATCAGGGCCCAAACCATTGCGAGAATCGGCGAAGTTCCAGCCACCAAAAGTACCGCCACCATTTTTTTGATTGTTCAAATAATCCAAGCGGACCACACCCTCAAGCGCAGTGTTAAATTTGTAGCCAACGGTAGTACTCGCACCCCACCAACTACTATCGCGCAAATTACCGCTAACTGGGTCAGCCGTGATGGCAGCGTTTCTTTGTGCACCGACGCTCACTTGTCCAGCAATAGACCAATCACCGCGGGTGTAACCGCCTTCTAACTCCAGAGTTTTTACCAGAGCATCAGTCCCATCATAGGCCACGGTGGTGATAGGATTGCTAGCGCCTGCAGCACGGTAATTCGGCAGTTTGCCGACCATACCAACCAGAGCCAGGTAAGTAAATTCTTGTGCGTAATCGAAATAATCGGCACGAAATACCAAGGCAGTGGATTTTTCAGAATTAGGTTTTTTGGACGAGTTGATGTTCGCTACCATGGTTTTCAATGTGTATTTTGAATTCAACGCCTTTTCAAAACCCACACCTGTGAATGAAGCCGGGATAGTGAAATCAAACAAGAGATTATGCGTAATCAGTTTATTTCTGTATGACTCTAAAGCTTCATAACCTTCCCAGGATGGCACTTGACCAGCCAGTAAACGCGTGCCATCTAGGCCGGTAATCGGCATCCAGATACTCGCTTCGTGTACGATAGATTTACCATCGATAGTATTACCAGCACCAACCCGGTTTGGTATCAAGGTCAGATGAAATTTCGTGCCGCTTTCCATCTCTTTTTGAATATCAAGAATGGCAGCACCGAAAGCGCCATTGTCAAACGCGAATTCAGGTGCACCGGTAGCTGTCAGGCTAGAATTTAAGAATTGGAAACCTGCGCGGTTTTGATTCTGCGTATAGATATAGGTAGGGTCGATAGATCCGCTAATTTTCAAACCCTTGATACCCATGCTGGTATTGGCATCGACCTGCGCATCGGCCATCACGGAGAGTCGATTTAACTCACGCTCTTGCTCAGCATTCATGCCTGGCGCCTCGGCATTTTTTTGTTTCAAGGCCGCTTCCAACTCGTTCATACGGGTTTGCATATTGCCTAATGCCGCTTGCGTGCGGCGCATTTCTTGCACAATTTCAGTTTGCGACTGCGCTTGAGCCACGAGCGGTAAGACACTGACGCCAGCGACCAACAGACTGGTAATAGTAGTAGATTTCATGATGGTTTTTCCTTGATAGATGATGTAGAGGCAAAATCTCTCCCCTACCCGCCATCACAGCGGGTTTAGAGGATCTCGATACAAATTGGGGTTCTAAAAAATCAATAGCCAGTCTTGAACTTGGTGTAGATACGCGATGACAACCTACGTATCTCGCCATTGACCTTGCCCTGCACGCCCATGCGATTGATCTCTGCATCAGTCGGGAAAACTTCAGCGCTGCTAGAAATTTCGGGGTTCACAAACTTGCGACCTTCCTTATTAGGATTGGCGTAAAACAGCTTGTTCGTCAATGAGGCATGTACCTCTGGACGCATGATGTAATTCATGAATTTATGCGCATTGCTAACGTGAGGCGCATCTACCGGTATCACCATGGTGTCAAAAAACATGACGCCGCCAGTCTTAGGCATGAGAGGCTGAATATGCACTGCAGGTTTAAGCGCTGCGGCGCGACGCTTGGCATTACTCAGGTCACCCGACCAACCCATTGCGACACAGACCGAGCCGCCCACCATGTCATTGATATACCCGGAAGAGCTAAATAGTGTCACGTAAGGACGCACAGAATTGAGTAAAGCACCCACTTCAGCATAATCGGACGGATTGGTACTTGCCAAAGACTTGCCCAGATAATGCAGGGCAGCCGGCACCACTTCGGAAGGAGAGTCTAAGAAAGAAACACCGCAAGACTTCAGCTTGGAAACGTATTCAGGTTTAAATAACAGATCCCAAGCATTGTCCGGCATAGGTAAATTACCTAATGCGGCCTTGACTTTATCAACGTTGATACCAACCGTGGTGTAACCCCACAGATAATTGACCAAGTATTGATGGCCAGGATCAAGTTTGGCGATCTGCGCCTGAGTCACAGGATCGAGGTTTTTCATGTTGGGCAATTGGTTCTTATCGAGCACATGCAGTAAACCACCATCGGCCTGCATTCTGCCCCAACCGGAAGAAGACATCACGACGTCATAGCCAGAACGACCCGCGACCAATTTCGCATGGAGAATTTCGCTGCTATCGAAGGTGTCATAACGCACCTTGATCCCAGTTTCTTTCTCAAAGTTCGCAATCGTGTCGTCAGCGATATAAGCAGACCAATTGTAAAAGTTAAGAATTTTCTCTTCCTGTGGCTCGGCCTTGGCTGTCACAGAGACGGATGGAATTGCGGTTTGCGCATTGGCGTCAATTGCCAGCAAACCCGCGTAACAACTTAGAATTGAGGCGATAAATTTGTGCTTGAATTTGTGCTTAATACAGATGCTACTCATGCTGATCTCCCTGGTTTATTTTTTACTTATTTGACTTACTTTAAACTCAAATGCTAGGCTAGACATACTCCAGCCTAGTGCATTACTTCGGCTCTTGCTGCGTGGTGCAGTGGATACCACCGCCCCCCGCAGCAATACAGTCGATGTTGATTTGCACTACCAGACGCTCAGGATATAAATCCTGTAGCGTATGTAGTGCGTTTTGATCGGCTTTGGCATCGCCAAACTCGGGTGCAATCACGGCGCCATTCACCAAGTAGTAATTAAGGTAGCCGGCTGCAAAATGCTCGTTCTTATACTGCGCGCGGATTTCACTTGGGGCCTCGATCAAAACAATTTTTAAGGCATTGCCACTGGCGTCTCTGGCGGCACGCAATATTTCCAAATGGCGCAAAGTCATCGCGTGCACGTAAGAACTGGTATCTGGATCAAAATGCACCAGCACCACACCAGGTCCAGCGAAGCGAGCATAAAAATCGATATGCGCGTCGGTAATGTCGCGACCTCGAATACCCGGCAGCCAGATGATGCTATGCAGTCCTAGCAGCGCTTTCAGTTGAACTTCGGCCATGCTCTTGGTCATGCCAGGATTACGATTTTCGTTGAGGACACTGCTTTCTGTGATTAAGGCAGTGCCTTTGCCGTCCACTTCTATCGCACCACCTTCAAGCACTAAAGCGGTTTTTTTTATCCTAGCCCAAGCTGCTTTGGCAGTGACTGCGGCCACCTTACTATCCGAACGGTGCGCTTGTTTATTACCCCAACCATTGAAGTTAAAATCAACCGCCATCCGCTCGCCACTCTTGGCGTGAATAAAAACCGGACCTGTGTCGCGCATCCACAAATCATCCAGAGCGCAAGTGATCAATTCCACATTAGGCCCGCATTTTGCGCGCGCCAGCTCCAGTTCATGCTCTCTGACCAACATGGTGACTGGCTCGAAACGCGCGATGGTGCTAGCAATCAGTCCAAGATTGTCCTGGACTGCCCCCAACATATCACCCCACAACTCGGCACACGCACCAAATGCCATCCAGGTGCGCAAATGCGGTTCGCTCTCGTCCGGCATGCCTACACGATTATTGTTGCTCGTGCTGGCCGGGCCGACGGTATGCTCGACGGTTGGCTTCATTAACATGCCTTAAGCCTTCTTGCGCAAATCAGGGCGTATATGGTGCCCATCGCTAGTTTGTAAGGTGGTATACATTTCAGGACGGCGATCGCGGAAGAAGCCAAAACTTTGACGCTCTTTACGAATTTCTTCCAAATCAAAGCTATGTAGCAGGATCGTTTCATCCACGCGGTTGGCTTCAGCCACTTTCTTACCGGTGTAATCAGCAATGAAACTGGAGCCATAAAAAGTACCGGTTAAGCCTTTTTGTAGCGCGTTGTTATTGCCGATACCGGTCTCGCTGCCGATGCGATTGGCGGCGACTACCGGCACCATATTGGCGGCGGCGTGACCTTGCATGGTGCGCTGCCAATGGCCTGCTGTATCCATTTCAGTACTATGCGGCTCTGAACCTATGATGGTCGGGAAACACATGATTTCTGCACCCATCAAGGCCATACTGCGGGCGGTTTCCGGATACCACTGATCCCAGCAGATCGCTACACCGATGCGTCCAAAACGGGTATCCCAGACTTTAAAACCAGTGTCGCCAGGTGAGAAATAGAATTTTTCTGTATACCCAGGACCATCTGGAATATGGGTCTTGCGATAGACACCCAATACCGCGCCATCGGCATCTGCGACCGCCACCGAATTGAACGCCGCATTGCCGGCACGCTCAAAGAAGCCTATCGGTAGAACGATATTGAGTTCGCCCGCTAATTTGGCAAAATGCGCGATACGAGGGTTGCCTTCGAATGGTTCGGCCAGATCAAGATGATTCACGTTTTGATCAAGACAGAAGTAAGGCATCATGAACAGTTCAGGGCACAACACTAAGTTAGCGCCCTTGGCTGCCGCTTCGCGTATCAAGCGCTCGGCTCTGTCCATATTCAGTTGAAAATCCCAATCGCCTGATGCCATTTGTACAGAAGCGACGGTAATGGTTCGTTTAGTCATATCATGCATCCTCAATAAACACTTAAGCCAAATTACACATTTGCAGGCGATTGCCTAGCATAGGGTGCTGCTGGGTGGAGCAATGAGTGGCACCACCACCGAGAGAAATAGCCGTGATCGGCAATAATTCAACCACGCGGTCGGGGAAGGCTTGAGCGAAGACGGCACGTGCTAATTCATCTTGTGGCACATCGAAGGCAGTTGAAATTACCGCACCGTTGACTAAGACATAGTTGGCATAAGTGTCGCAAAAACGCGGACAGTCGTAGTTATAGGCATTGCGTGGCACTGGCAGATCGAGTATCTCAAAGCGCCGACCACGAGCATCGGTGGCCAGTTCCAGCGCACGGCGGTTTTCTTGCATGCCGGTGTAGTATTCACCCATGTCAGGATCGGCTGCGTTGAACAGTATCTTGCCCGGTGCGATAAACGAAGCGATGCCATCGATATGACCATTGGTCTCAACTTCAGGTGGGTAGCCTGGCAACCAAATGATTTTTGTTACGCCTAACATGCGACGTAATTCCGCCTCGATGTCGGCGCGAGTCATGCCTGGATTACGGTTTGGGTGCAGCAAGCAGCTCTCGGTCGTCAACAAAGTACCTTGACCGTCGACATAAAATGAACCACCTTCCAACACCATGCTGGAGCGCATAACAGGCAATTGCGCCATCGCTGCAATATCATCGGCCAGACGGGCGCAACCATCATACGGCGAGTACTTTTCACCCCAGGCATTAAACTTAAAAGCAGCAGCGACTTGACTGAGCTTGTCTTCATTGCTCAGGATAATCGGGCCGCAATCACGCACCCAGTTGTCTTCTACCGCAAGTGGCACGACAGTGACGCTAGGGCCACATAATTTACGCGCCGTCTCTACCAGTGGAGTGTGCGCGGTAACGATACAACGCTGATATTTGGCAATAGTGCGCGCCAGTAAGGCAAAGGCATCACATACGGCAGGGTAGTGTTCACCCCACAGTTCTTCAC
Source organism: Undibacterium piscinae (assembly GCA_003970805.2). Taxonomy (GTDB): domain Bacteria; phylum Pseudomonadota; class Gammaproteobacteria; order Burkholderiales; family Burkholderiaceae_D; genus Undibacterium; species Undibacterium piscinae. The sequence goes on from CP051152.1 coordinate 671,051, forward strand.
GGTTTTCTAGCACTGGCCAGCCCAACCAGGTGGCTGCCATTGGTTCCCATTCTGCGGGCATACGATAGCCGTCACGGCGGCAATCAAATTCTTGTTGTGTCATCTCAAAACCCTTAATGAAATTAGCTTGTGGGAGTATCCTAAGATGAATTTTATTTATGAAAAAGCGACTAATATTGCGACTATTAGTTAATTTATCTCATACCTTAATTGATTTCAGCGCGCTATTTATGAATTGAGCTGGATTGATTAGACGAATATTTACTCGCCCATGTGACGTAGACACTGGGTGAATCGTGCATGCTAGAGGTGGAAGCAGCGGCAAAATGAAGGCGCGATTTTGCTAACTATTTCGCCTGCTCGCTTAGAGAAAATTGACTTGATAGTTGATGACTGACAGCAAAAAATTTGCCTGCATCTGTGGCTTCGTCGGATTAATGCGACACAGTGGGCTGAGATGTCAGCACAATCGCTTAATGGAGGCCCGTTGGCACAGCACTCAATGCGAAGTGCAAATAATTCAGGAAGAGGAAGGTAATAAGCTTAGACGCACAGCCTGCGCCTAACTTGTTTCAAACATAAATCACTTAAGTACCTAAGCACCTAATCGCCAACACCTTCCAAATTGCCTTGTTTGAGCAAGCCATCAAAGACTTCCAGAACAATATTGGAGCGTGGCTGCCCCGCTACCCGCGAGATCCACCAGGTTGTACCAACAGGCCTTTGATATTCAGGTAGGATTGCCAACCTTTTCTGTGCCAGATCATCCTTGGCCAACAAACGCGAGACACAGGCGATACCGCGTCCACGCAACACGGCATCAAGCAATAGGCGCTGATCATCATATATCGCTTGATTTTTGAACATAGCCAACTGATCCCGGAAGATCCCTGCGGTTGCAGCATTGGTCAGGCTCTCTTCCAGGCAAACCAATTTGGTGTGTAAATGATGCTCGGAGATGGGTATATTCGCCAACTTCGCCACCAGTTCAGTGCAGCCTAGCATTACCCATTCATCCTGCAAAAATGGAATTTCCAATAAGCCAGGCTGTTGTATTGGACGATCACCGATGGTAATGTCCACATCGAGTTCATCGATGAAACGCGCAGTTTCATCGGTAGACAACATGGGGCAAAGTCCCGCAATCGTCTCTTGCAAAAATTCCAATTGCGGCTGCACCCAACCATGCAAAAGCGGCGCTGGACATACCAAGACCACTAAACCAGGATCAAGGTAGGTGGAAATCCGCCCCAAACCGCTACGCAAAGTATCTAGGGAGCGCGTAACACTACGCTGCAACACCTCGCCCGCTATCGAAAGTTCAACGCCGCGGCCGACCCTGCGAAACAGGGGCTGCCCAACCTGTTCTTCTAATTGCTGGATCTGATGACTGATCGCTGATTGTGAAAGACACAGCTCATCTGCCGCACGCGAAAAATTGCCATGGCGTGCGGCAGCTTCAAAACCAGCCAACAATCTCAATGAGGGAATTCGTATAGTAGACATATGTAAAAAATTTGCATTTAACCCGTGAACTTATCAATATATCTCAAGTTAATACGAGTTGGCGACTAGAAATTCAAAATGAATTTTTAACGTGTTGTCGGGCAACGCCACTTTGCAGACTCACTTGAGACGACTACTAGCGCAAATTGACTGACCAGTTTGGTGTGAGATGGAACCAGAGTTTTTTAGATTGAGTTGCGTGCCAAGAGTGGATTTAGGGCCAATCACCGCGTAGAAGTGCGCCCTGAAAACCTATTCAAAGCGTGCGAAATTCGATGCTACCGAAATTTTATACTAATCAGATCAATGCACCATCCATCTTTAGAATATATGGCGAATACCGATATCCAACCCTGTTTTTCCGGAATCGATCTCGATTGCATCATCTGCGCTATAAAAGAGTGGGCCATCCCTTTTTTGATATGGGCATAGGTCGCATACATAATTGTGCGCCTAGCCATAACGTAGTTGTTTTTAAAGACATCGTTGATGCTTTTTGGCTGATGTTCATTGCCTCTTTGACGTTTGTGCCCAGCGAACTCTATTGAGTCAATTATTTTTATGACATTATCGCTATAATGTAAATTAATACTAACAGTACCTTGATTTAAGTCCCCCACTTCCATGAAGCAGCAAAACAATCTGAATGCCGGTCACGGGTATGCGTTGCTACCACTTGACAACGTAATATTGCCAGTTGATATGGATGGCAGCGATGGCAACAACCGCGCACGAGGCAATCGTCCTCAGATATTAGCTGATAACGATATTGATGCTATCAAAGCTTGGCTTGCTCGTTTTTTAGATACTAAGACCACTTTTGATAATTATCGAAAAGAAGCAGAACGCTTACTTTTATGGTCTACCATTCAACTCGGTAAACCTTTGTCATCGATAACGCACGAGGATTGGTTGCTCTATCAGAGGTTTTTGTCCAATCCTGAACCTACATCTCGGTGGGTTATGCGAGATGGTCGAAAATTTGCGCGAAGTGACCCGGAATGGCGTCCCTTTTCGGGACCGCTCTCCCCTACAAGTCAACGCCAAGCAGCCGTCATCCTCAATGTCCTATTTTCTTGGTTAGTCAACGCGGGATATTTGGCCGGAAATCCACTATCACTTTCGCGACAGCGAAACAGAAAGGCAAAACCACGTATTACGCGGTATCTTGAGGAAGATTTGTGGATGGAAGTTAAATTGACGATCGACTCTATGCCGAAGGAGTCTCCGCGAGAATGTGAACAATATTTTAGAATGCGCTGGCTGTTTTCACTCTTGTACTTATGCGGCCTACGTATTTCTGAAGTAATTGGAAATACGATGGGATGTTTTTTCTGTCGACGGGATAAAACCGGCGAAGAGCGCTGGTGGCTCGAAATCTTAGGTAAAGGTGACAAGTTGCGTATTGTTCCGGCAACCAATGAATTAATGGTGGAGTTAGCACGATATAGACGTGAAAAAGGCTTAGCTGCCCTCCCCGCCTCAGATGAATGCCTACCATTATTGTTACCGATTGGACGTCGAACGGATTCAATGACACGCGGCGCATTGCATGCGATAGTCAAAAAAGTCTTTGAAAATACCGCAATACGTTTAAGACAACGCGACGAACACTCTCAAGCGCTTGCTGATCGCGTCGAGCAGGCATCTGCGCATTGGCTAAGACATACTGCAGGTTCACACATGGCTAATAACGACGTTGATCTACGCCATGTACGCGATAATTTGGGGCATGAGTCTATTAGCACCACCAATAATTATCTCCACTCATCAGATAATGCCCGCCACCAAGAAACAGAAAATAGACATAAAATAAAGTGGTAGCGCGTCGATTTTTGACACGTAAAAGCTACCCCGTTGCCAAGCGGAAGATTAAATTTTATTGCGGCCTCAAACCCGACTGAAAAATTACTTATTAACACTTTGGTTGACGTCGCCTAAATTTTCATTTTCTCTAAAGATAATGGCTACGCTCTCCAGCATATCGCATTTTCCCTTTTTTTAAGTTCTGTGGAACATTAATAGTAATTCTGCTCAAATTGATCTATACCAGCCAATAGACAAAGGCTGCACACCAAATTAAACCGAATTGCACAGCATTACTGCGGCTAGCCGAAATTTTCCATCTGGTAAAATAGACAGCATATAAGTCACAGCACAAACCACAAAAAATATGTCGATACAACTGAAACCCCTGAAAGAAAGAACGCTGTCTGAACTTCAAACCTTATCTGAACTTTTCGCCTGGCGTGCCGCCCTGACACCGCAGCTTGAAGCGTACCGGCAGTTTAATGAGTTGCAAGGCGAATGGATCAGTTCTTCATGGCTAGAAACCTATCAACGTAGTCTAGAGTTTGCCAAAGCAATCGCTGTCTTGCAGCCCGAGCGCGGTGCGCGCATTGCGATTTTATTGCCCAATAGTTTGAATGCAGTGTGCATGGATCAAGCGACATTGCAGCTCGCTTGCGTCCCGGTACCCATGCATGCGCTCGATAACCCTGCCAGTATTGCCTATATCCTTAGCGACAGCGATGCGACTTTACTCATCGCCGCTACTGATCAGCAATGGCAAGAAATCGCTGGCACTGGCATCACTACGCCAGCGCTACGGCAGGTAGTGGTACTACAAAAAAATCTCGCGCAAAATGACTATTGCCCGGATGTGCCGGTCGCTCTGTTGGACGATTGGCTTGCCAGCGCATCTGCGCATGACGCCCCTACAGTTCTGGTCGAGGCCAAGGCTGATGATTTGGCCGCTTTGGTGTATACCTCTGGCACCACAGGCAAACCGAAAGGTGTGATGCTAACTCATCAGAACGTCATGTCCAACGTCAAGGCGGTGGTAAAGCGCGTTGTGCCAGTCAGCAGTGACGTCTTCCTGTCGTTTTTGCCTTTGTCGCATACCTTCGAACGTACCGCAGGCTATTACTTGCCGATTGCGGCAGGTGCGTGCGTAGCATTCTCGTTTTCGGTGAAACAATTGCCGCAAGAATTGCTTACCATCAGGCCGACCATACTCATTTCAGTGCCACGTATTTACGAACGCGTGTACAGCGCACTACAAAACAAATTGGCACAGTCAAAAATTCAGTCCTTGCTAGTCAATGAGGCGATAGCGATTGGCTGGCGACGCTTCAACAAAGTACAAGGCTTGATGTCGCAAAGTCGGCTTCAGACCGTGTTTGATAGCCTTGCCTGGAGCGTGCTAGAACCACTTGTGGCAGATAAACTAAAAAGCCAGTTTGGCGGACGCTTGCGGGTAGCTGTGAGTGGCGGCGCTGCCCTGTCTACCGCGATCTCGCGGTGTTTTTTGAGCTTGGGCATTCCTATCGTGCAAGGCTATGGCATGACCGAAAGCTCGCCGGTCGTGGCATTTAATTCTCCCGAAGACAATAATCCGGCAACCGTTGGACGCGTGATGGATCAGGTCGAAGTCAAAATTGGGGAAAACGCCGAGCTACTGGTGCGCGGGCCCAATGTGATGCGAGGCTATTGGAAACGTGAGGAAGATACCGCCAAAGCCTTTATCGATGGCTGGTTACGCACCGGCGATCAGGCAGAAGTGCTGGACGGACGGGTGCGCATACTCGGGCGCGTCAAAGAAATCATAGTGACTTCAACAGGCGAGAAAATTGCGCCGGTTGATCTGGAGATCGCGATCGCTACCGACCCCGTATTCGAGCAAGTCTATGCCTTCGGCGACAACGCGCCCTTCATCGCATGCGCGGTGGTTCTGAGTCAGGCTTATTGGGCCACCTTAAGTGCTTCACTGGCGCTCGATGCCAACGCACCGGCCAGCCTGCACTCGCCCAAAGCGGTGGATGCCGTAGTGCAGCGCATGCGCGCACTAACTACCGCCCTGCCTTTTTACGCGCAGCCTAAAGCGGCAATTCTGTCACTAGAGCCTTGGACCATAGAAAACACTCTGATTACGCCAACACTGAAATTAAAACGACTTAATCTTGCCAAACATTTTGCGTCGGATATACAGCGCTTGTACACACAACATCGATAACAAACAAAGCAAGGAAAAGAAGGCCGCCCCTACCCTGCCGCAACGCACCCAGCATCTGGCACCAGGCCCATGGGTTTCTCAATAGGCATGCCGCCACTGCGCAATACCGGTGCGGCTTACAGGCCGGATGCTGCCACCAGGCGCATAGAATATGCGCACTGGCGTGCCTCATTGTTAGAAAATTTGATGGCGATGATAATTGGATCAAACTGGTTTTTGCTGGATATACAGACGGCACAATAGATCAACCCATTGCCAGCGACGATGCCGCCTTACCACTTCGTGTCATGACAAACAAATTTTCAGCGTTCTTTTTTCTATAGTTCCGTAAGAAAATGCTCGCATGAATGACTACCTCCATAAGTAAGTTATTCATCACAAGCACAATGAACAAAACAAAACAACCCACCTCGCAAGACCTCTTGTACCAGCAGGCAGTGCAAGAATTTGGCCGTGAACTGACCCGCTTTGTAGCAGGCTACGAACGAGAAAATGGAAAACGGCAGGAGCTATTGCAAGAGGTTCATTTCGCTTTATGGCGAAGCATGGCCGCTTACATGGAGCAGTGCTCGTTGCGAACCTGGGTGTATCGAGTGGCGCACAATGTCGCAGTGACGCATATTCAGCGAAACCAGCGTGCCGTAGAGCGAAATTGGGCCAGTCTGGAAGAGCTTGAACTTCATGTCGATGAGGCTGCTGACATCCTCTTAACGGACCGGCGACTAGACCTAGAACGAGTGATGGAATTAGTTCATTCTCTGATCGCATTGGATCGCGAAATCATCTTACTTTATCTCGAAGATTTGGACGCTGCCAGCATTAGTGAAATCACAGGACTGTCTTCCCGCAACGTCGCCACAAAAATACATAGGATCAAATCACTGCTGGCAAACCGGCTGGCCTTTAGGAGAAAATCATCATGAACGAAGAAGAATTGAAATCAATGTGGCAGTCGCAAGCAGTCGACAATGAGAGTTATTCATTTCAAACACTTGAGTACGAGACGATGGGCTTTCGCCGCAAAATTGCGCAACGCAATATACAAGAAAGAATTGCCGCGGTGGCGGTTGCCTTAATCTTCGGCTTTTACGCGTGGCACTTACCGGTATTGTTGATGCGTATTGGTAGCTGCATTGTGGTGTTCGGTAGTTTATTCATTCTCTACCATCTGCAGCATAGGACCTCGTTGCGAGAGCTTCCGCCTGAAAATCTAGCCCTATCGAATTTAACTTACTTTCGTGATGAACTGATGCGTCAACGCGATGCCCTGCGTCATTTGTGGCTATGGATGATCCCGACTCTACTAGGTATGAGCGTCTTTTTTTGGGGCTGGGCACAGCCAGAGCCAGCAGATTTTCCCTGGTCGATTACATCTGTAATAATTGTTCCTTTCGGCATCGTTATAGCGATGAATTTTCTTGCTGCGCACAGACTACAGGGGAAAATTGATCAATTAAATCAGTTAGATAAATAATTGGCAGATCGCTGATGCCCACACCATAGCCAATCGTGGCGATGAGATTGGCGCTTTGGCTTAACAGTCGTATTGACTCGCGTTAAGTCAGGGTGCGGGGATTATTGATGAATTTAAAACGGCATGCCGCCACTGCGCAATACGGATGCGGCCTACAGGCCGGATGCTGCCAGGAGGCGCATAGAATATGCGCGCTGGCATGCCTCTTTTTTAGTAAATTGGAGCGCACTTCCAGGAACAAGCAAACAAAAATATCAGACCTCGATCACCACTTTAAGCGCGCCCGTACTGGCAGCGTGGGCAAAGGTCTCATACGCATCCAGAATGTTAGCGAGCTTGAAGTGATGCGTGATCAATTGTGTCGGATCAATCTTTTTCGTCTGCAAGCTTCTCATCAGCATGGGAGTACTGACGGTATCCACCAAACGTGTGGTGATCGTGATGTTTCTATCCCACAGATTTTCCAGATGCAAATCGACTTTGGCACCGTGTACGCCGATATTGGCGATGGTGCCGCCAGGCGCGACAATTTTTTCGCACAATTCAAAGCTCGCAGGAATGCCTACCGCTTCAATCGCGGTATCAACCCCTCGCCCATTGCTTAGTTCCATTAAAGCTTCCACCGCCTTGCCATCCGTACTATTGATTACAGAGGTAGCGCCAAAGCGTGTGGCAATTTCAAGACGTTTGTCGTCGAGATCGATCATGATGATTTCGGCTGGAGAATAAAATTGCGCCGTGAGTAAAGCGGCCAGCCCGATCGGCCCTGCGCCAACGATCGCCACCGTGCAACCGGGCTGCACCTTACCGTTGAGCACGCCGCATTCGAATCCGGTCGGCAAAATATCGCTCAGCATGACCAGCGCTTCTTCATCCATCCCATAGGGAATCGGATACAAACTCGTATCGGCATACGGCGTACGCACATATTCTGCCTGGGTGCCATCGATGGTATTACCAAGTATCCAACCGCCTGTTGTGCAATGAGAATACATCAGCTTGCGGCAATATTCGCACTTGCCACATGAGCTGATGCAAGAGATCAGCACCCTGTCACCGGGTTTAAACGCGGTGACCGCAACACCAACTTTATCAACAATACCGACCCCCTCATGACCAAGAATGCGGCCTGGCTGGCAGCTAGGCACATCGCCTTTGAGAATATGCAGATCGGTGCCACAGATAGTGGTCTTGGTTATTTGGACGATGGCATCGGTGGGCGCAAGTATTTCTGGCCGCGTACGTTCTTCCAAGGCTTTTTTACCTGGGCCCAAATAGACAAGTGCTTTCATTACTGAAATTCCTTTAAACGTAAAAAATCTTGTAACAAGACATAACGCCAGTCACGCGCCCACAAGGAGTTATTTCTGCACGCGGCAATAAACGGGCAAACGACTTGAGCGCTGTAGCACTCACAGCAGCAACTGCTAGTTCATCCTGCTACATGCTTAACGTGCACCCTTATGGTCTTTTTGCCCGTCATTTTTATGTCTGCCGGCCACTTCCTTCATCTCCGCTTTTTGTTTCTGGGTGTTCAAGGCATCCGATTTCGAGGGACGAGTCTGTTCCGTTTTTTGATTCAGACTTTGACTCGGACTCTGCGTTTTGCTTGGTTGTGTCATGAAATTCTCCTGAGTAGTGTTAGTCATTCTCGTGAAATATGCCGAACAGTCAGCACGCCGAATAACCAGCAATGACAATGCACCGTTTTAAATCAATATACGGTGCGCTAGCGAACAGAAGAAGCTGAAAATTTGCCACTGCTTAGCGTATCGCAGGTGATAGGCTTTGCGTGATTATCAAATCTGGCGGTGTCTTGCAGACTTTGCAGATTGAACCGCCGATCAGGGCTTGGCTGGCCGCATGCAGGGCGATGCGGTTGCTGCCGTTGTCGCCCCATGAGGCGGCGTTGGCTCTGGCCTGATCCGCCAGATTTTGGTAATGGGCGGCGTCTTCGGCGTTGCCTTTGTCTAGTGCTTGCTTGACGAAGCTCAGATTTAAGTCGGCTTCCTTGTTTGCTGCCTTTTGTTTGCTTTCACCGATATCGCCCACCAGTTTGGCGGCCAATGGTGTAGCTTGCTGGATAAAGGCGCTGGCGACCGTCAGGGTGGCTTGCAGATCGGCCTGATTAAAATTATTGGCGATCTTGCCGCTGCTGTCGGTGCCGCTCACTACTTTGCGGTTGAGTCCGTTTAGGCTGTTCAATCCCTGTGCTGGTTGCTGGCCCACTGTAATTGTGCCGCCGCTAATGCCACTTTGCGTAACGCTGCTGTCATTGCTGCTCACGGCCATGGCGCTTGGTGCGGCGGTGTTGTTGGTGGCGCTGGCGTCCATTAGCTTCATGCCGCCCGGCCCAGTCGGCGCTGCCGCTTGCGCCTGACCCGATTTAGCGGCGTCTGCTTTGGCCGCTGCAGTACCGCCCATACTGGCACTGCCAGACAAGCCTAGGCTATTGGCCTCGCTGAGGCTGTGATTGGCAATCTGAGCGCTTGCCAAACGCATAGCCAGAAAAAAGACAACACAAAGCCAGATCAAACTGGTTTGCATTAACTTTTTAAAAAGCGAATTGATTGGCATTAAGTTGAGTACGAAGCTTATTGAAATTCAAAACAGCATGCCGCCACTGCGCAATACCGCTGCGGCTTGCAGGCCGGATGCTGCCAGGAGGCGCATGGAATATGCGCGGTGGCAGGCTTGGTGATGATAAGTTGATGGTGGTTGGATTTTTGGAGTGGTTACTTTTTATGGGAATGCATACGGCGCAATCGATGAAGCTGATTGCGCCCAACGATTCCCCCAATAACTACACAGCAGTATTACGCCAGCCTTCCGCATGGTGCTTTGACGTACTTCCTAGCTGTGATTCAATTCTTGACCACAGTTCGTCATTTCGAGAAGATTCCGAAATTATCGCTTCAATTATTCCTGTAGCCACCGCTGATTTAAGAACATTGTCATTAGCATTCATAGCATCTTCTATCAACTCGAAGACAATCACTATGCTTTCATTCCCCATGCTATCGAAACGACGGGTCAGTTCTTTTCCAATGGCAGCAAACAAAATGGTAACCGGGGGTAGGTCTGGCTCCCAGTATTCAAGCGTTTCGAGCGCAATGCCCTGTAAAAAATTGGACGTATTCATCAACTTCTCAATAAACTGAACGCAACTAGCTTCCATCATTTACCCTTCAATGCGTTTTGGAGATCACGAAGAACATTTTCGGCTGCAGCCCGATCAATAGTAGATGCTGTTGGATTTTTATCAATCCATTTCTGAAGCGCTGCGGAGTAATCGTTGGCCTTTTGAGTATGGAACACATCGCCCACCGATTGACCTGTCGCTTGCTCATAGCGCACAGCATCTGCCGTACTTCCACTGCCAATTTTTGCGCCTGGCCTGTACAGATCATCTATTAATCCCGACAGAGTTGGATTAGACACCGTAGGTTTTCCCATTTGGGATATTAAGCCATCCTTGTAGACTTCAAAGGTGGCTCGATTTGCCGCACCTACCGTATTTGCCCCATTAGCAACAGCAACCGCAGCACCGCCATCGAGTATTTTAGCAGCATCGGTCGTGCCATAAGCGATCCAACGTAGGCCTTTTACTGCTGCACCAACTGCTAACTCTGTTGCGCCGCCACCAATGTCTAATAGAACGGCTTCCGCTGTGCTTTTTGATAGCTTGTCATGGAACGAAGCATCTTTCGCATTAGGCGTAGCAACCAATTCCGGCGTGCCAACTGGATAAATATAGGCTTTACCGTCGTTGCCGAAGATCACCTTGTTTCCTGCATTCTGCGCAAGCCTGACCAGATCATGACAATCCGAAGATGGACCACCGGAACAGGCAATACCGAGATTTCTATCACGCGCTTGCGACAGTGCATAAAGAGAATTTTTAGTGTTGCAATCAACCGCACTTCCCTTGGCGCATGCTGCAACGGCCGCATCGAATTGAGCTTGTTCCGATGGTTTATTAAACGCAATCCGTTTTTGGCCTAGATAGTTATTCTCAACCGCATTAGTAGCCACCTTCCCACCCACCGCCGCATCCAACACCGTGCCGCCCGCTACCCCTGACAACAGGGCACCGATGCCGCTGCTTAACGCTGTGATGTTGGCCGCCTGCGCTGGCGTGAGTTTGTCGCGTTGCAGTTTGCCGTTGGCGTCAAAGGCATCCGGATACAGTTGCTTGGTCAGTATTTGCGCTGCCAGTTCGGCACCGCCACCGGCCAAGGCGCCACCGACTGCGCTTGCACCGTTGGCATAGGCCAGTGTTGCACCGAGTACCGCGTGGCTTAAGTCTTGCAGGGTTTGGTTTTCATTCCCCTTGGTTTTGAAATAATCACCGATGGCTGCCGCTGCATACGGCGCGCTGGCGTTGGCGGCCAGTTGTGTACCGCCCTGGCCTGCGACACCGCCGACCAGGATGCCGGTGACGACCGCTAACGCGCGGCTATTGTCGCCACCCGTACTCCAGTCGATCTGTGCCTGCTTCGCTTGGTTGAGGGTCAGTATCGCTTGCTCTTTTTGCCCGGCAGTGCTGTTCTGGTTATCCAGGACGGCCTGCGCCGCTTGCTGCGTCTTGCCGGCATTGGCGGCAATGTCACCGGCAATTTGTTTTGATGTGGCTATCACGGTACCGGCCGCCGCTGACATGGCTTGCTGGTCTTTGAGCAGCACCTTGATGTCGGGGATTGCCGCTAACGCCGTGTGGGCTTTGGCCGCGTCGGTGTTGATGCCTAGCTCTTTGACGCTGCCCGTGGCTTTACCACCTATCGTAATATTGCCGTCGGTGATGGTGGCGTAGGTGGTGGAACTGGCACTGCCTTTTTCTTGCATAGGCAGACCGGGCGTGACATTGCCGCCCTTTTTATCGCCAAACAGTTGTTGTTGCTCCACTGGTTTGCTCTTGCCATCAGCGTTGGTGTCGCCCGCTCCACTGCCACCGCTAATACCGCCAGCAAGACTCACACTGCTGGCCTGGAAATCCATTTTATTGAGGACATTACTGGTGGTCAGTTTATTTGCTGTCAGCTCAGACTGTTGGGCGTTGGTGCTGGTGATCGCGCCGCCTTTGAGATCTATGCTGTCGGCCTTGATGTGATAGCCACCGTCACCGGCAAATAGCCCTGATTGCTGCTTGACTGCATTGCTACTGCCACTGCCTTTCGATAGCGAGACGCTACCTGAGGCATCCCAGGCGGTGCCGAAGGAAACTTGTACCCGTCCGCCCACGTTGTTTTGGCTACTCTCTTGCAAGCTGCCGTCTTGTACGCTTTCTATGGCAAGTTTGCCGGCAACCCCGGTGCTAATGCTATTGGCTTTGGCGTCTGCGCCTTTTAAGGTCGTGTCGCCCTGGCTGGTGAGCTTGATGGCGTTCGCTGTTAAATGCGTATTTGTATTGGTAACGCCATCGGCATTATTGTGACCATTGCCGACATTGGCGGCGACATAGGCGTAGACACCGGTTTGCGCACCGATGGCATACCCGACTCCAACCTCTAAGCCGGCACTGCTATTTTTACCGTCAGCGTGATAGCCGCTTTGGCTGGCATCTAAGACGATATCTTTGGCTGAATCTAAGCTTAAGGTTTTACCTTCGGTTTTACCGGCACTAAGGTTGGCGCCGGTGGCGTGGATATTGCCCTCGGTACTGGTGAGCGTGACATTACCGGCACCGTTAATGGTGCTCGCTTGAGCTGTGCTGCCACGGTTATTGCCAGAGCTGTTGCTGCTGGCAAAGCCTACCCCTACTTCACCCTTGATGAGAGTGCCACTGCCGCTGACCGCACCCACGGCTTGATAAGCATTGGCACCGGCGGCCATACCCTGCATCGCTTGCAGGCGGCCATCCGATTTGCGGGCAGCTTCAATGTTGTTGACGAGGTCAATCAAGGGCGAGCTGATTCTGGCAAAGGCCCCTATTTTGAGATCACTGTCTTCTTTACGATTGCTGCCGGTATTGTCTGCAACGGTGATATCTATGGTTTTACCGGTGATGCGGATGTCATTACCGGCCAAGACATTGCTAGCCGTTTGGCTGTATTTGTCAGCGGCGGTGATGCTCACGTCCCCTTTGAGACTCGAGACGTTCGAGGCTATCTGCGTGATTTGCGTATTGTTATCGAGGTGCTTTTCATTATGGTAGCCGGCAAAACGCTCGGTGTCGGAAATGACCACCTGGCCAATCGCCTTGTTGTCGCTTTGGTTGGCGTTGTGGACGGTATCCTGACCACTTTGGATCGTGAGATTTTTAGCGGCGTTGATACTGAGATTGCCCTCAGAGACGACATTGGCGGCGATAAGCTTGATGTCGCCTTTGTCGGTGGCCATGGCGGTGCTACCACCGACCGAGAGTTGGGTACCGGTAATGGTGTCAGTGACGCCATCGCCTTTGCCTTTATTGTTGAAGCTGCCGGCGATCAGGCGGCTGCGGTTGTCGAAACTAAAACCGGAGGTTTTATTGTTTTGATCCTGGCTTTGGCCGTTATGGGCAACATCGAAAGTGATGCTGTCTTTAGCGAGGATCAAGGCATTGCCGTCGGCACTCATTTGCGTGCCTTGGCTACTGATAGAACCATCTGTAGCGATGATGGTGAGGTCTTTGCCCGCGTTAAGCGTGCTGGTGCGCGCTGTGCTGTTAGCCTGGTTTTGGTTGCCGCTACTTTGCCTGGAGCCGAACTGAACAACCACCGCAGTGGTTGCTGCAGTGATGCCATCGGCGACACCTTCCCCCTGGCTGATACTTTTTCCTATCGTGCCACCGGAGGAAGAATTTTTTGTGCTCGCTTGGTGCGCATCTTTAAACGCAGAAAGGGGATCGACCGTGATGCCAACTGCGAAACCGCTGCTACTACTCTGCCTGTTGCTCTTTTCTTGCGTGGCATTTTGCGCGGCACTGAGATCGATATTTTTAGCGATCAGGTTTAGATTTTCTTTGGCAGCGATATCTGACGCGATCACCTGCAGATTTTCACCCGCCTTAAGTACAGCACTCCCTTTGATTGATCCGATACTGGAAGCTTGCTGCGTGACGGTATCAAGGCTGCTCTGGCCGGCGCTATTGGCCTTACTATAACCAAGACTGGCGACACCAGAAGAATAGCTCGCCACAAAACCGGATTGTTTGGTTTCATTGGCGGACTGCGCATGGCTGCTTTGCTCGGCGCTGATCACCTTAAGATCACGCCCGGCAGTCATTTGCAATGTATCGCTGGCAATTACATTGGACGCTTGCACCACAAGGTCTTTGCCCGATTCGATTTTAATGCTATTGCCGTTAACGTTACTAGCCACCACTTTTTCACTTTGGCTACTGCTACTTTGTGTACTAGTTTTAGAACTAAATATCCCACTGCTTTTGCTATAACTATCGTCCACGCTGCGGTGCTCTGTGCTGGCGTTGAGGATGTTGATGTCTTGCTTGGCGCTGAGCGTGGTTTGGCCGTTTTGGGCATTGAGATTGGCGGCGCTCAGGCTGATGTTGCCTTCGGTGGCGCGCAGGCTGAGCTTATTGCCAGCGCTGAGATTGCCGCCTACCAGGCTTTGGTCGTCGCGCATGGTGCGGCTGTAGTGGTCTTCACCTACCGTTTGCACATCGTTCATGCGGCGGTCTTTTGCGGCAGCGATCTCGATATTGGCCGCTTGCAACTGCAGATTATTCACAGCTGTCAGATTGCTGCCGCTAATGCGGGCATCGTTCTGCGCTAACAGCAAGACATTCTCGCCCGACAAACTAGCTGCAAGATTGCTGACGCTGGCTTCCTTAATGGCTCCGCTGCGTCCCATGGTGTTGCCACCGGTGGCCACTTGCAGTTGGTATTGGCCTTGTACAGCACTCACTAACAGATCGCGACCGGCACTGGCGACCAGATTATGTTCGGCGCTAAGCTTGGCACCGATGGCGCTGATGTCACGCCCGGCGTCCAGGCTGATTGCGCCCGCTTGCAGGGTAGCGAGGCGGTCTATGCTGGTGCGACTGCTGTCGGCACTGGTGGCGCTGGCCACGCTGCTACTGGCGATGGTGCGGGTTTGTAGCAGGATGTCGCGGCCAGCCAGGAGCGTGATGCTGCTGTCAGGGCCGCTACCGATTAGGCTGCCGGAGAGATTTTTTAAATCATTGCCGGCGCGCGCTAAAATAGTTTGGCCGCGCAAGCTGCCGCCCTGATTGACTAAATCATTCGCAGCCGCCAGGTTTAGCGTACCGCTGGCGTTGATGCTGCCTGAGTTGAGCAGATTGCCGCTGCTTTGGATGCTGATGTCGCTGGCGGAAATGAGCGCCCCGCTCGTTTGCAGATCGCCGCCTTGCGGACGGCGCAAGTACACCTGCGGCACCAACACTTGTTCGCTCTGTCCATTGGCCAGTGTGACAGTTTGCGTGCTCAGCCAGACGATGTCGGTACTCAGATTGGCCATCTGCTCTGCGCTTAAGGCAACACCAGGACTCAGTTGGTAACGCTGTGCGAAAGCGACGCCGCTATTCATCAGCTGTTTATATTCTTCTTCGGTGCTGCTGTACCCGCTCAGGAAACGACGGCCGGTCAGTGCCAGGATTTGATCATTAATCAGTTGCTGCTCGTAGAAGCCATCGCCATAGCGTTTGAGCTGGCGTTCCGGGTCTTTATTGAGTTGCTGGAGATAGTAGTCGCTACTGATAAAGGTCTTAAACCGGGTGAAGCGTGGATCGGTCTCGATCAGGGTGCGGCTAGACGGCTCCGGGTGGATGACGAACAGGCTGGAGTTAGGTAGCGTCAATCGTGGTGCGAGACTGAGTATGACGTCACGCGCACGCTCACCTGTGCCGCTGGCAGCAATGCTCAGTATCGTCAAGGGGCTGTGATCTACTGCCTTTGCCTGAGCAGCGCTGTGGCTGCCGATCGCGATACTTTGGGCTGCAACAGCGCTGGCCAGATTCGATACCCCAGCCTGATTGACGGTGCCAGCCGAACTGAGCTGGCCATTGACATTAATCGCGCTCAGGCTGCGATCATTGCCACTCGCGGCGGCATTGCTGCCAGCCAGACTAGCATCGGCCAGCGCGCCAGATCCAGCCAGGGTTTTGCTGGCCACTGTATTGCCGCCATTGGCTAGGTAGGTGTAGTTGCTTAAGACTAGGCTGGTGACTTCTGGTGCGCCTGTATAACTGACCCATGGGATTGGAATTTCAACGGTGTCATTCCCGTTAAATATACCGTGATGTTCATGATCGCGCATGCCTACCTGTCCGTTCTCTGTGACAGACTTGCTACCTACAGTGCCCTGATTAATAACAGCTGTACCAGCAATCGCGATCGCGCCGCCAGCGACAATAGTGCTATTGTCATTGAGCTTGCTGCCGTTGCCCTGAATGCTGATGCTGCCAGCCGCCGATATCTGGGCTGGTTTGGTCGAGGTGATTTCAGTTTCTTCAGTTTTGCGGTCAGTGATCTTATAGTAAGTCCAGCGGTTAATTACCCGGGACTGTACGTCGGCGTTGTAGGCTGCGATTTTCGCGCCGAGCGCCTCGTAGGCCGCGTCGGTACGTTGTGTGACGGTTTGCGTGTAAGTATCAAACGCCGGCCAATAGCTACCACATGCGCCACTCATATTTCGTATGGAGGCGCTATCGGCATTACTGGTCATGCAGTCAGAATCACCGGATGGTAGTGACGGCGCAGTCAGATCATTTATCACCGGTGCAGCGACCTTAAATAAACTCCAGGCGGCATCGTTAGCAGTGTAATTCACCGACGTCGAACAAACCGTTTCATCTGCCGCCGGGCTGTAGTGGCACTGGGTTGTTTTGGATGGTGGCCTGGTGGCTATCCCAAATTGCGCAATCGGATAAACCGTACTTGGGAGCACATAACACCAGAGGCTATAGTCGCAATTTGGCACTATGCCTAATTCAGTGGAGAGGTATTTAGTCGGGCTGCCTAGCGGCTGTACGAAAGTAATATTAACTGGTGTATTGGTCGTGTGTACCGCAGTCTGTATGAGATCATTACGGTTAATGAAATTTCCCACTGACAAATCAATATTGCGGCCTGCCTCGATATTTGAAGAGGCGTTTAACAAGCTGCCCAACTCACCGAGTGGCTGGCCGTTTTGGGCCAGGCTGCCGGCCATTACGATATCGTTATAAGCATAAATGCTGGCACCATTGCTATTATTGACGGCGCCACCACCTAGAAACATGCTATCGCGCGCGCCCAGAAAACCGCTGCCGCTGTTGTTGAGGGTGCCACTTTGTATGCTGAGCTGATCGCCGTAAATGCGGCCGGTATTGTCTATGCTATTGGCATTGATTTGAGTCGTGCTGCCATCGATCAAGCCGGTGTTATTTAAATTGCCGCTTAGATTGAGGCGGGTGGTTGTGGCACTGATCTCGCCGGAATTAATCAGATTGCCGGTGTTGGCGGTAAAGCTGTCGTTGGCCTTGATCACGCCGCTGTTATTGATGTTGCTGGCGTTGACCGTGAGGTTTTTTTGCGCCGACAATAAGCCGGTATTGCTGTAGTCACCGGCGATGTTAAGGGTGACGTTATTTTGTGAAGCAACGCTACCGCCGAACGCGCCGCTAGCGGTGCTGATCACAAGCTCTTTGTCGGCGACCAGATAGCCGTTGGCATTGTTTAAACTGGGTGCATTGAGCACCAGGGTATTTTTAGCAGTGAGCGTCCCATTGCTATTATCGACAAGGGCGGCAGTGATCGTCGCATTATTGGCGGCGCGAACGACCCCGCCACTATTGCTCAAACTGTTGGCATTGAGTGTCAGGTTGCCTGCGTCTATGGTACCGGACGAGTTATCAAGGCTAGCGGCATTGATGAGGGCGTTGGCATTGGTGGTGAGATTGCCGCCGCGATTATCTAGCGCGCCATTCAAGTTGAGCGCCAAATCGCCTTTGGCATTGAGTCGTCCGCTGCGATTGTCGATATTTACCGCTTGCACTGTGGTGACTGCATTACTGGTAATGAGCCCAGTACGATTGTCTAGCGTGCCTGAACTGGTGATGTTGTTGTTACCACTACTGGCGATAAAGCCGCTCTGATTATTGAGGTCGCCGGTTTGGAGCCGCAATTTGGCGGCGCTAACGATACCGGCATTGCTTGCACTATTGGTGTTAACCAAGGCATTGCCGTTGGTACTGATAGTAGCGTCGCCTGCGGCCTCGATCAAACCGGCGTTATTGCTGAGCGCTAGCGTATTGGCATTGAGTGTCCCGGCGGCGAGTATTTGGCCGCCATTATTGTTCAGACTACCCAAGTTCAAACTCAGATCTTTTGCGCTGATCAAACCTGCATTTTGATTACTCGTGCTGCCCGCTTGCACATTCAAATTGCCGCTTGCCTGCATTTTACCGGCATCGTTGTTCAAGCTTTGTCCATGCGTATTGATGCTCTGGTCCGATTGCAAGCTCGCCAAAGTACCGCCAGTATTGGTGAGCGCAGCGCTGTTGATGTTGACACTGCCATTGGCGATCAGCAAGCCACCGGCATTGTTCAGATTGCCTGCAGCATCGACTTGTAAACTGCTGGCTGCAGTGATGCGGCCGGCGTTATTGCCGTTTAAGCTGGCGGCCTGTATCGCACTGCTGCCATCGGACATCATGCGGCCATTGTTATTGGTCAGTGCGGCGCTGGCATTGATATTGAGTGCGCTACCGGCATTGATGCTGCCGCCCGTATTGTCGATATTGTTGGCGAGGATGTTCGCCTGGCTATTGGCTGCAATCACACCTGTGGCTTGTGCTGTGCCAGCGTTAGCGCCGCGATTAAGGATATCACCGGCCTGCAGGGTGAGCGCCTTCTGCGCGCGGATGATGCCCAGATCATTCTTCAGTTCCTGCGCATGGGTGTTGATCAACAGATCACCCTGGCTACCGATCACGCCAGCGCTGTTATCTAACGCTTGACTAGAGATCGTGAGCGCCGTGGTACCGATAATTTGGCCCGCCAGCGATCCGTTGATGCTACGGTTCTCTAGCTTGCCGCTTGTGATAGTGAGGCTTTGCGCCGTCGCGATACTGCCGCCATCATTATTGATACTGCCCGCGTTGATCTGCGCATTGGCACGCGCTAATACAGTTCCGCTATTGTTGAGTGCGCCAGTTACGTTCAGTGTCAGATCGCGTCCAGCTTCCGCATTGGCGGTGCCAGTTTGCAGCAGTTGCGTAGCTTGTATATTGAGGTCACGTCCGGCTAACAGCTTACCATTGGCATTGCTGACGATGCCGTTTGCAGTGATCTGCAGATCTTGGGCGGCTTGTAGCGTAGCGGCCGAGGTGTCCAGATCGGTCGTGCTAAGTATGGCATTGCCGTTGGCGGCGATCACCGCGGCGTTGCGACTTAACAGGCTACCGCTCTGCAATTGCAGATCGCCCTGTGCGATGATACGTCCACCATCGTTCTTGAGCTGCTGTCCTTGGGTATGAATGAGAAGATTGCCGCTACTTTGCGCATTCGCTGCCAGCTTAAGCGCGCTAATCTCACCTTGGGTATTGTCTAACGCCTGGCTGGTGATGCTGGTCACACTCTGACTAGAGAGCTTACCGCCCAGATTAGTGAGTGCAGCCGCAGTGATGCTCAGATCACCACCGGAGACAATATTGCCTCCCGTGTTATCGAGCTGCTGGCCCTGCGTGTTGATTGCCAGCGCCTTGCCGGTATAGATGGTGCCGCCCTGGTTGTCGATCCGACCCGATTGCAGAGTAAGGCCTTGCATGCCCAGCACTTGTCCGGCGTGATTATCCAGAGTGCCACTGCCTAATTGTAGGCTAGCGGCGTTGGCCGCGCTGATGCTCGCTTGGGTATTATTGAGCGCTGCCGCCTTGATGCTGAGATCATGATTGCTGACGATACTGCCGAGCGTATTGTTTAAGGCAGTGCTACCGCTGAGCGCCACGCGCACATCGGACAAGCCAGAAATCTGGCCCTGACGATTGTCTAGTCCGACCGCATCCAACGTGATGCTTTGATTGGCAAGTACCTTACCTTGTTGGTTGTCTATGCTACCGGCAAGCACATTGAGTTTGTTGCCGGCGCTGATTTGCCCCGCTTGGTTATTCAGGTCTCCCGTAGTCAGATTTAACATCGCATCAGAAGCAATGATGCCGCCGACGTTGTTGAGCGCCGCGCCTTTATTGGCAATAGTCAGTGCGGTTTTAGCAGAGACCGTACCACTCTGGTTGCTGAACAAACCCTGTGTCGTAATCAGCGCAGCTTGCTCACTTACCAGCATCCCATGGTCATTATTAAGAAGTTGACTGGCATTGATCTCCAGCTCCTTACTTGCCAATAACTTGCCGGCACTGTTATCGATGACACCCGATGTGGTGACGGCCAATGCGCCGTTGGCCAACACAGTACCACCCCTGTTATCCAAAGATGCCGCCTGCAGCCTGATGTCGCGTTGCGCTAGCCAAAGGCCCGCGGTGTTACTCACGGCACCTGATGCGTTGGCTTGTATGTTAAGACCTGCATTAAGTTGAGCGGCACTCGCCTGCAGTCCACCATCAATGGCGCGTAAAACGAGGTTCCCGTCCGAGGCTAACTGGCTACCGGACAAGTTGATATTTTGCGCTTGCAATTGAAGATCACCACTGGCCAAGAGCTTGCCATTGCGGTCGCTGATACTGCCAGCAGTGAGCGCCAGAGCGCCGCCACTGTAAATACTGCCGCTATTATTGGCACTGCCGCTGACAGAAATACTCGCAGCATCGGCGCTACGTTGGGAGATATTGCCTTGATTGTCCAGGCTTGTGGCTCGTATCGTCAGGGGGCCTTTGCTTTCCATCGTTCCTAGCTGCACCAACGCCCCGGCGCTACCGACCGCAATTGCAGCGTCACTTACTGTTTGACCAGACAAGTTGGCGTTTGCCGTTGTCTCGATTTGTATATTTTGTTTGGCGTAACTATCTTTGAGGCTCAGGTCGCCATTGGCGGACAAGACCAAATTGCCTTGCAAGGCCGCGATGCGACCGGTGCTATTGACACCAAGACCGCGCTCAGTGGCGACCATATAGACTTGATTGGCGTACATCCCGCCAAGCTCTTTAATATCAATGGCGAAACGTGGCGTTGCACCAGCGCCTGACTGCGAAATCGCTTGTAATGTTCCGTATAGAAGCTGATTGGTACCGGCAATCGCATTAAGGTTTTTAGCCCAGACCTCGCCTTCTATCACCATGCCGCGGGCCATCAGATCCAGTTGCTCGATATTTGCGGCGTTTAATCCAGCGCTGCCTATCGTGATTTGTCCCTGACGTACATCAAACCCTTTGATGGATCCATCGGCGGCAAATTGCGTACTACCGGTTGTTAGCGTGCTACGACCGGCATTAAGAAAGCCGCAGCCGTCGCAACTGATGCCATTGGGATTGGCGATCACGATATCCGCACGTTGCCCTGCTACTTCTATTGTTCCACGTAGTTGCGATGAATTTGCTGAGATCACTTCATTGAGGATGATACGGGCCGGTGTGACGCCTAATTGCAAATTGCCGCTAATCCAGCCGCCTAGTTTTGACTGCACATTATTTGCACTGTTATTGAGTATCAGGCCGTTCTGGTTAACATTAAACTGATCGTATTGGTTGCGCGACACCCCAGCGGCACTAGGTGGTGCGATATGAGCGATAGGCACCCCATTGAGCGCCGCATCCATTATGGCGCGCTGGCCTGCCGCGGCGCTGGCGGCTGGCGTGATCGCTAAGTTGCCAGTAGCAGTTTGGGCGTAGGCTGGCAAAATACTCTGCCACAAATACAAAACGGTAAACGCCTTGGTGGCGATGCGAACCCAGGGCTTCTGTGCCGGGCGTATCATTTCAGCGTTTCGTGTCGTTTGTATTTGTTGCGTTTTCATTTGAAAATTTCCAAAAATAACTTTTATGCTCCGCTGCTGTGAAAAATTCTCACAGCAGCCGGCTAGTTGTGTTTGTTCTGTAGGGCGTTGCTAAGACCAGATAAAACTCGTACCTATTCGTGCCCGGCGTAACTCTGAGCGCTAATAGGCATAGGTCAGTGAGAGATAAGGGTTCCAGCGCAGGGTCTGAAATCCCTCGGGGTGATACAGAGGTGTGCCTAGCGACATATCCAGTTGCAGAGCTTTGCTCTTTATTCTGACGCCTGCTGCTATACCGGCCAATTTATTACCGATCAAATTGCCTACGCTAGCGCCACCAACCTGGCCAAAATCAAGTGCAAGATAACTACTACTATCGATGCCATCGAAGAAAGGGGTAAATGTTGATACTTCGTTGCGCAGAATTATTCCGCTTTCTGAGAGTAAGACACTATCGCCATCAAAACCACGCACACTGGAGCGTCCCCCAATGCTGATCTGGTCTATTGCTAATGTTTTGTCGCTGGTGTGCTGGCCTTGTAGCGCACCTAAATATTGATAGTTCCGCGCGCCCAACTGAAATGTCTGATTTAAAGTGACGTGTAGTGTCGTTAATTGGGGGCGTAAGGTGAGGCCACCGTCGGCGGCTCCTGCGAAGTCATCTTGTGCATCCCGCCACGGCATTCCCTGCCTATGCCCGAGATCAAACTCGATACTGCCTTGTCCGAGCAATTGCTTGAAGTTGATGCCAGCTTCAAAATTCGTGGTGCGACGGCGTTGTACCAGCAGCTCTACGTCATCGAGAAAGCTTTCGGCGTGGCGGGTCGATACGCCAGCGAATACCCCTGCTTTGCTTGACGCTGTTCGTAAGGCCAGGAAATTCCACTTAAAGTCTTTACTGGCACTATTCCCACTAGATAAAAAACGTACCGTGGTGCCCTGCACTATCTGGGCAAATTGATTTGAACTCTGTGAGTATGAAAAATTGTGAAAACCCCAGGGAATACTATAACTGGC
Organism: Undibacterium piscinae; assembly: GCA_003970805.2. Taxonomy (GTDB): domain Bacteria; phylum Pseudomonadota; class Gammaproteobacteria; order Burkholderiales; family Burkholderiaceae_D; genus Undibacterium; species Undibacterium piscinae. The sequence continues at coordinate 693,892 of CP051152.1, forward strand.
GGAGTATCCGCGACTATGATGATCGCTACTTGGGTGCTCCAGATTGCTATTCACTCCAAAATTGAGTATATCATTTAAGCCCAGCAGATTCTCCATTGCGAAATAGCCTGATAATTGGGTGCGTCCTAAGCTTGACGAGCCAGAATTATCGATCGTGACACCGCCGTGCATTCGGTCTTGCACGGGGCCTAATTGCCGCTCTATGAAAACGATGCTGGTATCAGGCTCCTGGCCCGGCTCAATTCTGGTCGCAACAGATTGACTAGAAAGGCGTTTCATTTGCTCTACGCCTTGTTCAAGATCACGGATATTCAGAATGTTGCCCTTGCTGGTAGGAAATGCATTCCACCAAGTACCCCAGGCAGTATCGAGAACATCGCCAGTGATCCCCGATTTAATCATACGTAATTCGGAAACACGGCCAACCTGCAATGCAAACACCAGTCTGCCATCGCGTAGATTTTGTTGAGGCAAACTAACACGCGTCGTGGCGTAGCCCAATTCTATTAATTTAGCGTCAAGTGTAGAGGCAATCAGACGCAAACCTTGCACGCCAGCGCAGTGATATAGAAAAGGCCGAACGGTTGCTTGTAACCAACTGAAGCGCCATGCACTTGCACCGGTAAACTCTACTTCTGAAATAGAGAAGCACGGCGACTCGATTGGCAATGTGGCGACAACTTTGGTAGTTTGTGGGCGAGTCAGAACATCAGATTTTGCTTGCAGTAACTGCTGCTGCTCCCGCGTACGTTCTTCTTGACGTCGCAAACCATCCTGATCGAGAAAAAGTTTAGCTGGCGAATTTGGGGATGCTGGAATAGCCTGAGAAAAGCTTAATTGTACCGGCAGCAGCGCTAGGCTAACTATGAGTAGCCGGCGGCGTAAAAACGACAAAGAAACGATTGTTTTTGCTGTTGGAATTAAAGAGACGGTGCGGCGTTTTGGTGTTTTACTATACGATAATTGCATAAATTCAAAGTAGTATTCGAGCTAACAGCGCGGAATTGTACTTGAATGTTGTAGTATATTAATAATATGTCGGAGTAAATGACATTAATTCTCATTCGCTTTGAATTTTACTTCGCCCTCACCCTCGCCCATCTCGCTACGCACATGGCGTAATTTTCTGAGGCGTTTTCTGGTGTACATGACAACGTGAAAACTCAAAAACAGGCAGGCGGCGATCGGCATAAGGGCGAGGATAAACCACGCCAGGCCTTTAAAGTTGCCGTAGATTGAGGGTTTTTCAGCTGTGACTTTGGCGGGAATATTGCGGGCGCTATCGAGCGTCGCGACGGCCGCAATACTGGGAGGGACAACGAAGACTGGTTGGGCGCTCAGAACTTGAAAATCGGCAGGCGCAGGACTTTATTGAAAAGTGAGGCACGTTGGCTGCTGTTTGTGCTTGCCCTAAGGCATCAGATAGAGAGGTTCTCGGTTTCTGATTTTAAGGCGCAATCATACCAGAGCAAAGACTGGTATCAAGTTCTGCCGCAGTCGATAATGTCATCCTGTTCTTTTTTATCTTGGTTATGGAAGACTCCGGATATCTGCCACGTGCCGCATTTTTACTAGACCGTGTGATGGGAAAAGTCGGCTTATCCGGCCGGGCGTTTATCCCCCTGCTCTCTAGTTTTGCCTGTGCGATACCAGGTATCATGGCGACCCGCACCATACAAAATCCCCGCGATCGCTTGGTGACGATCATGATCGCCCCCTTGATGACGTGCTCGGCAAGATTGCCGGTGTACACCCTGATCATTGGCGCCTTCATTCCGGCAAAAATGGTGTTTGGCTGGCTTAATTTGCAGGGATTAATACTGTTCGGCCTATATCTGGCAGGCATTATTTCCGCCATGCTGGTAGCGTATGTGTTTCAGAAAAAATGGGGTAAATCTGAGCAGCAGGCACTGATGCTGGAGTTACCCGATTATCGCCTGCCTAACTCGCGCAATCTGGCGCTCGGCTTGTGGGAGAGGATAAAAATATTTATCACCCGGGTCGGCACCATAATTCTGGCCTTGATGGTTTTGCTTTGGGTGCTCAGCAGTTTCCCCGGCGCCCCGGAAAATGCCACGCAACCAGCAATCTATTACAGTATTGCTGGAATGCTGGGACGTGTTCTGGAGGTCATATTCGCTCCTATAGGCTTTAATTGGCAGATCTGCATCGCCCTGGTACCTGGTCTGGCAGCGCGCGAAGTGGCGGTGGCGGCATTGGGTACCGTGTATTCACTATCGCAAAGCGACACGGAATTAAGCGCTAGCCTGGCACCGGTCATCGCCCAATCCTGGAGTCTGGCAACCGCCCTATCGCTGCTGGCCTGGTATGTGTTTGCCCCTCAGTGTATCGCCACTTTAAGCGTCGTAAAACGTGAGACCAATACCTGGCGCTATCCCATATTAATGGCGGCCTACTTGTTTGGTTTGGCGTATTTTGCTTCCTTCCTTACCTACAAGCTGACCATGTATTTAAGCGCGCACTGATATGCAAACATTTATCACGACGGCATTGGTCGCTCTGGCGGTCGGTTATCTGACACTGCGCTGGTTACCGGTCAAACTCAGGATGGACTTACAAGCCTGGCTGGCAAAAAACTATCCGTCATTATCTGCATTTCTGCCAAAGCGCCTTTCCGGTGCGGATAAGTCCTGCTCCAGTTCTTGTTCCACATGCGGAAGTTGCAAGGAGATTCCGCCTAAACAAATCAAGGTGGATAAAATTAGGCCCATTAAGTTTGTACGGCATCTTTAATTTGTATTTTTGGTGTATTCTGTTGGCACAAAGAAAGTTCAACTCATGTATCAAAACCAGCTGTGCATGAATCGAATTAAATAAAAATGACAGAGACACTAAAGGTAAAAGTACGTAATGAACTTAGCCATATACGATAAAGCCGATCGCGGTAGAGAAGAAATTGCCACCCGAAAATACCAGTTGGCACCTAGATTAAGAAGTTTGCTAGTGATGATAGACGGCAAGCAGACTAAGGATGATTTGCTAAAGAAGGTGCTGGGCTTGGGTTTGACCGAGCAAAGTCTGCAGGATTTACTTGATCAGGAATTCATCGTTCTCCGTCAGGACGCACAAATTACAGCAAACATACAAGCATCCCCTGCCAGAGCTACCAATGCTCCAGCGGTAGAAATTACCAGAAAATTATTTCAGCCTTTAACACCTGAAGATGCAGCGGCCCGCTTTCAGGCCATCTACAATTTTTATAACGAGACGATTAAAAGTACACTGGGATTGCGCGGCTACGCCTTGCAATTGAAAGTGGAACGCGCCAGTAACCTGGATGATTTTCATCAGTTGCGCGAATCCTATATCGAAGCGGTGCTCAAGGCAAAAGGTCAGGAAATGGCGCGCAGTCTGCGAGACCGGCTTGATCAGTTACTGTACACCGATAGCGCAAGTACAGAACGGCTTAGCAATAATTGAAATGATTTGATTGTATTAAGTTCCAAAAAGAAACAAGCATCCGGCTTGACCGGCACGAAAAAAAACCAGGATTTACCTGGTTTTTTCGTTTAAAAGTTACACAATACCCTGACTAGACAAGTACTCTTCATAAGTACCGCTGTAATCTATGATCTCATTTTCCTTCACTTCAAGGATACGCGTGGCCAGAGAGGATACAAACTCCCTGTCGTGCGAGACGAAAATCAAAGTGCCGGCGTATTTTTCCAGCGCGATATTCAGCGATTCGATAGACTCCATATCCATGTGATTGGTAGGCTCATCCATCAGCAACACGTTATGACGGCCCAACATCAGTTTGCCGTACATCATGCGGCCTTTTTCGCCACCTGACAATACCTTGACGGACTTCTTGACATCATCGCCGCCAAACAGCAGACGTCCCAAGATGGCGCGTACCGCTTGATCATCATCGCCTTCTTTGGTCCATTGACCTATCCAGTCCGTCAGATTTTTATCTGTGGCAAATTCCTCGGTCGGATCTTGCGGCATATAACCCGGGTTAGCGTTCTCCGCCCATTTAACCATACCGCTGTCTGCAGCAAGATTACAAATAGTTTCGCCACCTATGCAGCGTAACAAAGTGGTTTTACCGACGCCATTGGCGCCGATGATAGCAATGCGCTCACCGGCTTCGACCATCAGGTCAAATTTGCGGAACAGGGTGCGATCATACGACTTGGTCAGGCCGCCCACTTCCACCGCCAGACGATGTAGCTTTTTCTCGCCGTCAAAACGCACGAAAGGATTTTGACGACTTGATGGCTTGATGTCCTCAATCTTAATTTTCTCGATTTGCTTAGCGCGCGAGGTAGCCTGACGAGCTTTAGATTTATTTGCCGCAAAGCGGCGCACGAAATCCTGCAACTCCAACACTTTATCTTTTGCCTTGGCATTGTTTGCCATCTGCTGGGCACGCGCTTGTGACGATGCCAGCATATAGTCATCATAATTGCCAGGATAGATCTTGAGCGTACCGTAATCCATATCGGCCATGTGCGTGCATACCTGATTGAGGAAATGGCGATCATGGGAAATGATAATCATGGTCGAATTGCGCTCGTTGAGGATATCTTCCAGCCAGCGTATCGTATTGATGTCCAGATTATTCGTAGGTTCATCAAGCAACAAAATATCCGGATTCGAGAACAAGGCTTGCGCCAGCAAAACGCGTAATTTCCAGCCCGGCGCAATCGCACTCATAGGTCCCTGATGCTGCTCGATAGGAATACCTGCGCCTAGCAGCAACTCACCGGCTCTGGCTTCTGCCGTATAGCCGTCATATTCAGCGAACTTTGCTTCCAGATCAGCCGCTTTCATGTAGTCGTCATCGGTCGCTTCCGGATCTGCATAAATGGCATCACGTTCCGCCATCGCCGCCCACATCTCGGTATGCCCCATCATGATGACATCAAGTACCCGCATCTCTTCATACGCAAACTGATCCTGGCGCAACTTACCCAGACGCTCGTTCTGATCGAGCATCACCGTACCGGATGACTGATCTAGATCGCCACCAAGAATCTTCATGAAGGTCGATTTACCACAACCATTCGCGCCGATTAAACCATAGCGGTTACCTTCGCCAAATTTAGCGGTAATGTTTTCAAAAATTGGCTTGGGGCCAAACTGCATCGTAATATTAGCTGTGGAAAGCACGTAAAAACCTTTTGCGATAAGAGTATTAACTAACCTTGGATTATAACATTGCCTGACTAATCGGCTGACTAATTGGCAGATATTCGCAGATTCATTTTATGGAAAATCAGCGCTGTGCTTGAAATTGACATGCCCAGCCCTATAGCTGGCAGCTTTTTGGGCAAAAAAAAGCGCAACAACAAAAGTTTGCGCTTTTTTAAAACATGCTGCCGGCCAAACCTTGCTTAGTTAAATCATGCTTAGTTAAACATTGCTTAGTTAAATCCCTTGCCTTCGCTTGCCAATTTCAGCAGCAACGGTGCCGGCACCCATGCATCAGCGTGGCGACCTTTTGCATATTTTTCCATCGCTGACACAACATGAGACAAGCCCAGCGTATCGGCATAAAACATAGGACCGCCGCGATGTAGCGGGAAGCCATAGCCGCTCAGGTAGACCATGTCGATATCGGAAGAGCGGATCGCGATACCCTCTTCGAGAATATGCGCAGCCTCATTGACTAGAGAGAAGATCAGGCGTTCGGTAATTTCCTGATCGCTAATTTCGCGGCGCTGTATCCCCAAATCTGCCGAATGCTGAACGATCATGTCATTAACGATCTGCGACGGATAAGCCTTGCGGTCGCCAGCCTTATAGTCGTACCAACCGGCACCAGTTTTTTGTCCGAAGCGGCCTAGTTCGCAAAGTAAATCGGCGGTTTTTGAATAGCTCACTTCTGGCTTATCGATGTAACGGCGCTTACGGATATACCAACCTATGTCATTACCGGCCAGATCGCCCATGCGAAACGGGCCCATCGCGAATCCCAGCTTCTCTATCGCCTGATCGACTTGCTCGGGGTGCAACCTTCTTCCAGCAGGAATCCGGCCTGACGACTGTATTGCTCTATCATGCGATTGCCGATAAAACCGTCGCAGACACCCGAAACAACGCCGGTCTTTTTGATTTTTTTTCGATAAGGACATCACAGTCGCCAACACATCCTTGGCGGTCTGCTTGCCACGCACGATTTCCAGCAGTTTCATGACATTCGCCGGGCTAAAAAAATGCATGCCGATCACATCTTGAGGGCGCTTGGTAAAACTGGCGATGGCATCAAGATCCAGGGTCGAGGTATTTGACGCCAGTATGGCGCCGGCTTTCATCACTTCATCTAGTTTTTGGAATACTTGTTTTTTTACCGCTAAATCCTCAAACACGGCCTCAATGACCAAATCCGCCTCAGCGATAGCCTCGTATGACAAAGTGCCCGTAATCAGGCTGAGGCGCTGCTCAAATTTCTCTGGCGTCAGCTTGCCTTTTTTCAGCGTGTTCTCATAATTTTTGCGTATCGTCGCCAAACCCTTATCCAAGGCTTCCTGTTTCATTTCAAGAATCTGCACAGCAATACCTGCGTTGGCAAAATTCATGGCAATACCACCACCCATGGTGCCAGCGCCTATCACGGCGACCGACTTGATCGCGCGCAAAGGCGTATCGTCAGCAAGATCAGGGATTTTCCCGGCGGCCCGTTCGCCAAAGAATGCATGGCGCAGGGCCTTCGATTCCGTACTTTGCACCAACTCCAGAAACAATTCACGCTCGACATCCATGCCCTCATCGAAGGGTTTCGTGACTGCCGCCGCTACCGCATCAACACATTTCAAAGGAGCTGGAAAAGGCCCTGACATGGCCGCGACCGTAGTACGTGAAAGCTGCAAAAAAGCCTCATAGTCAGGGTAGTCAATCTTCATGTCCCGGACCCGCGGCAACGGACGTAATTGGGCAATTTTCGCGGCAAACTCCAACGCACCCTGCAACAGATCGCCATCGATCATTTGATCAAACAAGGGAGTGCCGGCCAGTTTCTCTGATGCCACAGGATTTCCGGAAACGATCATATTGAGCGCCATTTCCAAGCCCAAGATGCGCGGCAAACGCTGAGTTCCGCCTGCACCCGGCAAAATCCCCAGCTTAACTTCCGGCAATGCGATCTGCGCACCAGCGCTGGCGACACGGTAATGGCAGCCCAAGGCCAATTCCAGTCCGCCCCCCATGCATACGGCGTGAATTGCCGCGATCACAGGTTTCCCTGAATTCTCAATCAGCTTAATCACGGTATCCAGGGATGGTTCAGCAAATGCTTTAGGTGAGTTGAATTCCTTGATATCGGCGCCGCCGGAGAAGGCTTTTCCTGCACCGATGATAATAATCGAGGTAATCGTCTCATCGCCGAGCGCCTGCGTCATGCCGTCCACAATCGCACTACGCGTTGCGTGGCCAAGGCCGTTGACCGGTGGGTTTTTCAGCGTGATGACGGCAAACTTGCCATTGACTTGGTATTCTGCGCTCATGTCTCTTCCTGTTGGTTGAAATGCGATAGTGGATGAAGATCAGTATTATCGGCAACTATCAGAAGCAAAGAGTGAATCGCTGTTTTGCTCAGACCGATGATCTAAACCCAACTATACATCAAAATAGTACGGTCGTATTATTTTGATGTATAAGTTTCCAATATTGCATTCACTCTTCAAGGAATTATCTAGATACTCCCTCTAAATACGAAAAAAATCAGCCTGTCACGCTCATAATCACTGTGAATCTTAAAATATACCCCGTACTAGTATATGGATTGCCGACATTTACACTTCCAGCCATTCACGCCGTATTGCGTGGTTTTTCCGCAATTCTTCGGGGCTTCCCTCAAACACAATACTGCCGTGCCCCATCACATAGACGCGTTGCGAGATATCCAGGGCGATCGCCAGTTTTTGTTCTACCAGCAAGACTGAGATACCACGATTTCTCAACTCGGTCAGGTAAGCGGCGACTAAATCGACGATTTTAGGTGCCAGGCCTTCGGTCGGCTCATCAATCATGATCAGATCAGGATCTCCCATCAGCGTACGGCACAGTGTCAGCATCTGTTGCTCGCCGCCGGAAAGCACTCCCGCTGCCGTGTGCTGACGTTCGCGTAGACGCGGAAACATCTGATACATGTCCTCTAGCGACCAGCGCTGAGCCTGATTGCTGACGCGTGTCGATTTTTGACCAAGTCGCAGATTTTGCTCTACCGTCAGGCTAGGGAAAATATCGCGGTTCTCGGGAACGTAGCCCAAGCCTTTATGGGCAATCTGATACGCTTTCAAGCCTAGCAATTGCTCACCCTTGAAGAGGATAGAACCTTTGGCATCCACCTGCCCCATTGCGGCCTTCACGGTGGTGGAGCGCCCTACTCCGTTACGTCCCAGCAAGCTAACGATTTCACCCTGATGCACGACCAGATCAACACCGTGCAACACATGGCTTTTGCCGTAATAGGCGTGCAGATTGCTGATTTCGAGTAAGGCACTCATGCAGTCACCTGCGCAGGCGCATGTCCGCCCAGATAAGCATCTTTTACTTGTTGATTGTTGCGGATGTTAAGTGGCGTATCACAAGCGATCACTTCGCCATATACCACTACGGCAATCTTATCGGCCAGGCCAAAGACCACACTCATATCGTGCTCCACCATCAGCAAAGTTTTTCCTACGGTGACTTGGCGGATCAGTTCTACAGCGGCATCGGATTCCGAACGGCTCATGCCCGCGGTAGGCTCATCGAGCAAGATGACATCGGCGCCACCTGCAATGGTCACGCCTATCTCCAAAGCGCGTTGCTCGGCGTAAGTGAGTAGGCCAGCGGTGCTGTCACGCAATCGTTTTAAGCCAATTTGTTCCATTACTGCCTCGGCACGTTCATGCACATCTTTGAGCCCACTGAGCTTTTGCCAGAATGAATACTTATAACCCAGCGACCAAAGCACTGCGCAACGCAAGTTTTCATACACCGAGAGGCGGTGGAAAATATTCGTCACCTGAAAGCTACGTGACAAGCCTTGACGGTTAATTTCAAACGGCCGCAAACCGGCGATGCTCGCACCATTCAATAAAATCTCTCCTGAGCTGATAGGGAAGCGCCCTGAAATTAGATTAAACAAGGTCGATTTTCCGGCCCCGTTAGGGCCGATAATCGCCCATCGCTCTCCCTTCGGGACTTGTAAGGTGGCGCCCCGTATGATTTCGGATTTACCAAAACTCTTACGCACATCCTTCAGTTCCAATGAGTAAGCATTCATGCTTTTGCCCTCCCCGAGACCGCTTCAATTTCGCTATTGAGCGCACCCCAGTCTTGCGAAAATTTTGCTTTGCAGCGGAAAAAAATATCAGTATTCCCAGCGCCACCAAAGCTAGCGCACCTAACCAGGCCGCTGGTTTGGCCGTATCCAAGAGCAAAGAAAACAGCTGTATTTCGCTATTTCCCGAGAAATCGGTGGAGCGGTGATACAGCATTTCTATCGCCATCACCAGGCCCGCGCTGGCCAATACGCATGCCAGTATCATTTTCCACATCGCCGGCCAGATGCGCTTGAATAATCCAAGTTGCATCACCCTTAGATTCATCATCAAAACGCTGGCAATTCCGCCCGGGGCGTACATCACGATCACGATAAAAAATAGCCCCAGATACAATTGCCAGGCCTTGGTCATATCCGCCAAAACAACGGTCAGCACCACCCCAATGACCGCACCTAGCATAGGACCAAAGAAAAAACCTATGCCTCCGATGAAGGTGAACAGCAACACCGCCCCTGAGCGTATCGCGCTGACGTTCTCGGCGCTGACTATCTCGAAATTAATCGCAGATAAGCCCCCCGCGATACCGGCAAAAAATGCCGACAGGATCAGGGTCAGATAACGCACCCATTGCGCGTCATAGCCAATAAACTCAAGCCGCTCCGGATTATCCCGGACCGCATTGGCAAGTCGCCCCAAAGGCGTGTGCGTCAATCCGTACATGCAGACGGCACTGACAAATAACCAGAACGCGATCAGGTAATACACTTGTATCTGCGGTCCGTAACTAATGCCAAATACCGCCTGGCCGACTACCCGGTTGGTTGAAATGCCGCCCTCTCCGCCAAAAAAACCGGGCAGCATCAGGGAACTGGCAAACACCAATTCGACTATCCCTAAGCTAATCATGGCAAAGGTGGTTCCGGATTTCCTGGTCGTCACATAACCGAACAATATCCCGAATAGCATACCTGCGACGCCACCGACCAGCGGGATCAGGGAAACCGGAAAAATCAGATTGCCGCTGCCGATCAGATTAATTGCATGAATCGAAAAAAATGCCCCCAAACCGGAATACACGGCATGGCCGAAAGACAGCATGCCTGCCTGCCCGAGTAACATATTGAAAGACAAGCCAAAGATCATCAGCGTGCCCATCTGTGACAACAAGGAAAGCGAGCCACCGCTGTTAAATAGTAAAGGCGCAATAATCAATAGCAAGGCGAAGCTGCCCCAGATTATCCAGCGCGCCAGATTTACCGGCGTGTAATGTAGTTTGTGTTCCATCACTATCCTTCCCGGGTGCCCAATAAACCTCTGGGGCGGAAAATAAGGATAAGCACCAGTAACAGGTAAGGTAGTATCGGCGCCACTTGGGCGATTGTCAGATTCATCAATGCATAGCCGGGCGTATCGCTAGAAATCAGCATGCCCGCTTGATTCAGAACGGAGATCATAGAGTAATCCATGGCAACCGCGAAAGTCTGCGCCACGCCTATCAATATCGAAGCGATGAAGGCGCCTGCCAGAGAACCCATTCCGCCTACCACTACCACCACAAAGATAATACTGCCTAAGCTAGCCGCCATCCCCGGCTCCGTGATAAAGGCATTGCCGCCGACCACGCCAGCCAATCCGGCCAATGCGCAACCACCGCCGAACACCAGCATATAGACACGCGGAACATTGTGTCCCAAGGCCTCCGCCATCTCAGGATGGGTCAGCGCCGCCTGTATCACCAGACCGATACGGGTGCGTGTCAGTAGCAGATAGATCAACAGCAGCATTAGTAGCGCCACCAACATCATAAAGCCGCGGTAGACCGGGAAGGTGGTGGTATAGATAGTGAATAAAGGACCGTCAAGGACTGCCGGAATAGCATACGGAACCGTGGAGCGCCCCCAGATCAATTGCACCACTTCAACGATCACGTAAGATAATCCAAACGTAAATAACAGTTCGGGAATATGCCCGTGCTTATGGACATTTCTTAAGCCATAACGCTCGACCAAAGCACCCAGAATGCCGACTAGCAGGGGCGCAAACAACAGCGCTGTCCAGTAACCAAATTTTAGGCTGATGGCGTAAGCCAGATAGGCACCGAGCATGTAAAAGCTGGCATGGGCAAAATTGAGCACCCCCATCATGCTGAAGATCAAGGTCAATCCGGATGACAACATGAATAACAGCAAGCCGTAGCTAACGCCGTTAAGCAAGGTGATCAGTGTAAATTCCACAGGCGGCGTCCTTTTTAAACTGTGTGCACATAAATAGCTAACTAAATAGCTAAATTGAAGTATGAAGCGCTCAAAAAAAATAGAGAGCCGTAACAAATCGCTCTCTATCGTATGAGGATATGTTACCCCGGTCGTTTCATCTGGCAAGACGAAGGCTGGGAGGCGACGAACGCATCTATCTTCTGATTGGTTTTCCATCCCATACCGGTATTTTCCTGATCGTATTTTACATCGCTGCCATTGGTTTTTACCCAAGTGGAAATATACAAGGGCTGCTGAATCTGATGGTCATTTTTTCGCATCATGCCCTCACCGTTGAGGCTCTTGACGCTCATGCCTTCCATCTTTAGCGCAACTTTCAAGGGCTCTATAGAGTTAGCCTCCTTAACCGCCTTACCCAACATGGCCAGCACGGTATAGGTCGCCATCGCGTAATAATCATCCTTATATTTGGCTTTAAAGCCTTCTTGCACTTCCTTACCGGAGAAGTTCTCACTATTCGGATGCCAATAGCTGACCTGTTTTACCCGGTCTATGCCGGCGCTCCCCATGGCTGTGGGCACGCCGGAGGTTCCCGCATAATAGGTGTAGAAATTTGATTTTAAATCTGCATCTTTGGCTGACTTAATGAGTAATGCAAGATCAGCCCCCCAATTGCCTGTGATCACCGTATCGGCACCCGATGCCTTAATCTTTGCGACGTAAGGAGAAAAATCCTTGACCTGACCTATAGGGTGCAAATCATCGCCGACTATCTGTATATCCGGACGTTTGCGTGCCAGATATTCTTTTGCGGCACGCGTTAGCTGATGTCCAAACGAATAATTCTGGCCAATGATGTAGACTTTCTTTATGGTCGGGTCTTTTGCCATAAAACTGGTCAGCGCCTCCATCTTCATATCTGAATTGGAGTCAAACCGAAAATGCCAGAAGCTGCACTTGCTATTGGTCATATCAGGATCAACCGCGGCATGATTCAGATATAAAATCTCTTTCCCGGGATTGCGCTCATTGTGCTTATTTACCGCATCAAGCAAGGCCAGGCCAACACCCGATCCATTGCCCTGGGCGATATAGCGAAAACCCTTATCGATAATGGTTTTCAACTGCGTCAGCGATTCTTGCGGACTGCCTTTGTTATCGAAACCTAGTACCTCAATCTTGTGCGGTCCCGCCCAAGCTTCTGCATTTGCTTTTTCCGCAACGTATTGGTAAGAGTTAAGGATGTTTTGCCCGACCGGGGCAAACGGTCCCGACAAAGGGTCAATGTAAGCGATCCTGATAGTGTCCGCCATAGCGGCCGGAAGGCTCAATGTTAGTGCGATTGCGGCAACAGATGATCGTAGTGGAAATTTCATGTGCACCTCTTTCAATATATTTTCATGAGAGGCATTTCACATGTAAAGCAGATGAAATGCCTTGGTACGCGTATCCAGACCCTTTAGCTCTATCAATTAATTTCCGCCGCCCCCTCTCTATTGAACTCAGTCAAATATGGCATCTAACAGACGAAATCAGGCGGTAGGAAGCACATAATCCTTAAATTGCTCGCGCAATTTATTCTTCAGAATCTTGCCGGTCGCGCCCAGAGGTAAGGCGTCGATAAACACCACATCGTCTGGCGTCCACCATTTGGCGATCTTACCATCATAGAACCGTAACAATTCTTCCTTGCTTATCTCAGCACCGGCCTTTTTTACCACTAGCAATAGTGGCCTTTCATCCCATTTTGGATGAGCCACGCTGATGCAGGCAGCCTGCAAAACGCCAGGGAAGGACATCGCGACATTCTCAAGATCGATAGTACCTATCCACTCGCCACCTGACTTAATCACGTCTTTGCTGCGGTCGGTGATCTGCATGTAGCCATCGATATCTATGGTCGCCACATCACCGGTCGGGAACCAGCCATCCTCCAAGACATCGCCGCCCTCATGCTTAAAATAGCTATTGATAATCCAAGGTCCCTTGACCAGTAAATTGCCATAGGTCACACCGTCCCATGGAAGCTCGACCCCGGCATCATTGACAATTTTCATGTCTACGCCATACACCGCATGACCTTGCTTTAACAACACCGCTTCCTGCTGCTGCTCAGTCAAACCCATATGTTTCGCCTGCAAAGTGCCGGTGGTACCTAAGGGCGACATCTCGGTCATGCCCCATGCGTGTATGACTTCCACGCCATAGGTATGGCGCAGCGTTTTCATCATCGACGGCGGGCAAGCCGAACCACCGATTACGGTGCGCCTGAAGCTGCTAAATGTCAGATTATTCTGAGCCACATAGGTAAGCAAACCCAGCCAGATGGTCGGAACGCCGGCCGAAAATGTCACTTTTTCCTGCTCAAACAATTCATACAGTGATTTCCCATCCATGTGCGGACCAGGGAAAACCAATTTCGCACCACTGAGGGGCGCCGAATAAGGCAAACCCCATGCGTTGACATGGAACATCGGCACTACAGGCAAGACCGAGTCGCGGGCGGAAACATTCAGCGCATCAGGCATCGCCGACGCATACGAGTGCAACACGGTCGAACGATGTGAATACAGTGCGCCTTTCGGATGTCCGGTAGTGCCGGAGGTGTAGCACAGGCTCGAAGCCGAGTTCTCATCAAAGAGCGGCCAGACAAAATCGTCCGAATTGGCATCAATCAGGTCTTCATAGCAAAGTAGATTATCGACACCACTGTCGGTAGGCAGATGACTGCGGTCGCACATCATCACAAAGCCTTTAACGGTAGTGCAATGGCCGGCGATGGCTTTAATGATAGGCAAAAATGTGATATCAAACAGTAGGTATTGGTCTTCCGCATGATTGACGATATAGGCAATTTGCTCGGGATGCAGGCGCGGATTAATGGTGTGCAATACCGCACCAGAACCGGACACCGCATAGTAGGCTTCCATGTGGCGATAGCCATTCCAGGCCAGCGTGGCTATTCTGTCACCAATTTTTATGCCGAGTTGACGGAAAGCATTCGCCAGTTTTTTGGATCTTTTATGGCACTCACGGTAGTTATAGCGATGGATATCACCTTCGACCCGGCGCGAAACGATCTCATTGCTACCGAAATGCCTGTCTGCATGTTCGATAATGCTGGAAATTAATAGTGGTTTGCTCATCATTTGGCCCATTAACGGGCTCTTTTGATACTCAGACATCGACGCTCCTGTATATGTTTTTTGTATTAGTCGGGAATTTACGTTAATTGGCGCTCATTTCCTGTCTCATCTACCCCGGCTGATTTTGGAACGACCGTTCTAATTCGTCAATGACTATCTAGATTGCGCTGCAACATTCCGTTCATCAAAAGCGCACTCAACAATAGGATAAATCAAGCCTTCGCCCAATGGCATGCGCGAACCACTTAGTTTCGCCATTCATCCAATTTGTCCTACGAAGGTGTTTCATTTTGGAGAATTACCAACAGAAATCCGCTGGTGTGCCAGATGTATCCTTTGCCACAAACAAGAAATGTCGCCTTGAAACATACGTATCGATAGGAATACATAAGAATACATAAGAAACAGACGAAACAAGTACGCAAGGAGTGGTTATCCCTCTTTCATACCTATTTTTTTATTCCTTATATCTATTTTTTTACCCGCTGTTTTTGCACGCATCCCATAGAGCGGGCGTCAGCCTCATGTATAATCTAAGGTTCGATTTAATTAGAATGCAGAGAAAAATATGGAAGCCGAACGCCTCAATAGCCTGTCCAACCTGCTCGCCGACCTGACGGTCCGTGAAGCCGAACTTCGGAGGTATCTTTGACTTCGATGTCAAGTCAGAGAAACTAGAGCAAGTTAACGCCGAACTGGAAGACCCGAAAGTCTGGGAAGAGCCTAAGCGCGCCCAGGAATTGGGTAAAGAAAAAAAATCTCTGGAAGCGATCGTCAATACCTTGACGAAAATCGACACCGACCTGAAAGACGCGAACGATTTGTTCGCCATGGCACGTGAAGAAGCCGACGAAGATACGCTCGAAGCGATAGAGGTCGACGCCCAGACTTTGAAGGGACTAGTCGAAGGCATGGAATTCCGCCGGATGTTCAATAATCCCATGGATCCGAACAACTGTTTCATCGACATTCAGGCCGGAGCCGGCGGTACCGAAGCGCAAGACTGGGCATCCATGTTGCTGCGCCAGTATCTGCGCTATTGCGAGCGCAAGGGTTTCAAGGTCGAGATCATGGAGCAGTCTGATGGCGAAGTCGCGGGTATCAAAACCGCTACGCTAAAGGTTGAAGGAGAATACGCCTATGGTTTCCTGCGCACTGAAACCGGCGTACATCGCCTGGTGCGCAAGTCACCGTTCGATTCCGCCAATGGTCGTCATACCTCGTTTTCCAGTCTTTTTGTGTATCCTGAAGTCGATGAGTCGTTTGAAATTGATATCAACCCAGCCGATGTACGGGTCGATACCTATCGCGCCTCGGGTGCCGGTGGTCAGCATATTAATAAAACCGATTCAGCGGTGCGTTTAACTCATGGTCCCTCCGGCATCGTCGTGCAATGCCAGAATGACCGTAGTCAGCATCGCAACCGCGCCGAAGCCTGGGAAATGTTGAAAGCCAAATTATTCGAGCTCGAATTGCGTAAGCGTATGAGCGAGAAGCAAAATCTGGAAGACACCAAGACCGATGTAGGCTGGGGTCACCAGATCCGTTCTTATGTGCTGGATCAATCCCGCATTAAAGACTTGCGCACCAACTTTGAGATGGGCAATACCAAGGCCGTGCTCGATGGCGACCTCGATGATTTTATTGCGGCTTCACTCAAGCAAGGCGTGTAATTCAACAGTACACGGAGAGCGCCAACCACGCTCTCCTCTGCAATCACGGTGCGCACCTTTGCACCCACAATAAAGAGCAATCTTATGTCAGAACAACATATCGCAGCCTCAGAGTTGCCGCAAGACGAAAATTCCATCATCGCCGAACGTCGCGCCAAATTGGCGGCGATCCGTGCGCAAGGCGTAGCGTT
Source organism: Undibacterium piscinae (assembly GCA_003970805.2). Classification (GTDB taxonomy): domain Bacteria; phylum Pseudomonadota; class Gammaproteobacteria; order Burkholderiales; family Burkholderiaceae_D; genus Undibacterium; species Undibacterium piscinae. The sequence continues at coordinate 710,357 of CP051152.1, forward strand.
CCCGAATGACTTCCGCCCCCAGCATAAAGCTGCGGCATTGCAAGAGCAATACGGCTCGCATACGCGTGAAGAACTGGAAGCCATGAACGTAGAAGTGGTGATTGCCGGTCGTATGATGCTTAAGCGTGAAGCGGGTAAAAAAGCGGCATTCGCCACTTTGCAGGACGCCTCAGGCCTGAAGGCCGATGGCCGTGTCCAACTCTACATCACCAGCGACAAGACCGGCGAAGCCGAAATGGAAGCGTTCCGCCACTACGATCTGGGCGATATTCTCGGTATCGTCGGCGTACTGTTTAAGACCAAGACTGATGAGTTGACGGTAAAAGTCACTACACTGCGTTTGCTGACTAAATCCTTGCGCCCTTTACCAGACAAGTTCCATGGCCTGTCCAATCAGGAAACCAAATATCGCCAGCGTTATGTCGATCTGATCATGAGTGAAGATACGCGCCGCACTTTTAAGGCGCGTACTGCCGCGATGAACTCTATCCGTAGCTTCATGAATAGTCATGATTTCATGGAAGTGGAAACGCCGATGTTGCACGTGATTCCCGGCGGTGCGGCAGCCAAGCCTTTCATTACGCATCACAATGCGCTGGACATGGAAATGTACCTGCGTATCGCGCCTGAGTTGTATTTGAAGCGTCTGGTAGTCGGTGGTTTCGATCGCGTTTTCGAAGTCAATCGTAATTTCCGCAATGAAGGCGTGTCACCGCGTCACAATCCGGAATTCACGATGATGGAATTCTATGCCGCGTATGTCGATTACAAGTGGCTCATGGATTTCACTGAAGAAGTGATACGCAAGGCAGCGGTTGATGCCCACGGCACTGCTGTGCTGACTTACCAGGGCAAGGAACTTGATCTGTCCAAACCATTCCAGCGCCTCACCATCGTTGGCGCCATCAATAAATATGCGCCAGGCTACAGTAACGAGCAATTGCACGATGCCGAGTTCATTAAGGCCGAACTGAAGAAATTCGGTGTCAAGCCATTTGCCACCGCCGGTTTGGGCGCATTGCAATTGGCGCTGTTTGAAGAAACGGCTGAAGCGCAATTGTGGGAGCCAACCTACATCATTGATTACCCGGTTGAAGTCTCGCCATTGGCACGCGCCTCCGACACGGTTGCCGGCATTACCGAACGCTTTGAGTTATTCATGACTGGCCGCGAAATCGCCAACGGCTTCTCTGAGTTGAACGATGCCGAAGATCAGGCTGCGCGCTTCCAGGCACAGGTTGCCGCCAAAGACGCCGGCGATGAAGAAGCGATGTTCTACGATGCCGACTATATCCGCGCCCTTGAATATGGCCTGCCGCCGACCGGCGGTTGCGGCATAGGCATAGACCGTTTGATGATGTTGATTACCGATTCGCCGAACATCCGTGACGTGATTCTGTTCCCGCATTTGCGTCGCGAAGACTAACCGGCATTTGTAAAGCGGCACCCGAGGATAAGCTGAGCTTAATTGAGTTCAGTTGATCCGCAAAAAAGGCATTGAGAAATATTTTCTTGATGCCTTTTTCCTTTGCGGAACATGATTCTCCCGCCGCGCGCCGGTTAGCTTGCCAGCCTTTTAGTTACTGCCACCCATTTACTACGACTTTTTTGCTGTAATTTGTTTGCGGCAATTGAATCCTCCTCATTCACTACCCAACTCTCGCATGAGCGCCATACACCCTCTTAAAAAACTATTTGGCTATGCCAATAACTACCGCCGCGATTTTCGTCTGGCGACCCTGTATTCGGTTCTGAATAAGTTTTTCGACATCTTGCCGGAGGTACTGATCGGTGTCGCGGTGGATATCGTGGTCAATGGCGACAAGAGCTTCCTGGCAAAACAAGTGCTGGGCGGCTTCGGCATTACCGACACCTGGCACCAGTTAATTCTACTGGGCGCCCTCAACGTCTTGATCTGGGGTGGTGAATCCTGGTTTGAATACCTGCTTTCGCTACGCTGGCGCAAACTGGCGCAAAACCTGCAGCATGATTTACGTCTGGATACCTACAGCCATGTGCAAAAACTGGAGATGGCCTACTTCGAGAATCAGCGTACCGGCAATCTGATGTCGATACTCAGTGAAGACATCAATCAGATGGAACGTTTCCTTAACGGTGGCGCCAATCAGATTATTCAGGTGGTCTGCTCTTCCGTTATGGTCAGTGCGGTATTTTTTTCCCTGCAACCTTCACTGGCGGTGATCTCGCTACTGCCGGTTCCGGCAATACTGTTTGGCGCCTTCTGGTTTCAAAAGCGTCTGGCACCGCGTTACGCCGAGGTACGTGAAGCTGCGGGTGATGTCAGCGCCCGCCTGAACAATAACTTACTGGGTTTAGCGACGATCAAGGCCTTCGCGACCGAAGACTTTGAAACAGCGCATATCGCCCAGGCCAGCCACGCTTACCGCAACGCCAATGCCCGCGCCATTGCGGTTAGCGCCGCCATTACCCCTGTCATACGGATGGCAATTCTGGCCGGCTTTACTGCTACCCTGGTGTATGGCGGCTGGCTGGTATTGCATGGGCAACTGGCGGTAGGTGCCTATTCGGTACTGGTGTTTTTAACCCAGCGCCTGCTGTGGCCACTGACCGGCTTGGCGGAAGTCGCTGACATGTATCAGCGCTCTATGTCCTCGATTGACCGTGTGATGAATTTGCTCCAGACCCCGATTAAGATCAGTTACGATGGAGCGCCGCTTGATGCAGGCACGGTAAAGGGTGAATTGAAGTTTGAGGAAGTCGGGTTCTCTTATGCCGAGAATGGCGAACCCCAAACGCTCAAGAACATCAATCTGACTATTGCGGCCGGTAAAACCATCGCCTTTGTCGGATCGACTGGCTCCGGCAAATCGACCCTGGTGAAACTCTTGCTACGCTTCTACCACGTACAACACGGAAAAATCCTGCTTGACGGAAAATCCATCGCTGAACTCAATCTGCAAGATTTGCGTCGCTCTATAGGCTACGTTGCCCAAGATAGCTTCCTTACCGATGGCAGCATTGCGGAAAATATCGCCTATGGGATCAAAGATGTCAGCGAACAGGCAATTGCCGATGCCGCACGCGCTGCAGAAGCGAGCGAATTCATAGAAAAACTGCCGCTGGGCTTTGCTACCCGCATAGGCGAGCGCGGGCAAAAACTCTCGGGTGGTCAGCGTCAGCGCCTCGCTCTGGCACGCGCTATCTTGAAAAATCCTCCGATATTGGTACTCGATGAAGCCACTAGCGCGGTGGATAACGAAACTGAGGCGGCAATCCAGCGCAGCCTAGATGTGGTCAGCCGTAACCGCACGACGATAGTCATCGCACACAGGCTGTCGACCGTGCGCCAGGCTGATTGCATACACTTGATGGAAGCGGGGCAGATTATTGAAAGCGGCACCCATGAACAATTATTGACGCGCAATGGCGGTTACGCCGCGTTATGGCGGCTGCAAACCGGCGAGCGGACATAAGCGGAGATCAGTAAGAAGGATGGAATTTTAAACTGATTTTGAACTAATTTTGAACTACAGCGGATTAGGGTAAGGCGCACGCCCTACCCTAATCGTAGACTAAAAGAGGCTGCAATAGGCTAGACGCACATTACACTGCCTTGGATAAGGCCAGCGCGCTGAGGAAGGCGTTCTCAACCCGACCGCCACCCTCAAGTCCTGCAGAAAACCAGTCGCCGCATAAACCTATGCGCTGCTTAGCGTCCCATAGACAGGCTTGCGGCAAAGGTTGGCAGGCTTCCGAAAAACGCCACCTATGCACGACCGCATGAATGGCTTGAATAGGTGTACCGGTAGCCTCATGGAAGGCTTTGGATAATTTCTCCTTGATGCGATCCGGATCTTCCTCCAGATGCTTTTTACTCCAAACCGGTGTTGCATGACATACCCAGCGCTCGCCTGCGCGATGATCAGGTTTTGAGGTGTCCCTGGAGATCCATCCGAGACGGGAATTACTCACCCAGGCACCATCGTAGCCGAGGTTGAGCTCACTCTGGAATCCCAGCATCAGAGTCCAGCAAGGTTCCATATGAACTTCGCTCACTTTTTTAGCCATTTCGCTATGACCATTCAACAGCGGGACTGCTTGTTCCGGTGGTGTTGCGATGATTACTGCATCAAATGGTCCGGCCGATGCCGCGACCGCGACAGTATCGGATTTGACCGACAGCAGCCATTGATTTTCGTAGGCTTCCAATCCAACTACCTGCTGCCCGGTACGTACATCCAAGCTATGTGCAAGTTGTTTTCCCAATGCGCTCATGCCGGGAATGGGAACATATCGTTTTCGGGTGCGATCTGCCGGTGAACTGACCGCGCTATCGAGCTTGACTATGTTACCGTCCCACGGCACGATCCAGCCGACCTTACTCCAATCAGAAATCTCTTTCTGAAAACGCTCAGAGGTGGCGGTAAAGTATTGCGCGCCATGATCAAAACCACCCACCTCGGTTTGTCGCGTACTCATACGTCCGCTGACTCCGCTGCTTTTTTCATAGACTGTGACGTGATGTCCTTGCGCCTGTAATTGACGCGCGGCTGTCAATCCCGCTATTCCAGCTCCGACTATCGCTATTTGCATGGTAGGTATCCCCCGAAATTTTAAAGGTAAAAAACAAAACGCCCGCAAGCTAAGCAGCATTGCGGGCGTTTTGCCTATCTGTTACACAACAACATCATTCTTCGCTTTCTTCAACCGGCCAATCGCGAATATAGGCCTTCAACATCTTGTTCTCGAAACTTTGCGCTTCAAGAACAGCTCGTGCCACATCGTAGAAAGAAATAACACCGAGCAGCACTTTGGCATCCATGACAGGCAGATAGCGAGAGTGTTTCTCGAGCATCATGCGCCTTACTTCATTGACCTCAGTTTCAGGCGTCACGGTCAACGGATGGTCGTCCATAAATTTACGTACCGTACCAGGTCCGAGAGAGCCGGTTTGCTTATCCAGGGCGCGTATCACTTCACGGAAAGTCAAGACGCCAACCAGCGTACCAAACTCCATGACGACCAGTGAACCTATATCTTTTTCCTCCATGATGCTGGCAGCTTCAGTAATTGAAGTGTCAGGAGTAATCGTAAACAGGATGTTACCTTTTACCTGGAGAATTTCTGAGACCTTCATATTAGCTCCTTAAAATCGCAGTCTATGCGCTTATCGCATTTGCATCTTATGCATATAGTCAATGTATCGCATGCCATGTAAAAAATCCAGCATTAGCGGGCATTGACTTAAGTTGATTAACTGTAAAAAGTATTTTCTACTAAAAATGCTGCCAAAAAGCATTTTTTAATCACTGGCTTCGATGGTAGCATCACTGCCTTGCACTTAGGAGAAAAACACTATCATGAGCGGTCCAAAATACCACGGTTTCGATACGCTGTCACTGCATGCCGGTGCCACACCTGATCCGGCAACAGGCGCACGCGCTACGCCTATCCATTTTACTTCTTCGTTTGTTTTCAAAGATTCCGACCATGCCGCTTCACTGTTTAATATGGAGCGCGCCGGTCACGTGTATTCGCGGATTTCCAACCCTACCAATGCCGTGCTGGAAGAGCGTATTGCCGCCCTCGAAGCTGGTGTTGCAGGACTAGCGGTTGCCAGCGGTCAGGCGGCATTGCATCTGGGTCTGGCGACGATTGCCGGCGCCGGTTCGCATGTGGTTGCATCACGCGCCTTGTACGGTGGTTCGCAAAATCTGCTGGCATACACGATGAAGCGTTTCGGGATAGAGACGACATTCGTCGATCCGCGCGATCTTGATGCCTGGCGCAATGCGATACGCCCGAACACCAAAGTGCTATTCGGCGAAACTCTCGGCAATCCCGGGCTGGACGTATTGAATATCCCGGCAGTGGCGGAAATCGCCCATGAAAACTATCTGCCACTGATGCTAGACTCAACCTTCACCACGCCATATTTACTGCGTCCGTTTGAGCATGGCGCCGACCTGATCTGTCACTCGGCAACCAAATTCCTGTGCGGGCATGGCACCGCGATCGGTGGCTTATTGGTCGACGGCGGCACTTTTGACTGGCAGCAGGCGTACGAAAAAACCGGTCGTTTTGCCGAACTATGTGAGCCCTATGATGGCTTCCATGGCATGGTATTTACCGAAGAATCCACGGTCGCCGCTTTTTCGCTACGCGCACGGCGCGAAGGCTTACGCGATTTCGGCGCCGCCATGAGTCCGCATAATGCGTTTGCGATCCTGCAAGGCATAGAGACTCTGGGCTTGCGAATGGACAGGCATGTCGCCAATACCCGCAAGGTCGTGGAATTTTTGATCGCCCACCCGGCGGTAGCCTCAGTGGCTTTCCCCGAACTGGAGAACCATCCTGATTACGAATTGGCCAAAACTTTGCTGCCAAAAGGCTGTGGCGCCGTGTTCTCTTTCAATCTCAAAGGTGACCGTGCCGCAGGCCGGCGTTTTGTCGAGGCCCTGAAAATATTTTCACATCTGGCCAATGTCGGCGATGCCAAATCACTGGTAATCCACCCTGCCTCGACCACCCACTTCAGGGTACCGAGCGAGCAACTCGCCGCGTCCGGCATTAGCGAAGGTACCATGCGTCTGTCGATAGGCCTCGAAGATGCGGATGACTTGATCGAAGACTTGGCGCGTGGCTTAAAAGCGGCCATGAAAGGAGCTTAAGATGCTATTAACCATTAAAAACGAGAGCGACGACAGCAACGATGGCAACAACGTGGCTTACTGCTATACCGGCGGTAAAGCATTCAATCCGGAGTTGCCTACCGTAGTATTCATCCACGGCGCGCAAAACGACCATTCAGTCTGGGCGCTACAGAGCCGCTACTTTGCCCATCACGGCTTTAGTGTGCTGGCGGTCGATCTGCCCGGCCACGGCCGTAGCAAGGGTGCCGCCCTCACTAGCGTAGCGGCGCTGGCAGCGTGGCTGCTTGCCGTGCTTGATGCAGCAGGCGTACAAACTGCGATGCTGGTTGGCCATAGTATGGGCTCCTTGATAGCACTGGAAGCTTGCGGACTAGCACCGGCACGCGTAAGCAAGCTGGCGCTGCTCGCTTGCGCCTACCCGATGAAGGTATCCGACAGTTTACTGACAGCGGCACGCGATGACGAGCAAAGTGCGATCGATATGGTCAACATCTGGTCACATAGTTCAATCGCGCATAAACCATCCTGCCCGGGTCCGGGTTTCTCAGTCATGGGCGGCAGTCGGCGTTTGATGCAACGCATTTCCGCCATCAACCCTGATAAGGTCTTCTATACGGACTTCAACGCTTGCAATAATTACGCCAACGGCGAGCAAGCGGCAGTGAAGGTAAACTGCCCCACCCTATTTTTATTGGCAAAAAACGACATGATGACACCCATCAAGGCAAGTACCGGCTTGAGCAATGCCATCCCGCAAAGCAAGATCAGTATCATCGACAATTGCGGTCACTCTCTGATGTCTGAGCAAGCTGATGCAGTGTTAAACCAGTTGTATGCGTTTGCGAAAGCCTGATCTGACATGGCAATGACTATAGAAAGCATATTATTGTTTGCGGCAACCGAGGCCGCCATGTCGGTCTCGCCGGGTCCGGCGGTCATGATGGTGGTCGCGTATGGGATTGCACGCGGTTGGCGCACTTCGTTGTTCGTGACCTTAGGGATTTTGAGTGGCAATGCGATTTACTTCACCGTTTCGGCAACCGGCTTAGGCACACTGATACTGGCATCGCCTGCGCTGTTTAACGCGATCAAATATGTCGGTGCGGCCTATCTGGTGTATCTGGGCTTATCGGCAATTTTCGGCAAGCCTTCTCCGATTACGCTGTCGTCTATCGATAGCCAGGCACAAAGCGGTCGCAGGATTTATTTCACGGCACTAATGCTACAGGTAACCAACCCCAAAGCGCTGCTTACCTTTGTCGCCATCCTGCCGCAATTTATTGACCCGCAAGCCCCGGTTGCGATGCAGATGCTGATACTGGCAGCATGCTCGATTATTCCCGAGTTCTTTATCTTGCTCGCGTATGGGATGCTGGCCAGCAAGGCTAGTCACCTGGCGACACAGCCTAAATATAGCCTGATCACAGAGCGCATCGCCGGCAGCCTGGTGTTAATGGCGGGGGTGCTGGTCGCTGCGGTCTGAGTGAAAAATCCTATTGAAGGAATAAACATGACGCCGATTTCATTAAGCCAAGCTTAGAAATTGTGCGTCATGTGGATATGCGGGATACCGGCTTCGTCAAACAGATTGCCATCCCTGGAAAAGCCCTCGCGCTGGTAAAAAGTTTCTACGGTTGCCTGGGCATTGAGTTGCACCCCGAGCTCACCGCGCTGCTTGGCCTGCGCCATCAGCAGACGCAAGATCGCGGCACCAACTCCGCTGCCACGCGCACTTTCCTTGACTGCCATGCGGCCGATGTGACCGTCGGGCAGTAAGCGGCCGGTACCGACTGGCTGCCCTGTTTCATCGTAAGCGACGGCATGCAAGCATTGCGCGTCCATGATGTCCCATTCCAGATCAGCGGGAATTTTTTGTTCGACCACAAACACCTCATGACGGATCGCCTGGGCATCGTGTTGCAGGGTGGTCCAGTCACCCAGTTTGATATTCATTTCATTCATAATCAGGAAAGGCTATGTGTTGTTGTAAATCAATTGTTTGATTATGGCAGCGAACTATCTGATTTAGCAAGTTAGTATTACCTGCTGCCATGGCCCGCTCGATTCCAAGACAGGACTTAGATGCTTTTTATTCCTGCAAGAAAGTTCGTATCAGTCGCGTAATGCGCGCCGGCTGCTCGTGAATCAGCCAATGTGAGCCTTCGGCTATCCTGACGATTTGCAGATCATCGACAAACTCGTCTAGCCCATCGAGCAAGGACTTAGGCAGAGCCTGGTCCGCCTCGCCCCAAATCACCCGGGTTGGCACCCTGAGCCTGAAGTCTTCACGGTTCAGACTGAGCGGCAAAGCATGTGCGCCGGCATCAGCGGGCGGGTGCAAAGGCGAAGCACGATAGTAATTGACGCCGCCTGTCAAACCATGCGCCCAGCAGGCGTGATACCTGGCACGGGTTGCTGCATCAAACCATTGGGCATTGGCTTGTCCCATGCCGTTAAAAAAATCTTCCATCAAGGCAAAGTCATCTTTAGCCAGCGCAATTTCGGAGCCCTCCTGCCGCAACCAGTTTATATATTGGCTGGCCGACTGCTGTGATGCGTCATTCGCCAATGCCTGCATGAACAGATACGGGTGCGGTGAATTGATGATAATGAGTTGTTCCACCAATTCGGGCAAGGCAATCGCCAGGCTCCAGCAAATCGCGCCACCCCAGTCATGCGCCACGATCACGGCTTTTTGGTAGCCTAAGTGCGCGATCAGCAAACGCAGGTCATCGACGATGTGCCTGGCTTTATAGGACGATACCTCGACCGGCATATCCGAAAGATTAAAGCCGCGCAGATCTGGCGCTACCGCAAAGTAATCGTTGCCAAAGTCAGCGAGTTGGGCCGACCATTCGTACCAGAACTCAGGGAAACCATGAACAAATAAAATGAGCGGCTTGCCCGCTTCGCCAGCGCTGGCGTAATGCAGGCGCGTGCCGTTGGCAAGGCTGGCATACTGATTTACCTGTATCTCTGCTTGTGTCTGTATCGCTGCTTGATTTTCTACACTCATGTCCGGTCTCCATAAACGTGCATACTCCCCTTTTTTTCACTAAGACTAGGCCAAAGCACCCTAAATACCTGCCTTTGCAGCGTAAGTCTCACTATTACTCAGGGGGAGTATCGAAAACAACCTAAATAAGCTACCCAGTAAGTCTAAGCCGCATTCATTTTGGCACGCAGCAGATCGCGAATGTGCGGCGCTGCCTTATACGGATCACCGGGATTGCTTTGCCCGGTGATTTCTTCCATGCGCTGTTTGACGTTACCCAGGGCTTCCGGGTGCGAGAACACATAGAACTGACCGTCACCGATCGCCTTAAAAGTGTTTTCCGCGACTTCTTGCGCACTGACTTTCCCCGACGTTACCGCTTTGTCTGACATGATTTGCGCCGCCTTTTGGCTCGCCGTGACTTTGCCGGAAGGCGCATCTTCAGGGCGATTGCGATGCGATTGACTAATCCCGGTAGGCACAAAATACGGACACAGCAGCGAAGCACCGATAGGTGCTTGCGCCAGTTGCAAATCCTGGTACAAGGTTTCAGTCAATGCCACCACCGCGTGTTTCGATACATTGTAAACACCCATGGTCGGTGCACTCAACAAGCCTGCCATCGAGGCGGTATTGACGATATGCCCTTCGTACGTGGGATCTTGTTTGGCGCACTCCAGCATCAGATTGGTGAAAATACGCACACCATGGATCACGCCCCATAAATTGACGCCTAATACCCATTCCCAGTCAGCCTGGGTGTTTTCCCAGATCAGGCCACCGGATCCAACCCCGGCATTATTAAATACCAGATGGACTGCGCCATACTTTTGCATGGTCGCATCGGCCAGGGCCTGCACCTGCTCAGCGTGCCGCACATCGCAACGCACCGCCAACACATCGGCTCCCAGCGCTTCCAATTCTGCCTTCACCTTATCAAGCGCATCTTGCTGCACATCGGCTACCACCAGCTTCATGCCCCTGCTTGCGCCTATCAAGGCAAACTCACGTCCAAAACCACTGGCACCGCCGGTAATGACGGCGACTCTGTCTTTAAAAACCTGCATAGAGTGCTCCTAAGTATTATTTGAAATTCACATTCAATCGGCTTGCGATATCGAATTGCGCTATCGACTTGCGTTAATCACTGCCGCAGATTTTTCTCATGTTTTCGCCCGATTTCAGACGACGTAAATATTTGAAGGTACCCATGGCTTTGGCGACCAATTTATCGCCGTTCCAGATTTCGCCTTCACAGAAACACATGGTCGTCGACTGATGAAACGCCTTGCCGTGCGCGTCTATCCTGCCGCCGGCTATACCGCCGGGTTGCAGAAAACTGGTTTTCATCTCTACCGTGACCACACCCTTGTGCTCGGCACTGAGGGAGCGTCCGGCCATCGCCATGACCACATCGAGCATGGTCATCAATACGCCGCCATGGGTAATTTGCCAGCTATTCATGTGGCGCGTCGTCAGATCCAATGCCAGTTTGGCTTGGCCGTCTTCCATCTGTAAAAATTCTACGCCCAGTTCGTGTAAAAACGGATTAAGCGCCGGGCAAGGCTGATCGAGTTCCGCACGCGCTGGCGTTTCCTTAATTTCCATTACTGACTCTCCCATCAGACCGCCGACACGCCGCCGTCTACCGCCAGGGTCTGACCGGTGATGTGCTTACCGGCATCAGACGCAAACAACAGCGCTGCGCCTTTCAGGTCTTCATCGTCGCCGATGCGTTGCAACGGCGCCTGGCGTGCCAGCTTCTCTTCGCCCAGATGTTCCAATATGCCCTTGGTCATCTTGGAAGGAAAAAAGCCCGGCGCGATAGCGTTGACCGTAATGCCATACACGCCCCACTCACCGGCCAGGGCACGGGTAAAGTTAATCACTGCCGCTTTCGAGGTGTTATACGCGATGGTTTGCATGGTGCCAGGAGGATTGCCCGACAAACCTGCGATCGAGGCGATATTGATGATACGACCGGTTTTGCGCGGTATCATGCTGCGCTTGCCGACTTCTTGCGAGATCATGAAAATGCTGCGGATATTCAGGTTCATCACCTTATCCCAGGCCTCGACACTATGATCTTCGGCCGGCGCACCCCAGGTGGCACCGGCGTTATTAATCAGGATATCGATGTGACCGAGGCGCGCCAGGGCTTCATCAACCAACGGCTTGATCGCGCTTTCCTGACCCAGGTCAGCGGCAATCGCACTCGCTTGTATACCGCGGCTTTTCAGATGCGCCACTGCCTCATCGAGGTCAGATTGCTTACGCGATGACAGCACTATGGTAGCGCCCTGCTCACCTAAGGCCTCGGCCATTTGCAAACCCAAGCCACGCGAACCGCCGGTAATTAAGGCCGTCTTGCCGCTGAGGTCAAATAGTTGTTTTACGCTACGTACATTCTTTGTCATGCTGTCTCCATGTCTGCTCTGTGCTGCATTAAAGGGGGGGTATATCGTGTTTTCGCATCAAACCGCGCTTAAATAGTGCGCAGCGGGCTTGCTTATTTAAATACCGGGTAGGAGTATCAAAACCAGGCATCCTCCATTTCCAGCGTAGTGGTATCGAGATTTGCCAGCAAATCGAGTTGCGGATGCACTTTAGGCAGCTCGTAATGGAAGAAAAACCGGCAAGCTTGCAATTTACCGGCATAGAAATCCGCCTCATGCGATTCAGTCTTGCCTACCGACAGCAAAGCTTGTTCCAGCCATATCCATGCCACCACCATATGGCCGAAGGCTTCCAGATAAATGCTGGCATTGGCCAATATCAGATTAGCGTCTTCACTGGCATACATGCGCTGTGTCACGTAAGCGAAGCGTTGCAATACCGCATTCAAGGCTTGCGCGTAATCGCTCAACTCCGCTTGCGGCGCAGCGCGGTTGATGGTTTGCTGTATCTCACCGGCCAGCGCCCGCATGGCCGCGCCTTCTTGCATGATGACCTTGCGACCGAGCAAATCTATGCCCTGTATGCCGTGTGTGCCTTCATGGATAGGATTGAGCCGGTTATCCCGATAAAATTGCTCAACATTGTATTCGCGCGTATAGCCATAGCCGCCGTGCACTTGTATCGCCAGATTATTCGCTTCAAGGCACCATTGAGCAGGCCAGGATTTAGCCACCGGGGTGAGGATGTCGAGCAACAATAGCGCGTAGGCGCGTGCTTGCGGACTACTTGCGCTGCGCTCCTCATCGACCAGGCGCGCACAATACAGATTCAACGCCAAGCCACCCTCGACATACGATTTCTGTGCAAGCAACATGCGTTTGACATCGGTATGCTCAATAATAGGAAGTTGCGGTGAAGCCGGGTCTTTGGCTTGCGGGTTACGCCCCTGCAAGCGGTTGCGGGCATAATCGAGCGCATGCAGATAGCCGGTATACCCCAGCATGACAGCGCCCAGACCTACACCTATGCGCGCCTCGTTCATCATATGGAACATATTGGCCAGGCCCTTGTGCAAAGTGCCGACCAGATAGCCAACCGCACCGCCTTTTCCGCCTGGCGTAAACTTGCCCTCGCCAAAGTTAAGCAGGCAATTGGTGGTGCCGCGGTAACCCATCTTGTGATTCAGGCCCGCCAGTACCACGTCATTACGCTCACCGCGACTGCCGTCAGGGTTGACCAGTATTTTCGGAACGATAAACAGGGAAATCCCTTTGACACCGGGGATCAACTTACCGTTTTCATCGGGCACTTTGGCCAGCACCAGATGTACGATGTTTTCTGATAATTCATGATCACCGGCCGAGATCCACATCTTGTTGCCGCAGAGCCGGTAACTGCCATCGGTTTGCGGTTCAGCGCGGGTGACGATATCGGACAAACTCGAACCGGCCTGCGGTTCCGACAAGCACATGGTGCCAAAGTAGCGCCCTTCCAGCATGGGCTTGGCATATAGCTCTATCTGCTCGGGCGTGCCACATTTCATCAGGGTATTGGCGTTGCCTATCGTCAGAAAAGGATAGGCGGCGGTACCTGCGTTGGCACCGGTAAAGTAGGCAAATCCGGCTTTTTCAACTACGCAGGGCAACTGCATGCCGCCCAGCTCAAAATCCTGGCCGGCCGCCATCAAGCCCGCTTCGCGAAACGCGTTTAAGGCGAGCGCCACTTCGGCAATCATGTGTACCGAATTGCCGTCAAATTGCGGTTCGTTCTGATCGCTCTTCTTGTTATGCGTGGCAAACAAGTCAGTGGCGATTTGTTCGCAGGTATCTAAGGCAGCATTGAAAGTTTCGCGGCTATGCTCCGCGAAACGCGCACGTTGGTTTAGCGATTCGACGTTCAGCCATTCATACAGCAAAAATTCGAGGTCACGGCGCGGGATGATTTTTGATTGCATAGAAAATCTTTAGAAATGCGTTAAAAAATAACAACAAAAAAAATATCGACAAAAAATAACGGAGAGAATATGGGCTACAGAGACGGTCCGGGATCACGGATGCGGCAAACCCTGGAAATTTTTAATCACCCCGGCTTTGCCCGACCATGATCATCTCTAGCGTCTCGCCAAGCCAGAAATCGGCGCGAAAATCAGCGCTTTCAACACATGCTTTCCCAGAGACACACCATGAAAACCCTCCGGCAGAAAACGGCAAAAACCAGAATAGCATATTTTTAGCACGATCGTTCGCAAAATATCAACATTTACAATTCGTCGCTTTTTTTCGACACGCGACGAAGATTTTTCAAAATAATTGCTAAAGATCATAAAAAATGTACTTCTTTGTAAGTCTCTGTAAGTTTCAAGAAAGCGTCCTGTAAGTTTTACGCTGCACACTCAACTGGCACAAAAAAGTACAGCGGTAAATTGATGGCTTTTTTTGAAGCACACTTAAAACATAACAGGAGACAAGCATGGCGACAGCACAAACAGCGTCAGCGGGACAGGTAAGTAAACCGTCCGCCGGTATGACCACCGAAGAGCGCAAAGTTATTTTTGCATCTTCACTGGGCACTGTATTTGAATGGTACGATTTTTATCTGTATGGTTCGCTCGCATCCATCATTGCCAAGCAATTTTTCGCAGGTACCGATCCAAATACGGCATTTATTTTTGCCTTGCTGGCGTTTGCCGCCGGTTTCATCGTCCGCCCTTTCGGCGCACTGGTTTTTGGTCGTCTCGGCGACATGATCGGTCGCAAATACACTTTCCTGGTCACCATCCTGCTGATGGGTGCCTCGACATTTATCGTCGGCCTATTGCCTAACTACGCCTCCATCGGTATTGCCGCTCCTATCATCCTGGTTTCCTTGCGTATTTTGCAGGGTCTGGCATTGGGCGGTGAATACGGTGGTGCCGCCACTTACGTCGCTGAGCATGCTCCAGACGACAAACGCGGCGCCTTCACTGCCTGGATACAAACGACAGCGACACTGGGTTTGTTCCTGTCACTGATGGTGATTCTGGGTACACGTACCGCAATCGGCGAAGAAGCATTTGCTGATTGGGGCTGGCGCGTTCCTTTCCTGGTCTCGGTATTCCTGCTGGCAGTCTCAGTCTGGATCCGCTTGTCCATGAACGAATCCCCTGCTTTTGCAAAAATGAAAGCTGAAGGCAAGACTTCCAAAGCGCCACTGACAGAATCTTTCGGCCAATGGAAAAACCTGAAAATCGTTATCCTGGCATTGGTAGGTTTAACTGCTGGTCAGGCGGTAGTGTGGTACACAGGCCAATTCTATGCATTGTTCTTCCTGCAGCAAACTTTGAAAGTAGATGGTGCTACGGCAAACATCCTGATCGCCGCTTCACTGATCATCGGTACACCGTTCTTCCTGATCTTTGGTAGCCTATCCGATAAAATCGGCCGCAAACCTATCATCATGGCTGGTTGCCTGATCGCTGCACTGACTTACTTCCCGATTTTCAGCGCCCTGACTCACTATGCAAATCCAGCCCTGGAAGCAGCATTGAAAAATGCGCCAGTCGTAGTAACTGCCGATCCTGCAGACTGCCAATTCCAGTTCAACCCTACCGGCACTAAGAAATTTACTTCTTCCTGCGATATCGTTAAGGCGAAATTGGCTGCAGCTTCGGTCAACTACTCCAATGAAGCGGCTCCAGCCGGCACTATCGCATCGGTAAAAGTCGGCGACAAAGTGATCTCCTCATTTAACGGCACTGGCTTACCTAAAGATGAAGCTTCAGCTAAAGACAAAGCTTTTTCCAAGGAATTTGCTGATGCGATTAAAGCTGCTGGTTACCCGCCAAAAGCCGATCCTACACAAATCAACAAGCCTATGGTTTTGCTGTTGCTCACTATCTTGGTACTGTATGTCACCATGGTGTATGGTCCGATTGCAGCGATGCTGGTAGAAATGTTCCCTACCCGTATCCGCTACACATCAATGTCCCTGCCTTACCATATCGGTAACGGCTGGTTCGGTGGCTTGTTGCCAACTACGGCATTTGCCCTGGTGGCCTTCAAAGGTGATATTTACTACGGTCTGTGGTATCCGATCATCATAGCTTTGGGCACCTTTGTCATTGGTACTTTGTTCATCAAAGAAACCAAAGATAACGATATCTACGCAGCTGACTAAACTTCACTGCATGGTTCGTCACAGCTAACTAGCTGTAGCTACAATACAGTAGCGCAATAACACAGAAGCCCCCGGAACCCTAAACGGCTCCGGGGGCTTCTTGCTTTATCTATTTAACTTATGTTGCTTATTTAGCGCTCATTGTGACGATCTCAACAGCGGCATCCGTTAGCCAGTCAACCAGTCGGACAGCAATACGCTCAGCCATCTTGCATTGGCAAATACGCGCTCATTACCTTACCCTGGCTTGCTGATTAAGAGCCAGTCAAAAGAAACCGCCAAGAGCCAAGCGGGGAATATGGCACAGTCATCGGCGTTAACACCTCGCCCGAAGAAGCATCGATATGCCCTACCGGGCAGCCTCTGCTATTCAGCGCCCCTTCAAGTCTCAGTGATTAGGGTCTTACCGCATTTCCGCGTGCGATTCGCAGAACTTGCGCCTGCCCTATCCATGCAATTTTGCCGGATAGCCGTAATAGGACGCACTCTCTCTGCTTGCAACTTCGTTTGCGGCGATCCGGCCGGCTAGATTCTGACAATACGAAAAAAACCGCTTTAGCTTGTAGGCCAAAGCGGTTTTTTGTATTACTCATCTTGCTCGAACTTGCTAGTTACAGCCAATTGCAGCCATTTATACTTGTATTACGCCTTACTTACCCAATCAAGTACTTATGGACAGCGTAATTCCATTAGCAAGGCATTTCTGCGCCCTTGCGGGAATAGTAGAACCAGGTAATGAGCATACAGCTGACATAAAATGCGATGAAAGTGTACAAAGCCATGTCTGGTGCGCCAGTCATCTTGATTGAGGTACCAAAACCCTGCGGAATGAAGAACCCGCCGTAAGCACCGATAGCACCGGAGAAACCCAGAACCGCTGCAGATTCCTTCGCCGCATCGAGCTTGGATTGTTTCAGGGCCGCCTCGCCTTTACCGGCGGCAGCACGTTCTCTCTCGGTCTGGAAGATGATAGGAATCATGCAGAATGTAGAGCCATTACCAAGACCGGTCAGGATGAACATACCGATGAATGAACCGAGGAACATCATGAAGTTGTGATCATGCAAGGCAGGCAAAATACCGACAACGATAGTGGCAACCATCGCCGCAAATACCCACAGAGTCAGGCGTGCACCACCGATTTTATCGGCCAGAATACCACCGACAGGACGGGCCAATGCACCAGCTAAAGGGCCGAGAAAGGCAAATTTGGTAACATCCACCTCTGGAAACTGGGCTTTGATCAACATCGCGAAACCAGCGGAAAAGCCAATAAACGAACCAAAAGTACCGATATACAACCAGCACATCAACCAGTTGTGCTTACGCTTGAAAATTACGGCCTGATCGGCGAAGGATGCTTTAGCCGATGCGATATCGTTCATGCCAAACCATGCGGCAAGCGTTGCCGCGACGATGAAAGGAACCCAGATAAAGCCTGCATTACCCAGCCAGAACATTTTATCGACACCTGTCTTGGCATTGTGAAACAAGAAACCGTCACCAGAGATGGCTGCACCGAACATCGCGGAAGAAATTGCCAAAGGAGCGACAAACTGCACCACGGAAACGCCCAAATTGCCGATCCCGGCATTCATGCCGGTTGCATAGCCCTTGCGGGACTTAGGAAAGAAAAAGCTGATGTTAGCCATACTCGAGCTGAAATTGCCACCACCCAGACCGCACAACAGAGCCAGTATCAGCAAAGTGGAATAACTGGTAGTAGGATCTTGCAACGCAAAACCCATACCAATTGCCGGGATCAACAAACTGGCGGTAGAAATCGCAGTCCATTTACGGCCGCCAAAAATAGGAATCAGAAAAGAATAAAAGATCCTCAGCGTGGCACCTGACAATGCCGGCAAAGCTGTCAGGAAAAACAACTGGTCTTTGCTAAACTTGAAGCCGGCCTTATCCAGGTTGGCGGCCACCACACTCCACAGCATCCATACCGAAAACGCGAGCATCAGCGCAGGTATCGAGATCCACAAGTTACGGTTAGCAATCGCACTACCTTCTTTGCTCCAGAACTCGGTGTTCTCCGGTTCCCACTTGGTCAGAACATGACTCATTTTGTACTCCCTATTAGAATAATTTAAGCTGGCAAACTTGCTTTTGCTGTCATTGCAATTTCATTGCGGAACTGGAAATGCATCCATACCAGCGACACACAGACACTGCCATACAAGAGCATGAAGCAGGAGCTACGAACACCAGTGATATCAACCAAGGCACCAAACATGATAGGCAAGATGAAGCCACCGAGACCACCAGCCAGACCGACTACGCCAGAGACCGCACCAATGTTTTGACCGTAATCGTCAGAAATAAATTTGAATACAGATGCCTTACCGATGGCCATAGCAATACCAACAACAAATAACAATGCAGTAAACATCACTGGTGTCAGTCCGATGTGGAAATTTTGCATCCCTGTAACGGTTTTGATGCTGAATTCAGTCTGCGGATAAGACAACAAAAAGAAGGCTACCCAGCAAACCCACATCACCCACCAGGTCACTTTGTAAGCACCGTATTTATCGGACATCCAGCCACCGAGTGCACGCAAGACACCGCCCGGCAGGGAGAAACAGGCTGCCAGCAAAGCGGCGCTCTTGATATCGAAGCCATATTCGGTCACATAGTATTTGACCATCCACAAACTCAGACCGACGTAACCACCGAACACCACTGAATAGTATTGGCAATAGCGCCATACTTTAGGGTCTTTCAGCATTTTGAGCTGCGCCATAAAA
This sequence comes from Undibacterium piscinae, assembly GCA_003970805.2. GTDB lineage: Bacteria > Pseudomonadota > Gammaproteobacteria > Burkholderiales > Burkholderiaceae_D > Undibacterium > Undibacterium piscinae. The sequence continues at coordinate 729,295 of CP051152.1, forward strand.
CTGATGTTTGATTTGACGTTATGCTCAGGATCAGTCGCGGAGAACACCCAGAAAATCAAGGCGGCAGCCAACATCATTACCGCATAGACTTTAGGTACCAAAGTCCAGCCGGCGGCGGCGATCAATACCGGAGCGATGAACTTATTGACAGCGGCTCCGGAATTGCCGGCACCGAAGATACCCATGGCCAAGCCTTGATTACAAGCCCGTATGTTGCGCGATGAACGCCTTCATTTTTGCCACATCGGCACTCATGACCTCAAAACGCTGCGGCAGGGCTTCGATGTTTTCAAATCCGGCCGGACGCTCGGCATCACGCCCCAGCGCTTCCTGTATGGTTTCGTTAAACTTGGCCGGCAAGGCCGTTTCCAGGACTATCATAGGCACTCCGGTCTGAATATGCTCAAGTGCGACCTTGATGCCGTCGGCAGTATGCGTATCGACCGTGATGCCGTAGTTCTTTTCGACCTGACGTATGGTATTAAGACGATCAGCGTGCACCGATTTGCCAGACTCAAAGCCAAAACGCGCAATTTTTCTAAATTCATCACCATCGCTGCCAGGCTTGCCGGACAAATCAAACCCGCCTTCGGTCTCGACTTTTTTAAACAAGGCTGCCACCCGAACTGCATCGCCATCTAGCAGATCGAAAATGAAGCGTTCAAAATTGGAGGCTTTGGAAATGTCCATGGAAGGACTGGTGGTATGCCAGGTTTCTGCCGATTTGCGCACGCGATAGACGCCGGTACGGAAAAACTCATCTAACACATCGTTTTCATTGGTGGCGACCACCAGTTTATCGATAGGCAAACCCATCATGCGGGCGATGTGGCCGGCACAGATATTGCCAAAGTTACCGGATGGTACCGTGAACGATACCTTTTGTTCGTTGCTAGTGGTCGCACTCAGATAGCCGCGGAAGTAATACACGACCTGCGCCACTACCCTGGCCCAGTTGATCGAATTAACAGTGCCGATTTTTTGGCGGCTCTTGTAATCGAGATCATTCGAGACTGCCTTGACCATATCCTGGCAATCATCAAACACGCCTTCAACCGCGATATTGAAAATATTCGGATCTTGCAGGCTAAACATCTGCGCAGTCTGGAACGCACTCATTTTTTTGTGCGGCGACAACATGAACACGCGTATGCCTTTTTTGCCGCGCATTGCGTATTCGGCAGCGCTACCGGTGTCGCCGGAAGTGGCGCCAAAAATATTCAACTCGGCATCATGCTTTGCCAGCGTATATTCAAACAGATTGCCTAGCAATTGCATGGCCATGTCTTTGAATGCCAGCGTAGGGCCATTTGACAATGCCTGCAGTAACAACTTGTTACCGTTACTTTCATCGAGTACGCGTAGTGGCGTGATTTCTGCTGCGTCTTGCTCAGCACGGACATTGCGATACACGGCAGCCGTATAAGTTTTGTCGGCAATCGCCTTAAGATCGCTCTCGGGAACATCGGTGGCGAACTTTTTCAACACGGCTAACGCCAACTCCGCGTAGGATAACTTGCGCCATGCATTGAGTTCGCCGGCCGTTACCTGAGGATAGGTTTGCGGCAGATACAGCCCACCGTCGGGAGCCAGGCCGCCCAACAGGATTTCGGAAAAATTTTGCTGTGCGGTGTGACCGCGTGTCGATACATATTGCATAGTGGCGAAAGAGAAAGTTGACTAAGTTGGAAGAAGTTTTTCCACATTATATCTTCCCACTCGCCCTCAGGCAGAGCAAAGCCAGAATTTAATCGATCCAAACTTGAATTTTATTTGCCATTACCAATAAATTACCGATGAATCACCACCATTAAGGCCTTCGCTTCGGTTTTTCCGATATTTCGTATGGCGTGATTTTTATCCGCCTCGTAGCGGGCGGTACCGCCTATCTTCAGTTTTTTCTTGTTACCGTCCACTTCTACTTCTACACTTCCCTGCAATAGGGTCAGATGCTCGGTGGCGCCCGGATCATGCGACGCCGATACCAGTGCGCCACCGGCAGCGAGGGTCAGTTCGTACCATTCAAAACGCCCGGCCAACTCCATGGGGCCCAGTATTTTTAATACATAACCGGCATGTTCACCCGGCAAAGTGGGTGTTTCATGCGGTTCCAGCATGCGTATCACCTCAACTTCCGGGGATGCCGATGACAGCAATTCCGCAATACTCACTCCCAAGGCATTGGCCAGACGCCAGGCGACTGCGATGGTCGGATTGGCAGTCTCACGCTCTATCTGGGACAGCATCGATTTCGATACGCCGGCGGTACGCGACAGGTCTTCCAGCGTCAAGCCACGCTCCAGACGCATGCGCTGCAAGGTCGCACCGACTTCAGGAGGCGCCGGCGGATGGTTGGTTGCGATCACTTTTTTCATATATTTTTTTGTGTTTGTTTGCGTTTTTCTTGCATAAAGTAATAAGCGCAGATAATATTCGATATACCGAACTTCAGTTCACTATATCGAATATTTCGGCAATCTGCTTAATCGCACTGACTATTTGCACTGATTTCAAGCATCTTACCAGAAGCGACAATCGCAAGACGCGATTAAACAGAGTGCCGCACCCCTTATCTTCCTTGTCAAAAATACCCAGGAGACAGCAATGACTACAGAGACCAGCATAGCAACTAAGAAAGATGGCTTTTTTTTCCGAACTTGGCGGCAAACTAGACGTCTTGCGCGAACAAGGTTTGTATAAGCCTGAACGCGTGATCGCTTCGCGCCAAGGATCGGAAGTGACATGCGATGATGGTCGGCAGTTAATCAATCTGTGCGCGAATAACTATCTGGGCCTGTCGGGCGACGAAGCCACCGTACAGGCATCGATTGCCGCTACCGAGAAATATGGCTACGGCTTATCTTCGGTACGCTTTATTTGCGGAACGCAAACCGTACATAAGCAACTTGAAAAGGCGATTTCCGCATTCTTGGGGATGGAAGACTGCATCCTTTACGCCGCGGCTTTTGACGCCAACGGCGGCGTATTCGAACCGCTGTTTGACGAGCAAGACGCAATTATCTCAGACGCCTTGAACCACGCCTCCATCATAGACGGCATACGCCTGTGCAAGGCCGCACGCTACCGTTACGCCAATAATGATATGGCTGACCTGGAGCTGCAATTGCAAGCCGCCGCTGACAAGCGTCACCGCATCATTGTCACTGACGGGGTGTTCTCCATGGATGGCACCATTGCAAAATTGAACGAGATTTGCGATCTGGCGGATAAATATGACGCTCTGGTAATGATAGACGAATGCCATGCATCCGGTTTTATGGGTGCCACCGGTCGCGGCACCCACGAGCACCACAACGTCATGGGACGTATCGACATCATCACCGGCACGCTGGGTAAGGCTTTGGGCGGCGCCATGGGTGGTTTTACCGCAGCACGTAAGGAGGTCATTGATACCTTGCGTCAAAAATCACGCCCTTACCTGTTCTCCAATACCCTGGCGCCGTCGATTGCCGGTGCCTCGCTCTCGGTGCTGGAAAGACTGTCGTCCTCCACGGAATTGCGTGACCGCCTGCATGCCAATACGGCGTTTTTCCGCAAGGAAATTGCGGAACTCGGCTTCACCATCAAGCCCGGCACCCACCCTGTCGTGCCTGTGATGCTGTTTGACGCACCGGTAGCGCAAAAATTTGCGGCACGCATGTATGAATTAGGCGTACTGGTCACGGGCTTTTTTTACCCGGTCGTACCTATGGGGCAAGCCCGTGTCAGGGTCCAGCTTTCCGCCGCCCACACCACTGAACAATTGCAAACTGCGCTGGCGGCCTTTGCCCAGGCTGGACGCGAACTTGGCCTGATCAAATAACACACTTACTCAATAAATTCGGTTACAGAAAGAAGATTCAATATGGAACGTATTTTAGTCATAGGCGCCAATGGCCAGATCGGCAGCGAACTGGTTGATGCCTTAGCGTTGCAGCATGGCGCAGATAATGTCATCGCCGCCGATATCAGCCCTGCCAGCCTGTACGGCGCTGCCCTTTACGAAGTGATCGACGTACTCAACGCCGAGCGGCTCGCGGCAGTGGCAGAACAGTATCAGATCACCCAGGTTTATCAACTGGCGGCTCTATTGTCGGCAACCGGCGAGCAAGCGCCCTTGAAGGCCTGGACCTTGAACATGGATGGTCTAATCAATATTCTGGAACTGGCACGCCTGCGCGGTGCCGCCGGCAAACCATTAAAGGTGTTCTGGCCATCCTCAATTGCGGCTTTCGGCCCGAATACGCCAGCGCAAAACACCCCGCAATTTAGCGTCATGGATCCGAGCACCATCTATGGCATCAGCAAATTGGCCGGTGAGCGCCTGTGCGAATATTATTTCCAGAAATACGGTGTTGACGTACGCAGCATCCGTTACCCAGGCATCATTAGCTACAAATCTCCTCCGGGCGGTGGCACCACCGATTACGCGATCGCCATTTTCCATTCCGCGCTACGCGGCGAAAGCTATCCTTGCTTCCTGGAAGCTGAAACCACGCTACCGATGATCTACATGCCAGATGCCATCCGCGCCACGATTTCCCTGATGGATGCACCCGCCGGCAAACTTTCTATTCGTTCGTCCTACAATGTGGCGGGTCTAAGCTTTAATCCACGGGAATTGGCGTTGGTAATCGAACAAAATTTGCCGGGATTTGCAATACACTATGCACCAGACAGCCGTCAGGCAATTGCAGCAAGCTGGCCGCAAAGTCTGGATGATACCGTTGCCCGTAACGACTGGGGATGGCAGCCGCAAATCGATCTGCAACAACTGGTTGCAGACATGCTGAAAAACGTCCGGATTGGCCAACCAGTACCTGCAAACTTGACCAAGGCGGCATAACAATAAACATTTGAGACTAAGGGGTTAATGGTATGGACATGCGGGTATTTGATTTATTTAAAGTTGGCGTTGGCCCATCCAGTTCTCATACCGTAGGCCCCATGTTGGCGGCGCGCCGCTTCCTGCTTGAATGTCCTGAACTGTTTAAGGCCAGTAAAGTGCAGGTATCCCTGTATGGATCACTGGCATTGACAGGCATGGGGCATGCTACCGACAAAGCCGTATTACTCGGCCTGATGGGCGAAACCCCGCAAGACCTTGCCCCCGAAAGCGTAGAAGACAAATTAACTACGCTCGCCAGCAGCGGCATCATGCATTTGCTGGGCGAATACAGCATCAAGTTCGATATGCTCGATGACCTGCTCTGGCATAAAAAGGAAGTATTGCCCGGCCATCCTAACGGGATGCGTTTTTTACTTACCCGCAATGACGGCAGCGTTTGCGACCGCGTGTTTTACTCCACAGGCGGTGGCTTTATCTATTCGGAAGAGGAATTGCAGCAAGGCAGTAACTGTTCCGCCAGTGACGTTGTGGCAGTACCCTACCCCTTCGCTACCATGGCTGAGTTATTAGTCCATGGCAAACGTAGTGGCATGAGCATCGCCGCAATGCTACGCGCCAACGAACTCGCCCATTGCAGCTCTGATGAACTCGATACTGGTCTGGACCATATCTGGGACGTCATGCGCGAATGCATAGAGCGCGGCCTGAAAATCACCGGCGAGTTGCCCGGTGGCCTGCATGTACAAAGACGCGCGGCCAAACTTTGGTTAACCGCCAACGACACCGTGAATGCCTTGCCACATGACGGCATGCATAAGGTGAGTCTGTATGCGATGGCCGTCAACGAAGAGAATGCGGCAGGCGGACGGGTAGTCACAGCGCCGACCAATGGCGCTGCCGGGATTATTCCGGCGATACTGCGTTACTACTCGCAAGACTGCAAACCCAGCAACCCGCAGCAAGGTATACGCAACTTCCTGCTGGTGGCTGCGGCGGTTGGCATGCTATGCAAGAAAAATGCCTCTATCTCCGGGGCCGAGATCGGTTGCCAGGGCGAAGTCGGCGTGGCGTGCGCGATGGCCGCGGCCGGACTGACGGCAGCATTGGGCGGCAGCAATGAACAGATAGAAACAGCGGCGGAAATCGGCATAGAACATCATTTAGGCATGACTTGCGATCCGATCGGCGGTTTGGTGCAAATCCCGTGCATAGAGCGTAACGGCATGGGCGCAGTCAAGGCAATTACCGCCGCCTCACTGGCACTTAAGAGTGACGGCGTGCACCACGTCAGTCTGGATCAGGCCATAGAGACCATGCGCCAGACCGGCTTTGACATGCAGGCTAAATATAAGGAAACATCGCTAGGTGGCTTGGCGATACACGTGATTACCGTCAATCACGCCGCTTGCTAGTGGCATATGAGCGTGATCGACCAGGTCGGTTCCGGTTACGCCATCGTATTTCGCGTCCACCATTGCATTACCGATGGACTGGGCCTGATTCATGTTCTCAATCATCTGACCGATGACAATGACAGCCATGGTAGCGCTCCGGCCATGGCCGGTCACCCGCACACTGCACAGGTAATGCGCGAGTCAGTCTGCTCGCGTCTGGCAAAAATCGTTTCAGGTATCAAAGTGGCGGCACATGTCACGCGCCTGTCTCTACTCTGGTCCGATGCACGAACCCGACTCAAGGCGCCAATGACCGGCGAGAAACAACTGGTCTGGCTCCCGCCGCTAGAAATGGAGCGGGTACGCAGCATGGCTAAGCGCATGGGTGTAACGCTCAATGACGTCTGGGTTGCGGCCGTCTCCGGTGCATTGCGCGAATACCTGCAGGAGCAAGGCGAACAGCTAGATGGCCGCCCGCTGCGCGCTGCAGTGACGTTCAACCTGCGCGAGAAAAACAACGCATTCCAGCTCGGCAACGAGTTCGGTCTGGTGGCGCTGGAATTGCCGACCAACGTGGCAGATCCGCGCCAGCGCCTGGTGCAGGCCAACCAGCGCATGAATGTCATCAAACGCTCGCATCAGCCGCAAGCGACCATGGCCTTCCTATCGATTGCCGGCTGCCTGCCGCGCCCTTTGCAACATTTTGCACTCAACCTGTTTACTTCCAAGGGTTCAGTGGTGCTGACCAATATCGAAGGGCCGGTGCGTTCACGCTATCTGGCCGGCTCCAAAATGACTGATCTGATTTGCTGGGTACCGCAAGCCGGACGCATGGGCGTCGGCTTAGCGTTCATCTCGTATGCCGGACAGATCCAATTAGCCTTATTTGTCGATAAAGATCTGGTCGAATATCCGGAACGCCTGATGAGCTTGACCTATGAGGCTTTTGCCAAACTCGAACTAGCCACCCGCATGGGCAGCGAAGAGAGTCCGGCAGCAACAACGGAACTGGCCGCAGGATCGGCGATCGCTCAACCCTCGTAATAAACGGCACGATGAGGGCTGGGCTGTGGTTGCTTAAAGCAGTCAAATAGGCAGACAAATAGGCGTTGAGCTCAACACCATCTGCACCGCAGCACCGGATATCGTTCATGGCGGCTACCGGTGCGACGCAAGACAAGTAACGCTGAAGATAAGTGAAAATTATGGAAAACCACACTAAATATCATACTGAGCAAGATAGCCATCCACCTCTGGCACGCCAAGCTAAGCCGCTCAGCATAAGCCAACAGCTTGCCGGCAAGCGTGTCCTGATCACCGGCACCAGTGGTTTTCTGGCTAAGGTCTTACTGGAAAAACTGGTAAGGGATGTCCCTGAGATCAAACAGTTCATCCTGGTGATACGCGCCAACAAGAACGGTGCTGGCGCCGCAGAGCGATTTGAACGTGAAATTCTGACTTCTTCTATTTTCGACCGATTGCGTAACGAACGGCCACAGTATCTAGCTGAGGTGGTACGGGATAAATTTGTATTTGTCACCGGTGAAGTAACCGAAGCTTATTTCGGGCTAAGTCAGATGGAATTTGCCGCACTGGCCAAACAGGTTGATATCGTGGTCAACTCAGCGGCCAGCGTCAATTTCCGCGAAGCCTTGGATCAGGCGCTTGAGATCAATGCGCTATCCCTTTTCAAGTTGACTGCCTTGTGTAGGATGGCCGGACATATTCCCTTGATTCATGTCTCCACTTGTTACGTTAACGGTTACAACCAAGGTCAGATGCCAGAGCAACTGGTGCAACCGGCCAGCAAGCTTATTGCTCAGCATGCCGACGGTTATTACGAAGTGCAGACACTGATTACCGACTTGTTACTAAAAATTGAAGCGACCAAACGTGATTGCCTCAATGTGGATGACTTACCCGATGCGCTGACGGAGCTGGGCATCAGCGAAGCGCATCGCTATGGCTGGAATGACACCTATACCTTCACCAAGTGGATAGGCGAGCAAATTGTCTGTCGCGAGATGCAAGGAAAAAGTCTGACCATCGTTCGTCCATCGATTATCGAGAGCACCTTATGCGAACCTAGCCCGGGATGGATAGAGGGAGTCAAGGTCGGCGATGCCCTGATACTCGCCTACGCCCGTGGCAAGACCAATTTTTTTCCGGCGAACATTGACGGCACCATCGATCTGATCCCTGCTGACCTGGTTGCCAACAGCATTATCCTATCCATGGCAGAGGCACTGGCCATTCCAGGCCAGCGTCGCATTTATCAATGCTGCAGCGGCTCCGCCAACCCGGTGATTCTTGGCGAACTGATAGACATCATCCAGACCGCCGGCAAACGTCACTGGCGCACTTATGACAAGCTGTTTTTCGATAAACCGGGCAAGGACTTCCGTTGCGTCAGCCGGACCAACTTTCTCGCTGTCATGAGCGTAATGAAACTGGCTTTAGGTATCACTTCCTTTGCCAGGAAATGCGTGGGGATGGATCAAAGCTTTGCCATGCAAGAGGCATTCAATACCACCCACACCCTGGCGGTCGTGTTCTCGTTTTACACTTCGCCAAATTACATTTTCCAAAACCATCAATTACTCGAGCTACAACGCAGCGTAACGCAGGCCGAGCGTCAGCGCTTCTCGGCTGACCCGCGTCAGATAGACTGGAAAGAGTATATGGGGCAAATCCATCTGGCCGGGCTCAACCGCTATGCATTAAAAGACAAGCGCCGCAAGAAAGCCATCAGCAACGCCGCACCGGATAGCGTGATCGCGGTTCCCGCTAATACCCGTTAATTCCCTGTAATCGCAGCAAGATAAAATAGGGAGAGCTTAAATGCTCTCCCTTTTTGACTTATATGACCTAACTATTCAAAGTGCGCATCGGACAAGGGAAAATAGCCACATAAACAAGAATGCAAGAATGAAAAATCTGCGCAGCAGAGGCACAAAGCCTCTTTTTATGTTGCCATTAATATGGCAGTTGCCTTAGCACGGGTTTACACATCGTTAAGGTAAAAACATTACCAAGGCATGCAACACCAGACCGATCAAACCACCGACCACAGTACCATTAAGGCGTATGTACTGCAGATCGCTGCCGACACTCAATTCCAGCTCACGCACCAGTTCAGCGTCATCCCACTGCTTGACGGTAGTGGAGATATGGGTAGCGATGGTATCGCGCAGATCGACCGCCATGGCACGTGCCGCATCAGCCATGTGTTCGTTGACAGAATCACGCAAAGCCGGATTGTCGATCAGCCACTGGCCGGCATGACGTGCTGCATTGGCGATTTTCTGGCGTAGATCAGAGTCGGCACTGGATAAATCATTACGCAACCAATGTTTCAACTGTGCCCATAGACCGTTGATATACATGGCAGTCAGCGGCGAGGCCAGCAATTGCTGTTTCCAACCCTCAATTTTGGCATGAAAGACCGGATCATTTTTCATGCGTTCCAGGAATTCCGCCACCACTTCATCAAACTGGGCACGGCGCGGATGGCTAGGATCATCACCGATCGCATGTAACCAGCTATTGACATTAGCCACCAGAGAGTTGGCGATCTTGAGACTGAACTCTTCGGTATTGGCAACCATGCCCAGCATTTGCAGCAGGCTAGGATATTCACGGCCGGCGATTTCTATAATCATGCCGGCCAGGGTCTTCTGTGTTTCAGGATCGTCGAGTGCTGCCGCCAGCTTACGCAAGCCTTCGTCGAGCAAGAGTTGATGGCGCTGGTCTTCGGTCAATATGCCCAATAACTTGCCAACGGTCTGCCCTAGATTAAGCTGATTCAGGTTTTGCTGTATCGCGGTACGCAGCGCGGTTTGCACCCTGCTGTCATCAATGAAATCGAGTCCCTTGATGACGACAGCCTGCATTTTATCGGCAAACAGGTCGGCGTTATTGCCGCTGCTGAGCCATCCGGCAATTTTCTGGGCAGGATCGAAGGCGCGAATTTTTTCTACCAGGGTTTCGGTAGCGAGAAACTTATCGCGTACGAACAGCGCCAGATTATCAGCGATACGCTGTTTGTTTTGCGGGATGATAGCGGTATGCGGAATCGGCAAACCCAAAGGACGCTTGAACAATGCCACCACCGCAAACCAGTCGGCCAGCGCGCCTATCATGGCCGCTTCGGCAAACGCCGCCACCCATGCCCAGATGCCGCTGTCGTGCTGCAAGCGGGCGATCACAAAAAGCGCCGTCACGAAAATCAGAAGCACGGTCGCAATGCGCTTCATCCGGTTAAGTTCTTGCTGTTTAATTTGAGTATTCATGGTCTTGGTAATAGATATTGATTTGCTGTACTTTGCCGCGCTTGCCCTTATATAAAAAGCTGCGCACTTTGACAACGGTCAGGCATTTTACGTGCTTGCACGGGCTTCGCGCAATCCTGCGCACTCAGACAGCGCTGGCGGCACCGCCTTGTGGCTAAGCTGCGGATTAGCTTATAGTGACTGAAACGTATCAGCGAATGTGCCATTGTCATGTTGGCAAGCTATAATAAGAATAAGACCTAATAGTTCCTACCGTTTTCATTTAAGTTTTTATTTGAGTTTTTATTTAAACAACAGAAACTTTTTTCTTTCTCTCACCGAGACCCCTATGCACAAAAACCAAGGCGATTTGACCCGCACCATACTGGCCATACTCTGCATCTTCTTATTGATTGCCGGCACACTGTGGGTATTACGGCCATTTCTGGCTGCCTTAATCTGGTCCACCATGATCGCAGTGGCTACCTGGCCCATGTTTAAATCAGTGGAGCGCCGCTTGGGTGGCCGCCGCGCCCTCGCGGTCACAGTGATGACGCTGGGAATGTTACTACTCTTAGTGGTACCGCTATGGCTGGCGATAGGTACGATTGCCGAACATGCCGCCGGCATAGTCAGTATCGCAAAGAAATTTGCCAGCACAGGTTTGCCCCGCCCGCCTTCCTGGGTTGCCGGCTTGCCGCTGATAGGCGAGAAAATCGCCGGTGTCTGGGTGCAACTGGCCGACGCGGGCACTCAGGGTTTATTGGCCAAGGCTGAACCCTACGCGGCACAGGCCGGCACCTGGGTCATCTCACGGGTCGGCAATGTAGGCGGGCTACTCCTGCAATTTTTAATGATAGTCATGATCTCGGCTATCTTGTATTCAAGCGGTGAAGCGGCAGCCAACGGCGTGCGACGCTTTGGCTATCGCCTGGCCGGCGAGCGCGGTCTCAATTCCGTGCTGCTGGCGGCGGGCGCGATCCGCGGTGTCGCCTTGGGAGTCGGGGTCACGGCGATCGTCCAGACTGTCCTCGGTGGCATAGGCCTGGCAATTGCCGGCGTACCGTTTGCGACCCTGCTATCGGCCCTGATGCTGATGTTTTGTATTGCCCAGATCGGCCCTTCGCTAGTCCTGTTTCCGGCGGTAGGCTGGATGTTCTGGATGGGTGACACTGGATGGGCAATCTTTCTGCTGGTCTGGAGCCTTATCGTCAGCACCCTCGATAACTTCCTGCGCCCCATGCTGATCAAGAAAGGCGCCGATCTGCCGCTGCTATTGATTTTCGCCGGCGTGATCGGCGGCATGCTTGGCTTCGGCCTGATCGGCCTGTTCATCGGCCCGGTCGTACTTGCCGTGACCTACACTTTGCTCGATGCCTGGATGGATGATGAACTGGGAAACGATCATCCACCACACGCCTAAAAACCCTCGCAGCCTCTATTTAGCGTAGGCCTAGAACGCCCTATCCATCAGGGTTTTCAGGCCGTGCCCTGAAGAGGCGCATGGATATTGCCTTTCGGGCCCGCGGTAGGTGAAGCTTGATGCCGGTGCCTCACAGCCGCCGCTGCACCCTGCAGGGGTTGCCGCTGGCCACACTATCTGCCGGAATATTCTTCGTCACGACACTACCTGCACCGACCACCGCACGCGCCCCTATCGTCACGCTGGGCATGATCACCGTATTGCCGCCTATCCAGCAATCGTCTTCCAGATGTATCGGCGCGCATAACTGCATGCCGGCCGCCCTTTGTGCCGCATTAACCGGATGGGTGGTGGTGTACAAATGCACGGCCGGCCCCAGCAAGACCCTGGCACCGATGCGGATCTCGGCGGCGTCTAGCATCACGCAATGATGATTGGCAAAAAAATCCTCGCCCAGATAAATATTGCGGCCGTAATCGCAATAAAAATCAGGCTCGATAAACGCCGAACTGACGGCACCAAACAATTGCTGATACAAAGGCAGACGTTGCTTGAGCAAGTGCACGGGGATCGCGTTAATTTGTGTGCAAAGCAGTTTGGCGCGTTTGCGCGCAGAAAAATTTTCAGCCGCAAAAGCGTCGAACAAGCTAAGTGGCAAGGGCAATGTTAATGTCATGGGCGACCATTTGACGGGAAGACCAGATACTTCGATCTATTCGGATTATTGATAGGAGAGCGTACTGCCATCCCTTACCACGCGAAGCTGGCAGGGTAAAACGCAGTGCGCCAATGTGATTGGCCACATGATAAAGCCCGCTCTCGCAAAAGAACAGGCTTGATCACTCACAATGTGCAGGACAAAGTGTTTCAGTAAAGCGAAACCAGTTTGTCTTACTGCCAAATAGTTTCGACTTTTAATGCGACATCAGCACCGGTAAGGTCATATGACGCATGATGGAATTGGTGACGCCGCCAAAGATCAATTCAGTCAGTCTATGGTGACCGTAGCCCCCCATCACCAGCAGATCGGCCCCCATGTCGGCTGCCGCCGAAAGCAGGCAATCGGCAGCAGAAATCTTGACGTTCTCATTTTTTTCCACTTCCAGCTTGACGCCATGCTTGGCCAGATAGCCGGCGATATCGATATCCGGCAAGTCATGATCCTTATCTTTTTTCTCAGAAACGCTCATCAGCCTGACCTGCTTGGCCAGTTTCAGAAATGGCAGGGCATCGGCCATCGCACGCGCCGCTTCGCGGCCGCCGTCCCAAGCGACAATGACTTTCTCAAAACTGGTCGGCATCTCGCCTATATACGGCAGGAACAAGACCGGACGTCCCAAGCGAAGTACGATGTTTTCCGGAAAGCCGCCGCCAAAATCGCCTTCGGCATCATCCGGGTTGCGCTGACCGATGACCGTCAGATCGGATGCGCGGGCATGCGCAATCACGTCTTGCATATCGTCGCTGCGATAGCCGGCCCAATCCACCTTCACCCCGGCTTTATCGGCCGCGGCATAAAAATTTAATCTGGCTTGCTCATGCTTTTCTTCGGCAGACTGTTCCCATTCAGCCAGAATCGGTGCCCACGCGGCATACGGATCCGATATCAATACCGGCGAATAGGTCAGGTGTAAACCCATCAGGTGGGCATCATGCGCGGCCGCCAGTGCCAGGGCATAAGCGAGGCGCCGCGACGAACCGGCGCTATTATCCAAAAGAACCGTCATGCTCTTGTAGCCCATATTCCTACTCCCTGTAAATGATGCCGCAAATATGCATAAACATTACGCTAAGCGGTCATCGAAGTGTTCACCCATGCGGAAATAGCCCGACCGGACCATCCTGTTTCTCTATTGTGCTTGCCGCTGCAAGGCTCAGTTTGCCTTAGATCAAACTATACGACTATTTGCTTTCCCGATACCAATTTCAGAATGCAATTTAGCGGAGATTTCCTCCTGTGCAGCTAAATCGCCGCCGCTTCTCGTATCAATTTACGTGCGGAAATTTCGGCATCACTTGCCATAAGCCAGCTAGCTCAGGCAAATAGATTAAAATAGCGGCTATTCTTGTTTCGCAACGCGTTTGCAACTCACTCGCAACTGATTTTGTAACTTATTTGCAGCCGGGCACAGTAACACTGCCGCTGCGTCACCACCAACAGCCGTTTTCTTTATCACTCCATGCCATTTACCCCCCTGGGCCTGTGCCCTGCCCTTGCCAACGCCGCACTAGAACACGCTTACAGCTCTCCTAGCGAGATCCAACGCGCCGCGATTCCCGCCATCCTGGACGGGCGCGACGTGCTCGCGTCGGCACAAACCGGCTCCGGCAAGACAGCGGCATTTTGCCTGCCATTGCTCGATTTTTTACAAACCCGGCCACGCACGACGCCGCGTCAGGTACAGGCGCTGATCCTGGTGCCTACCCGCGAACTGGCGGTGCAAGTCGGCGAAACCCTGCGCACCTTATCCGAACATCTGGCGCATCCGGTGAAGCTGGCCGTATTGTTCGGTGGCATTTCGATTAATCCGCAGATGCTGCATTTACGCGGCGGTGCCGATGTCGTGGTCGCCACGCCTGGCCGCCTGCTTGATCTGCTCGACAAAAACGCACTGCAACTATCACACGTACGTAGCCTGGTACTCGACGAAGCGGATCGTTTGCTGGAGCTGGGTTTTGCCGACGAACTGAGCCAGATCCTGGCCTTATTGCCGGCACACCGCCAAAGCCTGTTTTTCTCGGCGACCATGCCGCCGCAGGTCGAGTTACTGGCCAATGCCATCCTGCACGAACCGCTTAGAATAGATATCGCCAGCAGCACCATAGGCGCGCCTGACATTCTGCAAAGAGCCATCGTGGTCGATGCCAAGATGCGCACGCAATTATTACGCCATTTAATCGAAGAGCAGAAATGGACACGGGTGCTGGTATTTGTCGCCACCAAATACGCTGCCGAACTGGTAGCGGCCAAACTGCGCCGTGTCCACATCAATGCCGAACCCTTCCATGGCGAACTAAGCCAGGGTAAGCGCAGCCAGGTCTTGATGGATTTCAAGGCGAGTCGCGTCAAAGTGGTCATCGCCACCGATGTGGCGGCGCGTGGTATCGACATCAGCAATTTGCCGGTAGTGGTCAACTACGATCTGCCACGCTCGAGTGACGATTACACGCATCGCATAGGCCGTACCGCGCGCGCCGGCGAAAGCGGAATCGCGCTCAGCTTCATCTGCTCTGACGCTGCCAACCAGGCGCACTTCCGTCTGATAGAGCAACGCCATCAGCAAAAAATTACACGCGAGCACATCGCCGGCTTCGAGCCATCGGAAACAACGGTCGAAGAATCGAACAGCACGCCGCCGGCAGCTGACCCGAATGGCGGCATCAAGGGCAAACGTCCTAGCAAGAAAGACAAACTGCGCGCCCTGGCCAAGCAAGGCGCACCGCAAGATACTCAGTCTTAGCGCGCATTTCCAATAAAAATATACAGCAGTATCGACTTAACTATTGCGACGGCCATCCAGGCAGGCAACCCCTGCACGGATCCAGCCGCCGCATCCATCAGGGCGCTCCCACGAAGAGTGCCCGGTTTTTTAGGAGACTATCTATGACAATACCTAGGTTAGTAATTGTGGGAGCGGCGATCAGTTCCCTCGCCTTTAGTTCCCTCAGCTTTTCCACGGCAAATGCGGCCACTGATAGCGACACCCTTGCAACGCGCGGCTTTACCGTCGAAGACATGGTGAAGATGGAGCGCATCAGCAGCCCCGTCTTGTCGCCGGATGGCAAGCAGGTGATCTACCAGTTGCGTCGCACTGAGCTGGAGAAGAATCGTGGCCAGACCGGCCTGTACTTACTCAATCTCAATGACATCTCGAAAGGCGATAGCAAACAACTCGCGCCGCAGTTGCTAGGCTTTGACAGTGCCAAGCCAGATGCCAACAATACCAGCGCCGAATGGGCGGCAGACGGCAACAGCATCTATTTCATTTCCTCGCGCTCAGGCAGTGCCCAGGTCTGGCAATTGCCGCTCAAGCCCGCAAGCGCTAATGCTAAATCTCATACTAACGTTGGCGATGCAAACAGCACTACAAAAGCGGCCGCGATACAGGTCACCGATTTGCCATTGCCGGTAGAGAGTTTTCGTATTTCGCCTGGTCAAGACCGGATTGCGCTTTCGCTCGAAGTGTTCCGCGACTGTGCCGATCTGGCCTGCAGCAAACACCGTCTGGCAGCCAGGGAAGCCGATAAGGCGACCGGCAGAACCTATGGTCAGTTATTCGTACGTCATTGGGATAGCTGGGCCGACGGTCGCCGTCTGGTGCTGTATTCGGCACCGCTCAACACTAAGGGCAGTGTCAGCACCGAACCGGTCAGCCTATCCGGCACGCTCGATGCCGACGTGCATTCCAAGCCTGACGGCGATCAACACGATTACCAGTTCAGCCCGGATGGCCGCAGCATCGTGTTTGCGGCGCGGGTAGCGGGCAAGGCGGAATCCTGGTCCACCAACTTTGATCTGTATCAGGTGCCAGCCGCTGGCGGCAGCGCGCCGCGCAACCTGACTGCCGGCAACCCGGCCTGGGATGCCAAGCCAAACTTTTCACCGGATGGCCGCACCCTCGCCTACCTCGCCATGAAACGCCCTGGCTTTGAGGCTGATCGTTTTCAGCTAGTCTTTATGGATGTGGCAAGCGGCAAGAAGCGCCTGCTGGCAGAAAAATGGGATAGATCTGCCGCTGACGTGATCTGGGCCGCCGATGGCAACAGCCTGTATGTGGCGGCCGAAGAGCTAGGCCAGCGTAAGTTATTCTCAATTGATGCCGCCAGCGGCAAGGTCACTACCCTGACTGGCCTGGGCGAAGTCACCGGCTTTGACGTACGCGGCGACAGCCTGCTGATCGCGCAAAATAATCTGGCTAGTTCTACCCAATTATTTGCCGCCAGCGCAGCGCAACTAGCCAAGCGCAGCAAAATTGAAGACCATAACAGCGGCTGGCGGCAAATCACTGACGTCAATACCGCAGCACTGGCCGACGTCAAATTTGGCGAGTATCAGCAATTCACGTTTGCCGGCGCCAAAGGCGAGACCGTACACGGCTACGTGATGAAACCCTGGAATGCCAAGGCAGGTGAAAAATATCCTATCGCTTTCCTGGTGCACGGCGGTCCGCAAGGCTCTTTCGGCAATAGCTGGGGCTACCGCTGGAACCCGCAAACCTATGCCGGCGCTGGTTATGGCGTAGTATTCATCGACTTCCACGGCTCCACCGGCTATGGCCAGGCATTTACCGATTCCATCAGCGGTGACTGGGGCGGCAAGCCACTGGAAGACCTGAAAAAAGGCATGGCGGCAGCCACCAAACAATTCCCATGGCTAGACAGTAGCAAGGCTTGCGCCCTGGGCGCGTCGTATGGCGGCTACATGATGAACTGGATACAGGGTAACTGGACCAATGGCTTCCAGTGCATCGTCAGTCACGCCGGCGTATTTGACACACGCAGCATGTACTACTCGACCGAGGAACTCTGGTTTAACGCACTTACTAGATGTACCGGCACTGGAAAAATTTAATCCGGCGTCACGTCAAGAAATGTACCCCTATGCTGGTGATCCAGGGTGAACTCGACTTCCGCATCCCGACCACGCAATCGCTGGGCAGCTTCACCGCCCTGCAAAGACGCGGTATAGAAAGCCAGTTACTGATCTTCCCGGATGAAAATCACCACATCCTGAAACCCGCCAACTCCCTGCTATGGCACCACACGGTCAACGATTGGCTGAAACAGTATCTGCAAAAATAGATACTAGAATTGTAGAAATTTAAAACCGAGCACGCAGTATCCATGCGGCTTCTGGCACGAAATCATGCCAGAGGCCGCATCCACGCTGGCCGCCTGTTCAAAACGCTCCTGGGTTGCCGCCTCATCACGTTCACCGAAGGCGTAGTTTGCCTCCAGCCACATGACGTTAATGATGGCTGCGGCCACGCGCCAGCCCTATCCCTAAGATCCAATTGAAGTATTAACACATGATGTATCCTTTATCAATGCGTTGATGCAGGGCTACCTTTAATCTGGAGCACGCAAGAAATGTCCTATGCTGGTGATCCTTTGACTTCCGCACGATCACGCAATCGACCTTGGCAGCTTCACGCTGCTCTGCCGCGGTATAGAAAGTCCACTGATCTTGGATGAAGCAAAACCACATCCTGAATCCCGCCAACTCCCTGCTATGGCACCACACGGTCAACGATTGTAAAAAACTGTTTCAATACGCTGAGTGCTCATTTGCCGCTATGTGAGCCGCATCGACCTTGCCGCGCATCACGCGGTAGATCCAGCCTGTGTAAACAATAATGAGGGGTAAAAAGATCACCACTACCCAGAACATAATCCCCAGACTCTTGTGACTGGCTACCACATCCCATGCCGTCAGGCTGCTATTCGGATCTAAACTCGATGGCATGACAAACGGAAACATCGATGCCCCCGCCGTCAGGATCACACTGCTTACCGCCAAGCTGCTGCCCATGAATGCGGCGACAGCGCGCTGCCTGAGGGTAAATAGCATGGACAATAGCGCACCGGCAAAACCGGCTATCGGTAAGGCCCACATCAGCGGCCAGCGTGCGTAGTTATCCATCCAGCCACCACGCAAGCGCTCCACGGTTTTCACTACCGGCATGAAGGCGCTGTTGGCGTCCGGCATTGTGAGTATGCGGTAGCCATCAATACCAAACGCGACCCATACGCCAGCGGCGGCAAACATGAACATCATCACCATTGCGGAAATCATCAAGGCAATACCGGCACGCTGCGCCACCACGCCATCGGTCTTGGTGCGCAAGAAGGCGGCGCCGTGCATACTCAGCATGGCGACACTCAGGACCCCGGACAACAAACCGAAAGGATTGAGTAAATCCAGAAAGCCACCGAGGTATTCCAGCCGCATCGTATCGTCATAATGGAAAGGCACACCCAGCAACAGATTGCCGAACGCTACGCCAAAGATCAGCGGTGGCACGAAACCACCGACGAACAAGGCCCAATCCCAGGTCGAGCGCCAGCGCGTATCGGCAATCTTGCTACGATAATCGAAACCGACCGGCCGTAAAAACAGCGAGAACAACAAGATCATCAGCGCCACATAAAAGCCCGAGAACGCCGCCGCATACGCCAGCGGCCAAGCGGCAAACAGGGCTCCGCCTGCGGTAATGAACCAGGTTTGATTCCCTTCCCAGGTCGGGCCTATGGTATTGATCATGATGCGCCGCTCGACGTCGGTCTTGGCGACGAAGGGCAACAGCGTACCTACCCCAAAATCAAAACCATCCATCAGGGCAAAGCCTATCAGCAAGACGCCGACGAAGGCCCACCAGATAATTTTCAAAGTTTCATAATCGAACATGGCATTTCCTTATTATGGTGAACCTAATGAACCTAATGAACCCAGTGAACCTGGTGAATCTGATGAAATTTGCTTGCCTGGCTGCTCAAAATGATACTTACCGGTATGCAAGCTACTAGGGCCGAGACGCGCATATTTGAACATCAGATACAACTCAACCACCAACAGCAAGGTATAGAAACCCATAAACCCGGCCAGACTGAAATACAGGTCATTCACCTGCAAGGTCGAGGCCGACAAATGGGTCGGCAAGACACCGGAAATGGTCCATGGCTGACGACCATATTCAGCCACTATCCAGCCGGTTTCTATCGCCACCCACGGCAACGGTATGCTGAACAAGGCGAGTTTAAGCAACCAGCGCTTTTTGGCCAGACGACGCCTTATCAGGAAATAAAACGAGGTGGCAAAAATGAACAGGAACAATACGCCCAAGCCCACCATCAGACGAAAGCCCAGAAATAGCGGCAGGACCTTAGGGATAGAGTCGTTGCTGGCCTTGGTAATTTGCTCCGGTGTCGCATCAATCACCGTGGCGGTGTATTTCTTCAGCAGCAAACCGTAGCCCAGATCAGATTTCAACTCATTGAAAGCGGCACGCGCCTCCGGTGATTTGTCGCCCGATTTCAGGCGCGTCAGTGCCGCATACGCTGCCATACCGCGGATGATGCGTTCACGGTTTTGCGCTTTCAGATCCTTGATGCCAGTGACCTGGGTATCGGTGGAGCGGGTAGCGATCAGGCCCATCATGTACGGAATTTTCACCGCATAATCGGTGCGCTCTTCCTTATCGTTCGGTAAGCCAATCACGGTAAATGCCGCCGGTGCCGGCTCGGTTTCCCATTCCGCTTCTATGCTAGCCAACTTGACCTTATTCACCTCCCCAGCGGTGTAGCCTGACTCGTCACCGAGCACAATCACCGACAGCGTGGAGGCTAACCCAAAGGCAGCGGCAATCGCAAACGAGCGCAGCGCAAACGCGGTATCACGCGCTTTGAGCAAATAGTAGGAAGACACACCAAGTACAAACATCGACGCCGCCACATAACCGGATGCCACCGTATGCACAAACTTGACTTGCGCTACAGGATTAAAGATCACTTCGGTCATGCTGACCAGTTCCATGCGCATGGTCTCAAAATTAAACTCGGCACCGACAGGATTATTCATCCAGCCATTGGCGATCAGTATCCACAAGGCCGACAGATTCGAGCCTAGCGCAACCAGAAAAGTGACGCCCAGATGGGCTGGTTTGGAGAGCCGGTTCCAGCCGAAAAACATCAGACCGACGAAGCTAGATTCGAGAAAGAAAGCCATCATGCCCTCGATCGCTAACGGGGTGCCAAAGATGTCACCCACATAGTGCGAGTAGTACGACCAATTGGTGCCGAACTGAAACTCCAGCGTGATGCCGGTGGTGACACCCATGGCAAAATTAATCGCAAACAACTTGCCCCAGAACTTGGTCATGTCGCGATAAATTTCGCGTCCGGTCATCACATAGACCGACTCCATGATGACCAAAACCCACGATAAACCGAGCGTGAGCGGAACAAATAAAAAGTGATACATCGCCGTCGCAGCGAACTGCAGACGTGACAAATTAACGACTTCTTCTATGGGAGCCATGAGATGCCTTAGTGTGAAAAATTAGATTGGGGGGTGTTTCTGATCTATTGCCAGTGGATGGGGTACGTCGGGCAGGTCAGGATGCCAGACGCACCATTCAACTTCGCTCTTTGAGGATATTTAGCTGCCCGGTCTCAGCCGAACTAATAGGACGGTCAGGCGCGTGAAGGTAAGGCTGACCCGAAGCCGGGGTCAGAATAGCGGGAGTGGCGGGAGTGGCGGGAATAGCAGATTTTGGCGACAGTAAGTGTTGTTCGACCGCGGGCGTCGGCAAGGCCATATGTTTAGTCTGCGGATGTGAGAAAAAAGCTTTCCACAAGATAAACAGCGCTATCAGTTTGATCAATAGGACCAGCACAATCTCCAGCCACAAAGGCAGGCCGCGGCGGGTGGTCTTGCCAAGTTGGCTGAATCTGCCCGAGTTTGCGCTGATTGACATGATGCTAGACCCGTGCTTTCAGCAACGCCAGTTCGGCTCGCAGCGCGGCGTTTTCTGCCTGCAGCAGGCTTTCAGCGCTGTCTTCCTTGTGCAATTCCTTGCCCAATTCCGTGCTATCCAGACTAGAGCCCAGATTACCGGCCAACTTGCTGAAGGCATTCTCATCGCTAGCGGCAGGATCTTCCTTATCCTTACCGCCAAACCTGAATTTATCGCGGATATCGAGTAACTTGCCGACTTTGGAGCCCATCTTCATCAGCGAAGCGAGGGTCTCGGGTGAGAGGCGCTGCACGTCGTCAAACCACGAGGTCGACAATTCGATCAACTGATACATCTCACGCATACGTTCCTGCGCCAGTCTATCCGCTTCCGAGGCCGGATTTTCCAGCAAGGCATCGCGCAGCATAGACAAGGTTGGTTCGATTTCACGGCGGCGGCGCTCTTCCAGCAAGGCCTTAAAAATATCCCAGATATCTTTCGGTGGCTCAAAATACTCGCGACGGTCACCCGGCTTATGCATTAGCTTGACCAAGCGCCACGCCTGTAACTCCTTCAAGCCCATACTGACATTGGAACGGGAGAACGACAAATGCTCGGCAATCTCATCGGCATTCAAGGCTTTGCCCACTACATACAGCAAGGCATACATCTGCCCTACCGTACGATTGATTCCCCAGCGACTTCCCATTTCACCAAAATGAAGAATAAAGCGCTGTTGCAGTGGGCTAAGAGTATCCATATTTATTCCGTTTTCTTGACGCAGATTATTGTAATTTCACGAATTACTGAAATTATAGAAGGTTTAGAAATTTCTTGCTGAGCAGGGCCGAATGATGTCCACCCGCCTTGCCGAAAGTGGACATACGCGCGCAGCGGCGATAGGTCACGCCGTCTCCGAGTTCAATATCTGGGCAAATCCCGAACAGCGCGCCGCGCTGGTCGCGCGTTTGATGCAAGAAACCCGCATTACCGATGCGCTGGTGCAATTGCGCCGCAAGGATGGAGAGATCCGCGACTTTAAAGTCAGCGCTACTTTGGTGTCACTAGAGTTGGAGAAAAATTCACACGCCGTCTGGATCGCTCGCGATGTCACCGAGGAATTAGCGCTGCATGAAAAATTTGCTGCTGCGTTCCGCCTGACCCCAGATTTGATCACCATTTCGCGCGCTGCGGATGGTAACTACGTCGAAGTCAACCCGGCTTTCGAGCATTTTAGCGGCTATACCCGGGCCGAATTGGTCGGCCGCAGCTCCACCGAAATCGGCCTGTGGCACGAAGCAGAACAACGCGGCGCACTCATGCAAAGCATTGCTGCGAACAAGGAAGTGAGCGATTTTTATGCCCAGCTACGCGATAAAAATGGACTCGTGCATGACTGCCTCGGTTACTGCACCGTATTTGAATCGCATGGTGAAGCGTATTTAATCGCGATCATACGCGACGTCACCGAGACCAGAAAAGCCGAGCGCGCCCTGCGCGAGAGCGAGGCACGCTTCGCCAATCTATTCGAAATGTCGCCCTTACCTACTTCTTACACTTTTAGTGGTGACCCACAGAAGAGAAACTATAGAAACGCGACTTTCTATTCTACTTTTGGGTTCTCAAGAGAACATGACGCCCATAAACCAATAGCGGATTTAGGTTTTTGGGTGCATCCAGAAGATGCGATCACGGCGCGTGATTTATGGCGCAGCGGCAAGCCAGTCAATAACTGGATCGTTGAAGTGCGCCATGCGCAGGGTCATCACTTATGGATTTTCGGCCGCATCATTGTCCAGGAACCGCGCAATATGATAGTCACCACGCTGTTTGACATCACAGAGCAATATCTGGCGAGACAAAAAATAGAAGAGCTCAATGTCAGTCTTGAAGCAAGGGTGCTGGAACGTACCACTCAGCTACAAGTTGCCAATGCCGAACTATCACAAACATTGGCTTCTCTTGAGGAAGCGCGCGACCATCTGGTGCATTCAGAAAAGCTGGCATCCTTAGGCGCCCTGGTGGCTGGCGTGGCACATGAGCTCAATACCCCGATCGGCAATGGTCTGATGGTGGCCTCGGTACTGGAAGATAAAGCACGGGAATTTGCGGCCCTCAGTCTACAAGCGATGTCGCGCTCGCGTCTCAATCAATTCGTCAGCGAAGCACAAATGGCGGCTGAACTGCTAGTGCGTAGCCTGACACGTTCGGCCGCGTTGGTGACTAGCTTTAAACAAATCGCAGCCGATCAGACCAGTGCGCAGCGCCGCCAATTCCAATTATCTAGCCTGGTGGATGAAGTGATACTGACAGTTGCTCCAGCAGCCGACTGTCAGTTGCTAGTCGCGGTGTCTAGCGACATCGTTCTCGATAGTTACCCTGGTGCGCTACACCAAGTGCTGAGTAATTTGATCAACAATGCCTTGATCCATGCCTTTGTGGCCTGCCCGCATGCCAGCACCAAGCCGGTCGAGCTGCCACCAGCCTGTATTTACCTCACAGCTAGCAACACGGCACTTGGTCAAATTGAGATCAACGTCGCCGATAACGGCTGTGGTATCGCAGAACAACATCTCAGCCACATTTATGATCCTTTTTTCACCACGCAACTCGGGCAAGGCGGATCGGGCTTGGGGCTATATATCGTCCACAATATTGTCAGTCATGATAATCGTCCTTGCCGCCACCCATAACCCCTTAAGGTGATAGGTATTGATGCCGTCACGATGAGCAAGGCATTTTCCAGATGCTCTCGGGTTAAGAATTTCCGGTCATCAGGTTAGTCTGCCCATCTTAAGGTGATAGGTATTGATACCGTCACGCCACAAATGCAAACGCAGTTGCTGCCCATCTTGATGCGCCTTTGCAAAACGCCGTAAGTTACTTTCATATAAATAGGGCAAAGCGGCGATGATTTTAAATGGTTCCTCTGGCGGGATATAAAAATCATTGGCAGTCTTATCACCGACGATAATATCGATGGTAACGCCACGCTTGAGTGCGCGATTGATCTCTCGCGTCACGGCAAGCGGGAAATTAAAATACGGTGTGCAGATTGTGATCTGCGTTTGAGCCGCCCCAAGCAACTGGCAAATAATACGATTGAGCGGATTATTTTTACCTACGCCAAGCAAGGGGGTCACGCTCAATTCATGCGGCAAGCCAGACTGGCCGATGCGACTAAGCGGTACCAGATAGTGGGCGCGCTTCAAATTCGCCCGAAAGCTGCGGATATCCCTCTTGATACTGCGAGTGCTAGGTATAGCAACGACATCGAGCCGGTGCACCGCAGCGGAGGCTAAAATATGCTCCTGAATAAACTGCACCATGCTATTGGCCAGCGTAGCATTTTGCAGCAGCAAGTAACGGTCATGGCGATATTTATCCAGCTTGTGCAGATACACGTTATTCAAGCTCGCGCCACTGTAAATCGTCAGGTCATCAATCACAAAACCCTTCAGATGCAGCACACCGAATAATTCACGGGTCTGCACCGGCACCCCGTAAATCGGTACGCTTCCAACATGTAGACGACTTTGCTGCTGATACCAAACGGCATTACCATTTTGCTTGCCAGCGCCGATCAAGCCACGCTGCGCCCTATGCCAATCGACCAACACCCGCACATCCAAGCTAGGTCGGGCCGCTTTGGCAGCGTACAAGGCGGCCAGAATCTCAGCACCGGCCTCATCGTGCTGCAGATACAGACTACAAAGGTAAATTCTGTGTTTAGCCTGGCGCACAGCTCAGTGTTGAAGTCTTGATGGCATCGGCTTGCCTCCCCTTAATCAATCGCGCAGTGGAAATTGAGGGGGTGGCGTATTGGGATGGCGGCTTAAGTGCGAATCCCCCGCTACTGCCCCTAGTGTATCAATGCCAGGCGAATAATTTACTGCTAGTGTTATTGCAAGAACAGAAGCAATCCGCACAGGCAGCACCCAGCTCAGCCAATGACATCTGGCATAGACTGAGCGAAATGGGTTTTAGTAGCTGCTATCTGACGGAGATGGATGGTTTATTAGCAGCCAAACAGCAAGCAAAGCGATCATACTTTGGCTTCGGTCGCTTAGAACGGCGATTGCGCGCCTTACAGATACACCAGATAGAACTGCCGCAAGCGATAGGCCAACTGGCGCCGCACAGCAAGATGTACGCAGAAGAGAAATTTTTACAGAGCTTACATAAGGCGGGAAGAAATCAAGCCGAGCGATGGCTAACGCAATATTTTGCAAGCGCAAACAAGCTAAGCAGCAGTCCGGCGTAGGCAAACGCCTAGCCGACGGCAAGCGACTAGGCGAGGCGTGGCAAAGAAGTCGCTAAACTCTTCAATTTTGCAAATAACCCTGATCGCGCTGGCGCATGCGTGCGCGGTGCATTCCGCTGAGCCAAATCGACATGAGCTGCATCGGTGTAGCCATCTAAGGCATCTAAACGAAAACGACCTAAGGATTCTATCGTGTCAGGCGCATGTTTGATATTCGGCGCTAGGCGACGGCTAACATAATCGGAAACTGGGGTGGTAAATAAGAGATGAGGAATTAACATGGAAATTGACTATTACATTGACTAGGCAGGCATTTTGCCGCGCCGCAACAAATAATGCCAATGACTAAATTAGATAGATGGTATTCCTGAGCCGAATAACTGCCCCCTCCAAACTTCAGTAGCCCGATTCATTAATATCGATTGTTAAGGATTGCAACAACCCACCTGCATAGTCTTTGTTTATTTGAGTTTTGACTTCGCACAGTGCATACTTGGCTCGAGTGCCAGTCCTTGCGGTTTTTTTAAAATGTCGCAAACGCCACCAACTTTTATCATTAACACAAAAAAGTGAAATGGCGAAATTTCATCTATCTCTAAATGCTTTTACTTTTCAAGTGCTAAGGCGTTCGCGTTTGGTCTGGCGCAATGGCAGCTTAGGTGATTTTCTGTTGTGCATTTTACTGCTGTTTGTCGCGGCCACTCCAACATTGACAGCGGCAGCCGAGGCACCTAGTCTCACTATTTGCAGTGGCGACTTCCCACCGTATAACAGCCCACTCTTACCCAATCTAGGGCCAGTTGTCGAGATTACTACGGAAGCCTTCCGCCGATCCGGTATCTCGATACAAGTGATTTTCATGCCTTGGGCGCGCATCCTCAAAGAAGGTCAAAATGCCAAATGCGCGATTCTGGGTATCTGGCGCAACGCCCAGCGCGATCAGCAATTTGTCTACACGCAAGCCATACTCGAACAAGAATTAGGTTACTTTGCCAGACGCAGTAGTAATTTTAAGAACTCCAAACCTCTGCAACTAGAGACCCTGGTCATAGGTGTAGAGCGTGGCAGCTATCTTTCCCCGGAATTGGAAGGCAAACAATATAGCTTCGACATCGCCAATAGCTTGCTTCTTAATCTGCGCAAACTGGCTAAAGGGCGTATCGATCTTGCATACGGAAATAAGGCCGCTGGCGAATACCTGATCAATACCGACCCTGAGTTAAACGATCCCCTAGTATGGCTAAACCCCAGCTTGGAATCAAAGCCTATTTATCTTGCGTTCTCCAACAGCTATCCAGAAAAAGAACACTTAATCTTGGCCTACAATCAAGGCTTGACGAGTATGAAAGCCGATGGGAGTTTCAAAAAAATCCTCTTAAAGGCCAAGCTCTCGCCTTAGTTTAGGCGCTATTTGCACACCAATTTCAGATATTGGGCGGCATAAAATAAATCCTGCTCTATGGCCCTACGCACCGCAGCACCATCGCGTCTTTGTAGCGCGGCAACGACATCCTCATGTGCATCATTGAGTTTGAGACTGTAGTGTTTATCCTCAAAAAGTTGGTTAGAAACTGGCCCAACTTTTAGCCATACTGTTTCGATTAATTCCATCAACATGGGCGAACCACTGGCCCGATATAAACTAGTATGAAATTCTTCATTCGCCTCCAGATAGGCGGTGACCTGGTTCGCTGCTATTGCGCTGGCCATCTGTGCGCTGAGCAACTGCATCTTGGCCAGGCCTGCTTCATTCATCCGGTAAGCGCCCTGCTCGGCCGCTTGTCCTTCTAGTAGCAGGCGTATCTGCAAAACATCATCAAACTGGGCGCGTTTTAGTTGAGGCACCATCACACCACAGTTGGGGGTATTCACCAGAGCCCCTTCGGCGGCGAGCCGCTGCAATGCCGCACGCACCGGCATGATGCCAACACCCAATTCGTCGGCAACCTGTCTAATCTTCAGGCGCTCGCCCGGCAAAAATCGCCCTACCGTCAGCCATTGATGTAAGGTCTGATAGGTTTTATCCTGCAAGGTAGAAGAAGGTTTTTCTGGCAAAACTATGCTCCAATAAATGATGAAGTTGAGGAATCGCTGATTTTACTCAGGCGACCGAATTTTCAATTGGTGCAGGCAATCTTCAAACACCGCAAGAAACGTATCTATGTCGCTCCTTTGGGTCTGTGGGCAGACCAGCATCATGTTATGAAATGGCGTGATCAAAATGCCGCGATTGAGTAAGTACAGATGAATCACTTGCTCCAGCTCACTATCTAAAATTAATGCGGCAGCACTGCCATTGCCCGGTGCCAGCTGAGAAAATTGAAACTCGGTACGCGCCCCGACTTGTGTCACGCACCAAGGCAAACCAAGTTTGCCGATTACAGCACGCAAACCGGCCGCCAAATAATCGGCCAGCGAAAACATCTGTGCGTATGCGGCATCGCTCATGACCTCAGCAAGATTGGCGCGCATCGCCGTCATGCTCAGCATATTTGCGGTCAGTGTGGTACCGATACCAGAATGCCCGGGTGGCGCCAAGCGCTTAGCTTGTTCTACTCGCCTGGCCAGCTCCTGGCTAAATCCATACACAGCACAAGCGACGCCCCCAGCTAAGGGCTTGCCCACTACCAAAGCGTCAGGTTGCAGACCGTGCTCTCTGGTGTAGCCGCCCATGCCCGAACTGATAGTATGCGTTTCATCGAGTACCAGTAATGTGCCGTAACGTCGTAAAATTTCTTGCGCCGCTTCCCAGTAGCCAGGTTGGGGCAAGACCATGCCTATATTTGTCATGACCGGTTCCGCCAGCACGCAGGCCACGTCCCGATTGGACAAGGCGGCTTCTAAGGCAGCGAGATCATTAAATTCCACCACCACAGTATTTGCGGTGAGATCAGTCACCTGTCCTAATAAACTATCACGCTGACGTGGCACACCATCGACCAAGTCGACAAAAACATCATCCACGGTGCCGTGATAGCAGCCGTTAAACACCAAGATTTTGGGGCGCTGAGTCGCTGCGCGTAACCAGCGCAAGACGAAACGATTAGCGTCCGAAGCACTCAAGGCGAACTGCCAGACCGCCAGACCAAAACGGCGCGCCAATTCTTCAGCGACCCAGACTGCGTCTTCCGAGGCTAACATCGCTGTATAGCCACGCACTGCCTGATGCGCCAGTGCACGCGCCACCGGTGGTGGTGCGTGGCCGAACATTGCGCCCGTATCGCCCAAGCAAAAATCAAGATATTGATGACCGTCCACATCGACCACCTGAGCACCACTGGCATGACTAATATTGAGAGGAAACGGAGTGGACCAGTCACTCATCCAGTGTAAGGGAACTCCAAACAGCATGTGTTCAGCCGCTCTCAGGGCTAAGGCTTGCGAGCGCGGATTTTTTTCTATAAAACGTGCAAGTTCCTGTTTATGCAAAGCCTGCGCGCGTAGCCAGTCTATGCCGCAACGAGTGCTGGTAGCGCTGCTTACGGCGACAGCAGTCGCCTGGTTAGAGTTGAAATTTTCCATTATCGTATGCCGTCCCTAGTTGGTTTTTTCTGTTCTCTATTTTGTGCAGCGCGCTAGCCGCACGCCGCGCGGGGCGCGACCCTCCGAGCTTACGATCACACCAACAACATCAAGTGTTCTCGCTCCCACGAACTAATCACACGGCTATAGGTGGCAAATTCAAGTTCCTTTACTTCACAAAAGGCTTTTACGAACAGTTCGCCCAAGATCTCGCCCAAGGGCAGACAGGCGCGCATACGCACGATGGCGTCTTCCAGATTGCGCGGCAATTCATCATGCACATGCTCGGCACTACCATCAGTCGCGGGCGAAGGCGTCATCGCATTCACCATTCCCAGATAACCACAGGCCAAGGTGGCCGCCATCGCCAGGTAGGGATTCACATCCACACCTGGCACACGGTTCTCTATGCGTCGATTGTGAGAGTCAGAATTAGGTATGCGTATCCCGCAACTACGATTATCGTAGCCCCAGCGCACATTGGTCGGCGCCGACATGAAACGGGATAGACGTCGATACGAGTTGACGTAAGGAGCAAACATTAACATCGCCTGCGGCACGTATTGCTCCAAGCCAGCCAAATAATTAAAAAATAAGGCACTGGCACTACCATCCGCATTCGAGAATATGTTCTGCCCAGTATTCGCATCGAGAATGCTTTGGTGGATATGCATGGCACTACCTGGTTCTTGCTCCATGGGTTTTGCCATGAAGGTGGCGAAAATACCGTGTCTGAGTGCAGTCTCGCGCACTGCGCGCTTGAACAGAAACACGCGATCTGCCAGCTCCAGCGCATTACCATGCGAGAAATTAATCTCCATCTGGCCAGCACCCGCCTCATGGATTAGGGTCTCAACGCCCAAGTCATGACTAGTGCAAAACGCAGACAACTCCAGAAAGAATGGGTCAAAATCATTTACCGCATCAATCGAATACGATTGCCGTCCAGACTCGGGCTTACCAGTGCGTCCTAGCGGCGGCGTCAAAGGCTCATGCGGATTACTATTGCGCGCCACCAGATAAAACTCCATCTCGGGTGCCACCACCGGCTGCCATCCGCGCTCGCTATATAACTTGAGTACTTGCCGCAACACCGCACGGGGCGACAAGCCTACCGGACTACCGTCAAAATTCACGCAATCATGTATTACTAGAGCCACCGCCTCTGCCGCCCAAGGCACTATCCGTATGGTGGCTGGATCTGGCAGGCATATCATGTCAGGATCGGTAGGCCCGACATACGGTCCATTCGCCGGTTGTTCGCCATTCACGGTATTGAGTAAAACACTCTTGGGTATGCGCATTTCACCGGCAGACAAAAACAGGTCGCGCGGCAGAATTTTCCCGCGCGCGATTCCCGTCATGTCAGCAATCACACATTCGACTTCATGGATGTTTTTACTTTTTAAAAAATCGTGCATGGCTTGCGACATTTTCAGTCTCCGGATTCGTAATCAACATGGTCACACTAAATCTGTAAAGCAGCTGAAAAAGGTTTTAGAGCGCCGCATCAACAAATTTTGTGATCACATCATATTCAATTAGTCGAAATACGTCAAAAATAATTCAAATATTTATTAATATGTGATCATATATTACTTTAAAACCAGAAAAAACGATCATTTCCATCCTAACTCAAAGCTTGAGGCTAGTTCAGAGTTTTGAGATAAAACCCTGCTCTATTATCATTAATCATTGATTATTTTTTATGTAAGATTTATTCTCCACAAGAATTTACACTTACGCCCGTCATACATAATTCACGGCTCAACCTTTAAAGCTCAAACGCTTACGCAAGGCCAATTTATGAAATTATTTTCTCTTCGCATAGCGCGCGCCCTTGCACTGGCTTTGCTCTTCTTACTCATACTGGGCATAGGTATCTGGGGCACTCTGGCGTTCGCCATCAGCGGCCCAGCAAACCTCCTATTGCGATATAGTTTAAGTGCATTTTTTGCTCTTAATTGCCTGATCAGTCTGATCGCACTAACACAAGCACGCTGGCGCTGGCGCGGCTTGATCGTCTATAGCATCGTGTTTGCCCTCACGTTAATTTGGTGGGCCAGTGTAAAACCATCCAACGATAGAAACTGGCAAGAAGGCGTCGCTGTGCCGCCCTGGGCCAAAATAGACGGAGACTTAGTGACCGTCCACAATATTCGCAATATCGTCTACCGCAGCGAAACTGATTACACGGTCGCCTATTACGATAGGACTTTCGATCTGCGCAAATTAGAAGGCGTCGATGTCGTCACCGTGCATTGGATGGGGCCTGCGATTGCCCATGTATTTCTGAGCTTCGCATTTGCCGGCGACCAGCATCTGGCAATATCGATAGAAACGCGCAATCAAAAAGGCGAAGGCTATTCCACTTTAAAAGGCTTTTTCCGCCAATACGAACTCCATTATGTCGTTGCTGATGAGCGCGATGTAATACGCCTGCGCACCAACTACAGGCACAATCCGCCTGAAGATGTCTATGTCTACCGCGCTCGCGGTGTGGATGGTGATGGGCAGCGCCTATTTTTAGAATATATCGCGCAGATAAACAGCTTGAAAACCACACCCGAGTTTTACAATAGTTTAACGACAAATTGCACCACCAATATCTGGCTCAATGCGCGCGTCAATCCTGACAATTTACCGTTAAGCTGGAAGATTTTAGCCAGCGGTTATCTGGCGGAGTATTTGTATGAGAATGACAGACTGGAGACTAAGGGCATGTCTTTTTCCGAGCTACAAAAGCAAGCATGGATCAATCCTCGGGCTCACGCCGTAGACAAAGCCGATAACTTTTCACAGTTGATCAGAATGCCGGCAATAAGCCGATAAACCTGTAGGTGAGCAAAAATTAAAGTTAAGTTTAAAGACGCAGATCTGCGTTCAAAAGCGCAGACCATGTGTGTGAATCAAAACGGTTTACCGAGGAAGAAGTACAAACTACTACTGCCATCCAGGGCATGACCGTAAGACAGATAAGCCGCACCGATAGGGGTATCGGTACCGACAAAAATACTGCCAGATCGAAGGATTTGATTTTGCGGATTACCTGCCACCAAGGGCTTACCATAGCGCCCTATTTCCAGGGAGCCACCGCCATAAGCGCCTTCAAGTATGCTGCCCTTCCACAAACGGTGGTAGTACATCACCCTGGCAAAACTCAGACTATCGACTAAAAATTGTCCGTTCGCATAGCCGGATTGATTTAAAAACCCGCCCATACTGATTTGATTATAAGCAGGTAATTCCCCGCTACCCAGCGTACCAGCAGCGCGCCCGCCGACATTAAAAGTATGCGAGCCGAACGAATACGCTGCATTTGCATCCAGATCCCATTTGGTATAGCGTTGATCAGATTTTAGCACCGCATTAGTGTTGTACAACTGCAGTCGACTGTACACGCCGCTACGCGGAAACACCACACTATCGAGCTGATCAAATAGCAGTCTGGCGGTAAATGCCCCCTCTTTCACTCTGTTCTCGGAAAGCACTAAGTCAGGCGGACCTATATCTTTGGTTTGCCGCACTGAGCCCACCTGCACACCAGCTCTAATCTCTGCATATTGAGAAAACTGACTACCGACAAGCAGACCCGCGCCGCTGGTGATTTTCAAGTTGCAGCATCGCGCCCCCCTAGAGGTACTGCGCTGGATACCTGGTGTAATCGGTATTCACATACGCACTAATCGAACGCCATTCGACCCCTTGCGATAACTGGCCAGCACGTAGCTAAGTACAAAACGCGCTGGATTTTTCCGATATTCTGGTGCGGAGCAACAGCCGCGAAGACCGACACTATAGCATAAGGGGCCGAAATCTCAAAGCGCCTGACGACAGATTTTAATCGCGGCAGCCCATGCAGCATGCTTGCAGAGCATAAAACCGGCACCAAAAATACCGGGCAGCAATCAATGTCCGATAATAAATATTGCTAAACGCTTACGTTCTTGCGTGGCTTCAGATATATTGGTGACAAAATTTGATGACATTTTTATTACGCCACAACGGCATCAAGGACTACGCTTGCGCTTTATTCACACTTCCGACTGGCATCTGGGCCAGACCCTGCACAATTTTGAACGTGGCTTTGAACACCAGGCCTTTCTTGATTGGCTGATCGCCAGCTTAGTAAGCGAGCAAGCCGAAGCGCTGCTGATTTCGGGCGACATCTTCGATACCGCGAATCCTTCAGCGGCTGCGCAAAAAACAGTTTTACCGTTTTTTGCAGCAAGCCAAGAGCCGCGTACCGCATCTCAATATCGTCATCATCGCCGGCAATCACGATTCGCCAGGGCGGCTGGAAGCACCCGCTCCTTTGCTGGAAACCCTGGACGCCACGGTGATCGGTTTTGTGCCGCGCCTGGCGGACGCCAGTATCGATCTGGGCAAGCTGGTGGTGCCGTTAAAAAACCAGGCAGGCGAAATTCAGGCATGGTGTCTGGCGATACCCTTCCTGCGCCCCGGTGATGTGCCGCGTGTGGATGACTCAGTTGATCCCTATATGGAAGGCATCACCCTACTCTACCGCCAGGCGCTGCAACATGCGCTGAGTCGGCGCCAACCCGGTCAGGCCATCATCGCGCTCGGTCATTGCCACATGGTAGGCGGCGAAATCTCGGAAGAATCCGAGCGCCGTATCGTCATCGGCGGCACCGAAGCTTTATCCGCGACTATGTTCGACGCCAACGTCGCCTATGCCGCGCTCGGCCATCTGCACCTGGCGCAAAAAGTCGGCAAGCAAGCGCATCTTCGTTACTGCGGCAGCCCGCTGCCTATGTCGTTTGCCGAAGTCGATTACCAGCATCAGGTTTTGCGCGTCGATCTGGCAGGCGAACAAGCAGTCGATATCACTCCGCTCATGGTGCCGCGTGCCGTAGAGATGCTGCGCGTACCTAGGCAACCAGCGCCGCTGGCACAGGTATTGGTGGCCTTGACTGCCCTCGACATTCCCGCCGATACCCCGCCGGAACGTCAGCCGTATCTGGAAGTCAGAGTGCGACTCGATGCGCCCGAACCCGGCTTGCGCGCTGCCATAGAAGCGGCACTAGAAGGCAAACCGGTACGTCTGGCCAAGATAGAAACCAGTTTCGCCGCCAAGCCTAGCGGCAACGATCTGCCTGCCACGCTCGATGAGCTGGAAAGACTGCAACCCGACCAGATCTTCGAACGCCTGTGCCGCAGCAAATTTGAAGGCGAAACGCCAGCGCCACTGACTGCCGCGTTTGCCGAATTACTGCTCAGCGATGAGGCACAAGCATGAAAATCTTAGCCATACGCGGTAAAAACCTGGCCTCGCTGGCCGGTGAATTTGAAGTCGATTTTGAACAAGAGCCGCTGAAATCAGCCGGTCTGTTTGCGATTAGCGGCCCCACTGGCGCAGGCAAGAGCACCTTGTTAGATGCCCTGTGCATGGCCTTGTACGAAAACACCCCGCGCCTGATCAAAGCCGGTGGCAATAAGACGCTGCCCGATGGCAATGAGCTGATCTCGCAACAAGATGCCGCCAACCTGTTGAGGCGCGGTACCGGCGAAGGCTATGCCGAAGTGGATTTTGTCGGCAGCGACGTTCTCAGCTACCGCGCCCGCTGGAGCGTGCGGCGCTCGCGCAACAAGGCCAATGGCGGTCTGCAACCAACCAGCATGACGCTGCACCAGTTGCCGCAACTATTGCCTATCGGCGGCAAAAAGACCGAGGTCAAGGCCGAAATAGAAAAACGCGTAGGCCTGAAGTTCGAGCAATTCACCCGCGCCGTCTTGCTGGCACAAAATGAATTTTCCAGCTTTTTAAAAGCCGAAGACAATGAACGCGGCGAGCTGCTGGAAACCTTAACCGGCAGCAGCATCTATAGCCAGTTATCGATGCGTGCGTTTGCCCGTGCCAAGCTAGAACAGCAAGAGCTGCAGCGCATCAACGACAGGCTGGCAGATCAAAAGCCACTGTCCGAAGATCAGCGCACTCAGCTAGAGCAAGACAGCCAGGCCGCCAATACCAGCGTGGCCGCACTCGATGCGCGCAAAGCCACGCTAGAGCAAGACTTGCGCTGGTTTGAGCTAGATAGCAAGCTAGCCCAAGAGCAGCAACAAGCCGAACAACACAGCCAGCAAAAGCACGCCGAGCAAGAGCAAGCCAAGCCGCGCAGCAGTGCGCTGCAACAGGTAGAGCACGCACAGGCGGCACGCCCCTTGCTGGCAGAAACCGACAGGCTAAGCCGCAACATCAGTGCGCAGCACAGCGCGATTGCGGATGCCAACGCCAAGTTACAGCAAGCCGAGCTACACCGCAGTCAGATGGCGGCGGCGCTGTCCAGCGCCCAGTTAGGCGTGCAGGCGGCCGAACAAGCGCAAAGCCAGGCTGCGCCGCAACTCGATATTGCCAAAGCGCTGGACGCCAGCATCGCCACCCTGCTACCGGCACACCAGGCTAAACAAGCAGCGCAGCGCGCCGCCGATCTGGCTGCCTCGCAGGCACAAGAAAAGCGCGACAACAAGCAAGCCGAACTCAGCGCGAATAGCCAAAAACAGCAAGCCACCAAGCAATGGTTGAGCCAAAATAGCGCCCTGCAAAGCCTGGCAGAAAACTGGCCCGCGTGGGAGATACTCCTCAAGCAAGCTAGCCTGTCACGCAATGAAATCAACAGTTTTAACGGCATACTGGCCACTTATGCCCAAAATGCGGAAGATCAGAGCGCACAATTAGCCAGCAGCCAAACCGCATTAGGGCTCAGCACAGAACAGCTAGTCAAGGCGGAACAAGCGCGTCAGTTAGCCACGCTCGCCTATCAAAGCGCCAGTACAAAGCTGAGCGACACGCCCGCCCGCAAGCAAGCGTTAGACACGCGCCGCGAGCAACTCGCCAGCGCTGAGCAGATCACGCAGGCCCTGGCGCAACTGCATGCGCGCCAGACCAGCGTGCAGGCGCAAGCGGCCGCCAGTGCGCTCGCCATCACGCACAGCGAGACCGCCGCCGCGCAAGCCGCCGCCCAGATGCCCGCCTTAGCCGGTGCGCTAGAGCAAGCTGAACGCGCGCTCAAATTGGCTGAAGCGGCCTGCGCCGCCAGCGTAGAAAGCTTGCGCGCTGCATTAGTGGCAGAGCAGCCCTGCCCGGTCTGCGGATCAGAGCAACACCCCTACCGCATTGACAACCCGCAATTGCGTGCCCTGCTGAGCGGCTTGCAAGAACAAGTACAGCAATGCCGCCAGCACAGCCAGCAAGCGCAGCAACAGCACACCAGCAATACGGCGCAAGCGGCGAGCGAACAAAAATCTTTGGAGCTGTCTCAGCTGGAACTAAGCCAGCTAAACCAGCTACTGCAAGCACAGCAACAAGCATGGCAGAGCCACCCGCTGGCGACGGAATTAGCGACCGAGTTGGCCACGGAATCGGCGACCCTGGCTAAGGACGCAGAACAGCAAAGCGCCTGGTTCAGCCAGCAGCGTAGCGCCGTACAACAGCAGTTAGCGCAGATCACCGAACTGGAGAATGCCAGCCGTACCGCGCTGCAAGCTAAAGATACGGCGCAAGCCGCATTTGAGCGCGCCACGCAAGATCAGCAAAGTAAAAAAGACGCCGCCAGCCAGGCCGCCAGCACGCTAGAGCAAACCAAAGCCGCCAGCAAAAACGCCAGCGAGCAAGCACAGCAAAGCAGCCAGCGTCTGGCACTGTGCCTGGCAGAACTAGCCCCCGCTTTCCGCAACGCCAGCGCAGACATTGCTGTAGAGGCGGATTGGCAAGAGCAATGGCAAGCCGCACCCGAGCAGTTTCAGCAGCGCTGCGCCGAACACGCCCGAGCTTGGCTCAGCCAGAGTAAAGAGCTAGAGCTGAGCAGCCAACGTCACGCCACCCTGAATCTGGAGCTAGTCAATCTGGCGGAAGCGCAAGCCAAGGCAGAACAGGAACGCCAGCGCGCCAGCACGGAATTCGCCGCCAGCGATCTGGTGCTGCAAGACAAGCAAGCGCAAAGAAACGCCATCTTGCGTGCACTTAAGCAAACTGAATTAGCAGACGCAAACGGACCAGTTCTCAGCGTCAGCCAGATAGAAGCGCAGTTTGCTAACGCCATCGCCAGCGCCAAACAAGGGCTGGCGCAACACACGCAAACCGCCAGTGCCGCCGCGCAAGAGCACAGCCGCAGCAGCGAAGCCTTGGCGCAAGCCCAGGCGCGCCTCGCTAGCGACAGCGCAGAAGCCGGGCAAGCGGCAACGCAACTAGTTAACTGGCTAGCGCAAAACGCCGCGCTGTTCGCCAGCGAAAATTCTGAACCAGACAATCAAGCAATACCGGAACAAGCAGCGACAGAGCAACTACGCGCCCTGCTAGAACACGATGCCGCATGGATTGCTGCCGAACGCGCCGCACTGCAAGCATTGGCCAACGCCAGCCAGCAAGCGGCCGCAGTAGCGCAAGAGCGCAGCCTGCGCAGGCAAAGCCATCAAGCCGAGCGCCCTAGCCTGGCCCATCTGCTAGAGCAAAGCAACGCAGTAGGTGGTACAGAAAGCAGCACAGAAAACAGCATAGACCTCGATGCGACCAACCAACTAGCACCAGAGCAAACCAGCGAACAGAATCACAGCACGGTCAGCCCTATCAGCGCAATCAGCGAAATCAACGATCAAGCCGCCCTCGCCGCCTTACAGCAAGCGCTGCAAAGCCTGGCAGCACAAAGGCAAACCGCCAATGCCAGCGCCAGCCAGCTGCAGGCCGCCATCGCACAAGATCAGGCACGCCGCAGCCAGGCTGCCGACATCGTCAAACTGATGGAAAACCAGGAAGCCAAGAGCAAAATCTGGGAAACCCTCAACGCCCTGATAGGCGCAGCCGACGGCAAAAAATTCCGCAACTACGCGCAGCAATACACGCTCGATGTGTTACTCGGCTACGCCAATCGCCACCTGCACGAACTATCGCGCCGCTACCGTCTGCAACGCATCAAAGACACCTTAGCCCTGATGGTGATAGACCAGGACATGGGCGACGAAGCCCGCTCGGTGCACTCGCTCTCCGGCGGCGAATCCTTCCTGGTCTCGCTAGCCTTGGCACTAGGCCTGGCATCGCTGTCATCCAATCGCGTAAGAGTCGAATCACTGTTCATTGATGAAGGCTTCGGCAGCCTGGACGCCGACACCCTGCGCGTAGCCATGGACGCCCTAGACGGCCTGCAAGCCATGGGCCGCAAAGTAGGCGTGATCTCGCATGTGCAGGAAATGACGGAGCGTATCTCTACCAAGATTTTGGTGCAGAGGACGTCGGGTGGTAGGAGTTTGGTGGGGGTTGGGTGAAAGGTAAATTTTCAACTTAGTAATTTAATTGTTATTAAATATTGCTAAATAATTTTTACGAACATAAATTATTTGCGGATCTTCAAAAATAAAAAAAGGAAATATTATGAGTAGTGCGATCGTGGAAAATGATGACAATCCTACAGAAGTGACCATTGAAAGCAGAAATGGGGCTTCAGTAATTAGCATGCAGGCATATCAAGATTTATACAACCAGATAACAGGAAAGACAGAAGAAGTAACAAAAATCTCAAAAAAATCTATTCGTGTAAATCTTGACGACATAAAACAGTTAGATTTGAAAATCAAACAAATTCTAGAACAATATCGCGTCATTTCATCGAATTCGAGTTTTACAATTTTCTTTGAGAAAGACCAGAAAGAGACGCACAGCTCGATTGAGCGATTTCTGTCATTAAATAGTTCCACAAATGGATGCACAGAAAGCATTGTCGCCAGATACAATTTTGCAATAATTTTGCCTCAAACGAATCGGGCTCAAAATTACTCAATCACCATTCGTTTAATTAGTCGGATTACTACGCAAAGAAAACTTATAGAGGAGCTTCCAACAGGATTACCTCGATCACTGCTTTCAATGCTATCGTCAAAAACATGTGAAATTAAAGTTTCATATGTAGATTATGTTGTTGCAAGGACGATTACAGCCGTGTTCGACGAATGGCTCGAAGCATTAGATGAATCGAAAGAGTCAAAATACCTAAATTTCGCAAGAAAAAGATCGCATTTTATTCCTTCCATATTTAAATACTCTACTCTGATTGCATGTTCATTTTTTGTAATTAGTCTAATGCCGGTTTTAATAGGGATTTCCCCGTCAACATCACAACTGGCGAGTTTTTTTACTCTTAGCCTTCCTTTTTATTTTTTTTGCATATCAAATATCGACCGCACTTGGTGAATTCGTCGAAAACTCGATAGATTCTTCAAGTGATATTTCATATATTGAAATAACCAAAGGAGATAAAAAATTCGTTACGGACGCTTGCACCGAGAATAGGTCGGCCATAATAAAAGCAACAGTTGGTGTTGTGGCGACATTTGTCTTTAATTTCTTGGCAAAATATCTTGCTGTACATTTAAAAATATAAGCGACCGTAGCGTACGCAACACGCGCAACATGGGGTCAAGGCCGTAAGGCGTAATACGTAGGGTGCAATAGCCGCAGGCGTATTGCACCGCATGGAATGCTTCAAGAAACACGGGGTCGGTTCTAACATTCCAACATTTTTAAATGCTGTGGCCGACCATAATCGCGCATGCATATGCTTGGAGCTGAACCCGCGTGTTGGTGCAGGGTAGCAACAATGTGCTGGGATTTGACAAAGTCGGTGATCAAATGTGTACAAATCGTGGTGGGCTTTCAGGCTGTGTTTGCCAATGTCATCTCAATTGGGGGCCGCTGAAATACCTGAACGCCCGATTTCCATCACTGGCATCATTCGTCCGACCAGATCGCGCTGGATAAAAACTATGCAGCCCACTTCTCTTTTATCGACCATCTGTTTGGCACGGCGATCAAGGGTCAGCAGGGATTCCCCGAGCAGTACGGCGTGTTTGGCGACTATATGCCAGATGGGTTTAGCGCTCAGCAGCGCTTTCCATTCCACGTCGACCCGTACCGCGCCGGTACCGCAGCGATACTGCGTGCCAAGCGCAGCAAGCGCCAGTTGAAGAAAATCGCCGCAAAATCGGCATCGCCAGAATGATTGCGGTAGCGGGATAAATCCATATGGCGAAATGCCTCAGGTAGCCTGGCGCGCAGTTCTATTGCGCCGCCTTGAATCCTGGCTTAGGCATATACTCCCCTATTATGGAAATAAATTAAGCCGTTTGCCCACGTGCTTATTGCGCAAAAAAATAACACTGCGGGGAGTATATATAATCCCCCTTTGTTCTACCCAATTGTAATCGTCCTACTTATGCTAAGAACACCTGACACTTTTATCCCTACCTTGGTGCCCCAGACGCATGCCGCGCCTTTGGTGTTTATTTTCCGTTCTGGCGAATTACTCGTACGCGAAAGTGACCTGACATTGCCGGACACAAGCGCAGGCATACCGCAGGGTTTGCAAGCCGACCATATGCACCCGCTGGGCATGTGGCAAACGCAATATTGCTGCACCACCTGGCTAGCAGCAGAGGTCGAAGCTGATCGTGGTTTTGTTTTCAAAAGCCTGCGCGAATTATTTGGCGTTTTTGATGATCAACTGCTCGGGCTTGCCAGCCGTGCCGCGCAGATTAATGAGTGGATACGCACGCACCGTTATTGCGGAGTATGCGCAAACCCTATGCAGCTCGCTAGCGGTGAACGCGCCTTCCAGTGCAGCGCCTGTGGCCACATCGCCTACCCTCGCATTTCTCCGGCGATGATGGTCTTAATCAAAAAAGGCGATACCGTGTTGCTAGCACATCATGGCCGTTCGCCTAGCGGGCGTTTTAGTCCACTGGCTGGTTTTTTAGAAGCTGGCGAATCGATAGAAGACGCGATCCACCGCGAGGTAATGGAAGAAGTCGGCTTAAAGGTGAATAACATCAGCTACTTTGGCAGCCAATCCTGGCCGTTTCCACATTCATTGATGATCGCGTTTACGGCTGACTATGTCAGTGGCGAGATCTGTGTCGATGGTGAAGAAATAAGCGAAGCACGTTGGTTCGGCCCCGATGTCGCGTTACCGGATATGTATCCGGAAATATCGATTTCCGGGATGCTGGTGAACGCCCACCTGCAACGTAAAAAATAGGCCGGATCGTTTCTCCATCACGCATAAATCTTCAAGCCCTAAGGCGCACTAGGCACAGCCAGAAGGCCTAATATCTGAGGCGTCAATCACTGCAGGCGTATTGCGCCTTACGGAATCTAAACCAACAGCGCGCCGCAGACTTCGATATTTCAAAATCGTGTGCCCAGTATCGATGCGCTCTGCAGGCCGAAATGCTGCCAGCAACCGCATTCCTATTGCGGCAGCGTTTTTGAAGCTGGGTACAGCGCAGGCGCGGCGTAGCGCAAGCAGAATGTTTGTGGTTGGCCCGCTAGCGGCTTATTCGGGCAAGATAGGCGCGGCCATTTTCTGCACTGGCCCGCTCAGCGCTTTTAAGAAGGCGACCAAGTCAGCCTTTTCTCGCGCCGATAGATGTAAGGGACGGATATCGACTGAGACTTCGCCCACCGTGGCTCTGAGATTGCCTTGATTGTAGTGCTCGACTACTTCCATCAATGTTTTCAAAGAACCATTGTGCATAAATGGCGCCTTGTGTTCGACATCACGTAGTTGCGGTGTTTTAAACGCACCCATCAAAACCGGCATTTGCTGGAGCTGATAGCGGCCAATATCGGTGGAGGCGAGCCCAATATTATGAAAGCCATAGTCAGTGAAGTTGGGCGGTCTATGGCAGGCCACACAATTGGTCTTTTTTTCATTCGTGAATAAACGCAATCCGCGCAGTTGCTGGCCCGTCATGGCATTCCGCTTACCGGCCAGCCATTGATCAAATGGCGTGGCTTGACTCAAGATACTACGCTCAAAATTCGCAATGGCCTTTCCTATACTCGCCAGATTAATTTCTTCGCCTGGATAGGCTTGCTCAAACCTTTGTTTATAGGCCGGTGTCGTATTGAGTAAATTTAGTAATCTGGGTATGTCGGTTGCCATGATATTCGGGTTTTTCATGGGCCCATTGATTTGATCTTCAAGACTGAGCTTTTGCCCCGCCCACATGACAGGGCCAGTGTTATAGGCGATGTTGACCAGGCTCTGGCTGTTGCGATCCATAGGTTTGCCGCCTATGCCTGCGCTTTTCATCGCTCCAGCCAAATTGCGCGCAAGGCGCAGGACGGGGATAATATCAAAAAACAGATCGCCTTGCTGCGGCGTCACGCAGGCGGCCGGATGCGGCCAGCAGCGTGCGGATGTCGTAGGTGGAGTTGAATACCTCCGGCACACCGCGCTCTACCTTGAGCAGTGTGTAGACGGCCTCCATCGGCGTGCGTACCGAATACTCGGTGGTAAAGATACAGTCGCGTTCCTTCGATTCCGCGAACTGGCCGATGAAGGCGAAGTTCACCGATCCCGCCGGTACCACGTCTGGGCGGTCACCGGCCTGGCGCGGCATAAAGAACGCGGTGATGTAGGGCATCATCACCGGCACGGTCTTGGCTCCGCTTGCGGCCAACTCAGGGATCTCCTCGACCGGCACGCCCATGTGGTACAGCCATTCCTGGGTGATCTCTTCGCCGGTGCAATCCTGCATGTTTTTCTTCACGTAATCACCGGGCTTATCGGCAAACAAGCCGTACAGCCACACCACGATTTGATCCTTGGGCTGTTGCTTGAAGTGTGGCTGACGGTTCACCGTCCAGCTAAGCAACCACGAAGAATCTTTAACGCTGACGATACCACCCGTCACCACCTTGCCACTGAAGGGATCGCGCTTGGCGATTTTCTGGATGTACTTGGGAATGCGCTGATCGAGTGTAGTGACGGTTGCCGATTCCCATTTGGTCTCGGGAATATGCGCGCCGAACACGTCCGGACGGCCGAACGCCGCGTCTTTGGCGGCGATGCGTCGCCACAAATCCCACGCGGGCGCTGGCCCTTGATTGAGCTTGGCTGCCGTGTGGTGGTCGCCGTTGTCGGAATTTTCGGTGAGCGAGCCTATGGTCATGAAGAGCAAATCATCTGGGCCGAGCGCAACACTGCTTGCTAGCCCGTCCTTGCGCCAGTGAATTGCGCTAGCTTGTTTGCGCCCTGCTGCGATATTGAAATCGACATCGGTAACCTCGGTACCATACTGGAATACCACACCATGTTCCTGTAGCCACTTGACCAGCGGCAGCACCAAAGATTCATATTGGTTGTACTTGGTGAACTTGATCGAAGACAGATCCGGCATACCGTCGACTTTATGGATGAAGCGGTGCAGATACAACTTCATCTCCAGCGCCGAATGCCACTCTTCAAAGGCAAACATGGTGCGCCAGTACAGCCAGAAATTGCTGTTCAGGAATTCAGCGCCGAACACCTCGTTGATACGCTTGTTTTCCATCTCCTCGCGGGTGGCGAGGAATAGATTGATGATCTCTTTCTGCGCATGCTCGCTGAGCGCGAACAGGCCGTCGGTATGCGCATCCTGGCCGCAATTGACCGTGGCGCGCTGCAAAGAATAGTTAGGGTCATCCTTGTCTAGCCAATAGAACTCATCAAGTACGCTGGCACCATCTATCTCCAGCGATGGGATAGAGCGAAACAAATCCCACAGGCATTCGAAGTGATCTTCCATCTCACGGCCGCCGCGGATCACGAAGCCTTCTTTCGCTTCCTTGATGCCGTCCAACGCGCCACCGGGCAACAGTTGTTGCTCCAGGATGGTGATACGCTTCCCCTCCATCTGACCATCGCGGATCAGAAACGCGGCACCTGCCAGTGCGGCAAGGCCAGAGCCGACAAACCAGGCGGTCTTGTTCTCCACACCCTGAGGTTTGCGCGGGCGGGCAAAGGCTTCGTAGTTTCCACTGCTGTAGTACATAATGCACTCCTTATGTTGGCCTAAGAAGACAAGGCTTCACTGGCCAAGGTCTTGGCGCAATTACACCTTGCCAGCGCTGATGAAGGTCTGTTTTTCGGTTTCGGTGCCAGTCAGGATTTGAGTGACTCGAATAGCGTGATTGCCTTTGCCACCGGTGGCGGCATCAGTTTGCCGGATCGCGATTTTTATACCAAGACCGATGAAAAATCAAAAAAAATGCGTGAGCAATATACCCAGCACGTTGCCAAGACCTTTGAATTAAGTGGCGTAGCGCCAGCGCGGCAGCAATAGTTGACGGTATTGGCATAGAAACAGAGGTGCCAAAGCCAATGACGCAGGTGGCGATCCCTACCAGCAGTTTCATAAGATGAATCTGAAGTGTTTGCAGGCACTCACACCAAATTTCAGCTGGAATGCAAATCGGCAAGGCCGGTGGAACGCGCTGAATGGGGCATGACACCGCAAACCGTGAATGCCGTATGGCACAACGCTCTTTGGCAGAGCTGAACTATATCTGGCATGTCTTGCCATGCCGGCGGTTATACAGCCCCTTTCGACAATAAAATGCTTTCTATTCCAAGACTTTACGGCAACACCTGGCGGCACCATTGGAAGTATTGCCACGGTTTGATGAATGTGCAGTTTGGCGCCACTAGGCAATTCTGAAAGAATGGTGGGACAAAAACAGACTGCCATGAGCCTT
Source organism: Undibacterium piscinae (assembly GCA_003970805.2). Classification (GTDB taxonomy): domain Bacteria; phylum Pseudomonadota; class Gammaproteobacteria; order Burkholderiales; family Burkholderiaceae_D; genus Undibacterium; species Undibacterium piscinae. The sequence continues at coordinate 773,999 of CP051152.1, forward strand.
GCAAATCGAGGCTGCAATGTATCATCGATCAATAGCGCTGACTAGGCCAAGGTCAAGATGACAGTAAATCAATAGCAAGCTGACCGGATAGTTGCGCGATTCAGCAACGATCTGGTGAAAGGCATGTTATTGCGCGGTACAGTGTTTGAAATCAGGCATCGGGCGCTGAATGGGCCGACCGTGAATGCGTATTACAACCCACAAATGAACGATATCAACTTCCCAGCCGGGGCTGTTCGACAATAAAATGGATGCGGGTCCGAACTACGGCAACACCGGCGGCACCATAGGCCACGAAATCATCCACGGTTTCGATGATGAAGGCCGTCAGTTTGACGCCAAAGGCAACTGAAATGGGACAAAAAAGACGCCAAAGCGTTTTTAGAGCGTTCGCAATGTATCGTCGATCAATACGCTGGCTACACCATCGTCGATGACATCTGACCTTGGGTGAAGATTCAGCCGATCTGGGCGGCATGTTATTGGCGTGGATGGCATGGCAAGCCGAGTTTGCCGAACATCCTAGTGAAGCGCGCGATGGTTTGTCGCCAGAGCAAAGATTTTTTATCGGCTTTGCGCAGTGGGATTGCGCCAATGACAGACCTGAAAATCTACGCGTCAATGCGCTGACCAATCCACATTCGCCAGCACAGTTCCGCATTAATGGTGTGGCAGTAAATATGCCACAATTTCATAAGGCATTTGCTTGCAAGGCGGGACAAGCCATGGTCAAAAAGGATCAATGTCGGGTCTGGTAACACACTGTTTGAGTTTGCCTTAGTTCTGGCAAATTAACTTAGACATGGGCCGCTATCGTTTTGATACTGGCCCATTTTTTCGTCCACTGCACTGCATCCCCTTGTGATAACTGCCTAGATGCGAGATACTTTCGACTCATTCTCAAAGAAATACCACTGAAATGAATACGCCACTACGCGCTGTACCCAAATTCAAGATGCCGCTATTGGTATGCGCGCGGCTGGTGGCAATGCTGTCGGCCATCCTACTAATGAGCCCTGTGCTGCACGCCAGAGAGCTCAAGATCGGGGTTGGAAACTTCCCGCCTTACTTCAGCGAGAAAGGCAACACCGGGCTATTTACCGATTTAATCTACGAAACCTTTAAACTTTTACCGCAGTATCAGCTAAAGAGTTTGGTACCGATGTCGAATTACCGTCTGGTGATAGAGTTGAACGAAGGGCGCGTGGATGGTTCAGCCAATATTTTCGCTGATGCCAAAATCACTGGATGTCGCAGTGATCCTATCTTCCGCTACAGCGATGTGGCAATCACCCGCAAAGAACGCACGCTGAAGATCTCGGAGATCAAGGATTTAAAAGGAAAAAGTATCGTCACTTACCAAGGCGCGCATACTTTTTTGGGTAAGCCTTTTCAGATGGTAAGCAGCTCAGAGCCGAACATGTACCGCGAAGTCTCGCACCCTGCCGACCAGGCTAGACTATTGGCCACCGGGCAGTATGACGTCAGCGTCGGGGATATGTATATTTTCCTCAATAGCCTGCAAACTTGGGCTGATCCACGCTATACCCCTGAACAGTTTGAAATTCATAGACAGTTCCCTGATATTTACAGCCATATGGCGTTTCGCGAGCAATCGCTGTGCGATGACTTCAACGCCGCTTTACGTACCATCAAACAAAATGGCCGCTATGAAGCGGTTTACTCGCACTATCTTAAAAATCTCAGCCGTCACTAAGTCTATGCACGCTAGGCTCTGCACTTAGCCTACCAACTGCAATACGCAGCATTCATGCGCCTTGTAGACCAAAAAGCTTGTGCTAGGCGCATAAATACTGCGCCTGGCCCTCTGGAAACTTCTAAAAACCTAAAAACAAAAACTTTTCTCGCCGCAGAGGCGCAGAGGACGCAGAGAAAATCTTTGTTTTCCCCTCTGCGACCTCTGCGCCTCTGCGGCAAAGCTTTTCCCTGTGAGTCGCAATCACGGTTCCTTGGTTTTTAGAAGTCCCCCCCTCTCCCCCTATGTTTAGCTCTGTAATTCAGCTATCAATTCAGCGCTGTATTCAGCTCTCTCTTTGTCTCTTTTAAGCAATTGACATGTCTGTGCAAACTCCAGATAATAGAACGGTCGTTCATTTTTATTGCCACTTTTGTCATCGCCCGCACTTTACTCCCATCACGATCGTCGTTAAGAGAGAAGCACCATGACCGAGCAAGCCAGGATAGCCCAGCGTATTTGCCCATTTTGCGAGGCCTGTTGCGGGCTGGAGATAGAATTGGAGGGAAATAAAATCATGCGTATTCGGGCCGATAAGGCCGATGTTTTTAGCGCTGGTTTTCTATGCCCCAAGGCGATAGGCTTAAAAGAGCTACATGAAGACCCAGATCGCCTGCGTAGCCCTTTGATCAAGCGTGATGGCAAATTCGTAGCGGCGACTTGGGATGAGGCTTATGCCGAAATCGAACGCCGCCTGCTACCCATCATTGCCCAACACGGTGCCGATGCGGTAGCCACCGTATTGGGCAACCCGGTCTCGCACAAGATGGGTTTATTGCTGTACTTCCCTAAGTTGGCCAAGGCGCTGGGCTCGCGTAATATTTACTCTGCCTCTACACTAGACCAGATACCCAAGATGCTGTCGGTCGGCCTGATGTTTGGCAGTTGGCTCACGGTGCCAGTGCCGGATATAGAGCGCAGCCAGTTTTTGTTAATCATCGGTGCCAATCCTATGGTCTCGAACGGTAGCATGTGGACCGTGCCGGATTTTCGTGGCAAGGCCAAGGCCATGCGCGAACGTGGCGGTAAGATCGTGGTAATCGATCCACGCAAGACCGAAACCGCCGAGGTGGCCGACGCCCATCACTTCATCCGCCCCGGTGCTGATGTGTTTTTCTTGCTCGGCCTGGTACATACCTTGTTTGACGAAAAACTGGTGCGACTGGGACGTCTGGCCGAACACACCGTAGGTGTAGAGCAAATCGCCGCTGCGGTGCAAGAATTTACCCCAGAGCGTATGGCGCAGCGCTGTGGTATCGCGGCCAACCAAATACGTGAATTGGCGCGCAGCCTGGCCACCACAGAAAGAGCGGCAGTCTATGGTCGCATCGGCACTTGCACCCAAGAATACGGCAGCCTTTGTTCGTGGTTAATCGATGTGATTAATGTGCTGACCGGCCATCTGGACCAGGAAGGCGGTGCCATGTTCCCTAAGGCGGCTGCGTTTGCTGCCAATACCCGCAGCCACTCAGGCAGTGGCCGCGGCGTGATTAGCGGACGGCACCATAGCCGCGTCTCCGGCTTGCCAGAAATCTCCGGTGAATTTCCCATCACCTGTCTGGCAGAAGAGATAGACACGCCCGGTGCCGGTCAGGTCAAGGCCTTAATTACGATTGCTGGCAATCCCGTCTTATCAGCACCAAATGGTGCGCGTTTAGCGAGCGCCTTGGATCAACTCGATTTCATGCTCAGCATGGATATTTACCTCAATGAGACCTCGCGCCATGCCGATGTGATACTGCCGGGTTTATCACCTTTAGAAGAAGCCCATTACGACGTCACCTTCACCCAATTTTCTTACCGCAATCACGCGCGCTACAGCCCGCCTGCCTTGGCCCGTGAGCGCAGCCAGCCTGAAGAGTGGCAGAGCATCTTGCGTATCGCAGCGATTGCCAGAGGCCTGGGCAGCCAGATCGACATCGATGCTTACGATGACGCCTTGCTAGAGCAAGATTTACAGCGCAGTGCTGGCGCCGCCAGCGCGCAGATTATGGCGGCCTTGCAGCCGCTACGCGGCGCTGAGCGCCAAGTCGAGTTAGCACTACGCAGCGGCCCGTATGGCGATCAATTTACTCAGAAACCGGATGGTCTGACTCTGGCGAAAATCAAGGCAGCACCCTCGGGTCTAGATCTCGGCGCTTTGCAACCGCGGATACCGGAAGCACTACGCACAACTTCCGGCAAAATCGAACTGGCACCACAGATGCTGCTAGATGATCTGGCGCGCGTCCGTGCTGATCTGGATACGGCAGCCCCAGACATGGTGATTGTAGGGCGGCGGCAATTGCGCTCAAATAATAGCTGGATGCATAATCTGCCGGCGTTGGCGAAAGGCCACTACCGCTGTAGCGCGCTGCTGCATCCGGATGACGCGCAACGCCTAGGCCTGATCGAAGGCGGCATGGCGCAAATTCGCAACGGCGATCGTATGATCACGGCGCAAGTGGAAATTAGTAGCGAAATGATGCCTGGTGTAGTCAGCCTGCCGCATGGTTGGGGCCATGATTTACCAGGCACCCAACTGTCTGTGGCGGCGCAAAGACCGGGCGTCAATCTCAACGCCCTACTCGATGAAAACCTGCGCGATCCTTTATCCGGCAATGCGGTGCTATCTGGGATCGCAGTACAGGTCAGCGCACTAGTGTAATTTTTTGTTTTAATCCTGGCACTCGCTTTGCTTCTTTGACGAAGCGGCAAAGCGTCATTTTCCACACTTGACAGCATTAAGACTTAGACAAAATTGCCACGGCAAGGCGGATGCAATCACGCCGGGGCGATTTTGCCTAAGCCCTCACCATATACAAATAAGTTTTTTGTCGTTTGAAGCTTGTGCAAAGCAGCCTAATATCGCGCATCCCAGATAAAAGCCGTGTTTGCTCGCCTTCATGAAAATTCGATACATCGATCTCGACGATCAAACGATCAATCCAGAACATCAAGACCTGGCGCTGCCGCCGGTCGAGTATCAGATCACGCATGCGCTAGAACATCCGATTTTGCGTTTGCTCAGTTATGCCGTCGTCGCGGTCTTAGTCGGACTAATTGCCTATCTATTTTTCCGTTTGTTTTTTGGCGGAAATGAACAAAGCGGAATGGAGTTGATACGCCAGTCCTTACACGATCCTTTATTTTGGAGCGCCGTTGGTGTGGGCTTTTTAGCGCAAGTAATCGATGGCGCTTTAGGCATGGCTTATGGGATTACTTCCAGTAGCTTTTTATTAGCCGCTGGCGCACCACCGGCATTGGCGAGCGGTGCCACCCATTTGGCCGAAGTATTCACTACCGGCATTTCAGGTGTGGCGCATCTCAAGATGGGCAACGTGAATAAAAAACTATTTTTTAGCTTGTTAATGCCGGGCGTCATCGGTGCTTTAGTGGGCACCTATATTTTGGGGAATATCGATGGCAAAGCCCTTAAGCCTTACATCAGCCTGTATTTATTAGGGATGGGCGTCTATGTGCTGAGCAAAGCCTTTCGTCATATCAAATCCAAGCACGCGATCGAAGTAAAAAAGGTGATTCCCTTAGCGTTTTTCGGTGGGTTAATGGATACCACGGGTGGCGGTGGCTGGGGTCCTATTGTGACCACCTCTTTGGTCAGCGCCGGCCAAGATCCGCGCACCACCATAGGGACAGTCAACTTCGCTGAATTCTTCTTGACCGTGGTAGTTGCGGCATCCTTTTTTTCTATTTTGGATCACACCGTTTGGATTTTGGTGGCAGGCTTGGCGCTAGGAGGTCTGGTCGCAGCACCATTTGCCGCCTTGGTGACCAAGCATTTAAAAGCCAAAACTTTATTGATTTTGGTATGAGCGCACTGGTGTAAACTTCGCTTAGGCATTTAAATAATTTTCCATTTTTGACTTTCGTAGGCTTTTTATATTTCATGAGTAATATGAACGAAGAGCGCGTGCTGAGCGTGCATCACTGGACCGACCGTCGTGTTTTCCTTACTAACTACGCGCGATCCGGCGCTACGTTTTTTCGAATGGGCCATTTCACACATGATAGGCCTGAAGATCAACGGGCAAACCCTTGTGCGGCGCATACAGCATTGCCAGCGCCTAAACTATGAAGACCATCTTGAATTCCTTGAGCATCAAGGTCGAAGACGGGCCCGCTGACGTCGCACCTGAAGAACATCCAGGTGGGCATAGCGTGATTGTCGGACGCAAGCCGACCGGCACGCTGGTGGCCGATTACCTGCTGCCGGCAAGCGCCTGTACTTGCTCTCGACCGGCACCGGCCTTGACCATTCATGAGTATCGTGCGCGATCCGGAAATCTACGACAAGTTCGAGCAGATCGTGCTGTGCATGAGTGCGTCAGGTCGATGAACTGGCGTACCACGACATGCTGCTTAGCACTTGCCTAACCATGAATTCCTCGGCGCAACTGGTATCGAGCAAACTCGTTATCTACCCGACCGTAGACACGCGAGTCGTTCCGCAACACGGCGCGTTACCCACCTTGATCGAGAGCGGGTTAAACTGTATCGAAGGAGTGGATGTGGCCACCGTTAATCGGCGGCTCATCGCGTTGATAGTCTTGCTTGCTCAGAACAGAGCTCTTAATTATGCGCTGCTGGCGTACCTCAAAGGCATATTCTTGGAAGCTGCGCTGTTCGTATTTGAGGCAATTACCTTCTATACACGCCGGCGACTTTCGTCATCGAACAGCGCTTCGAGAATAAGCAGTCTCCCAGCCTGAGCTGATATTAAGTGACGCTAAGCAGTGACGCTACTGATCGCGTCACTTAATTTTTGAACGGAAAATTGAAATGACTACATGTCAGAAACAGCGCTAAGCATCAGGTTCAGGTTCAATTGGTGCGTGCCAAACACGCCCATACAGCTATTTTTTCTCTGTTAGCGTTTCGTGTAGGCGTGGAATATCCATGAGGCCTGCCGAGCCATACCATTTGTGATATTCGGCGACCATCTCGCCATTGACGATCACAGGATCGCTCGCTGTGAGTTGCCTGGCCTCATCGATATCTTTTACTGCAAAGATAAATAGGCCGCGCCAGCCGTCAACACCATCGAAGGGGCCTGCTAGCGCCAACTTACCCTCGCCCGCAAGCCGATTGATATTGGCAAAATGTCCGGCAAACATAGCGTCGCGCTCCGGTCCTGCCGCCATTTTATTAGGTCCGGTTTTTAACAGCACCAACACATAGCTGCGCATGCCGCGCTGATCAGCACCCAAACGCTGCGCCACAGCGGCATCGTATTTAGGATTTAATTGCGAATTTTGCGCACTCGCATTGCCGATCGCAATGAGGCTAAATAGTGCGACCGAGAAGAACTGTCGCAATACAAAATTTTGCTCTTCCATTTTGAGTTTCCTCACTTGTAATCGGGGGCCACCAATATCATACACCTAGCTGCTAGCGCTATAGATTTCCCTTACCTCTGTAAGCACCAACACCATCGGCTAGTTTTAACACCGATCACAACGCCATCAAGGACTCCCTATTTCAGCCCAAGCGCGGCTATCCCTTGTCTTGCCACCTGGGCATCTTGATCAGACTTGACACCGCTGACGCCCACTGCGCCCAGGCATACGCCGTCTTTTAGGATGGGGATCCCGCCTTCTAGCATGCCATCGAGGCCAGAGGCACTCAAAAAAGAAGTGCGTCCGCCGTTGATCATGTCTTCATAGATTTTGCTATCCCGTCGCCCGATCGCCGAGCAGCGCGCCTTACCCTGTGCAATCTGGGCAGAAATCGGTGCGGCACCATCCATGCGCTGGAACCACAACAGATGACCACCGTCATCGACGATCGCGATACTCACGGCCCAATTGTTTTTCAGTGCCTCGGCGACGGCGCTGGCAGCGATGATTTCGACGTCAGAATATTCAAGTATGGTTTTTGTTTTCATGCTCTATCTCGGATGTTTGGTTTTCAGTCTTGTTGCAGTACACAAGCATAGCGGTTCGCTCCATCTCGCTGCGCTAACACAAACAGAAAACAGCTACACCCAAAATCTACCTAATGCCATGCATAAAAAATGCTTACCCCGCTTTGAGCGGGCAAGGCCCAATGCGAGTGCTCATCAAGGGATAATTGGATAAAAAAACGCATGCGCAATCCCCAAGCGCTCTGCAGGCCTAAAAGCCGCCACAGAGCGCATGGATATTGCGCCTGCCGCTTTTTGCGATCTAAAGACTAGGTGATCAGGGTTACTGTTCAGCCGACTATGAAGAAAGTGAAAACCCCTCACAGCAGAGACGCAGAGACGCGGAGAACGGCAAAGTAGTTCTCCGTTTATCCTCGGCGCCTCAGCGTTGAGAGATCTTAGTTTTTTGTCGTACTCCTAGTAGACCGAACAGTTACTGATCAGGACTTCAATGCCTTGATCTTATCTTGCGCTTCTTCTGCCAACTTCTTGTTCAGCCCAGGCTTGGCCGCCAGCGCCTTTTCGTAAGAGATCAAAGCTTTGGCTTTCTCGCCCAGTGCTTGCTGCGAGACCCCGAGCCGGTACTGCACGCGGGCACGCGGAGTCGGGGTGATGCTGCTGGCTTTTTCAAACAGTGCTACGGCGGCCTGGTGCTTACCCTGCTCTTGCTCGCAACGGCCCAAGCCATAGCTGCCTATCTCGCTTTCTGGAAAACGCTGCTGCATTGCGCGAAATACGCGCTCACTATCCGCATACTTTTTATTCTTTAAGTAGTCGCTAGCAACACCGAGCAAAATCTCACGCTGATTATCACGCAGCGCCTCATTCGTACCGACATTCGCGGCTAGCGCGATGGCCTCGGCCTTGCCTGGCTGCTCATCGGCCAACTCCAAAAAGCCCTGCATGAGTTTGCCTGCTTCCAGATTAAATTTTGCAGTATCGGCTAACACCTCCTTGGCCTTACTGGTACTGCCGCCGACAAAGCTAGGGGTTTGCGTATAGAACTGCAGCAGCAGAAAACGCGCACTGAGGCTTTTAGGATCAAGTTCCACTGCGCGCTTGAAAGCATCGCGTATCTTAGAGATAGAACCCAGCGCCGACATGATGCCAGCGCTCATCGCCTTGGTTCCCATGGCCACACCTAGGCTTTCTTGGCAATCGCTCTCTTTGGGATGGCTGGCAACACATTGCTCGGCCAGCTTGATGGCTTCATCGATGCGCTCACCGCCAGTGCCTATGATGAGTTCGACCTTGGCGATCAGTGCGTCGTGATTGATCGGGTCTTGCGCCAACTTCGCATTCACCAAACGCTCTACCTCAGTAAATTTTTCGGCGCGTATCAAGCCAGTGTAGTCATGTGCAAAGAGCGGTGCGGCGCAGCTCAGTGCGAATAGGCCAATAGCGGAACAAATGACAGTGTGTTTCATGGATAAGTCTCCTTAGGATGATGCAAATTATTCGTAGTGAGTAGCTTGCGAAAAGCGGGCGACACTTGGCAAAATTTGAGCTGTTGCGCATTATTTGCCGCACTCCTTGCTAGCCACCAGGATTGCACTATGCACCTAGCGTATGCCAACAGCGAGCCCGCTGCGACGGACTACGACTAGCTCTGGACGGATGACGGCAGGCGGGGATGGACGACTTGAATGATGGAACGCTCAAACAACAGCTAAGCCATATAGGTAGAAGATGTTTGCCAGGACAACAAGGCCAGGACTAGCCTTTTGTTTTGCTATAGACGATAAAACCCGAGTGGCGCGCGACCTGGTCGTACAAAGCGCGGGCGCGGGTATTCTCTAGATGAGTATGCCAATACAAATCGCTACCGGCCTGCGTGGCTTGCTGCGCCACCGCGAGTATCAAAGCACGGCCTACGCCCTTGCCTCGCGCAGTCTCTGCGGTAAACAGATCTTGCAAATAACAATCTGGCGCGAATTTTCTGATATTGCGATGAAATAGGTAGTGCGCTAGCCCGACGATCTGCCCCGCCTCAACTGCCACTAAGGCATGCACGGGTTCATTGTTTTCAAAAAAACGTGACCACGCCATTTGCGTCAACTCTGGCGCTAAAGCGGTCTCGCCGTGGCGACCATAAAAAGCATTATAGCCATCCCATAAGATTTTCCACTCGGGATAATCATCCTGGCATACCGCGCGAACTTGCAACTTCTGATTCATAGACATCGATCTCATAGAAAAAATTGCGGGTTTTCAGCACCGCTGCGCGCGCCCTGCCTGCAGGCGCTCTTGGGTGCGTGAATCTGGTTTTATTTTATGAGCTGATGCTGCTAATGGAAAGTACCAATCACCCTCAATTATGCAAGACCACTATCAGCGATTGCGCACCAAGTGGCCTATGTCTTTGTCGAAACAATTAGAAAAAAGCTGTCCTTGCCTAGCCGACTCTCACACTATATTCTTTGGGTTTTGATTTTTCACATGAAGGATAGCCATGCGTTTTTTCGGACTGAAACCTACTTTGGCATTTGCACTCACGCTCATGCTCGTCCTTGCTGCCCAAGCTAGTCACGCGCAGACGCAGGTAAAACCGTTGATCATAGGCGAGAGCCTCGAGTTAGTATCCAAAGTAGTGAAAGAAACGCGCCGCATTAATGTCTATCTGCCCGAAGCTTATACAGCGCAAGCGGCAAGCGCCTTCCCCGTCGTCTACATGTTAGACGGTGGCGTGGCCGAAGATTTTTTGCATATCGCAGGTTTGATGCAGGTCTCGATGGCCAATGGCAGTATGCGGCCGTTTATTTTGGTGGGGATAGAAAACACCGTCAGACGCCATGATTTAACCGGTCCAAGTGAAAATGCCCTGGATAAAAAAGAAGTGCCGAACCTAGGTGGCTCCGCCCTATTTCGTCAGTTCATTGCAGACGAGTTGATACCTGAAATCGAACAACGCTATCGCACCACCAAAGAACGCGCGCTAGTCGGTGAATCGCTGGCGGGTTTATTCACGCTGGAGTGTTTGTTGCACGCGCCGGATTTATTTCAAACCTACATCGCGATTGACCCAAGTTTGTGGTGGAATGACGAAGCACTGACAACACAATTTGCCGAGAAGTTGCGCAAGCAGCCACGCTTGGCAAAGATTAGTGCTGATGACCGTGATCGCCGTGCACGTGACCATGCGCTATTTCTTCCGCAGTTGCGGCGCGCACATCCAATACTGCAAACCTACACGCAAGATTTTGTCTCCAACGGGTGATTAACCATCGAGCATTAGCTGATCGCCCTTGATTTTGAGCACGGTGTAAAATTTGTTCTTCGCCAGCATCGTTTCTGCCCTTGTAAAGAGGCGCCGACTTTAACGCCAGGCGGAAAATCTTTCTTGGAGATCGTGCGCAGCAAACTTTCATCACGTACGCCAAAACGCGTCTTCCGGAGCCAAAGTTAAGTTGGCGAAAAACCGACTTCCTGATCTTGCAGGGCAGCTTCTATTTTTGGCAGCAAATTATCATAACCGCCATGAAGTAAGAAATCGGCGTTTTGCCATTTTCTATGACCTACCAGTGCTCTCGGCAACGGTAAAACGCAGGGTGACGGCGGTGTCTTTATCAATTTTCATGGTCTTTTTAACGCAGACCATTCACGATCGCGTCTTTCGGATAGCTGATCACATAGTCGGCGCTCAGGCGCACCGTTTTGCCAGGCTCAAGTGGTAATTGCCAGGCGATGATGCCTGGTTGCTTATGCCATGTGTCTTGCGCTGGTTTTGGCGAGAACTGGGTTTGCACACGGATGTCTTCATGACGCGCGACCGGGGAGGATTCTAAAACCTGTAGCGTAATGGCTTTTTTGTGCAGATTTTCCAGCACGTAAGCATGGCCAATTTTTTGCTCGGCACGGCTGCCGATGAAACCCTTGTTGGCGGCGTCACGTTGCTCCGGTTCTGTCTGCACCCTCACCATTTCGTCGCGGCCAAAGAACAACTCCATGCGCTCTTCGCTGTCCATGCGCAACTGGCTCTGTCCGACAAAATCACCGTCGCGGAATAATTGCAGATTACCCGCTGGCCACGAGCCGGCCGGCCGCGTCAGCTCTGCCAATAAATAGGCTTGCGCTTCTTGCTGCGGTTGTACATGTACCTTTATGTGCGCCTCCAGGGTTTGATTACCCAAAGCAAAGCCGCCACGCTGACCATCGCTGCTCAGGCTCACTTTACCCGGCACCACAAATTCAGCGGCGAACTCGCCCTGGAATACGCTGACATCGAAGTTAGGGGCGCCCTCCTCATCATCGGCACTCCTGCGACTTCCGGTGACAGTAATCATCTTCGCCATCGGCGCAGGTGCCGCTGCAAGTTGCATCTCGTATTTATTTGCCGATATCGGCGGACGGATGTCCAGGGTCCATGGATACGGCGGATTGATACGATTGGCCAGATTCGGCTGGGCGGTAGAGAGGCGCAGATTGACGTTAGTCCAATCCTCGCCACTAGTCTGCGCCACTTGCGCATGGCGCTCCAGTCGCAGTTGGGATTTATTGGTATCGAGATAGGCGCGATACACCGGGGTCCAGCCGGCTTGCTTCAAGCGATAAAACAGGCGCAACTCACCCTCCGCTTGTGCCGCCAGCCGAATCTGCACCGTGCGTACCTGCGGATTGGCAGCGATCAGGCGCTCGCGTTCAGCCACTAATGGCGCTAATTGCTTCTCTATGACTTCAGCGCGGCGCTGCGCCTGATGCTGGCGTTGTAGGGCATCCTGACCAGTGCGGCGCAATTGCTCCGCGGTACTAGCGATGGGGCTGCTGGGTTTATCTTTGCCGTAGTTCTTTAGGTAGCCCAAGACCAAAGCCTGGGCCGCATCTTCGGCAGCGATTGCCGCTTTTTGATCTTCCAACTCGCGGATACGGGTGTCGAGTGGGCTAGTCGCACATTCCGGTGCCCTCACCCTTTCCAAGGTTTGCACACTGATGTCACCGATCACGATGCCGGCGTCCGCTTGTACCTGTAAAGAATCGAGATCAAAACGCGCTGGCAAACAGGTGAACTTGAGTTCGCGCGCTCCCGCCGCTACTTTTGCTGCCCGCTCTACCTTGGCACCACCGGGATACACCAGCACCTGCGTAATTTTGGAAGCCGGCGTTTGCGCCAGAGCCAGGCTAGGTAAGAGCGCCAGGACAACGAGAGAAATGTTTTTCATGTGGTGCTTCCTAAAAACTATAAAGATCATCATCTATGTGAAAAATACACATCAGCCAAAGTATCGCGTATTAATGGCATTGTCACAAGTATCGACAAGTAACGACAAATATCAAGCAACATCGCACCACAAGCCCGCGGCGTTGCTATTGAGAGTAGTAGGCAGATTTGCTTTCGCTTAGCGGGTAACGGGGATTGCAACCGAGGAGCACGGGCACTGGTAATGAATACATCGATAGTTAAAATAGATCGAATCGATGTTTATAATTAAATTGATCTATTAAAATCCAATCACTACTATGAGTGGGTAGCAAATCTACATCGAAAGACTTCGCTAAACCGCCAAGAGCTGCCTATGCTGGCAGAGCTGGCGCAGACTTAGCAAAACACGCGCAATCGAATACCCATTACGATTTACTCAAGGAGAAAACCATGTCAAACGAAGCAAAATGCCCTTTCTCGGGTGGCGCCCGCCCGAATGCCCTTGCTGCAGCTCCAAAGAATGCAAATTGGTGGCCAAACCAATTAAATCTCAAAATTTTGCATCAACACTCAGAACTATCCGACCCTATGGGCATAGAGTTCAATTACGCAGCGGCCTTCAAGAGTCTTGATCTCGACGCTGTGGTGCAGGATTTGCATGCTCTGATGACCGACTCGCAAGAATGGTGGCCAGCCGATTACGGTCATTACGGGCCATTTTTTATCCGCATGGCTTGGCATAGCGCAGGCACGTATCGCGTGTCTGATGGTCGCGGTGGTGCCGGTGCAGGTGCGCAACGTTTTGCACCTTTGAATAGCTGGCCTGACAATGGCAATCTGGATAAGGCACGCCGACTGCTGTGGCCTATCAAACAAAAATACGGACGCACAATCTCTTGGGCAGACTTAATGGTGTTAGCCGGCACAGTCGCGCTTGATTCTATGGGCTTTAAAACTTTCGGTTTCGCTGGTGGACGTCCCGATATCTGGGAACCAGAAGAAGATATCTACTGGGGCCCTGAAGGCAAATGGCTAGATGATCAACGCTACAGTGGCGAGCGCGACCTGGAAAAACCGCTGGCGGCGGTACAGATGGGGCTCATCTATGTGAATCCGGAAGGTCCGAATGGCACACCCGATCCGCTAGGCTCGGCGCGCGACATCCGTGAAACCTTCGCCCGCATGGCGATGGATGATGAAGAAACCGTGGCCCTGGTTGCCGGTGGCCATAGCTTTGGCAAAGCCCACGGCGCGGGAGATCCTGCACAAGTGGGCCCTGAACCTGAAGCGGCCGGCATAGAAGAGCAAGGTCTGGGCTGGAAGAACAGTTACGGCAGCGGCAAAGGCGTGCACACCACCACCAGCGGGATTGAAGGTGCGTGGACCCCCAACCCTATCGCCTGGGACAACGGCTACTTCGAAACCCTGTTCGCTTACGAATGGGAATTGACCAAGAGCCCAGCCGGCGCGCAACAATGGACGCCCAAAGACCCGGCCGCCAAAACCACGGTGCCAGACGCGCATGATCCATCACTGCGGCATGCACCCATGATGACCACCGCTGATATGGCGCTGCGCATGGATCCGGCTTACGAGAAAATTTCACGTCGCTTTCTGCAGCATCCAGAGCAATTGGCAGATGCCTTCGCACGTGCCTGGTATAAGCTGACGCACCGTGACATGGGCCCTCGTTCACGTTATCTGGGCTCCCTGGTCGCCAAAGAAGTCTTGCTCTGGCAAGATCCTATACCGGCTGTCAACCATGCCTTAGCCGATGCGCAAGACCTTGCTGCACTTAAGGGCAAGATCTTGGGCTCTGGCCTGTCGATCGCGCAACTGGTAAAAACCGCCTGGGCCTCAGCCTCCACCTTCCGTGGCAGCGACAAGCGTGGCGGTGCCAATGGTGCCAGAATACGTCTGGCACCTCAGAAGGATTGGGCGGTCAACCAGGCAATTGATTTGCCTACGGTCTTAGCCAAACTGAGCGCGATACAGCAAGACTTTAATTCCAGCGCAACTGGCGGCAAGAAAATTTCACTGGCCGATCTGATTGTATTGGGAGGTGCCGCCGCGATAGAAGCGGCCGCGCAAAAAGCTGGAGTCAGTATCGCCGTTCCCTTTGCCGCTGGACGCATGGATGCCAGCGCGGATGAAACCGATGTTGACTCATTTGCGGTACTAGAACCGCGCGCTGACGGGTTTCGTAATTATCTGGGCAAAGGAATGCAAGCGGCGGCAGCTGAACTATTGCTGGACAAAGCCCAATTACTGACCCTGAGCGCGCCCGAAATGACGGTCTTAATAGGCGGTCTGCGCGTGCTGAACACCAACAGCGATGCCAGCAAACTGGGTGTTTTCACCGATAGACCTGAAACCTTGAGCAACGACTTTTTCGTCAATCTCTTAGACATGGCGACGCAATGGCAAGCCTCGAATGACGCCGGTGTGCTGGAAGGACGTGACCGCAACACTGGCGCTGTGAAGTGGACCGCTAGCGTAGTCGATCTGGTGTTCGGATCTAACTCACAACTACGTGCCATTGCAGAAGTGTATGCCTCAGCCGATGCCCACGCTGTCTTTGTGCGTGACTTTGTGAAAGCCTGGAGCAAGGTGATGAATCTAGATCGTTATGATCTGATGTAAGCGGCGCGACGCGCTGAGGCCACATGAGGTGGTCTCAGCGCAATTGACAGGCGCAATCAGCATGCGGCTTGCAGGCCATTTTGCTGCCAGCAGCCGCATATTACTTGCGCATACACTTTTTGGGAACTTCTAAAAACCCGTTAATCGGGATGCAGCGCAAGGCGCAAACTGGAGCAATACGTCGGTATTGCGAGGATTTGCAACGCTGCGATGCGCCCGAGTATAGGGTTTTTAGAAGTTCCCTTTTTAAAATTACTTCACTTCAAATTTGGCATAGTACTGCTGTATCGCAGGCAGTGCGGCGATGCGCTGCATGTGGGCATTGAGTGCGGGGGCAACGGTTTCGACCAAATCCCTGGGCACGTGATCGAGACGGCCAGAATTGAGCCCGCGTACGTCGACAAAGACCTTTAGGTCGGCCACGGTCAGTCGATTATCGGCAAAAAATTCTCCGCCATGCGCGCTTAACTGGCTTTGCAACCACTTCAAATACATGGGCATAGGGCCACTAACGAGTGCCAGGCGGGCTTCTTTTTGTGCTTCGCCTGTCATACGAAAAGATGGGCTTAAACGCACCGCAGCGTCTTCCACCACAGACATCACTTCGTCACACAGCAAGGCTTGATAAGCATCGAGCGGATATACTCCAGCGAGTTTGGCAACATAGCGGTTGATCGCATCTGACTGCGTGACCATGACGCCATCGACCAATAAGGTCGGCACCTGACCAAAGGGAGTGCTCTTGCGTAACTCGGCGAACTCAGGGTAGGCAAAGCGGTGATCCTCAAAAGCGATTCCGCCGATGTGCATCGCCAAACGCGCGGGCTCGCCGCGACCGCCATGAAAATCGAAATAAGTCAGTTTCAGTTGTGGCATGGTGTTTTCCTTCTAGGTTAAGCGCGGGACTGCTGCGCGGGCGTGACAAATAACAGGTAAGACGGAACAATTAAGACGTACAATTCAACAGCAAAAAAATCGAACAAGGACTGAAGCTGCATTCTAGCGATTATTCAGCGCCACATGATGGCAGAGCTATCAGGTTCAGCGAAAACCGCGCCGCATCTAGCGCGATGAATTCGAGCTATCTAATACGTCCTACAGAATGTGGTCCACCTAAAGCGGCCTACTTAATCAGCCGCATAGATTGGCCATAGTGATAATTCATTTGCTGTTCAGTGTAACGATGCGCGCTGCCGACTGGGCAACTGAGCCTAGCGAGGCAGGTGTCTTTGCAGAGCGAATTTTCTTGCTGGCGATATTGCAGGCATTTCAGCAAACGAAATTCACCTCCCTCTAAGGCCTTGGGCGGACAATTGCTGATACAGGCGTGCTCACTGCAAGTAGCACAAGGTGTGTCACTAATGACAGCTGCGCTGACCGGGAAATCACTATTGGCAAGCACCACCGCGCGGTAGGCAAACCATGGCCCATATTCAGAATTGACCCCAACCATAAACGGCGACGCATGATGCCAACCAGCGAGCTTACCCAGTTCTTGCAGACTAATCGTATAAGCACCTGGATACACGATCTGATAAGCCCCATCGCCCACATCGGCCAACTCAGCGCGCATAAATTCACGCACTTTCGCCACGGTAAAATCATCGACCGGATGTGCATCACTCAGGCTAAGTTCACTCTGCTTTGCCGCTTGCAAGGCAGTCCAAAACTGTGTTCCGGCATGCCCGATTAGCAGCAGTTGGCGATATTCTTGCGCCTGCGGACAACGCTCAAACAAGACTTCCCTTACCGCAAGCGGCAACAGAGCGATGTCGAATACCGCGTGGCAATTCAGACCGGCCTCGTTGAGTATCGCTGACGTCAAGCTTTGATAGGAATTCATCGTGCTCACTAGTTGGGCTAAAACACGTATTGTAGCGGTCTGGGCGCACGACAGCTATTTTCACATGGGCATCCGGTGCCTGGCGTCGTCACAGCCTAGCCCCTTAAGCGGGCTAGCGCAATCACAGCATTAGAAAGGTGATGATCGCCAGAGAACTTTTCTTGGTGAAGCTGCCGCTGTATAGTCGGGCAAACTTCAATCGCTGTTTTTACACACATCCATGACCAAGGCGCGTAGCCAGCGATGGGCAGGATCGGCCTGCAAGCGTGGATGCCAGATTAGAGAGACCGTCAATTCTGGCAGGCTCAATGGCAAAGGAAAACTATGCATACCAGCCCTAAGAGTGCCGCTGTGGCGTTCTGGCAGGCTGGCGATCAGATCACTACTGCGTGCCAGCGCCAGCGCACTAGAAAAGCCGCCAACGATGGTGGCGATATCTCGTTGCAAACCGATAGCACCTAAGGCTTGGTCTACCGGCCCGCTTGCCAGACCACGACGCGAGACACAGATGTGCTTGCCTTGAGCGTAGCGCGGGGCAGTGATCTCGCCCTCACACAAGACATGGCCGCTGCGCACTACGCCGACGTAACGATCGCGAAACAGTGCCTGCACCCGCAACTCTGGCCCCATATTGACGCCGACTACCCCAGTTTCCAAATCCACGCTGCCATCGCGCAGCGCATCGTTTTCTTTCCGCGTTTTTTGCACGAAACATAGTCTGACACCGGGTGCCTCGCTGGCTACTCTTGCGATCAAGGCTGCGCCGAAATTTTCAACAAAACCCTCACTGCTGCGCAGGCTAAAGCTTCCGACCAATTGACTAATATCCGGCGCCAACTCTGGGCGCAGCAGCGCCTCGGCCTCTTGCACCACCTGGCTAAGCCGCTCCCGTAATTCTAGCGCGCGCGGGGTCGCGACGAGGGCGCGCCCTGCCCTCACTAACAAAGGATCACCCGTGGTCGCACGCAAGCGTGCCAGCGTCCGACTCATGGCCGATGGGCTAAGCCGCAGGCGCTGGGCGGCACGCGCCACACTGCCTTCGGCCAGCAGCACATCCAAACTAATCAGCAAGTTGAGATCGGGACTTGTCATGCTGCGATTTTAACGTAGTTTTGTATTTTAACTTTGAGACATGGCGTTATACGCATTATTAAAGTGCGAAGCATGCGCCTTCCGCCCTATGTGTTAGCAAGGCATGATGCTGACGGTCCCCTCAATTCTCCACTTTAAAGGATGCGCGATGAAAACGCACATATCCAAACTTGATCAGATTTTTGCTGAGAGTAATCAAGCTCAGATGTCAGGGCGTTCAACGCGCTGGGCTGTGTTTAGTCTAGCGCTCAGCAGTCTTTTGGCCGCCTTGGGCACCAGTATCGCCAACGTCGCGCTGCCCAACTTGGCGCTCGTTTTTCATACCTCATTTCAACAAATCCAGTGGGTGCTACTCGCCTATTTACTGGCAATCACCAGTGTGATCGTCAGCATCGGTAGCCTCGGTGATCTACTTGGACGACGTCGCCTGCTATTGACAGGCTTAGCACTTTTCACGCTAGCCTCGGGCTTGTGCGCCAGCGCCAGCTCGCTCGGCTTATTGATATTTTCCCGCGCCCTACAGGGTTTAGCTGCGGCAGTGATGATGGCGCTCAGCATGGCGCTGGTGGCCGAGACTGTGCCGAAAGAGAAATCTGGTAGCGCCATGGGATTACTAGGAAGTATGTCGGCGCTTGGCACCGCGCTCGGGCCCTCTCTGGGCGGCTTACTACTGGCACAATTTGGCTGGCAAGCTCTGTTCTGGGTCCAAATGCCGCTGGGCTTCTTGAGTTTGCTGCTCGCAACGCGTTTTTTACCGCTTGATGGCACGCGTCTAAAAACCGACAGCACTCAATTTGACCCTCTGGGTAGCTTACTATTGGCCTTAACATTGGGCAGCTTTTCACTTGCCATGACCATAGGGCGCGGTAATTTTGGAGTTAGCAATGTCGCGCTATTGCTACTTAGCTTAGTCGGATTGCAGTTATTTATTCAGGCTGAAAGGAAAGCCAGATCGCCCTTGCTACGCTTGGCGCTATTTCGCGATTACAGGCTTAGCGCAGGCTTGACCATGAGTAGTTTAGTGAGCAGCGTGGTCATGGCAAGCTTAGTGATCGGTCCCTTTTATCTTTCCGGCGCGCTGGATTTAGATATCACGACAGTCGGACTCGTGATGGCTTGTGGTCCTATCGTCGCGGCCCTGGTTGGCGTGCCGGCCGGCAGCTTGGTGGACCGTTACGGCACACAAAGTATCAGCGTCGCAGGCTTACTCTTCATGGGCACTGGTTGCCTGGCGATGGTGCTGCTACCGATAGCTTTAGGGGTACCAGCTTACTTGCTGTCGCTAGCGTTCATCACTGCTGGCTATGCAGCATTCCAAGCGGCGAATAATACCGCGGTGATGGCACGCGCTCGCGCTGAGCAAAGCGGCCTAATATCGGGCATGCTTAATCTGTCGCGCAATCTGGGATTAATTATCGGCGCCTCACTGATGGCTGCAGTATTTGCATTCGGTGCCGCCACACAAAATTTACTGTTAGCAACCCCTGCGGCGCTGGTGCGCGGCCTGCACATGAGCTTCGCATTCGCTACTGCTTTGATCTTCATCGCTCTTCTGATTGCCTGCGTGAGCCACGCGCTGAGAAAAAAGTAAGTTGGTCTGATAATCGATATCAGAAAAAACCGCCAACTCCTCATTAAAAGCGTTCAAAAGTGAAAAAGAGATTAGCCGTTGGCCCTCATTGGGGCGCTGCCAATCTCTTCAAATTCAACAAAATTCGGGTCATCCCTCTTAGCACTGAGTGCAACTGCAAACACATTGTGCTGACCAGAGTTTTTTATTCTGGCCCCTGCTTCTCTAAAATCACTTTGGGCAAACTAGGTCAAAGTTGATCGTGACTATCCGGTTAGCATTTATTTAACATCACTTAAACTTAATTAGTTGCAATCAGGAATAAGCGTGCATCAAAATCAATACCGAATGCAGGTAACTTATTCCCAAGAAAAAACTGGCTACGCTAATGAGCGTGTTAGTAAACCCACCACGCCATCCACTCTGCTCCCAAGCGAGAGCTGGGGCTAATTTTTTAAACATTATTGACTCCCTTTACTAGACTCCTACTCATGAGGCTTTTCGGATACCGCCCTGTGTCAATTGCTAGAATTCGCGATTCGACCGCAGTACTCGGTATTGAGCATATTCTGTGCCACACAAAAAGAAGCGTAAGAATGCCTTATGCAAAAAATGTAAACATTTTTTACATGCAAAATGAGTGCTTTTACACGTAGCGAAAGGCACGCTGAGTCGAGCAGAGTGTCAAGACTTAACACATCGATATAGAAAGAAACTTGCATAACGCCAAGGCGCAATCCAGGTGCTGCTTGCAGCCCGAAATGCCGCCAGCAGCCGCATCTAGCTTGCGTATCCCTATTTGAAAATAAAAAAACTCAGCCTCGCCTATCTACTGGCAACACTGAGTTCGGTAACAGGAGCTTGCGCAGTGCCGACTGTCAACTTCCAATTACATTAAGCAGCGCTAGGCAGACTTAGTGGCATAAGCCGCTCTTTCTATGTGGCAGGGAGCCAATAATAAGTGAGATAACTGATCTAGGTCTGTGGTTTTCATGTGGCTAGAAAATAGACTGAGGCGCGGATCTTGCGCATCGCTCAAGCTACTCAACAAAGCCTTGGCTGCATCGCGGGCGCTAGGCCGGCCCTCCTGATAGTGCGGGCTGTCCTTGTAGTGCGAGAGCAAGACCTCACGGTGATCTTGATACAGTGCACTGGTCCGTGTGAATTCGAGTTCGGCTTGCTTGGCTGCAATCTCAGCGTCGATTTCCGCATCGCTATGACAGTAACGTTTAATCTCGTCTTCGTTCCAGTGTGGGCTCTCGCCATATTGCTCGCGTAGCGTGGCCATGCTGCCTTTAAGTTCTATCAAGGAATGGCTATGTACATCTTTAAACACATGCACCAGGTTATTGCCCAGGCCCTCGGTGCCTTTGTAGCGCATATCTGCTTCGATACGCCGCGGGTTAAAACGAAATTGACGAATGCAGCTGAGCTTCAAGGTTTCTAATAATGCGTTAATTTTTGCTGGGCTCATGGGTCTGTCCTAAGTGGAAGTACAAGCTAAAAGACGAAAAAGTTTGATATGTTTTGAGACGAGTACAGCGCCACTAAAAACAACAGCACACGCTGAGCTCAGCGCATTTAGGCAACAACGCGTTTATCGCTGCCTCACTATACAAGCAAAGCAAGCGCAGCAAGATGATTTCTAAGAAATATCAGGCGTACCTGACAAAATTCACTAATTGAACTTTTCATCATATTCGATGTCTGCTGGTATATAAGCTTGGTACACCTTATGCGCTATTTCTACCTGGGCAGCAAGGCATACCCCGCACACTTCGAACAATTGAAAAATAAGATGAATATACTCATTAAGCCATGCACACCAGAAGATGGCGCCGCTTTGGCATTGATAGGGCAAGCGACTTTTCTAGAGACCTTTGCCGGCATCATCGCCGGTCATGCCATACTCAAACACTGTGCCCAGACGCACTCTCCTGCACAGTACCAAGAGTGGCTAAATGACCCACAATATCAATTATGGTTAGCCGAACTCGCACCCGGTGCAGCGCCTATAGGCTATATCCTGGTGGCACCGGCCCAACTGCCTTTAGCCGGCATTTCGGCGGCCGACCTTGAAATAAAACGTATTTATTTATTGAGTAAATTTCATGGCGGAGGTCTGGGAAAACGGATGCTAGAACACGCGATCAACTATGCAAAACAGCGCCAAGCCGCGCGCTTATTGCTGGGTGTGTATGCAAAAAATTCGGCTGCTATCGGATTCTATCAACACGCAGGTTTCCAGCAAGTCGGCACACGCAGCTTCACAGTCGGCGGCATAGATTTTGATGATTACATCATGGCTTTAGCGCTATGAGTTAAAATACAGCATGCATAGGCTCTCTCATATCCTCGTCGCGCTGTTTTTCTTACTGAACTCACTAGTTTCAGTAGCGGCGGATCGTTCCTGTTGCGAGTCAGTTGATTGTCCGTTGATGCAATGTGCAAATATGGGCTGCGCGGCGACTCCTCAGTTGGCTGTGATCGACCAAATCCAGCTTAGGCCTCTCATTCCAGTACGCCCGCACTGGATACCCATGGTAGTCGCTGAGCTAGAGTGCGCTATAGAAAAAATATGGACGCCACCAGATTAAGCATAAAAGAAGCTAATTATTTTTTCTTTTTAAACTTATTCTAGGAATTTTCATGAAATCGAACTTCGCAAAAATCAGCCTCGCCCTGAGCTTACTGGCGGCATCCGCCTTTGCAATGGCATCCACCAATGACTGCTGCACTGGTCTGGAATGTTGCCTCAAGATGCTAGCTTGTTGCTTCTAAACCAGTAGTATGAAAAAGGGCGGCTATTGAAAAATAGCCGCCCTTTTTCATTTCAGATCGCCGCGCATTTAGCCACACAGCCACCTAAACAGACAAATAAACTCATCGATTTAGCTGGCTTCCCTCATTCAAAGCGCAAGCATCTCGCTCACCCGACGTCAATTCTTGCGTGGCTAATCGACAGCGCGGCGCGTTATTGATAATGATTTTGGTCGCGCCTGCTCTGGCCGCTATAATTTTAGCTGCTGCGTCTGGCCCCAGACAGGCCATGTCAACTTGATCCTGGTAAGAGTCGGTACCACCGTTGAGAGGCGTGGCACGATTTTTAGCAACTTCTAATGCATACTTCGCAGTACTGCATTCATACGATTTCGATAGATCCACTGCTGTCGCTGACGGTCTTCCTCGGGCTGGGGAAGAGCTAACGGCTTGAATCTGAGTCGCCTGCGCCTCACGCTGGAAACGCAGTGCTGTTTGCTCTTGCGCTTCCGAGGCACGTTTGCGTTCAGTACTTAGCTCTTCAGACGACCTGGCTCCTGATATTTTCGTGGCGGCATCCGATTTAGGGCATGCTGCATCAGAGTAAGTAATATGACCAGTCTTAAGATCTTTACATTTATTTACTTGCGCAACAGCATTAGCTGAAAGCATCAGCGTTAGTAAGGAAGCCAAGATAGTTTTGAGGATATTGGGCATACAAGATTTTCTCTGAAAAACGATTAAATGCATCAAAAGTGAGCGTCCGGAACTTTTAGGTGATTGAGAGCCAAGCTCTGGTTTCCGATTTGGGCTGTATTTAGCATTCTTAACTGGTGCCCCCCATAGCTCAGGTCATTAACGCAGTACTTTCTTTTTCGTTGACATCGATGCAAGATGGAATAGAGGATTTTTCATCAACTCCAAACATCCTTAAAACCATCGACTATCTGTGTGCTAAAGTTGCGCAGACTATATATTTTCAGGGCTTTGACCTATAGTGAAGTTAGAATAATTTGTTTGATCTCTGTGCCGTGAAAGGTGACTGATATGCCGACCATTCCTGTCAATAATGCCAACACTCAATCTATCCCTGTTGTTAGCGGAACTATTGCGGCGATCAGCGCCGAGTCTGTCATTACTGAAGTAGAAAGCCTATTCGCTCTACCAGATGCGGCGATACAGCTGAGTGCCTTGTTGTCAGATCCCGACACCACAAATATACAGATAGTCGACATCATCAGTATAGATCCAGCTCTCAGTGCTCGGGTACTCAAGTTGGTCAATAGTGCCTACTTTGGCCTAAACGAATCCGTAGGAACCATATCGCGAGCGGTAGCCGTGTTGGGGAGATCCCCATTGCACTCCCTGGTGCTGGCGACTTCGGCAGGTTTGGCATTCGAAAATATGTCCAGTGAATTAGTCGACATGGAAAAATTCTGGAAACGCAGCGTCTATGCCGCCTTGGCAGCTGGCAGCCTGGCTAGCCGTGGTGGGCCACGTCTACGCGAACGGGTATTTCTATCAGCGCTGCTACACCAGGTGGGCCAACTAGTGATGTATCACCACCTACCTGAGATCTCCACTCAAGTACTGGCTGCGGTGGCACGTGGTGAAGACCGTGCTTCAAGTGAATACGCTTTGTTAGGTTTTACGCATGCCGACCTTGGCGCTACCCTACTCGAACACTGGAAGCTCCCGGTGGCATTGACCGAACCGGTACGCTATCAAGAACGCAGTAACGAAGCCCCAGATCACGCGCGCGAAGCAGCACTAGTACATCTCGCCAGCCTGATCGCCCAACACATGGAACTGAACCTGGCCAATAGTCCAACCGCAAGTGCATTCGATGTCGATCCCGAGCTATGGGCACAAGCCAACTGCAATCCAGAGATACTCGACAGCGTCATCGAGGAAGTCGATCTCAATTGGTTCCAGGTCATCAGCTTGATAGCCCCGAATGCGATGCTCATTTACTAAACATCAATACCAAATAGCAGACAAATTTGCGCCTAACAAACCAGATGTAAAAGCCGAAATTTTTCGTTGATGGCGAGCGCATCTGGCGCCCTTCCCCTATAATCGATGCCGCTGTTTTGCGCTCCATTCTTTTAAGGGAAATTCCATGAAGTTCAACGAGGTTTTGTCCACACTTCCGGTTATCGATCAACTTGCCGCGATCGAATTATTTGATGGCAACAATCTGCTCAGCAGAATTGAAAACAAACCGGGATCAGCTGGCAGCGTGCGTGTGTATCACGCCTTGCATCAAGAATTCGGTGTAATCAATGCCATTGCCGCAACTAAGGGTTTGCAACTGTACGCAGAGCATACCGATGATGCCATCGCCTTCCCAGGCAAGCATCCAAATATTGATAGGCTGCTGTCTTTAATTCAAGACAATGCGTCCAGCGATACTTGCAAACAACTTACTGTCAATTTAATCGCTGTATGACTTGAGATAGCCCCTACAAAAAAGCACTACCAAGCAAAAAAACTAGGCATCAGACTCGCATGCATAGTGGGTCTGTCTTGCCAGTCATATAGCCTCAAGAGCCGCATGAACAGTACATAATGGCTAGAGGGAACTTCGAAAAACCCTATACTCGGGCGCATCGCGGCGTTGCAAATTCTCGCAATACCGACGTATTACTCCGGTTTGCGCCTTGCGCTGCATCCCGATTAACGGGTTTTTCCTAGGCTAGTCAAATCCCCTTTTTAATCGCCTCCCTTGGTTTCTGGAGCCAAAAGGCATGGCGTCTGCTTATTCGAATACGTCTATTTTTTCTTATCAAACTAGTTGGTCTCAAGTAATTCCCCATAGAGACCGTTATGCTGTAATCTGCTAGAAATAGTGACGAAGTTGGCCTAGGATCGAAACAAAGATCCCGCTTTAAGAGAACTTTTTTCCATAAGCGCTTTGCTAGCTTAAATTACTATTCTGTTGGCGAACCCTGAATGCGGAATTTTCACTCACTATTCATCGAGGCGTATCGTGCTAAAACAATTATTCGCTAAAGCGCTAGGCAACGAGGATGATAAGCCCGTCCCTAGCGATTTGCATGCACATACAGATGATAAGCACCTGTGGCTGAGCTCCTTGATCGATCTCTTCCCTATCGGTAAAAAGCAGCGTTACTATCCAGAATACAAAATGGATATCGTTTTCGATACCTTGGTCATTGCCTATTGTGTCAACGGACATTTTCTCTATTCCGCCTCCGCAATAGAGAATGATGCTGAAGGGCACCCTGCGTTTTTTAGAATTACTCAAAGCGGCGAACGGATAGCGTTTTCCAAGGTCAAGAGCTTTCAATTGGTGGTGCCCGACACCTCAGAGTCTGAAGTAAAACTCGATTACGAAAGACGCGCTGCGCTGGGGCGTGGACGTCAATTTGCTAAAGGCAATAGCATATCCCTGATATCGGCAGCACCGGGCAGAGGCGTTTCTACGGTAGACACAGAAGTGACTAAGCTGGTGGTCCAAAAAGATGGCCCCTATGCTCCCGCGACTCTGATTTTGCTCACGCCCGACCTCGACACTCTGGTGGTGACCGACCAAAGAGCCAAAGCGCGCGTCAAGATCTCTGTACCGTTAATGCTTTCTTCTGAAGAAGGCCCTTTAGTCAGCGCCTGCACCATCGTGGATATTTCAGACGCTGCCCTGCGTATTCATATCGACAGTAACCATCCGAATATGCCTGAAATGGAGATCAATTCTGAGGTCGTTATGGTGATTAATTTATCCAAGGCGGAGTTGCAATTTAGCGTTAAAGGCAAGGTAATGCGCAGCTTTCCGGGGATACGCGTGATTAAACTACTAGCCTTACTTAAGAACGGAAAATATGTGCCCTTCAGCCCACTTGATCATCTAGAACTCAAGGCTGGTTTAATGAATTTTTGATGTTATGCTCATGCCGAGGTCGTTTGCTACAGATATTTAATATTCTTAAAAAAAGGAATAAAAATGAAAAAACCTCTCCGCACTCTCTGCTTAAAATCCTTACTCGCGACCAGTCTCTGTAGCACTTTCAGCGCCGTTGCCGCCGACACTTTAGCTAGTATCAAAGAGAAACAAAGCATCACCATCGCCTACCGCGAGGAGACTTTTCCTTTCTCTTACTTGGCTGGCAATAAACAACCGGTAGGCTACTCCATCGATATCTGCATGCTGCTGGTCGATAGTCTCAAGCGCGAATTAAAATTACCAAAATTGGCCGTCAATTATCTTCCCGTCACGGCAGAGACCAGACTAAAGGCGATTGCAGAGGGTAAAGCGGACTTAGAATGCGGTTCCAGCACGAATAGCCCAGAACGACGTAATTTAGTGAATTTTGCTATCCCGCATTTTTTTGCGAACGTACGCATGTTGGTGCGCAACGATACCGCGATCAAAAATTGGGCTGACGTCAAGGGGAAAACTCTGGTGCTCACCACTGGTAGCTCAACCGCCAAAGTCTTGGCCGAAAAAGCCAAAACCAAAGATTTAAAATACACCGTCGTCAATGCGCCAAATCATCAGGCCTCTTTCGCTTTGCTAGAAAGCGCTAAGGCCGATGCCTTTGTCATGGATGATGTTTTACTGTATGCCTTACGCGCCGAATCGAAGAAAGCCAATAAATTTACTATCACTGGTGAAGTACTTTCTACTCAAACTTACTCTATTGTGCTGCGCAAGGATGATCCAAATTTCAAAAAATTTGTCGATAAAGAATTGGCCAATGATATGATCAACGGTACCGTCACTAAGATCTACGACAAGTGGTTCAAACAGCCGACGCCGCCTAAAGCTATTAATCTTGAAATGCCTATGAATCGCATTCTCACCGATCAGTTACGTTTCCCTACTGATCAACATTTGGAGTAAGCAGCTGAGATCTTGTCACGGAGCTGCTGCATAACAAAAATCACAGGCTCAGTCCGTTTTTTAGCAGGGGTAAATAGTCTGCAGCTCGCTGCCGCTGAGTCTGTGTATAGAGTTTCTGTGCTAAGCTCACGCCACTTTTTCACCCTCTATACACATACCCGCCTTTGAATTTTTTTAACGCACCCATCTCCATCACAGCCATTGCATCATTGTCTCCGTTAGGAAACTGCTCATTTGATGTTTGGCAAAATTATCTTAAGCCCACCACCTGCATACGCGAAACTAGTGTGCAAGGACAGGCATTTTTTCTAGCCAGCATACCCGAACACCTGAAGCCAGAGCTTGCGCTGATACGCGCCTCGCATCCCCATTATCAAACGCTGGACGAGACTGTCATCTACGCCATTCTGGTAGCACGACAGGCGATACGGCAGGCGGACTGGGATCAATCCGATGAGGTCGGAATTAATCTGGGCTCTTCGCGCGGTGCCACTCAATTGTTTGAGCAATATCATCAAGAATTTTTGACTAGCACGAGTACGCCCAAACTATGCTCGCCCAACACTACCTTGGGGAATATCTCTAGTTGGGTCGCGCATGATTTAAAAATACAAGGGCCACAGGTATCACACTCGGTCACCTGTTCCACCGGTTTGCATGCTGTCTTAAACGGGGTTGCCTGGCTGAAGGCTGGCATGTCCAAGAAATTTTTAGTTGGTGCCAGCGAGGCGCCGCTGACTGCTTTCACTCTGCACCAAATGCAAGCACTAAAAATCACCGCGCGCAGTGCCGGCACTTATCCTTGCCGCGCGCTTGATTTAGAGAAGCAAGAAAATACCATGGTGCTGGGCGAAGGCGCTGCGGTGGCGTGCCTGGAACCAGGGAAAGTGCCAAATGCTCTGGCGACCATCGATGGTGTGGGTTATGCCAGTGACGATGCCCGCTACAATTTCTCACTCTCAGAGAGCGCTATTTGCTTCCAAAAATCCATGAAAATGGCGCTCGGTTCAATCACTGCGGATCAGGTCGACTGCATCATCATGCATGCGCCCGGCACTATGCTAGGCGATAGCGCAGAATTTAAGGCAATTGAGGCCGTGTTTGGTACCAACTTGCCTATGCTGACCACGAATAAATGGAAAATTGGTCATAGCCTGGGGGCCTCTGGCATGCTCAGTCTGGAACTGGCGATCTTGATGTTGCAGCATCAAGAGTTTATTCCTGTGCCATTTATTCCCGCCCAAGCCCACGCTAAGCAGATAAATAAGATACTGATTAATGCCGTCGGCTTTGGCGGCAATGCCGTGACGATTTTACTGAGCCGAGCGCACTAATCAGAAACAGAATTTTTATGTAAGCCTTTGTATGTACTCCACCATAAATAAGCATTTAGCGCTACCATAGCTAGCATTTCCAGGAGCGCTATTTTATGAGTATAGAAGCACCTCAAGCATCGAATCCTGCTCCAGTATCGTACGGCGGGGCGCCACTCTCGGGCGGCTTTGTGGCTGGCACCTTAATCCACACCAAGCGTGGCTTACTGCCTTTGGGACAATTACAGGTCGGTGATGAGATAGCGCTGGCTTCTGAACCAGGCCTGCCGCTATTTAGTCCTATAGTCAAACTGATGCGTAAGCCTGACCAGTCTGTCGTCTTATTAGAATTTATTCAGCACGACGAACTCAGCGCCGGTGAACTGATCGTCCATCCTGATCAGCTATTTTGGGTGGCAGAACAAGGCTGGACCGCGGCCCATCGTCTAAGCTATGGCATGCCAATTAAACGTCTAGGCAAAGCCGACGCCACGGCGCTGCGGGTATTGGATTTATTCGCAACAGAACAAGCTCAGGTGGCGTGTAATTTTGATCAAAGCGATTTTACCGGACCGACAATAGACTTGCGCGATCAAGCGATACGCATTTTTTATGAAGGCGTTCCCAATGATACTGTTACTAGCGGAGAAATTGAGCCATTTAGCTGCGAATTGATCTGTCTGCAAGTCGCCAGCGCCGACCATATGTTGGTGGGTAATATGGGAATATTGGTAAGACTAGACCCAGTGCCATGACTACCCCCGCCAAGACGCACTATCCATGCGGCTTATCAAGCATACCGGCCGCTCAACCGCATGGATATTGCGCGCTGGAGCATGCCCTAGCGCACTTTTCAAGTTAACAGCTACTGCAAGCACAGGTTTAAAAAGTAGTAAGAAAAAAGGATGAAAGGATAAAAATGCAAGTGCAACTCAGAGCCGTCACTTATGACAATTTCGATGCCGTCATAGAATTACAATTACTCAAGCACCAAGAAGACTACTTGTCCAGCAATTGCTATTCGATTGCGCAATCAAAATTTGATCCAAATTACCATCCGCGCGCGATTTACGCGGATGATGAGTTGGTGGGCTTCCTGATGTATAACAGCTTCGATTGCGAGGTCCAGCATCAGACCGGCATCCATAGATTCATGATAGACCAGCGCCATCAAGGCAAAGGTCTGGGTCGGCAAGCCATGCATCTGGTTTTAGACGAAATAGAAGCTCAGCCATTATTGCAACGCATCACCATTTGCTATCACCCGACTAACCCGCTGGCAAAACCCTTCTACGCCAGCTTGGGCTTTATCGAAACCGGCCTCGATGAGGAAGGTGAAATGATCGCCGAAATTCTGATTGACAAGCGTCAAGCAGCGATCTAAACAGTGGTCTAAACAGTGCTCTAAATAAGGATCTAAGCCGGCGCGCTAGCCTAGGGATAACCACAATTTATCCCAGTCGTCGGCTTGAAATGCACCTTCGCGCTTGAACATTAATTGTTGTTTGGCATCGATCACGAAATGACTAGGCAGGCTGCTCACTTTGCCGAAATTATCTTTGTGGCCAGGTGCATTGCGCCATACGGTAGGAAAGCGCTGATCCTTCGGAAAGGCCAAGGTAGTGGCCTCGTTGTACTCATCCAGGTCTTTCTTGTTCTGATCCATATTAACGCCCAACAAGACGAATTTATTGCTGGCATTTCTGACATAAAACTCACGCATTAATTTCAGATCGTGGGTACATAGTGCGCAATCGAAGGTAAAAAAACTCACCAAGACCGTACGACCCGAAAAATCTTTTAAATCGAGCTTTTTACCGGCGACATCGAGTCCTGATAGTTCATATTTTTGCCCTGTCGTTTTACCCTGAGCCAGCGCCAGCGCACTCGACATGCCCACTCCCGAAATAATCGCCGACTGTATAAAATCTCTTCTGTTCATAGGACACCTTTTTAAGTGGAGTATCAAACTTAGGACATACGCAAAAGCGCCCCAGCGTCATTGCACTCGCCTTGCTGCAACAATTTTGCGTCAGTCCTAACTACAAAAAAAACCAGGACTCATTATGAGTCTAAGAACATGATGACAATACCAGAAAACCAGGCATGCGCCGCAAACTTGCGCGCATATTCCCAGCAGATACAAAATGCTTAGACCAATTTACACTCTGCCTCTTTAATTTAAAGTATCCAGCTCTGGTTCAACTGACTAACGCTAGCATCACGGTGTATTATGTGTTTTTTTTGAGAATACACGATGACACTTACTGCGACTCCCTCCAGCCTACTACGCATAGGCGCAGCGCAAGCACAGAGTATTGCGGGCGATATCGACGCCAATGTGGCACAAGTGGTGGCTCTGATAGAAACCGCAGCCAAGGCGCAGCTGCAGTTATTGGTATTTCCCGAAAAGTTTTTGAGTGGCTACGAACCGGATCTGATCAAAACGGATATTCAGCGGTATACCGTAAGCCAAGACGATGTACGCCTGCAGCCTATACTAGATGCCTGCGCAAGCACCGGTGTGGCGGCCATCGTGGGTGCGGCTAGCCATGCGGCAGGCAAGCTTTACATTTCATCCCTGATTATCAGTAGCAAAGGTGAACTGCTCAGTCTCTATCATAAGCAGCATTTGTTTAGTACGGAACGCGCACTCTTTTGCGCGGGGGCGAGCGATGCAGGCTGCCTGCTGGAAATCGCTGACTGGAGGCTGTCCACGGCGATTTGCTACGACTCAGGTTTCCCCGAACATGCCCGCAATGCGGCACTGGCCGGTAGCCACGTGTATCTGGCCAGCGCGCTGTTTAGTCAAGGCAATGGGCATCACGAATCGCGCATCTGGATGCCGGCGCGGGCGCTCGACAATACCATCTTCGTGCTCATGTCTAACCATATCGGCAGCACAGGCGGCTGGAATACCTGTGGCAGCAGCGCCATCTGGAGCCCTTACGGCAAGCTATTAGCCGAAGGCAGTAGCGATCAGGCCGGTGTCATCAGCTGCAGCTTAGATCCCGCCTTAATGCGCGAAGCACGTAGCCGCGAAAGCATGTTGGCGGACTACCGCGCCATCGCGCCCAACACTGAGCACCTGTTCAAGCGCTATCGATTAGACTAAAGCTCACTTGATTTTTAATCAAATCGAGCGGACGGCAGGATAGGAAAGCGCCCTTTAAATTTAGAATACTTAGGCAAAATTAGAAAGCTACGAATCATGATAGATGCACTCATCGCCGGACGCATGTACGGCCACGCAGAAGAACGCAGTGGTCAGGCTGGATCGGCCTATGTGATGTGTAAGATACGTGCCAGCACTGACGATGGCGACACCCTGTTTTGTAACGTCATCGCATTTAATGATCAGGTACGCAGTACTTTGCTCGGTTTGGCCGATGGCGATAGCGTCGCCCTCTCTGGCGCCCTCACCCCCAAGGTCTGGACCGACAAGCAAGGTAATGTGAGACCAGCTCTCGATATTGTGGCACATGCAGTCATCAGCGCGCACCGCATTAGCGACGTCTAGCTAGCGTAGGCTAGTGAAGCATCACGCTTAGACGCGCAATTACAAAAAGCCCCCCCTGCCAATGCGCATATTCCATGCGCCTGTTGGCGGCATTGCCCCGCAAAGCCGCATGGGATATGCGTCTTGGGCCGTTGCCAAATTAATTTCTAACGACAAGAACATTGACCTCGCAGCGTCAATTGTTCTTGCTTGCTGAGTATCGAGCACGGTAGTGGCTAGCGCACAGCGTCGCGAAACACTGACGAACAGCCTGAAAGCAGCGAGCTAATTCCTACTCAAAAAACCACAGCGCCAGATATAGTTCCCCCTGAAGTTTGATCTATATCAGATCATGCAAAAACTAAGAAAAAACCTTGACTCGCATCAATGAAATATCCGCTTTGCAGGCGTAGTCTGCTTGGTATAGAAAAAATACATTTAAACAATGTTTCTTTTCTGCAGTTTCATACAAGCTTACCAACAAGAAGGGGAAATAAAAATGAAATCTGGAATGAGTATGCCCTTAGTTCGACCACTAGTTGCCTTATTGGCGGCATTGCCACTCGCGTTTGGTGTGGCTTATGCGGAAGACAAAAAAGAAGATAAAACGCATGGTTCTGCAGAGCTGAAATATCAGGCTGGCGGCTCACCTTTAGCCACTCAGGCCATGCATCAAAATATCAATCCCAAAGCACCTCCTATGACGAAAGAGGAATTTGAGCTTGGTAAGCAAATTTATTTCCAACGCTGCGCCGGTTGCCATGGCGTATTGCGCAAAGGTGCGACAGGTAAAGCATTAACGCCAGATATCACACTCGACAAAGGCACCGATTACCTGAAAGTGTTCATCAACTACGGCTCACCAGCTGGTATGCCTAACTGGGGTACATCTGGAGAGTTGAGCGACAAAGAAGTCGATCTGATGGCGCGCTATATTCAGCAAGAACCACCAGTACCGCCAGAATTTAGTCTCAAAGACATGCTGGCGACCTGGAAAGAGGTGATTCCTGTTGCCAAGCGCCCAAGCAAGAAAATGAATAGCTACAACATCGCTAACATTTTCTCCACTACCTTGCGCGATTCCGGCGAAGTGGCTCTGATCGATGGCGACACCAAGAAAATTATCAACATCGTCAAGACTGGCTATGCGGTACATATCTCCCGCACGTCCGCTTCCGGTCGCTACTTGTTCGTCATTGGTCGCGATGCACGTATCAACTTGATCGATTTGTGGATGGAAAAACCAGATACAGTCGCTGAAATGAAGGTCGGTCTGGAAGCGCGCTCTATCGAAACCTCCAAGTTTAAAGGTTTTGAAGATAAATACGCGATCGCTGGTGATTACTGGCCACCACAATTTGTCATCATGGAAGGCGATACACTCAAGCCTTTGAAAATCGTTTCTACACGCGGCATGACGGTTGACAATGAATACCATCCTGAACCACGGGTAGCGTCTATCGTTGCCTCCCACTACCGTCCAGAGTTCGTGGTCAATGCCAAAGAAACAGGCAAGATCATGTTGGTTGACTATAAAGACATCAACAACCTGAAAATGACGACATTGGATGCTGCCAAGTTCTTGCATGACGGCGGTCTCGATTCTACCGGCCGTTACTTCCTGGTCGCTGCCAACGCATCCAATAAGATTGCGGTGGTCGATACCAAAGAAGACAAGATGGCAGCGATTGTTGATGTCGGCAAAACACCACACCCAGGTCGTGGCGCCAACTTCATCCATCCTAAATTTGGTCCTGTATGGGCAACCAGCCATTTGGGTGATGAAACTATCTCCATGATCGGTACTGATCCAATCAAGCACAAAGCTCAGGCGTGGAAAGTGGTCGATACCGTCAAAGGTCAAGGCGGCGGTTCTTTGTTTATCAAAACACATCCAAAATCGAAAAACTTGTGGGTTGATACGCCTTTGAATCCAGATGCAAAAATGAGCCAATCAGTTGCGGTATTTGATATCGAACATTTGGATAAAGGCTTTACCGTACTACCAATCGCCGAATGGGCAAACTTGGGCGAAGGCGCAAAACGTATCGTTCAGCCTGAGTACAACAAAGCTGGTGATGAAGTCTGGTTCTCGGTCTGGAGCGCTAAAGACAAAGAATCCGCTATCGTTGTCGTGGATGATAAAACTCGCAAGTTGAAAGCTGTGATCAAAGATCCTAAATTGATCACACCAACCGGCAAGCACAACGACATATGCAACATTGCCAGCATGGTGCAGAATTGGCGACAAAGAAACGATTTGCATATGAAAACTTGCAAATATGCCCCAACGCCAGGAAGTAAATGCGAAACTCAACGCCAGCAAACTCGCGGTCAAAGCTTCCGCCAGGCGCCAACCGAAGATACCGCAGATCGCCAACACCACACTTCCGCTCACCCATGTACCGAGCAACCAATAGGGCCGCCAGGACACATAAGGCTTAATCACGCCGCTACTAAAAAATGGCAGCATGCGATGGCAGACAGTCAGAAATATCGGCAACAGGAAACAGAAGAACGCCAACTGTCGCGCCACTATCCACGCCGGGCCCAAGCCCGCGCTCCAGACCAAGGCGGCAATCAATGCCAACACCCCACCTATCATTGCACCAAGCAAGACCAAGGGATGAACTTTATCCGCCACCGCACTCTGCCGCACCAGACCAGCCCAGCGCCAGGTAGCGCTTAACCAGGCACACAACATCATGGCAAACCCCACGCTTTGGATCACCGGAGCCAGCACTGCACCGCCAACCACCAGCACTATGCCGGAGAAATAACAAACGCCTGTCGTTAAGAAATACCGGTCCGAGGCATTGACCGCCAGCCAGCGCGGCCCGGCGGTAAATGTAAAACCCAGGATAA
This sequence comes from Undibacterium piscinae, assembly GCA_003970805.2. Lineage (GTDB taxonomy): Bacteria > Pseudomonadota > Gammaproteobacteria > Burkholderiales > Burkholderiaceae_D > Undibacterium > Undibacterium piscinae. Next base: position 809,243 of record CP051152.1, read on the forward strand.
ACAAGGGAAAAATACCCAAGGGCATCAAAATGCCATGCAGCGGAATTGCCGTCGCCAGATGGCTGACATTGGCATTGAGACTAAACCACCACCAGCCAAACAAAAACAGGACAGCGAGTGCGCCCATAAAAAAATACAAGCGGTGCGGTGCCAGGGCTAGGCGTTTCATAATTGTTTCTCTAAGAGGGGGACTGATGGTGAATCTGATGATGAATCTGATGATCCATAGGTGGTCGCATCAGATGAAATTGTTAAAGCGATTGCGCCAGACTGTTGATCCGCAGCAGCGGGCAGCATCCGGTCAAGTTCGTCCAGCACCACCCGCCATACACGACTCTCTTCCTCGGCACTGGGATCGGAGTGAAAACGTTTTTTGGCACCTTCACGATTGAGCACCAGATGATGAAACTCAGTCACCCCGGCATTATTCAGGCAAGCGGAGACACAGGACAAGGCGCAACCGTCGAGCGCCAAAATTGGCCTACCGGACTGCGCCAGTTTCAGCAGCGATGGCACACCTCCGCCAACACCGCTAATGCATGACATTTCAGCTCTAGCCTCGCGATCAAGGCGTACCGCACAGACGTTAGCCAATTGCGCCACACTGGAGCATCCTGAACAACTGTAGACCAAGGCCAGCTTGGAATCACGCTTAGAATCACGCTTAAAATCACGCATAGCAACGACCATTCCGGTGATGAGAGCAGGCAAATAGACTTAACAAGCTTAAGACTGCCGACTAACTAGCTAACTTATCGGCTAGATTATTCAACCAGGCTGGCCGCTCGCTGGCATCTAGCCAGTATTTCACTGCGACACCCAATTCGGTATCACCTTCCATTTTCAGGCGACGGCGGAAAAACAAGGTATCGGCATCTTCCATGCCAGAGGCTAGCTGAAAGAAATCGACTGCCAGCGCCGACAAGCGCACGTCAGCGGGAGCAGCCGAACTTTGCGGCGACATCTGCGGCTTAAACTTGCCTTGATCGCACACAAAGCGCAGTTGCAAACCGAGGTCTTCGATGACAATCAGAAAGCTCTTGCCATACAGGGTTTCCGGCGCCAGCAACCACTCACGGCGGCGCGCTAATTCCAGCATTGCCAGCAAAGGCAAACTGGCCAATGGCGAAGGTATATATTTTCCGATCTGACTAAAGGCCGATGGAAAACGAAAATCAGAAAGTTGCATAATTTTTCCTCAAGTAGAGCCAGTGTAGATTCACAGGAACCGGCGTCATGCCGCCTGCCATTGCATGCCAGGCTCACCAAACCAGTAACCATTACTACGCCCGGCTGCGGCCGGCAAGGCACTATCAGGCACCTGCGCGACTGCCTGCGCAATGCGGGCAGCATCAAATGCCGCGACCACTTGCGCCATATGCTGAGACTGCGGTTGCAGACGCAAGACTTCGACACCCATCTTCAGCAATTCAGGAAGCTGCTCGCCCAAATCGACACAACTGGCACTCTGGGTCTGTATGCCATTGAGATTAAGGAAAATTTTGCCGTCGCGTGTGGCCAGCGGCAAACCATCAGGATGCGCGTCACAGCGAAACTCACAACTATCCTTATGCAAGCGATGATGGCGCGCCGTAAAACAGCGCGCAGAAAATGCCAGCGCCATGCGTCCCCAGACTTGCACCTCAGTTTCCACCGTCGCGGATTTTTCTTTTTGTATCGCAGCCAGATCGATGCCCGGCATCTCCAGAGGCGGCAAAAATCGGCTGGCGCCAAGACCGGCCAGCCACGCCAGCGTATCGGCATGGTAGATATTGAGATGCGGGCCTGCGATAAAATTTTGCTTTAGCTGACTCAACACCCGTACCGCGCTGAAATCGTTCGCTTCCACCTGAAAACCATCTGCCGCCGCACGCTCTATCAGTCTATGCATGGCTCGCCGGTCTGGCTCGCTCTCAATCAAAGTCTGGGTCGACATGACTACCGTCTTACCGGCATCACGCAACTCTTGCGCAAGCGAAAACCAATCTTCAAACTTCAGCAAGTGGCGGCGCGAACAAACCACTTCACCGAGATAGACAATATCGACCGGCCAATTCATTGCATCGACATAAAAAGCCAGGGTATCGGCTTTTGACCAGAAATAGGCCAGCGGCGCCAGGGAGATTTTTTGCTGATTCATCTTGTTCTACTCATTTCCACGGGCGCTCAAACGCCCCTTGCGTCACCTGCGAACCCTCAGCATGCTTGGCCAGGGCGCTCTGCCACTCCGGACGCGGCGAATAGCGTTCCGGATCCTTGATTGCCGCATCCAGCGCCGCCCTGAGGGTACCGACCACCTGAGCCACATAAGTAGGACTGCGTTGACGGCCTTCTATCTTGATGGCCGAGACACCCATGCTGACCAATTTAGGCAACAAACCTATGGCATTCAAACTGGTGGGTTCTTCCAGCGCATAATCCAATTCGCCTTCGACCTCAAAACGCCCCTTACAAAGGGTAGGATAGCCGGCAGCCTCGCCCGGCGCATACGTATCGATCAAGGTACCACTTAATCTGGCGTGCAAGGTCTGCTCTTTTTCTTCCCAGCTAATGGCATGGGCAGGCGAACAGACCCCCTTATTATTCGGGGAATCGCCGGTCACATAACTCGACAACAGACAACGGCCTTCAGCCATCACGCACAGACTACCGAAACCAAACACTTCGATCTCAACAGTGGTGTTCTTAATGATTTTTTCAATCTCTGTGAGAGTCAGCACTCGCGGCAACACGGCACGCTTGATGCCAAACTGTTCGCGCATCAACTCGATGGCATCAATCGTGGTGGCCGAGCTTTGCACCGACAAGTGCAGACGCAAATCCGGATGCCGGTTGCGCGCATACGCCATCAGGCCAGGGTCTGCCAGTATCACTGCATCAGCCCCCATGGCAACGGCCGTATCAATGGCGGCACGCCACTCCTGGACTGCCCGCGCCTGCGGGTAGGTATTAATGGCAAACAACACTTCCCGTCCCTTGGCGTGTGCATAATCAACGCCAAGCCGGATATCGTTTTCACCGAAATTGAGTCCACCAAAATTGCGTGCGTTGGTGGCATTGCGCAAGCCGAGATAAACGGCATTGGCTCCTTTATCTATAGCCGCTTTAAGTGCGACCAGACTACCGGCAGGAGCGACCAAATCTATGGTTTTCATAGAGCGTAATGCTATATAAAGTGCCTTGCCGTTGCATTGTTCCGCATCAAGTTTTCAGGGGTATTGCGATAATTGAGCGCTTCGCTATGCTGATACACTTTCAGCGATTCGGGACAGGTAATCCGAATATGCGAGCCACTGACCTGAATCAGACAATCATCAACCAGTTGATGCAAGACGCGAGAAAGCGTCTCCGGCGACAAATTGAGCAAGGACGCCACCAGGTTTTTCTTTAATTCAAGACGGATATTCGCGGTCCCCTGGATGCCGGATACCTGCAACAGATAATCAATCACCCTTTGCTTGGCATTTTGCAGCGAGTGCCGCTCTACATCACGCATGAAGCCCAGTAGTCGCATCGACAAGCCAGCCATCATTTGCCTGGCAACCATAGGAGACTGATCGAGCAGGCGGAACAAGGCATTTTTTGGCAAGCGCAGCAACAGCGTAGGCTCCAATGCCTCGCCGTAAAACGGATAAGGCTCATCAAGAAATAGCATCGCTTCGCCAAAACTCTGGCCCGGGCGTATCAATTCCAGCACCTTATCATTGCCGTGAGAAGACGGAATACCGAGCTTCATGAGGCCATACACAACGATATAAGAACCGTCGGCAATATCGCCTTTCTGAAACAGGGTCAAACCCTTATCAAGCTCGACCTTGACAACTTCTTTTTGCAAGGCATCGAGTTCAAATGGTGAAATATTGCGAAACAGCGCCTGATTACTCAGCAAACCCTCTAGATTGATCTTGTTCATGATTAACCCTTGTTAAATTGATTAGGGTCAAGTTTAGGCAAGTCAAGTGGCTTCGACTATACGCCAATTGAACTAGATCGCATCCGCAAACGAACCATAGTAAAGCCGCTCTGTCAGACACAAAAAATAGTTGCACTACGTCATCTGACAGGCCGCCTATACGCCGCCGGATTAGCTACCGCAAATAAAAAAGCAGCCATCAAGGCTGCCTAAAAAAAGGGGCTGAAAACCAGTTACTTATCAAGGCCACGCTCTACCGCATACACGGCAATTTGAACGCGACTACTCAGATTGAGCTTTTTAAGAATGTTTTGTACGTGGATTTTTACTGTACTCTCTGCGACATTGAGATTACGCGCAATCTCTTTATTACTTTCGCCGCGCGCGACGCAAACCATGGTTTCACGTTCACGTGGCGTCAACTTCTCTTTTTCGACTACCACAGGCGCATTCATGCCGGATCGAAATTGCATGACCAGTTTGGCTGTCATGGAGTCAGCAATCACCGCTTCACCGGCAGCGGCACGCTTGATCGCCTGCGTCAGATAATCGGCTTCAATATTTTTCAACAGGTAACCGCGTGCGCCATTTTTCAGGGCAGTACTAAGATCCTCCGCCTCTTCAGAAACGGTCAGCATCAGCACCGCCACCTCGGGCATATCTTCGACGATCAACTGCATCGCTTCCAGGCCTGAGAGTCCGGCCATATTCAAATCCATCAATACCACATCAGGTCGCAACTGCTTGGCGCGTTTCACACCATCCAAACCATCGGAGGCCTCACCGACAATCTCAAACTCAGGATTGCGCTGCAGCAGCAATTTAATGCCGCTACGAAATAGCGTGTGATCGTCGACCAATAAAATCTTAATTGTCATGCATATCTTTCTTGGATAGATTTTGGCGCTTACGCCAAGGCGTCCGCAGTACCGCGCCAGTGTTTGAACTTCGCCAGACCAAATAACTCACCGCCTAGCCCTCGCATTGCAAGCAGTTCCTCAGTATCAAAGGCAATCAAGTCTTGCCGGAAAATTTCGTAAAATACAACTATTTTAGCTAAACGGAACTATGCAACAAGGCGCCCCTGGCGTAGCAAATACAAGGAAATGGTCGTTCCCTTATTTGGCACGCTTTCTATGTTGAGCTGTGCCGATAGTCGCTCCGCACGCTCGCGCATAATATGCAAACCAACATGCGCATCACCTTTCTGGCGAACGGTCTCCATGGTGAATCCCGAGCCATCGTCACTGATAGTCAATTTAAAATCGCGCTCATTCTCGACTTTCACCCTGACCTCGCTAGCCTGAGCATGCTTACGCACGTTCGACAAGGCCTCCTGCAAGATAAATAAGATCTGCAATTGCTGCTCTGGCGCCACCGGAGCTCCGCTACCGACAAACTCTATCACCCCATGGATACCGGTCTGACGCTGGAATTTAGCCAGCACATTGCGCATTTCCGATTCCAGGTTATTCTCCTGTAAGCGGGTCCTGAAATTAAGTAACAATTCACGTACGTCTTCGTAACTTTCTTCCACACCGGCACGCAGCAAGGGGGCAATATCACGCACCTCCTCCAAGTTATTGCGGATAAGGGAATCTTCCAGCATCTGTACCTGCAGATTTAAAAAATTCAAGCCTTGCGCAATACTATCGTGCAAGCCTTGCGCCAACAAATTGCGCTCCTGAGAGACCGCGAATTCTTTCTCTTTAGCGATCAATCTTTGATTTTCTATCGCCACGCCCAGGTTTTTCCCCAAAATCTCCAGCAACCTGCGCTCTTCGCTACTGATAACCCTTTCCTCAGTAAAGTGCAGGGAAAAACTACCGACAACATGCTCGCGGGCAAGTATCTGGAAAATGGCGATAGAGAAAAATCCTTCTTCCTGACAACGATAACGTTTCTGATTATTTATTTGCCGGAAATCGCGGACAAAAATTATCCCCTGACTTACTGCAGCACCACACAGACAATCATCCGTCTTGATGCAATGCTCTTCCTCTATCATTTTTTCCGAGATACCTTCATGCACCGTGATATGCAGATTGTCACTCTGGTTGTCGAGTATGCGCACAGTGCCGCCATCGGCATGAATACGCTGCATAATCCTATGCAAGAACCCGCGGCAAAGCTCCTCAATCGCATGCGGGCCAGCCAAAAATCCGGCAATTTCATACAGAGTACTCATCTCGTGATTTTGCGCCTGCAATTTGGCGGTTTTTTCATGGACACGCACTTCCAGCGTACGGTGCACGGTTTGCACCCGGTCTGCCATCTGATTAAAGCCCTGGGCCAGCACACCAAACTCATCTTCTGTCTCTATCGGCAGACGCACGCTCAAGTCATCTTTAGTCATACGCGCGATGCCAGTCTGCATACGGGTCACCGGACCGACTATCCACAGATACAATAAATACAGCAAAGCAACGCTGGCTGCCAGCGACATAAAAATCAGTATGGTCTGGCACAGACGCAGCCAAGTGGTTTTTTCCGACAACTCCACCTCAACCAGAGACACCAACTTATTGATGCTTTCGACGAAGCCAGGCAGTGCATCGGCATATTCGCGCAACGCCTGCTGCCTTACGGGTCCCTCGGGAGCCTGCTCTGCACGCATTGCGAACACCTGCATGCGTCGCTGCCAGTCACCTTCCACCACATTCATTTGATCGCGTATCGCCGGGGTCGCCGGCAAAAACAAAGGACGTTTCGGATCGCCCGTCTGCAAATCGAGCACAGTGTTATTGAATTGCTCCATCTCTTCCGCCGCAGTCGTACTACTGACGTGCTCAAGCACCATCCCAAGACGGTATGAGCGCACCCTCAGGCTGCCCGCCTCATTGATGGCCGCAGCCCCACCCTCCAGCTGCCAGGACAACAGCAGCGTATACCCGATCGCCATCAGCGTCAGGGAGAGACCTATCAGGGTAGTGATTAAAATGCGGAAAGTAAGTCGTTTACCGATCGGTAAACTCTGCGCTGCATCCATGATATAGCTTCACTAGTTCAAATTAGCGCTAGTGTAGACGTTTTCAACCCGAGTCAACACTCTATATTGGCGATTCTCGTCGCCTGGCGATAAATAAGCTTAGCCCGGCACACCCGGCGCTGTTGCGCTGCGTACATCCGTGACAATACCCAAAGGGCAGACCATAGGAAGAAAGGTATCAGTACGATCCGAATAGGCCAATAAGGCTCCGTTACTCATATCAAAGTACCAGCCATGCAAGGCGATTTCACCTCTAGCCTCGCGCTCGGCAACCCAGGGAAAGCTGCGCAGGTTATTGAGCGACATGATAATTGCGCCGAGCTCGCAGGCACGATTTTGCTCGTCGACCGAACAACTGGACAACTGTTGCAACACCTGTTGCTTGACAGGCTCTACGATCTTCATCCAGCGGGCGATGAAATCGAGCTTACGACTAGGTTTATAGCCCTGCATCAGAGCCCTGATGCCACCGCATTTCTCATGACCCATGACGATGACGCGCTTAACATTAAGCGCCTCGACGGCAAATTGCACTGCCGCACTGACGCCCTGTTGATGGCCGGCCTCATTGCAGGGAGGCACCAGATTGGCGACGTTACGGATCACAAAAATATCGCCGGGATCACAGTCGAGCAACAAAGCCGGATCAACCCGTGAGTCGCAGCAGCCTATCAATAAAGTAGTCGGTTTCTGACCATTATTGAGCTGCTCATAAAGATGCTTCTCTCCGGCAAAATATTTGCTCTGAAAGCGCTGAAATCCTTCGATAAAATGGGAAATATTGTGAATAGTCATATCAACCTCCGGTTTGCGCCATGAAACGGATGATTTTATGACGATTGTCGTTAAATTCATGCCGTTCCGGCTTTAGTTCTATGGCGGATCGAATCGCCAACTCAAGTTCTGCATCACTAATTCCCGCTCGCAACAAAGGCCGCAGCTCAAATTTCTCTTCCTGTCCCAGGCACATATACAGCGTGCCATCGACCGATAAGCGAACCCGGTTGCAGGTAGCGCAAAAATGCTGACTGATAGGCGAAATGAAACCTATCGTCCCCTTGCCATCCTGGGTACTCCAGTAACGCGCCGGGCCACCACCAAGCTCTATGGCAGCCGGCTTTAAATCAAACTGACTGACCAGTTGCTCCCGTATCGGGCCTACATCCATGTATTGGCTGTTGCGGCCAGTCTCGCCCATAGGCATGGCCTCAATCAACCTGAGAATAAAACCTTCTTCAAAGCAGTATTGCGCCATCCTGGAGATCTCATGATCATTCACGCCGCGCATCACCACCATGTTGAGCTTGATAGGATCAAAACCAGCCTGCTTACCGGCCTGCAAGCCTGCCATGATGCTACCGAAGCTATCGCGTCCGGTTATCTTTTCCATGCAAGCCTTATCGAGGCTATCGAGACTGACATTGATGCGACTAACACCGGCGGCACGCAACGCCACTGCATGCTTATGCAACTGGGTAGCATTGGTAGAGAGCGAAATGTCTTGCAAGCCAGGCAATCCCGACAAACTACTCACGAGTTGCGGCAAATGACGCCGCAGCAAGGGCTCACCACCGGTCATGCGCAGGCGCGATACCCCCATGCGGGCGAACGCCGCCACAACACGTTGTATCTCATCAAAGCGCAGCCAGTTTTCGGGCTCCTCAAAGCCTGAAAATCCTTTCGGCAGACAATAGCTGCAACGCAAGTCGCATCTATCAGTGACAAACGCAAATAACTGACGCGACGGCCAAAGCGATCCGAACCCAGCGCCACAAAAGGAGAAAATAATAACGTGCGGAATTGACGGTCTGGCCGGCCACGACCGGCATCAGCTGAAATAACGCGCCTATCATGATAGGCGCCAGCATACCCAGCACCAGACTATGGGTAATGGCTAAAGTGAGAGGAGCGAAGCGATCCAGCCAGATGCTGGTCCGAAAATAAGCCGGCCACCATACCTAACCAAGGTGCCGGTAACAGGCAACCAAAAATGGTTGCCGGCGACGGCGCCAGTTCATAGTTAAGGATGGTGGCCAAACTGTGTATCTATGTTTGCGTTGCGTTTGCGTTGCGCTTGAGTTGCCGGGCTAAGGCAGCTTAAGAGCAGGAACCACAGCAAGTGCTACCAAGACCGAGCACTGCATCAAGATTAGGCACACTACCGCCACACATAGGGTAAAGCACGTTTTCTTCCTTGACGTTGTGCTGCTGTATCAGGACGTTCAGGGTATCAATCGCCGCCAGCGCTTGTTCAGGCTGAATGGCGGCATAGGCCTCATCACGCAGGCTACGAATTTCAGCGTGCTCACCGCGCATCACCACGGTAGGACCATTGGTCATGCCAGTAGCTTTTTCGAAGGCAGGAAACAGTTTGTTTTCTTCGAGGGTAAAGTGGCTATCGAGAAATTCGCTGAACAGGCGGAAGTTACGTCCGGCGGAGGAAATATCGCCTTTTTGCAGCGCCGCTTCACAACGGTTCAGCTGATCATCACATTCGTTATGCTGACGGACTAATTGCATCATTGCTTGAGACATCGTTTTACCTATTTTTCTAGCTGTCAGGTGCACTAATGCGCACCGTTCCAATTTTTAACACTTGTGCGCGCTGCGCATCGCTTAGCGCGCACATTCCGGGACTATCCTTGCTGTATTACTGAACCAGAGGGCTATCAGCGCCCGGCAAATCGATACCGGAAATCTTGGCGCGACCTACCAGTAATTGCAGATACTGACGCACTGCGTGATCATGACTGGCCATACGCATGGCATCGGAAATACTGCTCTCGACTTCTTCAAACGGACGCAATTGACCCTCTACCTTACGCCCCAGTTGTATGATGTGCAGCCCGAAACGGGTCTCTACCAGACGCGGGATGATGCTACCGGCTTCAGCCGAAAACACCGCTTGTTCAAATTCAGGAACTGTGGCGCCACGCGTGATCTGACCGAGGCTGCCACCGACTTCACTCGACGGGCAATTTGAATTCGCCTTGGCGCATTCGGCAAACTGCTTAGGGTTTTCCAATAAGTCTGCCAAAACGATAGAGGCATGCTTGCGCAAGGCTTCCAGATCAACGCCGTTGGTTACCTGAAACAGGATGTGACTGGCTTCAGCCAATTCACCTACGGTAAAGCGAGCCGGATGCGCCTGATACTGACGCAGGCACTCTTCACGGCCTGGCATCGGGACTTTCACTTCTTGTTTGAGCAAAGCCTCGATGATCGCTTCATCCTGATCCGCCTGGATTTCCAGTTGACGTGCTTCATCAAGCAGGACCCGACGCAATACCAAGGCAGTCATGGCGCTTTGCACAGGGTCGGCAGCGTCCTGATGATCGGGCAATTCTTGCTCCATCTCGGCATCATTAAGTTCATAGCCATTAACGATTACAGGCATGGTGTTCTCCAAATCTCTTGTTACTACAAATAAATTCAATACCGCAATACCGGACAATCAAACACTCACATCAGGATACAGTTCAAGTTCAAACACAGCTCAAGCCAACATCGCTATATCGCCAGGTTTTACAACACTGATCTGCACCTGATGTGAGTCTCTCGTTCCGTCTTAACGTGTGCGAACCAACTGCCAAGCGCGGCTGATATAACCAACCGAAGCGAAACCGCTCCAGACGTGCACCAGACGGGTGAACGGGAAGATTACGAACAGCGACAAACCCATGAACAGATGCAACTTGAACAGCATAGGTGCGGCAACGATGAATTCAGCGGCATCACCACGGAAAGTTACGATGTGCTGTGCCCAAGTCATCAGCAAGACCATCATGTGACCATCAGTGTGATTGGCCGATTCCACGATCGTTGACAAACCCAAACCCAGTGTCAGGAAGATCCACAACAGCAAAACCTTGTCACCCGTTTTAGTCACGGCGGCGATACGCGGATTAGTGAAGCGACGGTGCATCAGTATCAGCAAACCTACCATGCACAGAGTACCGAAAACACCACCGGCTACCATCGCAATCATTTGTTTCAGTGTATGGGAGACACCTAAGGTATCCCATACAATGACCGGAGTCAGAAGACCGACCAAATGACCGAAAAACAGGCCCAGGATGCCGATGTGAAACAAAATATTACCAACCCGCAGATTGCCTTCATGCAGCATCTGGGAAGAATCGCTCTTCCACGTGTATTGCTCACGCTCGAAACGCGCCAGGCTACCGAACAAAAAGATCGCCAGCGCAATATAGGGATAAATCCCGTAGATAAATTGATGTAAGTAATTCATGATCGTCTCTCCTTATTGAGCAACTGCACTAGCGCCCGACTGTGGCGGCCGTGGGTGGAAATTGAGTGGCTTGGTAGCCGAAGAACACCCGGACATATTTGGTTTCAGCAAGGGTTCAACACCATCGGCACCAGGACCGAAGGTTTCCATCGCATCATCCATATCGCGCACCGGTGGTTCGCCCTGCTCTTGTGGCACCACATCTGTCAATGTGGTCAGCAACATGAAGATGCCGTTATAAGGACTATCGTTACGTTTCAGGCGCACACCGATCGCGGCCAAAACATGGATAGCCTCATCGAGCAATTTCTCTGAAGCGTCCCTATCCAACAGACTCAGAAATTCCAAAAACAAGGGCACAAAATCAGGTAACTCGCTCGCTTCCGGCTCGAAACCATGACGACGATATTCCTCAATCAAATCCACCATGGCCTGACCACGGTCACGGCTTTCACCATGAATGTGCTCAAACAAATGCAAAGACTGGGAATGCGTACGGTCAAAAGTGCCGACGTAATTCTCTTGCAGGCGTATCAAATCATTGGACTTCAGATAAGTGAGCAAAGGCTGCAAGGTCTCCAGAAATTCCGGATCATCAACCAGGGCTGACTCGATCTCAGGAATCGCGGCGATCAGGTCAGGCTGCGGGTAACTGAGCAGTGCTGACAATATGCGATAAATTTGCATGATATTTCCTTTTGTTTTGTACGGGTGGGCACAATGGCCCACCCTGCGACATTTACTCAGTCATCGACAATTTTTTGCGTGACTTCGGCATATCGACAAAGATCACGCTACCCTGTGGTTTTTTGCCGAACAATGCACCATCTGAAGTGCCACCAGAACAGCCGTTGCCGAAAGTAAAGCCACAACTACCTTTTTCGTTGAAGCTATCCTCCACCATTTCCTTGTGGGAAGACGGAATCACGAAACGGTCTTCGTAATTGGCAATCGCCATAGTCTGGTACATGTCTTCAACCTGAGCTGCAGTCAAACCAACCTGTGCCAATACCGCTTTATCTTCCTGTCCGTGCACCACTTCCGCACGCTTGTAAGCACGCATCGCCAGCATTCTTTCCAAAGCCTTCAATACCGGCTCTTCCTTACCTGCCGTGAGCAAATTGGCCAGGTAACGAACTGGAATACGCAAGGACTTGACGTCAGGAATAATCCCGTTCATGCCCATGTGGCCAGCTTCTGCCGCTTTTTGAATTGGCGACAAAGGCGGTACATACCAGACCATAGGCAAAGTACGGTATTCAGGATGCAATGGGAACGCAATCTTCCACTCTACCGCCATCTTGTAGACCGGCGACTTCTGTGCCGAAGTGATCCAGCTATCCGGAATACCATGCTTGCGCGCTTCCGCAATCACGGCAGGATCGTGCGGATCGAGGAAGCAATCGAGCTGCGCTTCATACAGATCCTGCACATCCGGTACCGATGCTGCCGACTCGATCTTGTCTGCGTCATACAGCAACACGCCCAGATAACGGATACGGCCTACGCAAGTTTCGGAACACACAGTCGGCTGGCCAGCTTCAATACGCGGGTAGCAGAATGTGCACTTCTCAGCCTTGCCTGAACTCCAGTTATAGTAAATCTTCTTGTAAGGGCAACCGGAGATACACATACGCCAGCCGCGGCACTTATCCTGATCGACCAATACGATACCGTCATCTTCACGCTTGTAGATCGAGCCCGATGGGCAAGATGCTACGCAGGCAGGATTGAGACAGTGTTCGCACAAGCGTGGCAGATACATCATGAAAGTCGATTCGAAAGTCGAATACATTTCTTTCTGTATGCCTTCAAACAACTGATCGCGGCTGCGTGAACTAAACTCACCGCCCAAATCGTCTTCCCAGTTCGGGCCCCAGACGATTTTTTCCATCTTTTTACCGGTAATCACGGACACCGGACGAGCTGTCGGTGGCGTCTGCATCAATGGTGCATTTTGCAGATGCTCGTAATCAAAGGTAAATGGCTCGTAGTAATCATCAATCGAAGGCAAGTTCGGGTTAGCGAACAAGTTACTCAAGATGCGCAACTTGCCGCCCTGCTTAGGCTCGAGCTTACCAGCCTCATTCCTATGCCAGCCGCCCCTCCACTTCTGCTGGTTTTCCCATTCTTTCGGGTAACCGATACCTGGCTTGGTTTCAACGTTATTGAACCATGCGTACTCAACACCATCACGGCTGGTCCAGACGTTCTTGCAAGTCACGGAACAGGTATGACAGCCGATACATTTATCCAGGTTTAGCACCATGCCTACTTGTGCGCGAATTCTCATGATGCTGCTCCTTCTACCTTTTTGTCATGCTGTTCTTCGTCTAGCTTACCGTCTAACCAGTCCACTTTTTTCATCTTACGCAAGACCACAAATTCATCTCGGTTACTACCTACGGTTCCGTAGTAGTTAAAGCCGTATGACAGTTGGGCATAGCCACCAATCATATGGGTCGGTTTCAATACGGCACGGGTGACCGAGTTATGAATACCGCCACGCATACCTGACAATTCCGCACCTGGCGTATTGACGATCTTTTCCTGAGCGTGATACATCAGACACATGCCTTTTGGTACACGCTGACTGACCACAACACGCGCTGTCAAAGTACCGTTACTGTTAAACACTTCTACCCAGTCGTTATCGACCAAACCAGCTTCTTGCGCTTCAATCTCAGAGACCCAAACGTGAGGACCACCGCGTGACAAAGTCAACATACGCAAGTTGTCAGAGTAAGTGGAATGGATGCCCCATTTCTGATGCGGCGTAATCCAGTTCAGTACTATCTCTTTTTCACCGTTAGGTGTCTTGTTGAGCATAGGCGCAACAGTTTTGGTATCAATCGCTGGCTTGTACACACACAAACCTTCACCAAAATCAAGCATCCAGCGGTGATCCTGATAGAACTGCTGACGACCGGTCAAAGTGCGCCAAGGGATGTATTCATGCACATTGGTGTAACCGGCGTTGTAGCTGACTTCTTCCGATTCCAGACCTGACCAGGTTGGTGCAGAAATAATCTTGCGCGGCTGAGCCTGCACGTCACGGAAACGGATCTTGTCATGTTCACGACCGATTGCCAGATGCGTATGATCGCGACCGGTGATCTTGCCTAAGGCTTCCCATGCCTTGACCGAAACGTGGCCATTAGTTTCAGGAGCGAAGGTCAGAATCATCTCGCAACCGTCAATCGCACTTTCCAGACGCGGACGACCTTTGCTGACGCCCTCTTCCGTAACCAGCTTAGTAATGCCACCGATCTCTTTTACTTCGTGCTCGGTATTCCAGTTAATCCCTTTACCGCCATTACCCAATTTGTCGAGCAAAGGACCGATAGAGGTAAATTTCTTGTAGATATCTTTGTAGTTACGTTCCACCACGATCATATTTGGCGCTGTCTTACCGGGAATCAGGTCACATTCGCCTTTTTTCCAGTCTTTAGGCTCAAATGCCTGACCCAGTTCGCCCGGAGTATCGTGCATCAATGGCTGTAATACGATGTCCTTGCGGGTACCCAGATATTCGCCACCGACTTCGGTAAATTTCTTGGCGATACCTTTGTAGATTTCCCAGTCAGTTTTACTTTCCCACAATGGCTGCACAGCTTCACTCAAAGGGTGAATGAAAGGATGCATATCTGAAGTATTCAGATCGTCTTTTTCGTACCAGGTCGCAGTCGGCAACACGATATCGCCGTACAGGCAAGTGGTGCTCATACGGAAATCGAGTACCACTAACAAATCGAGCTTACCCTCGGCGGCGACCGGACGGAATTTCACTTCCGATGGCTTGACTGCATCATCCGGATCATCAAACAAGGCATTTTGCGTGCCCAGCAAATACTTCAGGAAGTACTCATGACCTTTACCCGAGCTACCCAGAATATTCGAACGCCATACAAACATATTGCGCGGGAAATTCTTAGGATTGTCCGGATCATCGCAACTCATGTTAAGCGTACCGGCCTTGAGCCCCTTAGTCAGATACTCAACTGGTTCCACACCCGCTTTGGCCGCTGCATCGCAGATATCCAAAGGATTGGTTTCCAGCTGAGGTGCCGATGGCAACCAACCGAGACGCTCGGACTTGGCGTTCATATCGATCATGCTCATGTGGCTGATCTTCGACTTATCTGCCGTAGGAGCCAGAATCTCATCCATCGCCACCTTCTCATGACGCCACTGACTAGTGTGCGCATAGAAGAAGCTGGTACCGTTCATCTGACGTGCCGGACGTACCCAGTCACTGGCAAATGCCAACGGAGCCCAACCGAATTGCGGACGCAGCTTTTCCTGACCGACGTAATGTGCCCAACCACCACCGGATTTACCGACGCAGCCGCACATCATGAGCATATTAATAATGCCACGATAAATCATATCGTTGTGATACCAGTGATTCAAGGCAGCACCAACGATCACCATACTCTTACCTTCAGTATCGTGCGCATTTTGCGCGAACTCACGCGCCACCTGGATCACCAGATCACGTTTCACGCTAGTGTGTTTTTCCTGCCATGCCGGTGTGTAAGGAACATCGTCGTCATAGGAGTGAGCAACCGCGCCGCCCAAGCCCTGATCCACACCATAGTTAGCCATAGACAAGTCATATACGGTCGCCACTAAAGCGACGGTACCATCGGCCAGCGTGACACGTTTTGCCGGCAAGTTGCGCTGCAACATGTCGTTCGCATCAAGACCACCAAAATAACTAAACCCGACGCTGACGATCTCATCGTGCTTGCCGATCAAACTTAACTGAGGATCAATCTCACGACCTGAACCACCGTCTTTTGCCTCGAGATTCCAGCGACCTACTTTGGCGCCATCGTCAAACTTACCTTCACCCCAACGGTAACCGATAGAACCATTCGGAGAAACGATAGAGCCAGTCAATTCATCAATGGCCAGAGTCTTCCAGTCGCCATTATTTGCCTCATCGAGACCACCAGGCATTTGCGATGCACGCAGCATCTGATCCGGCACATAGCAACCATTACGCTCTACCAGACGCACCAGCATAGGCATGTCGGTATATTGTTTTACATAGCCGCGGAAATACGGCGACTTATTACCAAGATGGAACTCCTTCAGGATCACGTGACCCATGGCCATTGCCAGCGCAGCATCGGTACCCTGCTTAGGCGCCATCCAGATGTCACCAAACTTCACCATTTCACCGAAATCACTTGATACGGCAACAGTCTTAGTACCTTTGTAACGCACTTCCGTATAGAAGTGAGCATCTGGCGTACGTGTTTGAGGCACGTTGGAGCCCCATACCATCAGATAGGTAGAGTTGTACCAGTCGGCAGATTCAGGAACGTCCGTTTGCTCACCCCAGACCTGCGGACTAGACGGAGGCAAATCACAATACCAGTCATAGAATGACAGCGGCACGCCACCGATCAAACTCAGGTAACGAGAACCCGCCGCGTAAGACACCATAGACATCGCAGGAATCGGCGAGAAACCAATCACGCGGTCAGGACCGAATTTTTTAATCGTATAAGCGTTGGAAGCTGCGATGATTTCTTGCGCAGTATCCCAGTCAGCACGGACAAACCCACCCAGACCACGGACAGATTTATAGCGACGGGCTTTTTCCGGATTCTGGCTAATCGCTTCCCAGGCATCGATAGGACCCATGGTTTTACGCGCTTCTTGCCACATTTCCATCAAACGACCACGTATCATCGGGTATTTGACGCGCTGCGCTGAATACACGTACCAGCTATACGATGCACCGCGAGGGCAACCGCGTGGCTCGTGATTCGGCAAATCAGGACGAGTACGAGGGTAATCAGTTTGCTGAGTTTCCCAGGTAATCAAACCGTTCTTGACATACACTTTCCACGAGCAGGAGCCAGTGCAGTTAACGCCGTGCGTGGAACGCACAATCTTATCATGCTGCCAACGACTACGGTAGGCGTTCTCCCATTGACGATCCTCGTCAACGACTGCACCGTGGCCGTCGGAATAGGTAGCCTTCACCTTCGACATGAACTTCAATCTATCCAGAAAATGACTCATCGCAACTCTCCATATCAAGTGGGCGAGCTGCCCACATCATTCATTACTTACATGTTGCAAGTGTAGGGAGTTAGTGAAGTCTCGCCCATTCCTCAGTGCGACACTCTAAGCCGCGCATTAGCACTAGGCTCACTAGTCCTTTAGAACTAGTGAAAATGGGTGCGGAACCGCTTGGTTCGTAGCCAAGTACTCTATCCAGCTGAGCTACAGCCGCGAAAAACAAAATTATAGCATAAGTAGTTTTGTTTTATAAGCCCCTACACCTACTTTTACTGCCCCCAGGGAATTTTAAATCTCCACCTGGGCACCAACCTCAATCACCCGATTACTCGGTATCGAGATAACAATCAGCGGCTATCCAGAACTCGGTGTTCTCCGTTCCCACTTTGCGGGACATGCCGACTATTAGAATAATTTAATGGCAAACCTGTCATTGCAATTTCATTGCGGAACTGGACATGCATCCATACCAGCGACACACAGACACCCAAGAGCATGAAGCAGGAGTAGACCAGTGATGATCAACCAAGGCACCAAACATGATAGGCAAGATGAAGCCACCGAGACCACCAGCCAGACCGGCCGCGAAACCAATGTTTTGAAGTTTCAGAAATAAATTTGAATACATAGGCTCAACATCACTGGTGTCAGTCCAAGCATCCCATGAGGCGCGCACAACGCCAGCGCATTCGGGATATCCGGTTCATTTTTGAAGCCATAAAAGACATCGACCTGATAGCAGGAATTACCCAAGTCGGTCACCTTAATCCGCTCGGCAAATGGCACCCACGGTATTTCCTTATTGTGCAAAGTCAAAAATACCACGCGTTCGTGCAAAATCTTGTTATGCGACAGATTATGCAACAAGGCATGCGGCACACCATCAGCCTGACCACGCAGGAAGACGGCAGTACCAGCCACCCTTATCGGAGCGGAAACAAACAAGGACTCGAGGAACTCCTCAAGCGGGATCGCATGTTTTTTCAGGTTATCAAATACCAGTTCACGACCGCGCTTCCAGGTCAGCATCACGGTAAAGATCGCCATACCCAACACGATCGGGAACCAGCCACCGCTAAAGAACTTGAGCGCATTGGAAGAGAACAAGGAGATATCGATAATCAGGAAAAAACTGGTCGCCAGCACACACAAGACCAAGTTGTACTTCCAGCCAAAACGGATTACAAAAAAGGTCAGCAAGGAAGTTACCAGCATGGTGCCGGTATTGGCGATACCGTACGCCGAGGCCAGATTAGAGGCTGAGCCAAAACCCACTACCGCACCGACCACCGCCAGCAATTGCAGCCAATTGGCGACAGGGATATAGATCTGGCCAATTTCCATGGATGAGGTGTGGATGATTTTCATCCTAGGCAAAAATCCCAGCGAGATCGCCTGCTTGGTCATGGAAAAAGTACCGGAAATGGTCGACTGCGAAGCAATCACGGCTGCCATCGTCGACAACACGACCAAAGGATAGATACTCCAGTCGCCAAGCTGATTGTAAAACGGATTACTCACCGCACCCGGATCGACGATCAATAAAGCGCCCTGCCCCAGGTAATTTAAGCCCAGCGAAGGAAAAATAATAAGGAACCAGGCCGTACGTATAGGCTTAGGGCCAAAGTGTCCCATGTCGGCGTATAAGGCTTCAGACCCGGTAAAGGCCAGCACCACCGCGCCGAGGGCGATAAAAGCGACCCAGCCATGTCCAAGCAAAAACTGGAATGCATACAAAGGATTGAATGCCGCTAAAATTGCAGGCACCCGGATGATATTATAAATTCCCATGCCAGCGAGCACGGTAAACCAAAGCACCATCACCGGCCCGAACAACTTAGCAATACCCGCAGTTCCCTTAGATTGAACAGAATACAGGCCGATCAATACGATTAAGGTAATCGGCACGACAAAGGGTTTTTAACGCAGGTGTTTTTTCCTGTATCCCCTCAATCGCCGACAACACGGACATCGCAGGCGTAATGACACCGTCGCCATAAAACAATGAGGCACCAAGCAGGCCAAGTACCGTCAAGGGAAAGTAAAGCTTTGAGTTCTTACTGACCGACTCCAGACCTAGCGCCGTCAGTGCCATGATACCGCCCTCGCCGCGATTGCTCGCACGCAAAACTAGTGTCACGTATTTTAAGGAGACGATGAAAATCAAGCCCCATAGAATTAACGAGACGATACCAAAAATATTGTTCTGAGTTAAAGCCAAGCCATGCTTAGGTGCAAATACTTCCTGCATGGTATAGAGAGGACTCGTACCGATATCGCCATAAACGATACCGACAGCGGCAACAGTGAGTGCAGCTAAGCTGCTTTTTGTTTGTTGTGTAGACAAGTGAACACCTTATTGACATTGGTGCATTGCACAATAGGCGATTAAGAAGTTATTTTCAAGGAACAGATTCAAAATAACAAAGAATATGCTCAAGTACAACATCCATCGAATTTTAGAAAATTTCTACTTGCCAGCACTCTGAAAAAGGATTAACAAGCTCAAACCACATCCAAAATCAAATTGCGCCAGCACTTACGGCCAATCTAATAAATTGCAAACATCCGCAATGATGAGACACTAATGAACCACAAATGAGACATTAATGGCAATAGCGGATGCCCATGCAATTTACCACATGAAAAAAACAAATACATAAACGTTCGCAGAAAAGAAAATGCCCGCTTGCGCGGGCATAAATCTTTTGGAGGAGATGGTGAGATTCGAACTCACGATTCGGGGTTAAGCCCAAATGCTTCCTTAGCAGGGAAGTGCCTTCGGCCACTCGGCCACATCTCCACACTTATTGTTTCCAAGCATTCTTGGTAACAATCGAGATCAAAATGATAGCCGTTCAATCTAAATTTGTCAAGAAAACCTAAGGAATAATTTTATCAGGCAGCTACAAATTACTTTAAGCGGCCTCTAAGCCAAATGCTTTGTGCAAGGAACGAACCGCCAGTTCCATGTATTTCTCATCGATCAATACTGAAATCTTGATTTCGGAGGTAGAGATCATCTGAATGTTGATGCCATCTTCAGACAAGGTGCGGAACATCTGTGAAGCGATACCAACGTGACTACGCATCCCTACACCAACTACGGACACCTTGGAAACCTTAGGATCACCGATGATGCTACCGGTGGAGATATGCTCCCTGACGCTGCCATTCAAGACTTCCATCGCCTTATTGTATTCACCGCGTGGCACGGTAAAAGTAAAATCTGTTTTACCATCAACCGATTGATTCTGAATGATCATATCGACTTCGATATTCGCGTCCGCAATCGGCCCTAGGATCTGATAAGCGATGCCTGGCTTGTCTGGTACGCCAAAAACAGTGATTTTTGCTTCATCACGGTTAAATGCGATGCCGGTAATGGTGGCTTGTTCCATATTTGTATCTTCCTCAAACGAAATCAGGGTGCCTGAACTGGCTTCTTCTTCCAGCGGCATTAATGGGTCTGTCAGCGAAGACAGCACACGGGTTGGCATACGGTAATTACCGGCAAATTCAACGGAGCGAATCTGCAGCACTTTAGAACCCAATGACGCCATCTCCAGCATCTCTTCGAATGTCACCGTTTTCAAACGGCGCGCATCCGAAACCACACGAGGATCGGTAGTGTAAACACCATCGACGTCAGTGTAAATCATGCACTCTTGCGCCTTCAGGGCAGCGGCAACCGCCACCGCCGAAGTATCCGAACCACCGCGACCCAAGGTAGTGATATTGCCCTGCTCATCAACGCCTTGAAAGCCGGTAATGATGACAATTTTTCCGGCATCAAGATCGGCACGCACTTTGGCATCATCAATCGAAGAGATGCGCGCCTTGGTGTGCGACGAATCAGTTTTCACTGCGACTTGCCAACCGGCGTAAGAAACCGCCTGCTTACCAATGGCCAACAAGGCCATCGCCAGCAAACCGACGGAAACTTGTTCGCCGGTCGAGGTAATCATATCGAGTTCGCGAGGATCTGGCTCTGCCATAATTTCCCTGGCCAGACCAATAATGCGATTGGTCTCACCGGACATTGCGGAAGGCACCACCACGATCTGGTGGCCAGCGTCATGCCATTTGGCGACGCGCTTGGCGACGTTTTTGATGCGCTCAGTTGAGCCCATCGAAGTACCGCCGTATTTGTGGACAATTAAAGCCATAGAATTAGAGAATCGTAGAAGACTGTAAGGGTGAAAAATGCGTTAAATCAACCTATTACTCTACATGCTGCTACGCAAAATAACAAGGCGGCACTGCTTAAAATTTAAGCAGTGCCGCCTGTAAATGACGCAAACCTTAGCAAATATCCTTGTAAATTGATCCTAAGCAAAGAGATAAATGAAAATAAATTTTCATTTATCTCTTTATCTGCGGAGCTAATATAAACAATTTATCTCTGAGTAATGAGAAATAATTGGGGGTATATGGAAAAACCTCATAGTACAAGTGCTATGCAGGCATGAAATCAAGCCATACCCCCTACCAGTATATAAAACAGCTGGACATTCCCCAGTCTAATTTTCCAGTTTTTTAAAAAGAAACTTTCAAATTACCTCATGCTATAAGGATATAAAAATTTGATTGCCTTATCTTGAAAAATACCTCAAATAAATCAGCAACTCACTTCTTTTCAGTACTTGGGAACAGTTTTTTCCAGCCTTCCAGGCCTAATTGACGCAATGTCTGCATGTTTTTCTCGTAAATTTCATCGGCCTCAGGAAACGCCTCCACTGCCTTATCAATACTTTCCTCCCGCAACAAATGCAGGGTCGGGTAAGGTGAACGATTTGTGAAATTTTCTATGTCATCCGCCTCAGTGTCGGCAAACTGATAGTCAGGATGAAAACTGGCCACCTGCAAGATGCCGTCAAGATCAAGATCCTCCAGCGCCGCATCAGCGATATCAAGAAATTCGTTGTAATCCAGGAAATCGGTCAAAGCATACGGATGCATCAATAAACTGGTCTCTATTTTCTCCGGATTTGCTTCAGCCAGCACTTCCAGTTCACGTATCAAGTCTTGCAGCAATTCCTCAGGAGTCGTGGCCTCACTGACAAAATAGCGAATTTGCTGCTTAACGTGGACGGCTTTGGCAAATGGGCAAAGATTCAAACCTATCACGGCCTTCTCCAGCCAGTTTTGGGTAGATGCAATGATTTCTTCAGAGGTGGCGATAGGGGTGGTCATAGTGGCCTGGAAAATTGAAGTAAAGAGAGAACGCCGGAATAGTAGCGTCAAGGGTACAACCCTGCAATAAAAGACAACAATTGCCAAATCGCTGGGGAGTACCCGGAAGATCAAAAAATTAGAATTGCAGGGTCTTTACGCCGGACGCGGTTCCCAGCAAGCAAATGTTGGCGCCTTGCTTGGCAAACAAACCTACGGTGACGACGCCGACGATGTTATTGATCTCATCTTCCAGCGCCACCGGATTGGCGATCTGCAAACCATGCACATCAATAATCACATTACCATTATCGGTCAGCACAGCGACACCATCTTTCAGGCGCAGTCGCGCTTCACCGCCAAGGGCATTGAGCTTACGCGCCACCACCGCCTGCGCCATAGGAATAACCTCGACTGGCAGCGGAAATTTACCCAGCAAATCGACCAACTTGGAGCCATCGGCAATACAAACAAATCGGCTGGCGACCGAAGCGACGATTTTTTCACGCGTCAACGCCGCGCCACCACCTTTGATCATGGCGCCTTGCGGAGTAATTTCATCAGCGCCATCGACATACACCGACATCGAAGTTACGTCGTTGAGGTCAAACACGTCTATCCCATGGCCGCGCAAGCGGGCGGCAGTGGCTTCCGAAGAGGCTACCGCACCCTTGATCTTATGTTTGATCTTAGCGAGTTCGTCGATGAAAAAATTGGCGGTAGAGCCGGTACCGACACCAATGATTTCGCCTTCAACAACATATTGAATGGCGGCTTGTGCCACGGCTTGCTTGAGTTCGTCTTGGGTCATGATAATAAGAAGAAAAAAAAATGAAAATTAAAAATACTAAATAAAAAATAATAGCGGCTATTCATCCGAATAGCCAAATGATAAAAGGCTTTTGCGGCAGAGTCGCAAAGAATGCAGAGAAACAGTGACTCTGCGCCCTCTGCGGCGAAGATGTTTCATTCTTATCTGCGCTATCTATCTACCCTTACCCTCATCGCAACCTAAATAGTTGAAAATAAGAAAGCAAATGCCTACAAAAACTCTGGCTACACCACCAGCGGCGGCTCATCCATGATCGCAACCTGCTCACGCAATTCAAGTATCCTGTCTTGCCAATAACGCTGCGTGTTAAAACACGGAAATGCCTGCTTGAATGCGGGATCTTCCCAGCGTTGCGCCAACCAGGCCGAGTAATGCAACAGCCTGAGACTGCGCAAGGCTTCGATCAGATGTAGCTGGCGCGGGTCAAAATCATAAAAATCCTCGTAGCCGGCCAAGATATCACAAAGTTGCGCCGTCATTTCGGCCCGTGATCCCGACAGCAGCATCCACAAATCCTGTATCGCAGGCCCCATGCGACTATCGTCAAAATCGACAAAATGCGGTCCCGGATGGGCACCGGAATCGGTCCATAAGACATTGCCCATGTGGCAGTCGCCGTGCAAACGAATAGTGGCAAACGCCCCCGCCCGCTCAAAACAGCGATTTACCTGATCGAGCAATAAGGACGTCACACTCAAATACGCCGGTTTAATATCTGCCGGAAGAAAATCCTGATCCAGCAAAAACTTTACCGGTTGACGGCCAAAACTATCGACATCCAGGCCAGGCCTATGCTGATAGCCCCGTACCGCACCCACCGCATGTATCCTGCCGATAAAACGCCCCAGCCATTCCAGCGTATCGGGTCTGTCTAATTCCGGCGCCCGTCCGCCCTGACGACTAAATACGGAAAACCTATACCCCTGGTAGGTATGCAAACTTTGTCCGCTCGCATTCACCAGCGCAGGCACTACGGGAATTTCCGCAGCACTGAGTTCAGTGACAAAGGCATGTTCTTCCAGGATAGCCGTATCGCTCCAGCGTCGCGGCCGATAGAATTTTGCCACCAGTGGAGGTCCCTCCTCCATGCCTAGCTGATAGACGCGGTTTTCATAGCTATTAAGAGCGAGCAAACGGCCGTCGCACTGGAAATTGGCGCTATGCATGGCATCGAGTACACAATCAGGGTTGAGCCCTGCAAATGTGTCAGGATCATCCAATCCTGCTGCAACAAGAAAGGACGGAGAATTAAAAAGTTCGGTCATAGGCATTATTGTACGTGCATTCCCCCACGAGAGAGGGACAAAGCGCTACACTTCGGTTATTCCAATTTCAGCCATATTTTTACAATAAGAGCCCTATCATGCATCTAGACGAACCCCTCAGCGACAAAGAATTCAACGAACTCGACAAATTTCTCATGTCGGATCGCGTCGGCGATGACGGTATGACCATGGATTCACTGCACGGCTACCTGACCGCCATTGCGCTCGGACCTGAAGCAATCGCCATGGCCGAATGGCTGCCATTAGTCTGGGGCTTGCCCGACCAGGCTGAACCGACCTTCAAAAACGAGAAAGAATTACAAAGAATCTCGAATCTGATCGCCCGCTTCATGAATGAAATCCAGATCACCTTTGAAGTGGCGCCACAAGAATTTGAACCGCTGTTTTGCGTCATGGAAAAAAACGGCAAAGAACTCATCGATGGCGAAACCTGGGCCTGGGGTTTCTGGGAAGGCATGCAACTGCGCGAGGAAGCCTGGGAAGCCGCCTGGCAGTCAGAAGACATCGCACCGCTGCTGCACCCTATCTACCTGCTAGGTGCCGAAGAGATAGAGGAAGACGAGCTAACACTGGTCGATACACCGGAGAAGTGCCATGAACTGGCATTAAAACTGGAAGCGTCGATACCGGTGATCCGCCGCTTCTGGGCACCACTGCGCAAATCCGGCGTGACTACGGTCAAGCGCGACGCGCCGAAAGTCGGCCGCAATGATCCATGCCCTTGCGGCAGCGGCAAGAAATACAAAGCTTGCTGCGGTGCTGAACCGACCGTTCATTAATAGATCCGATAATAAGATCAATTAATAGATTAATTAATCAAGCATCCAGGCAGCTAATTTAAGCTCGATTTTTCAAGCCCGAACAAACCCTCTAACGATCTTCTTTAGAGGTGCGGGCTAGTATGCTACTTTAGCTGCTTTCCATTTTCTGACCGGAGTAGTACATGAGCCTGCAAGAACAATTCAATCAAGCCCAGATCGATTCGAAAAATCTGCCAGAACGTCCTGACAACATGACACTGTTGAAAATCTACGCACTGTTCAAGCAAGGCAGCACTGGCGACGCAACCGGCGATCGTCCGGGGATGACTGATTTCGTCGGTCGTGCCAAGTTTGACACATGGGCGGCAATGGCTGGCACCAGCAAAGAAGCGGCGATGCAGCAATACATCGACCTAATCGAAGGCCTGAAAGACTAATTTCTGTAAATGAGGGGAGTATTTTTTGATTCGGCCGCCACCAATGCGCAGCAAGATCAAAATAAAGCGTACTCCCCTCCAGTATATATTCAGCAAGAAGCGCAAGTAGGCAAGACCGCCGGCACTCCTCAGTAGCGATCAACGGCAAACAACACCGAATAACACCGAATAACACCAACCAACGGACGCAAATCAGGCACCAGGCTGGTTCGGCTAAAGCTCCTATTGAGGCTAATGCTAAGGCTAAGGATTCAACAAGTTCGGCGGTTTTTGATGAGTCAGGGCGGCAATCAGATTATCCGCGGCACACTCTGCCATGGCGCGCCGGGTAGACTCGGAAGCACTGGCAATATGCGGTGTCAGCACGACATTCTCCAGCGTCAAAAAATCCGGGTGAAACTTCGGCTCCCCCTCAAACACATCCAAGCCTGCAGCGGCAATTTTTTTCTGGCGCAACGCCGCAATCAAGGCCGCGTCATCAACGATTCCGCCGCGCGCCACATTCACCAGCGTGGCCGAGGGTTTCATCATGGCCAACTCCGGCGCACCGATGGCGTGATGCGTCTGCGCAGAGTAAGGCAAGATCAAGACCAGGTGATCGGCAGTGGCCAGCAACTCTTGCTTACTGACATAACGCGCATTGTTGGCGTAAGCCTCTTGCGACTCGCTTAAACGCGAACGATTGTGATACAGCACCTGCATGTCAAATCCGCTGGAGCGCCGCGCTATCGCCTGTCCGATGCGACCCATGCCAAGTATGCCCAAGGTCGCGCCATGAATATCCGCCCCCAGAAAAGCATCGTAACTCCATTTTTCCCAGTTGCCGGCGCGCAACCAGTGTTCCGCCTCGGTCACCCTGCGTGCAGTCGCCATCAGTAAGGCCCAGGCGAAATCAGCGGTGGTTTGATTGAGCACATCGGGCGTATTGGTCGCCATTACCTGATGCGCCGTACATGCCGCCAGATCCAGATTGTCATAACCAACCGCCATATTCGCCACCGCCCTAAGCATAGGCGTTTGCGCCAGCTGAGTCGCATCAACCCGGGCACTACCGGTACACAGTAAACCATGCTTACCTTGCAATTTCGCCGCTAGTTCTTGCGGCGTAAAAATATGGTCGACCTGATTCGATTCAACTTCAAAATGCTCAGACAAGCGCGCCAGTGTTTCAGGAAAAATCGCGCGTGCGACCAGAATAGACGGCTTCAAAATAGACGATTCCATAGCTTCACTTAAAAAATATCAGGCTCATCAAGGCAAACAAGGGCAGCAGGATGCAACACGACCAGACCATATAGCCAAAGAACGAAGGCATCACGATACCGCGCTGCTCGGCAATGGATTTGACCATCATATTGGGTGCATTGCCGATGTAAGTCATCGCCCCCATGAACACGGAACCGCAGGATATTGCCGCCAGTGTGCCTGCCAGTTTCCCCATCAGCAGCACAGGATCGCCACCCGCGGTATTAAAAAATACCAGGTAAGTCGGTGCATTATCCAAAAATGAAGACAACAAGCCGCTAGCCCAGAAATACATGAGATTGACAGGTTGCCCCTGCGCATCCGAGACGGCATGTATCACCCCCGAAAACGCGCCGGCCTCACCCGCCTTGAGCATGGCGATCACCGGAATGATCGTGACAAATATCGCGGCAAACAATTTCGCCACCTCCGCAATAGGTCCCCAGGAAAATTCATTGCCCAAATGGGCGCTAACCGGTGTCAGTTTTAGCGAAATCAGCAAGACCAGCAACAACCCGATATCGCGCACGACATTCTGCAATTCCAGCGCCACACCCAATACCGTGAAGCTAAAACCGGGCTTCCAGACCCCACTCATCAGCACCAGGCCGACTACCAAGGCCAGCAAGCCAAAATTGAGCTTACCTTCAATGCGGATGGCGGAATCGGGCGTCGGATCCAAGTCCGTGGGTAACTCTTCTTCGCGGCGATGAAAATAATACCGGTCGAGCAGATAAAAAATCACCAGTAAGCTAGAGCAAAGCAATAAAGTATGCACACTCAGATTTTTCAACGTCCACAAAAAATCAACGCCCTGCAAAAAACCCAGGAACAGCGGCGGGTCACCCAAAGGGGTCAAGGCACCGCCGGCATTGGCGACCAGGAAAATAAAAAATACCATGACATGCTGAACATGCTGACGATTATCATTGGCACGAATCAAGGGGCGCACCAGCAACATTGCCGCACCGGTAGTCCCCATCACGCTGGCAAGCAGGGTTCCGAGTGCCAGCAATCCGGTATTTAATTCAGGGGTGCCATGTAAATTACCGCGTACACAGATACCGCCGGCAACCACAAACAAGGTCGATATGAGAATAATGAAAGGAAGATACTCGCCAAACAAGGTATGCGTCACCGTCGAAAGTGCCGGGGCAAATCCGAATTGCATGATACATGGCAACAAAAATGCCGCCCCCCACCCTGCCGCAACCTTACCAAAATGATGATGCCAGAAACCCGGCAACAATAAAGGCATCAAGGCGATGCTCAGTAACAAGCCGATAAACGGCACTGCAAAAAACACCGTCAGGTGGGCACCATTCAATTCATGCGCCTGCGCCAAGGCCGGACTGAGACCAATCAAGGCCATCATCAGCGAAGCAATATAGATTTTTTTTAATTTCATAGTCTCGTATTATTTTTTAAACTCGTAACGCTAACGACCATCGCCTGCTGCCGATTTGGCCAGCCAGCATGGTAAGCGGATAAGCTGTGTTGATGCGATCAAATTTGTGTTTTGTTGCATCAAAATATTTCATCCGTGAACGCTCAGCTAGACCTACATCAAATACCACGATCACCGTTCAGATAAAATCGCAGACTGCAGCATACGCATGCCGCAAATCACGGCATAAAAAAGATCAAACGCATTTGCTTATTCATAATTTATCTAAGCCTGATTTGTGAGTTGCGTTAAATTACCTTAAAATACAAGGCTTTGCGGCTATTGCCTTATTTATAGCCGTGTCCAATACCCCGTTTTTTTAAAGATAGGCCTGTTATGACCCACGTTGTGACCGAATCTTGCATCCGTTGCCGCTATACCGATTGTGTGGATGTATGCCCGGTGGACTGCTTCCGCGCAGGTCCAAATTTCCTGATCATTGATCCGGACGAATGTATAGACTGCGCTGTTTGCGTCGCAGAATGCCCAGTTAACGCGATTTACGCGGAAGAAGATGTTCCTGCTGATCAACAGCAATTCATCAAGATCAATGTTGAATTGACACGCGCCTGGCCCTCCATCACGAAAACCACCAGCCCTCTGCCAGATGCAGACGACTGGAAAGACGTCAAAGACAAACTGCAATACCTGGTACGCTAATTGGCACGATTCATCGCGATTACACGCCGCATTTTTATCAGGAATACGAAGTTGTATGGAAAATAAACAAATAACGTCCGCGCAAATTATTGAAGCCGATGCAGTTATCATCGGTGCCGGACCAGTCGGACTGTTTCAGGTATTTGAACTTGGTTTGCTTGAAATTAAAGCGCACGTCATTGATTCACTGCCAGTGGTCGGCGGACAATGCGTAGAACTCTACCCTGATAAGCCGATTTACGACATCCCTGCCGTTCCGGTATGCACAGGCCAGGAATTGACCGATAACTTACTCAAGCAGATCGAGCCGTTTGAGCCGACTTTCCATCTGAATCAGGAAGTTACGCTGGTACAGCGCCGTGAAGACGGCCGCTTCAACCTCGAAACATCGCAGGGCAAAAAGTTCATCACCAAAACCATTTTCATTGCGGCCGGCGTAGGTTCATTCCAGCCGCGCACTTTGAAAGTGGAAGGCATAGACGCCTTTGAAGGTTCGCAAGTATTTTACCGTGTTAAAAATCCAAGCCAGTTTGAAGGTAAAAACCTGGTGATCTGCGGTGGCGGCGATTCCGCACTCGATTGGGCGCTGGCATTAGCTGGCAAGGCGGAATCGGTAGTTATCTTGCATCGCCGCGATGATTTCCGTGCAGCACCGGCATCGGTCGCCAAGATGAAGGAAATGTGCGACAACTTCGAGATGCAATGCATCATCGGCCAAGTCAGCGGCATAGAAACCAAAGACGACAAGTTAAGCGAACTCAAGGTCACTGGCGCTGATGGCGTAACCCGCCGCCTGCCTTTGGATGACTTACTGGTATTTTTTGGATTGTCACCAAAACTTGGCCCTATCGCAGATTGGGGCCTCGACATTGAGCGCAAACAACTCAAAGTGATGAGTACCGAGAAGTTTGAAACCAATGTGCCGGGTATTTTTGCAGTTGGCGACATCAATACTTATCCAGGTAAAAAGAAACTGATCTTGTCCGGTTTCCATGAAGCTGCTTTAGCCGCTTTTGGTGCTGCAGCGTATATTTTCCCTGAAAAGAAAATTCATATGCAATACACGACAACCTCACCAAAATTGCACAAAATTTTGGGTGTTGACACGCCAGTATTCGATTAAATTATCGAATATTTTGTCGAGCAAGTCGTCGAATAAGCCATCAGAAACCTTAAAAAAGGCATTGCGGAATTGAACTGCACCCCAAAAGTTGGACACCAGTCCTAACTTTTGGGGTGTTTTTATGAGTAAGTACACGAAGCAGTTTAAATTAGGCGTCGTTAAACGGTATCTCAACAAGTCGACCAGCTTCAACGCCATCGGGCAGCATTACTGTATTAATGGGTCGATAGTGCGTCGCTGGGTAAAGCGCTACGAGCACTACGGCGCTGAAGGTCTCGGAAAGAAGTTCAGCCATTACAACCTGGAGTTCAGGCTCTCGGTATTGCAACACATGTGGGATCAGCAGCTCTCCTATGCAGAAACCGCACTCGTGTTTGATATCCGCAGCCCAGGTTGCCTCGGAGTCTGGGAACGCAGTTATCATAGCGGTGGTATCGACGCCTTAACTCCACGCACCCGAGGACGCCCTAAAAACATGTCAGCCCCACCAACACCAAAAGCACCGCACGCCAAAGAAGATGAAAGCCGCAGCCACGAAGAATTGCTGGCGGAAGTGGCTTATCTGCGCATGGAGAATGCCTACCTAAAAAAGTTAAAAGCCTTAGTTCAGCAACAAGCACAGACAACACCGCGCAACAAGCGCAAGTAGTGCAAGAACTAAGGCAGCAGTACCCGATAGCCGGCTTGCTCAAACTTGCCGGTCTGGCACGCAGTACGTTTTACTATCAACAGAAAGCCTTGCTGGCAGCAGATAAATATGCGGATTTGAAGGGCCGCATCCGCAGCATTTACGCACGCCATAAGGGGCGTTATGGTTATAGGCGCATCACCGCGACCATCCAGAAAATGGGTACGCTTGTAAACCACAAGACAGTGCAGAGATTGATGACGTCGCTCGGACTCAAGTCACTGGTCAGAATCAAAAAATACCGTTCCTACAAGGGCGACGTGGGCTGTGCTGCGCCCAATATTTTACAACGTCAGTTCGAGGCACAAGAGCCGAATCAGAAGTGGGTAACGGATGTGACGGAATTTAATGTTGCCAGAGAAAAGTTGTATCTCTCCCCGGTATTGGATTTGTACAATGGCGAAATTATTGCCTATGAGACGTCCAGACGCCCGGTGTTTGAAATGGTGAGCAACATGCTCAAGAAAGCGTTGGTCAAATTAAAGCCAGGCGAAAAGCCAGTCTTGCATTCGGATCAGGGGTGGCAATATCGAATGCCCGCCTACCAACGGCTACTCGGGAAAAATCAAGTCACACAGAGCATGTCACGCAAAGGAAACTGTCTCGACAATGCAGCGATGGAAAGCTTTTTTGCAGTGCTGAAGTCTGAGTATTTTTACCTCGACAAATTTAAAAGCATTGATGAGCTTCAAAAAGGGCTGGCAAAGTATATTCACTACTATAATTACGATCGCATTAAGATGAAACTAAAAGGGCTGAGCCCTGTGCAATACAGAACCCAGCCCTTGGTAACCTAAGCAATTAATCTGTCCAACTTAATGGGGTCAGTTCAAAATTCGCAATGCCTTTTTTTTATATAAATATTTAACACATATTTACAATACAAAGCACGACATTCGCATACTATGCGACAAATACCCAAAAGTGGTTTATGATGCATTGCAACATCTTAGAATATTTTATCTAAATCTGAATTGATACATTAATCTGAAAGACTCGATCATGCTCTATCAATTTCATGAACTTAACCGCGCATTCCTGACTCCATTTACACAATGGGCTGAGGCATCATCAAAAATATTTGCCAACCCAATTTCACCATTGGCGCATGCGCCGTATGCGCAGCGTATTGCGGCCGGTTATGAACTCATGTTTCGTCTAGGCAAAGACTACGAGAAGCCACAATTTGAAATTCCTACGACAACTATCAACGAACAAGTTGTTGAAATCGTTGAAAATAGCGCTGCCATCAAGCCATTCTGTAAGTTGGTGCATTTCAAAAAGAATCTGTCCGACAAAGAATTAGCGAAATTAAATCAAGCGAAAATTTTGCTGGTAGCACCGCTGTCCGGTCATCACTCAACGCTGCTACGCGATACCGTGCGCAGTTTACTGCCTGAACATGACGTCTACATTACCGACTGGATAGATGCGCGTACCGTACCGCTGTCCGCCGGACCTTTCCATCTCGATGATTACATTTTTTACGTCCAGGATTTCATCCGGCAAATCGGCCCTGACGTCCATGTGATCGCGGTCTGCCAACCTACGGTACCGGTACTGGCGGCGATCTCCCTGATGGCGACCGCCAAGGACCCGAAACTACCAAAGACCATGACCATGATGGGCGGTCCGATTGATCCGCGCAAATCACCGACACAAGTCAATAATCTTGCCACCGAGAAGAAATTTTCGTGGTTCGAAAATACCGTGATCTACAATGTGCCGGCAAACTATCCGGGAGCAGGCCGCAAGGTTTATCCAGGTTTTCTGCAGCACACTGGTTTTGTCGCGATGAACCCGAATCACCACGCTCAAAGTCACTGGGATTTCTACCAGCACCTGATTCAGGGTGATGACGAGTCGGCCGAGCAGCATCGTAAATTTTACGATGAATACAATGCGGTACTCGACATGCCGGCAGAATACTACCTGGAAACCATCAAGACGATTTTCCAGGAATTCCGTCTGCCTACCGGCACCTGGGAAGTGGGCGGTCAGTTAGTGCGTCCGCAGGACATCAAGACCGTTGCTCTATTTACGGTGGAAGGTGAACTCGATGACATTTCCGGCCCCGGCCAGACTCAGGCTGCCCACGACTTATGCAGCAGCATCCCAGCCAAGATGAAGCAAGATTTCGTTGCGCCAGGTTGCGGCCATTACGGCATATTCTCCGGTCGCCGTTGGCGCGAAGTGATTTGCCCTAAAGTAGGTGAATTCATCAAGGCACACTCCTGATCAGGAAGCCATGCCGTAAAAAAGCCGCCAACTTAAGCTGGCGGCTTTTTTATGCTTATTTGTATCTATGTAACCCGTCCTGAAATACACGGAAAATCCATCGAAGCCCCTCCTACTTCCATTGAGTTACTTATGCGCCATATCGCTTCCCATATCATTTCACTCCTGCTTATTCTCTCACTGTGCGCCTGCGGCAAACATGATGACCCGCCTCCGGTAAAAATATTGGAATCGCAACGCCAGCAACTGCAAAAAGCGAAAGAGGTAGAACAGATCATGAAACAAGCCGGCGACTCTCAGCGCAAGAATATTGACGAACAAATCAACGAGCAGACTTCGGGAAAATAGCCAACAAAGCGAGCCCATTTCCCAGTCTGGTCAAAAGCATGGAACCAAGCGGTGAAACTCCGTCTATTTCATTTGTAAGCGAGTTCATTTCCACGGATAATGCCATCCTCACTCCTACCCACTTAGAAACCCAGTGTCCCTCAATCTTGCCGACCGACTAGAAGACCTGCTGCCACAAACCCAATGCACCAAGTGTGGTTATCCAGCCTGCCGCCCTTACGCAGAAGCAATGGCAAATGGCGATGCCAGCTACAATCAATGCCCTCCCGGAGGCCAGGAAGGCGTAGCGAGGCTGGCCCAAGCGCTCGGTAAACCAGTTATCGCGCTCGATATCAGTCATGGATTAGAACGCCCGCGACCAATCGCCCTGATCGACGAAGCACATTGCATAGGCTGCACTCTCTGCATACAAGCTTGCCCGGTTGACGCCATTCTAGGTGCGGCAAAGCAAATGCATACCGTGCTCACTGATCTATGCACAGGATGCGACTTATGCGTTGCCCCCTGCCCTGTCGATTGCATTAGCATGGTCGATGCCAGCGAAGGGAAAACCGGATGGGCTGCCTGGTCACAAGAACAAGCGGCATTGGCAAAAAAACAGTTTGAATTTCGCCGTGAACGCCTGCTACGTGAAAAACATGAAAATGACGCGAGATTACTCGCCAAGGCCAGCGCAAAATTACTCGCGGTTTCCGCGGAAATTCCGCTAAGTGCAGAGCAGGCAGCTGAACGGGATCGCAAGAAAAAAATCATTTCGGCCGCGATAGAACGCGCCCAACAAAAAAAGCTGGCGTCCGAGACACCGAAAACCTAAGCACCCACATATTCAGACATCAATGAACGCAGCAAAACGACACGAAATATTTAGTCGCCTGAAGCGACAAAACCCTACGCCAACCACGGAACTCGAATACACCACGCCCTTTGAACTGCTCATTGCGGTACTGCTGTCGGCGCAGGCAACCGATGTTTCGGTCAACAAGGCGACCAGAAAACTTTATGCAGTGGCCAATACGCCGGAAAAAATTTACGCGCTAGGCATAGACGGATTAATCCCTTTCATCCAGACCATAGGGCTATTCCGGACCAAGGCCAAACATATCATTGAAACTTGCAGGATACTGATATCCGAACACCATAGCGTGGTACCGCGTACTCGAGCGGAGCTGGAAGCCTTACCTGGCGTAGGCCGCAAGACCGCTAATGTGGTCCTCAATACCGCCTTTGGTGAAGCGACCATTGCCGTGGACACCCATATCTTCCGGGTTGCTAACCGCACCGGCCTGGCCCCCGGGAAAAATGTCGATATCGTCGAAGAAAAATTGATGAAATTCGTCCCAGCTGAATTTCGTCTCGACGCCCATCACTGGCTGATACTGCATGGCCGCTACACGTGCACCGCACGCACGCCAAAATGCTGGAACTGCATGATTGCCGATTTATGCGAGTTCAAACAAAAAACGCCCTTACCCGATAAGGTGTAAGGGCGCGATCAGCAGCAGGTTAAGCAAACACCCGCATTAGCAAACCAGCATTAGATAATCTTACATGCCTCGTCGAAGGTCAGGCGTGGCGAGCGCGGGAAGAGTTTTTCCGCATCGCCATAGCCGAGATTGCAGATAAAATTCACCTTGACCTCAGTACCGGCAAAAAAGGCTGCATTGACTTTATCCGCATCAAAACCCGACATAGGACCGCAATCGAGACCGACGGCACGGGCGGCCAGCATCAAATATGCGCCTTGCAGGGAAGAATTGCGAAAAGCGGTAGCGTCAATCACCGGCTGATTACCCGCAAACCAGGACTTCGCATCAGCATGCGGAAACAACTTTGGCAATTGCTCATAAAAAGCCATATCCATGCCTATAATGACAGTCACCGGCGCTGCTCTGGTTTTATCTTGATTGCCTGGCCCCATGCAACTGATTAACTTGTTTTTTTTCCTCATCAGATTTAACGAATACCATGCGTGCCGGTGAGCAATTGGCAGAAGTCGCGCCCCACTTCATCAAGTCATAAATCGCCTGCAACTGCATATCACTGACAGGTTTATCCAGCCATTCGTTATGGGTGCGTGCTTCAGTAAACAACAAAGCGAGATTTTCTGGCGTCAACATAACGTTTCCTTTTTAAGTTTTAAGCGCTCGATAATAACCGAAGTAAATTTTTCCTTCAGCGCACAAAATCCCGATTCCCCGTAAAATACCGCTGTTCCCATTCAGTGCATCCAAAATTTCCACATGTTTACACCTAGTCAGCAAGACGTACGACGTTTCTTCTGTGATAGTTTCAAGAAATCACACGCAAGAGAAATTCTCACGCCGATCGAGGCGATTGCAGCCGACTGGATCCATCAGCATCCCGAGTACGAGGACGTACTTAGTGATCTAGATACTGCGCTGGAAGCCAACTATAGCGTCGATGAGGGCAAGAGCAACCCGTTTTTACATCTGTCCATGCATCTGTCGATTTCAGAACAGATTTCGGTTGACCAACCTCGCGGAATACGTAGCGCTTTCCAGGTATTGGCAAGAAAACTCAATTCCGAACATGAAGCCCATCACCAGATCATGGAATGTCTCGGTGAAATGATGTGGAACTCGCAGCGCAGCGGCTTGCCGCCGGATGGCGAAGCGTATATTGAGGCATTACGCAAACGCGCCAGTTAATAAAAAAGGCCACTCCAATTGAACTGCACCCCAAAAGTTGGACACCAGTCCTAACTTTTGGGGTGTTTTTATGAGTAAGTACACGAAGCAGTTTAAATTAGGCGTCGTTAAACGGTATCTCAACAAGTCGACCAGCTTCAACGCCATCGGGCAGCATTACTGTATTAATGGGTCGATAGTGCGTCGCTGGGTAAAGCGCTACGAGCACTACGGCGCTGAAGGTCTCGGAAAGAAGTTCAGCCATTACAACCTGGAGTTCAGGCTCTCGGTATTGCAACACATGTGGGATCAGCAGCTCTCCTATGCAGAAACCGCACTCGTGTTTGATATCCGCAGCCCAGGTTGCCTCGGAGTCTGGGAACGCAGTTATCATAGCGGTGGTATCGACGCCTTAACTCCACGCACCCGAGGACGCCCTAAAAACATGTCAGCCCCACCAACACCAAAAGCACCGCACGCCAAAGAAGATGAAAGCCGCAGCCACGAAGAATTGCTGGCGGAAGTGGCTTATCTGCGCATGGAGAATGCCTACCTAAAAAAGTTAAAAGCCTTAGTTCAGCAACAAGCACAGACAACACCGCGCAACAAGCGCAAGTAGTGCAAGAACTAAGGCAGCAGTACCCGATAGCCGGCTTGCTCAAACTTGCCGGTCTGGCACGCAGTACGTTTTACTATCAACAGAAAGCCTTGCTGGCAGCAGATAAATATGCGGATTTGAAGGGCCGCATCCGCAGCATTTACGCACGCCATAAGGGGCGTTATGGTTATAGGCGCATCACCGCGACCATCCAGAAAATGGGTACGCTTGTAAACCACAAGACAGTGCAGAGATTGATGACGTCGCTCGGACTCAAGTCACTGGTCAGAATCAAAAAATACCGTTCCTACAAGGGCGACGTGGGCTGTGCTGCGCCCAATATTTTACAACGTCAGTTCGAGGCACAAGAGCCGAATCAGAAGTGGGTAACGGATGTGACGGAATTTAATGTTGCCAGAGAAAAGTTGTATCTCTCCCCGGTATTGGATTTGTACAATGGCGAAATTATTGCCTATGAGACGTCCAGACGCCCGGTGTTTGAAATGGTGAGCAACATGCTCAAGAAAGCGTTGGTCAAATTAAAGCCAGGCGAAAAGCCAGTCTTGCATTCGGATCAGGGGTGGCAATATCGAATGCCCGCCTACCAACGGCTACTCGGGAAAAATCAAGTCACACAGAGCATGTCACGCAAAGGAAACTGTCTCGACAATGCAGCGATGGAAAGCTTTTTTGCAGTGCTGAAGTCTGAGTATTTTTACCTCGACAAATTTAAAAGCATTGATGAGCTTCAAAAAGGGCTGGCAAAGTATATTCACTACTATAATTACGATCGCATTAAGATGAAACTAAAAGGGCTGAGCCCTGTGCAATACAGAACCCAGCCCTTGGTAACCTAAGCAATTAATCTGTCCAACTTAATGGGGTCAGTTCAATCGGGCGTGGCCTTTTTTATTTAGCGTACTTCCTTTTACTTCTTCAGTACCAAAGTGCCGGGCAAACTACTGATATACGCAGAGATATTTTGAATATCCGTATTCGACAAGGCTTTGGCCTGCGCTCCCATAATCGCATTTCCGCGGCCATAAGCGCCATCCGAACCACGCTGATACGCCTTCAATGCCTGCGCCAGGTAATCTTTGTGCTGTCCCGCAAGCTTAGGATAAGCAGGATCAATCGGCGTGCTGTAATTAGCTCCATGACAGGAGGCACAATTAAATTTTTCAGACGCCAATTTACCCGCTTCGATATTCCCGCCGGCAAAGGCGGAAAAAGAAATGCCGGAAAGCAGTAAAATCAATAAGCTGTGTTTTTTCATCATCTGCTCCTGTTCTTATTTTTGTTGTGAGTAATAGGCAGCTAGGTCTGCAATATCCTGATCCGTCAAACTACCGGCAATCCCGCGCATAGACGGATGCTTGCGATCGCCCTTGCGATAAGCTTTCAGTGCACTTTCTATATATGGTCCGGATTGACCGCCTATCATAGGAACCTGATAGACATCAGGAAACGTCGCCTTATAGCCAGGGATACCATGACAACCGATGCACATGGCAACTTTATTTTCAGCCGCCTTGGCACTACCAACTACATCTGCGGCAGCGACAAACTGCGTAAGACTCGCAAGTGCGAGAAGAGCAAACAATTTTTTCATATTGGCAAAGATAGTAATATCTGGTTGTTCGGTTTGATGTACCACAGCATTTTAGCTGATCGCCATCAAGTTTATGTAAAAAAATACACCAGATGCCTATCAATGGCACGAAATGCGACGAAATGGCACAACTTCCAACGACGCCACGCTGATACAGCACCAAAACACAACATCTGGCAGATACTTAAAAAATAGAACAGTCGTTCACAAGTGCTGCGGTTCTCGCTTATACTCGATCCGATAGCATTTTCCCTAAAGACCATACAATTCAAGCTCAATATGAAACAGGCAACTCGATTTGACGGCGCACAGAATTATGTCGCGACCGATGATTTAAAATTAGCAGTCAATGCAGCACTGACCTTGCAACGCCCGCTATTGATCAAAGGCGAACCCGGCACCGGCAAGACCATGCTGGCCGAAGAAGTAGCGGCTGCACTGAATATGCCCCTGATGCAGTGGCACATCAAGTCAACCACCAAAGCTCAGCAAGGATTGTACGAATACGATGCCGTTTCGCGCCTGCGCGACTCACAACTCGGTGATGAGCGTGTGCGCGACATTCACAACTACATCGTCAAGGGCGTACTTTGGCAGGCGTTTACCGCCGATGAACCTGTCGTCTTACTGATCGATGAGATCGACAAGGCTGACATAGAATTTCCCAACGACTTGCTGCGTGAAATCGACCGTATGGAATTTTACGTCTATGAAACGCGCGAGATGATCAGAGCCAAACATCGTCCGCTGGTGATCATCACCTCGAATAATGAAAAGGAATTGCCCGATGCGTTTTTACGTCGCTGCTTCTTCCACTACATTAAATTCCCTGACAAAGATACGATGCAAAAAATCGTCGACGTCCACTTCCCAACCTTAAAAAGTGATCTGCTGGCACAGGCGCTGCAAACTTTTTACGAAGTGCGCGAGGTAGCCGGACTCAAGAAAAAGCCCTCCACCTCAGAATTAATCGACTGGCTGAAATTATTGCTGGCCGAAGACATACCGGCCGAGGCCTTGCGCAGCAAGGACAATAAGGCGGCAATCCCGCCACTGCATGGCGCATTACTGAAAAACGAACAAGATGTACACCTGTTTGAGCGACTGATGTTTATGTCGCGCGCAAATCGCTAATTTCTTAGCCAAGGCACGATCAACTGCGAGCGGAAAGCCATCCTACCGCTCGCACTCAATTTCAGGCGATTATTTAACCCTAACCTTCCCGATAACCCGAATCGTCAAGGAAGTTACGCCAGGCTCAAAACTGGTTTCCTCAACCGGCGCATCACGCACGGCAGCGCCAACTGACATTCTTTGCACCGCGTAAGGTCTGGGTTCGCTATCACTTGCATCAAAATCCAAAGACTCAACCAACACATCAGTATCTTTGCGCCCCATGGCTTTAGTAATGACATGCACGCGTTCAGAAAAATTCTTATATCCGGCTTCCAGACGCTCTGCTTCGAGATTTTTTGCGCGCGGTATCAGACAATCCAAAGCTAATCCCGTTTAACGCAAGATTTTTTTGAAGCACGGCGGTAACTGCGGGCAATTGTTTAAGATTTTGAGTTTTCATCTCCAGATACTGCCCTACCCGCCAACCGGTCTGCTGACGCTTGCGAGGCTGGCCCGCCACCACGGACAACTCATCGGCATAGATGGGATAAGAATAATAGCCACGTGTCGCCAGCTGAGCCTGAGCATCCTCTTTTTTAATCAACTCTGTGCCCAGTTTCATTTTTTGATTCACGCGCGAGGCGGCAGCGGCCTTATCCTTGTCCTGCTCTTCAATGAAAAAACTAGCGATGGCCTGATCATTATCCGCCTTAATGTCAGCATACCCAGACACCGTGACCAGCGTCCCGGGATTGACCTGCTGCGCATAGAGCGGCGAGCTGAGCACCCCGACAACGACAACAGCAACACCTGCAATTAGCACTTTCATATTCCTATCTCCAATGATTAACAAATTAAGCAAACCCAAGAGTTCATATTCTACATAAAGGGTTTAGTTATAATTAACAAATTACCATCTAATGCCAGACTTCACAAGCACGCGTCACTAGCATTTCAATATATCCCCTGCCCGACAGGCAATATTCATGCGGCTTAACGAACTAATGCCTTGAAAAAGCGCATGAATATTATTGCTTGGGCTTGTCGAAAAACACTTTTTTTCAAAGTGCCGGACGTAAAAAAGCCGCCCCTCAGGACGGCTTTTGCTTACCCGCCGCGCAGCGCGCAACGAATCAGTTTAATTAGTTTTTCGCTTGATCAACTAATTTATTCTTTGCGATCCAAGGCATCATCGCACGCAATTTCGCGCCGACTTCTTCGATTGGATGCTCAGCAGTCAAACGACGACGGGAGATCAAAGTTGGTGCGCCAGCCTTGTTTTCCAGGATGAAGCTCTTCGCGTATTCACCAGTCTGAATATCTTTCAAGCATTGACGCATCGCGTCTTTGGTTGCAGAAGTAACGACTTTAGGACCAGTCACATACTCACCGTATTCCGCATTGTTGGAGATCGAATAATTCATGTTAGCGATACCGCCTTCATAGATCAGATCAACGATCAATTTCAATTCGTGCAGACATTCAAAGTAAGCCATTTCCGGTGCATAACCGGCTTCAACCAAAGTTTCAAAACCGGCTTTGATCAATTCAACTGCGCCACCGCACAATACGGCTTGCTCACCGAACAAATCTGTCTCAGTTTCTTCACGGAAGTTAGTTTCGATAATACCGGCACGACCGCCACCGTTCGCCATCGAATACGACAAGGCGATATCACGGGCAGTACCTGATTTATCCTGGTACACAGCGATCAGGTGAGGCACGCCGCCACCTTGTGCATAAGTACCACGAACTGTGTGACCTGGCGCTTTTGGCGCAACCATAATTACGTCCAGATCGGCGCGTGGCACAACTTGACCGTAATGTACGTTGAAACCGTGAGCGAAAGCCAATACAGCGCCTTGCTTGGCGTGAGGAGCAACGTTTTCGTTGTAAACCTGAGCGATATTTTCATCTGGCAGCAAAATCATGATGACGTCAGCAGCTTTTACCGCTTCGTTAACTTCCATCACGTTCAGACCGGCATTCTTTGCCTTATCCCAAGACGCGCCACCTTTACGCAGAGCCACTGTTACCTTGCAACCTGAATCGTTCAAGTTTTGTGCATGGGCATGACCTTGTGAACCGTAACCGATGATAGTAACGTTCTTGCCTTTGATCAGGGACAGGTCGCAATCTTTATCGTAGAAAACTTTCATTTTTATTCCTAATTAGTGTAATTGTTTGGATAGCGTGAATACTTATGTAAAACCGCTGTTGTTATACTTTGAGGATGCGTTCGCCGCGTCCGATACCTGAACCGCCTGTACGTACTGTTTCCAGAATCGCCGTACGGTCTATCGAGTCGATAAAGGCGTCAAGCTTGCCTTTGTTACCGGTCAATTCTATGGTGTACGTCTTTTCAGTCACATCAATGATACGACCACGGAAAATATCCGCAGTGCGCTTCATTTCTTCACGCTCTTTACCGACTGCCCGCACTTTAATGAGCATCAGTTCGCGTTCGATGTGCGCGCCTTCGGTCAAATCAACCACCTTGATCACCTCTATGAGGCGATTCAGATGCTTGGTGATTTGTTCGATAATATCGTCAGAGCCGGTAGTGACTATCGTCATACGCGACAAAGTCGCATCTTCAGTTGGCGCAACCGTCAGGGTTTCAATGTTATAACCGCGCGCCGAAAACAATCCGACCACGCGTGACAAGGCACCAGCTTCATTTTCCAGCAAAACAGAAATGATATGTCTCATTACAGATCCTCCGAGCCAAGCAGCATTTCAGTCAAACCCTTACCAGCCTTCACCATAGGCCAGACATTTTCGGATTGGTCGGTAATGAAATTCATGAACACCAGCTTATCCTTCATGGCAAACGCATCTTTCAAGGCGCCATCGACATCAGCCGGATTCTCGATTTTCATGCCAACGTGACCATATGCCTCTACCAATTTGCTAAAGTCCGGCAGAGAATCCATGTAAGACTCTGAGTAACGACCGTTGTAATCAATTT
Source organism: Undibacterium piscinae (assembly GCA_003970805.2). Taxonomy (GTDB): domain Bacteria; phylum Pseudomonadota; class Gammaproteobacteria; order Burkholderiales; family Burkholderiaceae_D; genus Undibacterium; species Undibacterium piscinae. The sequence goes on from CP051152.1 coordinate 851,624, forward strand.
TCTGCCATTGACGTACCATGCCAAGGGCACGGTTGTTCAACAGTATGATCTTTGGCGTAAGGTGATATTGCTTACACGTCGCCAATTCCTGAATACACATCTGTATCGACGCTTCGCCAGTAATGCAGGCAACAGTTGCGTCAGGGTTAGCCATCTGCACGCCCATGGCGTAAGGCAAACCTACACCCATCGTACCCAGACCACCGGAATTAATCCAGCGACGCGGCTTATCAAAACGATAATATTGCGCCGCCCACATCTGATGCTGACCAACGTCGGAAGTAACGAAAGCATCACCTTTAGTGATATCCCATACTTTTTGAATCACAGATTGCGGCTTGATCACTTCAGAGGAAGTGGCAAATTTCAGGCAATCACGCTCACGCCAAACATTGATCTGCTTCCACCAGTCAGCCAGGGCAGGTGCATTGATTTTCATTTCAGCGGCATTAAGCTGAGACAAAAATTCTTGCAACACATCCTTAACGTTACCGACGATAGGAATATCGACTTTCACGCGCTTGGAGATCGACGAAGGGTCGATATCAATATGAATGATTTTCCGCGGATGAGAAGCAAAATGTTTGGGATTACCAATTACCCTATCATCAAAGCGTGCACCAATTGCAATCAACACGTCGCAATGCTGCATTGCCATATTGGCTTCGTAGGTACCGTGCATACCAGGCATGCCGACGTATTTATCGTCAGAGGCGCGATAGGCGCCAAGACCCATCAGGGTATTGGTGCATGGAAACCCCAATTGATCAACGAGCTTATTTAATTCCGGAGCTGCATTTGCCAGGATCACACCACCACCGGTGTAAATCATCGGACGCTCTGCCTGCAGCAGCAATTGAACGGCCTTACGAATCTGACCAGAATGCCCCTTGTCGACAGGCTTGTAAGAGCGCATCTCGACTTCTTTCGGGTATTCATAGGCGGTTTTTTGATTGCTGATATCCTTAGGGATATCGATCAACACTGGCCCAGGACGTCCCGTCGTGGCTATATAGAACGCCTTCTTGACCGTCGCAGCCAAATCACGCACGTCTTTCACCAGGAAGTTGTGCTTCACGCAAGGACGTGTAATCCCTACTGTGTCGCACTCCTGAAACGCATCCTGGCCGATAGCATGGCTAGGCACCTGACCAGAAATGATCACCATAGGAATAGAATCCATATAGGCGGTAGCCAGGCCGGTAACGGCGTTGGTCACACCCGGACCCGAAGTCACTAGTGCAACACCAACTTTTTGCGATGAACGGGAGTACGCATCAGCAGCATGAATTGCCGCCTGTTCATGACGAACAAGGATATGTTGAAATTTATCCTGATTGAAAATTGCGTCGTAGATATAGAGTACGGCACCGCCCGGATATCCGAACACATGCTCAACACCCTCTTCAGCGAGACATTTAACTAAAATCTCTGCGCCTGTAAATTCTGAACTCATAATATGTATTCCTTTCAAGGTCCATAGGAGATTGATCGGATGTTCTTTCCTGGCGAAATTGCGATTACTAGGCGGTTAGCTGACATCCCTTTTTGTGCGGTCACGCAATCCTTGATACATCCGTTGGACATAGTTCCAGATTACGCTTAAAGGCGACTCGTTCAGTCAGTTTATAAGCTTTGCTACAACAAATTTCTCACGCTTGTGGCATGGGTCAGAACAAACAGCTAATTAAAGCGAACCTGCTGAAGTCAGCATTATGGGCTGATTCAAACAGGATTTTTTTGCTTCAAGATTTTGAAGCGAAGCAATACGGTACTGCGTCGCAGCATTTTGGTCAAGGGAAAATTAACTTAGCAAGCGAATAAAATTCCTGGCGATTCCGTCATCCCATATAAAAAAACAGGACATAAAAGAAGATTTTTGCTAGCATTGCCAAAATTTTTATGTCTGCAAGCATAAATCGCTATCTGAGCTTATGCGGCAACTCAGTCGAACTCGGCACTTGCATTTACAAATCATGCCGGATTAAAAAACACCTTTTTAGCTCTTGGATACGAACGCCACCTCATGGCTACAGACAAAGAATTATCACAATTTCTGGAAGGCGTAGAGCGGCGCGCTTTCAAACACGCTCTCTATATGGTTCGCAATGAAGAATCTTCTCTCGACATAGTTCAAGAGAGCATGATTAAACTTGCCGAAAAATACGGCGACAAGCCAGCTGCAGAACTACCCATGCTGTTTCAGCGTATATTGCAAAACACGATACTAGACTTTTTCCGCAGGGAAAAAGTAAGGAATACCTGGATCAGTTTATTTTCAAATTTAACGCCAAATAATCAAGATGATGATAATTTTGATTTATTAGAAAGCTATACTGCAGAAGAAGGCTCACAGGCGTCAGAATCGGCAGCCGAGCAGTTGGAACGTGAGCAAGTCCTTAATATTATCGATGAAGAAATAAAAAAGCTTCCAGCGCGTCAACGGGAAGCCTTCCTCATGCGTTATTGGGAAGATATGGATGTGGCTGAAACGGCCACCGCAATGGGCTGCTCCGAAGGGAGTGTCAAAACGCATTGCTCGCGAGCCACGCACGCATTGGCTTCATCGCTCAAGGCGAAAGGAATACACTTATGAATTACGCAAAAGAAGCAAGGGATCTGGACTTTGCCTACAAGGTCAGGCATGCCTTGAACGAATCAGCGGAAAATCTGCCGGTCGCGACACTGGATCGACTGGCAAGCGCGCGGGCAATCGCGTTATCCCGCAAAAAACAGGAAGCACCAGCGGTCGCCTTGGCATTCCGGGGCATTTTGGCCGGCAACACCGGCCTATCGTTTCAGGGACCTACTTCCTGGCTGGGGAAATTTGGTGTCGTCCTCCCCCTATTGGTACTAGTAATGGGTTTATTTGGCATTTACGAATACGAACAACAACAACGTATCAATGATTTGGCGGAGATTGATGTTGCCGTATTAGCAGACGAATTGCCTCCTGATGCCTATCTGGATACCGGCTTTAGCGCATTCTTAAATAAAGAGGAGGAATAAGGCGTGCGCGTTTCGGATCTAATTGCAAAAAATAAAATTAAAAGTATCTTTTCATTGACGGTGCTAGCAAGCGCCTCATTGGCATTTGCCAGCGGCAGTATACCGGTGGCAAGTGCCCTGCCGGCCACATCACCTGCGACCAAACCAGTGCTGCCGATAGCGGCGCAAAGTACACCACAAAGTACACCATTGTGGGCAACGCTCACGGCGCAGCAAAAATTGGCACTGGCTCCCTTGTCTGGCGAGTGGGACAAGATGGATGCGACGCGCAAGAAAAAATGGCTGGAGATCGCCAATAAATATCCAAGCATGAAACCTGACGAGCAAGTACGCGTACAGGAACGCATCCGTGACTGGGTGAAATTAAGCCCTGAACAGCGCATGCAAGTGCGCGAGAATTTTGCCAAGACCACCAAGATCAATCCCGAGCAAAAGTCCGCACAATGGCAGCAATACCAACAACTAAGCGAAGAGCAAAAAAAGCAGCTGGCCATTGAAGCAGGCACAAAGAAAAGCGTCACGAATCTACCGCCTGAATCACAAAGAAATATACAAACGCTTGCGCCTATCAGAGTTGGCCCACCAGCGCCGAAGCCCTCGCCAAAGCCGGTACCAGCACCAAAGCCAGTAGCGGAAAGCATCCCGCCTGTCGATCCGGCGCAAGTTATACCAAGTGCGCCGCCCGTCGCCCCTGCAATCAATACATCCGCATCGCAAGCTGTGGTGAAGTAATCTGTGACTCAAACACTTCCACCTCTAAACACGCCCAATCTGAAACGTCGCTTAATTTGCATGGTCTATGAGGCCATGCTGCTGTTTGCCGTAGTTTTTGTCGCCGGTCTGATTTTTGACATCTGGACCCAGAGTCGCCACGCACTCACGTTGCGACATGCGCGTGAACTTTGGCTATTTCTGATCATAGGCACCTATTTCGTTTTTTTTCTGGAGCCGAAGCGGCCAGACCCTGGCAATGAAAACCTGGAGCATACGGGTGGTCGATATCGATCAGGCCAAGCTACCCGTCGTTAAAGCCATGGTGCGCTATTGCCTGGCCTGGCTGTGGTTCTTGCCGGGACTGGCACTTGCTTATCAGTTCGAGCTAAAAAGTTGGGGCAGCATCGTCGTCGTATGCCTGGGAATCGCGTCATGGGCACTAACAGCGGTATTTGACAAAGATAAACAGTTTTTACATGACAGATTGGCGAAAACGCGCTTGATAAATATCAAGCAAATCACGACTGACACAGAATAAAGCACAGAGTCATCAAAACAGTCAAAAAGTCGTCTTTTTTTTGACTGTTTTGATGACTCTTTTTTTGCATTATATGCATTCAATGTTATTCTCTGGTAATAGCGATGCGGCTAAAAAATTTTAGCTACATCCATTCATCCCTGTTCACAAACACCTGCTAGCGCGTGTATAAAAACAGGATGCTGTTTCTGCTTTTAGACAGCGATAGATTGATTAAGAGAATAGACATGCAACACAAAGCTCCACGCCGCACCAGAGAACGCATACTTGAACTATCACTCAGACTGTTCAATGAGTTTGGCGAACCAAACATCACCACTACGGTGATTGCCGAAGAAATGAATATTTCACCAGGCAACTTATATTATCATTTTCGCAACAAGGATGACATTGTCAATTCCATCTTTGTGCAATTTGATGCAGAGATCAACAAGAAGCTCTCATTCCCGGAAGGCCGCAAAGCCAATATTCAGGATATCTGGACTTACCTGCATCTGACATTTGAGTTGGTGTGGCGTTACCGCTTCTTTTATCGTGACCTCAATGATCTGTTGTCCCGCAATAGAAAGCTGGAACTCAACTTCAAACAAATTCTCAGTCACAAAACCAAGGTTGCCACTGAACTGTGTCTGGGTTTGCGCCAGGATGGCGAGTTCGAAGGAACCGACATGGACATCGATGCACTGGCGACGAATATCGTTGTGGTGGCCACGTATTGGTTGTCGTATGAGTACGTACGCAATCCTAGAAAGTACACAGAACTGCAAACCATGTCAGATTCACTGGCGCGCGGCTGCTATCAAGTGATCGTCCTGATCAGCCCGTACTTGCGTGGCGACACCAAAACGGCATTTGAGAAATTGTCGCAAGAATATTTGCGCAAACTCAATCCTTAACCCCACGGCAAACCATGAAGTCGATCTGTGTTTTTTGCGGCGCCTCCAGCGGTGCCTCTGAGGTGTATGCCGATGGCGCGCGCCAACTGGCTGCCAGCCTGGTCAAGCGCCAGATATCATTAGTCTACGGTGGCGGCAATATCGGCTTAATGGGGGTGATCGCAGATGAGGTAATGCGTCTGGGCGGCCATGTAACTGGCGTGATACCGCAAGCCCTGATGGATAAGGAAGTCGGTCATACCGGGCTGAGCAAACTGCATATCGTGCGCAATATGCACGAACGCAAGGCATTGATGGCCGACTTATCAGACGGCTTTATTGCCATGCCGGGCGGCATAGGCACACTCGAAGAGTTATTTGAAATTTTTACATGGCTGCAATTAGGCTTCCATGAAAAACCTCTGGGTTTACTTAATATCGCCGGTTTTTATGATGAACTTCTGGTTTTTTTTAAAAAAGCACCACCGAGGCAAAATTTCTCAAAACTGAGCACTTGAATCAGTTACTCAACGAGACAGATCCTGAACAATTACTACAGAAATTCAGCACGTTCAAACCCACTCATTTAACTAAGTGGGTAGGCAAAAACGACCTTTAAACGGTCTTTAAACGGACTTTGGCAACCAACCCAAGCCATCCTCAGTTTTACCACGGGGGCGATATTCACAGCCAACCCAGCCCTGATAGCCTAATTTATCGAGTAAAGCGAATAAATAGGGATAATTAATCTCACCGTCATCGGGCTCATTCCTGGCGGGAACGCTGGCAATCTGTATATGCCCTATGCCATCCAAATTATTCGTCAAGCTAGTGCTTAAATCACCTTCCACGATTTGTGCATGATAAAAATCCATTTGCACCTTAAGATTGTCCCGGCCTAGCATCTTGCGTATGGCATGCGCTTCCGCTTGTGAATTCAACAGATAGCCTGGCATATCCCGGGGGTTGATAGGCTCTATCATCAAATCAATCCCGTATTGACCCAATTCCTTGGCCGCATAATCGATATTTTTACAATACGTCTCCAGGCAGTGTGGCCGGCTTATGCCATCCGGAACAATCCCTGCCATGACATGCAGGCGCGGCGTACCAAGTACGCGCGCATATTCCAGCGCTAATGCCACACTTGCCTTGAATTCTTCCTCACGACCGGGTAAAGCGGCCAAGCCGCGCTCGCCGGCCAGCCAATCGCCCGGAGGCAGGTTAAATAGTACATTCTGCAGATGATTTTCACTTAGGCAGCGCGCTAACTGCTGCACATCAGACTCATAAGGAAATAAAAATTCTACTGCCGTAAATCCCGCTTTGGCAGCAGCGGCAAAGCGCTGAAGAAACGGGACTTCGTTAAACATCATGGTAAGATTTGCTGCAAATTTTGGCATATTGCTTCCGTTTGTCATCTACAAAAGTTAAGGATGACACAATATTGCAGGATCAAGCCTAGCCTGTCCAGCAAGCCGGCCAAGTAAATCGATACGCACATCGTTAGTCTCATGCGACAAGAATATGTCTGATATTCGTGGGCAACAACAGATTTCAGACATTTACAGGGTAAAATGCCGCCCTAAACCTTCATTTACAGCCTTAACGACAATATGAAATTTTCCAAGCAATTTTCGCTCTACGAATCAGAAGCCACTTTGTTTTTGAATAGCCTTAAAGCCAACAATCAAAAGCTTGAGCAAGGCCAGCGTGAAGGTCGCGCCCTGTTATGGGATAAAGCACCGATTGACCTCGACACGCAACGTCGCGCTGAAGAGTCACGCATCAATCAGCAGGCTTACGTCTATCAGAACAAGGGCTAAAGCGCTCTGTTTGACTCACGATGCAAATCCTTCCCGCAACGGAATTACCTCTCATAGGTAGCAATGACAGTACTCCAGATGTAGTGGATGGACTGGCGTTTGCCAAGCTGTATGGCGAACCTCTGTTCAAGCTGCCAAATGATTTGTATATCCCGCCGGATGCTCTGGAAATTTTTCTGGAAGCATTTGAAGGACCGCTAGATTTACTGCTTTACTTAATACGTAAGCAAAATTTCAATATTCTTGATATTCCGATGGCGCAAGTCACCTTGCAATATCTGACTTACGTTGAACAAATTCGAAAAACCAACCTGGAGTTGGCGGCCGAATACCTGCTCATGGCGGCGATGCTGATAGAAATCAAATCGCGCATGCTATTGCCAAGCAAAAAAAGCCTGGCCGGTGACGAGGCCGACGATCCGCGTGCTGAACTGGTACGTCGCTTGCTCGAATATGAGCAAATGAAGCTGGCAGCCTACGATCTCAATACCATCCCCCAGTTAGGCCGTGATTTTTTACACGCCCAGGTATTCATAGAACAAAACACCGTGCTGCACTGGCCGGAAGTGGAGATCAGTGATTTGCAGTCTGCCTGGGCTGATGTGGTAAAACGCGCCACCCTGGTGGCACATCATAAAATCAGCCGCGAAGAACTTTCGGTGCGCGCCCATATGAGTAGCATTTTAAGGCGCCTGCAATCGAGTAAGTTCGTTGAATTCTCGGATTTATTTGACGCGTCGAAAGGCGTACCGGTGCTGGTCGTCAATTTTATCGCCCTGCTTGAACTGGCAAAGGAAACCTTAATCGAGATTACTCAGGCCGAAGCCTTTGCCCCGATTTACGTTCGTTTAGCATATTCCCCTCACTGATTTTGGCAACATCGAAACAGCAAGGCTTTTCATACATCAAAGTTCCACATGAAAATTATCTCCTCTATTGAAGAATTGCGTGACCAATTGCGCGGCCAGTTACGCACTGCATTTGTTCCTACCATGGGCAATCTGCACGAAGGCCATTTATCGCTGATGCGTCTGGCCAGACGGCATGGTGACCCTGTGGTTGCCTCGATCTTTGTTAATCGCCTGCAGTTCGGCCCTAACGAGGATTTCGACAAATACCCGCGTAGCTTCCATGAAGATGTGGCAAAACTGGAAAAAGAAGGCGTGTATGTCTTGTTCGCACCGTCCGAGAAAGACCTGTACCCGGAACCGCAAGAATATCGCGTGCGCCCGCCTGACGATCTCGGCAATATCCTGGAAGGTGAATTCCGTCCCGGATTCTTCACTGGCGTCAGCACCGTCGTTCTGAAATTATTCTCATGCGTGCAGCCTAAAGTGGCCATTTTCGGTAAAAAAGATTATCAACAACTGATGATCATCCGCAATATGTCCAAGCAATTTGCCTTGCCGACAGAAATTATTGCCGCTGAAACCTGGCGCGCCGAAGACGGTCTGGCGCTCTCCTCACGCAACGGCTACCTGTCTGAAGCGGAACGCGCTGAAGCGCCGGTGCTGTACCAGACACTCAATGAAGTGGCTGCGGAAGTACGCAATGGCAACCTCAATCTGGCAGCGATTGAACAAAGGGCGATGGAAAAACTGGCAGCTCGCCACTGGAATCCTGATTACGTTTCGATACGCAAACGCGACAACCTGCAAGCACCGTCAGCGGCTGAGCTTTCCGCCAATGCAGAACTGGTCGTATTAACCGCCGCCAAATTAGGTAACACCCGCCTGATCGACAATCTGGAAATTTAATGCGTATTGCGCAGACTGTGTTTTGGCGCTCGCTACTGCTATCGGGACTTACCGTAGCGAGCACCGCCAATGCCAGCGTCACCGTGCTCGATGATGCCAGGCATAGCGTAACGCTGAACAAGCCCGCTCAGCGCATCATCAGTCTGGCACCGCATGCCACTGAACTATTGTTTCAGGCCGGGGCCGGACATATGATCATCGCCGTCAGCGACTATAGTGACTATCCGGAAGCGGCAAAAAAAATCATCTCTATAGGGAGTATTTTAGCCACCGATCTGGAACGACTGATCGCGCTCAAGCCAGATTTGGTGGTGGTCTGGGGTACCGGTAATGCAAAGCTACTAGCCACTAAGCTACGCAGCCATCATGTCACGGTCTTTGAAAGCGAGCCGCACGATTTTGAAACCATTGCCAGCTCGCTGGAGCGACTGGCACATCTGGCGGGAACCGATGCAACAGGAAAAATTGCCGCGAACAATTTTCGTGAGCGACTCAATTCCCTGACTAAAAAAATACCAGCTTAAAGATACCGAAAAGCCGCTCAGCGTGTTTTATCAGATATGGGGCAAACCCCTGATGACATTAAATGATCAGCACCTGGTCTCATCGGCGATTCGCCTGTGTGGCGGCAAAAACATTTTCGGCACACTCAAGGAAATCAGCCCCACGGTCAGCACGGAAGCGGTGTTAGCGGCCAATCCCCAAGTTATCATCACCAGCAGCGGCGAGCAACAAGACAGTCTGCTTGACTGGCGGCACTTCCCGCATATAAACGCAGTTAAAAAAGCCAACTTATTTACCATCAAGGGCGACTTGCTCAACCGTTCCGGCCCCCGGGTGCTCGATGGCACCGAAACACTTTGTCAGGTGTTAGCGGCGGCCCGCAACAAATAAGCGTTCAATGTTCAATAGCAGCTCAATGCCAATCGCGCGGATCGACCTGATAATACGCCCTCAATTGCTCAAATAAGGCGGGGTGGTAGTGTGCCAGTTGTCCAGTTTTTTCAAAGAAGGTTTCGGTCGCAACAGCAAAAAATTCTGCCGGACTAGTCGCGCCATAATAATCGATCACACTCTCAAGCTGATGTTCGACCGCATGCTGCAAGGCGGCAAACTCGACGGACAACACCTCGGACCAGCGCTGATACTGCGCCTTACTACGCAAAGACGGCGCACCATTATTCCGACCGGACTCACTATCGAGCTGATGCGCGAATTCATGTAAAACGACATCATGCCCGTCTGGATGAAGTTTTTGAATCGCTGGTCGGCTATGCCAGGCAGGCTTTCAAACGCCTCAAATCCCCCAAACAAGGAAGCAAAAAAAAATCGCCGGCCACCAGGCGCTTCGCCAGCTGGCGGCGCCTTCGACTAAACGCGCGGCTGCGCGGTATTGACCTCGGCGGGATGTCGCACGATAACGTATCAACGCCGCCGGCACGCATGGAATGCCGATCAACGCCAGTTTGTTTCCGGCGCACTGGCTCAGCCCGCAAGCCTTGCTGCAAGCGAACAGCATAAATCGCAATTATCAGCTCCTGATGTTCGACCGGCCTGCAGGGCATGCAAGGCGGACATGATGCTCAGCCATGCGGCCAAGCCGGTGGACACACAGCTGGGCCTGCGCTTTGAATCCCAGGCTGACTGGAGCGCCTCTGCGTGACGATTACACCGCCTGCCAACGTATGGCTGCGGCGCAGCCAATCTCTATCCAGGCTATTGCGCTAACGGCGACTATGATGTTTACGACTATCAGAGCGTCAACGAATCCAAATCCCTGCTAGGCACTCAAGCCCAGCTCAATGGTAAGTTCTCTACCGCCGGCATCCGCCATGAATTTGCCACTGGCGTATCGAGCTCGCAGCGGCGCGACTATTTTGGTGACTACGTATATGAATGGGCAGGAACCAGCAATGTATTCCATCCTTTAATCACCCCGCAATCGGACAAAACTACCGGTCCGGTCGTGTTACGTCGCACCGACAAAGAATGGTCCGTGTTTGCGCAAGACATCATCACGCTCAGCGATACTGTAAAACTGCATCTTGGATTGCGCCATCAGCACATCAGCCGCAGCCAGCTTGACATCACTGGTTACGACGACAGCTATCTGCTGCCTAACATCGCCGTAGTCATTAAGCCAGCCGGCAACTGGTCAATTTATGGCGCATACACCGAAGGACTGGAACACGGTGGCATTGCCCCCAAAGATACCAGCAATGAAAATGTGATGCTCAATCCCGGCAAGTCAGAGCAGTTTGAAGCAGGCGTCAAGGCTGAGCTAAGCCGCGATCTAGCCATTTCAGCGGCGGTATTTCGCATCAACAAACCACTGGAATACATCAATGCCAGTAACACCTATGTCAGCAACGGCGATGCCGTGCACACCGGACTGGAATTGTCGGCGCAAGGCAAGCTAAGCCCGCAACTAAGCCTGGGCGCGAGTCTTACCGCGATCGATGCACGCCAGAAAAATCTCGCTGACCCGCTGCTCGAAGATAAGCGTGTCACCAACGTGCCTACGCTTAAATCGACCGTGTATCTTGATTATGCGCTGCAACAAGTCAAAGGCCTGCACTTGAATACCACCTGGCAGCATGCCGGCAGCAAGGCCTTTAGTCCGGACAATAAGGTTTCCGTACCAGGCTATGACATCCTGAACTTCGGCGCACGTTACGTGACGCGACTTAGCGGCATCAGCACCACATTACGACTCAATGTCGACAATGCACTGGATAAATTTTACTGGCGTGACGTGACTCAATCCTCGGGGGGCTACCTGTTTCCGGGTGCGCCGCGCACCTATAAACTCTCTGCTCAGTTTGACTATTGATAGCGCCTTTCCCATAGTCTAAAAAGTACCGAAAAAGACTGGCGAAAATACCAGTCTTTTTCATAACAAAACCATTAAAAACTCCTGACAAAAAAACAAATTTACGCTGCATTAATTGTCAAATTTAGCTTTACAGGCTTAATTTTGCCAACTAAAGCAGCTTGAACTTGTCAAGAACAGTGAAGCCGTGGATAATCCTGTCCTCGTCCCTTTTTCAAGAACCTGTTTGAACGAAAAGAAAACAGCCCGCTTTAGCCAGCGGGCTTTTTCATCTAACTGTTCATGATCTGTAGCGAGCGATCTTAGCCTGACTGGCGCCATCAAAAACTTCGCAGTTTTTGCCGTGCGTAGCAGCCTGGATCACGACCGCCAGGTCAGCACATCAAGAGGTTCTAGTTTTTGCTCTTGCCACACCATATATTGACAAGTAATTGTTGTCGTACTAGATTTTGTTACATGAAAAACAGCTCAACTGACACTACCCCCCATTCTGACTCTCCTGCCACTCAAAAACCAGCGTCCACCCTTACCTTAGGAAGGAACACTCTGCAGCGCAAACCTGTGGAGCAGGCGCAAGCGAGAACGGTAGTAGTGCAGACCGGCGCGCATGAAGTAATTTCTTCGGGCGAGATCGCGCCCGCCACTGCAGTCACCGTCGTGGTGACCAAACGACGCTCACGATTACTGGGTAGCACAGAAGCTGCACCAACTGTAGCAAATACCGAATCTGCAATTGGCTCTGGTATGGAGTCTGGTATTGAATCTACCAATACCTCAGTTGCTGAGTCTGACAGCAAATCCGCTGCCACAAGCTTTGCCGAACCTGCCAGCTCTACGCCAGTTATAGCAGCACCGATTACAACAGCACCAATGCCAGCAGCAGTAGAAATTCAAGCTCCGCCGGTTGCCGCGGTGTTCGAAACTCAAACCGCCACACCGACTGAATCAGCAACTGAAGCAGTCACTGAAGCAGTCACTGAAGCGACTGTCGAATCACTGACTGACGCCCAGATAGAAGCGCAGATCCAGGCTTTAATCGCGGCACAGGCAAGACTGATGTCGGCCAGAGATGCAAAAAATGCACCTGCCGCCAGACCCTTCACCAGTCCGGCGCCAGTTGCCGCTCCGGTCAGAGCCGCCACTACTAGCACTACTAGCGTGAGCGCCTTCACGGTTGCGCCCGCCAGTCCAGCTGTCACTAGCCCGGCCGCTGCTGCACCTACTACTGTCGTCAATACTGTCATCACTACTGAGTTGACTGCCGTCGCCAGCGCTCCGGCCATACCAGTAGCCGCAATAAGCACCGCACTATCGAACACTGAAGAAACTCAGGCAGCGCTAGCCCAGCCTGAGCCGGAATACGATCAATACGCCAACGATTACCTGTCCGCCACCGCGGAAAACAGCGTCGCCAAAGCGGCCACCGTGGTTGTGGTGAAAAAAGCGACGTCCAGACTCAATAAGCTTACTAGCCAGACAGAAACACCGGCAAAGGAAGTCAATCCAGTCGCTGCTGAAACCGCAGAGATCAAGCGTGAACCGCGCGTATTCACCGCCAAAGCGGCACCGGTAGCCAGAGTGGCTGCCCGCACCATGAGTACGCCGACTGCCGCAAAAGCACCATTCAAGATCTCCGATATTGATACTTCCGGTTATGTGATGCCGTCGGTAAGGGAAGCTACTAAACGCGGCCGCAAGCCATCCTCGCCACAGATTTACAATGAAGAGATTCACGCACTCAATGCGGTCGAGTCTTCCGAGTTAAAACGTGTCGCCAGAGCCAAGGCAAAAAAATCAGGTTCGGTACCGGGTGCCGGCGATGCCGCCGCAGCGGAACAACTTGCGCACTACCGCAGCAAACTTGCCAAGCTGATCAACATCGGAAAAGACCGTAGCTACCTGACTCACAGGGAGATCAACGATCACCTACCGGATAACGTCGCCGACCCTGAAATGATACAAGGCATCATCCGCACCCTCAATGACATGGGGATTGCGGTATATGACCAGGCGCCGGACGCCACCATGATGCTATTGACTGACAATGTCGCCACCGTCATCAGCGAAGATGATGCGGAAGCCACTGCCGCAGCTGCCTTATCGACGGCCGATTCCGATTTTGGCCGCACCACCGATCCGGTACGCATGTATATGCGTGAAATGGGCGGTGTGGAATTGCTCACGCGCAGCGGCGAGATCGACATTGCCAAGCGCATCGAAGACGGTCAGCGCGACATGCTGCAGGCGCTATGCTCCTGCCCCGGCACTATCGCCGAACTATTAGCATTAGGCGAACAGATCCGCAGCGATGAAATCAGCATAGACGATATCGTCGATGGTTTATTTGACCCCAACGTTAGCGACAATCTTGCAGCATCAACTAGTGCTGCCAGCGCGGATGACGATGAAGAAGAAGACGAAGACGATGACGATGCGGCGGCCAGCGCCACCAGCGTCAGCGCCGAACAATTATTACAGCTAAAGACCGCGGTACTGCAAAAGCTTGCCATCATAGGCAAACGCTATGAGGAAATGACGCTGGCTCGCGCCCGCGACGGCTATCAGTCGGCCGCCTGCAATCAGGCGCAACAAGCGATTTCCGACGAATTGCTGGGCATACGCTTCACCGTCAAGACGCTGGAAAAACTGTGCGACAGCCTGCGCAAGCAAATGACAGAATTGCGTCAGACCGAAAAGCGCATGCTTGAATTACTGGTCAATAAATGCGGCATGCCACGCCCGCAATTCGTTACCAGTCTGATGCGTAACGCGACGGAACCAACATGGCTGGAAACCGAAATGGAAAGCGGCCAGCCTTACGCCGCTTTGCTAAAGCGTCACATCCACGCCGCCCGCGAACTGCAAGGCAAAATGATCGCATTGGAACAGCAGGTAGAACTGCCGCTCAGTGATTTGCGTAGCATCAATAAGCAAATGGTCGCAGCGGAAAAACGCGCTGCCGATGCCAAGCGCGCCATGACCGAGGCCAACTTGCGCCTGGTTATTTCTATCGCGAAAAAATACATCAACCGCGGCCTGCAATTCCTCGATTTGATCCAGGAAGGCAATATCGGTCTGCTCAAGGCGGTCGATAAATTCGAATACCGTCGCGGCTACAAGTTCTCTACCTATGCTACCTGGTGGATCAGACAGGCAATCGCCCGTGCGATTGCCGATCAGGCCCGCACTATCCGCGTACCGGTGCACATGATAGAAACCATCAACAAACTCAATCGCGTCAAACGCCAGTTGATGCAGCAAACCGGCCTGGATCCGGACTCCGCAACAATTGCGGAAAAAATGGATTTACCGGAAAGCAAAGTGCGCGAAATTCTGAAGATCGCCAAAGAACCTGTCTCTCTTGACGTCCCTATCGGTGACGATGGCGACTCGCAGCTGGGTGACTTCATTGAGGATGGCATGACGCTGTCGCCGATGGCAGCGGCGATGCAAGCCTCGGTACAGGAAAAACTCAAGGAAATTCTGGACTCGCTGAGCCCGCGCGAAGCGAAAGTGCTGCGCATGCGTTTTGGCCTGGAAATGGCCAGCGACCATACACTGGAAGAAGTCGGCAAACAGTTTGACGTTACCCGCGAGCGGATACGCCAGATCGAAGCGAAGGCGATGAAAAAACTGCGTCACCCATCACGTTCCGAGCATCTGAAGAGCCTGCTGGAAAGTCACTAAGCGATGTTGCCGCCAGAGCTTAGGCGGCTAACATTCGCAAGCGACAAATTTCAAAAAATAGCCACGCCAGCACGCAGCAAACATGCGCCTGCTGGCGGCATTGCCTGTGCGAACCGCATGGGGATTGAGTGAGCGGCCTGCGCTCTGAGCACATCTCAAAGGCTCTGTGCCACATCAGCGCTTGACGTGGCAGCAGCCATTACGACCCCTCTACTCCAGCAAAAAATCCAGGGCAAATGCGACCTGCTCTACCCTATCCTTCAAACTACCTTCGACTAGCAGAAACGGGATATCCCGCTCTTCCAGCAAGCTCAGCAAATTCTCATGGATGCGCTGGCGCACCGCTGCCGACTCGCGCTGCAAGCCGTCTGCCGTCCACGGGAAATCGGGTGCGGTCACCAGAGTGAAATCATAGTCATGCTCTTGTTCCAATTCCTCGAGCGCCGCATCGACACGGGCAAAATAGTGGCGACTGTAAATCGCCGTCATCAACGGAGTGGTATCGCAAAACAACCATGCATTGGCAGTTTTAGCCGCCTCATTTTCCCTTTGCAATTGGGTGGTAGCGATCAATAATTGCTCATCTTCTTGAGGAACCCTTTGCTTTGCATCGACAAATTCACGCAAGTATTCCGGCACCCAGACCGTTTGATAGCGACTCGCCAGCGCTTCCGCCAACTGTGATTTACCGGATGATTCCGCCCCCAGGATGGCGATGCGATTGATATTATTTACGCTTGACATTGTTTACTCCAGACGCGCAAGCCCATGATCGCCATCAGCACGAACAAGGCATACAAAATTGCGGTTAGCATCAGATTTTTATACACATACAAACCGACATACAGGATATCGACGATGATCCAGACATGCCAGTTCTCCAGTTTTTTACGCGATAACAGCACTTGACCAAGCAGACTGCCGGCGGTCAGAAAGCCATCGGCATACGGTACATCGGTATCGGTAAAGGTTTTCAGGAACCATGCCAATATGACGAAACCGACACCCCAGGCCAACATGCACAACACGCGTTGCGACCAACCCAGGCGCGCGATTGCCAAAGCCTTGGCAGCGCCATGCCGCGGCTCCTTGCGCAGCCACAAAGACCAGCCCCATAGCGATATCAGGATAAACATGAACTGCAGTCCCATATCGCCATACAGGCGCGCATCAAAAAATACCAGCGCATACAGACCGGAAGATAAAATCGCAAACAGCCAGGCCCAATGCAGCTGACGAATATTCAGGGCCACGGTAATGGCCGAAAGCAGGAAGGAGATTAACTCCAGCGGCGTCGTGGCGAAGCCGAACAGCAAAGGCAGGGTTTGATTCATGCGACGCGTTTCTAGGTTGATTGAGCGCCGTCTATTCAGGACGAAGCTAAAGGCAGGCGCCATTATCACTGCGGGAAAACAAAGCCATCACGATAGATAAGCGCAATCAATATCCTGTTTGGACGTCTATTCAGGACGAAGCTAAAGGCAGGCGCCATTATCACTGATAAGCCGTAAAAAGATAAGGCAGATCAAAGCGCCTGCAAGGCTTGCAACAGGGGCGCACAGGCGTCCGCCACCCTATCGAGGCTTTGCTCGCGCAGGCTGGCAAGATCGACCGTCACCTCGGTTTTCAGGCCGGCCCAATCGAGCAGCGCGGCACAGGCTTCGGGATGATCGAATAAGCCATGCAGATAAGAGCCGAGTATCAGGTCATCGGGCGAGCGTGTGCCCTCTTCTTCAGCGCCCAGCATAAACGCCGGCAAGGTATCACTGCTAGCGTAAGTGAGCCCCATATGTATCTCGTAGCCTTGCACTTTGGCATCGCGCTTAGCGCCAAAGGCGCAATGGCCGCTGACTTGCTGCAGGCGTTTTTCCTTGGTCAGTTCGGTAGTAATGTCGAGCAAACCCAGACCATCGGAGTCACCGGGCTTACCCTCGACACCATGCGGGTCGCTGATAACCTGCCCCAGCATCTGATAGCCACCGCAGATGCCTATCACTTTGCCGCCATAGCGCAAATGCTTTTCCAGCACCTCTTGCCAGCCTTGCTGCAATAAAAATGCCAGATCGTCGCGGGTATTTTTACTGCCAGGCAGGATGATCAGGTCGGCAGCGGGGATAGACATGCCAGGGGCGATGAATTGCAGATCTACGTCGGGATGAAAACGCAGGGCATCGAAATCCGTATGATTCGAGATGCGCGGAATCGCCGGCACGATGACACGAAACTTGCCGCTATTCGTCTGCGCCGGCTGTATCGCATCTTCGGCGTCGAGCATCAGGCCATGCAGATACGGCAGTACCGCCAGCACCGGCTTGCCGGTCTTCTGCTGCAGCCACTCCAGGCCAGGTTCAAGCAAGCTGATGTCACCGCGAAAGCGATTGATGACAAAGCCAACGATACGGTTTTGCTCGGTCTCAGACAAGCAAGCCAGAGTGCCGATGAAATGGGCAAATACGCCGCCGCGGTCGATGTCAGCCACCAGAATCACCGGACAATCAACGGCTTCGGCAAAGCCCATATTGGCGATATCACGGTCGCGCAAATTCACCTCGGCCGGACTACCTGCCCCTTCGACGATGATGCACTCATAGTCTTGCTGCAAGCGCCGGTAGGATTCCAGCACCGCTTGCATCGCGATGGTTTTATATTGATGATAGTCACGTGCATCCATGTCGGCGCGCACCTTGCCATGGATGATGACCTGGGCACCGGTATCGGACGAAGGCTTAAGCAGCACAGGATTCATGTCGGTATGCGCCTGCAAGCCCGCCGCCACTGCCTGCAAGGCCTGGGCACGGCCGATCTCGCCGCCATCCACCGTGACGGCGCTATTCAAGGCCATATTCTGCGGCTTTAGCGGCACCACTTTCACGCCCTGCCGGTACAGCAAACGGCACAAGGCCGCCACCACGGTAGTCTTGCCAGCGTCAGAAGTGGTGCCCTGCACCATCAATGTAGAAATTTTCATAGAAGTATCAGGTATTGAAGGAGATGAAGGAAACGAAGGAGCACTTGCGTTAAAAATCAGCCTGGGTATCGGGCGAACTGGCTAATTGACCCGCTGCCAATCGGCGATAATCTGCTGCAGTTGCGGCAAGCCGTGGGTGATCGCCGATGGACCCGGCGAAAGTATATCGGCGGATTTAATCTCAACTACGCGGCCATTTTTGAATGCCGGAATCTGCTCCCAGCCGGCGCGTTCGGCCATTTTCTCGGGCCGGAATTTCTTGCCGCACCACGAAGCGATAATGATATCGGGCGCACGTGCCACCACATCAGCAGGATCGGCAATAATCCTATCCCTGGCGCTATGGTACTGCGCCAAATTAGCATAGGCATCAACACCACCGGCAATCTCAATCAGCTCAGAGACCCAGCCTATGCAGCTCATCATCGGGCTATCCCACTCCTCGAAATACACGATAGGTTTGCGCGTCCATTGCGCCGCCTGTTGACGCGCTTGCGCAATCTCTTGCTGCAACTCAGCGATTAACGTGGCCGCTTGCGCTTGCTTGCCAACCAGGCTGCCGAGCACTGCAATCATGCGCAGGATGCCGGCGACATCGCGCTGGTTAAACGCATGCACTTCAACTCCGGCACTGATCAGCTCACGGCTCATTTCGGCCTGCATATTCGAATAGGAAATCACCAGGTCGGGCTTGACCGCAAAAATGCGTTCCAACTTGGCCGTCGAAAAACCGCTGATCTTGGTCTTTTCGCTACGCGCCCGCGCCGGCCTGGTGGTGTAGCCGGAAATACCGGCGATCAGGTCTTCGGCGCCAAGTGCATATAACACCTCGACCGATTCGGTACTGAGGCAGGCGATACGCTGATATTGACTATGATATTGACTAAGATTTTGGCTGAAACCCTGAACCTCATTTAGACCGATATTTTCCTGAGTCATTTTGCACCTACTTTCATCGCATCATTTTTACCCGCCGGAGCTTGCGTGCCGTTATTGACCCGCCGAGTACGCGCCAACTCCATCGCCTCACAGACTGCCTTGGCACCATCTACGATGCGCGGTCCGGCGCGGTTTAACTGATCACCATCTATCGCCAGCAAATTATTATTTTTTACGGCCAGCATATTGCTAAAAGTTTTCCATTGCACGATGCCGCTGACACCTTGATTTTTACTGTCGCCGCTCACTATCAGTTCAGGATTTTCCAGCAATACCGCTTCTGCGCTGACGCTAGGGGCATCGGCGGCCAAGCGGCCAAAAATATTTTCACCGCCGCAAGTGCGTATCACATCGCTGACGATGCTTTTATCGTTGAGCGTATAAATCGGCTTGCCCCACACCTGGTAAAAAGTGCGGACCGTGCTTTTACCTTGATAGCGCGTGCGCAATTGCCCCAACTTCTGGCGGAACTCTTGCGCCGCCGCCTGCGCCTGCACTTCGGTACCAAACAGGCTACCGAGCTTAATCAAATTTTCGGGAATATTATCGAGGGTATGCGGCTCGCTGAAAAAATATGGAATGCCGGCCTGACGCAAGGGTTCCAGCTGACGCTCGAAAGCGCCATGCATCCAGACCACCAGCAGATCAGGCTTCATCGACAAAATACGTTCGATATCGAGCTGGCGATTATCACCCACCCGCGGAATAGACTTGGCCGCAGCCGGATAATCACTGTAATTAACGGTGCCGATAATCTTGTCCCCGGCACCTGCGGCAAATATCAGTTCCGTCACGTGCGGCGACAGGCTGATGATGCGCTTGGCCGGCGCCTGCAGGGTCACGGTATTGCCGGCATCGTCCTTGACGCTGATAGCGGCGATTCCGGGCTGAGCGAGCAAGGAAAAAGCAAAAACACAGACAGCGCACAGAGTTTTTTTCATAGAAAATTCCAGGTAATTTTACTTCTGTTCAGACCACGATTGCAGAGCCGCACTTAAACGCTGCCAGCCAGCTTCATCCGCCGGCAAACCAAAACGCAAACCACGCGCCGCCTGCAGGAATAATCTGACCCAAATACCTTGCTGGGCCAGATGCAAAAACAAGGCTTCGGTCTGACCTTGCAAGACCGCATCACTACACCATTGAAACAAGTCGGTGCCTTGCGCTGCATAGCCATGTTGCTGCAATAACTGGCGCAAGCGCGTGCCCTGCTGATCCAGGTAGCACCGGGTATCTTGCTGCCACTCATGGTCATTGAGTGCGGCACAAGCGATCTGCTGTGCCGGCCCGCTAACCGCCCAGGGCCCTAGCATGTTTTCCAGTGCTTCCAGCAATGCCGGCTGCGCCGCGACAAAACCCAGACGCACGCCAGCCAAGCCAAAAAACTTCCCGACCGAACGCAATACGATTAAACCTGGCTGCGCCGACCAGGGCGCAACAGTTAAGCCACTGGCAGTATCGCCAAACGCCTCGTCAACGATCAGCCAGCCGCCACGCTGCGCCAGGCACTCAGCCCAGCGCAACAAGGTCTGCGCCGGCACGGTCGCGCCAGTGGGGTTATTCGGATTGCATAGCACCACGACGTCAGCAAGCCTATCAGCGGCGGTCTCAGCAGCGGTCTCAGCATAGATCGCTGCCTCCAGCTCATCGTAAGCGAGTTCACGCACCGCATGGCCATGCAAGCGCCACTGATAGGCATGCTCGGCATACGAAGGCGCTGAGACGATCACATGCGCAAGCCCCGCCTGATTCTGGCGCAAACGCGGCAACGCCTGGATCGCCGCCTGACTACCGGCCACCGCCAGCATCAGCGGCGCATCATAGAAACGCTGGGCGGCACGACATAATTCTGGCATTTGTTCCGGCAAGCGATGCCAGGCCGTATCGGCAAACTCAGGGACAGGATAAAAACGCGGATTGATTCCGGTCGACAAGTCTAACCAGTCCTTCAGCGGACGCGCAAAACGACGCGCCGCCTCTTGTAAATTACCGCCATGTTCCAGCACAATGCGTCCTTAAAATATTGCCAGGCAATTGCCGGCATGCTTGATGTTAGGTATTCAGCTCAGATAGTGAGCTTAGATAAATACTAGCCACAGCAACAAACAGCCGGTCCATAGCATACTGGTGCGCAACACCAGACTCCAGGCACGCTGTATATCCGGCGCACTAGCCGCCTTGCCCAGACCAAGCGCAGGACGCACTTCCTGCACCCCGTCATAGGTGGCAAGGCCACCGAGCGCAAGCTCCAGCGCACCGGCACCGGCGGCCATTACCGGTCCGGCATTCGGGCTAGGCCAGACCGGGGCTTGGCGGCGCCAGCATTGCAACGCCAGCCGCGTATTCCCCAGTGCC
The DNA here is from genome assembly GCA_003970805.2 of Undibacterium piscinae. Classification (GTDB taxonomy): domain Bacteria; phylum Pseudomonadota; class Gammaproteobacteria; order Burkholderiales; family Burkholderiaceae_D; genus Undibacterium; species Undibacterium piscinae. The sequence continues at coordinate 873,125 of CP051152.1, forward strand.
GCATACGACAGCGCAGTCAACCTGGCCGGTATCCAATTGAGCGCATCATCAATGCGCGCCGCCACACAACCAAAGCGCAACAGGCGCGGGGTCTTATAACCCCACATGGCATCGAGCGTATTGGATAAGCGATACAGTAGCGCACCAGCACCACCAGCCACCACAAACCAGAACAGGGTGCCAAACACCGCATCGCAGCCATTTTCCAATAAAGACTCAACGCTGGCCTTGGCAATATCCTCTTCACCGGCTTGGCTGGTATCGCGACTGACGATATATGAAGTGAGCGTTCTGGCCGTCGCCAGATCACCGTCTTGCAGCGCTTGCCGGATAGGTGCGGTATGGTCGTACAGGCTGCGTAAGCCCAGGCAAAAATACAGCAAAACGATGTGCAGCAAAGGCGCCAGCCACAGGCTATGGCTTGCACACCACCACAATAGCGCCTGGGTCGCCACGACAAACGGGATCACGATGACTAACCAGGCCAGGCCACCTTTCAGATAGGCGCTAGCGTGCTGGGTTTGTTGAGTTTGATTATTCCAGCGCGCTTCCAGCGCATAGGCCAGCTTTCCGAAGCCAACCAAAGGGTGCCAGCGGCGCGTTTCGCCCAACAGCAAATCCAAAGCGATCCCCAGCACCAGCGCTGCCACCATCACACTACTTGTCAATACCAGCATTTAAGCGCCCTTCAAATGTAAAGGCAGGCCGGCTGCCACCCAGCTCACCTGCTCACAGCGAGCCGCCACCGCCTGATTCAGGCGCCCGGCCTCATCGACAAACCAACGCGAAATCGCCCCCTGCGGAATGATCCCCATGCCGACTTCATTCGAGACCATGATGAGCTCACCGGGCAAAGTTTCCAGCGCCTGCAAAAAAGCGGCGCGCTGCTGCACAAATTGCGCCGGCGCTTGTATCCGCCCCACTTCGGGATACTCGGCCGCTTCAGCAAATAATAAATTAGACAGCCAAAGCGTCAGGCAATCGACCAAAATCAGATTGTCGGGCCGGCTGGCAGCCAGGATTGCCTGCGCCAGATTGATGCTGCATTCGAGTGTCTCCCATTCTGCCGGACGGCGCTGCTGATGATGCGCTATCCTGGCCTGCATCTCGGCGTCGCCGCCATTCGCGGTTGCCAGATACAGCACCGGCTTGCCTGAGCTCAGCGCCAGTTGCTCGGCATAGGCGCTTTTGCCGGAACGGGCGCCGCCAAAAATCAGGGTACGCTTCATGACTTAACTCTCATCGCTTTAAAAATAGCTGTGCGCTTGCCAGGGGATTGGACGAGAAATACGCATGAAAATACGAGGCTTGCAATTGACCTATACGATAGATCGCTTCGCCCGGCTCCTGGTTCGAATGCTTGATCGTCTGCGCCTGCGGAATCAATTCAGTCTCAAAGCGCGAATAGTGGAAAGTATGACCGCGCAACTCACCATGATCGTCCGCCAGTGACTGCGCACCCAGCGCCGCCAGGCGCGGCTGCATCACGACCCGACCCGGCAACAACCCCAGCATAGGCCAATGCGCGCCCTGCTGATCGGTCAGCGACTCAGTCAACACCATCATGCCGCCGCATTCGGCCAAGATCGGCATGCCTGCGGCATGGGCCGCACACACCGAAGCCTGCCACTCTGTCGCGCCAGCCAGGGTTTGCGCATGCAACTCGGGATAACCGCCGGGCAGATACAGCGCATCAGCCTGTGCCGGTATCGCCTGATTTGCCAGCGGCGAAAAAAACACCAATTCGGCACCGAGCTGACGCAAGCAATCGAGGTTGGCCGGATAGACAAACGCAAACGCGGCATCCCTGGCGATCGCGATAGTCTTGCCCTGCAAGAGAGCGGGAACAACTTCGGCTTCATCTGCCAGTGCAAACTCGGTTAGCGGCAGCTCATTCCAGGCATCCATATCGATGGTAAGCTGATCGGCGAGCTGATCCAACAGCGCGTCAAGTTGCCCGACTTCTTCCGGCAATACCAGGCCGAGGTGACGCTCAGGCAAAGCCTGATCCTGACGTCGCAGGCTACCCAATAAAGGAATGTCGCGCATGGCGTCAGCCACCATCTTGGCGTGGCCTTCGGAAGCGATACGGTTGGCGATCACGCCGGCCAGATGCACCGGTCCGAAATCCCGCAAACCCATTGCCAATGCGCCGACCGTCTGCGCCATCGCGGAGGCATCAAGCACCGCCAGCACCGGCACGCCAAACGCGCGCGCCAGATCGGCCGAAGACGGATTGCCGTCATACAAACCCATCACGCCTTCAATCAGGATCACGTCCGCCTCTTGCGCGGCGTGCGCCAGCAGGGCTTGCGAAGCCGGCTTACCGACCATCCATAAATCCAGTGACTGTACCGGTGCGCCACAGGCGCGCTCTAACATCATAGGGTCGATAAAATCCGGCCCGGTCTTAAAGATGCGCACGCGCTGACCCAGCTTGATCAGCTTACGTGCCAGCGCTGCCGTAGTGGTGGTCTTGCCCTGCCCCGAGGCGATCGCCGAAATCAGTACTACTTTTGCCGATGAGGTTTTCGCTAGCATAGTAGTTACCATTCTATGCCTGCCTGCGCCACGATACCGTCCTTGAAGGCGTGTTTGACCACCTGCATCTCGGTGACCGTATCAGCCACTTCTATCAGTTCCGGCGGCGCACCGCGTCCGGTGACGATGACATGCTGCATCTCCGGTCTGCCATCGAGATCGGCAATCACTTGCTGTACATCGAGATAATTATATTTGAGGGCGATATTGAGTTCATCGAGCAATACCATGCCTATCTCAGGATCGCTTAAAAAGCGCTTTGCCTGCTCCCAGGCCGCTTGCGCTTTCTCTATGTCGCGCTCACGGTTTTGCGTATTCCAGGTATAGCCCTCGCCCATCGCATGGAACTGCACTTCATCGGGGAAGCGGCGCAAAAACACTTCTTCGCCGGTCGACATCGCGCCCTTGATAAACTGCACGACGCCGACCTTCATGCCATGCCCCATGGCGCGCATCACCATGCCAAAGCCGCTGGAGCTTTTACCCTTGCCGTTGCCGCAGTTGATCACCAGCACGCCGGTCTCGCGTTGCGCCGCCTCGATCTTTTGATCCATCAATTCTTTTTTGCGCAACATGCGGCGGTTGTGACGGGTATTGATGTTGTCGCTAGCGGTGCCGTCAGTCTGGTCGCCAGGCATATTCGTGGTGTTATCGTTGGTCGTAGTCATAGGAAAAATGAATTCAATCTTTGGGAAGAAAAAGGGTTTGGCTACCGTGCTCAAAACGTTCTATAGGATGGCCGAGGCACAGGCTCAATTGCCCGGCGCTCATGACCTGTTCTTTGGGACCTGCCAGCCAGCTACCGTCGCCCATCAGCAGCAAGGCGTGGGTGGCGCTGCGATGCGCCAGATTCAGGTCGTGACTCACCATCACCACCGCCTTATTTGCATCGCGACACAGGCGCGCAAACAATTGCATCACGCTGACCTGATGTGCCAGATCGAGGGCGTTGGCCGGTTCGTCGAGCAGCATCAGTTGCGCATCCTGCGCCAGCAAAGCGGCAATCGCGACACGCTGACGCTCACCACCGGACAAGCTGCGCACATCGCGCTGCGCCAGTTCAGCCACATCAAGTTCACGCAAGGCCGCAATCGCGATCGCCCTATCTTCGGCCGATTCCCAGTAATGCGCATCGTGATAAGGATGACGCGCACTGAGCACGGTCTCGATGGCACGATAGGCGAAAGCGTCGACCCTGCCCTGCGATAGAAATGCGCGCTGGCGCGCCAGTTCGCTCAAGGGCCAATTCGCCAGATCGCGCCCCTGCACCTGCAATTGGCCGCGCTCCAGCTCTCGCATCCCGGCCAAAGTCCGCAATAAGCTAGTTTTGCCGGCACCGTTGCGACCTATCACGCACCAGCATTGACCAGCTTGAATTTGCCAATCGAGGTCGAGCACCAAATCACGGCCGGCGACCGATACGCCTAGCTTGGTGGCTTGCAATAAAGCAGACATCAGCGACTCCTCAATTGATGTAACTGCAGTAAAAATACCGGAACACCGATCAGCGCAGTGATCACGCCGACCGGCAATTGCTGGGGCGCGACGACGGTACGCGCCAGTGCGTCAGCGAGCACCAGAAAACTGCCGCCGGTCAGCGTAGCGGCAGGTATCAGCAAACGGTGATCTGCTCCCCAGGCGAAACGGCAGGCGTGCGGAATAATCAAGCCGACAAAACCTATGCTACCGGCACTACTGACGGCGCTGGCAGTAAGCAGCGCCGCGCAAAAAAATAAGGCCTTACGCAAATTGCCGATATTAATGCCCAGGGTGGTCGCACTATCGGCATGCATGGCGGCGATATTGATAGCGCGCGCCTTGCGGATGCCAAAGGCCAGCACCAGCAGCAAGATCAGCCAGGGCAGATAGCGTGATTCGGTATTCGAGAGATCACCGATGATCCAGAACACCATGCCACGCAAGCGGCTGTCCGGTGCGATCGACAGCAAAAGAGTAACGATGGCACCGCAACCGGCGGCGACAATCACACCGGTCAGCAACAGCAAGGGAGCGCTACCCTCAGAGCTGCCGCTGCCGCGAAAATCGCGGTAAGCCAAGGCAAACAGCAAGACAGCAACCGCAATGGCACCGCTAAAGGCGGCCAGATCGACCATCCAGGCCGCGCAAAAAAATAAGATGGCAGTCAGTGCGCCAACTGAGGCGCCACCCGAAATGCCGAGCACATAAGGATCTGCCAAAGGGTTGCGCAATAATGCCTGCATCATCACCCCCGCCAAGCCCAGCGTGCCGCCGATGACAAATCCCGACAAGGCCCGCCCGAATCGCAGTTCCAGCAAGGTCGTTGCGAGACCGGAAGATTTTCCCCGGCTGAGATCGAGCACCGCCTGAAAAAGTTCGGAAAACGACAGCGATACCGAGCCTATAGAGCAGGCAAACAGTAGGCTGAAAACAGCAAACATACCCAGCGCCAGCAGGATCAGCTTTGCACGTCGCGCGGGATTGATATCAAGCATAAAAAGTAGGCATCCTAAAAATAAGGCAGGACAAAATCAAGTAATAGAAGAACAGCGAAAAAAATAACAGCGAACAAATCACAGAAAAAGCCAGACACCCATAAAAAATGCCTGGCTATTTTTTTAGACTAAACGCAGACTACATGCAGAGATTACTTATAGCCGTAGCTCAAACCAACAAACACATTCGAACCTGCCATTGCATAGTTTTTGACAGTTTCATAATCCTTATTCAAGGCATTATTGAAACGTCCCAGTACCGTCCAATTTGGCGCCACGTCATAGCTCGCATACAGATTCAACAAACCATAACCTGGCAGAGGTTTTGTGTTGGCGATATCATCAAACCGCTGACCGGAGAATGTCCCCTCGATACCCAGCTTAAGTTTGTTCATCGCGTATTCCATCGCCAGACTGCCGTGTTCTTTAGAGCGACGTGCCAGAAGCTTGCCGGTCTTGTCATCCACCGGATCTTGCAAATCGAGTGAACCACGTATAGTCAGATTACCCAAAGTGGTACTTCCACCAAAAGTAAAACCAGACATGGTTGCCTTATCGACGTTATAGGCACATCCAAATTTATATACCGTTGGTAAAATCGGGCAAACCGTGGTGCTTACCAATAAGTCCGTCGCTTTGTTATTGTAATAAACTGCGCTGAACTGGGAAGTATTATCATCAAAGAATATACCGGCTTCACCGTTCTTTGCCTCCTCGGGCTTATTTGTGGAAATGCCATAACCAGGGTAATACAATTCATTAAATGTCGGAGCCCGGAAACTGGTGCCATAGCTTGCATTCAGACGCAAATCACTAGTGAGACGATAACCGTAAGCGATGCTACCTGTCGTGTGCGAACCATATTGCGAACTGACATCATTACGGACACTGGCACTAGCCAAGTGTGCATCACGTTTCAGTACGTAAGATGCCGCGTAGGAATCCGTATTCCGCCGCCCATTGACGCCACGGGTAGTGGTCTCAACCTTTTCTTCTCGTCGCTCAAACACTAACTGCAAAACATCTTTGCCGATACTGATATCGTTTTGCCAGTTGAGGCTGTTTTGTGTCGTGTCTATCTTACTTTTACTCTTACCCTTGGCGGCATCGTTAGTGCCATTATCTGCCGTTTGCGCCAGTTGCAATGCGCTCAGCCAGTTACTAGCTAATTTGGCTTTGGCAAATACCGACACCGTTTCCAATTTTTGTTCACTACGTGAATCATAATTGGCCCCGGAGTCATATTGCGAGTCAAGGCGACTTTGCAAAAAATTCAAACCCAAGTCAAAGCCTTTACTTAACTCCCAACCCAATCTACCGCTAACACTGTCCTGAGTGTAGCCGTCTTTATCGGAATTGTAGCCAAAGGCCGAAGGCTTCGTAGCGGAATACCCGTCTGCCGTTTCATGTGCGGCATTCAAGGCGTAACTAAAGTTACTGGCAGTCGCGCCCGAGATACCGGCTTCGGCCTTACGCAAACCATAGCTACCGACACCGATAGAAACGCTAGGGGCAATCTCCCTGCCACCTTTTTTGGTAAATATTTGCACTACGCCACCCATGGCATCAGCGCCATACAAGCTAGACAAAGGTCCGTAGACAATTTCTATGCGCTCAATTTGCGACAAAGGTATGCTGGCCCACGACGCACCGCCAGTGGTTGAAGAACCGATGCGCACACCATCAACAAACGCTACGCTCTGGGCATTAGAGCCACCACGAATAAAAACAGATGAGTTGGTGCCTGGGCCGCCGTTACGGGTGATTTCTATGCCGCGCTGTTTTTGCAGCAGATCGACTACAGATACCGCGCCGGATTTGGCGATTTCTTCGGCGCTAATGACGACGTTGTCGGCTAGCACGTCTTTGGCAAGCTGGGGTTGGCGTCCGGCTGTAACGATGACGTTTTGGGCAGGCTCCGCAAACGCAGAAGCAGAAGGAAAAAGAGCGGCCACAGCAAGGCTGATAGCGAGCGGTTTGAAAACTAAAGTCATGATTTAATCGCAAAAAGGCAAGCAGCCGACGTCCCCGCAGGCTGCATGAATACAAAGTGCCACAAACGAAAAAACCAGATTTTCAGCCAGAGCGACGGCCTGAATCGGCCATCACTTGAGGACAACAATATAGGTTAACGAAACTCCCCGTCCGTAGCACTTCACTTATTCTGGCCGGTATCCGGGCTGACAAGCTTGACCATCTAACCTTCCCATGCACTTTGCACAGTGGTAATGAAGGATGGCTTACCGCGCTAAGTGATACGACGAGTTTGAAAAAAATCAAGGATCGAAGGATCTAACGCGGCGCTTGTACACCGTTGCGGGGGCAGCACACTTTATGCATTCAATAAAAAATTGCATTGTGTTTCCCGTTTAACCGCAGACATGAGCATGTCCGCGAGCACCAAAACAGCGCCATTCTAAAGGCTGGACGAATTAAGGGCAAGGTCTATCACTGCAGCGATAACGGCACAGTGACTGGCACTGAGCTTGTTTCAGTGTCACTCCAACTGATCGTGCTTGGCAACCAGCGACAACCAGGCCTCAAACAAACAGCGATGCAGGTCGGAGAGTTCGGTAAATCTTAGATTGATGTGGTAGACCTCTCCGCTCAGTATCGCATTGACGACTTTCATCTTGCAATGCACCTGATAACTTTCTGAAGATTCCTGATTAATATTAGGCACCAGCATCATGAGCCGGTATTCTTTACCCGCCTCCACTCTGTTGGCGCAATGCATCAGGATGCCGGCCTTAGAGATATTCATGACCTTGGCGGGAACAATATCCCCTTCCCCAAGCTTGATCACGGCACGCCAGACCACATTGGTTCTCGGATTTTTTCTCAGTTCTATCATAGACAGTTCTCTCGCATGATTGATATAGGAAAATCCATGCCCAAGTTTTTAATGAAACTAATGTAACGCTAACACAATTCAGTTTGCAGGCAAATACATTCCCCGAAGCCGATCTCGTGCCTGCTCGATGCCACGGCTAACGCCAACTCCCGCGCGGTCATGCCAGCCTGGTAGGCGAGTATCAGGCGCATGGTGCCGGCATGAGCGACTATCCCAAGTTCCGTTTCTGTCCGCAAGTTCACATCATGTAAAAAAGCGATCACCCTTGCCGCCATCACGGTAACGCTTTCACCACCACCAGGCGCATAGCCTGCCACATCGGCCGCCCAGGCATCAATTTCAGCGCGGGCGATATCATTCCAGCTTTGCATTTCCCACGCGCCAAAATGCATTTCCATCAGACGCGCATCGAGTTGCGCAGCAGGATGCAATAAGTTCGCCAGCACCCGGCAACGCTGCAAAGGGCTGGAAATAATCGTCAGGCCGGCAGGCAGTTGCGCCAATAAATCTTGCGCCACCTGACGGCAATGCAAGTGATCGGCCACGATATCAGATTGGCCGTAGCAAATGCCGGCGGCAATTTCCGGCCGAGGATGGCGCATCAGATGTAGCAACATAGAGCCTCGCTCAAATTAAATCCAGCGTGGCAGCGCCAACAAACCCAGATAGAACGCCACCTCCGACAACTGCTGTACCGCACCGAGACAATCGCCGGTATAGCCACCTATGCGGCGCACGAACAAACGCGCCAGCCACCAACTGGCAGCGCTCAGGCATAACAAGCCAGCCAAAAATGACATGATAGGCAGCAAGCCAAAGGCCAGCATCGCCGCCACCGGCAATACCACGCTGACGATGGCAATGACAAATTCTTTGCCAGACATATGCTGCGCCAAAGGCTTGGCCTTGCCTTCCAGGCGCGCATATTCGAGGCACCAGATCAGGCTACACGAGGCCAGACGTGACAAGGGATGCGCGATCAAGATCGCCGGCAGCACATAAGCCAAAGGCAAACTGGCGAGCAGGCTAAGCTTGAACATCAGCATCAGGGTGATGCCTATCGCGCCGTAGGCACCAACCCGGGAATCCTTCATGATCTCCAGTACCCGCTCCGGTGTCATGCCTCCGCCGAAACCATCGCAGACATCGGCAAAACCATCTTCATGAAATGCGCCGGTCAGCCAGATACCTGCAACCGTCGCCAACACCAGCGCCACCACCGGCGGCCACAGCAAGGCCGCCACCGCATACACGCCGGCACTGACACCCGCCACTACCCAACCGACCGCCGGGAAATAGCGCGAAGCCTGATGCAGCCAGGCAGGATCAAAGCCCACCCATGCCGGTATCGGTATCCGCGTAAAAAATTGCAGGGCAATAAAAAACAGGCGTACTTGATGCATCATGATGCTGAACCTGTCTATTCGCTTTTTTCGCTCACCTGGGCGGAGGCGAACGTCGCCATCTGATTAAGGAAATTCACCGAGGCCTGCACGAGCGGATACACGAGCGCGGCGCCAGTTCCCTCACCGAGACGCAAGTCCAGATTCAACAAGGGCTTAGCATCTAGCGACGCCAACATCTTGCGGTGACCACTTTCGTCTGAGCAATGCGAAAATACGCAATAATCAAGTATCGCCGGTTGTAATTTCGCCGCCACCAGCAAGGCGCTGGTAACGATAAAGCCATCTATCAGCAAGACCATACGTCGTTCTGCCGCTGCCAGCATGGCACCGGCCATCATGGCGATCTCAAATCCGCCAAAGGTCGACCTGGAGCGGCGCGTCTTCCTGGACATGGGCATGAAGTGCTACTGCGGCCTCTATCACTTTTTGCTTATGCAAAATCCCTTCGGCATTCAAGCCGGTACCGGCGCCGACACAGTCTGCCACCGCGACACCTGTAAGCTTATGCATCAAGGCTGCCGCCGCCGTGGTATTGCCTATGCCCATTTCGCCAAATCCAAGCACATTCCCGGGCAAAGCTTTTTCTCTGCAAACTCATGATTAAATCTGCAGTTGTATGCGTTTTGCCTGGCAAACACATTGATTGCCTGCGACCACGCCATGATCAGCGGCAAACACGATAATCGCCGGAGCAAGCAAGGCCGGTGCCAGTCTCTGCGCCACCTGCTCAAGCCGCCCCAAACTTCCGCTTAGTCTTGTTGTTGATGCTGCTGCCACCGGCCACCAGAACCGAGAAGCACAGTCCAATGTGGGAAGCAAGTGCTTGCGGTCTAGCTTGCATCAGAAATCGGGGGGATAAAACTGAAGCTGCCTCATTCATTTTCTAAAACCCAGAAACCATTATGACATCACAATTTTCCAAAAAAGGCGAGGCATGGTCTGCCCGCTTCTCTGAACCTGTCTCTGATCTGGTCAAACGTTATACCGCATCGGTATTCTTTGACAAACGTATGGCCAACTTTGACATTCAGGGCTCTTTGGCGCACGCTGAAATGCTCGCTACCCAGAATATCATCAGCGCGCAAGATCATGCCGAAATTCAACGCGGCATGGCACAAATTCTGTCAGAAATTGAAGCCGGCACTTTTGAGTGGCTACTGGATCTGGAAGACGTCCATCTGAATATTGAAAAGCGCCTCACCGAACTGGTCGGCGACGCCGGCAAACGCCTGCACACCGGCCGCTCGCGCAACGACCAGGTCGCCACCGATATTCGTCTGTATGTACGCTCATCGATAGACATTATCATAGGTTTGCTCGGCGATTTCCGTAGCGCGCTGCTGGATCTGGCGGAACAGAATTACGCTACCATCATGCCTGGCTTTACCCATATGCAAGTGGCACAACCGATCACGTTTGGCCATCACATCCTCGCTTATGTGGAAATGTTCGGACGCGATGCAGAGCGCATGGCGGACTGCCGCAAGCGCGTCAATCGCCTGCCTCTTGGCGCCGCTGCGCTGGCCGGCACCACCTTTCCTATCGACCGCCTGCGTGTCGCTAAAACCCTGGGATTTGATGACGTTTGCCACAACTCCCTCGACGCCGTCTCTGACCGTGACTTCGCCATCGAGTTTTGCGCCGCCGCGGCCCTGATCATGACGCATATCTCGCGCATGTCGGAAGAACTGGTGATCTGGATGAGCCCGCGCATAGGTTTCATCGACATCGCTGACCGTTTTTGCACCGGCTCCTCTATCATGCCGCAAAAGAAAAATCCCGATGTGCCTGAGCTGGCTCGCGGAAAAACCGGCCGCGTCAATGGCCACCTGATAGCCTTGCTGACTCTGATGAAAGGCCAACCGCTGGCCTACAACAAAGATAATCAGGAAGACAAAGAACCTTTGTTTGACACGGTCGACACTCTGACCGATACGCTGCGCATTTTTGCCGACATGGCTAGCGGCATCACGGTTAAGCCAGAAGCGATGCGTGCTGCCGCTTTGCAAGGCTATGCGACCGCCACCGATTTGGCCGACTATCTGGTCAAAAAAAGGCCTGCCTTTCCGCGACGCGCATGAAGCGGTCGCGCTGGCAGTACGTACCTGCGTCGACAAGGGCTGTGACCTAAGCGATATGTCACTAGCCGAACTGCAAAAGTTCTCACCATTGGTAGGCGCGGACATTTTTGAAGTGCTGACACTGGAAGGCTCGGTCGCGGCACGCAATCACGTAGGCGGCACCGCACCAGAACAAGTCAAGCTGGCGATTGCCCGAATCCGTCAGCAGTTAGGCTAAGCTAAGCTCGCACTTCTTCCTTGCGCGTCCTTGATTGCCGGTAAATCGTCAATCAAGGACTCGCAAATCCCCCTCCGCCATTTTCTGCCGTAGTTTTACCTACGTAGAAATACCTGTTTTGTCTCTTTCTCCCAATACTGTACGCTGAGTTCGCCTTTTCCCCGCTTGTCGCAATGGTGAAATGTTTTATACTTGCCGCGAATGAAATAATTAATTCACTGCGATACGTGCAGTTGAATTGAAAGAATAATTAATACAATACGGAGACAAGCAATGAAATTTCTCATCTCGTTATCGAGATTCATCGACGCGCTCAACGAAAAAATTGGCCATCTGGTGAGTTGGGCCTTGCTCGCTGCGGTACTTATCTGCACCGGCAACGCATTAATCCGCTATACCTTCAACAGCAGCTCGAATGGCTGGTTGGAAATTCAGTGGTACTTATTTTCCGCCATTTTCTTGCTGGGCACTTCTTACACCCTGCGCAGAAACGAACACGTCCGGATCGACGTTATTTCCGGCCGCTTATCCAAACGCGCCCAAGCCTGGATCGATATTTTCGGTTTCCTGTTTTTCTTGCTGCCTATGACAGGTTTGATTTTATATATGGGGCTTCCGTATGCGATGGAATCGATACGCAGTCAGGAAATGTCCAGCAATGCCGGTGGACTGATCGTCTGGCCCGCCAAACTACTGATCCCCATCGGTTTTCTGATGCTAAGCCTGCAAGGCGTATCTGAATTAATCAAGCGGGTAGGTTTTCTATTGGGAATGGTCGACGCACGCGAGTTTGAAAAACATGCGGCCACCCCGGAGCAAGAAATTGAAGCGATAAAAAACGCTAACAACCTAAAATAAAAATCAGCGGAGACACAAGATATGACAGCTTTTCTCATCGCAAACATGGCACCTATCATGTTTGCCACCTTAGTTTTATTTTTACTATCGGGTTTTCCGGTAGCGTTTGCACTTGCGGCAAATGGCTTGTTTTTTGGTTTTCTCGGGATAGAATTTGGCCTGATTAAACCGGAGCTATTACAAGCCCTGCCCAACCGTATTTTTGGCATCATGTCTAACGACACCTTGCTGGCGATTCCTTTCTTCACCTTCATGGGCTTGATTCTTGAACGCTCAGGAATGGCGGAAGATTTACTCGAAACCATAGGCCAGCTATTTGGCCCCTTGCGCGGTGGCGTCGCCTATGCCGTCATTTTCGTCGGTGCCTTGCTGGCGGCAACTACCGGTGTCGTGGCTGCCTCTGTGATCTCCATGGGTTTGATTTCGCTGCCCGTCATGCTGCGTTACGGTTACGATAAAAAAGTCGCGTCCGGTGTTATCGCTGCCTCTGGTACTCTGGCACAAATCATTCCGCCGTCACTGGTACTGATAGTCATGGCCGATCAGCTCGGCCGTTCAGTCGGCGATATGTATCAGGCTGCGTTTATTCCAGGCTTGCTACTCACGGTTATGTATGCAGGTTACATCCTGCTGATTTCCATCATACGTCCGACCTGGGTACCAGCCTTGCCGCCGGAAGCGCGCAACCTGCGTCAGTCAAACGGTGACAGCGGTGTCAATTCGCTACTGGCACTAATGTTAGTCAGTGTTGGCGCCAGTTTTGCGTTCTCCAGATATTACCTGAGCGGCCATCCGGATGCGCCTGGCGATGAAGTTGGCATCTATTCCGCCGGCGTCGGTATCGCTGGTGCCTTTGTATTGGCCTTCATCAACCGCAAGTTAAAAATTGGCCTGTTGTCGCGCATGGCGGAGCAAGTGGTGTTTGTGTTGATTCCGCCTCTTGCCTTGATTTTTTTGGTACTGGGGACAATTTTCATAGGCGTCGCCACTCCGACTGAAGGCGGCGGCATGGGCGCATTCGGCGCTATGGTATTGGCAATGATGAACCGCCGCTTATCCTGGGATCTGACCAAGCAGGCGATGAACTCCACTTCTCGTCTGTCTTGTTTCGTGATGTTTATCCTGATTGGCTCTACCGTGTTTTCTCTGGTGTTTCGCGGTGTCAATGGCGACTTATGGGTTGAGCATCTGCTGACTTCCCTGCCAGGCGGCAATGTCGGATTTCTGATCGTCGTCAATATCATGTTCTTCGTACTGGCCTTCTTCCTCGATTTTTTTGAACTCGCGTTCATCTTAGTGCCGTTGGTAGGTCCGGTTGCTGAAAAAATGGGTATTGACCTGATCTGGTTCGGGGTTTTACTCGGTGTCAACATGCAGACCTCTTTCATGCACCCACCTTTCGGCTTTGCGCTGTTCTATCTGCGCTCGGTAGCGCCTAAGGAAGTCAAGACCAGCGACATTTACTGGGGCGCGATCCCTTTCGTGCTTGCTCAGGTCATCATGGTGGCACTGATCATTGCTTTCCCTAATATTGTCTCAGTCGACAAAAAAAACCAACACCAAAGAGGAAGTAAACTTAAGCATACAGATGCCGGTTGAAAGTACAGATCCTGTAAATTTACCGGAAGGCGCCGGCCAGACACCGGAAGAAAACCCTGAGGAACCTGCTGCACCCAAGTTCACCCAGTAAGCACATTAATTTCGCAATGACGTAAACGCACGAATGATAAAACCCGCTACGGCGGGTTTTATCATTCGCGTGCGTTTTTTTCATCACTAGCCAATCAGAAGACCTTAGCAAACGAAATACCATACGGACCATATCAATGCTGATTGCTGATTGCTGATTGCTGATAGATATTGGCGTGATTACCCCCACCGGATTGTGTGACCTTTGTGATGTGATTATTCCCGTTCTAGTGAATCGCCACCAGATTGAGCATCACATGGCCGCAGGTACTTTCACAAGGCGGGAGATTTTCTGTACGAAGATGTCACCGCGGGCCAATGCCATTCATATTGGGTTAGCTGAAGGTGTCGCGAAACTGAACTCCGTTGTTTCACATTTGATGGCTCAGACCATTTTGGCCATTTCCAGCCGGTTGAGCTTGTACGCGATCCCTCATATTCTCTGGCGGACACCATCAATGGTTTTGCTTTGCCGCATGGGCACTTTGCCCAACATAGACTGCTTTATCTCACGAGAATTCGTTTCAATTTGCAGGTACCGGAATCGCCAACGGTAATGGCGCGCAACTATCAGAACTCAAGGAATGCTGGGCGTTAACGACGACCAGCGGTGAGGTAAGCATTTAAACCAAAGCATCGCCCACTCTTTTCAGTCGCTTCAGTCGCTTCAGCGAAAATCGTATCGTGTTATTGAGCACGGATGTAGGCTAATCAGCTATACCCACGCTTATAACCATAAAAAAATGCCGTCCAGGCTTAACTGAACGGCATTAGCGCGAAGTCTGCGTTTTTCAGTGATTCGCTTATTTCAAAGGACGTGCCATGTTGAAACGTGCAAAAGATTGCTCCGCAACATTAAACCATTGTCCCTGATTATTCCGGAAAGTTTTCCAGTCATCGTAGACTTTTTTGAATTTTGGATTTTTCTCCGCTTCTTCAGTAAAAGTCTCTTGCGCCGCCTTGAAGCAAGCTTCCATCACCGATTGCGGGAAAGGTTTTAAGGAAATCTTGTTCTGTAACAGGCGACCTAATGCAGCAGGATTTTTTGCATCGTACTTGGCTTGCATATCGGTATGCGCTTCCATCGACGCCACTTCAATAGCGTGCTGGAATTGCTTAGGCAATTTATCCCACTCTTTTTTGCCGACGTAAAACGACAATTGAGCTCCGCCTTCCCACCAACCCGGATAGTGATACACCTTGGCAACCTTGTAGAAGCCGAGCTTTTCATCATCGTACGGACCTACCCATTCAGCCGCATCGATCGTGCCTTTTTCCAGCGCAGGATAGATATCACCACCTGGAATCTGCTGAGGAACTGTACCAAGCTTAGTCAGAACTTTCCCGGCAAAACCACCAACGCGGAATTTCAAGCCTTTCAGATCTTCCGGGCCCTTGATTTCCTTACGGAACCAGCCACCCATCTGCGTACCTGTATTTCCGCCCAGAAAATTGACCACATTGTATTCAGCGAAAAATTCGCGCATCAATTTCATGCCGTTACCATGCAGCATCCACGCGGTTTGCTGGCGCGAGCTCAAGCCAAACGGAACAGCAGTATCAAAAGCAAAAGTCGCATCCTTACCGAAGTAATAGTAAGACGCCGTATGGCCAATCTCTACCGTGCCGTTTTGTACGGCATCGAGTACCTGACCACCAGGAACAATCTCACCACCGGCAAATGGGCGGATATTGAACTTACCATCGGTCAATTCTTTGACACGATTACAAAACACTTCTGCAGCGCCATAAATGGTGTCCAAGCTTTTCGGAAAGCTAGAAGCGAGACGCCAGTTAAGGGTAGGAGTGGTTTGTGCCAAACTTGGTGCGGCGACCGCACCTGCTGATGCGCCTACGGCTGCTTTTTTTAGAAAGGAACGACGTTCCATGCTGTCTCCAATATGAGGATATTTCGGAAATTATTCGATACGTGGTCAAAGTATCTTATTAAGCAATTGCAACCAAAAAACATTTTATGGGGGGAAGCATTGCACCGCAATACTTGTTTTCATTTCAGCGAGAGATAGAACCTGAAGCAAAAAAAATATTCGTGTCATTTTCAAGGCACCAATACTTTTTTTACTTAATTATCAAGGTCTTAACTGATTTCTAAAAGAAAGAGGGGAAGTCTGATAAAAATAGGTTTCGGTATTTCTACGTATGCAAAAGTACGACACTTGCAGCCAAGGGTAAGCTGCAATCGTCGCCTAATCGTGACCTAACTACCAGCCACCGTCATGTTCTCTATCAGTATGGAACCGGTTTGCTTGGTGCCACGTATCAAGGTATCCGCACCGATCGCCACAATTTGCTTAAACATTTCACGCATATCGCCGGCAATGGTGATTTCTTCGACCGGATACTGAATCACGCCATTTTCCACCCAATAGCCGGAAGCACCGCGTGAATAATCACCAGTCACATAATTGACGCCCTGCCCCATTAACTCGGTCACCAGTAAGCCAGTGCCCATTTTCTTTAGCATGGCCTTGAAATTATCGGTCTTTTTGGTCAGTGAAGACGACAGCGTCAGGTTGTGCGAGCCACCGGCATTACCGGTCGTCTTCATGCCCAATTTGCGCGCTGAATAGCAGGATAAGAAATAACCTTGCAAGATACCGTCCTTAACCACATCACGATATTGCGTTTTGACACCCTCGTCATCAAACGGAGACGAACCAACGCCACCGAGTACATGCGGATCTTCGGCAATCTGTATATGATCGGGAAATACCTGAGTGCCTAACGAGTCGAGTAGAAAGCTTGATTTGCGATACAGGGCACCACCGGACACGGCCTGAACGAAAGAGCCCAGCAAACCGGCCGCCAGCGGCGCCTCAAACAAAACCGGGCATTTACGGGTATCAAGCTTGCGCGCATTTAAACGTGCCAATGCGCGCTCTGCGGCATAGCGCCCCACCGCCTCCGGCTGTGCCAGCTTTTTTGCATTGCGCTGGGAGCTGTACCAGTCATCACGCTGCATGCGAGCGCCTTTGCCTGCAATCGGCGAAACCGAAATGGTATGTCGGGAAAATGGATAGCCCCCCATGAAACCGCGTGAATTGGCTGCAACGAAATGCGACTGCTGGGCATGTACGCCGGCGCCTTCGCAATTACTGACGCGTTTATCCACGGCATAGGCGGCCGCCTCGGTACGGCGCGCCAGCTCAATGGCTTCTTCGGCCGTGACCAGCCACGGATAAAATAATTTCAAATCCCGTGGATTCATTTCCAGTAATTCGGTTTCCGGCAAATCAGCACAATGATCTTCCGCAGTAAAGCGCGCAATGTTATAGGCGGCATCCACCGTATCGATCAGTGATTTTTCGGAAAAATCAGAAGTACTGGCATTGCCGCGCTTTTGGCCCAGGTAGACAGTAACGCCTATACCCTTATCGCGGTTTTGCTCGATTGTTTCGACTTTACCTTTACGCACACTGACCGAAAGCCCGCCCCCCTCGCTGATTTCTACAGCGGCATCCGAAGCGCCTTTTTCACGTGCAAAACGCAACATATCTTGTGCAATTTGCTTTAACTGATCCTGAGTATGGGTAAAAACTGGTTTGCTCATGGGCGGTTTCTTTGGTTGCGTAGATAAAAAGAGTATCATAGCAGCCGTTTCAATAAGTTTATACAATAAAGGCGAGTCAATCATGCCAAATCCAAATCGAGGCGCTTGCGGCTTCAAATCCAATGAGTTCGAACAAGAGTACGAGCGCCCATCAAAATCTCAGCTAAAGCGTGAGATGACTGAGCTTCAAAAGCTTGGTCAAGAACTGATCGATCAGTCACGTGACCGCGTCAAGCGCGTACCGATGCCTGAAGATGTGCGCGAGGCAATTCTTGAATGTCAAAAAATAAAGGATCACGAAGGTCGTCGTCGTCAGTTGCAATTCGTAGGCAAAAAAATGCGTACGCTAGATGAGACAGAAGTGGCGCTCATCCAAAAAACCATAGACAGCTGGAAAGGCGCTTCCAAATCGGAAACCGCCGCCATGCATGCGCTTGAACGTAAACGCGATAAATTACTGGCCAACGATGCCGCAGTCACTGAGTTGATGGCCGAACATCCGGAAATCGACGCTCAGCAATTGCGCACGATGATCCGGAATGCGCGCAAGGAACAGGCAGAGAACAAACCGCCAAAAGCCTATCGCGAAATTTTCCAGCTACTCAAGGAACTGGCCAAGGCGAAAGCTGCCGGCACTGCCTCTGATGAAGACGATGATATCGAGGACGAGGACGATGAGTGAACTTAGCGTTGAGCTAGGTGGTAACGAAGACAGTAAACTGGACCGTGCCTTGCGCATCGGTCTGGTTTCTATCTCCGATCGCGCCTCTGCCGGGATTTATCAGGATCAGGGCCTGCCGGCCTTGCAAGAATGGTTTGGCGCGGCACTAAGCACGCCCTGGATCATGGAAACCCGTCTGATCCCCGATGAGCGCGCCGCCATAGAGCAAGCGCTGATCGGGTTAGTCGATCAAGCCCATTGCGACCTGGTCATCACCACCGGTGGTACCGGACCGGCGCGACGCGATGTCACTCCGGAAGCGACGCTGGCGGTGGCGACCAAAGAGATGCCCGGCTTTGGCGAACAAATGCGCCAGATCAGCCTCAAATTCGTGCCTACCGCGATCTTGTCACGGCAAGTTGCCGTAATACGCGAAACCAGCGATCACGCAGCGTTGATCATGAACCTGCCTGGTCAACCAAAGTCGATCAAGGAGACGCTCGAAGGTCTCAAGGATGCCGACGGCAAACAACTGATTGCCGGCATCTTTGCCGCAGTGCCCTATTGCATAGACTTGATAGGCGGCCCTTATGTAGAGACGCATGAGGCGATATGCAAGGTGTTTCGTCCGAAAGCGGCAATCCGTCAAAAATAACCGGTGAATCGGACTGCCCATTTCACCGGCAACTTATCAGCAATCAACCAAGCAAACAATCATGACTTCTGTCTTACTCGACACCATAGAAATAGAAAGCGCCCCAACCCTAGCGTTGCCGTGATCTGGATGCACGGTCTGGGAGCGGATGGCAATGATTTCGTGCCTATCGTCAACGAACTCGATTTACGCGGATGCCCGGGCATACGCTTCGTGTTCCCGCACGCCACCACCATGCCGGTCACCGTCAACGGTGGTTACGTCATGCGTGCCTGGTATGACATCATGGGTGCCGACATCGTCAAGCGCGAAGACGAAGCCGGTTTGAGACTATCCCAGACTCGCATAGAAACCCTGATCGCACGCCAAAAGGCGCGTGGCATTGCCGCTGACCATATTATCCTGGCGGGCTTTTCGCAAGGTTGCGCGATGGCACTGCAAGTGGGATTACGTCACACGGAAAAACTCGCTGGCCTGTTGTGTTTATCCGGCTATGTCCCGTTGCGCGATGAACTTGCCAAAGAACGCAGCCCGGCCAATCAGGACACGCCTATCTTTCTGGCGCATGGCCGCGCCGATCCGGTGATTCCTATGCTGCGCGCTGAACAGTCACGCGATTTACTGGTTGAACTTGGCTACCAGGTCGAATGGCATGAATACATGATGCAGCATTCGGTCTGCGGTCCGAACGTGAACTGCATAGCCCGAAACTGGCGATGCTGATGTTCTGGATCTTTTTGATCGCTGGCGCAGCTACTGTCATCGGTTACCTCGCGGTACCTTACGCTTCACTGGCCAAACTCACCGGTAACGATTTACTCGAAACCATGGGTCGCGAATTCCTGGAGCAGCCATTACCGACTAAAGTTGGTATCGTTATCGTTGCCCTGGTCTTCCTGTTCAACATTTCCATGACAGTATTGCGCGGTCGCAAAACCAGTATCAGTCTGGTCATGCTGGCCGGTCTCTGGGGTCTGGCGATATTCTTCCTGTTCTCGTTCTACAATCCGCACAATCTGGTTAAGGACAAGTTCTACTGGTGGTGGGTAGTGCATCTGTGGGTAGAAGGCGTATGGGAACTGATCCTCGGCGCAATGCTCGCTTTCGTACTGGTAAAAGTCACTGGTGTTGATCGCGAAGTAATTGAAAAATGGTTATATGTCATTATCGCGATGTCCCTGATCTCCGGCATCATCGGTACCGGCCATCACTACTACTGGATAGGCGCTCCTGAATACTGGCAATGGTGGGGTAGCGTGTTCTCCGCACTGGAACCAATTCCTTTCTTCATGATGACAGTGTTCGCATTCAACATGGTTAACCGTCGTCGCCGTGACCATCCAAATAAGGCTGCCGTATTGTGGGCTTTGGGTACAGGCGTTATGGCTTTCCTCGGCGCAGGCGTATGGGGTTTCTTGCATACACTGGCACCGGTCAACTACTACACTCACGGTACACAAATTACGGCAGCGCATGGTCACATGGCTTTCTACGGTGCCTATGCAATGGTCGTAATGACGATGATCAGCTACACCATGCCTATCATGCGTGGTCGTGAAGCTAACAGCAACAAGTCACAAGTGGTTGAAATGTGGTCATTCTGGCTGATGACAGTGTCCATGGTGTTCATCACTTTGTTCCTGACTGCCGCAGGTATCTTGCAAGTCTGGCTGCAACGTATGTCGACTACGCCATTGTCCTTCATGGCGACGCAAGATCAACTGGCGATTTTCTACTGGTTGCGTCTTGGTTCCGGCGTGATCTTCCTGATCGGACTGGTTATGTACATCCTCAGCTTTTTCATCAAAGGCGAGACTGTAGCACTTGCCAAGAAGTAATTTTTCGGTGATTTGCAGTAAATAAGTAGTAACCAGGCAGTCCGGTAGCGCAAAATACGCTAACGGACTGCCTTTCCAAATAAGTTGCCCCCAATAAGTTACTCATTCATCCGGGCAACTTCATCGCTATCGTGAATACTCCTCTCGCACTACCCCATCCCACAGCAGGCATCAAACGCGCTTTACCCGGCGACCTGGCCATGTGGTGCTTTATCCTCGCCGAACTATTGGTGTTCGGCATATTTTTTATCGCCTATACGATTACCAGGTCGCGCCATGTCGACCTTTTCAATGCCTCGCAATTACAACTGGACCGCGTTTCCGGCTTTATCAATACGATCTTACTGATCTCCAGCAGCTATTTCGTGGTCAGGGCAATGGCGGCCATACAGCGTGGCAATGGTAAAATTTGCAGTAAATGGCTGCTGGCGGCAATCACCTGCGGTGCCATCTTTGCGATCTTGAAACTGGTGGAATTTGCCGCAAAAATCAATGCCGGCATCAGCATGTCCACCAATACCTTTTACATGTTTTACCTGTTCCTGGCATTTTTCCATTTCATGCACGTGATACTAGGCATGGTGATACTAGGTGCCATCGCTGTCAAAGCATGGCAAGGCGGCTATACTGCAGAGATGCACGAAGGAGCCGAAACCGGTGCCGCCTACTGGCACATGGTCGATCTGGTCTGGATTATCCTATTCCCCCTCATCTATGTATTGCATTAGGACAGACTTCCATGATTGATATCAAAGCCGCCACCGCCCAGTGGATTACCCTGTTACTACTGTCCACGATCACCTTTGCGCTGGCAGAAACCGGTTACTCAGGCGACAAGGTCATTCTGCCGGTACTGCTGGCAACCTTCATCAAGGGTAGCCTGGTGATAGACCGCTTCATGGCACTGCGGCATGTGGCAGGCCCTTGGCGCATGATAGTGCTGGGCTGGTTACTGGTAGTGCTGGTCGTGGTCTGGTTGAGCTTTACCCGAATTTAAATAATGAGAGATACTCAGAAAGCTAGTCATGAATGCCCCAAGTTCACACAACTTAATCAATTTACACCAAACTCAGGAAGTGCCTTTTTATCAGCCGGTAGGCAATGAATGCGCGCTATTTGAATATGCGTTCCATCACCAGTTACCGCTCTTAATCAAAGGGCCTACCGGTTGCGGCAAGACCCGTTTCGTGGCGCACATGGCGGCCAAACTGGCACGCCCGCTGGTGACCGTGGCCTGTCACGACGATCTGACTGCGGCCGACCTGGTGGGTCGCCACCTGATCGGCGACGGCCAGACCATCTGGTCCGACGGCCCGCTTACCAGAGCAGTCCGGTTGGGCGGTATCTGCTATCTCGATGAAGTGGTCGAAGCGCGCAAAGACACCACGGTAGTACTGCACCCGCTGACTGATGACCGTCGCATCTTGCCGATAGAACGTACCGGCGAAGAACTGCAGGCTCCCGATGAATTTATGCTGGTGGTATCCTACAATCCAGGCTACCAAAACCTGTTGAAAAACCTCAAGCCATCGACCCGCCAGCGTTTCATCGCGATACAGTTTGATTACCCGCCAGCCGCCTTGGAGCAAGACATTCTGGTCAAGGAAACCGGGATTGATAGCGCCACCGCGCAGCGTCTGGTAAAACTGGCCGGACACTTCCGCCAGCTGAAAAATCACGACCTGGAAGAGGCTGCCTCGACCCGTTTGCTGGTGTACGCAGCGACCCTGATTAAAGCCGGTTGTGACCCTGTTCTGGCTTGTCAGTCAGCAATGGTAGAACCTCTCACTGACGACCTTGACACCGCGGCAGCCCTACTTGAAGTAATTAAAGCCAGCATGGCGAAATAAGCGGAATAAATGAATACTCCTGACACCCACGTATCCGTTGCAGTACAGGCTGAAACCCTGTACTTACTCAACCTGCTGCTGCTTCCGGGGCTGGGTTTTCTGGGGCTGCTGTGGCTGGCCTACCGTAATGCGGACAGCGACTCGGAATTAACGCGCTGCCATTTACGACAAACCGTCAGCGCCAGTATCTGGGCCGGCATACTGCTGATGCTGGTCACTTTGCTCATCATGTTTTTTGGCGGATTTGAATCACCCTACACTTGGATGGTTTTAATATTGTATTTCCTTACTTGCCATGCCACGCTGATCCTGTTTGGCGTAGTCGGACTGACCTGCGCGATGGGGAAAAAGACATATACTTACCCTCTGATCGGTAGAAAAAAGTGGTAAAGGCTTAAAGGTGGTAAACATGTTGTCGAAAGAAGCGAAACGCCCTACTCAGATCCCCACTACCGGCCCCAGGGTGCCGGCAGCAACGGGGCAGCCACATGCCGGATTATTCGGCTTACCGGTACAACGCTGGCGCCAGATCACGCAGGCCGGATTTTTCGTCCTGTTTATCGTGGCACCAATTTTTGATCTGTTCCGCCTCGATTTGCACCTGGGTCATTTCATCTTCCTGGGCATGGACTGGACGCTGGGCCTGGATAATTTTTCCGCCGGTAATATGAGCGCCGGTCAGGCCGCCTTGAATATTTTCCTGCGCGCCTTTTTACCGGTACTGGCAACCGGGGCCGCGCTCATCTACATCAGCTGGAAATGGGGTCGTTTGTACTGCGGCTGGTTATGTCCGCATTTTTCCATCGTTGAAACCATCAACCAGACACTCAGAAAAGCCATAGGCAAGCAAAGTATCTGGGATGCCGAGAAAATGGATGAGAGAAATGCCGACGGCAGCACCACCAAGCCCGATGCAATCTGGTGGTTAGGCGTGATTCCTCTGGTAATTGCCTGCTCGGTTTTATGGGCGACGGTATTACTCACTTACCTACTACCGCCGGCCGAGATCTACGCGAATATCTGGCACTGGAGCCTGACCAGAAATCAAGCGGTTTTCCTCACCGCCGGCAGCATCGCCTTTTTTGTCGAGTTCATGTTTGCGCGCCATCTGTTTTGCCGCTATGCCTGTGCGGTCGGGCTGTTTCAAAGCCTGGCCTGGATGGGCAACGACAAGGCCATGGTAGTGGGTTTTGAGCGCGAACGCGCGAAAGACTGTTCCAGCTGTTTCTCGGCCTGTGACAATGTCTGCCCGATGCGACTAAATCCGCGCAATGTCAAGCGCATGATGTTCGCCTGCGTGCAATGCGGTCAGTGTGTCGATGCCTGTACCCATACCCAAACCGACAACCCCGAAGGTGAATTACTAGGCTGGGTCAATCATGTGCGCGCCGAATCGGAAGCGGCATTGACCGGCAGCAAAGCCAAGACCATACAAATTGCCTTAGTGCGCGATGACGCCGGCAAGCAAAAGTCAAACGGAGAAGTATAAATGGAAGAGTATATTGGCGGACTATGGGATAAGCTCATCACCCGCGTCGCCTATCGTGGTTTCCCGGCCGCCCGTGTCGATCTCAAGCAGATAGAAAAAATCGCCCCGATCTTTTTCCGCGCCATCGGTGGCGATGCCGGCCTAAACCTGCAGGCAGGTACTGCCACCACCCACGGCGCACGCCGCCAATGGCTGGAACGGGTAGCCGGCATCAGCGAAAAAATCGAACTGGCCTGGAGCAATGAAACCACCTTACATCTGCCGGCCTGGATAGAGCACTTTCCCGAGCAAGAGTTAAACCGCGACTTATATCTATGGCTGATCGCCCTGGCAGCCCACGATGTCGCGCCAGACACCAGCTGGATAGTGCGCAACCAACAAGCCACGCTAGCGACCTTACTGGCACTACCTGGCTTAAAGTCGCGTTACGAGCAATTGTGCCAGGCTGAATTTGCCTTGCGCCCTCTTCCGGAAACTTTGCCTACCGCCGATGCCAAAGCCGAAGCGAGCATACGTCAGGCGCTGAGCGAACCGGGCAGCGTGGCAAGCTTTCAGGCTGGCCGCAAACCGGCCGCCCCCGTCATGCTATGGTTGCACCCCGATCCTCCGCAAGCCATGGGAGAAGAAAGAAAAGCCTCGAAAAACGTGCCACAGCAACCCGAGGGCGGCAAGCTCAACAAGGATAATGAAGCGCGCAAGCGCCAGGCCGAAAACGTTAAAATGCCGGACGGCAAAAGCCCGTTCATGCTGCTGTTTCGCGCCGAAAGCCTGTTCTCCTGGGCTGAGTTTATCAAGGTCGACCGGCCGCTGGATGAAGACGAAAACGATGATGCGCAAAGGGCCGCCAACGATCTTGATTTTTTAAGCGTGGCCAGCGACAGCAAGACCACCACCAGCCGCATCCGTTTTGATCTCGATTTACCCGGCGAATCAGACGACGATCTGCTGCTGGCCGATGGCATCCTGTATCCGGAATGGGATTACCGCAAGCGCCTGCTACAACCAAATCATTGCCAGGTACAGATGATGCTGGCAAAAGATAGCCAAGCCTCTGAACTGCCGGCCTCACTCAAGCCTACCGCGCGGCGCCTGCGCCAGCAGTTTCAATCGCTGATGCCCTTGCGCACCCGTCTCAAGGGACAGGTCAGCGGCAGTGACCTAGATCTCGATGCCTGCGTACGCTTTGCCTCAGAGAAAAACAGCGGCACGCCAACCTCCGAGCCTGGCTTGTATATCGACCAGAAACAACAGTTACGCGATCTCTCGTGCTTATTGTTGGCCGATTTGTCCTTATCGACCGATGCCTGGATCAACAATTCAGCGCGCGTGATCGATGTGATACGCGATAGCCTGTATCTGTTCAGCGAAGCCTTGTCGACCACCGGCGACCGCTTTGCCCTGTATGGTTTCTCGTCGGTGCGGCGTGACAACGTACGCTTCCATTTGCTTAAGGGCTTTGACGAGCGCTACAACGACAACATACGCGGACGTCTGGCCGCACTTAAGCCAGGCTATTACACCCGTATGGGCACCGCGATACGCCATGCCTCGCAAATTCTGTCGAAACAGAAAACCGGACGCCGCCTGCTGTTAATACTGACCGACGGCAAACCCAACGATCTCGACAAATATGAAGGCCGCTACGGCATCGAAGACACCCGCATCGCCGTGCAGGAAGCGCGCCGCCTGGGCCTGACGCCATTTTGCGTGACCATCGATGAAAAAGCCGGCGATTATCTGCCGCACCTGTTTGGCAGCAATGGCTATGTGGTGGTGAAAAATGCGGAAGAACTACCGCAATGTGGTGGTGACGTCAAAATCCTTGGCCTGTTTGAAATGCTCACGGCTTTTCGAATGCCGAGACCGGCAAACACAGCGCGATCAGATGACCGCAATAAAGCAATGAGTTGAAGCGCCAGAAACGCATGATTGCATGCTCATTGGCCCAGGCAGACTTAAAGCCACGATAAAAAAATGCGGAAAAAATCCGGCAGCATACCAGCCTTTTAAGCACTCACTCATGCGTCCGCTGGCGTAGCAATTAATAGTAAAACCGGTTAACCAGCACCACTATCCAAGTCGCCAGCGCGACCAGCAAGCTCAGCAGCATGCGGCACTGCCAAAATCCTTGGCGTTTTTTGATAAAGGATTGCGCTCCAGCGCACCCTGTCGACAACCGCTTCTATCGCCTGATTAATTCAACGATCAGTATCAACACCAGGCAATCATCATCAGCTTTTCGAATGCCGAGACCGGCAAACACAGCGCGATCACAGCACCCGCGATGACCAATACCAATTCCTGACGAAACCATGCTCATTGGCCCAGGCAGACGCCATCTACCGAGTAAAAAAATGCGGAAAAAATCCGGCGCAAACCACTTTTACTTTTAAACTCACTCACCGCTTGCTCTTGATTGCTCATGCACTCTCCTTTTTTTATCGCATAAAACTGGCGGGCAAATTTTTAACAGCACCTGAACCGCACGGTGAATCTGGTTTTCCGCCTTATAAGTTCACATATGCTGATATTCGTCAAATTCTTTACTGAATTGATATTATTTTTGAGCTTAACTACTGCCGATGTTTTCACATTATGGTATAAAGGAGATATTGCAATGCACCAACCATAATATGAAAACCGAAACCAGCTTATCTGATAAAACCTCGATACAGGTAATAGACCGCCTGACAGCTCTGCTCGATGCGCTATCCCAATATCAAGACCCTGTAAGCCTCAAGGAACTAGCCATCGTCACCGGGCTACATCCATCTACCGCGCATCGCATCTTGAACGATTTGGTCAAGACGCGCTTTGTCGACAAGGCCGAAGCAGGTTCCTATCGCCTGGGGATGCGATTACTGGAACTCGGCAACATTGTCAAAAGCCGGCTCAACGTCCGTGAAGCGGCATTGGAATTTATGCGTACATTGCATCGCCAGACCCAGCAAACGGTCAATCTGTCGGTGCGTCAGGGCGATGAAATCGTGTATATAGACCGCGCATTTTCAGAACGTTCCGGTATGCAGGTGGTCCGCGCCATCGGCGGCCGTGCTCCGCTGCACCTGACCTCCACCGGAAAACTGTTTTTATCCCTGGACGAACCCAAAGCGATACGCGCCTATACGACCCGCACCGGACTGGCCGGGCACAATAAGAACTCGATTACCGACCTGGCCAAGCTGGAAAAAGAGTTGGCCGAAGTCCGCATCAATGGCTATGCCCGCGACAATGAAGAGTTGGAACTGGGCGTGCGCTGTATGGCAGCGGGAATCCGTGATGACAGTGGAAAAATGATTGCAGGTCTGTCAATTTCAGCACCAGCCGACCGCCTGCAAGAAGAATGGCTGGGAGATCTGATTGCCACGGCCGAACAAATTTCAGCCACTCTGGGCTACGTCGCACCTTGAGCAGCTGTGGTGTTTCCTCAGTGTTTCCTAAGTGCTTCCCCAAGGATTACCCCTAAGCGCCCTAAGCGCGGCGCTTAGACGGTTTTCCATGTCCATAAAGGCAGCGACTTCATCAATGAAATCGCCTTCAGGTTATGCACGTTATTTAAAAACACAAAATCACTGACACACATGGCGGCAAGCCACGAGGAAACGACCACGATAAGATCGAAACGACCACTACGCCACCATTTCAGGGAATGACGTCCGAATATCCAGGGAACTCCGAGAGGATTGGGCCAATCGGCCAGTAAGTGCATCACACCGCCGGCAGAAAAGCCAAATAACAGCGGAGCCCAAGGCTCATGCCCAAGCGCCAGATACGAAAAGGCCAGCAGAAAAATCCAAGCGACGCCCCAGTGCGTCAGCGTACGGTGGGTAATCCATAAGCGACGGCTACGAGACCACCAGGCTAACTCTAGCCAATCGGGGGCAGTACCACCGAGCAAACCCGCGAACAAACTCAGGATACTCCAGCAGAAATAGGGGCCCGCCGCCCCCGCATGCGCAACCAACGCCCCGGCAATCACCCCTGCAGCCCATCCGGTAGCATGATGCGCTTTTTTTGAAGCCATACTTAACAATCTACTCTCAGCAAAACCTTTGCATAGGACAACATTGTCGCAAAGAAATAACTGTATGAGTATACAGTGAAATGCCTTGACTTGTTAATATTTCAGCTGATTTTTTTATAAATTCCGCTATATAAAGAATTATCAGGCAATCGTAATCAACAAGCCCACGATAGTGAGCCTATTGAGCTCAGATCAGCCTGAGGTGACTACACGCTAGAACCTATGCGTTCGAGTCGCGGCAAATAATAACGATCGCCATCAAGTGAAAACAACAGTCGCTTCACCTGCCCGGTAATGAGTTCGCGCTTGACCATCCCTATGTAGCGCGAATCCTTGCTATTGTCGCGGTTATCCCCGAGCATCATGTATTGCCCTGGTGGCACAGTCACAGGGCCAAAGGTATGCATGGCAGCCCTATCCGGCATGACGATCATTTCATGCTGCATCGCACCCAAACTTTCCCTAAACACCAATTGCTGAGCGGGGTACTCACGCAGCGGCGTCAGATGCCCGGCATCCTTCTCGATAGCCTGATAGTTGGCCTCAACACCATTGATGATCAGTCGTTCATTGCGCATTTCGACCACATCACCGGGCACCGCAATCAATCGCTTAACCAGACGTACACCATCTTCCGGCGAGGCAAACGTCACCACATCACCGCGCTGTGGCTCCGCCACATGCTTGAGTATCACATCGGTAAACGGCAGTTTGACGTCATAGGCGATACGGTCGCAGATCACCCGGTCACCTTCCAGCAGGGTCGGATACATGGAACTTGAGGGCACCAGATACCAGTCTGCCAATGCGCTACGCATCAAGACCATACCGAACAGAAATACCAGAAAACCCTTATTCTCCGCTGCCAATTTACGTATATTCAATGACATAGTAATCCTCGCTGTTGATCAATGAGCATATTAAGCCGGTTAATTTTAATACTACAAAACCATAGACAAAAAAATACCCCGAAAGTTCGGGGTATTTCAGGATATTGATATGCCGGCTAAAACCGGCGTATCAATGATTACTTCGCGTTCATCAATGCCATTGTGGTATCGAGCATACGGTTGGAGAAACCCCACTCGTTATCGTACCAGCTAGAAACTTTCACCAAACGACCGGATACTTTAGTCAATGTCTCGTCGTAAGTGCTTGATGCCGGGTTGTGGTTGAAGTCAACAGAAACCAAAGGTGCAGTGTTGTAATCCAAGATACCTTTGAGGGCGCCTTCGGATGCATCTTTCAATACCTTGTTGATTTCTTCTACTGTCGTGTCGCGCGCGGCGATGAACGTCAGATCAACCACGGAAACGTTGATAGTTGGTACGCGCATTGCGTAGCCATCGAGTTTACCGTTCAGTTCCGGCAATACCAGGCCAACCGCAGCGGCAGCGCCGGTTTTGGTAGGGATCATGGATTGGGTAGCGGAACGCGCGCGACGCAGGTCTTCGTGCATCACGTCAGTCAATACCTGATCATTGGTATAAGCATGGATCGTTGTCATCAAACCGTTAACGATACCGATAGCATCATTCAAAGGCTTGGCCATAGGCGCTAAGCAGTTGGTAGTGCATGATGCATTGGAAATAACGGTGTCAGTCGCTTTCAGTACGCCGTGATTCACGCCGTAAACGATAGTCGCGTCTACGTCTTTACCGCCTGGTGCGGAGATAATGACTTTCTTGGCGCCGCCGGTGATGTGCGCGGATGCTTTTTCTTTGGTTGTAAAGAAGCCCGTGCATTCCAGGACGACGTCTACATTCAATTCACCCCAAGGCAAATTGGCAGGATTGCGCTCGGCAAAGACCTTGATCTTGTCACCGTTGACGATCATGGTGTCGCCTTCTACCGTTACTGTGCCTGGAAATTTACCATGCGCAGTATCGTAGCGTGTCAAATGCGCGTTTGATTCTGCATTACCAAGATCATTGATCGCAACGATCTGAATCTCATTTTTAAACTTACCACCTTCGTAATGTGCGCGAAGGATGTTACGGCCGATACGGCCATAGCCGTTGATTGCGACGCGAATCGTCATGGTTTTATCTCCAGAGAACTAAAACAAATTAAAAATAATCACTAAAATAATCACTAATTACAGAACACTACAAAACACAAAAAACTTAGTGCAAGGCAAGCGATGACGGCAAGGCGTTAACCGAGGCCATCAGCACCGACAGATCTGTCCAGCCGTAACCGGCCTCTTTCAACTCCAGGCCATCCCAATTGAAATCCTGCTCGCGCAGTAAAGCGCCGCCCAGGTCTTCATAGAAATTTCTGGCGGCGGCATTATCAGAGATCACCCATGCCAGCAAACTGTTGACGCCTTGCGCCTGAAACACCCGCGCCACCTTCTGCAGCATGCGCCGGCCTATGCCAGAGCGCTGCCAGGCCGGACGCAGATAGATGGCGGTCAATTCAGCTTGCATGCCTAGCTTGGGCTCAGGCAATAACATGCCTGAAACAAAGCCGATTACCTGCCCTTCACTCTCGGCCACGAATACGCAGATCCGTTCGCCTGCAACAGCCAAAGCCTCGAGTATCGTGCGCCAGTGGGCGACACTTTCCTCGAGCTTCATACCATCGAGATAACTATCCGGAATAATGCCGCGGTAGCTGGCTAGCCAGCTTTCTATACGCACCTTGGCGATCGCCTCTGCGTCTGCCACAGTAGCACGACGCAGACTGACCTCCTTGATCCCGCTCATAGTTTCGCTCATGCCGCTTATGCCAGCACAGCGTTAACTTTGGCGACCACGTTCTCCACGGTGAAACCGAAGTATTTGAACAAGACGCCAGCCGGAGCGGATTCACCGAAGCTATCGATACCGACCACAGCGCCTTCCAGACCCACATACTTGTACCAGATATCACTGACGCCAGCTTCTATCGCCACACGTGGCAAGCCTTTGCCCAATACGGCCATCTTGTAAGCCGCATCCTGACGGTCAAACACATCGGTACATGGCATAGACACCACGCGTACCGCGATACCTTGCTGCGCCAGTGCGGTCGCCGCTTTTACCGCCAATTCGATTTCCGAACCGGTAGCGATCAAGACCGCCTTGGCATCGGCCGCGTCTTGCAAGACATAACCACCGCGTGAGATATCAGCGATTTGCTGAGCGCTACGCTCCTGGTAAGGCAGGTTTTGACGCGAGAAAATCAGGGTAGACGGACCGTCGTTGCGCTTAACTGCATAGCCCCATGCGGCAGCCGACTCTACGGTATCGCAAGGACGCCAGTTATCCAGATTCGGGATCAGGCGCATGCTTGAGATGTGCTCAACCGACTGGTGCGTAGGACCGTCTTCACCCAGACCGATGGAGTCATGCGTAAAGACGAACAGCGTACGGATCTTCATCAGTGCAGCCATACGGATCGCATTGCGGCTGTAATCGGAGAACGTCAGGAAAGTGGCGCCAAACGGGATATAACCACCGTGCAGGGCGATACCGTTCATGATCGCGCTCATACCGAATTCACGCACACCATAGTTGACGTGATTACCGGCTTGATTGGCGCGCACTGCCACACATTCTTTCCAGTTAGTCAGGTTAGAACCTGTCAGATCGGCAGAACCGCCCAAAAATTCTGGCAAGGATGGCGCAAACGCCTGAATCGCATTCTGGCTCGCCTTACGGGTCGCGATATTTTCTTTTTTCTCTACACAGGCAGCGATGGCGTTTTTCACGACTTCATCAAAATTAGCCGGCAGATCGCCCTTCATACGGCGCGTCAGTTCAGCCGCTTGCTGCGGAAATTGCTGTGCATATTGCTGGAATGTCGCATCCCAGTCTGCTTCCAGTTTGGCGCCGCTATCCTTGGCATCCCAGGCGCTGTAGACGTCGGCAGGCACTTCAAACGGTGCATAATTCCAATCGATATTGGCACGTACCGCAGCGATCTCTTTGTCGCCCAAAGCCGCGCCATGCACGTTGTGTGTACCTTCCATGTTCGGCGAACCTTTACCGATGATGGTACGGCAGCAGATCAGGGTAGGCTTGTCGGATGTCTTTGCCGCAGCAATAGCGCGACTGACCGCTGCCACATCATGACCGTCAACGGCACGAATCACGTTCCAGCCGTAAGCTTCGAAACGCTTAGGCGTATCGTCGGTGAACCAACCTTCTACGTGTCCATCGATAGAAATACCGTTGTCATCCCAGAACGCCGTCAATTTATTGAGTTGCAGAGTACCGGCCAGAGAGCAGGCTTCATGCGAAATACCTTCCATCAGGCAACCATCGCCCATGAAAGCATAGGTACGGTGATCGACAACATTGACGCCAGGCTGGTTAAATTCTGCCGCCAGCAATTTTTCGGCCAGCGCCATACCTACAGCATTGGTAATACCCTGACCCAAAGGACCGGTCGTAGTTTCTACGCCAGGAGTGACATGCACTTCAGGGTGGCCGGCAGTTTTTGAATGCAACTGGCGGAAATTACGGATCTCATCCATATTCAGGTCGTAACCTGTCAAATGCAACAACGAGTAATGCAACATAGAGCCATGGCCGTTCGATAACACGAAACGATCACGGTTGATCCACTTTGGATTGAGTGGGTTATGACGATAATGGCCAGACCACAGGGCTACGGCGATCTCCGCCATCCCCATAGGCGCACCCGGGTGACCGGAGTTGGCTTTTTGTACGGCATCCATAGACAAGGCGCGGATCGCGTTGGCCATTTTAGTGGTAGTTGCTGGCTGGGCACGAATCACGTTCCAGCCGTAAGCTTCGAAACGCTTAGGCGTATCGTCGGTGAACCAACCTTCTACGTGTCCATCGATAGAAATACCGTTGCCACATACCCAAAGGACCGGTCGTAGTTTCTACGCCAGGAGTGACATGCACTTCAGGGTGGCCGGCAGTTTTTGAATGCAACTGGCGGAAATTACGGATCTCATCCATATTCAGGTCGTAACCTGTCAAATGCAACAACGAGTAATGCAACATAGAGCCATGGCCGTTCGATAACACGAAACGCCGTCAATTTATTGAGTTGCAGAGTACCGGCCAGAGAGCAGGCTTCATGCGAAATACCTTCCATCAGGCAACCAGCCCATGCATAGGTACGGTGATCGACAACATTGACGCCAGGCTGGTTAATTCTTGATATTCAGGTCGTCCGCAAATGCAACAACGAGTAATGCAACCCATGGCCGTTCGATAACACGAAACGATCACGGTTGATCCACTTTGGATTGAGTGGGTTATGACGATAATGGCCAGACCACAGGGCTACGGCGATCTCCGCCATCCCCATAGGCGCACCCGGGTGACCGGAGTTGGCTTTTTGTACGGCATCCATAGACAAGGCGCGGATCGCGTTGGCCATTTTAGTGGTAGTTGCTGGCTGGAGAGATGAAGTCATGGCGAGTAATTGGTAGTCTGAAAAAAAACTGCACTTAAGGCAAAGCGGAAAATAATTCCGCTGGAACCCGGTATTTTAACAGAGCGGCAGACAGTTACGGCAATCGAGCATAAGCAACAGGCACTTTAAATCAGATGTTTTCGGTAAATTCCCACTGGTATAGCGATCCATCCCTGCGGTACCGGCAAAAACCGGCGCGCTGATGATGCCGTCAATTGAATTTAAATCGTCGCTCACTCATCGCTCATTCATCGCTCACTCATCGCTCACTCATCGCTCACTCATCGCTCATATAAGTGCCCAGATAGACGCACGCATAGCTATCGAGTAATCGTATAATCTTGGCATACACTAAATCTTTTTAGCAAAATGCCATCGTCCAGGCTGTTAGGCGTGGCAGCTACACTACTTACATTGGTTTTATCATGCCTCGTTTTTATTGCCCCCTGCCCCTTGCCATTGGTGCCCTGATCGATTTACCGGACACCACCGCGCACCATGTATTCGTATTGCGCCTGGAAATCGGCGACACCATACAATTATTTAACGGAGAAGGCGGCGCCTATGTCGCCACCCTCACCGGCATTAGTAAAAAGCAGGTCAGCGCCGAAGTTAAAGTGTTCTTGCCGGAGGAAGTCGAATTGCCGTATGCGCTGACGCTGGCGCAAGCGCTGCCGGAAGCCTCAAAAATGGACTGGATTATAGAAAAAGCCATAGAACTGGGTGCCAGCGCCATCCAACCACTCTCCGCGCAACGCTGCGTAGTCAAGCTAACGGCTGAACGGGCCGAGAAAAAAATGGCGCACTGGCAAGGTATCATCACCTCCGCCACCGAGCAGTGCGGACGCAATCGTCTGGCCCACCTGGGCAATCTGATCGAGGTACAGAAATGGCTGAGCCAGCAAGACATGCACAAGCGCATCTTGCTGTCGCCACGCGCGGAATCCTCGCTGGCAGACTGGGCGCGCCATCATCCGCCGCAAGCGGTGACGCTGATGATAGGGCCGGAAGGCGGCTTTTCAGAAGCCGAAGAACAACTGGCGATACGCCAGGGCGCAATCGCCCTATCGATGGGGCCGCGCATATTACGCACCGAAACAGCAGGACTGGCAGCGATTGCGGCACTCAATGCCGCCTGGGGCGGCATGTAATACAGGCAATTTAAGCCCGGCAAAATTCGCCAGCGGCACGCCCGGAACGCAGCACTGTTGCGGGTGCTCAGCCATACAGGCCGAACACCCGCATATTCATTACGTCTTGGGCACACTGGTGGCGACCTAAACGGGAGCAGGCAATGCTCGATGCCACGCCTGCCTCACCGCTGCGCCTACGCCTACGCCTACGCCTACGCCAAAAGCTTACACCTTCACTCATTCATACAAAGTTCACAATTGCTTTTTCGATTCTGAAGTAATATCAATTTGGCTTTATTTTTATTCACCTTTTTGATTGGACTATCATGGGACTTCTGGATGCGGCACTAGGGATGTTGGCAGGCAATAGCGAACCGGGCAATGACCCGAAAGCAATGCTGTTTCAAGCGGCAATCGGCTTTTTGAACAATCATTCAGGCCAGGCAGGTGATGGCTTGCAAAGCCTGATCGGTACTTTGCAAAACGCGGGGCTGGGCGATGCCGTGAGCAGTTGGCTAGGCAATGGCGCCAATGCGCCGATATCGGGCGAGCAATTACAAAATGCGCTTGGCAGCGAGCAACTGAGTCAATTGGCCGAAGCGACTGGCTTATCGCACGGTGACGCCGCGCATCAGCTGGCACAAATGCTTCCCGGCATCATCGACAAGCTATCGCCAAACGGCCAACTGGCTGATATCACCAGCATCAATCCAGCCGAAATGCTGCAACAGTTTTCCTCAATATTTGGCACCAAAGCCTGATAAAAAAAGCGGCAAGCCGGATCGCTTGCCGCTTTTTTCAGCTAGCCAACTGCAAATAAGGCTGCAACTAAGGCTGCGCCAGGCGCAAAACCTCTAAAGCAACTTGAGCTATTGTTTCAGCATCAACCGCTTAATCATGCCAACCGGCGCACTACCGTAACTGAGAAATTCTTCGTGAAATTGCTTGAGATTAAACTTTGC
Organism: Undibacterium piscinae; assembly: GCA_003970805.2. Lineage (GTDB taxonomy): Bacteria > Pseudomonadota > Gammaproteobacteria > Burkholderiales > Burkholderiaceae_D > Undibacterium > Undibacterium piscinae. The sequence continues at coordinate 908,810 of CP051152.1, forward strand.
GCCGAGTCGCTTTTTCTGCTCCTCGCGAAACGCCAGTATCTCGCTATAGCCACTGAAATAACTCGTCAGTTGCACCGAGGTAAATTGCACGCGCTGCCACTTGCCATCAGCTTCCGCCTGAGTCTGGAAAGCTTGGTTGATCAATAGATCTTTCGCCTGCGCCTCGCTCATACCCAGCACATGCACGCTGTAATCGAGTATCGTGTTGCAGACTGCGCGCAGGTTCCATTTGTAATACATCAGCCACATTTCCGGCGTATTTCCGCCGTATCCAGATTCGAGCATCATGCGTTCGCTGTAGACCGCCCATCCCTCCACCATGGCGCCGTTACCAAACAAGGTCTTGATGACGGAAGGCGATTTGTTTGCGTGCTGGAGTTGTACGTAATGCCCGGGAATGGCAATAAAACGCACCAACTGCATGGCAGCGTGTGGTAAGCGTCGGTCTTTTCGGGTGACCAGATACCAGTTGCTCTCTATCGGAAAACCATCTACCGGCAAAATCGACAATTTCTCGCGGCCTTGTTCCAGCGTGTGCGCTGAAATCACTGACAAACCCAGGCCCGATGCAACACTGAGACGGATCGCCTCATTGCTTTCGATCTGCATGGTATTACTAAGATCCGTACCCTGACTACTGAGCCAGGATTCAAACATCATGCGGGTCGCCGAACCTGGTTCGCGGATCAGGAATCGCTCATGCCGGAGATCGGCAAAGTTTAAGTGCTTGCGCTTCGCGGCCCAGTGATCTACCGGCGCGATCAGCAGTAGTGGATTTTTAAGAATGCGGGTGGCCAGCACGTGGGGGCCGCTGGGCGGATGACTGAATAGATAAAGGTCGTCTTCCTGCTTGTCAAAACGTTCCAGAATGTGGGCGCGGTTGCCCACATTGAGAGTCACACCCACTTGTGGGAACTGGCGGTAAAACGCGCCCAAAATCGGTGGCAGTACGTATTTGGCGGTGGTGACGATGGCGATGTTGATATGTCCGCAACTACCGCCGCGTGCTTCCTGTAAGAAAACATTGAAGTCGTCGAAGCGCCCAAGCACGTCGCATGCGGCCCGATACAGTTCATCCCCAATATGGGTAGTTACCATACGGCCCTGACGATTGTCGAGCAACTGTTCACCAACCGCTTCGCTCAATTTCTTCAGTTGCAAAGATACCGTCGGTTGCGTCAGGTGCAGGGCGCGCGCCGCGGCGCTCATATTGCCAAGCCGTACCACCTGTACATAGACCTGTAGCAGGCGAAAACTCAGATGGAGAATGTTCATAAAATTCTTTATATAGATAATCGTCTATGCCTACATGCTGTAGTATTTATTATTCAATATACCTAAATCTTGACACAATAGCGATATCTTCCCTCACACGATTGCTGATATGCCCGATATAGTCATTGTCTTTTTTGCCTTAGGCCTGATTGCCGGCCTTCTTAAATCTGATCTGAAGGTTCCCAAATCGATCTACGAGACCTTGTCGATATTGCTGATGCTGGTGCTCGGCCTCAAGGGTGGGATGGCGCTGCACGGTAAGTTTGAGTTAGCTATGCTCAGTCAGTTGCTGCCGATTGCGGCCTTGGGGTTTATCTTGCCGCTGTGTTGCTATCCGATTTTGCGTAAGCTAGTCGGCTTATCGTTGGACGATTCCGCTAGTGTTGCCGCACATTATGGCTCGGTGAGCGCCGGTACCTTTGCCGTAGTGCTGACGATGGCGGAGCAAGCCGGGTTGCCTTTGAATCCCGAAACCACGCTATATCTGGTGCTGTTGGAGTTGCCCGCCATCGTGATTATGCTGTGGCTGCATCGTCGCCTCAGCGGGCAAGGCAGCAAGAGCGGTATTTTGCGCGAAGCGCTGACTAGCCGTGGCGTCTTGTTGCTAGGCGGCGGTGTCTTGATCGGCTACTTGTACGGTCCGGTAGGTCTGAAACCCTTGGCTCCGGTGTTGTTTGATGGTTTCAAAACCATGCTGGCGCTGTTTCTTCTCGAAATGGGCTTGTGCACTGCCAAGGTATGCTCACCTTTGCCTTGGCAGCACTGGCGTCTCATCGCGTTTGCCGCGCTTACCCCGTTTGCGCTTGCCTGGGTCGGTATTGCCGCGGCACTTGCACTGAATTTGCCCGCCGGTAGTGCACTGGTGCTTGCAGGCATTACCGCCAGTGCCTCCTATATCGCCGCACCAGCCGCGATTCGCACTGCCATACCTAATGCCAATATCGGCCTGGCCATGCTGGCAGCGCTGGGAATTACCTTTCCGGTCAATGTCTTAATCGGCCTGCCGCTATACCGGACATGAAGATCATCGCCACCGACCAGGACCCGCGCGCCTTGGTATGCGCCCGCGAATATGCAGGCGCTTCGAAGCCAACGCGCAGAAGGCTAGAATTAGCCGAGCTCTGCGGTGTACGACCCTGACAGCCGCGCTGCGCGGCTTTCTGGCCGGAGTGGCAGCATCTGGAGCCAGAAGCCGGCGGTCTGCAGGTAGCCGGCAAGATGGACATACGACCGCAACACCCTAAGGCCAGCGATGCCAGTGATCCGCTGCATACAGCCAGAGCAGCCGAAGTGACGTCCTTATGGCGCCTCAAGCTGAAATAAGGCAGTCACCGAATCACGATTACCTGATTTTTATTATCCGATTTTAAATACGCCATGAACAAGCCAGCCCGTATCCTCAGATTTAAATGCAAGCAATGCAGCAAACAAGTCGAAGTTTTTTTGCAAAAGGTTTCGGCCTGCTCACACATCCAACCGTATCAGGGCATTTGCAGTTGCGGTGAAGTCATGAAATACGCCACCGGCGACAAAGAGGCGGTAGCGAGCTACCTGGCCTCGCCGGACGTTTCGTGGTCGCACCACCACTAAGGCATCATCAAAGCTAGGCGCATGTAGCCGCAATCCGGTCAGCACACCCGCTTTGAGGCTTTGAGTTTAGGTTAAGCCGCAGCCAACAAAAAGTATCAGGAAAAACTAACTGTTCACCCCGGATAATTGAGAAAAAGCTTTTGCCGCAGAGGCGCAGAGGACGCAGAGAAAACAGGGAAGTAGCGACTCTGCGGTGAAGATTTCTCTGTTTATGCGTCTATTTGCACTGACCCTCTCCGCAAGCTGAATACTTACAAAAAAACAAAAAATACCCACAACCGAGGGCATTTTCTAGTCTTAATTAGCATTAAGCGACCCGCGTGAGCGAAAGCTCATGCGAAAGCATTTATAATCTAAGGTTTTTGCAGTCGCTCCCCCCTATAAAATATGAAGGTATTTCGCGGACTCCCCAACGCTGCTGCACGTGCGCCTTGCGCACTAGCGATAGGCAATTTTGACGGCGTGCATCTCGGACATCAGGCTTTGCTGTCAAGATTGCGCGCAGCCGCCACACGTCTGGACTTAGATGCTGCAGTGATGACGTTTGAACCGCATCCGCGCGCATTTTTTGCCGATCTGCTCGGTGACCCGTCAAGGGCGCCCAGACGTATCGCCAACCTGCGCGACAATCTCGCCTCACTCGATGCGGCCGGCGTCGACCGCGTCATCGTTGAGCACTTCAACGCGCACTTCGCTTCACTGAGCCCGCAAGAGTTCATAGAAAACGTGCTGGTCGAAGGCTTGCACGTAAAGTGGATACTGGTAGGTGAGGATTTTCGCTACGGCGCCAAACGGGCCGGCGACATTTCCATGCTGATAGAAGCCGGGAAACAATACGGCTTCGAGGTAGAGACGCTGGCTGCGGTCAACGATAAAGGCAGCCGCATCTCCTCATCGGCCGTCAGGGCGGCGCTGGCCGCCGGTGACTTTAATGAGGCGCAAAGCCTGCTGGGACGCCCCTACTATATTTCCGGACACGTGATCCACGGCCAGAAACTGGGCCGCACACTGGGCTTCCCTACGCTGAACCTGCGTATCGCCCATCACCACCCTGCACTGCAAGGTATCTTTGTAGTGCAAGTGCACGGTCTGGCAGAGCATCCGCTGCCAGGCGTGGCCAGTCTGGGCGTACGCCCAACGGTCGACGATAGCGGCCGCGTGCTGCTGGAAACCCATGTCTTCGGTTATAGCGGCAATGCCTATGGCAAGGTGGCGCAGATAGAATTCCTGCAAAAATTACGCGATGAAGAGAAATACATCGACTTGCCAACCCTGACAGCGGCGATAGAGCGCGATGCCCAGCAGGCGAAAGCCTACTTCCGCGCGCGCGACAATTCTGCGGCGCCAGACACTTCGGTAGGCACAACCACCGGCCGAATTTAAAGAGAGACTCAGCAGTTTCTCCAGCATCAGACGCAGACAAAAAATACCGCAAAATACCGCAAAAAAATATTCGATAAATACAAACTTAAGAACTCACATGTCCAACGAAAAATCTGCAAAAGTGGCCAGCAAATACCCTGTCAACATGACAGAGACCCCCTTCCCTATGCGCGGCGACCTCGCCAAACGCGAGCCTAAATGGGTCAAGGAATGGCAAGAGAAAAAGATCTACGAACGGGTACGCAAGGCCTCTAAAAACCGCCCTAAATTCATCCTGCATGACGGTCCGCCGTACGCCAATGGTGACATCCACATCGGACACGCCGTCAACAAGGTATTGAAAGACATGATCATCAAGGCCCGCAGCATGGCCGGCTTTGATGCGCCTTACGTACCGGGCTGGGATTGCCACGGCATGCCTATCGAGATCCAGATCGAAAAACTGCACGGCAAAAATTTGCCGGTGGCCGAAGTGCAAGCCAAAGCGCGCGCTTACGCCAATGAGCAGATCGAACGCCAGAAGGCCGATTTCATCCGCCTGGGCGTATTGGGCGAATGGGACAATCCTTACAAGACCATGAACTTCGGCAATGAAGCCGATGAAATCCGCGCACTCGGCAAACTACTGGAAAAAGGCTACGTATATCGCGGTCTGAAACCGGTCAACTGGTGCTTCGATTGCGGCTCGGCATTGGCCGAAGCGGAAGTCGAATACGACAACAAGCGCGATCCGTCGATTGACGTCGGTTTCCCGTTTGCCGAATTCGACAAACTGGCGAGCGCCTTCAAACTCGACAAACTGCCGCTGGACAAAGGCTACTGCGTCATCTGGACCACCACACCGTGGACCATCCCGTCCAATCAGGCCCTGAACATGCACGCCGAATTCACCTATGCACTGGTGCAAACCGTGCGTGACGGCGAACCGCTGCTGCTGATTCTGGCGCAGGACCTGGTAGAAAACAGTCTGGCCAATTACGGACTGGAAGGCAGCGTCATCGCCACCTGCCTGGGTGCCGACCTGGCAGGTATCAACTTCAAGCACCCGCTGGCTAAAATGGACGCCGGCTATGACCGCCTCTCACCGGTCTACCTGGGTGATTACGTGACTCTGGAAAGCGGTACCGGCGTGGTCCATTCCGCCCCCGCTTACGGTACTGAAGATTACAAGTCATGCAAAGAGCACGGCATGAAAGATGACGACATCATCAGCCCGGTGATGGGCGATGGCCGTTACGCCTCCTGGTTACCGTTTTTTGCCGGCATGACGATCTGGGAAGCCTCCAAGCCTATCTGCGACAAACTCAAGGAAGCCGGCGCACTATTCTCGCTGAAGATGTTTGACCACAGCTATATGCATTGCTGGCGCCATAAGACACCTATCATCTATCGTGCCACTTCGCAGTGGTTCGCCAGCATGGACAATACGCCTAAAGACGGCGGCGCCAGCTTGCGCGAAACTGCGCTCAAGGCGATTGATGAAACCGCCTTTTTCCCGGCATGGGGCCAGGCCCGCTTGCACGGCATGATCGCCAATCGCCCGGACTGGACACTGTCCCGCCAGCGTCAATGGGGCGTGCCTATGGCCTTCTTCCTGCATAAGGAAACCGGTCAACTGCATCCGCGCACCCCGGAGTTGCTGGAGCAGATCGCCCAGCGCGTCCAGGAATCAGGCATAGAAGCATGGCAAAAACTCGATATCGCCGAATTGCTCGGTGACGAAGCCGAAATGTACGTGAAAAACCGCGACACGCTGGACGTCTGGTTTGATTCCGGCACTACCCATCAAACGGTATTGCGCGGCTCCCACAAGGAGCAACTGGGTTTCCCGGCAGATCTGTACCTGGAAGGTTCGGATCAGCATCGCGGCTGGTTCCACTCATCCTTGTTAACCGCATCCATGCTCGATGGCCGCGCACCATACAAGGCGTTGCTGACGCACGGTTTCGTGGTTGATGGCGAGGGCAAGAAAATGTCCAAGTCGGTCGGTAACACGGTCGCACCACAGAAAATTTTTGAAACCCTGGGCGCTGACATCCTGCGTTTATGGGTCGCCTCCAGCGATTACTCTGGCGAATTGTCGATCTCAGACGAAATCTTAAAACGCGTCACCGAATCATATCGCCGCATCCGCAATACGCTGCGCTTCCTGCTCGCCAATACTTCCGACTTTGATTTCAGCAAAGACGCGGTAGCGGTGGCAGACATGCTGGAAATCGATCGCTATGCGATCGCCAACATGGCAGCACTGCAAAAAGATGTACTGGCACACTATGAGGCCTACGAGTTCCACCCTGTCATCGCAAAACTGCAGTCTTACTGCTCCGAAGATTTGGGCGGTTTCTATCTCGATATCCTGAAAGACCGTCTGTACACCAGTGGCACCACGTCTGCCGCCCGCCGTTCGGCGCAGACCGCGATCTGGCACATCACGCAAAGCCTGTTACGCCTGATGGCACCGACCCTGTCTTTCACAGCAGAAGAAGCGTGGGCGATATTTGCAGACCAGGCCGCATTTGCCGCCAGTGACGAAACCATCTTCACGCAAACCTACTATCAGTTACCGGAAGTGGCAGAAGCGGCAGCCTTGCTGGAAAAATATGCGACCTTGCGCGCAGTCCGTACCGACGTCACCAAACAACTGGAAGAAGTACGCGTAAACGGTGGCATCGGTTCTTCCCTGCAGGCAGAAGTGCTGATCAAGGTAGCCGCAGCCAAGTTCGAAGCCTTGAATAGTTTTGCTGACGACCTCAAGTTTGCCCTGATCACTTCTGCCGCAACGGTAGAACAAGTGGCCACGGAAGAGCAAGAGGCGGTGCTGGTAACGCCATCCAAATACGAGAAATGCGAGCGTTGCTGGCATTATCGCGCCGAGGTTGGCTCCCATGCGGAGCACACCGGTTTATGCGGCCGTTGCGTCAGTAATTTGTTTGGCGCAGGTGAAGTGCGTAAATTTGCATAAACTAAAGCGGCATTGCTTTGCAGGATGGATTGGGGTTAGGCGCAAGCGCAACCCCAATCCACCTTACGCTTAACAAATAATCTCATTTAATTTATTGATCGCATTCGCGGTGATCAACCAGGCACCAACAAAAAACATGGCAACCAAAAAAACGCAGCGCAGCACCGACGGCCAATAAATTTTCCGGCAAATCATCCGCCAACTCTTTAGTGCCGTGGATGGGCCTGGCGGCGATCATCATTTTGCTGGACCAGTTGAGCAAAATTACCGTCTCCAAGTTATTCACCTATGGCGAATCATTACCCGTCACCTCGTTTTTTAACCTGGTACTGGCGTATAACAAGGGGGCGGCATTTAGCTTTCTGGCCGCCGAATCGGGCTGGCAGCGCTATTTCTTCACCATCATCGGACTCGTGGCTGCACTAGTCATTACTTACCTGCTCAAACAACATGCCGGACAGCGCCTGTTTTGCTGGGCATTGTCGCTGATCATGGGCGGCGCTTTGGGCAATGTGATAGACCGCCTGATGTATGGTCACGTGATTGATTTTTTGGATTTCCACTACAAACAGATCTACCACTTCCCGGCTTTTAATATCGCCGACAGCGCCATTTGCGTCGGCGCTGCCCTGTTCATCCTCGATGAACTGCGGCGCGTGAAAAAATAAAGGAGTCATGATGGGCATGCCAACAGCTACACGCCTTGCCGGCAAAAAAATCGTCCTCGGCCTGACCGGCGGCATCGCCTGCTACAAGGTGGCGGAATTAACGCGCGCACTCGGCAAAGCCGGTGCCACGGCGCAGGTAGTAATGACGCAGGCGGCAACGCAATTTATCACGCCAGTCACCATGCAAGCCCTGTCGGGCAATACCGTGTACACCGATCAGTGGGATGCGCGTATCCACAACAACATGCCGCACATAGACTTAACGCGTGACGCCGATGCCATCGTGATCGCCCCCTGCAGTACCGACTTCATGTTCAAGTTACGGCGCCTGTGACGACCTGCTGTCAACCTTATGCGTCGCCCGCCCTGCCCACATCCCGCTGCTGATCGCACCGGCCATGCGTGGAAATGTGGCAAAACCCGGCGACCCAACGCAATGCAGCCCAACTCAAGGCGGAGCGTACATCTGCTCGGCCCTGCAGCCGGTGAGCAAGCCTGTCCGGTGCTCGAACCAGATCCAGCGATTACGGCAGCCGGCAAGGTGCTGATCTTTTTTCAATGTCGACACATCCAGATTGCGGTAGTGGAAAAACGCTTCGAGCTTAGGCATGCCACGCGCCATAAAGCGACGATCCTGGCAGATCGTATGTTTCTGATGCTTTTTAAAGCCACTGTAATTCCGGTTTCCACCGGCTTTCAATGGACACATCCAGATTGCGGTAGTGGAAAAACGCTTCGAGCTTAGGCATGCCACGCGCCATAAAGCGACGATCCTGGCAGATCGTATTGCCGCACATAGGTGATTTACCGGCCGGCACAAAGTGCTTGAGGAAATCGATCAGGGCTTTTTCCGCATCTTGCTCGGTGACGGTAGATGCCTTGACCCGGTCGATCAGGCCGGAGCGACCATGGGTCCCCTTGTTCCAGGCATCCATCTTGTTCATGGTTTCGTCCGACTGATGAATCGCAAATACCGGACCCTCGGCCAGAATGTTCAATTGCATATCGGTGACCACCACGGCCACTTCTATGATGCGATCGTTCTCCGGGTCCAACCCTGTCATTTCCATATCTACCCAGATCAAATTCATCTCATTGGGTTTGGCCGGTTTTGCCGTATTTACTTGTATCTCGGTCGCTTGTGACATAATTCTTCCTTGGCTTGATAATTTCTTTCTGAATGCGGCATTTTCCCATGATTTCTACAGCGTTTTCTGTTTTATTCGTCGCTTTTTTGCTTTTAACATTAGTTTTGCAATTTTGGCTAGGCTCACGCCACATCCGCCACATCCTCCAGCATCGCAGCGCCGTACCGGCTGAATTTGCGGAAAAAATTCCTTTGGCAGCCCACCAAAAGGCTGCCGACTACAGTGTCGCCAAAACCAAGCTGGGCATGCTAATGCTACTGCTCAACGCCATCGTACTGATAGGTTTCACCCTGTTTGGCGGTCTGCAATGGCTATCTGTCAGCCTGGTTAAACTGACCGGCCCGGGCATGGGCTACCAATTGAGCCTGTTGGCCTCGTTTGCTTTAATCGGCGCCCTGATTGATTTGCCGCTCGATTACTACAAGCAATTTGTGCTCGAACAAAAATTTGGCTTTAACAAAATGAGCAAGGGCTTGTTTTTTGCGGACATGCTCAAAAGCACGCTGATTGGCGCGGCGATAGGTTTGCCGCTGATCTGGGTCATGCTCACGCTGATGGAAAAATCCGGCACACTCTGGTGGCTGTACGCCTGGCTGGTATGGAGCGGCTTTCAGTTATTGATGATGATCATCTTCCCGACCTGGATCGCGCCTTTATTCAATAAGTTTACTCCGCTTAGCGATGAGTCTTTGCGCACCCGCATAGAAGACCTGATGCAACGCGTAGGCTTTGCGTCCAAAGGCTTATTTGTGATGGACGGCTCGAAACGCAGTGCCCACGGCAACGCGTATTTCTCAGGTTTTGGCGCCTCCAAGCGCATCGTGTTTTTTGATACCCTGTTGGCGCGCCTGAGCCCGGAAGAAATCGAGGCGGTATTGGCACATGAACTAGGCCACTTCAAGCTTAAGCATATCCTCAAGCGCATCACGGTGATGTTCCTGATATCCTTGGGTTTCCTGGCATTACTGGGCTTTTTAAAGCAGCAAACCTGGTTTTATACCGGTTTAGGCGTGGATCCTATGCTGATGGCATCAAATGATGCGATGGCACTGATATTATTCATGCTGTCGCTGCCAATTTTTACTTTTGTGCTGTCACCACTGAGTTCGATCAGTTCACGCAAGCATGAGTTTGAAGCTGACGCGTTTGCCGCTAAACACACCAATGCCGACAATCTGGTCGCCGCGCTGGTGAAACTGTATGAAGACAATGCCTCAACCCTGACACCAGATCCGCTGCATTCGGCCTTTTATGACTCGCATCCGCCCGCATCACTGCGCATCAGCAGACTACAAAACAAATTAGCATCATAGCGCCCGCTCACAGGAAACTTACACCATGATCAAAACTACCGAACTTCTTGCAAAAAAATCCCAGCATACGGAGACCGGCTTAGATGCCGCCAGCCTGCCGGACTACTTTGCCGCCACACCAGGCTGGGAGCAAGATGGTGCGCGCATCGTCAAGACTTTTCAGTTCAAAAACTATTACGAAACGCTCTCCTTCATCAACGCGATTGCCTACGTGATTCACGCCGAAGACCATCACCCTGAATTGACAGTGACCTATAACCGTTGCGTCATCAAATTCGACACGCATACCGTGAATGACGGCAAAGGTGGAATTTCAGAAAATGACTTCATTTGCGCCGCCAAAGTCGACGGTATTTTCCAGCAAAGTTTTTCCTGATGGCTAAGAAAGAAACCAAGGCCGGCTCACTAGGCACCGTGATTGCCGCACATGGCCGTCACTATCTGGTGCAGGCAGACGACATCAAACTGCATTGCGTCACCCGCGGTAAAAAGAGTGACGTGGCGGTCGGCGATGTCGTCGAATACCAGCTCACCTCAAAAAACCAGGGCGTGATTGAGGCGATTACGCCGCGTCAGACTTTGCTATACCGCTCGGATCAGTACAAATCCAAGATGCTCGCTGCCAACCTGACGCAATTGGTGGTGGTAGTGGCTACCGAGCCCAGTTTCTCCGACGATTTGATCTCGCGTGCGCTGGTGGCATCGGAATCATCCGGTATCAAGGCGCACATTATTTTAAATAAGATCGATGTCACCGAGAGTTTGCCGAAAGCGCGCGAACGGGTCGGCCTGTATGCAAAACTCGGTTACCCGGTGCATGAAGTCTCCGTCACCGGCATGCCCGACAGCACCCGCAGCACCTTAATGAATTTGCTGCAAGGTCAAAGCACGATCCTGATCGGCCAATCCGGCATGGGAAAATCTTCGCTGATCAACCTGATTATCCCTGATGCCGAGATCGCCACCCGCGAAATCTCCGCCGCGCTCGATACCGGCAAGCACACCACCACCTTCACCCGCCTGTTCCAGATGGATGCCTATCAGGGACAAGCGACGTCTGTAATTGATTCTCCGGGCTTTCAGGAATTTGGCTTGCATCACTTAAGCGAGGGCATGCTGGAACGCGCCTTCCCTGAATTCCTGCCTTATCTGGGCAACTGTAAATTCTACAATTGCCATCACCATGCCGAACCAAGCTGTGCGGTCACAGCTGCCATCAAGAGCGGCGAGATCAGCACGATGCGGCATGATTTATTCAAGCAACTGGTGCACGAAGCGGCGCACCATAGAGGCATTAAATGCGTCGACCATTATAGTGCAGAGCGATTACGCATCCGCGTTAGCTTGATTGACACCGGGAAATAACATAAAAAGAGCTACCTTCGCCGGTCGTGGAGACTTAAAAGAGCATGCTTGTCTGGTAACATCGATCTCAAAACGACGACACCAGAGTGGATGCCGAGCCTCTCGATTTCCATATTTGCTATCGTGATCCCAGAGGTGAGCCTCCCATCTGGTTGACGATCGCTTTCGAAATCGACAGCCCTAAGCCAGAGCCACCTTTTGCCTTGGTATCGGAGGAATCTTGCTGGGAAAATTTTTGAAAAATTCTCTCTCTAAATTCTTCAGAAATACCCGGACCACGATCGCTTACCGCTATCCTTATCCGATCGGACGCAAGCAGCTTGGTGGCTATCATCACCGTGTCGCCCTGATTAGAATATTTGCAGGCGTTTGAAAGCAAGTTCGCCATCACCTGCTGGAAACGACCCGCATCGACGTTCACCTGCACATCGGGCGTGGGATTGTGCAGAGCGATGTTCACCTCTAGTCGCGTGGCGAAAGCTTGATTGACGTCGCGTGCCTCATCAATTAATTTAGCTAAGTTACAGCTCACCTGGGTCAGACTTAAAAGGCCAGACTCGAGTTTTTGCACGTCCAATAAATCATTAATAAGCTGGGTCAAGCGCTCGGTATTGGTGTACGCCATTTTCACCAAAGTAGCCGCTTGAACAGGCAAGACTCCCGTCACGCCGCCTGCAACCAAACCTAAAGAGCCTCGTATCGCGGTCAGTGGCGTGCGTAATTCATGGCTGACGGTAGAAACGAATTCTTGCTGCAGGCGTTCGACTTTCCTACGCTCGGTAATGTCGCGGGCGATCAGGATAAATTTATCTTGTCCCAGAACATGCACTTTACTGGTGGTGATTTCAAGCGGGAACACGGCGCCGCCATTGCGCACGCCCTCCACCACACCCAACACTCCGGCTTCGAGTAATTTCCAACTCCCTGCTTGTAAAGTCGGCGTCAGTTGTTGCATATTACGACCTAACAGATCCTTGGCAGAGCAGGCAAAAATTGATTCGGCAGAGTGATTAAATGACTCAATATCCCCTCTGTCATTGGTCGTAATAATTGCATCAGCAGCATTTTGCACTATGGTGTCTAGCCTATCGGAAGACGCCTTCAATTCATCTTTTTGTAATTCCAGATCATGCAACAAAGATGTTTTGGCAGCGTTGGCACTGAGGGCATGCTGCTCACTGCGTTGCAAACGCCCGACCATGGCGATCACGAACACGCTAAATGCGATGATCAACAAAGAGGCGATCAAAGACAAGCGTAGCGCCTCTATCTTTCTGGTCTGGTAAGGTGCCAGCGCATCTTCTATCCCGATTGCTGCGGCGACATACAGAGGGTAATTTTTAATTTTTCTATAACTAAACAAGCGCTCTTTGCCATCCACCACACTGGTACTACGCATATCGCCGCTGCCATTGGCCAATGCCGCCTTAAAGATCATCCCTTTTGAGAGATCTTGGCCGACCTCAGCCGATTTACCATCGCGCCGCGCACGCACGATGCCATCTTCGCCAAACATCGTTACCGTGCCATGTTTGCCTAAATTAATCTCGTCATAGAAACGGGTGAAATAAAAAGGATCGACCGAGACCACCGCGACGCCATTAAAACTACCGTCGGCATGATTGATTCGGCGTGTCATTTGCAGCGACCATTTTTGCGAGATACGACCCAACACAGGTTTACTGACAAATAATTGCCCCAGGTCTTTTTCCATGTGTACGCGTATATGTTCGCGATCAGCCAGGTTAGTCTTTTTCATAGGCAAATTAGACAAGGCCAACTCACCCTTTTGATCGACTATCGATACCTGATTCAAAATATCTCCGAGTATGATGCCGCTCTTCATATAGGACAGCAGATCGAAACGCAGACCCGACACCAGATAATGCTCACTGACAAATAAGGCCGCCTGATCGGCAGTCTGCAAGGTGCGTATGGTGTGCTCTTCTATGGTGCGGGCATAATTGCGAGCGTCTTTTTGCGCTGTTTGTATCGCCTCGTTTTTAGCATCTAATAATTGATAATAAGTACTGCCCCAGATATACGCCAACAGCAGCAAGGAAAATAGACTCAAGCCCACCCTGGCATCCCGATTTCTATTTTTAGCGAGCAATTCCATACCGGTTAAAACCCTGTGAATATTTGATTTAACGAGAGCAAAGTGAAACCGCTTGCAATTAAGCAACTTCAGAAGACTAAGGACGGAGATGTACGCGCCACAAAATAAGAACTCGCAATATAAAAGAGACTACCTTCTCCGCAGCTTTCTGGCAAACAGAAGTAGCTGTATTTTCAATAATTATCACGATTTAATTCTTCATGAAGGCGCCTATGGCGAAAACCAAAGTCCCCCTCATCGCTGACATAGTCGTGGCAGCACTCATACTTAGCAAAAGGGTAGGCGCATGCTAAGATAAACGGTTTCCCCAATTTCATACCACTGCCGGTCAGCCTGTGCAAGGACAAAATACTGTTAGGCCACATCATGGCAAAACTACGATGCAAGAAAGAAAACTGATAGTTTTAGAAGCGCCAGAAGAATTTTGTGCTTTCGCCAAAAAACATGGCTGGACCAATCTTGATGGCATGGGCAATGGCTTTAGCGGGCCTACGGAGCGTTCACGGTGCAATATGCACCACCAGATACCACAGGTGCCGTCGGTGCCAGCCAGTTTTGTCCAATGGGTCAATGCGTCTTTGACGGTGTTTAGCAAGAGCACCGGGGCAGCCGTGTATGGTCCGGTAAAAAGGCAATACCCTGTTTACCGGTTTTGGCGGAGCCTGTGAAACCTCCAATGATGGCGACCCCGTGGTGCTGTATGACAAGATTTCAGATCGCTGGGTCTTGATGCAGTTCGCCGTACTAGCGGCGGGCCGTATTTCCAGTGCATCGCGGTATCCAAGACTGCTGATGCGACCGGTGGCTATAACCGTTATGCCCTTCCAGTATTCCGGCTTTAATGATTATCCGAAAGCCGGAGTTTGGCCGGATGCCTATTACGTCACTAACAATATGTTTGTCCCAATACCTTCGGCGGTGCCAAAGTCTGTGCGATGGACAGGGCTGCGATGGTAGCCGGGTCTGCCACTGCCAGTCAGCAATGTTTTCAGTTAAGCACCAGTTATGGTGGCTTGTTGCCGGCGGATCTGGATGGCAAGAATTTGCCGGCCACGGGTACGCCGAATTTTGTGATGAATCTTGGGACTAATTCGCTCAATCTATGGAAGTTTCATGTCGACTGGACGACGGTCGCCCAATACACTTTTAGCGGACCTGTTGCTATTCCCGTAACGGCGTTAATGCAGCCTGTGGCGGCGGTACCTGTATTCCCCCAGGCCGGAACCAACGCACCCTGGACTCTTTGGCAGACCGCGCCATGTATCGCCTGGCCTATCGTAAATTTGCCGATGGTCACGAGGCCCTGGTGGTCAACCATGCGGTTAAGGTGGGGACCGGCACTTCGTATAGCGCCACGCGCTGGTACGAAAATCCGCAATCCGTCCGGCACGCCACAGGTGTATCAACAATCGACGTTGGCGCATGGGTAATATTGCCTTGGGCTATAGCGCATCAAGCGCAGTTCGGCATCGTGGGTGACGATGACAAATGCGGTATCGAGGGTGCCTGACAATTCCAGCATCAGGGCAACTGATCGGCAATGCCGCGATCGAGATTACCGGTAGGCTCGTCGGCCAAGACGCAGGCGGGCTGCGTCACCAGGGCGCGCGCCAGAGCGACGCGCTGACGCAAAAATCTGATCGGCAATGCCGCGATCGAGATTACCGGTAGGCTCGTCGGCCAAGACGCAGGCGGGCTGCGTCACCAGGGCGCGCGCCAGAGCGACGCGCTGACGCTCGCCGCCGGACAACTCACCGGGCACATGCGAGACGCGATGACCGAGTCCTACCCGCTCCAGAATGGCACGTGCCGCCGCATGTGCCTGAGCCCGTTTGACACGACGTATCAGCAAGGGCATGGCGACATTATCGAGCGCCGAAAACTCGGGCAACAGATGATGGAACTGATACACAAACCCGAGCGAACTATTACGCAAATCGCCGCGCTCGGTTTCACCCAAGCTAGCTAAATTTTTACCTTGCAAGACTACCGTACCGGTAGTTGGCGTATCCAGCCCGCCTAGCAGATGCAACAAGGTCGATTTACCGGAACCGGAAGCGCCGATGATGGCCAGGCGTTCGCCGGCTTTCACGTCCAGGTCTATATGATTCAAGACCTTGACCGCATACTCACCCTGAGTAAACGTCTTACCCAGATTCGAGCATGACAAGACCGTTTTTTTGATATCAGGATTACTCATAGCGCAGTGCCTCCGCAGGTTTTACGCGGGCCGCACGCCAGCTAGGATAAATGGTGGCGAAAAATGCCAGTACGATGGCAACGCCACCTATGGTCCAGACATCAGCCCAATGCAGATCGGAAGGCAAAGAACTGATTACATAGACTTCTTTTGCCAGAAACTGTATACCAAGGATACGCTCTATGAAGGGCACGATGACGTCGATATTTAACGCGACCAGGATACCAAAACCCACGCCCAGCGCAGTACCTAGCAAGCCTACCAGTGCGCCTTGTATCATGAAGATTTTCATGATCGACCAAGGCGAAGCGCCCAGCGTACGCAAAATCGCGATATCAGCCTGTTTCTCGGTCACGGTCATTACCAGAGTAGAGACCAGATTAAACGCGGCGACCGCGATAATCAGGGTCAGGATGATGAACATCATGGTTTTTTCAGTTTTGACGGCGGCAAAATAATTGGCATTTTGCTGCGACCAGTCACGCGCAACCAGATTCTGACTTAGGCTATTGCGCAAGTCGTACGCCACTTGCGGGGCTTTCAGCATGTCTTGTATGCGCAAGCGCAAGCCGCTAGGCGCAGGCTGACGGAAAAATTTCTGGGCATCGGCGATATGGATGAACGCCATGCCGGAGTCGAATTCGTAATGTCCGGCCTCAAACACCGCCACCACGGTAAAGCCCTTTAAGCGCGGCACCATACCAGCCGGGGTTAACTGACTCTCGGGTGCCGCCAGCGTGACCTTGTCACCTATACTCACGTGCATGGCGCGCGCCAGCTCTATGCCTAAGATGATATTGAATTCGCCTTCGCGTAAATCCGTCAATGCGCCGGCCTTGACCTTGCTAGCCACCACCGACACCTTTGGCTCTTGCTCAGGCAAGATCCCGCGCAATATCACGCCTCGCATCACACCGTCGTTAATGATCATGGCTTGCGCATCGACATACGGCGCCGTACCCAGCACCGCCTTATTTTTTTCCACTTCCAGCGCAGTCGCCTGCCAATCACTGAGCGCGCCACTGATATCTAGCACCTCAATGTGCGGCAATACCGACAACATGCGGTCGCGCACTTCTTTCTGAAAACCGTTCATGACCGACAGCACCACGATCAGCGCCGCCACACCAAGCGCGATACCTGCCATGGAAATGAGCGAAATAAAAGAAATAAAGCTATTACGGCTACTACGCCGTCCGGCGCGGGTATAGCGCAAGCCAACTAGCCATTCAAAAGGGAGATTTTTCACAAAAAGTCTTTATTTTTTAAGGTGGAACAAGTTCTTGCACATGGGACAACCCGCTAGTTTGCCACACTATGCCCTACAATACTGCTATGAGCCATTTACAAATCATTCTTCCCTTAGGCATACCGCCGGCCGCCTTAGCCCCCGACTTGCTACGCGCACTGCAAACACCCAGCCTGCGCACTCCGGCGCTAGCCAAATTACTGGCATGCGCCAGCCTGGGCAATACCGAGCTTGCCACCGACTTTGCACGGCTACTGCCGCATGAAGCCTGGCTTGCAGGCCATTTTCGCCCGGAAAGCCGCATGTCTATTATGCATCAGTCTATTAGGCATGCCAGTTCCGCTTTGACTAACTTGACTAACCCGCGCCTGTGCAGCCCGGCCAGCACCCACAATAAGATGCAAGAGATGGGATTGACCGCGAGCGAGGGCTATTGGTTCACTTTTAGCCCCGTGCACATCCACATCGCACGCGATCATCTGGTCCTGACCGATCAGCGCCGGCTAAACATCCCTGAAGACGAAGCCCGCATCCTGTTTCAGGCGGCCGCCGACATGTGCGCAGAAATCGGCAAGACTTTGCTGTACGGTGACGCCAAGACCTGGTTCCTGCGGGCCGATGACTGGCAGCATTTGCAAACCTCGACCATGGATGCCGCCTGCGGCCACAACATCGAGATCTGGATGCCGAAAGGCGAGCAAGAACGTGCCTGGCGCAAGCTGCAAAACGAGATCCAGATGCTATGGCACATCCATCCAATCAATGCGCAACGCGAGGCTAGCGGCGTCAATATCATCAATTCTGCCTGGCTCCATAGTGGCAGTGCCGCGCTCTCGAAACAGGAGAAACACTACCGGGCTGACACGAGCTTCGCCCAGGTGTTGGCGGCAAGCCAGAGCGAGAAAACTACCACGGTAATACTTGATCAATTTCTGGAACCATCGATCAACAGCGATTGGGCTTATTGGCTAGAGGCCATGCATGCGCTGGAGGACAACTGGTTTTGCCCGGTGCTGCAAGCCATCAAAGGGCGACAACTGCAACACCTTGATCTGGTCTTTAATGACGCCGCCAGCCTGACCACGTTTAGCTTGACGCCGCGCCACCTGTGGAAATTCTGGGCCAAAGACTCACTCGCCCCGCTATTTTCGCTAGCTCAACTCAACACTGAAGAATCAGCATGACACGCCTCGCCATACGCCCCTACTCATTAAAGCAATCTGAGACTTTACGCCAAAGCGGCCTGCATCCGGTACTGGCACGCCTGTTCGCGGCGCGCGGTGTGGCTGACAGCAAAGAACTGGCAACCGAACTACCGGCCCTGATAGCGCCGACCGCCTTGCTGCAGATAGATAAAGCCGCGGTATTTCTGGCCGATGCCATCGCCACCGGAAAAAAAATGGTGATCGTCGCCGATTACGACTGCGATGGCGCCACCGCCTGTGCGGTAGGTCTGCGCGGTTTGCGTATGCTAGGTGGCGTAGTCGATTACATCGTACCGAATCGCTTTGAATACGGCTACGGGCTCACGCCGGAGATCGTCGCGCTGACGGCCAGAGAGAAATCCCCTGACATCATCGTCACGGTAGACAATGGCATCGCCAGCATAGACGGGGTTGCCGCAGCCAATGCCATGGGCATACAGGTGGTGATTACCGATCACCATTTGCCAGCCGACACCCTGCCCGACGCCAGCGTTATCGTGAACCCGAATCAGCCAGGTTGCGGCTTCCCCAGCAAAAATCTGGCCGGTGTCGGCGTCATGTTTTACGTCTTACTGGCACTGCGTGCAGAGATGCGTAAGCGCGGTATGTTTGACAGCCAGAGCCAACCCAAACTTGATGTCTTGCTCGATCTGGTGGCGCTGGGCACGGTGGCCGACGTGGTTAAACTCGACCCCAACAACCGCATCCTGGTAGCGCAAGGCCTCAAGCGCATGCGTGCCGGTCGCATGCATGCCGGTATCGCCGCGCTGTTTCGCGTGGCCGGGCGCGAGCCGCGCAATGCCAGCCCGTTTGACCTCGGTTTTGCCGTAGGACCACGCCTGAACGCCGCCGGCCGTCTGGCCGATATGTCGCTGGGCATAGAATGCCTGACCACCGATGACGAGGGACGCGCCTGGCAGATCGCGCAAGAACTCAATAGCATCAATGCCGACCGCAAAGACATAGAACGCGACATGCAAGATGCGGCGCTGCTGCATCTCGATGATTTTAAGGCTGAAGCGAGCCACACTATCGCGGTATTTGACGAGAGCTGGCATCAGGGCGTGATAGGGATAGTTGCCTCGCGCCTGAAAGATAAATTCTTCCGGCCGACGATCACCTTCGCCCCCGGTGATGAAGGCTTGATGAAGGGTTCGGGCCGTTCCATACCCGGCTTTCATCTGCGTGATGCACTTGATCTGGTATCGAAACACGCGCCTACCCTGATCCAGAAATTTGGCGGACACGCGATGGCGGCAGGCCTGACCATACGCAGCGTAGATTTTCCGGCTTTCCAGCAAGCGTTTGAGGCGGTAGGCCAGAGCTGGCTCAAGCAAGAACAGTTAGAGCGCATCATAGAAACCGACGGCGCGCTGGAAGACGCTTACTTCACTACCGATTTCATCGATCTGCTGGCGGGCCAAGTGTGGGGCCAGGGCTTTGCGCCACCGGTGTTTTGCGATGATTTCAAATTAATCTCGCAACGCATACTCAAAGAGCGTCACCTGAAAATGGTATTGGAAAAGAATGGCCTGCGTTACGACGCAATCTGGTTCGGCCACACTGACAGCTTCGGCGACAGGGTCAGGGTAGCGTTCCGGCTTGATATCAATGAATACAATGGCGTCACCAAGGTACAGTTATTGGTGGAACACGTGGAGTAAGCCAAACACTATGAATCCTCATCAATTTTCCGAATCCGAAATTGCCGGTGTATATCGCGCCATCAATCAGCGGCGCGATATGCGTCACTTCTTGCCCACGCCGATTCCACCCGAGCAATTAATGCGTTTCATCAAAGCGGCACATCATGCGCCCAGTGTCGGTTATATGCAGCCGTGGCGCTTTGTGCGCATCACCGATCCGGCCTTACGCCGCGACTTGCACAGCCACGTCAATGACGAGCGTTTATTGACGGCGCAAGCGCTAGGCGAACGCTCGGACTCTTTCATGCAGCTGAAGGTAGAGGGCATGCTCGCTTGCGCTGAATTGCTGGCAGTCGGCCTGACGGACGGCCGGGAGAAACATGTGTTCGGCCGCCGTACCATGCCGGAGATGGATCTGGCCTCAGCCTCCTGTGCGATCCAGAATTTCTGGCTGGCGGCACGTGCCGAAGGCATAGGAGTGGGCTGGGTCTCGATGTTCGATCCTGAAGTGGTCAGGGAAAAACTCAAGATGCCCTTTGGTAGCCGCCCTATTGCCCTGCTCTGCGTGGGCGAAGTCGAACAATTTTATCCGGCGCCGATGCTGGAACTGGAAAAGTGGGATAGCCGCCGCCCACTGTCGGAAGTGCTGTTCGAGAATAACTGGGGCGAATCCGCCCCCGCCGACACGCCGGAAACCGCCAAAGAAATTAAACCTTAGGGCGGCGTCCAAACCAGGCGATCAGGGCGATGCCTATGCCTGCGATGATTAAAAAATTCAACGAGCCCTGATACACCAGGCGGTGCGGTCCGCCCAGGATCGAGTTTTCCAGGCTAGGCACCAGGGTCAGCGCCATCATTGCAGCCAGCAATAACTTATAGCCCACCCGTTTCAGTAAGACCAGAAAACCGGCAGCGGCGCGATCGGGAGCGGCCGCCAAGGCCAGCACATCGGCCGCGCTCCATAAGGCGCTCACAAGAGCCACCGGCACCAGTACGCCGGTCCAGAACAAGGGTAAATGCAAGGCCAGCTGAAACAAGGGAAGAACATCGGACCAGCCGCGATCACGCACCACCACACTGATCACATCGATTCTTTCCTTGGCTAGGGCCGCCAAAAATACCAGCAAGATGAATTTGCCGGCAACAGCTAGAAATTTCAACACGGAAGACAAACTGGGCATAGATTTTTTCTTATTTTAGCCATAGGGGGCATGGCCATTCAGGGCGACAGCTTAACATGCCGCCCTGAGAGTCCGGGAAAATGAGATCAGCGCCAGGGCTCGTAGAGGCCAGGCGATGAACTTGAGGAATTAAGCTCAGTCGTTCTTAGTCGTTCTTAGTCGTTCTTAGTCGTTCTTAGTCGTTCTTAGTCGCCGGCGGCATCACAGGCCCGCCGGATACAACGGGCGTAGCCGCTGAGCCAGCACTAGCCACCGGAGTTTCCGGTTCAGCGGGCGGCAGCGGCGCTGCGGGCGCCACACAACCACTGGCCTGACCCAAGCCCTTCAGAAAAGCGCGACGTACCACTCCGGCCGCCAGCGCTGCCGTCACGTCTTTGGAATGCCGGTCAGCGCCGGAAAATCGGCGTATCCAGCTACGAAAAGGAATCACGCCTTCGACCGTGCTGCGTAAAGCACCGATTGCCGCATTACTTAACTCCGACTGTCCCTGCTCAAACAGGCCGGCAATCTTATTCGCGGATAAGGCATCAAGATCTGGCCCTATGATGCGATCAAGCGCACTGACCTCGGCACCTATGCCTTCGCACGATTTATCCACCGGCATCAAATACGGCCCCTTCATGGCGGCATTCAATTCAGGCGAAATCTCAGCGCGAATCAGGTTAAAGTCACTCAAGGGCGAAGTAACCGCACCCATCACCTGCGTTTCCATCGCTGGCTTAGTCAGACTGCCAGTCGTAGCGGCCGGCTTTTGCGACACCGATGCTGGCGCAGGAGTGGCTGCTGACTTAGGCGCTGTAGCTGTAGCTGTAGCTGTAGCTGTAGCTATCGTAGTGCCGGAACCGGCATTAACCACCGATTGGGGCGACTCTGTGCTGGCACAGCCAGAGAGCACAATCGCGAATGCGACTAATCCGCCAAACATGGAGCTACGTTCCAGAAATTTATTTGGACGGCACAAACACTCCTCCAAACACAGACACCGAATCGATGTTTTTTTCATATCTGGCCTCATCCTTGTATGTTTAACGACTATTTAATCAATAGTGCCCAAGTGTAACGCCAATTATCCGCTCAGTGCTCGCTCACGAATTTCAATGGCAAATAAAAAAGGACCTGGCAATCAGCGACTATGCTGACTACCAGGCCCTTTCTATAGCAAGGCTATCTATATCGTCTTAATGCACCAGCAAGGTGAACGGATACACATAGGCCTGGAGGAATACGAAGAGCCCGACCAACACCGCCAGTGCCAGACTGTGGAAGAACACGAAACGCAAGATCTCGCCTTCATGCCCATACCAACGGGTGGCGGTACTGGCGACCACGATACTTTGCGCATCCACCATTTTACCCATGACGCCGCCTGAGCTATTGGCCGCCGCCATCAAGACCGGGCTCAGGCCCAATTGTTCCGCCGTGGTTTTTTGCAGTCCGCCAAACAAGACGTTGGCCGCCGTATCCGAACCCGTCAATGCGACACCAAGCCAGCCTAACAAGGTACCGAAGATAGGATAGAACATGCCGGTATGAGCAAACACCAGACCCAAGGTAGCATCGGTACCTGAATAACGCGTCAAATAACCGAGTGCCAGCATCAGCACTATAGTCAGCAACGAGTAACGGACCAGCCAGATAGTGCGGAAATAGATGCGCACCAGATTAAGCAGTGAATACTTCATCATTAAACCGGAAATGATAGAGGCGATAAAAATCCCGGTGCCGGTGGCGGACAACCAGTTCAAGGTATAAATTGCCGCTTCCTTATGTGGCTTGGCTACTACCGGAGCGACTTTTTCGACCAGATTATGCAAACCCGTGAATGGAATCTTGAATACTGAAATACCGTCCACCCACTTCTTAAACTCAGGAATACCCCAGATAAATACCAGCGCAGTGAGGATAACCCATGGCATCCATGCCATCACCAAAGCACGCTTATCATGCTTTTCGAAAATTGCGGCAGCAAGGTCCGCTTCATGACCGTGGGGTTTTTCACTTTCCAGGTCTGGCGTACCGGATTGAGCTTCATGTCCTTTGAGTGAAGTGGAGGTCCAGATTTTTTTCGGCTTCCAGACTTTCAGAAACAAGACCAGACTGACCATGGAAACGATGGCGGCGATTACGTCAACCAGCCACGGACCATGGAAATTGGAGACCAGATATTGCGGAATCGCGAAGCTTAAGCCAGCCACCAGGATCGCCGGCCAGATTTGCAGCATGCCGCGGAATCCGGCAAAAGCCCAGATCAACCAGAACGGTACCATCAAGGAAAACAGCGGTAACTGACGCCCTATCATGCCCGACAATTCCAGCAGGTCAAGCCCGGTCACGGCGGCAAGCGCAATCACCGGCGTACCCAGCGCGCCATAGGCAACCGGTGCGGTATTGGCGATCAGACATAAGCCGGAAGCGGCCAATGGCGAAAATCCCAGACCTATCATGATGGCGGCGGTAACCGCCACCGGTGTGCCGAATCCGGCCGCACCCTCAAAAAACGCGCCGAAGCAAAACGCGATCAGCAAGAGCTGTATGCGCCGGTCGTCGGTGATGCCGGTCAGGCTATCCTGCAAGACCTTGAACGAGCCGTTTTCTATCGTCAGCTGATGTAGGAAGATAATATTGAGGACGATCCAGCCTATCGGCAACAGGCCAAAGGCGGCACCGTAACCGGCTGCATTCCATGCCAGGCCGGCGGGCATGCCAAAACCAAAAATCGCTACCAGTAAAGCACTTGCCAAGCCTAAGCCCGCCGCATAATGCGCCTTCATGTGTCCGAATGCGATACAACCCAGCATCACCACCACCGGAATCGCCGCCATCAATGCGGACAGCCAAATATTACCTAACGGGTCATAGACCTGACTCCAAACCATACCATCTCCTCGATATTATTTTAATGCCTTAGCGTAAAAGCTAGCGGCGCAGTGATGGTACAACGGCACGACAGGCAAAACTCATGCAGCCGACCTGAAATGAATTTGACGTATCGTTGAACTTAATTGACGGATCAGGATCGCGTATCCCCCAGCGTTGCCCCCAACGACGCAGCGCCCAGGCATAGCTGGTTTTTACAAAACCGACTACCAACAAGACGCCAAAAGTGAGCAAGAAATGATACACATGATTGAGCACGTAATGACCTAACTCGTGCCCCATCACCGCCTCTATCTCTGGCTGCGAAGTACGCTTGAGCAAATTGTCATTGAGTCTGACCGCTGCGCTACCGAAGATGCCGCTGACATTGGCACTGATACGATTACTCTGTTTAGAGGCGTCAAATTGATACACGTTATCAGCGGGTACACCGTTGGCACGTGCCATAGACAAGATCGGCTGCTTCACTTTCTCATCGCTCAGCGCGGTATAGGTATTAAACAAGGGATCGATATAGGTGGGCCCGATCAACATCATAAAGGCCATGAAAGCCACGCTTAACACAGCACCCCAAATCCACCAGGTCTGCACCAGCCTACGCATCACCACAAAAATCAGGGAGATGAACAAGGTGCCGACCACCATGGCAAGCGCAAAATTCAATAGAAAATCACTGAACCAAGGTCCGAAACTTTGATTCGCAAGTCCATACAAATGCTCGCGAAAATAACGTTGATAGACGTCCAGAGGTGCACTCAAGATGCTGCTGAGCAAAGTAAATGCTGCAATCAAGATGGCGTTATTGAGCCAGCGCCTTTGACTATGCTGCTCTAACTTATCGCGCAGTGCGACCAGAATACGGCTACTCAACAATACCCAAGAGGCCGCGATACCGACGACAAATCCTATCAATTGCAACCAATAGCCACCTTCAAAATAAGCATCCGACCTGGCCGTAGCCGCTGCCGGCAAACGCGCCATATAAGCAGCCGTCGCAGCCGCTGGATCGCGCGGCAAAGCAGCGCGCCAGGCATCAGTGGCAGGTGCGATCTCAGCTACTTTGCGGGAAATTTCGTTTTGGGATAGCGGCGCCATGTAGACAATGATGGCCGCCAAAGCCAACATCAGTAAGGCAATCAGCCAGAATGTTTTTTTCTGCAAGATAAGTCTCCGGTGAGGATGGTCACATTATTTTTTATAGATATCGTGTGCCGAGACAGCTTGGTAAGCCACGGGTAGGTGAATTATTTACCATCTTAGCAAGATGGGATAGTACTGGCTTTCTGACAAGTACACACATAGAAAGTTGCAGAGAGACGCAAAAAAGACGCGCGCTATCAGTACGCTTTTCTGCTTAAGCCGGGAGAGAGTTTTGCTGATGAGAGGAAAAACTAAGCTGGACGCAGACTAAATCTGGCGATGGGATTTCTATCGGACGGTCCGGCACCAACACCAGTGCCGTCCAATAGAAATTTAAGAAAAACGCGCGTTGAAGACAGGTCTTAAACGCGGAAAAAACCTATGCAACAACAATTAGAAACGGTAACCAACACTAGCGAAAGCGACCAGTGGATCTAAAGTCAAAGTAGTATTGCTTTTTGCTAAGACCGTCCCCTTATACGTCGTAGTCAAATTAGCTTCTGTTTTCAACTTAACATAGGACAGTGAAAAATTCGCGTACCAGTTATCAGAAACTTCATAACTAACGCCGCCAGTGATAACCGGAGCAAAACCACTGCCTAAATCAGCTGAGGTAGCGATCGATGGGATTAACGAAGCTGGCAATTTTCCTTGGCTCAAAGCGACTATAGTACCGCCGACTCTTTGTTGAAATGCTGAAGTCAGTTCCACATCAGAATAACGTACGTAAGTCACACCACCACCAAGGTAAGGACGTAGCTTAGATTTTGAATTACCAAAGAAATATTTAACCAAGGCAGTAGGAGCCCACTGCTTAGCATCACCAATTTCGCCGACTGAAGCAAGACTACCTTCGCCGTGCAATTTATACGTCGGAGGCACACCCAAGTCAGCAGCAAATACAACATTATCCGTGTAGAAATAGTTGAGCGCAACGCCTAGAGTATTGGTAGCGTCAACACCTGCACCAGAGAGAGGGTCAGATTTTTGAACTGGGTATGTGAAAGCAAGTGGTGTGCTTGAGTCATTAGGTGCGATATGCGCCCAACCGACGTTTACAACCACACTGCCTGCGCTCTGCGCCATCACTGGTGCGGCGAAGCATGCGAATAGGGACAAGGCGGCGATTTTTGATACGACTGCGAATTTCTGTTGCATTTATCTACTCCAAAAGGACAATATATTTTTTACTTAACGGCCTCAGATAGCGCCGTCGGGGGAAGCCTTACTTAGTTTGTCCGCTGATGCAAAAGTTCCCAGCAAGAACTACAATTTGCTAAATTAAATTTCACATCAAAATTCTCAGATCTAAGCAAACAAGAAAAAACGAGTGACGCATCTACGATAGACTAAACGCAAATCAGAAAATGCTAGTTCAATCAGATTTCTCGCTCGCAATTCTAAGCCCTGCAGCCTAGAATAAATTAGAGTCTTTCCTCTTGCGGGCGCGCCCTGCTTGATACTCAGACCGATAGCGATAAATGCAGGACAAAAATTTTCCTTGCGGATACTTACGACAAATATGGCAATTCAATAAGCGCCATTGCGGTTTAACAAGGATGAACGCGCATTCCAGAGGTACAATTCAAAACTGGCATCAAGTGCCACAGAAAAAAGAAGGGCATACAACTTAGGTGCCGCGCATCACACCAACACAGCAAGCCATGAATAACGCCCCTCAAGAATCAGATTTTGGCGATGAAACTGCCGCCTATACGCGCTTAATACAGCGTGTACTCATTATCCTTTTGTTTATTTGCGCCTCTACTGTCATCGGAGCCGCAGTAAGTCAGGCACTCAGTTTTTCTAGAGTCTTAACGGTTTTGGCTTTATTGCTGATCGCTAGCCTGAGTTATTTGCAATTGCCGTATTCAATACGGCGTAGCACTCAGGTTCTGGTGCTCGGTTTGTGGCTGGGCGTATCGGTCTCTACCTTCATTTTTGCCGGCGTGCATAGTGCCAATCTTTTGACTTACCCATTTCTGATTGCGCTCGCTGGCTGGATACTTGGTCGTCGTTGGTTGCTAGCGGTGACCGCTATCAGCGTGCTGTTTATTTTGGCACTAGGCTTAGGAGAATTGACCGGAGTCTATCACCCTACAGCAAGGGCGCCGGTCTTGGTGGTGGTGTCAACCGTAATTGGTAATTTGCTGGCGATCGCTTTTTTAACACAGACAGCCTACCGCAGTCTGACCCATCAACGTGACCATGCGATCGCATTATCAGCACAATTGGCCAGCCAAAACCACAGCTTGGAACAAGGCAAGCGCGATTTGCGATTAATCCTCGATCACGTACCGGCCGGTGTTGCCTCGCTTGATGCCGAGGCGATACTACGCTTCAGCAATGCCCGTTATGCCGAATTATTTGGCGCTCAGGCAGAGGACCTACTCGCAAAAAAAATTACCGACTACATGTCCCCCGAAGGTCTGGTATTTATGACCCCGTATTGGGAACTCTGCCTGAAGGGTGAAGTCACCGGGTATCGACGGTCCTATCAAGATCCGCACACTGGTCAAGCACGCGTCGTCGATGTCATGATGGAACCAGAAATAAGCCAAGACAATGCAGTGACCGGTGTCTTTGCCCTAGTGATAGACGTCACCGATAAACTGCATGCTGAGCAGCAAATCCGCGATCTCAATGAAAGCCTGGAGCAACGCGTAGTGCAACGTACCGCAGAGCTTGAGTCTGCCATGAGCAAACTGCAAAGGACACAAGAAGAGTTGGCCCGCAGTGAAACTAAGGCCACTCTCAACACCTTGGTCGCGAGTGTCTCGCACGAACTCAGTACGCCTATGGGTAACTGCCTGATGACCGCGCACACACTCTTTGACCAAGGCAAAAGTTTTCAACTAGCTTTAGAGAGCAATCAAATTAAACGCTCAGACCTGAGCAACTTCATCAACGCTGTCACCCAGGGCAATGATCTGATGCTACGCAATGTACAGCGTGCAGCCGAGCTACTAAAAACCTTCCGGCAGGTGGCCAATGATCAGGCCAGCGAGCAACTGCGCGCCTTTGATTTAGCCCAGATGCTAACTGAAGTGATTGATACCCTAGCGCCGAGCTTAAAGCGTTACCCACATCAACTAATGCTAGACATCCCCTACGGCATACGCATGCATAGCCTGCCAGGCGCACTCGGACAAGTGACCATCAACCTGATCAATAACGCCTATTTACATGCCTTTGAAGGACGCGAAAATGGAGCCTTGCGCATTAGTGCCAAGCTCGTGGAGCAAGAAGTACATTTATTTTTTATCGATGATGGAGTCGGCATCCCGGAAGAAAATCTCAAACAATTATTTCAACCCTTTTTTACCACCAAGACTGGCAAAGGCGGCACCGGCTTAGGCATGGGCATCGTAGAAAACCTAGTTAACAAAACCCTCAACGGCACTATCAGCGTCAGTTCTGAAGTCGGCGTGGGCAGCTGCTTTGAAGTGCACCTGCCATTGAACGCGCCGGACGCACCACTCCCAGACCAGAATTCTGGTCAAACTTAATCACGCTTATCAGGCTTACCCCGCTTACCCCGCTTAATCACTCAAATATTAGCGCTTGACCAACTCACTAGCTATCGCTTACATTTAAGCCATGTACTCACTCTCCCTCACAGCCTCGGCCCCAGAATTCCAGCGCGCAACACGCTCGCTACTGGTATTGCCTACGCTGCTGCGACTAAGCACAGCGCTAAGTCGACTACGCTCGCTGCTAACACTCAAATAATAGCCAAGCACAGTTTCAGTTTAAGTTTCACTGCCACTGCGAGCCGCAAAAGTTATTCAGCAAGCCCAGATTTTTTTTTAAATACCACATGTCAAGCAGCGTAATTTCCACCAGCCACAGTAGCATTGCGAAGCCAGTACGGCAATTGCTTGCCTGCGCGCTGCGTCTTACTAGCCCGCTGCTGGTATTACTAGCACTGCCGGTGCTGCTAGCACTGCTGCGACTACTGATCGGTTAACTGGCCTCGCGTTCCTTGCATGTGGCTGTCAGTTAGCCTTGACGCCACCCCTCCCCACTTCGTAAATAGTTGGGCGTGCTACTTGGCGCGGGGCTGCATTCATCTATGGCCTGAGTTCCCCGGTCATAGCCGCCACCAATGCCTATCTGGATATCATGGGCAGCGGCTACGTCAAGCTACTACAGATGATCATCATGCCTTTGATCATGGTCTCCATCATCGGCGCGATTTCTAAAATTGCGCGATGCCGGCTCCTTAGGCAAGATCAGCGTGCTGACCATCAGCATCCTGATGCTCACCATGGCGGCGGCACTGATAGGCATCTGTATGGCCAAGCTGTTTGGCGGCAGTAGGACTTTATTCAATTAATAAGCGGTCCAGCCACCATCGGTGGCAAATAAGCCACCTGTCAAATTGGACGCTTCATCAGACAACAGGAAGCAGATCACGGCCGCTTGTTCCCATACTGTCGCTTGACGTTTTTTGCTATCCGCATAGGCCAGCAGGCTCATGGTTTTTGTGCGTCCCATATTGACCGCTTCAGGGTTTTTATTTTCCTTACCGGCAGCCATGACAAACTTGATTGCCATATCAGTCATCGCCGTTTCCGTCGCGGCCATATTGACAGAGTTAATTCGAATGCCATAAGGAGCGTAATCGATGGCGCCATTGCGGGTTAAACCACTGCAAGCATGTTTACTAGCGACATAGGCGGCATTTCCTGCCAGCCCGGTCAGACCGGCAATCGAGCAGATATTCACGATGGCGCCGCCTTTGCCCTGTTTCAATATAGGCTGGAGCTCAGCGCGCATTGATTTGAAAATCCCTGTCGCGTTAATGTCCATCAATGTATCGAAGTATTCATCGCTCGCATCGGCGATCGGGCTAGGTAGCAAGGACTTTTGCTTCTGATAATCAAAGCTTGCGTCAGGCGCCATGGCGGCCATCACGCCGGCAGCATTGAGCGCGCCATTCAAGCCGCCGTAAGTGCTGACTGCCAGATCCACCGCTTTCTTCAGATCCGCGTTGTTACGCACGTCACCTTGTACAAACTCCGCTTTCCCGCCTTCTTTACGGATCAGGGCAATCGTTTCTGCGCTTTCCTTGGCCAACACGTCAAAAATAACCACATTGGCCCCCTCACGAGTCAAGCGTATCGCCGAAGCGGCACCAATACCACGGGCACCACCGGTAATCAGATAGGTTCTCCCCTCATGACGCTTGGGGGTGAAATAGGCGGGGTCAATCGGTTTAATATCAACCTGCTTATAATTATTCTGTGCAGAAACCGGCACAGCCAAAAAAGCCGTCGCCAGCGACAAAAAATCCAAGTGTTTTTTTCAGTGTAGACATGGTGTAATCCTTATGGTTAACATCAGAAACGGGCAATCATCAGTGCGCTGGCGCTAAACCAGTTCTTATAATCAGAGTTTAAGCTTTGGCGAATGGCTGCGCCGGGTTGCGTATAAGCGGTAGAAAAAACAAAAATTAACCCGGGACTGGCGACATAGCGCGCGGTAAGGTTTAACTCGCGGCCAAGGTCTTTGTCGCTATACAGCGATAAGGCTTGCGCGCCGCCAAGATTATTCAGCGTAGCCGCCTTGAAAATCCAAAATTGCGGCGTTAACTCCCAACGTGGTCCTGGCTGCAGGCGAGCCATAAAACGATGCGCAACCACGTTAGACGTTTGCACGACTTTATATTGATTCAGGCCTTGCACCCATTCATCCCCGCCACCTCCTGCAAAGAGTGGATCCCAGCGCTCAAAAGTCGCAGTATTTGGGTTGTCGCCGCTAAACGATGAATAACGGTAGCTCACTGTAGGTCGCCACGGTGCATGATGAAATTGATAGCCCGCTTCTACATAGCCGGCGCGTGCGTCCATGTCAAAGTCACGATGTGTCTGACGCGCTAATTCGGCACGCATATACAGACCTGAGCCACTCAAAGACGGATCCAATGCAAGGCGAATATCGGTAACCCGCAATCCCGCCCGTGAGTAGACTGCGGTATTGGTGTAATACGAAAAATTTGACGATGGGACCTGTAAGGCCATCCCGCCTAGCCTTAGCTGCGGCAACAAACGCCCTTCGTAGTTGATACCATTGATAATCGTTTTGCTATCTATCTCTTCCAACTCGTCTGGATTAAGACGGAATAGGTCGAGCTTATGGGCGTCATACGTAAACTGGGCGTGCATGAGTTGATCTGCTGCATTGCGCGGATTTGACTGTAATGCCGCTCGCGCACCGCCATTGGCCGACGACAGGCGAAGTATCATCCCATTATCAATTTGAAATGCTTTACGGCCATATAGCAGGCTCATCTGGCGAATCCCGCCTTGCGCCGTAGTGTTACTGCCAATCACACCTGCATAGGCATCTTCGGCATGCCCATGAGTGCGGCTTGCATCGGTAAACAATTCAGGCCCCCAGGAACCTGAAGCGATATAGCTGCCTGCAGCGAAAACAGAGATGCGCTCAGTAACGGCACTCAAACCATACAGGCCTGCTTCCACACTGCTTTCCAGCCAGGTATCGGTACCGTGACTACCAGAGGGCGACTGAGCTAGCGGATTACCCGAAGTCAGTATCTCAGGACGGCCAAAGAAGGCATTGGTATTTGAGAATACCATCGATTTGTTCTCAATCTTGGCTCTTAGAACGCTCTTATCATCGGCATATAGAACAGGGAAGTCTTTCCAGCTGCGATCGGCCAACCAGCCCATCGCTTGTTCGCCCAGAGGTTTGGCTTGATCGCTGAGCTTCACTCTGACAATTAACTCAACATCCCCATTGCCACTGGTTTGAGTTTGATACTCTGCATGACCGACAAACTTTAGCCGTTTGACCTTATTGAGCATCATCTGACTACGCATAGGGTCAAAATAGCTATCTGGGTAAGTGGCGAAAGCGCGGATAACGGCATCCCGATACGTGGAATTTTCAATTGCACCATCATCAAGAATCACCGATACAGCCTCAACCCGCCGCCCCGAATAGTCACCGTCTGTAGTCGCAAGTCGCAATGCTGGCCTCAGCCAAGCAAAACGGCCAGTTGTTCAAATAGACCAGTCAAAGTGCTCAAAATATTCAGCCGCAGCGCCTGATGCCGCGAACAAAATAATCGTCAGAATGGCGTCAAACCATTTCGCCTGCCCGCATAGGCGCAAAGCCAAACCGGACCGGTACACCTTGGCCTGATGCGCTTGCGCCGCGCTTCCCCCAAATAACCAAGCCGCCCTCAAAATGAGTCTCAGCCGTGGTAATTGGTATCAAACCATTTAGTCAAAGCGACAAAATAATCGTCCAGCGTCCTGGCATCAAAGCCAAACCGGACCGGTAGCGCGCCCAACAAGGCTAGCGTGGAAAGCACCTGGTCATACCAGGTAAAATCACCGACGCTGACCAGATCCAAACCGGCTTGTTGTTGCAAAGCCCAATGTCTGGCACGCAAATCACGGCCGGTATCGTGCAAGGTCGCTAAGCTCACTTCACCGCGCCAATAGGCTTCCTGAGCGAATTTCAATTCACGTTGAGCGCCTATGCGCGGAAATCCCAAAATATGTGCTGATGCCATGTTGATTCTCCTATCACTTTAAGTCTTGCCATGATCGGGTAAAGTCATTTATTATTCAAACGACATATTTTAAGAATCAACTTGAATTTTACTCATAATGCAATCGATACTGGAACTTCGTCACCTTAAAACCCTGCATGCCTTGCGCGAAGCCGGTAACCTGCTGCGTGCCGCGGTATTGCTCAATGTCACGCAATCAGCCCTGTCTCACCAGATTAAATTACTCGAAGAGCATCACGGAGTCAGTCTGTTTGAACGCAAGACTACCCGATACGATTTACCCGGCCGGCGAGCGCCTGCTGCAACTGGCCGATCTGGTGCTACCGCAAGTGGCCAATAGCGAACGTGATCTGCCCCGGCTGGCACAAGGGGTAGCGGGTCAGCTACGCATTGCAGTCGAGTGTCATACGTGCTTTGACTGGCTGATGCCTGCGATGGATCTGTTCCGGCAAACTGGCCCGAAGTGGAATTGGATATTGTGTCGGGCTTTCAGGCTGAC
The DNA here is from genome assembly GCA_003970805.2 of Undibacterium piscinae. Taxonomy (GTDB): domain Bacteria; phylum Pseudomonadota; class Gammaproteobacteria; order Burkholderiales; family Burkholderiaceae_D; genus Undibacterium; species Undibacterium piscinae. Next base: position 942,179 of record CP051152.1, read on the forward strand.
CCGGTGGGCTTACTGTATGGTCACAGGGCAGATATCGCCATCGTTTCAGAAATGGATGCGGGAGAAAACGGTCAGCTATCACCCCTTATTTCGCTTCGAGATCATCGCACTGATCGCCAGAGACCATGCGCTGGCAAGCCGTGATTACCTAGTGGCCAAGGATTTCGCCAGCGATACCTGATTACCTATCCGGTGCCGGACGACATGTTAGAACGTAGTCAGGCAAGTGCTCAAACCGGCGGCATAGAACCGCCGCACGCCGCACTACCGAACTCACGGTCGCCATGCTGCAACTAGTCGCCAGCAAGCGCGGGATTGCCAACCCTACCGGTCTGGGCGCACAGAACTATGTTCAATCGCGATTTGTTCTTGCCAAGCGCATTACCGCTGAAGGGCTAACCGGCAAGCTGTACGCTGCCTGCTTGCCCGAATTGTCAGATTAAGGCCTACCCTGAATTGAATTTTTGTCCAGCACCAGTACGTTTTTTGAGCAGTACCCTGAAACTGCAGAGCCACTAGAACATGCTGCGTATGTCCTAATGTATATACTCCCCTAAAAAATTTTAAAATATACCTAATCGCGCATATATCCATTGGGCGATTAAAAAAATACTAGGGTAGTATCTAAGTCTACAGTAAGAAGCTCAGGCCAGCCACAGCGACGCTAGTGGCTGGCATCTAGTCTAAATCAACACTAAGCCAAACCTAGACCAACGCTAGGCCGCGCTCACCAAGTTGCGCGCGCGCGGTGGCGCTGCCGACGTTTACCGCAGTCATTATCGCCAACACCTGAAACACACCGACGCAGACAAATACCCAGGACGGATGATGCGCATCCATTACCGCACCAAACAGTAGCGGCGCACAAGCCAGACCACTATCGAGGCCCGAGTACACCACGCCATACACGCGCCCGGTGGCATTGCTAGGGGCTGCTGCACGTATCATCAAATCCCGTGATGGTCCGGCGATCCCTGAGCAAAAACCGATCACCACCATCAAGACCAGCGCCAGCCAAGCACTGCCCCAACCAACCACTGGCCTGACCCAAGCCCTTCAGAAAAGCGCGACGTACCACTCCGGCCGCCAGCGCTGCCGTCACGTCTTTGGAATGCCGGTCAGCGCCGGAAAATCGGCGTATCCAGCTACGAAAAGGAATCACGCCTTCGACCGTGCTGCGTAAAGCACCGATTGCCGCATTACTTAACTCCGACTGTCCCTGCTCAAACAGGCCGGCAATCTTATTCGCGGATAAGGCATCAAGATCTGGCCCTATGATGCGATCAAGCGCACTGACCTCGGCACCTATGCCTTCGCACGATTTATCCACCGGCATCAAATACGGCCCCTTCATGGCGGCATTCAATTCAGGCGAAATCTCAGCGCGAATCAGGTTAAAGTCACTCAAGGGCGAAGTAACCGCACCCATCACCTGCGTTTCCATCGCTGGCTTAGTCAGACTGCCAGTCGTAGCGGCCGGCTTTTGCGACACACCGATGCTGGCGCAGGAGTGGCTGCTGACTTAGGCGCTGTAGCTGTAGCTGTAGCTGTAGCTGTAGCTATCGTAGTGCCGGAACCGGCATTAACCACCGATTGGGGCGACTCTGTGCTGGCACAGCCAGAGAGCACAATCGCGAATGCGACTAATCCGCCAAACATGGAGCTACGTTCCAGAAATTTATTTGGACGGCACAAACACTCCTCCAAACACAGACACCGAATCGATGTTTTTTTCATATCTGGCCTCATCCTTGTATGTTTAACGACTATTTAATCAATAGTGCCCAAGTGTAACGCCAATTATCCGCTCAGTGCTCGCTCACGATTTTCAATGGCAAATAAAAAGGACCTGGCAATCAGCGACTATGCTGACTACCAGGCCCTTTCTATAGCAAGGCTATCTATATCGTCTTAATGCACCAGCAAGGTGAACGGATACACATAGGCCTGGAGGAATACGAAGAGCCCGACCAACACCGCCAGTGCCAGACTGTGGAAGAACACGAAACGCAAGATCTCGCCTTCATGCCCATACCAACGGGTGGCGGTACTGGCGACCACGATACTTTGCGCATCCACCATTTTACCCATGACGCCGCCTGAGCTATTGGCCGCCGCCATCAAGACCGGCTCAGGCCCAATTGTTCCGCCGTGGTTTTTTGCAGTCCGCCAAACAAGACGTTGGCCGCCGTATCCGAACCGTCAATGCGACACCAAGCCAGCCTAACAAGGTACCGAAGATAGGATAGAACATGCCGGTATGAGCAAACACCAGACCCAAGGTAGCATCGGTACCTGAATAACGCGTCAAATAACCGAGTGCCAGCATCAGCACTATAGTCAGCAACGAGTAACGGACCAGCCAGATAGTGCGGAAATAGATGCGCACCAGATTAAGCAGTGAATACTTCATCATTAAACCGGAAATGATAGAGGCGATAAAAATCCCGGTGCCGGTGGCGGACAACCAGTTCAAGGTATAAATTGCCGCTTCCTTATGTGGCTTGGCTACTACCGGAGCGACTTTTTCGACCAGATTATGCAAACCCGTGAATGGAATCTTGAATACTGAAATACCGTCCACCCACTTCTTAAACTCAGGAATACCCCAGATAAATACCAGCGCAGTGAGGATAACCCATGGCATCCATGCCATCACCAAAGCACGCTTATCATGCTTTTCGAAAATTGCGGCAGCAAGGTCCGCTTCATGACCGTGGGGTTTTTCACTTTCCAGGTCTGGCGTACCGGATTGAGCTTCATGTCCTTTGAGTGAAGTGGAGGTCCAGATTTTTTTCGGCTTCCAGACTTTCAGAAACAAGACCAGACTGACCATGGAAACGATGGCGGCGATTACGTCAACCAGCCACGGACCATGGAAATTGGAGACCAGATATTGCGGAATCGCGAAGCTTAAGCCAGCCACCAGGATCGCCGGCCAGATTTGCAGCATGCCGCGGAATCCGGCAAAAGCCCAGATCAACCAGAACGGTACCATCAAGGAAAACAGCGGTAACTGACGCCCTATCATGCCCGACAATTCCAGCAGGTCAAGCCCGGTCACGGCGGCAAGCGCAATCACCGGCGTACCCAGCGCGCCATAGGCAACCGGTGCGGTATTGGCGATCAGACATAAGCCGGAAGCGGCCAATGGCGAAAATCCCAGACCTATCATGATGGCGGCGGTAACCGCCACCGGTGTGCCGAATCCGGCCGCACCCTCAAAAAACGCGCCGAAGCAAAACGCGATCAGCAAGAGCTGTATGCGCCGGTCGTCGGTGATGCCGGTCAGGCTATCCTGCAAGACCTTGAACGAGCCGTTTTCTATCGTCAGCTGATGTAGGAAGATAATATTGAGGACGATCCAGCCTATCGGCAACAGGCCAAAGGCGGCACCGTAACCGGCTGCATTCCATGCCAGGCCGGCGGGCATGCCAAAACCAAAAATCGCTACCAGTAAAGCACTTGCCAAGCCTAAGCCCGCCGCATAATGCGCCTTCATGTGTCCGAATGCGATACAACCCAGCATCACCACCACCGGAATCGCCGCCATCAATGCGGACAGCCAAATATTACCTAACGGGTCATAGACCTGACTCCAAACCATACCATCTCCTCGATATTATTTTAATGCCTTAGCGTAAAAGCTACAACGGCACGACAGCGGCGCAGTGATGGTACAACGGCACGACAGGCAAAACTCATGCAGCCGACCTGAAATGAATTTGACGTATTTCGTTGAACTTAATTGCCGCTAATAGCGGCGCCATGTAGACAATGATCGTGTGCCGAGACAGCTTGGTAAGCCACGGGTAGGTGAATTATTTACCATCTTAGCAAGATGGGATAGTACTGGCTTTCTGACAAGTACACACATAGAAAGTTGCAGAGAGACGCAAAAAAGACGCGCGCTATCAGTACGCTTTTCTGCTTAAGCCGGGAGAGAGTTTTGCTGATGAGAGGAAAAACTAAGCTGGACGCAGACTAAATCTGGCGATGGGATTTCTATCGGACGGTCCGGCACCAACACCAGTGCCGTCCAATAGAAATTTAAGAAAAACGCGCGTTGAAGACAGGTCTTAAACGCGGAAAAAACCTATGCAACAACAATTAGAAACGGTAACCAACACTAGCGAAAGCGACCAGTGGATCTAAAGTCAAAGTAGTATTGCTTTTTGCTAAGACCGTCCCCTTATACGTCGTAGTCAAATTAGCTTCTGTTTTCAACTTAACATAGGACAGTGAAAAATTCGCGTACCAGTTATCAGAAACTTCATAACTAACGCCGCCAGTGATAACCGGAGCAAAACCACTGCCTAAATCAGCTGAGGTAGCGATCGATGGGATTAACGAAGCTGGCAATTTCCTTGGCTCAAAGCGACTATAGTACGACTCTTTGTTGAAATGCCAGTTCCACATTCGCCCTCCAACCAAAAAAAAGTAACGAACAGAAAAAAGTGCATCAAAGAAAGCGCCGACTGAAGCAAGACTACCTTCGCCGTGCAATTTATACGTCGGAGGCACACCCAAGTCAGCAGCAAATACAACATTATCCGTGTAAAATAGTTGAGCGCAACGCCTAGAGTATTGGTAGCGTCAACACCTGCACCAGAGAGAGGGTCAGATTTTTGAACTGGGTATGTGAAAGCAAGTGGTGTGCTTGAGTCATTAGGTGCGATATGCGCCCAACCGACGTTTACAACCACACTGCCTGCGCTCTGCGCCATCACTGGTGCGGCGAAGCATGCGAATAGGGACAAGGCGGCGATTTTTGATACGACTGCGAATTTCTGTTGCATTTATCTACTCCAAAAGGACAATATATTTTTTACTTAACGGCCTCAGATAGCGCCGTCGGGGGAAGCCTTACTTAGTTTGTCCGCTGATGCAAAAGTTCCCAGCAAGAACTACAATTTGCTAAATTAAAATTTCACATCAAAATTCTCAGATCTAAGCAAACAAGAAAAAACGAGTGACGCATCTACGATAGACTAAACGCAAATCAGAAAATGCTAGTTCAATCAGATTTCTCGCTCGCAATTCTAAGCCCTGCAGCCTAGAATAAATTAGAGTCTTTCCTCTTGCGGGCGCGCCCTGCTTGATACTCAGACCGATAGCGATAAATGCAGGACAAAAATTTTCCTTGCGGATACTTACGACAAATATGGCAATTCAATAAGCGCCATTGCGGTTTAACAAGGATGAACGCGCATTCCAGAGGTACAATTCAAAACTGGCATCAAGTGCCACAGAAAAAAGAAGGGCATACAACTTAGGTGCCGCGCATCACACCAACACAGCAAGCCATGAATAACGCCCCTCAAGAATCAGATTTTGGCGATGAAACTGCCGCCTATACGCGCTTAATACAGCGTGTACTCATTATCCTTTTGTTTATTTGCGCCTCTACTGTCATCGGAGCCGCAGTAAGTCAGGCACTCAGTTTTTCTAGAGTCTTAACGGTTTTGGCTTTATTGCTGATCGCTAGCCTGAGTTATTTGCAATTGCCGTATTCAATACGGCGTAGCACTCAGGTTCTGGTGCTCGGTTTGTGGCTGGGCGTATCGGTCTCTACCTTCATTTTTGCCGGCGTGCATAGTGCCAATCTTTTGACTTACCCATTTCTGATTGCGCTCGCTGGCTGGATACTTGGTCGTCGTTGGTTGCTAGCGGTGACCGCTATCAGCGTGCTGTTTATTTTGGCACTAGGCTTAGGAGAATTGACCGGAGTCTATCACCCTACAGCAAGGGCGCCGGTCTTGGTGGTGTGTCAACCGTAATTGGTAATTTGCTGGCGATCGCTTTTTTAACACAGACAGCCTACCGCAGTCTGACCCATCAACGTGACCATGCGATCGCATTATCAGCACAATTGGCCAGCCAAAACCACAGCTTGGAACAAGGCAAGCGCGATTTGCGATTAATCCTCGATCACGTACCGGCCGGTTGTTGCCTCGCTTGATGCCGAGGCGATACTACGCTTCAGCAATGCCCGTTTATGCCGAATTATTTGGCGCTCAGGCAGAGGACCTACTCGCAAAAAAAAATTACCGACTACATGTCCCCCGAAGGTCTGGTATTTATGACCCCGTATTGGGAACTCTGCCTGAAGGGTGAAGTCACCGGGTATCGACGGTCCTATCAAGATCCGCACACTGGTCAAGCACGCGTCGTCGATGTCATGATGGAACCAGAAATAAGCCAAGAACAATGCAGTGACCGGTGTCTTTGCCCTAGTGATAGACGTCACCGATAAACTGCATGCTGAGCAGCAAATCCGCGATCTCAATGGAAAGCCTGGAGCAACGCGTAGTGCAACGTACCGCAGAGCTTGAGTCTGCCATGAGCAAACTGCAAAGGACACAAGAAGAGTTGGCCCGCAGTGAAACTAAGGCCACTCTCAACACCTTGGTCGCGAGTGTCTCGCACGAACTCAGTACGCCTATGGGTAACTGCCTGATGACCGCGCACACACTCTTTGACCAAGGCAAAAGTTTTTCAACTAGCTTTAGAGAGCAATCAAATTAAACGCTCAGACCTGAGCAACTTCATCAACGCTGTCACCCAGGGCAATGATCTGATGCTACGCAATGTACAGCGTGCAGCCGAGCTACTAAAAACCTTCCGGCAGGTGGCCAATGATCAGGCCAGCGAGCAACTGCGCGCCTTTGATTTAGCCCAGATGCTAACTGAAGTGATTGATACCCTAGCGCCGAGCTTAAAGCGTTACCCACATCAACTAATGCTAGACATCCCCTACGGCATACGCATGCATAGCCTGCCAGGCGCACTCGGACAAGTGACCATCAACCTGATCAATAACGCCTATTTACATGCCTTTGAAGGACGCGAAAATGGAGCCTTGCGCATTAGTGCCAAGCTCGTGGAGCAAGAAGTACATTTATTTTTTATCGATGATGGAGTCGGCATCCCGGAAGAAAATCTCAAACAATTATTTCAACCCTTTTTTACCACCAAGACTGGCAAAGGCGGCACCGGCTTAGGCATGGGCATCGTAGAAAACCTAGTTAACAAAACCCTCAACGGCACTATCAGCGTCAGTTCTGAAGTCGGCGTGGGCAGCTGCTTTGAAGTGCACCTGCCATTGAACGCGCCGGACGCACCACTCCCAGACCAGAATTCTGGTCAAACTTAATCACGCTTATCAGGCTTACCCCGCTTACCCCGCTTAATCACTCAAATATTAGCGCTTGACCAACTCACTAGCTATCGCTTACATTTAAGCCATGTACTCACTCTCCCTCACAGCCTCGGCCCCAGAATTCCAGCGCGCAACACGCTCGCTACTGGTATGCCTACGCTGCTGCGACTAAGCACAGCGCTAAGTCGACTACGCTCGCTGCTAACACTCAAATAATAGCCAAGCACAGTTTCAGTTTAAGTTTCACTGCCACTGCGAGCCGCAAAAGTTATTCAGCAAGCCCAGATTTTTTTTTAAATACCACATGTCAAGCAGCGTAATTTCCACCAGCCACAGTAGCATTGCGAAGCCAGTACGGCAATTGCTTGCCTGCGCGCTGCGTCTTACTAGCCCGCTGCTGGTATTACTAGCACTGCCGGTGCTGCTAGCACTGCTGCGACTACTGATCGGTTTAACTGGCCTCGCGTTCCTTGCATGTGGCTGTCAGTTAGCCTTGACGCCACCCCTCCCCACTTCGTAAATAGTTAGATTTAATCGCAAGCCTTAGCTAGCGCAGACGCTCTGTGTCTCTGGCAAGGGCTGTGCTTTAAAAGGAATCCGCATGTCTACCACTAGCAAATACCGTCCTTTCCCACCCGTGCAATTGGCAGCACGCCGTTGGCCAGATCAGATCATCAGTAAGGCTCCAATCTGGATGAGTACCGATCTACGCGATGGCAATCAAGCCCTGATAGAACCGATGAACGCGACCAAAAAATTGAAATTTTTCGAGATGCTGGTGCGCATCGGCCTCAAAGAAATCGAGGTCGCCTTCCCTTCCGCTTCGGATACCGACTTTGACTTCGTGCGCAAACTCATTAGCGAGCAACGCATCCCGGATGACGTCACGATAGAAGTCTTGACGCAAGCGCGCCCGGACTTGATACGCCACACCATAGAGTCCTTGCAAGGTGCCAGGCGCGCGATTATTCATGTCTACAATCCTATCGCACCGGCGTTCCGGCGCATCGTGTTTGACAAATCGTGCGCACAGATCAAGGCGATTGCGACCGACGCCACCCACCTGATTAAGCAATTGACCGATCAGCGTCCAGAGACCGAATGGGTGTTTGAATACTCGCCGAAACCTTCAGTATGGCCGAATTGGATTTCTCTAAAGAAGTCTGCGATGCAGTCTCCGCCATCTGGCAACCCAGCACCAGCAACAAGATGATTATCAACTTGCCCAGCACCGTAGAGTGCAGCACGCCCAATGTGTATGCCGACCAGATCGAATGGATGCATACGCATCTACGACGCGATGCCATCATTCTGAGCGTCCATCCGCACAATGCACCGCGGTGGCCTCAGCCGAACTGGCTCTGATGGCAGGTGCCGACCGGATTGAAGGCTGTTTATTCGGCAATGGTGAGCGTACCGGCAATGTCGATCTCCATCATCGATCTCGGTCGCAGCTACGATGCGGTGGCGCGATTTTATCTGGAAATCAAGCTACTACAGATGATCATGGTCTCCATCATCGGCGCGATTTTAAAATTGCGATGCCGGCTCCTTAGGCAAGATCAGCGTGCTGACCATCAGCATCCTGATGCTCACCACCATGGCGGCGGCACTGATAGGCATCTGTATGGCCAAGCTGTTTGGTCTCACGGCAGTAGGACTTTCCGCCAGCGCAGCGGAGGTGGCGCGCGGTGAATATCTGCAAGGTACGCTGTCGGCGGCGAAAGCGATCTCACTGTCGGCGGCGAAAGCGATCTCACTGCCAAACATGCTGATCAGTTTCATCCCCGCCAATCCCTTCCTCGACATGACAGGCGCCCGCAAAACCTCGACCATCGCGGTAGTCGTATTCTCGATTTTCATCGGCATTTCCGCCATTGGGATCGCTGCCAGGCAGCCGGAAATTTTCGCCTCATTTAATCGCTTTATCGAAGTGGCACATGCCATCGTGATGCGCATGGTGACGCTGGTATTGCGCCTGACCCCGTATGGCGTATTTGCCTTGATGGCGCAGGTGGTGGCAGGCTCCAGCCTGACCGACATCCTCAAGCTGATCAGTTTCGTGATGGCATCCTATAGCGCGATCGCGCTGATGTTCGCGCTACACTTAGGCCTGATTGCGCTGACCGGACTTAATCCTCTGCGTTATGCCAGGAAGATTTTTCCGGTACTGGCATTTGCCTTCACCTCGCGCACCAGCGCCGGCTCCATCCCCATGAGTGTGCAGACCCAAACCACCCGCCTCGGTACACCGGAAGGCACCGCCAATTTCGCCGCCTCGTTTGGCGCCAGCATAGGTCAGAATGGCTGCGCCGGCATTTACCCGGCAATGCTGGCAGTGATGATCGCCCCTACCGTAGGCATAGACCCGATGACGCTCAATTTCATCCTGCCGCTTTTGGCGGTGATCGCAATCGGCTCGGTTGGCGTGGCCGGGGTCGGCGGTGGCGCCACCTTTGCTGCCTTGATCGTACTGTCCACCATGGATTTACCGGTAGCGCTGGCAGGTCTGCTGATCTCGATAGAACCGCTGATCGACATGGGCGTACCGCTTTGAATGTCAGCGGTTCAATTACCGCCGGCACCATCACCAGTCGCTTGATGGGAAGCACCGACATCACCGTTTTCAACAGCGATGCCGACCGCTTCAGTTTTTTATTTTCCTTACCCGGCAGCCTGACAACTTGATTGCCTATCAGTCATCGCCGTTTCCGTCGCGGCACATATTGACAGAGTTAATTCGAACTGCCCAAAGGAGCGTAAATCGATGAGCGGCACATTGCGGTTAACCCACTGCAAACATGATTACTAGCGACATATGGCGGCCTTTCCTGCCAGCCCGGTCAGACCGGCAATCGAGCAGATATTCACGATGGCCCGCCTTTGCCCTGTTCAATAAGCTGGAGCTCCGCGCATTGATTTGAAAATCCCTGTCGCGTTAATGTCCATCCAATGTTCGAAGTATTCATCGCTCGCATCGCGACGGGCTAGGGTTACAAGGACTTTTCTTCTGATAATCAAAGCTTGCGTCAGGCGCCCATGCCCATCACCCCGCACGCATTGAGCCGCCATCAAAGCCGCCGTCAAGTGGCTTGAACTGCCAGATCCACCGCTTTCTTCAGATCCGCGTTGTTACGCACGTCCACCTTGTACAAACTCCGCTTTTCCGCCTTCTTTACGATCAGGGCAATCGTTTCTGCGCTTTCCTTGGCCAACACGTCAAAATAACCACATTGGCCCCCTCACCGAGTCAAGCGTATCGCCGAAGCGGCACCAATACCACGGCACCACCGGTACTCAAAGCTAGGTTTTCTCCCTCCTGACGCTTGGGGGTGAATAGGTCGGGTCACAATCGTTTAATATCAACCCTGCTTATAATTATCTGTGGCAGATAACCGGACAGCCAAAAAAAGCCGTCGCCAGCGAAAAAAAATCCCAAAGTGTTTTTTTTCAAAGTGGTAGAACATGGTGTAATCCTTATGGTTTAACATCGAAACGGGCATCATCAGTCGCGCTGGCGCTAAACCAGTTCTTATAATCAGAGTTTAAGCGTTTGGCGAATGGCTTGCGCCGGGGTTGCGTCTCGGTAGAAAAAACTGGCGAAATGGCGACGTAGCCGCCTTGAAAATCCGCGCGCTGGCGATTCAGGCTTGCGCGCCGCCAAGATTATTCAGCGATGCAAGCGCGCAACAAGCGTGCCGCTTGCACCATATTTTCCAGTGCCGCGATGGTTTCCGGCCAGTCGCGGGTTTTCAGGCCACAATCGGGATTAACCCAAAGTCGATGATCAGGCAGGACTTTGCGCGCCTTTTGCAGCAGCCTTTGCATTTCACTCACGCGAGCCACTCTAGGCGAGTGAATATCATAGACGCCAGGGCCGATGTCATTGGGATAGGCAAACTCGCCAAAGCCATCGAGCAACTTCATATCCGAGCGCGACGTCTCTATGGTAATCACATCGGCATCCATGGCGGCGATCCACGGCAGGATGTCATTGAATTCCGAATAGCACATGTGGGTATGAATTTGGGTCTCGTCACGCACACCAGCCGAACAGAGTTTAAACGCCCGCACCGCACTATCGAGATACGCCGCCCAGTCCTTAGACTTCAAAGGCAACCCTTCGCGGAACGCCGGTTCGTCTATCTGTATCATCCCTATGCCGGCTTTTTCCAGATCCAGCACTTCATCGCGCAAGGCTAAGGCGATCTGCAGTGCCGTAACAGCACGCGGTTGATCATCGCGCACGAACGACCATTGCAACATCGTGACGGGGCCGGTCAGCATGCCTTTCATCGGTTTGGCAGTCAGGCTTTGCGCATACTCACTCCAGTGCACGGTCATCGCCTCTGGCCGGTACACATCTCCATAGATAAACGGCGGTTTCACACAACGCGAACCATAACTCTGCACCCAGCCATTCGCGGTAAACGCATAGCCCCATAATTGCTCACCAAAATATTCGACCATGTCATTACGCTCGGGTTCGCCATGCACCAACACGTCGATGCCGATCTTTTCCTGAGCAGCGACCACCAGACGAATCTCGGCACGCATCGCATCGAGATAATCAAGATGCCGTACCTGCCCACGTTTGTAGGCAGCGCGCGCCTGGCGTATCGCCTTGGTTTGCGGAAAAGAACCGATAGTCGTGGTCGGAAACAGCGGCAAGTCAAACTTGGCCTGTTGACTGATAATTCGATCTTTAAACTGGCCGTGTCTTTGCACATCCGCCGGTACGATCTCCTGCAAACGTTTTTGCACCACAGGATTATGAATCCGGGGCGAACTTGCCCGCTTACTCAGCGCACTGGCGGCATCCGTAAATTGCGACGCTACCGCAGCCAGATTGCCGTTCAATGCCTGTTTCAGGGCTTGAATCTCATCAAGCTTCTGCCTTGCAAAAGCCAGCCAGCTTTTGGCTTCCTCATCCAAACCGGTTTCCGCCGCCAGATCCACCGGCACGTGCAATAGCGAGCAACTGGCTGACAACCATAGCTGCTGCCCCAGTCTATGATGGGCTGGCCGCAGATTTTCCAGGATCTGCGTCAGATCCGCGCGCCAGATATTGCGCCCGTCTATCACGCCCGCCGACAACACCCGCTGTTGCGGCCAATGCTCAAGCAAAACGGCCAGTTGCTGCGGCGCACGCACGCAATCGAGATGTACGCCGGCCAATGGCAAGCTATGCAATAAGGCAGCGCGTTCTTGCACCGATTCAAAATACGTGGCCAACATGATCTTAGGTGCATCTGCCGCCAGCGCCTGATACGTCGGCAAAAAAGCCTTGAGCCATTGCGAATCAAGATCCAAAGCCAGAATAGGTTCGTCGATTTGTACCCATTCAACGCCTGCCGCCTGCAATCTATTCAGCACTTTCTGATAGGCGGGAATAATCTTATGCAGCAAATCAAGGCTATGACCCAAACCGCTCTTGACCTTACCCAGATGCAACAGGGTCAGAGGACCGATCAGGCACACCTTGGCCTGATGCGCTTGCGCCTGCGCTTCCCGCAATTCTTCAAATAACCAGTCAACGCCGCCCTCAAAATGAGTCTCAGCCGTCCATTCCGGCACCAGATAATGGTAATTGGTATCAAACCATTTAGTCATTTCCATCGCAAAGTGCTCAGTATTGCCGCGTGCCGCGACAAAATAATCGTCCAGCGTCAAATTCGCCGCATCAAAGCCAAACCGGACCGGTAGCGCGCCCAACAAGGCTAGCGTGGAAAGCACCTGGTCATACCAGGTAAAATCACCGACGCTGACCAGATCCAAACCGGCTTGTTGTTGCAAAGCCCAATGTCTGGCACGCAAATCACGGCCGGTATCGTGCAAGGTCGCTAAGCTCACTTCACCGCGCCAATAGGCTTCCTGAGCGAATTTCAATTCACGTTGAGCGCCTATGCGCGGAAATCCCAAAATATGTGCTGATGCCATGTTGATTCTCCTATCACTTTAAGTCTTGCCATGATCGGGTAAAGTCATTTATTATTCAAACGACATATTTTAAGAATCAACTTGAATTTTACTCATAATGCAATCGATACTGGAACTTCGTCACCTTAAAACCCTGCATGCCTTGCGCGAAGCCGGTAACCTGCTGCGTGCCGCGGTATTGCTCAATGTCACGCAATCAGCCCTGTCTCACCAGATTAAATTACTCGAAGAGCATCACGGAGTCAGTCTGTTTGAACGCAAGACTACCCCGATACGATTTACCCCGGCCGGCGAGCGCCTGCTGCAACTGGCCGATCTGGTGCTACCGCAAGTGGCCAATAGCGAACGTGATCTGGCCCGGCTGGCACAAGGGGTAGCGGGTCAGCTACGCATTGCAGTCGAGTGTCATACGTGCTTTGACTGGCTGATGCCTGCGATGGATCTGTTCCGGCAACGCTGGCCCGAAGTGGAATTGGATATTGTGTCGGGCTTTCAGGCTGACCCGGTGGGCTTACTGTATGGTCACAGGGCAGATATCGCCATCGTTTCAGAAATGGATGCGGGAGAAACGGTCAGCTATCACCCCTTATTTCGCTTCGAGATCATCGCACTGATCGCCAGAGACCATGCGCTGGCAAGCCGTGATTACCTAGTGGCCAAGGATTTCGCCAGCGATACCCTGATTACCTATCCGGTGCCGGACGACATGTTAGACGTAGTCAGGCAAGTGCTCAAACCGGCCGGCATAGAACCGGCCGCACGCCGCACTACCGAACTCACGGTCGCCATGCTGCAACTAGTCGCCAGCAAGCGCGGGATTGCCACCCTACCGGTCTGGGCGGCACAGAACTATGTCAATCGCGATTATGTTCTTGCCAAGCGCATTACCGCTGAAGGGCTAACCGGCAAGCTGTACGCTGCCTGCTTGCCCGAATTGTCAGATAAGGCCTACCTGAATGATTTTGTCAGCACCATACGTGAAAGCAGTTACCTGAAACTGCAGAGCATAGAACTGCTATAAGAGTACAACAAAAAGCCCGGCAAATTGCACCGGGCTTTTTTTACTGCCAATGCGAACTACATGTGGTTTACTTCACTTGCTGACGACGACGCGCCAATGCCATACCTGCCAGGGCAACACCCATTAAACCTATCGTTGCCGGTTCAGGGACATCAATCGGTGCGATCGCACCATTGCGCACGTTGAAAACATATCGACCCAAGACATTCGAATTACGGCTACCGTGTATCAAGCCACCAGGATTGCTGTCAAGGAAGGCACTATGCACGCGCGAACCGGCAAATTCGAAATCATTGGCACCGCCGTCAGTGTAACCTGCCGCCGCCGAAGTACCGCCGAACCCACCGGTACCACCACTTGCGCTACCGGTTTCCCATTGGATTTTGTCGTAGTTAAATTCGATATCAAAATCACCGGCACCAATATCGGAACGATCAGTCAGGATTAACTGGAACGAGTTAAGCAGATTTGACTGCGAAGGATAATAACCAACATTGATCCAATTCACACCAAACACATTGTGACCAGCTATTGTGCCTGAGCCATATTGGGTCACACCCGATGCCGGATTACGCGTATCTACATCAGCGAAAAACGGCGCGATGATAGGGAAACTGTTATTGGTCAAACCGAAAGGTGTGTAAGTATTGAGTGCGCTATTAAACGTGATATTTCCGTTGTTGTTCACGAACAGATTCGCGTAATTACTACCGAAAAAATTTGCAGAAAACCCGATTGATACGGATGGGGTGGAGTTATCATCGTTACGGGTCAAGGTATTACCATTGAACAAGGCAGCATCATGAACCGCACCAGCCATAGCAGATGAAGTGACAGCTGTAGCAGCGATTGCAAACAGGATTTTTCTCATTGACATAAATTTCTCTCAAATCACATTATTAAATTATCATTAATCAAAAAAAACAACAAAAGTGTAATAGCAAAAAGCATGCCATTGTTGGATGCCATTGATTTTTAAGCTTATTTAATGAGCAACAATAAAATAGTGGAGAGAAATGTAAAATTTATCGACACACCTCCAACCGTCATCAAAGGGCAACAGCAGGTAGATACAATCAATAGATGTACAGATTCTTACGATGGCTTGGCCACCAAAACCCCGTCGGCATCAGCATAAATCCAGTCACCAGGGAAGATCGCTACCCCGGCAATGGAAATACGTACATTGAGTTCGCCGCCGCCTTTTTTGTGGCTACGTACCGGCATTGCCGCCAAGGCACGCACGCCGATATTGCAGAGATTAATCTCATCGACATCGCGGATGCAACCATTGACGACGATACCAGCCCAGCCATTTTTTTCCGCCAATACGCCCAGATTACCGCCGACCAAGGCACAACGAAAACTGCCACCGCCATCGATCACCAGCACCTGTCCGTCGCCTGGAGTTTCCAGCGTACTACGCACCATGCCATTATCTTCAAACAACTTGATAGTGACTGCCGGGCCGGAAAATCTGGCGTTTGCGCCAAAGCGCATGAAGACAGGCGGAATGACGGACAATTCGCCTGAGGCTAATTTATCCTCATTGGCATCACACAGATCGCAGGTAGAAAAAGTCATGGTTAATCCTCAATGGCGGAACAACGGGAAATAGGGATATTCAATACTCCCCTAAAATTTTCTCAAAATGCAGTAAAAGCGCAAGGTTTAATTGCGCACTGAAAATATACTAGGGGCAGTATCTGGCAACATTACGGCAATCACGATACCAAAGCGAGCCGTGATGCACAAGCCCGTCCTTGCAGAGCTTGTGCTCAATCAATAAAGCATGTCGGCATTCCGCCGCAATTACATCGCAATTACATCGCAATTACGCCGCGACCAAGGCCTTGGCACGGGTCGAAGAACCGACATTGACTGCAGTCAATATCGCCAGCACCTGGAACAAGCCTATACAGGCAAACACCCAGGCAGGATGATGCGCATCGAGCAATGCGCCAAACAGTAAGGGAGCACACGCCAAACCGGTATCGAGGCCGGAATACACCACCCCATACACGCGCCCGGTGGCATTGCTGGGCGCCGCCGCGCGGATCAGCAAATCACGCGATGGTCCGGCAACGCCAGAACAAAAACCTATCACCATCATCAGGATCAGCGCCAGTATTGCACCGGGCCAGCCGCTCGACAGCAATAAAGCCAGGCAACCGGCCACCGAGAAGGCGATCGTGATGATACGGTCGTGCTGTTTGGTCTTGGCCGCCAGAAAAACCACCCCACAACATCCCGGCCGCGGAAGCGAGCATATAAGCTGTATATGCCATGGTCGCCCATCCCAGAGACATGCCATACAAATCACGTAATACAGGGGAGGAAAAATTTTGCACGCCACCCAAGGCCATCGCGGTCATGAAGAAAAACCCAAAACACATCCATACTGCCGGCAAACGCAGGAAATCAAATGCCCCCTCTGCCGGTTTGGCCGGGCTTGAGGGCGACATTGCGGTGACGCTAACCGGTACAACTTGCGTATGCAAGAGCTCACGATAAACAAACAATAGGATTAGCACCGCAACAGGCAAGAAGGCGGCAGCGAACAAGGCGGTACGCCAATCGTACAACCCGGCGATAGTCACCAGAAATACCGGCGCGCTGGCCCACCCAAGATTGCCGCTGATGCCGTGCACGGAAAACGCATAACCGAGACGCGCCGCAGAGACCTTTTTATTGAGTATGGTGTAATCGGAAGGATGGAACACACTATTGCCCAGACCGGCCAACATCGCGCCCAGCAACAACATCGCGTAGTTCTGCGCGGCTGACAACACTAATGCCGCCACTGCCAGACAGCTAATGCCAAAAAATAAGACCGCACGCGCCCCCAGCTTATCAACCACAAACCCGGCCAGCGCCTGACCGACTCCGGAAACCACAAAAAACACCGTCATCAGCAAGCCAAGCTCAGCATACGACAATTGAAATGCCTCTTTAATCCACGGAAACAGCGGTGCCAGGATCATGTGAAAGAAATGTGAAATACCGTGGGCTATACCAACTAGCGTAATTACCAGCGCATCCCTTCTTAACTCGCTTTCCGGGTGCTTTGCGGTTACAGGCGTTGTCGTCACCGTTGTCATCATGGTCTCTCTTGTGAAATGAATGCGCCCAGTATAAGCAAAATGTCTAAGGCAGTTTTAAGATAAAATGACAAACTTTATCGCAAACCAGTCAATCCCATGTGTACTGCAGTGCTCACTCATACCGGCGCGCCACCGTCCGGCTTATTTCCGACCGCGGCACGTCCGGTGCGCGTGGTGGCGCGCGACCTTGAGGCCGATGAATTACTCAAGGCGCATCAGCATCCGTGGTCGCAAGTGACTTATGCGATAGACGGCGTGATTCAGGTATTTGCCAACCGCCAGACCTGGTTTGTGCCACCAATGCGAGCAATCTGGATACCCTCAGGAGTAGAGCACGAGGTACGGACACTGGAAAAAGCGCGGCTACGGGTGATTTATGTCGCCGAACAGATCGCCCCGATTGCCGGCAATGCCTGCGTGGTGCTGGAAGTGTCTAACCTGATGCGCGAGTTGGTGAGAACTCTGGTCGCCTTAAATCAGCCGGGAACACGAGAAGAGCACTTGGTTGCGAGCTTATTGGATGAGCTGTCGGTAGCGGAAAGCCTGCCTATGAGCGTCGCCATGCCGCGCGATAAGCGCCTGAAAAATTTGTGCGATTGCCTGATCGCCGAACCATCCTCGAACCTCACCCTGGCCGATTTCGCCCTGCAGGTGGGCGCCTCAGAGCGCACCTTAAGCAGATTGTTCGAACAGGATCTGGGCATGAGCTTTGGCCGCTGGCGCCAGCAAATGCGACTGGCGCGGGCGGCGCCACTGATCGCCAGTGGCCTGCCCTTATCCTCGGTGGCGGCAGAACTCGGTTACGCCAGTCAGTCGGCTTTTTCTGCGATGTTTAAAAAAACCTTCGGCAAATCCCCTTCCGATTTCTTCAAAGCATCAGCACCCTAGCCTCGCTGAGATTGCCCGCATTCATAACAAGCAAAAAAAAAGACGATGAAAATTCATCGTCTTTTTTTAAAGCGACTACTAACAGTTAGGGCGCAGTCTTAAACACCAGATTGCCATTCTCAACATCAATCATGATGACGTCTTTCGGACCAAACTTGCCTTGCAAGATCAACTTCGACAAACTGTTCTCTATCTGTTGCTGTATCGCGCGTTTGAGTGGCCTTGCACCATACACGGGGTCGAAGCCAGCTTCGGCAATCTTGAGTAAAGCGGCGTCGCTTACCTGTAAGCCCATCTCCATTTGCGCCAGACGTTTGCCCAAGACATCAAGCTGTATCTTGGCGATCGCGCCGATATTCTTGGCGTCGAGCGCATGGAATACCACGATTTCATCAATGCGGTTAATGAACTCAGGACGGAAATGCGTCTTCACCTCGCCCATCACGGCCATCTTGATGACTTCCGGTTCACTGCCTTCCATTGCCTGTATCTGATGCGAGCCCAGATTCGAGGTCATGACAATCACCGTGTTTTTGAAGTCTACCGTGCGCCCCTGACCATCCGTCATACGACCGTCATCGAGCACTTGCAGCAAGACGTTAAACACATCGTGATGCGCCTTTTCGACTTCATCAAGCAAAATCACGCTATAGGGTTTGCGGCGCACCGCTTCAGTCAGGTAACCACCCTCTTCATAGCCCACGTAGCCAGGTGGCGCGCCGATCAACCGGGCGACCGAATGTTTCTCCATGAATTCACTCATATCGATACGGATCAAGGACTCTTCTGTATCGAACATGAAACTCGCCAAAGCCTTACACAACTCGGTCTTACCTACCCCGGTTGGCCCAAGGAACAGGAAAGAACCATACGGCCGGCCAGGGTCACCAAGACCAGCGCGCGAACGGCGGATCGCATCAGACACCGCCCCTATCGCCTCATGCTGACCGACCACACGCTTATGCAAGGCGTCTTCCATCTGCAATAATTTTTCACGCTCACCCTGCATCATGCGCGACACCGGAATCCCGGTAGCACGTGAGACGATTTCGGCGATTTCTTCCGCGCCGACCTGAGTGCGCAAGAGCTTGAGCTTGGCACCACCGGCTTCCTGGTGTTTATCGGCTTGCTTGAGTTGCGCTTCCAGTTCCGGCATACGGCCATACTGCAATTCGGACATCGCCTGCCAGTCACCCTTGCGCTTGGCCTCGTCCATTTGCAGCCGCACTTTTTCTATTTCTTCCTTGATGTGGGTACTGCCTTGCACCGTGGCTTTTTCGGCCTTCCAGACTTCTTCCAGATCAGCGTATTCGCGCGAGAGCTTGGCGATTTCGTCTTCGATCAATACCAGGCGCTTTTTCGAACCCTCATCTTTTTCGCGCTTGACAGCCTCTTTTTCTATCTTCAGCTGTATCAGACGGCGATCAAGTTTATCCATGACCTCGGGTTTGGAGTCGATCTCTATCTTGATCTTGGCAGCGGCCTCGTCGATCAGATCGATCGCCTTGTCCGGTAAAAAGCGGTCGGTGATATAACGATGCGACAATTCTGCCGCAGCCACAATCGCCGGATCGGTAATATCGACGCCATGATGGACCTCATATTTCTCTTGCAGGCCGCGCAAGATCGCGATAGTCGCCTCTACGCTAGGCTCATCGACGATAATCTTCTGGAAGCGGCGTTCCAGCGCGGCGTCTTTCTCTATGTATTTGCGATATTCATCGAGCGTGGTTGCGCCTACGCAATGCAACTCACCGCGCGCCAAGGCAGGTTTGAGCATATTGCCGGCATCCATCGCGCCTTCCGCCTTCCCGGCACCGACCATGGTATGGAGCTCATCGATGAAGACGATGGTCTGCCCTTCATCCATAGCAATCTCTTTCAAGACCGCCTTCAGACGCTCTTCAAATTCACCGCGAAACTTGGCACCAGCGAGCAAGGCTGCCATATCCAGCGACAATACGCGTTTGGACTTAAGACTGTCCGGCACTTCGCCGTTGACGATGCGCTGCGCCAAACCTTCGACGATAGCGGTCTTGCCGACGCCAGGTTCACCGATTAACACAGGATTATTTTTGCTGCGACGCTGCAGGATCTGGATAGCGCGACGGATTTCATCATCGCGACCTATCACAGGATCAAGCTTACCCAAGCGGGCACGTTCAGTCAGATCGAGCGTGTATTTTTTGAGGGCCTCGCGCTGGCCTTCGGCCTCTTGCGAATCGACTTTAGCGCCACCGCGCACCGAACTAATCGCCGCTTCCAGTGCCTTGCGGGTCAGGCCGTTCTCGCGCACCAGTTTGCCGGCTTCCGATTTATCATCGGCCAAAGCGAGCAAAATCATTTCGCTGGCCAGGAATTCATCACCGCGTTTCAGCGACTCTTTTTCGGCCAGATTGAGCAAACCAGTCAGTTCGCGCCCTATCTGCACCAGCCCGTCAGTACCGGACACCTTGGCCAGGCGATCTACCGCACTTTTGAGTCCATTACCAAGACTAGTGACATTGACGCCAGCCCTTTGCAGTAAAGAGCGGGCGCTGCCATCATCCTGATTAAGCAAGGCCAATAGCAAATGTACCGGTTCTATGTACTGGTTATCATTACCTACCGCCTGGCTTTGCGCATCTGCCAATGCCTCTTGCAACTTAGTCGTCAACTTATCTAAACGCATGACCGCTCCTTGTGGATAGTACCGATAATCTAAGAATCATTTCTTATCAACTAGATTAGGATACCGGAGCGCTTTTCAAGAACAAAAATAGACAATACTTTGCGTTGACGCAAATGCAAGCGGCGAGAGGCTTATAAAAACTTGCCGTGGCTCTTGAATTGCTCAGTTGCACGTACCAATTCGGCAGCAATTCCAGGCTCCATCGCCGCATGTCCGGCGTCACCGATGACATGGTATTTTGCCGCCGGCCAAGCCTGATGCAGGCGGTAAGCGGAAACCGGCGGGCAAATCACGTCATAGCGTCCCTGCACAATCACCGCCGGCAAATGGCTGATCTTGTCGATATGCTTGATCAGCTGGTCTTCTTCCATGAAGGCGGCATTGAGCATGTAATGCGCTTCGAGCCGGCCTATGCCGAGGCTGACTTCATCGGACTCAAAATCGGCGATGGCTTGGGCCTGAGGCTCCAGAAACAGACAGGAACCTTCATAACGGCTCCAGTTGCGCGCCGCTTCCATGTAAATCGCAGGATCGTCGCAGAACAGGCGCTTGACATAGGCTTGCAGTAAATCACCGCGCTCTTCCGGCGGAATGGCATCGGCAAAGCGCTGATGCACTTCCGGGTAGAAATTTTTCATGCCGTTGACGAACCAATCGACTTCGCCCTTGGTACACAAGAAAATGCCGCGCAACACAAAACCCAGGCAAGCCTGCGGATGCGCTTCGCCATAGGCCAAGGCCAGCGTCGAACCCCAGGAACCGCCGAACACCAGCCACTGGGATATGCCCAACATCGCACGAATTTTTTCTATATCGTCTATCAGCAAGGCGGTGGTGTTTTGGCGATACTCACCCAAAGGCGCGGATTTACCGGCACCACGCTGATCGAATAAGACGATGCGGTAATGGGCCGGATCGAAAAAGCGCCGGTGCCCGGGCGAGGTGCCGCCGCCAGGTCCGCCATGCAAGAACAGTACCGGTTGCCCGTCCGGATTGCCGCACTCTTCCCAATACAGGGTATGCAAGTCATCGACTTCCAGCATGCCATGGCGGTATGGTTCTATAGCGGGGAATAATGAGGTATTGAGCAAGCTAGTTTCTGACATGATGATCTCTATCGTTTTGTAATACTGGAGAGGGGTATTTTAAATGGCGCAAGCAAACAAAGCGTAACAGGCGAATTTTAACCCATACTCCCTCTCAGACTCTTATATGAGGGCTAGTGGCTGAGCGCCCGCCAACTGGCAAATCCGGCAAAACAAAACAGGATGGAGCCCAGCAAATGCAGCAGGCTATGCCCTAGCGCCCAGGCAAACTCCCCCTTTTGCAACATGCCCATGGATTCGGCCGAGAACGTAGAAAACGTCGTCAGCCCACCTAAAAAGCCAGTCACCACCAGCAAGCGCCATTCAGGTGAGAGATGCGGAAAATCCGCGAAAAATGCGACCGCAATACCGATCAGATAGCCACCACCAAGGTTAGCCAGCAAAGTACCCAGGGGCAAGCCCAGATGCACAGGGTTTAGCCATAGCGAGAGCGCCCAGCGCAACCAGGCGCCGCATGCGGCACCCGCTCCTACTGCCAGTAGCGCTAAGCCACTCATGCGTCAAGCTGCGTACCGGCATTGCTCCCGCCAGCTTGAGCGCCCCATTTTGCCAGCGCAGTATCATCGGTCTCGCGCGCATCGACCCAGCGTTCGCCTTGCGGGGTCTGCTCTTTCTTCCAGAACGGCGCTTCGGTCTTGAGGTAATCCATAATGAACTCGCAGGCGGCAAACGCCTCACCGCGATGCGCCGAAGCCACCGCCACCAGCACGATCTGATCCAGCGGCAGCAAGGCGCCAACCCGATGTATCACCAGAGTGTCCATCAAAACCCAACGCTGATTGGCTTGCGCGACGATCTGGCTTAACGCTTTCTCGGTCATACCCGGATAATGTTCCAGCTCCATCGCATGCACATCCAGACCGTCATTGAGATCACGCACCACGCCGACAAAACTCACGACGGCGCCGACTGCGGGATTATTCGCCCGCAGTTTAGCCACTTCGGTGCTGAGATCAAAGTCTTCGGTTTGTACAAAAATCGCCATTATTTTTTCTCTAGATTAACTGTGTATTTCTACGCTCAACACCTGAAACCTTAGCCGCCCTAAAGTCCACGTACTTAGCCTCCGGTCACCGGAGGAAAAAAACGCCACTTCCGCGCCATCGGCGATCAGCGTATCAGCGTTTGTCATCTGCTGATTGTAAGCCATGCGCAAAGAGCGTCCTTCCCCCAGCACTTCGGCCCAGACATCACCGCGAGCGATCAGCCATTGCCGCACGTCGCCGACAGTTTTTACCTGCTCCGGTAATTCCACAGTCTCTTCCGAGCGCTCCAGGCTCTCACGCACACTGGCAAAAAAACGTAATTGAATTTTCATGTTGATATTTACTTTTCAATTCATTAAAGCGCTAAACGGGATAAATGTGACGCTGTCGCCAGCCGCGATGGTCTGCCCGGGAGCCAGATCTATCAAGCCATCGCCCCAGACCGTCGAGGTCAGCACAGCCGAACTCTGGTTGGCAAACAGATCCAAGCCGCCCTGCGCATTGATGCGGGCACGCAGGAATTCATTGCGGCGATCCGGCTTACTCCAGGCGAAATCAGCGCGCATCGTATATCGCTGCGGCGCGACTTGCTGCACCCCTTGCATACGCAGGATGAAGGGTCGCACAAACAATAGGAAAGTAACAAAGCTAGATACCGGATTGCCCGGCAGGCCAAGGAAAAATGCGGTATCGGTTGGCGCCGCAGACTGCCTGAACACTTCGCCAAAGGCCAGCGGCTTACCCGGCTTGACCGCGATCTGCCACATAGTTAAGCGCCCTTCGGCCTCAACTGCCGGCTTGATATGATCTTCCTCTCCGACCGAGACACCGCCGGAAGTGATGATCAGATCATGCTCTTGTGCCGCCAGCCTTAAGGTGGAACGGGTCGCTTCCAGGCTATCGGGAACAATGCCGTAATCGCTTACGCTACAGCCGAGGTTTTCCAGCAGGCCGGTCAGCAAGAAACGGTTGGAATTGTAAATGGCGCCGGGTTTCAGGTCTTCGCCCGGCATGGTCAGTTCATCACCGGTAAAAAATACCGCCACACGCAGTTTGCGCAATTTGGGTTAGGCTTATTACTTGCGGCGGGAGAAATGACAGATGTTTCTAGGGACATGATAAGAAGAAGAGGTACAAAGCAATCCGCTATTGTACCTGTTCCTTGAAGCAGTGCTATAAAGCTTAGGCGTTTTTACTGTCAGCAAGACAGTTTCTGACTATTTCTTTTTATCTTCCGAAACAAACGGGAAGGCAAACATCGTCTTGGATTGGTTTTGCATTTGCTCTTGCATCTGCACAAACAAATTTTTACTCTGATCAATATAGTTACCCATCATGCCTTGCATCATTGGGCCTTGCACGTTCATAAACTGCGTCCACATCTCAGGACTAAAAGCTTTACCCTCATAAGTTCCGCTAGTATTTTCGGTCAGCTTATTTTGAATATCAATAAAAGCCTGGATATTTTTCTCCAGATACGACCCCATCATGCCTTGCATAGCATGGCCGTAGTAGCGAATAATCTGCGCCAGCGCCACACTAGAAAACATAGGTGCGCCCCCCGCTTCCGCTTCCAAAATAATCTGAAGCAAAATCATACGGGTAAGATCCTCACCCGTCTTGGCATCAACCACAGCAAAATCGTCGCTATCCAACACAAACTGTTTAACATCAACCAAAGTAATGTAACTACTGGTCTGCGTGTCATACAAGCGGCGATTTGGATATTTTTTAATCAAATGCTGGGTTGTTCTTTTTACGCTATTCATTAAAATCTCATTTGATAAATCTGCAAGCAAAAATCCTTGGCAAAAATCACTGCCTTTTGAATTATGCCAAACCCAAGCAAACTGTGCACACTCCCATCAACTGGAAAATACACTCGTTTGGTTGTCCCCTAAATATTTATATATTTTGTTTTATGTTAAAAAAATACCCACCGAAACAAAAACATCTCGGTGGGTACTATTCTACCGCACTGCGGCATGTGCACTGCAATAATGTTGCAGATTATCTCACTTAAGAATTACGCATTACACGTAAAGCCGGGAGACATTAGCCCATATGCAAACCACCGTTAATGGAGAAATCTGAACCTGTCGCATAACCACCTTCATCAGAAGCAATCCATGCCACGATAGATGCGATTTCATCAGGTTCAGCCAAGCGCTTGACAGGGATACCGGCAACAATTTTTTCCAGAACATCAGGGCGAATGGCTTTCACCATATCGGTACCAACGTAGCCAGGAGAAACCGTATTTACCGTCACGCCTTTTGTTGCCACTTCCTGGGCTAAAGACATAGAAAAACCGTGAATACCCGCTTTTGCAGTGGAATAATTGGTTTGCCCGAATTGACCTTTTTGCCCGTTCACAGAAGAAATATTAATAATACGACCCCAACCGCGATCGACCATTCCCTCAATGACTTGCTTGGTAACATTGAACAGGGAATTCAGATTGGTATCCATAACCGCATCCCAATCCGCCTTACTCATCTTGCGGAATTGTCCGTCGCGAGTAATCCCGGCGTTATTGACAAGAACATCAACTTCACCAATTTCTGCCCTGACCTTATCAAAAGCTGCCTTAGTTGACTCCCAGTCAGAAACATTGCCCTCAGAAGCGTGAATGTCATAGCCTTCAGCGCGCATATCCGCTAACCATTTATCCTTACGGGCAGAATTCGGACCACAGCCCGCAACAACTGTATAACCATCCCGGCACAGTCGTTTACAGATCGGAGTCCCTATTCCACCCATACCACCGGTTACATATGCAATTCGTTTTGACATTCTTTATCTCCAAATTTGATATTAAAATAATCTACTATTACTCTGCATTTCCCTACGACTACGACTGCCACTTCTATTTTTTACGCCCTTACCGCAACATAGCGGCCTGGCGCCGACTCAATCGACTGGTACAAAGCATTCCCTGCTTTCGAAGGCGCTTTCACCATTTTGCCACCATGATCAGCCAAAAATCCTGACCACTCCGGCCACCAACTACCAACATGCTCAGTCGCACCTTCAAGCCAGGCTTGAGGAGTTACCGCCACTTGCGGATTAGTCCAGTAACTTCTTTTCTTTTTGGCAGGAGGATTAACCACCCCGGCAATATGCCCGGAAGCACCAAGAATAAAGCGGTTTCTATTTTTTCCCTTGACATTAAGCAAGTCACAAGATGAAAAAGCCGCTTCCCACGGAACAATATGATCTTCACGGGAACCATAAATAAACGCAGGAGCATTGATCTTACCGAGGTCAACCTTACTACCGGCAACAGTCAGAGTACCTGCTTGCTTCAAGCCATTTTCGAGGTAAGTATTGCGCAGATACCAGCAAAACATTGGCCCTGGCAAATTCGTGCTATCCGCATTCCAATAGAGCAAATCGAATGGCGGGGGCGCCTCACCCTTCAGATAATTTTTCTGCACATAAGCCCAGACCAGATCGTTGGCACGCAAGCTGGAAAATGTGCTGGCAAGATCACTTCCCGGCAGTAAGCCTCCGCCACCAATTGATTTCTCGCGTTGCGACACCTGCTCTTCGTCGATAAAGACATCCAAAATTCCGGTATCGGAAAAATCAAGCAAAGTCGTCAGCAGCGTAAGACTACTTGCAGGATGCTCACCGCGATCTGCCAACACAGCCAAGGCTGTTGAGGCAATAGTGCCTCCTACGCAAAAGCCAAACATATTAATTTGATCTTGCTTACTGATTTCCTGCACTACATGAATAGCCTTAATCGCACCATCTTCAATATAGTCATCCCAGGTTACATTTGACATGGAGGCATCGGGATTCGCCCATGAAACCAAGAAGACGGTATGTCCCTGCTCAACGGCATAACGCACGACTGAGTTTTCAGGTTGCAAATCCAGAATATAAAATTTATTAATGCAAGGGGGAACCATCAACAGCGGTCGCTGATGCACGCTGGAAGTCAAGGGAGAATACTGAATAAGCTGAAACAAGCTATTTTCAAATACGATAGTTCCCTGTGTGGTCGCGACGTTTTTCCCGATTTGAAAAGCCGACTCGTCAGTTTGTGATATGCGCCCTTTTTGCATATCAGCCAACATCATCGAAATTCCCTTTACAAGACTCTCGCCTTTACTCTCAATGAGCTTAGACTGCGCCTCAGGATTACTGACAAGGAAATTTGCCGGAGACATGGCGTCCACCATTTGCTGGACAGCAAATCGGATTTTTTGTCGCACTTTTTCCGGGGCTTCGACAGCTTCTACCATGGACATTAAAAAACGTCCGTTTAGCAGATACGAGGATACGCTATAAGCGTGTGCAGCCTGATTATGCCAATCCGGAGAAGAAAATCGCTTATCGTGAAATTCCGGTATTTTTGAAGACAAGAAATCTTGCCATAACTTACCAAATTCCAGAGCGTATTCTTGCTGCAATTTCTTCATGATTTCGGGGTTTATCTCAAGACCTAAGTCCGTCAATGCCTTTGTCATGGGCGCATCGGAGAGCGCCATTGCCGGCTTCATCCATTCCTGCCATTGTTTCTGATTCAAGATCTGTGACATCCATTCGGAGTACATAGCTTGAGGATCATAAGTCTTCATGCGGTTCTCCTGTTTTTCGCGTATCGTTACGTTTCAATTCGAGCATACCATTCCAGGGACTTCTGAGTTTATGTTTATTAATATTATCGCAATTGCTTGGACCTACGTTGTTTTATTAATGTCCGCCACGGAACCTTCATTCATTGCAGGCATGATGACGTTCATATTTTATTGCGCCCTACCTTTATCAATTTCCATCTATTTACTAGGCACACCACAAAGGAAAAAACTGCGAAAGAGCACGCTACAATCTCAAATCTCTATAGTAAGCGAAATAGAAGAAACTAAAAATACTTCCCCTAATAACAACATTAGGGAAAATACTTAATCCATCCAAATAACACTTGCCATTCGCCCCGTAACACCGTCGCGCCTGTAAGAATAAAAATTGTCCGATTCGGTCACCGTACAATGCCCCCCCCCAGACACGCGATCAATCCCCTCACTCAGCAATACCGCTCTGGCAAGCCCATAAATGTCTGCCAGATATTTCTCGTCGCCAGCATTGCCTACTTGCTTAGGAATAAAATAATCAGCGGCATTATTAACCACGCCACAAAATGCCTGCAAGACATCAGGACCGACCTCAAACTGGCTAGGCCCGATCGCCGGTCCCAGCCATGCAATAATTTCATCACCGCCCACATGAACGCATTTTTTGCACGGTTTCCTGTAATATTCCGGACGCCAATCCACGCCATCCGGCATGGGCGGCGGCAACAACAGTACCTTGTGTATCTGCAAATAAAACAGGCAGGCAATCTGCAGTTAACACCGCACAGACCAAGGATTTCTCACTCGAAAAACTAGCGTCGGCGGCGCCACCAGAGCTTGCCTTAGCGACATCAATGGCGATATTACCATGTATTTGTGACAAGAATATTGCATTAGAAGGTAAATACTTATTCAATTGTCTTCTATTATTAATAACAGCAGAAGACTCATCTCCGACATGATCGCCGAGATTCAATCCGCCATGTCCAATGTCGCCACCAAAAGCGCCGACGCTGAAGCCACCATTTCTCGTGGTGGTAAAAGCGCGCACATTAGAAGGCAAACCAGTCCAATCCGGGCGTATCACCGGAAAAACGGGGAGATTACCTGGAACCCGCAAATCAATACTCATGGCACAGACATTCCCGCCAACTTAAGTAGTTCCGCAAAGTCGCTGGCCAGAGGGATTTCCCATTCGATCATTTCACCCGTCACAGGATGAATTAGCCCCAGCCTACGGGCCTGCAGCGCCTGCCTATTGAAAAATCGTGCCAGATGCTGCTTTCCATATAGGGTATCGCCGACCAGCGGAAAACCTAATGATTGCATATGCACACGAATCTGGTGAGTTCGTCCGGTCTCGAGGTGACAAGCAACCAAAGTGACAGGAAAACGCTCCAACATACCCGTCGCCAATCTTTGGAAATGGGTAATCGCAGGCTTGGCTATCACGCTCTGAGATACCGCCATTTTCAATCTATCCTTGGAGTGGCGCGCCATCGCAGCATCAACTGTGCCGGATTGATTGGTTGTCCCCCACACCAAGGCTGCATATTCACGCTTGACCGAACGCGCCTGCAATTGACGAACCAACTCTGTCTGCGCAATAAGCGTCTTGGCAACTACCATCAAGCCGGAAGTATCCTTATCCAAGCGATGCACAATACCCGCACGCGGCACATTAGCCAAATTTGGCCGGTGAAACAGCAAACCATTCAACAAGGTTCCGGACCAGTTACCGGCGGCTGGATGAACCACCAAACCAGCTGGCTTATTCACTACCAAAATCGCGTCATCTTCATAAACGATGTCAAGCGCAATGTCCTCGGCCTTATATGCGCCCTCATCCGGTGCAGCCTGCGGGTAAATGATGATATGCTCGTCCCCCAGCAGGGTCATTTTAGTCCGGCCTGTCTGACCATCGACAGTCACAAAACCAGCCTCTATCCATTGTTGAATGCGACTTCTGGAGTATTGAGGAACAAGTTTAGGTAAAACCTTGTCCAATCGCTCGCCACAGATATCTGAATGCATTTTTAACTCTATTGCCTCAGCTTGAGGGAAAATATCATCTACTTCTTCTTGCCCGCGATTAAGGGCATCAAATTCAGAGTTTGACAAAATGATTGCTTCAGTTGGTATAACATTATTTGCCATCGGCTATAATCCGTAAATTGTTCTCATGCACACGCAAAAAATTATGCAAATTAAATCTAAAAAATTGTTGGGTCTCATCTTCGCGTTAGCACTATCAGGTTGCAGTGCTTTTGGCGACAAGGTTGATGAGAGCAAAACATGGTCAGCTGCAAAATTATACGCTGAAGCTAAGGAGGAACTATCAAATGGTGCATACGATAGAGCTGTTCAGTACTTTGAAAGACTAGAGTCGCGCTTTCCATTCGGCCCATACGCACAACAAGCGCAGCTGGAAATTGCTTACGCGCACTACAAACAAGGCGATCAGGCGCTGGCATTAGCCGCCGTGGAACGTTTCATTAAACTGTATCCAAATCATGCCAACGTTGATTACATGTACTACCTGCGTGGAATGATTAACTTCAATGATCAGCTGGGCTTTTTAAACTTTCTTGCCAATCAAGATATTACTGAACGCGACCCAAAAGCCTCACGAGATGCCTTTGATGCGTTTAAGCAACTGGCAATTCAATTTCCAGACAGCAAATACACTCCGGATGCAATCCTTCGCATGAAATATCTGGTTAATGCATTAGCTCAGTATGACGTGCATGTCGCGAAATATTATTTACGTCGCGCCGGTTACCTTGCGGCAGCAAACCGCGCCCAGTCTGCGGTAAAAGAATATCCAGATGCCCCAGCCGTCGAAGAGGCTTTATTCATACTAATGAAGTCTTATGACGCAATGGGCATGATAGATTTACGTGACGATACAAATCGAGTGCTTGTAAAAAACTTCCCCGATAGTGCTTTTTTAAGTGGTACAGCTCGGGTAAAGAGCACGTGGTGGAAATTCTGGTAATAATTAAAATATGTACTAGGAAGTAGCATTCATGTTCTGAAACTTCCTAGTCGTAAAGAGATTCGCATCCTATATTTTCAGATCCTCAAACACAATACGTCCAAACTGAGCTTCCTCCAATGCGAGAAGAATTTCAATTAGTCATCTTGCTTACGACGGAATACCCATTTTTTTGAATCCGATTCCTCCTCGCAAAAGGCATATCCGTCCAGATTAAATGATTTTAGGTTTTCCGCCTCAGTCACATTATGCTCGGCGCAATAACGCACCATTAGGCCACGCGCTCGCTTCGCATAAAAAGAAATAATTTTATATTTGCCGTTTTTAAAATCTTGAAAAATCGGCGTAATGACTGGCACGACCAATAACTTCGGACTTACCACTTTAAAATATTCTTCAGAGGCCAAATTAACTAATGACTTACACTGCCTATTTGTCAGCTTTTCATTAAGAATATTGGTAATTTTATTGCCCCAAAAAGCATACAAATTTTTCCCGCGGATATTTTGCAATCGACTCCCCATCTCCAGTCGATATGCCTGCATCTGATCTAACGGCCGTAACAAGCCGTATAAACCAGACAAGATGCGTAAATGCTGCTGCAGGTAATTAAGTTGCTGAGCATTTAAACCATCAGCCGCGACACCGTCATAGACATCGCCATTAAATGCAAGAATAGCCTGTTTTGTTTTACTCTGACCTGGGTTTCGCTCCCAACTAGAAAATCGATCTACATTTAGTTTTGCAAGGCCTGGCGAAATATCCATTAACTCAGAGAGTTGCACCGAACTCAACATTTTCGCAACTTCAACCAACTCAGCCGCATCATCGTTAAATAACGGTTGTGTAGAAATTTCAGTTACAGCGGGCGTTTCAAAATCAAGACTCTTGGCTGGCGATAATACAATGAGCATAATATTTTCTATTTAAAAACT
Organism: Undibacterium piscinae; assembly: GCA_003970805.2. Taxonomy (GTDB): domain Bacteria; phylum Pseudomonadota; class Gammaproteobacteria; order Burkholderiales; family Burkholderiaceae_D; genus Undibacterium; species Undibacterium piscinae. The sequence continues at coordinate 973,576 of CP051152.1, forward strand.
GAACCTGAAGAAATCTATCATTTCTTCAAAAAGTACAAATTCTAATCCTTTTCGGCGAATGCCCTAGTCGTACATAGATAATCAAACGATGACATCAAAAATAATTGTAATTGACACCAACGTCTGCCTTGACTTATTTGTTTTTCTTGACCCTCGATGGGAGAAACTCTCTAGCAACCTAAAAAACGGCAACATCAAGGCAATCACCAGGGAAGATTGTCGCAACGAATGGCTGGCGGTTCTAAAATACCCCCATCTCCCAGTCAGACCAGAAACCATGGAACAAATCATAGCCACCTTCGATTCTTGCATTGAAGTGGTCGCCCCGGAGTTAAAAACTGTACCGCTGCCCCGCTGCAGCGATAAGGACGATCAAAAATTTTTAGAAATCGCACGCGACGCCAACGCCAACGCACTCATAACAAAAGATAAAGCCTTATTGAAATTAGCAAGAAAACTTCAGCAACTAGGGTATTACTCGATACAAACTCCGGAAAAATACATTTCTGCGCTTATTTAAATAATTTTGCTTTGTTGTAAGTTAAGTTAAATAACAAAAGCCAAGTAATAAATGAGTGACAAAATTTATTGCTCAGAGTTATGCTTGTAACATTCAAGTCCTGTAGTATGATAAAAAGAATTATGGAGAAGCAAATCTAAGCGTTTTACTTAACCGACTTTAAGCTTAATTTGATCTTACCTATGCATTGCTTAACAAAAAATACTTTTTATTAAGCTGAAAATACCAACACAGTGATTATGGAGGTTAACGGACTATGACCGATTCAGTAGATGATCTGGATGCGCTATTTGAAGAAATGGCAAATCAACGCGTTGAGACTCCCGCCGCAGCTACGACTCCGGAACAACCCACGGCTCCGATAGTAGAGGCGCCTACACAAGCCAAGCCTACATTACACAGCACTGAAGATCAGTCTGCAAAACCCATGTTTGACCGCTTAGGTGGCGTGGTTAGAATGATGCATGAATCCATGCGCGAACTGGGATACGACAGGTCATTATCTGATGTGGCATCGCAAATTTCCGATGCGCAAGGACGACTGGAATACGTTGCCACATTAACAGAGAAAGCAGCAAATACCGTCCTCAACGCTACTGACCTGGGCCTGCCAGAGCAAGACGTCTTGGCAAAAAATGCCAAGGAGATTGATGCCCGCTGGGACTCTTTGTTTTCTGGAAAAATGAGTATTGCGGAGTTTAAATTACTTGCGGCAGACTCAAAAACATTTGCAAACACCGTACTGGAATCAACTGACGCTGAAAAAGCGCGACTGCTCGAAATTATGATGGCCCAGGATTTCCAAGATCTTACTGGCCAGTTAATTAAGAAAGTCCTGATTATTACGTCTGCAGTAGAACGTGAACTTTTTCAAATTCTCTTGGACAATGCTCCTTTAGAGGCAAAAGAAAAAGCCATAGAATTAATGGAAGGCCCATCCGTTCCGAATGCTGCATTAGAGCAGGACGATGTAGATAATCTACTTGATAGTCTGGGGTTCTAATGGAAGACATGCTCAAAGAATTTGTCGTCGAAGCGCTGGACTTGGCGATCAATGTAGAAGAACACCTGCTATCTCTTGAGCGTAACCCAGGAGACATGAATACCTTAAATGCAGTATTCAGGTCTTTTCATACGATCAAAGGTGGTGCCGGGTTTATGAATCTGACAGCGATGGTATCGGCCTGTCACTTAACAGAAAATCTATTTGACGCACTGAGAACCGGACAATCCCCGGTCACCCCGATTGCGATCGAAGCGGCACTCGAAGCGAGCGGTTTTGTGGCAGATCAGCTCACAGCACTCTCAAATGGGACAGATCCGTCGCAACTATCGACCATGCCAAAATCACTAGAGCAATTGCTCAATGACGCAATCGAAGGCAAGGTCAATACTAGTAGCAAAGCAGTCGCAGCCAAAGTCACCGCTGCCCCAGTAGCAGACGCGAGCTCAACTGCCACTGCAGAAATGTCGGAAACCGGCGATATCGACTGGGAGGGCTATTACCGCGCAGTCGTTCCAGACGGCACCTTACCAGATGCGGCAATTCCGACAATTGCGGCCATTGCAAACAAAGAAGAAAACGAAGCGGTTAAATCATCGCTCGCCAATGCCGAGATCAAGCAAAATGCACCGATCAAAGAAGAAAGTATACGGATTGATGCCGTTAAACTTGACGTTTTGCTAGAGGTTGCAGGCGAATCGGTACAAGCTGCAAATCAAGCTGCGGTACTTCTTGAAAAGCTCTCTCAATTTAAGTTTGATGGCGAGGCCGCACCTTTAATGTCCGCCCTCACAGAAACGCTCACCCGTGCCTCACGCTATTCGACCGAACTCCAACGGGCGACCCTGGCCACACGCATGCAGCCAGTAGGCCGTTTATTCCAAAAATTTCCGAGACTTATCCGGGAACTTGCCAAAGATCTTGGCAAAGACGTGGATCTCAATATTTCAGGTGCAGAAACCGAGGTTGATCGTGTCGTAGTCGATAGCCTTTACGATCCACTGGTACACATGTTGCGCAACGCACTGGACCATGGCATTGAAACATCGGAAGAGCGTGCCAAAAGCAATAAGTCTCTGCGCGCCACCATTTCATTGAAGGCATGGCAAGAAGCGAGCAGCGTAATGATTGAAGTCAGCGATGACGGCAAAGGAATGGATGCAAACCGATTGCGGGAAAAAGCGGTATCCAAGGGATTGATTAGCGTTCACGAAGCACAATCTGACGATGAGGCATTTCAATTAGTCTTTCTTCCCGGTTTTTCCACCAAAGAAGTCGCGTCAAGTGTATCTGGCCGCGGCGTCGGAATGGACGTAGTGAAAACTGCAGTCGAAAGACATCGTGGCGGCATCCGGATCTCTTCACGCCTAGGCTCCGGAACGACCTTCCTGATTCGTTTGCCGATTGAACTGTCGATCATTCCGACCATGCTGGTACGTACCGATGGTGCATCACTCGCACTTCCTATGTCTACAGTTCAGCGCGTCGTTGAATTGCCAGAAACATTTGAAAGCGTTGGTGGCCACCCGGTCTTGCGTGACTTGGGTCGTCCTTTGCCGGTCAGATCTTTAGGCAGAGTACTCGGGTACGAGAAGAGTACGGAACGGGTCGGAATCGTAATAGCAGCGCCTAACCCTTATATCTTGTCGGTAGATGCGGTAGATGGTACTGCTGATCTGGTAATCAAACCATTGACCTGCATCACAACACCTGGCATTACCGGCACCGCACGGTCTGCCGAAGGCGAACTTGTATTGGTCATTAGCCTGTCCTTCCTCCTTGATGGCTGTAGAGTGGCAGAACGTCTTTCAGCTTAAAAAATCAAACCGCATTCTTCGTTCAAGCATTACCTCTTAGAATGAAGAATGCGGTCATTAAGCGCACTCCCCTCAATTCTGTCAAAATGATTGCTTGACTCGATACTTCAAGCTTAGAAATTCACTGTGCTCCATTAGCTTAAGCGATCTTAAACTGGATATTTGGTAACTTACAAATATTTAACCCTTTGAAACTTTAACTTCAAATCAAAAGTTGGAAGGGGTAAGCATAGGAAAATCGCCCCGCCCGCACACCAAAAACTTCCATATTGCCAATAAAAACCAAACCGCCATGAAAAAAATTAAGAAGACTGATGCTGAATGGAGATCAAAACTAGAGCCTCTGCAGTATGAAGTCGCACGACAGGCCTCTACAGAACGTGCGTTTACAGGGAAGTTCTGGGATCATCACGAGCATGGTATCTATACCTGCGTGTGTTGCGATACGCCTCTGTTTGAGTCTGATGCCAAGTTTGACTCAGGATGCGGCTGGCCAAGTTATTTCAAGTCTATTGATCCCGCCAATGTAACGGAAAAAATAGATAGAACCCACGGCATGACGCGCACTGAAATTTTGTGTAATATCTGCGACGCTCACTTGGGACACGTTTTCCCGGATGGACCACCTCCCACAGGACTTCGTTATTGCATTAACTCGGCATCACTGAAATTTGAACCTAAAGTATAAATATGAAATTTTTGTTTGACGTTTTCCCCGTTCTGCTTTTTTTTATCACTTACAAATGGGGCGAAAGCAATAGTAGCGCCGCTCAGCAATTTGCCACCAATTACCTTTCAAATTTGGTTTCCGGAGGTGCGCCAAGCCTAGAACAGTCGCCCATTCTATTGGCGACAGCAGTAACCATTCTGGCATCTATCGCGCAGATTTCCTATCTTCTCCTAAGAAGAAAAAAAGTGGAGGCGATGCTATGGATTTCTTTCATTATTGTCACTTTGTTTGGAAGCGCAACCATTTATTTCCATAGTGAAACATTCATTAAGTGGAAACCCACGGTTATTTATGGATGCTACGCCGCCTCATTCCTACTCGGGCAATTCCTGTTCAAAAAAAAATCTCCTGAAAGCTGCAATGGGTTCCCAGTTGACTATGCCTGATCCTGTATGGGCAAAGTTAAGCCTTATCTGGGTTGCCTATTTCATTGCCATGGCTCTGGTAAATTTATATGTGGCGTTTAACTTCCCGACCACGACCTGGGTCAGTTTTAAACTCTATTCAATTGCCACTCTGCCCGCATTTATTATTGCGCAGAGCGTTTTTCTATCAAAATATATTGAGGAGTCAGCATGACCGATCGTTTCAATCGAATTCTCAATCGACTCAATGAAACTTTACAGCCACAAAGCTGTCTACTTCAAGACGATTCTGCATTGCATGCAGGCCATGCCGGAGCTGCAGGCGGTGCGGGTCATTACAGTTTAAAAATCGTTTCCGAACAATTTGATGGTCTAAATCGCATTTCCAGACATCGACTAGTGTATGATGCCGTTGGCGATATGATGCACACAGAAATACATGCACTTGTGATCATTGCACTGGCTCCTTCAGAGATGCCGGCCTAACCACTTGTTTTTACTTACTTTGTTATTTTAGGAACAGATAATGACTTTTAAACCTGCTCATTTGCTGGTAGTACTTCTCGCAACTGCAATCCCTGCCATGGCGCAGAATTTAGCCATGGTGAATGGCAAAGCAATTCCGTCAAGCAAGGTGGAATTAATCGTTAAGCAAGCTAAAGCACAAGGCCAGCAAGACACGCCACAGTTGCGCGCACAGATCAAAGAACGCCTGATAGGCATGGAAGTTCTGTTGCAAGAAGCTGAAAAAACTGGTGCAGCCGCCAATCCAGATGTGAAGACACAACTGGAAGTGGCCCGTCAGCAGATCCTGATTCAAGCTTTGATGCGCGATTACGTGGCAAAAAACCCTGTGTCTGACGCCGACATTACTGCTGAATATAATAAGGCAAAAGCTCAAGCTGGCGACAAGGAATATCACGCTTTCCATATTTTGGTCGAAAAAGAAGATGAAGCAAAAGCCATCATCTCTAAGCTGAAAGGCGGCGCAAAATTTGAAGAGTTGGCAAAGCAATCCAAAGATACCGGCTCTGCAGCAAAAGGCGGAGATCTGGACTGGGCATCCCCAGCCACATTCGTCAAGCCATTCTCTGACGCACTGGTGGCCTTGCAAAAGGGTCAGTTCACAGAAACACCGGTAAAGACAGAATTTGGCTTTCACATCATCAAACTTGATGATGTTCGCACTTCAAAATTCCCTACACTTGAAGAAGTGAAGCAACAAATTGTTGAAGGCTTGCAACAGCAAAAACTCCAAGCCTATCAACAGTCTCTGATGAAGAAAGCGAAGATTCAATAATTTTGAATCTAGCTACATAAAAAAAGACGCCATTGGCGTCTTTTTTTATGTTCCGCAAGGGAAGAATACATGCGCCTAAACCTGCACACTATTTTTTTATCGCTTTCTCAACATGACAATTCTCGCTTAAGAAACGCACTGCCCCGCTATACGAGGTATCCCAGTCGTCCATCAGATACACTTGAGCATCCTCAACAAAGCTATTCCAATCATCCAGGAGTCCCTCTTGCTTTTCATGCGGAGCGCATGCCTTGATCCAGTCAATCGCCAGTTCAGGATGAAAACCCTCGTTACGGATTTTCTTTACCAATGTTTTTGCTGTTTTTTCCGGCAAGCTAGTTTTTGGCGCAACATCAGCCGAAAAGCAAAGGAACAAGGTCAACAGAGAATCGATGTCTGTCTTCCCCTTGGTGAGGCGAGTCCACTCTTTCGAAACCAGCGCATCGTAGTCCGAAGTGTCTTCCACCTCATGGTCACGAATAAAGTAACGCTCCTTCAACTCATACACCAACCGGTCCAGGGAAATTCCCGCATCTTGGATCTTAGGTAAATCCTGACTAATGATTTCCTGACTAACTCTTTGCGCGATCTCCTGGAAAATCTCAGGAATTTCATCGACTGCCTCTTGCGCTTTAGGCTTGCCGCGCTTGCTTGATTTAGCCTTGAATCCGTTGACCCTGATAGATTCCAGTACTGTCGCAAATTCAATTTGATTCAGAATCGAAAGCTCGGTTTCTCCTATCGCACGCATCAACATTGCCGAGCGGATGACCGATACGGCTTCCACATCATCTTCTTGCAGCAAACTGCGGGACAAACCCAATTCTTCGCCAAACCAATATCCCGCTTCAATTTCCATTGAATTGGCGCGTCTTTGCTCAAGAGCAGTACGATAATCCTGATTTTTTTCCTTCAGCGACCAAAACTCCAGAAAATCTTCGACACTGCCCTTTTCCGCGCGCCCGAACATTGCATATTCAGGCATGGCAAATAAGGCTTTGAGCAAAGTGGAACCGCCGCGCGACAGACTTAAAAACGTGTTATCACGAAGAATTTTTGCCGCGACATCAAGATCTCCGCCCGACATCTCGACCAGATACAAACTCACCAGATTCACGATACGCTTGCGTGCCGCCTCAATTTCCGGCCTCAGGTATTTACTGCCGAATGCACCGGCAATCTGAACCATTCCCTTTGGAGCTTCACTTGCGATGGCCGCCATTTTTTCACTATCGATGATCGACTGAGCAACTCCATACCTCAGCACAGACTCAAAAAATGGTCGTTGATCAATCAGGGCAATATCAAAAGTGTTTTCAGGCATGGATTCAAATAGTAAATACGAGCAAATACGCCGCAGGCAGTGGCAACCAAGGCAGGCAGATTACCCGCCCGCTGTTCGACGTGGATTACAGCATGGATTACAGGGCAGACTCTTCGTCATCGTCCTTATCATCACCATCATCAGTATTTTTTGGACGCACTTCCTCTTCCACCAATACGGTATCTAGCTCATCGCGTGTCAGACCAGCCAGATACGCACGATAACGTGAGCGCAGCTTCAGCAGCACTTCACGGAAGATCTCAGGAAGCTCATAGCGCAGCAGATAAGTCACTTCCATCCAGTCATGATCGACCACATTGGCCATATCCATGTCTGATGCCCTGGACTCAGTCTCACGCGTTAAATTGAGTAAATCATCATCGATCGCCTGCGTCTTTGATTCATCGCCATATTCATACAAATCAAACGTCGCATAGCGGTAGAAGTGCTCAACCATCTGGGTGCGGTCCAGCAGATAATCAACCAGCGCATCGTAACCGCCTTCGACTTCGGCAATTTCGTATAAAAATTCAGCCGGATCTGCACCCTCACGGAAAATCACGGAATTGATCATCCCGCGCAATTGTTCGTGCGTCAGATCGCCGTAACGCTTCTCCAAAACGACTGCCTGGGCAAATTGCTCAGGCGTGACCAATAAGTTCACCAGGGACTCTTTGGAGGCGTCATATTCGCGAATAATCGCCAGTAAGTCCTTGGCAGGAAACTGATCCAAAGCAGCAACCAAAGCCTTATCGCCCTCGGTCTCAGCCAAATTGGCCAACGCAAACTCAGCGCCGGCGATATCACCGGCTTTGATGAGGCCTTGCGCAACTATTAGTGCGGGAACATTCATACTCATACTTTATCCTTAATCTTTACGGTCGAAACCTTGTTCGGCAAGCCACTCTGATCCCGCTTCACCCAAGTCATAGTCATCACCATCATCCCCGTCATCGCGACCATGTCTGCCATAATTGCCATCTAGATCGCCGTTCTCTTTCAGATCTTCACTACCGTCATCTTCATTCTCGTCGGAGTCATCTTCTTCCAGAGTATTGGAAGGACTTGCCAGTCGCGACTTATTGCTCTTATTCAGGTATTCCAGACATGCTGCCGTTACCAAAAAAGCCTCACCACCTGCATCCTTCAAGACTATCTGAACCAGCTTTTCAGCCCAAGGCTCAAGCTTGACTGTTTTCGACAACTCACTCCAGGACGGATGTTTATTCGCTTCTTTTGACGCCAGCGATTCCATCACCAGCGGATTCATAAAACGAAAACCACCGTGAAATGCGACCGCCAACATTTCAGGATTACTCGCCATCATCGGCAACAGGAAAGGCAGTTGTTCGCGCTTTTCAAGCAGGCGTCCCTTCAAAATATCCTTGCCTTCAGAATCAGTACGCAAGTCTTCAATTTCAGCGTTATACACCGAGATCAGATCTTCAAAAAAACGTGAGAATTTCACTTCAATACTCCTGATAAATAATTGCCCCAAATCTCGGTCGCCGTCTCCAGAGGAGACTCCAGTAAATTGCGCCGACGATTTTCATCGTAGCTCGCCCGCGCTACCTCATCCGACAAAACATCATACGCTTCCTTGACAGCGTGAAACTTCTCCGGCGCCAATTCCGAAGCATTTCTATCAGGATGAAACTCAGCCGCTTTAACGCGAAAGGCTTTTTTTACCTCCGCTAAACTGGCAGTCCCGGAAATGCCCAGAATATGATAATAATCTTTCATATACGCTCTTAAGATAGTCTTGGTTCAAATGCCATCGCAACTCGCCAGACTTCATTCTGGCAAGAATATAAACCGTGTTTCGGGTGGCTTCGTAACAACTAGCCAATATGGATTGTGCACCGCATGATTTCAAGTATGGCCGCGCAAAGCGCACAAATAAATAACCATGTGAATGACAGGTGACTCTGGACTTGCAAGATGTTAAAACAATGAAAATTTTCTAGAAAATCAAAATGCCTTGCTTTTAAGCGTCCCGAATATTCGCGCAGAAAATACGAACACAACAAAATGTGGGGACGCCTAAATTTCGGCATTTTTAAAAACAGCAGGACCTGGCAATAGCCAAGCCCTCAAACATTAGTGCTGATGGCCGTGTTCACCGTGTACGTGGCCATGCGCAACTTCTTCAGCGCTTGCGGCGCGCACATCAAGTACGCTTGCTTCAAAACGTATTGTCATGCCTGCCAATGGATGATTACCATCGACAGTCACGCGACCGGAATCAATTGCGGTCACTCGAAATTGAAACGATTCTTCAGTTTCAGGATCACGCGTCTCAAACATCAAGCCCACTTCAATGTCAGGCGGAAACAAACCGATTTCCTCTTCGCGCACCAGTTCCGGATCGAACTCACCAAACGCTTCTTCCGGCGCCATTGTCACCGTCACGGTATCGCCGACATTCTTACCTTCCAGTGCAGCTTCAACTGCCGGCAAGATATTGTCGTATCCGCCATGCAGGTAGACGATAGGCTCGTGATTCTTATCAATAATCTCGCCTTCCATGTTGAACATAGTGTAGTTAAGGCTGACTGCGGTATTTTCTGTAATTTGCATGATGCGTATAAGTAACGATAATTTATCTGGGAAGAAGTAGCTCCGGGTACCATCCTGATGGCAGCAGAAATTATTCTCAATAAGGCTCGTATTGTAACAGAGCGCGCCATGGCTGACCTAGGCCAACGACATAGCTCACGCCGATTTTGAGCAAATCGGCATCGAGTCAGCAGTCAATCAGGCGCACAGACCGGCTTGACGCAGCGCCAATTCGCAGCAAGGCGATCAAGCCAAATACTAAAGTAGACGTTAACAGCAAAAATGTCATGCGAAACGAAACAATTGCGTGAACTCTTTAATGGAATGTTAGTCTATTATCGTTCTGCACATCTGAGGTGCCTTACCAAGAGTACGCGGTGTGCGGAAAATCCTTGAAAATCGTATGGCAATCAATACGAAAAATAATGAAAATAGCGTTACCAGCAATCTAACCATCAGGAGATTTTTAGTGAAAGCAACCGTTTTCAGCGCTATCGCGCTCATGTTTGCCGGTGCCACCAGCGCCTACGCTGCCGAACCTGCAAAAGCCATCAGCGCCTCTGCACCCTCCGTTTTGCTATCTGGCATAGACAGCAAGCACAATGACATCAGCGTCAAAGCCCAGGATGATTTTTATCGCCACGTTAACGGCACCTGGTTAAAAAACGAGAAGATTCCGGACGACAGATCCTCTTCCGGCGCTTTCATGGACTTGCGTGAAGCGACTATTCCGCACCTGCGTACCCTGATCGAAGGGCTGGCTAAGCAGCACGCCAAGAGCGGTTCGGATGCGCAAAAAATCGCCGACATGTACGCCAGCTTCATGGACACAGCCAAGATCGAAGCACTGGGCTTAACCCCTCTGGAAAGTGACTTTGCCAAGGTTGCCGCATTAAGCGACAAGAAACAGATCCCTGCATTTATCGCCTACCTGAACTTCATCAGCGTCGGCGCACCATTTGACATCGCCATCCATCAAGACAATAAGGATTCGACCAAATATGTACTCGATGTGGGCCAGTCGGGCTTAGGCTTGCCAGACCGCGACTATTACCTCAACAATGAGGATGCCAAACTCAAGGACGCACGCGCCAAATATCTCAAGCACATAGAAAAAATGCTGGCGATGGCCGGCGACAAGGATGCCGCTAAAAACGCCACTGACATTCTAGCCTTAGAAACCGAACTGGCAAAAGCGCAATGGACGAAAGTAGAGTTACGCGACCCGGTCAAGGCATATAACAAAATAGCCCTGAAGCAACTTGACGCACTGACACCCGGCTTTGACTGGAATGCCTATCTGAGCACCCTGGGCGTACAAAACAAGCTAGATTCCTTAATGGTAAGCCAACCTAGTTACCTGACAGGCTTTAATACCATACTGCAAAACACTCCGCTGGATGTATGGAAGGCTTACTTCAAATGGCATTTACTGAGCGCAACGGCTAGCCAATTGCCAAAAGCCTTTGACGAAGAACATTTCGCTTTCTACAGCACCACACTGCAAGGCACCCCAAGTCAGGAACTACGCTGGAAACGCGGAGTACGCCTGGCCGACGCTAGTCTTGGCGAGAGTCTTGGCAAACTGTACGTAGAAAAACATTTCCCGGCGCAAAACAAAGCCAAAATGGAAAAACTGGTCAGCAATCTACTGCTCGCCTACAAGCAAAGCATAGATACACTGGACTGGATGAGTCCGGAAACCAAGAAAGAGGCGCAAGGTAAACTGGCAACCTTCATGCCAAAAATTGGCTATCCGAATAAATGGCGCGATTATTCTGCACTCAAGATCAGCAAAGGCGACACCGTCGGCAATCTACGCAATGCCCGTAAATTCGCCAGCCAGGTTGAACTCAATAAACTGGGCAAGCCAATTGACCGCGAAGAATGGGGCATGACTCCACAGACCGTCAATGCCTACTACAACCCGGAAATGAACGAGATCGTGTTCCCCGCGGCGATTTTGCAGGCGCCATTCTTTGATGCGAAAGCCGATGACGCGGTCAACTATGGCGGCATCGGTGCCGTCATCGGCCACGAAATCAGCCATGGCTTTGACGATCAAGGTGCGCAATACGATGGAAAAGGCAATTTGCGTGACTGGTGGACCAAGGAAGATCACGAAAAATTTGCCGTCAAGACCGCCGCACTGGTCAAGCAATATAGCGCTTTCAGCCCACTGCCCGGCTATCACGTCAACGGCGAACTGACTCTGGGTGAAAACATTGCTGACAACTCTGGCCTGGCCATCGCCTACAAAGCGTACAAGTTGTCTCTCGGCGGTAAACCGGCCCCGGTGATCGCCGGACTTACCGGAGATCAGCGCTTCTTCATGGGTTTTGCACAGGTCTGGCGCGGCAAGATGCGCGATGCCACCATGATCGTGCGCCTTAAGACCGACCCGCACTCCCCTGGCGAGATCCGCGCCAATGGCACACTCAGAAACATGCCAGGATTCTACGAATCCTATGGGGTAAAAGAAGGCGACAAGATGTACCTGGCACCGCAAGAGCGCGTTTCCATCTGGTAAGCCAGTAAAACTAGCTCTGACAAAAAAAGCTCACCGCGGTGAGCTTTTTTATCGTCCGCAGCAGTTAAATTGCCTGGCCTTGATTCACTATCTCTGCATGAACATCCATATACTCCCCCGATTTTTACAGCGAACTCCTCTGTCACGCCCTATTTTTGAGAGCAATAAAAATATACCGGGGGACAGTATCTTTACTCCACACTGGTTTTTGCGGCTTCCAAGCCGGCGAAAAATTCCAGCACCGGCGCTACCTCACGGGTACGCGTAAATGCCGGTAAACTTTGCCAGATTCGCTTTCCATAAGGCTTGGAAATCAGGCGCGGATCGCAAATCATCAAGACACCTTTATCCGTTTCGTCACGGATCAGACGTCCTGCACCTTGCTTCAGGTTGATGATCGCTTCCGGCAGTTGGTGATGCACGAATCCGTTCAAGCCCTTCTTTTCCATAGCCTCGATACGGGCGGCCAGCACTGGATCATCGGGCGGCGCGAATGGTAACTTGTCGATAATCACCAGTGACAAGGCCTCGCCGCGCACATCCACCCCTTCCCAGAAACTCTGGCTGCCAATCAAAACGCCATTGCCGGCAGCGCGAAAGCGCTCCAGCAATTCGGTACGACCTGCGTCCCCCTGGACAAACAAGGGAAATGGCAAATCACGCTGCTTAAACTCTTCGCGTAAGCGCTCGGCACAATGCTTGACCGCCTTAATCGTTGTGCATAGCAGAAAAGTACGCCCACCCGCCGCCTCTATGACCGGCAGGGCCGCATCAACGACCGCATCGGTGTAGTCACGTGAATTCGGCTGTGGCATGCCATTGGGTACGTAGAGCAAACCCTGTTCCTGGTAATTGAACGGACTAGGCCAGGTGCGCGCCGGCTCATCCCATAAGCCCATTTGTGAAACATAATGGCTGAAATCGTTTTTTACCGCCATCGTCGCCGAAGTGAAAATCCAGGTGCGTGGCACGCCTTCACGCTGCTTGTTAAAGATAGGCGCAATCGACAACGGCGTCTTATGCAATTGCAGCGAGGTCGAGTATGCCTCGACCCAGAGTACACACTCAGGTTTGCCGGCATTATCCTTTTTACTCAGGTCAAGCTCTCGCCAATCGTGCAACTTCCCGTTCAGATCAATCGCACGAACCCGGCATTGCTCCAGCGTTTCGGCTCGTACCGCCTGCTTCTCCAACACCACGATCATGTCGTCCATGGCATCTTTCAGCGTTTCTAACGCGGGAAAGAACGGGCTAGATGGCGCAATCTGCAGCAAGGACATGCGGATGGAGTCTTGTCCGAAAGTGAGGCGCAGATCACGCGCAGCACGCTCTACAGGGGCAACCAAACTGGCCCACTCGGCACCATCCCTGGCATGCGATAAGCCTTCAGCGAGCACATCGCGGCTCAACTCCAGAATTTGCGAGGTGGAAATCGTATCGCCAAAAAACAAAGTGGCGGTATCGGGCAATTGATGCGCCTCATCAAAAATAACCGTATTGGCAGAAGGCAGTAACTCGGCAATGCCGGTATCCTTTAATGCCAGGTCAGCAAAGAACAGATGATGGTTGACCACCACCACATCGGCCTGCTGCGCCTCTTTGCGCGCCTTCATGACGAAGCAATCCTGATAGTACTGACACTCAGAACCCATGCAGGTATCTTTAGTCGAGGTCACCAGACTCCAGACCGGCGCCGTTTCCGGCACCCGCGCCAGTTCGGCCTTGTCGCCGGTGCTGGTCGTTTTCATGAAACGCGAGATGTCCCGCAGATAGCCAACATCTTCACGCGAGGTCAAGCGCCCGTTTTGCAAGGTTCGTTCCAGATGGAAATGGCAAAGATAATTCGCGCGCCCCTTGAGCAAGGCTACCGAGACCGGTGCCTTCAACACTTTCTTGATGGTGGGAATATCATGCAAAAACAACTGATCCTGCAAATTTTTGGTGCCAGTGGAAATAATCACCTTGCCGCCCCACAACAGCGCAGGCGTCAGATACGCGTAGGTTTTCCCTGTGCCGGTACCGGCCTCGGCCAGCAGGGTATTTTGACCGACGATAGCCGCAGCGATCGCTTTTGCCATCTCGGTTTGCGCCTGACGAGGACGATAACCCCTGATAGAAGCGCTCAGCGCACCCGACAAACCAAAAATTTGTTCGAGTTCATCATCGTGAATACTGTTCGCATTGGAATCCTGACTTGATATCAGATTCTGTTTTTGTATAATTTCAGTCAAAATAGGCAGGCAATCAGGTGCAACAAAATGTAAAGTTCGTAAGCAAACATGCGAGGTGCTAAAATAGCAATTTACGCCGGAACATCGGGCATCATTTGCATTTTTAATAAAGTTATGTGATCTTTCAATTGCAATTTCCGCTTTTTCAGGCGGCGCAACTGTAATTCATCGTGATTGAGGTCTTTAACCAATGCATTGATGACCACGTCAAGATCACGGTGTTCAACTTCCAACTCGATGATGCGTTGTTGTATTTCTTCTGAATGACTCATAGTCGCCTGGTTGGAGGTAGAATGAAGTTAATTTAAATAATGCAATTAGTAGGAATACCCCGCTAGTTTAATCTACCAAGACGTATGAGCCAATATAAGATCGAAGCAGGCACCGCACAACACCTTGGCGACCGCACGGAACAACAGGATAGAGTGGCACTTTTCGCGGCCCCAAACGCGCCAGGATACATGATGGCCGTGGTCGCTGACGGCATGGGCGGAAAAAGCGGCGGCGCCATGGCGGCAGAACAGGTTATACGTACAGCCAAGGCACTCTTTAACGATTTTTTTCCTGAAGCCGACGTTAAGGCTTTACTCGAAACCATCGTCAATGAAGCCCACACCATCATTAAGTTGGCCGGAGTTTCTGCAGAAAAAGAACCACATAGCACTGTTGTGGCACTAGTCATCACACCAAAAAAAGAAGCTATCTGGGCCTATGCAGGCGACTCTCGCCTATATCGCTTCAGCGGGCCCAATTTTGCAGAGCGGACAAAAGACCATTCCTACGTTGAAAAACTCGTAGATGAAGGGAAAATTACGGCCGAAGAAGCGAAAACCCATAGGATGTCAAATGTGTTGGTCAACGTACTTGGGTCCACCAGTGCGCCTCCGTATATTACGTTTGGCTCCTATCAAGGATTAAAAGCGACAGATTCATTCCTTCTTTGCTCAGATGGCCTCTGGCATTATTTTTCCGATGCAGAATTGTCAGCCGCCGTCGCCGCCAACAGTCCGCGTCAGGCATCTGAATTATTAATACGAAAAGCCAGGGAGCGGGCTCATGGACATGGTGACAATTGTACATTCGCGGTAGTCAAGCTCGTAAAACCGCCGGCAGAGCAAAAGACGTACACAGTGGAAAAAATGCGCCGGGCCGTCTAAACACTAGCGGTCAGATTCAAGAGTAACTAAAAACAAACAAGCCCAAATTTCTTGGGCTTGTTTGTTTTTAGCGATGCCTAGATAGCGGTTCATCGGCACCCATCCATCCGGCAAAGACAATTCAACTTTACTTGACAGCACTCATTCTCGCTGCCATTAACTCCTGATTTGCTTTTCTATCTGCATTTACCTTCTGCACGGCAGCGCGCTGCCCCATCAAACCAAGATATTCCTTAGTAGGTAGGTCGGCAAGAAAATCACGCCCGTAGATTTTCTTGGTTGCCATGGAGATCAAGGGCAAATGAACTACCGCTGCGCAATCGGCTAAACTAAAATCTGCACCGGCAATATACGGCGAAAATTTAACCATGCCGGAAAATGCCTTAATATTTCGCAGCAACTGCTTTTCCACCCTAGCCTTGACCTCGTCAGTCACCTTCCCACCAAAAAAAGCTTCCGCATATAACTCACGGGCAAGTAACTCTAGGTGTAGCTCCAAAAATGTAATCAGCTCTAGATTTTTTGCCGCAAGAAAAGGGTCGGCAGGCAACAGCGGTAAGGAAGTGTATTTGCTTTCAAGATACTCAAGAATCACGGCAGATTCACACAAACTCCCCTGTTCGGTTTCGATATAAGGGATCTTTCCCAATGGGGAGCGCGCCAGTAATTCAGGCGATTTATCGGTCCAGACTAACTGCTCCTCGAAAACGATATTTTTTTCTATCAGCGCTAATTTGACTTTATTGTAATAATTACTAACAGCAAAACCACATAATTTAATCATGTCCAGGCTCCGGAAAATCTATAAGAATTACTCTTTCGGCATTTCCGTTCTAGGGAAATCAATATAATCAAAATCTATCGTACCAGGGTGAGAAACGGCGTTGGTATCAGGCACACTTGGAATCACTCCATTCACATCCTGAACCGCCGCCCAAGCTCCTGCCGCTGATTGTGGAGCCGCCCTTTCACGCTCTAACTCGTGCGCAATCGCGATGAGCAATAATATGTCACGATAAACCGGCAACTCAAAGCCAAGGCGCTTACCATCCCTGTCATCGACCAATAAGGATTGTAAAAATGGAATAATTTCATGAGTATTCCATATCTCACAAATGCGCTTGATCAGATGAGCAAAATCCTCTAGCTGTAGTACACCGTCACCTTCAGGTTGAGCCCCGAACCCAGGAACATTGGCATTAAACGTACCGACGAAGCGCTCCCTTAAACTCTCGTATTTCTGCCTATCCTTAACCACTGCATATAAATCGAGTAAATACAACCACGGCACCGGGGAGTCCGGATGATCACCGCTCGCCTGCTGCTCCAGTATCTCTATGGCTCGTTGGGGATCATTGACCGACATCCAGAACTCAGCCTCCTGAGTCACATCTGAAATTTCCTCCACGTTCAGTGAATTACCGACTGGAGCATAAAAATTAAAGACGCTACTATTGGTCTCTTCAAGTGTTAAAGGTCTTGGCTTTGGCGCAGTGCTCTTAAAAAACTGCTCGGTATTTTCCTTGAGTGCAACTGGAGCGACAGTACTAACGGTGACTTGCGGAGTAGCCTCAATATCACGGGCAAACTTTACATGCCCAGAATGATCGGCATCCACAGCAACGGACTCGTAGGAGGCCTGCACATCATCGACCATATCCTCAAGATTTTTTCGCCGTTCCGCCGCATTCAGCTCCTTAGCCTCCTTGGCTTGCTCCCACCAAGATTGACTATTCTCTTTCTGCAAGCGACGCATATAAAATAGCAAAGCCACAATGATCAACAAGCCGAGCAAGGCGATCGACGACAATGCGATCACCAAATTGCGCGAATAACTATTGCTACTGATCTCTTCTAATTTGCTCTTATTTACCTGATTCTGACGCTTTAACTGCGCAGTATCATTTTGCAGCGCAAGAAATTTTTCCTGGGTTAAAGCGCGTTCTTCCCTGGAGATAGAATCGGGGTCTTCGCCACGCAGTATCGCAGCCATGTGCGCCTGTGCCTTACGTAACTCTTCAATATTTTCAACGAGCTTTAATTCAGCATCAGACGAGAGCGTGTCACTCATCTTCAATCCAGCGGCCGGAACAAAGCTATCCTCAGAAAGTTTCAGGACATCCTTAGCCGGTTTTCCGGGGTTTCGCAGCTTATTCTGCGTTAAAGATTTTTCTTTGCGCTTTTCCTCAGGCGCCTGGTCATTGAGCGCGGGATTTACTCTTACGATGCGACGCCTCTCCGCCCGATCAGTATTTTCCGGGAGGATGACATTCTTATCGGGAACCGACCCGGCAGTAGCCACTTCTACAGGTAAAAATTGCGGAGGATCAAGGAGAATCAAAAACTCCCTGTGCAATTGCGTCTCGCAAACAATATCAACAATAACTTTAATCGCTGGCTCTGGAATAATCTGTCTTGAAGACAATGAAATATGCTGCTTATGCGGCGATAAATTAATAACAACCGTCGCAGGGGCAAGCACCACACCTTCGGTGGTTTCAATTCTCGCCTTAATGCACGTTTGATTAAGCTCATTGGCATCAACACCAACTAAACTAATCTGAGCCTTAAATGCTTGCCCAAGTCCAGACTGGACACGAACATCCCCAAGACCAAGTGCGCTGGCCAAAGAGGAAAAACCTAACGCGAAAAACATAGCTATTACGAAAGGCAAAAACAATCTGAAAATATGAACAAAAATAATATTTACCCCAATATCCACTCTTTACAAAATGCGCACAATCCAGATTACCAGCCAAGTGCGAGAACAAGCAATGATACTTACTTTATAACAAAGGCAAAAGTAAAAGCGCCACAAATCAGCGTCAAAGTTTTAAAAATCAATATATTTAACAAATTTAGCAAAATTAACAACATTGATTTATGGGGGGAACGCGTAGCTAAACGGTTTTCTATAAAAATAAAATGGTCAATATTACTTTTTAAAATCCAAGATTTTTTTCGATATTCCACGGAAAATATTTACCTCTTCCGTTTCAAGTTGCGTACGTGAAAAAAGCCGTTTTAATCTTGGCATAAGTTTTTTAGGGTTTTCCGGATCAAGAAAATGAATCGCCGCCAAGGCTTGTTCCAGATGAGCATACATACCCTCAATTTCACTTGCCGCTGCATGCTTACCATGAAAGCCCACATCTGTCGACAAGCCGTTTTCAGGCGACTTTGTCAATTCAGCCAATTCCGCCACCCGGCATTCGTAGGCTAGCAACTGCACCGCCTGCGCCAGGTTCAATGATGAATACTCTTCATTGGCGGGAATATTTATCAGTGCATTACAGTTCACCACAATCTCATTGGGCAAACCGAAACGCTCATTGCCAAACACCAGTGCGACTGGTTCCCTCATCGAACGTTTAAGGTACTCAGCTAATGCGCGGGGCGGCAAAACAGGTGGCGAAAATTCCCGCAAACGGGCGCTTATCGCCGCAACATAGTGGCAGCCTTCGAGAGCATCTTCGATGGAATTGACTATTTTGGCACCCTGAAGAATATCAAGCGCACCGCTGGCGAAAGCGATGGCATCAGGATTACATAAAGCGTCGGGAAAGCGTGGATTTACCAGTACAAGCTCAGAAAATCCCATGGTTTTCATGGCCCTGGCAACCGCGCCAATATTGCCAGGATGACTAGTTTCGACCAAGACGAAACGCAGGCGTTTAAAAAGAGATGTGTCAGTTTGTGGCAAGTTCATTTAAAATAGCGCAATTACGCGTGATTCCTGGTTAGTTTTAATTAGTAATTTACGCGACGCTCTTTAATTCAATTTTTGTGCGACTTCGTATTTTCTTGCATCTTATTAGTTGCAGAGGATGATGATTTCGCCATTTTAACGGAAACCCTTATGCACCCAATGCTAAATACGGCAATTAAAGCCGCTCGCCGTGGCGCGACTGTCATCAATCGCGCCTCTTTTGATCTCGACCGCGTCCAAGTCACTGAAAAGCAATACAATGATTTTGTTACCGATGTCGATCGCGCAGCTGAAGCGGCTATCATTGAAGTATTAAAAACTGCTTATCCTGACCATGCAATACTGGCAGAAGAGTCTGGGGCTTCCGCCAATCTACACGATGACAACGATAACGTCTGGATCATCGACCCGCTCGACGGCACCACCAATTTCATTCACGGTTTTCCACAGTATTGCGTTTCTATCGCACTGCAGCAGCGTGGCATTATCACACAAGCTGTCATCTATGACCCTACCCGCAATGAAATGTTCACAGCCAGCAAGGGCGCAGGGGCATTCCTGAACGACAAGCGCATCCGCGTTACCCGCTGCGACAAACTCAATGACGCACTGATAGGTACCGGTTTCCCGGCGCGCGACCTGTCTGGCCTGGACGAGTACATGGAAATGTTCAAGATCATGACGGTAAAAACACAGGGACTCAGAAGAGCCGGCGCTGCCGCCTTGGATTTAGCCTATGTAGCTATGGGTCGCCTTGATGGATTTTTCGAAAAAGGCTTGGCGCCTTGGGATATCGCAGCAGGCTCACTGCTGGTGACTGAAGCGGGCGGTATCATAGGCAACTTCTCTGGCGACTCCGATTATTTGCACAAAGGTGACATACTGGCAGGCACACCGAAAATATTCTCACAAATGGTCAATGCGTTCCAGCCACTGACCGCTGCCAAGCAAGTAACTAACGTTTAAGTGTACAACCAGACGTTTCACGCAGTTTCAGCATTCTATTTGGAATGAAACCTTCTGATGCGAACTTTTTGTCAGCGCTATCAACCGGTTTCATTCCTGACGTTACACCTACATATCGGGCATCCTGCCCGACTGTTTGTTTTTTCTAGAAATTAGCATGACCACATTTTCAGAACTTGGCTTATCCGAGTGCATCGTGCGCGCAGTCAGCGAACATGGTTACACCACACCTACCCCGATTCAGCTACAGGCAATTCCGGCCGTGATTAAAGGTGGCGATTTGCTCGCCGGCGCGCAAACCGGCACCGGCAAAACTGCGGGCTTTACCTTGCCCATCCTGGAGCGCCTGTCAAAAGCGCCGAATGCACCGAAAAACAAGACTGACCGTCGTCCGATTCGCGCTTTAGTATTGACCCCTACCCGCGAACTGGCAGCACAGGTAGAAGAAAGTGTCAGCACTTACGGCAAGTACACTAACTTGAACTCTGGCGTAATTTTTGGCGGCGTCGGCATCAATCCGCAAATTAAGCTATTGAAAACCGGTGTCGATATTCTGGTTGCCACCCCTGGTCGCTTATTGGATCACAAACAACAAGGTACGATAGATTTAAGCCATGTTGAAATCCTGATTTTGGATGAAGCCGACCGTATGCTGGATATGGGCTTTATCCACGACATTAAAAAAGTCCTGGCGATCTTGCCACCTAAGCGCCAGAACCTGCTGTTCTCTGCAACGTTCTCAGACGAAATCAAGACTCTGGCAGATCGCTTGCTAAACAACCCCGCCATGATAGAAGTGGCGCGCCGAAATTCTACGGTAGAAGTGATTGCGCAGAAAATCCACCCGGTTGATCGTGATAAGAAGCAGGCGTTATTGGCGCATCTGATCAAGACCTACAACTGGAACCAGGTTTTGGTATTTACCCGCACCAAACACGGCGCCAACAAACTGGTTGAGCAATTGATCGCCGGCGGCATCAACAGTATGGCTATCCATGGCAACAAGAGCCAATCTGCCCGTACCAAGGCGCTGAGCGAATTCAAGGACGGTAGCCTGACCGTCCTGGTGGCCACCGATATCGCCGCACGCGGTATTGATATTGACCAATTGCCACACGTGGTCAATTATGACCTGCCTAACGTACCGGAAGACTATGTGCATCGGATCGGCCGTACCGGTCGTGCCGGTGCTACCGGTGAAGCGGTCTCCCTGGTCTGCGTCGATGAATTCAAGTTGCTCGCGGACATTGAGAAGCTGATCAAGCGTCAATTGCCGCAAGAGATTATTGACGGCTTCATTCCTGACCCTCATGCTAAAGCCCAGCCTATACAGCTACGCAGTTTCCAAGGCCAGGGACAAGGTCAAGGCCGCAGTGGCGGTGGCGGCGGTAACGGCAACCGTTCAGGCAACCGTCAGCCACGTCCTGCAGCTCCAGGAGCAAATCAACCCACACGCCTATGATGCAGCAATACCTGCGCATCAAATCTGATCACCCTGACACGCTCGTGTTTTACCGTATGGGGGATTTTTACGAGCTGTTTTTTGGCGATGCCGAAAAAGTTTCGCGTTTATTGGGGATTACCCTGACCCAGCGCGGCACTTCCAATGGCGAGCCGATTAAAATGGCGGGCATTCCCTTTCATTCGCTAGAACCGTATCTGGCGAAACTGGTAAAGGTAGGAGAATCGGCCGCTATTTGCGAGCAGATCGGCGATCCGGCTACCAGCAAAGGGCCGGTTGAGCGCAAGGTGATGCGGGTGATTACACCCGGCACATTGACCGACACCGATCTGTTGCCGGCAAAATCGGAACGCCCGCTACTTTCGCTATGCATGCTGCAGCAGCGCAAGACCGTCACGGTAGGACTGGCTTGGCTGTCACTGGCCAGTGGCGCTCTCAAGCTAATGGAATTTAGCACTGACGAAAAAGCGCTGGGCAACCGCTTGCTGCAAGAACTGGAGCGCATCTCACCGGCAGAGGTTTTGCTCTCGGCCGGCACGCTATTACTCGATGAGCATCAGGCTAGCCTGCCGGGAAAATTCTCGGAAGTGCCGGACTGGCATTTTGACGTTAAGCAAGGGCAAAAGACACTGCAAGACCAGATGGCAACCGCCTCACTGACTGGTTTTGGCGTAGAAAAACCTCAGTTCAGCCTTAGGCGCTGCCGGCGCCCTGCTGCGCTACGCAGAAAGCACCCAAGGTCGCGGCTTAAAGCACGTCAACAGTCTGACGGTAGAATCAGAAAATGAATTCATAGGCCTAGACACAGCTACCCGCCGCAATCTGGAACTGACAGAGACTTTGCGCGGACAAGAATCACCGACCCTATTTTCTTTACTCGACCATTGCCGCACCGCGATGGGATCGCGCCTGCTGCGCCACTGGCTGCATCACGCCAGACGCGATCAGGCGATTGCACGCGGGCGCCATGATGCCATCGAAGCCTTGATCCAGTCAGACTCAACTGCCGGGCTCTCCACCACCCTAAGCGCGGTGCCCGATATCGAACGCATTACCACACGCGTATCGCATTGCAGTCAGCGCGTCCGCGTGACCTGGCCGGCTTGCGCGAGGGTTTGCAGCATCTGCCTAGCCTGCGCTCTTACGTCAGCATGTGCGTGGCAGATAGTCACACCAGCCTGCTGACCAAGGTACACGCCGATTTAGCCACGCCAGCAGAGTGCCTGGATCTGCTGGAGCGTAGCCTGATGCAACAACCGGCCACCATGGTGCGCGACGGCGGCGTCATTGCCACTGGCTTTGATAGTGAGCTTGATGAATTGCGCGCCTTGTCTGAAAACGCCGGGCAATTTTTAATCGACCTGGAAACCTCGGAGCGCGCCCGCACCGGCATTGCCAATCTGCGGGTTGAGTACAATAAGGTGCACGGTTTCTATATCGAAGTCACTAACGGCCAGACCGACAAGGTGCCAGAGAATTACCGCCGTCGCCAGACCCTGAAAAAACGCCGAACGCTACATCACGCCAGAACTCAAGGCATTCGAAGACAAGGCGCTATCGGCACAAGAACGCGCCCTCGTACGCGAAAAAATGCTGTACGAAAAAGTCTTGCTCGATTTATTGCCGCACATCAGCAGCCTGCAGGCGATCGCTCACGCCATCGCCCAACTCGATACCCTAGTCAGCCTGGCCGACCACGCTACCAAGAACAACTGGTGTGCGCCGCAGTTAATCGCCGAGCCTGCCCTGAATATTCTGCAGGGTCGCCATCCGGTGGTAGAAAATCAGATAGAGCGTTTCATCGCCAATGATTGCCAATTATCGAATGAGCGCAAATTACTGCTGATCACCGGCCCCAATATGGGCGGTAAATCGACCTTCATGCGCCAGGTAGCCCTGATTACCCTGCTGGCCTATGTCGGCAGCTACGTACCGGCGGCGCAAGCGACCATAGGGCCTATCGACCGCATCTTTACCCGGATAGGCGCGGCAGATGATCTGGCCGGCGGTCGCTCGACCTTCATGGTGGAAATGACGGAATCGGCAGCCATTCTCAATGGCGCCAGCGAGCAATCACTGGTCTTGATGGATGAAGTGGGACGCGGCACATCAACCTTTGACGGCTTGGCACTGGCATGGGCCATCGCCAGACACCTGATCATGACATCCAAAAGTTACACCCTGTTCGCGACGCATTATTTTGAACTGACACAATTACCGGATCTGCACCCTAGCGCGGAAAATGTACATCTTTCGGCGATTGAGCATAAAGAGAATATTGTGTTTCTGCACGCGGTACAGGCAGGCCCCGCCTCGCAAAGTTACGGCTTGCAGGTGGCGCAACTGGCTGGTATACCACAACCGGTAATACGCTCGGCACGAAAACATCTGGCCGACCTGGAAGCGCACTCCCTGCAGACCACGCCACAGTTCGACTTATTCTCAAATAATAATACGAACATAGAACCTGAACCGGAGGCTAACCCGATTGAACCACCGGATACGCCACTGCTCGATGCAATTGATGCGCTGGATCCCGACTCATTAACACCAAGAGAAGCGCTCGATGCCCTGTATCAATTGAAAAATCTAGCGAAAACTCTGTAACACGGTCATTGCTGATAGCCGTTTCTGCGCAGATCAAAAACTAAGCAAGCCCAATACGCAGACCCCATGCGCCTTGCCAGCCAGATAGCTCACCAAGGCGCATAGCGCTTACGTTTCAGGCCTGCCACCGGTTAACATTTCGGAATATCCGGACGAAAAAAAACCGCAGCTTTTGCGAGCTGCGGTTTTTTTATTGCCTTAATGAAGCGAGTGGCTGCGGTATTCGTTACCGGCACCGTCTTCATCATCTTCGTCATCATGCGGATGGCCGTGAGCACCATGCACGTGGCCGTGAGCGATCTCTTCCTCACTCGCGCTACGTACCTCAGCGACATCCAGGGTAAAGCGCAAGGACATACCAGCAAGCGGGTGATTGCCGTCCAGCACAACCTTATCATCGGCGATGTCAGTAACGGTAAACAGCACGCCGGACTCTTCATCTTCACCGTCAGGCATACCTTCAAATTGCATACCGACTTCCAGAGGCGTTGGCAAACGATTACGCGGCTCCACTTTTACCAGTTCAGCATCGTACTCACCAAAAGCGTCTTCAGGTTCGACTTGTATCGTGACGTTGTAACCCGGTTCCTTACCTTCCAGCGCCTCTTCAATTTTAGGCAAGGTATTTTCATAACCGCCATGCAGGTACACCATAGGCTCCTGGCCATCTTCAATCAGATTACCCTGAGCATCTGACAGTTTATAATGTACGGTTGCGACCGTGTTTTTAACAATCTTCATGCTAAGTCCTTAAAATATAATTCGCAGACAGATTATACCGTTTGCGCCACTCAAGCACTCCCCTACAAAACAAACATGAAAAAAATATCTGCCACATTGCCGCTATTGGGCGGCATCACACCGGATCAGTTCTTTAGCGAATACTGGCATAAAAAGCCTTTGCTGATACGCCAGGCCATCCCCAACTTCACCCCCCTGCTAAGTCCGCAACAACTGTTTGATCTGGCCGGCCGCGATGATGTCGAATCACGACTGATCAGCTTTTTCAAGCAGCACTGGGAAATGAAAAATGGTCCGCAAGAACAATTGCCAATCGACCAAGAGAAAGACTGGACCCTATTGGTGCAAGGCGTCAACCTACATGACAGGCAAGCCGATGCCCTGCTACGCGAATTTCGCTTTATTCCCGATGCCAGACTAGATGACCTGATGATCAGTTACGCCAAAGACGGTGGCGGTGTCGGCCCGCACTTTGACTCTTACGACGTATTTTTACTCCAGGCACACGGCCAACGTCGCTGGAGAATCGGCGCGCAAAAGGATCTGTCGATTATCGATGGCATGCCATTGAAAATTTTGCGCAACTTCAAACCGGATCAGGAATTCATCCTCGAACCCGGCGACATGCTGTATTTGCCGCCGCACTACGCGCATGACGGCATCGCTATCGGCGAATGCATGACCTACTCGATAGGCTTTCGCGCTCCCTCCTTCCAAGAACTGGGAGAGTCATTTCTGCAGTTCATGTCCGATACGATAGATTTGCCGGGCGCTATGCCGACCCTAGCCTCAAGGCCAGTACGCACCCGGCGGAAATCAGCACAGAAATGCTCAGCACAATTCCGGCGAACTAGCCAAAATCAAATTTAGCGAAGAGGATATGACAATTTTCCTCGGCGAGCATCTGACCGAACCAAAATCCAGCGTGTTTTTCACTTCCCCCGAAAAGCCTTTGTCACCAAAGCGCTTTGCCACTTCCGCACAAAAAAATGGGATTGCACTGACACTCAAGACGCAGATGCTCTACAAGGGAAAGCACGTATTCATTAATGGTGAATCTTTTGCGGTTGGCAAGGAAGACAAGCTTATCCTCAGCAAACACAAGGGCCGATAAATGCGCCTTATTAACATCATTTGGCGCAATACGCAGTGACTCTGCTAAAGATCCCACTAACATACTATTCAATTCACACGCCTCAGCGAGTGCCAAATATGGACCGTAAATGCCGCTTCGTGAAATCAATGCCTCAGTAACAGCCTCAGGAAGTTGAATCGAAGACAAAACCTCAGTCATTGTCAGCCCAAGCAATCGATCCAACAAAGAAAACATTCCGGCCACAAACAAATTCTCGGCCTCAGTTTTGGACATATATGGCTGCCCAAGTAACTCAGCAAATCGCCCGCGGACAATTGCCGTTTCAAGCAGTACCGGTGAAGTATTACCACTACTCGCCGTTGCCAACAACAACGACAACCACCTATATAAGGGGCTATACCCGAGAATGGTAACGGCATGCTTAAGAGACTGAACCTCGGTTCTAAGCCCAAAGCCAGCGGAATTAATGTATCGAAGTAATTTATAGGCAAGAGCGGCATCACGCTTCACTACCGCCTCTAATTGTTGAATGTCGGCATTCTTCCTAATCATTTCCATTAATTGCAAAATGGTGGTCTGAGCAGAATTCAAACCTTTCTGCGCTGGATTGGGACGTGGAATTAAATGCAACTTACCAACAAAACTATCTAAACCCAAAGCTGCACAAGCATCAAAATCTTGCCACGTAGCCACTTTACGAGAGACCATACGAACACTAGATTGTTTCAATGCTGCATAAACCTTTGCCTGTGAAGCAAAGTTTCCAGAGTCCAATTGCACTTCAATATGAGATATTTGGGAGAAAAATGATCTTTCAAGCGTACTTAAATCAGCACCTTTCATGCAAATACCAAATCCGAGTTGCCGGAGAGCCTTAATCGATTCTAAAGTCGTACTATTTGTAAAGTCTCTCTTAGACAAAATCAAAACAGTATTTTTCGGAGGAAGCAACCTCAAACCATCAGCATTCAATAACTCCGGCACAGCCTCCAAAAACAAAACACTATCTCCAAGCAGGAAACCAGTACTCTCACTATTAAGTTGCGCCGCAACAAATTCCATTAGAGAACTAAAGTCTTCCGTACTTAATTCAGTAGATTGCTCGGGATGCTGCCAAGACAATTGAAAACCAATAACACGCTGTTTTGGGTCAAGCAACGGCTCTCTAACGATGAAATTGACTTCATTCATAACTGGTTTTACAAGTAAGATAAAATAAATAGAAAAGTGCCAAATGCACCATTTAATCAACCAAATAAGACAGCTAAGGAATATTTACGCCATCATTAGCAGTTCTCAAATAGAAATTCTGACCTTATTACACAAAGGATTTGTTGATTCATTCGCCTGAATAGAGTTGCAACTTAAGCAAAGAAATTTTTGCATTATAAAATGCCAACCAACGTTAATTTGAATTGCTTATACAATCCCAATTCATGGAGACTATCACCCAACAGAATAGCATATCGTCAACATGAATCAGGAATTTGAAATATTATGCATTTTGACTTATATGGAAACTCATCTTCATCCATTACTAATAAGCCTATATAGTTATGCAGTTTTTCCTAATTTCTCAAAAATCTTAGATAATTTTTCATCAAGTGTTGCTGCGGTAAAAGGCTTAACCACATATCCATTTGCACCAGCTTGGGCTGCCGCGATAATATTTTCCTTTTTAGCTTCGGCCGTTACCATTAAAACGGGTAATTTAGCTAAGGCAGGATCTGCACGAATATGCTGCAACATAGTCAATCCATCCATATTTGGCATATTCCAATCGGAAATAACAAAGTCAAAATCTCCGCTCTTTAATTTAGCCAACCCCAAAGCGCCATCTTCCGCTTCATCCACGTTCGAATAACCAAGCTCCTTGAGCAAGTTACGAACAATACGACGCATCGTTGAAAAATCATCGACAACTAAAAACTTAAGATTTTGATCAGCCATGAATTACTCCATTATTTCTTTAAAGACAGTTATAAACATTATCGGTTAAATTAATGTAAAGCGATACCAAAATCATATAACAAAATAAATTTACCAATATTAAACACGAAGAGCTCGACTACCATGTTGCGCAAGGTAATGTAAAACTTTACTAGGAAGGTCATTTAATGGAGCAACATCATGTGTTGCTCCAATCGCTATTGCTTCCCGAGGCATTCCAAATACTACACAAGTTGCCTCATCTTGGGCAAAATTATGCGCACCTGCATTTTTCATCTCAAGCATACCTAAAGCGCCATCCTTGCCCATTCCGGTAAGAATAACGCCAACGGCATTTTTACCAGCACATACAGCAGCCGAACGAAACAGCACGTCAACAGAAGGCCGATGCCGATTTACCGCAGGGCCGCTATCGAGTTGCGTAACATAGTTCGCTCCACTGCGGCTTAATAATAGGTGAGAATGGCCTGGGGCAATATACGCATGACCAGGCAATACGCGCTCCCCACCAGCGGCTTCGCATACAGAAATTTTACACAACCCATCTAAGCGTTTAGCAAATGATCGCGTAAACCCTTCCGGCATGTGCTGAGTAATCAAAATCCCCGGGCAGTCTGATGGCATTTGAACCAAGAAATTCTTGATCGCTTCAGTTCCCCCTGTTGAGGCCCCAATGATTATCAATTTCTCACTACTAGTTAAGGTATTTTTTACCAATGGCAAAGGCCCAGAAGCCCCACCCGAATCAACTTGAGCTGATGTCCGTTGCCGAATCTTTGCTTTTGAAACCGCTCGAATTTTATCGCAGATAAGCTCAGTATATTCAAGCATCCCACTTTGTATAGATAGTTTAGGTTTCGTGACAAAATCGACTGCACCCAGCTCCAATGCCCTCATTGTGATTTCGGAGCCGCGTTCAGTTAGTGAGGAAACCATCAGGACAGGCATAGGCCTCAGTCGCATTAGCTTTTCCAAAAAATCCAAGCCATCCATTTTCGGCATTTCGACGTCCAGCGTCAAAACATCTGGATTTGTTTGCTTAATTAACTCACGGGCAACCAAGGGATCTGGTGCTACTCCAACCACCTGCATATCAGGTTGGCTTCCAATAATCTCGCTCAAAACGCTTCTTATTAATGCAGAGTCATCAACTATTAATACTTTAATTTTCATTATCCCACCCCAGCACAAAAACAAATATCTATGTTCAAAAAAGATCCACATCACCACCGACAGATGCTGTTTTAAGGCGACTTGCATAATCCTGCTCTCGTCTTTTCAGCGTGTCGTTATGTTCTACTTTAAGTTTTTTGACCAGAACCTTACCTGTTTTTGGAAAAAAATAAACTTTTCTTGGATAGATATCATTTAAATCCTCTGCAATGACACGCATTCTTTCTGTCCGCAAGTAATCTAAAACAAATTTTGCATTTCTTTGCCCTACATTAATGGCGGTGAATCCTCGTAGCACATTGCCCCCCCCAAATACCTTAGCCTCCATATTTTCACGCTTTGCACCGGCTTTCAGAAGCTCATTAATCAACACTTCCATTGCGTAAGTTCCATAACGCATTGATGCAGAAACCGGATTATCAGAATCCGCCCCACCATCAGGTAACATAAAATGGTTCATACCGCCAACACCAGAAACACGGTCTCGTATACAAGCGGAAACACAAGATCCTAATACGGTCACGATAAGCATATCTTTGCCGGTAAAATAGAACTCACCTGGTAAAATTTTCGCAGCATCGCAATCAAATGTTCGGTCGTAGTAAACATTTGTCGCGAAATGCTCTTCACTTAATTGGCTCATAAATCACCTTTTTTAGAATGTCGCGACATAGCTTTATTCCGCAGACCATGCTGCCCAGCCAACTCGTAGACCGTTTTACCTCTCAGCTTAAAATCATCGGAAACATATAAAAAATTCTCTGAATGTCCGGCAAAAAGCAATCCATCTGATTTCAGAAGTGGGACAAATTTTTTTAATATTTGACCTTGCGTCGGCTTATCAAAGTAAATCATCACGTTCCGGCAAAAAATAACATCAAACTCACCATTAACGGGCCAACTATCGGCTAACAAGTTGAGTTGCTTGAATGTGATTAAATTTCTAAGCTCCGGCCTAATGCGCACCATGCCATCCTGGGCACCTTTACCTTTAAGAAAAAAAACGCCGGATTCTCTCCTGGGACATTTTCTCTAGGCGATCTATGCCATAGACCCCTTGAGAGGCGGTTGCAAGCACATTCGTATCAATATCAGTAGCGACAATGTTAACAGGTGGAGTTAGCGTTCCAAATGCTTCGCACAATGTCATTGCAATTGAATATGGCTCCTCTCCGGTGGAACTAGCTGAGCACCAAACATTAACTGTTTCTTTCCGATTTTTTACATGTTCGGCCAAGATTGGGAAATGATGCTCTTCACGAAAAAAAGAAGTAAGGTTTGTAGTTAGCGCATTGGTAAATGCCTCCCACTCACTCCCCACAGACTCTCTTTCCAAGCTATCCAAATACACTGAAAACGAATTTATTCCAGTCGCCCTCAAACGACGTGCTAAGCGACTATAAACCATTTCCTGCTTGCTATCAGCAAGAGATATTCCCGCTTTTTTATAAATTAAGTCCCTAACACGATCAAAGTCTTTATTGTTAAAGACAAACTCTTTCGTAGTCTCCGTCTTGTTTTTTTCTACAGGCTTACTCATCAAATTTTCCTTGGAGTCAAATAGCTATCGATGCCACATATTACGCAAAGATGTCACCAATACAAAAATTGCACAAATGCACATTTAACTTCAATAAATCTGCCATTTCGAGATAAAAAGCCGAATTGCC
This sequence comes from Undibacterium piscinae, assembly GCA_003970805.2. GTDB lineage: Bacteria > Pseudomonadota > Gammaproteobacteria > Burkholderiales > Burkholderiaceae_D > Undibacterium > Undibacterium piscinae. The sequence continues at coordinate 1,004,486 of CP051152.1, forward strand.
AAATATTAGTTCTTGGAGGTTTTTAGAAAAACATACTACGCAGGAAATTCGAATTTCCCCACGTCGCGAACCAATCAGCAATTTTCAGCGTCTAAAAAACTCACTACAAACACACAACTTTTTTTAAAGGCTGGCAAGTTAAAACTCTTCCCATTCATTCTGAGAGTCTTTGTTAACATTTGACGGCTTTTCAAGCTTATTTAACTGACTAGGCTTAACTGGCGAGACCACTTTTCTTATCGCGGCTAACTGGGGTACTTTTAGTTCACGAGAATTTTGAGGGGGAAAAGCTTGAACATGGGTTTGCGCACCATCGGCAAGTTTAAAAATACTCACGGCCTGTGACAATATGGAGGCCTGCTCTTCCATACTCTCAGCCGCTGCCGCCGCTTGCTCAACCAATGCTGCATTTTGCTGAGTCATTTCATCCATTTGAGTGATAGCCAAGTTTACCTGTTCGATACCCGCACTTTGTTCCTGGCTTGCCGCTGCAATTTCACTCATGATATCTGCGACGTGCTGAACGCTTGTAACAATTTCATCCATGGTCTTTCCAGCCTCATCAACGAGTCGACTACCTTGATCGACTTTATCGACAGAATCGCCTATGAGTATTTTGATTTCTTTAGCCGCACTTGCACTACGTTGGGCCAGATTTCGAACTTCAGCCGCAACGACTGCAAACCCACGCCCTTGCTCACCTGCACGTGCGGCCTCAACGGCGGCGTTAAGTGCCAGAATATTAGTTTGAAACGCTATGCCATCAATTACACTAATGATATCAACGATCTTTCGTGAGCTTTCTTTTATTGAGCCCATGGTATCTACCACCTGACCAACAACAGCACCACCTTTAACTGCAACACTGGTCGCTGACACCACCAACTGATTAGCCTGTCTGGCATTATCAGCATTTTGCTTAACCGTTGACGTTAACTCTTCCATTGAGCTCGCTGTTTCCTCAAGCGAACTAGCCTGCGACTCTGTTCTATTAGAAAGATCAGCATTTCCAGAAGCTATTTCCTTTGAAGCAACTGTAATGGTTTCCGTACCCTCTCTAACTTGCCCCACCGTCTGAGCCAAACTACCATTCATTTCTTTTAAAGCGTTGAGAAGCAATGAAACTTCATCTCGCCCATTTACCGTAACCTGAGAAGATAGATCGCCACGAGCAACTTTCTCTGCGACTTGAAGTGCTCCCCGTAGCGGTATAGTAATACTTCGGGTAATAATCCAAGTAAAAAGCACACTTCCAATCGAAGCCACAAGCAACACGATAAAAAGTAAATAATTCATTTTTACGCTAATTGCTGATGACTCATCAAATACCTGCTTTGACATAGACTCTTGATATTGAACCAATTTATTGATTTCTTGTATAGATTTTCCACTCAACGGATCAATTACACTCGATATAATTTTTACCGCACCCTCTCCATTAAATGCCAAAGCTTGCCCAACAGCATCCTTAAGAGGCTTTTCAATTTCTTTATCTATTCTGGAAACTTCCGCGAGTATCTTCGTTTCATCATCGTTAAGTCCCAAGCGAGAAATCTGCTCTCTAGAATCATCATATAATTTACGTTGAGCTTTTACTTTCAACTCTTCTTTCTGCATCTCACCAACGTCCGACTGCAAGCCAATGTTACGCATTGCAATTCCACCCTCGAACAATGCACTTTTCATTGCATTTGCCAATGCCTGTTTCTGGCTAGCTGTGTTCAAACCCTCTACCATGAGGTTTCTATGTTTTTCCGCATAGATACTGACAAGAGTGACGGCAAGAATCAACCCAGCGAGAATCGCTCCGAACCCACTCCCCAAACGTACTCCAATACGAAAATTACGTAGATTCATTATTTTCAACTCCGTTCTATGTATCGCAAATGCAAATATTAATTCAAAAACAATAAAAATTGCCTATGTGAAGCTATTTGAGTTATTGAGCATCATCAACCAAACCCATTTCCGAACTCGACATCAACTTGACGATATCGACTAAAATTAACATGCGCTCCTCAAGCGTTCCTAATCCGATCAAAAAATCACCACTAAAAGTGGTTCCCATCTCTGGGGCGGGGCGAACCTGCTCTGGCAATAATGTCATTACGTCAGAAACGCTATCGACAACCATGCCAACGATTCGTCCCTCTATGTTCAGTATGATAACGACAGTGAATTGATCATAGGTCGGAGTTCCAAGATTGAATTTAATTCGCATATCAACTATTGGAACAATAATACCCCTTAAATTAATTACCCCCTTCAAAAACTCCGGTGCATTGGCAATCCGAGTGACAGCCTCATAACCTCTGATCTCTTGTACCTTTAAAATATCAATACCGTATTCTTCCTGTCCTAAGGTAAACGCTAAAAATTCTTGTACAAGCATTTCATCCTTCTCTTTTTCCGTCAGCACCGAATTACTCGATACTTGCATAGATTGAGACATATTATTCTCCTTTACAATTAATCATGAAAATACAATTTACCGAGCGGAACGCAATAATGCAGCGACGTCCAAAATTAATGAAACGCCACCATCGCCCAAAATGGTAGCGCCAGAAATCCCCGGAATTTTACGATAGTTTGATTCAATATTTTTCACCACGACTTGCTGTTGACCCACAAGATCATCGACAAGTAGAGCCGCTTTTTTCCCATCAACTTCAACAATAACCGCAATGCCATCCGAAGGATTTGCAAATTTGGGTTCTATATTAAAGCACTCGTATAATGCTATAAGGGGTAAATATTCTTCACGAACCTTAATTACCTGTCCTTTTCCATTAATATCCTTGACGTCCTGGGCAGTAGGCTGCAGTGACTCCATAACAAATCCCAATGGAAGAATATAAATTTCATCACCAACTTTGATTGACATCCCATCCAAAATAGCCAATGTTAATGGCAGGGAAATAGTAATTGTTGTTCCAAAACCTTTCGCAGAACGAATATCAACCACTCCCCCCATAGCTGCAATATTCCGTTTAACGACATCCATCCCAACCCCGCGACCAGAAACATCCGTCACGATCTCTGCAGTAGAAAATCCGGGAGCAAAAATAAGCTGCCACACTTCACTATCGGGCATAGATTCAGATACAGCCAAGCCACTTTGTTTCGCTTTTTCCAGAATCCGATCTCGATTCAAACCTCCACCATCATCACTAACTTCAATGACTATATTCCCCCCTTGATGCACGGCAGAAAGAGACAATTTCCCGGTTGGAGTTTTTCCAGATTGAGTACGTATTGCCGGCATCTCAATACCGTGATCAATACTATTCCGAACCAAATGAGTTAATGGGTCAACGATGCGCTCAATTAATCCCTTGTCGAGCTCTGTGGATGCGCCATAAGTTATAAAATCAACTTTTTTACCTAACTTTGATGCCAAATCACGCACCATCCTTGGAAAGCGAGAAAATACATAGTCCATAGGCATCATACGAATGGACATTACAGCCTCTTGCAAATCTCTTGTATTACGAGTTAGATGTGCGACGGTACTCAGCAGACGTTCATTTAATATAGGATCCAAATCCTGAGTACGCTGTTCCAACATAGCCTGAGTGATGACCAATTCACCGATCAAATTAACAATTTGATCAACCTTCTCAATACCCACCCGTATCGTTGACGCCTCTTGAGAATTTATATGTTTTTCATTCTCTTTTTTTACGGCAATCTTGCTATCGTGCAATAAAGAATGATGTGTATCGGTCGCTGTCACAGATCGAGAATCGGCTCCGGCATCAGGAGGGAACATCATGTCCAATGGTTCAAAAAAACCATACCCTAACTCATCTTCAGATTGCCCCACTATGACGCTTTTTTGCGGAGTATCCTTTGTGGTGATGTTTAAATCTGAGGGATCCAAAAGAAAAGAACAAATAGCAACGATATCATCCCTTGTGCCATTCGTTTCCAATTGCAAAGTGCAATTATTCAATATGGCCTCATCCCGACTAATCGTACCCAACAGCCCCAATTCTGAAACAATCGCATTCACATCGTCAGATGGCAATTGAGGCAATTCAATAACAAAAAAATTAGCATAACTCTGAGCAAGTAAAGGTTCTTTTTTTTGTTGAGGAAAATTTATCTCTAAGGTATTAGCTGGCACAGCATCTTGCGAAAGTGATTGCAGTAACATTTGCACGTCCGCCACAGCATCCTGATCAACCGTGGCTCCCAATCGATGCCCATCCAATTGCATCTTGAGAATATCTTTGGCAACCAGAAAAGCTTCCACATGCTCGGAAGTCAAAACCATTTCACCTTTTCTAATTTTATCAAGGAGCGACTCTAAGACATGGGTAACCTCCGCCATATCTGCCAAGCCAAAAGTGGATGCACCACCCTTGATAGAATGAGCTGCGCGAAAAATCGCATTTAAATCCTCGGGATCAGGAGATGAAATATCGATACCTAACAACAGCTTTTCTTTCTCTGCAAGCAGTTCTTCCGCCTCATCGAAAAAAACTTGAAAAAATTGACTCATGTCAATGGTCATTATTGCACTCCATCAATTAATCTTATTTACGACTATTTACACTAGCCAATCACTTTTTTGACTACTTCAGTGAGCTTCTGTGGGTCAAATGGCTTTACCAGCCAACCATTGGCACCAGCAGCTCGGCCTTTACTTTTCATTTCATCGCCGGACTCGGTCGTCAACATCAGAATCGGAACTCGTTGATATGTTGGCAAAGCACGTAATGATTTTATTAAAGTTAAACCATCCATGCGGGGCATATTTTGATCTGTTAAAACAAGATCAAAAATCTGAGCCCTCGCTTTTTCTAAACCATCCTGTCCGTCAACAGCCTCGACGACCTGATACCCCGCCGCTTTTAAACTAAAAGCAACCATCTGTCTCAACGAGCCAGAATCATCCACCGCTAAAATTATTTTGGACATCATCACTCCATTATGCAAATTAAGGCACCATGCCTTCCGCCATCCAGCCACTAAAATAACTCAATGTCTCCGCTATCCAGATGCTTTTGACTTACTGCCTTACGTAGCAGACTTTTCAATTCGACACTCTGCACTTCCAATCTAACCATTATCTCTTTCAAGAGTAGCGAGATTTCATCGGTACCGCCATCATGAGGAATCCCATTACCGACTACACCCAAGGTACTAAGTACCTCACGAAGCCCCATACTTCTTTGAACTGTTCTCGAAATCAATTGGCTGGTCAAATCTTGAAATTGCAAACTGGTCACTGCGGTATTTATATGCAAGCTAATATCGTCTTGAATTATTTTCAGACGCTCCACACTAGCTTCCGGGGCGAGTCCAGACAGAATTAGATGATCAATTTCATCCTGTTGACTTGTTACTGCAGAGTGCAAAGCTAAAAAACTAGAGCCAAGCTTCTCGATTGCCTCAGCCAAAAGAATAGTTGTTTGTACAAGATCCGTTTCAAGCTCAAGCAAATGTTCATTTCCATGATCGGAGACACCTTTCAACAGTTGCTTAACATGAGAACCTAAAAGTTTCTTTTTTGACATCTTAAGTATCCCAATTTTCAATTTGCCGTTCTGACTTGAGACCATATACTCTTCAAACGACGGTTTTCTATTGAACTCCAACCGTTACATCTCCTGAATTTCCGACATCAATTGAGCCACCATCTTGCGATGCTGACTGTTCAGCTTTTTTATTCATTACAATAATACTAATACGTCGATTAATCGGATTGAGCGGTTCATTTTTATCAAAAAGTACCGACGAAGATAGCCCAACAACTCGCAGCACCTTCGACTCCTCCATTCCACCATAGATCAATTCTCTACGAGATGCATTCGCTCGATCGGCCGAAAGCTCCCAATTACTATAACCTTTCTCACCACTACCATACGGTGCCGCATCGGTATGTCCTGACAGACTGATCCGATTAGGAACATCATTAAGGGCGAGTCCAATTTCATGTAAAATGTCTCTGGTATACGGTTGCAAATCCGCTTTGGCTGAAGCAAACATTGGTCGATTCTGCTCATCCACCATCTGAATTCGCAAACCCTCAGTTGTAATATCTAGCAGTAGTTGTTTTCGATATTGCTTTAATGTCGGACTTGATTCGATCGCAGCCTCAATTTTTTCCTTTAAGACTTTTAAGCGTTCAGCATCAGCTTTGGCAAGCGCTGCTTCAGCCGCCTGTAGGTTATAACTTTTTTTAGGCGAGTCCAGATCACCCTTTTTATTTTGCCCCTCACGTAAACTTAAATCTTTACCACCACCTTTGATAATACTTGAGCTATCACCACTACCATCACCACCGGCCATAGCAACCTTTAAAGGTGTTTTAAAGTACTCCGCTATGCCCTGCAAGTTCCCTTTTGCATCCGACCCAAGTAACCACATTAAAAGAAAAAAAGCCATCATTGCCGTAACAAAGTCAGCGTAGGCGATTTTCCAAGCGCCACCATGATGACCACCCGCAACTTTCTTAATGCGTTTAACAATAATTGGTCTCAACTCTTCATTAGCCATACTCGCCTTTACTTATTCTGCTTATTTAGACTTAGACTGTTTGATATGCTCTTCCAATTCACTAAACGTAGGTCGCTCGGTCGAATAGAGCACTTTCCTACCAAATTCAATAGCGAGTGCGGGAGCGTATCCATTCAAGCTGGCGAGTAAAGTTACCTTAATACATTGAAATGTTTTAGAGGACTCATCCAATTGCTGCTCCATCAAACCAGCCAACGGGCCAACAAAACCGTACGCGAGCAAAATACCTAAGAACGTTCCGACAAGCGCATGTGCAATTAATATACCCAACTCAGCCGGTGGAATACCTACAGATTCCATCGTGTGCACCACACCCATAACTGCCGCTACGATACCGAAAGCCGGCAATCCATCGCCCAACTTTGCTATAAAATGTGAAGGACCTGCAGCCTCATGATGATGCGTTTCCAATTCATTATCCATCAAATTTTCTATTTGGAAAGCATCCATATTTCCGGAAACCATTAAGCGCAAATAATCGCTAATAAACTCCATCATATGATGATCTGAAACAATTAATGGGTATTTACTAAACAAGGGACTATCTTCCGGCTTTTCAATATCACCTTCAATTGACATCAAACCCTCTTTGCGTATTTTTGTTAATACATCAAAGAGCATGGTCATTAATTCCATGTAAAGAGCTTTAGTATATTTGGATCCTTTAAGCACTCCAGGTAATGCCTTCAGCGAAGCCTTCAGCGTCTTCCCTGTATTTCCCACCAACGAAGCGCCTAGGGCAGCGCCACCGATCATCAGCAACTCAAGCGGCTGAAACAAAATGGCTAAGTGCCCACCAGCCATGGCATATCCGCCAAAAACGGATCCTATAACTACAATATAGCCAACGATGACTAACATGGCTAAAACTCCTTAAAATTTTATGATTATCAATAACTCAGAAAACTGCCAATCATTGAACAGTGAGTAAGCCGGAAGAGCTCTACATATCGCAAGAATGACACAAATATTGCCCATAGAATACTTTTATTTATTCTATTATATGCGCCATACATAGAGAAAAGGATCGTTTTCAGCGATATTGAGACACAAATCTGGCTCAACACCGGGAATGATGAACTCATAACTTAACAGCATTGATCCCGGCCTCATTTCAGACTTCACTTTCGCCCATAGCCCGGGCATGACAACAGGAGATAAGTATGCAAAAACAACATCATAATCAACGAAGTCCATTTCCTCATAATTACCTAAGAAAAATTGTACTTTTGAACGCAAAATAAGAGATCTAAAGTAGCTAATAATCCAAGGCAACGGGGCAATTTCAATTCCAATAAAATTTGATTCTGTCCTGACCCGCGACAACCGAAGTAATAAGCCCCCCAATCCACTGCCAATATCAACAAATTTGATCGATTCTTTTTTCGGTAAAAGCTCAAGGACTACAGGCAACAATGCCCCCTTAGACGGGTAATATGGAACCTGCGTACGAAAAGTCGACCAAAACAATAGGGCTAAAATAACAAACCCAGCCAAATAATAATATGAAGGAATGCCAGCAAGTAGAAATCCCCAAATGAACACAGGGAAAAAGAATTGAATGAAACGCCACCACCAATCCATCTTGGCAATGAACGCAAAAAAAGCTGCAATTGCAGCCTGAACAATGACATAAAAAAAGACAGATGGGGGACTCGACAGCCCTCCCCGAAGAAAAAATGACAGCGACAAACAAAGAAGCAAGGAAACTACTTGCATCAGTAGTGCTTGAATTGCGGGAGGAAAAAACAACAGGGCCATTTTTAGAGCGCCCGTCAAACTCTTGGTGAACAATCTATTTTTCAAACGAATCCTAGAAAATGCATTTCATCAAGCTGCCATTGACGATTCCATCTCCCGGAGTTTTTTTGTTTTTCCGGCACGGGATGGTACGTGACATAAACCACAAGCATAATGATCATGCAAATCCAAGGTATGCGCAACAAATTGCCCGCCGCATTTACTACATTTCACAAACGTCAGCATTTTTCCTTCAAAAAACCTTACCAATGTCCACGCCCTGGTCATTGATAAAACAGGCTCCTCACCTGCAGCAACCGGAAACTGCTCCAAATAAAGCCGATACGCCTTAACTACCGCCTCAATTCCAGAAACACCGGCATGCTCTTCCAAGTATTTATGGATATTCATAAATAATGAAGAGTGGATATTCGGCTGCCAAGTCACAAACCAATCAGTGGAAAATGGCAACATTCCTTTAGGAGGCGAAACGCCCTTAAGCTCCTTGTAAATCTTCAACAATCGCTCCCGAGACAATGATGTCTCCGACTCCAGCAATTGCAAGCGAGCACCCAAATTCACCAAATCAATCGCCAATTGAATTTCATTAGCCTCAGTCACTACACTTTTAATTGCCATTTTAATCACCCACTTCCAATAAATTCAACGAGATGATATTCAGTTTATTTCTTCAACTGCTTGTCCGGCCATTAGGATGGCTGCGTGAGAGTGAGCTAACGCACGCTCTTTATTGTAATTAGTCAACATACACAAGATTGCGCTATCCTCGAAGCGAAACCTTGCCAGCATCATATTGGAACCAGCGAGTTTCAAAATTTGGGAGTTATTCAAGCCTTCAATGAGATCAGCAATTTCTTTACCGATTCCCAAACGAAATATAGCGGTAGGTTTATCTGCACGAATCATCTGCTGCGCAAGCATCAGATAGCTTAAGTTGGCATCGCGAATTTCAGCCATCATATCGTTCGGTGTCATTTTCCTACCCTCCATCATGTTTAACCTAGCCAGATTTCATTGCCAGTGAGATACATTGTGAGACCAAGGAAAATACGCGTGTATAGGCGAAAATACTTTAATTGAGCAAGAAAACGCAGAAATGCCTCGTAAGACTTTATCTTACAGACATAAATTGATATCTACAAAGCAAAAAATATGTAGAAAATATGATTAATTACTAAAGTCACTAAAAACTAAGAATGACTAAAAACCTCTATTAAAACAAATACTTAAACCAAGCTAACAATAAAAACTCTTGGTCCTAAAATTATTAACGGCAGAAAAATATGAAACTTTAGGGTTAAATCAAAAAATAATTATTCTTTTTCTGTAAAAGATTTAACGGATGAAATTTCAAAAACTTTAGGATAAAAATGATGTTTTTTTGCGAAATACACCGACACAAATGAAAAACTTCGCAAAATAACAAATACTGAACACCTTAGTGAACGATGGATTGCCGCTTGAGCATATGGGCAATCCATGCTTTACTGTTGCAACATTAATATTTTTTTCTTGCGATAAATCAGGCTTTACCATCGCCACTGAAATGCACGCACATTATGGCCATAATCAAATTGCAATGGTTTATAGGCTTATCACAGCCTATACTTCCTATGTCGAAAGCAGTGTTCAATATGATGGAATCCGTGCCGAACTATCTCCCATCCTCTTATCTACAAATAGGAAGCCGCAAGACGTAAGTTTGGTGTCGCTCAAAAATACAGTGATCATTAGCGTCAATCAGTAAGCCAGCTCACTTGCCGATCGGCTTGGTACAAGTAGAGATGTGAGCGATAACCCAGGGCGATGGTTAATTAAATTACAGGAACAGCCGACATGAGTACCGGTGTATTACATGGCGATACTATCGCCAACTGATCTGTTCGTAGTCGTGATGGGACTTGGATGGGGATTGCTGCGATCAAAGATGCTGCAGAGAGGTGCGGGAAATCTGATAAATCCCCTTCTTGCATGTCGACACATGTATTACCTATGTATCAACTCAGGAAAGGGACTATAAATTAATGTTACGCTCATTCATTTCTCTATGTAAATCACTGATTAATAAGCATTATTTAATCAAAAAATTTGGACATATCAGTGCGAATCATTACATCTGGTGCCAAATGCTTTTTCCTCGGACATCCTTATCCAATCCCAACAACAGAGCCTCATGCGCATCAAGCTCATCTGCACTGGCCAAACAAACCGAAATATCATGCAGAGGAACATCAATCAAGACCTCTTGCTGAACTTTAGCCAATCCGTCCGTCTCCTCCTCAACTTCTATAGAGAAGCTGTTCTGTCCACGTGACATCGCCAAAAAAACATCCGCCAACAATTCGGCATCCAGCAAGGCCCCGTGCAACTTACGGTGCGAATTCGAAATTTCATATCTATCACACAAAGCATCAAGCGAATTCCTTTTGCCAGGATGCAACTCTTTAGCTTGGTGCAGTGTATCTGTAATTAGTCCTACATAATTTTGCAGTGGTCCCGATCCAAGACGGGATAATTCAGCATTTAAAAATCCAACGTCAAATTGTGCGTTATGTATAACGATTTCCGCGCCGCGAACATAATCCAAAAACTCTTCCGATATCTCAGAAAATTTCGGTTTGTCTCGCAAAAACTCCGTCGTCAATCCGTGGACAGCCAACGCTCCCTCTTCCGAATCACGTTCAGGATTAATATAGCAATGGAAATTATTACCCGTCAACTTGCGGTCGACAAGCTCAACACATCCAATTTCGATAATTCTGTCGCCAGCTCTTGCATTTAAACCAGTGGTCTCGGTATCAAGAACGATCTGCCTTGTCATGATTTACATCCCTACCCAACATATAAAATTTACGGAAAGCATTTAACTAATCAGCTACCCATTTAAAATTAATAAGATTTTCAGAGTCACGCTCACAGAATTTAGATTGCGTGCCAACTCCTGATGCATGCAACAATTCACCGTTCACATATAAGAATGGAAGTCGCTGCCTCTGCCAAAAAGGAATTTTCATTGTTTGAAAATGACTTTTAATATCCCGAGTCGGGCGATTCTCGGCAAGCTTCAATCGTTCGCCACCCATACGCAATTGCAGCGTTAAGTTTTGTGACGAAAGCCAACTTGAATCTACACCGTACGTGGATAATTCAAATTGCAAGGAGCCGGAAAACTCTGAGAAGTAAATTGACTCCTCACCGTTCCAAATAAATTCCTTAGGCGCGATAATTTCATCCTCAGCCAAAGGAGCTAGGGCAGGAGCCGCATAGATTTTGTTCTTATATCGATGAATTCCCAACTTATCATGCAGTATTGTCACCATAGCATCATGGCGCGCATCAAATAATTGATGACGCATTTCACTTAATCTTGCTGTGGAAGGCATGCGGACATTAAGTGTTGAAAACCAATACCGCAACAAATTATCCACTCTATCCGTACTGAGGACCCTCATTTTGTCGATATGCAAGGCACCATCTACGGCACATGCGGACATATCAATCTTCGCCAATTCAACAAGTAATCGCCCTGCGGTCTGCACATGCTGAGCGCTTCTAGCTAAGCGGACCGTATAAGCTTGCGAAATTTTCGACAATACTGGCATCACCTGGTGACGTAATGCATTTCTGGCATAACGACAATCCATATTGGATTCATCTTCGACATAATCAATGTCGTGTTTTTGGGCAAAATCTAACAGCGTGCTTTTAGTGCACCCTAAAAAAGGCCGGGCAAGCAAAATTTCATTACTTCCCAATAAGCCTGGAGCGTAATTAAACAAATCCATACCAGACAAGCCAGACACACCAGAGCCGCGTAAGAGTTGCAACAGAAGCGTTTCCGCTTGATCGTCTTGATGGTGAGCGGTTAACAAAAGCGGTATTTGATTTGCGGAACAGAAATCGCCAAGTGCACGATAACGCGCTGTTCGCGCAGAACACTCTATTCCATCACTACTATCAAGATCGACCTGAACTTGTTTGGAGAAAAATCTTACATCGAGCAGCTCACACATAGATTGACAATGTGTGAGCCAAGCATCCGCATTCGGACTCAAACCGTGATGGATATGAAATGCAAAAACAGGGATTTGCTCTTTCTTGCCAAACTCTGCGGCGATTGACAGTAAAACTGCAGAATCAACACCTCCGCTATAAGCAACTGCTATCCCATGATGGCTTGCGCCCGGAGTCCGTTCAGCAACAATTGCAGACAAAGTATCTTCAAAGTGCGCACGGAGTCCATCCTTACTAAATTTTACAGAAGTCATTCAGCTACTTTAGTTTCCTTGAACTTACCATAATTCATTAATTTTTCATGGCGAGCAGCAAGCAAGTCTTTAGTCTTAACTCCTTGAAATTGGCGCAATGTGTCTGCCAGCGCCCGTTTCACGAGTGCGCACATTTGCTTAGTATCGCGATGTGCTCCACCTAAAGGTTCATTAATAATTTTATCAATCAAACCCATTGCTTTTAGCCTATGGGCAGTTAAACCCAGAGCCTCGGCAGCATCCGACGCACGATCCGAGGTTTTCCATAAAATGGAGGCACAGCCCTCAGGGGAAATGACAGAATAGGTGGCGTATTGCAGCATTAACACAGCATCGCCGACCGCCAAAGCCAATGCTCCACCGGAACCGCCTTCGCCAATGACCGTCGCAATAAGCGGCACTTTAAGCTCGGCCATCACATATAGATTATGACCAATCGCTTCAGACTGCCCACGCTCTTCCGCATCAATACCAGGCCAAGCGCCAGTAGTATCTATAAACGTAAAGACAGGGATATTAAATTTTTCGGCTAACTTCATCAGACGCATCGCCTTACGATATCCCTCGGGCTTAGGCATGCCAAAGTTACGCAAAGCGCGTTCCTTCGTATCGCGCCCCTTCTGATGCCCTATAACCATACAAGCCTGTCCATTGAAACGCGCAAGGCCGCCGACAATAGCCAAATCATCGGCAAAGCTTCGGTCACCGTGTAACTCATGGAAATCAGTAAATATCTGATTCACATAGTCCAATGTATACGGTCGCTGCGGATGACGCGAAATTTGAGAGACCTGCCAAGGCGTTAACTTTGCATAAATATCTTTAGTTAACATCTGGCTTTTCTTCGACAAGCGATCGATCTCTTCCGAGATATCTACTGCCGAATCATCTTGTACGAAGCGTAATTCTTCGATTTTTGTTTCTAGTTCTGAGATCGATTGCTCAAATCCTAGGAATGTCGTTTTAGACATCGTGCCTCCTTCAAATACAACACGAGTTAAAAAAATGGCTAACTACTGACCAAACTAAGACGCGACCGGATCAAGGCTACGCCATAAATACCATGTGGCGACAGTACGCCACGGCTCCCAGTTTGCCGCCACCTCACGTATATCACTGCGAGAAACCGGCTCACCAGAAAAATAGTTCAAACTAATGCCTTGCAAAAGGCTAGGATCATCCAACGGCAAAATATTTGGGCGGAGCAGATTAAATATCAAAAACATCTCCGCTGTCCAGCGTCCTATGCCTCGAATCTGCATTAATTCCGCAATCACTTCATCGTCTGACATCTCAGCCCACTTATCAACATGTAAGCGTTTTTCATTGAAATGTTCAGCCAAGTCGAGAATATACTCTATTTTTCGTTTGGAAAGTCCACAGTCGGCCAGCTTCTCAGTGCCAGCCTTGATTACCTGTATAGGCGTAACCTTCGGGCAAACCTCCAAAAATTTTTGCCAAAGCAAGTTTGCTGATTTTGCGGAAATTTGTTGTGCGAGTATTGAACGTGTCAAAGTAGTAAAGGAGTCGTCATGACCAACCAGATATAAATCACCAAATTGCGGAATGAGCTTACGCATGATCCTGTCGCGTTTCATTAATTCATTTTTTGCATGATCCCAATAGTCGGGAAGATGTGGTATGTCTGCAGTTACTCTCAAAGCCTGATCCATTCTACTAATACCTTCTACGCCATTCGGTCACATCACCAGCCATCTCCTCAAGTACAACGCTTTCACATAACCACGCCGTTAAAATAAGGGCAGGTCAATTAAAATTTTTGAGTTATTTGCCAACTAGTACGTGCTTAAACTATCACTCCAAACTTAAATTCAGGAAATATTTACAGCCAATTAAACCTGATAAAACCCCCACATATTTGCCGTTACCGATACTTGAATTTTATCAAACTGCATTCAACATTTTGAATAAGGCTAGCATTCTACCTCTTAAGATCAATAAAGATCGCACTTACAAGCCTTACTTTTTATCTATACAAAGCATGAGCCTGCAGCCATCATCTTTAGAGCGGTAACATTGACAGATGCCAATTAGGCCGTTCTGATTCAATGAAGCGATTTAATAACCAAGCATAAGGTATCGCATTACGTATATTTCCCCTGTATCCAAAATCATCCCACACATAAGCGCTATCACAATAAATGAATTATCGGCAATAAATAGCAATTTCGTGCAACCACATAAAACAAGTATGTAAAAGAGTATCAAAAACCCATTTTCCAAACATATTTGTTAAGATGTCGCTTTATATTCAGTATAACATCGCAGCCTAGTGTTCTTCTGTTCTCACATGAAACCAAGCTAATTTACTATGCGCCACCTCATAAAAAGTGTTTTTGTCCTATCCGCTTTATCTTTTGCACTATTACCCTGCTATTCTTTTGCGGATGATGCATCCGATGCAAGCAAGCTAATTAAAGCAGGTCAACTCCCTGAAGCGATGCAAAAAGTGGATGCCGCACTGACGCAGCGCCCTAAAGATGCTCAGTTACGCTTTTTAAAAGGATTAATTCTTGCTGAACAAAATAAGACCCCCGAGGCGATTACAGTCTTTTCAAAGCTAACGGACGACTATCCAGAGTTACCGGAACCTTACAATAACTTAGCGGTACTGTACGCATCCAGCGGCCAATACGACAAAGCACGGACCGCGCTGGAAATGGCGATTAGAACTAATCCTACGTATGGAACAGCGCACGAAAATCTTGGTGACATATATGCCAAATTAGCCAGTCAAGCGTATGACAAGGCCTTGCAACTAGACTCAGCGAACTCGGGAGCAAAACTCAAATTAACTTTAGTGAAGAGTTTAATTGGTAATGGCAGCGGTGGTAGCAACCCGAAGTTAGGCGCAGTGACAACGCAAGCTGCGGCAGTAACGCCAGCCGTAGCACCAATTAAACCGGTACAAACGCCATTAGCGGTGACAAGCAAACCTGAGGCCAAGCAGGAAGTTGCTGCTGCGAACAAAGTAGAAGCAAAGCCAGTTAGCAAACCAACGCCACCAGCCAACAACGATCAAAATGACATCTTGAAAGTGACTGAAGACTGGGCTAAATCGTGGAGCAATAAAGATACCAATGCTTATCTTGCGCACTACGCCAAGGATTTTCAACCTCCAAAGGGTGAAACGCGCAAGGCATGGGCAGAAGAACGACGTGCCCGCATTGAAGGAAAAGGACGTATTAGCGTCAAAATAGAATCGCCGAAAGTAACGGTAGACGGACGCACTGCCACAGTGAAATTCAGACAGATTTATAGTTCCGATCAATTAACTGCAAATAGTAGAAAAACACTTGAGATGGTCAAACAAGATGGCAAATGGCGGATCAAAATGGAGCGAACAGGTAGCTGATGTTTTGTTTCGGATTAAATCTATTTCCAGCGACTAGGCCTGCTGGAAAGCTTCTCTTTATTGGCTCGCTTTTTTTAATAATTTCAACGACCGGCATCATATTGCCGTCGACCTCCCACGCTAAAAATAGTCCGGCAAAAGAAAGCGTGGCAGAAGTCCATCCGAATCTTCCCAATCCGGATGTGTTATTAATAGAAGTTTATAAAAGCCTTGCTGCCAATAACCTAACTAAGGCGCAACTCAAAATTGATGAGCTGACTGCCGCCTATCCGCACTTTCAGTTAGGTCACTTAATTCGCGGTGATTTATTGTCCATGCACACCCGTGCGGTGACTAGCTTTGGCGCAAGTAAAAATATCTCTCCGGAAAAACTCAAGGACTTTCGTGATGAGGCCAGCGCCAGATTAAAGGCAATACGTGAGAAGCCGGATCCTGATTTAATACCAGGCAGCATACTGCAACTAAGAGATGATCAAAAACAAGCGCTGGTGGTAGATGCTAAAAGATCGCGCCTATACCTGTATGAGAATAACGCCGGGCAGCTAAAATTAATCAGCGACTTTTATGTCAGCCAGGGCAAATTCGGCATCAATAAACTGAAGGAAGGCGATCAAAAAACCCCGACCGGCGTGTATTACATCACAAGTCGTTTGGCCGGATCAAAATTGCCGGATTTTTACGGGCCGGGTGCGCTGCCATTAAATTATCCGAACGAATGGGATAAACTCAATGGCCGTGGTGGCTCTGGGATATGGTTACACGGCGTGCCATCGGAAAACTTTAGCCGACCGCCCTTGGCCTCCGATGGCTGCGTAGTGCTGACCAACCCCGATTTCCTGAGAATATCAGCCACTGTTGACATAGGGAAAACCCCCGTCATCATCAGTGAGCAGGTAGAATTCGTCAATCGCACGAAATGGAATGCGGACAAACAAATCGCCAACAAGATGCTAGACGACTGGCGGATTGATCAGGAAAGCCTCAATGCCAATCGGATACTGAGCAACTACTCGCGCAACTTCAAGACCTTATTAGGCGACAATCTCAACATATGGTTTAGCAAGCAACAACAAGCCTCAGAAGGTCAGAGAGAAGTCTCGATAAAATTGCGTGACATTACGCAGTTTCGCTACCCTGGGAAAGATGAGATGATCGTCAGTACCTTTACTCAGGAAACCCAGTCGGGAAAAAAACAAAACCAGCACAAGGAAGCGTCAGTACTGGATCAAGGAAGCGTCAAGGTGGCGCATTATTTACGAAGCTTTAGTTTAATTAATGAGGTTAGTCATGTCTTTCATCAATCGCCGCAAATTTTCGATATTGACCGCAGCAACTGCCTTGATTCTGCAGGCGCCATTTTCCTTCAGTGAAACACTGCCCAATGTCGTCATGAAAACTTCGATGGGCGACATCACGCTTGAACTGTACCCGCAGAAAGCGCCAAAAACCGTTGAAAATTTTCTTCGCTATGTCAACTCCGGACACTATAGCAATACCATTTTTCATCGAGTGATAGACAACTTCATGATCCAAGGCGGTGGTTTCGATAAAAAAATGCGAGAGAAGCCAAGCGGAAAACCGATTGCACTCGAGGCCCGTTACGCACTCGATCGTGGCTTAAAAAATGAAATTGGCACGATCGCCATGGCACGCACCAACGACCCCAACTCGGCAAGCGCGCAGTTCTTTATCAATGTCAACAACAACGATTTTCTTGACCATCAAATCCTGCCAGAAGGCGACCCAGTACAATTCACCAGGCGCAACGAAATAATTTCTGCGCCACGCGCTCAAGCCTTACAAGCGACTGCCGGATATACACCGTTCGGCAAAGTCATCAAAGGCATGGAGGTGATCGATAAAATCAAAACCGCACGCACGGGGAGCAATGGCATGAACGAAAACGTGCCCGTAGAAGCGATCACGATAGAATCGATCAAGCTGCTTAAATAAATTTGTCTCCGTTTAATCTTCGTTTACACTCGCTATCTGCTTTCATTTAAGGACTATCATGGCTGTTATCTTGACCACTAATATGGGCAATATCAAAATCGAACTCGATGCAGAGAAGGCACCGAAAACCGTTGCCAACTTCATCTCTTATGTCGAGTCCGGGCATTACGCCGGTACGATCTTTCATCGCGTGATCGATGGTTTCATGATACAGGGCGGCGGCTTTGAGGCTGGGATGAAACAAAAACCAACCAATCCACCTGTCGAAAACGAAGCGAAAAATGGCTTAAAAAATACGCTCTACTCCGTCGCTATGGCACGTACCAGCGACCCGCACTCCGCCTCCGCACAATTTTTTTATTAATATGACAGACAACAGCTTTCTTGACTATCCAGGACAAGATGGTTGGGGCTATTGCGTATTTGGCGTAGTAACTGAAGGCAACGATGTTGTTGACAAGATCAAATCCGTCAAAACCACCAGAACTGGCATGTTCCAGGATGTTCCGGTTGAAAATATAGTCATCGAAAAAGCCGAAATTGCCTGAATTATCGTAAAAGACTAAACCTGTGACGAATACAACAGCCCAGATTGAAGCGCAACCGAAGTTGGTTGCGCTTTTTGCTTCAGATGTGCACCTTCACCCATCTCTGCCACGCACTACTGAATTTTTCTTTGAGTTCCTAAGGATGCAAGCCCACTTGGCCGAGCAACTCTATTTGCTAGGGGATTTATTCGAATATTGGGCTGGTGACGATGACATGGAGACCGCTTATCATCAACAAGTCATCGCAGAGTTAAAATCTGTCAGCAATGCAGGCACAGGCCTTTTCTGGATGGCGGGCAACCGCGACTTTCTGGTTGGTGAGCGCTTCGCCAAGGCAATCGGCGCTGAACTATTAGGGGATATTTACACAGCTAATATTGCTGGCCACGCTATCACCATGACTCATGGCGACGCTCAATGTACGGATGATACCGGCTATATGCAGTTTCGCGCCATGGTCAGGCAAACAGGATGGCAGGAACAGTTCTTACTGCTGCCGCTGACAGAACGCAAAACAATTATTGAAGGTTTGCGTAAAGGTAGCAAAATGGAGCAAAAGGAAAAGACCGCAGCCATTATGGATGTCAATCCTGAAGCGATTAAGCAGCTCTTTCTCGACCATCATGCAGATACTTTAATTCACGGCCACACTCACAGGCCGGCAAGACACCAGCATGCAGAGGGCTTGCGCTATGTATTACCTGACTGGGAATGCGACATAGCACCTGAGGAAATGCGTGGCGGTTGGTTAGCCATATATGAAAATGGGGAAATCATATTTCACCATTTAAACGGGGACACCAGTTCTTCGTTCACCCCTCAAATAAATACCCCTCCCTAGTATTTTTTCAACACATAGATACAGCTTGCCCGATCAGCCTAAATTAAATCAAATCCAGGGGAGTATAGAGCCATAAACAAATTAATCGACGAGACTATTAATTTGATCCGGATAGAGTTTATTTGCTTCCAGTTGTTTTTCACAAATAATTCCGGCGCCAGAAATCGCCGCGGTCAGCTTATCGATCTGCTCTTGCTGCGATACCGCATGATCAATTAACTTATGCAATACTTTAGAGATGGGATCATCACCACTAGCCGTAACTCCATAAGCACTAAATCGCTGCGCAGCCTCAGAACCGCTCGCCAGAGTTTTGTCTTTTTGAACTATGTGCGCGGGATTGCCAACCGCCGTAGCACCGGCAGGAACCGGCTTGACCACCACGGAGTTCGATCCTATCTTAGCTCCAGCACCGATAGTGAAGCCACCTAGCACCTGCGCGCCGGCACCAACGATTACTCCCGCTTCCAAGGTAGGATGGCGCTTTGCCCCCTTAGACAGTGAAGTTCCACCCAAGGTGACGCCCTGATAAATAGTGCAATCATCGCCAATCTCTGCCGTTTCTCCGATCACCACACCAAAACCATGGTCGATAAAAACCCTGCGGCCTATGCTGGCACCAGGGTGTATTTCGATACCGGTGAGAATACGCGCCAAATACGAAATAAAGCGCCCTAGCCATTTCAAGCCGTGAGTCCAGCACCACTTCGCCCACTCATGCATCACAATCGCATGCAGGCCAGGATAGCAAGTGAGAACTTCCCATCCGTTGCGGGCAGCAGGATCCCGTTGAATAATGCTGACAATATCTTCGCGTAAGTCGCTAAACATGAAAAACCAAAGAAAAAAGAAGGGATGACTATCTTAGCTCGTTAGCTGAAAGCTTGCAGGCCTTCAGTCATTTAGAGCATATGCGGCAGTAATTCCCACTCTTCAATGCCAACACTAAAGGACATTGAGCAAAGTTCACATCAAAATGATGAATTTGCAAAAGCGGGAATACCAATTATAGAATTAGACGCGAGCCAAACGTTGCCTACGGGCCTCGTACAGGCAGACTCCAGATGCTACAGAAACATTGAGACTCTCAACCGATCCGAACATAGGAATCTGCACCAAAACGTCACAAGTGTCCCTTGTCAAACGGCGCATACCCTCACCCTCGGATCCCATCACGATGGCAATGCCACCACTGTAATCTACGTCATACAGCGTCTTTTCAACGTCATCCGATGTACCGACCAACATGATGTCACGCTCTTTCAATTCACGCAAAGTACGCGCCAAATTCGTGACCGTGATGTAAGGAACAGTTTCCGCTGCACCACTAGCAACTTTTGCCGCAGTCGCATTCAAACCAACAGCCCTATCCTTAGGAGCGATCACTGCATGCGCACCGACACCATCAGCAACACGCAGGCAAGCACCTAAATTGTGTGGATCGGTAATCCCATCCAAGACCAATAGCAACGGAGGGCCTTCTATTGCATCGAGTAACTCATCAAGATTGCGTGCCAGCGATAACTCTCCCGCTTTTGCCACCACGCCTTGATGACGCCGTGTGCCGACGATATTCGACAGACGTTGATCATCGGTTGGAATAACCCGAACGCCAGCCGATTTTGCCGCATGTATCAAGTCTTGCATGCGTCGATCGGAGCGTCCGCTATCAACATAGATCTCTTCAACTGTGGATGCTTCATGACGAATACGCGAGGTAACCGCATGGAAACCGAAAATCATTTTACTTTTCATAATTACTTTTCATTCTTGTTTTAACTTGCTTTACAGCCGCTTCACGCCAAGCCTCAAATCACGGGCTAAACTTAGCGCTTTTTCTTTGTTGCCCTGGCATTTCTTGATGTCCGCTCCGGACGCACAACCGAACTCTCCGCTTTGCCACGACCCGCTTTGACTGAGGCGGGCGCTACCCTGGCGGTTCGATCCGAGGTTGATTTAGTTGTCGCCTTAGCCGATTTTCCCGCAGTTTTTCCGTGTGATGTTTTCGCGCTTTTCGCCCGGTCATTATCAGCAATCCGCTCGCGATCCAAGACTTTCGCACCTTTGGCTGATGAGTCCTGAACCATCGCCAAATCAATCTTCCGCGCATCAAGATCAACCCGACTGACCTGCACCTTAACCCTATCAGTCAACTGATACCGCTTACCCGTACGCTCGCCGCGTAATTCATGCCTTGCGTCATCGAACTGAAAGTAATCGGCACCGAGTTCCGTGATGTGCACCAAGCCCTCAATATAGATATCATCAAGCTGAACAAATATACCGAATTGAGTTACTGCGGAAATTGTGCCGGAAAACTCTTCGCCTAATTTATTCTTAATGAAATAGCACTTCAGCCATGCTTCAACATCCCGCGAAGCTTCGTCAGCACGTCGCTCATTCGCCGAACAATGCGTACCCAGTGCATCCCAAATCGTTAAATCTTTTTCTAATTTTTTCTTACCTGCAGCCTTATCCAGTACCTGCTGTTTACGCGCCGAATTAGAGATAGCAGTATTGAGCAAGCTCGTATCGATGCCTTTAGGCTCATACTTTTTACCCAGAAGGATAGCCTTGATCGCACGATGCGTCAGTAAATCAGGATAGCGCCGGATCGGACTTGTGAAGTGCGCATAGGCTTCATACGACAAGCCAAAATGGCCAATATTATCCGGGCTGTACACCGCTTGCTGCATAGATCTTAACAGCATAGTTTGCAGTAACGGGGCATCAGGTCGCCCCTTCACCTTAAGCATCAGCTCTGCATAATCGGATGCGGAAGGCTTGTCGCCACCACTCAGATTCAACCCAACCTGTTTCAGGAAATTTCTCACCTGAGTCAGTTTTTCCTTCGTTGGGCTGGCATGGATACGATACGTGCCAGGGTGCTTGTATTCCTTCAGCAAATCAGCGGCGCAGACATTGGCCGCCAGCATGCATTCTTCAATTAACTTGTGCGCATCATTACGCGTACGCGGCAAAATCTTTTCAATTTTCCCTGCGGCATTGCAAACGATGTAGGTTTCAGTGGTTTCAAAATCAATCGCACCACGTAAGTGGCGCGCTTTCAGAAGCGCCTGGAAGCACTCATACAAATGCTGGAGATGAGGGACTAAAGTCGCGCGTTTAGCGGCCTCAGGTCCTTTGGTGTTGCCCAGGATCGCAGCCACCTCAGTATAAGTAAATCTTGCGGCCGAATGAATCACCGCCGGATAAAACTGATACGCAGTAACTTCGCCATCTTGCGTAATTACCATATCACATACCAATGTCAGACGATCGACATCGGGATTAAGCGAACACAAGCCGTTCGATAATTTTTCCGGCAGCATAGGGATAACCCGGCGCGGAAAATAGACCGAGGTGCTACGCAATAAGGCGTCCGCATCCAAGGCATCATTCGGTTTGACGTAATGGCTGACGTCTGCGATCGCCACAATCAGCCTATGCCCTTTACTGCGTCCGATTTTTACTGGCTCACAATAGACGGCATCATCAAAATCACGTGCATCTTCACCATCTATGGTCACTAAAGGAATATCGCGCAGATCGACTCTATCATGGAGATCCGCAGGCTTTACTTCGCCAGGCAATTTAGCTGCAGCCTTCTTGGCTGGCTCGGAAAATTCATGAGGCACGCCGAATTTTCTCACTGCGATTTCGATCTCCATTCCAGGATCATCAACATCACCGAGAATTTCAACAATTTTTCCGACTGCCTGCGAATACTTAGTGGGCTGTTCAATCAGGGCGACGCTTACAATCTGACCCGATTTCGCTTTACCAGGAGAACCTGCCAGAATAATGTCCTGGCTAAATCGATTATCTTCAGGCGCAACTATCCAAGCACCGTTTTCATTGAGCAGGCGTCCAATTACATGGGTATTGGCACGCTCGAGAATCTCAACTATCCCGCCTTCCAGCCGTCCGCGACGATCCGTACCCACCACCCGTGCTGAGACCCGATCTCCATGCAACACCCTTTGCATTTCGCGCTCAGGCAAATACAAATCTTCACTACCGTCATCAGGCGTCAGGAAGCCATAACCATCACGATGACTATTAACACGTCCCGAAATAAAATTACTCTGATTCGCCAGCGCGTAAACACCAGACTTATCTTGCTTTAGCTGACCATCTCGCTCCATCGCGTTAAGGCGCCTTACCATACCATCAAGTTCGTCTGGTTTTACGCCCAATGCGGCAGCAATCGTCTCCACATTCTGTTGACTCTTAGAAGTACGCAGGATGCCGAGAATTTCCTCACGGCTAGGGATTGGGTAGGAATGTTTATTCAAGAGTCTAGTGTCTTTTCTATTGTAAATACTGATTGCCAACGCCGTCGCGCCAACTCCCCGTAGTTTACCGGAGAGCACGATAATTTCCTAACTTTACAACGATAATTATTATTCAATAATGGCCCAACCTCAGCAAACCCATTGACTTCATTCCCACATAGTCTATAATAAGCGTCTTCGTTGCCCACGTGGCGGAATTGGTAGACGCGCATGGTTCAGGTCCATGTGCCTTCGGGTGTGGGGGTTCGAGTCCCTCCGTGGGCACCAGCAGTTTTGAAAGCCCGTTGATTCGTCAACGGGCTTTTTCATTTGAAGAATCATTTTACATGCAATTCAATTCCAGCGTCACGCGACGCCAGCCCAACTAGATAATCTCAAACTATCTATTTTCGTATTTGCATGCATTTAATTCTCCGCAATTGCCGCGAATAATATATAATTTTGCCTTCGCTGCCCACGTGGCGGAATTGGTAGACGCGCATGGTTCAGGTCCATGTGCCTTCGGGTGTGGGGGTTCGAGTCCCTCCGTGGGCACCAGCAGTTTTGAAAGCCCGTTGATTAGTCAACGGGCTTTTTGCATTGGCGATCAAGATCCATACACTCAAACACCAAAATAGCTAAAAGCTATTTACCAATACAATCCCAAATAAACACCTCATAAAAAAGGGAGCAATTTTGAATTGCTCCCTTTTTTATCGAACTTTAGTTCTCGCCTTTTTTTAACCAAGCGCTTAGCTGATGCGGACGAATACTATCGTAAGTTTCAAACGGTTGATGTATCCACGGATTACTATCCAGATAATCAAGATAGTAATCAGGCCTTATCGAAGAACAGGCCTTACACCATATAACCGCGGACTTTACCTCGGTAACCGAAGGGAAATTTTCTCGCAAATGATGCAAAACTTTTTCCAGGGTTATACCGGAATCAACCAGATCATCGACCACCAACACACGACCTTGCAAACTACCTTTGGTCATAGAAATATACTTACCTATATCCAAGGCGCCCTGCAGCGTCCCCGACTCTTCCCGGTATGAACTCGTCGACAAAATCGCCAACGGGACATCAAAGATGCGGGAAAAAATATCGCCTGGCCGTAAACCGCCACGCGCCAGGCATAAAACCTGGTCAAATTTCCAGCCAGATTCATGCACTTTTAATGCAAGTTGCTCTACGGAACGATGATAATCATCCCAAGAAACCCAAAGATCTTTGTCTGTCGAAATAGGTGTATTCATTTTAAAACTTTTCTAATATCAATTACATAAACGGGTGGCGCAAAACAATAGTCTCTTCACGGTCAGGGCCAGTTGAAACCATATCGACAGGAACCCCAACCATTTCCTCAATGCGCTTAATATAATTACGCGCATTTAATGGTAAGGCATCCATGGTCTTAGCACCGACAGTCGTCTCACTCCATCCCGGCATTTCCTCGTACACAGGAACGCAACGCGCAGCATCTTCCGCCCCTACTGGGAAAATATCTACCGCACGACCATCAATAGTATAGCCAGTACATAAACGCAGAGTTTCCAAGCCATCCAGAACATCCAGTTTGGTAAGGCACATACCCGACACACCATTAATTTGCACCGAACGTTTTAACAACGCAGCATCAAACCATCCGCAGCGACGTGCACGTCCGGTAACTGTACCAAACTCATGCCCTACACTCGCCAGATGTTTACCAACACCAGCATCGGTCGGTAACTCAGATGGAAATGGGCCAGAGCCGACACGCGTCGTATACGCTTTCGTGATTCCCAGAATGTAATGCAACATATTCGGACCAACACCAGCACCGGCCGCCGCATTACCGGCTACGCAATTACTAGAGGTAACAAAAGGATACGTCCCATGATCGACGTCCAGCAAACTACCTTGTGCACCTTCAAACAACAAGCTCGCCCCATTTTTATACGCTGCATACAGGGCACTGGAAACATCAGCAACCATAGGGCGAATGCGTTCTACATTCGCAAGTGCATCATCAAGCGTTTTCTGGAAATCAACCGCCGGCGCATTAAAGTAATTAGTGAGAACAAAGTTGTGGAAATCCAGATTTTCCTTGAGTTTTTCTGCAAAACGCTCAGGATTCAACAGATCGGCAACGCGAATCGCGCGACGCGCAACTTTATCTTCGTATGCAGGACCAATACCCTTGCCAGTCGTACCAATTTTAGCTGCACCCTTTGCCGCTTCACGCGCAGCATCAAGCGCAGTATGGTAAGGCAGAATAATTGGACACGCCTCCGAAATTTTCAGGCGCGATGCAACTTCGACACCATTGGCTTGCAATTTATCGATCTCACGCAGCAAATCCGGAACTGACAATACAACGCCATTGCCAATGTAGCATGCAGTACCTGCTCGCATAATTCCAGAAGGAATCAATTGCAAAGCAGTTTTCTGACCGCCGATAACCAGCGTATGTCCGGCGTTATGTCCACCTTGAAAACGCACTACGGCTTGCGCATGGTCGGTCAGCCAATCGACGATCTTACCCTTACCCTCATCGCCCCACTGCGTACCAATCACGACCACATTTTTTGCAATTTTATTTTGTACCATCACTTAACCTACATTATTAAGAATCCACTGACCATCATCAAACTTGATTACCCTATTGCAATCAAATTCGTCCTGTTCGTTTTTATGCCCAGGCAAGCCTTGTATAACAACTTCACCTGACTTACGCAATGCATCAATTTTTTGCCGCAACTGCGGATCTTGACTCCATGGTGCAAAAAATAGCGTCTTTGCGCTCTGCTGATGGCATAAGACGCGCCAACTCACGCAAGTCCAAAGAAAACCCTGTAGCAGGCCTAGCTCGCCCAAATGCCTCACCGACATGATCGTAGCGCCCACCGCGCGCAACCGCATTTGGTAAGCCAGGAACAAAGGCGCTAAACATCACGCCGCTGTGATAGTGATAACCCCGTAAATCCGCAAGATCAATTGTCACTAAGGCATTACCTGCCAACTTAACCAAATACTCTAATTCATCTAGCGCCGCTGCAATTCCACCTAATTGAGGCAAGATATTACGAGCTCGCGCTATCACCGTAATGTCACCATAGAGATTAGGCAAATCCAGTAAAGCTTTCCGGACCACGGGATCGAAATCCTTAGAAATCATCTGCAAAGCTGGCACATCTTTCGACTCAAGCAAAGAATATAAACAGGCTTCATGTTTCTTCGCAATTGGATCGCTATCCAACAAAGCCCGTAAAACTCCAACGTGACACAAATCCAGTCGAACTTCAGATATATTAGCACTAGCAAGCGCCGCCAGAATCAATTCCTGGATTTCGGCATCTGCTTCCAGGCCCGCGTGCCCGTAAATTTCCGCTCCAATTTGTATCGGTTCACGGGTAGCATGCAAACCTGATGGACGCGTACGTAGCACACTGCCGGCATAACATAATCGAGTCACAGAAGCGCGATTGAGCAAATGTGCATCTATCCTCGCGACCTGAGTAGTCATATCGGCACGAACACCCATAGTGCGACCAGATATTTGATCAACCAGCTTGAAGGTTTTCAAATCCATATCTTGACCTGCACCAGCCAACAAAGATTCTATGTACTCCAGCAATGGCGGCATGACAAGTTCATAACCGTAGCGCCGGAAATTATCCAGCAATACACGCCGCAACTCTTCTATCTTACGAGCCTCCGAAGGCAAAACGTCGGCAATATTTTCAGGCAAAAGCCAATTTGGCATGAGATTAAATTCAAAAAACGGTTAGTAAGAAATCCGCGATTAAAAATTCCGGATTAAACGTGACAAACGTAGGTTGACTGCAACTCAAATGAATTGCAGTCAACCTACGTTTCAATCTACTCAATAAAAATTACTTAGTTTTTCCTGTTGAACTTGAGGATCCCGCCATCCCAGGAGTTTTAAAATACTTAAAAAACTCCGAATTCGGATCCACAAGCAAAATATCATTTCTTGTTTTAAAGCTGGAACGGTAAGCCTCAAGACTGCGATAAAATTTATAAAATTCAGGATTTTGTCCAAACGCCTGAGCATAAATCTGAGAAGCTTGCGCATCGCCAACACCACGAGTCTGCTCAGCTTCACGATATGCTTCAGCAAGAATAACGATACGCTGCTTATCAGCATCTGCCCGGATTTTCTCAGAATCAGCAAAACCCGTAGACCGCAATTCATTTGCAACACGCATACGCTCGGACTTCATTCGATCATAAACAGAGTTATTAATTTGCTCTACGTAATCAACACGCTTTAATCGGACATCGACGATTTCAACACCAATTTGTCGCGCCTCTTCAGTCACTTTACTTCGAATCGCTTGCATAACCTTATCTCGCTCACCGGAGATTACGTCACGAACCGTTCGCTTGGTAATTTCGTCATTCAAAGCCGCCTTAACAATTTGCGACATACGATCACGAGCCCGTCCTTCATCTCCGCCAAAACTAACGAAATACAATTTCGGCTCAACAATATGCCATTTTACATAAGTGTCGACCAAAATATTTTTCTTTTCGGCAGTGATGAATCTATCAGCCTCAGGCGACTCAATAGTGAGTATCCTCTTATCCAAAAACATCACATTCTGAAACGGAGGGGGCAACTTAAAATGAAGACCCGGCTCACTGATCACCGACTTAACCTCACCCAACGCAAACACAATTGCATGAGAGCGCTGATCGACCACGAAAATAGTAGAGGACAATGCAAACAAAATAAGTACGGCAGCAACAATGGAGGAAGTAAATTTATTCATTATCTTACCTCCCTATCGCGAATATCCCTGGAGTCTCGCGTACGCCCATCTTTATTGAGACGACTATCCGCCGCAGGCATTTGCTCCGGCGTCGGCATTAACTGACCTGTTACTGCAGGCGCCCCCCCCCCCTTAACTCCAGAGACGGCTTCCTGTTGTGAAATTATTTTGTCTAGCGGCAAATAAATCATATTGTTGCCATTCTTGGTATCAACCATCATTTTTGTCGTGCTGGAGAATATTTGCTGCATAGTCTCCAGGTACATACGATCACGCGTCACCGCAGGCGCTTTCTGGTACTCAGCCAATACTTGCTTAAACCGCCCAGCATTACCTTCAGAATTCGCTACGATACGTGCCTTATATGCCTCAGACTCCTGCAACAACCGGGAAGCCTCTCCGCGCGCCTTAGGAATCACATCATTCGCATAGGCCTGCCCTTCATTTTTTTGACGCTCTTTGTCTTGCCCAGCCTTTACCGCATCATCAAATGCAGCCTGAACTTGCTCTGGCGGCTGAACCGCTTGCATTGTAACGTTCGTAATTTGCACCCCAGCCTTATAGCGCTCAAGAACTTGCTGCATCAAGCTATTTACATCGAGGGCAACCTTTTCGCGCCCCTCATACAAAACGAAATCCATCTTACTTTTACCGACAATCTCACGGATCGCCGTCTCAGCAACCTGTCGTATCATTTCTTCCTGATCGCGATTATTGTAAAGCCACTGCGCCGCATCTTTCAATTTGTACTGCACGGCAAACTGAATATCAATAATATTTTCATCGTCTGTAAGCATTAGCGCCTCTTTCGGCTGCTTATTCTTTACATTTGAACGATATCCAATTTCAACGGTGCGAACCTGAGAGACATTAACGATTTCATGCCCCTGTATCGGTGCCGGCCAGCGCCAATTAAACCCCGCAGTAGTCGAGTGACTATATTTACCAAATGTTGTAATAACTGCGGTTTGACCTTCTTGGACAATGAAAAATCCACTTACACCCCAGATAAACGCAATAACAGCAAGCACTACAGCAACGGCCACCTTCGCACCAGCAGCATCAGGAGTAAAGCTTCCTCCGCCCCCGCCTCCATCGCCAGCACCGTTTCCGCCTAGCAATTTTGTGATGCGTTGATTGAAATCACGCCAAAGTTGCTCTATATCCGGCGGTCCTTCATTCGGTTTTTTTCCATCCTGATTATTGTTTTGCGAACCGCGCCCCCATTGAGGATCATTCAGCGATAACGTCAAACCAATCTTTTTTAGAAGTGAAACAAGCATTCTGTCGCTATCCAATTAAATAGTGGGTCGAACTATAAACAAGCTTAATTAAAACGAGCATCATCAAACTCAAGGTCTGCTGGTGCATCGCCACGTTTTATAGCGTAAAGTCTGGCATATTCAGCAATTGCATGACGCAAAAGGTCCATCCCTGCTCCGGTACGGGCACTCGCAAAAACCCGCTGGATTTTATCATATTCACCTAGTTCAACACTTGGATCCATTGACGTCAAATCAATTTTATTCCATACCAACAACTGCGGTATATGATCTGCACCAATTTCCTTAAGCACATGATTAACCTGCTCAATCTGATCCATACGCACTGGACTACTTGCATCTACAACGTGTATCAAAAGGTCTGCGTGTATTGTCTCCTCTAAGGTTGCACGGAACGCGGCAACCAATTGATGAGGCAACTCACGAATAAAACCCACTGTATCAGAAACAACAACACTTCCAACTTCACCAAGATATAAACGACGTGACGTTGTATCCAATGTCGCAAACAATTGATTGGCAGCATAGGCACCGGCCTTAGTCAACGAGTTAAATAACGTAGACTTGCCTGCATTCGTATACCCAACCAAAGAAACCGAGAAAGTATGACTCCGCCCCCTAGAGCGACGCTGCGTTTCTCTCTGCTTATGCAGCTTTTCCATTTTTGCTTTAAGAGCCTTGACACGTTCGCCCAGCAACCGGCGATCGGTTTCCAACTGGGTTTCTCCAGGGCCACGCAAACCGATACCACCCTTTTGTCGCTCCAGATGCGTCCAACCCCGTATCAATCGGGTAGCGAGATGCTGCAACTGCGCCAACTCAACCTGAACTTTGCCTTCGTGACTATGTGCTCGTTGCGCAAAAATATCAAGAATTAAACTAGTTCTATCAACAACCCGAACTTTAAGATGCCGTTCAAGATTGCGCTGCTGAGCCGGAGACAATGCATGATTAAAGATCACAATTTCAGCGCTTACATCAGCCACAGCATTGGCAAGTTCATCAGCCTTACCAGAACCGATAAAAAAAGCAGCATCAGGACTAGATCTCTTACAAGAAATCACTGTAACCGGTTCAGCTCCAGCAGACTGAGAGAGCAAGGAAAGCTCCTCCAAACTTGCGGCAAAATCTTCCTTGCCAAAATCCACACCGACTAAAATCGCGCGCATAAATAAGGGCAACTCAGAAAATAATATACCATCAAAATCTTACTCAACCTCAGACTCTGTATTAATAGTTACAGCACGAGCTGGAACAACAGTAGAAATAGCATGTTTATAAACCATTTGGGTAACGGTATTGCGAAGAAGTACGACATATTGATCAAAAGACTCTATATGTCCCTGCAATTTAATCCCATTTACCAAATATATCGAAACGGGAATATGCTCTTTACGCAGCGCATTTAAAAACGGGTCTTGTAACAGTTGCCCTTTATTACTCATAACAGCTCCATGATGTTGTTGTGAACAAGAGTTGGGGACACATTGCAAAATCTCAAGTGTCCCAAAAATAATACTCTATAACTCTACTCTACTTTTTACGACCAATTTCTGCGAAGCGGTCTTCACATTGCAAAACTATTTTTCAACTTTTGCAAAAGGATTCTTTCCCGAACGCATTTCTATACGCAAAGGGGTCCCCGTCAACGAAAACGTTTCACGGAAATGTTTTTCCAAATAACGTTTATAGACATCACCAATAGAATCAAGCGCATTACCGTGAATAACGATAATTGGCGGATTTTGACCGCCTTGATGAGCGTAACGCAATTTAGGGCGAATTGAGCCCTTACGTTTTGGCTGCTGATGCTCTACCGCCTCAATCAATGCCCTGGTCAATTTTGGTGTCGACAAATTCGCCATTGCCGCAGCATAAGCAGCATCAATTGACTTCATCATCGGATCAATACCAGAAGACTTCAAAGCAGAGACAAAGTGAAACTTAGCAAAAGTTAAGAAATTTAATTTCCTCTCGATATCTACCTTAATCTCGTCACGACGATCACTCTGCAAACCATCCCATTTATTCACGCCGATCACCAACGCACGTCCAGATTCAAGAATAAAGCCTGCTATATGAGCATCTTGTTCTGAGATATCCTGCTGCGCATCCAACAAAAGCAAAACGACGTTAGCCTCTGAGACCGATTGCAAAGTTTTTACTACGGAAAATTTCTCAATTGCCTCAAATACCTTACCGCGCCGACGAATACCTGCGGTGTCAATCAAGGTGTAGTGCTTGCCACCACGCTCAAATGGTATTTCAATTGAATCCCTGGTAGTTCCTGGCATATCAAATGCGATCACCCGCTCCTCGCCGAGCAAGGTGTTGACCAAGGTCGATTTACCGACGTTAGGCCGGCCGACGATCGCAATTTTAATACCTTTCACCGCATCGCTAGGCTCTTCCAACTCGGGAGGTCTTTGCGCAAAAGCGATGTTCAAAGACTCTTCAACCAAATCAGTCACGCCATCACCATGCGCTGAGGAAATCACATAAGGATCACCCAATCCCAACTCATAGAAATCAGCGGTTACCGAGGTGTACCTCATACCTTCGGCTTTATTGACAACCAACATTACAGATCGACCGGATTTCCGTAAAAAATCAGTAATGGTTTTATCGTGCGGCGTCAAACCCTGGCGACCGTCAACCAGGAAAATAACCACATCTGCCTCAGCAACCGCTTGCTTGGTTTGCTTGGCCATTTCATACATGATCCCGTCTTTAGCGACTGGCTCAAATCCTCCAGTATCGATCACAAGAAACGGTCTATCTCCAACACGTCCCTCGCCATAATGCCTATCCCTGGTCAAGCCAGGAAGATCCGCAACCAACGCATCGCGAGAGCGCGTAAGCCGATTAAACAATGTGGATTTGCCGACGTTTGGTCGACCTATAAGTGCTATTACCGGCTTCATTTGTATTACTCGGTCGCAAAAGCGACCACTGTCCCTGATTTAGTTTGTACGATCAAATTCGAACCCACCACGATTGGCGTGGCCAAAATCTGACTACCATCGGTGCTAACCCTACCGATGAAAGAGCCATCTTCCCTTGAGAGAAAATGAAGAAAACCGAAAGCATCACCTACTGCGACGGCCCTACCAAACGATACTGGCGCAGAGACCCGGCGATTGGCTAACGCATCATTACGCCAGGCACTCGATCCCGCAACGCGAGAATATGCTGAAACCGCACCAGCATTGTCCACCGCAAACACGAATCGCTCATCAACACTGACACCAACTTCGCTAGAAATATTTTTTGACCAACGTACCGAACCAGAGCCCAAATCAAAGCAACTGACGCGTCCCTGGTAAGCGGAAGAGCAAACAACTTGTCCGGCGACTACAGGAGTACCGAGAACATCAGCAATACGCTCTAGCTCTGTTGCCCCCTTAGGATCTGCAACCGATGCCTCCCAGCGCAACCCACCGTTATTCAATGACAAGGCCACCAACTTCCCGCCAGGCAAGCCAACAATCGCCAATTGATCGGTCATAGCGATTCCTGATGCGGCACGCAAGGTCAAAGCAGGAATGGTGCGATTCACCGCCCACTTGCGGGCACCGGTCTCCACATCGTAAGCTGCAACGCGGTTGTCGATACTTCTAACCAAAATCAAGCCTTGACCAATGACAGGATTCGTCATAATTTCACTTGAGGCTTGCACTTTCCAGCGCAACTTACCATCAAGATCAAAAGCCATCAAAAATCCCTTTTGCCCGGCCACTACGATTGTCGATGCGCCAACGCCAACCCCCGCTGTTAAAGGCATTCCAGCGCTGATACGCCACAAAACCTTACCACTGACAGAATCCATTTTCACAACAGCACCATCAACAGCCGCAGCAACAATATCAGTTCCGGTTTGAACAGGAGAAAAAACATACGCACCACTGCTTCCGACTGACGTACTCCAAACAGGTTTGAGCGCCATTGAGGGCTTAAACTCAACTAAAGCGGCAGGCGCGTTTTTTATCTCGGACTTTGAAAAAGGATTAAGCGAAGATAAAGACGAACAGCCTGCCAAATTAAGCAGTATCGCACCGACAACCAGTTTGCTAAAAAATTGCATGCATAACTCCCAATTATTTTGCTGCTGCGTGACTTGCATTGCTTACGCTTACAGCACCACCAAGTGCATCGAGCTTAATTTGTATTAATTGACGACCAGGATTTTTTGCGCCTAGCTTATCCAAGGCAGCCTGATAAGCATTACGAGCATCCTCAATTTTATTTTGAGCAAAATAAATATCGCCTTTAACGTCGATAGCAACGCCAGCAAAATCAGCGGGAAAATCTCCGGCCAGGAAAGTCAATCCCTCATCGTAGGCCTTCTCGTCCAATGCAATTCCGGCCAAACGGATCTTCGCCAAAGATTTATACTCCTCAACATTGCTGTGATCCAGGGTCCAATGCAAATGACCCTTTGCCGTTTTCAGATCATTAGCATCAAATGCAATTTTCGCTGCTGACAATGCGGCCATAGGCGCATAAGAAGTGCGTGGAAATTTCTCGATCAAATCCGTTGTGGCGCGCTGCACCTTAACACTATCTTTTGCAATGATAGATTTTTGCAACTCATCATAAAGCTGAGATGCCTGAGTGGACTGGTTACGCTGATAGGTATTCCAGCCAGTCCAAGCTGCGTAACCTGACAGCGCAATGACCAGCAACCAAGTCACCAGATTTCCGTACTGCTTCCACCAAGCTTTTAACGTGTCTAATTGTTCTTGCTCTTCGAGATCGTATGCCATATTTTTTTATATTTAGTGATGAATATGAATGTGATTAGGATTATCGCAGCAGTCGCTGGTTTCAGCCGCGCCCGTCATTTGATCCACCACATAATCGACAGCAGTATCAAATGGAAGGTTAACCTGATTGTTATCTGTATCTTCGTCGCGCATCGCCTTGATGGTGACGGTATTTGCCGCAGCCTCGTCTTCGCCGATTATCACCGAATAAGCAGCGCCACTAGCATTAGCTTTTTTCATTTGCGACTTAAAACTTCCCACGCCTGAAGCCGATGCGCAATGTAACACAACATCGAGTCCAGCATCACGCAAACGTTCACCGAGCACAAAAGACTGAGCCCGACCATCATCGCCTTGATGCAGCAGATACACATCACATTGAGGTGGATTATGCGCCTCGCCTGAGGCCTTCATCAATTCCAGCAAGCGCTCAACCCCCATGGCAAAGCCACAGGCAGGCGTTGCCTTACCACCAAAAATTGAAAACAGGGAATCATAACGACCACCGCCACACACCGTCCCCTGAGAACCCAGTTCATCGGTAACCCACTCAAACACGGTGCGATTGTAGTAGTCCATACCACGGACCAAGCGCGTGTTAATCGTGAAGGGAATACTATTATCACGAAGAATTTTTTGCACACCCAGAAAGTGAGACTTTGACTCCTCACCCAAATAATCAAACAACTTTGGTGCGTTATTCACCATCTCTTGCATGGCTGGATTCTTAGTATCCAATATCCGCAACGGATTGCTATATAAGCGGCGCAAGGCTTCCGCATCAAGTAAGTCTTTATGCTGCTCAAAATAGGAGATCAAATCAACGCGATGCTGATTGCGCTCAGGAGCGTCACCAATGGAGTTGAGCTCCAAACGAATATTTTGCAAACCCAAGTCATCCCAGAGTCGCTGGCACATCACAATTAATTCAGCATCAATATCAGGACCACTAAAACCCAAAGCCTCAGCGCCGACCTGATGAAACTGGCGATACCTGCCACGCTGCGGCTTCTCATGCCTAAACATCGGACCGTTATACCAAACGCGCTTGGGACCTTCGTATGTGAGATTGTGCTCAATTGCGGCGCGAACTATACCCGCAGTATTTTCCGGACGCAATGTTAGCTTATCACCATTAAGGGCATCGTCAAAAGAGTACATTTCTTTTTCAACAATATCCGTTACCGCACCAAGCCCACGCGCAAACAAGTGCGTCGATTCAACAATAGGCGTACGGACTTGTTGAAAACCATAACTTTTAAGCACCGATTGAACGGTGTTTTCAAATAACTCCCAGAGCGGAGCATCGGCAGGTAGGATATCGTTCATCCCCTTGACGCCGCTTATCTTTTCGATTTTTTTATTTTCTGACATTCCTAATTACCTGATCTAGTTTTATACGAGTAGCGACTTAGGCTGAGCGTAATGACTCTGCACATATTCTAAAACAATAGCCTGAAACTCTTTCGCGATAGACTCACCGCGTAACGTTACAGCTTTTACACCATCAATAAACACTGGCGCAGCGGGCGATTCACCCGTACCAGGAAGACTAATGCCAATATTTGCATGCTTGGACTCACCGGGCCCGTTGACGATACATCCCATCACAGCGACATTCATCGCCTCAACACCTGGATATTGCTCTTTCCAGACTGGCATCTGGTCACGCAAGAAGGTCTGAATGTCGTCAGCTAACTCTTGAAAAACCGTGGAGGTAGTGCGCCCACAACCGGGGCATGCGATAACCATGGGGGTGAATTTTCGCAAACCCATGGTCTGCAAAATTTCTTGCCCTACAATAATTTCTTTGCAGCGATCGCCACCTGGCTCGGGCGTCAGGGAGATACGAATAGTGTCACCTATCCCCTCCTGCAATAAGACCGATAAAGCTGCAGTGGAGGCAACGATTCCTTTGCTTCCCATTCCAGCCTCAGTCAGACCAAGATGCAAAGGATAGTCACAACGCTTGGCAAGCTCCCGATAAACGGCAATCAAATCCTGTACTCCGGAAACCTTGCAAGACAAAATTATTTTATCTCCGGCAAGTCCCAACTCCTCGGCCCTAAGCGCATTTTCAATCGCGGAAGTAATCAATGCCTCATACATGACGGACTGAGCACTCCACGGAAGCGCACGACCGGCATTTTCATCCATAATCCTAGCCAGAAGAGCCTGATCCAGACTCCCCCAGTTTACGCCAATACGAACTGGCTTATCATATTGACAGGCCAGTTCTATCATCTGCGCAAATTGACTGTCGCGTTTCGCGCCCTGACCTACATTTCCAGGATTAATTCTATATTTCGACAATGCTTTGGCACACTCTGGATAATCTCTGAGCAAAGTGTGACCGTTATAATGGAAATCCCCGACTAATGGCACATCCACGCCCATTTTATCGAGTTGCTCGCGAATTGCAGGCACCGCTGCTGCCGCCTCAGGATTATTAACAGTAATCCTGACTAACTCAGAGCCGGCGCGCGCCAACTCCTTAATCTGAATTGCCGTACCGATCACGTCAGCCGTATCGGTATTGGTCATAGACTGAACAACGATCGGTGCACTTCCACCGACAATAACTTCACGACTACCATAAACTATTTTTGCACTACGGCCGATACGCCGCGCAAGAGGACCTGAACTAACCGCAACTAAAGAAGATGTCATGCTTACTTCACATTCAAATTAACGACGTTACTGCCATTACCCGGCAAAATTTCGAGCGGATGCCCGCGCAACAAGCCATCAACACCAGCGGCATTACCAATCCGCACTTGCAGTGGCTCCTTCACGCTAAATGATTCTTCAGTACCAGCTTTCGCCAGATGCGAAGTAACGACAGTGCCATTTTCCTTTTTTACCTGTACCCAAGAATCCTGACGAAACTTCAATGTCATCACATCATTCACTGCATCGGACACTGCAACAATCGCCTTCCCAGCAGTTGCTTGCACATTATTCATCGTCCCAATAGACTGCTTAGCTTCCGCACTGAGCAACGCAGCAGAGGCTACCTTATCCAACTCGCTTACCCTCGGATTCTGCAAACCCACCACTTCAACTGACGAAGCTGGAACAACAAGCGGAACATTAGGTACGGGAACAACAGCAGGCGCAACTACCGATGCGGGAACACTAATCTGATCAAGCACTGGCAACGCAAGCGATTGATTCGACGCCGGTACCACATTAAAAAAATTTATTTACGACATCAGCATGCTCAAATTTTTGCAATAAGAAAAAAGCGAGCGCCAACACACCAAGCAAAGCTGCACCCAACAGGTACTTACTATTATTATCGTGCCGTCCAACCAAAGACAAACGAGACTCGAGAAAAGGCGTGGAGAGTGCAGGCTTCGATGCCGAAGCCAACTGATCATTGCCAACCTCATTCGGAAGCAAGGCAATCACGGCATTAGCGTCTATTTTTAGCAACTTAGCATAAGCTCGAATGAACCCGCGAACGATTACCATTTGAGGTAACGCCTCAAATTGATTTAACTCTATAGCAACTACCTGCTTTGACGATAATTTCAACTGATCAGCGACCTGTTGAACTGTCCATTCTTTTTGCCGCCTTGCTGCAGATAACAAGCTGCCGGCAGTATCAACCACCGCAAGCATAGGCTTAGAATGCAAATCCAAGCCCGGGACATCCAATTGTTCCAACGGTTGATTCATACCATTATCACTCATTAAAAGCCCCGCGCTGGAGCAAACCATACTCTTTAGAAGTTGGATGACGGCGCCTCAACTGAGTCGACAGACCAGTTACAGCAACCTGATCCAAACGCTTATTTTCAATCTTAATCGCCAACCAAAGCACATCCGCAGCCATAATGTCAGCCTTTACGACTCGGTCGATGTAAAACTTTGCCTTTTCATAGTCTGCTTGGTCGTAATAAATCTTCGCGAGATTTACATTAATAGAAGGATTACTTGGCTGCTCACGAAAACCCTGCATAAAATATCGCTCAGCACTAACCACATCCTTCAATCTCAGACTGCAAACCCCGGCATTATTCAACACCTTATCAGGAGCTGAGTAAGTCAAATCTTTAATTGCCTTCTCAAAATAGGCAATTGACTGTTTTTCACGACCGTTCTGACATAAAAACCAGCCATAATTATTCGCCAGATCAGAATTACCCGGAGCCAAGCGAATTGCGCGCAAAAAATTATCTTCGGCAGCCTGAATTTCACCTGTATCCATAAAGATCAAGGCACGCAAACTATAGGCATCAACCAGATCAGGCGAAACCTGC
The DNA here is from genome assembly GCA_003970805.2 of Undibacterium piscinae. Classification (GTDB taxonomy): domain Bacteria; phylum Pseudomonadota; class Gammaproteobacteria; order Burkholderiales; family Burkholderiaceae_D; genus Undibacterium; species Undibacterium piscinae. Next base: position 1,043,143 of record CP051152.1, read on the forward strand.
AAGGCTTGCTTAATCTCCTCCAGCGCAACCTTATGCAAACCCTGCTGATAATAACCAACCGCCAGTTGCATACGAATGGAAGAACGATTTTGAGATTCCTGCTTCTCCGCCGTAGGAGCAGCATCGGATTGACTCCCCTCAAGGGTTCGATTTGCGCATGCAGACAAGATAAGAGCAAACAAAGCACCCAACAGAATACGCACACGCAGATCAAAAATTCTCACTGAGAAATCTCCACTATTTTTCCAAAATTTGCACCAAACTTCTTCTTATATTCTTCCATTTTCTGCATGCGCTCCTGAACCTTGGTTCTATCCTGGACCTCCCCCGCAAGTTGCCCGCATGCAGCATCAATATCATCACCGCGAGTCTTACGAATCGTAGTCACGATTCCAGCATCCATCAGCACCTGGGCAAATGCCTTAATGCGAGGATTCGCGGAACGCTTTAAACCAGATTCCGGAAACGGATTAAACGGAATTAAATTAAATTTACACGGCACATTCTTCACCAACTGCACCAACTCTCTAGCGTGCTGATCCGTATCATTGACGCCATCAAGCATGCAATATTCGAATGTTACAAAATCACGCGGAGCAAATTCCAGATAGCGCTTACAGGCCGCCATCAACTCACTCAAAGGGTGCTTTTTATTTAACGGAATCAGACTATCACGCAAAGCATCATTCGATGCGTGCAATGATACCGCCAACGCAACCGGACACTCTTGCGACAACTTATCAATCATCGGCACTACACCGCTAGTCGACAAAGTCACGCGCCGACGCGACAAGCCATAGGCATTATCATCAAGCATCAGACGCAAGGCCGTCACAGTAGGCTCAAAATTCAATAAAGGCTCACCCATGCCCATCATGACCACATTCGTAATCTGACGCTCACCCTTAGGACCAGGCTCAACACCCTTACTCTTACGCAACTCGAATTCGGCCATCCACAATTGACCGATAATTTCACCAACACTTAAATTCCGGTTAAATCCCTGCTTACCAGTGGAGCAAAAACGGCAATTAACTGCACAACCAGCCTGAGTGGAAATACACAATGTGCCGCGCCGCTCTTCCGGGATAAATACAGTCTCAACCGCATTCCCCTGACCAACATCAACCAGCCACTTGCGCGTACCATCGCTAGAGGTGTGATCACTAATAATCGCCGGCGCAGCAACATAAGCGCGACCAGCTAACTTCTCACGCAAAGATTTTGCGAGATCGGTCATATCTTCAAAATTACTTGCACCGAATTGATGTATCCAGCGTTGTAATTGCTTTGCACGAAACGGCTTCTCACCCAACTCATTGCAATAAGCAATCAGTTGCGCAGGATCCAGATCCAACAAATTGGTGAGAGCCGTCATATACATCTTCCTTCACGCCTGAAACTCGCAAACAAAGAGAGCTCAGGCATCATTCATCAAAAACTATAACAATTAACGTGAGTACACGTTCAAAGCTGGGAAGAAGTAGGCGATTTCAACTGCAGCTGTTTCAGCAGCGTCAGAACCGTGCACTGCATTTGCATCAATAGAATCTGCGAAATCAGCACGAATAGTACCTTTTTCCGCTTTCTTTGGATCAGTAGCACCCATCAGATCACGATGCGTCAGAATGGCGTTTTCGCCTTCCAAAGCTTGAACCATAACCGGACCGGAAATCATGAACTCAACCAAATCCTTGAAGAAAGGACGTGCAGCGTGAACTGCGTAGAAGCCTTCAGCTTCAGCGCGGGACAAATGCATCATGCGTGCAGCGATAACCTTCAGACCAGCACCTTCAAAACGGCTGTAAATTTGACCAATAACGTTTTTTGCAACTGCGTCAGGCTTGATGATAGACAATGTGCGTTCGATAGCCATTAAAAACTCCAATAAAATGAAAGGGTTAAGAAAAAATTTCAAGAATTCGTTCAACCTTAGATTTTATCATGAAACCCTCAATACTAGGTAAGTTGACCTAATTTTGCGCTATAAGCACGTCAAACGCGCTCATCTTTTTTGCAACTCGCTGCTTTGACGCACTCTACCCAGACGGCACGTCTGCACTCGCCTTAGGGGCTGCATCCTTACCCTAAACAATAATACAGGCCAAATATTAAATCCAAGCATCCAGCAGTCAGCTATGAAACGGATGCTTGATTTTTTTGTGCCAACCCGGTGATATTCCCGCGTCAGCACTAAACCTCAAACATTAAACCTAAACAACATTCTGCAAGCGCATTGCAACGCTCATATCACCAGACACTTTGAGTTTTCCCGCCATGAATCCATTGACTGGATTTAGCTCACCAGTAAGCATTGCACTTAAGTCCTCTAATAACATATTGACTGTACAGCCAGCCTCCAAATTTTCATTGCTTACAGTATTAGGTGTGGCGAGAGCGTCTACATACACGACGCCATCGCTACCACAATCAAATTTCAAAGTTGCATTGAGATTACTTTGAACCCCAACTTTAGTGCGAATTGCCTCTGTACATGCTTGCAAATCCATGCGATTACTCCTTTTTTTGTTTATCTAGTCTGAAATTTATTAACTAACGCTAAAAACATAGGGCTTTAATTCGGTGCAAAAACCTATTTTAGAACGCAGGTAAGCATCCAAAAATATTGATTTCTAAAAATCCGAATATCCCTCGCCGCAAGGCCGATTCTCTTGCGCAAAAAACTATCCGTCGGGAAATTCTTAACCACCTCAACCCGAGCACCATCTTCCTGCATCCTAAACTGATGGGTATTACCCTCCAAATCAGTTCTAGCAATCACAGTACTACTGCCTTCAACGTAATTATTATCGATCATCACTAGAAAACTTCCTTTTCCAGCGGCACGACTAAATTGAGCAAGTACATCTGCCTGCTCTTCACGTTTCACATGCGACCAAAAAAATCCAGCGAAACACGCAGAATATTGCCCTTGCGTTGAGGCAGGCAAGGCAAAAACGTCAGCCAATCCAAACTGCACCCGATCAGATGGGTATTTTTTAGTCGCAGCGATATCAAGCATGGATTGATTAATATCTGTGGCTACCACAGACTGCGCCGCAGGAGCGAAACGCTCAGTCCAATATCCAGTGCCACATGCGACTTCTAATACTTTATGCTGTTCTAAAGCATGATTGACGCGTTGTTCAATTTCCAATAAATCCTTTTGACGCTCTGGTCTTTGATAAATACTCTCGTAGGTATCAGCACGCTGTGCGTAATATTTACTCATTACTTCACGCATAATTCTCTCTCTTCTAAAAAATACAGCCCGAACTTTAAAATCCCAAGGCCTATCTTTATTTAATAACATCCTGCAAATAGCAAGTCAAAGTACTCAAGCGGACCGCGAGATCGCTAGCGAACCATCGCTCTTATAAATCATAGGTATCTTTATTGCCCTGCATGACTTGATCGATCAGTTTGCGATTGATGGTCGGCGTTAACAACTCTATAAAAGTATAGATATAACTGCGCAGATAAGCGCCACGACGGATTGCCACACGTGACACATTCATACCAAATAAATGCCCCACTGGTATCGCTTTCAAATGCGTATCTCGCTCAGCATCAAAGGCCATGCCTGCGATAATACCCACTCCCATACCCAACTCAACATAGGTCTTGATGACGTCAGCATCAATCGCCTCGAGCAGCACATCTGGCTTTAAATCACGGATTTCAAAAGCGTGATCAATTTTGCTGCGCCCAGCAAAGGCCGCATCATACGTAATCAAGGGGTAATGCGCAATCTCCTCTAAAGTAATTTGCTTTAACTTCAGCAAAGGATGCTCGGGTGGCACGACGACGACATGCTCCCACTGCCGTGCAAAGATATCGACACCAATCCTCTTCGAGCTCGATAATCGCCTTAGAGACACCGGGTTGTGACGTGAATAAGGCCTTGGCAGCTTCGGTCAAGTTGAAATTTTGTCTGACTGCTTCGCGCACAAAGCGCAACTGGTGTAGGTTCATTGATTAACTCTTACGGCCGCCGACTAGGCCTATTTGCTGATTGTCTTATGTCATTGAGTGATGACAAGTTTCATTTAATATACTCACGCTAGTATATAGAGCCTAGGAAAAGAATTCCACGCTTACCAGCGCGAGCCTCGTTAAAGTCCGGTTACTCAGCTCGGAGACCATGCAGTACTCGCTGCACCATCAGCAATCAGCCATTGCGTGTTTTGCAATCTGGAGCGCACAGCTAAATGCACTTTACCGCGAGTCACCCAATTCATCAGGCGTGCCACAGGAGAAAAAGCGATGAAAGAAGCCAAAACCTTTGGCTAATTCAGCGGGAATCAAATTTCTAAGCGAAACATCATTTATGCGGCATGTTGCATTTGCGACTCTACCCGGAAGGCTGACATTGCTGTTTTCAAAAGGCCAACCTGCTCTTCCAATGAACCGGCAGCTGCGGCCGCCTCCTCAACTAAAGCAGAGTTTTGCTGAGTCGCCTCATCCATATGCGCCAGAGCTAAATTTACCTGCTGAATACCATCACTCTGCTCGGCAGAAGCCGTCGTTATTTCATTAATTATTTCAGCTACCTGCTGAACGGCTTGCACAATACTGGACATGGACTCACCAGCCTTATCCACCAACACCGATCCTTCGCTGACCTTACTTACCGAATCTTCAATCAAGGTCTTGATTTCTTGCGCTGCCGCAGCACTACGTTGCGCAAGAGTACGCACTTCACTGGCGACAACCGCAAAACCACGCCCTTGCTCCCCGGCGCGCGCCGCCTCGACTGCCGCATTCAAGGCCAAAATATTAGTCTGAAACGCGATGCCTTCAATCACGCTAATGATGTCGACGATTTTTCGGGAGCTTTCGGTAATGCCTTGCATCGTATCAACCACCTTACCAACCACTTCGCCACCCTGCGTTGCCACACCCGATGCGTTCAATGCCATTTTATTGGCTTGCCTGGCGTTATCCGCATTATTTTTAACGGCAGCGGTTAACTCCTCCATGCTGGCCGATGTTTCCTCCAGAGAAGACGCCTGCTGTTCAGTACGCCCGGACAAATCCATATTGCCGGTAGCGATTTCAGACGATCCTATCGCAATCGAGTCAGTGGCTCTGCGCACGTCAACAACCATCACGCGTAACTGCTCAAGAAACCGGTTAAACGCATCTGCGGTTTGCGCCACCTCATCCTTGCCATCTATTTCGATTTTCCGGCTTAAATCACCGCCACCTTCAGCGATAGCCGACATCGCATCACGCACCTTACGCAAACCACTCAACATATGACCAACCAACCAAGTGGACAAGGGCAGCAACACCGCCAACATCACCACAAGCACAATAATCGACATCAACAGCAGTTGATCAAGAGCTTCGAGTGCTTTTTTCTTGTCGATCACCAATGCCAGAAAAATCTCCGAACCGGTGATTTTCTGTAACAATAAAAAATGTGGTTTGCCACCGATATCGACAATGGTCGGGTCTTTTTGCTGGGACAGGCTCGCAAGTTTGTCCAGGGAGAGTTCTGCCGCGACATCTTTCGCCGGCTTCAGCACCTTAGATTGATCCGCATGCGCCAGGATCTGACCACTCTTGTCGAGCAAGAAAGCATATCCGCCACCGGCAAGCTTGATATTTAAAATCTGCTCGGCGATTTTAGTCAAAAATACATCCGCGCCAACCACGCCCCCCTCACCGCCCCTGACCGGAGCTGCAAACGAAATCATCAAACCAGGCGGTGCAACGCCCATATATGGCAAGGTAACGATAGGTTTTTTCTCCTCCAGAGCGGCCTTATACCAAGGGCGAATGGTTGGATCATAGCCAGCGGGAGGTGGGTCAGAAGGGATGTTGGTAAATGATTTGTCTGGCTGCCCCTGATAAACGCTTAAAAAATTTCCGCCGGCTCGCATCATAGTCAAACTCGCCTGCAGATCTGCGCCACTACCGAGTCCCTGTGCCAAACTTTCGACAATTGCCAGATTACCTTGTATCCAATTGCTAAACATTGCGTTATAGCCAGCGGCCACACCACGAATTTCATTGTTAAGATCACTTTCTATCTGTGATTTCATCCTTGCATAACTACCTATAGTCAGTAACACGGTACAAACTGTCACCAACAAGGCAATCACGGCGATCAATCTGGTCTTCAAAGAATTCATGGCGACTCCTCCGATGCAGAAAAAACTAAAAAAATTACGGGAAACCCGATAAGGACAACTAAGCGAAAAAAAGTGTGTTTTTCATCTTACTACCGTTTATTATTTTCGTCAGAAATTCTTCTGCAATGCTTCATTTTGTCGCATTCCTGTCCGACAATATTTTCAAATAAGCAATATTCATCTCCTATTTTTCTTAAGCATTTTTTTGTTACGATAAAATTGGCGTCACCATGACTCATATAGTCATTTCATACATACTTAATTAGTAGCTATTTTCGCAATTACCTTCACCTATTACCCTCATTTATGCGTATTTTATCGACAGACAGACTGATACTGCGCACCATGCAACTTGAAGACGCAGCCTTCTATCTAGCATTGATCAACGCCCCTTCATGGATCAAACATATCGGTGACAAGGGCATACGTACTATCGATGCAGCACAACAAGCAATCATGACGGGCTCCATCGCAGTTCAGGAGAATAAGGGATTTAGCCTCTATCTGATAGAACGAAAAACTGATGCAGCGCCAATAGGGCTGTGTGGTTTGATTAAGCGGGACGAGCTCGACGATATCGATATCGGATACGCTGTATTGCCCGACTATTGGGGGCAAGGCTACGCACATGAGGCTGCAACCGGAGTAATCAGGTATGCAAAATCCATTTTAGGACTAAGCCGGTTAGCTGCAATTACCTCACCCGACAATCTGCCATCCTCTGGCTTACTGGAAAAACTGGGATTCACCCTTGACTCCATCATGCCGTGGACAGACGGCAAGGAAGTAAAATTTTATCAACGCAATCTATAATAAAAAAAAGCCCAATGATTACATTGAGCTCTTTAACAAACATTGCGTATTAAAAATCAAGGCACTCTACAGAAACCTATCCAGCACCTTACGGCTATATTTATCTATTTCGTACATATCCCGGATCAGAAAATGAATTCCGTGATTATCAGAAATAAGTATCGATGCCTGTCCTATGCGGCGAATATCCTCTTCCCCTTTCAACACAAAAGCAGTATCTCCCCTGTCCGTTTTCACATACCACGTACAAGGTGTCGCATAGCTACTGATACGTTCGATTTTCTGAATTTCAGGCATAAACTCGCGCCCGGCTAACTCCGCGTCAATCAGGGATCTAATCTGCTCAGGCAGATCCGTGAGTTTATCTATCCACGCCACTTCCTGGCCATCCTGCAACACCATGGATATTCCATTGTCTGGCGCCTGGATAGGAAAAGCACGCACCGGACTGACGTTTTCATGGACTTGTCCGTCATCTGTAATCAACACCAGATGATCAAATGCATTACGATTAAGTTGAAATTTATCTGTCATGTTATTCCCCTCCGACCTTGGCATTACGTGCCTGCGCTTCATACAGACGGAAATAGGCTCCTTCGCTCGCCATTAATTCATCATGACTACCAACTTCCACTACCTGCCCCCTATCCAGCACCACCAGACGATCGGCCTTATGCAGCGTAGACAGTCTATGGGCGATAGCAATCGTGGTACGCCCCTTGACCAGATTATCCAGGGCTTTCTGTATCTCTTTTTCGGTTTCCGAATCCACCGAAGAAGTGGCCTCATCCATAATCAGGATGCGCGGATCTATCAACAAGGCACGGGCGATAGATATGCGCTGGCGCTCACCACCGGACAGTCCCTGACCACGCTCACCGACCATAGAGTCATAGCCTTGCGGTAAGCGCAGTATGAATTCATGGGCATGGGCGGCCCTGGCCGACGCAATAATTTCTTCGCGACTGGCATGCGGCTTACCGTAAGCGATATTTTCGGCGATAGTACCGAAGAACAGGAAGGGCTCCTGCAATACCAATCCTATATTGCGGCGATAATCGGAAACCGGGAACGAACGGATATCTACGCCATCGAGCAAAATTGCCCCTTCAGACACATCATAGAAACGGCAAATCAAGTTCACCAGAGTGCTCTTACCGGAGCCGCTATGTCCTACCAAACCTATCATTTCGCCAGGTTTAATCGTCAGATTAATACCGCGGTTAACCGCACGGTTACCATAGCGAAACCCCACCTCACGCAACTCAATTTGTCCCTTAACCTCTTTCACAGAAACCGGCTGTGCAGGTTCCGGCACACTCGATACATGATCAAGAATGTCGAAAATACGCTTAGCGGCAGAAGCGGATTTTTGCGTCACGGAAACAATCCGGCTCATGGAATCGAGACGCCCATAGAAACGCGTGATATAGGCCAAAGTAGCGGTCAAGGCACCGACGGTAATTTCATTTTTCGACACTTGCCAGATACCAAAAGACCAAACCACCAGCAAACCGATTTCCGTCAAAAATGAGACGGTAGGTGAAAACAAGGACCAGATTTTATTCAGTTTATCGTTGACGGCCAGATTATGTTTATTCGCATCGCGGAAGCGCGTCGCTTCGCGCTGCTCTTGCGCAAACGCTTTTACCACGCGTATGCCGGGTATCGTGTCGGCCAGCACGTTGGTCACTTCGCCCCATACACGGTCAATTTTTTCAAACCCGGTACGCAAGCGGTCACGCACCACATGAATCATCCAGGCAATGAACGGCAAAGGCACCAGTGTCACTAAGGCCAACCATGGATTGATATACACCAGCGCAACCCCGGTCATGATGATCATCAGCACGTCGGTCGCAAAATCAAGCAAATGCAAGGACAAAAATACGCAAATCCTGTCGCTCTCGCTACCGATACGCGACATCAGGTCACCGGTTCGTTTGCCGCCGAAATACTCAAGGGATAATTTCAATAAATGTTCGTAGGTGGCAGTCCGTAAATCAGCGCCGATGCGCTCAGAAACCAAGGCAAGAATATAGGTTTTCGCCCAGCTAAGCACCCAGGCAATGATCGCCGAGCCGAATAAGCCGCCCATATACATCGCGACCAGCATAGGATCTACGTCTTGGCCATTTTGATAGGGAATCAGCACATTATCCATCAAAGGCATGGTCAGGTAAGCCGGGATCATATGTGCGGCCGTACCCATCAGCATCAATGCAAATCCGGCGGCCAATTGCCAGCGATAAGGCTGGGCAAAGCGCCACAAGCGAAATAAAGTCCAGGTCGACGGCGGTGTATAAATCACCTTGGTACAGACCGGACATTCATCCTGCTCAGGTTCGAGTATCGCCTTGCAGCTAGGGCATACATTTTGATCGGTATGCACAACCGGCAAGCCGGTAATGTGGCTTTCCAATTGCTCCTTGAATTGATCAAGCACACGGATCGCCAGCAAATTCTGGCCAAGGGTAAAGCGCCAGCTTGCCAGCCTGCCGTTCTCGTCGAGCAATTCAAGATGCCCGACACCGGCATGGTCATGATGACGCAGTTGCAAGCCCTTGCTATAAGGCCAAGCCTTCCATTCCGTTTCGCCTGGCGACTTCGCCAACAGTCTCCGGTCGGTAACGACAATTAAGCCTTTGACGAAGTGAAGACGCGCATCCAAGTCAACCTCCACCGAGCTTAATACGTTTTCCTCTGGTGAGAGTTGCGGTTTTATGTCGGATTGCCACGCTTCAGGAAGCAAGGCAAATGAATTATTAACGCTTAATTGTTTAATTGTCATTGTAAAACAAACTCCAGTTCAGGAACCTAGGTACTTCAAGCTAAGTTCCGGAATTACGGTAAATGATGGACATATTGATTTATTCAAACCGCTCAGCGTAAAAACTGCATTAAAACAATACGACGATGCGTCGTAGCGTGTCACGAAAGCAGGAATTTACGGTATTCTATCGAAAGAAAAAAATCAGACATAAATCTGAACATAAGGAAGCGATGTTTTTTTCATGCAAATATAAGTATACCAGCAAGAGTTAAGGGTAATTTCTTAAATTGGCCTGAAGATGAACGGGAAAACTATTCGAGATACTTTTTATATGAATATGAATTACCATAAACCCGGTAGCTCAATCTCGAATATGGAATAAAAAGATTATTGAACGCTTCTAAAAGATTTAAGGGTGAGCTTTTGCAATAACCCTGCCATGAAAAATACATACATGACAACGAAGAAGAACCACATCGAATTTCTGCGCGTAACTCACTTACGCGGACCGAATATCTGGACTTACCGCCCGGTAATTGAAGCATGGCTGGACATCGGCGAGTTAGAAAATTCCCCATCCAATTCCATTCCCGGGTTTTACGATCGCCTGGTCGCTGTAATGCCGGGCTTGATAGAGCACCGCTGTGGTGTCGGTGAGCGTGGCGGTTTCCTTGAACGTGTACGCGAAGGTACCTGGGCAGGACATATACTCGAACACGTCGTACTTGAATTGCAAAACCTGGCAGGCATGCGCACCGGATTTGGCCAGACGCGATCCACCACTAAAGTCGGCGTCTACAAGATGGCATTCCGCACACGGCAAGAGCAAGTTGGTCGCGCCGCACTGGTAGCAGGCCGCGATTTATTGATGGCACTGATAGAAGATCAACCGTATGATCTGGACGGAAAAGTCGCCGAACTGCATGAATTAGTCGACGACCTTTGTCTCGGACCTAGCACCGCCCACATTGTTGACGCCGCGACTGAACGCAAGATTCCGTTCATCCGTTTAACGGAAGGCAATCTGGTGCAGCTTGGGCACGGGGCCGCACAACGGCGTATCTGGACGGCCGAAACCGACAGTACCAGCGCGATTGCAGAAAGCATAGCCAGCGACAAAGACCTGACGAAAACCCTGCTGCAGTCTTGCGGCGTACCTGTGCCTGAAGGCAGTCTGGTAAAAAGTGCCGAAGAGGCATGGGAAGAAGCTCAGGATATCGGCTTACCGGTAGTCGTCAAACCTTACGATGGCAATCACGGTCGCGGTGTTTCATTGAATCTGATGACAGAAGCCGATGTGGTCGCAGCCTATCATCTGGCCGCCCGTAAAGGTGACAGTAAAAGCGTGATCGTAGAGCGCTTTGTCACCGGCAATGAACATCGCCTGCTCGTGGTCGGCAAACATGTGGTTGCCGCGGCCAAAGGAGAAGCGCTTTGGGTGATCGGCAATGGCAAATCAAATATCATTGAACTAGTTGACGACCAGATCAACACGGATCCGCGGCGCGGCATCAATGAAGACTCGCCGTTAAACGCGATCGCTCCGCAGCACGGTGCAGAACACATTCTGGAATTGGAACGCCAGGGTTTAACCGCCTATTCGATTCCTCTGGACGGCCAAAAGGTTTTAATTCAGCCGAATGGCAATGTCGCATTTGACGTCACCGACGAAGTCCACCCGGAAGTGGCGCGCGCTGCGGCTCTGGCTGCGCGCATCGTCGGACTCGACATAGCCGGCGTAGACTTGGTCGCCGACGACATCTCCCGTCCGCTCGAAGAGCAACGTGGCGCAATCATCGAAGTCAATGCCAGCCCTGGCTTACTCGCTCACTTAAAACCCGCTGAAGGCAAGGCACGCCCTATCGGTACGGCGATTATCGCCAATCTTTTTGCAGCAGAAGAAAGCGGTCGCATCCCCATCGTTGGTGTTGCCGGCAGCCAAGGCACTAGTCTGATCGCCCGCCTGATTGCTTGCATTATCAGTGTCAGTGGCAAGCATACTGGTGTGGCATGTCGCCAGGGCCTGTTTCTCGACAATCGGCATGTAGTCAAAACTGATTGCGTCAACTGGGATGCCGGGCAACGCCTGCTACTAAACCGTTCGGTGCAGACAGCGGTATTTGAAACCAATGCGCGCATGATATTGACCGATGGTTTGGCATACGATAAGTGTGAAGTCGGCGTCGTCACTGACATGGCCAGCAGCACTGATCTGGGTGAATTCTATGTCAGCGAACCAGATCAGATGTTCAAGATTTTGCGCACGCAAATCGATGTCGTATTACCTCATGGCGTAGCGGTACTCAATGCAGCAATTCCACAAGTGGTTGAAATGGCGGAGTTATGCGATGGCAAAGTGATTTTTTACGGACTTGACGCTAAGCTTGATGCGATCGTCGCACATCGCAGCAAAGGTGAGCGCGCCGTGTTTTTGCAGGATAACAGCATCATCCTGGCAAATGGCGCGGAAGAAATCGCATTGATGACATTATCATCACTCAAGCCAAGCAAAGCGGAACAGCCGGAAAGTATTATGGCAGCGGTAGCTGCCGCCTGGGCAATCGGCATCTCGCCGGAATTAATAGGTGCGGGATTGAGAACCTTCGAATCCACGCCCAAAAAGACGAACTATTAATTCAACCAGGGAAGACGCAAAATATAAAAAAACCTATGCGAAGAACGCATAAATGGTTTTGATTTGCGTCTTTCCTCGTACACTTTTTTGGCGCCAACGCCAGCTGATAGGATAAAGGTTTATGGAAGTATCACGTATACGGGCACTGCGCGGCCCAAATCTCTGGAGCCACCATACTGCGATCGAAGCGATCGTGAGTTGTACGCCAGCGGAATGTTCAATCGCCGACTTGCCCGACCTTGAAGTTCGCCTGCGCGCCCGCTTTCCAGAAATCGGCCCGCTGCAAACTACCGGTCACGATGAAGCCATCTCTATGGCGCATGTACTGGAATTGGCGGCACTTGGCCTGCAAGCGCAAGCCGGTTGCCCGGTCACGTTTAGCCGCACTACCCAAACGCTGGAAACCGGCATTTTCCAGGTCGTCGCCGAATACTCTGAGGAAGCGGTAGGTCGCCTTGCCCTGGAACTGGCGGAAGCTTTATGCCTGTCTGCATTACAAGACACTCCGTTTGACCTGATCGACGCCCTGGCACAATTACGCGATCTGGATGAAGATGTCCGGCTCGGCCCTTCCACCGGTTCTATCGTGCAAGCCGCCGTCGCCCGCAACATCCCTTACCGCCGTCTCACCAATGGTAGCCTGGTCTTGTTTGGCTGGGGTAGCCGCCAGAGAAAAATCCAGGCGGCTGAAATGGATGGCACCAGCGCCATTGCAGAAGCGATCGCACAAGACAAGGAACTTACCAAACGTCTGCTTGATGCCGCCGGTGTGCCTGTGCCACTAGGACGCACCGCGGTCGACATCGACGATGCATGGGCAATTGCCTGTGAAATCGGCTTGCCGGTAGTGGTTAAACCTAAGGATGGCAATCAGGGCAAAGGCGTGACAGTCAACGTCACCACCCGCGAACAGCTCAATGCAGGCTATATCGCCGCCTCCGAATTCCGCGATGATATTTTGGTAGAACGCTACCTGCCGGGCAATGATTTCCGTTTGCTGGTAATTGGCGACAAGCTGGTTGCGGCAGCGCGCCGCGATCCACCGCAAGTAGTCGGCGATGGCACGCACTCGGTGCGCGAATTGGTAGAGCAAGTCAACAAAGATCCGCGGCGCGGTACCGGTCATGCCACTTCGCTGACCAAGATACGATTTGATGACATCGCATTGGCAAGCCTGGCCAAACAAGGCTATCTGGCAGACACCGTGCCGCCAAAAGGCAAACGCGTGATTTTGCGTAATAACGCCAACTTATCTACCGGCGGTTCCGCCACCGATGTCACTGATGACGTCCACCCCGACATCGCTGCCAGCGCAGTCGCTGCCGCTCAGATGATAGGCCTGGACATTTGTGGCGTCGATTTGGTATGTGACAGCGTACTCAAACCAATCGAAGACCAAAATGGCGGCATCGTTGAAGTTAACGCTGCACCGGGCCTGCGCATGCATCTGTCGCCTTCCTTTGGCAAAGGCAGACCGGTTGGTGAAGCGATCGTCTCGGCGATGTTTGCCGATGGCGATGACGGACGGATTCCTGTCGTAGCCGTCACTGGCACTAACGGCAAAACGACTACGGTACGTTTGATTGCCCATCTGCTGACGGCAAGCGGTCTGCGCACCGGCATGACCAATACTGACGGCGTATACATTGAAGGTCGTCGTATCGACACCGGCGATTGCAGCGGTCCGCGCAGCGCACGCAATGTCTTGCTACACCCTGATGTGGATGCCGCGGTGTTTGAAACCGCACGTGGCGGAGTCTTACGCGAAGGTCTGGCGTTTGACCGTTGCCAGGTCGCCGTCATCACCAACATAGGCTCAGGTGATCATCTCGGTCTTAACTACATCACCACCGTTGAAGATCTGGCAGTACTTAAGCGCGTCATCGTGCAAAACGTTGCCGAAAATGGAGTTGCCGTATTAAATGCAGCCGATCCTATCATAGCTGGCATGGCCAATAATTGTACAGGTACCGTCACCTTCTTTGCCGCAGATAGTAACAATCCGGTATTGGCCAGACATAAGGCACAAGGCAATCGTGTAGTGTTCGTCGACGGTGGGCATCTGGTCGCATTTGAAGGCAAAGACATACAAAGAATCGCCTTGTCCGAAATCCCGATCACGCGCAATGGCGCCATTGGCTTCCAGGTTGAAAACGTCATGGCTTCGGTTGCGGCAGCCTGGGGCGTGGGAATTGACTGGAATGCGATCCACAAAGGTCTCAAATCATTTGCCAACGAAAGCGATAATGCACCCGGGCGCTTTAATGTATTCAACTATCGCGGCGCCACCCTGATCGCCGATTACGGCCATAATCCGGACGCCATTCTGGCACTGGTGCAAGCGGTAGAAAGCATGCCAGCCAAACGCCGCTCGGTCGTCATCAGTGGCGCCGGCGATAGGCGCGATCAGGATATCCGCCAGCAAACCGAGATTCTCGGCAACGCCTTTGACGAGGTTGTGTTGTATCAGGATCAATGCCAACGTGGCCGCGCCGATGGCGAGGTAGTCGCATTGCTCAGGACTGGCCTGGCCAATGCCAGTCGCACTAAGGACATCAAGGAAATCAACGGTGAATTTCTAGCCATAGATACCGCCTTGGCAAGCCTGTCTGAAGGAGATTTATGCCTGATTTTGATCGATCAGGTAGAAGAAGCGCTGGCACACATAGCCAAACGCATCGCGGAGGGCTAAGCTGATACCTGGAATTCCAGACCGATTGCTGCAAACCTATGACCAGTTCACACCTAAAAGGTGCAGAGTTGGTCGTAAGCCAAAGCAACTACCAGGTGTTGATCTTTATCGTTCTCCATGGCGTGATCTTACCGTAGATTGATCAGCCGCCACTTACTTCAAACGTAGGCTGAGCAGATAATCTCTACAAGCCGGAGAAAAATCCGGATCAGCCCACAGTCCACAAGTCAATTTAATCATGCCAAGACCGATAAAGCCATGCCGGAGCGGATTTACCCATGTCACTTATTACAGAAATTGCTGCAGCCGCCAGCCCTCGCGCCCTCGCCCATTTTGAAGCCATGCTGGAATTTGAAACCGATTGCTGGGACGTCAACGACGCCATCAGCTCAGGTACACAAGATTTCGTTTTATTTGACGTCAGAAGCGCCGAGAAATTTGCGCAAGGCCATGTGCCCGGTGCAGTGCACCTGCCGCGCGGAAAAATGATCGCATCAAAATTGGCGAAGTACTCCGCAGATACTCTCTTCGTGACCTATTGCGCCGGTCCGCATTGCAATGGCGCAGCGCGTGCCGCCATCGTATTGGCGCGCCAAGGGCGACCGGTAAAAACCATGCCGGGCGGAATTACAGGATGGATAGACGAGGGTTTCGCATTAGACGGCACTGACATTTTCCAAGCAGTCCTTGCATAGAGTTACGTCATCACAACTAAGTAACGCAGCCAATAAAACGGCTGGGCTTCAAAAAGCACAAACGACAGACGAAAAAAAAGCAGGAATACCTGCTTTTTTCAATTGCGCATAAGAACTTACTTGGAAGCTTCCGCAGCGGATGCAGATGCCTCTTTCTTATGTTTTGATTTTTTCTTCTCGGGTGTTGATGCCGCCATAGAGGCAGCGGCAGGCTCGGATGCGGACGCCATAGAAGCAGCGGATGCCTTGGCCGAGGCTGCTGGTGCAGGCGAATGGGAAGCTGCGAATGCGGAAATCGCGAACAAGCTGGCAACTAAAGCAGTAATTATTTTTTTCATTTTCGTACCCCTGTAATTTGAACTGATTTGAACTTATTTGAACTGTTAAACAAAACGATTTTGATTCACATGAATCTGTATCCTTAACGGAGGCAGACTAAGGATGGTTGACCAGATCCCAGCTAAGAGTAGGAAATTTTCTTTGAACAAGCAATGTTCCTTTTTTTAATGCTGTTCAATTACTACACTTTTAGACAATTAACGTGTTACCTTGACTATTATTTTCCATGTTCAACTATTGATGACGTGCACTCGACTTTTCGTCCATTTAGACTTCCATGAGATCATTCCCCCCTCAAGCTGATCATCCTTTCATCAAACTGTACTCAAGCGGCTTGATTGCCCTGAGTCTGATACTTTGCTGGGCGCCACCAGTTTGCGCCACCGCATACACCCCGGCATCAGATTTAAGCGTCTTAGAACGACTGCCTTTCAAACCGAATGACCCGCTTGCGCGCGAATTATCGACTTTACGAACAGCCTTAAGAAAGCAGCCAGACAATCTGATCGTAGCCGTTGAATTAGCGCGCCGCTATTATGAAATGGTTGGAGAACAAGGCGACCCACGTTATTTGGGATATGCACAGGCTGCGCTCACGCCTTGGTGGAATATGCCAGACGCGCCAATCGAAGTTCAAGTGTTACGCGCTGGTCTGGCGCAGTTTCGCCACGACTTCCCTGCAGCGATTACTTATCTAGGCAAGGTTTTAGAACGTGACCCGCAGCACCAGCAAGCACGCATCTTGCGCGCCATCATACAAATCGTACAGGCTCGCTACGATTTAGCCAGAGACGATTGTCAGTTTTTAAAAACTGACAGCAAAGATCTGATAGGCATAGGCTGTCTAGCGATGGTCGATGGTTTAACAGGAAAAGCGGGGCCAGCGTATGCGACTCTACAATTAGCCTTGATACACACAAAAATACTCAGCAGCGAGCACAAACTATGGGTACTGACCCGATTAGCCGAATTGAGCCTACGGCTAGGAAAAATTGAAACTAGCGAGCGCCACTTCCAGCAAGCGCTAACACTTGGTGTGGCTGATACCTTTTTACTCGCGGCCTACGCTGATTTTTTGTTAGATCAAAAACGTCCAGCCGAAGTCGTGACGCTATTAAAAGACAAGACCCGCTCCGATACCTTGCTATTGCGACTGGCATTTGCTGAGCGCGACTTGCAGCTAAGCAACGCTACAGAACGAGAAGCGACGCTCGCTGCGCGTTATCTGGCAGCCCAATTGCGTGGCGATACCGTACATCAACAAGAAGAAGCCAGGTTTGCCTTGCGAGTTCAAGCCGATCCAGTTAAGGCCTTAGCACTCGCCAAAGAAAACTGGAAAGTGCAACGAGAACCGCGCGACGCTCGCATCTTCCTAGAAGCAGCGCTGGCATCAAAAAATTCAAACGCGGCAATTGCAGTATTAGACTGGCTGGAAAGTAGTCACATTGAAGATCCTTATTTGCGTAGTTTAGAACGCCAAGTGAAGGTCGCGCAAAAATGAGGCGCCTATTCATTTTTTTCTTAGGTATGTTTTTCGCATTCAGCGCCGCCGCTCACAAACCCAGCGACAGCTATCTAAGCCTCAGCATCAAGGATCAACAGATTGATGGGCGCTGGGATATCGCCTTGCGCGACTTGGATTTTGCGCTAGGTCTTGATGCCAACGCGGACGCCGAAATCACCTGGGGAGAATTGCGCGCAAAACATGCCGAAATCAGCGCCTATGCCTTGGCGCGTTTGCAATTATCCACACAAGGAAAAATCTGTTCTACCCAAGTGATACAACATTTGGTGGATGATCATACCGATGGTGCCTATGCCGTACTGCGCTTTAAGGCGGTATGTAGCGCACCACTGGATACACTGCAACTGCACTACCAATTATTTTTCGATCTTGATCCTCAGCACAAAGGTCTACTGCGCTTAAATTGTCAAGAGCAAGTCAATACCGCCATTTTCAGTCCCGAAAAAGCTCGGCAAGATTTCAATTTAAAGCAAGTGAGCAAGTTCACGCAATTTCTCGATTACGCGCGTGAAGGGGTTTGGCATATCTGGATAGGCTTTGATCACATCTTATTTTTACTCGCCCTCTTATTGCCTGCCGTGGTGGTCCGCCAAGAAAAGAAATGGCTGGCGGTAAGTGCTTTCCAACCGGCTTTCTGGTCGGTACTCAAAATTGTTACGGCATTTACCCTAGCCCACTCTATCACCTTGACATTGGCAACGCTGGGCTTGATTAGCCTGCCTTCACGCTGGGTAGAAGCGATCATCGCTGCTTCCGTGGTAGTGGCGGCCTTGAATAATATTTATCCGCTCTTTCGAGAGCGACGCTGGCTCATGGCTTTCGTTTTTGGTCTGATTCATGGCTTTGGTTTTGCCAGCGTATTGAGCGATTTAGGCTTGCCGCAGAGCACGCTGGGCTTGGCACTACTGGGTTTTAATCTTGGTGTGGAACTCGGCCAACTGGCGATAGTCGGGATTTTTCTGCCTAGCGCTTTTAGCCTGCGCCATACATGGTTTTATCGACGCTTTATTTTACTAGGCGGCTCGATCTCGATTGCCCTACTAGCCATGATCTGGTTGATCGAACGCGCCTTCGATATAAAACTTTTAGGCTTTTAAACTCACGATCACTTCGCCGCGCTATGCCTAGATCCCAAAATATGCCCCAAATAAGCCCAAATAAACCAGATGCGAGCAGCTTGCCAAGCTAAATGCTGTCTTCCAACTATCTCAAAGCTAATTCAAAACGAATTCAAATCGACTGCACCAAGTGTTCGAAGTCGCGCAGCGGCACAGGTCGGCTAAACAAAAAACCTTGATAGGCATGACAACCATGGCTACTCAAAAAATCTCTCTGCTCTGCCGTTTCTACCCCTTCGGCGATGACCGCCAGCCCCAGGCTTTGGCCCAAGGCAATGATAGTACGCGCGATTGCGGCATCATTCGGATCGATCAACACATCACGCACGAAGGATTGATCTATCTTTAGCTGATCCAAGGGTAAGCGTTTCAGGTAGGCCAAAGATGAGTAACCGGTACCAAAGTCATCCAAAGAGAAACACAGTCCTTTGGATTTGAGTGCAAACATTTTCTCTATCACCTCACCGACATTCTCGACCAGCAGACTTTCGGTTAATTCCAACTTAAGACGTTCTGGATTGGCGCCGCTATTGCGAATCACGGCAAGCACTTGTGCGACAAAATCAGATTTACGGAACTGATGCGCGCTCACATTGACGGCAACACTCAGATGCGCCATTGCAGGCTGTTTAGCCCACAGCGCTAATTGCCGGCATGCGCTCTCCAGTACCCATAGGCCGATAGGAATGATCAAGCCAGTTTCTTCGGCTGCCGGAATAAATTCGGCGGGCGAAATCATGCCCCTATCGGGATGCTGCCAGCGCAGCAAAACTTCAGCGCCAGTAATCCGCCCTGCTTCGGCGATCTGCGCCTGATAATGCAAAAGAAATTGCTGATTCTGCACCGCCAGACGCAGATCGGCATCGAGTTCAGCACGTTTTTTTACGCTTGCTTCCATACTAGGATCGAAGAACCTAAAGGTATTCCGCCCGGCCGCCTTGGCGCGGTACATAGACATATCGGCTTGTTTGAGTAAATTATCGGTGCTGCTTAGATTTCCCTTGAAAAGGGTAATCCCCACGCTGGCAGTACTGTGATGCGCCACACTTCCCAGCGTGTAACTACTGCCCACCGTGGTAATGATTTTTTCAGCGACCGCCTCAGCCCCAGCGATGGCCTCAAGCTCATTCTTGTTCAGATTGGCCAGTACCACCACAAATTCGTCACCGCCCAAGCGCGCTACTGTGTCACCCTCGCGTACACATTGCGTCAGGCGCGGCGCCACTTGCTTGAGTAGGGCATCGCCAATGTCATGTCCCATATTGTCGTTGAGCGACTTAAAATTATCCAAATCAATGAAGAGGATGGCGCCATATTGCTCACTACGACTACTCGATGAGAGCGCTTGTTTGAGTCTATCGTTCAAGAGTGTACGATTCGGCAATCCGGTCAGTTGATCATAAAAAGCCAGTTCATTAATTTTTTCTTCCGACTTTTTTCTCTCCGTAATATCGGTGGCAAAGGCAAGGATGCATCGCTTGCCATCTAAAGTCATGATTTCGCCGGAGATACTGACTTGCCGTTGCTCACCACTTTTGCAATTCCAAACTGTCTCGTAGTTCATCAAGCGACCGCGGGCATCCAGACCTGTGATCCAAGGCTGACGTACCGCCTCACTCGCCCACAAACCGACCTCCACCGAAGTTTTACCGATCAAATCAGCCGAGCTCCAGCCAAAATCGCGTTCATAGTTGGCATTGACCTCGATGAAGCGGCCCTCGTCTGCGCTGGCGATCGAAGCGGCCATAGGCGCCGAGGTAAAGGCAGTGGCAAACCTTTGCTCAGAGAGCCGCAAGTTCATTTCGTTCGACTTACGTTCGGTAATGTCACGGGTAATTCCGTGAAAGCCAGTCAACTTCCCTTGCGCATTGCGATCAGGGCGCGTCAAAATTTCGGTCCAGATCAAACGCCCATCTTTACACCGCTGCTGCACTTCAAAGGTAGTGGAAGTAGTTGGCTTATCGCGCTGATCAGGGCTGCGTTTTTCCTTTAATTTTCTGGCGACGATGGCCACGCCTTCGTCTGTCAGCATTTCCGAAAAATGATGCCCCACCACCTCACTGGCATGATAGCCACGCATTCTTTCATCGGCCGGACTGATATAGGTAAATAGATTGTTGATGTCTTGCCGCCACACCACGTCCGAGGCATCCTCCGCCAGCAAACGAAAATGTGCCTCGCTCTCGCGCAAATTTTCCGCTGCCTGACTACGTTCGATCGCGATGCTGACCAAATGAGCGGCCTGTTCGATCAGGAAAATATCCCGCGTCGATGGGCTATGCGCGACCCGCTGATAAATCGCAAAAGTTCCTAGCACTTGCCCTTGTGAAGCGCGTATAGGTTGTGACCAACAAGCAGCCAAACCGGCGCTGGCGGCAAGTTCTTTAAATTCGGTCCAATAAGGATGGCTTTGTATGTCCTCGACCACCACGCGCTCGCCGATGAAAGCGGCAGTTCCGCACGAACCGACACCTAGGCCGATTGCCACGCCATCGAGCGCCCGGTTGTAAAAGTCAGGCAAACTCGGTGCCACGCCCTTACCTAGATGTAGACCATCCTTGTCTAGCAGCAGAATACTGCATAGCATTTCGGGATTGAATTCTTGCATGCCAAGCACCACCGCTTCCAGCATTTCTGGTAATGCGACACTGCTACTCATCACTTCCAAGACCCGACTACGGAAATGTTCAAAATCTTTCGCCTGCTTGCTCTCTTCTTCAATTTTTCGCAGTTCATTTTGGGTCGTCGCCACCAGCCCGAGCACACTCCCCTCCATGCCATTGGCGAGTAGTATCGG
The DNA here is from genome assembly GCA_003970805.2 of Undibacterium piscinae. Taxonomy (GTDB): domain Bacteria; phylum Pseudomonadota; class Gammaproteobacteria; order Burkholderiales; family Burkholderiaceae_D; genus Undibacterium; species Undibacterium piscinae. The sequence goes on from CP051152.1 coordinate 1,064,673, forward strand.
TTTAGAAAAATCGCCATGACCCAGCCGCTTGAGATGCTCGTGCAAGGCATCCAAACTACCGCCTAAAGTTACGTGCAAGGCGACGCCTACGCGTCTGAGCATCAGCAAAAATAAAATAGCCAGGGCGCAAAATATAATGCGGATCGCATTTGCAAAGGCTTCGGCCGTCTGTACCGCAGCTAAAGTGCGCTGGTCCATCAGGGTATAAAAGCGATTAATCGGCTGCATGATGCTAGCCTTGGCGCGTATGTACTCAAGATCGAAAAGCATAGCCCTAGCTTCCTGATGAGGGGCATCAGATACAGCGCCACCGGACTCGATCAGGCGCATCGCCTTTAACTCAGTCAGCGCCAAACTGTCGGAATTGGCCTTGGCGTTTGCCAGTAGTTGCGTTTCTTGCTCGGACAGACCAAGTTCGCGCATTAAGTCTAACAGCGCAACCGCTGCACCACTTCCGTTCTCAGGCGTTTGACCAGCCAGCACCAGATCCCAATACACGTTTTCGTAGCCCAAAGGGCGGGCTAACTGTCCGTCACGGATAGACAATATTTTTTGATAATAGTCTTTGTAAGCGTGCTCGCCAGTAATCACATATGAGCGCGCCATACCAGTGAGGTCATCAGAGCTTTGGCGCAACTCATCAGCCAGCAAAAAAGACCGATGGCGCAACTCGTTGGCGTGGTCTATCTTCTTTTCGACGTACACATAGATGCCGAAAACAATGGCCACGAGAATGAACACCAAGCCGGCCCGCCACACTTCGCGCGCATACAGGGACGATTCCGTATTTCTCATTGACCCAGCTCTCTCTCGGTAAAGGACTTGCCACGCAGCAAGAGCGCCAAGCTCACTAAGGCGGTCAGGTAAGGACGCCAGCGATGACGCGCGCTATCTAGCAGTATAGATGGATCATGCTGGAGTGCGCATGATTTACTTATAAACAACCAGCAAACAACAGGCGCACGCCCGATTCGCGTAGCCAACTTCAGAGCTATACTCGCAATTAGATATTTAAATCGGCATGGCCCAACGCGCATATCCGGTGCGGGTTTCCAGCCAGACCAGGCTACAAGCCGCGCCGGATATGCGCGTGCGGGCAGGCAGTAAAATTACTCAGACAGGCGACTCGGCAAACCCCGCGTACTAAACTTGCCGCCAATAGGGATAATGTGGGAATACCCGGTTTTCAATGCAGGCTGGCCGCTGCCAACTTGGCACCGAACCAGATAAACAAGCCACCTACCCCGCTGGAAAGACTGGCAGAAAGGCGCTTACGCTTGCTGAAACCCTGAGCCAGACGCGCCCCTAGAAAAATCAAAGCCGACAGATAAGTAAAGCTAAACACCAACACCACGGCGCTTAAGATCAAAAAAGGCACTGCCGGAGTCGGATAAAGTGGATCGATAAACTGCACAAAAAACGACAATAGGAACAAGATCGCCTTGGGATTGAGCAGGCTAATGAAAAGCGCGCGTTTAAAAGGATTTTGCATATTTTCAGCAACTGCCGTGGTCTCGGGCACAGTCTCGGCGCCGCTGCGCCATTTTTGTATGGCAGCCCAGATCAGGTTAACACCCAACCAGGCCAGATAGCCAGCCCCTGCGTACTTCACCACCATAAACAAGGCTGGGTAAGTGCGCAGCAAACTCGCCGCACCTAAGGCGGTCAACATCAGCAAGACTGTATCGCCAACAAACACACCCAAAGCGCCCTGATAACCAGCCCGCACACCACGTGCAGTGGCGACCGCCAGCACATACAAAGAATTTGGCCCAGGTAAAAGAATAATGCCCAAGGCACCCAGGACATAGGTCCAAAGATCGGTAACGCCGTAAAAACTCATAGTCTATCCAATGTAAATAAGTAAAGCCTGCGGCACAGTTGGCTGTTTGCAACGCCTGCAGCGATGAATAAATCGCCAGCCGCGCATTATCCCATAATCTCTGTGTTGGTATTTTGACGCCAGCAATCCCAAAGTAGACCTTGGGAACTTCTAAAAACACTTTAATCGGGATGCAGCGCAAGGCGCAAACCGGAGCAATACGTCGGTATTGCGAGGATTTGCAACGCAGCGATGCGCCCGAGTATGGGTTTTTTAGAAGTTCCCCCTAGCCCAGCGCGCATATTCCATGCAGGTTTCAAGCCAGAATGGCCTGTAAGCCGCATAGAATATGCGTGTGCGGCCAGGCATTAAAAATTTTCAGAGAGAGTGCCTATTTTTGCTCATAAGTTGGCGCTAAAGTGGTGAGCTATAAACTGCGCGCAATTGCAATGGCACTTGTGATAATGTCTTTATTCGGCAATACTTAGACTGCGCCCTGTATTTATTAGCCTGTCGTGCGCATAGAGCCATTTAATTTCTCGCGAGTTTAAATTCGAAGTGCAACAGGAGATTCAGATTATGTTATCCACACTACGCCGGCGCTTGATCGCCATTTGCGTCAGTATCGTGGTTTTGGCGATGATTGCCGTGGTCGGGGCTAATTTCATCACCACCCGCAGCCACACTTTAGAATCACTCAATGCGCAGATGGCGCAGTTGTCGCAGAGCTATTCTGCAGAAATCGCGGTCTGGATACAGGCTAAAAAGCTAGTGGTAGGCTCGATCAGACAAGCCGCAGATGCGGCCGATCCTTTGCCAGCACTCAAGGCCGCCGAACAAGCAGGCGGCTTTGATCAAACCTATCTCGGTTACCCAGATAAACGCGCGGTATTTTCTCAAGTGCGGGTACGCAAACCCGATTACGACCCGACTGTACGCCCCTGGTACGTGAAGGCCTCGCAAACCAGCGGTGCAATTGTGACCTCGCCCTACATCGGTGCCAGCAATGGCAAACTACAAGTGACGGTAGCAGAAGCGGCCGGTGCCACCGGTAGCACCACCGCAGTGGCAGGTGGCGATGTACTGATAGACACTCTGGTAAAAACCGTGGTGGAGATCAAACCTAGTCCAAGTAGCTTTGCGTTTCTGCTCGATAGCAAGGGCATCATCATTGCCCACCCAGACCAAAAACTCACCTTAAAACCGGTCTCAGACTTAAGCCCCAACGTGTCGATAGAATTGTTGACCTCCACCGAAAAATCCAAACTCAGCGCCGCAGTGCAATTAGCTGGGCGCGATGGCTTGCTGTTTGTCAGCAAAATTGAAGGTACCGATTGGTTACTGGCCATCGTTTTAGATAAAGCCGAAGCGACGCAGGCTCTCAGCACCATGTTGACGGTCTCGGCCGTGACTGCGCTGATCGTGAGCGGTTTAGCCGCCCTGCTGCTGGCAGCTCTGATTGCGCGTGCCTTGCAAAGACTTGCTACCGTGCGTGACGCAATGCAAGAAATTGCCACTGGCGACGGCGACTTAACCCGCAGACTCGATGCCGAAGGCGTCGACGAGCTAGCGCAGATAGCCTCAGCGTTTAACCTCTTTGTCGATAAGATCGCCAAGGTCCTGATGGAGATACGCGGCGCCAGCGAATCGGTCAAGGTCGCCACCTCGGAAATCGCAGCGGGCAATGCCGACCTCTCGTCACGCACCGAAGCACAAGCCGGCTCGCTGGAAGAACCGCCAGCTCCATGGAAGAAATCACGGGCTACCGTCACAACATAACGCCGGACAGATGCCGAAACAGGCTAATACGCTTGGTCATTTCAGCGTCTGAATTTTGCGGCTAAAGGCGGTCACGGAGGTCGCGACAATGGTGCATACCATGAATTCCATTCAGGCAATAGCTCACGCAAGATCGTCGACATCATTGCCGTCATCGACTGGCATTCGCCTTTAAAACCAATATCCTGGCATTAAATGCGGCAGTTGCGGCGCGGCTGGCTGTGCGAGCAGGGGCCGTGCTTTGCGTGGTCGCCTCGGAAGTGCGATAATCTGGCCGCGAAACGACAGTGCCAACGCAGGGCAAAAGGAAATCAAGACCTATCGGTGACTCGGTAGAAAAAGTGGATGCAGGAGCAACTGGTCGATCGCTGCCCGCCGGCAAAACCATGGATGAGATAGTCAGTTCAGTCAAAGCATGTCGCCGACTCATGAGTGAAATCCACCGGCGGGACAACGAGCAAGTGCGGAATAGAAGAAGTCAATCGCCGCTCACACAGATGATGAAATGACCCAGCAAAATGCGGCATTGGCTTGTTAGAACAAGCGGGCGCGGCATGCGAAAGCATGGAAGAGCAGGCGGAAGCCTTATCGGCCACGGTCGCCACCTTCAAACTCGATCATGCTGATGCTGCGATGGCCAGTAAGCCGCGTGCTGCCACCACAGCCCCCGCAAAACCCGCGACAAAACCTGCGCCAGCCAAGTTCAATAATGCACCGAGAAAACTCAACAATAGCAGTGCCAATGCTGCCGCCAATTCTGCAGCCAGTTCGAAAAGTGATGGTGACTGGGAAGAATTTTAATTGATCAATTTTGCGAAAAACTTAGGCTCAGCTATGAGCACAGCGCCCCTGACCTCAAACTTAATCTGATCAAGCACCTTACCCTGGTTGTCAACGAGTTGCAGCAGATATTTACCCGGCCATGGCATCCAGTCTATGCTGAGCGCGGTACGGCCAGCCTGGTTGGCCGCGACTGGCGTGACCGGCGCCTTGCCATCGAGCAGCCATTTCGCCTGTTTGACGCCCTGGGCGGCGAAGCGTATCCGTTGACGCTCGGGCGGGATATCCGGGTCCAGCGCAACCAGCATGCCTGCGGTGGGATAAACAATCACAGGACGAATCTGGTCCGGATGCGCGATGCTGATCAGGCTTTGCTCAGTACCGGCTAAAAAGTATTCGGTGCGCGCCGCTTCCAAAGCCCCTTCGTAGACGATCTGCTGGGCAACCACGCCCGCAGGAAGCTGCATGGGTGTCGTCAGCCCCTTATTTGCCATCGTATTTGCCACCACGTTTACCACCACGTTCCCCACCAAATTGCCTATCTTATGCTGATGCAGGTAGTGCATGACTTCCTGCCAGATCGGTGCGGCACCGGTAACTCCAGAGACATCCCACATCGGCGCGCCGGAAGCATTGCCTACCCAAACGCCTACCGTATAGCGATCCGAATAACCGACACACCAATTGTCGCGCATGTCTTTGGACGTGCCGGTTTTTACCGCCGCCCAGATACGGGTGGACAAGGCGCTTTCCAGCCCGAAGGTAGTGGCGCGTGCGGCCCTATCCGACAAGATATCGCTGATAATAAACGTCGCGCCAGCATCCATCACAGTAACAGGCTTCGCTGCTAGCGGGTCTTTATCGCTGGTGCGTGGGCTAGCGTAACGCCCTTGATTGGCCAAGGTGCGGTAGGCATTGGTCAACGCCAGCAGGCTGACGTCGGCACTGCCTAGCGCCAGACTGTAACCGTAATAGTCGCCCGATTCGCGCAAGCCAAATCCGAGTTGCTGCAAGCGCCGGAAAAACAATTCCGGCGTGACCGTCACCAAGGTACGCACCGCCGGAATGTTTAGCGAGGACCCGAGCGCGGTACGTACGCTGACCAAGCCCTTAAAATGTTTGTCGTAATTTTGCGGAATATACAGACCCGTTGCGGTCGGCAAATTCACCGCAGCGTCATCGAGGATAGACGCGGCGGTCAGCCATTTTTTTTCCAGCGCCAATTCGTAGAGAAAAGGTTTTAAGGTAGAGCCAGCCTGACGCAAAGCCTGCACGCCATCGACTTGCCCGGCATCCGATAAGGCACCGCTAGAGCCTACCCAACTCAGTACATCACCGCTTTGGTTGTCGATCACCAGCACCGCACCGTCTTCCACATTTCTATCCACCAGCGCCGACAAGTGGCGCACCAGGGCATCGCGTGCAAAGGCTTGGGTAGGGCCGTCTAGCGTGGATCGAATCGCCGTTGCCGACGGATTCGCGGCAAACAATCTGCGCGCCAGATGCGGAGCTAATTGCGGCCCGCTGATAGTGCGCGCCACATCTGATTTAGCCGTCAGGCGGGCGAAATACTGGGTGCTCTGCCCCTCTAAATTCGCGCAAAATTGCGGCAAGCCTTGCTCTTTCAAGCTGGCGCAAGCGCGCTCCGCCACCTTGGCGACGCTGGCATTGGGGCCGCGTATCAAGGCCACCGCAATCGCCGCTTCTATCTTATCGAGACCGCTGGGGTGCTTATCGAACATCACGCGCGACAAGGCATGCACGCCGACCAGCTCGCCCTTAAACGCCACCAGATTCAGATAGGCTTCCAGAATCTGATCCTTGCGCCAGCTTTGCTCCAGCCACTGCGCCACCAGCGCCTGCGTGATCTTTTGGCCGGCAGTGCGCGCCGTGGCTTTACGCCGTAAATCTTCCTCCAGCAGACCGGCCAACTGCATGGTAATGGTAGAAGCGCCACGGGTTTTCTTATTCCACAGGTTACCCCAGGCCGCACCCGCCACGGCGTTCCAGTCCACCCCGCCATGCTGATAAAAGCGCTTATCTTCCGAAGCGATCAAGGCCATGCGCAGGGCCGGCGAGACATCCTCCAGCTTTACCCATGCCAGTTTGCGCTCTCTGGGGTTGATGCGCTGCTGATGAATCACCACACCGTTGCGGTCAACTAAAACCGCATCGGAAGACTGGTAGGCTAGCTGCACCTCTTTGAAACTAGGGATCGCCAGCGCGCTGCTATGCCAGCTAGCCAGCAATAAGAGAACGACAAAGCATCTAAGCATAAATTGCTGAACAGAATTCAAGGACATGGATATAAAAGAGTGCGGCTATAAAAGAGAGCTACCAGCTAATTTCAAATGCAATCACGCAATAAGCATGCGGGTTTCAAGGCACTTTTGGCCTGTAAGGCGCATGGATACTGCGTAAGACATTTCAAATATTGATATTTCATAGCTGAGCTAGAGTGTCACCCGGTAGAAAGTTTCAGGCCTATGATACCGATCACGATCAGACCCAGGCTCAGCAAACGGCCGATATTGGCAGACTCGCCGAACAAGAAAATGCCGAGTATCGCCGTGCCGACTGCCCCTACACCGACCCACACCGCGTAGGCCGTGCCGACCGGCAGCGACTTCATGGCGATGCCCAGCAACACCACGCTGGCCGCCATCGCCCCCAAGGTAAGCACGCTAGGCCACAAGCGCGTAAAGCCATCGGTATATTTAATCCCTATGGCCCAGACAATTTCAAATAGGCCCGCGATAATCAAGATCAGCCAATTCATAATAAGCTCCGAAGACTCGGGGCCGTCCCCGCGATGAGTAAAAGCGCTGAGGTCGTCCTCAGCGCGGGTGTTGATTTTCAAAAGCGTTTGCGCAGTATCCATGCGCCTTACAGGACATTTTTGGCTGGTGAGGCGCATGGATACTGCGTGATCGTTTTGTGATTTTGCAGCACGACCTACTTCACACTCATCCCCGCATTCGGTGACTCGCCGAACATCTCTGGTGCGTACATGGCTTCCACCCTGGTTTGCGGCAGTTTGAATTCGCCGACGTTGTTTAAGCGCATGGTGTAAGAGATGCTAAATTTCCCCTTGGGTACGAACTGGTAATAGGCACGATACGATTCGAAGCTGCGCTCTTCGTAGGCCATCCAGGCTGCGCTGTAGTCAGGCTCACTGCTGACGGCACCGGTGGCGTTGGCGGCGATCGCTGAATCGCGTCCCAGACCTGAACCCAAGAGGCTGGCACCGGCCGGTATCGGGTCGGTCAGCACTACCCAGGTCATGTCGGTCTGGGCATCGACATCGATGTTGACGCGCAGGATGTCGCCACGGCTGTATTTGCCTTTCTCTTTTTGCTCAATCGCCTGGATGGTTTTAGTGATGCGGTAACCACTGCTGAACGGCGCTTTGAGCGTGACTGCCGCCAGCGACTGCAGTGTCACCCAGGGCTTACCCTTGCCGTCGTGACTGAGCTTGATGCTATCGGTGGCGCTGCCCGCTGCCGGCCATGGCAGCATCAGTTTACCGCCACCAGTCGCGCTCCAGTTGTAGGTCTGCACAGGGCCGCTGACAGCTGCCATTTGCAGATTAGCCTTGGTGCTACCGGCGACTTTTTCGGTCTCAAACTTGAGCGCAAACTTCTCCATCGCCAGGCTGCCCCAGACATTGGCGGTGGTCGACATCCAGTGACCGCGTACCTGCCTTTGGATAGAGCCGGTCACCAGTTTCGACATATCATCGGCCCAGGCTGGATTATTCAGCGTCACCAAAATCAGGCGGTTGGCGCTGTTGTCGCTATTGCCCATCAGCCACCACCAATAATCGTCTTGCTCGTTAGAGAAGCCCATGCGGGTGCCCTGATAGTTCAGGCGCGCACGCAAGATTTGCTCGGCTTCTTTCAGGTAAGTAGCACGCTTGCTGATAGCTGGCGTGTTTTGCAAGATTGCCAGCCAGTCGATCACGGCCGAAGTCGGCCAGAGATTCGGGTTGATCTGTATCGAACCCAACATGCGCTCCTGCACCTGGCCGTAACGCGACAGCGCTTCCAGCGCCGCCAGCTTACGTACTTCCAGATCTTTTTTCGGCGACCAGAAATCGCGCGTGATCTTGCCTTCGACAAAGGCCGCCAGACCTTGCAGCATCTTGTTGCGGCTGGCTTCTGGCAGCGCATAATTGGCTTCATGCGTGGCCGAGATCAGATAAGCGCTTAAGCTATCGCTGCCGCGATTGCTGGTCATTTGACCAGGCGGGTAGTAATACGCCAGACCATCGCCATCGAGATAGCCAGGTAAATCGTTAGCGACTTTTTGCCACAGCGCGGTGTCGCGCAAACCTATCGCCCGCGAGGTTTTTTGCTCAAGGCAAGAGTAAGGGTAATCGTTGAAATACTTGCGTATCCCCTCTTGCGATCCGGCCAGACTAGGCATCAGCGAAATCGCCACCCCACCGCGCCCCGGCAAACCATCAGCCGGTTGGATAATGGGCATGCTGAGCGCCTTATCGAGTTGCATCAAGCTCGCTTGCTGTACCGTGACCGGCACCGCAGGCACCACACGCTGGGTAAATTTCAAGGCGTCCTTCACGCCAGCGCCACCCTGCTCTTGCGCTTTTAACTCCCACACCAGTTGTTGTTTATCCTCGGGCAGCGCCGCGACTGGCACCGTCACGTTCCAGTTCACTTCGCGCGCCTCGCCTGCCGGTATCGCGATGTTTTGCTTAGGCAGTTCCGCCGCTAAACCACTGACGGCAGCAGCCACTTGCACCTGCATGGCACGGCTGGTGGTGTTTCTGAGTGTCAGCATGGCTGTAAAGACATCGCCCTCACGCACCAGCGGTGGCAGACCAGAAATGATTTGCAAATCCTGGGTGGCGCGGATGCTGGTGCTACCGGTACCGAACAGGCCCTCGCCGCTCAAGGCTACCGCGACGATCTTAAAGCTGGTCAAAGCATCGTTGAGCGGCACATCAATCTGGGCGCGACCGTTGGCATCGAGGATCACCACAGGCTTCCACAGCAATAAGGTATCAAGCAACTCACGGGTAGCCGATTTACCACCGCCCCCACCTGCCGCCACCGCCTTGCGGCCATAGTGGCGCTTGCCTATCACCTGCATTTGCGCAGTCGCTGTCTCTACCCCGTAACTGCGTCTTTGCAGCATGGCGGTCAACAAATCCCAACTGCCATTCGGTTGCAACTCGAGCAGGGCTTCATCCACCGCCGCAATCGCGATTTCCGCACCGGCGGCCGGTTTGCCATTCGGCAGCAGCACTTGTACCGTGGCTTTAGCGGTAGTTCGGATAGCATAACTAGTCTTGTCGGTAGTGACGCTGACCGCCAGCTTATGCGCGGCCGTACCTATCGTAATTTCGGCGATGCCGTATTTGTAGGCCGGCTTGGCCAGATCCACCGTGGCGCTCGGGTCTTGATATTCGCGGAACTCACTCCACCAGTTCAATGGCTCTTTCCAGCCCCAGGTGAAGAACGAATACCAGGGCACTTCGCGCATACGACCGCGCACTGCCAATACCGAGACAAACACGTTAGGGCCATATTCGGCCTTGATCGGCACCTGTATGCTAGGGTCGCGCCCATTCAATTGCACCACCATGGTATCGATCACGCCTTCACGCTCTATCGCCACCAGCGCGGTGGCATAGCGGAAAGGCATACGCACCTGGAAGCTGGCGGTCTCACCGGCTTCATAATGTTTACGCTCGGGTAGCAGATCCATGCGGTCCTGGTTTTCACCGTCGAACCAGATCTCGCCACGGCCAGTGACCCAGGCCGAGGTTTTGGCTTGCGTCGCTTTGCCGTTCTCGTCTTTCGCCTTGGCCAGGATTTCGATATTGCCGGGCTCGGATAAGTTGGCCTCACAGATCATGAGACCGCGTTCATCAGTTTTTCCCGAGCACAGGCTACCGAGATCCTTGCTGCTTTCGGCATTTTCATAAGCGTAAAAACCGCCGACCATACGCTTGCGATGCGAATTATTTTGCTTCGCGATACCGCTGATATCTATCGCCACGCCCGCCTTGGGTTTGCCATTGGTATCGAGGGCAATCGCGCTTAAGCTGATTTTCTTTTTAACCGAGACCCACTGTCCGGCCTTCACCCCCACCAGCACCGCCGACGACCACAAGGGTGTCACTGTGCTGATAGTCTGGATTTCGCCGTTCGGATCAGCGTAGCTCATCTCGGAAACCAATTCTTGCGGCTTGAGTATCGCCGGCAGATTTTTAATCACGGTCTTGCCAGCGCCATTCTTATCGAGCGTGACCGGCAATTTATTCGCGACGATCTTTTGCTCGTCGCCAGAATTACCGGCAGAGTTACCTGAAGAGTCGCCGGCAGAGTCGCCGGCAGAGTCGCCCACATAAAAAGAAAATTCTTCATAGGCAGGAAACGACAAGGCTTTATTGCGCAGCAAGCTCGTCACCTGCACCGCCAGGCCAGAGGCGCCACCGCCATTGAGGTAATTGAGCTGCAGCGACAGCGGCAACTCTTTCGGTGCTACCTGCACTTCTTTGGGAGGAGTGATACGTCCTTGCAGCAAAGGCAAACGGAATTCTTCTACGCGGAAACTTCCGGTGGAATAAGTGCCCTCGCCGTAACGGTCTTCGGCATAGCCATCGTTCTGAGTCTCGTCTTCCGTCAATTCTGTCTTGGACTTGAGTTTCCCCTTATCCAGAATGATGTCGTAAGTGCCGAGCTTGGCTTGCTGCGGTAATTTAAAAACCGTTTCAGCCGCGCTGCGGCCGCGCCAGACTAAAGGAAACTGAAATTCCTGATTGCTGCCCTGATGGATGATTCTGGCTCTGTCGGGCAATAACTCTGCCTTTTGCAAAGCAAAACCGCGCAGGTTTTCTATCCTCATCACGTGCTTCATCGAGACCGTTTCACCGGCGCGGAACAGGCTGCGATCGAGTACCGTGTGGGCCCTGACGGTAGGCGACTTGCTCATATCGGTAGGTAGATTGAAGCGATACGATTCTATGCCGTTGTTCCATGAGCTGAGCGCAAAGGCCATATCGGCCCGGCCTTTTTCATCAGTTTTACGGGCACTGACAAAAAATCCGTTCACTTTCACAGGATTGTTCTGGTTGCCGTAGTCATAGCTATTGCAGGCTTCACCCAAAGAATGTGGCAGCAGCGCCAGCCCTTTGGCATCGGTGCTACCGCGCCAGACTTCTTTACCACGGCAATCGGAAATACGGATATCGGCCGCCGCAACTGGCTTAGCCTGGTCTAAAGTCGTGACCCAGACTGCGCCATTCTCACGACCAAGCTTGATATGCACAGACAAATTCGTCACCAGCGCACTGGTACGTACAAACATCGGTGCAGCCTTGCCCAATAAGGCGCTACCGAGTTTTTGCGATTCCAGTTCGACCACGTAAAAACCCGGATCTTTGAGCGGCAGGCCTATCACCTCAAACGGACGGGAGGATGGATCGGCCGCGTCGGGCAGCGCCGGCAGATCGAGCTTACGCACGCCGGCTTCCTTGGCTAACAAGCCTATGCTGCGGGTCTCTACCGACTCGCGGCCTAGCGTGACGCGGCTTTCGTGGTAGGCATTGAGTTTCGCGATCCAGTTGATGATAGCGGCGTCATCACTGACCTTCAGATTACTCACTTTACCCGGCGAATTTTTACCATCGACGCTACGCACGATCAGGTTCTTTTCTACATTCCTGAGCGTGACCGGCAAAGTGGCATCCGCATTGAGCTCTATGATGCCAAAAGGCGCAGCCGGAAATTTTGCCAGCGGCGGGAAATCCGCGGTGGCAAATTTCAGCGGAAACTGTGCCGCATTGGATAAACTGCGGCCACTCTCGTCCACCAGTTTGGACGGCAACACAATCGCGTATTCGGCTTTTTCGGCAAACGGCGGCTTGAAACTGACCGATTGCACCATGGCTTCTTTATCGTCACGGCGAAATTCTGGTTTGACACTGCCCTTACTCCCCTTGATGACGATGTCTTCCGCCAGTTTGCGGCTGACCGGCGAGCTGAAATACAGCGTGACAGGTGAGATCGGGGTACAAGCGGCATTCGCGTTTTCGCGCTGGCAACTCATGCTGGCGCTAAACGCCTTGCGGGTACTGAAGCTAAACGTCTGAGGTTTCGAGGTGGCCAAACCGCTGGCGGTGGCAATGCCCTTATCCCATACCAGTTTAACCGCCGCATCATTCGGGAAACGCTGCTGACATTGGACGATAGTGACCCGTGCAGGATCTTCATTCGGTTCGAAATTCTTTAACAAGGCGGCACGCGCCTCTTTATCGAGCAACTTCACCGGAATCCGTTCGTGCACACCGGCCACTTCGCAATACACATGCTGGCGTATGCTCGCTTCGGTGGCTGGCCCGTTTTGCGTCAATATGAATGCCTGCTCTTCCTCTATATTGGCGCCGTCATACGGTTGCACGCGCAACACGGCCGGGCCGCCGGTAGAGAATTGAAATGCAGCCTTGCCCGTCAGCAGATTGCCGCCCACCGTCTTAAACCCAGGCTTGAGCGTGAAGCTACACTGTGTGCCTGGCGGCAGGTCTCGGTTAAAATCAAAAATCCAGTTTTTATCGTCGGCCCAGCGTGAGCTACCGGCTTCGCTGCACTTAACGTCAAATGGTGCCGCCGCTTTCGGATCGCCAAACGCTACCGCTGATTCTGAGAAAGTCGCCCTGACCTGACGGACCTGGGCAACCTCGCCCTGCGGCGAAAATTTGACGACGCTGGCGGCCAGCGCATTGGATGCGCCAGCCAGCGCCAGCAACACAAAAGCGCCCATACCCGCCGCAACACCGTTCAGTTTGCTCACAGATGCCAACGATAGCTTTTTCATCATTATTTCCAATCACCACGTAATTTTTTGACTTTTTCCTGCAACATCACGGGATTCACCGCCGTAGGCAACAGCGCCTCACCGACTACCAGTTCCAGTTTAGAAAAAGGTCCGCGACGGAATGCGCGCTCAAAAGGATTTCCTTTGTCGCGCGTCAAAAAGCTGCCCCACAGGCCACGCAAAGCCATGGGAAATACCGGTACCGGGCTGCGTTCTAAGATTTTCATGACGCCGCCCCTGAACTCATTCATATCACCGGTGGTGGTGAGCTTACCTTCAGGGAAAATACACACCAGTTCTCCATCATGCAGGGCCTTGGCAATATCGATATAGGCTTTTTCCATCAACCACGGCTCTTCCTTGGCCGAGGCAATCGGGATCGCCTTGGCCGTCTTGAATACCCAGGACAGGAAAGGAATCTGGAAAATACGGTGATCCATCACGAAACGGATAGGTCTTGGGCTATACGCACCGATGACGATTGCATCCATATAACTGACATGATTGCAGACCAATACCGCCGGACCGTCTTCCGGCAAGCGATCGATATTCACGCCTTTGACCCGGTGTACCGTATGCAGCAGCAACCAGGCGACGAAGCGCATCAGGAACTCTGGCACTAAGCCGAAGATATACGCCGCCACGACAGCGTTAGAGATCGCGGTAGCGAGGAATAATTCCGGTATCGTGAAGCCTGCCTTGAGCATCAGCATCGCGGACAACGCCGCCACTACCATGAACAAAGCATTGAGGATATTCATGCCGGCTATCGTGCGTGACAGATGCTTAGGGTCACAGCGCGTCTGTATCAGGGCAAACAGCGGAACGATATACAGGCCGCCAAACACACCTATCATGGCGATATCAAACAGGATGCGCCAGCTACCGGTTTGCCGCAAAAATCCCAGCATATCAACGGCAACGGTATTGGTGTAACTCATGCTGGACAGATACAAATCAATACCAAATACCGACAAACCTATAGAACCGAACGGCACCAGGCCGATCTCCACCTTATGGCCGGACAAGCGTTCGCACAACAAGGAACCGGCACCGATACCGAAGGAAAATATCGTCAGCAGCAAGACGAACACATAATGGTCGCCATGCAGATAGTCTTTGGCAAACAGCGGGAACTGCGCGAGGATAATGGCACCATAAAACCAGAACCAGGAATTGCCCAGCAAGGACAGATACACAGGCTTGTTCTGCTTACTGAAACTGATGTTGCGTATGGTCTCGGTGAAAGGGTTCCAGTTAATCTTGAGTTCAGGTTCCGGTGCCGGCGAATGCGGAATCCGCAAGCTTGCCAGCCAGCCTATGATAGCGATGGCGATAGTGCCGCCGGCCACCAGTTCTATACCCCACCCTTCTTGCACCACCAGGATCGCGCCGATGATTTCACCGAGCAAAATGCCGACAAAGGTACCGGTTTCTATCACGCCATTGCCACCGGTCAGCTCTTCGGTCTTCAGATGTTGCGGCAGGTAAGCGTATTTGACCGGGCCAAACAGGGTTGAATGTATACCCATACCCGCCACGGCAGCCACCAGCAGCCATAATTGATGCGTCATCCAGCCGGCAGCGGCGATACACATGATGATGATTTCCAGCAGCTTGACCTTGCGTGCCATGCCGGCTTTTTCAAACTTATCGGCCAACTGTCCGGAAGTGGCGGAAAACAGCACAAAAGGCAAAATGAACAAACCCGGAATCAGATTGTTCAACAGGCCCACATCCATCGTGGTCCAGTGCAGGGCATCGTAAGTGAGGATGGTGAGCAAAGCGGTCTTGAACACATTGTCATTGAGCGCACCGAGGAACTGGGTCCAGAAAAAAGGCGCGAAGCGACGTTGTTTGAGGAGTGCAAACTGACTGGGTTGGCTCATGGAGAGTTTCGCTAATGAAAAATAAGAAAATGAAAATACAAATTGCCAGCAATTATAATTTAATCATGCTTTCGGTGATTGAATATCTGGGGCAACTATCTAGGGCAACTATTGAGCGTGCGGAGAGAGCAAGGGCAAATAGACGCGCAGACAAAAATGAAAATCAGAATAAAAACCGGAATGAAAAATCTTCACCGCAGAGCAAGCAGAGGCGTAGCCCCTGTCTTTTCTCCCCTCGCTTTTCTCTGCGCCTCTGCGGCAAAAACCTTTTATAGAAGGCTAATGTGTTATCAGCCCGTGTGTTCGTGCTGATATGGCGGTAGCCTGGCACCGCAATGCAGGCAAAACAGCGCTTCAGCCACATGGCCTTCGGTCAGGCACTCATGGCAGCTGCGGGTAGTCGGCCTGCCGCCCCGGCGTTGCGCCGTCATTTCGGCGGTGACGATGCCGGTAGGCACCGCCAGTACACCCCAGCCGAGTAGCATCATCATCGAAGCGATCGCCCGCCCCAGATCGGTTTTCGGCGTAATGTCGCCAAAGCCGACCGTAGTCATGGTCGTGATCGCCCAGTAAATACTGATAGGGATACTGGTATAGCCATGCTGCGGGCCTTCCACCAGATACATCACGGTGCCCATGATCAGCACCACCATCAGCACTACCGACAAAAACACCATGATCTTGCGCGAACTGGCACGCAAGGCCTGCCCTAGCGTAGTGAACTCCTCCAGATAGGCAGTCATCTTAAATACCCGGAATACCCTGAGCAGACGCAATACGCGCACATCAACCAACACGTACAACTCGGGAAAGAACAGGGTCAGGTAACTCGGTAACACCGTCAGCAAATCAACGATGCCAAAAAAAACTGCGCGCATAATGCCAGGGCCGCCGTACACAGACTAATCGCGCCAAATATTCGAGCGTGAAAATGGCGGTCAGTCCATACTCGGCCCAGGTCAGTAAAGTGCCATGACTTGCGTTGAAACTGGCCATGCTGTCGAGCATCACCACCAATATGCTGATGAGTATCGCCGCGATCAGGGCGATATCGAAATATCGTCCGGCACGGGTATCAGCCTCAAAAATGATGGTATACAGCGCCAGTCGCCAACCAGCCAAGGGGCGGTCCAGCATGGCATCGTTGATCGTCTTTGCCTGACCGACGCGGGCTTGATTTGAGGATGATGGTTTCATTGAGGCAGCTTAACTGAAGCCGATTGCAATTTCAACAAAGCTGTTTTCACGCTTTAGCGCCAAACCTGCGAAAGCACCCGCCCCCAAGCATGCGACGACCGCCCCTGCAATGGCTTATTTCATTGATCCATAAGGGCACTTTACAAAATTTTATCCTGTCCGCTTTGCGCTTGCTGGCATTAGCTACGCTTGTTGCGCATTTGCTAGATATTTACGGCAAAACTATGCAAGAATCCTTGCCGATAAGAATGTTAGAACTAAGGAAAAACGGCTAGCCCAGTCAAGCGCAACAAGGCTGCGGCAGTTTTACGCAAGTTCTATCAAAGATACGAAACATCCACATCGAGACCAGAATCCATGAAATTACCGTCATCACTGCTCAGCCTGTCACTGCGCCTGTCGCTAAGTCTTTCACTCAGCGGCATGATCGCATCGGCCTTTGCCGAAGCACCCTCCGCTTATGCCCGCTTCCCCGCCATCGGTGCCGACTCCGTCGTGTTTACCGCAGAAGGTGATTTATGGAAGGTCGCCGCCCGTGGTGGTCAGGCGCAAAGGCTTACCAGCCATCCTGCAGCCGAAACCAATCCGGCAATTTCCCGCGATGGCAAGTGGATCGCTTTTTTCCGCTTCGTATGAAGGGACTCAGGAAGCCTATGTGATGCCAGCCAACGGCGGCGGACCAAAACGGCTGAGCTTCGAAAACACCGCCGTTACCGTATTGGGCTGGACTGCCCAGGGTGAAGTGCTGTTCAGCGCGCAACACCAGAACGGGCCGAACGGACAACGCATCGTGGCGGCTATCCATCCGCAAACCATGGTACGCACGGTGTTTCCGGTCACCGACGCCAACGAAGCGGCACTAGCCGATAACGGCAAAACCCTGTACTTCACGCGTTACGGCCTGCACTCGACCAATGACAATGCCAGGCAATATCGCGGCGGCACCTACGCCCAGTTGTGGCGCTACGAGCTAGGTGGCAAGGCCGAAGCGGTGAATCTATTCGGCAGCAGCAAGGACAGCGTTAATGGAAATCTCAATGCCAATGCTAATGCTAATAACAAGCGCCCTATGTGGTGGAATGACCGTCTGTATTTCCTCAATGACGAAGACGGTACCTATAACCTGTATTCGGCCAAGCCCGATGGCAGCGAGAAACGCCAACTGACCAAACACAAAGACTGGGAAGTGCGCAACGCCGCCATTGGTGACGGCAAGATCGTCTATCAGCTAGGCGCTGATGTCCATGTACTGGATCTGGCCAGTCTGGCAGACCAACCCCTGGCAATTGCCCTGGTCTCCGACTTTGACCAGCAGCGCCAGCGCCAGATCAAATCGCCCATGGAACAGTTGACACAGGTAAATCTGGCCGGCAAGCAGGCTCGCCTGGTTTTCACCGCACGCGGTCAGATCAGGATAGCCGGCAGCAATGCGCAAAGGCGCGTCGACATCCCGCTGCCTGAGGCTTCGAGGGCACGTGAGGCGGTGTTCTCACACGATGATAAATCGGTGTATGCACTGGTCGACAGCACCGGCGAAAACGAAATCTGGCAATTCCCTGCCGATGGCAGCGGCACGGGGCGTGCGTTGACCAGCGACGGCAACGTCCATCGCTGGCGCATCTATCCTTCGCCTGACGGCAAGTGGCTGGCCCATACCGACAAGCGCGGCCGCCTGTATTTGCTGAATCTGGCCAGCAAAGCCAATACGCTCATTGATGACGCCGGCAAACTGGCGCTCGATAAACACGAGGATATAGTCTGGTCAGCCGACAGCAAGACGCTGGCCATCGTCCGCCCTGACACCAATCAGGAGCGCCGCCAGATCGGCCTGTACGATTTAGCCAGCAAGCATCTGGGTTTTATCAGCAGCGATCGCTACGATTCGCGCTCACCGGTATTTTCCGCCGATGGTCAGTGGCTCTATTTCATCTCCGACCGCCATTTCCAGGCCAGCAATCCCGCCCCCTGGGGTGACCGCAATATGGGTCCCTACTTCGACAAGCGCAGCGGCGTGTATGCGCTGGCGCTCCAGGCGGGCAATCGTTTTCCGTTCAAGCCTGACGATGAGCTAAGCAAAGCCACCGAAAAACCGGCCAAAAAGCCCGACGAAAAAGCCGAAGCGAAAGACGGCAAAAAAGCCTTGCCTGCCATCAGCTATGCAGGCCTGGCGGAACGCCTGTATGAAGTGCCGCTAGCGGCCGGTAATTATCAGCATCTGGAACTCGATGACAAACGCCTGTATTTCATGGAGCAAGACGGCAGCGATACCGGCAAGTTCAATTTAAAGACGCTGGCGATAGGCAATAACGCGGCGCAAGCTGAAGTGTTTGCGGCAGGCGTGCAAAGCTACGATCTGGCCGCCGATAAGAAACAACTGTTCTACCGCACGGTCGGCACCGGTGCCAACGCGGACTTCGTGGTGGTAGAGGCCGGCGCCAAGCAGCCTGCGGACATCAGCAAATCGAAAGTCAGGATGGATGACTGGAGCTTCCGTTCCGATCCGCGGCTGGAATGGCGGCAAATGTTTGTCGACGCCTGGCGCATGCACCGCGATTTCCTGTTCGATGACAAGATGCGTGGCGTCGCCTGGGATAAGATGCGCAGCAAATACGCGCCGCTGGTCGAGCGCGTCACTGACCGTGCCGAACTCAATGACCTGCTGGCCATGATGGTCAGCGAAGTAAGCACGCTGCACTCTCAGATAAGGCCGGGGGATATCCGCAAGGCCGCACCGGACGGCCTGGCGGCGTCGCTGGGAGCGGTTCTGACGCGCACTAGCGCCGGTTACCTGATACAGCACATCTACCGCAGCGAAGCCGAACTGCCGGCGCTACGCTCACCGCTGGCGCAACCCGATCTGGATATCCGCGAAGGCGACCTGATCACCGCCATCAACGGCCGGCCGGTAAGCGAAGCGCGCGACATTTCCGACCTCTTGCTCAACCAGGCCGATAAGCAGGTGTTACTGCAGGTAAAACGCGGGCAAGCCGCCGCTAAATCCTTTATCGTCACGCCCACCAGTATGGAAAAACAGGCCAGCCTCAGGTATGGCGACTGGGAACTCGGGCGCAGCAGCCGCGTGCAGGCAGCCTCCAATGGCAAGATAGGCTATCTGCATCTGCGCGCCATGGGCAAGAACGACATCGCCAGCTTTGCCCGCGAGTTTTATGCCAACATCAACCGTGACGGCCTGATCATAGACGTGCGCCGCAACAACGGCGGCAGCATAGATAGTTTCATCATAGAAAAGCTGTTGCGTAAGGCATGGATGTTCTGGACCTCGCCGAAAGGTGCCGTAGGTACCAATATGCAACAGACCTTCCGCGGTCATCTGGTGGTGCTGATTGATGAACTGACTTACTCCGATGGCGAAACCTTCGCCGCCGGCATCAAGGAGCTGAAACTGGCGCCGCTGGTCGGCAAGCGCACGGCCGGTGCCGGAGTCTGGCTGGATGACCAAAACTACCTGGCCGACAACGGTATGGCCAGGGTGGCGGAGAATGGACAATTCGCCATCAGCGATGGTCGCTGGTTAGTCGAAGGGGTGGGTGTCAAGCCCGATGTCGAAGTCGAGAATCTGCCCCATGCCAGTTTCAAGGGCGAAGACCGGCAACTGGAAGTGGCGCTAGAGATGCTACAAAAGAAGCTTGCGGAGCAACCGGTAAAAGCACTGGTACCGCAAGCGATCCCGCCGCTCAGGTAGATCTGAGATCGCGAATATGGGCTGCTCATCAAGGTGGCTCATAAAGTAGATAAGGGTGTTCATGGCAATAGCATGAACACCCTTATTCGCATCAAGGCCGCGAGATTCCAGGATTTCAGGGCTTATCGCTATGTCGCCCCACTATCTCGCGATAGGCATGCCAGGTTGCGTGACCGACTACCGGCATCGCGATGATCAGGCCGAGATTCCAGGTAAGAAAACCCAGCACGACGAAACCGACTATCATCAAAGCCCAGACGATGGTGGCAGGTACGTTAATGAACAGCGATACGGTACTGATGATCATGGCGGTAATCGCATCAGTATCACGATCGAGCATCAAAGGAATCGAAACCCAGCTAATGGCGAACACGATACTGGCAAAGACAAAGCCTATGCAGCTATAGACGGCGAGAAATTCCAGATTGGAGAGCGAGAACAGTTGTGACAAAAAACCTTGCATGGTAGGCATGCCCTTGTTATAGAACAGCGCAAATACCACCAGTGAAGCGCGCGCCCAGACCAGCATGATGACCGCCAGCACCAGCGCAAGTATGCCGATATTGCTCCAGCGTCCGCGCATCGAGAACAAAGTCACCAGCATCCGGGATTTCTCTTGTTCAAGACGGCGGCTGATATCGTACAAACCCAGTGACAGCAAGGGCCCCAGCAACAAAAACCCACAAGACATCGCCGATAAATACTGCGGCACATTGGCCAGTATCTTCGTCAAGATCAAGCCCATCGTGGCGAAACACACTCCGTAAAACAAACTCACCTTGGGCGAGGCGCAAAAATCTTTCCAACCCAGTTGCAACCATACCAAGGATCTAAACATTCCCACCCTACGTATAGGCGGAAAAGGCGACTCTTCGTCTATGACGGTTTTAATATCCGGGGCGGCACTATCCGCGGACCTTCCGCTGGTCTGTTGCATCATACTTGTCTCCTGATTTTGTCAATTTTTTTTAGATGTCTGTGTCACTTTTCATGATCTGCATCAATGTCATGCTAATTCACTTGTAGGTAGTTTGGCAATGAATGCTTGGAAATTCCATGTTGTTTAAATTGAAAATATATACTCCCCATAACTTCATAGAAAACAAGCCAAAAACAGCCGTTTTTATTGCGATGTGAAAATATACTGGGTGGGGTATATAAGAAAACCTAGTTAAGTCTCTGGAAGACCTAGTTCTAATGGCTAATTGCGCTTATGCAACACATTACCTAAACTGCCGCGCATCCCCCCACCACATTGAGAGACTCACATGAAGCGCAGAAATTTCCTGGCTATCAACTTGCTATTGGCATGCCAATTCGGCTGGGTCTCCTCCTCGCAGGCACAAGTAAGCAATATTGCCGATGCCATCAATAAAGCCGGACGCCAGCGTATGCTGTCACAGCGCATGGCCAAGGCCTACCTGCAAATCGGCCTCGATGTCGATACCGAGCGCTCGAAAAAGATACTTGACCTGTCACTGTCGACCTTTGATCGCCAGGCGGTAGAATTGCGCGCTTTCGCGCCTACTCCGGAAATCAAGTCCGCCTTAGTGGAAATGGAAAAAACCTGGACCGGCTACAAAGAATTACTGGTTGGCAAGGCACCCAATAAACACGATGCCAAGGCCATCATCAGCATCAGCGAAGAAATGCTGCGCATGACCGATAGCATCACTTCGCAACTGGAAAAATACGCAGGAACCAGTGCCGGCCAACTGGTGAACATGGCTGGTCGCCAGCGCATGCTGTCGCAAAGGATGGCCAAATATTATCAAGCGGCGCAATGGGGTACCGCATCTGCCGAAAGCAACAGCAAACTGGAAGCCGCCCGCAAGGAATTTGTCGCCAGCATGAATACGCTGAGTAATTCCAGTGCCAACACCGCGAAAATCAAGGAAGAGTTGGCGATGGCCCAGCAGCAGTGGCTATTTTTTGACAATGCGCTGAAACAAACCGACGACGCCAGAGGTCGCAATATGGCAGCGACCAATGTCGCCACCACCAGCGAGCGCCTGCTGGAAATTATGGATAAGGTCACCGGCATGTATCAATTGGCCGGCGGATAAACCTCTGACAAAACAAGACCTCAGGGCGCCATACAGACCCTATTGCGCCCGTTCTGTTTTGCCTCATACAGCATGGCATCGGCACGCTGAAACCAGGCTTCGCTTCCCTCCCCCTCCGCACGCTTGGCAACCCCGATAGACACCGTGACCGGATAATTGACTATCAGGGCAGTGCTTTCTACCAAGGCACGCAACTCCTCAGCCAAATTATTGGCTGAGTCGGCATCGGTACGCATCGCGACAATCACGAATTCCTCACCGCCAAAACGAAACAGGCCATCAATCGCGCGGATCCGGGAACGGATCAGCTCACAAAATTTCACCAATACCTGATCACCGACGGCATGGCCGAATTGGTCATTGACGTATTTAAAATGATCAAGATCGAGCACAAACAGCATGGCATCAATGCGCGCATTTTGTGGCCGGAATAGTTCCGTCATCCGGCGATTGAAGGCGCGCCGGTTACCGACGCCAGTCAGGAAATCGAGTTCCGCCTGATGATTGAGTTCCAGATGCTGCAAACTGGTGCGATGGGAAAATATATAGGAAAACAGATTGATCAGTACCAGCGTAATGACCACACTGGACAAATCCAAAGGAGACATCCGGTCTTGCAAGATGGCGACCAATGCAGCCAGCGATATCGTATTAATCAGCAAGGCCTCGGTTGCGTACAAGATAAAGAAGGCGGCAATCATGGTCGGATAGACCCAGTACACGATTACGTGTCCTTTTACATACACGGAAGCGAGCATGCCGACCGAATAGAAAATGGTAGCAAGTATGCTGGCAATACGGATTTTCTTGGTTACCCAGACAAACAGCATAATCCCGACAATCATGAAAACAATCGCCAGATCGACAGCGGCCAGAATCAGGTTACCTTCAAGAATTCTGACGATGCCGAAAGGGAGCACGCTAAGAATCGTCAGCGCCCCCAGCATAAATAAAATCGTTTCTTCTTTGGAACGTTTCAGCATCGCGTCTTTCACCCAAAATCATCAGCATAACCCAGGCAAGCGGGCGCTGAGCCAACAGGGCTACGGCATCATAGGAAAACTGTACCAGGGCGCCACCAGCTTTGAACTGGGCTACTACCATGCGGGAGCCGGCTCGGGCGATCAGACTCCGGTATTTTCCGGCGTCTTTATTGGTGATGGCAGTGCCTCGGGTTTAACTAGCCTGGATGCACTCTCTAAGCAAACCGATCTATGGGTGCAAGCTTTATACTTGCGCAACGGCAGCCGTGCCGATTATGTATTGGGCGGTTTCGGCAAAGCGGGCGGCACCGGCAATCCGGGGCAAGCCAGACAAGCTTTGGCGATGGGTATCAAATATGATTTTTAGGGCTGAGTTTAGTGCTGAATTTAGTGCTGAATTTAGTGCTGAACTTTATTAAATAGCTGCCCTGCCAACACGCAATAGGCATGCGGCCTGCAGGCCAGATACCGCCAGCAGGCGCATGTTGATTGCGCTGTGGCGGCATCTGTTTTTGACTTTATCAGCTCTTCTGTGCTGCGCGCTTGAGCATCCACACTGCCACGCCCATCCAGATAAAACTGAGCAGCCATAGATGCGATAACTGAGGCAACACCTCTGCTAAGCTAGCCCCCATTTGATTCACTGCTACCAGCGCTTGTATCCCAGCACTGGTAGGCAGGGTTGAAGCCAGCCATTGTAGCGGCAGAGGCACGGCTTCTAAAGGCCATGAGATGCCGCTTAAAAACAGTAAGGGTATCGAAGTTGCCACCGCCAGCATAAACACCGCTTCGCGCTGACGCGCCCACGCCCCCAGGGCGATACCAAGTGCCGAACTGGTCAGCACGAACGGCAACAACACCAGTGCCGCCAAAACGAAATCGCCACCTCGTGGGTAATCCCAAAACCAAAACACAAAACCAAAGAAAAACAGACCATTAAGCATGCCTATCAGCGCCAACAACAGCCAAACGGCGAGTGCGCGCGATGGTCGTCGCAACAACCAGCGCGCCCGGGCGCGGCCACGCTGACACCAGCTACCGGCCATAATCGAGGCACCGATCAACAGGGTTTGCTGCACAATAATCACCGCTACCGCTGGCACGATATAGCTGGCGTAACCTTCGCTCTCATTAAATAGCGCGTCAATTTTTAAATGCACGGGAGCGCGCTGCTCAGCGGCCTGCTGCGGGCTGGCACCACGCGCCTGCCGTTTGGCGATCTCTATGCCAGCCGAGAGTGTCCCTACGCTTTTGGCAAAGCCTTCCAACACCATTTTATTCAGGAGCAAATAACTGCCATTGCCCAACACCGGTAAAGTCATGGCCTGCCCTTGCGTGGCATGGCGCGCCAAACCTGGGGGTATGATCAGCACGCCCTCCACTTCGCGCCTCCACAAGGCTTGCTGCGCCTGCATCTGGCTAGCCGCAACGAGCTTCACATCTAGCCCCGGTGAGACTTGTGCAAAGCGCACTAACTGGCGTGACAAACTACTCTGGTCACCATCCACCACCGCCACGGGCACCCGTCTGATCTGCTCGGTGGAATACGGCAAAGGATAGAAAAACGCATAGAAAGCGCCAGCCGCGACCAGCAACAACAAGGCACCACTGTCGCGCCGCAAATAACGCCAAGTCAAACGCCAGCTGCTTAAAAACTCCGCCATAAAATGGTTTTTGTTCTGGCTATTGTTGCGGCTATTACCGAGACTCTTGCTCATGCTCGTCCCCAGGCATAAGCACTTAAGCAAGGCGAGATCAGCCTAGGCACCAGCAGCCAAGGCAAAATAGCCATCGCCGCTAACACCCCCAAGTCATCTAAGCTATAGATTACCGGCGCGCCCATACCCCATTGCTCCGCCTGTAGTCTTAATAAATGGGTCAGTGGCAGCAGCCAGGCCCAAACCTGCGCCGCCAGCGGCATCGCCATCAAAGGATAGCCTGCACCGGAATAAGTAAACGCCGGAGACGCAATCACGCCCGCCACCGACAAGCCCATGCGCAAGCTGCGCGTTGCCAGCACAGCCACCACGCCCAGCGCCGCGTTGGCCACTAAGCCCAGCAGATGAGCCAGCAATAACAAAGGCAAGGACCCGGCAATCGCAAAACCGCGCAGCAAGCCAAGTCCAAACACCATGCCGCAAGTAAGCAAGGCCAATGGCGCCAGATTGATGAATAATTTCGCAGCCAAGGCAATCAGTAAATTACCATCTGCATGCTCTAGCCAGACCTTGACCGTGCCATGCTTAAGCTCGCGGCCAACACAGGCCACCGCAATGAACATTGCAAATAATTGCAGCAAAGCGGTGCCTAATGCCGGGACTAAAAACGCTTCGTAATTCATGCTGCCGTTAAATAAAGTCATCAAGCCCGGTCGCAAGGGCTCTAGATTATTCATGGCTGATGCGGCCGGCTCGCCTTGCGCCGTACGGATTTTCAATTCAGCACCAGCCGAAAACAATGCCAGCGCAGTTTGCACCTGGCTTTTCACCATACCGGCTGCGGTCGATTGCTGAGCGTTGACCTGCAGGTGCACGGTGGGGGCGACGCCACGTTTAATGTCCCGCTCAAAATCACGTGGCACCAGCAACCAGCCGACCGCATGACCACTACGCACCGCTTGCATGGCAGCGACTTCATCGGGCAGTCGTAAACTAAGGCTGAGCGTTGGCGAGGACTCTAGTAATTGCAAGAGTTGACGTGAACTGGCTGATTTATCGTGATCAACCCAGACCAAAGGCAAATTGCGTGGCAGACCTGCCGCCAACGTCCACCAGAGTATCGCCAGCAATAGCAAGGGCCACCAACTCATTAAAGCCAATTCCCAGGGCTTGGCGCGCAAGGCCAGCCACTCACGCCGCAACACGCGCTGCCATGCTGATGGTTTCAACTTAGACACGGACACTAGAGCGTCACACTCACCAACACCGACATACCAGGCCGCGCCCCAGCCAAAGGCTTGACTGGGCGCGCCTTGATTTCAAAGGTCTTGGCATCAAAGTTGGTACCGCCAGGTGCGGCGCGCCAGGTGGCAAAATCGGGCTGGGCCGCCAAGGCATAGACCTCGAATTCGACTTCTTTTAAATTCAGTGCGGGGATCGCTGCGGTAAATTTTTTGCCTTTCTGAAAGCGGCTAAGCAAATCTTCGCGCACATTCAAGACCATCCAATTGCGCGCCAGATCGGTCACCACCACCACCGGCACCCCAGCGGGCGACAACTCACCGACCTGGCGCTGCTACCGATGCCGCTGCAGCCTCTGGTGACTCCCTATGCACCACCACGCCGGGAGAAATGGAGATGTCGTTGGCTACCGTTACCTTGGTGACATAGTGACGCGTCTCACCGAAACAGGAAGTGGGCAAACCGACTTTCTCTTCATAATGCAAAGTCACGCGACGCCCCATTACCTCGGTGATGTCAGCGGCCACTTTATCGTCGTGCACGGTGAACTGAAACTTCTCAACCGTGGCGCTGCCTGGTAAAGACACCAGTGCCAACTCGCCTTCCCAGGTTTTGCAAATCCAGCCTTTATTCGACAATTTCTGTATCCACCCCGCGCGCTCACCGGATGAATAACTCCATTTCAGAGCGAGGAAAAAATAGCCAACCACCAGCAAAACCAGGATCAGCAAAGCAAGAAAAATTCGTTTAAAAGTCATGGTAATCCGTATTTCTTTCAATGAAAATAAGTTAAATATTGCCGAAAGTGTATGGGATAGCCACGACCATGGTCAATCACTTATTTGGCATTTGCAACTATTCAGCTTACGGAGAGAGCAAGGGTAAATAGACACATAGGCGAGAATGAAATTCTGCGCCTCTGCGGCAAAAGCCTTTTATCAATAGTAGGGTGAACAGTTAGCAGTATTCAAAGAAACGCAAGGCAAAAAAAAGCGAACGCTTTGGTTCGCTTTGGTTCGCTTTTTTTAACACTACACACGCATTAACGTGGAGACTTACTTCGATGGTGCCGGGATAGGATATTTCGCGAACGCCGCCTTCACCGCGATGCTGATAGCTTCCGGCAAATTGCTCAGATCCTTGTGAGTGACGCTATCCGTAACGACACCTTCCCACAGCAATTGCTTGCGTGCGGCATCCACCACGTCGATATTCAAAGTACCTTCCTTGTACTGAGTCACCACGGTCTGATCCATATACATAGGCCATGGTGAATACATGCCGCCGCGATAGCCGTAATACCCTACACCCATGCCTAACCCACTGTTGATACCGGCATGGTGGTGACACGGGTCATCGCTCAAGCTCGCATTGAAGTTGACCAGCAATTGCGGAGCCACATCTACCAGACGCATGCCACGCGCTTCCATTTCACGTGTGGTGTTAGCTTTCAACTCTTGCGAAACGATGCTTTGATAGCCACACGGTCGGTCTAAAGGCGTCACGAATGCAAACGTCTTATATTCAGTCAGCGGCTCGCATTGAAGTTGACCAGCAATTGCGCGAGCCACATCTACCAGACGCATGCCACGGGTTTGCCCCCTACCTTACTTTCTTCCGACATTTTGATCTCCCTGGCGATCTCGTTTTTCTTAGGCACACAAGTCATGCCAGGTTCTGCTTGGTCGAGTCGCTCTATCAGCATTTGCTCACGCGGCGCACTCTCGGTAGATGGTATGAGCGTAAGTCGTCCATCAAATTGTATCAACAGCGGCTTGGCAGATTGCCGATACGCTTGCTCAAGCTGAACGTATTCTGCGGCAGTCGCCACTGGCCAAGCTATGCCACTAGCGCAATCGCGAAAACTAGCAACATCCGTCAAAAAATTTAATTCGCCACGCCAGCGCAAAGTTTCACTAATAGCATCAAGTTGTACGGTACGTCTTAACTCTAGATTTGCCGAGGTCTTGATGCTGTGCCCTTGCTGATCGAGCAAACGTAAATTTCCATCATCGAGCAACTCCATCTGAGTCACACTCTGCGGGCTAATCAGCTTGACTTGCCTGGTGCCAGCATCCAGGCGCCATCGCCCCAATTCCGATACGGCCGCCATGTCTTTACCCAGATAAGTGCGACGCAAGCGATACAGACCGTCGGCCCGCAAACTTAGGGTTTGCGCCACGCCCTGGCAATCAGCGCATGGCAGAAGTCCGGCGAAACTGGCTGGCAAAACCAACTCGCGCTTGGGCGTCGGGACTGGGACTGTGACCGGCACTGGCTTTACCACATTCGACGCTGACGTTGCGACTGGTGGCGGCACCGCATCGAGCATCAGATCAACTTGATTGGCCGCGCCACGTGTCAGCACCGGGTAGCTGCGCGTAGTGCTAAACAATAAATCATTGCCAGACTTGATGGTGGCGCGCACCGAATAAGTAAAACGCTCGTCGATCGCCGAGCTAGGTACTTTGAGTAAAAAGCGGATAGGCACCTGGCGATTTCCGAAGGATTCGCTGGTCTCAGCCAAGACCTTGGCATGTGCATCGGCGCGCGAAACATCCTCTACCCGCACTGTCAACACGGCATCGGGCGGCAAGGCGATTCTTTGTTTATACGCGGCACTACCACTGACGATCACAAAGCTCGTTTCTGCTTTGCTAGAAGGCGAAATTTGCGCTTGCGCTTGAACCGGGACCGTAAGCAAACAGGCCAGACCGATCACCGCAAAAGCCAGGCTACAAAAATTTTTCTGCTTGCTACCAACATTGCGAACTTGCGTGTGCTGCACAGTCATAAACCACCCTTTATAAAAATACGACTAACTCTCGCAATTTAACTTAGTTTTTTTACGCCACTTGCTTACTGCTGTAACTGTTCAGCCCACTAGGAGCACGACGAAAAAAACTAAGACCTCTCAACGCTGAGACGCCGAGACGCCGAGGAAAAACGGAGAACTACTTTGCCGTTCTCTGCGTCTCAGCGTCTCTGCGGTGAGGGGTTTTGACTTTCATCATAGTCGGCTGAACAGTAACTTACTGCATTTATTCTACCAAGGCACCTAGCCCAGCGCGCATATTCCATGCGGGTTTCAAGCCAACATGCCTGCCAAGGCGCATGGGCTATGCGCCTTGGCAGGGTGCCATAAAAAAATCCTGCTTTTTTTATTTAGCAGCGGCGCGATACACTGGCTGACCTTCCTTGATGGTTTCCAGCACTTTCAGATCGATCAATTTGGCGCGCTCTACTTTCAAAGGATTGGCCGACAAAATCACCAGATCGGCCAGTTTACCAAGCTCGATACTGCCTTTGCTGGCTTCTTCAAAATGCTGATAGGCAGGCCACAGCGTCATGGCTTTTAAGGCGACCAGAGGCTCAACGCGTTGATCCGCGCCCAATACATAGCCGCTGCGGGTAGTTCGGTTGACCGCGCTATCCAATAGCCGCATAGAGTTAGGGAAAGTCACGGGCGCATCCGAGTGTATGCTAAATTTCATGCCACGCGCCAGCACCGCGCCGGTAGGTGAAATAAATTCGGCACGCTTGGCACCGGCCACCGATTCTCTATGCCAGTCGCCCCAGTAAAAGGTGTGCATAGGATACAGCGAGGGGAATATACCCAGTCTTTGTAGCGCCGGAATCTGGTCTGCTCGTAGATACTGGCCGTGGATCAAAACGCCGCGGCGGTCTTTGCCCGGTGCCGCAGTTTGCACCGCTGTCACTGTCTTGATTAACTGATCGATAGCGGCATCACCGTTCGCATGATTTAGCATTTGCCAATTATTTTGAGTCGCCAATGTGTACCATTTAAGCGCCTCGGCATCACTGAACGCGGCATAACCGGCATAGCTCTTTTTTTGCCCAGCAGGTACTTTAAAATACGGTTCGGTGAACCAGGCAGTTTTACCTTGTGGCGAGCCATCGTAGGTCAACTTGACGCCGGCTATGCGAAAGTGATTGCGATAATTGCTCGACATCCAGCTACTGTGCAAAATAGGATCATCGCCCATCGCGGCAATATCGGCATACGACACAATATCGGCTTTAAAACTACCGGCCACGGCCATTTCCGGCAAGGCTTTCAGCGTAGCTAAATCGGTCTTGCCATCCTGTATCGTGGTAAAACCATTGGCCAGATAAATCGCCTCACTGGCTTGGATTTGCGCCACAGTCTCGGCAGCAGTTAATGCTGGCACCATCTTATACACGATACCAAAAAACGCATTTTCTTCCAGCACACCGTTAGGCGTTTTGCGATCGGCTTCGCGCCGGATCATGCCGCCAGCTGGATTGACGCTCTTGGCCGTGATCTTCATATTTGCCAGCGCCTTGCTATTTAAGACGCCAAGGTGACCGGACTGATGGATCACCATGATGGGAATATCCTTAGAAATAGCATCTAGCTCCTGGCGGGTAGGATGTCGGCGCTCTTTAAGTTGTGAGTCATCATTCCGGTAGCCGTTTATGACCATCTTGCACCACCAGCATACCCTGGCTAAATTTTCCGCCGAAGTTGACGGAACTGACATCAAGCCCATCGGTTTCAGACGTGCCGTCTATGCCCGTACCAGGATTGATACCGACTCTAAACTTGCCGCGCACGCGGTAAGGCGCCTGAGCCTCAAGCACCAGATAACTGCTATCGCCCTGGCTAGAGACCACCAGATAATCATGCTTGCTACCGTAATAAATCGCCATGCCTTCAACGTCGGCGCTTAAATGCGGGCCGACCGGCAGTATCATGCGCAGCGCCGGCTGGCTGTCTGCATCTGCCGAGGCAAGCCAGATCCCGTGTTTTTCCTCGCCGAGATAGAGTTTACCGTGACGATCATCGGCCACGCAGCCTTCCGGTTGGCTGGCGACCTTGAAGCGCCGCACCACCCGCCCGGTAAAATGCTGATCCGATCGTTCTATGCGTATCTGCTGAAAGCGCCCATCCTTGTTATTGACGAACACTTCCAGTCCGCCACCGGAAGGCTGATACAGGCAAGTGCCGTAAATCTTATCCAAATCAGTCGCGATACGCCGCACCACCCGCCCGGTAAAATGCTGATCCGATCGTTCTATGCGTATCTGCTGAAAGCGCCCATCCTTGTTATTGACGAACACTTCCAGTCCGCCACCGGAAGGCTGATACAGGCAAGTGCCGTAAATCTTATCCAAATCAGTCGCGATACGCGCCGCCTCTGCGACCTCGCCTCTTGCATTAATCTCGAACAGCACCAGGCTGTTTTCGTCGCGCTGGGTCGCTACCGCCAGATCAAACCTTTGCCCGCCAAATTGCAGATTTTGTCGCAGATCGACATTATTCAAGCGCCCGCTTTCGAGTAACTGTAATTGTTTCCCCGCCATATCGTAGACCAGCAAACCTTGCTTCTTATTCGTGCCCAGCACTCTTGAATTAGGCTTGTTGGCTTGATTGACCCAGATCGCCGGATCATCGGCAGCATCACCATAGCGCGCCACAGGATCGGTCTGCACTTGCGGTTCAATAATCGCGATCGCCATCGCGTCTTTGCGATTGCCTGCGACCAGCGTCGGCTTCCATGGCTGCGCTTGTACCTGCCAGGTCTTGGCCTGTTCGTCACGCAGCAACAGTTGCACGCCACCGGCAACTTCGCGTAAAGCTAACTGCCCAATCTCATGCCCATGCCCATAACCAAGCCGCTGCTGCGGCAAAGCCTGCCATGTACCCTGAGACTGCCGCAGCAGATGTAAATTCTGTCCCTTGGCATCGAGTAATGCCACGCCACCCGGCAGCACGGCAAACGCCCCCGCCCCACCGTGCAAACGACCAAATGGCGCACGCAGGGAGATAGGCTGATGATTGCCCATCGCTTCCGTGCCTTCCGGATCGGCGCCATACGCCCATAAACCCAGATTGTCTTCACTGACAAACAGCGTGTGACTGCTGTCATCGGTG
This sequence comes from Undibacterium piscinae, assembly GCA_003970805.2. Classification (GTDB taxonomy): domain Bacteria; phylum Pseudomonadota; class Gammaproteobacteria; order Burkholderiales; family Burkholderiaceae_D; genus Undibacterium; species Undibacterium piscinae. The sequence goes on from CP051152.1 coordinate 1,096,556, forward strand.
CGGCAATGCCTGGCCTGCGGCGGCAAGGCCAGCTTGCGCACTAGCTGACGGGTATCTCCCTGCATCAGCCATTGCTCGCTCAAACCATTCTTGCCGACCAGGAACAGATAATCGAGTTGCTGCGCATCGCGATACAAGCAGGCTGTCTCGACCGCAAATTGCGGCATCGGGAATGCCGCTTGCGTCTGTAGAGTACCGGCCGCCAGATCGACCAGTAGCGGAATCGCGCGCTGCGTATCGGCATCAAGCACTAGCGCCAGCACTCCCTTTGCATGGGATCGCGTATCAAGATGCTTGGCGCGCATAGCCAGCTTTGCGCGCTGCTTGCCGTTGGCATCAAACAGACGTAGCGCCTGCTTATCGAGTGCCAGCCAGCCACCGTCCGGCAAGGCCGCCAACTCTTGCGCCTTGCTGACGGCGGCCGGAATTGCCACGGGAGTATTTGGGGCGCTACCGGCAGGCACGGCGTGCGACTGCGTCAGTGCCATTAAAGACAATAGCCCGACACACAATTTTTTATTTAATTTGATTGTTTTCATCATTTTTTCTTTAACTCAATTTGCATCTGGCGCAGAGCGCTCAGATCTTTATTAACAACAGCATGGAAACTTCTGAAAGCCTTTTATTACAGAAATGCACAGAGATGCACAGAGATGCAACCCGCCGGGCAACAAAGCGCTGCGCTCTCGAAATAGCGTATTAGAAATTCCAACATGCCCCACAGCGCACTATCCATGCGCCTGACCAGCCTTACCGGCCGGAAAGGCGCATGGGTATTGCCTGCCAGGGCTGCCATACTGTGATTTTCGCCCACTAACCAATTAAAACAAGCTCGCTTTCAGGCTCAACTTATAACTACGTCCGTATTGCTCATACTGGGCGTTGTAAGGAACGCTGCCCTGATACACATAGTATTTTTCGTTATTCAGATTACTCGCCTCAAAGACCAGCTGAACGCGTTGATTGATTTGATAGGCGAACGAAAAATCGAGCTGTTTTTGCGCATCGACGATGCGATCCTGATCCGCCTTCAGGATGTCAGAACCCATTTCCAGCAGATACGCAGATTTGTAATTGAGTGCCAGACGGGTGCTGACCGGCCCCTGCTCATAGCCCAGCATCAGATTGACGATCTGGTCTGACTGACCTGGTAAGCTGATCTTGCGTGATAGCGTCTTGCCGGCAGCGCTGTCATAACGGCTGATATTGGCACTGGAACTACTGAACGTCGTGTTGACGCCTACCAGCAGATTATTCCACGGTGCCGGCAACATGCTCAGGGTGTGCGTATACGCGAGCTCTATTCCCTTCACGCTTGCCGCGTCACCGTTGGCATAGGAACTTGCGCTGGTATAGCCCAGCCATGGCGCTGTGCCGGCCAGATTGGTCGAATAGCTAAAGTCTTTAATGTCTTTATAAAACAGATAGGCTGACACGCTGCCGTCACTACCCAGTATGCGCTCCACACCCAAATCCAGATTGGCGCCTTTCAATGGCTTTAAGTCGGGATTGCCGATCACCGCCTCGGTATTGCTGACTAGATTAATCCCTGGCGCAAGCTGACTGAAATTAGCCCTTACCACCGCATTGGTCCAGGCGGCCCTGAGGCTGGTATGGCGATCAAGCTCATAGCGTGCGTGCAGGGAAGGCAACCAATCGGTATAGGCTTTGTCACGCGTGACAGCCTGTAATTTTGTTCCGCTCACCTGACTGCCGCTGGCGTCAAAACCGGTATGCTCCATCCTCACGCCGGCCAAAACATGCCAGGCATCAAAATCAAATGCGTTCTGCAGATAAGCGGCATCGACATTTTCATGCATGGTGTAATCATTCAGGTTCGACTCCAGTACCATCCTGGCCGCATCACGATTCAAGCCCGCCACCCGGGCACGGATCAAGGCTGGATTAATCCCGTTGCCGATACGTCCCAACTGGTAATCAAGCGGTTCTTGCACGAAATCTTTGAGCGAAGTTGAACCTGCGCCCCAATAATTGGGACTCGAACTTTTGCTGCTGTTATACGACCACTGATTGGTATCATTGGTCTTTTCGCGGCGGCTGGTCTTGGCACCGAATTTCAGCGTGGAATCAAAATGTTCGAGATCAAATTTGCGAGCCAGATCAAATTGCGCATGTTTTTCGCCGTCTTCGGATAGACGTTGCTGCAAGGTGATCGCATTGAGGCTATAGCTGGCTGGCTCGTACAAACTAGCCGGCCCGATTAACTGCGGTACCTGGCTATTGTGAAACCCAACTCCCGCAAAATTACTATTGCCGCGGAAGCGCGCATCATTGATCGCTTCCGGTGTGTCGTCACTCGCCTTGCTGGCACCAGCTTTCAGGCCCAGCGTCCAGTGACGGGATTTCTGCTCAGTGCCCAGCACCACGGAACTGATAGTTTGCGTATATTTACGTTGCCGCATGCGTCGTTCGGCACGCGCACTGGCAGTGGCGTCCTCGGCTACCGCCCCGCCGGAAAAATTACTGATGGTGAGACGATCGCGTACTTCATCATCACTGAAATCACTCATGAAACTACGCAGGAAATACGCACTATCCTGACCCGGACGAAAATCGAGATTGAGCCCATACGCTCGCCGCTCACGCACCGGCAGGTAGTCGCGCAATTCAAAACCGCCCAGTTTGGCGTTGGCACCAGAGCCACTCCAGGCACCGCCAGTCTCCACATTATCAGAGCCGAATTCACGCTTTTCGAGGCTAATACCCGCCGCCACCCCAAGCTTGCCGTCCATGAAACGATCGGTCCATGCCAGGCCCAGATTCGGGCTGGTCTTGCCGGTATTCTGGTCATAATTGGCACCGCCAGTGAGGGTCAGCATTTTCCCCGGGATATCGAAGGCCGATAAGGTCTTGACCTCGGTAGTTCCGCCCAGTGAGTTAGCGTCCTGCTCCGGCCTTAAGGTTTTAGTCACTTCCAGCGTGCGGATCAGGCCGGCCGGCAGGATATCTAGCGCCACCGCGCGGCGACTCGCTTCCGGTGATGGCACCAGCGCGCCATTGATGGTCACCGCATTGAGGTCGGCGCCAATACCGCGCACCGTCACGTAACGGCCCTCGCCCTGATCGCGCTGTACCGAAACGCCAGGCAATCGCGCCAGCGCTTCAGCGGCATTCTTGTCCGGCAAACCGCCGATATCATCGCTGCTAATCACGCTGACGATATTGTCCGCCTTCTCTTGCGCAGCGATAGACTTGCGCAAACTGGCGCGCTGGCCATTGATCACGACACTGGCACTGACGGCATCGCTGGCTTGAGCATAGGCAGCCGAAGCGGCCAGCGTACAGATTGAGCCAAAGGCGCTCAGCAAGCACAGGCTGATGACAGATGGACGGCAACGCTTTGCGAACTGTATTGGCGTTGTTGGCGTTGGCATATCAGGTGAAGAACTTGGCGTGGTTTTCATAAATCGAACTCAGGTGGGAGGAAAGAAAGCCCGCAGTGTAGAAGCCGTATATGACGAATCGATGACAGCTACGGCGCGCTACCCCCGCCAGGCTAGTGAGAAGGCGTGGTTTTTCCCCGATACGCCGGAAACAGCAGAAAAAATGAGCCGGATTGACTGCACCACCAAGGCGCGAAGCCAGACACTCAGGTATTTTTTTCCATGAATTACGCCGTTACGGTGAGCTGATTTGCCCCCTCGTTGCTACTTTGCATCATTTTTCCAGCGTCCCGAATACAAGGTGCCGTTGTCATAGTCTTGTCACCTTAAGGCGTTATCCTCGCGCACTTCATTTTGTCGATGCCAGCCACCGGAAAAGGTCTTTACCATGCTCAGACTACATCGCCCCCTCCTTACCGGCGCCGCTGTGGCGCTGTTGCTGTGCCTGATCGCATACGCCGGCATGGGCACGCTCAAACCCATGCAGCGCTGGCAATGGATGGACATCGTTGGCGAAGGCGGCATCGCCGTCATGGCAGGCATCTGGTTATTGATGCTACTCAGCAGTCGCCTGAAAGGTCGGGTCACGACCCTGCTGGCCACTGGCCTGGCGGCCATCATGGTAGGCGAGTGGGCCGATTGCCTAGACGAATTTTTCGCCATTCCCAAGGAACAGATCTGGGACAATTTTCTGGAAGCGGCCCTGATGCTGGGCGGCATGCTGACACTGACGGCCGGCATGCATTACTGGCGTCAGGAACAATTTCGTCTGACCGAACATTTGCAAAAACGTGAGCGCCTGTTTCGCAACCATCGCGCCTTCGATCGCGTCACCCAGCTTGCCACCGCCGATTACTTACGCGAACAAATCGCGCTGGAACAGCAGCGCCAGCAGCAGGCCAGTTGTGCCGTCGTATTATTGGATATAGACCGCTTTCACCTGATCAACCGCCGTTTTGGCCAGGCGCAAGGTGACCTTGTGCTGCAAGCGGTCGGGCATATGCTGTTGCTCAATTTACGCAACGAAGATTTGCTATGCCGTTACGCCGGCGATCGCTTTGCCATTCTGATGCCGCAAACCAGCCTGGCCAGCGCAGAGACCATGGCACAGCATCTTTGTTTTATGGTGCACCATATGCAGCATAGTTGCATGGGCCAGCGCATCGAGATCGGCATACGGCATGCCTGCACGATGGCAGACGCCCCACCCGAAAGCGTATTGGCGAAACTAAACCAGCAACTAAGCCAGAAACTAAACCAGGCGCTGGAGCCAAACCCATCAGGCGAACCCGATACGTTGGCAGCGGCGTGATCAGCTACCTGCAAGCGAGCGACGCTTGCATCCCCCTGCAACATCAACCGGCTCTGCTGCTAAGCTATGCGCACAGCCAGGATGTCAGCAGCGCCAGTATCATGGATGGCGTAACACCGGTCCCGACCAACCGGCAAGAGCATGAAACGGCGCATAGCCCCTTGATGCAAGCCGGTGCCAGCCTGTCGCCCGGCCCTGTCGCCGGCGATAAGCTCAGCCCTACCCAGTACATGCACATGCTGCGTAACCTGATACGTGCGCTAGACAGTCGCGACACCAGCTTCCTGCTAGGTCAGCAGATGCTACCCGGGCATTACGGTGACGTCAGCCATGCGCTGTTGCAGGCGGGAAATTTGCGGCAGGCCTTGCAGATTCTGGCACGCTACCAGAGCAAGCTTTGCCCGCTATTGCAGCCACGCTTCAGGGAAGAAGGCGGTATCGCGGTACTTTACTGGACCGATAGTTTTGGCGCGCCCAGCCTTTTGCCGTTTTTAGTCGAAATGCATATGGCGGCAGTGACCGGCATGTGCCGCTGGCTGAGCGGGGAACGGCTGCCATGGCGCTTTTGCTTCAATCGTGGCAAAGCCCCTCACAGCGAACAACATCAGGTGCATTTAGGCAGCGATTTACGCTTTAATTGCCATCTAGATGGCATGCTGATCGCGTCCGAATGGCTAGATAAACCCTGGCCGCGCGGCAATTCCATGGCCGCCTCACTGATCTTGCAAACCCTGGAGCGCGACGCACTTGAGACTCCCATGCTCGCAAGCCTGCCAGGCACGCTGTATGACTACCTGCTTGTCAATATCCGTAAGGCGCCCACTCTCGATGCCTGTGCGCAAGCCTTTGGGATAAGCCCGGCCACCATGAAGCGTCATCTGGCACGCCACGGAAGCCATTTTCAGGCCGAACTCGATCTGGTACGCACCCACGTTGCGCTCTACCTGTTTCAGACACTAGGCTACGACAACGATGCGGTGGCACAGCACCTCGGCTTTCATGATGCCAACAACTTCCGGCGCTCGTTCAAACGCTGGACCGGGCAAACCCCAAGCCTGATGCGCGGCGGCTTACTGGCCGCCGAATCCATAATTGACCTTCACTTTCCAAAATCCGGGAGCCAGCGCTTCTACTTGCACCCGCTCTTCAAACGGTATCCAAGGCACATCATGGAACACCACAGTGAGTATCAGATTGCGTTCATGCAGTACCTGATTGTGTTTTAAGTTATGCATCAGGGCTTGCGGTACCGTATCTGGATTAGCCACTGCATACACTGCAGTACGGGAAGCGCGCGCTATGCTGTCACCCGACAAGGCAGTAATAAACGGTAACAATTCCGGATCATGCTGACGTATGCTATTGATCAGCAACTCACGTCCGCGGCGCCAGGTCGCCATCACCAAAAAGATCACGCCACCCATCGCCAATGGAAACCAGCCACCCTGAAAGAACTTTAGCGAACAAGACACCACCAACAAGATATCGAGCGTCAGAAATACGCAGGTAGAAGCCAATGCCACCGCCAAAGGAAACTTCCAACTATTGCGCACCACGAAGAAGGTCAATATCGTGGTGATCAGCATGGTCACCGTCACCGCGATCCCGTATGCCGCTGCCATCGCTGACGAGCTACCAAAACCCACCACCGCCAACAACACACCGGCCAGCAAGATCCAATTCACGCCAGGCATGTAAATCTGTCCCATTTCCTTGGCTGAAGTGAAGTTCACTTGCATACGCGGTAGTAGACCCAATTGCATGGCCTGCTTGGTCATGGAATAAGCCCCCGAAATCACCGCCTGCGAGGCGATCACCGCAGCGAAGGTCGCCAGCACCACGGCAGGAATCAATAAACTAGCCGGAAACAAGCGAAAGAATGGATTCTCTATGGCACCGGGATCACGCATCAACAAGGCGCCCTGCCCCATATAATTAAGCGCTAAGGAAGGCAACACCAAGCCCATCCAGGCAATTTGTATAGGGCGTTTTCCAAAGTGGCCCATATCGGCATACAGCGCTTCGGCCCCGGTAAACGCCAGCACGATCGCGCCGCCCACCACAAACACATGCCAGCCCTGCGCACTCAGAAAACGAATCGCATTGAGCGGATTTAATGCCGTTAAAATAGCCGGTTGCTGGATAATTTCGTTAAGCCCGGAGACTGCCAACACGCCAAACCACAGCACGATTACCGGTCCAAAGAGTTTTCCTACCACCGAAGTTCCGTAACGCTGCATCGCGAACAAGGCGATCAAAACTGTCAGCGCGATTGGTACTACATAGGCTTTAAAACTGAGCGAGATCATTTCCAGACCTTCGACCGCACCGAGTACCGTCACCGCGGGGGTAATGATGCTGTCGCCGTAAAACAAAGCGGCCCCAAACACACCGGTCAGCAACAAGATCACGCGCCGCTGGCCGCTAGTACCAGCCGCCTTGGCGGCCAAAGCCGTGAGCGCCATGATACCGCCTTCACCACGATTATCTGCACGTAAAATCAGTAAGACATATTTGAGAGTGACCACCATCATCAGTCCCCAGAAGATCACCGAGACGGCACCGATCAGATGCGCGGCATCCAGCGGCACGCCGGTAGTAGGGCTAAACACTTCTTTCATCGTGTACAAGGGGCTAGTGCCGATGTCGCCATACACCACGCCCAGCGCACCCAGAGTGAGTGCGGCGACGCTTTCGCGACTAGAATGATTACTCATGAATTTCCAAAAAAGTAGGACAGGTCACCACTATCGGACTAAGCGTATAAGGAAAGCATAAGGAAAAATATAGGCAGTAACAATTCTTCTGAATTTGAGACTACTAATATCCCCACTTAATATAGTCGTAAACTGATTATTAAAGTCGTTATCTCAACTATCAGTAATTTATCTTAAAATCGATAACTTATTTAAACAAAAGCAAAAAAGCCCAATTTTTCTATTGGGCTTTTTTTAATCAAATTGACCTAAACTTTTGATGCGCAGCGAAAATTGCCTCCACCATCTTGATCAATTTTTAATGCGCGTCAACACTGTTACGTCTGTGCGATGGTTCCATCTCCATACTGTCCTACCGCGGGATCCAAATTTTCGGGTGAATGAAGAATCGTGGGCCCTCGGGAGCACGCCTGTCGCGTCAGGTATTCGGTCAAACCTTCTTTTTGAATCGCGGGAGGAATCATCCCACCAACCTCCAATAGCAACTCTTCCGTCGCTCTGACAATCCAGTCCACGGTGCGGCATTTTGGGGACACGATCTGAATGTTCTGCGAGTCAGTTTGATCAAAAAAACCATGCTGCAGTTTGTGCCGCACGTAAGAAAGCGCAGTAATGCCAGGAATGGTGCGTTTTTCCAAATACGCTTGATTCCCGCTGTCATCATAGCGCACGACGTTGTCCGGGAACTCGTATCCCTCGTCTTCTAGAAGAGCCTCGCTAACGATATTGGGCAACAGTGGCCTAGCGTCTTCGTGAGCGACTTCAAATAAGAGAATTTTCTTGAGCTTCTTCAATTCTTTCTGTTCTTCTGTGTCTGTTTTTTTGACGGCAATACTCGGAAAGTACCCGCGGATAAAATCATTGGATTTTTCCATGAGGTCATCTCTGCTCATCTTTGGGTGTTTTTGAATAAACCTGTCGTCCATGTCCATCATCTTCCATGCATGGTTAAGGTCGTGAATCAGAAATTCAAGTGGAGACTGCCAAAATTCATCGACGTACACAGGATCTGGTGATATCCCTATAAAATATAGTGGGGTGCCTCGGATTTTCATGAGGTCAGTCGCGGAAATATTATCAAAAGTCGGAATGATGATCACTTCGGGAATTCGGGACATCAACTCCTCGTACCGGTACCAGTATTTCTTTTGGAAATGGGTGCTCAGATTTTTCTCAATACGGCATGCCACATCAAAAAAGCTTACTGCTTCGAACACGATACGTAACGTCGGTGCGTAAGGACACATCGCGCCGTTCTGTATTGTAATGTGGTGGAGTTTGTGTACTAACTGCTCGCGCATTGAGGCAAGTGCTAAATTGCCGCAGCACTTCTCGTCCATCGCTGGAAGCATCATCTGACTACGAATGTAGTCGACTACAGGCAACAACTCTGGAATCGACGTATTCAGACTGTCATTATTCTTTGCAAACCGCTCCCGCAAAGCACCGTAAACATCCACTGGATTTTTTACCGAACTCCGTATCCATTCATGGTGGGAAACCCCTTGCGTTTTGGAAAAATTTTTCGCCATGAGTGAAGCAGCGATCTGTTTGTGGTGACCGAAGGCAAAGGTCCCTTCTTTCGCATTAGGCGTCGTAATTACGCTCGCCGGAAGCCACCTTCCCTTGACATTTTCGGTATCTGAAATTTCGACGAGAAATCCAACCGTGTCAACAATGTGGCGCGGATCTGATGGAACAGCGATGTCTTTTAGGTGGTCGCGATATCCGTGCGAAATGGTTCTATCCATATGGATTCGAGCTTCTTTTCCCACTTCGCTCCGGACAAAATAGTATTTACGGCCGTCGGCGTCTGATATGCCAAATTCTGGCGTTTCCGATCCAAACACTTTACTCCCCGTTACCCGAAGTGCCGCAAAAATATTTCCCGGGATGCCAAAATCGTTTTGTTCGTCGTCATCCCGAAGCAGTCCGCCAGGCAAAGCTATGCCTTCAGGGAAAAAAGTACGATCCAACGTTAGAAATTCCCGCCCGCTCTGACCGTCGCGTATCACTAGTACGTCGACAGTCTTACGAACCATGACGCCATGATTAATTCGCTCCTGTGCGTGGATTTTTAGCTTAGGATCGGACAATAACGCATTCACTACTGGGGATTGGCGATCCACGTTCAAATATTGACTAAGACATTCTTCGATAGCATTCTTGCGCATGGGATCACGGAGGCGATGGAACCAATAAATCATGTACAAGAGCGACTCCACATAGAGACCCGCCGGATTGCTGCTGGCAGAGAGAGTGATCGAGTATTGATTCAGTACTTCGAATACCATGTTGACCACTGCATCGGGAAGCGTGACTGAGAACGCAGACGAAATATCGTCGATGACGCCCGGGAATTCTTTGTTGTATCCAAACCCGAGGTCCGGCGCAGGCGCGTTAAATACCATAATGTTTCCCTTAAAATTTTTCTGACAATTAGGTGCTCATGCGTAAATCAACATCCCAGAAAAATATAGGCCTTCTGGCATGACTCTGTAAAAAATCACAGCGGAGAACTTGATACCCTAGAAATATGAAACGTCAAAATTGAATGAGTATAACAACACATAACGATGACTTACTGACTTCCCCGATCACGCTATATTCAGCTGCGGTTTTGCGGACATTGTCAAGTTGAAGCGAGCTAAAATTTATAAGAAACTGAATACTGAAAACGGTATGTCACGACGCCATTTTCAGCTTTTTTGCTCGCTTTCGCATCGTAAATCCGACCGTTATTTCACAAGCCTCGCTCCAACAGTTGCAACTGCTGTTTGAAGTGTGCCTTAAGGCGATACAGTTGTGCCGGACGATGCGCACCCGCCGATTCGAATTGGCCCTCTATGACTTCCAGCATGTCCATTTCGGCGATTTTTCTGCGAAAACTCACCTTGTTAATTAACTCACCCATCAAGATTTCATAGACGCGCTGGAGCTGCGGCAATGTAAACGTCTCTCCAACCAGATAGCACGGTAATGACGAATACTGGCTCTTGCTACGCAAACGCGATACCGCTGTTTCCAAAATTAGGCGATGATCAAATGGCAAAGAGATTGGTCGATCAACACTAAGCAATTTCACATCAGGATGGGCGGCGCGATCAATTACATCGAAGGAAACCAGAGCGTAGTGCGCTATCGATACCGACCATCCACGTGGATCTCGCGCTGGACCGGAAAAAGTAGCCAACTGCTCCAGATAGGGAACGTCGATTCCGGTCTTTTCTGTTAATACGCGTAATGCGGCCGCTCGAACATCCGTATCTTCTTCAATATGAATAAAGCCACCTGGGAGCGCTGCAACGCCTTTAAACGGTTCTCGATCACGCTTTAAAAGCGCCACTTTCAGTCCGCCTTCGTGCAATGTAAGTAAGACCATATCGACCGTACAAATAACATGAGTCATTTGAAACTCCATTCTTTTTGCATTTTTTTACGTCCAAGCGTCAAATTATTCGGACATTCAATTTACGATTAACCCACATAGATACCCGCTAATTAGGTTTTTAAGTAATATAACATACTTAGTTGCACAATTAAACTAAGTCACTTATAATAAATTTAGCGCAAGGAAAAAAGATTGTATTGAAAAGTAAATTATCCCTTCTGACCGCTGTTACGCAAAAATGAATTCGCTCTGATCACAGTAAAAAAAGGATGACCCGATGGCAAACTTCGATACAGTTAATAGTCGCTATTTCTTACCTAAGGCTCAACAGGAGGGTGAGCTGTTTAAGCAGTTTACATTCGGTAGTGGTGAAAATCATCTGCAAATTTTAGCGCCCAGCAACAAGCATGTTGAAATCATGTTTCGCTACAGAGGTGATCAATCGATAATTCAACTTTTACTCTTGACCGATGCATTGCGCCGCCAAGGTGCGAATGAAATTGATTTATACATCCCGTATTTTCCTGGCGCTAGACAAGACCGTGTATGCAATCAGGGCGAGCCGCTGTCGGCCAAGGTCTATGCCGATTTAATTAATCAACAGCAGTATCACAAGGTGTATCTATTTGATCCGCACAGCGATGTCGTGGTTGCTTTGCTCAATAACGCGCAAGTCATTAAGAACCATCAATTTATTAAAGACGTTGTTAATGAAATTGACAGGGATCTGATTTTAATTTCACCAGATGCCGGATCGAATAAAAAAATCTTTGAATTGTCTAGTCAACTCGGTGGACTACCGGTAGTGAGAGCCGACAAATTACGCGATGTAAGCAATGGCGCGATCATCGGCACAGAGGTTTTCTGTGAAGATCTAAGTGGAAAAACAGCGATGATTGTCGATGATATTTGTGCCGGTGGCCGCACCTTTATCGAGTTGGCAAAGAAGCTCAAAGCTAAAAATTGTGAAAAAATAATCTTGGTAGTCTCGCACTATGAAGGAAGTGCCCAGGAAATTAAATTGCAAGAAAGCGGGATTGATGCGGTGTACACCACCAACAGTTTGCAAGACTTGGTCGCAACTAAATTTTTAAACGTGAAAAACATTTGGCAATTTATGCCAGCTCAAGGAGAAAGCAAATGAATTTAAATCCCGCTACCGCAATTGATGGCTACAAAGTTGATCATCGCCGTCAATATCCCGACAATACCGAAGTCGTGTTTAGTAATCTAACCGCCAGAACAACGCGCCGCGAATACACAAGTAACCTCGTTTTTTTTGGACTACAGTATTTTATAAAAAGCTTCCTAATAAAGAGCTGGGAAGAAGATTTTTTCCAACAACCAAAAGAGGAAGTGATTCGTCGATTTTCACGTCGTATCAATAATTATTTAGGTCCAAACAATGTCGGCACTCAGCACATAGAAGATCTTCATGATCTGGGCTATTTGCCTATAAAAATTATGGCATTACCTGAGGGCTCGGTTTATCCATTAAGAGTTCCATGTTTGGTTATTTTCAATACAGACGAGCGTTTTTTCTGGCTCACTAATTACCTCGAGACTATTCTATCCACCAATGTATGGGGCATGTGCACCAGTGCCACCACAGCACATGAGTACAAGAAAATTCTCACAGCTTTTGCGCTAGAAACCGATGGTAGTATTGATTTTGTAAATTGGCAGGGACATGACTTTAGTTTTCGCGGCATGTTTGGCGCTGAAGCTGCGGCGATGAGCGGTGCTGCGCACTTATTAAGTTTTACCGGAACAGACACCATTCCCGCCATCGACTTTCTGGAAGATTTTTATGGCGCCAATAGTGACCTGGAACTGGTCGGTGGTAGTGTCGCAGCGACTGAGCATTCCGTTATGTGTGCGGGTGGTATGGATAATGAGCTAGAAACCTTTCGCCGTTTAATCCAAGACATCTATCCGGCCGGCATCGTCAGTATTGTGTCGGACTCTTGGGATTTCTGGCAGGTTATGACTGACTTTACCGTCAAACTTAAAGCGCAAATTTTGGCGCGGGATGGCAAAGTGGTATTTCGCCCTGACACTGGCTGCCCGGTAAAAATGATTTGTGGAGATGCAGATGCACTGGTCGGATCGCCTGAATACAAGGGCGCGATAGAATGCCTGTGGGATGTGTTTGGTGGTAGCAAAAGCATGCAAGGGTATAAACTTCTCGACCCGCATGTTGGTTTAATCTATGGTGACTCCATCACGATTGAACGTGCGACAGCGATTTGTACCGGACTAAAAGCCAAAGGATTTGCGTCAACCAATGTAGTGTTTGGGATTGGAAGTTACACCTATCAATATGTCACTCGTGACACAGATGGTTTCGCCGTGAAAGCGACGTTTGCCAAAATTGCAGGTGAAAATCGTGAAATTTTTAAAGCACCAAAAACGGGTGACGGCACCAAAAATTCGGCCAAAGGTTTGGTGGCTGTCTACAAAGATAAGCAAGGTGAATTTTATCTAAAGGATCAAGTTAGCTGGACTGAAGTCAATAATTGCGAATTTGTTTCAGTGTTTGAAAATGGCAAGCTACTCAACGAAGTGACTCTCGCAGATGTCAGAGCAAGATTAGCATCGACAATTTAATCATGGCATAACAGCGTTCTCACAAACATTCCATTGTTCGGGCAGCCATACATCTTCCAGACAAACAAAAATAGTGTGAGACAGCATTGGCTACAAAGTAGCAAATGGTTCTTTCAAGGGAATGAAACAAAATTTTCCATGGCTAATTTTCGTAAAAAATTTCGTAACCAATTGAAAATCGCCATGTTTATGATGACAAGGAATTTACCCTAAAATGCGTGTTCTCATCACCGGCTCAACGACTTGGACGGATATCGAAGCGCTGCGACGCGAACTTAGCCGCCTTCCAAATTTAAGTGTGATTATTACCGGCGACACACCTGGTGTCGATGCTTTCGCAAATTAAGCTGCCCAAGAACTTGGATTAGGCGTCGAATTGATGAAAAAGACCAAGGAAGACTACGATATTTACCCTATGGACGGATGGAAAGGACTCAACGATAGAATGTTCAGAACAGGAATCGATTTGGTACTTGCCTTTCATCCAGACTATGACAAGCCAGGATTAGCCCGCGGAACCCGTCATGCTGTTGGGCTTGCGGAACAAGCAGGCATTCCGGCTCATATTTTTTATAAATAATTACCATTAGTGATTCATTTTAAATGACACCTAAAAAACTAAATTGCTGATTGACACTTGCGCTTCGCATCGGCCATTTGCGCGTTAAAGTACCCAGGATGAATGGACCTTCTCTTTTCCCAGTCATTCACGGCAATGATGCACACTATGTTTACGACTTTAATGTATGCCTTTTGAAAATATGACGTACTTATAGTCTTCAATTTACGACTTTAGCTATTCATCGAGAAAATCATAACCCTAAAAGTCAGCATGAATACGAGCTAGCGGTTTACGACTATATTAAGCGAGAATAACGAAATAATGGATCAATAAGCGTATAAAACAGCCTGGGGCCTAGAGTAACAAGAGAAGCGACCTGAGAATTTATCCTCACTCTCGGTCAGCCTGGTTCAACCAGGCTTCAGCCAAAAGTAATTATTTAGAATTTATTGAGAGTTTGTTGTGAGTTCATACCGCTGCCAGCCTATAGCCGACCCCGGTTTCGGTGAGCAGATAACGTGGCTCAGCCGGATTATCTTCAATCTTTGCGCGCAATTGCCCCATGTAGAGGCGCAGGTAATGGGTGTGATCGACAAATTCATCGCCCCACACATCGACCAGCAATTGTCTATGCGTGACTACCTTGCCGCAGCTGCGCACCAGGCGTGCCAGCAGATTAAATTCTGTCTTGGTCAGATGCAGTTGCTGCCCCTTGCAGAGGACTTCATGCGACTGTAAATCCACTTGCAAATCATCGAGCTGATAGACAGTGACTGCGGCAGTGACTGTGGTGCCGCGATGGCGCAAGGCGACCCGTATGCGCGCCAGCAGTTCGCCCACGCTAAAAGGCTTGGTCAGATAATCGTCGGCGCCGGCGTCGAGTAATAGAATTTTTTGCGCCTCTTGATGCCGCGCCGAGACCACTAAAATCGGCAAATTGTGATGTTTTCGCACCTGGCGCACCAGATCGACCCCATCCCCATCGGGCAGGCCAAGATCGAGCACCATCACATCTGGCATAGCATGCTTTAACATGGCGCTCGCTTCGCTGACCGAGACCGCCGTCTGCACTTCAAAGCCCTCGACCGACAGCGAAGTGCGCATCAGGGCCCGAATATCTTTATCGTCCTCGACAATTAGCACTCTCATGGCTGTTCTCCTTGCTTAAATGGTTGCTCCGTGGCCAGTGGCAGACTGAGCACAAAGCTGCTGCCGCCACCACTACGGCGGCGCAAGATCAGGCTGCCGCCATGCGCCTGCGCGATCGCGCGGCACACTGCCAAGCCAAGGCCGGACCCGCGTTGCCCACTGCGTTCGCTATGATCGCCACGTGAGTAGGCCTCAAAAATTGTTATTTGATCTTTCTCAGAAATACCCGGGCCACGGTCTTTTACCGCGACCAGCATATTTACGCCTTGCGCATGCGACTCCAGGCTGACCACCAGATGAACCGCATCATCGGTATACTTCAAGGCATTCTCAAGTAGATTGCCGATTAACTGAGAAAGCAAGACCGCGTCGACCCGCACCAAAGGCAGGCTTGCCGGTACTTTAGTAAGGATACGTCGGCCGGTATCGACTTGCCTGATTCTGGCTAACACGCTGCCGATGATTTCTTCCATAGACTCCCAATCGCGCGTCAAGCTCTGCGTAGAGTTGGCGAGTCTGACCAATTGCAAAGTATTCTCGGTCAAGCTCGCCAGGTGCCCAGCCTCGTTGACGATGCTGGTCAATAAGCGCTGCTGCTCGGCCATACTGAGTTTATCGTGCTGCAGTTGCAAGGCCGAGGCGGCACCCAATACGACCGCCAAGGGAGTGCGTAAATCATGCGAAATCGCAGCCAAAAAAATGCCCTGCAATTGCTGTCTTTGCACCTCATTCTGGGCGGCCTGCATGGCGCCACTCAGACGCAGACGCCACAGAGCTTGCGCGACCATGGTACATAAAGCGCTAGCGTGTTCACGGCCGCTTTCATCATCGCCAGCCACATTCTGTAGACAAACGGCGCCACTGAGCGCAGCTTCTAGCCGCCGCGCTCCCAGAGGTATATACCAGGCATCGAGTTCGCTCCAGCGACCAGTGCCAGCCCCCAGAATAACGCCCTCTTTTATGCAACAACGCAAGCCATCACTGACTGCATTAGGAAGATCTAAAGGCAGATCGAGTTGATCGGTGTCCGCATCCAAGAGCGCTACGACGTTAGGGCCGCTAAAGGCGACATCGAGTGCACTTTGCGCCAAGCGCTTTACCAGCACTGGGGTATCGGCATCGGCCAAAGCGATAGCCAGGCTTTGCAATTGGCGCGCGCGCTGCTCGTTGCGCCTGGCAATCTCAGTCTCACGGCGCATCCCTGAAGCTAAGTGATTGATGACCAAAGCGAGCACCAGCATGGTCAGCAGCGCAATAAAATGTTCAGAGCGTTCTACCTGAAAAGTCCAGCGTGGCGGCACGAAGAAAAAATTTAAGGCTAACACTGCGGCAAACGCAGCGCACACCGCCAGAGTGCGGCTAAGACGATACGAGGCTAACACCACCGCCAATACATACAGCATGCAAAGACTGGTCAGCGAGACATACGGATCCAGCAGAAAACTAATGGCAGTGGCTGCGCCAAGTAAACATAAAAGTAAACAGCCGTCTTTTACAGACTGTGTGAGTGCGGCATTTTTTAGTGCGGTATTAATCATGCCAGCAGACTACCACAGCCGCGCTTTTGTAGGCGCGCACAATTGCTGCAAACGCGCCCCCTGATAGCCAGCGTTTTTCAGCTAGAACCTGCGCTCTAGCAAGAAAAAAACCAGGCGTGTTATGCTGCACCGCACATAGTTCCAACCCACAGGATGTATCAGCCATGTATTACGGAGAGAAATTTAACGCAGCGACCCATTTTTTCGGCGCAGTCTTAGCGCTGATAGGCAGTGGCGTACTAGTGATGCATGCGGTGATAGCCGACGACCCTTGGAAACTGACCAGTGTCATCATTTATGGCATCACGCTCGTTCTCCTGTATAGCTTTTCAACTCTGTATCACAGCGTGCGCGGGCCGGCAAAAAGCATCTTGCAAAAACTAGACCACCACAGTATTTACCTACTCATCGCCGGTAGTTACACCCCGTTTTGTCTGGTCACCCTGCGTCATTCCTGGGGCTGGCCTTTGCTGATCTTGATCTGGAGTTTAGGTATCCTGGGCAGCTTGTTGGAGCTTAGGCCGCAAAGTGAAGCCAGAATTTTTTCTGTGGTGATTTATGTGGTGATGGGCTGGGCCGCCTTAGCCGCCATCGTGCCCTTGATGAACACACTGGGCAGCGCGGGTTTCGCCTGGCTGGCAGCAGGCGGCTTACTGTACACCGTAGGCATTATCTTTTTTGTGCTCGATACCCGCGTCAAACACGGTCACGGCATCTGGCATTTATTTGTCTTGGGCGGCAGCAGCGCCCACTACTTCGCTATTCTCAATTACGTAGTATGAAAATCGCTCAGACTAGACTGAAGCAACTAAGCTCTGCGCCGGAACCATCCGGTCAGCGAGAGCCGGTCGCGGCTTGCCGGCATTACTTCATGCAGCATTTCTGCCGACAAAAATAAGACCATGGTGGCACCGATAGGCGACACATCCAGACTCGCCAGACCTTGCGGATGCAGGCGTAAGGCACCGCCCTGATCCGACAGCCAATCCTGATTCAGATAAATCACCACCGACACGGTACGACTATCATCATCGCGAAATCTATCCAGATGGCGCAGATACGCACTGCCCGGCGCATAGAAAGCGAAATGGCTTTCATACTCTTCCAGACCCAGATAAAAATGCTGGTTTAGCAGCAAGCGCAGACTTTCCATGATGGCCAGATACGCGTCACAGGCCTGCGACTGACCGGGATTGAGCCAAAGAATTTGATCGCCACGTATCGCCGGCTGCACTGTCAATACGGCCGTACGCCCAACCCCAGCCGATTTGAGCGCCCCACTCGCCGCCAGATCCGCACACTCGGTCGCCAAGGCCAATCTGAGCGTTTCAGGTAAAAACAGACTATGTTGTGACCAGCCATGTGTGCTCAGATTGGTCAGCATGTCTAGCTGCAGCGCATCACCAAAATAATCAGTGCTTGCGGGTAATGCAAAAGAATTTGCCATACTGCTTTCTAAGGCTAGATTTTCCCGCTAACTAGCAGAGCAAGTCAGAACAAGACAGCACCGGCGCCGGCGCCATCACGAGCCAACTGTCGTTAACATCTACGGGGGAGAAAACCGGGAGGAAGAGAATTTAAATACCAAGAGGCCGCGCTTAGTAATGCGGAACAATAGCGTGACCTTACAGCAAATAGAGCACTTAGGTATAAAAACTTAGAGGAAGGAAGACTATGCAGATGGTCTAGGCCACGCTACGCGAAATCTCATCGCTCCACTCAAAGGCCTGCACTTGCAACTCAAACAGGGTTTCTTTACTGATGCCGATTTGTTGCAATTCGGCTAGCAGTAGCGCCGCAGCAGCTTCATCCTGATCCAAAACCTCTATCTGCTCGATCAAATGGAGTATTTCGCCATATTGGCCACGGCGCTCCAGCAAGGCCAATTTAACCTCCTCCACCACCGAAACCTGATCAAGAATTTGCGGCATAGGAGAGCTAAATAAAGTATCCATTAAGGACATGATACCGACCGTAAATGCGGTATCGGCGGCAGTCTGATTACGCGGCATGATTTGTTGTGTGATTAACTCCATCAACTTGCCACGACTAGTGGCCAACATCAACAAAGGCGACATAAAACTATCGACTTTACCGGGCGCGGCATACAGTAAAATTTGCAACCAGCGCTGTAACTGTCTACGCCCCAGCACCGCCAGAGCCTGGCGCAGCGACTCAATGCGCTGCGAAGTCAGAAAGGCCGGCGTATTCACCAGACGCAGCAAATTTAAGCCTAAAGAAGCATCATGCTTAATCGCCAGTTCTATCACCGCAGTGTCGGCATCGGCCACGATTAAGGCCATCAAGCGCATGATAGCCAGTTGCGAGGGCGAGAGCTTTTTGCCTGTCAGTATCAGTGGCTTGGCAAAATAATAGCCTTGAAAATAATCAAACCCCAAGTTCATGCAAAAATTAAACTCGTCTAAGGTCTCAACTTTTTCTGCCAACATTTTTTTGTTGGCACCTTTAAATTGCTGATACAGCGCCGTCAAATCACTGCGCGACATGCCCATGATATCAATTTTGATAATCTCGATCATAGGTAAGAGCTTACGCAGACAAGGCGAATCGGCAATCACATCATCGAGTGCGAATTTATAACCCAGCGCCAGCAATTCGGCCACACGTGCCACAACTTCATCGGTGGCTTCTACCGTTTCCAAAATTTCCAACACGACCTTATCGCGCGGCAAAAACTGAATAAAATCGCTCAGCAAAACCTTGGTGTCTACATTGAAGAAGCCCAAGGAGCTACCGATGACATTATCCAGACCTAACTCAGAGGCGTGCTCGATCACTGAAGCGGTCGCTGCCACATCGTCCACCACACCGGCAGGACCTAACGCGGCACTGCGAAAAAGTAATTCGTAGGCAGTCAGACTCTGCTGGCGATTCAGTATAGGTTGCCGTGCCAGGAAAAAATCCATGGCCTTATGCTGCTGAGAGTTCGCTGGGTCGCTCATAATCGCGGTAAGGAGTTAATGCGGGCACCTTGCTTAGCTACTTTTCTTATTGTACCCGTCCAAAAAAGCTGCGCAGAACAATTAAAAACGTTGCTGCGCGGCAATTTTACACGAATATAGTCTGAGCTATATAAATGTTACATATGCACTTGCTTGCGCGAATTTTGCAGGGCTGACACAACGATCACAATAGATGCACGCGCCACTTGTGAGAACTGCTACTTTCATAGATACTTTGCGTTCTTTGCAAGGTGCTGTTCACGCCCTGCTCCCTCGCTCACCCTTAGGAACCAAAGCATGTCCACGCCTATCGATTTTTATTTCGACTTTTCTTCTCCTTACGGCTATATCGCCTCGCAGTTGATTGATGCTCTGGCGGCGCGCCATGCACGTAGCGTCAACTGGCACGCGATCGTGCTCGATGCCAATTTCCAATCTTTAGAGCGCATCAAAATACCCAGCAGCATGATGCGTAGTGACTACGTGTTACGCGATGCAGAACGCCTGGCAGCCTATTACGGGGTCGCGTACAAGACACCGTCGTCCTTAGGCGTGAATACCGAGCAGGCGGCACGCGTGTTTCACGCCATTCATGATCGCAATCCTAAGCTAGGCTGCCAATTCGCCAATCTGGTACTCAAAGCTTATTTTATCGAAGACAGAAATATCGCTGCGGTAGAAGAATTACAAAGCATCGCAGCCGAACTGGGAATCGAAGCGGAAGAATTTCAAGATGCGATCAGCGCACCAGCCAGCCGCGCCCGCGTCAAAGCCGAGGTCGACATGGCCGAAGCCCGTGGGGTTTTCGGATCGCCCTTTTTCATCGTCGAAGGTGAGCGCTTCTGGGGTAACGATCGCCTGCCGCAATTAGAACGCTGGTTAGAAAGCGGCCCTTACTAAGCCAGCATTTGCAAAAGCCGGACAAGTCAAACTTGTCCGGCTTTTTTTTACGCTTGCTGCCCGCCTGGCTCGCGCCTCAGAATGACCGTAATTTCAAAATGGCATAGGCCGCTTGCGCAATAGGCATGCGGGTCTTCAGCCTGCCTGCCCGCCAGGGCGCATGGGATATGCGTGTTGGCGGGGGGGCAGAATCAAATCCCGAAATTGACTATCACTCAGATCGACGTTAGCACCAGCGCCCGCACCTGCACCTACCAGGTGCTCAAATTGCGCAATCGGCAGTGGTCGGCTAAACAAATAACCCTGGTAAGCATGGCAGCCCTGACTTGCTAGCAAAACGCGTTGTTCTTCTGTTTCTACGCCTTCCGCAATCACCGCTAAACCCAGGCTATCGGCCAGCACTACCACCATCTTAGCGATTGCAGCATCATTCGGATCAATCAAAATGTCACGCACAAAACTTTGATCTATCTTTAACTGATCCAAGGGCAGGCGTTTCAAATAGGCCAGAGATGAGTAACCCGTACCAAAGTCATCGAGTGAGAAACCGACGCCGCGTAGTTTAAGCGCGCTCATCTTGGCAATCACATCTTCCACATTTGTGACCAATAGCCCTTCAGTCAATTCAAGCTTGAGATGCTCAGGATTGGCACCACTATCGTCGAGTATGCGTAATACCTGATCGACAAAATCAACCTGATGAAATTGCCGTGGACTGACATTGACCGACATTGATAAATTTCGCATTGCCGGCTGCTGCGCCCACGCTGCCAACTGCCGGCAGGCAGCTTGCAAAACCCAATGCCCCAAAGGCAGAATCAAACCAGATTCTTCCGCGAATGGGATAAACTCCAGAGGTGAAATCATGCCGCGTTGTGGATGTTGCCAACGCACCAGTGCCTCGGCACCGACGGTAAGCGCTGCGCCCTGCACTTGGGCCTGGTAATACAAGACGAACTGTTCACTGCTCAAGGCTTCACGTAGATCTGCATCCAGTTGCATCCTGGCTGTCACCACGGCCTGCATCTGCGGCTCATAAAAGCGCAGGGTATTTCGGCCTGCAGCCTTGGCTTGGTACATCGCTAAATCAGCACGTTTTAGGGGTTCCTCTATATTTTCACGCTCTCCGCCAAACAAGGTCATGCCTATACTCGGTGTGCTTTGATGTTCATACTTCGCCAACTGATAAACCTGATTTAGTACATGCAATATTTTTTCACCAACCACTTCAACCTGACTGGCCGCATCGATCGTCTGTTCACTTAAGTTTTCCAACATAACGACAAATTCATCACCGCCCAAACGCGCTACCGTATCGCCATCGCGTATGCAGGTGTTCAGTCGTTGCGCCACCTGCGCCAACAATAAATCGCCAATATCGTGGCCCAAGGTATCATTGAGCGTCTTAAAATTATCCAGATCGATAAACAATAAAGCGCCGTGCCTTTGATGACGTGGCACCGTTGCCATGGCTTGTTCGAGCCGATTGACCAATAAACGCCGGTTCGGCAATCCCGTCAATGCGTCATAAAATGCCAGTGTCTTAATTTGCTCTTCAGCGGCCTTGCGTGCGCTCATATCACTCAGTGTTGCGACATAATGACTGATCAAACCATCCTCGCCACTGACCGCGGTCAAGATTAACCAGGCGGGGAAAATTTCGCCGTTTTTACGTTTATCCCAAATCTCACCCTGCCAGGTCCCGCAGCTAGCAATTTTTTCTGTCATTTCATCATAAAATGCCTCATCGTGCCGCCCTGAACTGAGCATGCGCGGGCTTTGTCCGAATACATCCTCTGCGCTATAACCAGTAATTTTGGTAAAGGCCTGATTCACCCGTAAAATTACCCATGCCGCATCGGCGACATACATGCCCTGCTGCGATTCAAAAGCGATCGCAGCGATGCGCAACTCCAGTTCTACCTCCTTGCGTTTTGTGATATCGCGGCTAATCCCATGATAGGCAATGATCTTTCCATTCGCATCGCGCTCAGGATTTGAGGTCGTCTCCATCCAGATGGTCTTGCCATGCTTGCAGTGTTGCTGCACCTCAAAGGTTTCACTCCCTAGCAACTGCCCTGCTTGTTCGGCAGCGCTGCGGCGTTGCATAATTTCCGCGATCTTTTCGGATCCCAGGCCGGTCAACAAATTAGCCAAAGAGTATCCGATTACTTCGCTAGCAGGATAGCCACGCAGTCGTTCGTCTGCTGGGCTGACATAGGTGATGATGAAATTACTGTCCATGCGCCACACTACGTCGGTGACATCTTCCGTGAGCAGGCGAAAATGCGCTTCGCTCTCGCTCAGCTTCTCTTCTGCATTGCTCCTTTCTATCGCAATACTGGCCAGATGCGCGCACTGCTCTATGAGTGCTATATCTTTTTCACCAGGGATATTCACGCTCCGATGATAAATCGCAAAACTGCCCAAGATGCTCCCCGACGCCGAACGTATAGGCTGCGACCAGCACGCATTGAGGCCAGCACGCGCCGCCAGTTCGGTATAGGGTGCCCAATACGGATGATGGGCAATGTCGCTGACGATCACGGTTTCGCCGGTAAACGCTGCCGTGCCACATGAACCTACCCCTAAGCCAATGGCGACACCATCAACGGCTTGATTATAAAAATCGGGTAAGTTGGGTGCCACGCCCTGCCCCAGATGCAGGCCTGATTTATCGAGTAATAAAACACTGCAAATGGCAGTCGTATCGAGCTGCTCCACCCCGAGTACAATCGCCTCAAGTTGCTGGTGAAGTGGTATATCGCTGACCAATAACTCTAAAATATAGGTACGGAACTTTTCGTTTTTAATAGCCCAATTAGCGTCAGTTACATCACGCACGATCACGTGAACCGAGGCAAGTCCGTCAAAAATAATCGGCGTACTTTGTACTTCGGCATCGAACGGTGTGCCGTTCAATTTAACGAAGCGTTCCTCTATCATGGGAACGGCCACCCCGTCGTTTACGATTTGTTTAGCGCGCGCCAGTGCTATCGCATGAAAATCCGGATGCACCAGATCCAACATCGATTTTCCGATTAAGTCCTCGCTAGCGCTCGCACCAAACATCGCCAGGGCCGCACGATTCACATACACCATGCGGCTATTGCGTATCACGCCAATTGCATCTGGTGCGCAATCGAGTAAATTCCTATGACTTTTTTCACTTGCTATCGCCAGACTTTCGGCCTGCCTACGCTCATTAATCACCAGCGCCAGCATCACGCCTAACACCGTTAGCACCAGCGCATACAACCATAAATTCATTAAACCTAACTGCACACTATATTTGGCAAAATAGCCGCTGACATGAATAGCCCCCATCAGCGCTTGCAAGACACTCATACAGACCATGAGCAAAGCACCATGCCGCCCAAAACGAGCGGCGGCCCAAGCGACAAACAGAAAGCTCCAATATGGGTTGAGAATAATTTCTAGCGACTCAGTCCACCACCCCAAGAAAACGATTTGGCCTGTCAAAAAAGACAAAATAAATCCAAACAAGGCTTCGGCGGCACGCGCGGCAACAAACAAGCTAGCTGAATGATGTCGCCATACCAGTATCAAGGGCGTGACAATGCCAACGCCCAAGACACTGCCCATCCACCAATGCAGCAAAGAAATAGCGAACGCGTCTGCACCAAGCTCACCCACAGCCCACAAACACAGCACACCAAGAAGTGCACCAAGTACAGAGACCGGCATGGCAATGGCCAGCAAACCCAAATAGTCTCGGGCATGCGTAAGCCGGGCGTTAAATGGGGAGTGGTGAATACTCAGTCGGCTTAATAGCCAGCTCGCTAGCCAGGCTTCGCTGATATTGACCAAAGAAATAATCAGAGCGGGAGCCACGCTACGCCCCATCCACAGGTAGGCAGCGAATGCCCCGAAAAAAATCGAGATCAGATAGGCGCGACCGCCCATTATGACGCTGGCCAAAGCGATGCCGCTAGGTATCCAGAAAATAGAAATATTTCCATCTATCGTCAGATAGTCCAGTACCAGGCAGACCGCTAATGCATGCATCAGCCCCACACCCAGAAATCGCGCCACACCAGAGTAGGAATTGAACACCCATTTCTCCAAAAAATAGTTTTTTGTCCTCTGCAGTCTGGAGCTCCCTAAGGTTCTATTGCTCTGCATTAGCGACATTGCCCGCTACTTTGCATGCTAACAGACATTTTATCGATCAGCGTCAACGGCAAACGCAGCTTGAGCAAGCGATCTGCCTGACGATGACAATAGTTTCACTGATGCAATTTATTTACCAAGAGCAACACTATACCCCATGTGTTCGCGGGCATGACTTCTTTTTTAACAAAGCTAAGCACTCCTATCAGCATGGTCTGCCGTTTGTTTCCTACTACGTGAGATGAGTTGAAGTTCGAAGCCGGATCAAAGCGGAATACTTGGTATTCGCTCGCACCATTTCGCATTATTTCGCACTATTACCCTAGCCACTACGCTCATGCGTGGCTAGCCTCGCTAGCTTCGCTCAGATCTACAGGCACAGCATGGTAAGCCTCCAAGTCAGACATGACAGATTTTTGGATGTTTTCTATGCTCTTGTCTTTCTGCATTTGTTGCAGCACCGTCGTCAGTTTAGGCACCAGGGCCGCATGTTTATTATTCAGATAGTGAAATACCGGAAAGGAAGCCAAGGGCGGTGTCAGCACCTTGATTTCAGTTAGATTAAGCTCTTTTAGCGCAGCCAAACCCGAGGCGCGATTCGCCACCACCACATCAGAGCGACCTAGCATCATTTTCAGAAATGCCTGACGCAGACTATTCGCCACTTCGACCTTCATGCCTACCGTGTTTTTTTCTATGATTTTGATACTCTTGACATAGCCTATCGTATAGGGCCGCAAGCTCTCCCAACCGTTGACCACGAAATTGGTGCCGTGCGAAAAAATCACAACTTCATAAGTGAGCAAAGGTATGGGCACGATCAGTAAGTTTGGATAGTCAAGCTCCATCCCCAGCTTGCGATACAACTCGCCATCCATCTCACCATTGTTGGCGCTACGCAAGGCGCGTTCACCCGGCAGTTTACGCACTACCACCTGCATCCCTAAGCGGCGATAGGCCTCAGTGATGATTAATTCAGCGATACTAGTAGCCGGGTCTTGCTCGGACAGAGTGGAAATTTGCATAGCTGGCAGCGCCTGCGCCAACGCAGGCAGTACGCCTATTGCAGTTAAGCCAGCCAGTTGTAAAAGTGCGCGACGCTGCATGCTGTGAGCCTTTTATTAACAGTCACAAAAACCTCAGCATACACCCAGAAAGCCGCTAAAAATAGTCGCTAGCAAGCTAAAAATCGCACAAAACCTTGTGCCACCTGCAATGATACTAACTATCTAGCCGCAGAGATTTATCCATGACAGCCAGCCTAGCGTTCATTAAGCAACAAAAACATCTCCAAAGTAAGCTCTAGCACTTTTTGCTGTTGCTGCAGGTTTAATAGCGGCTGCCCCATCGCTACTTGCGGCCAAAATGCCACCGCTTTTAACTGGCCTTGCAATAAGTCGCTGAGCAGTACAGGGTCACCAGGTTTGAGTTTGCCATCAGCCTGTGCCGCCTTCATCCAAGCCGCAATTCCCTCCTCGCGCTGACTTAGGCGCGCCACCATTTCTCTGGCGCGCTCAGGGTTATGGATGGTGGCGGCCACTGCGACCCGCGCTAAATCGATAAAATTGGGGTCGCACAATAAGCGCATTTTGCGTTGCAGATAGTCGCTCAATTGCGCCCTTACCGTACGTTCACTTTGGTAATTTAAGTCGCCTTGCGCGGCACTGCTATCCCATAACTCCATCAATATCGCCGCAAATAATTCATCCTTACTGGCGAAATGATTGTAGACGGTACGCTTAGAGACCAAGGCGGTGGCGGCAATTTTATCCATGCTGGTCGCCTCAAAACCATGTTGACGAAACTCGGCAATCGCCGCCTCCAGGATGGCGAGACGTTTTCTATCGGTAAGGCGTACTGGAGCAGTCATGGGATCAGTGAAATAAATGCAAATGAAATATTTTACACTAGGCAGTTTACTTTTGCCCAAATTAAAACTACACTGTGTAGTGTAACAATGTAGCGCACACAGATGTTCCAATTTAGGATGATACCCACATGAGCCTCACCCCCATCAAACCAGCAGCCGTCCAACATCAGGGCAAATATCGCAATCAGATAAAAATGCAAGCACATGGCTTTTGGAAGACGCTGGCGATTAGCTGGCGCTTCATGTTTAACAAGCCTGCCAATACCGTTCCCAGTTTAGCGATACCGGTAATTGAAATGAGCCAGCAGCAATTGCACGATGCACCGGACAATAGCTTGTTTAGATTAGGCCACTCAACTGTTTTGATGAAAATGCAGGGCGAATTTTGGCTCACCGATCCGGTGTTCTCAGAACGCGCCTCGCCTTTTCAATGGATGGGGCCGAAGCGCTTCCATGCGGCACCTATCAGCATAGAACAACTGCCAAAGATTAAGGGCGTGATCCTGTCACACGATCACTACGACCATTTGGACAAGGCTGCGATACAGCAATTAGCGCATAAGGTAGAGCATTTCCTGACACCCTTGGGTGTCGGCGATACCTTGATAGCCTGGGGTGTAGACGCGGCTAAAGTGCAACAACTAGACTGGTGGCAAGACACTACCGTGCACGGGATTAAATTTGTTGCGACGCCATCCCAGCATTTTTCGGGGCGCGGCCTGCACGATAGAAACAAAAGTTTATGGGCCTCCTGGGCCATACTCCATCAGGACATGCGTATTTTCTTTAGCGGTGATTCGGGTTACTTTGATGGGTTTAAACAAATCGGCGATGCCTATGGCCCGTTTAATCTGACGCTGATAGAAACCGGTGCCTACGATAAGTTATGGCCAGACGTACACATGCAACCAGAAGAATCTTTACAAGCACATCAAGATTTGCGCGGTCAGCATTTGCTGCCTATACACAACGGCACTTTCGATCTCTCCCTGCACGCCTGGTATGAGCCATTCAATCGCATCGTGCATTTAGCCCAGCAAGCTGGGCTCCCGGTTAGCACACCACAGATGGGCGAGCTATTAAACATGGCAAGCCCGCATGCCGGCAGTCGCTGGTGGTTGCGATCTGAAGCGCTGACTATGCCTCAGACCGACAGCCGCACAAGCAAACAGCAGAGACAAATCCAAATCGAGAATAATGACTAGCAATGACAAATCCATTTCATCTACAGCAGCAAACCCATCTGGCGCTGGCGCAATACTATCGTTGGTACCAGGTGTATGAAGTGCCGTTGACCGAGGCCCGTATCGCCAATCAAAAAGCGCTACTCAGCGACGATGTAGAGATTACTTCGCAAATGGGCACGAGCAAGGGGAAAGCCGATTTACAGCAGAGACTGGAGCTATTTACTGGCTGGCAAAATGCCCATCATGTGCAAAATACCGAGGTCAAACTACTGCCCGATGGCAAGCTCTCTTTAGAAGCCGACATCGTGTATCAAAACATACGTCCCGATCTTTCCAGGCACAGCTACCGTCTGCATTATGCGACCGTGCTCGTGAGCACTGAACAAGATCTGCCGGTCTTTGAGAAACTCGATTTACAAGCCACCGGCCAGATCGCGCAGTTCGATTTTGAGCCCGCCTATGCAGAAAACCGCAGCAAATCTTTTATGCACTATTGGCTGTATCTACTAGAAACAGCCAATGGTGATAGCGCTAAGTTGCATGAACTTCTGGCGGACGATTTTTTTTTAGAGCTAAGCGAAGGCCAGCACATCAGCAATCTGCAGCAATTTGATGCCTGGATTAGCGCTATCCCGCAACGCATCAGCGTTAGCAGCCACGCCTATAAAAACTTTAAAGTGCTGGACCATGGCAATCAAAGTTTTAGCGTCACGCTTGATTTCGACTGGCAAGGGTTCAATCTGCAAGGCCAGGCCATGCGCGCCGAAAGCCAGCATGAATGGCTGCTGGAAAACGATATGGAACTACGCTTCGCCAAACTAAAATCTATGCGTGTAAGGATGCTCAAGCCTTTTCAGATCGTCGATGCCTAAGCCTAAGTCTAAGCCTAAGCCTAAGCCTAAGCCTAAGCCTAAGCCTAAGCCTAAGCCTAAGCCTAAGCCTATCAGAGCAAAATTTGCATCAAGCTATTTCAGGCTAGCCTCATCCAAGCAGCTTTAAAAAAATTAGGCATAGGCCGGATACCCAGTATCCATGCGGGTTTCCAGCCTATCTGCCCTGCAGGCCGCATGGGCTATGCGCAAGGGCATGGCAGGATTTTATTTTCCATTAAGTTCTCATTAATTTCACATTAATAAGCCCGCAGGCATGTGCCGCGGGCTTTTTTGTTGCTGTCGCTGCCGGACTCACAGAATTGAACTCTGTATTTGAATCCAAACTTCTGATGCGCACGTATATCAAGACATCACCGTCTTTTTACTCCCACCCATCACGCTCCTAAGGCCATGCACGCACACTCCCCTCTCGCTCAACAGCAAACAGCAAGGCCCATATTTAGCGCGATGCGCAATCGCCAGGACAGCCACCAACAATTGCTAACGATGCGGCCACTATTATTACGCTATGCGCTGCAGCGATTACGCAATCCTGCGCAGGCCGAAGATGCGGTACAAGAAGCGCTGCTGGCGGCGCTGGAACAGCCAGATCGTTTTGCCGGGCGCGCAGCATTTCGCACCTATGTCGCAGGCATACTCAAATATAAAATCATCGACATTCTGCGTGCTTCAGAAAGAGAAACATCGCTGATATTGGATGATGAGGCGGCTGAGTCCGACCTGATCGATAGCCTGCTCAACAGTACGCGCAACAGCACGCACCAGGCTTACCACAAGCCGCCAGTGGCGCGCGCGGGCAATGCCCCCGACACGCTACTAGAGCAAAAAGATTTTTTCCGCATATTCGAGAGTTCGCTAGAAAAATTGCCCATCAAAACCGCCAAGGTATTCATGATGCACGCCTGGTTGGAATGCGAAGCCGAAGAAATCTGCGCAGAACTCAACCTATCCGCCGCCAATTTATGGGTCGTACTATTTCGTGCCCGCTTAAGACTGCGCAGCTCACTGAACTTGCATGGCATTTGTCGTCTGGCCTGATGCCGCTAACATTTGCTGCTTATTTTCGAACATGCGCTACGGCGCAATTGCCGCAACCATTGCGCCTTCGGTCACTAATTAAATACGAGGTCTTCCTTTTTCAGGTTCCCAGCCCTGCATTCTCACGCTCAAGTGCCAACGCCAATAAACATAATAAAAAATTAATTTAATCGAATACTCTCATGATTCTTGCACTTAAAATACTTTAGGTATATATTAAAGTCAATAATCTTCAATTTTAAAGATAGTGAGTATTGATTATGAAAACATCTAAATCCCAGCAAGAACAAACCCGGCGCCAGATTATTCGCACTGCAGTCGATCTGATGACCGAGCATGGTTATGACGCAAGCAGCATGAAACAGATCGCGCGGGCAGCAGGAATTGGCGATGCCACGATCTATAAATACTTTCCGACCAAAGAGAAGTTAATGCTCGGTTATTACGAATTGTGTATTGAAATCGTACTGGAGCAAACTTTAGAAACGCCGGGCTTTGATGAGTTTGGCTTGCAGGAGCGTTTGCAACGCCTGGTGGATGCCTTGCTTGAATTGTTATTGGCAGACCGTGAGTTTGTCGCAATTACGCGCAGCGTAGTCGGCAAATCGCCCTTACTGATGATGCGTGACAATATGCCAGGACAGCAAGCCTTAAAAGCGCAAGTAGTGGCGTTTATCGATGCGGCTGAGCTGAGTGGCGAGATCGCGGTGTGTGATTTTAAAAATATGCTGGGCGGCCTGTTTGCCGATTACCTGTTTGCAGTGATAGCGTATTGGCTGAAAGATGAATCAGAAGAATTTTCTGATACCACGCAACTGGTCGATTTAACCTTGGCGATCCTGGTCCTGGCATTGAAAAGTGGTGTCGTGAATAAGCTCTCTGAGCTGGCCGGATTCTTGTTACGCAACCAGTTGTCACGTCTGATGCAAAATGGTTCCGGTATTTTGGATATGTTGAAACTGGCCAAACGTGGCCTCGGAAAATAATCATGAGCAAGGCACCCGCCACCAGTAAATTAAAACGCAGCGCCATTAGCGGTCTGGCGCTGGTTCGATATCGCCAAACGCGAAATCAGCTCGGTAGTGCCGGTAGGTCGTGATCCTTACGGTGCGGCACTGACACCGGATGGCCGTTACGTGTACTCGGGCAACCTGGCTGACAATACCGTCTCGGTGATCGAAGTGGCCAGCCTCAAGGTAGTTGCCACCATCAGCGGCTTTTCAAGCACGCGCGACGGCAAACTGGCTATGTCGAAGACCTGAGCATCCGTGTCATCGGGCAGATCACCGCGCGCGACAGTAAGGCAATGGGCTTCACTACGGTATAAAATCTCAAACAGGCAGCGCCACTGCGTATGCGCTTCTTCAAGCACAAGGCGGGCGAATGGGATACGCGTTGGCGGCATGCGGTTTTGGATTCTGGCCTGGTCGTGTTTGAGAAGTGTGCGACCTTGCATCACCCAGTTCATTTGTTTAACCGTTACACAGACAGTTCGAGATCGATACGGTGCGATTGAGATCACGGCCGCAATGTGGCTAGTCGCTTTGCAAACGGCGGCGTGTTGTAGTCCATCACGCATTGCGGTTAATTTTTGGATGGTGCGATCGAGTTCCCTGGCTTTGTCTAACAAGAGTTGTCGATCAATTTGCGGGGTGCCTTCTGCGCCTAGCATCGGAGAAATTTCAGCCAAGGAAAAACCGGCTGCACGCCCTAAGGCGATGAGCGCCAATCGTTCCAAGATGTTGTTGCCAAAAAGTCGCCGCAGCCCGTGTCGGCCGACCGAACAAATAAGCCCTTTTTCTTCATAAAAACGCAGTGTGGAGGCGGGTAAGCCCGAGCGTTGCGCCACTTCAGCAATATCCATTTAAATAGTCCTTGACCTCAAGTTAACTTGAACTCGTAGGATAGCAGCCTATTTCAATCAAAGAGACTGCCGGAGAGAAAAATGAACGATTTATTGAATGTGGTGTTGATTGGCATTGGAGCGACAGCGGTGATGGATTTATGGAGCCTCATGCGCCAAGCACTGCTCCGCATCCCAATGCCAAACTATGGTTTGCTCGGCCGATGGATTGCGCATATGCCCCGTGGCCGTTTTCGCCATAACAGCATAAAAGATTCCGCAGCTGTACGCGGCGAAGCTATTTTAGGATGGCTGACCCATTATCTGGTGGGCATCACATTCGCTGCCATGCTCGTTGCGATTTGGGGAATGGCTTGGATTGGGCTGCCGACGATTGCCCCCGCCCTGGCCGTCGGCGTAGGAAGCGTGACTGCGCCCTTCTTTTTAATGCAACCGGGGATGGGCGCAGGTATTGCGGCCTCACGCACGCCTCATCCTGCGTCGGCGCGCTTACAGAGTTTGATCACGCACATCGTTTTTGGCTGCGGACTCTATATCGCTGCTCGAATCATAGTGCTGATAGCCTGAATATGAAGCTCAAACCAAATCATCGCCATTTTTCATTGACTACCAAGCCCTCAGGAAAATTCAATGTATATCCCCGCTCGTTTCTCCCCTATCCTATTTAACGCGGTAAGGCGCAATTGCAGGGAGCAATTGGCTTCATCTATTGAACTGTTTGGAATCGCATAAGCATGCCTGCCACTGCGCATATTCCATGCGCTTCTTCAAGCACATCGGCCTGCAGCCCGCATGGAATATGCGCAGTGGGCTTGCCTGTTTTGAGATTGCTTACAATGGGATAGATGGAGCACGCTACGTCTTACCGAGTTACAAGCTTGAATTCAATTGCGTTGCTAACTCTTTTAGTTTTTTGAAGGTAAAACCATGAGGTCAGAGACTGGCTCTAGAACGATTTCAGGGAAGCGTTCTGCGATGGCCTCGGTCATCTGGCGCTCAGCTTCAGGATCTACAGATTCGAGAGCGAATGCCTGTTTCCTGGCGTCTGCACTCGGCCACTGTGCATAGCTGTACCACAAACCATCGGGACCGCGGTGCAGACGAGAGCCAAGCGAGCCACGCTCAGAAAGCAGCAACTCTGAAACGCGTGTCCATGCCCTCACAAATGATACTTCGGCGTCTTCGTGCAGACGCCACCGATACAAAACGGCAAACCCTGGACCTTTTGAACTCATGCGCGCACTCTCTTGGATAGTCATCGAATTTTTTCGCAGCGTGCAGTTTACCATCGAGTTTGCTGCGCATTGCTCATGCTGCTCGTCGAGTGCTCCTTGCTTCACAACGCTGTTGCAACGCAAGACCTGACCTTGGCAGCTCGTTTAATGGTATCCAAAATGCAATAAATATTTCCAAAGCCAGTCCACTACCGGGTTTCAAAAATTTTTTATTAAAGTATCATGCGTAGCCCGTCACGGTGGCGCACATTTCTAGTTAGTCCGTTCTCATATTTTGGAGTTCTAATGCTATCCATCATCGAAATCACAATATCTACCTTTGTTACGAACTCAATGCTTCGCGGACTCGCAGAACGAGCAAAGAACGGTAGATCAAGAATGTTTATTGCAAAAATCAGCGAATGTGACGTTGGTTTTCTTTGCTACGACAACTGGAGCGATCAGTCGTTAGGATTCATTTACGAATTATTTGTACTTCCGGAGTACCGAGGACGAGGCATCGGTAGCAAATTGCTTTCATACTCTGAGGAACTTGCGAAGAGCCTTCACTGCGAATCGATTAGGCTAGAGCCCCGCCCTTTTGATCGCACGATAGATTCAAGCTGGCTTATTTCGTGGTACATCGGGAAAGGATATATGTCAATGCCAAATGACCCAGCAAAGATGGAGAAATTACTTGTTACTAAAGAGGCCTAACCATTTAATCAACCTGACAGCTCAAAGCTACGCTTTGGGTTCCTTCCATGCCTCGGGCATTCCGGCTGCAAGTTATTTCCAACGTTAGGCCTCTCGAAGCTTTATTCACAACACTCGCACAAGAAAGAGATAGTCATGTTTGGTTTTTTTAAAAAAAAGAGGACACCTCTCGATGCTGTGTTCGATACTTTAGATAAACAGAGTGTCAAGGCAATAGGAAGCGTTGCGACGGTTCTGGATATGCAACTACTCCTTTGTCGAAATCGGCCAAACTATACGGCTGAGCTTCAAAGCAAATTTGTGCGAGGCTATCTATTCGGCTTCTTTGACGCAGCTCTACAAAGACTTGGCTCTCCGTGTAAATCTGAGGAAGATGCAATTCTTAGAATCATTGCAGGTCACTCAATCGTTTTTCACGATCAAAACATTGATACCATTCAATACGTGAAAGATAGTGTCAACCTACAAGATGATCCGACATACAAGGCCGCTCATCAGAAGGGAGTTGATGAACTATTTCGGTGTTTCGGAACTGAAGAGAGAAAGCCTGTGGGTCTGATTAAATATTTCATGGAGCTTGAGTGAAAAGCCAAATCGACTGCATAGCAGGTGGGTCTACTACCTCCGCGCACCAACGCGGTAAGGCGTAATCGTAGGGCAATGGAATGGACTCCTCCCCCTACGGCATCAACTGTGCCAAACTGATGAGTCATAAAACTAGTCAGTTCACAGAGGAGAAGTCCAAATGAATATTAGTCGAATTGGTATCGATCTGGCAAAACAAGTTTTTCAATTGCATGGCGTTGATCGATTTGAGAAAGTGGTGATGCGCAAGCAGTTACGTCGTGCGCAAATGCATGAATTTTTCAAAGAATTACCACCTTGTTTAATCGGTATGGAGGCATGTGGTTCCTCGCACTATTGGGCAAGAGAATTAAGCAAGTACGGTCATCAGATCAAGCTTATCGCCGCACAATTCGTCAAGCCCTACGTAAAGAGTGGCAAGAACGATGCCAATGATGCCGAGGCAATTTGTGAGGCAGTTAGTCGTCCGTCAATGCGATTTGTTGCGGTCAAAAATACTGACCAGCAAGTGACTCAAGCAGAACATCGAATTCGCAGTCGCCTAATTCGAGCAAGAACTGCGTTAAGCAATGAAATACGCGGATTGCTTGGTGAGTTTGGTATCGTTATTGGCTTGGGCATTTCTCAGGTTCGTCAAGCCTTACCCATACTGCTGGAACAAACTGATGGACAACTTAATGAGCGCTTCCGCCAATTATTAAGTGAATTGGCAGAAGAATTGAGGCAAGTTGATGACAAAATTAAAGCACATGATCGACGTATTGAAGCGACAGTCAAATCCGATGAGCGAATTCAAAGACTCATGGAAATAGAAGGTGTTGGCCCAATCACCGCCAGCGCTTTGGTTGCGGCAGTAGGCGACGCTACACAATTTACCAATGGCAGAGACATGGCAGCCTGGTTAGGTCTGGTTCCGCGCCAACATTCAAGTGGTGGCAAAGAACGTTTAGGTCACATTAGTAAGCGTGGCGAAACCTATCTCAGAACCTTGCTCATTCATGGTGCACGAGCGGCATTAAATGCCTGCACCAATAAACAAGACCGACGAAGTCGATGGGCACAAGGATTGATGGCAAGGCGAAATCGAAACATTGCGACAGTTGCCTTGGCCAATAAAAACGCCCGCATTGCCTGGGCGGTATTAAGTCGAAAAGAAACCTATAGAAGTGCGGGAATTTAGTGCGAAACGTTGCAAAATTGAAGTTGACGAGTAACAACCAGCAGTAATTGCGATTTTTGAAGTGATCGTTAAACCGGCGCTTGAATCACCAGCCTATTGAATAAGCCCTCTATGAAAAAGATAAGGTCGCGCGTTCCGGGCAAGCGACAAGATTCCAATTACCCCAAGTAGAAGCCGGATATGCGAGCAGTTAAACCTAATGCCGATTTGCAAACCTGGAATTTTGATCTGGCTTGCATTGACGGCGCTCCATGCGCTTTTGACTCATGGAATATGCTGGCGGCATGCTGTTTTTGGTTTGCTGTGGCTTGGTCTTGTTTGTTTCGCCAAGAAACGGAAGCAAAAGAAGGCGACGAGTCGCTGTGGCCGCAAAGGCGAGTTTGCGAGTTTTCGTTCCCCATTTTTTGACCTGCACAATTGGGCACCCGAAGGGCAGCGACTTTGCGTCGCCTTTTTTGGGCCACCTTTTTTGGCGAAGCAAAAAAGGTGGCTAGCCGCCGGTCTACCACCGGCCGGCAATCGCACACCAACGACAGAAGTACACGCAAGAGTAGGCCGCCGCAAACCAAAAACATTATGCCGCCATTTCATTTTTCAGAATCTACCAAACAAAAAGCCCACTGGCAATTTCTTGCGAGCGGGCTATTTTTGCTGCCGACTAACCGTGACAGCGTGTGTTTCCGGATTACTTTTTACGCTGTGGCGGTAAATCGGTGCAGACGCCTTTGTAGACTTCTGCTGCCATGCCTATCGATTCACCCAGGGTAGGATGAGGATGGATGGTTTTGCCGATATCGACTGCATCTGCGCCCATCTCGATGGCCAGGGCGATTTCACCTATCATGTCACCGGCGTGCGTGCCGACCATACCGCCGCCGACGATGCGCTTGGTTTCCGCATCGAACAGCAACTTGGTGAAGCCTTCGTCACGGCCGTTTGCCACTGCGCGGCCTGAGGCTGCCCATGGGAAATGCCCTTTCTCCAGCTTGATGCCCTTGGCCTTGGCTTCATCTTCGGTAATACCTACCCATGCCACTTCCGGATCGGTGTAAGCCACCGATGGAATGACCTTGGCATCAAAAAAGGCTTTCTCGCCAAACGCCGCTTCGGCTGCGACATGCGCTTCATGTACGGCCTTGTGCGCCAGCATAGGTTGGCCGACCAGGTCACCGATGGCGAAGATATGCGGCACGTTGGTACGCATCTGCTTATCGACGTTGATGAAACCGCGATCCGTCACTGCCACGCCAGCCTGGTCGGCGGCGATCTTCTTGCCGTTAGGGCTGCGGCCTACCGCAACCAATACCAGATCGTACAGTTGTGGTGCTGGTGCAGCTACGCCTGCTTCTGCCGCTTCAAACGTCACCTTGATGCCTTCAGGCAGCGCTTCTACGCCGACTGTTTTGGTCTTCAACATGATGTTGTCGAAACGTTTTTCGTTGAATTTCTGCCAGACCTTGACCATGTCGCGGTCTGCGCCTTGCATCAGGCCGTCCATCATCTCGACCACGTCGATGCGCGCACCTAAAGTCGAATACACGGTGGCCATTTCCAGGCCGATGATGCCGCCGCCGATCACCAGCATGCGTTTAGGGATCTGACGCAATTCCAGCGCGCCGGTACTATCGACGATACGTGGATCCGCCGGCACAAATGGCAGATTCACTACTGCAGAACCGGCAGCGATAATCGCCTGCTTGAACTGTATGGTTTTTTGCGTGCCATCGGCTGCAGTAACGGTGATGTGATGCGGGCTGACGAACTGGCCGACACCCTGTACCACATTAACCTTGCGCGCCTTGGCCATGCCAGCCAAACCGGTAGTCATTTTTTTGATGACGCCTTCCTTGTAACCGCGCAAAGCGTCGATGTCGATTGCCGGTGCGGCAAACGTCACGCCATGCTTGGCCATGGAAGCGGTTTCATCGATCACCGCAGCCACGTGCAACAGGGCTTTGGATGGAATGCAACCGACATTGAGGCAGACACCGCCGAGTGTCGAATACTTCTCGACCAGCACGGCATTCATGCCCAGATCCGCCGAACGGAACGCCGCCGAATAGCCGCCCGGGCCTGCGCCCAACACCATCATGTCGCATTCAACATCGACCTGACCGGCATAGCTGGAAGCGGCTGGTGCGGCAGCAACTGGTGCCGCTGATGCTGCTGGTGTTGCTGCGGCTGGAGCTGGAGCTGATACTGCTGCGGCGGCTGGAGCCACTACTGGCGCAGCATCGGCGCTCGCCGTCACTACCGCCAGCAGAGAACCTTCGGCAATCTTGTCACCGATCTTGACCTTCAGTTCGGTGATGACACCGGCGTGGCTGGAAGGGATCTCCATGCTGGCCTTGTCTGACTCTACCGTCACCAGTGACTGATCGACCTTGACGGTGTCGCCCACTTTGACCAGCAACTCTATGACTTCAACTTCTTTAAAATCACCGATGTCCGGTACTTTAATTTCTATCGTGCTCATTATTAGTCTCCGCTTACAGTAAGGTTTTACGCAGATCGGACAAGACTTCGCCCAGATACGCAGAGAACTTGGCGGCCATCGCGCCGTCGATCACGCGGTGATCGTAGGACAGCGACATCGGCAGGATCAGGCGCGGCACGAATTGCTTGCCATCCCAAACCGGCTTCATGGAAGACTTGGAGAGACCCAGAATCGCCACTTCAGGCGCATTGATGATAGGCGTAAATGCCGTACCACCAATACCGCCGAGCGAAGAAATCGTGAACGTCGCGCCTTGCATGTCAGCAGGCTTGAGCTTGCCGTCACGTGCCTGCGCCGACAACTCGCCCATCTCTACCGCGATTTGCGACAGGGTTTTCTGGTCAGCGTTTTTAATCACCGGCACCATCAAGCCATTTGGCGTATCGGCGGCAAAGCCGATGTTGTAATAAGACTTCAGGATCAGGTTTTTTCACCGGTCGCGTCTAACGAAGCATTGAATGCCTTGAATTTCTTCAGTGCCGCAACGCTGGCCTTGATCACAAACGCCAGCATGGTCAGCTTGATACCCGACTTCACCATTGCCGCGTTGGAAGATTTACGGAACTCTTCGAGGTCAGTAATATCGGCTTCGTCAAAATGCGTCACGTGCGGAATCATCACCCAGTTGCGGTGCAAATTAGGACCGCTGAGTTTTTTGATGCGTGACAAAGGCAGCAATTCGGTCGCACCGAACTTGCTGAAATCGAGCGAAGGCCAAGGCAACAGGTTGATGCCTAGGCCGCTGCCGTTAGTCGCACCACCAGCACCACCCGCACTGGCAGCCAATGCCGGCGCAGCCGTCGATGAGGACATAATGCCCTTGACGAAGTTCTGTACGTCTTCCTCGGTAATCCGGCCTTTTTGGCCTGATCCGGAAACCCGCGTCAAATCGACACCGAGTTCACGCGCAAACTTGCGTATCGATGGCGAAGCGTGCGCATTACCGGCCGGGGTCACTGACGCAATTGCGGCTGGTGCAGCGGTTGCGGACACTGCGGCAGCAACCGGTGCAGGTGCTGGCGCAGGTGTCGCTGCAGGAGCAACGGCGGCCTGAGCTGGAGCTGCTGCAACTGGGGCAGCAGGGGCAACGGCGGCATCACCAGCTGCTTCTACGATCACCAGCAAAGAACCTTCGGCGATTTTGTCGCCGACCTTGACCTTAATCTCTTTCACTACACCGGCATGGCTGGAGGGGATTTCCATACTCGCCTTGTCTGACTCTACCGTCACCAGTGACTGATCAACCTTAACGGTATCGCCTACCTTGACCATCAACTCAATGACTTCGACTTCTTTGAAATCACCGATATCCGGTACTTTGACTTCAATTGCACTCATATTATTCACTCCGTTTTTTACGTAGGGTGCGCCATGCGCACCGTTGGATGGTGCGCATGGCGCACCCTACACATGTTTTACACAGATACCGGATTTGGTTTCTCTGCATCAATGCCGTATTTGGCAATCGCCTGAGCCACTACCGATGCCGACAATGCACCTTCGTCAGCCAGGGATTTCAAGGCGGCGATGACGACAAAGTAACGGTTCACTTCAAAGAATTCACGCAACTTGGCACGCGAATCGGAACGGCCAAAACCATCGGTACCCAGGACCTTGTAGCTACGACCTTTAGGAACAAAGGCACGGACCTGCTCGGCAAAAGTGCGCATGTAATCGGTAGAGACCACGATAGGACCCTGAGTATCTTTCAGGCACTCAGTAATGTAAGGCACACGCGCTTCATCGGTAGGGTGCAGCATATTCCAGCGTTCCGCTTCCTGGCCATCACGCGCCAGCAAGGTAAATGATGGAGCCGACCAAACGTCAGCGGCAATACCCCAGTCAGCGAACAGCAGATCGGAAGCGGCGATCACTTCACGCAAGATCGTGCCTGAACCCATCAGCTGTACGCGGTGCTTGGTCGTTTCAGGCGACTTTTGCAACTGGTACAGACCTTTGATGATGCCCTCTTCCTGTCCGGCTTTCAGACCAGGATGGCTGTAGTTCTCGTTCATGATCGTGATGTAATAGAACACATCTTCCTGATTGGTGACCATGCGGCGCAGACCATCATGAATGATGACTGCCACTTCATGGGCAAAAGTAGGATCGTAAGGAACGCAGTTAGGGATGGTCGATGCCAAAACATGGCTATGGCCATCTTCATGCTGCAAACCTTCGCCATTCAAGGTAGTGCGTCCGGCAGTACCTGCCATCATAAAGCCGCGTGAACGCATGTCGGCTGCCGCCCAAGCCAGATCGCCGATACGCTGCAAACCGAACATCGAGTAATACGTGTAAAACGGAATCATCACGCGGTTATTCGTCGAATATGAAGTTGCCGCAGCGATCCATGAGCTCATACCACCGGCTTCGTTGATACCCTCTTGCAAAATCTGGCCAGCCTTGTCTTCACGGTAGTACATCACCTGGTCTTTATCGACTGGTTCGTACAACTGGCCGACTTGGCTAAAGATACCGATCTGGCGGAACAGGCCTTCCATACCGAAGGTGCGCGATTCATCCACCATGATAGGGACGATACGCTGACCCAGGCTGGAGTCACGCAGCAAGGATGTCAGTACCCGCACATACGCGGCAGTACTGGAAATTTCACGGCCTTCGGCGGTTGGTTCCAGCATCGCCTGAAACGCGCTCAGTTCCGGCACGATCAGTTCTTCATCGGCTTTCTGGCGGCGTTGCGGCAAGTAACCACCAAGGGCAGCGCGACGCTCTTGCAGGTACTTCATCTCCGGCGTGTCATCGGCTGGTTTGAAGAAAGGAATCGCCGGCAATTGTTCATCCGAAATCGGCAACTGGAAGCGGTCACGCAAAGCCTTGATCGCCTCGTCATCGAGCTTCTTGGTGTTGTGGGCAGTATTGCGCGCCTCACCGGATTTACCGAAACCAAAACCTTTGACGCTCTTGACCAGCAAGACTGTCGGTTGACCTTTATGCTCTTGTGCCACTTTAAAGGCTGCGTAAATCTTGTGCGGATCATGGCCGCCGCGGGTCAGGCGCCAGATATCGTCATCCGACATCTGCGCAACCATTTCCAGCAACTTAGGATGCTTGCCAAAGAAGTGGGCGCGTACATAGGCGCCGTCTTTGGCTTTGTAATTCTGGTATTCGCCATCGACGGTTTCCATCATGACTTTTTGCAAGATGCCGTCTTTATCCTTGGCCAGCAACTCATCCCAGCCTGCGCCCCAGATCACTTTGACGACGTTCCAGCCGGCACCGCGGAAATCAGATTCCAGTTCCTGGATGATCTTGCCATTGCCACGTACCGGGCCGTCAAGGCGCTGCAGATTGCAGTTGACCACGATAATCAGGTTATCGAGTTGTTCGCGGCCTGCCATACCGATCGCACCCATCGATTCCGGCTCATCCATTTCGCCGTCGCCGCAGAATGCCCAGACCTTACGGTTAGCCGTGTCGGCAATGCCGCGGGCGTGCAGGTATTTCAGGAAACGTGCCTGGTAGATAGACATCAACGGGCCCAGACCCATGGACACGGTAGGGAACTGCCAGAAATCCGGCATCAGTTTCGGATGCGGGTAAGAAGACAGACCCTTGCCATCAACTTCGCGGCGGAAATGCAGCAATTGATCTTCGGTCAGGCGGCCTTCGAGGAAAGCGCGCGCATACACACCCGGTGAGGAATGGCCCTGGATGTACAGCAAATCGCCGCCATGGTCTTCGGTAGGCGCATGCCAGAAATGGTTAAAACCTATGCCCAGCATATTTGCCAGCGAGGCGAAACTAGAGAGGTGACCACCTAAGTCGCCATCCAGACGGTTGGCCTTGACCACCATCGCCATCGCGTTCCAGCGCATCATGGAGCGCAGCTTTTCTTCGATTTCCAGGTTACCCGGGCAATGCGCGCCGACATCCGCCGGGATCGTATTGACGTAGGCGGTATTGCTGGAAAAAGGGATATGTGAACCACGGCGACGCGCCAGATCCACCATGCGCTCCATCAGGTAGTGAGCGCGCTCAGGTCCTTCATTGTCAATCACGGATTCTAAGGCCGCCAACCACTCATTGGTTTCGATGACATCAGGATCGTTGATGGCTTGCGCCAAAACTTGGTCTATCTGGGGTGACATAAAGAATCTCCTCTTTCCTAGTGTGTGCGCTTATTGAAGTACGCAGTGGACAAATGGCAAACTAAAGCTGAATTTTGTTGTTACTTGCATTAGTGGGAGCATTCTAACAGGAGTTTTTTTTTATTTTTCAAATAGCGGTTTATGATTTCACAATGTGACATTTATGCTGCAGCGCAAAATATTCTCTCTTGTTTTACCGTATTTTTTCAATTTACCGCCGTCCTTAGTGGCAATCGCAATTCTTTCGGAACCTTCCCATAGTGCCATTTAGATCATTTTCAGTTCACTTTTAAATCCCTTTTAGATCACTGAGCGAGTCCATCAGCAGAATAACTGCGAATAGGTGACCTCAAATCTCATTATGAACATCCAAAACCCAATGCCAGTGTGCCATACAGAGCAAAAATGGCCTGAAACCCGCATGAATAATGGCTATACGATTTCAAAAATATGACAGCAACATCCCCGCTATAGCCGCCGGCAGAGAAAAAACACCGCGGCATAAGCGCCCAGATCGATATTTTTCACCGTAGCCAGACGCCACCTGCCCCTGTCCATCCCTTATAATCTGGGCTTGAATTAGTTTGCTCTCTTCTTTACCTCTCTTCACTAAAGCCCACCATGACAGCCCAAATCATTAGCGGAACCCAACTTTCCCAACAAATTCGCGCCGACGTAACCCAACGCGCCGCTGCATTGAGCGCACAAGGCAAGCAACCTGGCTTAGCGGTCATCCTGGTTGGCGAAAACCCAGCTTCGCAAGTGTATGTGCGCAATAAGGTCAAGGCCTGCGAAGATTGCGGTTTTTATTCGGTGCTGGAAAAATACGAAGCCGACCTCAGCGAAGCGGCACTGCTGGCTCACATAGATCGCCTCAACCAAGACCCTAAAATCAACGGCATCCTGGTGCAATTGCCTTTGCCGGCGCATATCAACGCCAATAAGGTGATAGAAGCGATTGCCGCGGAAAAAGACGTCGATGGCTTTCACATCAGCAACGCCGGTCTGTTAATGACAGGTCAGCCGCTGTTCCGCCCTTGCACTCCGTATGGCGTAATGAAAATGCTGGAGTCGATCAAC
Source organism: Undibacterium piscinae (assembly GCA_003970805.2). Lineage (GTDB taxonomy): Bacteria > Pseudomonadota > Gammaproteobacteria > Burkholderiales > Burkholderiaceae_D > Undibacterium > Undibacterium piscinae. The sequence continues at coordinate 1,139,473 of CP051152.1, forward strand.
TATCCGGTACGCGGCGCCAACGCTGTCGTCGTCGGCGCCTCGAACATTGTCGGCAAGCCACAAGCGATGTTACTCTTGCAAGCGGGCGCTACCGTCACCATCTGTAACTCCAAGACCCGCGATCTGGGCTATCACACCCGTAACGCGGATATTTTGGTGGTTGCCACCGGCAAACGTAATATCGTCACCGCTGACATGGTCAAGCCAGGTGCCGTGGTACTGGATGTGGGCATGAACCGCGACGACGAAGGCAAACTGTGCGGTGACGTCGATTTCGCGCCGGTCAAGGAAGTCGCCGGTTACATTACACCGGTACCAGGCGGCGTCGGCCCTATGACGATTACCATGCTACTGGTCAACACTATTGAAGCTGCTGAAAGAAACTAACATGACACTGACAATATCTTCCAACCCTCTGCTCGATTTTAGTGATTTACCGCGTTTTGATGCGATACAGCCAGAACACGTAAGCCCTGCCATCCATCTATTGCTGGAGCAAAATCGTGCGGTGGTCGCGCAACTGGAGCAAAGCACCGCGGCAGTGAGTTGGGAGAATTTTGTCGAGCCATTGGAAGACGTGACCGAAAAACTCGGTCGCGCCTGGAGCATAGTCGGCCACCTTAATGCGGTGGTTGACACCCCTGAACTACGCGCTGCGTACAATGAAAATCAACCGGTCATCACCGAATTCTGGACTGAGCTGGGACAAAACCTGGCCTTGTTCGAAAAATACAAGGCCTTGCGCGCCGCTGCCAATTTTGACCAGTTGCCGCCAGCCAGAAAAACCATCATCAATAACGCGATACGGGATTTCCGCCTGAGCGGTGCCGAACTGGCCGATGATCAAAAACTGCGCTACGCCGAAATCCAGGAAAAGCACGCTGCCCTGTCGACCAAGTTTTCTGAAAACGTCCTTGATGCCACCAATGCCTACGGCTTGTTCGTAGAAGAGTTAAGTGAGCTATCCGGATTGCCGGACGACGTCTTGCAGGCGGCAAAAAATGCGGCAGAAAAAGACGGCAAGCCGGGTTACAAATTTACCCTGCACTTCCCGTCCTACTTCCCGATTTTGCAATATGCCGATAATCGCGCCATCCGCGAAACCATTTATCGCGCCAACGCCACCAAGGCATCGGAATTAGGTGCCAAGCCTGATTGGGATAACACCAGCATCATCAACGAGTTGCTGGAACTACGCAAAGAAGAAGCGATCTTGCTCGGTTACAAAAAATTATGCCGAAGTGTCGCTGGTGGCAAAAATGGCGGAAACCCCTGCGCAAGTGAGCGAATTTTTGCTCGACCTGGCGACACGCGGACGCTCTTTTGCCGAAAAAGACCTGGCGGAATTGCGCACCTTTGCCAGCGAAAAACTGGGTATTCATGATTTGCAGGCCTGGGACACGACCTATGCCTCAGAGAAACTGCGTGAACAGCGTTACGCCTTTTCCGAACAGGAAGTGAAACTCTACTTCCCTGAACACAAGGTGGTAGATGGTTTGTTCCGCGTAATCCAAACCCTGTTTGCGGTAGAGGTCAAGTTAGATAGCGCGCCGACCTGGCATCCGGATGTAAAATTTTACCGGCTGGAAAAAGACGGCCAACTGGTCGGCCAGTTCTACCTCGACCTGTATGCACGCGACGGCAAAACGCGGTGGTGCCTGGATGGATGATGCGCGCGGCCGACGTCGCACCGTAAACGGCATACAGACTCCGGTCGCTTACCTGACCTGTAATTTCAGCGAACCGGTCAGTGTAGCCGGCGTCAGGAAACCAGCGCTGTTCACGCATGACGAAGTGATTACCCTATTCCACGAATTCGGTCATGGCCTGCATCACTTGCTGACCAAGGTGGAAGACTTATCCGTATCCGGAATTTCGGGCGTCGAATGGGATGCGGTTGAATTGCCGTCACAGTTCATGGAGAATTTCTGCTGGGAATGGGATGTCTTGCAACACATGACGGCACACGTCGATACTGGTGCGGCTTTACCTCGCACCCTGTTCGACAAGATGACCGCGGCCAAGAACTTCCAATCCGGCATGCAAACCCTGCGCCAGGTGGAATTCTCTTTGTTTGACCTATACCTGCACAATGACGCTCACCCTGGTGGGCAGTTAGTGGTGCAAGACATACTCAACACAGTCAGGGAACAGGTATCGGTATTTGCGCCGCCGGAGTTCAATCGCTTTCAGCATTCTTTCGGCCACATCTTTGCCGGTGGGTATGCCGCCGGTTACTTCAGTTATAAGTGGGCAGAAGTCTTGTCGGCCGATGCCTATGGTGCCTTTGAAGAGGCTGCAAAAACCGAAGGCAGTAGCTTATCGCGCTCCGCCGGGCAAAAGTTCCAGGCTGAAGTTTTGGAGGTCGGCGGTTCACGCCCTGCACTGGAGTCTTTCAAGGCGTTCCGCGGACGCGCACCCACAATCGATGCCCTGCTACGCCATAGCGGCATGAGCAACTAAGTGAGCAACTTAGTGGGCAACTAAGTGAGTGAACTAAGTAAGTTAACTTAGTGAGTGAACTTATTGAATAAATTAAGTGAATGAATAAGCGTATAGAAATACTAGCCACGCATACCGGAGATCATTGCAATGAAGTTAGTCAAGTTATTAAATGCCAGTTGCTTGTTGCTAAGCGCAGTGCTGGCTAGCACGGCACACGCCGAGCTCTACAAATGGGTAGGTGCCGACGGTAAGGTCACCTACAGCGATGTAGCGCCACCAGCCAACGCCAAGCAGGTAGAGAAACGAGCGCTGTCGGGCGGCTCTGCCGGCGTCGCGCTGCCAGCGGATTTAGCGGCGGCGGTCGCCATGAATCCGGTTACCCTGTATGCCGCCAGTTCCTGCGCGCCATGCGATGAGGGTCGCGCTTTGCTCAAGCAAAGAGGCGTTCCCTTTGCGGAAAAAACCATCGCCACGAATGAAGATATCAGTAAGCTCAAGCAAGTCGGCGGTGATGCTCAACTACCCTTACTGGTCATCAGCAACAGTAAGTTTCGCGGCTTTGAGCGGCAAGAATGGAATAAATCCCTGAGCAGCGCAGGCTATCCGGAAAACAGTGTGCTACCGAAAGAATACCGTTACCCGCCAGCCGAATCTGCGGCGCCGGCGCCCGCCGCAGCAGCGCCGGCGACCAAGAGAAATAGCGAAAAACCGAAAACCGAGCCAAAGCGCAATTCCGAAACCGAATCGGGCATACGCTTTTAACAGGCCACCATCATGACCAGAATAGACTTTCACAGCAAGGTTGCCGATAAGCTCGCTTACACGTGCCGCCTGATTCGCAAAGCCCGTGCCGCCAACTGCAAAGTGATCGTATTCGATAATGATGTCAGTGAACTTAACAAGCTCAATGAAGCGCTCTGGACATTTTCCCAGAGCGACTTTCTGCCGCATGTGATGCTCAACGACCCTTTGAGCGCACAGACTCCGGTCATTTTAAGCAATGACGATACGGCGGCGTTTCCGCACCATGAACTGCTGATTAACCTGTCAGCGAACATCCCCAAAGATTTCAGGCGTTTTACACGCATGATAGAAATAGTCTCGGACGAAGCACAAGCCACACTGGCCGGGCGCGAGCGTTACCGCAGCTACCAACAACAAGGTCTGGCACCTTCCCATATCGTCGCGAAAGCATCATGAACACGCAAATTGATTCCAGCATTCCCGTATTGACCGAAGTTATTTTCCCCGATAGCGAAATCCTCACCACCGCTGCAGAAGAACCGCACGCTGCCGCCAGTGAGGTGGCCAAGATCAGCGAAGAACAATGGCAAAATCTGGAGCAGACCCTGCGCGAAAACGTCTTGCGCCAGGTGTTGGGAAGAATTGATTTTGTGCTGGAAAATAGATGTACTGCAAACTGCGGTACTGGCTATCGAGATACGCTCAGGTTTGCATAAGACCATGGAAATCTGGAGCGGGAGAAGAGGCTCGAACTCTCGACCTCAACCTTGGCAAGGTTGCGCTCTACCAACTGAGCTACTCCCGCAGATACTACATTACAATTACTACGCCAAAAAACTGGAGCGGGAGAAGAGGCTCGAACTCTCGACCTCAACCTTGGCAAGGTTGCGCTCTACCAACTGAGCTACTCCCGCACTTACTGCCTTACTATTACTACGCCAATTACTACAATCACTGGAGCGGGAGAAGAGGCTCGAACTCTCGACCTCAACCTTGGCAAGGTTGCGCTCTACCAACTGAGCTACTCCCGCATCAACAACAGACCAACATTATATAGCACCCAGTTTTACTGTCAAGAGTTTTCAAACTAATGCTTAATTCAAATGCCCTGAGTTTTCTTTGATAAGGGGCCATGCTTTACGTAAATAATAAAGCATAGACCAAAGTGTCAGCGCTGCAGCCCACCATAATAGCAGTTGCCCCCAATAGTGCGTATCGATCACGCCGAACAAAATCTTATCGAACAACAACATAGGAATTGCTGTCATTTGCGCCGCAGTCTTAATTTTACCAATGGAACTTACCGCTACCGATTTTGATGCGCCAATTTGAGCCATCCACTCCCTCAATGCCGAAATAGTGATTTCACGGCCGATAATAATGAAGGCAATGATGGCGATATAATCAACCTGGCGGAATTCCATCAGCACCAACAAGGCCCCTGCCACCATTAATTTGTCAGCCACCGGATCAAGGAAAGCACCAAAAGCGGAGGTTTGATCCCATCGCCGCGCCAAAAAACCGTCAAACCAATCTGTCACCGCTGCAACGACGAACACAGCAGCGGCAGCGATGCCTGGCTCCACAGGGCCCAACCATGCCTTAGGCAAATAAAATACACCCATCACCAGAGGGATGAGTGCCACACGTAACCATGTAAGCAAGATAGGGAAATTAAACGGCATTTTTTTCAGTCGCTGAAATTGAATCTTCGCATTATATTGAGCTCTCGTGATTTGTAACAACTAAATTAAGCAAGAGAGAAAAATTGCACCGTAAAATTGAGTAGATAGTTTTCCTAAAGAAGCACTAAACAAAGCTTGCATCACCCTGCACGTCAGAGACAATAGTGAGCGTAGAAAAAATATCTGAAGCCCTTATCGCAGTTGCCTATATATTTCTTCAGCCAATTGGCGGGAAATTCCCTCAACCGCCATCAAATCTTCAACACTTGCATCGGCAACGCCCTTCAAGCCGCCAAACCTTACCAACAAACGCTGCCTGCGCTTCGGGCCGACACCTTCAATTTCTTCGAGTTGAGACTTTTGCCTTGCCTTGGCACGCTTGGCACGCATCCCGGTAATAGCGAAGCGATGCGCTTCATCCCTGATCTGCGCAATCAACATCAGCGCAGCAGATTCCTTACCCAACTCTTTCGGCAATCGACCATCTACAAACACCAAGGTTTCCAGACCCACTCGACGCCCTTCTCCTTTGGAGACACCAACAATCAAACTGGTATCAAGTCCCAGTTCAACAAATACCTGACGCGCGACCTCCACCTGCCCCTTGCCACCATCAATCAATACAATGTCTGGCATATCTCTCGACACCGCGACCTCCATCTGCGCAACATCAATATCAGTATCTACCATAACCCTATTCGCTAAGTGCTCATAGCGCCGCTGTATGACCTGCCGCATTGCGGCATAGTCGTCTCCGGGAGTAATGCCATTAATGTTGAAGCGACGGTACTCAGAATTTTGCATCGCATGATGATGAAAGACCACACACGAAGCTTGAGTCGCCTCGCCCTGGGTATGACTAATATCGAAACATTCCACTCGCAACAGGTCGATATCTTCAATGTCGAGTTCCAGCACATTGACCAATGCACGCGTACGGCTTTGCTGAGAGCCTTGCTCCGATAACATGCGGGCTAAAGACAGTTGAGCGCCCTTGATTGCCATCTCCAACCACGCCCGCCTTTGCTCCTGAGGTTGGAAAGAGCAATGGATGCGATGGCCACATTGGGCCATCAAGGCAAGCATTAAATCCGGCGCATCAAATTCCACATTGCAGATTAATTGCGAGGGGATAAACTGATCGGCGTAATGTTGCGCCAAGAATGCGGTCAGCACTTCTACTTCTATATGCTCTTCTGCGGCTAACTGCGCATCTTCAACATGACTAGGGAAATATGCACGGTCACCAAGATGGCGCCCCCCGCGCACCATCGCAAGATTGACGCATGCCTTACCACCTTCGACGATCACCGCAATAATATCGATATCGCTATCACTATTGGTCTCCATACTTTGCTGATGAAGAATTTTCGACAGTGCGGACATCTGATTACGTACCAATGCCGCCTGCTCAAATTTTAATTGCTCAGCAAATCCTAACATCTTGGACTCAAGATTTTGCATCACCTCAGATTGCCGGCCACGTAAGAATTTGGCCGCATTATCAACGTCGGCAAGATAATCTTCATTCGAAATAATATCTACGCAAGGAGCACTGCATCGCTGAATCTGGTGCAGCAGACAGGGACGGGCGCGATTCGCAAATACGCTATCCTCACAACTACGCAGCAAGAAGATTTTTTGCAATAGCTGCATAGATTCCTTTACCGCCCACGCCGAGGGGAAAGGTCCGAAATATTGATGTTTTTTGTCCACGCCACCGCGATAGTAAGTCATACGAGGCGTATGCTCGCTGGTGATTTTGAGGTAAGGATAGGACTTATCATCACGAAACAAAATGTTGTAACGTGGGCGTAGGGCCTTAATCAGGTTATTCTCTAATATCAAAGCCTCAGCTTCGCTACGCGTGACCGTCGTCTCAAGTCGCGCTATTTTCGCGACCATCATCGCGATACGCGGACTGCTCAAGGTCTTTTGAAAATAACTGGAAACGCGTTTCTTTAAATCCCTCGCCTTACCAACGTATAAGACATTTTCAGATGCATCAAAATAACGGTATACCCCTGGCAAATTGGGTAGTTTAGAAACAGTATCCAACACCTGAGCGCGAGACTCACTCAACGGCAGCTCTGGGGTATCTTCATGCATATCAAGTTGGCTCTCGTTTTTCGACAATCACAAACGCAAGGGCATACTCCGCCTCATCCGAGATAGATACACTCACACGCAAATCCTTAGACTCTAGCCATTCCCGCAACTTCCCGTCAGCCTGCATGGCCGGTTTGCCATCTACATCATTTAGAGTTTGGATCGAACGCCACGACATAGGCATACGCATGCCCAATCCTATCGCCTTAGAAAATGCTTCTTTTGCGGCAAACCGTGTGGCCAGAAAACGCGTACCACGTGCTAAATTTTTTGCATTGCGCTCACTAAATATCTTCAGCTCATCGACACCTAATATTTTCTCGGCAAAGCGATCCCCGCTACGAGCGAGCGCCAACTCTATCCGGGAAATTTGAACAATATCAGTGCCGATGCCGAAAATCATTTCGTTGCTAATCTGGCTTTCACCATGATTGCCTTCATGTCAGCAACCGCTTTAGTCCAACCGTCAAAAACTGCTTGCGCCACTATCGCATGGCCAATGTTTAACTCTGATATTTCCGGGATAGCGGCAATTGCCTGAACGTTTGTGTAATGCAGGCCATGTCCGGCATTCACCTTGAGTCCCCGTTTAATACCTTCCAAGGCACCTTGTCTGACGCGCAGAAGCTCACGCTCCTGCTCAATGGCATCATGCGCATCCGCATAGCGCCCGGTATGGATCTCAATCACAGTCGCACCAGTCTCTCGAGCGGCCTGGATCTGGTTTTCGTCAGAGTCGATGAATAGACTGACTCTGATACCCTCGCCCTGCAATTGTTTTACCGCAGCCTGAACTTGGGAAAAATATCGGACAACATCCAAACCACCTTCGGTTGTCACCTCTTCACGCCGTTCAGGAACCAGGCAAACATCCTGCGGTTTAATGCGACAGGCAAAATCAATCATTTCTTGAGTAACGGCCGCTTCAAGATTCATCCTGGTAAGTAATAAAGGTCGAATTTTTTCAACATCAGCATCTTTAATATGGCGACGGTCTTCGCGTAAATGCAAAGTGATACAGTCTGCACCGGCCTCCTCTGCCATCAGCGCTGCCTTCAAAGGATCTGGATAACTAGTGCCGCGGGCATTGCGCAAGGTTGCGACGTGATCAATATTAATGCCAAGGTCTATCACTTGGGTTTGTTGATGAATGTTCATAGCTTCTGTAGGTCTATCAGAATTTGTCTGGTATTCAAGGGAATGCCGTGTAAATGATGCGCAAGTAAATAGCGCATCAACATTTTGCTTTGGGATTGTGTAATTGCATCTTGATACTCACCAGCTTGCATGTCAAGCAAGGTTTGTCCGAGGATGTGAGGAATTTTATCTATGATACGCGCCGGTCGTGCACCCGTTTCGGGATCGATCACATAATGTTTTTCCGCAATGACCTTAGTCTTCGCTACAGTGCAGTAACTAAGATCAGCAATCAAGCCTGACTCGGAGAGCAATGCCTGCTCAAACTTCCTAAGTACGATTGGAGCCGGTTCGTGATGCGCAAGTTGATTCAGAGTTGAAACATAGTGATCAAATAGTACGGGGTGCGGCTCATCCCTCACCAAAAATTTCACCAAGAGTTCATTGAGATAAAATCCACACAATAACCCCGATTTCTCCAATGGCAACATCCCCCCTACCCACTCGGCTGAAATGAGCGTGCGTATATCTGATTTCCCGCTCCAGCCCATGCTTAAAGGTTGGAAAGTTTGCAGTACATTACGCAATTGTGAGTGCGGGCGCTTGGCCCCTTTGGCGACCAAGGCAACGCGACCATAATCCCGGCTGAAAACCTCAATAATTAAACTGGTTTCTTTATACGGGTAGGAATGTAAAACAAAGCCCGGTTGACTGGCAATCCGGACTCCTTTTGCTACCACTCTTTTTAAGAGTTTAGCTTGCCGAACCGGGACGGCGGCTTCGCATTCGACCTCCGCAGACTCAGGTGGAGTGCGAACATCCAAACTTGCTGCCGAGTCCATCCGGTCTTTTTTATTCGTAGCCGTAAGCACGCAAACCGGCTTCGTTATCAGCCCACCCTGATTTGACCTTAACCCAAATTTCCAGGTACACAGGGCCACCAAACAACTTTTCCATATCCTGGCGCGATTGGGTTGAGATATCTTTTAAACGTGCGCCTTTATTGCCAATTACCATAGATTTATGGCCGTCTCGCTCAACCAAGATCGCAATAAAAACACGACGTAAATTACCTTCCTGCTCAAATTTCTCGATCAGAACGGTACTGGTATAGGGCAACTCATCACCGACAAAGCGAAATAACTTCTCGCGCACGATCTCTGTGGCCAAAAATTTCTCACTACGGTCAGTGATGTCATCAGCACCAAAAATAGGCGAGTTCAAGGGCAGATATTTCTTTGTTTCACCCTCTAGATTTTCCAACTGGAATCGTAGTGTGGCAGAAACCGGAACTACCGCCGCAAAAGGAAACAAAGCCATAATTTTCTGCGCGAATGGCATCATTACCGCTTTATCTTTGACGCGATCCGATTTATTAATCACGAGTATGCAAGGGACATTTTTTGGCAGCAAGTCTATAACCTGCTGATCTGCCGCGCCAAAGGTACCAGCCTCTATGATAAACAGGATCACATCCGATGCCGTCAAGGTATTGGTGACAGTGCGGTTTAAGGTCCGATTTAACGGATTTGCGTGACGCGTCTGAAAACCCGGGGTATCGACATAGATATACTGCGCGTTATCTTTAGTCTGAATGCCCGTAATACGATGCCGTGTAGTTTGTGCCTTACGAGAGGTAATACTCACCTTGGCGCCGATCAAGGCATTCATCAAGGTCGATTTACCAACGTTAGGGCGACCAACAATGGCGATGTATCCGCATCGAAAATCGGGGTTATCTAATATGTCTGTCATGCTGTCTTCGGATGGGAGTTATGCTGTATTGCAATTTCTGGGCTTGTTTGACTATTCAATGAGTCTAACGAAGAGTTTTGTGTTGCTAGCGCGTTTTTTTGAGTGTCCGCTAGCGCATCGGCTTGCACCGTCGCTATGCCGGTAAGCTTCAGCTGGGAAGTTCGCGGTTTACTTTTTTTTCGAGCGGCAGGTGTCTTGGAAAGCAAATCTAACGCTGTTTCCAGTGCCAATTTGGCTGCAGCCTGCTCGCCAGCTCTCCGACTGCCTCCAGTGCCAAAAACCTGAATATCAAGCTTAGGCACCAGACATTCAATTTCAAATTCCTGACTATGCGCAGCTCCATGAGTGGCCACAACGTTATAGAGAGGCAGGGCAATTTTTTTACTTTGCAAAAATTCCTGAAGCAGGGTTTTTGCGTCTTTCCCCAATGTGGTAGGGTCGATTGATACCAACACGCTGGAATACAAAGACTTAATCACCTCACGGGCAACATCAAAGCCAGCATCAAGATAGATTGCCCCGAACAAGGCCTCCAGCGTATCGGCCAAGATAGAAGGCCGACGGAATCCGCCAGATTTAAGCTCGCCTTCGCCCAACCTCAAAAATTGGGATAATTCTATCCTTTGTGCAATCTCGTATAACGACTGTTGCTTAACCAGATTGGCTCGAACTCGAGATAAATCGCCCTCGTCTATGCTCGAAAAACTATCGAACAACAACGAAGCGACAACACAATTCAAGACTGAGTCACCCAGAAACTCCAAGCGCTCATTATGCAAAACACTGTGACTGCGATGGGTCAAAGCTTGCTGCAGTAATGCCGCATTCCGAAACTGGTGACCTAGCCTTTTTTGCAATAATTGTTCATTCATACATGTCTGCTTATTCCTGCATTTTTGGTGCTTTACCAGTTTTAGCCGTGGTATCTGCGTATTCCAACAACAAACTTGCCGGACCAAACAGATGAATTGTTTTTGTATAGCTAAAACTTACGTCCATATCTTCACCATTTTTCACAATGGATAAATCTTTCCCTCGAACCGCATCAAAATAGCCAACTTCGGACTGTTTATCAAACGCATCCTGTATCTCTCGCACTGTCTTTGCCGATTGCTTAGCCGATCTGATCGCTTTTTTAATTGATGAAAATTCAACCACGGTAGGAACAACCTTGGTCGCCAGCATTGCCATAAAAACGAGTACCCCCAAGGTCAGAATCAAACCTATCAGAGAAATTCCACCTTGACGATTAAATGAGTGATTTCTAATCTGCTTCATATATATTGACTTCCTCAATTATTGAAAACTACCAATACGCTTAGGGCTACTAAAATTCATCCAGATAAAAAATGCTTTACCGACAATATTCTGGTCGGGAACAAATCCCCAATATCTGCTATCCAGACTATTGTCCCTGTTATCGCCCATCATGAAATACTGCGCTTCCGGGACGGTACAAGCAAATCCTGCATCATCATAAGTGCACAACTCCCGTTTAGGAAACTGATGAGGATCACGCACGAATGCGGGCATTTGCACATCATTGAGTATTCTATGTTTAACGCCGCTCAAACTCTCACTAAATTGATTTGAATAACTGAGGCGCTCCTCATCCAAAAAATCTGGCAAGGTCTCATAGACAACTTCCTGCCCATTCACCGTTAAGCGTTTATTCCTATAAACAATTTTATCCCCGGGAACGCCGACCACGCGTTTGATGTAATCCAGACTCGGGTTTTCCGGGTATTTAAACACCATTACATCACCGCGCTGAGGATCATTCAATGACAGTACTTTCTTATTAATTATTGGCAAACGAATTCCATAAGTAAATTTATTCACCAAGATTAAATCACCTACGTAGAGGGTCGGTAGCATAGAACTTGATGGAATTTTAAATGGCTCATACAAAAATGAGCGCAGGAAAAACACCATGGCTATCACAGGAAAGAAACTTCCTGAATATTCTATCCAAGCCGGTTGCTTGAGTAAATTGAATTCCAGCTCAACCCGTCCGCCCTCTTGCAAACGAATACCCTCAGCGCTTAGTTTTGCATTGCGCTGATCAAAATCAGCCAAAGCCTTATCCGCATTTAATCTCCGCTGCTTCCCGAGGATGAACATATCCAAAAACCAGATTACTCCGGTAACCATCGTCAGAACAAACAGAATTAAAGAAAAATTCCCTAAGATTGATTGAAAACTCATTTCTCTTCCACTTGTAAAATTGCCAAAAATGCCTCTTGCGGGATTTCAACAGAACCGACTTGCTTCATGCGCTTCTTACCAGCTTTTTTGCTTCTCTAGCAATTTACGTTTACGACTAATATCGCCACCATAACATTTAGCCAAGACATTTTTTCTCAATGCTTTCACATTTTCACGGGAAATAATATTAGCGCCAATCGCTGCCTGAATTGCGACATCAAACATCTGCCGCGGAATTAGTTCGCGCATTTTGGCGGCTACCGCACGGCCACGATAATGACTGTTTGATCTATGGACGATAATCGCCAGTGCATCAACCTTTTCACTATTGATCAGCATATCCACCTTTACCACATCGGCAGACCGATACTCCTTGAACTCGTAGTCCATGGAAGCATATCCACGTGAGGTAGACTTCAAGCGATCAAAAAAATCCAGTACGATTTCAGCCATAGGCATCTCATACGTCAATTTTACCTGCCTACCATGATAGTTCATATCCAACTGCACACCACGCTTAGAAGTGCACAAGGTAATGACAGATCCGACATACTCCTGAGGCATATACAGATTGACAGTCACAATCGGTTCCCGGATTTCACCGATCTTAGATGGATCTGGCATCTTCGAAGGGTTATCAACCATCAACAAAGTGCCATCAGCCATGACAACTTCATAGACAACCGTTGGAGCAGTAGTGATCAAATCCATGTCAAATTCGCGTTCAAGGCGCTCTTGGACTATCTCCATGTGCAACAAACCTAAAAACCCACAACGAAAGCCAAAACCTAAAGCCTGCGAAACTTCCGGCTCATACATCAAGGCCGCATCATTGAGCTTTAGTTTTTCAAGCGAATCGCGAAGCGCATCATACTGATTCGCCTCAACCGGAAACAGCCCGGCAAAAACCTGAGGTTGCACTTCCTTAAAGCCAGGTAATGATGTCGCTGCCGGTTTAGCGACATGAGTAACAGTGTCGCCAACCTTAGCGGATTTCAACTCTTTGATACCAGCGATAATAAAACCCACCTGCCCTGCAGACAACTGTGCTCTAGATAAAGATTTCGGCGTGAATACACCAACACTTTCAACCAAATGTTGTGCGCCCGTTGCCATAAACAGTATTTTGTCTTTAGGCCGTAAAGTCCCGTTCATGATCCGAACCAACATTACCACGCCAACATAATTATCGAACCAGGAATCAACGATCAAAGCTTGCAGTGGCGCATCAGGATCGCCTTTGGGCGGCGGAACCTTAACAATCAGGGATTCGAGTACATCCTGGACACCAAGACCGCTCTTTGCCGAGCAATGCACCGCATCACTGGCATCAATTCCTATCACTTCCTCAATTTCATTGATCGCATTATCAGGATCAGCCGAGGGCAAATCTATTTTATTTAAGACCGGAACAACCTCAACACCCAACTCAATTGCCGTATAACAGTTTGCGACCGTCTGCGCCTCCACCCCTTGAGAAGCATCAACTACTAGCAACGCCCCTTCACAAGCAGAGAGGGAACGACTGACTTCATAACTGAAATCGACATGCCCAGGCGTATCTATTAAGTTAAGGTTATATACCTGACCATCGCGTGCCTTATACGTCAACGCGGCCGTCTGCGCTTTGATTGTGATACCACGTTCGCGCTCAATGTCCATAGAGTCAAGGACTTGCGCTTCCATTTCGCGGTCTGACAAGCCGCCACATAACTGGATAATACGATCAGCCAGTGTAGATTTACCGTGGTCAATGTGGGCAATGATTGAAAAATTACGAATGTTATTCATTAGGGAGGCAAAAAACCGATTACAAAAAAAAGCGCCCTTGGCCGGGCAAATACCCTAGGCGAGCGCCTCAAGTTTGGATTATACAATCCACCATTTTACCGGATTTCAGAGTAGAAAGCCGATAATTCATATTTCTAGAATTAAAGAATACAATTTCAACAAAAAACTTTAAGGCAATGTTCGAATAAAACCAGCAAAATTCCGCAATGAAAAATAATTATTGATCAAGATACTCAATCAAAATCAGATAAGAATCCCGGAAGACTTTGCCCCAGCAGTCCTGGCAACTGCCATTTTTCATCATATTCAATTTTCGCCAGATATAAACCATCAGGCATGAAGGTAGGCGCTGCCAAGCTACGGTCCCGGCTATGGAGCACATGCTCAATCCACTCAGGCTCTTTTTTCCCGGTACCCACAAAGATAAGAGCACCTAAAATATTACGAACCATATGATGTAAAAATGCATTCGCTCTTAAGGTGAAAACGAACAACTCACCTTTTTGTCTAATTTGAATATCATACATGTGCTTGACAGGAGATTTTGCTTGGCATGACGCAGCCCTAAATGAGCTAAAGTCATTCTCGCCAACAAGATACCGTGTTGCCAAACGCATTCTTTCCAGATCGAGAGGCCGAAATACCCATCCGGCACGTTTCGACCACATAGGAGAGCGAATCGGGTTGCAATACACGACATAATGATAGGTACGCGCATACGCGCTAAACCTTGCATGAAAATTATCCTGCGCATCAGGATCGACAAATTCAACCTCACGTATCCATCTTATAACTATAGACGGAGGCAAAAACGCATTTACTCCGTTAAGCCATGAATGCATAGGCCTATCCAAAGGCGTATCAAAATGCACTACTTGTTCAATTGCATGGACTCCGGCATCCGTGCGACCGGCACATGCTGTGGACACTTTTAGCTTTGCAAATGCGCTTAACGCTCTTTCAAGTTCATCTTGCACAGTCTTACCATTTGGCTGAGTTTGCCACCCATGCCAGCAACTACCATCATATTGCACACCGAGCACTAAACGCTTCATTTCCAATATTCTATTATTCTATTAATGCACGTTAAAAAAACAAAACGGGCGCAAGCAAAATGCTGCGCCCGCTTATACCAATGGCATCAAATTACATTAATTGAGCCAGCATAGTTTGTGCTTTTTCAATTTGATCTTGAGTTCCACCTTTAACGACTTCATCAAGCAATTCCCTGGCACCCTCTTTATCACCAATTTCTTGATAAGCTACCGCCAAATCCAACTTAGTCGCCATTTCAGCATTGTAAGACGACGACGCATCAAGCAATGGCTCATCAATGCCCTGCTTCGACTCTTCACCAAGGTCAAGGTTAATACCTGACAAATCAAATTCAAAAGCCGGGGCTACCACCTCTGTCTCAACAGGCGAAATGTTAGCGACATTCAAATGATCAACTTCCAATTCAGCGATATTCTGCTTACCAAAAGACTCAACCGATTCAAACGCAATTTCATTTGAATCCACAGGCTCAGAATCAAGAAATGAGTCCGAGCTCAAACCTAAATCACTTGTGTCATGCTGTAATTGTTCAGACTTAAGTTCAGACTTAAGCTCCGGCACAAATTCATTGGTTCCCAAGTCAAAATCAATTACACCGAAGTCAACGACCGGAGTCTCATATTTATGTTCCACACTTAAATCAACAGGAGCCTCTTCCGGCACCATTGGAACTGAAAAATCATTAACAAGTGGAGAAACAAGCTCCGCGCCCGGAATATCCAGATCAAAATCCAAAGACCCGATATCCAACACTGCGTCAGACTCAGCACTCTTGGCACCTGAAAAATCAGAAACCTCAACCGATGGCTCACCCGTAAGACCTGATGCGGTATCAATGATACTAATTGAATCAAGCATATCCTGAGATAGTGAATTACCCAGTAAAGACTCAGGATCAAGATCCTCAAGCGGTTGAGTACTAACACCAAGTCCACTTGCAACTCCAAGTGCTTCAGCTTGATTTTTCCCGCCGGCATAAAGGGGATTAGTCGGCTCCAAGGTTACGCCCATAGAAGCTGCTTGCGCCCACTCTTCACCTTCACCACTAGTCATGCCATACAACTCACTAGCCAATCGCTCAAAAGATCTCGGATCCTTCCTGCTAAAGTAAATCTCAAGTAACTTAACCCGAACGGCATGCCGCTCTGGCTGGGTACGCAATGCTTCTTTTAAAATTTCTTCCGCTTGGGAATCTCTGCCGTAAGCAATGTAAACATCAGCCTCCGCCACAGGATCAACCTCATTGGCATCCAACTGACTTGCGGACGGCGCAAAATTTGAGTTAAAGACACTATTATTTGTATCAACACTCTGCCCACCGGTAGAGCCAAACATCGAGTTCGCCTTCATACTGGAACCCGTTAACACACTATCGTCAAAATGTTGTGTTTTTTTCTTACGGCGACTAGAAAACAAGCCGTATCCACCGAGCAACGCCAACACAGCAGTCGCAGGTAACAGCCAATCACCCCAGTTATCATACCAATTCGGCTCTGGAGGCGGCGGTGGCGGAGCAATTTTACGTTTTGCTACCGGAGCCACAACTGCCGGAGCAGAAGCTGGCGCAGTTACCACTGCAACTGAGGCTGGAGCAGCGACTGAGGCCGCCGACGCATCTGCCGTTGCGACGGTTGCCGAAGCTGCCGCAGGACTTACGCTAGCTTTAGCTGCGGACTGTTTTTCAGCCAAATCCTTATTCTTGATTTCAAGAAATTTTTTGTAAATCACCAACGTTTTTCTCTAACTCTTTCACTCGGGCATTTGCCTCGGCAACTGCCTTATCTTTCGCAAGTTTATCCTCCTCCAAAGATGCCTTACCTTCGCCCGGCTTGACTGCCGCACCAGGAAGCGCCTTGGACAACTTCAATTTATCCAATGATTCGCTGGTCGCAGTAGGAACCTCTTTGACTTTTGCAGTAATAGTCCCACTCGCGGCTTGCTTGCTATCCGTTGCTTTCTGTGCAGGAGCATCACTCACCTGCCCCGCCAATCTATTGCGATAGGAGGAAAAATCTGCGGCATGCGCCATCACTATAGAATGCGACTCAGCAGCTGTACTTGCACGAACGGCATCGGCATCCGGAATGGATAAAATCTGACCAGACTTCAAGCGATTCATATTGCCGCCCGCAAATGCTTGCGGGTTAGCCTTGTACAAACCTACCAACATTTGATCCAGGGACACTCCGCCAGCTTTAAACTCACCTGCAATTTTACTCAGGGTGTCACCACGTTTGATCTGATAGTCAGATGCAGACTTTACTTCCTTCGCTACCTCAACGACTTTAGCAGGCACTCTCCTTGACGTGACGGGAGCGCCATTAGTTTGACTTGCATTTACGGCCGATTTTTCCTGCGCAGGAGTTTTCACAGCGGAACTAGAAGTCGTAACACTGACCGGATTCGCCACTTGTGCAGACTGACTATTTCTTAGCTCAGCGGGATCAAGTAAAAATGTGTATTCGCGCAACAATCTACCATTACTTGAGTTCATTTCAAGCAGCAAATCAACGAAAGGCTCATTCATTGCCTGAGTCGAAGATACGCGTATCACATACCCGGCACCACGAGACTCGACAGCAAACCTCAACGACAGCAGTGCCGGATTAAAATCTATACTTGATTGCCGAAAAGCTTCAGCCGACGCCAACTTTGGCACCAAAGAAGCCACTTCGTCTTTATCTGGCGAAGTAAGTTCGATTTCAGCCCTGAGCGGTTGTCCCAATGCCGACAGTACAGTAAGCCGTCCTAAGCCAGTCGCATAGGCATTAGGCAATAATAAAAATGACGAGGCTACCGCCGCGCTCATCAATTTACGTCCTAGTGAACTCATTTGTAAACGTTTATAGTTATTCATTTTATAGGACATTTTTTTGAATTTTGGCAAATACAGTTAGCGATAGCAATTTCATTAATTACTCTAATATGCATCTTATTGTCTCAAGATAACATTACAAAGTTAGCCACGCAAGCTTAACGCTATTTGTGGTCATGGTAAATACATTAAGTAAGCAAACTATTTTTAACATTATAAATCGTTGTTGCAGTTTAACAATCTAAAAATATAAGACGAACTATCGTAGGGAAAATAAAACTAGGCTAGCAATTTACTCTAAATTTGAAATTTCCTAACGAAAATTACCAATACTTACATTTTAATTGATATTAAAAAAAACACCACCAAAAAGCGACCTCAATCCTGACATGGAGCTCCGGTTATCATTCAGTCGAACCAGACAATGCTAATGTGAACATAAATCCATTAGCGCCAACTGAATTGGTTTTAAAAATTAATTTATCAACGACCTCCCAGAACAACATCCATCATAAAAAACGGGGATGAAAATTCACCCCCGTTCTTTTATAACTTAAATTTCAAACATCAATGCCACTTAGTCCGCTATCAAAATACGCAGCATACGTCGCAGCGGTTCAGCGGCACCCCACAACAATTGATCGCCAACGGTGAATGCGGACAGATACTCCCCACCCATTTGCATTTTTCTCAAGCGACCAACTGGTATGGTCAAGCTGCCGGTTACCGCAGCAGGAGTCAAATGCTGCATTGATGCTTCCCGCTCATTGGGCACAACTTTAACCCATTGATTGTTTTGAGCAATCATGTCATAAATTTCATCAAGCGGAACATCGCGCTTAAGTTTAATGGTCAATGCCTGGGAGTGGCAGCGCATCGCACCAATACGAACACACAAGCCATCTACTGGAATTGCAGCAGTTCCAAATGCCTCACCAGTACCAAGAATTTTATTGGTCTCGGCGCCAGCTTTCCACTCTTCCTTAGAAACACCATTACCCAAATCTTTATCAATCCAAGGGATTAAGTTACCAGCTAAAGGAGCACCAAACTGCTTGATCTCATCCGCACCATAAGAATGCTGCTTAGACAATACCTTGCGGTCAATTTCAAGAATCGCGGCAGCAGGATTGTCCAGCAAAGACTTCACTTCCGCATGAATAGAACCAAATTGCGTTAATAGCTCACGCATATGCTGTGCGCCACCACCAGATGCGGCCTGATAAGTCATGGAAGACATCCAGTCCACCAGATTGTGCTGAAACAAACCGCCGAGCCCCATCAACATACAGGACACAGTGCAATTTCCGCCAATGTAATTTTTCACGCCACGGCTTAAGCCAGACTTGATGACATCAAGGTTAACAGGGTCGAGCACGATAATCGCATCATCGTCCATACGCAAACTTGACGCCGCGTCAATCCAGTAGCCATTCCAGCCAGCCGCACGCAATTTAGGAAAAATTTCCGTGGTGTAGTCACCGCCCTGGCAAGTAATAATAATGTCGCATTTTTTTAATGCATCAATATCATTTGCGTCTTTTAATGTTTTTTCATTCTTCGCCATCGCAGGGGCTGCGCCACCCGTGTTCGATGTAGAAAAAAACACTGGTTCAATATGGGCAAAATCACCCTCTTCCTGCATGCGTTGCATCAGGACCGAACCCACCATTCCACGCCAACCTACCAGACCAACTAGTTTCATCATCTTTCCCTAATAGTTACAGGATCACCTGCGGATTTCACTACAACTTAATGTTACCTACATCACGACTATGCCAATGCCTGTACCACGGCAGCACCCATTTCAGCGGTACCAACTTTGGTGGTGCCAGCCTCATAAATATCCGGGGTACGCAAGCCTTGAGCCAATACTTTTTTCACTGCATTCTCAATACGATCAGCCTGCTCCGCTTTCGCTAAAGAATAACGCAACATCATCGCCGCCGATAAAATAGTCGCCAAAGGATTTGCTACACCCTTACCGGCAATATCAGGAGCCGATCCATGCGAAGGTTCATATAACCCTTTATTGTTGGCATCAAGCGACGCCGATGGCAGCATGCCGATAGATCCTGTCAACATCGCAGCAGCGTCGGACAAAATATCACCGAACATATTACCGGTCACGATGACATCAAATTTTTTCGGCGCACGCACCAATTGCATTGCCGCATTGTCGACGTACATATGATCAAGAGCGACATCAGGATATTCTTTGTGCACGTCAATCACGATGTCTTTCCAGAACTGAAAGGTCTCAAGAACATTCGCCTTATCCACGCTGGTTAATCGCTTATCGCGTTTTTGCGCAGCCTGAAACGCCACATGGGCAATCCGCCTGATTTCACCTTCCGCATAGCGCATGGTATCAAAACCCTCACGCTGTCCCTTGAACGGACCATCTGGGCAAATACGCACACCACGTGGCTGACCGAAATAAATATCACCAGTCAATTCGCGAATAATCAAGATGTCCAAACCTGAAACAACCTCCGGCTTCAAAGTGGAAGCTCCAGCGAGTTCAGGATACAAAATTGCAGGTCGTAAGTTGGCGAACAGATTCAGATTTTTACGCAAGCCAAGAATCGCCTGCTCCGGACGCAAAGAGCGCTCCAAAGTATCATATTTCCAATCACCGACAGAGCCAAACAAAACCGCGTCAGCATCCTGCGCCAGTTTTAATGTCGCTTCAGGTAAAGGATGTCCGTGTGCCTCATAACCTGCACCTCCAACTGGCGCTGTTTCCATCTCAAAGGTTTCGCCTAGTGCATTTAACACTTTTACTGCTTGTTCAACGATCTCTGGGCCAATACCATCGCCCGGCAAAATTGCAATCTTCATATTTATTTCAAATCAAGTAAAGTCAGATTAAATAGTGTTCGCTAACCAAGGCTGAGTAGCAACATGCCGTTCTTCAAAAGCGCGGATTTTATCAGCCTGACGCAATGTCAAACCAATATCATCCAATCCATTCAACAGACAATACTTTCTGAAGGCATCAACTTCAAATGGGTAACTTACACCCCCCTCAGATGTTGTAACGACCTGATTCTCCAGATCCACAATCAAATGATAGCCGGGGAAAGCCTTGACTTCGTTAAACAAATGCTCAACATCCTGCTCAGACAAAACGATAGGCAGCAAGCCATTCTTAAAACAGTTATTGAAAAAAATATCCGCAAAACTAGGCGCAATGACGACGCGAAAACCGTATTGATCCAAAGCCCATGGCGCATGTTCACGAGAAGAGCCACAACCGAAATTCTTGCGAGTCAATAAAATCGAAGCCCCCTGATAACGAGCTTGATTCAATACAAAATCCGGATTAAGAGGGCGCTGACTATTATCCATGCCTGGCTCACCATGATCCAGGTAGCGCCACTCATCGAACAGATTTGGGCCAAAACCACTGCGTTTGATGGATTTCAAAAACTGCTTGGGTATGATGGCATCGGTATCCACATTCGCCCTATCCATAGGTGCGACCAAGCCATTGAGTACGGTAAACTTTTCCATATTATTTTCTGCCGGCGCCTTCGAGCGACTCACCAACTTTTTTGACATCCTGACCGAAACCTTGCAAGGTATTGCAGCCGGCCAAGAACATGACGCAAAGCATGAGTGTAAATAGTTTTTTCATATGATTTTTCCGAGAAAAGTTTAGCGTAACGCGCGGACATCAACAAAGTGACCCGCAATACCAGCGGCAGCGGCCATCGCCGGTGAGACCAAATGAGTACGCCCGCCCTGCCCCTGGCGTCCTTCAAAATTCCGATTCGAGGTGGATGCGCAACGCTCACCAGGCTCAAGCCGGTCGGCATTCATCGCCAAACACATTGAACAACCTGGCTCACGCCATTCAAAACCAGCATCGCGAAATATCTGGTCCAGACCTTCACGCTCAGCCTGATCTTTGACCAATCCAGAACCGGGAACCACCATCGCCAACTTCACATTGGAAGCACGAAACTTCCCGCGCACTATTGCGGCAGCAGCTCGCAAGTCCTCTATCCTCGAATTGGTACAGGAACCGATAAACACTTTATCGATACGAATATCCTCGATCGCCATATTAGGCTGTAGCGCCATATAGGCCAGGGCTTTTTCCATGGCATCGCGTCTCACCGGATCTTTTTCCAGGTCCGGATCAGGCACACGCGCATCGATGGCAACCACCATTTCAGGGGATGTGCCCCAGGTAACCTGAGGCTTAATCTCAGCAGCGTTCAATGTCACCACCATGTCGAATTTAGCACCGGCATCCGTATGCAAACCCGACCAATATTCGACTGCGCGATCCCAATGCGGCCCAACCGGAGAGAACGGACGACCTTTAACGTAATCAATCGTAATCTGATCGACCGCGACCATACCAGCGCGTGCGCCAGCCTCAATCGCCATATTGCATACCGTCATCCGGCCTTCCATAGAAAGACTGCGAATAGTCGAGCCGGCAAATTCAATCGCATAGCCAGTCCCACCAGCAGTACCTATCCGGCCGATAATCGCGAGAACCACATCCTTGGCGGTCACTCCCACTGGCATCACGCCATCGACCTGTACCAACATAGCCTTTGATTTTTTGGCGATCAGAGTTTGTGTCGCAAGCACATGCTCGACTTCCGAAGTTCCAATACCATGCGCCAGGCAAGCGAACGCGCCATGTGTAGAAGTATGGGAGTCACCACACACCACCGTCATGCCAGGCAATGTCGCCCCTTGTTCAGGTCCGATGACATGCACAATGCCCTGGCGTTTATCATTCATGCCGAAATAGGTCAGACCATATTGCTTGGCATTCGCATCCAGGGTTTCTACCTGCAAACGCGAAATCGGGTCATCGATACCGTTAATACGGTTCGTAGTCGGTACATTATGATCTGCGACCACCAGATTTGCCGACAGACGCCAAGGTTGACGTCCGGCCAAACGCAAACCGTCAAAAGCTTGCGGGCTAGTGACTTCATGCAACAGATGGCGATCAATATACAGAATGGCGGTACCATCCTGATCCTCATGGACTACATGGGATTCCCAAAGTTTGTCGTAAAGCGTCTTAAGCATGATCTGATGTCTAAAATGGAGTAAATCGTTGAGCGTAAATTTCGTTTAGCTCTTGATTATGCCACAATTGTGCAACGCAAAACCGCACAAACACATCAATTTAAGGAATCATAAGCTCAATATAAAAAATCAAAAACGGCATCAAATGCAAAATTTTCATTTGAAAATCAAGAACAAGTGCCGTTTTTTCCAGTTTATATTCAGTTCATTCCAAACTGCCACGGAAGAAAGCAATCAACCTGGCTTGACATCGCCACATTGCGCACGATGGCGCAATGCATGATCCATCAACACCAGCGCCAACATAGCCTCAGCGATAGGCGTAGCGCGTATGCCGACGCAAGGATCATGGCGACCAAAAGTTTCCACCATGACGGGATTGCCCTCTTTATCAAGTGAACGCCGGGGAGTCCGGATTGAGGAAGTCGGTTTAATGGCAATCGAAACAGTAATGTCTTGACCAGTCGAAATCCCGCCCAAGACACCGCCCGCATTGTTACCGACGAAACCATCCGGAGTCAATTCATCCCCATGCTCAGAGCCTCGTTGCGCAATAGATTTGAATCCGGCTCCGATCTCCACGCCCTTAACCGCATTTATACCCATCATGGCATAAGCAATTTCAGCATCCAACTTATCATAAATAGGCTCACCCAAACCCACTGGCACATGACAGGCAACAACATCAATACGAGCACCAATAGAATCGCCATCTTTACGTAGGCCATCCATATAATCTTCTAACTGAGCGATCAGCGCCGGATCGTTAGTGGGCGCAAAAAAACGGATTTTGCGAAACATAATCCCAGGAATCGAAAGGAATCAGGATGTCGCCCAACTGGCTCATACCACCTTTAAATATAGTACCGTATTGCTGAAACAGCCACTTCTTAGCAATCGCTGCAGCACCAACGACAGGCGCTGTCAAACGGGCGGAGGAGCGTCCGCCACCACGAGGATCCCTGATGCCGTATTTATGCCAGTATGTGTAATCGGCATGCCCGGGGCGGAAAGTCTCGGTAATATTGCCGTAGTCTTTACTACGCTGATCTTCATTACGAATCAGTAGCGCAATAGGGGTACCGGTTGTTTTACCCTGATATACACCGGACAAGATTTCGACGGTATCAGACTCCTGCCTTTGCGTGACATAACGCGAGGTTCCCGGCTTGCGCCTATCCAGTTCGGGCTGAATATCGGATTCAGACAAAACCAATCCAGGCGGGCATCCGTCAATCACACAGCCAATCGCCGGTCCGTGCGACTCACCAAAGGTTGTCACAGTGAACAAGCTTCCAAAAGTATTACCAGACATAGTATTTACAATATAAAATTCAGGGATATGTGTATTTTAACAGCGATATAGTAGCTGCAAGATCAAACACCGATACGATGTACGAAGTTTCAAAAAAAATACCTCAATATTGGTAATTTATCCAGTTAAATGATGATTTCCGGCACCTTCTTGTTTTATACTTGCTACGGATAACATGCCAAGAGACGATCTGATCTGCCAGAGTTGGCACCCAAAAAAGATAATTACATACGTGGAGTAGTACATCAGATGAGCGCATTGATTCATTCTTCTGAAGATGATCTGGTTTTTTTAGATGAACCAGAGACGCATGACGTCTCTTCCAAGAGCAAAGCAGCGCAAAAATGGCGCATCATGATCATTGATGACGATCCTGATGTTCATTCGGCGACTACTTTCGCTCTTGGCAGCCTGGAAATCCAGCACCGCTCCCTGAGTTTCCTGCACGCCTATTCCGCTTCGGAAGCACGCGACATTCTTGCGCACGAGGCCGATATCGCCATTATTTTGCTAGATGTCGTGATGGAACAGGAAGATGCCGGCTTGCAATTGGTAAGCCATATTCGCAAAACTCTTGGCTTATCTGACGTGCGCATTATATTGCGCACCGGGCAACCCGGCTACGCCCCGGAAATTGATGCAATTCGCGATTACGACATCAATGACTACAAGACCAAATCCGAACTCACCCGCACCAAGTTATACACTGCGGTGACCTCTGCAATCCGTTCTTATGAACAAATCTGTGCCATTTCTGCAAGTCGTCGTGGCCTTGAGCTAATTATTAACGCCAGCACTGAATTAATGGCATTACAAGGTTTGCAGAATTTCGCATCCGGCGTATTAATACAGATAGTCGGACTACTGGGCGGACAGGTTGACGGCTTTGTCTGCAGTCAACAAACTCTCAATACCATAGAAAAAGTACCTTCTAGCGGAAATCCGGATGAGTTACGCATTCTTGCCACGACCGTCAGTTTTCAAGAATGGGGAGGCCAGGCCATCGCATCGGTAGCAGATCAACAGATTCAAGCGCATATCGAGCGCGCTCTGGAAACACGACACAATTTATATGAAAGCACTTGTACTGTCCTGTACTTCAGCAATGTGGCGCAACGCGAACTAACGGTTTACCTAAATACCGGTCTGCAATTGAACGAGATGGATAAGCGCCTGCTTGAAGTATTTTGCAGCAACGTCTCGGTCGGACTCGATAACGTCATGCTGACTTCACGTCTGCACAATTACGCATTCTACGATCCGCTGACAGGTCTTTCGAATCGACTTAAATTATTGCAAACACTCAATGAAACCTTGCAGTCGCCACTCAAGCAAGATAGTGCCTTGTCGTTGATTGACATTGATCATTTTGCGGAAACCAACGATGCCCTAGGTCATCATTTTGGCGATTTATTGCTATGCTCAGTGGCGCAACGCCTGAGCAGGCATTTTGGCAATGAATATCAGATTGCCCGTGTTGGCAGTGATACTTTCGCCTTGCTAGGCAATGAAAAGATGGTGCGCCCTGATGAGATTCTCGCCTTATTCACCACGCCATTTGACGTAGATCAGCAAGATGTACAACTGTCAGCAACAATAGGTTTGGTGAAGCTGATTGACTACGAAGGTGATGGATCAGAGGCATTAAAGGACACCAATATCGCTCTAAAACGCGCAAAGACACATCAACGTTCGAGCTACACCTATTTCACCCGCGACATGGGAGTGGAGATTCGTGAGCGCGTGCGCATGATGCACGCTCTGCGCGGCGCATTCGAGAGCGAGCGCTTGTTTCTGGTGTATCAGCCACAAGTAGACATGCGCACCGGACTAGCCGTCGGTGCCGAAGCCTTATTGCGCTGGAAAACCGAAGAAGGTAAATTCGTACCACCGGATCAGTTTATTCCGATTGCAGAATACTCAGGTTTGATCGTTGATATCGGCGAATGGGTATTGCGCAGCGCGTGCCACGAACTAGTGCATTTGCGCAGTCTCGGTCACACCGAATTCCAGATGGCAATCAATGTGTCACAGGCACAGTTTTCCCACCCTTTATTCATGCAAACCCTGCATCGTGCCTTACAGGATTCAAAAGCACCCCCTGCATGTATAGAGCTTGAAATCACCGAATCAATGGCAATGAAAGATCCAGAATTGCTGATTAAGACTCTGCATCAAATCAAGCAATTGGGAATACACGTTTCTATCGATGACTTTGGAACTGGCTTCTCGTCTTTGAGTCACTTGCAAAAACTCGATGTCGACAAACTAAAAATTGACCGGGCGTTCGTCAATGAAATCAACCAGGGTTCAGGCAATGCCAGCATTGCCAAAATGGTCGTGCAACTCGGACAAAGCCTGGAAATGGCGATTATTGCCGAGGGTGTAGAAACCCAGATGCAGGCGGATACCTTACTGTCATTCGGTTGCCACTTGGCGCAAGGTTACTTTTATGCAAAACCAATGACACAGGATGACTTACATGCGTGGCTAAAAGCTAAGTAAGCACTACGTTATGATGTATGCCGGGCGATGGTAAGCATCGCTTTTGCGCAAAACTCGCCGCCCTACTGATGAGCGCCCTCCCTTTGCTGTGACTTGTGTTTCGCTCACAAAGTTCATCAATGGCATCGAACGCCAAATGTACAGCGGTTTCCGCCCCTTCCGCGAGCGCCATCACCACTCAGGCATGACCATCGGCAACAATCCATTTTGGGCATTCTAGCCCCTCATTTTTGCAGACTGTCGCAAGACCGTAGCGAAACATCGCGGGCTTCTTTACAGTAACAGCATACAATCACAAGTTATGAGTCATAACCGTAAGCAAGGCTATCGTTTTCATACTTATCACTCAAACCAGAAAAATATCTTTCCAAAGAAGCCCATGATGAACCCCGACACTATCCGCAATGCAAAAGAACTAAGCGCGAATTTTATTCAATGGCTCAGCAAAGCTTTCGATGCAACCGCTGCTTGGGTAACAAAACTCTCCTGGTGGAAATTTTTTCTATTCGCAATGCTAACCATCGCCGCTGGCGGGATTATGCAAGACACTTTCTTCACAAGCGAAGAAAGCATCACAATTAGCAAAACACCTAATGAAAAAAGAGCGCTCAATTCCAAACATACGATAGATGGCGATACGAATATAGAGATTGACGCGACCGGAATACATATTCGGAAAAACAATCCAAATGGAAACTCGAAACAGATAGAAATCGACGGCAATGGTGTGCGTGTATTTAAGGACGACAAACATGCAGAATTATCCTCATCCCGCCCAAGTGGGCCACCAACGCCACCGTTACCGCCTGAGTTACCGGAAATTTCCGGCATAGGCTCGGGTCAAAACGACATACACATTAAGATGCCTCCGGAAGTCGCGCAAAAAATCAGCGAGGAAATTGAGGACGCTGTGGCCGACGCAGCCGATCAGGAAGTGCGTAGCTACAAGAAAAAATCCTCTCAATGGTTCATCAATTTTGTGATGCTGGCGATCTTCGGCTTATTCGGAATGAAGGCACTAATGGGCGGCAAGGTAAGAGCCGAAGAAAAAGCCAAGGAAGCCAACGCCAGTGCTGAAAAAGAAGCCTTGCTCAGACAAGTGAGTGAAGCGCAAATGCAAATGATGCAGGCACAAGTGGAACCGCACTTCCTGTTCAATACACTGGCCTCAGTCGAATACCTGATCGAAACCGATCCGCCACGCGCCGCTGCCATGCAGCGCAGCCTGATCTCCTACTTGCGCGCGGTGCTACCACAAATGCGGGAAAACGCCAGCACCACCAATCTGGGACGCGAAGCTGATATGGTCAAATCCTACCTGGACCTATTGAAGATGCGCATGGAAGAAAGGCTGGAAATCGACTTCATCATGCCCGAGGGCTTACGTAGTGCCTCGTTCCCGCCGATGATGCTGCAGTCCTTAGTGGAGAATGCCATTAAGCACGGACTGGAAGTCAAGGCAGAAGGCGGCATCCTACAATTTCGGGCTGAAGTGGCACACAATAAATTGCGCGTCACGATCTCGGATACCGGCCTGGGTTTTGGCGCGAAGCCAACTAACGGCACCGGTCTTGGCTTGCAAAATATACGGGAAAGACTAAAGCTGATCTACAAAGAAAAAGCGCAAATGATCATTACTCCTAACCAACCGACGGGCGTTTGCGTTACCATAGAAATCCCTTACGAATTAGCCAACTAAGCGTTTCATTTATATGCCAACCGCAATTATTGCCGACGACGAAAGAATGATGCGTGATCAATTACGTTCACGCCTGGAACAGGTCTGGCCCGAACTGGAGATACTGGCGGAAGCCAAGAATGGCGAGGAAGCCATACAGATGGTAGCGACGCATCAACCAGACCTGGTTTTTTTAGACATCAGAATGCCGCTCAAAACCGGGCTGGAAGCGGCCAGAGAAATCGGTGATAAAACCCACATCGTTTTTATCACTGCCTACGATCAATATGCAATCGAAGCCTTCGATCAGGGCGCGGTTGACTACGTGCTAAAACCAGCCGATGTCGAACGACTCGGCCGCACCGTAGAAAGACTAAAGGCCAGACTGAGCACCACCAGCGTACCCAACGATATGAGCACAATGCTGGCGCAACTAGCTAAACAAATGGGAATTGCGGCCAAACCGGCATACCTGCAATGGATACAAGCTTCGATAGGACAAGAACTGCGTTTAATTCCAGTAGAGGAAATTCTTTTTTTCCAATCCGACGAAAAATACACCAGGGTACAAACCGCTAACTACGAGGCCTTGATCCGTAAGCCGGTACGCGACTTGTCCGAAGAACTTGATCCCTCGCTGTTCTGGCAGATACATCGCTCTACCCTAGTCAATGCTAAGGCCATCTCAGGAGTGGTACGTGATATGCGCGGCCGCCATCTGGTGCAAGTCAAAGGTTTAAGCGAAAAACTGGAAGTGAGCCGTAGTTTCGTCCATCTATTTAAACAAATGTAAGAACGAAAAGCTTACAACGGGCAGGTCTGAAACGCATATGTAATTGCAGGAAGACTGGTGCGATTTAAGGATTTTTCCAGCTGACTGAAAATATGCTGCCGCGCAAAATGCGGCAAACGGCTGCACTAATGACAAGAAGATACACCACTTTTCGCATAAACGATGAGCACCGCTATTTACGCTAATTAAAACAGCCTTCTTTACCTTCGCACTCCCCACTCCGTAATGCGCGGAGCGGGGGCGCAAATGGCTTTTTTATTGCCTCTCTCCGCCTCATTACTTCTACTACATCTTACTATCAACTACAAAACATCAATAGCGTAAGCTCTTCCTGAATTACCATACTATCGCCCTACAAGCATCAGAGAAATACAGGATTACAGTTATTCTCAGTACAGAAATATGCGTACCTATAACCGCCTGGCCGCCCAACCGACAAACATGTTTCATACTCCCCGCTAAGTTTAGGTTTAGTAACGGCGGATAACTATTGCATCCTGCAATATTCAAGAAACGAGATATAAACGAACTCGTGCAAAAAACAAGCCATAAAAAAATGCCCCTGAGCTACGCTGAGGGCATTTTTATACTGAACGACAATTACTTACAATACCTTAGTTCCTACCCACCAGGCGATCGCAGCGACAAACGCAGATGCAGGAATAGTCAAAATCCATGCCCAGACGATGTTTCCGGCTACACCCCAACGCACCGCTGACATTTTTTGTGCCGAGCCGACACCTACAATAGCACCCGTGACCGTATGCGTAGTCGACACAGGAATACCCAGAGCGGTCGCCATAAACAAAGTGATAGCACCACCTGTTTCTGCGCAAAAACCACCGACTGGCTTGAGCTTGGTAATTTTCTGTCCCATAGTCTTAACGATGCGCCAACCACCAAATAAGGTACCCAGGCC
The DNA here is from genome assembly GCA_003970805.2 of Undibacterium piscinae. Taxonomy (GTDB): domain Bacteria; phylum Pseudomonadota; class Gammaproteobacteria; order Burkholderiales; family Burkholderiaceae_D; genus Undibacterium; species Undibacterium piscinae. Next base: position 1,169,495 of record CP051152.1, read on the forward strand.
AATCGCCGCATAACAGGAAATAACCACCCACATCGGCGGCATCTTATCCGCTTGACTGGAATAACCAGCCGAGATCAGCAACATCCAGATTATACCCATCGTTTTTTGTGCGTCATTACCGCCGTGCCCCAGACTAAACATCGAGGCAGATACCAATTGAAGACGACGAAACCATTTATCAACCTTCATAGGAGTCGACTTAACGAACAACCAGGAAACAATCAACATCATCATAGAACCAAGGAAAAATCCTAACAATGGCGACACAACGATAAAAATTATCGTCTTGTAAAGACCGGTGGAAATCAAGGCTCCGGTACCAGCCTTGGCAACCGCCGCGCCAACCATCCCACCGATCAATGCATGGGAGGACGACGAAGGAATGCCAAAGTACCAGGTAACGAAATTCCAGAACGTAGCGCCGACCAGAGCGCCAAAAATCACGTAATGATCAACAATTGCAGGATCTATCGTGCCCTTACCTATCGTAGTCGCTACGGTTAAAGGAAATACAACGATGGCAAGTACATTAAAAAACGCGGCCATAGCGACCGCCTGCTGCGGCTTCAGTACGCCGGTAGAAACCACGGTGGCAATCGCGTTTGCCGCATCGTGGAAGCCATTCATAAAATCGAATAGTAAAGCCAATACCACCAGAAATATGATGACATACATGCTTATTTGGAAGGTTTGCATAGGGATCACTTCTCTTTTAAGTGCTGCCAGATCGGGCTGCACTAATACTTAACTAAAACTCAACTAACACTCAACAAATACGTATCAACAGTATCGTCAATACGGCATGCCTGCGACACAAGCATGCCGCCGCGACACTATGCGTTCTCGACGATGATACCTTCAATGATGTTTGCAACATCTTCGCAACGATCTGTGACCGTTTCCAGAATCTCGTAAATCGCTTTTAACTTGATCAGGTTACGGACATCCGGTTCATCGCGGAACAGTTTGGACATCGCTGCACGCATGACGTGATCAGCGTCGGATTCCAGCCTGTCGATCTCTTCGCAGATAGACAGGATTTCACGCGAGTTATCCATATTGTGTAACAGACCAACCGCCGCTTTAACTTTTTCCGAACAAGCAAGGCACAGTTCTGCCAAACGCTTGGCCTCCGGTGTGATTTCGCGGACATCATACAGAGAGATAGTCTGCGCTGCATCTTCCAGCAAATCGAGAATATCATCCATGCGCGTAATGAGCTTATGGATATCGTCTCTATCTAAAGGAGTGATAAATGTTTTGTGCAGAAGTTCTATCGTATTGTAAGTGACCGTATCGGCTTGCTTCTCTATACCTTCTATTGCATGAACCCGGATTTCCAAGTCGTCAAAATTGGTCATCAAAGCGACCATCTCTTTCGATCCTTTGACGCATAACTCAGCATGCTGATTAAATAGGTCAAAGAATTTACCCTCGGTGGGCATGAATCGTCCAAACATTTTTTTCTCACTGAAAATAGAAAATTTCTAGAATTTATCCGAAAAACACAAGGATCACCTGATTTCCCGGACACTGCTATACAACACTACGATGCAACATTACTGACAACTAATCAGAGCATCCTGACAACACCTGCTAGACATATCAATTACTAGCAAAGCGGCTTAACACTACACTACTCACTATCACCGTAAATCGACAAGGAGCCGGTGTAAATTATCAAATTTGGTATATTCACCCAAGAAGGTCAATCGCACACTACCGATAGGGCCGTTACGTTGCTTACCGATAATGATTTCAGCCGTTCCTTTATCGGGAGAATCTGGGTTATATACCTGATCACGATAAATAAACAAAATTACGTCGGCATCTTGCTCAATCGCACCGGATTCGCGCAAATCTGACATAACAGGACGTTTATTCGGACGCTGCTCCAAGGCACGATTAAGCTGGGACAAGGCAATTACCGGACACTGTAACTCTTTTGCCAAACCTTTTAAGCTTCGCGAAATTTCAGAAATCTCTGTGGCTCGATTCTCACCTTGCGTATTACCCGACATCAATTGCAAGTAATCGATCACTATCAAACCCAACTTGCCACATTGACGAGACAAGCGGCGCGCACGGGCGCGTAATTCGATAGAGCTGAGCGCCGGGGTTTCATCGATATACAACTGCGCATCATTCATTTTCTGGATCGCATGCGTCAAACGCGGCCAATCCTCATCAATCAGGCGACCGGTACGCAGTCTATGCTGATCCAGCCGCCCCACAGAACCAAGCATACGCATCGCCAGTTGAGCGCCACCCATCTCCATGGAGAATACGGCAACCGGCAAACCGCTATCGATCGCGACGTTTTCACCAATATTAATCGAGAACGCAGTTTTACCCATGGACGGGCGACCAGCGACAATAATTAAATCCCCGGGCTGCAAACCGGAAGTCATCTTATCAAGATCAGCAAATCCGGTCGGCACACCGGTAATATCGCTGGTGTGATCACGGTTATACAATTCGTCAATACGCTCAACCACCTGAGTGAGCAAGGGCTGGATTGCATGAAACCCTTGTGCACCGCGAGAACCTTCTTCGGCAATCGCAAAAATTTTTGATTCCGCCTCGTCAAGCATTTGCTTAACTTCTTTACCCTGCGGATTAAATGCCTGGCCCGAGATTTCATCGGCCACCGTAATGAGCTTACGTAAGACACCACGATCACGCACGATTTCGGCGTAACGACGTATATTTGCCGCTGACGGCGTATTTTGCGCTAAGGCGTTTAGATAAGTAAGGCCACCCGCATCTTCTGCCTTATTAATGGCGGTAAGGGCATCAAAAACCGTAATCACGTCCGCTGGCTTAGATCCGTTGATCAATTTGACGATACATTGAAAAATGATCCTATGATCATAGCGGTAAAAATCGCCCTCACTAATAAAATCAGCGATCCTGTCCCAAGCTGCATTATCCAGCAACAACCCCCCCAAGACAGATTGCTCTGCTTCGATAGAGTGTGGCGGTACGCGGATGGAATCTAATTGAGGATCGGAAGGAGCTTTCATGGCGCGCATTATACCTTTTTATTCAGCATCAAAAACAAAGAAACAGCGGCAAATATGATCTTATACGCCTGCGATTTGCCATTAACTGTAAGCAAGAATTTACGCAATACCGAACTATGTTTTTTTTGCCATTGCAATTAGAGGACATCGCCACACTTTTATGATTCACAAAAACAAAAAAGCCGGGATAACCCGGCTTTTTTGGAAACCAATGCTGGAATTAAGCGTGCTCGCCCAATACCGAAACTGTAACGTCAACAACAACGTCAGTATGCAAAGCAACGGCAACAGCGTGATCACCAGTAGTCTTCAAAGGACCGATTGGCAAACGTACTTGTGCTTTTTCAACAGCAAAACCTTGCTTAGTCAGGGCTTCAGCGATATCTGAGTTGGTTACGGAACCAAACAAACGGCCATCAACGCCAGATTTTTGCGAGATTTGAACTGTCAAACCACTCAATTTTTCGCCTTGAGCTTGTGCAGCAGCCAATTTCTCAGCGGCAGCTTTTTCCAACTCAGCACGTTTAGCTTCGAATTCAGCAATTGCCGCAGCAGTTGCACGACGAGCCATACGTTGTGGAATCAAAAAGTTACGTGCATAACCATCTTTTACACGAACTACATCACCCAGATTGCCGAGATTAACGACTTTATCCATCAGAATAACTTGCATATTTTTCTCCTAATACCTTGATTACGCTGTGTGCAGATCAGTGTACGGCAGCAACGCGAGGTAGCGTGCGCGCTTGATCGCTGTATCAACTTGACGCTGGTACAATGCTTTAGTGCCTGTCAAACGTGCTGGCATGATTTTGCCGTTTTCTTGCACGAAATCTTTCAGCGTATCAACGTCTTTGTAGTCAACTTGCGCTACATGTGCTGCTGTGAAGCGGCAAAATTTCTTGCGCTTGAACAAAGGGTTTTGTTGCTGACGCTTTTGCTTCAGTTTGCTTTTATCAAATTTTTTACCGAATGCCATTTTAGGCTCCTAATCTAGTAAAGATGTCTCGAACTCATTTTCCTGAAAATCAGTGACATGAAAAACGAGACTTTTGCTGTTGCGATTTTTACGCGCTAAAAAACCCGTGAACACCATACAAACACCCAACTTTATCTCCAGGAAACGCTTGGAAATCGTTCCCGCAGCAATTGCGGTGATTTCAAATTCTACCTGGCGCTGAGTATTCGCCTGCTCTTGCTTAGAGTTGTGCACCAATACCGCTGTTGCTATCGGAATCCCTGCTGGCGTAAAGCGCAGCGCTGATTTCTCTGCAATGCTAGCGACAACTTTTAGCTCATTCACAAATATTTACGCGTCCTTCATTAAAACTTATTAAGCTGCAGGTGCTTCAACGCGTTGCGTCTTAGCTGCATCTTCTTTCTGTACGGCTTTCATCATTGGAGATGGAGCTGTTTCAGCTTTTTTCATTTTAACTGTGAGGTGGCGCAGAACGGCATCGTTAAATTTGAATGCTGTTTCCAACTCAAGCAAAGTCTCAGCATCGCACTCAATGTTCATGCAAACATAGTGAGCCTTAGCCAATTTTTGAATCATGTAAGCCAATTGACGACGGCCCCAATCTTCAACGCGGTGAACCTGACCACCACGTGTAGTTACGCTAGCTTTGTAGCGTTCGATCATTGCAGGCACTTGCTCGCTTTGATCAGGATGTACGATAAATACGATTTCATAATGACGCATATATTCTCCTTGTGGACAATAAATAGATGCCCGCCTCGGCGTCAAGACGAGTGCGGGAAGAGGAAAGCCGATAATAGTAACCGATTTTTAATATATATTCAAACACTTAACGGACTTATTCAAGTATGTAAGGGCGCGATGTCATCACAAAACGAGCCTATCCTGAATAAATCTGAATAATTTGGCAGTTTTTACTTGCATAAGCCGCTTTACTGTATAAAAATACAGTCTGCTTATACATACAGCGAATTGAAAGAACACTCATGCTGAAACTCACTGCCCGACAGGAACAAATCCTGAATCTAATCAAGGATGCCATTCAAAATACCGGCTTCCCTCCAACTCGCGCAGAAATAGCGGCAGAACTAGGCTTTCGCTCCACTAACGCGGCAGAAGAACATTTACAGGCACTGGCGCGCAAAGGCGTGATTGAAATCGCTGCAGGCACTTCGCGTGGCATTCGACTGAAAGACTCGGAACTTTCAAGTCACATGCCTGGCATGGCGATGCCTCATACAGCGATATTGCAACTAAACCTACCACTGGTCGGCAGGGTCGCAGCAGGATCACCCATCCTTGCCACAGAGCATGTAGAGGCGAACTACAACGTAGACCCCGCCCTTTTTTCTGCGAAGCCTGATTTCCTATTGAAAGTACGTGGCATGTCCATGCGCGACGCCGGCATACTCGACGGTGACTTATTGGCCGTAAAAAAATCAGACAGCGCTCGTAACGGGCAAATTGTGGTCGCACGCTTAGGCGATGACGTAACAGTCAAACGCTACAAAAAAACCATATCGGGGATAGAATTAATACCTGAAAATCCCGATTATTCAACCATCAAAATAAGTGAAAACGAGACTGACTTTTCACTTGAAGGTCTGGCAGTAGGCTTACTGCGTAGTTGGTCTTAGGTTCAAAAGTAGTCCACTCAAACTAATTGAGCCTAATAGTAATAGTGAAAATAAAAGTAGAAACAAAGACCAACCCGGGAGCCATTCGGTTTCCCAGTCAAAAGCGATTGCCCGAATTCCGGGCAGCCCCCCCCCCTCCCTCAGATACAAGTTTCACACACAAAATCCCGCCACAGGTCGTAGACTAAACTAGGTCGAAACTGAAATTCATCGCGTAAAAAACCGGCACGCAATCAGCGGCAGGGTGCAAAATCGAACGACCGCGAAGATTCGGAAAATAAAAAAGCGCCCGATATTTTCGGGCGCTTTTGATATCGCAACTAAACTAATAGAAACTTAGTCAATACTTAGCGACGACACTTCAATGCTTAATCGCAGGAGACTCAACTGCAACGTCAGTTTTAGTCGCTGTAGCAACCGCAACATCCTCTTCAGATAACGCTACAGGCTGACGTTCCAAAGCAATTTCCAAAACTTTATCTATCCAACGCACAGGAATAATTTCCAGCTTGTTTTTGACATTATCCGGAATATCAGTCAGGTCTTTCGCATTCTCTTCAGGAATCAGCACGGTCTTAATACCACCGCGATGCGCCGCCAGCAATTTTTCTTTAAGGCCACCGATAGGCAATACCTCACCTCGCAGCGTAATTTCACCTGTCATTGCAACATCTGCCCTGACAGGGATACCCGTAAAGATAGAAACCAGTGCAGTAGTCATTGCAATACCCGCAGAAGGACCATCTTTAGGTGTTGCGCCCTCTGGTACGTGAATGTGAATATCGCTCTTTTCAAACACATCGGCTTTTATTCCGAGACGTTTGGCGCGGCTACGAACAACCGTACGTGCCGCCTCTATCGACTCTTTCATCACATCGCCTAAAGTGCCTGTACGTATCACGCCACCTTTACCTGGCATCGCTACCGCTTCTATTGTCAGCAAATCGCCACCGACTTCAGTCCACGCCAGGCCCACCACTTGACCAACCTGATTATCCTTGACCGCCATACCAAAATCATAACGACGAACACCGAGATATTTATCGATATTTTTCGAATTGATAGTAGCTTTCTTTTCCGTCTTCTTGAGTAGCAACATCTTCACGACCTTGCGACAGATCTTGGAGATTTCACGCTCAAGGGAACGGACACCAGCTTCCCGTGTGTAATAGCGAATAATGTCGCGTATCGCGGTCTCTGCGATAGTAATTTCCTCTTCCTTCAGGCCATTACTTTTAATCTGCTTCGGCAACAAATAGCGCTGTGCAATACTCGTTTTTTCATCTTCCGTGTAACCAGACAAACGGATAACTTCCATCCTGTCGAGCAAAGCGGCCGGAATATTGTAAGAGTTTGATGTCGCCACAAACATTACGTCAGACAAATCAAAATCAACTTCGATGTAATGATCTGAGAACGTATGATTTTGCTCCGGATCCAAAACCTCCAATAAGGCAGAGGATGGATCGCCACGGAAATCAGCACCCATCTTATCGACTTCATCAAGCAGGAACAAAGGATTACGTACGCCAACCTTCGCCAGACTCTGCAGGATTTTACCCGGCATAGAGCCTATATAAGTGCGGCGATGGCCACGTATCTCGGCCTCATCCCTGACACCACCCAATGCCATGCGCACAAACTTACGATTGGTGGCACGTGCAATGGATTGCCCCAACGATGTTTTACCAACACCTGGTGGCCCGACGAAACAAAGTATCGGTGCTTTCAGCTTATCAACCCGTTGCTGTACGGCGAGATATTCCAGAATACGTTCCTTGACCTTATCGAGGCCATAGTGGTCATCTTCCAACACTTTTTCTGCATTCGACAGATCATTATTAACCTTGGATTTTTTCTTCCAAGGCAAATTAACGACGGTATCAATGTAATTACGCACCACGGTCGCTTCGGCAGACATTGGTGACATCATCTTGAGTTTTTTCAACTCATTCATCGCTTTGTCGCGCGCTTCCTTCGGCATTTTGGCAGCGACAATCTTCTTCTCAAGTTCGTCGATGTCAGCGCCCTCTTCACCCTCGCCGAGTTCTTTCTGAATCGCCTTTACCTGCTCATTCAAATAGTATTCACGTTGTGATTTCTCCATCTGACGCTTGACACGACCACGGATGCGCTTCTCGACTTGCAGAATATCGAGCTCGCCTTCCAGTTGACCGAGTAAATGCTCAAGACGCTTGGCAACACTGAAAATCTCCAGTATCACCTGCTTCTGCTCAAGCTTTAAAGGCAGATGCGCTGCGATGGTATCGCCAAGGCGGCCAGCATCATCAATCCCGGATAAAGATGCCAGAATTTCAGGAGGGATTTTTTTATTAAGTTTTACGTATTGGTCAAACTGCTGAACGATGGCACGGCGCATACCTTCAATTTCGGTATCATCACCCTCTTCCAGTGCTACCGGAGTCAGATCTGCGCTAAAGTGTGATTCAGTTTCCGTGATCTTATGTATGCGCGCTCGCTGCACACCTTCAACCAAGACTTTGACCGTACCATCCGGCAACTTCAACATTTGCAAGATATTGGCAATACAGCCTATTTCATAAATATCATCGGCAGAAGGTTCATCCTTGGCAGCAGCTTTTTGCGCCGCAAGCATGATGCTTTTCCCCATTTCCATTGCAGCTTCTAAAGCCTTGATGGATTTAGGACGACCGACAAATAGTGGAATCACCATATGCGGAAACACGACAACATCGCGCAACGGCAATAATGGCAATTCAATTCGTTCTGTAATCATGGAAGTTGTCATGGCGCACCCTTTTTCAAAATTTCTAACAGATAGATTGGCGCACTAGGCCAAAACACAAGCCCGTCATCAAAAAAAACAATAAAAAAGCCACGCAGAGAAGACTCCGTGCAGCTTTTCGATTGAAGCCTGAATTTTATTATTTCAGTAAATTGTACTGCTAATTCGAACAAGTAGCTGATTAATTAACATCTACCGCCACTTGCTAAGGAATTATGATTTCGCACCTGAAACTTTTGGTTGTTCGTCATAAATCAGCAAAGGCTTAGCACCGTTTGCGATAGTATTTTCGTCAATCACCACCTTCACCACATTTTGCTCATTTGGCAATTCATACATAATATCAAGCAAAGCGTGTTCAAGAATCGAGCGTAAGCCACGCGCACCAGTTTTGCGGGCAATCGCTTTTTTAGCAATCGCTTGCAATGCAGCAGGGCGAATTTCCAGTTCCGCGCCCTCCATTTCGAGAAGCTTAGAATATTGCTTGATTAACGCATTTTTTGGTTCAAGCAAAATCTGGATGAGCGCTGCCTCATCTAACTCATTGAGTGTTGCAATAACAGGCAAACGCCCAACCAACTCAGGAATCAAACCAAATTTAATCAAATCCTGCGGTTCGGCATCTTGCATGATCTGACTGGCACTTTTCTCAGTCTGACTCTTAACGCTCGCCGAAAACCCTATACTACTGCGCTCGGAGCGCTCAGAAATAACCTTCGCCAAGCCATCAAACGCGCCACCACAAATAAACATGATATTGGTCGTGTCAATTTGAATGAAATCCTGATTTGGATGCTTACGCCCACCTTGTGGTGGCACCGAAGCCATCGTACCTTCGATCAGTTTCAACAGGGCTTGCTGCACACCCTCACCGGAGACGTCACGGGTAATGGATGGGTTATCAGACTTGCGTGAAATCTTGTCGATTTCATCGATATAAACAATACCTTTTTGAGCGCGTTCAACTTCATAATTGCAATTTTGCAGCAATTTTTGAATGATGTTCTCTACGTCTTCACCCACATAACCGGCTTCAGTCAAGGTCGTCGCATCAGCAATCACAAATGGCACATTGAGCATGCGCGCCAAGGTTTGTGCCAGCAAAGTCTTACCAGAACCTGTAGGGCCGACCAGCAAAATATTACTCTTGGATAATTCAACATCGTCCTTCTTACCCAAATGCTTTAGGCGCTTGTAATGATTGTAGACCGCTACGGCCAAAATACGCTTCGCAGTGCTCTGGCCAATCACGTACTGATCAAGCAATCCGGTAATTTCAGATGGCGTAGGCAATTCTGTTTTAGCACTTGCAATCGTATCGAGGCTACTTATCTCGTCAGTAATGATGTCGTTGCAGAGATCAATACATTCATCACAAATAAATACGGATGGCCCAGCAATCAGTTTTTTAACCTCATGTTGGCTCTTGCCACAAAATGAGCAATAAAGCAGTTTTTCGCCAGTGGAGGATTTTTTATCGGGCATGGTGCGGATTTATATTTAACGGAGTAAGTGTAATATTACCTGCAAATTCATCATTCGTCATGACGACATGCAGGCCGAATTGGCAAACAGCAGATTATCGAGCGGAATAAAAAAACGCCCGCTACAGAAAGATGCGGGCGTTTTTGTCTATTTCAATGTATCAAGAACGATGAGTCAGAACTTTGTCGATCAAACCATATTCTGCAGCAGCATCGGCAGACATAAAATTATCCCGTTCAGTATCTTTGGCGATCTGCTCTATGGTCTGGCCAGTTTTTTCAGCCAATATGCCATTTAAGCGTTCGCGCAAATACAAAATTTCGCGGGCTTGAATTTCTATATCGGTAGCCTGACCTTGCGCGCCGCCAGAAGGTTGGTGAATCATGATACGTGAATTAGGCAAAGAAAAACGCTTGCCTTTAGCACCTGCAGCCAACAGGAACGCCCCCATTGAAGCAGCCAAACCCGTGCACAAAGTAGACACATCAGGTTTGATAAATTGCATCGTATCAAAAATAGCCATACCCGCCGACACCGAACCACCAGGAGAGTTGATGTAAAAGGAAATATCCTTATCAGGATTTTCACTCTCCAAAAACAACAACTGGGCAACGATCAAGTTTGCAGCGTGGTCATTTACAGGACCAACCAAAAAAATCACACGCTCTTTCAACAAACGAGAGTAGATATCGTAAGAACGCTCGCCACGTCCACTTTGCTCCACAACCATCGGCACCATGCCTAGCATGTTGGTTTCAAGTGCGGAATTACGGATGATACCTGTCATGTGATTTCCTTATCGATTTACGCTTGGTTATTACCCATCAACTCATCGAAAGGCAGAATTTTTTCTGTTACTTTCGATTTACCAAGTACATAAGTAACGACGTTTTCCTCTAACACAAGGGCTTCGACTTCAGCTAAACGGCTACGGTCGCTGAAATAATACTTAACAACTTGCTGAGGATCTTCGTAACTTTGCGCGAAATCTTCAACTTGTGCCTTGATTTGCTCGGCAGTTGCCTGCAAGTTGTTTGACTTGACCAATTCAGCCAAAATCAAACCTAAACGCACGCGACGTTCCGCTTGAGCGGTAAACAATTCTGGCGGGAATGGAACATCTTTAACATTCATGCCACGCTGAGCCATATCCTGGCGAGTCATTTCGGCCAGACGCTGACCATCTTGCTCAACCAATGATTTAGGCACATCAAATTCAACGGCCTTAACCAGAGTATCCATCACGCTGTCTTTAGTCTTCGCCTTGACGCGACCTTTAACTTCACGCTCCAGATTTTCCTTGATATCGGTACGCATCTTGACCAGGTCGCCATCTTCAACGCCCAAAGTTTTAGCGAATTCAGAATCAACTTCCGGCAAATGTGCCCATTCCAACTGCTTCAATGTGATCGTGAATTCTGCAGTCTTACCAGCGACATCCTTGCCGTGATAATCCTCAGGGAACGACAACGGGAAAGTCTTGCTGGAACCAACAGTCAAACCGATTGTGGCAGCTTCGAATTCCGGCAACATGCGACCTTCGCCCAATACAAAAGCGAAGCCTTCAGCTTTACCACCGGCAAATTCCACACCATCAAGAGTACCGACGAAATCCAGCGTAGCGCGATCACCAGTTTGAGCGGACAAATCTGCACCGCCATCACCGTGCTCGCCTTGCTCACCTTTTACATGGTAATGCACGCGTTGTTTACGCAGAATATCAATAGTCTTATCGATTTCAGCATCGGACACTTCCGTCTTAACTTGCTCAACTTCAGCAGCAGACAGATCGCCAACGGTAAATTCCGGGTAAACTTCGAATGTAGCTTCAAAAGCCAAAGTGCCTTCAGCTACAGCGTCGCCTGATTTAGGCTCGATACGCGGATAACCTGCTACACGCAGTTTATTCTCATTGGCGGCAGCGCTGAACGCCTGACCAACTTTGTCGTTCAACACTTCAGTTTCAAGTTGATAACCGTATTGAGCGGCAACCATCTTCATTGGCACTTTTCCAGGACGGAAACCAGGTGCCTTCGCGGTACGCGCACGCACTTTCAAACGCTTTTCCACTTCAGTTTGCACTTCTGTAACTGGGAAAGAGATAGTAAGGCGGCGTTCCAATTTATCTAAAGTTTCGACTGCAGTTGCCATGAAAATCGTCCAAATAAAAAAAATTCTGTGGTGCGAGAAGGGGGACTCGAACCCCCACACCATTTCTGGCGCCAGGACCTAAACCTGGTGCGTCTACCAATTTCGCCATCCTCGCAGGATGAGATACTTACTGGCCTAAAACCAGCACAAAAGCAAAGGGCGACCTAAAATTCAAGTGTCGCCCAGAACTGTAACTATTGCATTTCAACTCCAGCCGCATATTCTACTGGATTTTAAACTGGTGCGTCACTATTTTTCTTCGCTTTAAGCTTAGATTTCATAGGATAAAGTGACGCTGCCCTACTCCATGATGAAATAGGGCAAGCACTTCTTGCTTATGCCGGCCGCTTCACCCTAAACCATGCTGCATACAAAGCAGGCAGGAAAAGCAAAGTCAGGGCAGTGGCGATGATCAAGCCACCCATAATTGCCACCGCCATCGGGCCCCAGAACACCGATCTGGACAAAGGAATCATCGCCAGCACCGCTGCAGCCGCAGTCAGAATGATAGGCCTACAACGCCTCACGGTAGCCTCGACAATGGCATCCCATACCGCGGACCCGGCCTGGATATCCTGCTCAATCTGATCAATCAAAATAATTGAATTACGGATAATCATGCCAAACAGAGCAATCACACCCAACAGTGAAACAAAGCCAAATGGTCGCTGGAAGATCAACAAAGCCGCTGCAGCACCAGCAATCCCCAGAGGTCCGGTCAAAAACACTAACAGAGCACGTGAAAAACTGTGCAATTGCAACATAAGCAACGTGAAGATAATGAAGATAACCAAAGGAAATATCGCCGCAATCGCCGCCTGTGCCTTACCACTATCAGCAGCGGCTCCGGCAAGCTCGATCTTATAACCAGGCAACAAACCGGCGCGTATCAGATCGAGTTTCGGAGAAATTTGCGAAGAAACCGTTGGTCCCTGAATGCCGTCAACCACATCCGATTGCACTGTAACCGCCCATTCGCGACCTTCGCGCCAGACTACACCTGGTTCCCATACCAGTTTAATTCTTGCCAATTGAGACAATGGGACCGATTTACCGCCGGAGGTTGGGATATTCGCACCACCCAAAGCCGCAACGGTTGAGCGCTCATCAACTGGTTGACGCACCACGATATCGATCAGTTTATTACCGTCACGGAATTGACCAACGGTAGTACCAGTCAAAATCGTATTTGCGGCGCGCATCACACTTTGCGAAGTAACGCCCAAGGCGCGTAGCTTATCCTGATCCATATCGATACGAATTACCTTTACCGACTCGTTCCAGTTGTCGTTCACGCCCACGGTATTAGGATTATCACGCATCACCGCCTTCACCTGATCGGCAATTTCACGGACTTTACTTACTTCTAAGCCTGTCACACGGAACTGAACCGGATAGGGAACCGGAGGGCCATTCGGAAGCAACTTCACGCGACCGCGCACCTCGGGGAAATCGGTCTTGAACGCCTGGATGATCTTCAGGCGTAATTCTTCACGCGCCTTCAAATCCTTAGGCAAAACCACGATTTGCGAGACATTGGTTTGCGGAAAAATCTGATCCAGCGGCAAATAAAAACGTGGGCTACCGGTACCGACATACGTGGTCACGCTCTCGATACCACTCTGCTTTTGAATAAACGCTTCAAATTTTTTCGCCTGCAATTCGGTGGCAGCAAATGAGGAACCTTCCGGCAACCACAACTCCACCATCAATTCAGGACGACTGGAGTCAGGGAAAAATTGTTGCTCAATAAACTTAAAGCCAAACACGCCCAAGCCAAAAATTGCCAGCGTGATCGCAATGGTGGTCTTGCGCCATTCAACGCACCAACTAACCATAGATCGAAATCTATTGTAAAACGGAGTGTCAAATAGCTCATGGTGACCATCGGCGGATGAAGACGGCTTTACTTTCAGCAACAAATAACCCAGATATGGAGTAAATAATACGGCAACCAACCAGGAAATGATCAATGCAAGGGTATTTACCGAAAACATCGAAAAGGTGTATTCCCCGGCCGATGATTTCGCCAGGCCTATAGGTAAGAAACCCGCAGCGGTAATCAGGGTGCCGGTCAGCATAGGCATCGCCGTCGATGTGTAGGCGAATGTGGCCGCATCAAACCGTGAGAAGCCCTCCTCCATCTTGCGCACCATCATTTCAACCGCAATGATGGCGTCGTCAACCAGCAAACCCAAAGCGATGATCAAGGCCCCCAATGAAATCTTATGCAGATCAATATCCAGAAAGCGCATGAAAAGGAAAGTCACGGCCAACACCAGCGGTATCGTCAGGCCAACCACCAGTCCCGGGCGGATATCGAGGCGAAATGGTTTGGTATGCAAGCCCAAGGCCAGGAAACTGACGGCGAGCACAATCACTACCGCCTCTATCAAGGTATTAACAAATTCACCCACTGAAGAAGCGACCATTTTTGGCTGGTCGGACACACGTTCTATCTGTATTCCGACCGGCAACTTCGCCTTGAGCGCCGCCATGGAAACTTGTAAATTCTTACCCAGATCAATGATGTTGCCACCCTTGTCCATGGAAATGCCAAGCCCTATCACCTCTTTGCCATTGAAACGCATCTTATCTTGCGGCGGATTTTTATATTCCCGCTTGACTGTCGCAAAATCGCCCAAGCGAAAAGTGTTTCCGTTGGCACGCAATCGCAAATTTTCCAAGTCCTTGACACCAATCAAAGCACCGGAAACGCGCACTTGCAGGTTATCAGTGGCGGTTGTCAAGACACCGGTAGATTCAACCGTATTTTGAGAGTTGATTTGCCCTACGATGGCATCAAACGGAACACCAAGCTGCGAGAACTTTTTTTGCGAAAATTCAATATTGATTTTCTCGTCCTGCACACCAAACAATTCCACCTTAGAAACCGAAGGAATGCGCAAAAATTCCTGACGAACAAAGTCAGCATATTCCTTCACCTGCTCATAAGTAAAACCATCGCCTGACAATGCAAAGATAGAGCCATACGTATCGCCAAACTCGTCATTGAAAAAAGGACCTTGCACGCCCGCTGGCAAAGTAGGCCTGATATCACCAATTTTCTTACGTGTCTGATACCACGACTGGGTCGTGTCTTTCGGCGAGGTTGACTCGCGCACCTGCAGAATAATCAGGGTTTCGCCGGGCTTGGAATAGCTGCGAATCTTGTCTATATTCGGCACTTCCTGCAATTTCTTTTCTAGCTTATCCGTTACCTGCTCCGCCATCTGCAAGGCAGTTGCGCCTGGCCACACCGCACGCACCACCATTGCCCGGAAAGTAAACGGAGGATCTTCATCCTGCCCCAATCTGGCGTAACTAAATATTCCGCCCAGTAACAAGGCTACAATGAGGTAGCGTGTTAGCGGTATATGTTCCAGCGCCCAGCGCGACAAATTAAACCCACGGGACGAATCGCTCATTTAGTCACTCCGGCAGCCACAGACTTATTTGCAGCGCTAACTTTATTGTCCACATTAGCGACAGGTTGGGCGCCAAGTATGCTCACCTTCTGACCTGGCTTGAGTAAATTCACGCCAGCGGTCACCACGGTTTGTCCTATCGATACGCCGGACGCCAGCAAGACGTCAGAACCGGAAGAGTCGGCCAACTGAACCGGAACCAGCTTGACAGTACCGTTATCCACAATCCAAACCGACGTGACATTTTTATCCTGAAACAAGGCTGTCATAGGCAATTTAATCATCGCATTAGGATTTTTGGTAACGAAAGTCACGACTGCCGTCATCCCCAGCCTGATATCCTTTGCCGTTAACGGCAATGCCAGTTTTGCCGTGTAAGTGCGGGTAACCGGGTCAGCGATAGGAGAAAGTTCGCGCAGTTTCGCCGTAATACTTTCAGTTGGGTTGGCCCACATACGGACGCGAATATCCTTCATTTTGCGTATGCTGCCTACCTTATCTTCCGGTATTCCTATGACCACGTCCATTTCACCCGCCTGGGCGATTCTCAGTACAGGCACGCCCGCCGCAACAACTTGCCCAGCTTCTGCATCAATCGCTGTCACGACGCCATCCACATCAGCGACCAGAGTGGTATACCCCGCCTGGTTAGATTGATTTTTGAATGCCGCCAGCGCTTGTTCATAATTCGCCTGGGCCGCCTTATAAGCACCTTCTTTACCATCCAACACTGCAGCACCGACAAAATTTTTCTCTCTTAAATCCTGATAACGCTTCAATTCTGTCCTGGCAAGATCACGGCTACTTTCCGCAGCACTCAAGCCTGCCCTAGCTTGCGCTTGCGCCAACCCGAGATCCTGCGGATCTAACTGCATCAAGACTTGGCCGCGCCTGACCTCAGTCCCCAGGTCAACTTTGCGAGAGATAATTTTCCCGCCTACGCGAAAACCTAATTTAGACTCGATACGAGGGCGTACTTCTCCGGCAAATTCAGCCGCAATCTCGGCATTTTCCGCCGCGACTGTCATGGCCCTGACCGGCCGGATTTCCTCGACCTTCTCTACCTGCCTGGAGCAGGCTGTCAACACCATAAGGCTCGCCATACCGAAAGCCGCGGAATACTTCATCCAGCGTTGACGATCGCCAAGTGCGTGCATTGCGGTGGGAAGCATTACTTTTAGTGATGTGAGCACGAGGATTTTCCTTTACTATTCCGGCCTAGGATGTGATGCGGGCGCACGAAATACATGGGCGCTACACGTCCTGAAAACCGAGACTATTTATTAATGGAGAGCGGACTAT
The DNA here is from genome assembly GCA_003970805.2 of Undibacterium piscinae. Lineage (GTDB taxonomy): Bacteria > Pseudomonadota > Gammaproteobacteria > Burkholderiales > Burkholderiaceae_D > Undibacterium > Undibacterium piscinae. The sequence continues at coordinate 1,186,270 of CP051152.1, forward strand.
TGCCACTTACCGGCTAATTTTCTGCCTGAACCAAGTTACTGACTCTGGGGTTAGTAATTATAATGGCGACTCATTTTTTTCTCCAATGACTTTTGAGTCATTAATTTATTTATTCAGAACATGTCCGTAGACCATTACGAAAATTTCCCTGTCGCCTCGGTGTTGATGCCCGCACATTTAAAACCTGCTGTCGTCGGCATCTATGCATTTGCCAGAACCGCAGATGATATTGCGGATGAAGGAAATGACGCTGCAGAGCAAAGGCTGGCGTCACTACGAGCATACGAAGATGAACTAGACAAGGTAAGACGCGAGATCGTCAGCGAGATGCCACTATTTCAAAATTTACGGATCATTATTCAGAAACACCAGCTACCGACTTCGCCTTTCTATGCTTTACTTTCGGCCTTCAAACAAGACGTAATAACAACACGCTATCAAAATTTTGCTGATCTGCTCGATTACTGCAATCGCTCAGCCAATCCGGTCGGCGAAATTATGCTGCACCTCTACCGCGCGGCATCCCCCGAAAACATGAGGGATTCAAACGCGATTTGCTCTGCATTGCAGTTGATTAATTTTTGGCAAGATGTAGCAATCGACTGGCAAAAACAACGCATTTATTTGCCGCAAGAAGATTTACTGGCGTTTGGCATTGAGGAGCAACAAATAGCGGATGGCCGAGCTGACCTCGCATGGCAAAAACTAATGCTTTTTCAAACTGACCGGGCCCGCCGCATGCTCATTAGCGGCAGCCCCTTATGCAAACGCCTGCCCGGTCGTATCGGCTGGGAATTGCGCTTTGTGGTTCAAGGTGGCTTACGCATCCTGGAGCGACTAGATCAAATCAAGGGTGACATATTCACGCAAAGGCCAAAACTGGGAAAATTTGATTGGTTGGTAATTCTTGGTCGCGGAATCAGGATGTAAGCACAATCGCATAAACGACGAGTAGGCGACTGTTTCCGCGAATATTTTGTGGTTTTATGATTTTAATTTTTTTACCCTCATTTACATAGCGTAAAAAATTCACATTGCCTTGAGCGACAAACCCGACTTACTATTCACAATTAATCATTTCTACAACTTCAAAGGCAACCTTCGTGCGAACTTGTATATTCCGTATTGCGCTTCTATTATGCAGCTTATCCCTGAATGCCTGCACCGTCATCGCAATCGCTGACGTCGCCGTATCCACCACAGTAAAGCTCGGCGGAGCCGTGGTCGGAACCGCCATTGATGTCACCAAAGCGGGAATTGATGTTGCCACAGGCAGTAACAAATAAGTAAAAGAAACAGAGAAACACCCCCTGTCTTTACCTTCTTTTGGACTGGCTAAACATGCCTACAAGCACGCAAATTTCGGAACATCGCAAGGCGCAAGATGCCGCGAAATCGGTTCTTGAACGTTTACCGGAAGTAATTACGGCGCGCGACACCGAGCAAAGCATTGCCAACAAAGCGCACGAAATGCTGCGTGAACTTGGCTACCCGGACACTTGGTACTACCATTGCCCGGCCTTAGTTTTACTAGGCTCCCGCAGTTGCATGTCCGTTTCCGGCAAGACCTATCAGGCCAGCGATGAACAGGTAGGAAAATCCAATTTGATTACCATAGACCTGAGCCCGACACGCGAACAGTACTGGGGTGATTGTGCCCGCTCATTCCCGGTTGAACATGGCAAGGTCGCGATCCGGCCTGAAACACTGGAGTTTAACAATGGAATTCGCTTTCTCGAACAACTCCATCTGAAGATGCTCAATCTGGTAAAGCCTGAGACCACCTTCGGGCAATTATTTGAGTGGACCAATGTCTGCATACGGGAAAGCGGTTTTGTGAATCTGGACTACCGAAGCAATGTCGGGCATAGCATCGCCACCCGCAAGGAAGACCGGCAGTTCATAGAAGCAAACAATCCGGTACCACTGGGAAGTATTCCGTTTTTCAGCTTTGAGCCGTTTGTCAGATTAAAAGGCGGCAACTGGGGATTTAAACACGAGGATGTGTTTTTCTTCAATCAAGCAGGCAAGCTTGAAATGCTCTAAATTTAACGAGTCAATTTCAGAGCAAGCCAACTCCATAAAAAAGGCCGGACATCCGATGTCCGGCCTTTTTTATGTCTGCGCCAATGAATTAGTTATTTACACAATTGACCGCAATATTACTTGCTGTCGAAGGGGTGGCAAGAACAGCGGTACCACTTCCGTTAGTGACGGTACAAGTTTGGCCGGTAGGTTGCGTACCCACTGTAACAGAGTAAGTACTACCATTAAGCAAACTGCTTGGGAAAGTGAATGCGCCAAGCGCGGTGCGACCCAGAGCATCGCCACCATTATTGAGCAACACCAGGCTTAAGCCAGAACCAAGGCCGGTGACCGTACCCGCAATAGGTACGCCAGCAACGCAATTGACAGCAACCTTAGTCGCTGCCGGCAGATTAGTATTATCCGCAACGCCATCACCATTGAGAACCGTACAAACTTGTGCGGCAGGCTGAACCGCGACCACTACCGAATATTTATATCCGTTGACGATATAGTAAGGCAAGGTAAATGCGCCATTTTTGGCAATCGCCCCCTGATCGAGAATCAAGGCAGTAGAATCAATAGGCGCGCCAACGCTCGCTCCTGTCTTCGTCCCCATAGTTAATGAAGTAGAGGCGGCCAAGCCGGTCAAAGTACCGGCAACCGGCACATTCGGTGCGCAATTGACAGCAATATTATTGACCGGAGCGTCTCCCGTCATTTGCCCATTACCATTGATCACAGTGCAATGATCTGTATTCGGCTGAGATCCGACAGTGATAGCGTAACTACCATTACTTGCGACCCGAAAGCTGAACGGTCCGTCCGCAATAAGTCTCTCGGTGTAATTGCCTTCATTTTTCAAGACCAAGAGACTTCCGGAAGTCAGCCCTTTAACATTACCACCAACTGTTGTGTACACGAAGCCACCACAACCAATCAATGCCGACGCCAGGACTGCACTGATAAGAATTACTTTATTTTTTGCTTTAGCCACGATAAATTCTGCCTTAAAAATACACTGTATCGATCATCACTACTCACAGAGAAAGTGACTGATTATTGTAAAACCATTTAACTTCAAAGCACCATATCGAGAGCATTTACCATCGACCATTGCAAGCGTGCTTAACTAAACTTAAAGGCTTGCGTCAAAGAATGAGCTTGCAGCATTGTACAGCAAGCGATGTCTGCATTTCCATAAGGCTGACGTGCTTGAAGATGAGTTCTGGTTTGTGATCTGGGCTACTTCGGCTAACATACTGAATTCTCGCTACCGATTTCGGGTAGCCAACCGCCTCTACCCACCCGAACCAGCATGTCCCCAGACGAATATTGCCAACAAAAAGCTGCCCAGAGCGGCTCCAGTTTTTACTACAGCTTCCTATTTCTGCCATTGGAAAGGCGCCGCGCCATTACCGCCCTGTATGCGTTCTGCCGCGAAGTCGACGACGTGGTCGATGAAAGCACAGATGACGCCATTGCCCGCACCAAACTGACCTGGTGGCGCAAAGAAATTAAGGCGATGCTCGCTGACCAGCCTACCCATCCTGTGACGAAAGCCCTGTTGCCGCATATGAGTGCCTATGCACTTGATGGCGCGCATCTGCTGGCGATTATCGATGGCATGGAAATGGACCTGAATCAAAACCGCTACCTCGACTTTATCGCCTTGCAAAAATACTGCTGGCACGTTGCTGGCGTAGTTGGCATACTTTCTGCCAGTATTTTCGGCATCAGCAATCCGCGCACCAAGGAATTTGCGGAAAAACTCGGTCTGGCATTGCAAATGACCAATATCATTCGCGACGTCGGTGAAGATGCCCGCAAAGGCCGCATTTACCTACCTGTCAATGAATTACAGCAATTCAATGTGCCGGCCAACGACATCCTCAACAACCGACATAGCAAAGAATTTGAAGCGCTGATGCAATTTCAGTTTGAACGTGCCCAGAGCCTGTATGACGATGCGCTGCAATCATTACCCGCCGAAGACCGCAAGGCACAACGCACCGGCCTGATCATGGCAACGATCTATCGCGCCTTGCTGGTCGAAGTGCAGCGCGATGGCTTTCATGTATTAAATCAACGTATTTCACTGACTCCTATCCGCAAACTGTGGCTGGCCTGGAAGACTTACATCCGTGGCTAACACTAGCGGAGGCAAGAAAATTGCCGTGATCGGCGCCGGTTGGGCCGGTTGCAGCGCTGCAGCTACGTTGGCAAAGCATGGTCATCAAGTGACACTGATAGAGGCGGCACGCACTTTGGGGGGGCGTGCCAGACGCGTAGACCTGCATGACTACGCGCTCGATAACGGCCAACATATTTTGCTCGGCGCTTATAGCGCGACACTTGCCCTCATCAAAACACTGGGCATCAACACCAGCACCGCCCTACTGCGCCTGCCGCTGCAGATGTGCTATCCGGCAAGCGGTAGCGGTAGCGGCATGCACTTTGTCGCCCCCAAACTTCCCGCCCCTCTGCATTTGCTAGTCGCCTTAATAAAAGCAAAAGGCCTGGACCGCGAAGACAAGCTATCGCTGGCCAGGTTTTCTACCACCGCGCGCTGGATGGGTTGGCAACTCCATCAGGATTGCAGCGTCAGCGAACTATTGCAACGTTTTGATCAGACCGAGAAACTTTGCCGGCTGATGTGGATTCCGCTTTGCATCGCCGCCTTGAACACACCGCCGGAAACCGCCTCGGCACAAGTTTTCCTCAACGTCTTGCGCGACAGCCTGGGCGCCAATCGCACCGCCTCCGACATGTTAATTCCACGCGTGGACTTATCCGGATTACTGCCGGAGGCTGCAGCCAGCTATATTAGCAACTGGCAGGCAACAGTTCGAGAGCAAGGTATCGTCGGCTTGACCTGCTCCTCGGCACAGAATGACCCCAGAGCATATCGCAGGTCATCGGTGGACTACAAGGCGGTTTGCCAATTGCCTAGTTCAGCTGCCAATCGGTTTAGGCGAAGTGCTACCCGCTCATTGCTTTGGTCTACGCCTATGGCCGATGAAGTGCATCCTTGCAAGGTTAGTTCAGGGCATTGTCATCACCTTGAAGGCGGCAAACGGAACAGTGCAGCAGCCTCTTTGTAGTGTGCATTACGCCTTCGCACACTTTCATAGAACCGCCCATGCGCTATCACCTGAAGCTAGCGTATTGACCAGCGCAAGCTTGTCTAGCAAAAGGAGGTGCGGTGCTGACGGTGGGGAAAGCAACGAGCCGCATTCACCGCTGACGCGGATTACTGCCGGAGGCTGCAGCCAGCTATATATCGCTTACTCCTCGTCCCATGGAGTATTGCAATCCAAGGTGGTAAAGGGCGAATGAATTGCCTAGAGCCAATCGGTTTAGGCGAAGTGCTTCCTCATTGCTTTGGTCTACGCCTTGGCCGATGAAGTGCATCCTTGCAAGGTTAGTCAGGGCATTGTCATCACCTTGATCGGCGGCAAGACGGAACAGTGCAGCAGCCTCTTTGTAGTCTTGTACTACGCCTTCGCCACTTTCATACAACCGCCCAAGACTATCCTGAGCTAGCGCATTGCCCTTGTCTGCTGCCTGACGGTAAAGACGAGCTGCTTCCCCGTGATCCTGCGCTACACCTAAGCCTCGCTCATACATGGCACCGAGGTAGGCTTGGGCGTCGCTATTGCCTTGAGCTACGGCCAAGCTGAATTGGCGGGCAGCTTCGTTGGCATCCATAGATATACCTCTGCCACTTGCGTACATTACACCGAGGTTTTTGTGGGCTTCAGCATGGCCTTGGTTGGCGGCGAGACTGAAGAATCGAGCGGCCTCCTTATAGTCTTCTATAACTCCATGGCCATTTTCGTACATTGCACCTAGGCTGGTCTGCGCGAAGGCATTGCCTTGATTTGCGGCCAGGCGGTAAAGCCGAACTGCTTCTTTGTAGTCCTGAGGTACGCCATGCCCATTGGCATATATCACAGCAAGGCCGGTCTGCGCATCCACATAACCTCGATTTGCAAGTGCTTGCCACTCCTGTATTGCTGTGGCGAAGTCGCCTATCTTGGTTGCTTCCAGACCTTTGGCAAAATCTGCATTTGCTTTGATTTCGTTGCCTGAAATACTTCGGTCTTCAAGGCGCCAGTAGACGATTGGCACGAAGACAGAAAACGGCAGCAGCAAAAGCAGAAGCAGCCACAAAGTTGACCGCCCTTTCGACCGTAGGTAAAGAGCGCATGCAGACAAGAGCATCAAAGTACTACACAAGATAGCCCATACAATGCTTCTTCTTTGTCCGTGCTTTGCAAATGCCACTACGACAGCCAGGAGTGGTAACGACAAGAGCCACAACCCGGCGACAAATTTAGCTTTATTTCGATATTTCTCGATCACGAAACTCTCTCTTTTGCCATCGGCAGTGTGCGTATAGAAAAACACTGTGATGTGCGCCGCAGTCGAAGTGCAACTACAATTCCTTTCAATTGGTTAATTACTGATAACCTTACTTAAGGGGCGCGCTGATTCGGCACTAGCGAACCAACTGATTAATTTCAATAATCGGCATTAATACCGCTAGCACGATCAGCAAGACCACGACCCCCATCGCCAGAATCAGTGCAGGCTCCAACAGGCCTGCAATGGTCAGCGCACGACGCTCCAGATCCTGCTCCTGCGCATTGGAGGCCCGTTCCAGCATGGCCGGCAATTCGCCTGTGACCTCGCCAGCCCGTATCATGTGTATCAGCATAGGCGGAAAATGCTTATGTGCAGATAAGGCACGTGCCAGACCTACACCTTCACGCACGCTGGCAGTGGCCTCTTCGACCTGAGCCCGCATCGCCACATTAGACAAGGTCTCGCGGCTGGTTTGTAATGCTTGCAGAATAGGGACTCCGGAGCCTGTCGTAATCGCCAAAGTACTGGCAAAGCGCGAGGTATTCAAGCTACGTTCAAATTTCCCATATAAAGGCGCAGTCAGCAGCCAGGTATGCCAGCGCATTTTAATCTGAGGATTTTTCAATGCAGCACGCCATGCCATCGCCCCGCCGACCGCAAGCAAGGCCAGCAGCCAACCCCAGGCCCGCACAAAATCAGAGATCGCCAGCATGATCACCGTCAGCAAAGGCAATTTTTGCTTGGTATTGGCAAACACAGAAACGATTTGCGGCACTACGTAGGTCAGCAAAAAGATAACGATAGCAAATGCGACAATGGTCACGATCGCAGGATAGGTAAACGCCAGCTTCACCTTTTGCACCAGGGCATTACGTCTTTCGATATAGTCCGCCAGTCGTGACAAAACCCGGGATAAGTGCCCGATCTGCTCACCGGACGCAACCAGGGCGCAATAAATATCAGCAAAATCATTCGGATGCTGCTTGAGCGCATCCGACATGGCGGCACCAGCCATTACCTCAGACCGAATCGAGGCGATCAGATCGCGAATATACACACGCTCGGATTGATCAAGCAAGGCAGACAGGGATTGTTCCAGCGGCAAACCTGCTTCCAGCAAACTGGCTAACTGCCGGGTAAATAAGGCAAGTTCAACGGTGGATAAATGTTCTCCGAACAGGCTGCGGCCTTTCTTGCCGTCTCCCTCCATTTGAGTCGCTATCAACTCAACCAGAACCGGCACATTACCCTGCGAACGCAACTCAGCCCGCGCAGATCGTGCGCTATCGGCCGTAAGTACGCCTTTTTTGCTGACACCGTTATTATCAACGGCTTCGTATCTGAATGCTGGCACTGTGTATGACTCTCGCTATGTAGGACTGCCGTTTACGTGATCCGGAAAATTATGCGCCTATGCTTTAGTTACGCGCAAAACCTCTTCTTGCGTCGTAACTCCGGCAGTCAGCCAACGCTCGCCATCTTCACGCATGGTGCGCATGCCATCCGCTTGCGCAGCCAGGCGAATGTCCGCTTCAGCAGCCTGATGATGAATTTGCGAACGAATCGCGTCCGTGGTATGCAGCAATTCATAGACGCCGACCCGGCCCTGATAGCCGGTATGGCCACAATGCTCGCAGCCTTCGGCATGCCAGCGTTCGCCATCGTAGCGTTTGCAATGACTACATAGCTTCCTGACCAGGCGCTGCGCGACCACACCGAGTAGTGAAGACGACAGCAGAAAAGGCTCAATTCCCATATCCAACAAACGCGTCACCGCTGCAGCGGAATCATTGGTATGCAAGGTTGCCAACACCAGATGCCCGGTCAGCGATGCCTGTACCGCGATCTGCGCAGTTTCCAGGTCACGGATTTCACCTATCATGATGACATCCGGATCCTGACGCAAAATTGCACGTAAGGCCTTGGCAAAAGTCATGTCTATCTTGGCATTCACCTGAGTCTGCCCTACTCCGGCCAACTCATATTCGATAGGATCTTCGACCGTCAGAATATTGGTGGTACCGGCATTGACACGAGATAAGGCGGCGTACAAAGTAGTGGTTTTCCCTGATCCGGTCGGACCGGTCACTAACACGATACCGTGCGGTTGCGCGATCAGCTTATCAAACTGCCGCAACACATCTTCACTCATCCCCAGATTACTCAGATCAAGCTTACCCGCCTCTTTATCGAGCAGACGTAATACCGCGCGCTCGCCATGTCCGGTAGGCAAGGTCGAAACCCGCACATCCACCGGTTTGCCACCAATTCGTAGGGTAATCCGGCCGTCCTGCGGCAAGCGTTTCTCCGCAATATCGAGCTGCGCCATGATCTTGATACGTGAGATCAAAGAGGCGTGGATTGCTTTCTTGGGCCTGACGACATCACGCAAGGCACCATCGACACGAAAACGCACCACCGAGATTTGCTCAAACGGTTCGATATGAATATCCGACGCACCTTCACGCAACGCCTGCGTCAGCAAGGCATTGATCATGCGTATCACCGGGGCATCATCAGCCGATTCCAGCAAATCTTCAATCGCCGGCATTTCCTGCATCAGCTTGGCCAGATCAAGATCGGACTCAACCTCACCGACCACATCGGCAGCATCTCCGCCGGAGCCAGCATAGGCTTTGGCAATCACGTCCAGTAACTCAGCGTGAGGAATCACCTTAAGTCTGACCCGGCCGAAACGACGCCCTGCCTCGGTGATCGCCTGTGGATTAGTCTCTTTTGATACCGTCAACTCTATCTGAGCGGCATCACCGTCAGTATCCCGGCTAGCGAGAACAGAATAGTCACGCGCAAAGGCGTAAGGCAATAAGCGGTTTTCTAACATGCTGATTACTTCACACCTGTAACGTCAGTTTTTGATTTTCCGGAAGGTTCCTTGACGTTTGGATTTACCAGCTTTCCCTTCTCCATTTGCAGTGAAAAATCGGACTCTCCATTATCTTTGCTCAGCCCATATTGTTTTTTCAGGTAATCGTACCGATCCAGGGACACATTCGTGGCTTGATCGGCATTTCTGATCACGGTGGGCCGTAAAAACACCATTAAATTGGTCTTCCCGAGTTTTTTAGTCTCATACTTAAACAGACTACCGACAAAAGGGATATCACCAAGCAGAGGCACTTTCTCCACGCCGTCATCTGATGAGTTTTCTATCAAGCCGCCCAGGGCGATAATGTCACCGTCATCTACCAGTACATTGGTAGAAATTGCGCGCTGCCGGGTAATCGGGCCGGATGTCGAATCACTCAGCACACTGGATACTTCCTGATAAATTGCCAGCTTGACGGTGCCTCCCTCGGAAATCTGCGGCTTAATCGTCAACTTAATACCAACATCCTTGCGCTCTATGGTCTGAAATGGATTGGCATTGGGTGTTCCGGCGGTAGGCTGGGCATAAGATCCGGTAAGAAATGGCACATTTTTACCGACGATGATTTTTGCTTCCTCATTGTCCAGCGTCAGCAGAGTTGGGATCGATAACACATTACTGGTGCCGTCCTTGGCCATCACATGTGCCAGCGCACCCAAGCCTAGCTGGCCGCCGATTTGCTTAAACAATCCTACCGTCATACCATTCCCCGGCAAAACCGAACCCAATGTGGTTTTATTGCCAGCAGCCAAGTTCAACAGATTGTTTCCGGCGGTGTTAAACGCAGTACCTCCGGCCAAACGGTAATTACTGTCTTTATCACCGGTAGCACCTAGCCACTGAATACCAAAATCAAGTTGATTATCAGCCGACACCTCAACGATCAAGGCCTCGACATACACCTGTGCGCGACGCGCATCAAGTTGTTCAATCACACCGCGTAAATTGCGGTAAACCGCCTCACTGGCAGTAATGATCAAGGTATTGGTAGCTGCATCGGCTTGAATAAAGCCACCGCCACTACCAGAAGACTGGGAACCGCTTGATGCACTAGAGCCTGAACCGCTTGTAATCCCCATACCGGAGATGGCCGTACCGAGATTACCAGCCCCATCTTTGGCCTGTGCGGCATTGCTAGCGTTTGCAGCAGAAAGTGAGGAGGTTCCGCTGGCACTGCTAGGCAATGCGCTATCAGAACTGATGATGGAACGTAGAGTCTGGGCTAACTTTACCGCTTCCGCATTCTTCAGATACACCACGTGTACATTGCCTGGCAAGTTAGTTGGCTGATCCAGCTTTTCGATCAAAGATTTGATCAGATTCGCTCTCGCTGCAGAGGGTGCTTTAACCAGCACAGAATTGGTCCGCGAATCGGCAAGCAGTACCGTCCGGCCAGCATCACTTCCCGCCTGCGCATTCTCAGTCAAGCGCTGTACCATGGTGGCAATATCGCTGGCGATCGCATGCTTGATTGGTACCACATCAAGATCATTATTAGCAGGCACATCTAGCGAGGCAATAATTTTCCCCATGCGCTTGAGATTATCCGCATAGTCAGTAATGACAATGGAATTATTCCCGGGATTAGCATTGATCGTATTATTCGGTGAAATCAGCGGACGCAATACGGTAACGATATTATTGGCCGATTCGTAATTCAAACGATAAATCTGTGTGGCGATCTGATCACCTTTTACCGTACTGACCTGGGTAGGCCCAGCCTGTAATTTCGCATCAGCTTCCGGCACCACCTTGGTGTACCCATCGGCCGTGACAATCGCGTAGCCTTGCAGTCGCAAAGTCGAGGCTAGCAACTTAAATGCCTGTTCTTTGGTCAGCGGCTTTTCAGAGACCAGATTAATCTGCCCTTTGACGCGCGGATCAATGATGAAAGTGTTACCGGTATAGTGACCTATCGCCTTCACCACAGACTCTATGTCCGCACCGACAAAATTCAATGCCGCAGCATTTTGCGTCGGATCCTGAGCATAGGCATTTGGCATCGTCGAGCATATGCAACTAACGCTCAACAGAGCAATACCCGGCAGTCGACGCCATCGCAAGGCGCGCTGCACTGAGGCATTCATTGCTGTCATGGTTGGTATAACCTTCAATGGATTTTTTCTCATTTGAACTCTAACGCTATCACATCTTTATCACCGTCTTTACGACGCTGCCCAAGCAAATTTAATAAATTTGCCAACTTTTCTTTCTGTCCGACTTCCGCCTGAGCGGTTCCTGAAAACTGAAAACGTCCGGCATTCAAACTGCCTTTCCCGTTTAACAACATAGGTCCTTTCAGCGACGATAAAGCCACGTCAGCAATTTGCCCGTGCCAGTCAAACACCAGACGATAACTACCTAAAGGCTTAATGGAAGACAACCTCGAGCCCATATCATCTAGTTCCAATTGCATCTTGCCGTTGATGTCGAGCTTAGCTTCATACCTGGTAAACTCCAACGCATGCCAGCTCAAGCGTACCTGCCCCGAAGGGCCTATTGTATTCAGTGGCGCACCCAAGCCCTCCAAGCGCTCCGGCGGCAACGACAAACTAGCGGCAGTAACATGCCACTGACCGAGATTACCACTCAGCTTTACCGCCTGCGACAATACAGCAGGATTCTCAAGTCCAACTTCCAACTGCCCCAATATCATCATGGGCGAGATATGCCAGCTAAAACGCCCGGGAAACAAAGGCGTAACCGGACCGTTGATACCTGAAGCCACGCCGACAAACGCCGATCCCCGCCAAAAGCTACCCTGCACATCCCCCAAACTAAGCCGTCCTGAAGTTTGCTTCTCTAGCAACAATGCCAGCCAACTGGCCGGCAAAAAAATCAGCATCGTTACTATCACACTAAGAATTGCGGCGCCCCCCCACAACATCCCTGCTTTTTTTGACATATCAGAGCGCACTCTTCTGCTGCTTAAGGGTTACGACCACCCCCACCTGTCCGACTTCGGTCAAAGCGGTAAATTTAGCTTCCTCCACCGTCAAACGTGCCGCTTTTTGCATCTCCAGCAGCCACTCCATGATATTCACATAAGCAACCGATGTTACTTGCAAGCGAACGATGTCATCGGCACTTGTCAGGGTTTGCGCCTTGATTCCCCGCCGCAACAATGACGCCTCCACCACCTCGCGCGTCACGGGTGGCACATCACTGCTCATCTCGACCGCCATTTTGGCATATTGACTAGACATAACAGCCATTTCCGCCACTTGTTGTCGTAGTTGCGGTATTGCCTTTTCCAGAATTGCCTTGTTGCTCAGCGCAGGATTGATGAAAATCAAATAAATCAACGCCAGCAATATCGAAACCATACCGATACTAAGCCAACGCCGCTCTCTTGCGTCGCGCTGTTGCCAAAATAAACCAATTTCTGCCACGATCATTCCCTGCTTCATTTTCCATCCCCTGTTCCCGGGCGAATCTGCAGCAGCCCATCAACCGACGACACCAACATCAGGGAATGCGACTGCAATCCTGCCTTAAATTGATCCAGCGGTAACAATCCTGCAGATTTAAGCTTAACGAACAAACTATGTTCTCGATATTCGATAGTGACAATAGACGGCGCGTTCGGTTTGCTGACCACGACAGAATCCCATACCTGACCGAATTGCGATGACAGCACCAGAAAGTCATCGGGAGTAGATTCACCGACACTCTTGCGGGAAAGATTAATTTTTTGCTGCATCTGTGCGACGGGATCCCGGATGACATTTTCCTTTGGAAAGGTAGTTTTATACGTTTGCGTCAAAGATTCCGTCAAAGCCTGCGCCTCACGCTTCATCGACAGCCACTGTAAATTCAAACCTGCCAAATTAACCGTCAATGCAGCCATCGCCAAACCCAAAGGCCAGCGCCACTTAGCCCAGTCAAAAGAGCTCTGATTGGCATGAGACACTGAAGACATTAAATCAATCGAAGAAGCATTGAGACCAGCGATACGCGCCGACCAATTAGTCTCGTGAAAATGAAAACGCACCGCGAGATCTGCATCACTCTCTGCGGTTTGCTGATACAGCGCTAGCTGATCGACCGGAAGCGATACATTCACCACCATTCCCGTCGAGAACAAATTTAATGTTTGCAGTATCTGCTGCACTAATTCAGTAGCCTCGCCATCGTTTAGGCCGAGGTCAAACGTCAAGCCAGCACCGGGTTGGGCAGGCTTAGCGAAAGCCAACTCAAGGACTTGCGCTTCCGCTTCCACCAACACAGACATCGAATCCGCATCGGCTCGCATAGAACTCGACAGCGCATATGCCATCAACTTTCTTGGGTGCAGCACTTGTGCCTGGGCGTGTAAAACCTCCATCCACGACTTATCAACGGCAGCTATCGTACACATACCACCGGCAGGCGGCGCAGATAACAATATCAGTTCGGACGAGTCGGTTAACAGTTGATCTTCCAAAAGGTTGGGCAAGGCCGCCTTAAGCTTAGCGGCCGACATAGGAGGTATTTTTACCGTCAGTAAGCTCACATCGCTGGCTGCCAGCAAAAGGATGACCTGACGTGCACTGGCAGCTGCTGTCTGCAACTCATCGAGAGCCTTGCACCCTTGTTGCAGCACCTCACCCTCATCAGTGATCAACGCGAACGGGCGTGGAAAGCCGGCCAAATGCGGCACGGAACGCGCCACATTTTTTGACGGTAGCAGTATATACAGTGTGCTTGCCATATCTTATGAGTACCTTTGATCGTCTTTCATGAGCTGAAACAGCATCTTAATTCTCTCTTATCCACAATACCTTGTTCGCGACTGCGGTACGTTCCAGCAGGGCATTCACTTCCAACGCTGAACGGCTGAGCTTGACTTTACCATTGATGAAAAAATAATTGGTCCAAAATGAGATATCTTTCGCAATATCGGTAGTGATTCTTCCGGGAAAACGATTCTCAAAATCGGGCAGATCTCGAAAATAGGCGCGCTCGCGCCCTGCAACAATCAAGGCCGCATCCGTAAGACTGATATTCAAACACGCTGCCATCACTTCTTTCGACGTCGTGTTCAGGTTAACCGGTGTCTTCTGAGGTAGCACTACAACAAAATTTTTAAGGCTAACGATCATTTCAGGCGTATATCCGGGAATCGACAACAAATCGTCTAATTGGCTAAACCGCAAGAATTGTACGTCAGTATTAATATCGGAAGCACCCGGATTAACGGAAGATCCGGGATCATTGGTCGTTCCTGCGGATGACGCTGACGATGATGTACCGGGATTGGGCAAATTATTTTTATTTCCGGTTCCGGCAGCGGGAATCAACTTCCCCTGAGTTGACGCAATCGCCGCTGCAGCATTTTTCGCCAGCGACGGATTAATGCGTACGTTTGAAAATAAACGCGCCAACACCTCCACTTGGCGGGCATCAATTACACCATTGAGGGCCAGGCTATTCAAATTAAACCGCGACTGTGCATCCGTGATTTGCCCTGACAAACTAGCCTCACTACTTTCGGTATCCGCTTTGCCGTTCTCAACATATTGATCCAGATGGGTGTCACCCAGAGTAACTGCCCACGGCTCGCCAAGGTGATCGACATTATGTGAATTTCTTACATCCTCACGCAAAATAAGCCGAGCCCAATCCAAGGCTCCACGCAGCACCCATTTTTTTTGCAGCTGAAAACGTTGATTTTCAATCGAGCGCACCTGCACTTGCTGTTGCCAAAATAAGCTGGCCACAATAGTAATGGCCAAGGTCGTCAGCAATAGAGCGGTCACCACGGCGACACCGTTTTGCTTTTGCCTTTTCATGCAGCTCCCAGCAAAAATATCTTCAGCAAAGGATGCTCGCGCCCCTGCAATTGCAGGGAAACTTCCAGGCCTGTTTTCGGCGTCACTGTTTTACCGCTCTTCACGCCAGACAGGGTGGCATCGCCACCATCGCTACCGGCAATCCGCCAGTTATTTTCATTCGGATTCCATGTGCGCATTTCCAGGGCGATGACTTTCGACTGCAGCTCAACCACAGCCATATTATCGGTATCACTGATCGCGCTTTGCCAGACTTCGTCCAGCATCTTCAGATCACGGGTCGCTGGAGACTCACGTCGGCTCAATACTCCCTCGACTAACCTATACGCCACAACCTGTAAACGCGTCGGCTGCTGATCCTCATTGACCGTGCGTACCATCACCAAGCTCTGCTGTGAAGCACGCAAACTTTCGCGCCCCGCAAGCAAGTTATCTCCCGCCAGATGGGCGCAGTCATTTTCAAGCTGGGCAAAACTGATCTGTATTCCCCTGGTCTGCTCCAGTTCACTGGTCAGGCTCATACGTGCACGCACGATACTATCGAGACCGCGCCAACCGAGCACGGCAATAATCGCCAGTATCGAGATCGCCACCAGCAACTCAATCAGGGTAAAGCCCGATGCTTTTTTCAAAATATTACAGCGCATTCGGAACCACCTGAGTGAGCTTGACGATACGACGCTCTGGGTGCGAAGCTTCAAACACCAGCACCTCAACGCGCCGGAACGAGGGATTCGGTGTAGCGAGAACATGTTCTTCGCAGATCAGGTTCATCTCCGCTTGAGGGCAAGGAAAACTACGCTCACCAAACGCCGGCCATTCATGAGCAAGGCGAATTTGCGACAAGCGATTCTCCGCCGACCAGCTCGCCATCATTGCCGCCCGCAGATCACCGCTATTTTGCGTCAGACTGCCGACGGCACGCAAACTCGCACCAAGCGCAGTGCCAACGATGACAAGTGCAACCAAGACTTCCAGTAAAGTGAAGCCAGCCGACAAAGGCGTGCGGAAACGGGGCATTAACATAAAACTTAGCGATGACTCATTCAACGACAAAATGGCCGATGCCATCTGCCTTAATCGCGACATGATCTTCACCCACACTCAGATCAAGCACAAAGGGTTTATCCACTGGCTCACGCCCAAAAACGATGCGTAATCCGGCACCTGAACGCACGGCAGGCGTCATCGACAGCTTCATAGGGGAACGCACGAACTCACGCTCGCGCAGCATCTCGACATCATTAATCCGTTCCCACTTATTTTCGTTACGAATCAAAAAATAATAACCATTCTGATTCGCCTCAAATGCCGTCGGACTATTCCGCACAATAGCCTCTTCACGCACCAGTTGCATCAGCAAAGCGATACGCTGGGCATCGGTCTGCAGTTGCTGGCGACTACTTTGCATGGTACCAAACGAAACGGCACCGAGCATGATGCCGATAATCACCAGCACCACCAGTAACTCAAGCAAGGTAAAGCCGCGCTGCCGCTTAGGCGATGAGACCAGATGTGTCATACCGGACTGTGTACCTGAATGAGTGATTACACTTTGCGAACCTATATCGGCATCACGAAACGATTTCTGCCTTAATTCCCGGCGACAAATATTGATAGGAATTACCCCAAGGATCTTTCGGCATCGAATAGCCGCCAGTCTTCCATCCATTGGCGGAAAAAAACGATGCGTAATCCGGCACCTGAACGCACGGCAGGCGTCATCGACAGCTTCATAGGGGAACGCACGAACTCACGCTCGCGCAGCATCTCGACATCATTAATCCGTTCCCACTTATTTTCGTTACGAATCAAAAAATAATAACCATTCTGATTCGCCTCAAATGCCGTCGGACTATTCCGCACAATAGCCTCTTCACGCACCAGTTGCATCAGCAAAGCGATACGCTGGGCATCGGTCTGCAGTTGCTGGCGACTACTTTGCATGGTACCAAACGAAACGGCACCGAGCATGATGCCGATAATCACCAGCACCACCAGTAACTCAAGCAAGGTAAAGCCGCGCTGCCGCTTAGGCGATGAGACCAGATGTGTCATACCGGACTGTGTACCTGAATGAGTGATTACAGGTCCCACGAACCTATATCGGCATCATTGCCGGCGCCACCAGGTTGCCCATCGGCTCCCAATGAAAAAATCTCGATTTCTGCCTTAATTCCCGGCGACAAATATTGATAGGAATTACCCCAAGGATCTTTCGGCAGCTTATCGATATAGCCGCCAGTCTTCCATCCATTGGCGGAAGGGCCTGCGGTAGGCTTGGTGATCAGGGCTTGCAAGCCCTGATCAGTACTCGGGTAATGCATGTTATCCAACTTATATAACTTCAATGCCCCCATCATGGTGGAGATATCCTGCTTAGCTGCGACTATCCGCGCATCATCGGTACGGCCCATCAGTTTCGGCACTACTAAGGCCGCCAATATCCCCATGATCACCACTACAACCATGATTTCTATCAAGGTAAAACCGAGGGCGCGTCGCATCTGCTGTTGACGCGGGAGCTTGAGAAAACTTTGTTTGTTCATAAATATAAAGAGAAATTACGCTAGTTTTTACAAACAAAAACTAGCAAGAATGATCAGTCGGAAATCCTAGCATGAAACTTGCTCACAGATTCAAAGTTTCATGCAAAGTAACACAATACAAACCAATTCCTTTGTGATTTACCATGCCTGACAAATTTCACGAGCCTGGCATGGTTAGGGTAGCCAGCGAGTTTACACCAGATATATTTAAGCATGATTACAACAACGGCCCTGATTGAGCGTCAGGAATATTGTTTTCCCAAGAAAAATAACTGGAGACAAACGCTAATTGGCATCGGAAACACAATTAAATATAAATCAAATATATTATAAATCGACTTTACAGGGAAACAAGCCAATTACAAAATATTACATTCCTTACCAATTACCCGCTTTACGCCAAACGCAAAGGTAAACTACGCAAGCGTGTTCCGGTTAAATGAAAGATCGCATTGGCAACCGCAGGCGCGACGGGAGGCACACCCGGTTCACCTATACCCTCAGGCGACTCCGCACTCTTGATGATGATAGTCTCAATTTCCGGAGTTTCGTTGATGCGTAGCGCGGCATAATCATGGAAATTGCTTTGTTCGACCTGACCGTTTTTGATCGTAATTTCCCCGTATAAGGCGGCGCTAAGGCCAAAAATTACGGCAGATTCCATTTGTTGCGCAATGATATTGGGATTCACCGCGATCCCGCAATCAACGGCACAAGTCACCTTATGCACACGGATTTGCTTATCCTGAACCGATACCTCAGCCACTTCAGCCACGATCGTACCGAACGATTGGTGCAAAGCCACACCTAAGGCTCGGCCAGCCTGAGGCTGCCCGGCTTTGGCCACTGCCGCATTGAGCACGGCAAGATGGCGCGGATGTTTTTGCAACAATTCGCGCCGGAATGCCACCGGATCTTTGCCGGCCGCATGCGCCAGCTCATCAATGAAGCTTTCTTTGAAAAAAGCATTATGCGAATGCCCGACCGAGCGCCAGAACCCAAGCGGCACCGGAGTCGGCACAATCACATGGGCAATTTTCTGATGCTCGAATTCATAGGGCATATCAAACTCCCCCTCCGCCGTGGTCTTATCTGGCCCTGCACCCATCAGGCCAAAAGTACGCTTCAAGACCTGATGCGTAATCGATCCGGAAGCGGATTTATTATCGTAAGCACTGACCTTGCCGTTCGCATCAATGGCGGCACTAAAACGCGCCAACGCAGCGGGCCGGTACATATCGTGCGATGTATCTTCTTCGCGACTCCAGATCAACTGCACCGGCACGCCTTTAGTCTGCATGGCAATTGCCACTGCCTGCACCACCATATCAACTTCCAGCCGACGACCAAAACCACCGCCAAGGTAGCTCATGTGCAGATTCACATCTTCAGATTGGATGTTGGCAATCTTGGCGGCAACGCCGACGGCGATACTTGGCACCTGAGTCGATACCCACAGATCCAATTTGCCATTCTTAAATTGCGCGGTGCAATTGATAGGCTCCATGGCGGCATGCGCCAGAAATGGCGCACGGTATTCCGCTTTAACGACTTTGCCGGAATTAGCCAGCAAAGCTGCGGCAGGATCTCCCTGTTTGTAATAGGTAAAGCCAGATTCCGTATCGAGTTTTTCACTCAGTTCCTGGAAAACTCCCGCACTGGAGAGCCCGACATGCGGCCCGGCATCCCAGCTTACCGGTAAGGCGGCAATCGCCTGTTTAGCCGACCAATACGACTTAGCCACCACAGCGACACCAGAGACGCCAAGCTCACCCACCGCATGGGAAAAATCGACAACCTGGATCACGTCACGCATGGATTTCACCGCATCAGCATCGACTGTCTTTAGCTTACCGCCGATCACCGGACTCATTTTCAAGGCAGCATACAGCATGCCGGGCAAGCGTATGTCGATACCGAATTGCGCCGAGCCATTGACCTTGGCCGCAACATCGGTGCGTGCCTGCGCAGTGCCGATGAGCTTGAAATCTTGCGGCTGCTTCAGGCGAATTTCACCCGGCTCACTGCCAACCGCCTTGGCGGCCAAATCGCCATAGCTGGCATTTTTTCCGGATGGATGTGATACCACACCTTCGTGTACGGTACATTCGGCCGCAGGCACGTCCCACTGTTTGGCTGCAGCGGCAACCAGCATGGCGCGCGCAGTTGCGCCAGCCTCACGCAAGGGCATCCAGGCATCCTTGACGCTGGAAGATCCGCCCGTCACCTGCAAGCCTAACTCACGCGCCAGCTTCGATGTCATCCATTGGGCAGTCTTCTTCAATGCACCAGTATCATCCGTATGAAAAGGCAAACCATCGGCCATGATAGCGATGTTGCCGTAAATTTTATCGATAGGCGCATGCATGGTTTTCACCCTGCTCATAGGGACATCAAGCTCTTCGGCCACCAGCATCTGCAATGCCGTATGTATGCCCTGCCCCATCTCACTTCTATGCATAGCGACAGTGACGCTACCGTCCTTGGCAATCTTGACCCAGCCATTAAAAGCCACTTCACCGTCAGCCACAGCCAAAGGTGACGCTCCCTGCAGTCGTTGGCGTGGCGGCATAACACCCCAACCGACCACTAAGGCCCCTGCTACACTTAGCCCACCCAGGATAAACCGGCGGCGGGATTTGCTTTTTGCTTCTGTCATTATGCGGTCTCTGTAATTTTAATTATTCGGGCACTTCATATTGAACGTCCAACGCTTCAACGCCTCAACGCCTCAACGATTGCGGCGAGGATATCCTTGCGCAAGAATTCTGCTCCAGACTATTTCTTTTTGCTCCTGATTCATGAAAACCCAATCGGCTACTTCAGCCACAGTGCGTCCGCAACCACGGCATACATCGTCAAAGGTGGTCGAGCAAACCGCGACACAGGGAGTATCAGGACGTTCTTTTGCTTCATTCATCATTAAATCTTGTCATCATTTTTAGCATTAAAGGATAAGCCTTCGTCAGCTTAAGTCACACTCATTATAGTAACGTCAATCTTCCACGTCTGGTTTGGTGCATCTCTTCTATTTGCAGACTCGCTGAATGCAAGGATCGCCATCAGAACAAAATGACGGTGCAGGTTGACACCTACCCAAGCTCGGTAGGACAATCTTGCAAACGCGCTATTTTCCACGCTGCAATCCGCATTGCAACCCACATCGCAATTCAAGCATACATTGTTCAATCAATACCTATCTGGAGACGCAATCCGCATGCGGCCTACCGGAAAGATAGCTTGAAAACCCGCATGTCCACTGCGTCTGCAGCTAGTGCCATGTAACACAACAATAACGCAGATCGAGGTTAGTCTTGAACTCAAGCGAGATTCCTCTCCTGATTCGACACCCTTACCGCGCTAAACCATTAGCCTCCAAGAGAACAACCATGACCCAAAATTTCTTTCAATCTTTTATCCTGCTGATCCTGGTCACAGATCCGTTCGGCAGCGTACCGATTTTTGTCAGCGCCCTCAAAAACGTTGCGCCCGAGCGGCGCTGGCGCGTCGTGGTACGCGAATGTGCGATCGCGTTTGCACTGCTGTTGCTGTTTATGTTTTTTGGCAAACACTTTTTGGTCGCGCTGCAATTATCCGAAGTGTCGCTGCGCATAGGCGGCGGCGTAATCCTGTTCCTGATTGCCTTACGTATGGTTTTCCCGCAAGAAGGCGGGATTTTTGGCGATGCCGAAGGAGATCACGAACCTTTCATCGTTCCGCTGGCGATCCCCTTGCTAGCCGGTCCTTCGGCACTGGCGACCGTGTTACTGTTTTCGTCGGATAACCGGCTTGATGTGGCAATTCATGTCGCGGCATTAACCGCCGTAGCGGTCGTCTGGCTAATTGTCCTGTTGAGCGCGGAACGCCTGCAACGCGTATTAGGGATACGCGCCATGACCGCGTTTGAACGCTTAATGGGCCTGATTCTGACTGCGATGTCAGTAGAAATGCTATTGGCAGGTATCAGGGAATACCTGAAAACCCTGGGCTGATCCGACTATTTCAGAGTTAAGCTGAGATGCGCCCGCCAGCGGCATCTCAGCGGCAAACAAATTGCTATTGAAGGTGAAATAGCCGAGCAAGAACAGTATCAGTGCGATGGCAAATTGCTTGAAAAATTGCTTGTTCATGGAGATCTTCCAAATAAGTTAAATGATTTTGTCTTCGTGCATCTGATCTATCTCAGCCTGACTATAACCGAGACTCTGTAAAACTTCCGCATTATGCTGACCCAGTTTTGGCCCCAACCACAGGGTTTGCCCTGGCGTGACCGATAACTTAGGACTAATCGCCGGCAACTTGACCGGTGTGCCATCGGTAAACGCATGCTGCTCAAACATCTCTCGCGCGATGAATTGCGGATCGCTCATCATATCGCGCACCGAATAAATCTTCCCTACCGGCACATCGGCAACAGCGAGTATTTGCAATGCCGTATCGATAGTCTGGGTCGAGCACCAGGATTGGATCGCCGCATCTATCTCAGCGGTACGCGGCACCCGGCCGTCGTTACGCGCCAGTTGCGCATCACTCGCCATATCACTGCGTCCGATCGCCAGCATCAGGCGGTGAAAAATCGCATCACCATTACCGGCAATCACAATATTTTCGCCGTCACCGGTGGTATAGGTATTCGAGGGCACAATGCCTGGCAAAGCGCCGCCGGTACGTTCACGCACCACACCGGCATGATCAAACTCAGGCACCAGGGATTCCATCAGGTTAAACACCGATTCATATAAGGCAACGTCAACCATCTGGCCCTGACCGGCAATACACTCTGCGCCCGTCTTGCCATTCCAACGCCCGCCGGTAACATCGCGGTGTCGCAAGGCCATCATGGCACCGATCACGCCATGCATGGCGGCCACGGAGTCGCCGATGGAAATGCCGACGCGTACCGGCGGCCGGTCCGGATGACCCGATACATAACGTAAACCACCCATAGACTCAGCAATCGCGCCAAAGCCCGGCATGTCTTTCATCGGGCCACTCTGGCCGTAACCCGACAAGCGTACCATGATAGCGGCAGGATTAATCGCCTTTAGATCGGCGTAACCCAATTGCCATTTCTCAAGCACACCAGGCCGGTAATTTTCTATGATGATGTCGGCGTCCAGCGCCAGTTTGCGCGCAATCTCCTGGCCTTGCGGCGACTTCATATTGAGGGTAATACATTTTTTATTGCGCGCCTGCACACTCCACCACAAAGAGGTGCCGTCCTTTAACACCCGCCACTGGCGCAAGGGATCGCCACCATCGGGCGATTCGACCTTGATCACTTCGGCACCAAACTCGGCCAGCATGCGAGAACAAAACGGCCCCGCTATCAGCGTGCCAAGTTCCAATACCTTAATACCCGCCAACGGGCCGGTGTTTTTTTTAGTCGCGTCTGTCATCAGAAGTTAGCTCGCAAGAATGAGACCAATAAATAAAGCCGATAATTGAAACCGATAAGTAAAACCAATAATTTTAGGTTGCGCGCCGGTCCAGCATCGCACGGGCGATGGTGCCGGCATCGACATATTCCAATTCACCACCAACCGGTACGCCGCGCGCCAGACGAGTCACGCCCAGGCCGCGCACCTTCAGCGTTTCGCTAATGTAATGCGCGGTCGCCTCACCCTCATTAGTGAAATTGGTCGCCAGCACTACCTCTTTAACCACCCCGTCAGTGGCTCTGGTAATCAGTCGATCCAGATGAATATCTTTTGGTCCTACCCCATCCAGCGGCGACAAACGCCCCATCAAGACAAAGTACAAACCCTTATAGGTCAGGGTTTGCTCTATCATCAACTGATCGGTCGGTGTTTCAACCACACACAACTTGCTAGCATCACGCTCAGCATCAAGACAGGTTTCGCATTGCTGATGTTCAGTGAAGGTGTTACAGGAAATGCAGTTCCTCACTTTATCCACCGCATTCAACATGGCGCGACCTATCATCGCAGCGCCTTCACGATCATGCTGCAGCAAGTGATAAGCCATACGCTGCGCCGATTTCGGCCCGACTCCGGGCAAGCGACGCAAGGCTTCGCCAAGTAATTCAAGACTGCTGAGGGATTTCAAGGGAGGGTCTTTGGAAAAGGGATGTGTTCAGGGAGAAAGTGCGTACCAGGTGCGCCCATAGAAAGCGCACCTCATGGCGATAGCGTATAGACTTAAAACGGCATTTTAAAGCCAGGAGGCATAGGCATGCCAGCCGTCAAGCCAGACATTTTTTCCGCACTGGTCGCTTCTGCCTTACGCACTGCGTCATTGAAAGCGGCCGCCACCAGGTCTTCCAGCATGTCTTTGTCGTCACCGAACAGGGATGGATCTATGGTGACACGCTTGACGTCGTTTTTACAAGTCATGACCACCTTCACCAGGCCGGCACCGGACTGACCTTCGACTTCAACCAGAGCCAGTTGATCCTGGGCTTTTTTCATATTGTCTTGCATCGCTTGCGCTTGCTTCATTAAGCCTGCGAGTTGGTTTTTCATCATAATGTTCTCCTGAAACAAATTTAAATAGGTTTAACGCTGCCGGTGGCGATAGTTGCACCGAATTCTCTCATTAAAGTCTGCACGAAGGAATCGCTTCGTATAGATTTTTCTGCCTGTACCTGACGTGCGGCGCGCTCCGCTACCGCTTGTGCATTCGCGGTTTGCTCTACCGCGCCAATTTGCGTTTCTATACGCACATCACGACCGAATCGTTCGGACAATGCGGCGATCAGTTTATCTACGCTGCCCGATGACAATAAGGTCGGCAAAGGCACGCGCAAGTGGAACACCACGGCATTGCCATTGATCTCGCATTTAACCAACTCACTCTGCTGAGCCAATTGCTGTGCGACGGCACGTACCGGCAAGGAGGCGGCCAGATTCGGCCAATGGCCGTCCCAACCCAATTCGGTAACCGGAATCGAGACAAAGGGCTTGGCAAGCGTCTCACTGCCAGCTTCGATTGCAGCCGGCACCTTAATCTCGGAACTTTGCTCAACACGTGGCACCACTGCGACCAGCGGTGGAGCGGCAACCTGAGTACGCACCGTATCGGTCTGCGCCATCAAGGGTTTGGCGGCAACCACCGGGGAAGACGAAAACATGACATCGTCATCCCATGGCGGTGGCATATCATCCATACCAACCGGCTCAAATTGCACCTCCCTACGCACGGGCGCTGCAGCAACCGCTGGCACAACTGCGGGCTGAGGCGGCGCTGAGCGTACCGGCGGCACTACCGCAACCGCAGGTGCCACAGTTGCTACAGAGGCAAGCGGTGGATTGCTGGCGGACGCAGGAGGAACAGGGGTAACAGCGGGAACGGCAACTGCGTCGACCGCTGCGGCAAGCGGGGCCTTAGACGCTCCGCCCATCGCCTTATTGCTGCCGGCACGGGCGGCCGCCAATGCGGCCATCGCCGGACTAATCGCCGGTCGCGCTGACGCAGAACTATCTACCGCAACAGCTGACGCCGGACCGGACTGGGCCGGTGCAGGTACTGGTGCAGATGCCGGTACTGTCGCCGGTACTGTCGCTGGCGCTGGTGCAGCAACCGACAGCGGGCTGCTGCGCACCGCATTAACTGGCGTTACCGCCAGCGGAGCACTGGCCGGTCTGGCGGCAGGCGTACGCGCGACGGAAGGATTTGCCGGAGCCTGCTCACTGCCACCCTCAGTCGGACGGAAGGCCAGCATGCGCAGCAAGGTCATGCTAAATCCGGCATATTCATCCGGAGCTAGTCCAAGCTCGTTGCGGCCATGTACGGTGATCTGATAAAACAGTTGTATTTCCTCTTTGCCGAAAAGCTGTGCCAGACGCATCAGATCGGCACGTTCCGGCAAATCCTCGGCGACCGCAGCAGGCACCATTTGCGCAATCGCGATCTGATGTAACAGGCTACCCAAATCTTGCAGGGCTGCCTTATACGAAAGGCTACGCGCCGCCATTTCATCGGCGATATCCAATAAGCCTTTGCCGTCTTGCAAAGCGAGGGCATCAAGCAAACGGATCAGATACGACTGATCCAGCGAACCTAGCATGCTTTGTACGGCATCAAGCGTAACCTTGCCGGCGGCATAGGCGATTGCCTGATCAGTCAGCGACAGGGCATCGCGCATGGAGCCGTGCGCCCCCTGCGCCAACAGACGCAAGGCCGGCACATCAAACCCTATCTGTTCTTGCCCTAAAATATTATCCAGATGGCTGACGATATGCCCGGGCGGCATCTGCTTCAAATTAAATTGCAGGCAGCGCGACAGCACCGTCACCGGAATTTTCTGCGGATCGGTAGTGGCAAGGATAAATTTCACATGCTCAGGCGGCTCTTCCAGCGTCTTCAACATCGAGTTGAACGCATGGTTGGTCAGCATGTGGACTTCATCGATCATATACACTTTGAAGCGTGCATTCGATGGTGCATAAACGGCTTGTTCCAGCAAAGACGCCATCTCATCGACACCACGGTTGGATGCGGCATCCATCTCTATGTAATCAACGAAGCGACCGGCATCAATCGCGGTACAGGCGCCACACACGCCACAAGGGTGAGCGGTAATACCGGTTTCGCAATTGAAAGCCTTGGCTAAGATACGCGACAGCGTGGTCTTACCGACCCCGCGTGTTCCTGTGAACAGATAGGCGTGATGCAGCCGCTGCTGCTCCAGAGCGTGGGATAAGGCACGAACCACGTGCTCTTGCCCAACTAGCGTTTCAAAGCTCTTGGGACGGTATTTGCGGGCGAGGACTTGATATGACATGTCGTAATTTTACCTTATCTGAAGCGCAAAAAAAACGCGCCGTGGCCGCTTCGGCCTTGTTTTTCTCCAGACTGCGCGAACTCTGAGCCTTGATCACCAACACCCCGGCATTGCTAATACGCTGGTCCGAACAAGCCAGCAAACGCTGTTGATACTCCAGCGGCAAGGAAGAAGCGGCGATATCGAAACGCAGATGAATCGCGCATGAGACCTTATTCACGTTTTGCCCACCTGGACCCTGCGCCCGTATCGCATTAAAAGCGATTTCACTGAGGTGTATCGCAATGCCTGGGCTAATTTCAAAATATTTGGTGTCTGCACTTTCCATACTATTGATTTCTATTTTCTATATTAAAAGCCAGGTAACTGTTCCGCCAACGATGAGAACTCCCTCGCCCGCTGGCGGGAGAGGGCCGGGGTGAGGGTGATTGAGCAACACTTGCTTTCAAATTACTGATGCGCTTAGCACTGTGAAGTATCAAACATTGTGCTCAATTTGAACCACCCTCATCCCAACCCTTCTCCCGCGAGCGGGGGAAGGGCTTAGTATAGCGAGCTAAATAGACACCATGACTAGCAAAAATTTAAAGCACCTGCCCGCTTGCGCATATCCCATGCGGGTTTGCGGGCAGATAGGCTGGCAAGCCGCATGGAATATGCGCCTCAGCCTATGCCAATTTAAAATCTAAATTCGTCCTTGCGCAGACTCATTTAGGCTCTCAGCAAGCGCTGCCTCATCTCGGCGGCCGACAAGGGTTTACTGTACAAATAGCCCTGAAATTGATCACACTCTTGTGCTTGCAAGAACGCCAGTTGTTGCGCGCTTTCTACTCCTTCTGCGATCACTTTCAGATTCAAACTGCGCGCCATCGCGATGATGGCAGCAACGATCGCAGTACCATCCTGAGCGTCACCAATATCCATGACGAACGAGCGATCTATCTTCAAGGTATCGATAGGCAGGCGCTTCAAATAACTCAAGCTCGAATAGCCGGTTCCGAAATCGTCGATAGAAATCTGCACACCAAGTTGGCTCAATGCGCTCAAGGTGGCGACCACCTCATCGGTATTATTCATCAGACTGCCCTCGGTAATCTCCAACTCTAGCGCGCTGGCAGTCAGGCCGGTCTCGGCCAGGATGCGCGTGACTGTCTGCAAAATCGAGCTATGGTGTATCTGTATCGCCGAGAGATTAATCGCTAAATGCGGCAAGCGGTAACCGAGCGAGCGCCACTCTTGTAGCTGGGTACAGGCAGTGCGCAATACCCACTCACCGATCGCCACGATCAAGCCCGAACTCTCCGCCAGCGGGATAAACTCCACCGGACTGACCAAGCCCAAGACCGGATGCTGCCAGCGCAATAAAACTTCCATAGATTCTATCTGGCCGCTCTGAACCCCGACGATGGGCTGGAAATTCAAGAAAAATTCATCACGCGCTATGGCATGCCGCAAGTCTGCCGTCATGGCATAGTGGCTAACCGCTAAGCGACTCATGTCGGCATGGAAGAACATAAAATGATTGCGCCCAGCCGCCTTCACCTGGTACATCGCAGTATCGCTATTTTTGAGTAAAACATCGACCTCGCCCCCATCCTGCGGCGACACTGCGATACCGATGCTAGAACCAATGTAGAGCTCACGTTCGCCTATCTTAAAAGGCGTAGATAGAATTAATTGCAGTTTGCTCGCCAAGGTCGCGGCATTACTAGGGTCCTCAATTTTCGGCATAAAGACGATGAATTCATCGCCGCCCTGGCGCGCCAACACATCATCGGCACGCACACAGGAGCGCAGGCGATCCGCCACTTCGATTAATAAAAGATCGCCGACGTCGTGACCGATAGAATCATTGATTGCCTTAAACTGATCTAAGTCGATAAACAATACTGCGGTCATGTTCTGTTTAACGCGGGCCAGGTCCAGAGCCTCCTGCATACGTTCACGCAATAGACTGCGATTGGCTAAGTCAGTCAAAGCATCGTGGGTCGCCATGTGCAGCATCTCTTGCTCAACTTTTTTACGCTCCGTGATATCGATGCGTATCGAGATATAACTGACCACCACGCCATGCGCATCTTTCATAGGCACGATGGCAGAGTCTACCCAATACAATAGCCCCAACTTACTGCGATTACAAATCACGCCACGCCAGATTTCACCCTGCGCGATAGTTTTCCACATGTCCGAAAAAAAACTAGCTGGATGCAGACCCGAGTTAAGAATACGGTGATCCTGACCGATCAACTCGTTCGTTTCAAAGCCACTGATCGCGACAAACTTGGGGTTAACTTTGAGTATGCGCCCGGCGCTATCTGCCACTGAAACGATGGCATGCTGATCGATTGCCTGCATGTAGGTCGATAGCTCAGAGAACGCCTGCTCTACCCCTTGCTTGGCAAACAGCAGGGTATTGGCGGTGAGCGCTTCCAGCTCGGATTTCTCTAGCTGAGTTTGGGCATTCTGCAAATATTTAGCTTGCCGAACGAAGCGCCAGTTGAACCAAAATATGGCTGCAAAACTGCCAAATAAAATCGCAAAAATAAAAATACTGGTGCGATTAATCTGGCTACCTGCCAATAGCTCGGTTTTATCAAGGGGAATCGTGATCGACAAGGCACCGAGCAATTGATGTTGCTGCCACTGCTTGCCTATCTGTATTCCTTGGGCACCGCGTAACTTTAAAATTTCCGGAGTTTTTTCATACGCGTTATGGCAACTGGCGCACGACATTTGCGAGGCCGGATCGGCCGACAAGTAACGCAATACCCGGCGTCCATTTTGTATCTCAAAGCGCGACACCGCTTGCCAATCAATTGCTGCCTTTGGTTGCGCCTGATCCTGCGACTCTAGTTGCGGCCAGGCCCAACGCAAGAAATCATCGGCTAAGCCCTGGCTCACTTCCAGGTTCCACTTACTGACGGGTTTGTATTCGTAGAGCTTATCGGCATTGGTCGAGGAAGCCTGCCCCACCAATTTTAAAAACTGGGCGGGGATAGGCACATGACCAGGCTTATTTGCCGAATCAACGCTAGGACCAAAACCATCCTGAAGAAGTTTACCGACGATCTCGTGGGCATACACCGAGCGTGCCGTGGTGGCCTGACTTGCCACAATTTTTGCGATAGTTAAGGCCTGATGTTCTATGGTGCGATTAACTGCCTGGCGCACCACCAGATAGCCCAGCACACAGGCCAAACTAAACACGGCAATTAAAACCACAAAGGATCGCGAACTACGACGAAGACGCATACTCTCTACCTAATAAATTCTGTCAATTTTCTAGCGTTTAAACCCTGCACTTGTAAGCTAAGGCGACTAAGGCGAGGTCTAGACACCAATACTGAAGCTGCTTTGTATATGTCTTAAGGATAAAGCCTGCGCAAGATCTGCGACATACTGCTCAGCAGCTGCGCAGCCAAGCGCTGTTGCAGTTGACTACGCTCAAGCTGCTCAGGCGCACTGCGCGCCGACTGCCAGAGCGCCACAAAGTCCGGCTTGTTTTCGTTCAGCACCGCCTCTACCTCGGCTTGCCAAAACGAGGGTGCTTCACCCTCGGCGAAATTACCACGCCCACGGCCGAAATGCGCCACCGCCAGATAGCGCAGTAGCGCTGCGACTAACAGCGAATGTAAAAACTCATCTGAAAAGCGCAGCTGTGGATGCTTTCTATCGGTACTGGCATTAAAGGCCCAGGCCGCACCGGCAAAACTGAGCGCACCGAGAATACCACCAACTAAGGCCCCAG
Organism: Undibacterium piscinae; assembly: GCA_003970805.2. Lineage (GTDB taxonomy): Bacteria > Pseudomonadota > Gammaproteobacteria > Burkholderiales > Burkholderiaceae_D > Undibacterium > Undibacterium piscinae. The sequence continues at coordinate 1,216,370 of CP051152.1, forward strand.
CACCAAAACTTAAGCCGCCCGCCATCAAATCAGCAGACACCCCAGTGGCAGCACCGGATAACATAGCGCCGAGTAAGCCCGCCTGTTTAGCATCCAAGGGCGCGCGCACCACATACTGCTGATGCACGCGCTGATTAATTTTATGCGCGGCACCAGCATCTAGCCTATGCAGTTTGAGCAAATCAGCGGTGCTGGCGAGCACATTCTCGTTAAGCCGTAACATGAGTTGCTGCAGCGCTTGATCATGGCGTTTTTGCTCGCGCTGCTTACCCATGCCTATCACCTTCAAGACCGTGCTTAACATCGCCGTCTCTTCTGGCGCTAGCGCTTCCACATCTTGCGCAGCCCTGATCAATTGCAGCGCTATCAATTCCATCGCTGCCTGCAAGCGCTGCTCATTATCGCGCTGCCAGAGCGCAAACAGGCTGGCATAAGCCAATTTTTTATGGTCAGGTAGCAACTCGGCTAAGGCATCGTAAAACACGCGCTCATGCACCCAGCAGCGCGCAAAAGCATCCAGCGCCAGCACTTTCTGAACCACCGGATACGCCGCCAGATAGCTCTGCCAGCGTTGTAACTCGGCCAATTCTTCCTGCGGCGGCCGCGGCGGCCCCATTTGATTGAGCAAAACGATGACCGGCTTACCTAACCATTGGAGTATCGCCATCTCAGGCGCCAGATAGCCAGCATCCTGCGGATCCTCCGATGAATTGACCAGATACAGCACCACATCGGCGGTTTCGCGCGCAGTTCTCAGCGCCTGCTGGCTCAGCCAAAAAGTGCGGTCGCGATAGCGATCCAGGACTTCGCGCAAAAACCAACCGATAGGATTATCCGCCATGCCCAAACGCTTAGATAGACGCACCGTATCACCAAAACCTGGCGTATCCCAGAGCAGCAATTGATCTCCGCCAGCGTTCTGCAACAAAATATGCGATTCGGAAAAACTGGTTACGTGCGGAGCATCCCGCACCTCGCCCACATCGAGCCCGGTCAGAGTTCTGGCCAGCGTGGTTTTACCGGCATTGGTGTGCGAAATCAGCGCAATTTGTATCTGCAAAGGAGTACTCGTGGTGGTCGGCATAAGGAGATTATTCTGAGGTCAAAGTGGCGCGCAAAGTGCCGCGATCAGGCTGCTAAGCCAGCAGCGCCAGGCCAGCCGCGCCCGATATCATCGCTACTTTTCTGCAGCTCGCGTAGATTGAGCACCATGCAAGCGGCCTGCTGAGTGGCACAAAATTGCCGCCATAGGGCGATACGTTCATGCAGACGTTGCTCAGCTCCGGCTTGCGCACCTAGCCGTTCCAGATAAGCCGATTGGTCCACTAACACTAGCACACGGGCGAGCTGATCAGACGCTGGCCGCGGACCCGCCTGCAAGAAAGAGTTTAAAAATTCAGCATGATTCTCTGGCTCTGGCGTCGCGCTAAGATTAAATAAAACGATCGTCAATCCTGCGCTGCCTTTATCTGACACGTCCAGTTTCGAGGCAGCATGCAATTGCACGCCATAGCCGGTTGAGGGCCGCAACATCACATTCACCTGCTCACCGAGCAAGCTGTGCGCCACCGCCCTTAGAATTTTTTCACGGCCCTCATCGAGGGTAAAGCCATAAGGAAAAATTCTTAGCAGCGGCACCTGCGCAGGGCCAATTTTTGCAGTCAGTGTTTGAAAGTAAGGCTGCGCCAGATTCAAACTGAAATGTTTGCCCAACCAGCGTTCCCGCGCATACCCCAGCAAAGCGAGTAGCGTTCTTGGAATAATCACCAGCAATAAGAGCGTACTGGCATATAAATGCACCCACAAAGCACCGTAGCCGCTGGTGTCGGTGTGTGGTATTTGCAGTGGTGCTAGTTGCAGCGCCTGCACTTGCGCCAGCGAAAACCCCGGCATAGAAAAGAGCTGCTGCACCGGCATAAACAACATCGACAAAATCGCATGTAGCTGCGCCGCATTGAGGAAAGTACTCTCCCATCCGGCCACATACTGTGACAGCATGCCACGCAGATATAAAGACGCAATCACGCCCAGCGAAAAACTGGCGGCGCTGAGATGGATGATGCGACTGGCGCGGGCGCTCAGCAGCGGGCCGCTCAGCACTAACCACTCCGCATTAAATTTAGTCAGGGCGCTAGCCAGAACCACAGGCGTAGCACGCGGCAATTGCGGCGATGCGGCCAGTGCAAAAACCGCGCCACGCTTAAGCGCATCCCAGGGAGTACGCCCCAACTGAGGAAAAACCATCTGCACTAGTAACAACAGATAGACCACTAAATTCCACAAAATAATCAGCAGCAAAGGCGCCGCTAACAAATCGACTCTATGGGTGTCGCCCATCCGGTCGAGTAAGCCACCGCACAAAAAAGCCAGCAAAGGTAAGCCCCAGCCTAGCCCTGCCAAGCGACTCTTACCCGCCACCAAGCGCGCCAGACCGGCATGACGTTCAATCAGTTTTTTTAAAATTTGCTCGGCCCGCGCTTGCAGAAACAACTCAGAGCTAAGCGCCACCTGCTTCTCGGCCGCCGCCCATTGCGCCAACTCATGCGCACTACGACTGGCGTAGCGTCTATCATCCTCGCTTAGAATCTGGCGCTCCGCGTCCGCATTCTCTATCGCCTGCACCAACACTATGTTTCGGAAAAACGACTGATTCATGAAGCTCCTGATTGATCTGCGGACCACACGCAAGAAAGAAAAATAGATAAGAGCACATTATAACGCGATAGATTTGATGCAAAAAGACAAAGAAACGACAAAGAAACGACTAGGAGATAAGTTTCTCCCTTTATCTCGCTTTAACAATCATCTCATCAAGTTCAACAACAAAAAACCGCTATGCGCAGATTGTGCGAACCAGCTGGGGCGGATAAAACACGCTGCGATCAGATGCGACAGCTCCCGTCAAAGCGCTAAGTTTTAGCGTGGCCTGACGATACACCGTCGCTGAGTAGCCCTTTGAGATTAAGCAAATAGAGGGAGTATTTTTAGAAGCCCGCATCCGGTATGCGCGAACCACCATGAATTCTCTGGTACTGGCAGGAGTATAACTGAGCAGCGCAGGCCAGTGGCTTAGCGCGCGGGGCGGCGGTTTGCGTTGGCGCTTTGAATTTAGCCACCGTCGGAACTGCGCCTCTGCAATGACTGCTTAGGGTACTGGCGCCACCGCCAAACCCCATAGAAAACCAGTGCACCCACTACGCCATGCAGCGCAAAGAGCGCCACTCCCTCTGCATAGGTGAACCACGCATAAGCAGTCGGCACACCATCAACATAAGTTTCGATGTACTTGCCATGCCAGTTCTGCCCGGCCGAGTAGCCATCAAGACGACTAGGCCAAGAGGTCGCAGCGGATAAGGCACCAAGCACAAAACCGACTATGCCAAGTGAACGCCAACTATCGCGACGAAGTTTTCGCAGCGCCAAAAATGCAGGAACACCAAGTACTAGTACTAGCGTCGCACTGACAGCCACCACCGCGAACAGCACGAAGCCAATACCGTAATGCGACTGGGGAGACGAGAGATAGTCGGGCAACATGCGCAAGAGAAGCAACATGGGCTGAGCAGCCACCGCTGCGATTGCAGAAATCCAGATGTTCATGTGGGTTAACGTTTGACATGATGGGCGCCGCAAGGCGTCCCGCTTGATGGATGGGTTAGGTGCCCTGATAAGCACCTACCGAACAATTTGTTGGTCTTGTTGAATTCCATATTTCAATTAGAAGAGGTTTTGCATGTTTGTGCCAATACTCTATTTTCTTTTTATCTCTGCCCTCAATTTCACCCTTTAACAAATTGCAATTTTCAATATTAAAACTGGCATCAATGTTTGGCGACTTTACATGAAAGTGCGGTGGTGGGTGTTCATCTGGGTAAATTTCTATTTTAAGTCCATTTACTTTAGCTACAAGCTGCTTAATTTCAATTAGAAACATTTCTCCATTTTCTTCCCATACATTGCATGGGTTATGAAGAATTGCCTCTAGCCAAGCAGCAAAATCATCAAATGATTTTAATTGCTCAGGTTCGACATTATGAAACCAAGGTGTTTTTTTTAATTCTTCAACTGACATTTCGGAGAATTTCATAAATTGCACCTAACGTTTGAGATGAGAGGCGGCGCCCGGCTTGCCGGGTGACGTCCTCTCGATTGAAGGGTTAGGCCTCAGATTTCGCATGAGTACTTTGCGCGGCAATTGCATTTTTTAGCAGAGCCAAAACTGAAGGTGAGGCGACCTGCGCGAGGGTACTGATTTTGACGTGACGAAGGGATTTGCCAGTTCCTTCAAGGAGTACTGCGGGATCGGAAAGCGAGGTTCCGCGGTAGAAGCCCAAATTTGTGTGCTTCGCTTGGATGCCTATATATGCATAGTGATCAAGCATCTTTCGAGGACCAAAGCCGTAGCTGACGATGCCTTGCTTTGGCCAAGCAAGCATGTAGGCACCTGGGTGCACGCTTAGGATTTTCTGATGAAGCGCCTCGACTATTGGGCGTTGCTCTTCGGAAGCAAGTGCGAACACGGCTTCAAAGGAACTAAGCGTTGGATTTTTTGAGGCAGCCATTTTCTGAGGCCTAACGCCGAAATGACGAGATCGCCACGACGGTCATAAATTTATGCGAAATAGTCATTGGCGATTCTCCGTCGATTGACCTGTTAAGGCTAGTCCTCGGATTCATCTTTAACCTGAATGCTTCCATAGGTGTCCACCAATAAGAATAATAATGCAAAAAATACAGCTCCACTGATGGATATGCGTAGAACAAAACCAGGCCACCAATCTGTACCAGCAACGCCATACACAAATGGATAAATAATAAAATCTGCGAAAGTTGAGAGCACAAACGCACAAATAAATAGACCAGTTGTTTTACATTTCAAAGCAACGGAGCAGGAACTACAAACAAAATTTTCGCTAACCTTCAGCGCATTAATACGTACCCCGCACTTGGGACATGCAAGTGACATCATGAGCCTTAACGTGTTTTAATTTTCATTTTGCAATATTAACCGAGCGTGTTAAAAAAGACAATTTGTTTCAAGTACCTTGAAACCCGCGTGGATATTGACTAAATCTGGTTATACTGACTATTTATACAGTTGAACAAAATCGACAAAAACATCACTTTAACGCAGCAAGGTGCGATCGTAGCTTTGCATGAAATCTCAAAAGCATCCTGCCACTTACGCATATTACAATGCGATTCTTCAAGCACACTGGCCTGCGAGCCGCATGGAATATGCGTAATGCGGCAGCCTGTTTTTGGTTTGCTATTGCCTGGTTTTATTCCATTTCTGTCGTGCAATGTGCGATTGCCGACCGGGGTAAACGCCCGGTAGCTACTTCCTTTTCTTGCTTCGCCAAGAAAAGGAAGCAAAAGAAGGCACGCAAAAGTCGCTGCCCTTCGGGTGCCCCAATTATGCAGGGAAAAATGGGGAACGAAGCAAAACTCGCTACGCTCAGACAGCTTAATTCCTGTCATTTTCTGCCAAGCACAATTGGCAGCGCCACATGGAAAAAAACGAAAGTCAACACATCCGTAGGTGCGACTTCCGTCACTTGCGCAGGCAACATCACAGCACTTCGAACTACGACAATCTACTTGCTTTTTGACCTGGGTTTTGAATTGGGTTTTGAAATTGGGTTTTGAATCTGCTTTTGACGTTGGCTTTTTGAAATTTCGAATTTTCGCATGTGGGCGCTGCGCCTTGTGCTGGGCAGAAAATGGATCAGGAATGAAGCTTGTCTGAAGCGAAGCGAGTTTGCTTCGTTCCCCATTTTTTGACTTGCACAGGCGGGCACCCGAAGGGCAGCCGACCTTTGCGTCGCCTTCTTTTGCTTACTCTCTTGGCGAAGCAAGAAAAGTAAGTAGCTGTCCCGGTCCTACCACCGGCCCGGCAATCGCAAACAACGACAGAAGCGAAAACACCTGCACGCCAGAAAAATGCAAGGGACAGGTATCGAGAATGCAAGGGCGATACTGAGTCACGGCCCTATTTCACGTCCCTATCTTAAGCCCCTATTGTGAGATTAGCTTCGCGACCTCGATTGCTGGCAATACGCCCGCATATTGGGGAATGCCGTTTTTATCGAGCTTGGCGACGTGGATCTTCCACTCCATTTTTTTATCCTTATCCACCATCAATTCCAGCGCCCAACCCGTCTGTGAATCTTCCGTGTGAAAGCCATTGAATATGAAATTTCCCAGACTGTAAAATATCGGCTTGTTTTGGTAGATCTCGATATTTTGCGTCACATGCGGGTGACCGCCAACAACCGCGTCTGCGCCCGCCTCTATCATCAAATGAGCCAATTGAATCTGACGTGGTGAGGCCATTTTTTCATGCTCCCAACCCCAATGCGGATAGACAATCACAATATCGGCCTTATGCGTAGTCTTGGCGGCACGAATATCAAACACGATCTGATCATCATCGGCCCACGCCACGCCTGGCCGGTCTTCCAAGGCTTCAAAGCTACGAGGAAAAAAATCATCATAGGCCAAAATAGCAATGCGCACGCCCTTAACTTCGCTCACATAAGGCGCATGCGCAGCACGGACATCGCGCCCTCCGCCAAAATAAGGAATCCCTTTTTTCTCTAACAAATCCATCATCTTGCCAAAGGCAGCAGGACCATAATCACCAGTGTGATTATTCGCCAAGGACACCGCATTAAAATGCTGCTTGATGGTCGATAACACGCGCGGATGCGCCTGAAAGGTAAACGGTTTTGTTTCGCGTTTGCCGGTATTACCGACGCTGCATTCCAAATTACCGAAACGCAGATCAGCTTGCGAAAACTGGGCCTCAAACGCCGCAAAAGGGTTTTTGCCTTGTTTAATGAGCTGCCCTGGCAACTCATCGACCATCAGATCGCCGACAAATAACAGCTTGACAGCGGTCTGCTGGGCATGCGCGGAAGCGGCAAAAATAAGTGCCGCGATGAACGCAAAATAAGACTTATTCATTTTTGCTCCTTGTCTGCGCAAACTGGTGTGCATTGAAATAGTAACTCTCGTTCGAATTTTGCCGAGTAAATACGATGGAGCCCAAAGCCCTGTGCATGACTGGCGCAGACATTCTCTTGAATAATATTTTCGCTTAAATGTATCAACACATAACGCTCTTTTGATTCGTGATACACATAGGTTTTGAATTTATTTTCATTCGCAAGATATTGCATAGAAAAGCGATAACCGCCATCCAAATCAAGCGTCTTGTAGACGTAAGGATCAGCACTCTTGGCCACTTGCAGTGTATTGACAGTACCCGACACTTTAATCTCACAACGCAGCTCAACCGCAGAGGCAGAAGTAGTGGCAAGGCTAGCGAAAAAAAGGCCGACTAGTCCCATGATCCAAATTATTTTATGCATAAAAGTCCGGTAAAAAATGAAAATGACAAAAATCGTCTTGTCGTTGATTGCATATGCCCCCGCCATGATAGCGGCAGAAGCAATTCTGGAGACGAATTTATTATTTAAATACAATAGTATTGAAAAGTATTGAACAACGCAGCAGAGAGCAAGGTCTTCATCATGATTTGCGACGATTCAACATAAAAGCGGTACGTGCTAAGTAAGTAGCCGCCGCTCTACCAGTTGCCAGCAATGGCACAGCAACGTAAGCGTCCAACAGATCCGTCTAGCATTTATTCCTAAAGCGCATTAACAAGGCAGCGGTAGCAGTTCATCAATCCGGCTGTTTGGATGCGTCGGTAATTTTTCGAGTGTGCCTTTAAGCCATGCCAAAGGTTCTATGCCATTGGCTTTCGCGGTGGCGAGCAGGCTTTGAATGGCGGCAGCTTGTCGGCCTGCTCGTTCAGAACCGGCGAAGAGCCAGTTCTTTTTGCCAATGGCAATAGGGCGAATGGCGTTTTCAATCGGATTATTGTCGATTGGCAGATGACCGCTATTGGCGTAGCGTTCAATCGCGCTCCAGCGTTTGAGGCTGTAGTCGATGGCTTTGGCGAGACTGCTGCCATCGGCGCTCTGTTGGCGTGTGTGAATCAGCCAGGCATGCATCGCTTTGAGTTCTGGCAGCGCCTGTGTAGCACGTCGTTGTTGTCGTTGTTCGATACTGTCGCCTTTACCCTCGGCCTCAATGTGATACAGCTTTGCAATGCGTGTAAGTGCCTCATTGGCAATCGGATGCCCATTGGCGGCGTGCAGGTCGAAGAATTTGCGACGGGCGTGCGCCAGGCAGGCCAGTTCGGTGATGCCCAGCGCGAACAGGGCTTTGTAGCCGGCATAATCATCCACCATAAGATGGCCTTGCCAATGCCGCAGAAACGCGCGCGCATGACTGCCACTGCGTCCGGTTTGGAAATCGAACACGATGATGGCAGGCTGGTCTTCTAAGGCATTGCTGCGATATGCCCATAGATAGGCACGCTTGGTCTTACCATTGCCGGGGTCGAGCAGCGGCACCGGGGTTTCATCGGCATGCAGCACTCGTCCTTGCTTGAGTATTTCTGCCAACCGGTCACTGAGCGGTTGCAGGGCGACGCCAATCCGTCCTACCCACTCGGCCAGTGTGGAGCGGGCAATGCCAACACCGTGTCGACTGCTGATTTGCTCAATCCGATACAGTGGTAAGTGATCGAGATATTTTTGAATTACCACCCATGCCAATAATCCTGGTGCCGCCAGACTACGATCGATCACTGCCGGGGGAATGGCTGCTGCGGTGACTGTCTCACAAGCGCGACAGGCGTATTGAGGGCGAATATGCCGATGCACAAAGAAGCGTGCTGGTTCGACGTCGAGTTGTTCACTGATGTCTTCACCGCATTGAGCTATTGACGCCTCACCTCTTGCACGCCAGTCACCTCACGAATCACCGTCAAGGCTTTTTGCAGCTGCGCAGTACCGCCTATCTCGGCGGTAAATGACATACGCGCCTGGGATTTGGCGCTTTGGGTATTAACCCCGATGACATTGATTTTTTCCCGCGAAAACACCTCTGAAATATCTCGCAACAGACCCTGCCGGTCTTGCGCCAGCACAAAAATATCCACCGGATACACCGTTTCCTTGCCATGATCACCCCAGGTCGTTTGAATCACGCGCTCCGGTGCCTTGTGGCGCATTTCGGCAAAATTTTTGCAGCTCAGCCTATGGATAGATACTCCTTTGCCGCGCGTGACGAACCCGACGATTTCGTCCGGAGGCGCGGGTTTGCAGCAGCGTGCCAGTTGCGTCATCAATCCCTCCGTGCCCACCACCAGTACGCCCGACTTGGCGCCCTGCATCACACTGGAAGCGCGGCTTTTATTGGTGATGCTAAGTTCATCCGTCGCTACCGGCTCAGGATGGTCGCGCAACACATTTTCAATCTGACGCAAGCTGAACTCATCTTTGCCGACCGCCAGAAATAAATCGTCTACATTGGCAAAGGCGAGCTTACGCGCCAACTCATCAAGATTCACCGCAGTCTTGCCTTCGCGCTGCAAGGTCTTCTCCACCAAGGCACGTCCGTTACCGAGGGTTTCCTGCTGATCGATCAGATTGAACCATGCGCGTATCTTGCTGCGGGTACGGGTACTTGCCGAATACTCGGCAGCCAGCCAGTCTCGCGAAGGGCCGGTTTGATTCGATCCGACCTTAATTGTGATGATCTCTATCGTCTGGCCATTCTTCAAGGGCGTATTGAGCGGCACCATGACGTTGTCGACACGCGCCCCGCGACAGCGGTGTCCCACATCGGTATGCAGATGATAGGCAAAATCGACCGGCGTGGCGCCTCGCGGAAGCTCTATCACCCGCGCCTGAGGAGTCAACACATAGATACGGTCATCCAGCGATGCGGACTTGATCTTCTCCACCCATTCTCGCTGCAACTCTTCCTGTCCGACCACGACATCAGCAACCTCAGTTTTCCATGCCAGCAACTCCCTGAGCCAGGCAATCTTGGTATCGTATTCTTGCGCCGAGAAATTCGATCCGCCCGCCTCTTTATAGCGCCAGTGCGCTGCCACACCATACTCGGCAAACTGATGCATTTCACGGGTACGAATCTGCACTTCCAGCGGACGCCCGTCCTCCACCACCACGACCGTATGCAAAGACTTATAGCCATTCGATTTAGGACGGGAGATATAGTCATCAAATTCTTTAGGAATCGGCGCCCAAGCGTTATGCACGATACCGAGCACGGCATAACAATCCTTGATGTCATCGACGATGACACGAAATGCGCGAACGTCGTACAACTCATCAAAATTGACGTCCTTGCCCTTCATTTTTTTCCAGATGCTATAGATGTGCTTGGGCCGCCCCGACACTTCTGCTTTGATACCGGCGACCTTCAGTTCCTTTTCCAGGCGCGTGATAGCTGAAATAACGAAACTCTCGCGCTCAAGGCGCTTTTCCTCCAGCATTTTGGCAATGCGCTTATATTGGACCGGCTCAAGAAAGCGAAAAGATAAATCTTCCAGCTCCCATTTCAATTGCCAGACCCCAAGACGATTGGCCAGCGGCGCATACAAATCCATGGTCTCACTGGCAAATTGCTGGGTCAATCCATCATCGCGCTTACAATCGGCAAAATAGCGTAGTGTGGTAATTCTCGATGCCAACCTGACCAATACCACACGCATATCGGTAGCCATCGCCAACACCATTTTCCGCAGGGTTTCCATCTGCGTTGCCATTTTTTCCGCAGCATCCTTACCGCGTCCGACATCACGCTGAGTCAATGCCGCATCACGCAAACGCATCAGGCGGCGGATACTCGATACCAAATTAGCGACTTCCTGTCCGAAGCGCGATTCAATCTGCTCAGCCGCCAAGGGATTGAGCTCGGGCAACTCAAACAACAGACCAGCAATACGGGTATCGACATCGGTCTTTAGCATTGCCAACGTGGATACCACGCCCTGCACAAACTGCAATGCATTTTGCTCTGTGACGACGTTACGGTTTTCGTAAAAAGGCGTGACATATTCCAATGCCGCCATGACCCGGGCAGACTCATGCTCCGACAAACCTTCCAGTAACGGAGAGTCCGACGATGTCGCTAAAATAGATACCATAAATTTACTTTTAAGCTAAGTTTTGCGCTGCCGTAACCACGATTTCTATCAACCAGTCAGGATTCGCCAAGGCCGCCTGCACGGTGGCACGCGGCGGCGAATTACCTTGCGCAACCCAGTCATCCCATGCCTGATTCATGCCGGAAATATGATTGATATCAGAAAGAAAAATCTGACACATCAAAATACGCGACTTATCGCTACCAGCCTCGGCCAGCAAGCGATCAACATGCCCTAACACCTCTTTGGTCTGGCCAATGATATCGGCATCGGTGTTCTCCGGAATTTGTCCGGCCAGATAAATCGTCTGGTTGAAAATGGCGATTTCTGACAACCGCCGCCCTACATGAAAACGTTGAATGCTCATTTGCTTCCTGATAAAAAATAAATTTAACCCAGTAAAAATTCCCGGGCAATGGCAATTTGATCCGGCTGCACAAAAGTGGGGGCATGCCCTACTCCGGCCAGTTCTATCACTTTGGCACACGGGCCACGCAACATCATTTGCTGCGCCGCCTCTGCGGTCAATAAATCCGAGTCGCTGCCACGCACCAATAATGTCGGACACCGGATCGCATCGTAGGCGCTCCACAACATCTTTTGGGCTGCTGCCGCCATCTCGGGCGTGGTAGCCATTACCGGTATCGCCAGTCCCAAATCATAATGGCGTATCCACTTACCGTCGGCATTTTGTCTCAGGACATCGCTGGCCAATTTGTGCCACTGCGCATCGGTATGCGGCCCGAAAGTCAGGGAGATTGCGCGGATATACGCAAGCGCCTCATCAAACGTATCGAAGCGCACATCCTGGCTAATGTACTCGCCTATACGCACGATCGCATCAAGGTTCAGTGCGGGACCAACATCGTTCAATATCAATTTTCTGACGGGATTATCCGGCAAGGAAGCCAGGGCCATGCCAATTAAGCCGCCCATGGAAGTGCCGAACCAATCCACCGTATCGGCATTAATGCGCGCCAGCAAACTGACCATGTCACCGACATATTGAGGAATCTGATATAGCTGAGGATTGCGCAACCAGTCTGATTGTCCGCGCCCGACCACATCGGGGCAAATCACGCGGTAAGTATCGGCAAGCGACCGCGCCAGAATATCGAAATCATCAGAGACCCGGGTAATCCCATGCACGCACAGCAGCACCTTGCCATTTGAGGGATCGCCCCACTCCTTATACGACATCCTATGCAAGCCCGCAGGCGAAATGCATTGAACTGATTTGCGTGTGGCTTGCATAGTAAAACCTTTCAAACATGCTTAGGACAAACCCCAGTAGTTTTACTGTGGTTAATACCTTGCCATTTTACTGGTCGTTGGGCTTAAAATCACTGAAGACTTTGTCATAATTTAAATTTTCACTCAAATACCAATTCTACTGGAGTCACAATGCACACTTTTTCACTCAAAGGCAAAACCGCACTGGTCACGGGATCGACTTCCGGCATAGGACTGGGCATCGCCAAGTCGCTGGCGGCGGCGGGTGCCAATATCGTTTTTAACGGCTTTGGCGACCTGACTGAAATTCATGCGCTATGCACATCGGTGGAACAGGAATTTGGTATCAAGACCGCCTACCACGGTGCGGACATGAGCAAACCCGAGCAAATTGCGGCAATGATGGAAGAGGCGATCAGGCAATTCGACGGCATCGATATTCTGGTGAATAACGCAGGCATACAACATGTCGCCGATATTGAAAATTTTCCGACCGAAAAATGGGATGCCATCATCGCCATCAATTTAAGTTCGGCCTTCCACACCACCCGCCTTGCATTGCCAGGCATGAAGGCCAAAAACTGGGGTCGCATTATTAACCTGGCCTCGGTTCACGGGCTGGTGGCATCAGCACAAAAATCTGCCTACGTGGCGGCCAAACATGGACTGATAGGCTTCACCAAAACCACCGCCTTAGAGACCGCGCAGACCGGCGTCACCTGTAATGCGATTTGCCCGGGATGGGTATTGACACCGCTGGTGCAAAAACAAGTTGACGCCCGCGCAGAAAGAGATGGCGTCAGCAATGATGTCGCGAAAAAACTATTGCTTGCGGAAAAACAACCATCCGGTGAATTTGTCACGCCCGAACAACTGGGGGCACTCGCGGTATTTTTCTGCAGCGATGCCGGTCAGCAAGTGCGCGGAGTAGCATGGAATATGGATGGCGGCTGGGTAGCTCAGTAACCGAGAAATTCGGGGCGAAAGTTCTTTGCATTTCGCCCCTAGGGCTCTATATTGACATTTATTCATCTACCCGTCCACCCATCTACCCATCTACCCATTTATCATTAAGGAGTAGCCATGCCTGCTTTTAGCCCGAAACGACTAGTCTCACTGATCTCATTAACGGCAATCATCTTCACTTTCGGCAATGTCCATGCTGCAGGGAAAATGAAACCAGGCCTATGGGAAATGCGCATGCAATCAGATGAGATGAAAAACATGCCGCAACTCTCCCCTGAGCAACTTGAGCAAATGAAAAAAATGGGGGTAAAGATGCCCATGATGCAGGATGGCGCAATGGCAGTGCAGATCTGCGTCACCAAGGAAATGGCGGAGCAAGAACAACCGCCATTAACGCAAAAACAGCCTTCTGGCTGCAAGCCCCAGAACCTCAAGCAAAGCGGCAATAACTACTCGATGGAATTGCTCTGCGATAGCGCCGAACTGAAGGGATTGGGTGTCGTCAAGGGCAGCTACAACGGCAGCGACAGTCTACGTTCAAGCTATGATTTCAAAGGCGTCGCACATGGTCAGCCTATGTCGCAACACATGGAGAGCACAGGCAAGTGGCTGAAGTCCGATTGCGGAGACGTTAAACCCATCAGCACGAGCGAGAGCAAGAAGTGATGTATCAAGATGGGCGATTCCATTCAAGGATTCGCCCATCGCCAGCCTCAATGATGATTCAGTGACGAGTTTAGCGGGGGTATAAGAAAATCCTGGCCAATAGCTCTTGTATTCATTGCGTCACAGGCTATTAATCCTTCATACCCCTACCTAGTATAGTAGGTCGCTACATGGCACCTTCCGCGAAACTGCCGCAGCGTTATTGGGTTCGCCTAGCGGTGGGGCAATTTGCGTAAGTTGATGTAAAAAGGTGCTTGCAAAAACACGGCAAGCACCTTTGTTCATTACCGGCTCAAAACGCGCAAACTCTTCAAGCTTGCACACCGGCTTGCCGGAACCTCAGGCGAATGCGCTGACGTCCAGTTCCGCTTCGGTCTTGGCAATCACTTCTTCTTTGCTCACGCCAGTTGCCAACTCTATTAATTTCAATCCCTGTGACGTGACATCAATCACCGCCAGATCCGTAATGATACGATTGACCACGGCAACGCCAGTCAACGGCAAATTACAGGCTTTCAGTATCTTGTGCGCATCGCCTTTTGCGACATGCTCCATCAATACCACCACACGGCCGACACCGGCCACCAGATCCATGGCGCCACCCATCCCCTTGACCATTTTCCCCGGTATCATCCAGTTCGCCAGATCACCGCTCTGGCTGACCTGCATCGCACCAAGAATCGCCAGATTGATCTTGCCGCCGCGTATCATCGCAAAAGAGTCGGCAGAACTAAATATCGATGACCCGGGCAAGGTAGTGACGGTTTGCTTGCCGGCATTGATCATATCGGCATCTACTTCAGCTTCAGTCGGAAAAGGCCCGATACCGAGTAAACCGTTTTCCGATTGCAGCCACACATCCATCCCGGCGGGAACATGGTTGGCCACCATAGTCGGCAAACCGATTCCGAGATTGACGTAATATCCGTCTTGTAATTCCAGTGCCGCACGCGCAGCCATTTCATCACGATTCCATGCCATCTTGATTCTCCTGTGTATTCTTACTTATCTCTGAACGCTGGTTTACGAAGGGCGGACCGTACGTTGCTCTATGCGCTTCTCTGGCGTAGCGTTGACGACGATACGTTGCACATAAATGCCGGGAGTGTGTATCTCATCCGGATCCAGTTCACCAATCTCCACCAACACCTCAACCTCGGCAACGGTAATTTTCCCTGCCATCGCCACGTTAGGATTGAAGTTACGGGCCGTCTTGCGATACACCAGATTGCCTGCCTTATCGGCCTTATAGGCTTTCACCAAAGAAACATCCGACACCAAAGAGCGTTCCATGACATATTGCTGACCGTCAAACTCACGTATTTCCTTGCCATCGGCAACAATAGTGCCGACGCCAGTTTTAGTGAAAAAGGCAGGTATCCCGGCACCACCGGCGCGCAATTTTTCCGCTAACGTACCCTGAGGCGTAAATTCGAGTTGCAATTCACCGGCCAGATATTGGCGCTCAAACTCTTTGTTTTCACCGACGTAAGACGAGATCATTTTTTTTATTTGTCTCGTTGTCAGCAGTTGCCCGAGACCAAAACCATCGACTCCGGCATTATTCGAAATCGCGGTTAAATTCTGCACACCAGAATCGCGCAAGGCGGCGATCAGCGCCTCGGGAATTCCACATAAGCCAAAACCGCCAACCGCAATCGTCTGTCCGTCTTTTACGATATCAGCCAGCGCGCGATTCGCATCAGGATATACCTTGTCCATAGTCGTCCCTTTTTTATGAAAAATATTTTTTAAGATACACGCCGTAAAATTGCGTAATTTCAAACTGTTTCACAGGATATGATGCCAGACTCTCGCACGCAATACCGTAAAACTACCTGATTAAGGCCTAGTTTGGCCGAAGTGCAAAATCAGCAAAAGCATGATATAAATTCACACATTACGCCATCTTATCCAGCCGCACAATCAAGAGAGCTCTATCCATTATGAATGCAGTGCAGGCGATTAACTTTGAATCCATTTTTCAACATGCTCCGGTTGGCATGTGCGTCTCGAAAAACCGTAGCATTCTGGCCTGCAACGATAATCTTGCGCTGATGTTCGGTTATAAAAAAGACGACTTGATCGGACTCTCTTTTTTAGTTCTTTACCCCACCGTCGCCGAGTATGAGCGCACTGGTGCGCGCATCAGCCCTATCATTAACGCCAAAGGCTATTATTCGGATGAGCGGATTATGAAACGGGCTAACCAGGAATTATTCTGGTGCCATGTTTCCGGTCGGGGCCTGGATAAGACCGACGCGCATGCGGAAGGCATCTGGACGTTTGAAGACCTGAGCTCCAAACGTACGGTCTCTGCGGAACTAACTCCAAGGGAGCGAGAAATCGCAGCTTTACTGGTTGAAGGAAAAACCAGCAAGCTAATTGCGCGTCAAGTCAACCTCAGCCCGAGAACCGTGGAAATGCACAGGGCCAAACTGATGCGTAAATTCGACGCTGCCACTTCAAGTGAACTGGTCCATAAATTATTAAGGATAGGCAGTTAAGCCTATCCTTGCGGGCATATAAGCGCTCAGACCACCACCCTTTTGCGACGGCCTTCCGGCTTTAACTCGGCGAGCTTCTGGCGAATCACATCCGGCAAAGGCATAGATTTTTCGGTGCTGGCATTGACCCATACCAGCTTCGCTCCACCTTCTGCGTACAGCGTATAACCATCTTCAACGCTGCGCATTTCCTGTATGGTTTCTACGCTACTACGGCCGGTGGCGCCGATGTAGGTGCAGACCTCTACCTGCCCCGGATATTTTAACGGCTTCTTAAAAGTGCAATAGGCATTGACGATGACCGGGCCGTTGCCCTGCTCATCGACTAGGCAGCCCATCATGTTTAGCCACTCGATCCGCGCTTGCTCCATATAACGGAAATAGACGGTATTATTGACATGTCCCATAGCATCCATATCGCCCCAGCGTATCGGAATCGTCACCGTATACACCAGTCGCCTTTCCGCTATTTTTGCCTCTATCATTGCACGCTCATCCCGTCATCGGCGGTGACAATAGTCCCATTTAAAAACCGCGACTCTTCAGCTGCCAGTAACAACAGTAATCCGTCCAAATCTTCCGGCACACCAACCCGCTTCCTAGGCAACATGTCTATCAGTTTTTTACCTTGTTCACTATTAAAGTGTTCGGCGTTAATCTCCGTAGAGATATACCCCGGGCAGATGGCGTTGACGTTGATACCAAACTTCCCCCACTCCACCGCCATCGCTTTCGTCATATGAATGACGCCCGCTTTACTCATGCAATACACACCGATTTGCGGCAATACGCGTAAACCGGCAACCGAAGCGATATTGATGATGCGGTGCTGCTTTTTAGGGTCGCCCTTGTAGCGCGCGATCATACGTTTGGCAGCCTCTTGCGCCACAAAAAACGCACCGCGTTGATTGGTATCCATGACGTAGGCATAATCTTCCGGTGTCACGTCCAGCAGTTTTTGAGTCGTAGAGACACCGGAATTATTAATCAGGATATCGATGGGGCCAGCCTCAGTCTCGGCATGAGCGATGGCTGATTTGATGCTGGCATAGTCTGTAACATCCAAAGCCACTACATGAGCGGCGCCGCCCTCGGCCTCTATCTCAGCGCGTAACTCTTTGAGCCTGTCGATGCGACGCGACGCGAGCACAACCTGAGCCCCGGCTTGCGCCAAAATTTTAGCAAAGCGGGCACCAAGACCGCTGGAGGCACCGGTAACGAGTGCGATTTTTCCTTCGAAGTTAACTTCAATGCCCATCTGACTCTCCCGCAAATATTTTTGAATAATCGTACTACTCTAATTGGTTCGCTATCATGACATACACACCATGTTACTGTTTTATATATTCCACATTTCATCCGGTTTTCAAGGAAATATCCAGCGAAGGTGCATGAAACTACTGCAACTTATGCATCGCTCTGAGATAATTCTCCCGTTTTCCGGTGCAACAAAAATATTTTAGCGATATTGCACCGCTTGCAGAATACAGTCACAGCATATAACATGCTTACAACAAATAAGCACGTTCGTTCGTAAAATTTTTTAAAGCGATAAAAGTCATGACACAAAGCCTGATAGAGCAATACGGTCCGCGCGACGCGATGGAATATGACGTGGTCATTGTCGGCGGCGGTCCAGCAGGCTTGTCCGCTGCGATCAAATTAAAACAACTTGCCGCAGAAACAGGTCGCGAAGTATCGGTCTGCGTGCTGGAAAAAGGCGGTGAGCCTGGCGCACATATTTTGTCTGGTGCCGTCATGGACCCTAAGGCACTCAGCGAGTTATTCCCTAACTGGAAAGAGATGGGCGCACCGCTAAATACCGAAGTCACTGAAGACCGGGTATTAGTTCTGACCGAGAAAAAAGCCTATAAAACTCCAAACTGGATGCTACCAGCCTGTTTTGAAAATCATGGCAACTACATTGTCTCGCTCGCTAACGTCACCCGTTGGTTGGGTCAGCAAGCCGAAGCGCTTGGGGTCGAAGTATTCCCGGGATTTGCCGCGGCCGAAGTCTTATACAACGAAGATGGTTCCGTCAAAGGTGTAGCGACTGGCAATATGGGTGTAGACAGACATGGTGCCGCCTCGTCTTCATTCCAGCTCGGGATGGAATTGCATGCAAAATACACGCTGTTCGCAGAAGGCGCACGCGGTCATCTCGGCAAGCAAGTCATGGCCAAGTACGACCTGAATAAAGGTAAAGATCCGCAATCCTATGGCATCGGGATCAAGGAATTGTGGGAAATTGATCCTAAACAGCATCAGGCTGGCTTGGTTGTACATACCACCGGTTGGCCTTTAATGGATCAATACAGTGGTTCCTTCCTGTATCACCTCGAAAATAATCAGGTTGCAGTTGGCTATGTGGTTGGACTCGCCTATGAAAATCCTTACCTGTCTCCATACGAAGAATTCCAGCGCTTCAAGACTCATCCTGCGATTCGCGGCTTCTTCGAAGGCGGAAAGCGTATTTCTTACGGCGCGCGCGCGATTACCGCCGGTGGCTTACAGTCTTTACCGAAACTTGTTTTCCCTGGTGGCGCCTTAATTGGCTGCGATGCCGGCTTCCTGAACATGAGCCGTATTAAAGGTAGTCATGCAGCGATCAAGACCGGTATGCTGGCGGCCACAGCGGCATTTGACGCCCTAGGCGCAGAACGTCAACATGACGAACTGTCCGCCTATTCAACCTCCTTTGAGCAGTCCTGGTTGCACGAAGAGTTGTACACAGCCCGCAATGTGAAGCCATTGCTGAAAAAAGGTACCTATGGTTCACCATTGGTCTGGCTTGATCAGATGATTTTACGTGGTAAAGCACCATGGACCTTACATCACACTAAGGCCGATCACGAATGCCTGCGCCCGGCTTCTGAATTCACACCGATCACGTACCCGAAACCGGACGGCAAATTGACATTCGATCGCCTGTCGTCAGTATTCATTTCCAATACGAACCACGCTGAAGACCAGCCTATCCATTTGACCCTGAAAGACGCGAATGTGCCTGTCAACGTCAATCTGGCGACCTATGCGGGTCCGGAATCACGCTATTGCCCGGCAGGCGTGTATGAGT
The DNA here is from genome assembly GCA_003970805.2 of Undibacterium piscinae. Taxonomy (GTDB): domain Bacteria; phylum Pseudomonadota; class Gammaproteobacteria; order Burkholderiales; family Burkholderiaceae_D; genus Undibacterium; species Undibacterium piscinae. The sequence continues at coordinate 1,235,853 of CP051152.1, forward strand.
TTGTGAAAACCGATGAAGGCGCTGATCGCTTACAAATTAATGCACAGAACTGCGTCCATTGCAAAACCTGTGACATTAAGGATCCAAGCCAAAACATCATCTGGGTAACACCAGAAGGTGGCGGTGGCCCTAACTATCCGAGTATGTAATTGATATCCGGATTTTGAATAAAAAAAGCCGCTAATTTGATTAGCGGCTTTTTTATGCTTCATTGATTATTTTAATCTGGCATGGTCTGGTAATTAGGTACGAAGTAAACGCAACGCCAAATTACCATTTCTCTTGGCTGATCTTTTCCAGCCAAAACGTACCTATAACAGTTTTTACATCGGTAATTTGCCCGGTTTTCACCCAATTGAGGACATCCGAGAGCGGTGCCTTAAAAGTATCCAGAAACTCACCATCATCTAGTTGTGCATCGCCGGCGGTCAAGCCCCGTGCCAGGAAAATATCCAGATGCTCGTCAGAATAGGCAATTGCATTGTGTATCGTGCATAAAAACCGCCAGTCAGTAGCGGTATATCCGGTTTCTTCGCGCAACTCCCGTTGCGCACAAGCCAAAGCAGCTTCACCGGTATCGATTTTACCCGCGGGAAACTCTAGAAAAACCTGATTCAAGGGATAGCGAAATTGACGTTCTAGCAGCACGCTGCCGTCATCAAACAAGGGCAAGATAACTACCGCACCGGGATGTTTGATGTATTCACGGCTAACGTGCTTACCATCGGGCAGACGTACCGTATCTTTTTCGACTTTCAGAAAACTGCCATTGTAAGCAAGCGTAGTCTCTGTGCAGATCTCCGCTAAATGTGGATTGCTTGCAGGGTCAAGTTTCAATGTGCCTGCCTACTTCTTTAGATAACGATAGACAAAGCCAGGGAAAGCCATCACGACAAACAGACAGGCTGTAATCGCATAGAATTCCCAGGTTTGATTGAAGCGGTTTCCGGTGATTGACTCAAGCGTAAACGCCAGCGCACCCAAAGCAAAATACAATACGATGAGCTCTATCAAACGCAGAAAAAACGTTTTTTTCGGAAAGCGTTGCAATGCTATCAAAGCAAAGCAACGTTCATTAATAAACGGAAGATTTGCCGCGAATACTGCCAGCAAAATCACTAACCAACTAGCGGCAGAAACGTTCAAAACAAATCCTCTTGTGTCTCAATTAAGAAGCTAAAGTTTTAACTATCGCCGCAGCGCATGTTGACATCAGGGAACCCGGCATCAAGCCCAATACCAAGACTGCCAAACCATTAATACTTAACACTATACGCATATCGGTACTGGCAACAATAACACCCTTATCGGCAGGCTCATCAAAATACATCAGTTTGACCACACGCAGGTAATAGAACGCACCGATCAAAGAGAAGATTACCGCGAGTATCGCCAACCAGATCTGACCGGTAGAAAGAACCGCCTGTAGCACAGACAATTTGGCGTAGAAACCCATCATCGGCGGAATACCAGCCAGCGAGAACATCAACAGCAGCATGATGAAAGCAAACCAAGGGCTACGCTTATTCAAGCCCTTCAGATCACTCAGATTTTCAGCTTCAAAACCTGAGCGCGCCAACAACATGATGACGCCGAAACTACCTAAGGTAGTAAATACATACGTGATGCTATAGAACATCGACGCGCTATAAGCATCCGCCGCCAGACTGACATTCCCGTTGGAAACGCCAGACAACAAGCCCAGTAACATAAAGCCCATTTGTGAAATGGTCGAATACGCCAACATCCGTTTCAAATTTGTTTGCGCAATCGCGGTGATGTTACCAACAGCCATAGACATAACCGCCAGAACGATCAACATTTGCTGCCAATCTATCGCTCTCGGGAACAAGCCCTCAACCAGCATACGGAAACAAATTGCGAATGCCGCCAACTTAGGTGCGCCACCTAACAGCAAGGTTACGGCAGTAGGGGAACCCTGATACACGTCTGGTACCCACATATGGAATGGTACTGCGCCAAGCTTGAAGGCCAGACCGGCAACCAAGAACACGGTACCGAATACCAAGATCGTTTTATTTGCCGTTGGAGAGGCTGCCGCTTTCGCCATTTCGCTCAGATCGAGAGTGCCAGTTGCACCATACAACATGGAAATACCGTAAAGCAAAAAGCCTGAGGCCAATGCGCCAAGAATGAAATACTTCATTGCAGCTTCGGTAGAGACTGTGTGCTCGCGGCGCAATGCAACCAATGCGTACAACGACAATGACATCAATTCCAATCCCAGATAGATAATCAAAAGATTATTTCCGGAAATCATAATCATCTGACCCAACAAGGAAAACAGTGCAAGAACATAAAATTCACCACCAAGCACGCCGCTAGTCATACCCCGGTCTGCCACGTACTGGCGACCATAAATCATCGTAACGCCGACAGCAATATAGGAAAACAGCTTCAACAGATTACCCATAGGGTCAGACACGAACATGTTGTTACTGACATAGACGGTGCCTCCGTCTGAATTCATCATTGTCAGCGCGCCACAAACGGCCAAGCTCAATAAACTCAGTACGTAAGTGACATTGCGCTTGTCATCAGCGAGGAACATGTCGATCACCAAAATTAAGCAGATGGCCAACAGCAAGAATATTTCAGGATAAAGAGGTATCAGGTTCATATTATTCATTTGTACTAACATTTATCTGCACTTAGGCGCATCACGGATGCGCGTTAAGTCAGCAACTCAATAGGTCAAATCAGGGCGCTATCTTTGATACCGCTACATGCTTTAACAGATCGGTGACAGAAACCTGCATTGCGTCGGTAAATGGAGCCGGGTAAAGACCCATTGCGATCACTGCAATAGCCAACATACCAAGCATGAAAAATTCACGTTTATTTAAATCAGTCAACTGAGCAACGTGCTCATGAGTAACTGCACCAAACACAACCCGCTTAACCATCCACAAGGAGTAGGCTGCGCCGAAAATTAAAGCCGTCGATGCCAGCATGCCAATCCAGAAATTGTATTTCACGGCCCCAAGTATCACCATGAATTCTCCGACGAAACCGGAGGTCGCTGGCAGACCGCAGTTAGCCATAGAGAACAACACAAATAGAGCGGCAAACTTAGGCATGGTGTTTACCACTCCTCCGTAATCAGCAATATTACGGGAATGCACTCGGTCATACAAAACTCCGATACACAAGAACATCGCGCCGGAAATAAAACCATGGGAGATCATTTGCACGATCGCACCTTGCACCGACATATCGTTAAACATGAAGAAACCTAATGTTACGAAGCCCATGTGAGCGATCGATGAATAGGCAACCAGTTTTTTCATGTCGGTCTGTACCAGTGCAACCAAACCGATATAAATGACGGCGATCAGAGACAGGGTAATCATGAAACCGGACAAGTAATGACTTGCATCCGGAGCGATCGGTAACGAGAAACGCAAAAATCCGTAAGCACCTAACTTCAACATGATAGCCGCCAACACCACGGAACCACCGGTAGGCGCTTCAACGTGCGCGTCTGGCAACCAGGTATGAACTGGCCACATCGGCACCTTAACGGCAAAAGCCATGAGGAAGGCGATGAACAACATGATTTGCGTATCCAAGGACAATGCCAAACCGTGCCAGGTCAAGATATCAAAAGAATTACCTGACTTGAGGTAGAGATAAATAATCGCTACCAAGGTTAACAACGAACCCATCAACGTGTACAAGAAAAATTTAAACGCTGCATAAACCCGGTTCGGCCCCCCCCATACACCGACGATGATATACATCGGGATCAGGGTCGCTTCAAAAAATACGTAGAACAGCAAACCGTCGGTAGCGCAGAACACGCCTATCATCAGACCAGAGAGAATCAGAAAGGCCCCCATGTACTGAGCCACTTGCTTCTCAATCACTTCCCACGCTGCGATCACCACAATCACGGTAATGAATGCAGTCAGTGGCACCAGCCATAGGGAAATACCATCAACACCCAAAGCATAAAATGCATGTATGCGTTCTATCCAAACACTTTTCTCGACAAACTGCATACCATGGGCAGCGTTATCAAAACGCTGGACCAATGGAATAGTCACTAGAAAACTGGCGATCGCGCCAATCAGCGAGACGCTGCGCACCAGACCGGGATTATTGTCACGCCCAAAGGCCAGGATGAAAAATCCGAACGCGATAGGACACCAGATCGCAAGGCTTAATAAGAAGGAGTTTGACTGCATCATGATTTATTTTTTATGGTCACTTATTTTGCAAACGGGAAAGGCATGAAGTACACCAGGAATCCCAATACACCCAATATCATTACGAAAGCATAGTGATAGATATAACCGGTCTGGAACAAGCGAGCGCCTTTGGACATCCAGGCAACTAGTTTCGCGCTGCCATTCACAACCAAACCATCGATCAAGCCTTTATCACCGACATTCCAGAATCCTTCACCGAGTATGCGTGCGCCACGTGCGAAAAATACTTCATTGAATTTATCCAGGTAATACTTATTGTCGAGTAAGGCGTACACCGCGCCAGAGTGCTTCTTGATTGTCGCAGGGATGACAGGCTTCACCATATAAAAGAAATATGAAGTAGCAACACCAGCTACGGCCAACCAAAACGGTAAGGTAGTCAAACCGTGTATCGCCATTGCCATCGGACCGTGAAACGCATGGCGCAACTCTTCCATCGCATGATGATTTTCTCCGACCAGAATAACGCCATTGAAAAAGCTACCAAATAACATAGGTTCGATCGCTATGAAACCTACAATTACCGAAGGTATCGCCAGCAAAACCAACGGCAACCAAACCACCATAGGAGATTCGTGCGGCTTTTGACCAGGAGCTAATCCATGATGATGGTCGTCGGCGTGATCATCATGCGCATCGGCATGGTGATCATTGTGATGCTCCTTACCAAAACGCTCTTCGCCATGAAATACCAGGAAATACATACGGAAAGAATAAAATGCGGTGACAAATACACCGGCTAGCACGGCAAACTGGGCAAAACCAGCACCAGGTAAATTAGTCGCCAACACCGCTTCAATGATGCTGTCCTTAGAATAGAAACCGGAGAACAATGGGGTGCCTATCAAAGCCAGCGATCCCAATAGAGAGGTAATCCATGTAATCGGCATATATTTGCGCAAGCCACCCATATTGCGGATGTCTTGATCATGATGCATACCGATAATCACGGAACCCGCGGCCAGGAACAATAAGGCTTTAAAGAACGCATGTGTCATCAGATGGAACACCGCAACTGAGTAGGCAGACGCACCCAATGCCACTGTCATATAACCCAACTGAGATAAAGTAGAGTACGCAACCACACGTTTGATATCGTTCTGGATAATCCCCAGAAAACCCATAAACAACGCGGTGATAGAACCGATGATCATAATAAACGACAGTGCCGTATCTGACAGTTCAAACAACGGCGACATACGGGCAACCATGAAGATACCGGCAGTTACCATTGTTGCGGCATGAATCAGTGCAGAGATAGGCGTTGGGCCTTCCATGGAATCAGGTAACCATACATGCAAAGGAAATTGTGCAGATTTACCCATGGCGCCGATGAACAGGCAAATACACGCGACGGTGAGCAGCAACCAGTCGGTACCAGGCAAGGTGAGCGCAAGCAATTGCTCTTTCTTAGCGAAAATCTCTGCATAATTCATAGAACCAGCATAAGCGACTAGCAATCCTATACCAAGGATGAAGCCAAAGTCACCGACGCGATTAACCAGAAAGGCTTTCATGTTGGCATAAATGGCCGTTGGCTTGGTATACCAAAATCCTATCAACAGATAAGAAACCAATCCGACTGCTTCCCAGCCAAAGAACAACTGCAAGAGGTTATTGCTCATCACCAGCATCAACATCGCGAATGTGAAAAGCGAGATGTAGGAGAAGAAACGGTTATAACCGTCATCATCCTTCATATAGCCGATGGTATAAATATGCACCATCAGCGATACGAAAGTGACGACACACATCATCATTGCCGTGAGGCTATCAACCAGAAAACCCACTTCCAGTTTGAGGCCAGCAACGTTCATCCACTGGTATAAAGTTCCATTATAGCTAGCGCCATCCATGACTGCGGATAACGTCAGACAAGAGATAACAAAGGCGATCAACACGCCAAGTATCGTTGCACTGTGAGACACAGTACGTCCAACCAAATTACCGAAAAACTTGGTACCAAGCAAACCGGCAATGGCAGACCCTGCCAGAGGTGCAAGTGGTACAGCCAGTAGTAAATGTGGGTTAAGTTGCCCCGCCATGATGACCCTTTGTTATCTTATTACTTTTTTTTAAATTGCTAGCCAATGATGAGTTGTTCGATTCAAGAATTTGAGCGAAAACTTCAACAAATCTATTACCCTTTGAGCGCGTCCAGATCTTCCACATTAATGGTATCGAGATTACGGAACAGCACCACCAGTATAGCCAGACCAATAGCAGACTCGGCCGCGGCAACTGTCAAAATGAAGAAAACAAAAATCTGCCCGGCAGCGTCACCCAAATAATATGAAAATGCAATGAAATTCATATTTACAGCCAAAAGCATCAATTCAATCGCCATCAATAAAACAATGATGTTTTTACGATTCAGAAAAATTCCAACTATGGAAATCGCGAATAAGATCGCTCCCAGAATCAGGAAATGTGTCAGCGTTAAAGTCATTTAGCCCTCCGTCTTTTCTGCAACATTGAGGCGATCGGATTCAGCCTTCATGTTTACAATGCGAACACGATCACTACGTTTGACCTTAACGGCTCTGGCTGGGTCAAAGTATTTGGAATCCTTACGGCGACGCAAAGTCAAGGAGACCGCGGCTACAATCGCCAACAGCAATATTGCTGCGGCAATCTCAAACGCCAAAGTATAGTGAGTGAAGATAGCGATACCCAAATTCTTGGTATCGCCAATATATGCCGACGCAGCAGGAATATGATTGTCGGGACGCAAAAACCCGCGCCACAAGACAGCGGACATTTCCAACACAATAACGACACCAACACCGGCAGCGGCTGGAAAATGACTCCAGAAACCTTCGCGCAGTTTAGGCATATCTATATCGAGCATCATGACCACAAACAAGAACAGCACCATGACCGCACCAACATAAACTAACACTAAGACGATGGCGAGAAACTCCGCTTTCAGCAATAGCCAAAGGCAAGCTGCGGTAAAAAACGATAACACTAAAAACAATGCAGAATGAACGGGACTACGCGCGGTAATCACCATGGTCGCAGACAATATTAAAATTGCTGAAAACACATAAAATAGAGCGGTTATAAATTCCATAGCCAGGCCAAATCCAATTTAGCGGTACGCTGCGTCAGCGGCACGCGCTGCAGCAATTTCAGGTTCATAACGGTCACCAACGGCAAGCAACATCTCTTTGGTGAAATAAAGATCACCACGCTTTTCGCCGTGGTATTCCAGTACATGTGTCTCAACAATAGAATCGACAGGACAAGATTCTTCGCAAAAACCACAGAAAATACATTTAGTTAAGTCGATGTCATAACGAGTGGTACGACGACTACCATCTTCACGTTGATCCGACTCGATCGTAATTGCCATTGCAGGACACACTGCCTCGCACAATTTACATGCGATACAACGCTCTTCGCCATTTGGATAACGACGTAAAGCATGCAATCCGCGAAACCGTGGTGACTGAGGAGTTTTCTCCTCAGGAAACTGCACTGTAATCTTGCGGGCGAACATGTAACGACCAGTCAAGGCCAAGCCTTTGATCAATTCCCGCAGCATCAGGCTGCCAAAAAAATCCTTAATTGCTTCCATTTTTAGCCTTTTACTTCCAAATATTCCAGGAGGTTTGCATCCATGCTGCAACGATGACCAAATAGACCAAAGTGAGCGGTATAAACACTTTCCAGCCTAGACGCATGATCTGATCGTAACGATAGCGAGGGAAAGAAGCGCGCGCCCAGATAAACATAGACACCACGACGAATGTTTTAATACCTAACCAAATCCAACCTGGCACCCAATTAAATACGATAGAGTCAATTGGTGCAGCCCATCCGCCCAAGAACATCAATGAAGCCATCGCAGAAATCAAGATCATATTGGCGTATTCAGCCAGGAAAAACATCGCGAACGACATACCTGAATACTCAACCATATGACCGGCAACAATCTCAGACTCACCCTCTACAACGTCAAACGGATGACGGTTAGTTTCGGCTATACCGGAAATGATATACACGACAAACATAGGTAATAACGGCAACCAGTTCCATGAAAGGAAATTAAGTCCCATATCGGCAAACCTACCATGCGTTTGGGCATTGACTATATCAGTCATGTTCAAGCTACCAGACACCATCAAAACGATAACCAGAACGAAACCCATTGCGATTTCGTAGGACACCATCTGTGCCGAAGCACGCATCGCGCCAAGAAATGCATATTTTGAATTCGATGCCCAACCGGCGATGATCACTCCGTACACTTCCATAGAGGTGATCGCCATGATCAGCAACAAACCGGCGTTAACGTTGGCCAACACAGTTTCTGGGCCAAACGGTATTACCGCCCATGCCGCTAAAGCAGGCATGATAGTCATAATTGGTGCAAGAACAAACAAAACTTTGTTTGCTTTTGCCGGAATGATGATTTCTTTCAACAGCAGCTTCAATGCATCTGCGATTGGTTGCAGTAAACCGGCAGGACCGACGCGATTCGGACCGAGGCGAATATGCATCCAACCGATCATCTTGCGCTCCCACAAAGTCAGGTAGGCGACGCAGCCCATGACTGGCAATGTGATGCAAACGATCTTAATTAATGTCCAGACCAGCGGCCACAAGCCGCCAAAAATTCCAAGGCCGAAACTTTGAATAGTGGGCAAAAAATTCATTCCGCACGCTCCACACTGATTGCGCCAAACATTGCACCGAGATTTTGAGTTGCAGCAATACCTGCAGCAACACGCACCACGTTCTCAGGCAGAGATTTATCAAGGGCTGCTGGCAACAAGACAGAAACCCCGCCCTGAACCAACTTCACGAAGTCACCTGACTTAATTCCGAGTTTTGGCAAACTCAACCGTCCCAAGCAGTACATTTACCGCTTTCGCATCTGCAGTCTTCTGCAACGACTCAGCTCTCCTGACGATAGCATCAGTACTATAGATAGGCACATCAGAAACGCGCTCCAGGCCAGTCGCGACAGCCGTTGCCATGGATGGGGCGATAGCAATGAAATTATTCAGTTTAGACGAGATATCAGTTACCTCTTTACCCAGTACTTCATCACGAATCGCTTCTGAAGTCTCAAAATCAAACCCTTGCAGGCCGAGTAAATTGCCCAAAACGCGCAATACTTTCCACGCCGGACGTGTTTCACCCAAAGGCTTCACCACGCCATGGAAACTCTGTGCGCGACCTTCGCAATTAACGAAAGTACCGGAAGTCTCGGTAAAAGGAGATACCGGCAACAAGACGTCAGCATAATCTGCGCCATGTTTAAATGCCGACATCACAATAACCATCTCAGCTTGTCCCAAAGCCGCTTTTGCTTGCTGAGGATTGGCAGCATCAAATTCCGGCTCAGTATTCAGCAGCACATAGGCTTTTTTCGGCTTGCCAAATACGCTATCTGCATTCAACGCTGATTTCGCGTTCACCAGATGGGCGCCGACAGTATTGGCGGCTTCAGTCAAATAGCCAAAACCAGCTCCTGTGTTTTGCGCGATCCATTGCGCCAACGCATGAATTTTTGCCGCATCGGAATATTGAGCAGCGGCGTTACCGATAAAAACACCAGCATTAGCGAGCTCAGCGCCCGACAGCAAACTCGTTGCGATCGCCTCAGCCGAAGCAGAGACCTGTATCGCCTCAAAGCCTTCTGGCTTGGCAATATTTTTCTTGTTTGCGATAGCGACCGCTACTTCAGCCAAGAAACCTAACCATGCTGACGGTGCCAATATCGCTTTATTGACCACAGGCATCAACAGATCATCATCAGTCGCGTGCAATACACTGAGCTTAGCACCCATTTTCACAGCCTGGCGCAAACGGGCAGCCAGCAGCGGATGATCCTTGCGAAGGAAAGAGCCAATCACAAATACCTTCTTCAATTGCGCGAAATTGGCAATCGACATACCAAGCCAAGGCTTCATCTCTGAACTCAAAGAGAAATCTGACTGGCGCAAACGGAAATCAATATTCTCGGAACCCAGGCCACGCACCACTTTCTGCGCGAGGAACAGTTCTTCCAAAGTTGAGGTTGGCGCAACTACTGCGGCAACCGCATCGGCACCGTGCTCATGTTTAACATTACGCAAACCGTGCGCAACGTATTCAAGCGCGGTCTGCCAGTCAGTCTCTTGCCATTGACCACCCTGCTTGAGCATGGGCTTAGTCAGGCGCTCTGCACTGTTCAGGCCTTCGTAGGAAAATCTGTCTTTATCTGAAATCCAGCACTCATTGATCGCTTCGTTTTCCAAAGGAACAACACGCATTACCTTATTATTCTTAACCTGAACAGTCAGATTCGAACCAAGACCATCGTGTGCGCTAATAGATTTACGGCGTGACAATTCCCAAGTACGGGCAGAAAAACGGAAAGGCTTAGACGTCAATGCGCCAACCGGGCACAGATCTATCATGTTGCCGGACAATTCGGAATCGACTGTCTTACCAACAAACGAAGTAATCTCAGCATGTTCGCCACGACCTAACATACCTAATTCCATGACGCCGGCAATTTCCTGTCCAAAACGAACGCAACGAGTGCAGTGTATGCAACGCGTCATTTCTTCCATGGAAATTAACGGGCCGGCATTCTTGTGGAATACCACACGTTTTTCTTCCTGATAACGGGAAGTCGTGCCACCGTACCCGACCGCAAGATCTTGCAACTGGCACTCACCACCCTGATCGCAGACCGGGCAATCAAGCGGATGGTTAATCAACAGAAATTCCATCACGCCTTTTTGAGCTGTGATGGCCTTATCGCTACTGGAGCGGACAATCATGCCCTGCGTCACAGGTGTGGCGCATGCAGGCAAAGGCTTAGGCGCCTTCTCCACTTCAACAAGGCACATGCGGCAGTTTGCCGCGATGGATAATTTTTTGTGGTAACAAAAATGAGGAATGTAGGTGCCAAGTTTATTGGCAGCATCCATTACCATGCTGCCCGCAGGCACTTCAACTTTTTTGCCGTCTATTTCGATTTCAACCATGGTTTACTCTGGGTGCGCTAAGCAAATAAAAATTCAAGCTGGCTTACATGTAAGTAGGAACCAAGCAATGCTTATGCTCGATGTGATATTCAAACTCTTCTCGGAAATTCTTGATGAAGGCGCGAACCGGCATCGCTGCGGCATCGCCGAGTGCGCAAATCGTGCGCCCCTGGATGTTGTCAGCAATGGAGTTCAACATATCCAAATCATCCGGACGTCCTTGGCCGTGCTCGATACGATGTACCATGCGATACAACCAACCGGTGCCTTCACGGCACGGAGTACATTGACCGCAAGACTCTTCGAAGTAGAAGTAAGACAAACGCAGCAAAGATTTAACCATGCAACGAGTCTCATCCATCACGATCACCGCTCCGGAGCCTAGCATGGAGCCAGCCTTCGCGATGGAATCGTAATCCATATCGGTTGCCATCATGACTTCACCAGTAAGCACAGGCATAGACGAACCACCTGGAATAACTGCCTTGATTTTCTTCCCGTCACGCATACCGCCAGCTAACTCGAGCAAGGTAGCGAACGGTGTTCCCATAGGAACTTCGTAGTTACCTGGTTTCGCAACGTCACCAGACATAGAGAAAATCTTCGTGCCGCCGTTGTTTGGCTTACCCAAGGCAGCGTATTTTTCGCCACCCATCGCCAGCACAAACGGAACTGCCGCAAAAGTCTCGGTGTTATTAATCGTGGTAGGTTTACCGTACAAACCAAAACTGGCCGGAAAAGGAGGCTTGAAGCGCGGCTGTCCTTTTTTACCCTCCAGAGATTCCAGCAATGCCGTTTCTTCGCCACAAATATAGGCGCCATAGCCATGAAATGCGTGCAATTGAAACGAAAATTCGGAACCGTGTATCTTATCGCCCAGCATACCGGCAGCGCGCGCTTCTTCGATTGCTTCTTCAAAGCGATCGTAGTCAGCAAAAATCTCACCGTGAATATAGTTGTATCCGACTGTAATACCCATCGCGTAGGCACCGATGGCCATACCTTCAATCAGGGCGTGTGGGTTATAGCGAATGATATCGCGATCTTTAAACGTACCTGGCTCACCCTCATCGGTATTGCAAACCAAATATTTTTGACCCGGATACTGGCGTGGCATGAAACTCCACTTTAAACCGGTAGGAAAACCAGCACCGCCGCGTCCGCGCAAAGATGACGCCTTTAATTCAGCGATCACTTGCTCAGGTGGGATTTTTTCATCGAGGATGCGCTTGAGCGACTGATAGCCACCACGAGCGACATAATCCTGCAGATGCCAATTTTTACCATCCAGACCGGCCAAAATCAGCGGCTTGATATGGCGATTATGCAGACTCGTCATTATTTGCCCGCCTCTTTCAATTCAGTGACCAAAGCATCAATTTTTTCGTGCGACATCAAACCGCACATACGCTTATTATTGACTAACATAACAGGAGCATCACCACACGCCCCCATGCACTCACCTTCGACCAAAGTGAACAAGCCATCTGCACTTGTTTCCTTGTAATCAAGACCCAGCTTAGTCCTCAGATGATGCGCTGCGCGCTCGCCACCTGACAATGCACATGGCAGGTTGGTGCAAACAGAAATTTTGTACTTACCGACCGGCTTGGTATTGTACATATTATAGAAAGTGGCAACTTCCTGAACGGCAACAGCAGGCATGCCGATATAATCGGCAACTTCCTGCATAACCTCAGGTGACAACCAACTAGTTTCGTCCTGCGCAATCGCTAGCGCAGCCATCACGGCCGACTGCCTTTGATCGGCGGGAAACTTCGCCAGTTCACGATCAATTTTCTTCAATGCTTGCTCTGATAAGACCATCGCTTTTGCCTCAAATATCAACGCGCAATGAGCGCGCGATCACATCTATCATCTATCAATTTCGCCAAACACAATATCCTGCGTACCAATAATGGTTACTGCATCCGCAATCATGTGTCCACTAGCCATTTCATTCAAACCTTGCAGGTGCGCAAAGCCTGGCGCACGGATCTTCAGGCGATACGGCTTATTGGCGCCATCAGACACCATATAGATACCGAATTCACCCTTAGGATGCTCAACTGCAGCATATGCTTCACCCGCCGGCACATGAAAACCTTCGGAAAACAATTTGAAGTGATGGATCAACTCTTCCATGTTCGACTTCATATTCACGCGTGACGGCGGTGCCACTTTCAGATTAGTGCTGATCACCGGACCGGGATTGTTGCGCAACCACTCTACGCATTGCTTAATGATGCGATTCGACTGACGCATCTCTTCAACCCGCACCAGATAGCGATCATAACTATCCCCGTTGACACCAACAGGAATATCAAAATCCAACAAATCATAAACTTCGTATGGCTGCTTCTTGCGCAGATCCCACTCAACACCGGAACCGCGCAGCATCGCACCAGTAAACCCCATGGCCTTGGCACGCTCAGGAGAGACCACGCCGATACCAACCAGACGCTGCTTCCAGATACGATTATCCGTCAACAGAGTTTCATACTCATCGACATAACCAGGGAAGCGATTAGTGAAATCCTCAATGAAATCAAGCAAGGAACCTTGGCGATTTTCATTCAATAAGCGCATCGCCTTGTCGTTTTTCAACAGCGAAGCCTTATGCTTAGGCATTTCATTTGGCAGATCGCGATATACACCACCCGGACGATAGTAGGCGGCATGCATACGCGCACCTGAAACCGCCTCATAACAATCCATCAGATCTTCGCGCTCACGGAATGCATACAACATCACCGCCATCGCGCCGACGTCCAAGGCATGAGTACCAATCCAAAGCAAATGATTCAAGACACGCGTAATCTCATCAAACATGACACGTATATATTGCGCACGCAATGGCACCTCGAGACCCAACATCTTCTCGATCGCCATCACATAGGCATGCTCATTGCTCATCATGGAAACGTAATCAAGCCTATCCATGTACGGAACCGACTGCAAATAAGTCTTTTGCTCTGCCAACTTCTCTGTAGCGCGATGCAATAAGCCGATATGCGGATCAGCGCGCTGTATCACTTCACCATCAAGCTCCAACACCAGACGTAACACGCCATGAGCTGCCGGATGCTGCGGACCAAAGTTTAAGGTGTAATTTTTAATTTCAGCCATTATTTCATCCCGTAATGTTCTTCACGAATGACACGCGGAGTGTTCTCACGCGGATCTATCGTTACCGGCTGATAGATAACCCTCTTTTGATCGGCGTCATAACGCATTTCAACATAGCCAGAAATTGGAAAGTCCTTGCGGAAAGGATGACCGATAAAACCATAATCAGTCAAAATACGACGTAAATCATTATGACCGTCAAACAAGATACCAAACAGATCAAAGGCTTCACGCTCATACCAACCCGCAGAGCTCCAGACCTCCGTCACAGAAGGAACCAGCGGCATATCATCATCAGCGGCAAACACACGCACACGCAGACGCCAGCTATTCTTAATCGACAGCAAATGAGATACCGCAGCAAAGCGCGCACCATCCCAAGCACCATCCGCATACGCAGAATAATCGACACCACACAAATCAATTAACTCTTCAAATGCAGTGGATGCATCATTACGCAAATCAAGCATAGCCTGCAGATAATCAGCGGGCGCAAGAACCACCGTCAACTCACCCAAAGCGGAAAACGACTGAAGGAGCCTATCCCCCAAGACATTTTTCACTGCCGCCTCAAGATTTTCAAATTTTGTAGTCATAGTAAGAACTGCCCTTAATCAAGCCACTGAATTTCGCCAAAACGCCGAATCAGCGCGCGATCGTATTCGTACGCTTAATTTTATTTTGCAACTGAATAATGCCGTAGATCAAAGCCTCGGCAGTCGGAGGGCAACCCGGCACATAAATATCAACCGGGACAATGCGGTCACATCCACGGACAACCGAATAGGAATAATGATAATAACCACCGCCATTTGCGCAAGAACCCATGGAAATAACCCAACGAGGCTCAGCCATCTGATCGTAAACCTTGCGCAAGGCCGGAGCCATTTTATTACACAAGGTACCAGCCACAATCATCACATCAGACTGTCGCGGCGACGGGCGAAAAACCACACCGAAGCGATCCAAATCATAACGAGAACAACCGGCATGTATCATTTCTACCGCACAACAAGCCAAACCAAAGGTCATCGGCCACATTGAGCCAGTACGAGTCCAGTTAATTAACTTGTCAGCCGTGGTAGTAACAAAGCCTTCATTGAGTACGCCTTCAATTGCCATAATCTATCACTCCCAATCCAGGGCGCCCTTTTTCCAGATATACCAAAAGCCCACCGCAAACTCAGCTATAAATCCGAGCATGACCAGAAAACCCATCCAGCCAAGATCACGCATAGCCATAGCCCACGGAAAGAAGAATGCCGTTTCCAAATCAAACAAAATAAATAGAATCGCAACAAGATAGTAGCGCACATCAAACTTCATGCGAGCATCTTCAAACGCTTCAAAACCACACTCATACGGGGATGTTTTTTGGCTATCAGGCTTAAATGGCGCAAGAACGCGACCCAAAACTTGCGGAACTACACCAACCGCAATGCCAACCAAAATAAAGAGAAGAACAGGGAAATAATTTTCGAGGTTCACGTTAGGATACCTGTAATTGAAGACCACATCGAAGTGGCACACTTTGAGATATCCGCCAAAAAATTAGCAAACCAAAATGACCACTTCCGAAACTGGGTTTTAATCTAACAACCCAGCCCTATTTTTATTGGTGCCGACGACGAGACTCGAACTCGTACAGCTTTCGCCACTACCCCCTCAAGATAGCGTGTCTACCAATTTCACCACGTCGGCATAAGCGCTGCATTCTACTCTCTTCAAGCCAATTGTTCAACGCACAATTGGGAAAATTCAACAATATTTTGCAGCGCAACACTATTTACTTAGGAATTTGGCCTGATTGACCTACTGCACTAGCTGGCGCAGCCGTCGTAGCCGCAGCAGAAGCCGCTGCCGGAGCTGTTTTTACAGCAGATAAATTATCCATAACGCCGACAGACGGAGTGCGATTACTACTAAGAAAAGTCAATGCCAGTGTCGCACCAAAGAAAATTGCCGCAGCAATACCGGTAGACTTAGAAAGAAAATTAGAGGAGCCAGTGGCACCAAAAAGACTACCGGAAGCACCAGAACCAAACGAAGCTCCCATATCAGCCCCCTTACCATGCTGCAACAAGACCAAGAGAATGATCGTCAATGCTGACAACACCTGCACAACTACTATCAATGTATAAAAATTTTGCATTCCAAATACCCAGTTAAATTAATCAGTACACCAAAAACAAACAACAATACTTACACTGCATTGATAATAGCCAAGAAATCCGACGACTTCAGTGCCGCCCCCCCGATAAGCCCGCCGTCAATATCGGCCATTGCAAGCAACTCTTTCGCATTCTCAGGTTTCATACTGCCGCCATACAGAATCCGAACCTTTTCAGCAATGGCAACACCGCGCGCAGCCAATTGCGCACGCAACACGGCATGCACATCCTGCGCCATTTGTGGCGTGGCAGTCTTACCGGTGCCAATCGCCCAGACAGGCTCATAAGCAACAACAATCTTGGTCAAAGCCTCATCATCAAGAACATCGAGCACCGCTTGCAACTGAGCACTCACCACCGCATCAGTCTGCCCCAACTCACGCTGCTCAAGAGTCTCGCCAACACAAACGATAGGAGTAATCCCGGCAGCCAAAGAGCGCAGCGTCTTTTCGGCAATTAAGCGATCCGATTCGTGATGATAGGCACGACGCTCTGAGTGGCCGACTATCACATACTTACAAGCGAAATCGGACAGCATTGCAGCGGAAATTTCACCGGTATAAGCACCGGATGCATGCATAGAGACATCCTGCCCGCCCCATGCAATCGGACTAGCCTCAAGCGCTTCGGCGCACTGCGCCAAATAAACGGCGGGAGCGCAGACCAAAACATCACAGGATTGCCCCGTCATGCCGACCTTAAGCTCCGCCAACAAGGCGGCATTTGCAGCGAGGCTGCCATTCATTTTCCAATTACCTGCTATTAGTGTGCGGCGCATAGCGATCTAAAATTTTATTAACCGTCTATTGTATCCCGCCCACCACAAGGGGGTCAAATTACGCAAGCCCGCTTATCAAAAAAATATTCAGAAAATATACCATCAAGGCAACAATCCCTGCCGCCAACATCACTTCCACAGATACGACTTACTCACCTCACGCGTATCAACATAGAAAGCGACGCTATTTAAATTTCCAGCATAATCTTCCCGACATGCTGCCCACTCTCCATCAAAAGATGCGCCTGGGCAGCCTGCTCCAACGGAAACACCCGATAAATGACGGGCCTGATTTTTTCAGACTCAAATAAAGGCCAAACTCTTGCCAGCAACTGGCGAGCAATTGCCGCCTTAAATTCTACCGAGCGCGGCCTTAGAGTAGAACCGGTGATACTCAGTCGCCGACGCAATACCTGTCCCATATCCAGCTCCGCACGAGCACCGCCAAGCAGGGCAATAATCGCAAGACGACCATCATCAGCAAGGCAGTTGATTTCACGCGGCAGGTAATCACCCGCCACCATATCCAAAATAACATCAACTCCCTTACCGGCGGTAAGCGATTTGACGACTTCAGAAAAATCCTCGGTGCGATAATTAATCCCACGCTCAGCACCCAAGCTTTCGGTAGCGCGACACTTTTCATCGCTGCCGGCGGTCGCAAATACCCTATGACCCAGCGCCGACGCAAGCTGAATCGCGGTCACGCCAATACCGGAAGTACCACCCTGCACCAACAAAGACTCGCCGCTCGACAGGCGCGACAAGTCAAACACATTACTCCAGACAGTAAAATAATTCTCCGGCAACGACGCCGCCTCCAGCGCAGTTAATCCCTTAGGGACAGGCAGGCATTGCCGAATTGGCGCAACACAATATTCAGCATAGCCACCACCCTGAACCAAGGCGCATACCAGATCGCCCAACTTAAAATCACAAGCTTCCAGGTCGCCACCAACTATTTCACCTGCAACTTCCAGGCCGGGCAAATCGGAAGCACCCGGAGGAACCGGATAATGCCCCATACGCTGAAATACATCAGGTCGATTGACGCCTGCTGCACGCACCTTGATTAAAAGTTCCCCTGGGCGCAACTCTGGCAGCGGCCGCTCGCACAACTGCAGCACTTCAGGCTTGCCATATTTCGTGATTTCAATTGCACGCATCAATTTACCCCTTGAAAAATACCATTTAAAAAATAAAAAGCCGTACGCATGTAAATGCGTACGGCTTTTGCACAATCATCAATAACCAGTGGCGATGAATGACCAGCACTCATCACTCAAATTATTACTGCTGGGCTTCTTGTGCTTGCGGCTGAGTTTCCGCTTCAGCGGCTGCAGCTTTCATCGACAACTTAAAGCGACCGCGATCATCTGTTTCCAGAACTTTCACTTTCACTTGCTGACCTTCTTTAAGGTAGTCAGCAACGGCATTGACACGCTCATTGGCAATCTGGCTGATGTGCAACAAACCATCTTTACCCGGCATGATTTGTACGATAGCCCCGAAATCCAACAATTTCAGGACAGTGCCTTCATAGACCTTGCCGACTTCAACTTCAGCTGTCAATTCCTGAATGCGACGCTTGGCTTCCTGACCAGCGGCAGCATCAACTGAAGCGATGGTAACAACACCCTCGTCGCTAATGTCGATTTGCGTACCAGTTTCTTCCGTCAGGGCACGAATTACCGCACCGCCCTTACCGATAACGTCACGGATTTTTTCAGGATTGATCTTCACAGTGATCAGGCGAGGAGCGAAATCGGACAACTCAGCCTTACCATGAGGAACCGCTTTCTGCATTTCACCCAGAATATGCACGCGGCCTTCTTTAGCTTGCGCCAAAGCGACCTTCATGATTTCCTTGGTAATACCCTGGATTTTGATATCCATTTGCAGAGCAGTAATACCTTCTGCGGTACCGGCTACTTTAAAGTCCATATCACCCAGATGATCTTCATCACCCAAGATATCCGTCAAGACGGCAAATTTATTACCTTCTTTGATCAGACCCATGGCGATACCAGCGACGTGCGCTTTCATAGGCACACCAGCATCCATCAGAGCCAGGCAACCACCGCAAACCGATGCCATCGAAGAGGAACCGTTAGACTCAGTAATTTCCGACACCAGGCGTACGGAATAACTAAAGTCTTCCGCTGCAGGCATAGCCGCGAGCAAAGCACGCTTAGCCAAACGGCCGTGACCAATTTCACGACGCTTAGGCGTACCAACACGACCGGTTTCACCAGTAGCGAACGGAGGCATATTGTAATGCAGCATGAAGCGGTCAGTAAATTCACCCATCAAGGCGTCAATTTTTTGCTCGTCACGCGCAGTACCCAGAGTGGCAATGACCAAAGCCTGAGTTTCACCACGGGTAAACAATGCGGTACCGTGAGTGCGTGGCAACACGCCTGTACGGATAGAGATAGGACGCACAGTGCGTGTATCACGACCGTCGATACGTGGCTCACCCTCAAGAATCTGCGAGCGAACAATCTTCGCCTCTAGGTCAAACATAACGTTACTAACGTCAGCTGAATTTGGCGCATCAACACCGGCAGCGGCAGATTGCTCAGCCAATGCAGCGGAGATCGCGGCAGTAGCGGATTTCAATTGCTCAGTGCGGGCTTGCTTTTCTTTAATCTGATACGCAGCGCGCAACAATGGCTCAGCCACTGCAGTTACCTGTGCGATCAAAGTTTCATTCTTAGCAGCCGGAGCCCATTGAACTTCTGGCTTACCACCATCAGCAACCAGATCATGAATCGCATCAATCACTGCCTTCATTTGCTCATGGCCGTAAACAACCGCGCCCAGCATGATTTCCTCGGACAGCACTTTGGCTTCAGATTCAACCATCATGACCGCTTGCTCAGTACCAGCGACAACCAGATCCATCTCCGATAATTTCAACTGGCTTGCAGTTGGATTCAAGACATAAGCGCCATCGATATAACCAACGCGCGCGGCGCCAATCGGACCATTAAACGGAATGCCGGAAACGCAGATTGCAGCGGATGCGCCTATCATGGCAGCGATATCCGGATCAATCTCAGGATTAACCGACAACACATGAATAATTACCTGAACTTCATTGAGGTAACCTTCAGGGAACAAAGGACGGATAGGACGATCGATCAAACGCGATGTCAGCGTTTCCTTTTCAGACGGACGGCCTTCACGCTTGAAGAAACCACCCGGAATACGGCCCGCCGCATAGGTTTTTTCCATGTAATCAACTGTCAGCGGGAAAAAATCCTGACCTGGTTTTGCATCTTTTTTGGCGACAACAGTAGCCAAAACAACGGTATCTTCAATCGAGACCAATACTGCACCGGACGCTTGGCGAGCGATTTCGCCAGTTTCCAGGGTAACTTGATGTTGACCGTACTGGAAGGTTTTCGTAACTTTATTAAACACAATATATCCTTTCGAATTTTCCAACAGATTTTCAGGCGCTGTCGTTCACCTCACCACAAGCAGCCAGGCGGCCACCCTATTACTTCTTACAAACCACCTACAAACCATCTACAAACTTAATAAACAAATACAAAACAACACCAACACAAGCTTCATTAGCAAAACACCAGATAAGCAAAAAGCCTGCGTCAGCTAAACTGAGGCAGGCTTTTTACTATAAATTATTTGCTAAAATCAGCAAGAATTACTTACGCAAGCCGAGTTTTTCGATCAGTGAGCGATAGCGATTCAAGTCTTTACCCTTCAGGTAAGACAGCAAGCTCTTACGACGGTTAACCATCATAATCAAACCACGACGTGAGTGGTGATCTTTATTGTGCGCTTTGAAGTGGCCGTTCAGGTCGTTGATGCGAGCAGTCAACAACGCAACTTGCACTTCTGGAGATCCGGTGTCGTTTTGACCGCGGGCATTGTCCGCAACGATAGCGGCCTTTGCTGTTTTTTCAATAGTCATGATTTTCCTTTTACATGCGGTAATAAGAGTAAATATTTAACCCTCATTATCGTGCCTACATTTACAAGATAACAATCCCATCGGAATGATGAGATCTGCGACTATAACATAAAATTTTTGTTATTTCAAACTTCAAGAGCATGGCACTGCCATTGCACGAGGAAAATCGATCTCTACCGACCAATATCTCCTCATGCGATCGCCCGCGCAAATAATGCCGCGGCAATGCCTAAGCTTAGATTTGCGGATTCAACTTTTCCGATTTTGAATGCAACTTATTCAGCGCCGACAAATAGGCCTTGGCAGATGCCACCACGATATCAGGGTCAGCACCGACACCGTTGACGATACGCCCGGCTTTAGACAAGCGCATCGTTACTTCACCCTGAGACTGGGTGCCAGTGGTAATGGCATTGACCGAGAATAACAATAATTCGGCGCCGCTTTGGACTTTCGATTCTATCGCATTGACAATAGCGTCAACCGGGCCATTACCAGTCGCTTCACAACTAAGCTCACTCCCCTCGATGGAGAAGATCACCTTGGCAGTCGGACGCTCGCCGGTCTCGGAGTGCTGCGCCAAAGAGACGTAGCGATACTGCTCATTGCCTTGCGAATGCTCTTCCGCCGATACCAAAGACATGATGTCTTCGTCAAAAATTTCAGATTTTTTATCCGCCAATTCTTTAAAGCGGGTAAATGCCGCATTCACTTCCGCTTCGGATTCCAGTGCTATACCCAACTCTTGCAGACGCTGTTTAAACGCATTACGGCCAGACAACTTGCCGAGCACTATCTTATTTGCGGACCAGCCTACATCTTCGGCACGCATGATTTCATAGGTATCACGCGCCTTGAGAATGCCATCCTGATGGATGCCCGATGCGTGCGCAAACGCGTTAGCGCCAACGACGGCCTTATTTGGCTGCACAGTGAAACCGGTGATTTGCGAGACTAATTTTGAGGTAGCAACGATCTGCGTAGTATCGATACCAAAATCAAGATTGAAATAATCCTTACGGGTACGCACCGCCATCACAATTTCTTCCAGCGCGGTATTGCCGGCGCGTTCACCAAGGCCGTTAATGGTGCACTCAACCTGGCGAGCGCCGCCTATCATCACGCCAGCCAAAGAGTTAGCCACAGCCATACCCAAATCGTTATGGCAATGCACGGACCAGATCACCTTATCGGAATTAGGGATGCGTTCACGCAAAGTCTTGAGGGTATTACCGTACAACTCAGGGACGCCATAACCAACCGTGTCGGCGAAGTTAATCGTGGTAGCACCTTCCTTGATGACTGCCTCAATCACGCGACACAGGAAATCGATATCCGAGCGGCTCGCATCTTCCGGGCTAAATTCAACATCGTCGGTAAAGGTACGGGCATAACGCACTGCCTGCTTGGCCTGCTCCAGCACCTGATCCGGACTCATGCGCAACTTCATTTCCATGTGCAAAGGAGAGGTGGCGATGAAGGTGTGGATACGCTTGCGCTCGGCACCGGCCAAAGCTTCCGCGGCACGCGCGATGTCGCGGTCATTGGCGCGCGACAAGGAGCAGATAATTGGTTCCCGCACAGCAAGAGAGATCGCCTTGATAGACTCAAAATCACCCACTGAAGCGGCTGCAAATCCAGCCTCAATCACATCGACCTTCAGGCGCTCCAGTTGACGCGCAATGCGGACTTTTTCGTCCTTGGTCATTGATGCGCCGGGCGATTGTTCGCCATCACGCAAGGTGGTATCAAATATGATGAGTTTGTCTGCCATGTCTGCTCTCCGGAGGATTAAATGCAAAAAGTAAAGATTGAAATGCTAGTTAGCTTGCTCTGAATACTCTTATGCCTATCCTTGCAAGACGCACATGGATGAGGTGACTACTCAGATTGTGGGGGTATGAGATTTAGCGCGTTACCGCACTAGTAGATTTAGCGCTGTTAGCGCTGTCAGTGCCAGTAGCGACAGCAGACCTGATAGGCCTGCCTGAGCTGGTGTAACGAGAGATGTGGATGCAAAGTTCATTGGACGACTATAAACGCGATTGCATAAAAGTGCAAGAATTTATGGCAGCGTTTAGTCCGGTAGGGCAAAAAAAAATCCACGCAGATCGCGTGGATTTAGTGACTGCTTTTAGTAACTGCTTTTGGTAACTGCTTTTGGTAACGGTTACTTGTCGTGATGATCTATCGTAGTTTGCACTATGCTGATAGGGCGACCGCTGCGCCAGCGCCACAACAATACCGCATAACCCGAGAGGCCATACAAGACAAACAGACCGAATAAAATTTTCGGCGGATCACTGACTATCGCCACATAGCCAAGCACGATCAAAAATGGCGCAACAAACGGCACGGCCTTACGTAGATTGACGTCCTTAAAACTATAAAACGGCACGTTAGTCACCATCGTCAAACCGGCAAACAAGGTAATGCTCCAGGCACTCCAGCTCAACTCCGCTCCCTTGAAATGCAGATCTTCCATCAACAGGATAAAGCCAGCGACCAGGGCGGCAGCAGCCGGGCTAGGCAAGCCCTGAAAATAACGCTTATCGACCACCGCAATATTGGTATTGAAACGCGCCAAGCGCAAGGCGGCGCAAGCGCAATACACAAACGCTGATATCCAGCCCAACTTACCCATACCTTTGAGTGACCACTCAAACACCACCAAGGCCGGTGCCGCCCCAAAGGAAATCATATCGGACAAACTATCGTATTGGGCACCAAACTCGCTCTGGGTATTGGTCATACGCGCCACCCGTCCATCGAGGCTATCAAGGACCATGGCGGCAAAAATAGCGTAAGCGGAATGTTCAAAGCGCTGGGTCATCGCCATCACGACGGCATAAAAGCCGCAAAATAAGGCGGCCGTGGTAAAGGCGTTAGGCAGCAGGTAGATACCGCGGCGCGGCTTAACGGGCGAATCTAGCTCATCGCCACTCATTGCAGCCTGCTTGTTTTTTCTGGCGCCACGGGGAAATAACTTGAAGCTGCCCTTGGGCTGACGTTTTTTAAATGATGACATGCGTCTATTCTATGAAGATGAGGGTAGCGAGGCGATCGCAGCGAAGTAATCGCACCTGCCAGACGATGGCAAGGCGACGTAGAGGCTGGAGTATAACCGCGATTTGGATGAAGTAAAACCATGACGGCCAATACGAGCCTATTTCTCCTGCGGTCTATAGTTGACCAACGCTAACAGAAGCTGGCATTACAGATACCCGAAGGCGCAATGTGGATGCGACCCGCAGAGCAAAAATCCTCTGCGGGCCGCATC
Source organism: Undibacterium piscinae (assembly GCA_003970805.2). GTDB lineage: Bacteria > Pseudomonadota > Gammaproteobacteria > Burkholderiales > Burkholderiaceae_D > Undibacterium > Undibacterium piscinae. Next base: position 1,260,381 of record CP051152.1, read on the forward strand.
CGTATTACGTTTTCATTTCAAAGGTCTAGCTTTATAGTGCTTGCTTGAGCTGATCCAGAATTGCCGGATTTTCCAGAGTGGAGATATCCTGGGTAATCTGCTCGCCTTTCGCCAATACACGCAACAAACGACGCATGATTTTGCCGGAACGCGTTTTTGGCAGATTGTCGCCGAAACGAATTTCTTTCGGTTTGGCGATCGGGCCGATTTCCTTGGCGACCCAGTTGCGCAATTCCGTCGCAATTTGCTTAGCCTCATCACCGGTAGGACGGCTGCGTTTCAAGACCACGAAGGCACAGATCGATTCACCGGTAGTGTCATCAGGCTTACCAACCACGGCAGCTTCAGCCACCATAGGATGCGCGACCAATGCCGATTCAATTTCCATGGTGCCCATGCGGTGACCGGAAACATTCAGTACATCGTCGATACGACCGGTGATCGTGAAATAACCCGTGTCTTTATTACGGATCGCGCCATCGCCGGCCAGGTACACCTTGCCGCCGAATTCTTCCGGGAAATAACTCTTCTTGAAGCGTTCGTCATCGCCCCAGATAGTACGTATCATCGAAGGCCATGGACGCTTGACCACCAGAATACCGCCCTGCCCGTTCGGCAGATCATGGCCGGTTTCATCAACGATCGCGGCCATAATGCCCGGCAAAGGCAGCGTGCAGGAACCTGGCACCAGCGGTGTAGCGCCCGGCAAAGGCGACATCATGTGACCACCGGTTTCGGTTTGCCAGAAGGTATCGACTACCGGACATTTTTCGCCGCCGATGTTTTTGTAATACCACATCCAGGCTTCCGGATTGATAGGCTCACCGACCGAGCCAAGCAAGCGCAGCGAGGATAAATCGTATTTGTTCGGATGGATATTGGCGTCACCATCGGCCGCCTTGATCAGCGAACGGATCGCGGTAGGCGCGGTGTAGAAAATCGTTGCCTTATGCTTTTGTATCATGTCCCAGAAACGACCGGCGTTCGGGTAAGTAGGAATGCCCTCAAACACGATCTCGGTAGAGCCAACAGCCAACGGTCCATAAGTGATATAGGTATGACCGGTGACCCAGCCGATATCGGCGGTACACCAAAATACATCGCTAGGCTTGATGTCGAAAGTCCACTTCATGGTCAGCATCGCCCACAGCAGATAGCCGCCGGACGAATGTTGTACGCCTTTTGGCTTACCGGTAGAGCCAGAAGTGTACAGAATGAACAGAGGATGCTCGGCACTAACCCATTCAGGTTCGCAGACATCGGATTGCCCTGCAACCAGTTCGTGCATCCACAGATCACGACCAGCGCTCATGGAAATATTGCCGGCGGTACGTTTGTAGACCACGACGTTTTTGATTTTTTCGCAGTCGCCCAGCGCCAGCGCTTCATCGACAATCGCTTTCAAAGGCAAATGCTTGCCGCCGCGCACTTGCTCGTCTGCGGTAATGACAGCCACCGCGCCAACGTCAACGATACGCTCTTGCAGGGATTTCGCCGAGAACCCGCCAAATACCACAGAGTGCGTCGCGCCGATACGGGCACAAGCTTGCATCGCCACCACGCCTTCGACCGACATAGGCATGTAGATCACCACGCGATCACCCTTGCCTACGCCCAACGACTTAAGGCCATTGGCAAACTGACAGACTTTCTGATGCAATTGCTGATAACTGACTTTAGTGACTTCGCCACCGTCAGATTCAAAAATTACCGCGGTCTTGTCGCCCAGGCCTTTTTGCAGATTGACGTCGAGACAGTTGTAAGAGACATTGAGCAAACCGTCTTCAAACCATTTATACAGCGGCGCCTGCGACTCATCTAAGGTAGTCGTGAAGGGCTTATGCCAATGCAGATTTTCTCGCGCCAGCCTGGCCCAGAAACCTTCATAATCCTGTTCCGCCTCGGCGCATAGCGTGCGGTAGGCATCCATACCCGAAATAGTGGCATCTGCGGCAAAAGCCGCCGGTGGAGGGAAAATACGTGATTCAGTTTTTGCAGCGTCGAGGTCTGACATTGATATCTCCAGCTTGGTGTTGTTTGTTTTGGTTTGGTTTGCTTTGAAACGTCATACATGAAATAAACAGCATCACATTAGCCGCGCAGACTTACCCAAGCCTTACGCCAGCAGTGTTTAATTGATAATACCACAACAATACCATTTCTTTATGCAATTCCAGTTCGCCTGAGCAGAGTGTAAAATGTCGACTTTTCTGCAAACCAAGTCAGAATCCGGCATTTTTGCTGCGCTTTTTTCTACGGAAAACCACTTTTTTCTTCTGAAAAAATCTTGCATAGCACTCGCCCTACATGACATTTGGCGCACTTTCTCGACCCGAATTTGCAACACAGACCTAGCTTTTTCCGTATCTTAAGTATTCATTTTTTACCTAGCCCAGAGCCAAATCATGACCATCATCAAGCAAGACGATCTGATCGAATCCATCGCCGCCGCACTGCAATACATCAGCTACTACCATCCGGCTGACTATATCGCCCATCTGGCACGCGCTTATCAGTCTGAACAAAGTCCGGCCGCCAAAGATGCGATTGCGCAAATTTTGACGAACTCGCGTATGTGCGCCGAAGGAAAACGTCCGATTTGCCAGGATACCGGCATCGTCAACGTGTTCCTGAAAGTCGGTATGGGCGTTCGCTTTGAAGGCTTTAGCGGTTCCATCATCGATGCCGTCAACGAAGGCGTGCGTCAAGGCTATAACAATCCGGATAATGTGTTGCGCGCCTCTATCGTGGCCGATCCTTTGTTTGACCGCAAAAACACCAAGGACAACACCCCTGCGGTAGTGCACATGGAATTGGTACCAGGCAATACCGTCGACGTAAGAATCGCGGCCAAAGGCGGCGGATCCGAAAACAAGACTAAATTTGTCATGCTCAACCCCTCTGATTCATTGATAGACTGGGTCATGAAAACCGTACCTACCATGGGTGCCGGCTGGTGTCCGCCTGGCATGCTCGGTATCGGTATCGGCGGTACTGCAGAAAAAGCCATGCTGATGGCAAAAGAATCGTTGATGGAAGACATCGACATGTACGAGCTGAAATTGCGCGGCCCGCAAAACAAGACTGAAGAGCTGCGCATAGAATTGTGCGACAAGATCAATGCGCTCGGCATAGGTGCACAAGGCCTGGGTGGCTTGACTACCGTACTCGACGTCAAGATCAATATGTACCCTACCCACGCCGCTTCCAAGCCGGTTGCCATGATCCCTAACTGCGCAGCGACCCGTCACGGTCATTTTGTGCTCGACGGTTCAGGCCCGGTGTATATGGATCCGCCGGCGCTGTCTAGCTGGCCGGACGTGCACTGGGTTGCCGACACCGAAAAATCCAAGCGCATCGACCTCAACACATTGACCAAAGAAGAAGTCGCCTCCTGGAAACCAGGCCAGACTTTGCTGCTGAACGGCAAAATGCTGACCGGTCGCGATGCCGCCCACAAGCGTATCCAGGACATGCTGGCCAAGGGCGAAACCCTGCCGGTAGATTTCACCAATCGCGTGATTTACTACGTAGGTCCGGTTGATCCCGTACGTGACGAAGCGGTTGGCCCGGCCGGCCCGACTACCGCAACCCGCATGGACAAATTCACCGACATGATGCTGGAAAAAACCGGTTTGATTTCCATGATAGGCAAGGCCGAGCGCGGCCCGGTTGCCATAGAATCGATCAAGAAACACGGTTCTGCGTATCTGATGGCAGTGGGTGGCGCCGCTTACCTGGTATCAAAAGCGATCAAGACCGCCACGGTAGTGGGCTTTGCCGATCTGGGCATGGAAGCGATCTACGAATTTGACGTCGTCGATATGCCAGTAACGGTAGCGGTCGATTCCAACGGCACTTCGGTCCACAATACCGGCCCGAAAGAGTGGCAAGCCAAGATAGGCATTATTCCTGTTGCCTGATTTGCCTGCCATCAACACCTTCGCTGAAATAGCCAAGGCCAGCCACTCCGACCGCGCGGTCGGAGTGTTTGATTCCGGCGTCGGCGGCCTGTCGGTGCTACTGCATATCCGCCGGCACCTGCCGGGCGAACAGTTAATCTATTTTGCCGATTCCGGCTTTGCACCCTACGGGGAAAAATCGGATGAGGTGTTGATAGAACGCAGTCTGGCGGTCGCCGCATTTCTGCTGACGCATCAGATCAAGGCCATGGTCATCGCCTGCAATACCGCTACCGCAGCGGCGGTGGCAACCTTACGCCTGCGCTATCCGGAATTGATCATCATAGGCATGGAGCCGGGCTTAAAGCCTGCGGCATTGCACAGCCTATCGAAAGTGGTCGGCGTATTGGCCACCAAGAGCACCCTGCAAAGCCAAAAATTTAACCAGTTACGCGATCAGCTTAGCCTGGAAACCAAGGTCAACTTTATCTCGCAAGCCTGCATAGGCCTGGTCAACCAAATCGAAAAAGCCGAGCTGCATTCTGCCGAGACCCTGCAACTGGTGCGCCGCTATGTCGCGCCGCTACTGGCGCAAGGCGCCGACACGCTAGTCTTGGGCTGCACCCACTACCCGTTTATCGCCCATCTGATACGTCAGGTTGTGGCAGAAAACCAGCCAAACGCCAAGCCCGACGCAATACGACTAATCGATACCGGCGAAGCGGTGGCACGGCGCCTGCACAAACTACTAGAGCAGCAAGACTTGCTAAGCGGCAGAGCCGACACCCCAATCCTGCTGGCCTGCACTACCGGCAGTCCAGGCAGTCTGGAACATGCGCTACAACACATGCTGGCCTTGCGCGCCGACCAGTATCAGGTCAGCGCCCTGGTATAAAACGAGCGCCAGCGCGTCCGTCACCCCCTATCAATTTTAACTAGTGCCTAGCCGGAGACGCCTATCTCATGCGGGTTTGCGGGCAGATGCCGCCAGCGGGCGCGTGGAATATGCGCGCTGCGCTTATTAGTTTTGCCGAAACCAGTGCCGAGCCTATCGCTGAGGTCGATATCAGCGCTACCAAAAACCCCGACTGGAAGCGCTACCGCGTCATGCTCAAGGGGCTCGATGCGTTTGATCAACATCACGCTCTGGCACCGCAAGCCGAGCCGCAGTTCATCCTCAAGCCACGCACCGCGGCGGCCACGTTGAACGGAGTTACTTTACGCCTGGCCAGTGATGAACAAAACTTGCCTATCGCTCTGGCAGAAAATGGCAGATTCTCTTTACCACGCGATGCGCAGGCCGAGAAAGACAATGCAGAACTGATGATCAATCGCAAGAAGGAATTGTTCCGCTGGTGGCCCTATGTACGCAGTCCACAGTTAGCCGCCAACCAAAGGCGACTCGGTGATTTGCGGCTGGAATGCGAGATGTTTTGGGCGATACATTACGATGACCTACCTTTCCTGGCGCGCAATTTTGTGCGGGCTCTGGGCGGCCCCTGCAAATCGAAAAAAGTCGTTCTCAGCTATCCGGCTGATTTTACCGATTTGCGCAGCGCCACCCTGATACAAGGTCAACGCCGGCTTGAGGTCATGATGGAAAAACCCGAGAAATCGGACAGAAAACCAGCCAGCTTTTCACCGCCCTTGTTCGATACCAGTTTTAGTGACGATGCCATCATAGAATTGAACTACGAAGCGGTGGGGCAGTAAGATACCTATCAGTAAGATCAGTGACTATCAGGTGCACTCTGTTAAACGTGAACGAAGCAGTCAGAGTTGCATAAGCCGGATCATCTTCCGGGTGCACTCTGTTAATCACGTGAAACATACGACAGCACCTCAGTCTCTCTACGTTGAGCATACGCTCCCGAATAAATACCATCATCTAAAGCGCGCTGCGGCACGCGCACTATACTATTGAGCGCGACTCACGACAAGTCATTAAGGCCATCACCTGCAAAGGAAAATAGTCCGAGGTTCATCCGAAACCCGGGAATCAGCCGCATCTGGTTTTCACGAAGTCAACATAGAGGAAAACCCGAGTTGCATGAATTAGCTGAATAAATACGCTTAGTGATTGATTGCGATGCACGCTGGTTTTCAAGCGTGCGGCACGCGCACTCATACTTTCTTTGGCAGGCATTTCACTACGCGGACAATAATCACGAACACGACGGAAAGGCCATCGCCTATCGACATATCACCGAATTGTGTCTCAGGTCCGATGCCTGTTGAGGACTTTGTGCGCATCTTGATTTTCTGAAAATTCACGAAGTCAGCGGGAGCCGTAAAAGACCGCATTGATGTGGTCTATCCGCGATTCCAGAGTGGCGATACTAGCTTAGCCTCGATGTTGATTTACCACGCTCTCTCCTGACACTAATCGGTGACAATCGTGCGCGGCACCGGCATTCTCATACATTGCGCCGCTTTGAGCATGGCAACTTTCAGCTACGCTTGGACAAATCCATAGTGCGAACACGATGATCGCCTTAAGCGCCAGCTCGGCTATCGACAGTATCATCCCGACCTCGCGCCGGCAGCATCGAAATCAGGGGCCGGTGATGCTTGGAAACGCTCACCATCTGCGATTCATCCTGTAGCAACGACCGTTGACGTTGGCCGGTTTGTAGCGCACCCAGCAGCGATAAGCCTGATCTTCAAAAGCATATTCCGGCGCTTCCGCACGTATCATCGCTGCGATCGATAGTCCAGATCATCGGCTGAGCATAGATCGCTTGCGCGTCAACAGTAGCGGTGCCATGTCTTTAGCGAGTGAACGCATATCTGGTGCCAGCTTACGCGTATAAGCGGAAATGCAGCGCAACCTTCAACCGCGTCGACCACGGCTTCAGCCTGAATCCGGTTTTCCAGCATCAGGCGGCTGATGGTCTGGTATTGCGCCAGCATTAGTGTTTCCAGCTCCGATTTATCGGTTGCCGGCATATCCGCACTATTCCCGACGGCGCGACTCAGATTATGTGAGACCCAGCCACGGTTAGAGATCAGGTCGATCACCTCGCCGCGCACGCTCAGAGCGACACGTTCGTCAATGCGTTCGGGATCTAGCAAGGAGCGCCCTACCCCGGCATAGCCAAGCTGCCAATTGGCCAGATCAGCGATGGTGGGGAGGATGTCGACATGACTGCCGATGCGGTCATCCACCCCGGGAGTAATACCTGGGCCGACTATCAACAAGGGGATATGGTAAAGATTCGGTATGTGCTGTTTATAATCGCCCACGCCACTGACATGGTCGCCGGTGATGATGAAAATAGTGTTGTCGTAATAGCCGGCTTTTTTGGCGGCAGCCATCATTTCTGCAATCGCCCAATCAGCGTAGTACATAGAATTGAGAAATTTATTCAGTTCGCTAGTCTCAGGGAATTTACGCCAGCGCTGCTCCGGCACCATAAACGGTGCATGTGTGGTGGAAGTAAAAATGTAGCCGAGAAAGGGTTGCTGAGCTTGATGCGCCTGGCTAAACAGACTGTTGGCTTGTTGCAGGGTATTGTGATCCCAGGTACCCCACACCAAGTCCGGTTTCTGCTGAGGGTGCAGTTCAGGCATATCTTCCGCGCCCAGATACGTAGAGAAGCCGGCGCGTGCAGCGATAGAATTGAAGCGGAACGAGACTCTATGGTCGCTCTGCAAAAATATCGTACTGTAGTGTTGCGATTGCGCCATCTCGCCCATAAAACTCTGGCGGTTTTGCTCTATCCCCTCCCCCAGAAACAGCATGCCAGGCAAGGTCGGCAGACTGGCGAGTATCGCTTCGGCGGCGACAATAGAGCGCTGCCCATTGGCAAAAAAGCGTGTGTACAGGCGTCCTTGCTTTGCCAGCGCATCAAAATTTGGGGTAGCCCCGATAGCTGGCAACTCCAGGTGCTGCCGGATAGAATCGATATGTTGCGCACCCCAACTCTCAAGCACTAACACCACCACATTCGGTTTCTTCGCACTGCTGGCAGCAAGCCCGCCGGCCGACGATTTCAACGTCCGATACAGCGGATAAGCGGGGTCTTGAAATGTCGCATGCGCTCCCGCCAGTGACTGCTGAGTGCGCGCGATGGCTTGCTCCTGCGGCATAAATTCGCGCACCGGCGGCGTATTATCGACCAGTGCATGACTGACCGCGAAGGCGCCATTGAGAGTCAGGTAAGCCTGTGCGGCAGAATTGGAAAAGAAAGCATCCGAGACACTGATAGGCTTATTGGTCCAGCCACCGCGGCCACTGACGACAAATAACAGCAACACCAGTACCAGACCGGCTACCCGTATCAACGCACGCTTAGGAGCCGCCGGCGTGATATGCACCACGCGATGCCACAACAGTGCACCAAGCGCAGCGCAGATGGCAAACAACAATAGCAGCGACGAATAACTGTGCCATGCCATGATCAGCAAGGGTGCGATATCCGCGCGTATGGTGCTGATTTCGGCCCCGACATGGCGCCCCACTTCGCCAAAGTAGATGATATCGCCGATCAACATCAGCACCAGCAACAATAACGATACATAAATGACCCAGCACCAAAACCGTTGCCAGTAGACGTGATGCGCCCAGCCAAAAGGCAGCAACATGAACAGACTGGGTAGCAATATGCTGAAGGTAATCATCGACAAATCAAAACGCAAACCCACCCAGAATGCCATCAGCACCTCCGGCGTACTCAGATTCTTGAAACTATCAAAGTAAATCAGGTACAACGCAAAGCGCGCCAGTAAAAACGGCAGCAAACAAGCGATTGCGATCAGCGCCAGGCGGGCATAAACATTGCGACGCTGAAACCGTATGATTTTTTGCAATAAGACGAAGGCGAAACTACGAGTTTCAAGCTGGGAGTGTAGGGTCATTACTTACGATTCAAAAAAATACGAACGGGCGGACATGGCGCAGGAAGCGGTACGAGTACCCGTGTAAGGCGCATACAGCCTCATCATTGCGAAGGCATATCAAAAGCGCCCGGGAGCGTCTAAAAATCTCATTGATGGAGGTGCACCTGCCCTGAGACGCAAGCCCCATGCGGCACCCAGGCTAACTTGGCTGGAAAGCCGCATGCAGACTGCGCTCTGGCGGTGGGTACATTACAAAATTTCTACTACTATCTCTACTACTATCTACTACCATCTACTACCATCTACTACCAAATTAGCGCACACACTATTCGGTCTGAGCCCGGCCATGCCCGCTCGGGCACAGCCGGAATTTAGCCGAAACTCGGCCGAAATTCAGCCGAAATTCAGCCAAGAAGTTCGTCTGGCTTAAGCCAGCACCGCCGCCATTGCAGTGGCGGTCGCCTCTACGTTGCCGCTGTTCAAGCCAGCCACGCACATACGGCCGGAACGCACCAGATACACGCCGAACTCTTCTTTCAAACGGTCACACTGCTCTGCGGAGAGACCGGTATAGCTGAACATGCCGCGCTGGGTCAGGAAATAGCTAAAGTCACGGCCAGGCAACTTGGCGCTCAAGACATCGTGCAGTTTTTTACGCATAGCCTGAATCCGCTCGCGCATGGCAACCACTTCGGCTTCCCACTGGGCGCGCAATTCCGGATCAGTCAGCACGCGTGCCACGATCTGGCCGCCATGCAGAGGCGGATTGGAATAATTGCGACGGATATTCGCCTTCATCTGGCCCAACACATTCACCGCTTGCGCCGCATCCGGGCACACCACGCTCAAGGCACCGCAACGCTCGCCGTACAGGCTCATGCTCTTGGAGAAAGAATTGGCGACAAAGAAGCTCAGGCCGGAATCGCCCAGCAAACGGATCGCATACGCGTCTTCCACGATGCCATCACCATAGCCCTGATACGCGATATCAAGGAAAGGGATCAGCTCACGCTCTTGCAGCACAGGTACCAGAGCTTGCCATTGCGCCTGAGTCAGATCGACACCGGTAGGATTGTGGCAGCAAGCATGCAACAGCACGATGCTGTGTTTCTCCGCTTGCTGCAAAGCCGCCAGCATCGCTTCAAAACGCAGGCCACCGGTAGCGGCATCGTAGTAAGGATAGGTTTTCACCGTGATGCCCGAGCCTTCAAAGACGGCGCGGTGGTTATCCCAGGTCGGGTCGCTGATCAGCATGGTGCTTTCCGGGAAATAGCGTTTGATAAAATCGCCACCGACTTTTAAGCCACCGCTGGAACCGACGGTTTGCAAAGTCACCACACGGCCAGCCTTAACTGCGGCATGATCCGCACCGAACAACAAATGCTGAACTGCAGTACGGAAATTGGCCGCACCTTCCATAGGCAAATAAGGACGGGCGCCGGCTTCGGCCACCACTTGCAACTCCGCTGCGCGTACCGACGGCAGCATAGGGATTTTGCCCGCATCGTCAAAGTAAATCCCGATAGAGAGATTGATCTTGTTGGTGCGTGGATCCTTGCCAAAGGCTTCGTTCAAGGAAAGGATAGGATCGCCCGCGTAGGCTTCGACGTGTTGAAACATGGTGAAAACTCCAGAGTAAGGAACGTATCGTCAAGTGGTGACTGCCCTGAATGCTGCGTAAAAACTCGCCTGCATCCGGTGCCTGGCGGATCGCCGAGAAAAGCCCAGCGTGAACCAGGGGAAGCTGATGCCACCCGCAGCGGCATTGGCATCTGTACCAACATCGGCATCGGCTTTATCTCTACTACCGGCACGCTTATCGCGCAACAGATAGGTCGATAACAAAATCAAAAACGGTGCCAGCATCATCACCCTGACCATCTTGGCGATGACCGCGGTATTGGCCGCTTCCTCGCTCACCGCGCGCCCTGCCGCCACCACTTGCGCCACTTCATGCAGGCTGGAACCGATCAAGACCCCAAAGGCCTGCTCCGACAAAGGCAGCCATTGCCATTGCAGGTTTAGGCGGTACAGCACGGGGTAAGCAAACATCGCGATGCTGCCAAACACCACCACCGTGGCAACTGCCACCGTGACCTTTTCCGGCTTGGCTTGCAATACCGGCTCAGTTGCCATCACCGCAGCGGCACCGCAGATGGAGCTGCCGGCACCGATCAGGATCACCGTCTCGCGATCAAGCTTGAACAGCTTCAAAACCCAGCAACAAGGCCAGCGCAAAAGTGGAACTAAGCATCAAGGCATCAATCAACACCCCGGCGATACCGACTTGCGCCACATCCTGAAACGTCAGGCGCAAGCCGTACAGCACGATGGCCAGACGCAGCAGCTTCTGTTTGGAAAACGCGACACCGGCACCACATTGGCGTGCCACCCGGGGAAACACGGTATTACCTAACAAAATGCCCAATAAGATAGCGATAGTTAAGGTGCCCAAACCATGCTGCTGCAGATAATCAATTTGCCCCAGAGCGATGGAGAGCGCGGCCAGAGCTGCGCTGAGCAACAAGCCAGGCAATACATGCTGCACTGGCTCGATGCAGGAAAACCTGCTTGAGAGCAATGTAACTGGTGCGGCTGGACTTTTGGTAGAGAGCGAAAACATCATATTTCCATTGATTACAGTGTAGATCCGCAGATTTACGGACCCGAATGCAGCTAGTCTACCCATCCTCAATAAAACAATAAAACGACTTGTTTATGTATAATCAAGCTGATATTTAGCTTGATTATATTTTCTTTAGCGCAATCTAAGTTTCTAGCTCCCACAGACACTCCTCATTGCCACACTCATTGCCACACCTATGCGCTTAAGCCTCAGACAATTACAGATTTTCCTCGCCGTATGCGACCACGGCAGCACTGCCGCAGCCGCCGGCAGCGTGGCCTTATCGCAATCGGCCACCAGCGCCGCCTTGAATGAACTAGAGCATTTGCTGAGCACTCAGCTATTCGACCGGGTCGGCAAACGCCTCGTGATCAACGATAACGGCCGACTGCTGCTGCCCCAGGCACGTCAGGTACTCGATGCCGCCGCAAGCATAGAGCAACAGTTCTCCGGCGCGGATGCGGCACTGGCGGTCAACCTGCGCCTGGCGGCCAGCACTACCATAGGGATTTATCATCTGCCGCAATTACTGGCCGGTTTTTCAGCCCAGGCGTTACAGGCCAAGCCACGCGTCTTGATCGCCAACACCAGCGATGTCGCCACGGCGGTAGCCAACTTCGCGGCCGATATCGGTTTTATCGAGGGGCCTTGCGATGAGCCTGACTTGCTGGTGGAACCGTGGATCACGGATGAATTGATCGTGGTCTGCGCACCCGGCCATGCGCTGCTGGCAACTCGCCCGAGTAGAAAAAAAACAGCGGAAAATTTGATAGACTTGCCCGCCTTAAGCGCATCGGCCTGGCTATTGCGCGAAGCCGGTTCCGGCACACGGGTGGCGGTAGAGCATGCATTGCTGCCACATTTGCATACGCTCAATTGCGCCGCCGAGTTAAGCAACTCTGAAGCGATCAAACACGCCGCTGCCGCCGGACTGGGTCTGGCCTGCCTGTCACGCGTGGTGGTGGCAGACATGCTGGCACTGGGCACGCTGGTAGAACTGCACACCGCGCTGCCCCCGCTGCAACGTCACTTTTATCTGGTGCTAAGCAAACACAAAATTCTCTCAAGCCGGCTAGCCCATTTTATGCAGTTTTGCCGTACTATTCAACTCCTTATGGCCCTTGCTTGCCCGTCAACTGCAAAGCACTCCCACCTATAACGGACCCTACGCAGATTTGTTCAAAGCCAATGCAAAGCTACTGCCACAGATAAAGGTAACAATAGAAACCTACAGGGGTCTTTTCCGCTCTAGCGGAGTAGATTGCATTTTCACAACATTTCAACTTCGCTGAGTCTCGGGAGGAGACAGTGTGGCCATCATTACTCCATTCGTGCAGGTCGGAACTTACCCGACAAGGAATTTCGCTACCTTAGGACCGTTATAGTTACGGCCGCCGTTTTACTGGGACTTCAATCAAGAGCTTGCACCCACTCATTTAATCTTCCAGCACCGGGCAGGAGTCACCATATACGTCCACTTTCGTGTTTGCATAGTGCTGTGTTTTTATAAAACAGTTGCAGCCACCAGTTTATTGCACCCTTCGTCCGTTTCCCCGCAGGGGTCAAGACTACAAGGCGTACCTTATCCGAGTTACCGTACCAACCCAATGCCGAGTTCTTCTCCCGAGTTCTCTCAAGCGCCTTAGAATACTCATCTCGCCCACCTGTGTCGGTTTGCGGTACGGTCTCGTATGACTGAGCTTAGAGGCTTTTCTTGGAACCACTTCGATCGCTTCGTGTAAATTCACTCGTCTCAACCCCTTGAATTACGCACCCGATTTGCCTAAGTGCCCTTCTAAAGTCAAGAACAGGCTCTTCCAACCGCCTGACACCTTCCGCGATCCGTCCCCCCATCGCATCATACGACGGTGCAGAATATTAACTGGCTTCCCATCAGCTACGCATCTCTGCCTCGCCTTAGGGCCGACTCACCTGCTCCGATGAACGTGAACAGGAACCTTGGGCTTACGGCGTGGAGGCTTTTCACACCCATTATCGCTACTCATGTCAGCATTCGCCACTTCTGATACCTCCGCATCCTTTTACAACACCTTCGCAGCTTACAGAACGCTCTCCTACCATAGTCCTAAAACATATCCGCAGCATTCGGGCTATGTAGCCCGACATTCTTTCACGCAGGACGACTCGATCGTGATTAGCTTTCCGTTTTAAGCAACGCTCTGTACGTAGCCTTCCCACTTCGTTTTCCACTTTACTATACTTTGACCTTAAGCGGCGTCTGGGTTGTTTTCCTCTTGACGCCGGACGTTAGCACCGACGTCTGTATCTCCCAAGCTCGCACCTCGCCATCTTTTTGCAATTGGTGTTAATCCGATAACCCTAGCCATAACGTGCTCTACCCCCGAATGGCTATACTTTGACCACTACCTAATAGATTTTCAGGAGAGACAGCCTTTTCCACAGTTGTGTTTAGCCTACCCTACCCACAGCTCATCCCTATTTTCAACATTAATGTAGGGTTCGGACCTCCCAGACCTGTTCGCACTTCATCTGGACTCATGATATACTTTGTTTCGGGTCTACCACCCAGCGACTAATTTCGCCCCATTTCGACTCGATTTCTCTACGCTTCCCTATCGAGTAACCTTGCCATCCTGAAAGTGTAGTCGCTTGACACCCATTATACAAAAGTACGCAGTCACGAATCAATGTCCGCTCCTACTGCTTGTAGTCTGCACACGGTTTTCAGGATCTATTTCACCCCCCTTCCCGGGTTCTTTTCGCCTTTCCCTCACCGGTACTGGTGTCACTATCCGTCGATTATCGGAGTATTTTAGCCTTTGGAGATGATGGTCCCGTGTTCAGACAGTTTCACAGTCGTTCCCCGCCTTACTATTGTCGCAAACTAAGCTTCCACACGAAATGTTCATTATAAGGGGCTATCACCTCTCTATGCGGACTTTCCCATTCCGTTTCTATTATCCAGACATCGCTAATCTTGCAGGCTGCTCCCATTTCGCTCGCATACTCTGGAAATCTCGGTGTTGATTCTTTTCCTGTAGCTTAACTTAGATGTTTCAGTTCCGCCACGTTCGCCCTGCAACCCTATGTATTCAGTTCGCAATACCCCTAATCGGTGGGTTTCCCCACTTCGGAAATCTGCCGGATCAAATGCTTTTGCTCACTCTCCCCAGCAAGGCTTAATCCGCAAGCTACTACGTCCTTCATCGCCTGTAAATCGCCAAGGCATCTCACCCATGCACTGCATATTCACTTCTGTCCCTATAACCTTAGATTTCTGCGTCTTTCCGTCTAAATTGCTTAAAAACCAAGGTTCATCACCAAAAAATCGCTTAGTTACTTATTACTATGAGGTATTATACTTTTAGCGTACTGCCCGTATCTCAAGATACTTTGTTTCCTAAAACCCTGTATGCTTACAGTGCTTTTCCAACTTTTTTAATACAATTTTATGTTTGTTTGTACAATCACAACCCTTCATAATTCCATAGAACTGTCGTCATGAGTCTTTACGAAATAATTTAATTTCATTTTACTTTATTTTCTCAATTGTTACAAGAACGGTAATATTAGTATACATTCCTTTCCTTCGACAGAACAATCTCACATAGCGCCGATCCGCGCACTTCACATTTGCTTTTCTTCCCTAGATTTTATAGTGGCTTTTACTCACCAACGACCCCGCTTATCAAACACGGTGTCTAACCAGCCTGAGCTACGCCATATTTACAAGCTTAAATGTGGAACGGAATAAACCCGGATCGAACCGTCACCCAGCTTGCAAGCAGGTTGCTCTAACAGATGAGCTAAACCCCATCGGGAATCGTATCATGAATTGCCTTCATCTCTAAGTCTTAATCATTACACAGTCAATAGTGTGGACACTTAAACTCTAAGCGCACTCTAGAAAGACCGTTATCCAGCCGCACCTTCCGATACGGCTACTTGTTACGACTTCACCCTGGTGGTGGAGTCACGAATCCACCTGTGGTAAGCGCCCTCCTGCGGTTTTAAGCTACCTACTTCTGTGAACCCTCTCCCATGTGTGACGGGCGTGCTGTGTACAAACCCGGGGAACTATTCCGCAAGGGTGCCGCTCGTTGACCGACTTAACCAACATCTCACGACACGAGCTACGACAGCCATGCAGATCTGTGTTCAGTTCGCTATCAGCACCTCAAATCCTCTTGATTCTATACATGTCGATAAAACAAAAGGCCCACAAGAATGAACTTGCAGGCCTTTGTTTTACAACGAATTCGGTGGGGTGGACGATGGGGCTCGAACCCACGACAACAGGAATCACAATCCTGATTAAGAAAGGCATCGGTTGCCATCAAAGTGCAGAGGACGACCAAAATTGCTACGCTGCCTGATTACAAACCAAAACCAAAAACCGACGCGAGAAAACTCAACAACTTCGCGCTTGATTAGAGACAATAACGCGCATAAACCGCGAAATAAATAATTATTTTTAGGTCAATATTACCTACCCGATGATAAATATCATTTCAAAAAACGTGAAGTTGAGGTTTTGTTCGTAAACAAGTGCCTACAATGTTCATCTGCGGATTATCCATTCAGCCAAAGCAAGATTGATCATCCACGCGGCGCTCATTAATACATCCCTTGGCAGCCCACTTAGTGCACCAAAAGCCAACATCCACGGTATTCCGAGAAGTGCTTGTGTGCCAGCACCTTGACCGAGCGCGTAGCCCCTGATCATCCATGCACGGTGTTTCGCAATATCGCGACGCAAAATGGCAAGCAAAGAAATAACTATCGATAGCACCATGGCCGAACCAACTAAGAGGCGGACGCTGTACAGTAGCACGCCTTGCTGCTGCAAATCGATCGGATACATTTCTGTCATCCACAAGCCTGACAAACCAGCAAACAACCCGAAAGGCACAAGCAGGCGCCCAGTTAGGCGGTGCCAATCTAGGCTAGATTGACGAAATGTTGAGGAAAACTGAAATGCTCCTAGTAGGCAGAATAATGTGGCGCTGAGTAAGTGAACTAATATGGGCAAAGGCGAAGCAATAAAGCGCGTATTTTCAGGAGTCGCAGGGCCGCCGGCGACAAGCCCGGATAACCGAACGAAACCAGCCAAAACTGGGACAACGCTTAATAGAAGCAGTGCGGTTGGCACAGCCCAATCAATTCGCTTTTCCAAATTTATCAAGCGCTTCATTATCATTTTTACGCCTATTTAAGATTGTATGTCACGCCAAAAAGCACTTGTTGAGTATTGGCCTGCAGTGCTAACGGACTATCTTTTGCGGCGCTAGCTAAGCTCGTGCTACTCACTGCGGCCAACACACTCCAATCATGATTAATTTGATAAGATAAGCGCACGCCGACGCTAACATCTCGAAGACCGCTCGATGCTTTATATACACGGTATCGACTCGTACTGGCTTGGGTAGCACTGACACCAAAATAGTTTTCCATGTAGGAATCGTTAGCCAACGTCGAATCCACGTTTAAACTGACTTGCATCGATGAGTTCAATGGAATTGCGTAGGCTGCGCCAAGTTTTAACAAAGCACCTTTGTGTTCATTACCCGATCCTATTTGCACACTGCTGTTGATCGAAAATTGATCCGTTATCGCAGCTCTAATAAAGCTGACAAACACTGCCTTTCTCTCCACGTCCCCCATGCCAGCAAGAGCTCTAGAGTGACTCTCTTTGCGGCCAACGTCTATGCCGAGCGCCGAGCCGTATTGCACCTTTGACGGTAATTCGTACTGCAAGCCAATCAATGTGTTGTTGTCACCGCCAACAAAAATGCCATTCGCCCAGTGATATTCCAGTATTGCGACTCCTTTAGTTTCGGTTTCGTCTGAGCCTTGGTACTTCGGCAAGGAAGCTACGCCAACGCCAATAATGCCACTCGTTGGCAACGCGTCTGGATATCTGTTGTCTGCCGTCTGTTGTGCGAGAACCAAGCTACATGGTAGGAACAAGCTGGTAACAACAGCAGTACCTAACAAGCGAAAAGTGTTGGAAACGAGGTTTGTTCTGCGTCCGACAGATGAGATGGAATGAGATGGAATAGTCATGATGTAAGTTGAATTTATAAAATAAATGATAGGAACTAAGGAATCGCACCGAGATGAGCTTCGGCGAAGCATTGGCTTTTTCGATTGATACCTAGTCTATGGAAATCTTATGCGCTCGTAACCATACTAAAGTACAGTTTTAGGTATGGTTGTTGAGATAGTGAAGATAATAGATGCCAACTAATGGTATGTGCGCCAAGTTGAGCAGACACGATGCATTCCATGATCATCAGCGCAATACTTTTGATATCAGCGAAATGCGCGAAGATCCTAGTGGCTGACTCGCACTCGATCAGAAAACGCATCATTTGTACTGCATGTGGTCAGCAATTCCAGACCCAATGCGATCGAGGTTAAGGTTCCCCCCCAATGTTGACCATCAGGTGTACGCAAGAAAATTACTTACTGATATCGATATAGCCAAAGAAAAAGGTGGTGCTGCTAGCGCAGGATACCCATAAGCACAATCAATTTTGCGGCGACCTTCAACATGGATCATCTATTTTTCAATAAGCCGTAAATCCACAAACTATTTATAGACACGTTTTGAAATGAATAAAACATTTTGAAATTCAAGGGAATCTACCTATGCAAACAATCACAGAGATATATCGCACCATACTAAGCTAGGATCAATGGCGTAAAATAATTTTTGCAATTTTTTCGGCTATATTGTCCGGTTCGGGTTTATGGGCGTCATTATTGGCAAGAACCGCAATAAATATACCATTCTGGGGGGAGCGCCAAGTGTGCGCGCTGAAACCGCCTATGTCGCCACCATGTTCAAGCACAGAATTGCCACCAATGTTTCGAATGAACCAGCCATAACCGTAGCCAGCACGCCTATGATCGTTCAAGGTGTAATCTATTGCCATACGATCCCAAGACTCTCGCTTGAGCAAAGCTCCTGCTGTTATGGCTGAGTCCCACCGTACCAAATCGTTAACATTGGTGCGCAATGCGCCCGCTGCAAAAGGCCAGCTCATGCTGTAATGCGCCACACTTAAGATATTTGTTCTGTTTTTCGTATATCCAATGACTGGTGACGAAGGCGTCTCCGCCTCCTC
The DNA here is from genome assembly GCA_003970805.2 of Undibacterium piscinae. GTDB lineage: Bacteria > Pseudomonadota > Gammaproteobacteria > Burkholderiales > Burkholderiaceae_D > Undibacterium > Undibacterium piscinae. The sequence goes on from CP051152.1 coordinate 1,278,866, forward strand.
TATCACCGTATCATCCATTTGCAGAGGCAGGAAAATATGCTGCCGCATGAAGTCCGAGTATTTTTTTCCGGACACCTTTTCAATAATTGCGCCAAGAAGAAAATAGTTGGAGTTACTGTATGAAAAACGCTGGCCAGGCTGGAATTCTGGTGCCACATTCCAGAAAAAACTAATGCCCTCATCTACGGTCACGTCGTTTGCCATTCGAGCACCAAATTGCGGCATCACCGTGTAATTCCTGATCCCAGACGTATGCGTCAACAAGTGTTCAATCGTCACGTGACGGCCATGCTCAGGATACGTGGGGAAATATTTGCCTATTTCATCTGAAACGGAGAGCTTGCCCTGCTCAGCAAGCAACATGATTGCCGATGCAGTAAATTGCTTAGTGATCGAGCCCACGCGTAGCGTCAGTTCTGGCTGTAACGGCAATTTGGTTTCTATACTCGCTAGACCATAGGCTTTACGGAATAATATTGCGCCATATTGAGAAACAATTACCACTGCGCCTGGCTCGTCGAGCCGAAAATACTTCAATAGCATTGCATCAATTTCTTGTGCACGAGTATCTGTTGTACGTGCTTCATGTGCATCAAGAACCACACCATCTGACTTACCTAAGGCTACAATGGGACAGAAGAAAACCATAAAACTCAAGAAGATTAAATAATTCAAGCAGCGCGGGTGACGCAAAAAAATAAAAGTATGCATATCAGTAGTTCCAAAATTGCTTAGTTTTTTGCTGCGCCCATTGTCTGTTCACGTTGCATCTTGTAGCTATCATAGCCAACCGAAACACGACTCAGACACGTAGCCCTGTCGGATTCCGACATTTTTTTACATTTATCCTGAGCGCTATCTTGTAAAGAGCTGTAAACCTGATTGGCAGTACAGGCCGTCAATGTAGACAGCAAAAATATTGCAGTAAAAATATCACGCGTTTTCATAACCTAAATTTCCTCATAAAACCCATTGCAATGTTTTGTAAGCTCACACTGATTCATCGACTGATAGTTGGTTAATTTTTTTCACTAATAATTCGATGACCTCATCGTTAAACGATGGAGTCTTACTCATATATATAGCAACGTCGGCCGCTGCCATTGGTCTAGAAATAAAATATCCTTGTATTTCATCGCATGAAAGTGCCTGCAATAAACGTAATTGATCTATTGTTTCAACACCCTCTGCGACAACTTTCATGTCCAACGCATGCGCCATCGAGATAATTGCAGACACCAACGCTTCTCCCCTCTCCCCTACTCGCAAATTGTCGATAAAAGATTTATCGACTTTCAACATATCTATCTGAAATTGCTGTAACACGGATAACGAAGAATACCCTGTACCAAAATCATCTAGCAGTACCTTCAATCCTAGGTCGGTGAGAGAATTGAGTTGTTGTTTTACACTTTGATCATGCTCAATGATGCATGATTCGGTAATTTCAATTTCCAACATGGCAGGATCAATTCCATAGGTAATCGTATGCCTTAATAATCTTGTCCTTAAATCCCCCACATTCAGTTGGAGTGGTGATACGTTGATTGAAATAGGAATTGCATGCAAGGTTTGCTCCTTCCATCTTGCAATTTGCTGGCAGACCATTTCGATTACCAGCTCCCCTATTTGCACAATCAATCCACATGACTCAGCAATCGGTATAAATTCGCTTGGAGCTAACAAGCCTCGCTCCGGGTGATTCCAGCGTATCAGTGCTTCAAGTCCACGCAGTTCGCAAGTGAAACTATCAACGCGTGGCTGGTAATGCAAAATAAATTCATTACATTTGAGCGCCTTACGTAAGGCTTGTTCTAACGTAATTTTTATCAGGATGGCTGCTGACATCTGTGTTTGATAAAAGAGATATGACTCTTTTACTTGGGATTTTGCCGCATACATCGCGATATCTGCATTCTTGAGTAATGTTTCAGCGACCTCACCATCTTGAGGATAGATGCTAATACCTATCGACGCTCGCAATGAATAGTGTCGCTCTCCATGCAACTCAAATGGCATACTAAGAGAAAAGGAAATTTGTTCCGCCATATTCTGAGCTTCATCTATGCTCGAAAAATCACTTAAGACGAATACGAACTCTCCATAGCTGAGCCGCGCAATATGAACGCCGAGCCTCAATAGCGAACTTAATCGATCACTAACATCACACAACAATTCATTGCTAAAGGCGTGGCCAAATGTGTACTTGATATTTCTAAATTCATCCAAATCGACAAATAGCAACGCCATTTGGATATTTGTTCCGTTCACGTCGTTAATACGGTTTTTTAAGTAGTTCATGAGCCAGAAACGATTTCGCAACGAGGTCAGCCTATCTCTACTGGCGTAGTTCAACTCGCTCAATTCTTGCGCATCTTCGGCAATGAATGAACTGCTGTCTGCCACTTCAACAGTGTGCACCGACAAGGGTTCTGAAATCTCATCAATAAGTAACGATTCACGCACGCGGACATCCATACAATTCCCTTCGATATTTTTAAGAAAAATTCGATTTCTCGTCAAAAAATTACTCAGCATTTACCGAATTACACGTTATTGCTTTACTGTGCAACGCTCATTGATATACTTAGCCGACTACACTAACACTCATTGCACGATTCGCTATACAGTCTGGATTTACGAAAGATCACGGCTGTTTCAGTGCGACTCTTTTGAAGACGATGACAAAAATCTTCACCTCACGATTCGCAACGACTATATTTGAATACTTTGTGCACGCCACCAGACTAAAGTACGGTTTTGAGTATGGTTAATCGATTCCGTCGTCTAAATGCATTTAGTAAGCTTATTCGCGACAACCACCAGAATCAATAAATTGCTAAGGCTAAGAAACTCACGTTCAGCGAGATAATTTGAGCTTGCATAAAGCTAGTTGAAGTCCTTGGATGCTATATCGATAGGCGCATTAAGACGAGGCTTCCAGTCGTCAATGGAGAGAGCCCAAATATGGACGCTAAACCGACCCCATGCATCAATCTCACGATTCAAACATTTACCACTCTGATGCGCCAAGAGCCAATATCCAGTCCAATCTCAAGTCGCCATTGGTAAGGACATCCTTGCATTCTAGTTGGTCAAGCGCGCGATGCGCGACCATGGAGTCAATCAGGAGACGGTTAAAACCATCTTAAAAAAAGGGATCTGGTCAAGGCGATTACGGGTTGATCTGCTCCAGCCAATATTGGATAGATCCTCAGGATTTTCGCTGCATCGTAATGACGTAGAGCTACTAATGAAACAAGTTATTGAAAATAAGAAAGCGAGAAATGATCTTTGGTGTCCGTTCCCCGACGAGACAGCCGAAAGCAATGTCATCGAAGTACCGTCGGCAATAAAAAGCTATAAAGAACGGATCAACCAGGAACTACTAAAGTCATCGCTACCAGCAGCTGAACGTAAGGTCTATGACGAAATAGCTGGGACTGCAATTTCGAAAAAAAAGAAAGCAGCGCCGGTATATCAAATCAAACGAAATAAACTGACAAAAGAGAATTTACTCGATGCAATGGAGGTCTTTAACGGTCAAGCGCCGCCGGCGATTGATCCATAAAGGTTTTTATATCCTTTTTCAATGCACTCCAACAAGTGTGGAAATATAGTTCAATTCCCGAAATATTCGGGAATTTAGCGGCGTAGTATTCCTTGCAAGATCAGAATAATTATCGAAAATGCATGCGAATTGCGATTAAAATCCATATGCGTAGGAAGCCTATTTTTGCCGGGTCATTCTTTTTTTGATGATTTTAGAGAGTGTTGCGGTAGCAATGCTCGCGCGACCGCCGTCGCAATGGTTTGAGCCAAATCGGGATCACTCACTGCACGCGCCAAAGAAACGCCGCCAATCAAACATGCCAGTGCTGCAAATGCACTTTCTACATCTTTTGGTAAATCGACCGACGCTGGGCCAGTTGCAATTAACTTCGCCACCTCCCGTAGTTCCGTCTCAAATGCGGTACGCGACAACTCATCGGAACGTACTACCTCTGATGTTAAAGACGGCAATACGCAACTATCAGATAGGTCGCAAATCCGCCTTTCATTGAGATAGAAATGCACAAATAAATGCCACCACTGTTTTCCATGCTCTCGCTGAAATTGGAGCAATCCATTCTTTAAAATGCTCATGCCGTGAATCACAACTTCACGAAATGCATGCGCCTTGGAATCGAAGTGCACATAGAAAGCGCCGGAAGTGACTCCTGCCTCTTTCGCCAAACCGTCCACTCCTACGCCTGCAAAGCCGCCTTTTCTAAAACCGCGCCCCGCCCCCTCTAGGATGCGCTGACGAGTTTGTAATTTTTGTTCATTTCGAGACATGCTGCCCTCAATCTATTTTAAATTAAGTTGAAATTATACTTGCTCACATAACGATCGTCATGTATATTCACATCACGGTCGTGATTTTAAATGTTTGAGTGCATCGAAAACACTGCTGAAAACAGATTAGCATTTATATACCCTTGATAAGAAAGATACAAATGAACACCCTTAGCAAAGAAAATTCCGATAGCAAAAATAGTCATCCTAAGACAATCGTCATCACCGGCAGCAGCAGCGGCTTTGGCGCTTTAACTGCAAAAGCACTCGCTGCTAAAGGCCATAACGTAATCGCGACCATGCGAGATGCGGGCACGCGCAATATTGCTTTCAAGGCCGAACTGGAAGCATTCGCAAAACAAGGTGGCTATAAACTAGAAGTCGTAGAGCTCGATGTGACTAGCGATAATTCTGTCAAAACGGCAATCGCTGCAATTGCTAAGTCACATGGACGAATAGACGTTCTACTTAACAACGCTGGAGTTATGAATGTTGGTGTAACGGAAGCGTATTCCAGTGCTGAATTGCAAGCACAGTTCGAAGTGAATACCTTTGGTCCGGCGCGTATGATACGTGCAGTTTTACCGACCATGCGCGCACAACGTTCGGGATTGATTGTCAGTGTTACTTCACTCGCGGGTCGTGTAGTTTTCCCTTTCTTTGGCGCCTACAACGCAAGTAAGTTTGCCCTGGAAGCCTTGGCTGAAGCCTACCGCTATGAATTGTCTGGCCTTGGCATTGATTCTGTCATTGTCGAACCAGGTCCGTTCGGCACTAGCCTGTTAACAAGAAGCCCCGCACCGCGTGATCAAAATATCGTTGATGCCTATGGCGATATCGGCAAAATTCCTGACGCGATGAAAGCAGGATTCCAAAGCATGTACGACTCACCAGAACCACCGCGCGTAGAAGATGTGACCGATGCCATTGTAAAACTCATTGAGCAGACAGATAAACGACCATTGCGCACCGTGGTGATGCCAAAAGGAATGGACTTCGGTGTTGAAAAATTAAATCAGGGTGTCAGCGAAATTCAGAATGCATTACTTAAAACCATGCAATTTGATTCTATGATTTAAATTTACTGTGTCTGAGAAAAAAATGAATCAATTGTATGTGTCGGTCATCATCAAGGTCGCACTCAAAAAACTTGATAATTACCACAAGGCGATAAAAAACTTGCCCTCGCCAGCAAACAGGAACAGAAACGCTTTCTGTTTGAATACTATGAAGTCGAGCAAGGACAAGGGGTTTTTCATTTTGGAAGAAATTTGAAAATTATCAAAAGCTAGATAGCTATTTCAAAGAGTCACATACGATTTATTTTTTTCTCAAAATTTAAACAATGTAGTTACGGATAATTTTCTAAAAAAAACTCTAGGTTTGGAAGTCTACATTTCGAAAACTTGAACAAGTTTCAACTAACCACCACATCAATATTTATTAAATTACTTAAATTTTCCGAGAATTTTCATGTTTATTATAAGTAAATACACTGCTTCAATAAGTATTGCAGCGCCCCTATTAATGATGGGATCAGACACAATAGGAGCACAAGATCAGCCTACTTCTTTAGAGGGCACTTGGGTCATGACATCAGCATATGAAATACTGGCCGATGGGACTCGCGTTACAAATTATGGTGAACATCCAAATGGTTTGCTAATGGTCGATAAAAATGGACGTTACTCAGTACAAATTTTTCGACCTAATAGACCTAGGTTCATCGCTAAAGATAAAACAAAAGGAACACCAGAGGAATATCGTCAAGCAGTTTTGGGCTCCAGCACCCATACGGGCAAGGTTGTTATTGAGTCACTCAAAGGGAAATTGATTTTTCAAATTGAAACAGCATCATATGCCAACTGGGAGGGAACAGAACAGATTCGCGATTACACGTTCAAGGACGGGTTTTTGACTTATCAGGTACCCGCGGGTGCATCCGGCAATGGCACTATCGCCTATTCTATTTGGCAGTATTCATCCAATTAATTTTACGATGCCACTTGAATCAATAGAGTAGTAGTGCAACATCGGCGCAGTTTTACTTAAAGTATTAGCGCGATCCCAGATTTTGCTTAATGGTGAAGTTGAAGTTGAAATTGAACCAATCCGTTCATGCAATAACCAGGAGAAATAATGCCCCATTTCGTTATCGATTGTTCCGCAAGTATTTTAGAGGCGCACACAGAAGAACACATAATTGAACAAGTTCACATCGTTGCAAACACAACAAAATTATTTGATGAAAACGATATAAAAGTCAGATTACATCCTTACGAGAAATATCTTGTTGGAAATAAGCGTGAAGACTTCATCCATGTATTTGCCTACGTTTTGGAAGGCAGAACAATTGTTCAAAAGGCGGAATTATCGAAAACAATTGTTAGTAAGTTGACCGAGATGTTTCCGCAAATACTTAATATTGCAATAAGCGTCAGCGACTTTGAAAAGGCCACCTATTGCAATAGAAATATGCTTTAAATCCCGAACTTAGCTAGAACCGGCAGGTTATGACTATTGTGCATGCGGCCCCAACTCCGATCTAATTTTTCTATTGAGCCCGAGGCATCACCATTATTTTCAAAATCTAGGAACAAATTATGAATCTGCGAACATTTATATTTCAATCTGCTGCTGCGTTGTGTCTGACGATAACGGTGCAGGCGGCGGAAAATTCGAGTGCCACTACGAACTTATTGACTACGCATATCGTAGCAACACGCGACGGCGATTTGTATTATGAAACTGAAGGCAAAGGGCGGCCGCTGGTGTTGGTTCCTGGGGGGCCAGGTGGCAGTCGGATCAGCTTTCAACCCTGGTTCTCCAAGATTGCCGATACGCACACTGTTGTCTATTTCGACGCTATCGGGCGCGGGCGTTCAGCACGTCTTGCAGACCCGACGCGTTATACCGTTGAGCGCGACGTCGATGACATTGAGGTGCTACGCGCGACACTTGGCGTTGACAAAATTTCGCTCTTCGGCCAAAGCTACGGAGGCATTCCTGCATTACTGTATGCGTTGAAGTATCCGGAGCACGTTGACAAGCTCGTATTATCTTCTGCGATGATTAGTGCTGCAAGTTTTCAGGCCAACATTGATGCCACTAAAGCGAATCTTCGAACCTATTACCCTGACTCATGGGAGCGCGTAAAAGCCTTGCGGGCGCAAGGGATTAAATCGAGCGATGAACGAAGCAGTCGGGAGTTCAGCCGCTTGGCCGCGATGGTGTATTGGCACAATGCAGATTTTTCGGAAAAAATGAAAAAGGCAGAGCCTGCTGACCGTCTTAGTGCCACGGTATATGCTGCGATGCTTGGTGACGACCCAGATGAAACGGTCGGTGGAACACTCCGGGGTTATGACCCAGGAGCATTTTTACCGCACTTGCGTGCACCGATTCTCATCACAAGCGGGCGTTTCGATCGCGTAACAACCCCTGAGATCTCCTATCAAACCTTGCTCCGACTGCCGGTCGGGAGTACGCAATTGATCACGTTCGAGAAGAGTGGACATCGGCCATGGGTAGAAGAAACGGATAGCTACTTTTCCCGCTTGCACGAATTTCTCGATGGTGCGACTCATTGAGTTAATGTCGAAGACAAACATCAATCAAACCGGGAAAAAAGTGAATATCAATAAAATAGGAAAAGGAAATTCAGAGAGCTCAATGCAATCAACGCCTATGGATGCGCGTTTCCGCGCACTACATCATCAATACCAAGCACTCCTCCTCGCCAACGTCTGGGATGCAGGAAGCGCACGTCTGATTGAGCAGTGCGGTGCGAGCGCAATCGCCACAACGAGCGCGGGTGTCGCGTGGTCATTAGGATATCAAGATGGTAATCAGCTGCCACTTGATCTGCACGTCGAAGCAATCAGGCGTATTGCGCGTGTCATACATGTGCCGTTAAGCGTCGATGTCGAAGGTTGCTATGGAAAAACGGGCGCTTACGTGGCGGCGCGATTGATAGATGCAGGCGCAGTTGGCTTGAATATCGAAGATGGTACGGAAGCGCCAGAAATCTTATGCAAAAAAATTGCTGAAGCACGTGACATGGCGCAACGTATGGGAGTGGATCTGTACATTAACGCCCGCACGGATGTCTATGCACGCGCGTTGGTAGCGCCGGATCAACTACGCGCCGAGGTCTTGGCGCGAGCGCATCTATACCGCGAGGCCGGTGCCGACGGTCTGTTTGTCCTCGGCCTGACAGACCAAGACGATATACGGGCAATCGCCCAAAGCAGTGGCCTTTTATTGAATGTCGTTGCATACCCTAACTTGCCAGCATTAGAGACCTTAAGTGTACTCGGGGTACGGCGACTATCTGCGGGTTCATTGATGCCTCAGACCAATTGGCAAATTACGCAGCGTCTTGCCAGTAACTTTTTGAAGGATGGACAGTCTGCCCCATTGCTAGACGGCGCAGCCCCTTATGCTGAAGTCAATGCATCGTATGTGTGAGTGCGCAAAACTGAGGGTTAGACGGCACGCGAGAGTGACAAGGCCACACAATCACTATCCCTTGTCCCGCGCAAATTTTTTTCGACATTAAATTTGTTTCGCCATGTCACATTCGGCACTTGCGATCTTCATCGTGCATCTGCGTTCTAAAATGCAGTGTTACGCCCCCTTGGAACGAAGCGCCGCCAAATCACCGCCACCCCAGATGGTAGTCCTCTAGCGTAAAAACAGGATGGCCAGAGTGAGCAAGATCGCACCCATCGTCAAATTGAAAGCGCGTTGTTTGAATGAATCTTTCAGTAAGTTACGAATCGACACTCCGAACAATGCCCACATGATGCTACAGGGAGTTCCGATCAATGTTCCAATTGTCGCCACCAGTAACGCCCCATTCAGGGTACTCAAATCGGGGGGCATAAATACCGATGCAAGGGTAACGGCTTTGACCCAACTCTTGGGATTAAGCGCCTGAAATATAGCCGCCTGTGCGAACGACACTTGCTTCGGGGTGTGCGCTTCGCCTATCGAAGCGCCGCTGAGTTTATAAGCCAGATACACCAGATATAAAGACCCCGCGATGTGCAGCGCTTGTTGTGCCCTGGGATAAGCGATGTAGACGCTACCGAGCCCGAAACAGGTGACAATAGTTTGCACAAACACACCAAACTGGATGCCCAGAATAGCGGGCTGAGCGCCGCGGTAGCCAAAATTGGCACCAGAAGTAGCGAGCATGACATTATTGGGTCCGGGAGTACCTGACATTACGAGGCAATAGCTCATCAAAGGGAGTAATTCTGTCATTGTATGCAATCGGTAGGTTGGAAGTGTAAGTAACCTAAAACCAGAGTTCAAAACGAATAGCCAATCGGTTTTTCCAAATGAGGCGAATCGCTTGTCCGGCTGGCACTTTATAACGACACCATTCTTGATAATCGCTTATTGAAGCGAACATATTGCGGTTCCTTTTATTAATGCAATTGAATGAATCACTTTGGCTTTTGTGAATATTAATTTTATAATGGCGCGCACAAACGAAAGTAATTAAGAATCTAGATACCCCAAAAATCTGAGTTTCGTTTATACGCCATTAGCAGGCGGCGTTCTGAGCAGGTTCACTGCCAATCCCGCAACGATGAGCGCCGCTGCGACAAATTCCCAGGTCGGAAAAGACTCACCCAGCCATAGTATTGAGGCGCCGATACCAAACACGGGGATCAGCAAGGCAATAGGTACTACTGTTGCTGCGGGATGGCGAGCCAGCAACCATCCCCAAACGGCGAAACCAAAGAGTGAGTTACCCCAGGCCTGCCAGATGACGGCGAACCAGGTGGCAGTGCCCGCATGACGCATGGCAGCCAGGTCTGTATCCCAACCATCGATTACGAATGACAATGCAAAAAGGGGTGGAATGGCAAATGCGCTAGACCAGACAACGTAAGAGAACATGTTTGTGGCCCCGCTTTTTTGGGCTGTCATATTCGCACCAGCCCATGCCAGCGCCGCAGTCAATACAAGAAACAATCCAAAGCCCGTCACCATACCGTCTGTATGAAAGAAGACGATCGCCAAGCCTACTCCGGAGAGCAGCAGCGCAAGCCATTGAATTGTGCGTAGCCGCTCTCCATTCATTCGCATCGACAGCGCAATGGTAAAGAACACCTGCATCTGAACCACCAAGGAGGCTATGCCAGGCGAGATGTATCCATTCATGGCGACATAGAGAAGTCCAATTTGACCGACGCCGATCAATAGTCCATATAGCGCAAGGTTGCCAATGCTGACCGCAGGACGCGGGACGAAGAGCGTCGCAGGCATAAAGGCAAGGGAGAAGCGCAGTGCCGCGAGCAGTAGCGGTGGCAGATGCACTAGAGCGACCTTGACGACGACGAAGTTCGTACCCCAGATGGAAACAACTGCCAGTGCGAGGAGAAAGTGTCGCATTGAGATGACGTCTAGCTTACTCGTCATTGTTTTGCTGCAGCAAGAATTGTGCCGAAGATGATCAGTGTCACGCCAGAGGTTCGTCTAATCGCCCGGCCTCCGCGGTCCGACGTGAGCCATACCTTTGCGCGGCTCGAAAAGGTCGCATAGATGCTGTGGATGATGACGACTAGGAACGCGTAGGTGATAACGAGAGTGGTGAACTGAGTCAAATAGTTCCTCTCCGGATCGATGAACTGCGGGAATACGGAAAGAAAAAAGAAGATTGCTTTCGGGTTGCTGAGTTGTAGCGACAAGCCCTCGATGAAGCGCTTGCGGAAGCTCGCCTCATGCGCGGGCTCTCCAGTGAGTTTGAACTCGGGGGCTCTCCAAAGCCGAACACCCAGGTAGACTAGATACGCCGCCCCCATAAACTTGAGCACTGTGAAGGCCAGTACTGACGTGGCGAGCAGTACACCTAGACTTGTGGCTGAAGTAGCAGCGACGAAAAGCGCTCCGAACGCGATACCTAGAATCCCGCCGATGGTGCCGCGCAGGCCAAAACGAAGCGCGTTAGTGATAGTCATGACGACGCCTGGGCCAGGGCTAAGGACGGTCGCCGCGGCCATCGCAAGGAAGAGAAGATACAGGTGCATGGTGTTCCTCAAAGTTGCTCAGACCATCGATCCGAATTCTAGCGTCGTCATCAATTCGTTTTGAATTGTGCTGACCGCCTGGTTCAGGCGTTCAACGCCAAAATCCATACCCGGCGCCATTACGACGGTGCGAAGAGGGCGGCGATTGTTCTGCTCAATCAGACGCACTATTGCGTCAGCTACATCTTGGGGTTGCGGTGGCTCTGGTGAGTCATACATCTTCTGGAAGCTGGCCTTCATTGCATCAGGTATCCGGCCCACGGCACCGTAGGCATCCACCGTAGCCTTGTCGTTTGGGGCCGGGCTTCGTGGTAGGAGCTCGGTGCCAAATGCACCGGGTTCAACGATTACAGAATCGACTCCCGTTCCGCTGAGCTCATAGCGGTACGCTTCTGCTAACGCCTCTAGTGCGAACTTACTTGCGGCATAGGCTCCAAAGAACGGGAAGACGACCCGACCGGCAAGCGATGTAACGCTGACGATCAACCCTGACCCTTGTGTCCGCATACCTGGCAACACGGCGCGAAACATGCGTGCCGGGCCAAGAGTGTTGACGTCAAACTGGGTCTGCAATTCGGCTATCGAATACGCTTCAGTAACCCCGATATTCATCACGCCAGCGTTGTTGACGAGAACGTCAACAACGCCATGGGTGGAAGTAATGTGATCCATGGCAGCGGCCACCGAGTCGTCACTCGTCACGTCGAGCTCGACGACTTGGAGTCTATATCCCCCACTTCGTGCGAAAGATTCGAGGTCTGCCTTCTTGGCTAGATTGCGCGTACTAGCGTCACGCATCGTAGCAATAACATCGTGACCATGGGCCGCCAATGACTTGGCCGTGAGCGCGCCAAAGCCACTGCTTGAGCCTGTAATAACGATCGTCTTGGATTGCTGCATCTGTTTCATGATGATTTCCTTTTAACCCAGGGCGGGTCGATTAAATATTGATGTAGCGAGAAAAACAGCGCGGAATAAGTCCGTGATCTTTCGCGCCATTGCCTTGAGTCGGGACTTATTAAAGTAGCGCTGCTGTTCCGACGTTTAGCAGAACTTCGGTCAGATCAAGAGCGAAATAAGTCTGTGTATGCGGAGCGGCAAGGTGAGTGGCTAATGCCGACTCGTTATCCCAGCCCTCCCAAAGAAATAGATGCTGTTTGTCGATTACGTCTTGGTGTAGCATAAACAGCCGGCAACCCGGCTCGGTACGCGTAATTGATGCCAGTTTTAATAAGGCGGCAAGTGTCTCGTCTACCCGTGTTTCATCTTTTATCCGCAGTTCAGCGGTCATGTAGTAGCCAGAAGCGAACATTTTTGATTTCCTATAATTTTTAAAGTAAGCAATTTTGAGTGAGAAGTAAGCCCCCCCTAAAACGTTGGTCGTATCCGATGTCATTGATGCGGCTAGCTCATTAAATAACGACCGTGATTTAAATATACATCACGATCGTTATGTGGTCAAGCTAAACTTGAGCTTCGATTTGCTTTCTGGAATAGATTTAATGGGACCTTTGCACGATAAATAGTAGGGCAAGGTGTTTACCGCCCCTCCCCTTTGAATGGCGAGTCGCGTTGAATTTTGGTTGTGATGTAAAGCGAGTCTGCTAAATTTTTCTTATCTACGTATGCAATTGAAAGCTGAACTAGTCGATAAAAAATGATGGATACAGACTATATTTTTCGACCCGCGGCAAGTGGCCAGATAAAGTTCAACCGATTGGCACTTAGAATTTTTGCTATTAATACCTGTCAAGCTATGCATATAGATAAAGTCTTAATCTATTCCTCATTAATATGGACGCAATCTATATTAGCTGTTGATGCTAGAACTAAATTGTTCCCTGGGTTTGTTTTTGATGAGTACGCGTGGATCAGTAATTTCTGGGGAGCCGGATTGATTTCGAGCTGATATTAATGCAATGCGCGATCTGCCATTAATTGACAGTGAAGACTATCTTTAATCGTTCTTCCGTATATACATTATTTTGTAAATATTTATTTCAACATCTAAGGTTTGAGCACTTCAACAAGATAATCAGAAAACGCACGCACCTTTGCGGTTTGGCGGCGTTGAGATGGACAAACAAGGTATATAGGGAGTGGAGGGACAGGCCAATCGGGTAATAAAATTTGCATTTCACCAGACTTTATTTCATCCTCAAAATGCCAGATCGGCACGTAGGCAATACCGAGGCCATTTAATGCTGCCGAGCGTACAGCTTCGGAACTGTTGCTTTGCAATGGGCCATTGACAGTCACAGAAACACTCTCGCCCAGCGCATTGGTAAACGTCCAGGCATTTTTTGTCAGGCGTTCTGTGTAGACAATACAAGCGTGCATACGCAGCTCATCTGGCGTTTTCGGCACAGCTAAATTATCCGGAAGCGATGCGAGATAACTACGGCTAGCAACTAATACTGCGCGACTTTCGCCGATACAACGGGCAATCAAACCGCTGTCGGATAAATGCGCGATACGTACCGCCACGTCAACTCCTTGCTCCACCAGATCGATCACATTGTCGTTGAGTCTTAGGTCAATTTTTATATTCGGATGGATTTTCAAAAAGTCACGTACGTGAGGCATTAATACCCGCAATCCAAAGGCAACTGGTGCTGCGACACGTAATAAGCCGCGCAATTGTTGTTCTCCGTGGCGCAAGCGCGCCTCAGCCTCGGCCACCTCAGAGATTAGCCTACGCACCTCTTCAAAATATTGTTCGCCATCTTCAGTTAAGGTAAGAGATCTTGTGGTTCTGGTTAGTAGCTTGACGCCCAGAGAATTCTCCAGCGCAGCGATCTGTTTACTCACGCTACTTTGACTAGTGTTGCGTTCACGCGAGACAGCAGAAAACCCTCCCGTTTCAACCACACGTACAAATGTCTGCATCGCAAAAAGCTTATCCATCGATTCTTTCTTGAACTACCAATCATTCCAAATTGGAATATATCTTAGTCAAAATCACTACCTTCCGGAACGATTTTACATCAATTATAGTTCTAGACATCGACGCAACAATCCATCGATCTCAAATAAACTTAAGGAAAAAATCATGATCAGGTTTTACTATCACCCATCTCCAAACCCTAGCAAAGTTGCACTTTTTCTCGAGGAAAGTGGGCTAGCTTATCAACTCATATTGGTCGATATTCACAAAGGTGAGCAACACACACCAGAGTACTTGGCGATCAATCCAAACGGGAGAACCCCTGCCTTAGTCGATGGTGATGTAACCGTCTTCGATAGCAATGCAATTTTGCTGTATCTTGCGGAAAAAACTGGTCAATTTTTACCTGCTGCCACACCAGAGGCGCGCGGACAAATGTACTCCTGGCTGATGTTGCAAGGCACTGGTCTCGCGCCAATGACAGGTCAATACGCACATTTCCAATTCTTCGCACCGGAGCCTCTTCCTTATGCCCTAAATCGTTTCGAATTCGAAGCATGGCGCCATTGGAATTTGATTGACGCGCAATTGGCGAAACAGCGGTATATGTTAGGCGAGGCATATACAATCGTTGACATGGCAATTTGGGGTTGGGCCAGGGTCATCCCATTCGCGCTAGGTAGTTCTGCATTTGACAAATTACCTCATGTTAAACGCCTGTTCGACGAAATCAACGCACGACCAGCGGCACAACGTACGGAAGATTTAAAAAACCAACATTCACACAAGACGGATTTTGATGCGGATACGCTCAAGGCCTTATTTCCGCACAATACCAAACAAGCTGTTTGCGCGGTATAAGTAGAAACGCAATCGAAGACAGTCGTGGTTAACACTTGCAACGAGTTTTTCTAAGCTCGACAAGTTCCTGAATCAAACTGGCCGCGATCGCTTTATAGCGATTCGTGGCCAGATTTTTTCTTATGCTCAATGCATGGACTTAGATTTTGGCCAGTTTTTTCTTATCTCCCGAGACCACTTTGACCACCAGGCGCAATTGATAAGCCGATGGCGCATTATCATTAGCCAAGCTTAAATCTAGCTCCCAAGATATGCCATCTTTGTTCTTGATAAAATGACGATGCGATTGGTCTTTGTCAGAAACCGGCGTCCATTTTTCTGTCTTGATCGCAATGGCGCTGGCATCCAGAAAATCCTTCGCGCTGTTAGCTATTTCCACACGGCCGCGCACTTCCCATTGCCTGGTATTACCGCGTTCGACGGTGCGCTCCCAAGGTGTACCCTCTGGCAGCAATATGGAGACATCCGGCATTTGATAGGCCGCCAGCAAGGCAAAGCTGCCCTTGCCGTCCGGATGCCATTCATACTCTATGCCACGTGCCACGTCTTGCGCGCGCAGTCTGCCGATCTCACGATCAACCACATGCAGCGCGCCGTCCATGCCGGCCGAAAGACCAGCGGTAGTGATGAATTTCCCGTTATCGACATAGCGACGGTTAGTCACAATATGCGCTTTTGGCGCCATTTTTTCGAGTTGAGGAATTGCGCCTGCGATGGTCGTCGCCGACAGGCCGTCCAGCAAACCAGCTTTACCAAGGATGAATGCGCCGGTGCAGACCGACAGGACTGTCTTTACGTCGCCGCTGCGCTGACGTACCCATGCCAAGGCCTTGGGATTGTTAATGATGGCATTGACATTCCCACCCGGTATCAGCAACACATCTGCCTCTGGCGCATGATCAAGTTCGAAATCGGGCTGCATCTTGATACCATAAGTTGAGTGCACACTTTCGGTGTTAGCCGCGACCGTAAAAATCTTTGCGCCTGCCTGACCAAATACTTCCATGGGCCCGCTATAGTCAATATCTTGCACGCCTTCATATACCAGAACAGCCACCCTCAGCCGCGAGTTTTTGGCAATCATTTCCATGCCATCGGTCGGGCAGATACCGGGCTTGTCATACTCCTGCTCAGGTCCCATGCCAGCCATATGCGAGTGGTTGCCCATCTGGCAAATATACGTGGTCTTCGGTTTATCTTCGGTCCGTATCGATTTTTCATCGTCGGAAGGCGCGTTTGCGGCATGCGCAAAAATAGTCGCGGCCATCATCGTCATTGCTGATAAGGTTTGCTTGCTTAATTTATTAAATTGTTTCATGTGATTCCTTGTTGTTAATTGCTGGCCCAGCTTACGTAGAACCTGTATTGCAGGAAATGACAATAACCGCTTGATTTCTGCCCCGAAGGCATTCGCAAGTTTGGGAAATGTCAGGTGTTAGGCTTGTTTTCTTTAACAACGGGTGGAGCGCCTAACGCCAGGAATGTTGCCCGTTGCAGCGTTAAACTAATCAAGGCAATGGCCAATGATATCGGTGATTTACGTGAAAAATGTCGGTGCATACGAAGTTCCAGAGAGATGTGTGAATCACCCGTTCCAAGGAAAAACTGCGATTTCGTTTCAGTGGATGGTGTCTGTTTCGCCAGAGCTCAAAGTCGATATGTGCTCATTCGAAGAATAATCGTAGCAATGTTCAATCAAATCGACCGGTACTTTGCGACGAACTGGGAAAATGCCGGGTCAGGCTGCATAAAGGAGAATGTAGAACGATTGAGATAACGACGGATTTGACGGATACAAACTATATTTTTCGACTCGCCACAAGTGGCCAGATATAATTCAATCGATACAGACCAATTCAAATTTTTGCTATTAATACCTGTCAAGCTAACGAATAATTAAGCGATACAGACTTTATTTATACGATCAGTGTGATGGATATTGGAGCCTTCACTTAAATTGATGATTTGTCGAGGACCGTCAGAAAATTTCTGTCGCTCGATCATGACGCCCACAAGATTCGAAGCATCTTACAAGCGGGTGTCAACAAACAATTGCTGAAGTGAAGTATCGTTCTTAAAGTTAGCGTTAACTGTCTTTTAGCGACCTTCTACCGGACCAGTGGAGACCACGGCATAAACGCGGACGTGAGAGTCAAAACGCAGATGACCACCAAAAACACCACGAAACAAATGCTGCTGATAGTGATTGCCAATTGTTATGTCTGTATCGAAAGTGTCGGATCTCAAGCGAGCCTCAGCGCTTAACGTCATTGAAGCGTCACCACCAATTGGAAAAGCTTTGAATGGCGCGGCATGCGCATTCGCATGCATGCCGCTTCAAGCTTCCCCCCAACGACTGGCTAGGAAATCAATACCTATATCAGACCCTCAACCGGATGCATTGAGTGGTAGGGGCTGTTCGGTCACGATACATTCGTACCTAGCGCTTCCGATCCTTAACATTTGATTTGGCTTGACTTGCTCAACTGCGGATCTTTAGCAGATGCTAAGACTGCTTGACCCAGTATACTGATCACACTATATTGATGCTCATCAATGTCATTTTGTTTGTGAAGCGCAGTCGCAGTCTGAAGGAGCGAGAGAATGGCTCAAGTAGGCGATGTAAAGAGCAATTACGATGAGCACTGCTGCCACGGTGAAGGTCATTCGCATACCAGAAGCAACAGCATCAGGGCTTGCTGTCATCATGTTGCTTGTCGCAGACCCAATCGCAAAAACCGCCCCCATTAGCGATGCGCCAGTGATCAGTCCCAAATTGCGCGACAGATTGAGCATGCCGGAAATGACACCGCGCTGGTCGGCTTGAATATTCGTCATCACCGCAGTATTGTTTGCAGCCTGAAACAGCGCGTAGCCAGCGGTAATCACTACCAAAGGAACGATGTAACCAGGAATACCGAAACTGGTCGGCAGCATTGGCAGGATGGAGGAACCAACCAACATACCAACCAGGCCGGCAATACTCATACTATGTGCACCAAACCGGTCAACAACCCGCCCAGCAGGGACTCCAGTAAGTGCGGCAACTATCGGACCGGAGGACATAACGAGGCCAACATGAGCGGCATCGAGTCCAAGCGCACCTGAAAGATAAAACGGGCCAACCACCAACGTGGCCATCACTACGGCGGTCACCAAGGTACTCATTGCGAAGCCACCGCTTAACAACGAATTGCGAAACATCGCCATACGAATCAAAGGTGACTTGGCCCTCATTTCAGCAAATACGAACAGGCCAAGGCCGACAAGTGCAGCGAACAAGAGTGCCGCATTGATTGCGCCAAAATTACCACGCCCTATCGTCATCGCAAGTGCATAAGCAGCTAGCGTTAGCGCAAGCAGAATCGTACCTAAATGGTCAAACCGGGCACGATTTGTGTTCGACGCTGGACGATCAACGGGCAGAAAACGATAAGCGAGAACCAACGTCAATAAACCCAAAGGCAAGTTGATAAAGAAAATCGATCTCCAACCAAAACCGCCAATCATGACACCACCAAGTGACGGCCCAAGCGCAGTGCCCACTGCCGACATAGTGCCAAGCAGCCCCATCGCACTACCGATTTTTTCTTTTGGGACCGCCTCACCTACGAACGCCATGGTCAACGCCATCATAATGGCCGCGCCAAAGCCCTGTACCGCGCGAGCCGCAATCAACAACCATAATGTCGGAGCAACCGCACACAGGACTGAGGCCAACGTAAACAAGGTGATCCCCACAAGCAGCAAGCGCCGGCGACCAATCATGTCGCCGAACCGTCCGACGCTAACAATTAGAGTGGTGATGGCTAGAAGATAGGCCAGGACCACCCACTGGACTTGTTGGAAGGAAGCGTTGAACGAGTGTGCCAAGGTCGGCAATCCAACATTAGCGATGCTGGTGCCGAGTGAGGATAGCAACATGGAAAGCGAAAGGCTGGCTATTGTCCAGCGAACTGTGGAGTTGAGTCCTTCGTTCTTAGCCGCCATTGGTCCTGCTGGCTCGTGTTTTGGTAGGGTAGTTTTCAATTTAACCTCTGCATGATGGGTGAACGAAATTCAGATCTATGCAAAAGATACGCCCTCAATTAACGTGGCGGAAGGCGCACCATTTGCATTGTATTGATGCATGTAACGCGATACAAAACAGGCTATTCTCAGATCAATTGATTCAGCGTCCCGTCGATACCGCTTTTTGCAACCTACTCTCATGTCTGCTTGCCGAAAGCGATTGCCGCCACAATGCCACAGAGTTCACGCTTAATGCGTTCAGAAAAAGCCGAAAAACTTTAGACAAATCAGCTCTAACCCAAACAAATTTGGAATGAAATTTGGCTTTTGAAGCCAAACTTCAGAGTGCAATGCCATGTTCGAGATTCTCTTCGAGCACTGCGAAATGACATTCGTCCGAAAGCTCGAAAATTTTCAACCATATTTACTTAATTTCGCTATTAGTCCTAACGAAATTGATATTAACAACAGGCAGATCAGGATCTTGTACATTCAGAGCAAATTTATACAGTCCAAGTTGTTCAGTATTCAAAATCAAGTTAGATCATTGCAAAGCTACAGAGTGATCAGCACCAAGTATGGTAGTGGCATTTTCAGCACTCCTGCACAAATCAATCTCTTCACCTTGTGAACGTAAATGAAAATCAATTTTCCCTGACTTCAGAAAAAAATAACAGCGTTGCAAGTTGCATTGGATTACCGCGAAAAGAATATGTTAAGTGCCCATTTATTGACTGAACTCTTTAGATAAATGGATTGCGAGCAGAACAATTTCTACATATTGTCTTTACTTAAACTAGGCCGAAACTCAAATTCGACAAGAGCGTCATCAGGCACAGATGCATCTTGAATAGGCGCAATAAAATCATATCCCAATACAGGTATGCTCTTGCGCGTCCCTTCATAAATTAGCGTTGCATTGACCGCCCAATCTGGTAACGCAAAGCTAAATTTACCCACCCCTCTTGCGCACCAATCTCCACCTAGCATAAATACATTAATCGCCGCACGTTGCGCAAAATTGAGTTCTTTCTTCCGAATCGCCACAATGACTTCACATTCCAATCTTAGATCACCCAAACGTCTTACGTTGCTCGGTAAACCTGGCGTCCGTACATCGGGACTAACGCGAATCAGCGATTTTTTTTGATTTAATATTAGATCTGAATCCTCAACATATGCTGTTTCGCTGCGCGGCAATATAAATGTGCCGTCACTTGCGATAGGAACAGGTGTTGATGTGTCACTACCAACAATACGCAAACTTACACCATCCAAATTTGATCTATATTGATTGGCGTCTGTCCGTTTGCTCAGTCTAAACTTGAGCTGTGCTGCTGGTGCACGCGAATGATGCTCCTGAAAGGCGTCTAGACCTGCTGACATTACTCGATATGGCTTAATTCCAGCATTTTTTATTCCGCTTACAGAGACTTCAGAAAGGTTTTCCTCTGTGATATTAGTCTGAGTAGTTTCAACAGACTGCTCACTTGCATGACTATATGCGTTAGTAGCGAAGAGAAACATAAGGATGCTGCTGATTTTTTTCATGTTTTTTGATATTTTTTCGTTTTTTTCAATAACTCAGCAGTTGACCGGCTACTCAAGTCCCGCTCCGCCTCTAACTAACAGGTTATATTGACCCGTACCTTGCCACCTGTTGATTTATCCTGAAAGCGCATCAATGCGTCGATACCCATTTGCATGTGTGCGGCGCTTGCAGTTTCCGTTCTCTGAAGTGCGCCGTCGCGGGCCGCGTAGAGTTTCTCGAAGAAATTGCAGGGTTGGTCGAAAGACTCCGGCATGAGGCCGTCGTACTTCACTTTAGACATTGGCGAGGGGATTATGCCGAGCAATGGTGACGATTCATCAAGCGTCATTTGACCACTCCGAACAAGCTTGTTTACGATGTTTAGCGCGTCCCGCGGCGTCATGTTTGAGAAATCAATATTCTCGACCTTTTTGATAACTTCTTCCGATTGCAGTTCGTCGGCACCGGCGACCATTGGAACTTTCGTTGCGAGCACCGCTGCGAAGGATGCTGTTTTTTCAGCGTTGCCAACAGAGCCTCTAGCAGATACATTTTTTGCGTGCAAAATGTTGCTCAGTTGAGATTCAATTTTCATGTGAACTATCCCAAGGTGAATTTGTTTGCATTCCTACCTGCGAAGATCAAAAAAACTTGCCCAGTAATGGCCATGAGCTAATTGTTTGAGACAAGGCGTCAAAATGAAATGATGATAGATAAAATTCCAACATCTCAGAGTAGTTTTCATTTTAGGTAACTGCTCTGAATTCGTAACCGTACTAAAGTACGGTTTTTTCTTCGACTGATCGCGAACGCCTCCACAAGACGAGTGCCAAATAGCGTGTGATCTACAAGGTCAGTTTAATTCTCTCGTCCCCAAGCAATGATGTTTTATTAATCGATAATTTTTCAAAGCTTAATTTATCATTTAGGAAATAGAAATAACCGATGTAGCTAAGAATAGTTCACTTTGAATTTGCAATAAACACATGATTATTTAGCGCAGTATTAACTCACGAGAACAAGCCACTGAAAAAAATCACGGGGGACTAGAAACACCAAGAGGAGTCATCTGCGCAATCAATCGCGCATACGACATCCCAATGTTCGCTACTTAAATGGGAATGGAAAGAGCAAATGAGGAAGCTACGCTATATCTGACGATTCTGATGTCGATTGCAAGTAACGGCACGACGACGAGCATGATGGCTTCAGCGGAACGAGGCGCAGGCATCTAAAACAAGACCGCGCAACCAGCGGTGTGCAGGATCAGCATGAAACCTGGGATGCCAAAGCAATGAAACAGTAAACTCCGGCATCGTGATTGGAAGTGGAAAACTAAACATTCCGGCTCTCAGGTTTCCGGTATGACGTTCAGGAACACTAGCGATCATGTCAGTGGCTCGCGTCAAGGCAAGTGCGGTCGAAAAACCACCGACAATTGTTGCTACATCTCGTTCCAGGTTAAGCAAACTGAGTGCTTCGTCGATTAGCCCTTTTTCATTACCACGCAATGAAACGCCGATATGCTTACCACTTGCATAACTGGCGGCAGTGATTTCCCCCTTGCTAAGTGGGTGCCCTATTCGTACAACACCAACCAACCGATCACGCAGTAATGCCTGCGCTCGTACTTCTGGCCCCATCGTATTCCCCACAATTCCCGTCTCCAGATCGACCGTACCGTTGCGCAATAGAACACTGTCCTTGTCTAACTTTTGCACAAAACATAGCCGCACGCCGGGAGCCTCCTCTGCAACACGAACAAGCAAGCCTGGGCCAAAGTTCTCGACAAAACCTTCGCGGGTCCTTATCGTAAACGTTCTCTCCAGCTGTTTGAGATTGAGATTTTCAGTAGGTCGTAGCACCGCTTCGGCATCTTGAACGATCTGACTTACTTTTTCACGCAGCTCTAATGCCCGAGGTGTCGGAACCAAACCGCGGCCAGCTCTAACCAATAGTGGGTCACCGGTCGTCTCTCGCAATCGCGCGAGCGCGCGGCTCATAGCCGACGGACTCAGTCCGAGTCGCTTGGCTGCACGCGCAACGCTTCCCTCCGTTAGAACGGCATCAAGAGTAAGGAGTAAGTTGAAATCAGGTGTTGACATTCGCTGAGTTTAGCACAGCTAACTTCAGACAATATAGCGTCAAACGCATGCATATAGTGCACATGGCGCGACTTCAATCCCAAGAATAATAGTGGTAATTTGTGCAGATGCATCATGTTGACCGTCGTCACAGAAATTGATTTCTATTTAAGCCCTAATTTTAAGATGCGATATACAAATTGGTAGGTATATGTTGAATAGCCCTGATGAAAGAAAAATGAAATGAGTAAGCTTGATGAACAAAAAACGACAGTGAATCGCTGGAAACTACCAGCTCGTTATACCGCACAAGTATTTGCCTTCTACATGGCAGCTATCATGGCATTGTTAATGTCGGCTGTGATCGTGGCAGCCAATACTGGGATAGGTGCTGGCTTCCTTAGTCGCGTTTCCCATGCCTATCAATTGGCAATGCCTGCGGCATTTCTTTGTATTCTATTCGTACGCCCAATAGTGATGAAGTTGGTTACTATAACTATTCATAAATAGAGTAATTACATCACAACACGAATTGTTGTGCTCCAAGGACTAATGACCAAGACGGCAGCTCGTGATTGATTGTATTGGCGTGGACGTTCGTAGTGAACCTCGTATTCGTTTCGGACGATTTGCATAAAGTTGATGGCGAAGTTGGATATACCTCACTTGGCCACCTAACTACGTTTACTGGCTCGCTGGACCTTGGACTCCAGCGGCAGCTCCTATCTAGCTACGATTGATCGAAATACCTCCATCCACTAACATTGCCGCACCAGTCATGAACGACGACGCATCAGAAGCGAGATACAGAACTGATTGCGCAATCTCTTCAGGTTTAGCCAAGCGTTTAAGTGCATGAAGGTTTTTGACATGCGCGAGCGCCTCCGGCGAGCTAGTCATTTGCCGCCCCATTGGCGTGTCAGTACCGCCTGGAAGGATTGCGTTCACCCGTACACCTGTAGGGCCGAACTCCGCAGCGAGCGATTGCGTCAAACCAATCAAACCCGCTTTGCTCGCGGCATAGGCGGCTACGCCTGGGAAACCTACAGTATAACCGACAAATGTCGAAGTAAAAATTACAGACCCAGACCCGCGTGCGAGCATGGCAGGAATCTGATGTTTCGCGGAGTAAAACGCGCTGGACAAGTTGATGTCAATCGTATCACGCCAACCCGCGGCAGATACTTCGGGCGTTGATCCCATTTCACCCAATGTGCCCACGTTGTTGAAAGCAATGTCCAACCCGCCAAAAATATTAATGGCACTACGAACCATCTCCACCGCAAAAGACTCATCTCTAGCATCGCCCACCACAGCCACCGCGCGTCCATTCGCCTTCTCGATTTCGTCAACAAGTAGATTCAGTTCATCGCTACGGCGCGCGCCAACAACAACCGATGCGCCCATTTGCGCAAAAAGCAGAGCCGTTGCCCGACCAATACCAGAGCTTGCACCGGTGACAATTGCAACTTTTTTTGAGAGAGAGTTCATTCAAATCGATCCTTGATGTAAAGGACGTAGTCTGCGTTGTGGGTCTGGTGTTGTCTGGCCGAATTCGGCCATGAAATTTAAACTCAACTTTAGAGCGACAGCGTCGAGTGAGTCTAAAAAAATCGTGGATTTTGGCTCAGAACCAATAGCTCAGACAGAATTTTCTGGGGTTCCTACTGTTACCCCCGCATAGCGCTGAACGCATTAATAACGTGCAAATCGTGCGGCTTCCGCCGCACAAATCAAGATGGTACCTTTCTAGCAGCTCTATTTTGAGCGCAACTCAATAAGCAGAGGTCATTTTGCAGTCAACCATTTCAAAACAATTTAAAGAAGTAGCTGAAGGTATGTCATGAAACAAATCCATCCAAGCGCTTCTGCAATACTTTTCGTTGCAATCACTTCAGCCGCCGTCTTATCGGGCTGTGGCCCGTCAAAAACTGTTTCGCCGGGAAGTGCGCAGCCCATAGCAACCGTTACAGTAGCAGCACCCGAGAAATCGATGGTTCAGGAAACTCTGGATTACACCGGTCGAATTGAGCCCTCACAACGAGTGGAAGTGCGCTCACGCTTATCTGGCTACCTGCAAGCGATCAAATTTCGCGATGGACAACAGGTCAAGGCGGGTGACCCACTCTTTGTAATTGATCAGCGGCCCTTTGCGATCGCACGAGATCGTGCGCAGGCAAATTTTGCTCAAGCCATCGTGCGCCAGAAACTGGCTTTAAAACAGCTCGCTCGCATCACACATCTACAGCAATCAGGCGCATCAAGTAGCGATGAACTCGACCGCATCCGTAGTGAATTTGAAGGGGCGCAGGCAGCTGTGCTATTGAGTCAAGCGGAACTGCGCAGTGCAGATCTTGAACTGTCGTTTGCTACCATTAAGTCACCCATCTCCGGCACGGTATCTGACCATCGTGTAGACATCGGCAATTACGTTGTCGGCGGTACCGCGCAAGGTGGCTTGCTCACGACGATCGTAGCGCAAAGCCCATTGCGTGCCACGGTCGATCTATCTGAGTATGACTTCGCACGACTACGGCAACAAAAACAGCTACCTGAGCGCATACAAATACGACTAGATGGAGTCACTGGCACCCAAGTCGGCACAATTGATTTTATCGACAACGAAATCAGTGCGCGCTCAGGCACATTGCGACTTCGCACCAGCATTGCCAATGTCGACAAAACCATCAAGCCCGGCAGTTTCGCACACGTTCGCATTCCCGTTGGCGCACCAGAAGAAAAACTCCTTGTGCCAGATTCTGCTATACAAAGTGATCAAACCAAAAAACTCGTGCTAGTCGTTGATGCTAACGGTAAGGTCGCGCCCAAGCGAGTCGAATTGGGTGGTCTGTATAACGGAAAGCGCGTAGTGCTATCAGGATTGTCTGCTGATGACAAAATAATCGTATCTGGCGCCCAACGCGTACGTCCTGGAGATAGTGTAAAACTCTCCACGCCGGTCACTGGCGCTTAGGAAGGAGTCGTATTCATGCACTTTTCACACTACTTCATCAAACGCCCTATTTTCGCGATTGTTCTATCAATCCTTCTAACGTTAATCGGTGCCGTCGCTGCCTTTAAACTCCCTATTTCAGAATTTCCCGAAATCGTACCACCGACCGTCACAGTCAAGGCGAGTTACCCTGGCGCATCTGCGCAGGAGATTGCTGAAACGGTTGCCGCGCCGATTGAGCAAGAACTCAATGGCGTCGATGGTATGTTATATCTTTCATCCCAGTCAGTTGGCGACGGTAAGCTAGTTATCAGCGTCGTATTTAAACCCGGCACCAATATCGACGACGCGCAATCTTTAGTGCAGAACCGGGTCGCGATTGCGGATTCTCGGCTTCCTGAGGAAGTTCGACGTCAGGGTATCGCCGTCAAGAAAGCGTCGCCAGATCAATTGATGGTGGTGATGTTCGCTTCGCCCAAAGGTACCCACGATCAACAATACATCTCCAATTTCGTCAGTGCCAAAGTGAAGGACGCGTTGAGCCGCCTCGATGGTGTTGGCGATATTTACACCCGCGGCGCACGCGATTTTTCGATGCGTATCTGGCTCGATCCAGCACGTGTGGCTAATATGGGGCTGACACCATCAGAAGTGGTTGCCGCTATACGGCGCTCTAACGTGCAGGTAGCCGCCGGTGTACTAAACCAACCGCCGGGCGGTAGTGATGGCGCTTTTCAGATTCAAGTACAGGCACAAGGTCGGCTGCGTGATGTGGAGGAGTTCAAATCCATCATAGTCGCAACGCAAACTGACGGTGCCATCGTACGCTTGCGTGATGTCGCACGTGTCGAAATGGGTGCGCAAGATTATACGGAGAGTGGTTTTGTCGATGGACAGAATGCGGTTGCCTTAAGCATCAGCCAAAAACCAGGGTCGAATGCCTTAGCTACAGCAGATCGAATACTCGCACAACTGGAAAAACTTAAAATCGATTTCCCCGACGATTTGACCTTTAATGCACACTACAACCCGACCGATTTCATTCGAGCATCAATCGACAAAGTCAGGGATACGATTTTCGAAGCAGCCCTATTGGTTTGCTTGACTGTACTTCTGTTTCTGGGATCATGGCGTGCCGCAGTGATACCTATTTTAGCAATTCCTGTCTCGCTCATCGGCACCTTCGCAGTAATGGCCGGGTTAGGCTTTTCAATCAACACCTTGTCTTTGTTTGGCTTGGTGCTAGCAATAGGTATCGTAGTGGACGATGCTATCGTCGTGGTTGAAAACGTCGAACGCCATATTGAGGAAGGCCTGAATCCGGCAGATGCCGCGCGTCGTAGCATGAGTGAGGTCGGCTCTGCACTGATTGCCATTGCACTTGTCCTTGTTGCTGTATTCATTCCTACTGCATTTATAGATGGTATTTCCGGCATGTTCTATCGACAGTTCGCAGTCACGATTGCCGCATCTACAGTGATTTCAGCGATGGTGTCACTGACGCTCTCACCTGCTCTAGCAGCATTACTACTGAAGCCCAAACACAGCCAACACGGCGATAGCATTGGTGAGCGATGGATGTCAGTTTTTAACCGTGGTTTTGGGCGATTGTCTGATCGTTATACTCAACTGATCGGATTTACCTTGTCACGCCGCTGGTTAATGCTGCCGTTGTATGTTGGTCTGGTTGGACTCACAGTCTGGCGCTTTGTAGCCACGCCCACTGGCTTTGTTCCGCAGCTTGATCGTGGTTATGCAATTGTGTCGATTCAGCTACCTCCCGGCTCGACATTGGAACGCACGACTCAAGTGACCCACGAGGTAACCCAACGATTACTGAAGCAACAAGGTGTGGCGCACACAGCCGCCTTTGCCGGCACCGATGGCGCAACATTTACAGCTGCACCGAATGCTGCCGTCATTTTTACAATCTTCAAGGATTTTAACGAGCGTGCGGGATATCACCTTGATGGCCCCGCGATGTTAGCGGCCATGCGCAAGACGCTGGCACCAATCAGCAATGCACGTGTCATGGTGATTCCGCCACCGGCGGTACGAGGAATCGGGACCGGAGGTGGCTTCAAGTTACAGATCCGCGACATCAATGGTCAGGGTCCGCAGGCGTTACAGGCGGTTGCCCGCGAATTGGTTGAACACGCGTCTAAGCTACCCTCGGTTGCAAGCGCCTTTACCCCATTTAACGCAATGACGCCACAGCTCAAGGTCGACATCGACCGTACCAAGTCAGAGTTGTTGGGCGTTACCCCTGATCGTGTAAATGAAATGCTACAAGCCTATATGGGATCGGTGTTCGTTAACGACATGAATTTAATGGGGAGAGTCTGGCGTGTCACCGCGCAAGCTGATTCAAGCTATCGACGAAACGTTGACGATTTAGCCGCACTGAAGACGCGCAGCAGCAACGGAGCCATGGTTCCATTGGGTAGCTTGGCTAGCTTTCAACAAACAACCGCCGCCTACCGCGTGCCACGCTACAATTTATTTCCAACAGCAGAACTTCAAGGAAGTAGCAAGCCGGGCTTCTCAACCGGTGAAACAATCGCGGCCATGGAATCTATGTTGGCGGCACGTCTGCCTGCAGGATTCGACTATGAATGGACCGAGCTTGCGCTGCAAGAAAAGCAAGCCGGCAGCAGCACTTTGATTGCATTAACGCTTGCCGTGGTGTTCGTTTACCTGTTGCTGGCGGCGCTATTCGAAAGCTGGCTGTTACCCCTATCGGTGGTAATGATAGTGCCGATGTGCATTTTGGCAGCTCTTACCGGTGTGTGGTTGCGTGGAATGGACAACAACGTCCTGACTCAAATCGGCTTTGTCGTATTAATTGGGCTCGCCGCTAAGAACGCTATTTTGATTGTTGAGTTTGCACGTCAAGCGTTTAACGATGGAGCCACCGCTCGCGAAGCAGCAATCGCAGCGGCGCATGCAAGATTGAGGCCCATACTGATGACCTCACTCGCTTTCCTGATGGGTGTATTACCTCTAGCATACTCGACTGGACCAGGAGCAGAGATGCGCCAATCCGTCGGCACTGCAGTCTTTACCGGAATGATCGGCGTAACCGTTTTCGGACTGTTATTTACGCCCTTGTTCTTCGCTTTGTTGGCTCGCCGAAAAACTAAAAGTGTAGAAAAAGTAACGCACGAAATCGGAGCTAAAGTATGAAAAACACGATGAAGTTTCCATTAAAAACGAGTTTATCTGTGTTGTTGTCAACGCTCTTTCTTGGCGCGTGTTCCAGCGTAGCCTCCTACAAGGCACCGCTTCTAGATAGCAATCATGTATCGACCTTGCCATCAGCGATCACGAGCAAGTCACTTCAACGCGGCACACCGCCTGCTTTATGGTGGAAGCAGTTTGGCGATGTCCAGCTAGAAACACTGGTTGAACTGGCATGGCGAAATAATTATGATTTACGTACAGCGGTAGCAAGACTTTCAGGTAGTCGTGAACAGTTGCAGGTCGCCCAGAGCGCACTCATACCCAACGCTAGTCTCGATGCTGGTTCAAACCATACAAAGCTCGCAGCAATCGAAAGCCGCAGCGGCTCCCCCACCATTGTCAGCCCCCTTCAATGGCAGATGTCGCTGGCTTGGGAGTTGGATCTTTTTGGGCGTGTTAGCCACAGTATCGAGGCTGCACAAGCCTCGGTTGAGGAACGTTCTGCCCTTCGTGACGATGTTCGGCGCGTGATTCTCGCGCACGTAGTTGAAGCCTATCTTGACTTACGTGGTGCTCAGATGCTAAGTGCATCCATCCAAGCGCAAGTTGACAACCAAACCAGTTCATTGAAGCTGATTCGTGACCGTGAAACTTTTGGTAGTGCGTCGTCATCGGAGCGTCTACGCTTTGAGGCACAGCTTCGACTGCTTAGCTCGCGCTTGCCTAGCTTGATCGCGCAAGAACGTTCAGCCCGAAACCGCCTGGCGACACTGACCGGGCAAAGGCTCGACGCACCACAATTGGCGTTACTGGATCAACCTATTACGATAAAACTGCCGCAGACAATCATAACGGACGAACCGGCGCAGCTTTTGCTCCGCCGCCCAGACCTGAAGGCAGCGGAACGAGCGCTGGCAGTGGCCACTGCAAGGGAAGGCATCGCTTACGCCGAGCTGTTTCCGAGAATTAGTCTGTCGGCCCTCGTCGGTAGTTCTGGCGTGGCAGGTAACTGGCTGACTGGCGACGCGAGTCGCTGGCGCGTGGGTGCAACGTCTTCATGGTCTTTGTTTGACGCCGGCGCACGCCGTGCTCAATTCCGTGCCGCTGGAGCGGAAGTTCAGGCCGCGTTAGCCAACTTCGACAAAGTTGTCGCCGTTGCTCTCGAGGAGACCGATACCGCCCTCTCAACCTGGGGGCAACTTCGCAAGCGTAATGATGAGTTACATATCGCCCTAAGTCTAGCCCAGGAGAGCGTTCGGTTATCGCGCTTGCGCTACGATGAAGGGATGGAAAGCCTTCTCAATACCCTAGAATCGGAACGAATCGCGCTGGCAACCAATGAGCAATTCATTAGCGCAAAACGCGACTTCGCTATAAGCACAGCACGCTCCTATTTCGCGCTTGCGGGTGGCTTTGATGTCGGCAATGCCGTTAGTAAATAGACGAGCAATCGTCGTTCGATGGCACCCAAAATTTTAAGTTATACAATGTATACAAACACAGAAAAACCAACAACAAATCACATTCCGATTACCACTATTGATGCGCAAAATGACATTCAGCAGACGATACCGGTTCGACCACAATTACCAGCTGTAGTGACTGCACGCGAACAACTCAGTAGGGCTCGGATTCGGCTCACCTTCAGTGGTGATGATGTGGCGACATTTATTCGTAATAAGGCAGCGCAAGCGCCCGGCAATTGGGTAAAGCTCTTCGTGCCGTCCTCAAATGGAGAGATTGTTGGCCGTGCCTACACGCTGCGTAAGTTTGATCTCTGCATGGGAACTTTCGAAATAGATTTTTTCACCCATGAAAACGGGCCTGCTTCGTCTTGGGCGAATTCGGCACAAGTCGGCGATACCATAACGTTTGCCGGCCCTCGTGATGGTGGATTTGCTCTTAATCCAATATCAGAATGGCTTGTTCTCATCGGAGACGAGACTTGTTTATCCGCGATACAAGTTATCTTGTCTAATCTACCATCCGACTTACCTGGTACTGTCTTGATTGAAGTCGATGATCCTGATGAACATAAGCCATTCTTTGTAGGGAAAAATATGAAACTACAATGGATCAAGCGTACTCATAACCCATTGAAAACCGATGATGCATTAACCAAGTCACTCAGTAATATGGAAAAGCTTTCAGGCTTCGGCCAAGCATGGGTGGCCGGTGAGTCCAGTAGCGTCATGGTGATACGTACGTTTCTACAAGAAAAATGGAAATTGGACAAAGAGTCGATTCGCACGAAGGGCTACTGGAAAAAGGGAGTGACACATTTTCGTTCATAGCCATTCGCGAATGATTGTTCACTTCTCGGGTAAAGGGAGTGAACCGACGTTAGTACGGCAAAACTACATTTATTCAAACGAGATAATTTTAGAGACGAACAGTTCAAAACTGAAACGGTAGTTTGTAATGTTCTAATTTGCAAAATTCACACGAGTACAAGAAGATAAATGAAAGAACATGATGATTAATTTTTCTGCTTTTCCTATTACAAAAAAATGGCCCCCTACTCGGCCTAACGACATTCAACTTTACTCGCTGCCGACGCCTAATGGCGTCAAAATATCGATTATGTTAGAAGAAACTGGGTTGGCATATGAATCTCATCTGGTAGATTTCTCAAACAATGATCAAATGTCAGCTGAATTTTTGTCCTTAAACCCAAACAACAAAATTCCAGCGCTCCTCGACCCTAATGGCCCAAAACACAAACCCTTTCCTCTTTTCGAATCAGGAGCGATTTTGCTCTATTTGGCAGATAAGACAGGTCGTTTTTTACCGTTAGATCCCGCCGAAAGGTATGAGACGATTCAGTGGCTGATGTTCCAGATAGGAGGCATTGGTCCGATGTTTGGTCAACTGGGCTTTTTCCACAAATTTGCAGGCAAAGAATATGAAGACAAGCGACCGAGGGATCGTTACGTGACGGAGTCGAAACGCCTCCTGAATGTCTTAAATAACCGGTTGGAGAACCGCAATTGGATGATGGGAGATACTTACACGATTGCAGACATCGCTATCTTTCCGTGGGTGCGTAATTTAGTCGGCCCCTATGGAGCCGCCGATTTGGTGGGTATTGAGGACTTTCCACACGTTATTCGAGTATTAGATAGCTTCACAGTTCGACCAGCGGTTATAAGAGGCCTTGAAGTACCCAGACGCACCTGAAGTTGGATTGGAAGAAATGCACTCCAAATGGTTAAGTGAGCGTTATACCAAACCAATTTTTCTTTGTGCTATGAGCATAGTGATTTCCCGCACAACAGGATCAGTTTAATTAGAGTGTTTTTCATATTTGAAAACGACAGATTTACGGAAGTCCTGGCATGAAACTTAATAGAGATAGAGGACTGCAATGGGCGTTGAAATGTTTGATTTATTAGTAATCGGTGGTGGCAGTGGTGGTGTACGCGCTGCGCGTATGGCAGCACAGAAAGGTGCACGCGTCGCTTTAATTGAAGGTGGCGATTTAGGCGGCACTTGCGTCAATGTCGGCTGTATTCCCAAAAAACTCTATAGCTATGCAGCGAACTATTCAGAGTCTTTCGATGAGGCGCCTGGCTTTGGTTGGTCGATTTCTGAAAAGCCAAAATTAGACTGGGAACTGTTGAAAGCCAACCGAAGCAAAGAAATTTTTCGTCTCAATGCAGTATATGCAAATCTACTGCGCGATGCCGGGGTATTGATGATTGCCGGTTGGGCCAAGATAGTCAATAGCAATACGGTGCAAGTCAACGGCGTTGAGTATCATGCCAAAACATTGTTGATCGCCACTGGCGGTACCCCAATGGTACCGGAAATTGCAGGAGCAGAACATGTGATCACGTCCAACGACATGTTTGATCTTGCGACATTTCCTAAACGATTGTTGGTCGTGGGCGGTGGATATATCGCTTGCGAATTTGCGTCCATATTTAACGGGCTTGGTGCGCAAGTCACTCAACTTTATCGCGGCGACCAAATATTGCGCGGCTTTGACGATGATGTGCGTCAATTTCTTGCGTCAGAAATGCGTAAATCTGGCGTGGATTTACGCATCAATGCCTATGTCGCTGCGATTAGCAAATCGGAAAATGGACTGATCGTCAGTTTAAAAGACGGCCAGACAATACAAGTCGATACTGTCTTGTATGCCATTGGGCGCATACCGAATATTCAAGGTTTAGGGCTGAAAGCGAACGATATTGCGCAAAGTTCCGATGGTGCAATTAAAGTAAACGATCAATATCAAACATCCGTCCCCGGCATTTATGCGCTGGGAGATGTCACTGCTCGAATTCAGCTAACTCCAGTCGCATTAGGTGAAGCAATGACCCTAGTGGATCATCTGTACGGCAAAAAGCAAATGCAGATGGATTACGATTTCATCCCGACAGCTGTCTTCACTCATCCAAACGTTGCCACGGTCGGATATAGCGAATCTGATGCACAAAAAACATTCGGCAAAATACGCGTTTATCGCAGCGAATTTAAAGCACTTAAACACACCTTAAGCGGCAGCACAGAACGGTCAATGATGAAACTCATCGTCGATGATGTAACTGATCGCGTGGTCGGAATGCACATGGTGGGGGCTGATGCTGGCGAAGTCATCCAAGGATTTACCGTCGCCATGAAAGCAGGCGCTACCAAAGCCGTGTTTGACAGCACAATCGGCATTCATCCTACTGCGGCAGAAGAGTTTGTGACGATGAGAATCGTTACTTAAAGGTAATGTCAAACGCAGAAGATTCGACGCACTTGCCGATTTATTTGGATGGGACTTTTGAGTATTTGGTGGGTTGTTGGGTTGAGGTTTTTGCTTGATTAGATGCCAATATTTGTTAGTTCCAAAAATTGATCGAAGCTGATCCCTGTCGCGCAAAGTGCAAACTAATTCAAGATAAGCTGGTTAGCCAAATGTGCGAACACGGTAGACACGCGCCTGAGATGTCTCGATTCCGTGTGTGTGAGTAGCCAGAGTTCAGTTTGGTTCTCGTCGAGCGCATCGGTAATTTGTCGCAGTTCACTACGATGCTGGCCTAAGAATAGCGGGACAATACCGACACCCACGCCCTGCGCCACAAATTCAGCGACGGTTAAGATACTGCTGACCCGATATTGCGGCTGCACTTTCGGAAAGTATTTTTTTCTCCACAATACCGAGGGGTGCTCTGGCAGAGCATCATCAGGAGCTATCCATGCACTATTCTGTGCACGGACATCGTCCAAATTTTGGATACCACTTTTTGCTGACGCAAACAAGGCAATTCGGATAGGGCCGATACGCTTTCCGACTAAATGTTGTGGTGGCTTTTTCGTGGCGCGCAACGCGATATCTGCATCTCTGCGAGTCAGATTGGCCA
This sequence comes from Undibacterium piscinae, assembly GCA_003970805.2. Lineage (GTDB taxonomy): Bacteria > Pseudomonadota > Gammaproteobacteria > Burkholderiales > Burkholderiaceae_D > Undibacterium > Undibacterium piscinae. Next base: position 1,313,117 of record CP051152.1, read on the forward strand.
GTTCATTTCCCGTATGCATTTCAAGCTCAAGCAGTGGGTGTGCCACTCGTAAGGATGGGAGTACGCCAGCGACCAGACCATGCAAAATGGTGTCGGTCGTGGAAAGGCGCACGGTGCCAGAGACCTGATCGGGCACAAGCTGGGCGGCAGAACGTGCTGATTCCAGCTCGCGCTCTAATTGCTCTGCATGAGCGGTCAACACTTGCGCCAGCTCCAACGCCAAATAGCCGTTGCGTGATCTGGCAAAGAGCTGTTGCCCCAAGCCACGCTCTATGCGCTGTATTGAACGAAAGACAGTCGACGCATCCAGCGCCAGACGTTCCCCCGCCGCCGCGAGCGTGCCACCTCGATTCAAAGCCAACACCAACTCAAGATCGGCCGCACTTAGTTTGTATTGCGTTTTCGAAATCATAGAATTCACATTTGCCTATTTTGTATGCGTGAAGGCAATCATATACTGAAGACCTTAACAACTCAATGGAGCAACGAAATGAATAATGAAATGAACAAAGAAATGAAAAATACTTCGACCCAATACGGCATCAGCTTATTACGCGTTAGCCTGGGCATCATGTGGCTGGCGCATGCCGGTTTAAAGTATTTCGTTTTTACGTTGCCGGGCACTGCCGGGTATTTTGAAAGTATCGGTTTTGCCGGATTTTTGGCGTATCCGGTATTTGCTGCCGAACTTTTCGGTGGCATCGCCTTAATTTTTGGCCTCTACGCCAGGCAAATTTCATTGGCGCTAGTGCCTGTCATGTTGACCGCGACATGGGTACATCTGCCAAATGGTTGGGGCCACACTAGCCCAGGCGGTGGTTGGGAATACCCACTATTTCTCAGCATCGCCTCGATCTCACTTTGGTTGATTGGCGATGGCAGTTTTGCCGCCCGCCGCAGCCAACGCTTTATTTTTTCTTAATGAGGAGAACAACATGTCGACCCCTAGCATACCTCTGCCCGCATTGACATTACTCAGCCATCCTTTGTGCCCATACGTACAACGTGCGGCAATTTTACTCACCGAAAAAGGAATTCCTTTCGAACGAAAAGACATCGATCTGGCGAACAAGCCAAAATGGTTTTTGCAGCTATCACCGCTAGGGAAAACGCCTGTCTTGATGGTGGGCGATGAGGCAATCTTTGAATCCGCTGTGATCTGTGAATACCTCGATGAAACGCAAAGCCCACGCCTGCATCCTGAGCATCCGCTGCAACGTGCTCGACACCGGGCATGGATGGAATTTGGCTCTACCATCTTGAACAGCATAGCGGGTTTCTACAATGCACTGGATGAGAAAACGCTCGCATTGAAGGTCAATGAAATAGCAGAAAGATTCGCTCAAATAGAATTGGCATTAGGCGAGCGAGGTGGATATTTTTCCGGAGACGATTTTTCGATCGTCGATGCAGTATTCGGGCCACTTTTTCGTTATTTCGACACGTTTGAGTTGATTGATGATTTCCACTTTTTCGAGCACACGCCAAAAGTGCGCGCCTGGCGCCAACAATTAGCATCGCGTCCGTCAATCCAAGGCGCTGTTAGTGACGACTATCAAGATCTATTAAAAACATTTTTAGTCGATCGGCAATCCGCCTTATCAAAACGAATGGAAACGCATTAGAACTAACTATTAGTAGGGAAATTAAGTATGGTTCTTTTTGGAAACGCCGATAAAGACAAGCGCGAGTTCAAACTCGAAGTGCAACAGAAGATTAATTGGATGGGGTGGGAAGATGCAGTAGCATCCGAACTCCCAGAGCCGTAGTTCGCAGCACGTAGGGAACCAATACTTGCTAGCTAGTATTGGTGTCCGCTTGACCGACCAGAGAGGCAGAGGAAATGCAGCCGCAATGTTGCGAGCATAGAGCAAGCGTCTTACTTAATGAAGGCATTGAGCTAGTTTAGACAATGTTGCGGGAGCAATGATGCGATGGGCTGGCGTGACGAAGAGCATGTACAGACGGCCCATGTAGTTGTGTACATGAACCACGGTAGAAACCGAAACCAAGGTGCATCCGGGCTTGTCTTGCTTTGCGACAGAGATCTTCACGTCCAAGTGCTTATCTGTTTCCCCAAGGATGACTTCGCACTCGTGCAGTTCGAGCACCTTGAAGATGCCCGCCTGATCGCCGATTTGGTAAGCCTGAGAGGGCTTTTGAGAATCGATGCTACTCAACTGCCCCATATCTTTGAGCCCCAATCGCACACCGATCTTATTGCGCATGTTCATGAGAGCGTCAATCCAACGCGGGGTACGCGAGAAGACACTCAAATAGAGTTCGAGAGGGCTTCTCGAGTCGGGGGGGAGTTCGACGGAGTAGCAGTCGTAAAAGTAGGCTGTTTTCAAGCTCTCATTGAGTGCGCTAAATGTCGGTACTTCAGTGGCTTCTATGTTCATTTTGTGGGGCCTAACGCCGAAATGACGAGAACGCCACGACGGTCATAAATGTAAATGAAATAGTCATTGGCGATTCTACGCCGATTGACCTCAGGCATATCGCCAGCATTGCAAACAAACACCGCTTGTAAGACCGGAAAAAATTGCCGTACTACTGGATTTTTTCATAATGGAAGATCCAATGCATAAATTACAGTCGCATGAAAATCGTTACTATTTTGCAGCTCGCAGACGTTCCATTAATACCTCTACTTGATCAAAATGTGCAGCCCAAGTAGGTGCGACGAAGTTGAGCATTTTTTTGCATTGGGCCGCTCGTACCGGACTATCCGACTGAGAATAAGCAAGCACTAATTCTGACCAACGCTTTCCATCCAGAGGATCAACATATTCCGGCACATCGCCAGCTATCTCTCTAAAGGCTGGAAGATCACTCGCAATGACAGGTACGCCTAAACTTAATGCATCAACCAGAGACATACCATAGTCTTCTGCGAATGAAGGGAGCAACAGGGCTCTTGCGTGTTGGAGCCAGGTCGCCAATTCGGTATCGCTACAAGTTGAATACTCAAATACAAAGCCATTTAAAGTCTCGCAACGTTCAAGCAGATCTACTATGTTTTCACAGTTTTCACCTCGTTGCCCAATCACCACCAGACGTGGTGTATATGCGCCAAAGCGCTCTATTAATTGCCGCCAAAGCAGCAGCAATAAAGAATGGTTTTTGCGGGGTTCTATCGTACCCAACACTAAAAAATACGGTACGTCTATAGGTGCAGTAGCATTAGCTACAGATAACCCTGCTGCAGGCAACAATGCCACCGTCGACGGTGGCATTGGCAGATTATTTTTGCTGGCATACGCAACCAACTCGACATGCGTCGCGTCAGAGTGGGCAATAACCCCATGCCCCAATGTCAACATCGTCTTAACTCTGTTCTGATGCCGTAGAGACTCACCAGGCCGGCAATATTCAGGATGGGTAATAGGGATAAGATCGTGCAAAAAAAATACCTGTTTCAAAGCTGAACCTTGTAAGCGCCGAGCGTAGTCCGTTTCCGCTACCCCGCTGGGTCCGGTATTAAACAAAAATCTTGGCGTAGAAAACGATCGGCCAATACTTTTCATCAAACTACCAACAACCACCCGCCGTATCACTGCATTAACATTATCGGCACCCGCCAGTAGTACAGCAATGATTTTTTCTGAATCCGCTATAGACAGTTCTATCCACTGACCGGCAAAGCGCAACAAAACAGTCGAGCGATCACCAAAATGCCTAACATACTCCAAGCTGACTCGATCAATCCCTGTAGGTAACCGCTCCTGCATTCTGCAATCAAGCAACCTTGTTACGTCGATTAAATTTTCACGCATATAGAACTCGATCGGTTATAAAAATACCATTTAATCGCACAACCAATATTTGCAATTTGGAGTACCACGGTCACCACTGTATTAGAGAATTTTTGTATTTCTGTTGCAGACGCATTTGATAAAAACAGCACATCTTTGTTCTGAACAGGGCGGTTTTGCGTCAAGAATAAAATTGCATAAAGGGCATTAACGTCAGAAAGTATCGTTGTACAGTGCTGTACGGATTTAACTTCGACAAACGGCCTACATATCATCGCATGCGAGTTAGCCTTACTCCCAGCCGTCGCCTGTCGGTGCCGGAGAGTCAAACGCGAGTGCGCCTCTAGCATTGGACAGCTGCTTCCTGGCTGGAGCTACCTTGGGTGCGTGTGGAGTCTGTTCTCCCAACTTAAATACGCTCACCACTTCGGCAAGGTAGCCCGCTTGGTCTCGCAGGCTTTCCGCGGCGGCAGCCGCCTCCTCTACCAGCGCTGCATTTCTCTGTGTCACGCCATCCATCTGTGCGAGCGCCCGGTTGACTTGACCAATGCCCTCGCTCTGCTCTGTGATGGCATCGCTGATATCACCGATAAGGTTAGTGACGCCGCTCACGCTGTCGACCACTTGCCGCATGGTAGCGCCAGCTTCATCGACGAGCTTGCTGCCAACCGCTACCTTACCCACCGAATCGTCGATCAACAACTTAATTTCTTTGGCTGCCGCCGCGCTACGCTGGGCCAGGCTGCGCACCTCCGAGGCGACAACGGCAAAGCCCCGTCCCTGCTCACCGGCGCGGGCCGCCTCGACGGCAGCATTCAGGGCCAGGATATTCGTCTGAAAGGCGATGCCATCAATGACGCTGATGATATCGACGATCTTATTCGACGATTTGTTGATCGAGATCATCGTCTCGATTACATTGTCGACCACGGCACCGCTTTTTTGCGCCACCTCCGATGCCGAGGAAGCTAACTGATTTGCCAAGCGTGCATGGCCGGCGTTTTCCCTGACGGAGCCGGTCAGCTCTTCCAAGGTGGCAGCCGTTTCTTCGAGCGAACTGGCCTGCTGCTCCGTGCGTACCGACAGGTCGTAATTGCCTTGCGCGATCTCGGCGCTGGCGAGCGCCACATTATCAGCACTGGCCTGCACCCGAAGTAACACGGTATGTATATTTCCCACGAACTGATTGAAGCCCTTGCCGATGACAGCCAGCTCGTCCGAGCCTTTGACTTCCAACTTAACCCGCAAGTCGGCATCGCCGCTGGATAATTCCGTCATCGCTGCGCCCAAGACGCGAAGGGGACGGGTTAGTCGTCGCACGATGGCGATCAGTATGCTGGCCGTTACGGCTGCGCACAGCAGGGCGACGACCAGCGTATAGATCATCAGCTCACGCGCCGATGCGGTGGCCACGCTTTTCGGAAAACTCAGTTTAATGCTCCACGGTGCGATGTCCGCGTGAATTTGCAGAGGCTGCAGCAGATGGATATAACCTCGCGCATCTTCATACTCATAGGGCTGGCCTTGGCGTATGCGCTGAAGGCCAGCTGCCGGCACGTCGTCGGCCTGCTTGCCCAGTCGTTCGGCGGCAGGATTACTCGCATACAAACCTCCGTTCGAAATCAAGGTCAGCTTGCCACCACTGATCACCTTCAGCCCATCGAGGATTTCCGCTAGGTGCGTGAGCATGAAGTCGGCGCTGGCCGTGCCCTGGAATTTGCCATCGATCATGATCGGCGCAACGAGCGAAGCCATCAGCACGCTCTTGCCATCGATAGGATACGCATACGGTTCAGTGAAGAAAACCTTACCACTTTTCTTCGGAATGTCGTACCAGTCGTTGGCGCCGGCCGCCACGTCGAAGACGATGGGTTCGACATGTAGACTGCCATCACCAGCGCGCGTCCAGTAGGGCATAAAGCGACCGCTGGCGTCATAGAAGGGCCCCTGATTGGCATACTGCGCATCCTTGTCATCGAGCGCGTTCGGCTCCCACGTCACGGCGCCCCCTATCAGATCGTCCGAACTGATCAGAGTGGCCTTAGTCATTTCGTTGATCTGCTCGCGTTGCAAGGGCAGACTGGCGCTCTTCGTGCCGCGCATCGCGCCAGCCAGGCTGATCACGCTAGACAGGTTGGCGCCGATGCGGGCCTGCAGTACACCCGATATTTCGCGCGTTGAGGTACGCACCAATTCCAGTGCGGCCGCCTCGGCGCTGGCGGTACTTTTGTAGCCGGTCACAGCCGCGGTGAGACCTAGACTCAGGACCGCCAGCACAGTGGCCGCCAGGCAGATTCTGCTGTTCAGTGAAAGTTGCACTTTGTCTTCCTTGTGGAGATTAAACGTATTCGGGTGCCAAACAGTAGGCTCAGAATGTCTTCGTTAAGGCGCACACCCAGGTGGCTGCTGCTGGATTTGAACTTTCAATAGCGCCGGCTCGATTCGGAATGCCCAGCGTGTAATGGTCGTAGACATCGGTTGCTGCCCAGGCGCGGGTCCAAGCAGCGCTGACGTTCCAGCCGTCATTGAACGCGCGGCTCACGCCCAGCTTTGCATCACGCCAATTCCAGATTGCGTTGCCTGTACCTGCCACTCGACCATTACCGGCATGCAGATTCAAGGTGTAGCCACCTCCCATATCGAGGTTCGCACCCAAGTCAAGGTAGCCCGTGCCTCGCGCATTGGTAACGCCAAAAAAATCGCGCGTCACCGTGTGGTTATATTTGGCGTAGGCTACCCCATAGGTCAGCCCCAACGACAGCTCGCCATAATCGTATTTAGTACCGGTGGCGCGATACTCAGCGCCGGGATATTTGTAGTAGTAGCCAAGGATACTGTAACCGAAACCGCCCGCTGCGCCGCCGTAGCCTCCGTACAGGTCCCACTCGACGGTAGCATCCTCGATATAACGGTCACTCACGGTGGAAACCCAGGTGCCCAGAGACCAGCCATTAGGGTGGACATAGTCGACTCCCACTTGCAGGGCTGGTTCGCCCCAAGTCTGGCGAAATCCGCGCGACACATATTGCGAAATGACTGAGGCATTAGCGGTGATAGCGGAGGCGACGGGTTCCGTCGTTTCCGCGTGCGCGCACAGCGCACCCAGAACCCACACGACACAACAAGCTGCTCCTCCAACTGGCGTAATGAAACGCTGCGGAACGCACAAACTCATTAATTTCTTGCTGCTTTTAGTCCTGAACAAGTACGGCCCTGCAGCCTCCTCCCCAACGTTCCTGTCCCCAATACCTCCAACCATTTTTGAACTCCCAGTTCGAATATCAGCAATCTTATCGCTAACATTTTTTATTTTTTCATTAGGGAGAGCTTATGCAAAACGTCATTTTTTGTAACCATACTAAAGTATGGATTTTGGTGACAATTCAGCAGCAATGAGCCGGTCGTATTTGGTTGCCAGAAAAGGCACGTTACAATACATCTAACATTCCATGACCTTGTTTGCCCAGTGTTTCCAGGCAAGACTGAATAACGCAGAAATCTTAGGCACCGTCGAGTGTGCGAAAGCAGGCAGATAATTTTTATTTTACTTTTGGAATATGAACTGCGCGCTAAGCCTAGATATTGTAAATCGACCGGTGGGTTCATGGATAAAGAGAAGCATCGGCATATTTTCGTAAGCGCCGCTGCAAACTAAGTGTAATAGATTGCTTGCTGGGCATACGTTTTCCAATACCCGTCGCCACTTCAGGAATGCCTCCGTTACTGCCACTCAATAGGGGTTCGCAGACAGCCTCAAAGCAAGAAATAGTGACATTGGAAAGTGTTTTTCCGTTTTCGTGCAGTGTCGCAGACGGTATTGGCTAAGATTAAAAAGTAACCCACGCGTTGAGAGTTAATCGAATCATGAAGTCTTCGCGCACCAAAGACTCAATCGCTTTTAAACGTGCAAACAGCGAAAGAATCAGGACATCACTCTCGCAATATTCGAGTGTAGAAAGGTCGGGAATTGGTTATTTTTAGGCGATGGCTCGAAGCATGAAATGGCCTTAAACAGTTCACAACAGCTTTCATTACGCTACTTATACTGAAGTGTTACGGTTTTCACTCCATTCGCAACGCGCTGGCTACAACAATTTCAATTCCAGTGCACGTGCAACGGCTTCAGTGCGCCTCTGTACATCCAGTTTGGCAAAGATATTCTGGTTGTGCCACTTCACAGTGCTAAGAGACAGAAATAGGCGTTCACTGATTTTTTGGTTGGAATTTCCATCCTGAATTAGTCGCAATATCTCCAACTCCCGCTGACTAAAGACTTCTGGTGGCAAATGAGACAATGTGGCAACGGTGACTCGTTTTTCGTCAGCCATTTGCGTACCAAATGCGGCTAGCAATTGTGAGACGTAAGTCGACATTCCTGTTTTATACTGCAATTTGGTCAGCAGTGTTTTCATGGGCACACCCTCATCCAGAAAGAGTCGAATAGATCCTTGTGGCTCGGCTTGAGTCACTACCTCGCTCAACACCTGCACGGCTACATCTACGTCTCCTACGGCTTGGTGAACCATAGCCTGTACCACCCTTGCCTTGAGTGCTTCTTGCGCGAGCCCCTGTGCTTCCATTCCACTCCGATGACTTTCGACGACACGCAACGCCTCGAAGCCCTTGTACTGAGCCAATAACGTTCTGGCCAGGCCTATGGGTAGCTGAAACTGGTTAGAAAAATAAGCCGCCTCCTTGATCTCACCACGACGCAACAAATGCAACACATGCAATTCCGCGGCTTCTTGCATACGCCCTGCCAATTGTCCGGTTTTTGCCGTCACATTGGTTCTGGCCAACAGGGTCTCAGACTCAGTGTGTTTATCTCGCGCCAACATCAGGCGAACAAGCAATACGTCAGCACCTACCTCTGATTCACTTTTCACTCTCGCGACAAGCTCACTACACACTAGAGCATGAGACTCCGCTTGATCCAGCTCATTCCAATCATAATAAATTTTGGCTAGGCCAAGATGTGCTTCATACCCCAGCGAATGCGTTGGATCGGCAATCATTTGGATGACATCTCGGTAGGTCGCAGCCGCTAGGTGAAGTTTGAAATTAGTCGCATGTATGCCAGCCAACGCGGTTGAAGCGACCGCAGAGAACATCAGATTTCCGGAAGATCGAACAGCATCTATGACTTGTAAAAATGCCTCACTAGCCTCGACTCGTTTACCTCGAAACATTTGTGCCACACCTAGAGCGCACTGCGCCGCGGTGCGAGCGGGGCGACTATCTTGATTTAATAACTCAAGCGCGCGGCTCGCATGTGTATAAATGGAATCAGCCTCGTTTCTATACACCGCCAACCAGGCCCAAAGCACAGCTATTTGACCATTAATCTCCATCGCTGACATGTCTTGCGGTGCAAGGCGCATGGCCGCTTCAGCGCACAACAACTTTTCCTCTATCTGACGGGGGTGGCCGCCAAATAACAAGGACCAGGAAAATGCTACCCATAAATAGGGGTAGGTGTTCAGAACGGCATGCGGCTGTAATGACAGCCACTGTATGATAGGCGCGGTCTCTCCACGAAAGTACAACGGCATGCCATTTCCTTCGATCAGCCGTATTGATCTCGGAATATCCTTTGCCGAGGTCGCTTGATGAAAAGCCTCAACCTCCAAACCATTGACCTCGTACCACTGGCTGGCACGTAAGTGAAGTGGCTCAACTGGCTCGTTTTGCCCCAGGCGTTGACGCAATAGCTCATGGTGATACCGATACCATTGTCTTTCGTGCACGCCCTGGTGAGATTGGCAGTCTGTTGTTCAGGCTGGCAGTTGCCGCTGCTGCCTTGTGCCGCAAATGCCGTGACCTCATCCATTTGCGTGACGGCATTGTTGACTTGTGAAATGGTGTTCGGTGGGAGCCGAGGCAATCTCGCTCATGGTATCGGTAACGCGTTTTAACTGAGTTTAAATGATTTCCGTCATGGCGTTGCCGGAGCGCTCTGCCAGCACGGTGCCGCATCCACTTTTTCCACGGATAGCTTTGATCAATGTGGTGATTTCTTTCGCGGCGGCAGCGCTGCGTTGCGCCAGGTTGCGTACTTCCGATGCCACTACGGCAAAGCCGCGTCCCTGTTCGCCGGCGCGCGCCGCTTCCACTGCAGCGTCAGTGCCAGATATTGGTCTGAAACGCGATGCCGTCGATAATGCTAATGATGTCGACGATTTTTTTCGAGGACGTGCTGATTTCGCTGATGGTGCTGATGACTTCGGCGACGATCTTGCCACCGTTTTTGCGCGACGCTGGCGGCGTTGCTGGCCATTTTATGCGCGGTGTTATCGCATTGTCGGTATTGATCGACGGTGGCTGCCAGTTGCTCCATGCTGGAGGCGGTCTGCTCCAGTGCCGATGCCTGCGATTCGGTACGTCCGGATAAAGTCCATATTGCCATCGGCAATTTCCTGAGTCGCAATGCTGATCTCGCCAAAATTTTTGCGCACGTCACACAATGATCGAGTAGAGATTGATATTGAGCTGACGTAATGAGCTCAATAACTGACCGATCTCATTCTTTTCGACCACTCTCTATCTTTCCTGTCAGATCGCCGCCGGCCAAAGTTCGGCTGATTTTAATGGCCGCCTTGATAGGGGTGACACATGGCGTCATACAGATAATGCCAGAACAGGATTGTGACTACTGTGGAACTCAGTGCCAGCGTGCAGAGCCAGGATTGCAACTGATAGCGTATGACGAATTCAGGCAATAGTGCGGCGAGCGCCAGCAGCAGGGTACTGATAGCGGTAAAGCCCAAATTGAGCTTGACGCGTGTGTCTAAAGACAGATTTTTCAATGCCGCCAGTTTGCTGCCTAGGCCGCTGCGCAGCACCTGACCTTGATGTATGCGTAACTGATTCGGATTGCCGCTGTTGATCTCTTTGTAAATGGCGGCTGCCTGCTCGATTTGTTCACGGTCTGGCTTGGTGCGAACTGACATGTAGCCGGTTGGTCTGCCGTTTTTCGATGACAGGTGTGACGTTGGCCAGCACCCCAGTAATAGTCACCGTTTTTGCGGCGGTTTTTGACCATGCCCGACCATGGCAGGCCACTCTTGATGTCGCCCACATATCGGCGACGCTTCGGCCGGCATATCCGGGTGGCGCAAGATGTTTTGCGTGCGCCCCAGTAGTTCGTGTTCCTGATATCCGCTCGCTTCAATGAAAACTAGGGGTTGGCAATAATTGATGTTGCCACTGAGGTCCGTGGTGGAGACTATTGATTCGCCATCCTTAAAGATGTATTCAATCTGGGTCACGGGTGTGTTGATACGCATGCTGGCGCCTTTTCAATTGCTTGCTAATGGAGATGATGCAGGGGTAATGAGCTAATTTTTAGATGTTAATTAGATATCTAAAATGTAAGCCGGCAGTATTTTATCTTGATTTGGATCAAGCAATAGATTTCTTTGTGGAAATATTTTGCGCTGTCAGGTTTTTTCTGAGATGCAACGGAGCGTTACCCGCCTTCACCGACAGATCAAGGGGGGGCCTGTAGGTGGCCTTGGTCAGCGACTTAAAGCAATACACCTTGAATGCTCCCCAAAGGGACTACCGAGGTACGTTTGAATCAATGCAAAAGCATCCGCAGGAGCAGAGCAAGGCGCTCAGAAGGATGGAAGCGTGTGGGAGGAATGAGCGGTTCATAGAGTCTTTCTTAGTAAAATTAAACGGATGGAAAATGGCTGGGAATTTGTCATTCGGTGACGACGGTGTTCAGTCCCTAGGCCCAAGCCATGAGGACATAGAAGAAGAAAGGCGACGCGCCAGCAACCGATGTCATCGGCAACATGATGAGTACCTGGGTACCGGCACCCAGAACCAGCGCATAGGCACGGACTATATGCAAGCGAGGAAAACGCTGACGAAGGGCTGAACCGAGCTGAAATGTCCCTGGCATGCAAAACGAATCACACAGGGACGTCGGCAGTTTGACCGCACCACCACCCGAATCACCGAAGTTTCCTGGAGAGATTTGATAAATTTGACATGGTGAATGAGAAAAAGCTGTGGTTGGCTGTGGCGCCAAATCAATGTTGAACGCCTAGCAGGGAGTATCACGGCCCGGCCTCATCATGTCACCGCACTAAAGTACGGTTCTTGCAGAACATTCTCGCCGGCTCGGAACAAGTAGAGTTCGTGTGCCCGCAACTTGGCTTCTGTACGCTTTTGCATGTCAACTTTGTCAAAGCTACTCTGGTTATCCAACTTCACCGTGATGAAGAAAACGAGGAGTTTCTGTCTGATTTCCTAGCTTGAAAGATCCTTGAAAATCAACGTCATGACTTCGATTTGGGTCCGACTCGGGGGACTTGCCCAAGGAGCAGAACGCATCTCGTAGCCGACTCTACACAGAGTTGCTTTTCGAGTGTGAGCGCCTCAGACGATCGGCCCTTGAGTGGCGGATCCGCTTCGAAATCCTAGCTACGTACAATTCACGGATTCAGTTCAAGATAGATAACCAGTTTCTTTTGCAGCATCGTATGCTTGCACGATTTACCTAAATCATGAGGTCGCCACGACCGAGCTCGATGCCAACATGACAAGTAGGACTGGCAACCACAACTGGCGTTCGCGCTTGCTCGGAGTAAAAATGTTAGCAAGGCTCCCTATTGCACAGTAACCAACCACGACCCAGGCAAGTTGGCGAGCATGCGACTCAAATAGCGGTACGCCATAGTTCGAACGGGTGAAAATAATGATACTGAAGCAACACAACAGTAACATTGAAAAACCCGCAATGAGACGGACCTTGGGTGGGAGGCGTCCGCGCCACCTTTCGCCCATTGTGAGTTCACCCCATGGAGCGCCCAGCACAAGCGCCAATTGGAATATGGCAACAGCACCAGAGACAAGGCTAAAGAGTAGCGCTGCGTATGGGGTCATTGGAAACAGATACTGCTGCAAGAAATGTCTTGTCGAAGAAGGCCGTGACTTCGACGGCGAGCTGCTTCAGGAACGCATTACGATCGAAACCCGGCGGGTTCGCCGCCAAGTCGCCGTCCAAGCTAGGGATGGGCATGCTGGGCGTATCCATGAAGGCGTAGTGCCAGGCATTGGGCACCCGATGCAGGTTAGGCGCGGGAAGATTGCTGGCGACCCACTCGGCATGGAATCTCGGCACTAGGAAGCGATCGAGTTCTGCCTCGTAAATCATGGTCGCTGGCCGAACCGCAGCGAGCGACTCGGCGGTAAGCAGCACACCCGCCGGGGCGAGCGCGACGATCGCTCTAACGCGCTCGTCCTTGAGCGAGGGCTTAACCGTAGGCAACGGCGGTGTCGATTCACCGGAGCGGCCCATGCTGCAGAAGATCGGGTCTTCGGATGCTTCGGTCAGGCAGTGCTTCCTCATCCGCGACAAATTCGGACTGGCTCCCGCCAACGCCAGCACCGTGTAGCCGCCGGCCGAGTGTCCCATTGCACCCACGCGAGGGCCCTGGCTGTCGGTCGCAATCCGATCCTTCCACTCGGGATTGATCAAGATCGCGTCAATGACCCGAGAAGCTTGCCGCGGCCGCTCATCAAAGTAGCGCTCGGCGCCCTTCTCGATCAGCGACCGATCCTGCCAATTGTCGCCTGGATGACGGAGTGCGGCGACCAGATACCCGTTCCGGGCGAGGGCTTGCGCGAGGGCGCTGTGCCCGGTCTCGCTGCCGGCGTTGCCGTGACTCAGCAGAATCAGAGCTTTGACTTTATCGATGGGTTTGCCGCCGATGGCGACGTCTAGCGTGAACGGTCCCATGGCGATGACTCGGGGCGTGGCCATCGTCGGGTAGTACAGAGCGACCGTCGTCGTTGGTGCCTCCGGTGTCGTGCCAGCCACCTGGATCTGCATCCAGCCGGCCTCATAGGCGTGCGCGTGTGTTACGACTAGCAGGGTGGTCAGCGAGGCCAAGATGCGGCGAAGAAGGTGGGTCATGTGGTACTCCCAGTCGTTCCGGTGGCGTCAACCCATTGTCGAATGCCTGACAGACACTATAACTTCCGTGCCTCGCCGTGTCACCGTACCAAAGTACGGTTCTTGCAGAAACTCGTGACAGGCTCACGACATTCTAGAAAGAGTGACGATGGACAAGAGCGCAGCAAATAAATCAGCGATCGATGAAATCAATGATGCGATGGAAGTAAAGATACTCATTCGCCAGGTGAAATACCTCAACAACATCGTCGAACAGGACCATCGCGCAGTAAAGGGCGTGTAACGTGGCCGATAAACTAGCCCTGCTTCTTCGTAGGCGTCACCGACGGCCCCGTCCAGCAAATCGATCAGGTGGCGCAATTGTGTCCCGAGTGATCTTGTCATACAGTCGACCGACGTGGAATAGTTTGTTCGTGCCAATTTGTGATTTTTAACAACCACAGCGTCACAATACTGAGCACAACCAGTGTAACCAACGATGCCTCGATCCCTTAAGCATCACCACTCAGCCATTCTGGGCGTGATAGTCGACCTTGCAAGAAACCCTTTGCCTGGTGGCCAGAAATTGGCAGAGAAAACACAGCATCGGACATGAAATTCCATGCGAAGTGGATGCCGACAGCCAGCCACAAGCGCCGAGTGTCCATGTACGCCGCACAAAACATTAAACAAGCTACCGCTTTGACTTCGATACCCAACAAAGAAATGCCCGCGTTAGGCAAATGCGCCAACGCAAATAGTATTGCCGAAATGAACAGTGACGCAATAGTACCTAGTGACTTTTCGACGATCCGAAAAATAATTCCCCGGAACAGGATCTCTTCAAAAAACGCGACTAGGAGCATTTCGGAAAATGGCGACAACAGTGTACTCCAGTGACTAACACCGACAATCTGGAACGCGCCAGTAGCCATCATCGTACAAAGAGTACTACCAATGCCGAAGGCATCAAGACACGCACGCGCCAACCGCGAAAGAAATTGGTTTTCACCGCTTCCTTACGCTTCCCTCATTTTCCCGGAGTGACACGTCAAATCAATAAACGTGAAAGGCAGATCGTTCCAGATCAGGCACAGTGTAGACGTAAATTATCTTTTATTTAATCAACGCATGGTTGCGTGGCGCAAATGACCCTTTGAAAAGAACCTCTGATTGGCCGCTACTGGTCGATTGTACGACCGTTACAAAATTGTCTTTAATCATCAGCGCCTCAAAGCGGAAGTTCGAGATACTACGAAGCGCACATTCAAAAAGAAAAATAATTTTTTTCAGTAACATAACTGCTACATCCAAAATTTAACCCGGGTAATATTGACACATGAATTTAACCCGGGTATTATTTACTTATCCGATTCAACCTCGATGTTGCCATGATTCATATCACTACTCATTCCTATACCAGCTTCAACGGTCGCAAGCGAATCGCATCTGGCCGCTTGACGGTCAATGCATTGGCTGTAAAACACGCTCTAGCTTCCGACGTACCCAATCCGCTGCTGACCTTTTGCGACCAGACTGGTCAAGTCGTTGATCTCGATCTTCGAGGAAGCGATGCCGAGATGTTGGCACGCCTGCCTCCAGAAGATGGTCTGCATGAAACAAACCAATCGGCACTGATCGAGTCCGAAGAATCTGGTGCGCCACGTGGTCGTGGCCGGCCGAAGCTTGGGGTGGTCGCACGAGAAGTCACGTTACTGCCGCGCCACTGGGATTGGCTAGCTGAACAACCAGGCGGTGCATCAGTAACTTTGCGCAAACTAGTTGATGAGGCACGCCGTACTAACGTGGACCGAGCCCGGCAACGTCGGGCGAATGAATCTGCTTACCACTTTATGTCCGCCATGGCTGGTGATATGGCTGGCTTTGAAGAGGCCTCGCGTGCGCTGTTCGCCAATGACGCAGCAAAGTTCCGCCAACTGACCGAAGCTTGGCCGGCCGACGTTCGCGATTACGTCAGGTACCTGGCTTATGAATTACCGCTGACAGAAGTGCTGTCGCAGGCACCATGACTCAGTTAAAAAAAGGATGGATGATGACAAACAACAAAACACTTAAACGAGAGTATCTGGAAACAAAAAACCGAGCGGGCGTCTATGCGATCCGTAACCAGATCACGGGTCGGGCCTTGGTGGCGGGAAGTACGAACGTCCAGAGCGCACTCAACCGACATCAATTTGAACTGCGGTGTGGCCACCACCGCAATGCGATGCTGGCGCGCGACTGGCGCGAGCACGGAGAGAGCAACTTTCAATTCGAAATACTCGACTTGGTCAAACCCAGCGAAGATCCAGCGTTCAATGTTGCACAAGAATTGGAAATGCTAGTTAGCCTGTGGCGTCAAGAAATTCCTTGTCAAGACGAACTCGGTTACGACGAAACCAGGAGGGATGCGCGATGAACACGAATCTCGACTTCTGTTTGACGTTACATCGTGCCCACACGAGCCTGCAACTCAAACTTGACGACGAGTTGGGCATACACCATGGAATCAGTTTCGATGATTTCGCGCTACTGAATTTGCTCGCGCAAGCGGACGGTGGTCGGGTAAGCATTCCGGAACTCGTGCGCCCGCTTGGTCAACCCCAATCATCGGTGCTGCGTCAATTGATCGTGCTCGAAAAGATTGGCCTTGTGGTGCGCGAAGGTGTGAATGGATTTCGCCAGGCTGTGCTTCGCCCAGCCGGGCGTGCGCGGGTGAACGCCGCACGCGAGACTGCCGATAGCATTTGCACTGAAGCCGTCGAATCAATCGCCCCAGCAGCGGTTGAGATGATTTCCGCAGTACTGGCAACGCTTGCACGCACCCCAACCTTAGCACTTTCATGAGCAACGCTATCGCGACGATTTGCTGGTTACGCAGCCACTTGCACAGCTTGGCGGTGCATCCGTGGCGCTGTATTGAAGCCGGCCAAACGAAATATCGGAGCGCACCCAAAAGGCGCGCGACTCAAGAACATTTAAGGACCACTTACCATGCCTAAAATTAAAGCGAACGGAATTGAAATTGAATACGATTGTTTTGGCAATACCGACGCGGAAGCTGTTCTGCTAATTTCCGGTCTGGGTACGCAGATGACTCGCTGGAGCGAAACGTTTTGCCAGATATTGGCAGAACAAGGTTACCGCGTGATTCGTTTTGACAATCGCGACGCAGGCCTTTCAACTCACTTCAATAGCGGGTCGATTCCAGACCTCGCTGCAATTGCCGATGCAGTCTCTCGCAACGAAACGCCCAATGTGTCTTATACGCTGTTCGATATGGCGAACGACGCTATAGGACTTCTCGATTCGTTGATGATCAAACGAGCGCACGTGGTTGGCAGATCAATGGGCGGCATGATTGCACAATTGTTGGCCAGCGAGCATGCTGAACGCGTTCTATCTCTGGTTTCCATTATGTCGAGTACCGGCAATCGTGATCTGCCGCAGGCCAGCCCTGCAGTGATGGCGGCGATGACATCGCCCGCGCCACATCCATTGAAAGACGAACAGGGCTATCTCGCCCATTGCGTTGACTTTTCTCAAGTGATAGCCGGGCGAGGCTATCCTTTTGACGAATCCACTCAACGAGATCAAGCCTTAGCCGAAGTCAAACGAGCCTACAACCCAAGCGGGTTTTGGCGGCATATCGCCGCCATCGCCGCGACCGGTGATTTAAGGTTACGACTAGCTAACATAACTGCTCCAACGCTTGTGTTGCATGGGTCAGACGACCCACTGGTTCCGCCGGAGGCTGGGAAGGACACTGCGGCCAATATCCAAGGCGCTGAACTACGCATCGTCGAGGGGATGGGCCACGATTTTCCACCCTCGCTATTTAGATTTTTGGCCGGAGTTATCGCAGATAACGCACGCCGCGCGCGCCAGACCTTTTAAATGCATATTGGCCCCGACGGCGCGCTTCGCCAAGACGGTCATCAGCCGCCGAGGCACTGAGAAACTCGAGGATTCTGAAATTGTCGTGAATTAGGGCCTAAAAGGACCAAATAGAAAATGGAAGCAACAATACCAAAATTCCTGTATGCGCAAATTATTCGAGCTAAGCATCTGACACCGTTCATGATGGCTCGGTCAACGACTGCTTCTGGCCGTGTGGTCGGCCATCGGAAAAATGTCAATGCCACTTAACACCCTACTGCTCCATCCGAATCGAATCCTGTAATTCCGCGTCACTGCGTTTGTGATCACTACCAAATATATGGTTGAGCACATAATCATTGTGCATCGCACGATTATCTCTTCAAGGCAATATTTAAAATATCGACGTTGAAAGTACGCCGTATTTTCGCGTTTTTACGCATCCATTAATTACAGGCAAATCCAGACTGAGTGCTGTCAAGAGGTGATTCAATAAGCTGAAATGACAAGCCGATCTTTTCGACGTAATGCACCAAGTCCTAAGACCATCAGCAATACGAGTGCAAGGAACGGAAGCGTCGCCAGGTTCAGCGAACGCCAACCCCAATTATTTAGCAGCCCTCCTGCAGAAAGAGAGGCAAGGCTTACCGCCCCGAACATCAGGAAGTCATGCGTAGCTTGAATTTTTGCTCGTTCGGCTGGGCGGTAGGCTTCGGTTAGCAGCGTGGTACCACCAATGAACAAAAAATTCCACCCCACACCCAACAGGGTCAAGCCGGAAAGGAAATGCAGAAATTCAATGCCAGTCAATGCAATGGCTACGTGCCCACTTAACAAGGCAATGCCCAGCATCATGATTGGCAGTACACCAAATCGACGAATCAGATTGCCGGTAAAAAAAGAGGGAACGAACATGCCTAGCACGTGCCACTGAATTACTGTGGCTGCAGCGCCCAAAGGCTGACCACAAATTTGCATCGCCAATGGTGTGGCTGTCATGACCATGATCATCACGGCGTATCCAACCGATGAACTGGCCATTGCTGTCAGAAATACCGGTTGCCGCATTATTTCCAGTAGAGTTCGTGAAGATCCGTGGCTTTCAGCAATCACAAACGTAGGCAAACTCAGGCGTGTGACCAACAACAACGCTATCAAACTCACAGCGGATAACGCGAAATAACTCAACATGAACGGCACCGAGCCAATTCCCTGTGTCACTCTAACGATATTCGGCCCGGCAAGCGCTGCAACAACTCCACCGGCGATGACCCAAGAGATAGCCCGGCTTTTGAAATCGGCACTGGCCACATCCGCTGCAGCAAACCGATAGTATTGTGCAAAAGCTTGATAGCCTCCCATCAATGCGTTGGCGAAGACAAATAGCCAGAAATGACCAAGCCAGATGGCTGCGCCTGCGGTAAGCCCTGCCAGGCAACCTAACGACGTGCCTAACAAAAAACCATTCTTGCGGCTAAAACGTTGCATCAGCATTGAGGCAGGAATCATGGAGGCCGCTGCTCCTACCATCATCATGGCAATCGGCAGGGTGGCCAAACGTTTGTCCGCTGCGAGATTCAAACCAACCAAGCCGGAAAGCGTGATCACCATGACTGAAGCTGTTTGAAACAGTGCTTGCATACTTGCAAGTAAGAAGACATTGCGCTTTTCTACGGAGGTGAGATTCATGATGCTTTTCTTTCTTCAGATCCAAATAATTGAACCTGCATGGTACTGAAATAAGCAATAAAAATGCCCCCAAGTGACGAATTGAAGAATAAGTAGAGTGAGTCGTATAGCACGACGACTAAATGGTAGATTTACCTCGAAAGTTATTCGCTTCCAATCGTTTTGGGTAAAGGACTAATGTAAGGATGTTTGATGAAGAAGAGTTGAAGCCCACATTTCAGCCGCACTAAAAATACTTGATAGACCATTCGTTCGGCTGAAAAAACCTCTCGCGCACGTCGAATAACCATTGGTCCCATATTACTTTTGAGATTTTAGAAAAATGGCGACACTTGTTTCCATCGAAGACATTCTGTTCTCGATAAATAACGTTACTTTTTAATCTTAATAGGAAAATGATCATGAATTCAATCAATGAAGCAGTATGCAAATGCCAAACTTGTCCAGGTGCTGGTTGTACTTGTGGATGTGCAAAGGAAACGGCGCAAAAAACTTGTCAGTGCGGATCAGATTGCCGTTGTGGTGCTGCGTGTTCTTGCGCAAAACAATAATTTGATTTGTATGGTTCACGTTGGTTAGTTAGCCAACGTGAAACCCTACTGTTTTTGCTCACTTGTTTTTTTAAATTAATCGCGAACGCAAGCAACTATTCATGCTTGTCGATTGTGAAGTCATGTTTCATTTCAAGGCAACTTTTTCGATAAATTCAAAATTAGGGAAATATATGAACAAGCTCCAACAATTCATTTCAAGTTTTTTTATATTGATTGCGTTAAATGGGTGTGCGATGTTTACACCACCCTCTGGCCTCGATCTGAGCATGACACGTCCGAGTGTTCAAGGAATTTATACCGTGTCGATGCACCCTTTGGTGGACGCGGTTGAGATCAATCAAATGCATTCATGGGAAATAAGCATTGCCACTTCAAAAGGCATTCCTGTCACTGGCGCTCAAATAAATTTTGATGGTGGTATGCCACAACATCTGCATGGTTTTCCAACCCATCCCCGCGTGACAAAAGAACTTGGTGGCGGGCGCTATCGTCTCGATGGCGTTAAATTTAGCATGACGGGTTGGTGGGAAATGAAAGTGAAAATTCAATCGGAACAGGGTAACGATGCCGTCACTTTTAATACGGTTATCTCTTCGCCTACTAGTTTTCACGGGGCAGTGAGCGCGAAATGAAAAAGTCAATCTGGTTACAGGCCTGGTCGTTCTGCATGACGTTCATGATGGTCGGATATTGTGTTGCGAGTAGCGATCTGCTTACATTCGATATGGATATAAGTAGTTGGAGCTCAAGCGAAATGAGAGTCCTGCAATCGTTACATATTGACCAGCTCCCCCCCGCACCTGTCGATCGGTCCAACGCGTATGAGCGAATTCCGGCAACAGCTGATCTGGGGAAACGACTGTTCTTTGATGCGAGATTTAGTGCAAATCAAAAAATCTCGTGCGCCAGTTGCCATTCCCCTCAGCAGCAGTTTCAGGACGGACTTGCTTTGGGTCAGGGTATAGGCAAGGGAAAGCGCCGCACTATGTCCATCGTTGAAAGTGGTCGCAGTCCATGGCAGTTTTGGGATGGTCGAAAAGATAGTCTATGGGCGCAAGCATTAGGACCAATGGAAGACGCCAACGAACATGGCGGCAATCGACTCGCTTTCGCCAACCTGATACGACAGCACTATCAAAGTGACTACGAAAAACTGTTTGGGTCGATGCCGGATCTGAAAGATTTACCTGGCAACGCAAGTCCAAATGGGACTGCCGAAGAACGTGATACATGGGCGAAATTGAGCGAAGCTAGTCGTCAAAGTGTTTCGGGTATCTTTGCAAATATGGGAAAAGCCATCGCTGCCTATGAAAGGACGCTTCATCACGCACCGTCGCGCTTAGATAATTATATTGCTGGCACGTTGCACCGTGACCCTACCGCTGGTCAAATATTAAGTTCATCCGAAAAACGTGGACTACGGTTATTTATTGGAAAAGGTGAATGTATTTCCTGTCATGGTGGTGCACTAATGACAGATCAACATTTTCATAACACAGGCGTTGTGTCACGTGATGTGAAGAACCCTGACCAGGGGAGGTCGTCTGCCATTTCAACCGTTGTGAATGACCAATTCAATTGCCTTGGCAAATTTAGTGACGCTGGACCACGCGATTGTCAGGAGCTGGAATTTATCGCCAATGATGATCCCCACATGGTGGGTGCATTTAAGACCCCAAGTCTTCGCAATGTGGCATTGCGTCCTCCGTATATGCACGCCGGACAGATCAGCACGCTGCGCGATGTCATTCACCATTACGCCGATGCACCGAGTGCACTTGTAGGACACAACGAGCGCAAGCGTATCGCATTTTCAGAGCAGGAAATTGATGATCTCGTGAGTTTTCTTGGGACGCTTTCAAGCGCTGGAATAGAAAACTAAAAATTTGCGGCTCAACATGATAAAAAAAGGCAAATTAAATTTGCCAACAATGACACTTTCTACATAACTTTGGAGCATGGAAATGAGTATTTTTATTGGTGTAACTCTGGCGATCATCATCGGGGGGTTTGCAACCATCATCGGATTTGACCGTGAGCGTGGGTTTTATCCATTCCTAATGATTGTCATCGCTTCAATCTACGTATTATTTTCCATTCTGGATGGCACGCCGAAAACAATGTACGTTGAATTATTTGTAATGTTCGTGTTTTCAGCGGTATCCATTGTTGGGTTCAAAAAAAATGCCTGGATAATTGTGGGCGCGCTGGTAATGCATGGATTATTTGATGCGTTCCATGGCGATTTGATTATCAATCAGGGCGTGCCTTCGTGGTATCGATCTTTTTGTATTTCGTATGACATAGTCGCCGCTGGCTACCTGGCCATTCGCTTGACTTATTCAGGCTCACAAAAGAAATTGAGAAGCACTAACCTGTTGTCTCGTGATTGATGGGGAATAACGCCCTCGCCATCAATAAATAATGTCCGCTTTAAGGTAGTTTTTTTGTTGCAAATGCTGGAGTAGCTTAATGGATTATCAGCCACATTCACTGTTATGTTTTAATGACCTACGTGAACCGTGTTCACAGTTAGATTGCGATCTTGTCGAATCTGTGAGAGACGAATATCGAGATGTTTGTTTGCGCTTGGCAAGTAAAGATTCACTTACCATGTTGCCGAATCGATTTTGGTTAATGAATTATTTGCAAAAACGTATCAAGAACATATACGGTAGCAATACGGTAATGGCAATGTTATTTGTCGACTTGGATGAGTTCAGGAATATCAAATATACATTTGGCCATGTCTTTAGTGATGAATTACTTTATCAAGTAGGTTCACGTTTAAGCTCGTTATTAAGACCTGGCGATTATGTAGCTCGTCTCAGTTATGGAGAGTTCGCATTTGTGTTGAATGACATAGCGTACACCGAAGAAGTTCGGCATATGGCGGAACAAGTCTCGGTGTCGTTGAGCATGCCGTTTGTGTTGTCAGGGGAGCAGCGTCATTCCATGCATGCATCGATCGGAATTAGCATGTATCCCCAAGATGCCGAAGATGGCGAAACGTTTCTGAAGCATGCGGATATTGCAATGTACTCTGCGCGAGCTTCTGGAAAAGAACCATACTTTTTTTATCAACTACACATGTCAGAAGCTATCTTGGAAAAGATCACTATCGAACAGCACATGCGGTACGCACTGGAAAAAAAGGAATTCATTTTAAATTATCAGCCACGAGTTGATAGTCAGACAGGGCAACTTCGTGGATTGGAGGCGCTTGTACGATGGGATCATCCGGAACGCGGTTTGTTGGCTCCACAATATTTCATTCCGATTGCCGAGACGTCTGGGTTGATAGTTCAGCTCGGTGAATATGTTATCGAGCTCGTATGTCAACAGCTTGCAATATGGAAGAAACATGCTTTACCCCTATGCCCGGTGTCGATCAATGTGTCACCACGCCAACTCCATCGTAATGATCTGATGGCGAGGATATTACGTCACGCTAGCGAGAATGGGATCGACCCAGCCTTGTTAGAAATTGAAGTGACGGAATCATGCATCATAGAAGACAGCGTCACAGTGAAGCAGCAATTGGAGGCATTCTCAGCACTTGGAATGAAGTTGTTGCTTGACGATTTTGGCACCGGGTATTCCTCTTTAACCCAACTGCAACACTATGCGATGGATTTGTTAAAGGTGGATAGAGCATTTACTGCAAATTTAGAAAATGGAGATAAAAGCGCAGCTTTAGTATCCGCGATTATTACGATGGCGCATGCACTCGGTATGAAGGTCGTTGCTGAAGGTGTTGAAACATTGGCGCAATTACATCTGCTACAAGCGCTCGCCTGTGATGAGGTCCAAGGATATTTAATTTCGAAACCTGTGTCTGCAGAGGCCATAGCCGAACTTATGTGTAGACCGACGCTGTTTAGTGAAATGATGTTTGTTGAGAAAAATCTGAATCTCAAAACAGCTTTCCTTGTCCTTTGATCCAATTAATTCAAGAAAGAAAGTGATGGACGAGCTATCTGAAAATATCGACGTTTTAGTGATTGGCGCGGGGCAAGCGGGACTTGCATTGGGCTACTATCTTCGACAGACTAAGTATTCCTTCATTCTTACCGAACAAAATGGAAGGATTGGAGATAGCTGGCGCAATCGATACGACTCTTTGGTTTTGTTTACGTCTCGTCGATTTTGTGCTTTACCTGGATTGACAGTACATGGCAATCCCGATTCCTATCCAAGCAAAGATGATATCGCTAAATATCTGGAAACATATAGCCAACATTTCAAGCTGCCTGTTCAGACCAATGTGGAAGTTCAATCGCTGGAGAGAACGGTCGATGGAAACTTCAAGGCTGTTACAGCATGTGGTGCAACGATTTATGCTCGGTCGGTAGTATTGGCGACGGGTGCTTTTCAAGTGCCGATAGTTCCTTCTGTCGCAGACGGTTTCTCCAGCGAAATAATACAATTTACAGCCGAGACCTACCGCTCACCGTCGCAAGTCCCTAAAGGTCGTGTCGTCGTTGTCGGTGATGGTTCGACTGGACGACAAATTGCAGCTGAGCTCTCTCGTACTTGCCAAGTAATAATAGCGACAGGTCATTCTCGTCCAGTTCTACCTAGCAATGTATTCGGAAAGGATATTTTCTGGTGGCTAGATTTATTTGGCATTATTCGAGCCGCATCAGACAGTTTTTTAGGGCGAAAAATGAAACGAACTGATTCATTTCCAGGGACGCATTTAAGATTGTCGGCATTGAAAAAACAAGGCATACAATTGGTGGGAAGATTGACTGAGGCTCGCGGAATGAAAGCTATATTTTCGTCGGGGCAGGACTTAGATATTGACTGTGTTGTATGGGCAACCGGGTACCGAGATCGTACCGATTGGGTGGCGATCCCTAAAGCGAAAAATTCTAATGGTCTTTTCCTCCAGAAAAATGGCATTTCGCCAATCACTGGTATGTACTTTATTGGTAGAAGTTGGCAATCGTCACGTGGCTCGGCATTGCTGCTTGGCGTTGGCCGAGATGCCGAGAATATTGTTGAACATCTGTCTAACTGTTTAAATATGAAACTGAAAAATTAAATTCGTCATATCCACAACGGACAAATTGCTCACTAGAAAGAAAAATAATGGATTTCAAAACGAAAATGGCTACCCCCCAGGTGTCGCAGTTTTGGGTAGAAATGTCAGGCATTCTCAAAATGGCGTTGGTGTCGTTCGCGATAGCTGCTTTTGCTTTATGGCTTGCCGTCCCAGATCTCGGCGGATTTGGATACATTCTATTGTTTTCCGAATGCGTTGGTGTCGGCATAATTATGATAAGAACGCTACTTCTATGCTTGCCGTGGCTCCATACAACCAAGCCTTTACTCGCACTCATATTGACGATGGTTGTGGCGCTTCCAGGCGGATATCTTGTCGGTCATATTTTTGCATCTGCATTGGTGTTTGAACCCATGCATATTTCAGGCTCTGGGCCAACCAAAATGGTTCCATACCTCGCAACCGCGTTGACGGGAATTCTTCTATTATATTTTCTCTGGTCTCGTGAGCAATTTTCAAAAGAGGCGTCTGCACGACTAGTTGCGCAGCATTTGGCATCCGAGTCACAACTGCGATTATTACGGGCGCAAATTGAGCCGCATATGCTATTCAACACCTTAGCTAATTTACGTTTACTCGTAGAAGAAGACCCAATTCAAGCGCAGCTTATGATAGACCAACTCATTATTTATTTGCGTAGCGCATTAACGGCTTCACGTACAGAATTGATTAAGTTGTGTGATGAATTTTCCCAATTGCGCGCTTACCTTGAAATAATGTCGTTACGAATGGGGCCAAGGCTAAGTTTCGAACTAACTTTACCCGACTCCTTACAATATGCAACAGTGCCGTCGATGCTGCTGCAGCCACTTATCGAAAATGCAATTAAACATGGCGCGGAGCCCAAAATTGGTCATAGTAGTATTGAAGTAATTGCCCGGCAGACCGAGACAGGCATCGAGATTTCTGTTTCTGATACGGGGCTCGGTTTGGCTCCAGACTTTGATTATCGCGAACCTTCAAGCAGCAGTTACGGCTTATTGCACGTTCGGGAGCGTCTTCTGAAAACGTATGGCCCGAATGCGTCACTTTCAATAACACGCAATGCGCCGCAAGGTGTATGTTCAACAGTGAAAATACCTCAATGAAAAATACCACGATACCTCGTCGCACAGCGCTCATTGCAGAAGACGAACCGCGCCTTGCCAAATCACTTGCACATTTACTGTCACAATTGTGGCCAGAACTTGAGATCATCGACATCGTTGGCGATGGCGTATCGGCGATCGAAAAAGCACTCGAACATACGCCTGACATCATGTTTTTAGATATAAAAATGCCTGGAAAAACGGGATTAGAAGTTGCAGAGGCTGTTGCAGATGATTGGCCCGACAATCAAGCAATGCCGCTTTTTGTTTACGTGACTGCGTTCGATGACTTTGCGGTAAAAGCCTTTGAACGAGCCGCCGCCGATTACGTGCTTAAACCGGCAAGTATGGACCGATTGGCGCTCACAGTTGAACGGTTAAAGCAACGATTGTCAGATCGCGCCTCAACTCCTGCAGCGGGAGAGATGGCGTCACTCATCAATCACGTACAGTCGATTCTGGCACCCGCAGAGAATTCTTCCGAACGAATCAAAGTTATTCGCGCAGGACTTGGTAATACAGTAAAAATGATTCCCGTGAAAGATGTCATCTGTTTTGAGGCGACAGACAAATATGTGAATGTGATTACCGCTACCGGTAGTGCGCTTGTGCGCATGAGTATGCGTGAACTGGTATCGAAAATTGATTCATCCGATTTCATTCAAGTGCATCGTAGCATTATGGTAAATAACAACTTCATCCTCAGCGCAACTCGCGACGAGCTTGGTCACTTCACTTTGCGGCTACGAGAACTTGACCGTGGAGTAAAAGTTAGCCGCGCATTCTCTCATTTGTTTCGACCTATGTAATGAAATATATTCATTGATGTTTTCACGAGAAAATGGCGTGCTACTTAGAAATTGAGACTAAGGGAAAGAATAAAACCAACCACTCCATTACCAAAGAAACTGGAAAATTAACAACCCGTGCCGAAAATGTGACCGGCAACTAACGCCCGATCACGGCCGCTCGCCGTCGACAAACGTACATCCATTTAAGGCTGGGAGCGGACATTGCTGATGATATTTTTAATGTTGAGATAAACGTTCCGGCGACTCGCCGATTCGAACGCCTTTCACATCAAAATCAACGTCGAAATGCTCTTCGCTTTATTCCTTCGCCCGAAGGTAAAATTTGCGCACGTTTATACAGCCATCAAATTAATCACTGAGCTGCTTGTAAGACTGAATTGCGGCTTTAACAGCGACATCAACGGCTCGCCTTACAGGGCCCTCATCTTCACCAATACCCATTAACGATCCTTTTATCGCCCCTTTTTGCACGTCGTTTAACGATATGTCAGCAGTCCAATTAACAGATTTTGGTGTGATATCAATTAATCCCTTGTATCGATATTGTTTTTTGTTTGCTTCCCGAAATTCGTAACCATCGTGATTGAGCATGTGAGTCCTTTTTATAATTGGCGAGATGTTTAGAAAATTCAATTAACGACGACGCTCAATTGGCCCCGCCAATACGCCAACTTGCGCGCTAGATGCGCCGGCATTTGCGCTTGCAACTTGCTTGGCGAATTGTTCTCTGGTTGCCTTGAAATAAGCATCAACCCGAGCCAAGCGTAATGCGCGCTCAGATTCAGACGATGAAGTGTTGACACCTTCACTCGCCTTTACTTGATGTTTCTTAAGCTGCGCTGTCTTTCTCATGATTTTCTCCTTTATTCAATTGAATATAACATTGATTGAGTTTTGCCTACCGCTACCAACAATGAATAACTTCGTTTCTTGAAGGTGCATAAGGATTTCCGACTTGCATCAGCAAATTCCCTTGTTACGCTGGTCTCAGCTCAAAGCTTCTTCACCAGTACTAATTCCCCACCTGGTTCAGAAATTTTTGAGCTGCATCCCATGGATGCCCATTGAATGTAGTCACTCAAGGAGATCATCATGATCCGCAGCACACAACGCCCAGTTCGTAGCATCACCCTTATCTCTAACGCCTCGCTGTTTTCCACAGACTTTTCCAGCAATGAACGTCAACGCAGTTTATCGCTGCTGGCGGCAACCCCAAGCTGGTCGTGGAAGCATCACACTTTCCTGTTTCGCACCGTCCCTAATCGACTCATTGCTGTCACCCAGACGATGTATCAACGCACCAGCACTGCCTTCGCTTGTGGTTGGAAGCACTATTTAATCGAAGCGCATCGCATCTCATCCGTCATTCACCAACAAGGCTTTATTGCCGGCGTCCTCTACGCCTGCAAGTTGGCGCATCGCTCTGATCTGTAATTTTCTATTGTGTGATCAAGCTGTTGTTGATTTTTGTAATAACCATGACCGATAGAAAGATAAATAGTGCGCCCTCCCCTTCATAAAACATTCATTCCTTTAATGGGTCTGCACACTGGGGCCCTATTCATTGCCCTACTCATTCACGTCTGGTTCGCTGACCTTGTCGCAGTCGTACTAGACATGTCGGTGCAGGCAGCGTATGGCGCGTTGATGACCTTACTAATGATGATCACCGTGGTGCGGACTGCACTCATCCTCCTGGGTAAAGACCCGCTCGTGAAGTATATTGAAAGTCGACTCAAGCGAGACAAAAATGAGTAAAAAATATCATCATCATGATGTCCGGCTCGATTGGCCACCTTGTTTGCTGCAACTAGCCCACCAAGAGTAAAGACATTCTCACCGCTCTCAAAGGAACCCCAACGGGTTCCTTTTTTCTTTTGCGGTTCTGAAATTTTTCGATTCAGATTGAGAGACCGCTCGCGCAACGATCGATTCCTGACGCTATTGCGATGGGTTTCAACACATGCTTTCTAAAACCGACTTGCATGGCGAAATTCGGATGTTTTAATGAATTTCACCCATTCACTTCAAGGAGTTTTGATGACCTATACCTTTAACGCTGAGGATAACAGCGCAACTGATTATCCCAATCCCTACCGAATAGAGAACTGGCTTCTGCTGCTATCAGCATTGATGCTGGTTGCTGGCGGTGTTTCTACCTTACTCAGCGCACGATCCTATTTACAGGCAACGCAAGACGGACTAGCGACGCTGGCCGCAATCCTGGCATTAGCGTGTTTTGCACTGGGAGTTCGTTTTGCGTTGCGCGCCTTGTCACAACTGCGTTTCATGATCGGGCGCAACTCTCCACGAGGACTGGCAAGCGAAGTGCCACTGGGCCAGAGTGGCATAGGTTTGGGTTCAAACGCGCTGATGCAGGCATTACGCCAACAAGCGATCTGCTTTCCGGAGCTGCAGACTTGGATAAGTGGGTTGCTGATGTCATTGATTCCTTCACTTGCGTCCTCTCCCCCTCCCTTGCAAACGGCAGCGATTCGGCATGCACAGGCGCTCGTCGGGATGCTGGCAATCCTGCTATCAATGGGAATGTCATTGGCGTTATTTGAAGGTTCGCCCTACGAAGGCATGGTGTCCTGGCTCTATCTGCCATTGACGGGCTTGTCATTGCTTATGCCGGTAGCCAAGTCTTTTGGAGTGGAGGAGCTCACTGACGATAATACGGAAGGCCAGCAACAAGCGTGGAAGTTGCTCGCTCTGGTGGTATTTGCAATCCTGGCCCCGGTGGCGCTTCCTCGCTTTATGCCAGTCGTCGATTTACCCGTCCTATGGTCAGCCCCTTTGCTGTTATTGCTGGCGGCAATGGTGACATCCATCCTGTTTCTGGCATCCCTATTTGCCCAACCCGACAACGTGACGCAGACCTGCGTTTCCTATGAACAAGCGACCTTCTCGCTCCAAGGACCTCCCGCACAATTGTGGCTGCAGATGCAAAGAGACTGCCAGGCCAATTGGGTGAATGAAATTCCCAATCGCGTCTATGCCTGGTTACCACCGGCAACTGCCACTGGTGAACGAGGAAGTTTTGCGGGACGATTATTGGAAGAAACGCAGCCGGTCTTGTCTGGTGTGATGACTGATGGCGTGGGCGGGTCCTGGCGCGGCGTTTGGCAAAACAAGTATGCCCGTTATCTGTCGGCCTTGAGCATCTGGGGCATGGTTCTGGCGGGACTCACGGCCATGATGACAGCTCATGCGGCGCAGCAATTGGCGAGCATGGACAAATGGGAGAGCGGGCGGGCACTGCTCTTACTCGTGGCGGTCGGTCTGGCGTCAGCACACTCCTTTCAGATCGGCCATCTGCTGTTGTCTCGTCTGTATTTCAAATCACGCCTGATCTGGCTAGAGACGGAAGGACACTTCCAATCGGCCAAGGTCAAAGTGGGCAATCAGTTCAAAAGCCATCTGCAATCGAGCACACAAGTGACGCGGGTAGAAGACGCTAGCTTGCGCCTTTGGGTGGCCGACATCGTGACGGTGGCATTTGGCAAAGACGAGCAACGCTATGTGATGGCGATGGCCCCCGCCGATGGATTTGCACGATCAAACATCGACCGTTTACTGGACTTTGCCCAACAACAAAGCGTCGTCACGGCACCAAGCTCGGCACGCGACATGCAGCAATTGCAGCACATGGGCAAGCTCGACCATGCCATGCGGGCAGCCGCCACGACCGCATCCTCTCCCGAATGTATCAAGTAAGCCTTCAAATGAGGAATCCATCATGAGTAATCAGAACAAAACTAAGCACAGCACGCCACTTGGCAAAAACCATGTTGCTGATGCCGTTAGCGCATTACAAAAAGTGGACGCGCTACGGACCAACTCGAAGCCACGCGTTGCTAACAAAGTCGCCATCAAACATCAACTGCTGAAAGCAATTTCACTGTGGATCGTAGAAAACCAATTCACTCATTCTCAGGCGGCACAAATCATGGGAATAAGCAGCTCGCGTCTAGCCGATCTGCTTGATCAACAACCCGAGGAATACAGCGTTGACACCTTGATAGCGATGGTCCTCAGAACCGGCAAGACAATCCAGCTATCGATCAACGCTACTTCTCCACCATCTGAAAAATAAGCAACATTTCCAATCACAAAATTCAACCAATCGCAATTTAAGGAAAACATCATGAAAAATACGAAGCAAATCCTCAAACACCTACTGTTACTCACGATAGCGAGTATCGCCGCATGCTCTAAACCCTATGAGCCCAAAACGATTAAGTACTATGCGGAACACATAGCGGAAGCAAAACTGCTCGTCGACAAGTGTGTTCCTCAACGCGAAAAAATCGTTGGTTACGTGAACACCCCGCAAGGTTTAGATTGCAATAACGCGATCGAAGCCTACCAAAATGATCAATGGGATCAGTATCAGAAGAAGTTACAGGAATCGGTCAATAAATTCAAACGTCCTTTCGTCGCTCCCAAGTGATTGGTTTGCTTTTGGCTTGCATAGCGCAAGGTGACACCGTCACGCCAAAGAGTACAAACCATACTTCCCCCGAAAAAAAATAGACCCGCCTCCCTCCAATGTTAGGTGGAGGTTCAATGCCGGCGAAAACCGACTTGCGAAGCCGTTTTGCCATGAGACGATGATTTATAGAGATTTTTGATAGGTAATCAATTCTCGTTAATTCACAAGGAGATCGGCATGGACATTTTAAAAATGGGTGGAGTGGTTGTAGCAGTCTTATTGGTATTGACCGTGCTGGGTGGGTTATTCGAATTTACCCAGCATTGTCAGGAAAAATTTGGACACGCGCTTTTTACCAAGGAGTCATACATCAGCACCATGGTCGCGGTCGGGTTGGGTCTGTTGGGCCGCACCTGCCTGGAGAGTGCGATCAAACACCATGGCGATCAATTTTGGGCTTGGGTCTGGATAGTGATTGCCGTGGTCATTTTAATAGTGCTGGTTGCGATCAATTTTAAAAAGATGAATTTCGCCTGCGGCTTAGCCGGATCGATTCTGCAACTGTCAGTACTAATCCCCTTGGCAATGTTTGGCCTCGTCATTTTAGTCGCCTACCTCACGCTCCTATGCATCAACAACAGTACTTCTCCAGAGAGTGAAGAAGAACGAGAAGAAAGACAAAGTGACGAAGACGCTTGGCTTGCCAGCGATGTGAATCCCAATGGTCCCAATTACAAGGAGTAATCGTCGCACCAGTACTACCAACGGAAAGGGAGTGTTTGAAAGACGGATTAGCGCAGCAATTAGTACAGATCTAAATGAATCAGCCCCATCCATCAATCCAATTTTTTATGAATGCGTTTTTGCAGTACGGCATATGCTAACACCGGCACCTCGCGGCCCTGGGGTAATCTGAAAGGACTTTTGCATCATGCGTTTACTTATCTCCCTCTTCCTGCCATGGCTAACGTTTTTTACGATAGGCCGTCCGATTGCAGGCATCATTTGCCTGCTGCTACAGATCACCTTGATCGGCTGGATCCCTGCCACCATCTGGGCAGTGTATGCACTGAGTCAATATAAGACAGATCAGAAAATAGAACAGGCGCTCCAGCAGAGATCGCCGCGCAAATAAAGTACTCCACACGCTCCCAATATTTAAGCCCACCGTCGCTTAAGTATTGGGGGTGTTGGATTTTTTTTGATAGTCCGTCAGAACTTTAGTAAAGTCATAATTCGAAGATAAAATATGAGCGGAACGCTGCTCTGTACCATCGCCACCCGAGCCAAAACCGTTGTCACAGCTCGCTTTCTGGTTAAAAACGACCAAAATTCCCAACCAATCACACGCCCAAATCACGGACATCTTGCGATCAAAATTTTGTCCGATACAACCTATTGGCGATTCATTTCCCGCAAGAAAACACTCCGCGACAAAACGCGACAAAACGCGACAAAACGCGACAAAACGCGACAAAACGCGACAAAACGCGACAAAACGCGACAAAACGCGACAAAATATCACGCAAATAGAAAACTTACACTATTTTCCGTTTATTTTTTAAAATTAATTGACTGAGAAAAACAAAAAAATTTGAATAAAGCCCCTCCACACAAGCACCCAAAAGACGCCCAGACTTGCGCCCAAAAAGGTCTCTGGAAAATATAAAATCGAAGAAAATAAATTGCCAAAAAAAAATATTTATGCAACCATACGGTTTGCCGATAGCGGCGTGATAAACAGCTGTACACAAACAACTCTGACATTTTTAAAATGCGCAGAGAACACATTAAAAAATTGAACTACTCAATTTTTTAATGCTCGCCCATGATGGCATCGACTTTATTGTCAATATTTGAAAATCATCTTTTTAATAAAGGTGGTTTGCCTTAATATTGCAAATCTAAAAACTTCAACTTGAAAAATAAATCTCTTGTCGACCGAACTTTGTCGTCTTGAATCTATTTCTTCGTCACAAAAATTAAGTTTCAAACATCTCTTTTCTTGTTTAAAAACTTAATCAAATAACACCCTTCAAAAAAAATTCACATATTGAATGTGTTCATGCATTCAACTACATCACTTCAAAAATTTCTCAAGCAAGCTACAAAGTAAAAAATAGGTAGATGAGTCCGCACCTTCCGAAAAGGAAAAATGGGGCCAGTCGTGCATGCTTGCACGCCGACTTTTTTAGTCGTTGATCTTACGCTTTATATTTTTACGCTTTATTTTTTCACATTTGCTAAATTTTTGGAGGACGATATATGAGACACCTCGGATAAAGTCTGGCGGAAGGCGCGGGCACCGATCATCCCCCGGATGGCGGGTAATCAAATGCTCAATCTCGTACGGCAGATTCCATGTCACGGGCCGACTATTGTCTGCGTTTATACATATCTTCAAAGCGTACGATGTCGTCTTCCCCCAAATAACTACCGGACTGTACCTCTATCAAATGCAAAGGTAGCTTGCCCGGGTTCTCCAGTCTGTGCGTGACACCGATAGGGATATAGGTTGATTCATTTTCGGTGAGTAATTTGACGACTTCGCCACAAGTGACACGAGCCGTGCCCGTCACCACCACCCAATGTTCGGCGCGATGGTGATGCATTTGCAGTGACAAGATCTGGCCCGGGTTGACGATAATGCGCTTGACCTGGAAGCGCTCGCCGGCGTCTATGCCCTCGTAGCATCCCCACGGGCGATATACGCGCGTATGGTTGATGTGTTCATTGCGCTTCAGTTTTTTCAGATGATCGACCACCTGCTTGACCTTTTGCACCTGGTCTTTATGCACCACCAGTACCGCATCATTGGTCTCTACCACCACCACGTCGCTGACGCCGATCACCGCCACCATACGACTCTCGGCGCGTATCAGTGAATTACTCACTTCATCGGTATAGACATCGCCACGCAATACATTGCCTTGCGCATCTGACTGCTGCACTTCCCACAGCGCCGACCAGGAACCAACGTCGCTCCAGCCGATATCGGCTGGCACCACCACCGCGTGCCGCGTGTGTTCCATCACCGCGTAATCAATCGATTCAGAAGGGCAGGCGGCAAACGAGGCTTCATGCAAACGGCAAAAATCGAGATCACGATAACCGTCGCTGACCGCTTTTTTAGCGCAGGCGGCGATATCCGGACGCAGGCTGGCCAGCTCTTCCAGATAGCGGGCGGCGCTAAACAAGAACATCCCGCTATTCCACAGATAACTGCCATCATCGATAAAACTTTGGGCGGTCGCCAGATCGGGCTTTTCGACAAAACGCGCCACAGAAAAACAGCCGTCGGAGGCTGGCACAGCTTCACCTCGACGAATGTAGCCGTAGCCGGTTTCCGGACCGGACGGCACAATACCAAAGGTCGCCAGCGCACCAGCGGCTACGGCACTGCTGGCGCGCGCGATCGCTGCATGAAACGCGGGAACATCATTGATCACGTGATCGGCAGGCAGCACCAGCATCACCGCATCGGGCTCAGTTGCCATCAGGTAATGTGCGGCGGCGGCCACGGCCGGCGCCGTGTTGCGCCCTTCCGGTTCCAGCATGATACCCATGGGCACAATACCAATCTCGCGCATCTGCTCGGCGATCATGAAGCGATGATCATTGCCACAAACCATCAGCGGCGCCATCATCCCCGGAATGCCGCTAAGGCGTAAAGCGGTCTCCTGCAACATGGTTCTATCCGAGACCAGCGCCAGCAATTGTTTAGGCAGGGCTGCGCGTGACAAGGGCCACAACCGGGTGCCGGAGCCTCCTGAAAGAATTACCGGATAAATTTTCATGCAACACTCACCTTCCGTTTTTCGATTGAACCTTCAGCGGGGGCACTGCGCCTGTCACGGGCATTACTCCAATCCTTGGTCGCCAGTTCAGAGACATGCAGCATCGTGCCACTACGGTCTACGCTGTACTCCTTGAAAACGATTTTCTCTTCCAGTTGTACGTCAACAGCGATACGCGTGTACTCAAACAGCACGCTGCGGATGATCTGGGCACCGGCACAAATATGGCTGCCATGGCCTATCCAGGTCGGGCCTATGATCTTGCAACCGGCCTCGATATGGGTGCCGGCACCGATATACACCGGGCCTTCAATGACTGTGTCTTCCCATTCAATGCGGGTATTGAGGCCAGCCCAAATACCCTCCTCTATCTGTATGCCGGGGATATGCATCTGCGCCAGTCCACCCATCATCACGCTTTGCGAGACCGACCAGAAATCCTTGACGCTGCCGATATCGATCCAGTTGAATTTACGGTTCTGGGCAAAAAATGGTATGCCTTTTTCTACCAGCAAAGGGAATAGTTCAGAGCCGATATCAAACACCGTATCGGTAGGAATCAGATCGAGCACTGCCGGTTCAAAAATATAGATACCGGTACTGGCAAAATTAGATAGTGCCTGATCTTGCCTGGGCTTTTCCTGGAAAGCCTGAATCCGGCCATCCTTATCGGTCACCACAACACCATAGTCAGAGACTTTTTCCCACGGCACTTCCTTGGTGATAATGCTCGCCAGAGCACCCTTGCGCTTGTGCTCAAACAAGGCAGACTGAATGTCGAGATCAATCACCGCATCACCACACATGACGATGGTGGTTTCATCAAAGAAACCGCCAAAATCCTGGATTTTCTTCATCCCGCCGGCAGAGCCCAGCGGTTGCGGTACGACTTCACCTTCGTTATTCGTATAGCCTTCAAACGAGTAGCCGATCTGCACGCCGAACTGATGACCGTCGCCAAAATATTCTTCGATTTTTTCATGCAGATAACTGACGTTAACCATGATGTCACGCACGCCATACTTGGCCAGATGCTCGATCAGGTAAGCCATAACGGGCTTGCCAAGAATAGGGATCATAGGCTTAGGCAAATCGTAAGTCAGTGGCCGGACGCGAGTACCCTTACCCGCCGCTAAAATCATCGCTTTCATCGTACTCTCTTTAAAATTTGGACAAGCATGCGCTTAATTCGCCACAGACATGTCCAAGTCAATCTTGCAAAACCAAAAAGCTACCCAGCCAAGACGCAACGTTCATGAGCCTGTCAAGCCAGATGCCGCCAAGACCCGCATGAACATTGCGTCTTGGGCATGCACCTATTTCACTTTTTAGCTAATTATTTCTAGCTCTGTGTTGCTTCTCTGCATTGCATCCCGGTATTGCATCATGATTGCTACTGTCAGCATCTACGACTGCATATATTCACCGGCCAGGCCAGATGATATTGGCAAATTTTGGAGCGAAGACGGATTTACTCATTGTGAAAAATCAATGCAACAAATCAGTGTTCAAATTACACCAAAATTATTTCACCACATTTCACCGCTAATATGAGAAATT
Organism: Undibacterium piscinae; assembly: GCA_003970805.2. GTDB lineage: Bacteria > Pseudomonadota > Gammaproteobacteria > Burkholderiales > Burkholderiaceae_D > Undibacterium > Undibacterium piscinae. The sequence continues at coordinate 1,349,670 of CP051152.1, forward strand.
CATTTTACTCTTTTACCGAAGACTGCCAGCGCCAGGAATCGGCACACATCTGCGCCAGATTTTTCTCGGCACGCCAGCCCAGCTCACGCTCGGCCAGGCCTGGATCTGCAAAGCAAGTGGCGATATCGCCGGGGCGACGCGCCACGATTTTGTACGGTACCGCTTTGCCACTGGCTTTTTCAAATGCCTCAACCATCTCTAACACGCTGTTTCCGCGACCGGTACCGAGGTTATAGGTCAGCACGCCCTCTTGCTGCGCCAATTTATCCAGGGTCTTGACATGGCCTAGCGCCAGATCGACCACATGGATGTAATCACGCATGCCGGTACCATCGACGGTAGGATAATCATCACCATACACCGACAAGAATTCACGTCGTCCATCCGCCACTTGCGCAATGTAAGGCAGCAGATTATTCGGGATACCGTTAGGTTCCTCACCGATTAAGCCGCTCTCATGCGCGCCGACCGGATTGAAGTAACGCAACAGGGCGATCCGCCAGCCAGGATCAGCCAGCGCCACATCGCGCAACATCTCCTCCACCATCAGTTTGCTGCGGCCATAAGGATTAGTCGCGGACAAAGGAAAAGTTTCCAGGATAGGTACGGTCGCCGGATCGCCATACACGGTCGCCGACGAGCTAAACACCAACGTCTTGACGCCAAACTTAGCCATCACGCGAAACAGCACCAGGCTGCCGGTCACGTTATTATCGTAATACTGCATAGGCTGCTGTACCGATTCACCGACCGCCTTCAAGCCGGCAAAGTGGATGACCGCATCAGGCTGGTGCCCGGCAAATACCGTCTCCAGATTTTCCTGATCGCGTACATCGACCTGGGCAAAGGCAAATGGCTTACCGGCGATTTTCTCGATACGGCGCAACACCGCCAGCTTGCTATTGCTAAGGTTATCGACAATCACCACCTCATGCCCGGCGCTGACCAGTTCAACACAAGTATGCGAACCGATATAGCCGGTTCCGCCAGTAACCAAGATTTTTTTCCAGGGCTAAATAAGGAAGTTCCACTTAGCACCGGCCGCCTTCAATACCACAGAAGTATGAATGCCTATCTTATCGAAATGTCTTAATTCATTCTCAAGGCGATCACATCGGCCACGCGCTGAGAATTCTCGATCGGCTTGCAAGCCTCAGCCGCCATCTTTAAAGCGATGCACGCCAGGCCCGATCAATTCATACATGCTGGCGACCAAGGTCCGGCGCGTCGCATGAAACGACCTTGACGGTTTGGTCGGCGTGTATTCACGATCATGCCGGGTTGATGCGCTCTGGCGAATAAGCGAAAAAATCTTCTTTCCATTTCAAGCCGGATTGCGCTCCAATACAGGGATGCAAACTTCCTCAGTCGCGCCATAACACGTAGATATACAATGCGCCCTTTTTCATCCGCTTGGCAACAAAACTGCTGGCACCGGCAAACTTAGGAATATTCGCCTTTAAGCCAGATATCAGCCTGCCTATATCTCGATAAAAGTGTTCATCATGCGGCCAGTGGCGATATTAAATTCGCGCGAAGAACCCCACCTTCTCCACCTTATGGACTGCTAGAGCGCGATCCAACACGATCAAAAACCAGTGACGCCTTGGCAAAAGGTCTCTGCATAGTCGCCTGAAACGACTTTCAAACGATGGTGGGTAAATTGTTCGGTAAAAAAGTAATTGATCGCTTGCTAATAAAAACGATCTTCTTTCCATTTCAAGCCGGATTCACGCTCCAATACCGGAGAGGGCTTCCAGGGGTGAAGGGTGGTTGAGCAAGGCTTGCGTTCAAATAGCTGATGCGCTTAGCGCTATGAAGTATCAAACATCGTGCTCATTTGAACCACCCTCATCCCAACCCTTTCTCCGCAAGCAGGAGAAGGGCTTTGTATAGCGAGCTGAACAGTTACTAAAAAAGGCTATTCGTTTAAACAAATTTAACGACGTCTTACTTCTTTTAAAAGTAGCCAGAAGAAGCCCATATCCTCGATAAAATAGCGTCTAAACATGCGGCGTGGCTCTTGTAAAAACCGGTAGAACCACTCTAGTCCGGACTTTTGCATCCACACTGGCGCACGCTTAACGCGTCCAACCGCCACATCAAAAGTACCGCCGACACCCATGGCGGCTCCTTCTTCGGGGAACTAATCGCTACAAATAACAAATCTGCCTTGGCTTCTTTGATTTGTTCAACCACACCAGCCTCTTCTTCCGGCTTCCAATAGCCGTTACGGTAGCCAGCAATAGTTAAACCAGGATATTTCTTTTCATATACTTGCTTGACGCCGGAAACAACTTCCTCGCGCGCGCCCAACAGATAAACACGCCATCCTTTGCTGGCAGAACGCTGCATCAGCGCTTCAAACAGATCCACGCCGGCAACGCGCTCTTTTAAACGTTTTCCTAACAAACGCGAGGCCCACACGACTGGCATGCCATCCACATTGATCAAGGCACATTCGTTAATAATACGACGCAGCTCAGGATCGTGATTTGCCTTCACCAATTTATCCACGTTGACGACAACATGCTGATGCGGCAGGCCAGATTTAATGAATCCTTCCACTTTAACCAGGGTTTCTTCCATAGACAAATTGTCGATCTGGCAGCCCATCATCTCTATGCGCTGATTCACCTGGCTGCCTGCATTGCCCTGGCTCATGCTAATTCCTTCGCTAAAATCTCAACGATGCGTACCGCCGCTTTACCATCCCACAGGTGCGGCCTGCGTCCTTGCTTACCTTCGCCACGCAAGACTTTGCTCGCCTCAGCGACAATGCGCACCGGGTCGGTACCAACCAAGACATTCGAACCCTCATCCACAGTGACCGGGCGCTCGGTATTCTCGCGTATCGTGATGCATGGCACGCCGAGTGCTGTGGTCTCTTCCTGCAAGCCACCGCTATCGGTCAGCACAACCGCAGCGTCTTTCCACAGATTAAGAAAAGCCATATACGCCTGTGGCCCAACTAAAGTGATGTTGGGACCAAGGTCGATGCCGAACTTATCTAGGTTGCCTCTGGTACGCGGATGTACCGGGAATATCAACGGCAATTCGGTAGCGATCTGCTTCAAGGCTCCTGCGATACGCGTCATCATGGCTGCATCATCGACATTGCTTGGGCGGTGCAAAGTCACCACGCCATAGCGCGCGCCGTTTTGCGTGTGCGCCGCCTTAAACGCGCTGGTCTCGTATTCTGAGGTATCAGCATTGGTCAATTTCTCACCTTGATATAAAGCATTGTCGACCATCACATGGCCGACATAATGGATCGCCGATTCCGCCTTACCTTCACGCTGCAAATGTGTCACCGCACTCGGCTCAGTGACAAAAAACCAGTCAGAGATACTGTCGGTTACCAGACGGTTAATCTCTTCTGGCATGCTCATGTCACCGCTACGCAAACCGGCCTCTACGTGTGCGACTGGGATGTTTAATTTTTTAGCGACGATAGAACAAGCTAAAGTCGAATTAACATCACCCACCACCAAGACCGCATCCGGCCGTTCGGCCTGGCACAAAGTCTCAAACGCAACCATGATCTTGGCTGTTTGCTCTGCATGGCTACCGCCACCGGCGGCCATAAAAATATCCGGTTCTGGGATGCCCAATTCTTCAAAAAATACATCGTTCATTTCACGGTCATAGTGTTGACCCGTATGAATAATTTTAAAGCCCAAACCACCATGCGCTTGCAAAGCACGCACGATAGGTGCGATCTTCATAAAGTTAGGTCGCGCACCGGCGACTAAATAAATTGTTTTCATTTTTTCTTCTTTCAATTTTCAAAACGCATTACTAATTCAAATAACTTGCAAGGATTCAAAAATCCGTCAGCAAGTTAAAAATAAATACCAGCAAACCTAAACTCGTTTTTTACAGGCTAGATAATTCCAGCACTGTATCGAATGTTATTGACCCTTTGATGACGCCTTTCCAACGCAGCGTGCACGAGGGATATTTCACGTCATAGGACGGCGAACTCCAGCCTAAAATCGGCTGCTCTGAGCCTTTAAATAAAGATGGCGTCAATTTTCCTGATGGCATACACAAGCGCAGTTGTTTGCCGGACTGACGGACTAACACTACGTCATCCACAATGCTGACATCGGAATCGGCAGAAAAATGCCAAAAGATCTCGACCAGATGCTGCCCGGAACAGCTCAGATCATCTGTGACGAGAATTTTTTTTGTCGCCACATCAAAGTGGATTTTTCTTTGATGGCTAACCGGATCATCTAATCTTTGATAGCCATCATGCGAGCCTACAAATACCGACTCAAGCGCAGAGCGGCTCATCTGCGAACAAAGCGCGCGTGCTTTAAGCAACCACATGAAGCGACCGCCAGAGACAGATTGGTCTAGCTCATCGATACGCACAGTGTTATGCGCCGAGGTGCCGCGGAAATAATCCCGCCACGGCTGCGCGGCATGGTAGGCATACGTACCAGGATCAATCAACAGTTCCTGACCGCCGAACGAAAGTACCAATGACAAGGCATCGGCATGCCCATGCGCAGCGATACCCAGAAAACCAAGGGGAGCACAATCGACGACCAGACGGATTTCATTCTCAGTTCCAAACGCATCCCCCATGATGTGATAACCACCAGCTGGAAAATCCAAACGGGTAGGCTGTAGATGGATAGGGGCATTGAGAACTTGCGCGCTAAGCTGATCGAAAACTTGTGCTCCTTGCTGCCCAAGCAACCACAAAGACTTCTCGTCAAAGTGCTGACCTTTCGCAGCAAAATCAGCGCGATTAAATAGCACCGCACCAGTCGCCAGTAGCGATTGATAAGGAGAAAAACTGGGATCAGTATGCAGTCTTACCGCAAAACCGTCATCCGCATCGCCAAAGGCCGGCACATGCCCAGCAAGGTCCATGATCGATGACAGAAACGACATCATGCTTTCCATACGCTGCCAATAGGCGGGAGGGAAATCGTCGCCGGATTGTTTTGCAGCCAAGCCACACAGCAAAAAGAAATCCAATACAAATTGCTGGTAGGCGATAGCCTGCTCCAGATTGACACCGTCACCGCTATTTTGCAGTTGCATCTGCATGACTAACTGCTGTTTAGCCTTAGCTTGCCATTTGGCAGATTCTGCCCAGGCTGGCCAGGTACTGGCACCAAGATACAAGCCCACAAGCTCACCGATTAAATGATTGTTCGCCGATGAATGCGCCGATAAATGACTACTGACGAAATGACAGTGTTGGTACACCGAAGCTAACCATGCTTGCTTAAGCTGCTCACCTTGAGGCCCGTTAAACAAGGGCGAATTAGCGCCACCGATTAATTTCCAGGTCAAACTCCAGTTAATCAGACGTATCGCGGGCTCGAGCGAGCTAGACCAATTCACGCCCATCAAATACGGGCATTGCGCTAACCACGTCGAAATATGTAAGGCGACGCCATCCAGATAGCGCTGCTCACCGCTCAGATGATAAGCCTGCGCTAAAGTAACTAGATGTAAATGCCGATTCGGTTCCCATAAATATTTAATATCGCCCACCAGCGGTTTATCGGTAATCGCCATGTGCTGACCAAACAGCAGAGGCGCATTGACACCAGTCAATGGATCACGATTCCAGACCGGTGGAGATCCTATGTCGGCCGGATGTAGAGCAAAGACATTGACCTTACCGAGCAATAACTGATCCGCAGCAAGGCAATACGCAGCCGTATCAAGCCTATCTCCAACATCAAATTCATAATGCAGACGAGATAAATCATTCGCCACCGGAACCTTACGGGCACCCGTCAAACCGATGCGGTCACACCATGCGCCACCAGCTTGTTGAGCACGGTAAGCCAACTCAGGAATCGACATACACCGAAGACGATTCCAGAACCAAGAAAGTTTAAGCAATAAATTACGCAAGGCAGTTCCCTTTTACTGGAACAGCACCCAATTCGCTATAAATCACACTCAACTGTTCTAACACTTGAAAGTCAGTGCACATGCCAATAAGTCGGTTCAATAGGCAAGTTATCTTTCTGTTTGCAACTGAATTACTCATACACTTTATCCTCGCAGTATCCAATTTTGGACAATCATTAAGCACATTAAAAATCAGGCACATGCTTAGATTTCTTTCTAAATACAGGAGCTCGCAATACCCCAGAATCCTTATAAATAGAGAACAGTTCTGGCAAATTAGCGTCATGCGAAAATTTGGCATCAAAAGTGGCACGAGCAGCAACGCCCAATCGCGCATTCAATCCAGAATCCGTTAAACAACTAATCAAACTATCCGACAATGCGCCAATGTCACCAGGAGCAACCAACAACCCAGTCTCACCATTCGTCAGTGCTTGCGGTATTCCACCAACTGGACAAGATACGATTGCCTTAGAAAATGCCATTGCTTCAAGTATCGCCATCGGCAAGCCTTCTTTATACGAAGGTAATACGAACACCCATGACTCATGCATTAAGCGCGTTTTTGTTGCCTCATCAGCCCACCCAACAAACTCAACCGAATCGCTGATTTTCAACTTCTTTGCTTCTGCCAGAAAACGATCTACCTCACCATTTCCGCCAACGACCAAACGTGCATCTGGCGCAGCAGACTTCACGGCAACAAAGGCTTTTAGCAGATCAAAGCTGCCCTTTTGATCACCAATTTTCCCAAGGTATAAAACGGTGGGATTGCTACTCATCGCCGTAGTGCGATTAAGACCTGTATCTCGGACTAAGGAATTAGGTAACACAAGCACACGCGCACTTGGTTCAACACCGAGCACCCATGTTTTCCACTCTTCCGATAAGGCAATGACACGATATGATTTTTTCAGCAGGAATCGCAGCCAGTATTTGCGCCATAGACTCCCTTTCGCATACCACTCGTTAAAACTCCCTGCATGCAAATGCGTAAGCACAGGTATCCCTGTCATCAGCGCAGGCGACACCAACAATAATTTGCGCCAAAAACTCAATCCATAGGATGTATGAATGTGAATTAATTGCACACGACCAAAAAGCATCGCTGTCCATAATTTTGCGGCGCATTTTAAAAATGGCAAAATCCTGCCCAAGGCATTTCGGCCATGATGACTAGGCTCAAAATGAACGATATCGTCATCAAAAACACCCGCTGTTTGATATTGCTCGATAACGGATGCGATCCCCCCTTTACCAGAGGGAGAGGTTGCAATCATCCAAATAGACTTCACCATCACTGTCGCCCCTCACCAGGCAAAGTGCCGCGGACGATTTGATATTCAAATCCTACAAAAACACGCATGTCATTCCTAAAAAACAGATTAAATCCAGTCATTCCAATATCACTTCCGCTTTACAAGCGTCTGCCCATCGAATTCAAATTCACGCGAGCCGATTTTAATTTTCGCGTTAGCAGCATTAAAGTCTGCCCGCACTGACACTGCGCTGCAATCGACACGGATAACAGTTATGGACCAAAAATCAGATATCTGGTTATTGGTTTTGTATTGACCGTGCCATTGGTCAGGCCTACGCTCACTGCTCGTACGTAGCGGTGGCACAGTAAAAGAATCAGTCTGCTTAAATTTCACGGGCGCGCTTGAGTAAAAATTGATGCAAGCACTCTTATCGGCATTGCGTACGATTAAGTTCTTTGTATCGCTATCGTCGAATCGATTTAGAGCATGAAGGTTCCACTCCCAGTAATGTGGCAGCGCTGACACGACCTTATCGAAGATAACAAACATATTCGGACGGAGATAAACTATTCCTCTGCTCGCCTGCTTTAACTTACCGTGGTACGCAGCGCTGGCATCACCGAGCACCATATCTACATCCTCGCTAGTTGAGAACTGAAGAATATCGCCCTTAGCAGATGCATCACCCCAAGGTTTTTCCAGATTCTCCTGTCCCTGTCCACCATCGAAAGTAATCGCATTGTGCGCGAGGGTATGAGTGGACCAACCGTAATGATGCTTAGATCCGTAATAATCATAATAACCACTGTCAATCAAAAGCTGACGTCCAGCCACATTCAACACGAAACTATTTTGATCCGCATGACTATGACTCACGCTCCCATAGGGGCTGCTCTTAAAATAAAATGAAGTGCGCGCTCTATCCTGCAGATCGCTATGCAATGCAGCCCATCCTATCGATTGAAATACCGCCGAATTTGCAGTGCCAACAGGATAAGAAACATCACCACCCGCAGGCACTGGTGCAGTAAGCAACTCCAGCTGCGTCGGATCTTCCTGAAACCACTGTCTTGCATACCACCGATACAAAGGTGCATCTACCCGATACGAATAGGCCTTTGCATAGCGCGCCCATGTCTCGGGCATTGCCACCTCAGCGGCATTGCCGAACAAACCAACCGGCGTACCCGGTGGCACAAAATACACCAAGAAACGACCAAAATTTTTCGCCCACGTTTTCTGTGTCAAATCCAAACCGATAACGCGCTTTAACGTATCCCAATGACGCAATGAAAACTCGCCGACATCCCAACCACCGTAGGCAGTACCGTTAGCATAGCCGCCATCATCCCCACCAAAAGGTGTCAAAATCTTTGCGTACAAGGGGGTGAACTCATCAAACCATTTATCAGCCAGAGCGATTTCACCCAGTAGCAAGACAGATATTTCGGCCAAAGCACCCAACACCTCATTATTGTGTGAGTCGAGCGGAAATTTTTCAATGGCGCGTGGGCCATGAATCAATTTCGCTGAAAAATCCTCCATCCTGACACTAATTGCCTGGAGTAATTGCTTACGTTCCAACGGCGTCCAATAGGTATAAAACCAATCTAGCCCTAGGGCCAAAGTTCTTGCAACCAACATCGCTGAAAGATCCTCTCGCACCACGCCAGTCTCACCTGCGGGATCCAGTGCAGCCAAAGCGAGCATTCTAGCCATGGCATCTTTGCGATATCGCTCATTGCCGCTCACTAATGCGACGAAACCAGCATCTTGACTTGATCGCACTTCTTTATAAGTAAAATTTTTAATTACAACTGGGAGTTGCGCAATCTGATCTGGTGTCCTTGCATCTGTAATTGCCTTTGGCAAACTCGACAGCGAAGAGCTTGCCAAATTTAAATCTACACGTTGCGATAATGCGGCAAAGCCTACACGCCGCTCGCCTTGAAGTAAGGTATTAAACACTCGACTCGTTTCGTCACCAACTGGAAATGAACGTGGATGAGGTAGTTTTTTTGCTTTTAGCTTAGCCTGCGCCCATTCAAATTTCGCAAAAACCGCTACTTGTGTGGCGTGCGCAGGGAATCCGCTTCCTAAAAAAAATATAGAAATCAATACACGAACAAAGGAAAGAAGAGAAAGATTTTTAGACATTAAGTACTCAGAGCAAATACGCCAGTACGATCCTATTGAAGATTTAAATTTCTTTTCTTCGAATCCTTTACCAATATGATTGGTATCAGCAAATTCGATAACCATACGCTGATACAACCCGAACCCAGCGAAATTAAATTTATCGAATTTGTAAAAAAAAGCGCAAGGTAGGGGCAATAGGTTCATACCTAATTAACACGGCGATGCGTTCATAACATCGGGGACACAATCACTTTTTAATATGGTAGAGGGGTTACCACCCACAAGAGAATATGGTTCAACATTTTTAGTGACGAAAGTACCTCCTGCAATTCGACTTCCACGACCTATCGTAATGGGTCCGACAATAATTGCATGCGGCCCTATCCATACATCATCTTCAATTATTGGGTATCCACTTGCACGATCACCATTAACCGAAATTTTATCGCTACGCCCCAAAGTTACGCCATGAAACAACGTGACATTTTTACCGATTATTGCACCTTGGCTTACAACAAGTCCCCATCCATGCGTAATGCATAAACCAGCGCCAATCTTTGTTTGCCAAGGAAAATCCATACATGCGTTATGTGTAGAAAATTTATGGAATAACTTAAAGAGCGGCAAAAGCAATCGAACCAAGCTGGCCGATTGAGACGCATTTTGACAAAGGCGCATTGTAACTACAGGTCGAAACGTCCTGTTCAATAAGGCGTTTCGCAACAAACTACGAAGTGAAAACTTCCCGGTCAGTCGAAAAGCATCGCACCTCAACGAAAAGAAAGATTTATAACGATCAAGCATCTTTTTCATCCCATTCAATCAACAATAAATCCATGCTTTACTAAGTTAGACGGTGATCAAACTCAAAAAAATAGACGCACGCGTAAAGGTCTACCACACTCACCTCAAATCAAATCAAATCAAACATTAGCTATGTTTTAATCGCTCGCACATCAAAATTCGCACTAAGTACTTTGATCATAAATTCAACCTAGCCATCACTCAATATCACGAAAAAAAATTCCAATTTAGATGTATGCACCGTCGAATTTACCGTGGACGGATTATGCAAAGACAATTTTGTAAAAATTATCTCCGCACTTTGCGATAAAGCTGTAATACCAACACGCTGTTCGCAAGAATTAATTCACCAGAAACTCTGCCCTTTTCAGAGAGCAAAGTGAAATTGATTATTTTCACTTTTTTTGAGCCAATACGGACTTGTAAGTTTCTGAAACATTTTTCGCCAAGGTTTCATAAGAGCGCTCTGCTAGCACGAATCCTGGACCTAGCTCTGCACATTGTTTATGTAGTTCAGGATCGCGTAGCAACCGTAGCACTGCATCGCGAAAAGCATTAATTTCCATGGGAACGCAAAGCCCCGCTCCACTCCGTTCTATCACCAATTTTTGATCAGGAATATCGTTGGCCACGCCAGGCAAACCCAGTGCTAAATATTCCACCAATTTTGTCGGTGATGAGACATCAAACAATTCACCTCTTGGGATCGGGGATATGCCGACTTCAGCACGTACCGCATATTGAAGTGCTTTGTCTTGACTAAGCCAACCAGTCAACAAGACATGCGACTCGAGTTGTCTTTGCGCAATTTCCTCTCGTATCCATTGCCGCTCATCACCCGAAGCGGCGTCACCAGCTAGAACGAGCAAAATTGTTGGCTCGCTTTCTTTCAAAGCCAAAACCAAATCAAGTAAAAATTCCGAATTTCGGGCTTTCGCAAGAACGCCCACGTAGGTAATCACACGCCGACCATCAAGTCGAACATCAGTACTAGGAACAATAAGTTTTCGTTGCAATAAACTGGTGTCTACTCCCATAGGCACGGCAGTCATACGTTCGTTCGGTACCCCTTTTTTTGTTAACCAATCGCGCATCGCCTCACTTTGAACAAAAATATGGTCCGCGAACGGCAGAACTATGCGGTAGAAAAAAAATCTCGACAATAAAGCTCTAATTTTATTTGCGCCCCAAATTACTAGCCCTTTTTTCCGTCCAACAGACTCGGTTCTGGATTCATAGCCTTCAACAATCGGAAATGACATCCAATAAATGAAGGGCACTTTCGCAATTTTCGCAACTACACAGCCGACTATGCCTGATGCGATTTTGTCTCTAACCTGTAAAAAGGTAATAGTGTTTTTACGAAACGCTTTAACAATGGAAAAAAAATCAAAAAATGGGATGAAAAATCCCATCAGCATTCCCTTTGATCGACCAAGCCCATAGGTCTCACCTCCACACCAAGGCAAGATTTCTTTAGGGTCTGAGAATTGTCCGACAAGCAAAGTGTTAATGCCCGATTTAACGATGTTTGGACCAAATAGACTAAGAACATCAGGGCGTTTCGGAGGTAAAGTATCTCTCATTACCATCAAGATAGTAATTTTATTGACGCCCATTAAATTATCCTTGCTGGCACACCTACCACCGTTTTACCCTCGGGGACATCGCAAAGTACTACGGCGTTTGCACCAACAAGCGCATTTTTACAAATACGAATAGGCCCGAGAATACAGGCTCCGGCGCCAATCTGAACCCCATCTTCAAGCACAGGAACATTAACAAATCCAGAACGACCACCAATAGTGACATTTTGACTAATTTTCACATTATTCCCGATTACCGCATTCGCATGAATAACGATACCAAGGCCTGAGTAACCCAATAAAACATTTGTTCCAATCTGTACCGATGGCGGAATTGCAGCAGCAAATAAGACGCGATTTAAGGCGTACAAAACTCGAGGCAACACGGGGATACCTAATCGCCAAAGCTTGTGTGAAATTTTCTGTATAAAAAGGACCATTTATTACCTTGATTAACTATTTATTTACATTCATCTACATTGGAAAAAAGGATACGAACAAAAAATTTATCTAACATGTTCGTCTCCATTTCTCCCAACGGCTAACCATGTTAGCGCTGCACACAACACTCATCCCTAAAGTAAGCCACCACCGTTTTAGACCGACGCCGCGCCAGGCATCCAACAATTGAGCGAGTGCGTCCTTGCGTCGTCCGGCAATCAAACTGGTACGAGCCATGCTTACTCTCGATTCGGTAACCAATCGCAACGCGGATGTTCTTATTCGATTCGGCAACTGCTTACCCAGGGCACGCTGTTCTAGTCTCGCATATGAAGGCCACAGTCCACTGACCTGATTGCTGGCACATAAACTGCCAGCAACGTCTATGCGATAGGCAACCAAGGGTGCCGGGCAATAAACCAAACTATATCGCTCTGCCAATTTAAACCAAAGATCGTGATCCTCGCCCATAGACTCCCCAACCGGGAAACAGGGCTGCAACTCAATTAAGGAAGAACGGCGTATCGCCACGGATCCTGTGAATAAGAATGCCCCATAACGCCGCCAATGATCAAAAAAATCGTTCACGAGCAGGCAGTCATTCACATCACCAACACTCCAGACTTTAGTCTCGTCACCAGTGCCGCTTACACGTCGATAGGCCGTCGCAAAATAAGTCATTTCTGGATAACGACTGGCCATAGAAATCACAGTCTGCAAGTAACTGGCGTGATAATAATCGTCGCCATCTAAAAAATAAACGATCTCGCCTTTAGCGTGCGCTATTCCTGCATTTCGGGCTGCGGAGACACCGGCATTTTTCTGGCTAATTAGCCGAATCCGACTATCATCAATCGCCGACACACGTGCCGCACCATCATCTTTTGATCCATCATCAACAACGATGATCTCGAAGTTTTGGTAGGTCTGATTAAGCACAGATAGCAGTGTGCTCTCAATAAACGCTGCCTTGTTGTAGAGTGGGATAATGACTGAACACAGCATCAATTAAAACTCCTGACTGGTGTTAGCGAAGTGTGCAGGGGAGCAGTATTCATCTTCAAGATCGGGCTCTCTCGCTTAATATTTGCAACAATCACCATTAGCATCAATAAATGTACCATTTGCTCAGGACCAAAACTATTCATAGCCAAAGGCACCTCACTAATCGAACGGATAAAGATCATGACAAACAACGCAACGGACAGGCCCTTGCTAGACTCTGCTGTTTTCAAGGTATAGCGAAATAACATCACTGCATAGGTAATCAAACCGCCCACCCCAACTAGACCGGCACTAGCCAACGTTTGAAAAAATTGATTATGTGCGTGAAAGGCCGCGGGCAAGCCAATTTGAGCACGAAAATCGTCATTCCATATCGTTAAGCCATATCCAAAAATTGGGTATTTTTTCCACTCTTGAATAGCGACATCCCAGATTTGATTACGCCCCGTCATACTCACAAGATCATTTCCAGCGCGACTAACTAGGTAAGAGTTTAATTTATCTCCAACACTACCAAACATAATGAGTATGAACAGAGCCATCGCCACGACCATAAGCAAAAGCAAAATACCTATCAAGAAATTTGGACGTCTAAAGTCGAACAAACGTTGCTTCAGAAATTCACGGTGCCCAAAATAAGCTAAGCAAATAAAACAAAGTATGAAAGCAATCCAACTCGTTTTGGACTGGGCTAGCAACAAACTAAATGCACCAAGCATCCAACTAAAGTTAGTCAACCAGGCGCGTTTAAACGGCTGTATCCACAGGCACATCAAAAACACCACCACCAATGGGCCAAATGCGTTGGCATGATTACTTAGGCCTGCATAACGATAGCGTAAGCCCGGTATATATCCCTGGTAATCACGACTAAGTACGAGTTCTGGCTTTACCAGGATGCATAGCGCGCTTAATACTAATAAACAGAATAAGGCGTTGCGAGCGCTAATAATAGCGACATCGCCATCACGCTTACTTGCAAATAACACCGCCCCACCCGCTATCGCCATATAAAAATAGTCATGAGAAAAGGAAGTGTGCTCGGCCAACAGCGCACTCGTGAAGACGTTCGTAAAACAGTAAAAGCAAAATGCAAAGACTAAGGGTTTTAATGCATTCTCCGACGGCACCAATATAAAAAAACGTCTTAGTATGCGTTCACCTGCGACAACTAACATGATGACGGACGTAAGCCTAGAGATCCAAGATGCAATTGGATGTTTAACTGTGACGACCAATGCCAAATCAGACATCAAATATAGATTTCTGCCGGATAGCAGAATGGTGACGGCAACAATCAGTAACACAGGATAAAATAAATAGGGCATCAAGCCATTTTCACGGCGCTGCCCCCAATGTAGCGCGGCTGCCAGAGTGACGACCATCGCAATTGGCAGTAAAAAAGCAACTAAGCCATAGACAAAAACAGATATAAATTCAAGCATCCTTCATTGCCCCTTGCCTGAATTTTGGAGTGAGTTTACTGATAATTGGTCGAAATTGCGCTGGGCTAAAACGCATCAGCATATCGAGCACAGCTCGTCCCAAAATATCTGGGCAAGCCACAACGACAGCGATCAATAAACCGCTACCAAAAAGTCCTGTTAGTGTCAGTGTTAGTAAGTGGTTAGCGCCTACTGCATGAGAGAGAGCAAGCCCTGCGTAAGTGCCAACAACTGCGACCAGGCTCATGAGCAAGCCACGTAGCGCGAACGGCAATAGATCTGATATTCCAAATTTTAATTGAAAACATGCCGCAGACATAATTACGATAGCCCTGGCCCATAAGCTGGCAGCGGCAATCAGCGCGACCATTGCGACACCCTGACTGGCAAGCGCATAAAACGCTGCCCCTGCAAGCAATAAAATAGGTAGTTGCAGCAAACTTTCAAAATGCTTGCGGTTGGTATTCCACAAAATTGGGGTCGACATGCCCCAGGTAATATAGGCAGGCATGGCCAGCGCGAGGGTGAACAGTACCTGGCCTGAAAATACCCATTTTGGTCCATACAAGAGTGCGACTAAATCATCCGCAAGCATTGCAAACATGACGAACATAGGCGTTATCAAGACCCACACAAGGCCGATCACCGATAAATAAGCCGCGCGCAAACGCCCGGGTTCAGTCTGTAACTTAGCACCGGCAGACAAAAAAGCAGGCTGCAAAGCGCCAAGAAAAAAAGCATTTGGAGTAATCGCGAGGTTATAGCCAACGCTATACAGACCGACTGCTTGCGCATTGAGAAAGCGGCCTAACAGAACGCGATCGATATTATTCAGAAACCAATTTAAGATATTCGTCACAAATACGGTAAAACCGATACCGGATAAAGCCGAAGCCCCGTCATACCAAAACAAAGGCCTGACAGAATGCGGCCTGCGCACCAGCGTAAAGACCAAACCACATACAGCCTGCGACAACCAGGCAGCAACCAAGGACCAGACACCGGCACCGCTAAAGGCTAAAGGGACGCCAATCAAGAGATACCCAATTGTGTAGCTACTCACTTGTATGATGTTAATCGTCCTAAAATCCAGATTACGTCTGAGTAAATTAGTCGATGGCGTCGATACTGCGTTAATCACGCACGCCAAACTAAGCCAGCGAACGATAAGCTCAAGGCGCGGCTCATTGAAATAAGCGGCAACTGTAGGCGCAAGCAGATAAACACCAACGGCAACGACAGAACCAAAGATCAATTGCCAGGTAAAGGCGAAACGAATATCTTCCTCGCGAAGATTTTGATTTTGCACCAGACCCCAGGCAAACCCAAAATCAGCCAAAAAATTACTGAACGTCATAACGATCATGCCCATCGCGAACAGACCGTAGCTATCCGCGCCCAACAAGCGCGCCAAGACGATCTGTGCGCCTAACTGAAGGCCATAACGCGCTATCGTCCCGATCGCACTCCATTTGATCGCATTCTTAGTTCTTGCAGCCAAGCTCATTGCGCCAGGCCCATGATGCGGTGCTTACTATCAGAGGCTAAGGCCGTAGAAAGCATACTGACAAAGCTTTCTTGGGTTTTAAATGCATGCGTACTATCTGTATCGATCGAAGAAACGCGGAACAGTAAACCATCAGGTATCAACCCCTTCATCCCATAACGCATTTCAGCAATTTTTTTACTGGTTTTATCGGTGATGACCGCATCACCCACTGTCGTCCAATAAGTAACTGGCTCATAGCGCTGATTGGATAAATTGGTCTCTAGACGTTTTACCGGAATGCTACCGCTAGCGGTTGCCAACACGCCTAAGCGATTTGATGTCACTTGAAACCCTTGCGCCGGATAACAGACCTCTGGGTAATGCACCTGCACCGCGTCGCTTTGATCTTTACCATAGGCGATAGAGAGCATGATGCGCTCGCCCGCCTGGTTGACATAGGTACGCGACAGCGTTTGCGTATAAATTTTTTGTAAGCTCGCTTCGGTCTGTGGATTAATGACTGCAGAACTGAGATTTTTCTCTTCCGTCCACTCGCCAAACTGACTTGGAATTATTTGCGCCAATTCTAAAGCTGGCAGGCTTTGCCACAAATAGTTGGTCGGTGTTATGAGTTTGGTGGCAGCGGCAGACATGGCCATCAGGCTGCCTAAGATCAGGCTGGCGATCATTGTTGGCTTCATGCTTGGCTTCATGCTGCTACACCTTTATTTGCTGGGGTCTTAGTGCTGCGTGCCTTAGCGATCAGTTGCAAGCCCGAATCAACCGAGATAATCAGCAACAAGGCAGTAATGAACAAAACCATACCCGCAAAACCATGCAAGAAGCCCTGCCCTGCAGCATCACCAAAATAATACGTAATCAAGGTCAAGCTGATGACGCGGATCACGTTGGCAGTGAAGGAGATAGGGATAATCAATATCGCTAAGGCGACATTCCGAAAAGCCGAGGTATGTTTGACGATGTTGAGGTAAAACAGACCCAGCGCCTCTAAGGTAAGCAAAGTTTGCAAACCTGCACAGGCATCGGCCACCAGCAATTGGTATTGGCCGATTTGCAGAATCACGCCAGTGCGGGCAATCGGGTAAGCAGCCCAGAACAAAATATTCTCAGTGACATACGACACGGCCATTTTCATGGGCATAGTGAGAGCACTCACCAGCGCCCCCGGTAGAGGGATCATGAACAACATGAAAAAGAAAGGAAACCACTGTACTTTTAGCGCGCGGCTACCATAGACGATCAGTATCAGAGCAAGCAATAAGCCGATAAAAGAGGCAATCTCAAACATCTGTATGCTTTGCGAGCGCCCGATAATATACAGCAGCAGCGCAATCACAGCGATCGGCCAGCCTAGCGCCGCGCCACGTTTATCCGCGGCGGCTTGCAACATCAGCGGCCATTGCTTAATAATCAGCCAAAGCGATAAGAGCAGAATGATCGGACCATGCGCATAGCCTTCGGTGCTCCACAAACCTCTGCCTAGATCATAGAAGCTAGGCACATAGAGCAGCAGCATACCAATTAAGATAGGCCACCAGGCGAAGATCTGCTGTTTCCACACGATGCTATTGGCTAGGTTACTGGTTTTGGTGGCGCTCGCTGCCATAACTTGATCCATTAGTATTCGACCAGCACCGAGCCAACGACTTCAGCGCCAATACGTGCCAACTGCTCAGCGACCGCGCTAATGTCTGCCAGACTGGTGGTGTTCTTACGCGCCACCAGCAATACACCACCGGCGCGTGCTGCAATTGCCAGCGCATCAGCACCAGAAGAGAAGGCGCAGACATCATAGATAACGACATCAAATTGGCTTTCGACGTTGACACTCAGTGCATTAAAAGAGCTACGACTCACCAATTCTTGTGGGTTGGGTGGCAGCGTACCTGCTGGCAAGACAGACAGATCGACAAAGGAATTAACCTTAGAAATCGCGTTCAGATCAGCACGGCCAACCAGCACATCAGACAAGCCTTGCTTGCCACTCAGATTAAAAATCTGATGTTGGCGCGGTTGTCGCAGGTTGGCGTCGATCAGCAAGGTATGCTCGCCCAATTGCGAGAACACTACCGCCAGGTTAGCGGCAAACAGACTAGCACCCTCACCCGGATTAACGCTGGCGATCGCCAGTGATTTATGGCCATTGGCAAACCAACGCAACATTAACTGGCTACGGATGGCGCGCAAGGTTTCAACCTGCGGGCTAAATGGCTGGTAAGCGGCGACCAGTTCCGGCGCAAAATTACCTTGCCCTGCTGGCAAATACGGGTAATCAAATTGGCGCGCTAATACCTGTTGAATATCAACTTCGGTAATTAAGCCAAGGCTAAGTGCTGCCTCACCAAAGCGCATGTTTTTTTCTTTTTGCTGACGCAAGATGCGCTCGGCATCTTCGGGCTTGATCTTACCCATATCGAGCAAGATACGGCCCATGCTTGATTCACGCACGGCGTTAGCAGGATTAAGCGGGCGTACTACTGCCGCCGGGCTAATTGGATTGACTTGATTTTGCGGGTTCATTTGCTGGTCCATGACTCAATTAGTACTTAAATTGTTTTTTAAAGCCCGGTTAAATAAACCACGACTCCGAGGCTTTGGTGCCGTCCATTGCACCACGCCCAGTACTGGAACTTTTAAGGCTTCAACCAGATCATCGGCAGAACGGACGCGGCGGTTCATCAGCTCTGCCAACATCGCAAAACCTAGACCGAGCATCGTGCCCAGAAAAATAGATGCAAGGGTATTGAGCAACACTTTAGGACCAGCAGGATCAAGTGGCGCTACCGCAGGGTTTAAGACCGCGATATCGGTTTGGTTTGACTGCCCTTCCATATTGGTTTGATTAAAGCGCTGTGATGCACCTTCGTAAGCGCGTTGCGCTGTTTCCATCTCATTGACCAAGACCTTGATCTCATCACGCGCACCACCCAATGCCATGACCTTGGCTTTTTGTGCGGCTAAGGCGGCACGGATCTCGGCCTCACGTTGCTGGAAAATATGTGCATTACCTGCTACACCGCTACTCGCCAGTTTAATTTGATCATCTAGATTAGAGCGCAATTTATCCACTTCTGATTTTGCGGCCTGATACTGCGGATGATTTTTATCAAGCTTTTGTGAAGTCTCCGCAAACTTAACTTCTGCCATCGAGAGACTCACCTTCAGGTTTTGTACGATAGGGTTTGCCAATACATCTGGGGAGGCTCCATTTGCGCTTTGTGCCTGACGCTGACGCGAACCAGCCTCCATAGACTGGCCTTGCGCCATCACTAACTGGCTGGATAATTCATTGAGTCGTGCAGACTCTACATCCAGACGATTGTCTGCACTGACAATGCCATGTTCTTGCTGATAGCTAGACAACTTAGCTTGTGCCGTTTCTAGCTTCTCGCGTAATTGCTTAATCTGCTCAATAAAATAGCCCGAGGCCTTTTGCGATGGTTCCACTTTCAGTTGCAGACTCACCTGCTGATAGGCGGCGGCAAACGCATTGGCGACAGCGGCAACAAACTGCGGATCATTACCCTTATAGCTCAGTTCGAGCACACTGCTCTCGCGCGAAGGTGCGACATCCACCTTTTTCAACAACAAATCTGCCAACCAGTCACGGATATTGCCTTTACCTTCTGTCGCATCCATAAATTGCGCTTGCACGGCTGCGCCTTCTGCCATTTTAAGATCATCAACCACTCTTAATGCGACGCGCCGACTATTAATAATATCGACCTGGGTTGCGATATAAGAGGGCATTAACTGCACTGGCAATATCATGCCAGTGACAGGATCAGCACCTTTAAAATTAAGTACCAACGAGGCTGTCGCCTTATAGGTCTTAGGCAATAGCAAACTAACGACTACCGTGGTCGTCACTGTCACCAGTAAGGTGATCAGGATGATCTTGTAGCGAGCGCGTAAGATAAGTAGAAACTGGGTGAAATTCATTTGATTACTCTCAAAACTAAATGAAGCGCATCACATCTGCGCCTGATTACTGCATTATTGGATACGCGCTGCGCGCTGGTGGCGCTATGCATTTGCGGCGCTACCATCGCTCTAGCACTGCGCCAGCTCAGAACTAAAACAAACTCTCTTGTATGTAGACCACATCGTCGGTATGAATCAGATCATCGTGCTTGACCGGTATCTCTTGCATGACGCCGCTCAGATCGCTGCGTTTGATGCGTATGCCGCGCTCGGTACCGCGTGCGTTCAAACCGCCACCAACCGACAAGGCCTGCAACACGGTCATGCCACGCTCTAGGCGATACATGCCCGGGCGCTGCACCTGGCCGTAAATATAAAACTTCTGGGCTCTGGCGACGTAGACGATATCGCCCGCCAATACTTCTGCGTTCAAGGCTAGATCGCCGCTCTGTACCATACCCAGGATATCGATCACTTCTTTCTTCGAATTCCCATTGCGATTGCGCACTAGTGTGGCGGTGTCGCCTGCTTCGCTATTCACACCACCGGCTAATGCCAGTATCTCTAAAATACTGCGACGCCCCTCTATCGGGTAACGCCCTGGGCGGTTTACCTGCCCCAGTATCGAGACTTGCTGACTCTGCATCACGGTCACGATAATGTTCACTTGCGCATTACGGATGAACTTGCCCCCCTCTAACAGACCAGCAATTTTTTTCTCCGCAGCGGCCGAAGAAATACCGCCTACTGTCACTTGCCCGATCAAAGGATAAGAAATACTTCCGGCTTCACTGACCCTGGTTTCCAAAGACAAATCAGGGTGATCGTAGACCGTGATCTTGAGAACATCGCCTGCGCCCAATTGCACATCTGCCGCCAAACCTAAACTCATCCAAGCCGCTAGCAGCAACGCCATTATGGCCAACCTATATTTCTTGATCATGACAATTTCCTATTTAAACTGCAGGGTAAAAATCAAAGTACGCGCTATGAATTGAATTACTTTAAACCTGCTACGCCGCGATTGATAACCGCATCATCTGGCTTATTTTCTAGCTTGTTGGCTGCGACTGCATTGGCTGCTGGAGCAACTGCCACATTGCTAGCGACCGAAGCTGGTGCGGCATCCGCAGGCTGGCCTTTATTGATAATCTCTGCATTCAGATATTCAATCTTGCCGGTCGTGCGCAAGCGCGCCAGTTCGGCTTCGCTGGCTTCTTTATTCTTTTTACTAATCAAAAATTGTTCGATTTGCGGCGCTGCGACTGCGGCTGTTACTGCCGCATCTTTAATCTCGTGCAGCGACACCAGCAAGCTACGACCACCTTCTTTGATGGTAAATAACTGACCCTTTTGCATGCCCTTGAGCGACTTGATCATCTCGGCTGGCAGATCGGTACTGGTGCGTGAGATCTGGGCGCGACTGAACTGAATATTTTTGGCTTCTAACCACGCAGCGACTTCATCCAGAGATTTTGCGGTATCCATCATCGCGCTTAACTCAGGGCTGAAGTTTTTTGTTTCTATCACCAGTTCTTTTAAATCGTATTGTTTGCGCTGTGTGAACAGATCAGGATTTTTCTCAAAAAAACTATCGACATCCGTCTTGCTTGGCTTGGCGCTGTTGCCGATTTTCTTTTGCAGATAGGCTTGTACATAGATCTGCGCCTTGGCGCGCTCTACCGCCTGCATTACGGCTGGATCTCTATCGGTTTTTTCTTTTAAGGCTTCACCTAAAATCAACTGCCTATCCACTAGCGCTTCTAGCACTTGCTTATTGGTGACGCCTTGCTGGCCGCCCAGTCTTTGCAATTCTTCATTCAGTTGATGTACGGTAATCTCATCGCCATTGACTTTGGCAATCGCTTGACCAGGTGCTTTTTCTTTGCTGCCACATGCTGACAGACCAAGCACAGCAAGCGCAATTAAGGCACTGCACAAGAGTCGCGTACCCGGGGTGGCTGTAGTCAGTGCTGCAGGCATTTCAATTGTCGTACGCATCAAAATTTCACTCCTAAACGATCTTTAAAATTTATCTTGGTAAGGCATGTATAGAGCCCTACTAATTTTTACATCTGTTGTTATGCACTCACAACACCCGCACAAGCAGAGCTTGTTTTGGCGACCTTTTAAGGCTGACCTAAGTGCAATGACTGAGGGACTAATTTAGCGAGCCGCATTGTTGCACAAAAAACAAAAATCTCCTATTTGCCCAGCGGCAAATTTATCCCGCTTTCAACTAACTTCAGTGGGCATTCTCACGCTTCAAAACCACCATGACAGTTTTGAAGATGATGCTTAAATCCAGCATCAGCGACCAGCGTCGCAAATAATCCAGATCCAGGTCGATTCTGGTTTTCATCTTATCCAAGGTATCGGTCTCACCGCGTGAGCCATTCACTTGCGCCCAACCAGTAATGCCTGGTCTGACCTTATGCCGCAGCATGTAACCTTTGATTTGCTTGCGATACAGCTCGTTATGCGCCACCGCATGCGGACGCGGCCCAACGATGCTCATACGCCCTTGCAAGACATTGATAAATTGCGGCAATTCATCGAGCGAAGTGCGGCGTAAAAAGCCGCCCAGTTTGGTCACACGCAGGTCACCCTTGGTGGCTTGCACGATATTGTCACCATCGTCACACACCGCCATAGAGCGAAATTTATACACCATGATTTCTTCCCCATCTAAGCCATAACGACGTTGCCTGAAGATAACCGGACCAGGTGAAGTGAGCTTTACCGCCAGCGCGATGCATAGCATGATGGGCAGTAATAAAATTTGTATCGCCAAAGCCAGCACGATGTCGCTGCTGCGTTTGATGATGTGATCGATACCGGTAAACGGCGATTCGCAGATCGCTACCACCGGCATGCCGCCGACATAATCAAAGCGCGGCTGTATCAGATCGAACACATAAATATCTGGCAAAAAATAAATCGAGGCGGTGGTGTCTTGCAAGTCTTCCAGCAATTGCAAGATACGTGGCTGCGCGGAGATAGGCTGGCTGATGTAAATGATGTTGATGTTATGTTGACGCACATAGGCAGCAATATCGGCCATACCACCCAGAGGCTGAATTTTTTCAGCAGATGTTTGACGTGAAATATCTCGGTCATCAAAAAAACCGTGCACATTGATATCGACGTTATGGTATTCCGAAGTGCGACGCGCTAGTTTCAAGCCGACTTCATTGACCCCGACGATCACGGCAGAACGTTGACCGCCGCCCTCGTTGAGGTTGGCGTTTATTTTTTGCAGGATAGACCTGGTAGCGATCAAAGCGAGCGGTGCGATCACGAACCACACTTCGACCACTGGTTCAGAAAACTGAAACGCTAAACCGGTTGCCACGCCCATAAACAGGATCACCGCTACGATGATAATCCACTCGACAATAATCTCACGCGTGATGGTCCAAAGCGTAATTTTGTCAAAAGAGCGACGCTGATCAACTTGCTCAAACACATAAGAGCAAATGAAAAACGTGATGATCCCCAACACCAGATAATAGCCATTAAGGCGCTCGTCAAAGGCCAGCATACTGGCGTACAAACTGCCTAAAATCACCAATGGATCCAATAGGCGGTTATGCAGGGCAACCGCAAAAACATTATTACTGGTTTTCATTAATCCAGACCCAAATCGTAACGACCGTTAAACTGCAATTTATTATCGCGATAGCCATTGCGTTCAAAATTAGAGCTCAGCGCCTCGTTGGCAAGTGAGGCACTCAATTGCAAATGGCGTATCGGCATGTAACTGAGGCCTATACTCGCAGCGGTATAGTTATCTTTACGCTCCAACGCCTGCGCGCCAATTACTGCGGCAACCCCGGTGTAATCTCTGCGCTCGCCTCTGAGCGAGGCATTGACTCTGACTTTGGAAGCCAACTCCCACCCCAAGTCGCTACTCACACCACGATTGGTCGAGAAATTGGCGGACAAGTCACTACTAGAACCGACTTCATTCCAGGCGTTGACGTTGAGATTGAGTTTGGCGCTGGCCGACCAGTTAGCAACCAACCTGGAATTGGTACCGCTGAAATTACGCTTAGTCAGCGCATCATAATTTTTGCGCACCAAGCCACCAAGGAACTGGATAGACGCCGTCTCAGAGACGCGCCAATCGACTTTTCCTTTGAACTCATTTTGCGAATAATTATTGTCGACAGAAAAAATACTGACGATGAGATTATTTGGATAGTCGCCACGGATATGCCGCAACTGTACGCCGACCGTGCTATTGGTAGGCTGAACAAAATCGAGCCCAAACTCGGTGGTCGCCAGTTTTCTATCGTTGTATTGCAGCACGGCTAAATCGTAGGCCAGCGCATATTGGCTATAGCCGCCGCGCACCCGCCAGCTAGGGTGAAACTGCCAGGCGGCATCGAAGTTTTCACGCCGTTGCCGATTGATATTCGGCTCTATCGCCCGAAAATCCTGGAACGGGGTTTGCCCTTCGCTATAACTCCCCCCCAGATTACCCGACACATGACTACCTAACTGCCAGCCCCAATTAGCACTGGCATCTTTACCGGCATAATCGTATTGACTGAAATGGCTGTAGCGATTGCGACTCATACTCAGGTCGGCAATAAGAGTTTGTTGGCTGATGATTTTATTGATGCGCAGACCTGCGCTAGTACGCTTGATGGTATCGGCCATCACTTCACTGCCCGTCACCGCCAGCGCGCTTGCGGCGTCATGAAAGCGCAGCAAATTATCCTCATGGATCACCGAAAAATCGAGATAAGGGGAAAACACGTCATCCGATGCTGCAACTGCAGAAAAACTGGCACTCAAGGCAGCAAGAAAAGTGACTAGACCCAGATAGCGGTACTGCGGGTAAGAACAGGCTTGTAACAGAAACATAAAAATAAAGTGCTTTTCAATAAACATGAGAAGAAAATTTGTGACTCCCCTCCCAAGCAAAAATCGCTCATAAGATGAGGAGCTGACCAACCCCTGCTGGCCATACACCATCTAAAAACCTCACCGGTAAGCGCCGCGTATTATATCTAGCCTGCAAATATACTGTGAGTGTTTTATTAATTTATTGTTACTAAATGTAATGCCTTTGCTATTTACTTATGTTTTTCTTTGATTAATTTTCCGCATTGCAACATTAAATACTTTTAAGCATTTTTATTGATTCGAATTAAATACTTTTAAGCAATTCTTCTGATGTAGGAACGGGGTTAAGCAGTCGATAAATCAGCGACAAAATCAGCACACTGAGCGTCGCTGCCAGCATATCGAAGGCCCAATCGGCAATGTCACAACTACGGTAAGGCATGAAGCGCTGTATGTTTTCATCCAAGGCGCCCAGCATGCCAACATAGACTATGCTGCGCCAGGAGCGGCTCCATAAGCCACCCTTGAGACTACCAAAGATGCAGCAAGTCAGAAAAGAATACGCGACAAAGTGCAAGAGTTTGTCGGGTATCCTGGCAGAGAGTGCTGTCGCCTCACCGGGTATCGCACCGATCGCCACCATAGTTGCAAAGAAAATCGCGCCGAGTAGAAAACTGCGACGATAACTCAGCATATTGCGCAGCCTGAGATGGAAAGCTTGAAAAGACATTATTGAGGAAATCCTGTAGGTTGACGGCGGTGTTTAAGCAATGATCTAGCACGCTCACATCAGAAAAAAACTAGATTCATCTAAAAGTGGCGTCATTATACGATGCGTGCAGCCATAGCAAGATGACATTACTATGACAATTGAGTCGCTAAAAATTTGCGGATAAGATGCCACTAAAGCGCTTTTAAAATAGCATAGTCCAGAGGCGCATATCCCATGCGGGCCGCAGGCCAGGCAGGCTGAAAACCCGCATGAAATATGCGCGCTGGGCTAGTGCCGAATAGATTTCTGACAGATCTAATGATCTTCCAAGGCATCGTGCTCGGCTGGATTTTTCTCTATGCCTGAACCGCTCTGACTGCTGAAAGTATCGAGACTAGCTAGCAACTGCCTTGCTGCAGACGGTGGCAGAGTGAGCAGCGGCGCTGTTTTAGGACACGCAATACGACTGGACGGAGGCCGATCCGAACCGGCCGCAATATTATTGAAACTAAGTGTACCGTCGGACTGCTCACGCATTTCTATCTGGTTTTCGCCAGGCTCTTGCGTCGGGGCGTTTTGGCAATCCTGATTGGGTACGCTGAGCAGACTTGCCAAGCTACCCCGTTCCGGCTTAGGGATGGCTAGCGGCTTACGTTGACTGCGCCGTGCTGCTGACTGCGCTTGCTGAAGTGCTTTTGCTTGTGCTGGTGCTTGCACTATTGGCAGATTTTGCGCGGCACTGCTGACGTTGCTAAACACCGGCGTGCCCTGCTCATCTAGCCAGGACTGTATCTCTTGCTCGATGGCGGGCGGTGAGTTTGCGATCGCCAGGCTGAAGCTAGTCTGGTAACACAGCAGCAGCGTCAACGCGAGAGAACGAGTTAGTCGGCGCATCATGGATAACTTGGGAAGATGATTGCAATGTGAAAGACAGCGCTGCACGCGCAACACTGCCTTTTGTGTCGCTCAGCTCACTAACTTAGCGAACTTAATTAAGCGGCGCGGCGGCGACTGGCGACTGCCAGTACCACTAAACCAGCCAACAACATGGCGTAAGTCTCGGCTTCTGGAACCGCTGAGATCACATCGATATTGGTGTAAAACTTGCCGCTGGCGAGCATGATGCTACTGACACCGGTGCGTGCCATTGCTGAACTGATGTTAACCGTGCCGCTTTGGAGGTAATCGATTTCGCTACCGATTTGCTGACCATTTGCATCCAGAAAACGGATTTGGGTGTGACCGGGAAAACCGAAAGAACTATCGTCTTGCTTCAAAGAGAAGGACGAGAGCGAGATCGGGCTAGCGAAGCTCATCAACACAGGTTGCCAGAGTGCTTGCAAACCGGTCACGCCGCTGGCTGCACTGCCTTGGTAACCGTAAGTCGACATGGCTTCCAGGCCGACCGCTGGCGTATTAACATCGGTGTCGGTGATCCAGTGCTGACCAATGATGTTGAAATTGGCATCGTAGATATCGGCATTGATGGCATTGCTAAAACTCACGCCGGCATATTTAGTGAGACTATTGGCTTGCGAGAAATCGAAATGGTAATCGGCCGCTTGCGCTGTACTTGCAAGCACGCTGACTGCGCCAAAAGTAGCAGCCAATAAGCTGCGTTTTAATTGTACAAGTGTGAACATGATGCTTATCCTTGGAAATAAAATTCATGGCGAGCACTGCGTTGCAGTGCTCGTTAGCGACTCAAATGCGCTTAGTTTTAAGCTAGCTTATTTAGAACCGCCCAGCACAACCTGGCCAATTTTAAAGAACACATCGGTGTTATCCATCACACCCGAAAACAGCATCGCACCACGGCCATAGGCCGACAAAGGAATGTCGGTTGCAGTGTGCACACCCTGATCACCAGCGACCTGACCCGTGATCAGATAGCCAGTACTGACATTGCGTGTATTTGGCTGGCCAATCAGAGTAACTGGATAAGTGTTCAAAGGTGCGGCACCGATGAAAGGCTGCTGTGAATCTTGGCTAGGCTGGGCATTCGACTGCCAGGTTTCGTAGCGATCTGCATTACCGGCATAACCGATGACCATCTTGCCGGGTACGTCAGTCGTCAAAGGATAACCGTCGGCCTGTATCGCGTATTTTGGAAACTTAGCGGCATCGTAAGTTGCCACATTGGCGCTGCTGGCACCAGTACCAGTGTACGCACCGATAATACCTACGCCGGCACATTCATGATCGGCCGTTACTATCACCAAGGTATCTGGATTGCTGGCAGCAAAATCTTGCGCAACTTTTACCGCACGATCAAACTCTATCGTCTCTTCTATCCAGCGATCGCTATCCATCAAATGCGATTGTTTGTCTATCGATGCACCCTCAACCATCAGATAAAAACCATTTGTGTTGTTCTTATTTAAAACGCTGATCGCCTTGCTGGTCATTTCATCGAGCATAGGTTGGTCAGGGAAACCATAGTCATCGACGATGGTAGAAGTACCGCGACGCTTGTTGATTTTATCAAAGGCCACGTTCATGTTGGAGTAGCTAAACAGACCCAGCAGCTTGTCTGGAGTACCGCTGGCATCCATCGATGTTTTGTCAGAGGCATAGGCGTAACCGGCAGTTTGGAAGTCGCTGATCAAATCGCGATTTGGATCCTTGGCGCCTGGTGCTGCGCCCCAGCCTGCGACCAAATCTGCAGGCAACACATAGTCATTCGAAGTAGAACGCACTGAGCCGTTACCGACATTGACCGGATTGGCCGCCGCGATTGCTGAATTTTTCGGGATGAACCATTTACGGCCGCCCCCCATCAAGACGGTTAAGCCAGTCAAGCTTCTATCATCCAAATATTGATCCACGATACCGGTGCCGCTACCACGGTTCGAGGTATGCACGGCATTCGCTGCAGGAGTCGCATCAAACACGTCGGCGGTGGTGACGATACCGAGTGACTTGCCCTTGGTACGATGCAGGTATTCAGACAAATACTCTACGCGTGGATTATCGAAAGCATCGGTGGTGTCATCCGGGAACACGCCTTCTTGATTATTTTGCGCCTTGTTTCCTGTGACATAGTTGGCCATACCTGGTGCAGAATCGGTCACGATAGAATTTAAGGATGCCGTCATCACCATACCTGTGAATGGGAAAGTATCCATCGCCAATTTGCCTTGCGCCATCCCTTGTGCGTACCCCTTCACCATCACACGTGCCGCAGTACGGTGCGCTGCGCCCATGCCGTCGCCCAATAATAAAATCACGTTTTTAGCAGTACGTCCTTGGCCAGTCAGAATCGGCATCACTTCAAAATTACCTGTCGCAACCGTGCTAGTGCCATCGCTTTGGGTGGCGGTCGCTGTCAAGCTGTGTACGCCGACTGTGCTATTTGAGTAAGCACGCAAAGAAGCCGCTACCGCGCCCGGCTTGGCGACATTGATCGCGGTCGCAGGCAAGATGCTGGTATTGGCAAGCGGTGCGACTACCGGTACGCCATCAACCGCAAAACTAACGGCTGTAATCGTTTTTCCGGCTTCGGGTATCACCGTTGCTTGCAAGTCAAAACGCTGACCTGGCAAAAAGCGCGCCAAGGTCGATGCGCCGGCAACTAGCGGATTACTAGGTGGCGTCAGACGCGAAATGGTCGGTGCTGCAAAGCTGAGGCTGGCACTAGCACCGAGTGTGGCAAGGATCATCAGGCTGAGGGTTTTATGCTTGAACATAGAATTTTTCATCGGTAAATTAAAGGATTAAAAAGTGCAAAAAGTGCCAACCGTAATTGGCAGGCGTGATTTAAATAAAAAAGATTGGGACTAAATTTGTGCTGACACTAAGGCTTATTCAATACTGCTAATTCACTGCTGTTTATTCAATACGGCTGATTCAATACGGCTGAACTAGGTTTCACTACTTCTTAAATTCACGTCCTTAATGGACACCCTTATTTGACACGTGCTGACTGAAAAGCTTTGCCAAAAGCTGCGTGACTAGCTCAGGATCTAACTGCAATCTGACGGTAGAGACATGACCATCACTTTCTTCATACGGACCTAAACTCAAGATGCCAGTCAGGCAACAAGCCAGGGTAATACGGCACAGGAGCGGATGCTGGGAGCTGGCCCTCGGCGAGATGAATAAACAGGGCGCTGGCCGGCATATCGTCCGACAAGCTATCGTCTTCATCGCCCAAAGTGACCGGCAAGGCAGCCAGAATAAAAAGTTGGGGTACCCTGGCGCGCCATTTACGCACGCTTTCCTTCAGCAAGCGCAGCAAGGCTGCCGTATCCATACGGCCGGCGGCATCACCTCCGTCCAGCAGGCTATCGGCCAGATCACGTTTCTGGGCGTGCAAGGCGATGATTTTTTCTTCTATGGTGTCTTGCGCGACTAGCCGGTAGATCGTCACCGGCCTTAATTGCCCCATGCGATGGGCGCGATCCGAGGCCTGGTCTTCCACTGCCGGGTTCCACCATGGATCGAGATGGATCACGTAATCGGCGGCGGTTAAATTGAGCCCGGTACCACCGGCTTTCAGGCTGATCAGGAAGATATCGCCCTGGCCGGCCTGAAACGCATCGACGCGTTTCTTGCGCTCTAAAGCCGGAGTGCTGCCATCCAGATATTGGTAAGCAATGCCCTGCTGATCAAGCCATTCGCGCACGATCGCCAGATGATCGACAAACTGGCTGAACACCAGCGCCTTGTGGCGATTTTCCAGCAACTCTTCTACCGTGTCGGCAAATACCCCTAACTTACTACCGGGCACCGTGGAGTTTTTCAGCACCAGCTTAGGGTTACAGCAAAAGCGGCGTAGCTTGGTGATCTCGGCCAGCACTTGCAGCGACTGCCCTTCCCCGGTCTTGATATTGGCAATCTTATCGATCGCTTCCTGGCGCAGCGCCTCGTACAGATGGCGCTCTTCCTGACTTAGCTCTACCTGTAGCGTGATCTCGGTACGCGACGGTAATTCGCTCAAGACCTGGGTCTTGGTACGACGCAAAATGAACGGCTGTATCAGCTTTTTCAGATGCAGCCGCGCCGGCTTGTCGCCACGCTCGATAGGAGTACTGAAACGTTCGCTAAAACGCTCTTTCGAACCAAGCAAACCCGGATTGATGAAGCGGAACAAGTTCCAGAGTTCGCCCAGATGATTCTCTACCGGCGTGCCGCTGGCGATCATCTTGAAATCGGCAGTCAATGCCATGGCGGCCTGGCTGCGTTTGGTGGCGGAGTTTTTAATCACCTGCGCTTCGTCCAGCACGACGCTATGCCAGTGTTGCGCACCAAACGCTTCGGCATCCGATTGCAGCATGCCATAACTGGCAATCACCAGATCAAACGGCCCCAGATCGGCCAGCGAACGATTGCTGTGGTAAGCGCGTACTGTCAGGGTAGGCGCGAAGCGGGCGGCCTCCGCCTGCCAGTTCATGGCTACCGAAATCGGTGCCACTACCAGCGCCGGACCATGCGGCGCACGATCAAGCAGCAGCGCCAGCGCCTGCACGGTTTTGCCCAGCCCCATATCGTCGGCCAGGCAAGCGCCTACTCCCCAGTGCGCCAGCCTTGCCAACCATTGATAGCCTTCGAGCTGGTAATCGCGCAACTCGGCTTGCAAGGTCGATGGCACCTTTGGCACAAAATCAGCCAGGGTATCGAGCTTGTGGACTTGCTCGCGCCAGGCATTATCGGCCTGCAAATCGCCCACTTCGGCGGCCAACTCGGCCAGCGCAGCGGCGGCCAGCGGGTTGATACGCACGCCATCTTTGCCGATAGGATCACCGAGCGCACGCAGCTCATCAAGACGCTTACGGAAGTTATCTGTCAGCGCCAGATAATCGTTCTCGCCAATTTTCAGGAAGCGCCCGTTTGCGCCTTCGGCCAGCTGCATCAACTCGCGCAGCGCCAGCACCCGACCATCATCCAGCGTGATCTCGCCGCCGGCAACAAACCATTCGCCCTGCTTTTTTATCGTCAGACGCATTTGCATCAAAGAGCGGCTCCCCTTGAGGCGGAAGCGCTCACCCTCGGGCCAGACCAGCTCCAGCATACCTTCGGGCAGCTCCTTGAGTTGCCCCAGCAGCTCCAGGCATTGCTCGGGATCTTGCAATTGCCACTCTTGTTCGTCTTGCTCGGCCAATGCCAGCGCCGGACAGGCGGCGAGCACCTGCTTGAGCGCCTTGGCCTCGTCTTTGAGTTTGCGGCTCGCCTGCACTGGCGTGCCAGCCTGTTCTCCAAGCACATTAGCGGCGCCTTTACCGGGTGGAAACCAGCCGCCGTCAGGCAGCGGCCGCACCAGTAATTGCAGACGCAGGCCATCTTTCAAAGGCAGCAGATGCGCGAACAGCGTCGGGTTAGCATCTATGGTGGCAATGTGCCGAGCTAGCTCGGGCAAATCGGAATGAATCGCCAGATGCGGTGCAATCGCGGCGATCACGTCGACCAATTGCGCCTTGGCCGCCACCGGTACCGTTAAACCTGCCCCGAGTATGCCGGCGATCTGGCGGATCTCGGGACTTGAGGCATATACGCTCAAGCGGGTTGGTGTCTCTTTGCGCCAGGCAACATGCGACTCGCTACCGATATCCGGATCTAGCTTAAGACTGATCAATCCGCCCGTCTCGTTCAGTTGCAAGGCGACCTCCCCCTTGATGATATCGATACGCACATCAGGAGCGTCAGCCCAGAATACCGCCGGATGACCTGGCAAATAGGCCAGCGCTTTTTCAGCGGCTAGCTCGTATTCACTACCACCGTAATAATTGTCGAAGGTTTTGCGTACACAAGTGGCGAGGCGCTTGTCTTGCTCGCTCATGCCAGGCAGGCTGTCTTGCTCGTGCGCCAGACGCTTCAGAGCTACCGCCCGGCCCTTGCTCCAGACCCCTTTGGCACTGCGTTTTTGTTCACGTGGATCTAACTGCACCAGACCATGATGCAGTTGCAGTAACCAGGCGATGCGCACATCGCTAGTAGCGCTGCTGGCAATCCCGCTACCGGGCTTAAGCTGCGCCAGGGCGCTCAGGGCGCGCTGCCAGGTTTCTTCCCTATGCAAGGCGGCGATCAGGGGCTTGACCTGATGCCGGGCATGCCAGTCCGGCAGTAAGGCTTCGGCGCCGTATTGAGTCTGCAATAGCAAATCAAGTTCGGCGGCGACCCATTGATAACCCAGCCGTATGCAGGCGGCGCGCAAGCTCATCAGGCGGGCGTGCATTTTCGGATCTTTAGGCGCATCTTGCCAAAACAAGGCGATGCCTTCGAACAAGCCATCGACATCGCGCTCGGCCCGCACAAATTTTTGCGGGCTCGCTAACGGAACACCTTGCACCAGATGATGCACCAAAGGCTGCAAAAACAAATAGGCGTAGGCATGCTGTTGCTTGACACCATCATCAACTTGCTCTTTGGCGCGCTTGAGGCTGGCGGCATCGTTCTTGCCGAGCAAGGCGACGCTGTATAACAAGCCTATCAGTTCCGGAATAAACACCTTACGCTTACCCGACTGTGCCTTGGCTAACTTGATGATGCTATCGGCAAGCTCGACAGCGACCGCAAAATCACCGCGCAACACCGCCATGGCCAGCAAGGAATCAGGCAACAGCGCGGCAGGCATGTATTGGTGTAATTGTGTCAGCCGCTGAAAATCACCGCGCAACAGCATTTGCTGGCACAGCAAGGCAATCGACTCAGGCCATACTTTTACCTTGGCCTCAGCATGCGCACAGGCATAATCGTAGGCGCGCTGGCACTCATCGAGCGTCCAGTTAGCATGCACAAACACGTCGCTCAGTACGCGATCCTGGCTATCCGTATCAAGCCCGCCAAACAGCGCAACGCCATCGACATTCTCAAAAAATGCCGTGCCGGGCGGCGTATGGTCATCACTAGGGCAGGCGTAATACTTATCGCGCCACTCCATTAAATCCTTGTCATTGGCGGCAAATACCGAAAACATCACCTCGCGCCGGCAGAACGCGACGTTAAAAGGTTTCCACTGTTTGTATTCGCCATGGCGCTTGAGCAAGTCGCGCACGCTCTTGACCCAGCTCTTGATCTCGCCGCTTTGCTGCAAATGTAATAGCACCGCCATCCGCAGGTCTTCGCGCAGTACATAGCCCAAGCCGATTTCCTGACGCACCAGCACTTTCTTGACCAGACCGGCCAAGGTCTCCTTGATCTGCGCCGTGTCATGCGGCTTCCCGCTTACGCCGTACGGGCTGCGACTCTGCAATAATTCCAGCAAGGCGCTAGGATTGAGTGCGGCATCAAACAGCGCCATCGCATACATCAATGGAAATTCATCAGCGGCAACAGCAGAAAAATCGTAAAGCTCGGACATAGGGGGAATTAACTCAAAACAGGAATGGTGGCAGCGATTGGCCTGGACAGCAGCGAGCCGCAAAAAAACGGGCAAGCAATTCTAAACGATAAAAAGCTTAGGCACGAAGCCAATTTGATACTAGGGCGACGCGATTCCCGCAATTGTCGCGGATGACTGACAAACAGTAGCCACGCTAAGTGCGCGCTGTGCAGTGATTTTGCCCCTACGCTAGCGAAATGCAAGGACTCAGTAGCCCTTATGTTTTTCTCCCTGTGAGTTTGCACTCAAACGCTTAAAACTAGCGTATCGTCAATGATCGGTATAAAAAGTTACGAAAGAAGTTGGTAAAAAAGTTGCGAAAAAAAATCGCGAATATCAACAGAATCCCGAGCAGAGCCAGAAAACCAAGGCAGCTCTCGGCTTTGATTATGAACACGATACGGATAATGAGGGCAGTTCCACCTGTTTGACAGAACATTGCGCTGTCCGCATCGCATCGCATAGCTGGTCGAGCTGGTAAATCGAGCAAAAGCCGATCCGGGAACACTCTCCTTTTTCGCTGCAGATATGGGTATGCGTAGTGATGCAAAGCCATGTTGGTAATTGAGCGTAATGGTCTATTTACTGAGGGGACGGATCGTGAAATCCATGGATGACAAGAGGAAAACCATGCTAAACGAACGTGAAGCCGAGAGCTGCTATCTTGGTCAATTCATCCCGCTGCATTACCATCACAATATGCTGATGGACAACAATCGCATGCAAGCGTTTAAGGCCGCGATCAATCATGCGGTATTCCCCGGCGCCAAGGTATTGGAACTAGGCGGCGGCACCGGCGTGCTGTCATGGTTTGCCGCGGCCAAGGCCGAGAAAGTCTGGTGCGTTGAGTTTAACCCCGACATGGTCAATGAAGCCAATCGCCTGCTGGCACAAAATCCCCAGGGACATAAAGTTGAAGTAGTGCATGCCGATGCATTTGAATATCTGCCGCCTGAACCTGTCGATGTCGTCATCTGCGAAATGATCCATGTCGCGATGCTGCGTGAAAAACTGCTGGAAGTGATAGACAATTTCAAGCAACGCTATCTGGCAAAATTCGGCGCCCCCCTGCCTATCTTCATGCCGGAAGCGATCGTGATGGCAGTACAGCCCATGCAGCAAGAATATATTTTTGAAGGCTACAACGCGCCCATCGTCCAGTTTCAGGAAACTAATGCGATCTACACCGGCAGCGTGCCAATGGCCGAGCCTGCAGTCTACAGCATCATTGATTTTGTCGCGCCGATAGACCTGACCATCAGTTGGCAAGGCAGCTTCACGATGGCCACTGACGGCAACTTGAATGCCTTACGCTTCATTACCAAAAATATTTTATCGGTAGTGCAGCAACAAAACGCCACCATAGACTGGCTCAATCACTACATGGTCTTGCCCTTGCCAGCGAGCTTGGCGGTGAAGGCCGGCGATATTATCGACGTTAGCTTCCGCTACCGTGGCGGCGCCGCTATCGCCTCCCTGCAAAATGGCTTACAAGCGACGATACGCGTGCCAGAAACCCTGGCACGCGCAGAAGAAGCGCTATTTGCCTAAGCTAGCCTGGCAATCAAAAGACTTTTGCCGCAGAGGCGCAGAGCACACAGAGCTGGAAATAAAAATTTGCTCTGCGAACTCTGCGCCTCTGTGGCAAGAATAGCTTTTTGATTTTTTAAAAACTTCCAGCGTCTGCTTTTTACAGCATGCGTGCCAGCAAAGCCTTATCGTATTTCACATCCAGCGGGATACGCACTTTATGGCCGGCGCCACCGATCACGCTGATAGACTCATTGTGCTGGTTGCGCAACTCGGCCAAGGTGACGATCTCATTGCCGGACGGATGAATGATCTCGATCTGGTCACCCACCGCAAAACGATTTTTGACTTCGACTTCGCCCCAGCCATCGGTCACGCTCAGCACCTGGCCTACGTACTGGCTGCGATGCGCTTTAGAAACACCTTCCATGTAATTCTGATGTTCCTGAGTATGGTGACGCTGGTAGAAACCATCGGTATAACCACGATTGGCCAGACCGTCTAACTGACCGAGTAATTGCTCATTGAACGGACGCCCGGCCACCGCATCATCAATCGCACGGCGATACGCTTGCGCGGTACGGGAAACGTAATACAGCGATTTGGTGCGACCTTCCACCTTCAGGGAATCCACGCCGATTTTCGCCAGACGTGCAACGTGCTCGATGGCGCGCAAGTCTTTTGAGTTCATGATGTAAGTGCCATGCTCGTCTTCGAGTATCGGCATGAAACTGCCGGGACGGCCCGACTCTTCGATCAGGTAAGGACGGTCGGCCAACGGATGGCGCGGCATATCACCCATCGCTGAAAACGATTGATTGGCTTCTTCCAGTGCCTCGTTGAAATTGAGTTTGATGGTTTCAACGGGAATGCGCGTCAGATCGCCGGTTTCGTTTTCATTAGCGTTCTCGACCTTGTAATCCCAACGACAGGAATTGGTACAAGTGCCCTGATTCGGATCGCGGTGATTGAAGTAGCCGGACAGCAGGCAACGGCCGGAATAGGCGATACACAAGGCACCGTGCACAAAGACTTCAATTTCCATCTCAGGGCAACGCTGCTTGATTTCTTCGATCTCATCGAGCGAGAGTTCGCGCGACAGGATAACGCGCGTTAAGCCCATGCTTTGCCAGAATTTGACGTCAGCCCAGTTCACCGCATTGGCTTGCACTGACAAATGGACATTCACTTCCGGCCATTTTTCGCGCACCATCATGATCAGGCCAGGATCGGCCATGATGATGGCGTCCGGTTTCATCTCAATTACTGGCGCCATGTCGTTGATGTAAGTCTTGAGCTTGGCGTTGTGCGGGAAAATATTGCTGGCGACAAAGAATAATTTGCCGCGTGCATGTGCATCGTTAATACCTTGCTGCAACACATCGAGCGTAGAGAATTCATTATTCCGGGCGCGCAGGCTATAGCGTGGTTGGCCAGCGTAGACGGCATCCGCACCGAAATCAAAGGCGGCATGCATTTTTGCCAGCGAACCGGCAGGCAACAGGAGTTCAGGGGCTTTTAGCATAGCAAGACAATCCGAAAAGAAAAATGTTCGCGATTATAATTCCGTATTCGCTTAACTTAAACCCTGATTGGAAAATATTTGATCCGGATCAAAGCTTATTTCTCATTCTGATTGCGGCCAACTCATTAAATATGAGTGCCGTCAAAACAACGGCGCCCCCCATCAGGGTTGCGTTAGCAGGCACTTCACCGGCGCCCAACCAGACCCAGATCGGTCCCAGCAAGACCTCCAGCAAAGCCAGCAATGACAATTCCGGCGCCGATAAGCTGCGTGCGGCACGTACCATCAGCATGCAGGGAAAACCTAGCTGAAAAAATCCCAGTAGCGCCAGTATCAGTAAATCGTGAACAGAGGCCTGAAACGGCAAGGCCATAGGCAGCATCGCCAGCGCCGACAATACGCCACCTATCAGCACCGCAGGAATCAGGTCGACTGCATGACCGCCTTTTTTCATGCTGATCACATTGACCGAGGCCGCCAATGGCACACCCATCGCCACGATCATACCTACCAGGCCACGCGCATCGAGTTGCGCAAAGCCGTCAATAAACATCCAGACCATGCCACCAGACGCCACCACAATCGCCAGCCAGGTACGAGCAGGTATCTGCTGGTGTAAAAATATCCGCGCAAACAAGGCTGTCAGCAAAGGCGAAACACTCATCACGATCAGGGTATTGGCCACCGTAGTCATGGTCAGCGCAATCATGAAACAGGAGAACATAATGGCCCACATCGCACCCGATATCAGGCCATAGCGCCCGACCGAGATCAGGCGCGGCACGGCCTGCGACTTGTGCTGCCACAACAACGCCGCGCCGACATACAGCGCCGCAAAAACGCTACGCCAGAAAGTCACTTCAAAATCACGCGCCGCGTCCAGATGGCGCGTCAGTACACCTGCCATACTCCAAAGAGTAGCGGCGATGATCATCAGAAAGAGGGCCTGAGGGTGGGAGGGTTTATTTTGCATATTGATTTAAAGTCCTTTGTTCACGAAACAATAGTAAGCCGTTCGCTCTAATTAACTGGGCGCTCAAGCCGCTGGCATCTTTCATGGACGGTTTTCCCAAATAAAAAACCCGTTTGTCACACCACATCAGTGGCACAACAAACGGGTTTTTTGAATATGCCATCAATACTTTGATGGCAAATCATTTTTACCTATTAATCGCGTGATGCTTTTTTACGCTCGTGCTCTTTCAGGAAGCGCTTGCGCAGACGAATACTCTTAGGTGTCACTTCCACCAATTCATCATCATCAATAAATTCAACCGCGTATTCCAGATTCAACAGAATTGGTGGTACCAGACGTACCGCTTCATCCGTACCGGACGAGCGAACGTTAGTCAATTGCTTACCCTTGATAGGGTTAACGACCAAGTCATTGTCACGCGAGTGGATACCGATGATCATACCTTCGTACACTGGATCATTGTGGCTCACGAACATACGGCCGCGATCTTGCAGTTTCCAGATAGCGTAAGCAACAGCAGCACCGTCATCTTGAGAAATCAATACACCGTTACGACGGCCACCGAGTTCACCTTTAGAATTATCTACTGGTGCGTATTCATCAAACACGTGACTCATCAAGCCAGTACCACGTGTCAATGTCATGAATTCGCCCTGGAAACCGATCAGGCCACGTGCAGGAATACGGTATTCCAGACGGACACGACCTTTACCATCCGGTTCCATGTTTTGCAGATCACCGCGACGACGACCGAGCTCTTCCATCACGCCGCCTTGATTATTCTCTTCAACGTCAACGGTCAGATTTTCGTACGGCTCATGACGTACGCCATCAACCATTTTGAAAACTACGCGTGGACGGGAAACAGCCAATTCGAAACCTTCACGACGCATGTTTTCGATCAGAATAGTCAGATGCAATTCACCGCGACCAGACACTTCATAAGTCGAATCATCATTTTCAGCCTGAACTACGCGCAAAGCCATGTTGCCTTTGAGTTCGCGTTCCAGACGGTCACGGATTTGACGGGTAGTAACGAATTTACCTTCACGACCAGCCAATGGCGAGTTATTTACCATGAAGTTCATTGTCAATGTAGGCTCATCGACCTTCAACATTGGCAAAGCTTCCGGGAAATCAGGAGCACACAGGGTGGAACCGATACCGATTTCTTCGATACCGTTAATCAGTACGATGTCACCAGCCAAGGCTTCATCAACCAATACGCGATCAAGACCTTTGAAAGTCAAAACCTGGTTAATGCGCGCTTTAGTTGGCTTATCATCAGGACCATTCATCCAGACGATATCTTGCAAAGGCTTAACACGACCACGCAAGATACGGCCAACACCAATCTTACCAACGTAAGAAGAATACTCAAGGGAAGTGATTTGCAATTGCAAAGGACCATCCGGATCATCTTCGCGTGCAGGAACGTGCTTCAGGATCGCGTCGAACAGCGGATCCATATTTCCTTCACGGATGGAATCTTCCAGACCAGCATAGCCCTTGAAGCCGGATGCGTAGATGATAGGGAAATCTAATTGCTCGTCGGTTGCGCCGAGCTTGTCGAACAATTCGAAAGTCGCGTTAACAGCTTTCTGAGGATCAGCGTTTTCACGATCGATCTTGTTAACGACAACGATAGGCTTCAAACCCAGAGCCAAAGCTTTACGTGTCACAAAACGCGTTTGTGGCATCGGGCCTTCTTGTGCATCAACCAGCAACAAGACGCTATCAACCATCGACAATACGCGCTCAACTTCACCGCCGAAATCGGCATGGCCCGGGGTATCAACGATGTTGATGTGCGTGCCTTTGTATTCGACTGCACAGTTTTTCGAAAGAATCGTGATACCACGTTCTTTTTCGATGTCGTTGGAATCCATCACGCGAGCATCAACCTGTTGGTTGTCGCGGAAAGTCCCGGATTGGCGCAGCAATTGATCAACCAGCGTGGTTTTGCCGTGATCAACGTGGGCGATAATGGCGATGTTGCGTATAGCGCGTTTTGTAGTGGACATGATTGTAATTTTGCTTTGGGGGTGATTCGGGTAACCAACAATTATAACATGGTGCGATGCAAAACAACTTAATGCATATTAAAAGCTGATTTAATATTCGAATTAATCTTTCCGCCGGCACTAAGGCAAGCCGCGAGATTGAGATTATTCTAGGTAAACTTCAGGACATTTTCATTCTTTCAAAGACTTACTACCGCATGATGACAAGCCTAGTCACTCCTGGTTATTCACCACTTTACCCACCACTTCCGCCCTTCCGCCCACGCTAAGTAAGCAAACGCATCAGAAGGATTGCCAGTGCATCTGATTCCATTCCGGAAATTGTGTTGTTTTTCCGTTATTCAAAAAGTGCAGTCGCGCCATCATGATGCACAAACCGCCTTGCCATTTGAAAACGTGACTTGAAAATTCCGCAAACACCCATACCTCTAGCTGCATAAGTATTTTTATTGTCATTTTTCATAAAAACGTTCTCCTTTTTGAGGTAAGCATGTCAGAAAAACAAACCCTAGGCTTTCAGGCTGAAGTAGCGCAATTACTGCAATTGATGATTCACTCTTTGTACTCGAATAAAGAGATTTTCCTGCGCGAACTGATTTCCAACGCATCCGATGCCGCCGACAAACTGCGCTTTGAAGCGATCAACGATGCCAGCCTGTTTGAAGACGACTCCGATCTGAAGATCAAGGTAAGTTTTGACAAGACCGCACGCACTATCACGATCGCCGACAACGGTATCGGTATGACACGCGATGAAGCGATCCTGCATTTGGGTACGATCGCTAAATCGGGCACTAAGGAATTTTTCGGAAAATTGTCCGGCGACCAGCAAAAAGACGCTGCCATGATAGGCCAATTCGGCGTAGGTTTTTATTCCGGCTTTATCGTCGCCGACAAGATTACGGTCGAATCTCGCCGTGCCGGCACCACGGCCACTGAAGGCGTACGCTGGGAATCAACCGGCGCCGGTGACTTTAGCGTGGAAGCCATCGTTAAATCAGATCGCGGCACCGCCATCACCCTGCACCTGCGCGAAGGCGAAGATGATTTCCTGTCCGCCTATAAGCTTAAGAGCGTGATCCGCACTTACTCCGACCATATCTCTTTGCCTATCATGATGCAAAAAGAAGAGTGGGACGAAGAGAAAAAAGAACAGGTATTGCGCGACGAACTGGAAACAGTCAATCAGGCCAGCGCCTTGTGGGCCCGCAACAAGAACGACATCACGCCTGAGCAATACGAAGAATTCTACAAACACATCTCGCATGATTACACGGCACCGCTGACACACACGCATAACCGTGTCGAAGGCCGCAGCGAATATACGCAATTGCTGTACATTCCTAGCCGCGCACCGTTTGACATGTGGGACAGAAATAAACGCGGCGGCATCAAGCTCTACGTCAAACGCGTTTTCATCATGGACGATGCCGAACAACTGATGCCGGTCTACCTGCGTTTCGTCAAAGGCATCATCGACACCAGCGACCTGCCACTGAACGTCTCGCGCGAAATCCTGCAAGAATCACGCGACATCAAGGCGATACGCGAAGGCTCGACCAAGCGTGTACTGGGCATGCTGGAAGAATTGGCGAATGCCGAAGGTGAAGACGATTCTGCCGCCAAGCAAGAAAAATTTGCCACGTTCTGGAAAGAATTTGGCCAGGTATTGAAAGAAGGTATAGGCGAAGATGCGGGTAACAAAGACCGTATCGCCAAACTGCTGCGCTTTGCCTCTACCCATAACGACAACGATGCGCAGAATGTTTCATTGGCCGATTACCTGAGCCGCGTCAAAGAAGGTCAGGACAAGATTTACTACGTCACGGCCGACAGCTACATCGCCGCCAAGAACAGCCCGCATCTGGAAATTTTCCGCAAAAAAGGCGTGGAAGTCTTGCTGATGACCGACCGCGTTGATGAATGGATGCTGTCTTTCCTGACTGAATTCGAAGGTAAAGAACTGGTATCCGTTGCCAAAGGCGATCTTGATCTGGGCAAACTAGAAGATGAAGCCGAGAAAAAACAGCATGAAGAAACCGAAACTGAGTTCAAGGATCTGGTCGAGAAGATGAAAGCGGCGCTGGCCGATAAAGCCAAGGATGTACGCGTGACTTTCCGTTTGACCGACTCACCTGCTTGTCTGGTAGCCGATGAAAACGAATTGTCCGGTAACCTGATGCGCATGTTGAAAGCGGCAGGCCAATCAGCGCCGGAATCGAAACCGATTCTGGAAGTTAATCCTGATCATCCTTTAGTCCAAAAGCTTAAGTATGAAGACAGCAAATTTGCTGACTGTCACATATCCTGTTTGATCAGGCGATGTTACACGCGATGAAGCGATCCTGCATTTGGGTACGATCGCTAAATCGGGCACTAAGGAATTTTTCGGAAAATTGTCCGGCGACCAGCAAAAAGACGCTGCCATGATAGGCCAATTCGGCGTAGGTTTTTATTCCGGCTTTATCGTCGCCGACAAGATTACGGTCGAATCTCGCCGTGCCGGCACCACGGCCACTGAAGGCGTACGCTGGGAATCAACCGGCGCCGGTGACTTTAGCGTGGAAGCCATCGTTAAA
This sequence comes from Undibacterium piscinae, assembly GCA_003970805.2. Lineage (GTDB taxonomy): Bacteria > Pseudomonadota > Gammaproteobacteria > Burkholderiales > Burkholderiaceae_D > Undibacterium > Undibacterium piscinae. The sequence continues at coordinate 1,392,201 of CP051152.1, forward strand.
TCAGATCGCGGCACCGCCATCACCCTGCACCTGCGCGAAGGCGAAGATGATTTCCTGTCCGCCTATAAGCTTAAGAGCGTGATCCGCACTTACTCCGACCATATCTCTTTGCCTATCATGATGCAAAAAGAAGAGTGGGACGAAGAGAAAAAAGAACAGGTATTGCGCGACGAACTGGAAACAGTCAATCAGGCCAGCGCCTTGTGGGCCCGCAACAAGAACGACATCACGCCTGAGCAATACGAAGAATTCTACAAACACATCTCGCATGATTACACGGCACCGCTGACACACACGCATAACCGTGTCGAAGGCCGCAGCGAATATACGCAATTGCTGTACATTCCTAGCCGCGCACCGTTTGACATGTGGGACAGAAATAAACGCGGCGGCATCAAGCTCTACGTCAAACGCGTTTTCATCATGGACGATGCCGAACAACTGATGCCGGTCTACCTGCGTTTCGTCAAAGGCATCATCGACACCAGCGACCTGCCACTGAACGTCTCGCGCGAAATCCTGCAAGAATCACGCGACATCAAGGCGATACGCGAAGGCTCGACCAAGCGTGTACTGGGCATGCTGGAAGAATTGGCGAATGCCGAAGGTGAAGACGATTCTGCCGCCAAGCAAGAAAAATTTGCCACGTTCTGGAAAGAATTTGGCCAGGTATTGAAAGAAGGTATAGGCGAAGATGCGGGTAACAAAGACCGTATCGCCAAACTGCTGCGCTTTGCCTCTACCCATAACGACAACGATGCGCAGAATGTTTCATTGGCCGATTACCTGAGCCGCGTCAAAGAAGGTCAGGACAAGATTTACTACGTCACGGCCGACAGCTACATCGCCGCCAAGAACAGCCCGCATCTGGAAATTTTCCGCAAAAAAAGGCGTGGAAGTCTTGCTGATGACCGACCGCGTTGATGAATGGATGCTGTCTTTCCTGACTGAATTCGAAGGTAAAGAACTGGTATCCGTTGCCAAAGGCGATCTTGATCTGGGCAAACTAGAAGATGAAGCCGAGAAAAAACAGCATGAAGAAACCGAAACTGAGTTCAAGGATCTGGTCGAGAAGATGAAAGCGGCGCTGGCCGATAAAGCCAAGGATGTACGCGTGACTTTCCGTTTGACCGACTCACCTGCTTGTCTGGTAGCCGATGAAAACGAATTGTCCGGTAACCTGATGCGCATGTTGAAAGCGGCAGGCCAATCAGCGCCGGAATCGAAACCGATTCTGGAAGTTAATCCTGATCATCCTTTAGTCCAAAAGCTTAAGTATGAAGACAGCAAATTTGCTGACTGGTCACATATCCTGTTTGATCAGGCGATGTTGGCCGAAGGCGGTTCACTGGTTGATCCAGCCGGTTTTGTGAAGCGTCTCAATGAAATGCTGTTGAATGTCAAAGCCTAGTTTCCGTTTAAACGCCTAACCACAAAAAAACCACCAGAATCTGGTGGTTTTTTTCTTGGCAGATAGTCGGCTTTATCAGCAGCCTAAGCGCCATTTTATTCGGCTAAACAGTTCAATTTAACAAAAAAAATCCCCCACACGAGGCGAGGGATTTTTAAGTATGACTAAGCTACAGTCTGGCGGTATTCACTTAATGCGTAACGCGCGTCACGCCACCGCTATTCAACAAGCGTACCCGCTCACCAGAACGGAACACTTCATCTGCATCTTGGGTAATTGCCTTCATCTCGCCGTTGTCGAGTCTGACCGTAATTTCCAGCCCTCTGCGATGATTAACATTCGATTCCATTTTTTTGACCTATCATGCCACCAACCACGGCACCGACGATACCAGCGGCGATCGCACCATTACCCTGGCCGATACTGGAACCTGCCGCCAAACCACCTAAAGCCGCACCTGCCATCGTGCCTACGCCACTTTGGCCTGGATCAATGGTGACCTCACGCACAGACTCAACGACTCCCATGCGGATAGTCTGCTCATTTTGAGTTTGACGCGGTTTGTACACATTATTCGAAGTAGGTTGGCTGGCACAGGCGGTTAAGCTGGCGATTGCTGCCACAATGAGAATTTTTTTCAAGATAAGCTCCAATATTGATCTAATTCACAAGAACCATTTCCAAGTGATATCTTATTCTAACGTCTATATAGACAATGCGTTGACGCATTTGTTCCGTGATAACGGCAAGTAACAGCCGGATAAGTACGTTAACTATTTTTCAGCAAGATATTTTCAGGTACCGGTATAAAAACCAAATATAGCCCAAATACAGCCATTATTTGCCGGATTACGGTGGCTACCCGATTATTTATCAAGCAGAAAATGTACATCCCCCACATCCCCAATTGACGCGTACTCTTTTCTGAAATGCATTTCAATGAAACAACAATAGCATCAGATACGATAATTTTGTACTGTGATCGTTAATTTTACGGAAACCTCCCAGATTTTAAGCATTCGACACAGTAACTGATCCTGCCTTATCGCAATTTATGTTTGCCCCCATCAAACTCGGGCTTTGCAAAAAAATCTACTATACTAAAATATCCTATGGAAAATATGATTTTCAGTATTCATCATCATGATACGCACACAACATGGCTCTTACTCCTTACTCTGGCAAGGCAACATATTAATTGCCAGTTATAGCGGCCTATGGAATGAGATAGCGGCTAAAAATTTGCATCGCGACGCCAAAATCCTATGGCTGGAACGAGGCAATGCGCCTTGGTGCCTGATGAGCGATGGCAGTGCCTGGGAAGGTGGCACGCAAGAAGCGCTGGACGCATGGTGGGCGTTCTTTGAAGATGGGGTAGTTCACGGCATGGTCGCCGTAAGCGACATTCTGCCCACTAGCTTTCATGAAAAAATCGTCAAAGCCTTGGCCGATAAGGCAGGGAAAATAAGCAATTACCATCACGCACAAAGCTATGAGGAAGCGCTAACTTGGTTGGCGCAACAATTACCGGCAAGCGCAGATTGAGTTCAATCTGCCACTATAAGATCTCCCGAACAGAGATAAGCTGGCGAACAGCAGATTAAGAGAAATGAAAAGCAAGGCAAAAAACACCGGCCACGACAAGGTCATCGTGTTGTAGTCGGAAATATCTTGCCAGAATCGGGGGCGCAAGCCGTAGGCGGCAAGCTATGCGAAAAAGCCGAGCTACATTAGCTGCCGGCAATATCTTGCTTTTCATGCCGACAGTGCCGGCAGTCAGCAGGCACTATCAATAGCAGCAAACTACTAAGAGCGCAAAGACAGTTTATTTGTAGGGATTTTCCAAACCCAGGCCAGCCAGTATCTCTATCTCCAGGGCTTCCATTTCTTCGGCTTCTTCATCTTCTTCATGGTCGTAGCCTTGCGCGTGCAGGACGCCATGCACCACCAGATGCTGAGCATGCTGTATCACTGTCTTGTTTTGCTCGCCCGCCTCTTTCTCCAGCACATCGGTACAGAAGATAATATCGGCTTGCGTGACTTCGGCATCAGTGTCTTCAGTGTAAGCGAAGGTCAGCACATTGGTCGGGTAGTCCTTGCCGCGGTACTCACGGTTCAGTGCACGGCCTTCTTCCGCATCGACAAAGCGCAGCGTCAGTTCGGCCGGAAAGAACAAGGCCGCTTGTACCGTCTTGCGCAGCAGCGGGCGCGTCAGCAGTTCTTGCAGACGCGGATCAGGATATTGTACGGACAGGCTAAGTTTATTTTTTGCGGCCATGATGGGATTGATGTAAAGGTGTTGCTTGTTTCAGATTACCGATATCGGCACTCTGCTGGTTAGTGAGCTCATTGGCTTCTTCGTAGGCATCGACAATACGTCCGACCAGTGGGTGACGCACTACGTCGACACTGGAGAACTGCGCAAAGGCAATGCCGCGCACATCCTTGAGTACCTGACAGGCATCGACCAGGCCGCTCTTTTGATTGCGCTGCAGATCGATCTGGGTAACGTCGCCGGTGATCACGGCCTTACTGCCAAAGCCTATGCGCGTCAGAAACATTTTCATTTGCTCGGGCGTGGTGTTTTGCGCCTCATCGAGAATAACGAAAGCGTGATTCAAGGTGCGACCGCGCATATACGCCAGCGGCGCAATCTCTATGACCTGTTTTTCAAACATTTTCTGGGTCTTATCGTAGCCCAATAAATCGTATAGCGCGTCATACAGCGGACGCAGATAAGGATCGACTTTTTGCGCCAGATCACCGGGTAAAAAGCCCAGGCGCTCACCGGCCTCGACCGCCGGACGCGTCAACACGATGCGTTTGACCGCGTCACGCTCCAGCGCATCGACCGCGCAGGCTACCGCCAGATAGGTTTTGCCGGTACCGGCCGGGCCTATGCCGAAAGTAATGTCATGCTCGACGATAGCATGCAGATAATGGTTCTGATGCGGTGTGCGACCGCGCAAATCGCTGCGGCGGGTCTTGAGTACCGGGCTCTCCAGTTCAGCCGGCTCATCACCCAGCTCGCTATCAGCCGCTTGAGCCGCTTGAGTGACTTGGGCATCAAGCTCCGCCGGCAATGCCACACCCTTGATTTTTTTAAGTCTGACCGGTTTGACGCTAGCTTCCGGCTGCTTCTTGAGGCCGGAACTAAGTCTTTGCTCTACCAGCGCCAGCTGCACTTCATCGATACTGATGATTTTCTTGGCGATGGAATAAAAATACTCCAGCATCTCCAGTCCGCGTTCGGCATTATTGCCGCTGACGACAAACCTGTCTCCGCGCCGGAAAATACTCAAATCCAAGGCTGCAGAAATCTGCCTGAGGTTTTCGTCCAGCGGACCACACAGATGCGCCAGCTTCAGGTTGTCCATAGGCTGCGGGCTAAAGTACAGGACGGGAACGGGTGTATTTTTCAAGATGGATAAATTCTTAAAATGGAACGTCTAAAAAACGATCAAGCACGACTGGTAAGACTGGTGCGGGTTGTAGAGCATTTTAGCCTGTGAAGCCGCATGGATACTGCGGATACGCTATTAAAAGCTGCTAAAAATCTAAAAAATCCTACTCGCGGCAGAGGCTCAGAGAGCGCAGAGGGAGAAACATTTTTCTCCGCGTGCTCTGCGTCTCTGCGGCTAAGCATTTTTTTAATCGCTTTAGCGTAGGGCCAATACTGCGCGGACGTCTACTCGACTAACTCGCCTCGTAAGGAATAATTATACGACTCGGTAATACGGGTATTGACCAAGGTGCCTATCAACTCTTTCGGGCCGGCGAAATTCACCACGCGGTTATTTTCGCTACGTCCCTGCAACTCATTGGCATCCTTGACCGAAGGCCCTTCCACCAGGATACGCTGCACCGTTCCTATCATGGCATTGCTGTACTTCTTGGTATTGGTATCGATCACCGCTTGCAGATGCTGTAAGCGCTTGAGTTTAAGCTCATACGGAGTATCGTCTTCCAGATTGGCGGCAGGCGTGCCGGGACGCGGACTAAAAATAAAACTGAAGCTATTGTCGAATTCTATATCATTGATGAGCTTCATCAAGGCGTCAAAATCTTGCTCAGTCTCACCCGGGAAGCCGACAATGAAATCGGAGGAAATCGAAATATCCGGACGTACCGCACGCAGGCGACGCACGACCGACTTGTATTCCAGCGAAGTATAGCCGCGCTTCATCGCCGCCAGGATACGGTCGGAACCATGCTGCGCCGGTAAGAATACGTGATTGGCCAGCTTAGGGATTTTGCCGTAGGCATCGATCAGGCGCTGGGTAAATTCCTTAGGATGACTGGTGACAAAACGTATCCTTTCGATCTGAGGAAACTCGGCGATGTATTCGAGCAGCAAGGCAAAATCCGCAATCTCGCCGTCATCCATCACACCACGGTAGGCATTGACGTTCTGACCGAGCAGACTGATTTCCTTGACGCCTTGCGCGGCCAGACCGGCCACTTCGGCCAATACATCGTTAAACGGACGCGACACCTCTTCGCCGCGGGTATACGGCACCACGCAATAACTACAATACTTGCTGCAACCTTCCATAATCGAGACGAAGGCGGTCGCGCCATCGACTTTGGCCGGTGGCAGGTGATCAAATTTCTCGATTTCAGGAAAACTGATATCCACCTGGGAACGACCGCTGCTCATTCTGTCATTAATCAGTTGCGGCAATCGGTGCAAGGTCTGCGGGCCAAACACCACATCGACATACGGTGCGCGCTTGATGATGGCAGCGCCTTCCTGCGAAGCGACGCAACCGCCTACACCAATCAGCAAATCAGGCTTATTGCGCTTGAGTTCGCGCAAGCGCCCCAAATCGGAAAACACTTTCTCTGACGCTTTTTCACGTACGCTACAGGTATTGAGCAAAATCACGTCGGCGTCTTCCACCTTGTCGGTTTTGATCATGCCTTCAGCGGCTTTCAGCACATCCTGCATTTTGTCCGAGTCATACTCGTTCATCTGGCAACCGAAGGTTTTAATAAATACTTTTTTTTGCATGAAATTCTCTACACTACTTTTTTTTAAATTCTATTTGCGATATCAACTGATTACATCGGACTCCAACTGAGTCCAACTGAATCAGCCCAATCAGGCGGCTCACAGCGCCTGAAATTATTTTTTCACCTTGTACTTGATCGCCTCTTCCGCGTTCAATAACCAGACACGTGCGATCTCGCCGAACTCAGTTTCCGTGTACAGTATCGGTGCCTTGACGCTATCCATACTGCTACTGGTAAGAATAAAGCCATCTTCATTAAAGACCCGCGTCGCAGGTGTGGTCGCGCGTAATTTGCCATCTATCAGCAAGTCACCAAGCTTAGTGACGGTGAGCACCGCACGTTTGGCTTCAGCCGGAAACGCACGCTCATCGGCTATCGCACTAGCGGAAAACACCGCCGTCAAGATCGTCAATAACATCGTCAAGAGCACTGCCGCAAGCGGCTTAGGCAGGGATTTCATTGTTAACATGCATACCATCCTGTTTAAATAATCTTAAAAATCAATCACTTACGAATATGCTTTTGTACCAGACAAGGGCGCAAGTTTAACACAAGCGCGGCTTTGCATCAGGATAGTCTGGCTAGCGCATGCGCATTTCAAAAATCTGGGATAATGTCTGCAAATAAATCTGGATTCTTGATGCACACTCGTTCTCCCCGCGCCGATAGGCGCGAATTTGATACCCGCCACTTCCGCGACGCCCTGTCACAGTTTGCCACTGGCGTGACGGTGATTACCACGCGCCTGGCCGACGGCACTTTTTTGGGCCTCACGGCAAGTTCTTTCAACTCAGTCTCACTCGATCCGCCACTGGTACTCTGGAGCCTGGCCAATACCGCCTCGAGCATGCCAGTGTTTACCGGCAACTCTCACTACGTGGTCAATATCCTGTCGGCCGAACAGGCCGCGCTGGCACAGCAATTTGCCAGCCGCAAGAAAGATAGGTTTGAAGGCGTAGAATATAGTCTGTCACACACTGGCCACCCTATACTCCAGGGCGCTTCAGCCTGGTTTGAATGCCATAACCGCAGCCGCTACCCGGAAGGTGATCACGTGATTTTTGTCGGTGAGGTCGAGCGCTGCGAATTTACCGCCCAGGCACCACTAGTATTTCACTCAGGCCAATTCTTGCTACCAGCCGCTAAATAGTCAGCCAGGCAACAGTTTTAACGTCAACAGCAAAACCCACACCCACATAACAACCAGATGACTACTTCACTTTCTGACACGGTCGGCTATATTGCTGCGTTCCTCACTACCGGTGCCTACATCCCGCAAGCGTGGATGAGCTGGAAGAACAAACATGCCGAAGGCGTTTCCCTCGGCATGTACGTGATTATGGTCAGTGGCATCGTGCTATGGCTGGCATACGGCATTTTGCTGCAAGCCTGGCCTATCATCATCGCCAACATCATTACCCTGATGCTGGCGATGTTTATTCTGGCGATGAAGCTGATTTACAAATAGCGCAGAATAGTTATTGTAATAATCACACTTACAAGCGTGCTTACCTTCATGATTCCAGCCTTGATCACATTTACGATGATTCGCTATTTAGTGACCGGCAAGCAGCCTGTCAAGCACATCGCGCGAATCAAATGCGGCACGGCGTAAGCGGTCGCTGACACCTTGCCAGGCTTTATCAGCCGGCAGGGCTTCCACCAGTATCACTTCGGCATGCGCCAGATCGAGACTGCGTAAAGCCGCATACACATCATGGGCGTATGCCACCGGTTCCGCAGGCATTTGCTGAAATGCCGTCACTGACGGCGGCAGCACATGTTCCTGATATTGCATGACAGCGATGCGCTTACCTGCTGCCAGTAGTTGCTCAATACATGCGTCCAGCTGCTCGCCGGCGATCAAGACCACCGGGGTATTCGGTGCGTAATGGGCATCGAGCGTACCGGACGCGCGCGGCGCCGCCACATCGGGAGCTGCCGGAGCCACTCCCAGCACCTGCTCTAACTGACTGGACGTGATATGGCCCGGACGCAGCAAAACCGGTCCGTGAGTTGCCAGGCGGGTCAGGTCGAGTATCGTCGACTCTATCCCGACCTCGCTCTGGCCACCATCAAGGACTGAGGCGATCAAGCCGCCGCTACGGGTTTCTTGCTCAAATTCATTGATGACATGCTGTGCCGTAGTCGGGCTGACATGGCCGAATTTATTCGCCGAAGGTGCCGCCACCCCACCCTTGCCAGCTTTAAAACTACGCAACAAGGCCTGTGCCACCGGATGCGAAGGACAACGTACGCCTATCGAATCTTGCCCGCCGGATACCGCATCGGGAATGTGCGCTGCACGCTTGAGTATCAAAGTCAGCGGGCCAGGCCAAAACGCCTTGATCAGGGTATGCGCCTGCGCCGGGATATCTTTGACCCAGTAGCTAAGATCAGCTTCTGGTGCCAGGTGTACGATTACCGGATGGTTGGAAGGTCGACCTTTGGCTTGGTAAATGCGCGCCACCGCTTCAGGATTTTCGGCATCGGCACCCAGGCCATACACGGTTTCGGTAGGAAACGCCACCAGACGTCCCGCCTCCAGTTCACGTGCAGCCCGCTCGATTTGCAACTGTTCAAACTGAGAACTCAACATCACCTCCGTCACTTCTCGGCACGTAAGGAAATGCCCAGCAATTGACAGGCGCTGCGCAAATCCGCTTGTGCCTGCTCCATGCTGCTGGCGACAAACGTAATATGACCCATCTTGCGACCTGGCCTAGGTTCGGCTTTGCCATACAAATGCAAATGCGCGCTAGGCAAGGCCAGTACCTGATCCCAGGCCGGTGAGCGCAAGGTTTCACCATCAAACCAGACGTCGCCGAGAATATTGAGCATGACGCAAGGAGAATGCTGACGGACATCGCCCAAAGGCAAGCCAGTCATCGCGCGCACCTGTTGCGCAAACTGGCTGCTCATGCAGGCATCCATGGTGTAATGACCGCTATTATGCGGCCGCGGCGCCATCTCGTTGACGGTCAGCGTTCCGTCCTGCAAGACGAAAAACTCTATGCACAGGACACCGACATAATCGATATCGGCAATCAGCTTAAGCGCCGCCTGCTGCGCCTGACTGGCAGCCTCGGGCGAGACATGCGGGCTAGGCACGGTAGTGGTAAACAAGACGCCTTCGCGATGGACGTTTTCAGCTATCGGGTAAACCACCGCTTCGCCATCGGCGCCACGCGCCACCAGCACAGAAATTTCGTAAGCCAGCGGCAACATTTTTTCCAGCACGCACAACACGCCATCCATATTGGCATAGGCTTCGTGCAACTCATCTAAGGTTTTGACGCGGACCTGGCCCTTGCCGTCGTAACCCATGCGAGCGGTTTTTAAAATACCTGGAAATAAGTCTTCACCGATAGCGTCAAGATCTGCCACGCTGGCGATCACTGCATGCGGTGCAGGGAAAATTCCGGTCTCTGCTGCGCATCGGCTAAAGAAACGCTTTTCCTCAACCCGGTTTTGCGCGATAGAAACACAAGCGGCGCTAGGTGCGACAAAACGTGTTTGCGCCAGCCATGCCAGACTGCTGGCCGGGACATTTTCAAATTCGGTAGTGATGGATGCACACAATGTCGCCATCTTGGCCAGCGCAGCCGGATCGTCGTAAGCGGCCTGAATATGCTGGTCAGCGGCCTGACCCGCCGGGCAATCGGCTTCCGGTTCCAACACCAGCACCTTATAACCTAAGGCCTGCGCTTCATGTACGAACATGCGGCCGAGCTGGCCGCCGCCTAGCATACCCAGATAGCTGGAGGAAGAATTGGGCAATTGCGCAGCCGTGTGCGGGGAGGATCTAGTATTTTCCATGATGGCTCAATGATGGCGGAAAAAAGTTTGCCCTGCATAAGAATCACCACACGCAGGGCAAGGATAAAATACCGGCGATAAGGAAATCGCCGACCCGGCACATGCAACAAAATGTGTCGGGTGGTAGGCTATGTCAAGGATAGTTCTACAAAGGCAAATGCATGTCGCGCGCAACTTGCGTTTGCTTTTCGCGATAATCGATCAGGCGACTTGCCAGTACCGGATCAGTGGTGGCAAGCATGGCAATCGCTGCCAATGCCGCATTGGCGGCACCAGCCTCGCCGATCGCAAAGGTCGCTACCGGGATTCCCTTAGGCATCTGCACGATAGACAGCAAAGAGTCTTCACCACGCAAATACTTGGATGGCACAGGTACGCCAAACACCGGCACGATGGTCTTTGCCGCAATCATGCCTGGCAAATGTGCGGCACCACCGGCACCGGCGATAATGCCGCGCAAACCACGCTCTCTGGCAGTTTCAGCAAAGCGAAACATCTCGTCAGGCATACGGTGCGCAGATACCACACGTGCCTCGTGCGCAATACCAAATTCGCTCAGGATAGCGACCGCATGTTGCATCACGTCCCAATCGGAGGAAGATCCCATTACGACGCCGATCACCGGTGTCGCGTTGGCATTGTTATTAGTTGCTTGCGTCATGCTATATCCTTAGTCTCTTAGTCCTGGAGTGTTTCACCAGTCAGGCGCTCAAGCGCCTCACGATATTTGGCGGCAGTTTTTTGTATCACGTCTTCTGGCAAGGTCGGCGCTGGTGCAGTCTTATTCCAGCTAGTGATGGTTTCCAGGTAGTCGCGCACAAACTGCTTGTCGAAAGACGGTGGCGAGATGCCGGTAGCATAGGAATCAGCAGGCCAGAAACGCGATGAATCGGCTGTCAGCACTTCATCCATCAAATGCAATACGCCATGCTCGTCAAGACCAAATTCAAACTTGGTGTCGGCGATGATAATGCCGCGGGTTGCTGCATATTCAGCCGCTTCGCTATACAAGCGGATACTGATCTCACGTATCGTCGACGCTAATTCAGTACCGATACGGCTTTCCATGTCGGCAAAGCTGATGTTCTCGTCATGCGAGCCCATTTCCGCTTTCGCAGCCGGTGTGAAAATCGGCTCTGGCAGCTTGGCTGCCTGCGGCAATCCTGCCGGCAAAGTAATTCCGCAGATGGCACCGGTGTCCTGGTAATCTTTCCAGCCAGAACCGATGATGTAACCACGCACTACCGCTTCCACCATGATAGGTTCAAGACGCTTGGCAACTACGGCACGACCACGCACTTGCTCCACTTCATTCGCCGCTACCACCGATTCCGGTGCAATACCAGTCAGGTGATTAGGCACGATATGACCGAGCTTTTCGAACCAAAAATTTGCCATCTGGTTCAGTACACGGCCTTTATCAGGAATCGCTTCGTTCATGATCACGTCGAATGCCGACAAGCGATCACTGGTAACGATCAACAATTTGTCGTCACCAACCGCATAGTTGTCACGAACTTTGCCGCGGCCGAGCAACGGCAAAGACTGTAAAGTGGAGTTAATTTGCGTAGTCATAATGTTTGCTTTTTAAAAGTACTCAGGGCGCAGACTGCGCCCCGTTTTCACCTACTTGCGAAATACCTGTTCATTACTTCGCCGGATCTTCAGCTTAGTTGACGACCTGGGACAGGGCGCCACTCTTGTATTGCTCAGCCATTTTTTCCAGTGTAACCGGCTTGATCTTGGCAGCCTGGCCTTCGCAACCAAACGACAGGAAGCGTGCCTTGCAGACCAACTTAGCCGCTTCACGGGCTGGCTTGAGGTAGTCACGCGGGTCGAATTTGCTTGGATTTTCGAACATGAAACGACGGATCGCTGCAGTCATCGCCAGACGGATATCGGTATCGATATTGATCTTGCGAACACCGTTCTGAATACCGATAATGATTTCTTCAACCGGCACACCGTAAGTCTCTTTCATGTCGCCGCCAAACTGGCGGATCTCTTCCAGCAATTCTTGCGGTACCGAAGACGAACCGTGCATGACCAAATGGGTATTTGGAATGCGGGCATGAATTTCCTTGATACGGTCTATCGCCAGAATGTCGCCGGTAGGCTTACGGGAAAACTTGTAAGCGCCGTGCGAAGTACCGATCGCAATCGCCAGTGCATCGCACTGTGTCAACTTAACGAAATCAGCGGCTTGCGCAACGTCAGTGAGCAACTGCTCACGCGTCATTTTACCATCCGCGCCGTGGCCGTCTTCCTTGTCGCCCATCATGGTTTCCAGGGACCCGAGCACACCGAGTTCCGCCTCTACCGTCACGCCGATGGAATGGGAAAATTTCACCACTTCACGCGATACCGCAACGTTGTAGTCGTAGCTGGCGACGTTTTTACCGTCTTCCATCAGGGAACCGTCCATCATGACCGATGTGAACCCGGACTTGATCGCAGCCATACAAACCGCTGGCGACTGACCATGATCCTGATGCATAACGACTGGAATATGCGGATAGGCTTCGACAGCCGCTTCGATCAAATGACGCAGGAAAGCTTCGCCTGCATATTTACGGGCGCCGGCGGATGCCTGCATGATAACCGGAGCGCCGACTTCATTGGCCGCTTCCATAATCGCGGTAACCTGCTCCAGATTATTTACATTGAAAGCCGGAATGCCATAGCCATTTTCAGCAGCATGGTCCAGCAGTTGACGCATAGATACGAGAGACATAATTTACTCCAGATAAAAAAATTAGTTATCGCCGACCTTGACGATTTTCAGCGCATTGGTGCCACCGACCTGCCCCATAGGCTCACCCCAGGTCACGACGATCATATCGCCGCGGCTGACTACGCCTTTTTCCAGCAACAGGTTTTCGACCGATTTAAGCACTTCGTCGCGATCGCTAGAATGCGGCATTTTAAAGGTTTGCACGTTACGATACAAAGCCGCCTTGCGCTGTGTCGCCACGCTAGGCGTCAAGGCAAACAAGGGTATATCGATATTGTGGCGGCTCATCCATAAAGCGGTAGAGCCGGATTCAGTCAATGCAACGATCGCTTTCACGCGCAAATGGTAAGCGGTAAACAGCGCGCCATAGGCAATCGACTGATCGATGCGGGTAAAGGTAATATTAAGGAAATCAGCATCAAGCTTACATTCCTGGAATTTTTCGGCTTCGATGCAAATCGCCGCCATGGCTTCTACCGTTTCTATCGGATACTTACCGGAAGCGGTTTCAGCCGAGGTCATCACGGCATCAGTGCCATCGAGCACGGCATTGGCAACGTCGGACACTTCCGCGCGGGTCGGTACCGCATTGACGATCATCGACTCCATCATCTGGGTCGCGGTAATCGCCAGCTTATTCGAGGCGCGCGCCATCTTGATCATGCGCTTTTGTAAGGCCGGTACTGCGGCATTGCCGACTTCTACCGCCAGATCGCCACGCGCCACCATGATGCCATCCGAGGCATCAAGAATTTCCTGCAGCAACGGGATCGCTTCGGCACGCTCTATCTTGGCGATCATCATAGGCTTGTGACCATAAGGCTCGCCTGCGATATTCGACAACTGACGCGCCATTTCCATATCCGTCGCATTTTTTGGAAACGACACGGCGATATAATCGGCCTGAAACGACATCGCTGTCTTGATGTCTTCCATGTCCTTGGCGGTCAGCGCCGGCGCGGTCAGGCCACCGCCCTGACGATTGATACCCTTGTTATTCGAGAGCTCGCCGCCGATTCTGACTGTAGTGTGAATTTCGTTGCCGACAATCTTATCGACCACCATCACGATCAAGCCATCATTGAGCAGCAATACGTCCTGCGGCTTCACGTCACGCGGTAAAGCTTTGTAATCAAGACCGACCCGCTCCTGATTACCGAGTTTGCAATCGGCATCGAGGATGAACTTATCGCCATTAGCGACTTCGATGCGATTGTTTTCAAACTTGCCGATACGGATTTTCGGGCCTTGCAAATCGGCCATGATGGCGATTTCACGACCACATTCAGCCGCCGCCTGCCTGACCATATTGGCCCTGTCGATATGATCCTGAGCCTTGCCATGCGAAAAATTCAACCGCACCACATTGACGCCCGCTTCCAACATGCGTTTGAGCGTGTCTAAATCGTTGGATGCCGGGCCTATGGTTGCTACAATTTTTGTTCCGCGTGACATCTGGTCTCCTGAATAATGGTGGACTTGGCTTAAGAACTTCTTACTGACTACTTACCAATTACTTATTTAGTACTTATTACTGAATTACTTCGCTGCGCGCTGCAACAGAATTTCGACGGCAGGCAAAGTCTTGCCTTCCAAAAACTCCAGGAAAGCGCCGCCGCCGGTGGAAATGTAACCGACTTGATCAGTGATTTGATACTTGGCAATTGCGGCCAGCGTATCACCGCCACCGGCAATCGAAAATCCTTTGGATGCAGCGATTGCCATGGCCAAGGTCTTGGTGCCATTGCCAAACTGGTCGAATTCAAACACGCCTACCGGTCCATTCCAGACGATAGTGCCGGACTGTTCAATTTGCGCGGCAAATTTCGCTGCGGTAACCGGGCCAATATCCAAAATCATGTCGTCGTCTTCGACTTCGCTCACGGCTTTGACAGTCGCTACCGCAGTTGGCGAAAATTCTTTGGCGCAGACTACGTCAGTCGGAATAGGAACGGATGCACCGCGCTTTGCCATCATATCGATAATAGCCTTGGCCTCGTCGACCAGATTCGCTTCCGCCAAAGACTTACCGATTTTCAAACCGGCGGCCAGCATGAAGGTATTGGCAATGCCGCCGCCAACGATCAGATTGTCGACTTTGTCAGCCAGAGATTTGAGGATGGTCAGTTTGCTCGACACTTTGGAGCCGGCTACGATCGCCACCAAAGGACGCGCCGGTGCGCCAAGCGCCTTACCCAAAGCATCCAACTCGGCCGACAATAAAGGACCGGCACAAACGACAGCCGCGTATTTCGCGATGCCATGCGTGCTCGCCTCTGCTCTATGGGCAGTGCCGAATGCGTCGTTGACGTAGATATCGCACAGCGCGGCCATCTTTTGCGCCAGCGCATCGTCATTTTTCTTTTCGCCCTTGTTGACGCGGCAGTTTTCCAGCAAGACTACCTGACCTGGCGCGACTTCAACGCCGTCGAGCCAGTTTTGCTTTAGCTCAACCGTCATTCCCAGCAACTCGGACAAACGTTGCGCCACTGGCGCCAGGCTATCTTCAGGCTTAAATTCGCCTTCGGTCGGACGTCCCAGATGCGAAGTCACCATCACGGCAGCGCCAGCCTTCAGGGCTTGCTGAATCGCCGGAACTGAAGCGCGAATACGTGTATCTTCGGTGATTTTACCGCTATCGTCTTGCGGCACGTTCATATCTGCGCGGATAAATACACGCTTACCTTGAAGCTGATGGGCGGCAATGAGGTCACTGAGTCGATTAAATAGCATGGAAATGTAAGATGATGAAGGTTGAGGTCGAAAGACAAGACCAGTATTTTACCAAACACCTAGGTTCCACCCTACCGTTTTTACACAGTTCAGGCAAAACTCGTACAAAATTCATAATCCAAGGCGCACATAGGTGTAGACCGCCATCCCAAAATAAATCGTCAGCAGCATATTGCGCTTCATCAGAAAAAATGCCGTAGCGGCAATACCAGCGATCAAGCGCGGGTTATCAAAACTGATCATGATCTCGCCGTTCGTTAGCAAGAGATCCGGAAAAATCAATGCCGCCAGCGCACAGGATGGCGCATAGCGCAGCGCTTCCTGAACCCGCTTGGACAAGGAAATATGATGCCCGACCAGCCAGAATGAACTACGTGCGATAAATGTCGCCAAAGCTAGCAAAGCGATGAGTTGCCAGATTTCCGAATCACTCATGCACCCGCTCCATGCTTATCCCCTGTCTTTTCCAGCCACTCTTCCAACGCCATCGCCGCCGCCATACCTAGGATGACCGCCAGCAACAAACCTAGCTTATACGGCAATCCAGCGGCCAATACCGCCACCATACCAGCGACCAACACCCCCGCCACCGCGGGTTTTATTCACCACCGCCGGCAACATCACGCACAGTATTGCCAGGGTTCCGGCAAAGCCCAGGCCCCAACTGGAGGGAACCTGGCTACCTAACAAGATGCCGATGATGGAACCGATTTGCCAGGCGCTCCAGTTCGGATAGACCAGACCCTTCAGGTAGGCCAACTTACCTTGCGCCTGCACGAACTCAGGGTAGCGCTGCATGAAAAGCGCGACCGAAATATCTCCGCTCAGATAACCCATCGCCGCCCGGGTGCGCCATGACAGATGAGAGAAATGCGGTGCCAAAATAGCGGAAAAAATCACAAAGCGTAAATTCACTACCAACGCAGTGGTAAAAATCACCCAGGCCGGAGCATGCGCCGCGATCAAGGGCAGCGAAGCCAATTGCGCCGATCCGGCAAATACGATCAAAGTCATACCCAGCGCCTGCGGCAAACTTAAGCCAGCCTTGATCATGGCAACCCCCACCACCAATCCCCATGCGCCGACGCCAAACCAGGTGGGCATGCCGATTTTCAGCGCCTCCCGGAATGCGGCTTTATCTATTTCTGTATTCATGAGGAAATTATTTACGGGAAAAGACCATCATTGTAACGATGAAGCGGCAACGCTGCAGAAAGCCAGACATCTAAAAATCTCCAAAAGAGAGTGACTTTTACGCTAAGCGCACGCTTTCCGGCGATTTTTTCATCAAATCATCGCCCAGCCTATCCCGCACCACCAGAGTAATCCGTTAAAATCACGCAATATTAATGATTGCTCAATCTCCGGAGAACATAATGCAAGCCAATTCACCTGCCTCACCAGTCGCAACAAGCGCAGCAACCTCAGCAACCGCAGTAGTAGAACTGCAAGCTAAAGACTTACCGGCGCATTGCCCGAATCCAACGATGCCACTGTGGTCATCGCACCCACGCGTTTTCCTGGACTTGTCGCATGGCGGCAGCGCCACCTGCCCGTATTGCGGCACCTTATATAAACTGGCACCCGGCACAGTACTCAAAGCCCATTAAATTAGATTTTGGGAGTATATTCAAACTATGTTTGTTTACTCCCATTAATAGTGCCTAAGCAAACAGAGAAGTTCAGTACTCCCCTCCAGTATATTCGCAGCACCGACATCGTCAGGATGACTCATGGCCGCAAAAAGACAGTTTAACGGCAGCGCAGATGAACTAGAGGCCGCTTTCTACGATGCCATTAGCCGCGCCGATCTCGATGCGTTCATGGAACTTTGGGCCGAAGATGAGGAAATCGTCTGCATCCACCCTGGCGCAGCACGCCTGATCGGACATGAGGCGATCCGCGCATCCTGGGAAAAAATCTTCGAACGAGGTGGCGTGGCGATCAATGCAAGGCAATTGCATGCGACCCACAATATGTTTACCGCCGTCCACAGTGTCATAGAAGAAGTCAGCAAAGAAGCGAACAACAACGCCGAAAAACGGCAAGAGTTGCATATCGTTGCCACCAATGTCTACCTGAAAACCCCGCATGGCTGGCGCATTGCCACCCATCACGCCTCTATCGCCAGCGGCAGCGCCCCTGTGGATTTATTCAAGGCGAGCATACTGCATTGATTTCATGAATTATTTTTCTCCGCACTGGCTGCCTAGCGGCCATCTGCAAACCATTTATCCGGCATTGTGCATGGCAAAACCCGAGGTTCAGTTCCGCCGTGAACGCTGGCTGACACCCGATCAAGATTTTATTGACGTTGATTTTATTGATGGCGATGCCGGCAAACCGTTTGTCGTACTGTTCCACGGGCTGGAAGGCTCCAGTGACAGCCACTATGCACGCGCCCTGATGGCAACACTGCGCGCCAAAGGATGGTCAGGCGCGGTACCGCATTTCCGCGGCTGCTCGGGTGAATTAAATCACGCCCCGCGCTTTTACCATTCCGGCGACTCTCAGGAAATTGGCTGGATCATCCGAAAATTACACACCACTTATCGCACACAGGCACCCGACGGGAAATTTTTTGCCTGCGGGGTTTCGCTCGGTGGCAATGCCTTGCTGCGCTGGTTGGGTGAATCACAACAACAGGCGCACATCGTGGATGCCGCCTGCGCCATCTCGGCACCACTTGATCTGGCGGCCGGTGGCGCTTCGCTCTCCAGTGGTTTCAACATGCTCTACACCCGCATGTTTTTGCGCACGCTAAAACCAAAATGCCTGAAAAAACTGCAGCAATATCCCCAGCTTTTTGACAGGGACAGCCTGCTGCAGGCAAAAACCCTATACGAATTCGATAATATCGTTACCGCCCCTTTGCACGGCTATCGCGATACCGAAGATTACTGGGATAGAGCCAGCGCCAAACATATACTTGCCGATATTAGCGTGCCTACCCTGGTGCTCAACGCGCAGAATGATCCTTTCCTTCCCGCGCGACATTTACCGAGCAAAGCATCGCCACATGTAACACTGGAATACCCTAGTCATGGCGGACACGTAGGTTTTGCGGTAGGGACACCGCCTGGCAGCCTGGAATGGTTGCCGCAACGGGTTTTGCATTTTTTTGAGGGCAAACAGTAATGGAATACAAACATGGATGAGATCGTTCAGGCCGCCCTGGATAAATGGCCGAATGTCCCGCACTGCTATGGCTGGCTGGCACTTGATGCCCGCGGCGTATGGCGTATGCGTGACGAGCGCTGTCAGGCACTCAATTTGCCCGGCGATAAAATCCGCAATGCTACGCTACTAGGCTTCATCAACCGCAATTACCAACATGACGAGCAAGGCCGCTGGTATTTCCAAAACGGTCCGCAACGCGTGTATGTCGATCTGGAAGCGACACCCCACATCGCACGCAGCTCGCCGGATCTGGGATTGCTGTTACACACCGGTACTGCGATGAGCGGCATTAGCGAAGTATTTCTCAGCAGAGATGGCCAGTTGATCTTGCGGGCAGGACAAATACTCGCTTTGCTCGATGACCGGGATCTGGCCAATTGCCTGGAAAATCTACGATTCAATGGCAAACCGGCTAACGATGAGGAATTAATCGCATGGCTAGAACCGACACCAGGGGTAGCTGATGCTGGTTCGCTCAGCGTCATCCTGACAAGTACAGAAACGCGAGAATATCCAGTCCGTCACGGGGAGTTAAGTCAATTGATGCATGATTTAGGCTATGTCCAGATCCCCAAAGCCGACTAAAAATCGGACCACCAACAAAATGTATGGTGCCTCGATTTATCGTCGCTTTTTCTCTTCGGCAATTTCGTCCTGATATTTTTCTTTTAACTCGCGTTCACGTGCGTCAATCACCGATAAGTCAAAATACTGGACATCAGGAGAACGGCGTGCGATATCGAGTTGCTGTAACGCGGCCATAAATGCTCCTTCTATCGCATACGCCTCGGCCAGCGCAATGTGTTGCAAGGCTTGCTTACCTTCTGCTTCATAGCATTTTGCAAGTAAATTTTGCAGACGGACATCGTGGCGGTATAGCGTCAGCTGGTCACGCAAAAATAAGCCGGCTTGCTCAGTACGACCGGCCGCAATTAAGGTTTCGCCATATTGGTAGACCAGCCCACGCGACAAGGGCAATTGCTGCAAAGCCAATTGCCCTTGCTGTATCGCCCTGTCGTATTGTTTGGCCGCGACACTGATATCAATCGCCAGACTGGCGAAGGCGCTGCTTTGTTTTAAGATGGGCTTCTGTTTTGGCGACTGCTCCAACTGCCTGATTAGTTGCTCAAGCAGTTGTTGCGCCTTCAGATAGTCGTGCTGTTTGTAAGCGACAAATGCCAGACCATATTGAGCGCTCAGCATGCTTTCGACTTGGCCATTTTTTATCTGCGCCTCAAAAAAAGCCTTCGCATCCATCAAGCCCTGAGTAGTGCTGTCTTGCAATACGCGCACCCTGGCCCGCATCAAATAAAAATCGAGACCATCGACCCGCTGCCGGTAACGCTGATCCAGCATGCGTCCCTGAATGTCAGCCATACGCTCACTAGTCAATGGATGGCTGCGCAAATAGGACGGTAAAGTATCGGTGTAATTACGACCGGCCCCCTGCAAACGGCCAAAAAAAGTGACCATCCCGGCAGTATCAAATCCGGCATCCTGCAAGATCTGAAAACCGACCCGGTCCGCTTCACGCTCGGCTTCGCGGGTAAAGTTGATCTGCCTTTGCAATGCAACGCCCTGCCCGCCCATGATCACCGCCATCGCCGCATCCGGACTGGAACGGGCGGCAAGCGCCCCTAACAACAAGGAAGCCAAAGGTATCAGCACATCTAATTTTTGACTGCCTATCATGCGTGCAATATGTCGTTGCGAGACATGACCAATTTCATGCCCCATGACCGAGGCCAGCTCAGACTCGCTCTGCGCCGATAAGATCAGGCCGGAATGAAAGCCTATGAACCCGCCCGGAAAAGCAAAGGCATTGAGCACAGGATCACGCACCGCAAAAAACTCAAATTCATAGTCGGTTTCTCCACGCGCATCCGGGCGCTTCTCCAGCATAGCTTGGCCAAGCCGGTTCAGGTATTCAGAAACCGGACCATCATCGATATAGCCAGAGTCACGGCGCACGCTGAGCATAATTTGCTCACCGATTTTACGCTCCATCAAAGGCGACAAATCTCCGCGTGCGGTATCGCCCAAAGTTGGCAGATTTTGCGCATAGACGCGGTCCGTCAGCATGAGCGGCGACAACAACAACGCGGCCGATAGCATGACAGCAGGCAAGAATTTTGATTTTAAGGCAGGGAGTTTTGAATTCACAGTGCTATGATACCAACAAACGATCTTGGTTCCATTTTTCCTCGCAATTAGCGCTCTCTTCCTCCCCATGACAAGCATAGCTGACAATACCGCAAACGATAGCAAACCCGCCGCAACAGATGCCGGGAATATTCAAGACAACTCCGGATTGACCCATTTTGACAGCACCGGTCAGGCGCACATGGTCGACGTAGCTGAAAAAACAAGATAGTCATCGTATTGCGGTTGCGGCCGGTTACATCAGAATGAAACCTGAGACCCTGGCAATCATAGAACACGGCACGGCAAAGAAAGGCGACGTACTTGGCATTGCCCGTATCGCCGCCATCATGGCCGCCAAACGTACCAGCGATCTGATCCCTTTATGCCATCCACTGGCGCTCACCAGAGTGGCGGTAGATTTTAGCGTCGACGCTGCACAGTCAAAAGTAAATTGCCGGGCACAGGTAGAAACACTGGGCAAGACCGGCGTGGAAATGGAAGCGCTGACCGCCGTTCAGGTCGGTTTGCTGACTATCTATGATATGTGCAAAGCGGTAGACCGCGGCATGGTGATGGCGGATATTCGCGTGCTAGAAAAGCACGGCGGAAAATCCGGCGACTGGGTCAGCATGATAGATGCGTGAGGTTCGCCCACCTATCGCCCCCAAATCAATTTCGGGCGAAATAATACAAAAACAATACAAAAAATCTCAGCTATAGAGATTTAGTAAAACGAATAAAGATAGAGACAAGCATGATAAACACTCCAGGGTCTGCATCATTAGATGAAGAATCACGTCGACTTGATGCATGGTTTCTGATGCTGGGAAGCCTATCCGATTGCTTATGGCATACCAATGATATGGCGAGCATGCTGGAGAATTTTTGCCAGATATTGGTCAGCAAAGCCGCCTATCTGTCGGTTGAAATCAAACTAACGCAACAACAAGATAGCGAACGCTACTACGCGGATGCAGGCCGGCCAGTGCCGGCCACGGCGCAGTCGGTTGAACTTCCGATTCAAGTCGCCGGCCTTTGCATCGGGTCCTTAAGACTCCATGCCGAGTTTAATCTCAATACCGACAGTGAGGCTTACTTGCTGCTGATGCGCTTAAGCAATGAACTGGGCAAGGCGATCGAAGCGCGCACGGAAACACAGCACCAAGCGATCTCTCCGGTAAATTTACAATCGAGACTGGAGATACTGGCATTGGCGGTAGAGCAAAGCCCTTTTTCCATCGTGATTACCGA
This sequence comes from Undibacterium piscinae, assembly GCA_003970805.2. Taxonomy (GTDB): domain Bacteria; phylum Pseudomonadota; class Gammaproteobacteria; order Burkholderiales; family Burkholderiaceae_D; genus Undibacterium; species Undibacterium piscinae. Next base: position 1,414,490 of record CP051152.1, read on the forward strand.
TGCGCAAGGGCAACTCGAATATTGCAATGCGAACTTTACCGCCATGTCAGGCTTTCAGCTTGAAGACAAACTGCAGGTGCCGGTACTGTGGAGCGCAAATGATGGTTTGGACGAAACCCGCAGGGCGCAGTTTTGCGCCTTAAGGGATGGCGAGCATTGGCAAGGCGAGATTCTCAGCCGCCGCAAAGATAACTCCCTATGCTGGGAACGGCAAATTGTCTCCCCCCTGTGTGATGCAGACGGTCATGTGACGCATCTGGTCGCGGTAAAAAAGGATATCAGCGTCAGCAAGCATCAACTTAAGGAAGTCGAGCAAGCCCTGCTGTTGCGCGAACAGGCACTGGTATCAAGCAGCAATGGCATCATGATTACCCGCAGTGACGAAAGTGACCACTCTATCGTCTACGTTAACCCTGCTTTTGTGCGGATCACCGGATATAGCGCAGAAGAAGCGATAGGCCGTGAAGGTCGCTTTTTGGTTCGCGATGATCTAGCGCAACCCGGCTTGGCCGAGATCCGTGCCGCATTGAGGGAGCGGCGCGCAGGACAGGCACTATTGCGCAACTATCGTAAAGATGGTTCGCAATTCTGGAATGAACTCCACATTTCACCGGTAAAAGATGCCAGCGGTGCCATTACCACTCATTTCGTCAGCGTGATCAATGATGTCAGCGAACGCGTCAATTATCAAAAAGCGCTGGAATATCAAGCCACACACGACAGCCTCACCGGCCTGGCCAACCGCAATTTACTCAACGATAGAATTACCCAGGCAATTGCCTGGGCCAAGCGCCAGGAACTAACCGTCGCACTGCTATTGCTCGATCTGGATCATTTCAAGCTCATTAATGATGGCTCCGGCCATGGTAACGGTGATATTGTCCTACAGGAAGTGGCGCGACGCTTATCCCTGTGTGTCAGGGAAACCGATACGGTATCGCGGCTGGGCGGAGATGAGTTTGTCATCGTCCTCACTGACTTGCCCGACACCGATGATGCCAGCGTTATCGCAGAAAAAGTATTAAACGCCCTATCCAAGCCGTTTGAAGTGGAGGGGCACCATATGTTCGTCACCGCCAGCATAGGTATTTCCCTTTACCCGCGTGACGGGGAAAACGGTGAGACCTTATTGCGCTATGCGGATATCGCTATGTATAGGGTGAAGGAACATGGTCGTAACAGCGTACGCCAATTCATCCCGGAAATGGGGGCAACCGCCATCAGCCGGCTCAATATGGAGGGTGCATTAAGACGCGGTCTGGAACGTGGTGAATTCGCCCTGCATTATCAGCCGAAAATAGACCTCAGGTCGAACAAGATCGTCGGAGCTGAAGCCCTGATCAGGTGGCATCATCCGCAGATAGGTTTGATTCACCCTATAGAATTCATTTCACTAGCGGAACAAACTGGCTTTATTCTTCTCTTGGGAGAATGGGTGCTAACAGAAGCTTGCCGTCAGCAGATGGCTTGGCAACAACAAGGCCTGCCATCTTTAAAGGTCGCCATCAATATGTCATCAAGGCAATTCCGGCAGGAAGATCTGTCCGAGAGAATCGCTGCAATTTTCGCCGGCACCGGCGCAGACCCTCGCAATTTCATTCTTGAATTAACCGAGAGCATGGTGATGCAGGATGTGGACAGCACCCTGATCACCTTGCGCGCCCTGAAAAACCTTGGTGTGGCGATCTCTCTTGATGACTTTGGCACTGGCTACTCTAGCTTGTCTTACCTGAGAAAATTCCCTATCGATGAATTAAAGATAGATAAATCTTTCATTAACGATATTCATGAAAACCCGGACGACGCCGCCATCGCCAGCGCCATCATTGCCATGGCCCTGAGTCTAGGCTTGCAAGTGGTCGCCGAGGGCGTGGAACGCAAAGAACAGGCAGATCTATTGATAGGCATGAGATGTAACCAGGTACAGGGTTACTACTTCGGACGCCCGATGGAGGCTGCCAGTTTCGCCAAGGCCGTGAGCGCGCAGCAAGATGCGATGTCATGAGTAAATTGCGCTTGAATAGCGTGACAACTACGCAGTTGTCATCCTTATTGACTTTATCAACGCTAGAAAAATCGAGCGCGCTTGGCGACTCTAGCATTTATCACGTATTGCATGAAGGAAAGGAAAAAGTCAACATATCACTGCCTGACGGAAAGGCAGTGGTCATAGAGTTGGAAGTCGAGGAACAAATAATGCGTCGAAAAGTCGATATAAAAAAATAGCCCATATCGAATAGCTTACCGAAATACCCTTATATCGCCGTTTCCGCTAGATTTTTTTCTAACGGAAACCTCACATAATAAAGTAATTATCCCTATTCAGAATCTCGCTTAGGAATATGTAAAAACACCGCACGATACCGCTCATCAAGTAAGGACTGCGCCTTCCAATAATCGAAATATTGGCCATAAGCAAAAGGATGCAAGCGCTGCAAGGTCAGCATTACTTCACCAGCCTTCGCTGGCGCTCCATTTAACGTATAGACTTCCGCAAGTTTATTGAGTGCATGCACATATCCAAACCGGGAGGTAGTTGACGCTACGAAATCAATTTCCCGCTCATCCATTCCCTCGCGAGGAAACAGTTTTGTTAGTTTAAAATAATTATAGTAATCAGAGAATACGGTTAGCCGTGGCTTGGCCAACAACTCCTTTTCAATAAGACTATTTTGCGCTCCTGGGGCGACATTCAATATCCGGTAACCAAATACGACCCGTTGAAAATCCACGGTTAACCACAACAACAAAGCAAATCCCAGCATAAAACAAAAAAGCCAGCGCAGCCTGAGGAACAGGAACATCATCAGATGGATAACGCGTCTGATGAACCATACCGATTAACAGCGAAAATGGAATTAATACAAACGCATACCACATCGGATATTCAACCATACTGTGCACAAATATAGCAATAAAGCACAAACTGGCAAATTGCACAGCCCGTGTAGCTTTTACTAGTACGCAGGTTTGTAGCAACCACCATGCTAATACACATAAAATTATTACAGCTGCGGGAAAACCCAGCTCAGCCGCTAGATTCAAAACCAGGTTATGCGAATGCTCTGCATAAATCGTCGCAGGAAAACTTCCAGCAATTTTTACCTGCTCAGCACCAAAACCGAACCAGCCAACCCCCAACCAAGGATGCTGCAACGCCATATGCCAAGCTTGTTGCATGAGAGCTAATCGCTCTGAACGCCCGCCTATATGCTCCTGCACTGAACCGCTAAAAAAACCTAAGTATCTGCTAATGGTAGGTAAAGCGATCACCATAAGCAAATAAGCAATCAATAAAAGCACCAACAAATACCTATTGATTGACTTTGAATCAGCTCGCCTTGGAAAGCAAAACATCACAAACAACGGTAAGATGATCCAACCAATTCGCGATTGTGTAAGAGTAATCCCCCAAAGCAGAACCAAAGCCAACAATACAGAAGTCCAACGATCTAAGCGGCTGGACTGATATAGCCACCATATTGATGCTAACCCCAAACACAATAGCAAAGCCAATTGATTCGGTTGCGCGACATTGGCATAAGGCCTCAATGCTTGAGCATTTCTTTCAATAAACATAATGAAAGGCGTAGCATTCACACCCGTAATTTGAATGCCTTGCATGATGACGGACAGTAATGACGCCAGCAGATGAACGCTGGCCATCATCAGACAAATTTTTTCTTTTCCGTTTGGAAGCGAGCTCAAGTTCGCGCCGATAAGCATCGCGGCACTGGCAAGCAGCAGATACAGGATAGGCAGAGCTACGCGATCAAATTGCACAACACCCAGAAGTAGCTGAACAAACACCACTATTATTATCGCCAAAGGCAATAAGGCAATTTTTGGCAACTGTAGAGTGGGCTTTAGGTTTGCGGCAAAGAGGCTAATCACCAACAGTACGCCAAGCGCCACCAGAGCATCATTATAATAAGTACTTAACGGACGTACATGATAAGGGAGTATGAACGAGGCAAAAAGCAGCGCGCCGAAAATACCCAATGCGGCATTAAATTGTTTATTAGAAAGCATTGTATTTTTTCATGTATTTTTATTATTTCATTTTATCCGACAACATAGATGTCCAGAGTAAAAAAGCTACCATGATAGAGCTATGTAGTACATCGGCTAGCGCCGCTGTCGGGCGCTCAAAGCGAATGCCATCAATTACTGAGTCAAAAATCCATCTACGGGAAGATACCCAAGCACCTCTCCACTCTTGGCATCAACCAAGATCGACCAATTTTCTTGCCTTCCAGTTAATGGCAAAAATCTCAGCTCATCGGGTAAGCGGTTTATCTTCTTTAGCTCTTGGCTTATCTCGCCGACTCGTTTGGGATAAGCCAAATACATACTGGACAATGGTCGTGCTTTACTCAACACATCCGGAATAGACAAGGAATAAGCTTGCCAGAATGAAGGCCGGACACCGATATCGACGCCCTGCATACCAAGCTCTATCGCATCGAATTGTTCATCCGCATTTTTGGGTTTGCGAGTGCCTAGCAGTTTTGGTCCGGATAAGGATAGTTGCCGTAACTCGGGGAGTGCAATAGGTAACTCCTGCTTTCTCACATCAAGATCACTAATGATGCGAAAGCGGTCAACCTCAAATACCATGGCTACCGGGCGGGCCTGAAAAACAATATGAAGGCCGTAGGCTAAACCGATTATTTGCAGTACGCCGATTACGCACAAATCACGAACTAAAGCTATTTTAGCTTTACGAACATCAAATATTATAAAAGTTAATAACGGTCCGAGGACAAGATCAACCGTCAAAACAATAAGAAAAAGGCTTTGACCTCCGGCAAGCACACGATAGGGCCAAGGATACCAAAGTCCAAACACCAATGCAGCACTTAGTAAGGCAATGCATGTCGAGATTCCAATATGCAGAAAAAAGGCCTTCCAGCGGCTAGATAATTGTAAAGCGGTGACCATATTACGAGTGCACTCCAGATCTAACGATACAAATGAAACAATCAATTTTATAGAAGATAGATATTTACTATGCAATATCCAAATAATCACTAAAAGACAAAGTCAACATATTCCTGATTAGCCTCAATCGACGTATCAATAAATGACATTAACAGCCTTAGGTAAAAAAATAGACCGCCGTGGCGGTCTATTTTTTCTCAGAAGTGAACTCGTCACATTCTTTTCAACTACTAAGTAAAATTAGCCGCGGCAAGATGCTGGCAGCAATGTCTTATCAATGCTAGTACCAGTACCACCACACAACCAGGAAGAAATAGCATCACCAACAGCTGCAGCTGCAGCTGCGCCCTTCATAGGAATCATAGTAACAAACTTACCGTCTGCACGTGCATCGTTAAACGCTGTTGTAGCCTTTACCGTAATAACGCCAGCAGCAGTAGTAGCGATGGAATCAACATACTTAGTACCACTACCCGTTGCAACTTCACAACCCCAAGCATTTGCAGCAGGCAATGAAGATGCAGTTTGATAGGCTTCTGTAATTGCAGTACGGCAAGCGGAACCAGCCAATACAACTTCAGACATTTTTGCACGCAGTGTGTAATCTTTGTATGCTGGCAATGCGACCGCAGCCAAAATACCGATAATCGCAACAACGATCATCAATTCAATCAGGGTAAAACCGCTTTGTACTTTTTTCGAGATTTTCAGGGATTTCATTTAAGGCTCCTAGCAATAAATTAATGGGAAACGCATATTCCTCTTAGCAAGGGTCGTGCCAAGTGAATTATTCTTCGATTTATGAGGCATTTGCAGGCGATTTAAATTTACAAACAACTTTTTCCGGCTTTTTTGTGACGAAATTTGTCAAGTGAAAATCATTGGACAAAAAATTGTCAATCACAATTCACTTACTCAACAAGAACTGCATTTTCGTTCCGGATAAATCAATCATATCCTTGTCACATAATCTTTGTACTTTGCCATTCATCGATTGATCGTTGACACGTGCAAAAAAATTACCCTCAATATGTTTGAGTAAATAAATTTGCTGCTCACGGACAATAGAAACAACCAATTTTCCAGGGCTGCCTAAGGTCGTAACAGGCTTACTCAAAACAAGTTCCTTGTTCGCATTACTTCCGTTAAGAATCTTAACTCTCGCGGGCAATTCGGAAACTATTGATTTACCATCGACTAACTCCGGAGAGCCAGAAGAAGCCGGGAGTTCCGCTACATGAGCATCGTCCGTCGCTTGGTACCGGAGCCTGTATTTACCAATTTCAAAGACATCGCCATGCTGCAGCAAATGCTTGGTAATCGGCTGTCCGTTGACTAGGGTGCCGTTGGTACTACCCAAATCAAGGACGAACACGCCGATAGAGCTTGTATCTATTGCGGCATGCTGGCCGCTGACAGTTAACTGATCCAGCACCAAATCATTATTTGGGCGGCGACCGATAGTCAGCCTTGGCTTCAGTAAGCTTATCTCTTGTTGCACCACACCATTTAATGTGACGATGACTTTCGCCATAATGTTCTCAAGGAATTGTTAAGTGTTCGTCAAATAAAATACGTTTTTGCACTAACTGGCAAATATATATTCCATAAAACTACGTTGATGTAATTCTCTGACCCTGAATAACACGACAGAAATATTGTCACGTCCGCCAAAATTATTCGCATTATCGATTAAGGTTTGGCAGCAAAAATCGAGTTGCCCAGAGTATTGATGCATGATATGGTGAATTTCCACATCATTAAGCATATCCGTTAGCCCATCCGAACATAAGAGATAGACATCGTCCTGCTCCATCTGATGGGCGTGTATCTCAATCTCGACCTGCTCCTGCGCGCCTACTGCCCTGGTAATCAAATTTTTGATCGGTGAAAATCGTGCGTCTTTTTCGGAAATCAGGCCAGCATCTATTTGCGACTGCAGTACTGAGTGATCGCGCGTCAACTGCGCCAGTTCACCGCAGCGAAAGCGGTAAGCGCGAGAATCACCGACATGTGCAATCAATAATTTATCCTGATGAGGCAATGCGACCACCACCGTAGTCCCCATGCCGAGATAGGCATCATGCTCATGCGCAGCCGCCAACACCCGCGCATTGGCAAGCGTGATGGCGTCGGTCAACCAACGTGCCGCAATAATGGTGGGGCGAGAAAATACAGGTAGCCAAACTGATTGATGTTTTTGCTTTAATTGCTCGCTCACCAACTCCACGCACATTTTGCTGGCAACCTCACCTGCGTTATAGCCACCCATGCCGTCAGCAAGAATAGCAAATCCAAATTCCTGGCAAATTTCTATAGCATCTTCATTTTGAGCGCGCACCAATCCCGTATCAGAGTGTCCGGCAAACTCAAGTTGGGATGAAAAAGACATAAATAAGCTAAAAATTTAAAAATAAAACATTTGAGGGCGAAGACAAACGCTGAGCGTGCTAAGCGATTCAACACCGTACTTTTGAAATTAGAAAAATGCAGTGCAATCTACAAGAAGTGCACAAGGCTAAGCTTATCACCAAGTAAGCAAGTTATTGCATCAAGATAAGAAATCAAAGCTTAAAAATCAAAAGAGAAAGATCTAAAGCATGCCAGGAGAGCGCTTATTTCAAATTGGCATCTATGTTTTCTGCCGGATAAATCAGTGTCAGACAACAGACAATTTATCACTAACACGCTAAGGAGTAATAAAAATTTAAGCAAATTAACAAGTTTTAACTAAACCTAAGCTGGCAGTTAAAATCCGTTAAGTAAAGCACAAGTCTACGGCCAATAAGATGGGCTCGATAAAAATTCTAAAACCCATATAAAAACAGGGAGCTAGGCTCCCTGTTTTTCATTGACATTTCTTCAGATAAATTACAGCATTGCCTTCAGCAAGCGTGCCATTTCTGATGGATTTTTTGTCGCTTTGATGCCACATTCTTCCATGATATCAAGCTTGGCTTGTGCAGTATCAGCACCGCCGGAAATCAAGGCTCCGGCATGACCCATGCGCTTACCCGGAGGGGCGGTAACACCTGCGATGAAGCCGACTACTGGCTTCTTCATATTGTCACGTACCCAGTAAGAAGCATTGGCTTCATCAGGACCGCCGATTTCACCGATCATGATCACGGCATCAGTGTCTGGATCATCATTGAACATCTGCATGATGTCGATGTGCTTCAAACCATTGATAGGATCGCCGCCAATACCAACTGCAGAAGATTGACCCAAGCCAAGCGCAGTCAATTGACCAACCGCTTCGTAAGTCAGGGTACCGGAACGTGAAACCACGCCGATGCGACCTTTACGATGGATATGGCCTGGCATGATACCAATCTTGATTTCATCTGGAGTGATCAGACCCGGGCAATTAGGTCCCAGCAATTTTGTCTTGCTACCGGCCTTCGCCATGCGGTCTTTCAACATCATCATGTCACGGACAGGAATACCTTCGGTAATGCAGATAGCCAAATCGAGGTCAGCTTCTACCGCTTCCCAGATTGCGGCAGCAGCGCCTGCAGGCGGTACGTAAATTACCGAAACAGTTGCACCAGTAGCCGCTTTAGCTTCTGATACGTTAGCGAAAATAGGAATACCTTCAAAATCTTCGCCCGCTTTTTTCGGATTTACGCCAGCAACGAAACAATTTTGTCCGTTAGCGTAATCGCGACACATACGAGTATGAAATTGACCGGTCTTGCCGGTGATACCTTGGGTGATAACTTTTGTATCTTTATTGATCAGGATCGACATATTGTTCCTTGCGATTATTTAGCTTCGGCAGCAGCGACAACTTTCTGTGCCGCTTCTTCCATTGTGTCTGCTGCAATGATAGGCAAACCGGAGTCAGCCAGCATCTTCTTGCCGATATCTTCGTTAGTGCCCTTCATGCGCACTACCAGAGGCACTTGCAATGACACCGCTTTGGATGCAGTAATAACACCCTCCGCAATCACGTCGCAGCGCATGATACCGCCGAAAATATTGACCAAAATTGCTTTCAGGCCTGGGTTTTTCAGCATGATCTTGAAAGCTTCAGTCACTTTCTCAGCTGTTGCGCCACCACCAACGTCCAGGAAGTTTGCCGGTTCGCCGCCAAACAACTTGATCGTATCCATGGTTGCCATTGCCAGACCTGCACCATTGACCAGACAGCCGATATTGCCGTCGAGAGAAATGTAAGCCAAGTCGAATTTTGAGGCTTCGATTTCAGCCGGATCTTCTTCGTCCAGATCGCGGTAAGCAACGATTTCCGGTTGACGGAACAAGGCATTTGCATCGAAATTGAACTTAGCGTCAAGAGCGATGACTTTACCTGAACCAGTCAAAATCAAAGGATTGATTTCAGCCAGTGAGCAGTCAGTTGCCATGAACGCTGCATACAAACCTTTTAACTGATTGCGTGCGTCAACTACTGAAGCTTCTGGTACGCCGATTTTACGCGCGATCGCATCAGCTTCTTCATCTTGCAAACCAGCTGTAGGATCAATCGCGATCGAATGCAACAATTCAGGGTGACTTTCAGCCACTTCCTCAATGTCCATACCGCCTTCAGACGACGCCATCAATACCACGCGTTGGCTTACACGGTCAGTCACCATACTTACGTACAGTTCTTTCTGGATATCAGCGCCTTCTTCGATCAACAAACGGCGAACTTTTTGTCCCTCTGGGCTAGTCTGATGCGTGATCAGTTGCATGCCCAAAATGGCTTCTGCGTATTCACGCACTTGCTCAAGAGATTTTGCAACCTTAACGCCGCCGCCTTTGCCGCGTCCACCAGCGTGGATCTGCGCTTTGACAACCCATACCGGACCGCCCAAAGTTTCTGCCGCTTTGACCGCTTCGTCAACGGACAGGCACGGGATACCGCGAGGTACTGTCACTCCGAATTTACGGAGGATTTCTTTACCCTGATACTCATGAATTTTCATACGTCTTCCCTTCAGACACTGAGGTATTAGTTAAATTAGTAAAATTACTTACAACAAGTAAAAACAAAAACGGTACGACTTTGCGTTAGACCTTAAATAGCCCAACGCGGATAAAATTGCACCACTGCCGGACCATCCAGCCTTAGTGCATGACAACGATCGAGTTGAAACGGTTGTGGAGAATCTGGTATGTCATTAGCGCCATCACGCGTATTAATAACGTCACCAGCAAAAGCTTGAATAGCTGCAGTCGGAAGAATTTGTGCCAACTCAGTAAGATGAGTGCAACCATTTACACCAGACATTCTTGCGGATAACCCCTGACGAAACTGCTGCATTAAATTGAGACCTATCAGTTTTTTATAGTCAGGTCCTATCGTATTGCAAAAACCTGGATACGGAACTGCATCGGAAACAGCCTCAGCGTCTACGATGTTAAAAATAGTATCAATGGTAATTCGCAGCGTCAAATCATGAATTGCAGAACCAACAGGGCGCAAGCCAGAAGCGAGAGCGATATCATTTGTCTTACTATCGGTAATTTGAGCGTCAAGATCCCACAAGCCGTCGTCACGTGCGAACGCCTGAATATTGATTGTGCGGGTATGCTTCAACGCACGTCGAATTGTAGGTGGTGATAAGGGCATAAATGCCTGCTGAGGGCTAATTCAGAGTGAAAAATAGCCACAATTGCGCGTCGTTATCGCAGTTTCTACGATAACAGCCGCTCTTGCGGCACTGCAAAAAAAAGAAGTTTAGCACAGCTCGCGGACTAATTCCATTTTCATCTAATCCATTATCCGTTCGCATAATTGAAGGGAAGTCAAAAAATATGCTTTTTTTTGCACCAAAATCGAATAATTCTTAGGGATATCTGAACATTGATTCAGATATCCGCAAAAAACCGAATAAAACTCAAATTAACTGCTATTTACCAGTCAATCTATTTTTTGAAAAAATCAGATATTCCCCAAGCTATTGATTGTAGAGGCAACTTAAGTATCGATTTCATCACCATCGCGACAGGCGCGTAAGGCCGCCTGTATTGATTTTCCAGAAAAGCCACGTTGCTGTAAAAACTGCATTTGTTTGGCTCGCTCGAGGTGATCAGCCGGTGCGGCGCGATATTTCCTATGTAGGACTTCAATTGCCCTGGACGCTTCAGTGTCCATCAACTGCGCCTTCATTTTTTCTATTTCAGTCTTATCCAGATCGTGACTTTGCAACTCGGACAAAATACGCTGATTACCAAACCTAGCCTGCCGCCTGCGCACCAAGGACTCTGAAAATCGCTCCGCCGAAAGAAATTTCGCTCCCTCGAGGAAGTCGAGTAAAGCTGGCACGTCGTCTGATTCTTCTGCATAACGAGACAATTTACGCCCCAACTCCTGGCGACTATGTTCACGCATGGAGAGATAGCGCAAAGCCCTTGCCTTAAGGCTTATTTTCAACTTTAGCATTTAACCGCCCATAAAAAAACGCCGGCCATCCTGAAAGATCAGGGTGCCGGCGCTCTTGCAACCTCTTACAACGATTTATTCTTTATTCGCTAACCGCCAGTGGTGGCAACAAAGGCACGCCAAGTTGCACCCTGACCTTATTTTCAATCTCATGCGCTAAAGCCGGACGCTCTACCAGGAAATTCCGCGCATTATCTTTACCTTGACCTATGCGTTCACCGTTATAGCTATACCAGGAACCAGCTTTCTCAATAATTTTGGCATCAGCGCCAAGATCAAGAATCTCACCTTCGCGTGAGGTACCTGCACCGTAAAGAATATCAAAATGCGCTTCTTTAAAAGGAGGAGCAACTTTATTCTTAACGACTTTAACCTTGGTTTCGTTACCGATAACCTCATCACCCGCTTTAATCGAACCGGTACGACGGATATCGAGTCGCACAGAAGCGTAAAATTTCAAGGCATTACCACCGGTAGTGGTTTCCGGACTACCAAACATGACACCGATTTTCATGCGTATCTGGTTAATGAAAATCACCAGAGTATTGGTACGATTAATACTACCAGTCAGCTTACGCAACGCCTGTGACATCAGACGCGCTTGCAAACCAGGCAATGAATCACCCATATCGCCTTCGATCTCTGCGCGAGGAGTCAAGGCTGCGACCGAATCAATAACCACCAGATCAACACTACCCGAACGTACTAGAGCATCAGTAATCTCCAGCGCCTGCTCACCCGTATCCGGCTGGGAAATCAACAGATCAGGAAGATTAACACCGAGTTTCTGCGCATAGCCGACATCCAGAGCATGTTCGGCATCAATAAATGCGCAAGTGCCGCCTAATTTTTGCATTTCTGCAATAACTTGCAAAGTCAGCGTAGTCTTACCGGACGATTCTGGCCCGTAAATTTCAACCACGCGACCACGAGGCAAACCACCCACACCCAGAGCTATATCCAAACCCAATGAGCCAGTGGAAACGACTTGAATTTCTTCGATAACAGCACCGTCAGCCAAACGCATGACCGAGCCTTTACCAAATTGTTTTTCAATTTGCGCCAGAGCGGCAGCTAATGCCTTACTCTTTTCAGAGCTGTTGTCAGATTTTTTATCGTCCATAAATTCTTTCAGGTAAGAGCAAGCAATCAGCTTAGTCATTAAAAATGCAATCCATAGCGACACTGTATAAAAAATCAGTGGTTTATGCAAGCATCATTTTTATATTTTTTTGGCCTGAGGCTTAGTCATTAAGCGCCAGGCTTATAGCCAACCGGAAAACCACACGATCTTCCGGTCGTTATAGGATGAAGGGAGAATGCCGCCAAATCTCAGCGCATGGCCGCTATCATTTGCTCAAGCTTAATGGTGTCTATGCAAAACAGGCGTATTCCCTCAGCCAGTTTTTCCGTTGCCATCGCGTCTTCATTGAGCTGAAAACGGAAAGCCTTTTCATCCATAGAAATCTTTTGCAAATCAGATGCCAGAGCAAGCTCTTTACTCAATTTCGGTGCGACGGCGGCATTGGTATCACTCAATTTCTGCAATAGATCAGGGCTAATCGTCAGTAAATCGCAACCGGCCAATTCCAGTATCTGCGAAGTATTGCGGAAACTGGCTCCCATAATTTCCGTAGCGTAGCCAAATTTGCGGTAGTAGGTATAGATTTTCTTCACAGATAACACGCCCGGATCATCAGCGCCAAAAATTTCCTGGCCAGTCTGCTTTTTATACCAGTCGTAAATTCTACCGACAAACGGGGAGATCAATTGCGCACCGGCTTCGGCACAAGCGATTGCCTGCGGCAGACAAAACAGCAAGGTCATATTGCAACGGATGCCTTCTTGCTCCAGTATCCTGGCGGCTTGTATCCCCTCCCAGGTCGAGGCGATCTTAATCAGCACTCTTTCCTTAGGTATGCCTGCCGCCTGATACAAGGCGATTAACTGGCGGCCTTTGGCGACGGTTTTCTCGGTATCAAAGGACAAGCGCGCATCGGTTTCAGTGGAAACCCGGCCCGGGACAATTTCCAGAATTTTCAAACCAAAGGCGATCAATAAATGATCGATAATTTCATCGCTGGATTTACCGGCGTGTTGCTGCAGCACTTGTTCCAGCAAAGGCAGATATTCCGGCTTTTGTACCGCTTTGAGTATCAGCGAAGGATTGGTGGTGGCATCGCGCGGTGTGTAGGCCTGCATCGATTGGAAATCACCCGTGTCGGCCACAACCGTCGTGTATTGTTTGAGTTGATCTAATTGGTTCATCATAAATTTTCGCGTAAAAAAATCAAAGGTTCACTTCTACTTTACTTGTTCCCGTAACAATATCACCAATTACGGCGGCATCCAAAAAATCACCCTTTCTAAATATCTCCAGCACCTGCTCGACCGATCCGGCGTCACAGCAAACCAATAGACCACCCGAGGTCTGCGGATCACTCAATAAAGCCTGCTGTACCGCACTGATGCCATTGAGTTTTACGTCGTGACCATAGGCGGCCCAGTTACGGGCTGATGCACCAGTGATGTAACCTGCTTCGGCAAGCTGCTGCACTTGGGGTAGCAAAGGGATTTTTGACATATTGAGTTGCGCGCCGACTTTGGCGCCACGGCACACTTCCAGCAAATGTCCTAGCAAGCCAAAACCGGTGACATCGGTCATCGCACTCACGCCATCCAGGCTAGACAATGCCTGCCCGGGCTTATTGAGCTTGGTCGTATTCATGATCATGCTGGCATAACCGGCCTCATCCAAGGCCTGCTTCTTGAGCGCGGCAGATAAAATGCCGACGCCTATCGGCTTACCAAGAACCAGTTTATCACCCACCTTGGCATCAGAATTGCGCTTGAGCTTGGACGGATGGATAAGACCGAGTACCACCAGACCATAAATCGGCTCAACCGAATCTATCGTATGTCCGCCGGCAATCGGAATCCCGGCTTCGGCGCAGATGCTCTCGCCTCCCTGGATAATCTGCCCTATGACTTCCAGCGGTAATTGATTGACCGGCATACCGACCAGCGCCAGCGCCATGATAGGAGTACCGCCCATCGCATACACATCGGAAATCGCGTTAGTGGCGGCGATACGGCCGAAGTCATAAGGGTCATCGACGATAGGCATAAAAAAATCCGTGGTGGCAATCAGTGCCTGCTCGTCATTCAGCTTATAGACCGCCGCATCATCGGAGGTCTCTATGCCTACCATTAAGGCTGATGGCACCGGAAAACCTGTCGATTTTTTAAGTATTTCGGCCAATACACCGGGTGCGATTTTGCAACCGCAACCGCCGCCATGCGAGAAAGAAGTCAATCTTACCGGAGTCGTGCTTGTATTCATCTTGTTAGGCTTTTATTGTGCGTTTGTAGGTCAAAGGGCAGGTTCGTGCTAATGTATTTACTCTTGCAGTCTGGTGTTCAAGGAATCATCTTATGTCACTGACAAAAAAATCATTTCGATACGCCACGGCAAATGAACTGGCACTGATGCTGTCGGAAGCCCACGATTATACGCTGAGCTTGTTCAAATGCTTCGCCAGCGAGATCGACAATCCTGATAATCAGGCACACAACCAGCACATGAACTCTCCGCATTGGGACCTCGGTCATCTTGGCTGGTTTGCGGAGTGGTTAATTTTACGCGAAGCATCTCTCCACGCACCTCACCTTGCTGCGCGACCATCGATGCTAAGCAAAGGCGACGCCTGGTTCGACCCGCACCAGGCGCAACGCGATCAGGATCAACTGACGCTCCCCAAAGCAGCTCAGCTCATTACGTATAAAAACGAGGTGCTAGACAGGGTGCTAAACAAACTTCAGACAGCCCCCGGCAATGATGCTGCGTTGTATCCCTACCGCATGGCACTTGCCCATGAAGACTGGCATGCGGAATACTGGATTGCCAAACTACAGGAACTAGGACTGCACGCCCCGTTAAGCATAAATCGGCATACAAGTCCGCCGTGGGCTCAAGGCGAAATTCGCTATCCGGGTGGAAACCTTTTAATGGGCAGCGAATATGGAAACGGTTTTCTATTCGATACCGAAGCATCGGCCCATACGATCTATGTGCCAAGCTTCAGCATGGATACCACGCTCGTCAGCAATGCCCAATTTGCCGAGTTTATCGAAGACAATGGCTACCAAAGAGCGCAATATTGGTCGCAAGCGGGGATACGCTGGCTGATGCAACAAGAACGCTCTGCGCCTTTACACTGGTCACGTGAGGGAAACTGGTGGAGAAGCAGTCGTTTTGGACGGGAGATCAGCTTAAGCCCAAGCGAGGCCGTGCGTCATGTCAGCCTATACGAAGCGCAAGCCTATTGCGTATGGGCGGAACGCCGCCTTCCCAGCGAAGCCGAGTGGGAATTTGCCGCTAATTACGCGCACGCATCGTTTCACTGGGGGCATTATGGGAATGGACTTGCTCACCATTTGAAGCATATCCGGGATTCAGACCTGACAGCATAGGCTATGGTGCCGCCCCAGATGCGGCGTTTGGCAGCCATCAAAGCTTACGCGGAGCCTCGTTCGCCACCCCACCCCGCATGCGTTCTATACGCTACCGCAATTTTCTATTGCCCGGACACTGCGAAAACTTCAGCGGCTTCAGAACCTGTCAGCTTTAATCCGGTGATCACCGCAAGCCCATCATACTCACTTCAGGGCCAGGAAGACGGCATGCTTACGATAATTGATCATCCATAAAAAAAACGGACACAAAAGTGTCCGTTTTTTAATTTACTACCGTAACGCAATCTCTTGCAGATTACCGGTCGCCGAACGAACGACGATTGCCGTTGGCATCACCAAAGCGTGGGTTGCTGCCTTTGTAACCGCCGCCGCTACCTTCGCTGCGTGGACCATTGCTGGACGGGCTATTTGGCTTACTGAAAGTACGCTGGCCTGGCTTGCTGTTACTATTGGAATTGCTATTACCACCGTAGCCACCGCCGCTAGAACGTGTATCGCCCGGCTTCCAACCACCTGGTTTACGCGCTGTAGAGCGTGAAGCGACTGCGCTTTTCTTAGGCTCAAAACCTTCGATAACATCGACAGGGATCAATTGCTTAGTGAAGCGCTCGATACGCTTAACGTTGATGCCTTCAGCATGATTCACCAGAGAAATCGCCACACCGTTACGGCCGGCACGACCGGTACGACCGATACGGTGCACGTAATCTTCCGGGAATTTAGGCAAGTCGTAGTTAAATACGTGAGTAATCGCTGGTACGTCGATACCACGGGCGGCAACGTCAGTCGCCACCAAAACACGAACTTGTCCACGACGCAATGCATCGAGAGTACGGTTACGTGCACCTTGATGCATATCGCCATGCAGAGCTGCTGCGGCGAAACCGGCGATATTCAGACGGTCAGCGATAGTATCGGCATCACGCTTAGTCGCGGTAAACACCACGGCTTGATCAACTGACTCGTCACGCAGCAAATGATCGAGCATACGGTTTTTGTGTGACAGATCGTCAACAAAGTGAACTTTTTGCGTAATGTTTTCGTGCTTAGTCGCAGAACCGGCGATCTGGATGATCATAGGATCTTTAGTGATGCGGCGCGCCATATTACCGACTACGCCATCAAGCGTAGCGGAGAACAACATGGTTTGACGAGTCTCAGGAGTTGCGGCAACGATTTTTTCGATATCATCGATAAAACCCATGTCCAGCATACGATCGGCTTCATCAAGAACCAAAATCTGCAATTCGGAAAAATCGATTTTGCCCGATTCCATATGATCGATCAAACGACCTGGAGTAGCGACCAGAATTTCCGGATTGCGTGACAACAATTGCATTTGTTTTGGGTAAGGCATACCACCGAGGATAGACACAGCCTTGATCTTACGTGAGTAAGCGCTGTATTTATCTGTTGCTGTTGTCACTTGCAATGCAAGTTCGCGAGTTGGCGTCAACACCAGCATTTTTGGTTTTGCAGCCTGGAAACGCGGACGCTCGCCACGTGAACGGGCGGATTGACGCTCCTGATTCGGAGTCTTGTCTGCAGCGGTAACTTCCAGGCTATCAGCGGCAGTTGCAAATTTATGCAAGGCTGGCAGCATGAACGCGGCAGTTTTGCCGGAGCCAGTCTGGGAAGAAACCAGCAAGTCACGTCCTGCGATCGCGGCAGGTACCGCCTGGATCTGTACCGCTGTAGGGTCGGTATAGCCACTATCAGTAATAGCGCGGAGTATGGACGTGTGCAGGCCTAGTGTTTCAAAAGTCATTTAATTTATCTTTCGTTATATATATCTGCGCCATACAAAAGCAAGGCGCGCAAAAAAGCAGCGTCAACCAAACGAAATGAACAAAGAAAACCAGTTTCAAAATGGAACGAGAACGGTATACGATGAAATTTCGGCACAAAAGCTTTGCGCCGGGATGATGTCTTTTAAGGATCAAGACATGCTGGGCGGGAGGGCTTTTACATTGCTGCATCTATTACTACCAGATGCGCACAGGCTACGGTGCTGCAGTAACACCACAATCAATATATTGCAGTGCAAAAAAGCGACTATACAGGATATTCTTAGGAAATGCACTTATTTATTGACTTACCGCAGGCTTTAACCGGAAAATTATGCCGTAATTTATTTAATGCTATCTAATTACGGGTTTTATTGCATGCCAAACGGCATAATGGTGAACCTACTTCACTCAGAAAAATCCCCGTGACACTCAAGACATCAAAGGCGCTCCTAGTCCGGTTAATTTTGCCGCTACATTTACTGCTACCTGCATTGCTATGCGCTGACAATGCCATGGCTGACACCTTGTCGGTGGCGGTGGCGGCAAACGTCCAATACGTCTTTGATGAGATCAGGCTTGAATTCAAGAAGGAAACCGGGCATGAGATCCGTGCCACCTATAACTCATCAGGTAAATTCGTCACCCAAATCATCAATGGTGCGCCATTTGACGTGTTTCTTTCAGCGGATATGGAGTACCCGGAATACTTAAGCAAACAGGCTTACACCACGGCTGCACCGAAAATATACGCGTATGGCACCCTGGTGTTATGGACGATGAAAAAACGGGATTTGAGTCAATGGCAAAGCCTGCTCAGTGGCGACTCCATCACCAAAATTGCGCTGGCAAATCCTAAGACCGCTCCGTATGGCCGCGAAGCCCTGAAAGCGTTGGCATATTACAAACTTGACGCCAGTCTAAAGCCGCGCCTGGTGTTTGGCGACAGCATTTCACAAACCAATCAATACATCCACTCCGGAGTCGCCGATATTGGCTTTACCGCAAAATCGGTAGTGCTCGCTAAAGAGATGAAGGATCAGGGTAGCTGGATAGAAATTCCGCAACAATCGTATCAGGCCATTGCGCAAGGCGCAGTGATACTCAAGCACGGCAAAGAACACCATCCCGTGCTGGCACAGCAATTTTATGATTTTTTATACTCTGCCAAAGCACGCACTATCCTACTGAACAATGGATATCGCCTGCCATGAATATCCTCTCTGGTCATATCGCTGCAATCGAAGCACACGGTAGCGTAGCGATAGTCGACGTCACGGTTGCCGCGCGCCTATTTACCGCCACCTTACTGGGCAGCCCCGAACATCTGGCGAGCTGGAAAATCGGGCAATCGGTACAACTGTTATTTAAGGAAAGCGAAGTGGCGCTGGCAAAAAATCTATCGGGGCAAATCAGTCTCAGGAATCGCCTGCCGGGCACTATCGTCGCCATCGAAGTCGGGCAGGTGCTGACCCGCGCCATCATAGACATGAATGGATTGATGATCAGCTCGGTGATTACCTCACGCTCGGCGCGTGGCTTACAACTGGCGATAGGGGATCAGGTCGAGGGTCTGGTGAAATCGAACGAAATGAGTTTACTGCTGGCAGAGAGTATATGAGCATGTTTAGCTATGACTGGGCACCATTACTACTGACCTTTGAACTGGCGGCAATCACCACGTTCATCCTGTTGTTGCTGGGCATACCGCTGGCGTATTGGCTGGCGTTTTCCGGCAACCGCTTTAAACCCGTATTTGAGACGGCCGTCAGCATGCCTCTGGTATTGCCGCCTTCGGTGCTGGGATTCTATCTGCTGCTGGCATTTAGCCCGCAGCAGGCATTCGGTCTTTGGCTGGCGCAAAGCTTCGATATCCGGCTGGTGTTCAGCTTTGCCGGACTGGTAATAGGTTCGGTGATTTTCAGCCTGCCGTTTATGGTTCACCCGATACAGTCCGGTTTACAGAACATTCCGCTTTCCTTGATTGAGGCCTCCCGCACTTTAGGTAAGTCTGACCTCCACACCCTGTTTCGCGTACTGCTACCGAATATCAAATCCTCACTGCTGGCGGGTATCGTACTCAGCTTCGCCCACACCATAGGTGAATTCGGGGTGGTGCTGATGATAGGCGGGAATATTCCAGGCGTCACTAAAGTTGCGTCTATCGCCATTTATGATGAGGTCGAGAGTCTCAATTATGCCGCCGCGCATTTTTACGCGATGGTCTTATTCATCGTCAGTTTTGCAGTGTTATTGCTGGTGTATACCAATAATCGGCGCGCCCTGCTCCCCTTTACGCGCCACTGATTGATCCACCGACATGCTAGAACTAGACCTGCAAAAAAACCTGCGCAGCAGCTCTGCCTCACTTGATATAGATATTCATTTCAAGGCACAAGCGCATGACTTTATCTCGCTGTTCGGTCCCTCCGGCGTTGGCAAAACCACCTTGCTACGCATGCTGGCCGGTCTGACTAAGCCGGATCAAGGCCGTCTCGTAGTCGATGGCGTGACATGGTTCGATGCGGCAAAAAAAATCAATCTCTCGCCACAACAACGCTCTATCGGCTTCGTTTTTCAGGATTACGCACTGTTTCCCAACATGAGCGTCAGGGACAATGTCGCCTATGGCGCAGCAAAAAATCAGGCTGCCTGGATACAGCGTTTATTGCAACTGACTGGCTTAACCACCTTCCAGAACAGCCTGCCAGCCACACTCTCGGGCGGTCAAAAGCAAAGGGTGGCGCTGGCGCGCGCCTTGGCGCGCAAGCCAAAACTGCTGCTACTGGATGAACCATTGTCTGCGCTTGATGGCGTATTGCGTTCGCAATTACAGGATAAATTACTGCAACTGCATCATGAGTGCGGTCTCACCAGTATCCTGGTCAGCCACGATATAGGTGAAGTATTTAAGCTGTCGCAACAAGTGCATCAACTGGAGCAAGGAAAAATAATCAAGTCGGGCACACCGGCCGAAGTATTTTTACAGCAGCGCCTGTCAGGCAAACTGAATCTACGCGCACAGGTTCTGGCAATACGCAAGGAAGAGGTAATTTACGTGCTATCGCTGTTAATCGCTCAGGATATCGTGGAGATTATTGCGGGAGAAGATGAGATACAGGGGCTGAAAGTGGGCGACCAAATTGCGATATCGAGCAAGGCTTTCAGCCCTTTGATTTTTAGACTATAAATTCAGACGAAAAATTCAAGCGACACATTCAAACCTGATTTAAACCTGATTTAAACCTGATTTAAACCTATAGGTCAGTTTGAATGTGCAACGTATTAAACCGCAGCCTATTCCGGTGTCAGGCCCATTACGTGAGAGAAGCCACCATCAACGTAGGTGATTTCACCGGTGATGCCGCTGGCCAATGGTGACAGCAAGAAAGCAGCGGTATTACCCACTTCTTCAATCGTCACGTTGCGGCGCAATGGCGCGTGCTCGGCCACAAAGCCCAGCAATTTACTGAAATCCTTGATGCCACTCGCTGCCAGCGTCTTGATAGGACCAGCTGAAACACCATTGACGCGTATACCTTTTTTACCCAGGTTTTCCGCCAGGTAACGTACCGAAGCTTCCAGCGACGCCTTGGCCAGGCCCATGGTGTTGTAATACGGAATGGCGCGAATCGCACCAAGGTAAGACAAGGTCAGCAACGAGGAGTCCGGACGCAACATAGGTAAAGCCGCTTTCGCCATCGCAGGGAAACTGTAGGCCGAAATATCGTGGGCGATTTTAAACGCTTCGCGTGAAAAGCCATCGAGGAAATCACCGGCAATCGCTTCGCGTGGTGCGAAACCAATCGCGTGAACCAGACCGTCGAGGTGATCCCAGGATTTAGCCAGATCAACAAACACCGCATTGATTTGTTCATCGCTGCTGACATCGCAGTCAAAAATCAAATCACTGCCAAATTCTTTGGCAAATTCACTAATTCTGTCTTTAAAACGTTCGCCTACATAAGTGAACGCCAGCTCAGCGCCTTCGCGCTTACAAGCCTGTGCAATGCCATAGGCGATAGAACGGTTGGATAACAAACCGGTGATCAGAATTTTTTTGCCTTGCAGAAATGCCATGATAACTCCAGGTATTAACGCAATACCGATGCGGCCTACAGGCCAAAAAGCCTTGAAGAACCGCATTAATACTAGGTTAAGGGTTTTATACTTATTTTGTACTAAGGTTTTACGGACTGCGTTTTACGGACTGCGACTACACTTCAGTACCGTCTGTTTAGTGAGTGTTCAGAATTTAGAACGTTTCCTCAGCAGGTCGGAATTGTAGTTGTTCACGCGCAAACGGGCAAATATTAAATTGACACAATCAATTCTCAGATTTTTCCCGCATGGCGCATTATCCGCTAAACTATTTTTTCTTGCTGCCTAAACGGCTTTCCTTACCTTGCATCAGATTGCCGATATTGCTGCCATGACGATAAATCAGCAGGCCGCTCATGACAAAAATTGCCAGCAATTTTGGATCAGGGCCAAACAATAAACCATAATAAAACGGCGCGAAAATAGCAGCGATCAATGCGCCTAAAGACGAATAGCGGAAAGCATAGACCACCACTAGCCAGGTCACCAGAGTCGCCAGGCCCAGCCATGGATTAATGCCCAGCAAGACTCCCAGTGCAGTGGCCACGCCCTTACCGCCGACGAACTTAAAAAAAACTGGCCATAAATGCCCGAGAAAGACCGCCAAGGTCACCAAGGCGACGGCGGTATCGCCCAAGCCAAACTGATCGCCGAATTTAACGGCCAGCCAGACTGCCAGCCAGCCCTTGGCGCCATCACCGATTAAAGTCAGCACGGCGGCAGCCTTATTGCCGCTACGCAAGACGTTGGTAGCGCCAGGGTTTTTTGACCCGTAAGTGCGCGGATCCGACAAGCGAAACATCTTGCTGACCACTACCGCAAATGAAATCGATCCCAATAAATAAGCGGCAAGCATTGCCAGTAAAGTATTCATCTTTATTTCCCTTGTTACTTAATGTGTTATTTAATAATTTTTATGATGTGAATCACTGCCCGGACGCTGATATTTATCATGCACCGGTAGCGTCGGTTAGTCGTCCAAAGCGCACTCAACCGCACGCGCCTTCAACAACGATTCCAGCAGTGCCGGATCGATTCCTATCAGATAGCCGCGCTTGCCGCCATTGATATAAATTTTATCCAGCAGAAGAATACCCTGTTCGACATACACAGGCATGGCTTTTTTTTGTACCAAACGGCGAAGTTCCGCCTACCATATAGCCGGAATGGCGTTGCGCCACTTCAGGTTTGCATGGCTCCACCGATTTGCAGCCGATCTGGCGCGCCAGATTTTTAGTCGAGACCTTGCAGTCTCCGTGCATCAGAACGATCAGTGGCTTGGCCTGTTCATCCTGCATTACCAGCGTCTTGACAACGCTATGTTCATCGACACCCAGCTCACGGGCTGAGACTGCGGTACCGCCATGTTCTTCATAACTATACGGGTGCTCACTAAATAGCGCCGCCTGTTTGCGCAAAAACTGGGTTGCCGGCGTTTCTGATACGTGCTCTTTTTTAGCCAAAACGATTCCTTCATGTCATAAGCAGGTCATATCCGAATTATATCGTTGCGCTTTTATCCTCAACGAGAAATTTCATGCAAATTCCACGTCATGCAGCCCTACTCCTGGCTTGTTCCGCAACTGTGTTGATCAGCGCCTGCGGTGGCACTGACTCTCCAGCCGCATTACCAACGCTTAACGGAGATAAACCCATCGTCGTCGCGCATCGCGGCGCCTCTGGTTATATTCCGGAAGAAACCTATGAAGCTTACGTTAAGGCGATAGAGCTCGGTGCTGACGCGATTGAGCCAGATCTGGTGTCCACCAAAGACGGCGTACTCATCGCCAGACACGATCCTAATCTTGCCTTGAGCACCGATGTTGCCAGCCATCCGGAATTTGCCTCACGCAAAAAAACCATGAACGTCGACGGCGAGATACAAACCAATGCATGGGCAGTCAGCGACTTCACTTTTGCCGAGATTAAAACCTTAGGCGGCATTTCTACCGATGCCGAACGTCCGCAGCAATTTAACGGTCGCTACAAACTAGTAAGCTTCCAGGAGATTATTGATCTGGTCAAAGCCAAGGCTAAGGAAACCGGCCGCGTGATCTCGGTTTACCCGGAAACCAAAAACCCCAGCTACCATCGCGCCCTGGGTTTGCCATTGGAAGACAAACTGATCGCCATCATTAATCAAGCGGGCTGGAACGACAAGACAGCTCCGATTTACGTACAGTCGTTTGAGCCGGGCAGCCTGAAAGAATTGCGCGCCAAAGGCTTGAAAACAAAATTAATCCAACTGATCGATGCCGATGATGTTGACCTGAAAACCGGCAAACTGACCTACGCAGCGCCGTACGACAAGCCGGTGGACTGGGCACTAGCAGGAGACAAACGCATGTTCTCGGACATGGTGACTCCGGCCGGCTTGGCTGAGATCAAGACCTATGCTGACGGTATCGGTCCGTGGAAACGCTACATCGTCAGCGTCAAGGGAACGGTAGGCGCCGATGGCAAAATAGTCGACATCAACGCCGACGGCAAGATCAACGATGCCGACACCACTACCATGGAGCCGACTAGCCTGGTTGCCGATGCCCACAAAGCGGGCCTGATGCTGCCCCCCTATACCTTCCGCAATGAAAAACGTCGTCTCGCCAGCAATTACAAGGGCGACCCTAAGGAAGAATACAAACAGTTCTTCCGTCTCGGCGTAGACGGTGTCTTCTCAGATTTCACCGATACGGCACTGACGGCACGCGCCGAGTACCTGAAAGAAACCGGACGTTGATCAGCAAAGCGGACGGGACAAAAATATCAGTCTCGTCTGCTATGCCATCAACTTCCTCTGGGGTGATGCAATGCGTGCAGCTGTTTGAGGCGTTCGCGGGCGACGTGGGTGTAAATTTGCGTCGTCGAAATATCGGCGTGACCGAGCAGCAATTGCACTACACGCAGATCAGCGCCATGGTTCAGCAGATGAGTGGCGAACGCATGTCTTAAGGTATGCGGTGACAAGGGCGCGACTATGCCGGCCTGACTGGCGTATTTCTTGATGAGCACCCAAAACATCTGCCTGGTCATGGCACCGCCTCTGGCCGTCACAAATAAAGCGTCATCAATCTGCCCTGCCAGAATTGCCGGCCTACCCTCGCGCAAATAACGTTCCAGCCAGGTTCTGGCAACTTCGCCGAATGGCACCAGGCGGGTCTTATTGCCTTTGCCACTGATGCGCAAGACGCCGTCATTGAGGCTCATATCCAGCGCTCCCACCGACACCAACTCCGTTACGCGCAAACCGCAGGCATACAGCAATTCGAGCATAGTGCGGTCGCGCAAACCTAGCGCCGTGCTATCGTCGGGCGCCAGCAGTAATAAATCGACCTGCTTTTCGCTGAGGGTTTTGGGCAAGCGATTGGCCTGCTTTGCCGACTTGAGCTTGGTGCAGGGATTGGCGCTGATCAGATTCTGGCGAAATGCCATTTGATAGAATCGTTTCAAAACGCTCATGCTACGGTTACTGGAAGTCGCCTTTGACTCGCTTTTCTTATACGCGACATAGCCATAGACATCGCTTTCGGCCGCCTCGTACAAATGCTTCTGATACGAGCCATGTAGCCACTCGGCAAACAAACGCATGTCACGTCTATATGCTTCCAGTGAATTTTTCGCCAGGCCATCTTCCAGCCAGAGATTGTCACAAAACACATCAATCTGGGCCAACACCGCGGCCGGTAACTCTATTGCAGGAAGCTCCGGCTTCACTTTGGCGACCACAGGGACTCCCGGGTATAGCCGGCAACTTGCTCATGCGCAAGTAACCAGCGCTTGACGCCGAGATGGAAGCCAGTCTCATCATCATGATGCGCAAAACCACCGAGGCCACCGGCGGCGGTGACTCTATGGCAGGGGATGACTAAGGGATACCAGTTGGCACCGCAGGCCTGGCCAACCGCGCGCGGCGCTGACTGTATATGTTTGGCGATCTGGCCGTAAGTACGCACCTCGCCGCGCGGAATGGAGGAAATGGCACTCCATACCTTATGCTGAAATGCCGTACCGGCAGGTTTTAGCGGCAGCGTAAAGCAAAAATCCGGCTGGGCTATGTAAGACTCAATTTGGTTTGCCGCTTGTTCCGCGACATTATCGACAGGCGCTTTTTCGCGAAATCTTTCGGGAAGATAGACCAATTCGCTGATCATTCCATGCTCAGTCCGCACTCCGATAAAACCGAATGGAACACTGACGATGGCCGAAAAAATAGCGCTTTCATTTTCCAACATACTATCTCCTGCGATGAAATATAAGACTAGTGCACACCAAAAGAAAAAAGGCGCATCCAAGGATGCGCCCTTAAAACATCTTTCGCGTTTTGGCTGTTTAGACTGACATAAAGCAAGTCTCAGCTTGTAATAAAACGCGCGTCTCCCCAGTGTGTTCGGTATCAATACCGCTTATTATCGCACTACCGCCTTCAAACTCTTATTGCCAACTAACGTGCTGCAAATTTCGATCTGGCGAGAATATAGCATGCAAATTAGCGGCATTCAAAAGCAAAATGAGGGAAACCAAGGAATTGTTGTGAATATGTAAAAAACAGTGTTATTAAAAAAATAGTCTGGACAATTTTCTTTTTTTGACAAATTTTTACAATGCGGGAGAGGAAATCACCCTAATTCACTATCATGAATAGAGTGATTTCCTTACTAGTTTCTCATTCGACAATCTAGTTGGCCCGCTACTTCAGTCGCTACTTATAAATTAGCTGCGGCAACCAGGTCGAGATGATAGGCACATACGTAATCAGGAACAGGAAACCCAGCATCGTCATCAGCCAAGGCATGACCGCAATCGTCAACTCGGTAATCCCCATCTTGGTAATTCCTGAAGCTACGTACAGATTTAACCCAACCGGCGGATGGCACATACCCACTTCCATATTCACCACCATGATGATACCGAAATGCACCGGATCAATACCCAGCTTCATCGCCACCGGAAACAAAATCGGTGCCATGATCAGGACGATGGAAGATGGTTCCATCACGTTACCGGCTAACAGTAGCAAGACATTACAGACCAGCAGGAAACTAATCACGCCGAAACCTTTGTCCAGTATCCAGCCTGCCATCGCCTGCGGTATGTTTTCACTAGTCATCAGGAATGAGAATAGCATCGCGTTGGTAATGATGTACAACAGCATCGCTGACATCGCGGCCGAGTCGAGCAAGACCTTAGGCACCTTTTTCAGTCCCATATCCTTGTAGACAAACACGGCAACCACGAACGCATATACGGCTGCCACCGCTGCCGCTTCGGTAGGGGTAAACATCCCGGAATAAATCCCGCCCATCACAATCACTATCAGCAGCAAACCCCAGGCGCTCTTGCGGAATGCCATCCAACGCTCACCCCAGCTAGACTTAGGCATACGCGGATAGTTATGTTTGCGCGCCAGGAACCAGGTCGTCAGACCAAGTAAAAACGCCAGCAGCAAACCGGGAATCACACCGGCCATGAACAACTGACCAACCGAAGTATTGGTCGAGACAGAATACATCACCATCACGATGGAAGGCGGAATCAATATTCCCAACGCACCGGAGGTAGTAACGACACCGGCCCCAAACCCCTTGGGATAACCTTGCTTGACCATCGCTGGCATGATGATGGAACCGATCGCCACCACAGTTGCGGGGGAAGAACCGGACACCGCAGCGAACAGCGCACAAGCCATCACACCGGCTAATGCCAGGCCACCGTGCCAGTGCCCGACCATTGAGGTGGCGAAATTAATCATCCGTCTGGCCACTCCGCCATGCGTCAGAAAATTACCTGCCAGAATAAAGAAAGGGATCGCCATGATCTCGAATTTCTCGATACCGGTAAATAGTTTCAAGGCGACCGACTCGATAGGAACCGTCGTCATGGTGAATAAAAATCCCAAGACCGTTAAACCGAGCGAAATTGAAATCGGCATACCGGTCAGCATCAGCGCCAGCAGCAAGACGAAAATAATGGTGGCGTTCATGCTTTCACCTCATCTTCCAGTCCCTCTACATGCGAGTGATCATGCTTGGGCAATTCACCGGTTTTAATGAAGGCCCAGGTGACCTGCAAGAAACGGAAGCACATCAGATAAGAGCCCAAGGGTATTGCCAGATACACCCACCACATCGGTATTTCCAGATCGGCGGAAGTCTGCTCGGTATGCGCGATATCCCAGACAAAGCTCGCGCCTAAACTACCTACGATACCGGTGAACAAGGCACCGGCAAGCAAGCCAAAAATCACAAACTGATTGCGGCGTGCCGGTTTCATTTTATTGATCAGCACGTCGACGCCGACATGAATGCCGGTACGCACGCCATAGGCAGCACCAAACTTTGCCATCCAGACGAACATATAAATAGTCAGTTCCTGCGCCCAACTGGTGTTGATTTGTATCAGTGCATCTTGCACATAAGGAATCGGGAAGCCAGACAGATAGCGATGCAACACAGCAATAAAAATCACTATGGTCGCCGCCCCCATCAGGGTGGCAATCAGCCACTCTTCCAGATGATCTAGAAATTTCATGTTATCTCCTGATTTCTATTTTTATGACAGCGCCCGTGTACGCCAAAGGCGTTACGGACGCTGTATTAAGGCGGAAAGCTAAGCGCTTATTTGTAGCCGAGTGCTGCGGCCTCTTTATTCACATTGGCGACGAGATCCTTGCCGATCCGGCTTTCCATGGTCTTTTGTACAGGCAGCAAGGCCTTCAACCACTCAGCACGCTCTTTTTCAGTCGGCTGATACAGTGTCGTCTTACCGGATTTCTTGACCGCTTCCAGTGCATTATCATTCTCTTGCTGAGCAATCGCATTGGCGTATTTGGTAGATGCTTTCATGGCCGCGTCGAGCTCACCGCGGATATCGGCGGGCAAGCCATCCCAGAACTTCTTATTCACGATTACCGCATAGCCTAGGTAGCCATGATTCGTCAGGGTGACGTGCTTTTGCACCTCATGCATTTTCTGGGTATACAAGTTGGATGGCGGATTCTCGGTGCCATCAACCACTCCGGTCTGCAGCGCCTGATAGACTTCAGAAAAGGCCAGCACTTGCGGATTAGCACCAAGCGCACGCATCTGCGCATCGAGTACCTTGGACGATTGTATGCGCAGTTTCTGTCCCTTCAGATCGGCCGGCAGGTGGATAGGCTTATTCGCGGACATCACCTTAAAACCGTTATCCCAGAAGCCCAATCCGACGATACCCTTAGGTTCCAGCTTTTTCATCAGGTCTTTACCGATCGGGCCTTCGGTAACGCGATACAGCACATCCTTAGTCGGGAAAATATACGGCAGATCGAACACTTCAAATTCTTTAACCCCCAAAGGGCCGAATTTCGCCAATGAAGGCGCCAGCATCTGTACCGCGCCAAGTTGCAAGGCTTCCAGTTCTTCTTTATCTTTATACAGCGTACTATTGGGATAGAGTTCTATCTTGACGCGGCCTTTAGTGGCTTTCTCAGCCAATTCCTTGAAACGCTCGGCGGCCTTGCCTTTTGGCGTATCGACCGACACCACATGACTGAATTTAATCACGATAGGCGCCTGGGCAAATGCGGCACCGCTGACCACGGTGGCTGTCAGCATAGAAAACAATAAGGCTTTAAGTTTCATGTTTGTCTCCGTTCATAGAATTTAGAATTTAGAATTTAGAATTTAGAATTTTTTTCATTTATATCTGAATCAATAATGAGTATTCAGAGTAATGCTCACACAAACAACTGTGGATAACCACAATCAAGAATAGATACCGGCCGCTCCGGCCGCTACAGTAAACTAAGAAGATCATGTCTAGCCCCCCTCTTACACAGCGTTGGTCAAATCAAAAATGGCGATGGCTGCTCCCCATACTACTGGTGCTGCTGTTTCTGACGACCCTGATCTGGCTGCCCTGGCAAGCCCAGCGCATGGAGGCTAACGAGCGCCAGGAGCAACTGATCGCTGACACACTATGGGTAGAGCAAACCATACAGTTCCAGCTTGACCGCAACGAAGAAATCCTGCGCCAACTTGGTAAAGATATCGTCCAGGAAAAACTTAAGCCGGCCACCGCCGGCGACCGGTTTCGCCAGCTACTCAAGAGCAACTATGAGATTCATCGCATAGACTGGTTCGATGAAGAAGATACGCTAATGAGCTCAACTTCAGAATCACCGTTGTTTGCTAACGACAAAACACATCCGCTACGACCACCTATCCCGGGCCTCGACAACCAAACCAAAACCCGCTGTCTGGAACCATCGATAGAACCGAATACCAAAAACACTTATTTACTGAGCTGCCAGATTCCCCTGATCAAAGGAAATAAACGTAACGGTAGTATCATCGTCAGCTATCGCCTGCAAGGAATACTGGAAGAAATGGCACCGTGGTGGTTTGCCCAGGACAATCAGATCTCTATCCTAAATAGCGATGAAAAAGTGCTGGCAGACCGTTCCGCCGGCGGCATGGGAAAAAACATCTACACCCACGTCAGGCAACTGGAATTTTCCGGGCTAAGCCTGATTCTTCGTACCAATAGCAACAAGACCGAACCAAAACTACTGTCCAATCTGCTGGTGCTATCGGTAGTCCTGCTATCGCTGGGATTAATCTGGAGCCTGATCGCGCTGTGGCGCGACATCAACCGCCGTCTGGCTGCCGAAGGCGCATTACGCCAGCAGGTAGCGTTCCGCACCGCGATGGAAAACTCGCTGATTACGGGATTGCGTGCGCGCGACATGGAAGGGCGCCTGACCTACGTCAATCCGGCCTTCTGCAAAATGATAGGTCATCCGGCCGAGCAGGTCATCGGTCACGTGCCTCCCATGCCATATTGGGCACCGGAAGCCTTTGAAGAATATCAGGAACGGTTCAGCCTGATGCTGTCCGGCTCGGTACCTGCCAAGGGATTTGAAACCATCTATCAGCGCGCCAATGGCGAACGTTTTCCCGTGCTGATCTATGAATCGGCACTGGTCAACGAACATGGCAAGCAAACCGGTTGGATGAGTTCTATCCTCGATATCTCTGAACTGAAAAGTGCCCAGGATCTGGCGCGCCAGCAGCAGGAAAAATTGCATGCCAGTGCCCGCCTGGCCACCATGGGAGAAATCGCCTCTATGCTGGCACATGAACTCAATCAGCCGCTGGCGGCGATCTCCAGCTACACCACGGGTGCGATTAATTTGATTAAAGCCGGCAGCTGTGACCATGAATTACTGCAAAGCGCACTGGAAAAAGCCAATGCCCAGACGCTCAGGGCTGGCCATATCATCCGTAGCGTGCATGAATTCGTCAAAAAAACCGAGACCAGCCGCGAACCGGTCAGTATCGCCAATCTGATACGCAGCGTGTTGCCGCTGGTAGAGCTGCAGGCACAAGGTTCGCACGTCAATGTGACGTATCAGCTCGAATCCCATCTGCCCGAGGTACTAGCTGACAAGGTATTGCTGGAACAAGTGCTGCTGAACCTGACCCGCAATGCGATAGAGGCGATGGTGCAATCGCCGCCGGAGCAACGCCTGTTACGCATCGTCGCCAGCCGCGAGGCGTATGGTGTCGCTGCCGGGGGCGCGGTCGATAACGTACTCATAGAGGTGATAGACAGTGGTCACGGCATCACCGAAGAAATTGCCAAGCAACTATTTTCGCCATTTTTCTCCACTAAATCGAGTGGCATGGGTATGGGATTAAATATTTGCCGTACCGCCATCGAATTTCATGGCGGTACGCTAGACCACAAGAACAATCCCGGAGGCGGGACCATCTTCAGATTTTCACTACCCGTAAAATAGAAGCCGGCAAACAAAAAAACAGGTGCGCCCATCCATCAAGACTGGCACAACATACGACTAAGTATTAAGCAGGGAAATCGGGCAACTACTTCGGCCGGACACAGTACCGTAGATGCAGCTTATTAGCCGCTTATTACCTATTACCTTATACTGCCGGACGAAGGCTAAAATGAAGTCGATGATTTTGCGTAAGCCCAAAAAAATACAAGGAGACAGCAATGCTACACATAGTCGATGATGAAGACGTCATCAGGGATGCCCTGGCCTGGCTCGCACGTTCGCGCAATATCGCCAGTGCCAGCTATGACAGCGGCGAGAAATTCCTTAGCTATCTGAACAAAGGCTTCAAATATGATACGGAGGGCGATTGCCTGCTACTCGACGTGCGCATGCCAGGTCTGTCCGGCACCACCCTGTTTGACACGCTTACCGCAAAACATCTGACCAAACGTCTTCCCGTCATTTTCCTCACCGGCCACGGTGATGTGCCGATGGCAGTTGACACACTGAAACGCGGCGCTTTCGATTTTTTTGAAAAGCCGTTTAACGACAACAAGCTGATGGACCGGGTGCAGGAAGCGTTAGCGCAGTCGCGCGAAGCGGGCACTCTGGCGGCCGTGCATGAAAGACTGGCCAGCCTGTCGGCACGTGAACGCGAAGTGCTAGACCTGATATTGCTGGGAAAAATGAACAAGGTGATCGCCGACAAATTAGGTATCAGCATGCGTACGGTAGAAGTGCACAGGGCGCATATCTTTGACAAAATGAAGGTCAAGACCGCGGTAGACCGCCAATTATCTGAACACCACCGAGTCCGGCTCGACCGCGCACGCGATGGCCATTTGACCATGCGTGATTTATCAGCATGGCAAAAGTAAGCAGCGCAGCCGATGCCGAAACAACGGCCGCTGCCATCATGGCGCTGGAAACGGCGATCGCAAAAATCCAGCAAGGTAGAAAACCGCAATCCGGTCAACACCTATAACAAGACCGAAACAAACTGGCCGAATTACTGCCTGATTTTGACTGGAGCGCGTATTTCGCCAGCGCCGGCAGCAAAGACAAAATGGACGTGATCGTACGCCAGCCCGGCTATGAAGGGTTTATCAAAAGTGATGGAAGAGACCCCGCTGGCGCTGGGCATATTTTAAATGGCAGACCCTGAACGCCTATGCGCCTTTCCTGAGCAAGCGTTTTGTCGATCAGGACTTTGCGTTTTCCAGCGTGACGCTGCGCGGCATTCCTAGCAATCAGGCGCGCTGGAAACGTGGCGTGGCGCGTATCGAAGAAGGCATGTCGGAAGCGCTCGGTCAGTTGTATGTGGAAAAACACTTCCCGCCAGAATACAAGGCCAGGATGCAAACCCTGGTGAGCAACCTGATGCTGGCTTACCAGCAAAGCATACAGACCTTAAGCTGGATGGGCGACGACACCAAGAAAGAAGCGCTGGCCAAGCTGGCTAAATTCACCCCGAAAATCGGCTACCCCGATCAATGGCGCGACTACAGCAAACTGGAGATCGCCAAAAACGACCTGGTCGGCAATATCATGCGCGGCCGCGAACTCGAATACCAGCGCCAGCTAGCTAAACTGGGTAAGCCGGTCAGCCGCCACGAATGGGGCATGAGCCCGCAAACCGTGAATGCCTATTACAACTCGCGCCAGAATGAAATCGTGTTTCCGGCCGCGATCCTGCAGCCACCATTCTTTAACGCCAAGGCCGATGATGCGGTCAATTACGGTGGCATAGGTGCGGTGATAGGCCATGAAATCAGTCATGGTTTTGATGACTCCGGCAGCCAATCTGACGGCGACGGCAATCTGCGCGACTGGTGGAGCAAGGAAGACAAGGCCAATTTCGGCAAGCTGACCTCGGCGCTGGTGGCGCAATACAGTGCCTATAGTCCGCTGCCAGGCTACCAACTCAATGGTGCGCTGACTCTGGGTGAAAACATTGCGGATAACTCCGGCCTGGCAATTGCCTACAAGGCTTACCAGATTTCCCTGGGCGGCAAAGCGGCACCCGTGATTGATGGCTACACCGGCAATCAGCGCCTGTTCATGGGCTGGGCCCAGGTCTGGCGCGGCAAGGCACGCGATGCAGAAGCGATACGCCTGATCGCCACCGATCCGCATTCACCGTCTATGTTCCGCGGTAACGGCCCGCTGACCAATCTGCCGGAGTTCTACTCGGCCTTTGGCGTCAAGCCAGGCGACAAGATGTACGTGGCACCAGAGCAAAGAACCACGATCTGGTAAATCACTAAATAGACACATTAAGCCATGCGCCAATTCCACGAACTCACGCTCTTCGACCATCGTTTGGCGCAGCAGACTATAACTAGCGCTAGTACCCGGCAATAGCGCGTGAGCCTTAATTGGATTGAGAATGCCAGACTGTGCAAGAACCGGGTCTAGCACATACACCAAAATGCTGGCGGTACCGGCCACGCTAGTCCAACTCAGCGTATTGGCGTTGACACTCAGCGTGAATGCGGGCAGAACTACTATTACTCTGCTGACTCACTGCAATATATTCCTTGCCGCTGCTTAAGCGGCCAGACTATAACTAGCGCAGATTTTTTTCTATAGGAAAAACTTCAAATTTACCCAAGGCTGCCATGTAATATTGGGTGCAGTTAGGCAGATTCAGTAATTGCTTGCCTTTGGCATTCGAGTACACCCCGCTGTAATAGCCGGTGGCAGGATCATAGGTCGCAAATATCGATCCTGACTGTGATGTCGCATCAAGCAAACCAGACCAGCTAGCACCATAGGCGTTGCCATTCTTGATGCCATTGTCATTGCCGAAATTACTGGTTTGACAGCCAGCGTAAGTCATCGTGAGCTTGGTGCCACTGTTGGCATCAGTACCTGGCACACTGAGTACGAAAGCGCCAGCGATAGCATCTTCCGGATTATTCGTCACGTCTTCCTGAAAATAGCCTACGTAGACGCCACCGGGTGCCGGAATGATAGGTGCTGCATCTGGTACCGAAGGCTTGTCGTCACTATTCCCGCCACAAGCAGTCAGCGCAGCAAAAGCGAGGGCAATCAGACTTAATTTCAAGCTAGGCAAAGACATGTGGTTTCCATTCGTAAGGGCAAGACAGAAAATACGGGCTTTACTTTAACATGCGGCGTGCGCGCAAAAAACCGAGCAAAAAGTCTAATCTCGGCCTAGCCCTGACACAGTTCGCTATCCAGATTCGCCAATCGCACCGGGCAAACGCAAAAAACGATGGATTAGTGTTCGCATTAACGCATTCGGTCGTAACAGCCTTAGACCAACATCAATGACTAGATTGTTTATTTCAGCCCGTTTGGCAGCATAAGCAAGCATAGCTTGAGTGCAACAAATTTTACGGAATGGCTACTACGCTACAATGAGTTTCGGGATTTATTCTATACGCTGAGGAAGACGGCAGTTTGCCCCAAAAACGGCATATGCAGGCGCCTACCGCAATTTTTATAGAAGAAATTCCTCAAAATACGCTCACTTAACACTGTACCGACTTCGATTGCAGGCTCACTATGTTTGAAATGATCATTAGCTTTTTTTTGGGTTTATCGATAGGCGCACTTTCGGCCTGGCTACTCCTAAAGAATAAATCCAAAATGAAAAAATAAATAAGCGACAAAAATGGCGGCGACCACACCGGCAAAATCGGCCAGCAAACCCATGGAAATCGCGTAACGTGTCTTGCGTATCCCTACCGAACCAAAATACAGCGCGACGATATACAAGGTGGTATCAGCGGAGCCCTGAAAAATGCAAGCCAGTCGCCCGACAAACGAATCCACGCCATAGGCCTGCATGGCATCGACCATCATCGCTTTGGAACCGCTACCGCTCAAGGGTTTCATCAAGGCGGTAGGTAAGGCCGGTGTGAAATCGGTATTCATACCTAGTTGCACGAATACCCAGTTAAAGCCCGAAACGACCAGATCAAGCACGCCAGAATTACGCAACACACCGATCGCCACCAGCATCCCGACCAGATAGGGAATGATGGTCAGCGAAGTCTGCATACCGCCTTTAGCGCCTTCGATGAACGCCTCGTAGACATTGACGCGCTTACGCAAAGCGCCGAGCATAAAAACGACGATAATACCGAACAGCAAGAGATTACTGCTGAGCTTGGAAAACACCTCGATCTCGGCACGACTCATGTAATTACTCAGGTACCAGACCAGCCCTACGATGAAGCTGCTGATGCCACCTAGCCAGCCCAGCACCACCCGATTGAGTAGATTGATACGCTGGCGTAGCGCCACTGCGATCAGGCCGACCACGGTAGCGACATAGGTGGCGATCATGCAGGGAATGAAAATATCGGAAGGGTCTTTCGCTCCCAGCACCGCACGCTGCGCCATGATCGCCAGCGGGATCAGCGTCAAGCCTGAGGTGTGCAACACCAAAAACATGATTTGCGCATCGGTGGCTTCTTCTTTATCCGGATTTAAGCTTTGCAGGCTCTCCATCGCCTTCAGACCAAACGGCGTGGCGGCATTATCGAGGCCAAGTAAATTTGCCGAAAAATTCATCACCATGTGACCGTTGGCCGGATGATGGGCCGGCACGCCGGGAAAAATCCGCGCAAAAAAAGGCGCAATGATTTTGGCGATGAAATTGATGGCGCCGGCCTTCTCGCCTATGTTCATGATACCCAGCCATAAAGTCATCACACCGGCCAGCGGCAAGGCGATATCCATTACGCCCGTCTTGGCGGATGCAAACGTACCGTCAATGATCCGCTTGAACACCTCAACATCGCCCAAAAACAGCCATTGCGCCAACGCCGCGATAAAGCCGACCAAAAAGAAACCCGTCCACAGATAGTTAAGTGCCATATTTAATCAGAAAACAACGCAATGAGATGCTGGCGTTGTAACATAAATCCCCCGCATCCTTGCAAGAATTTTCATGCGGCCGCGCATTTAAACCCAGCCAGCAAGCACTTTTGGCCACAGGATGATCAACTACAGCAATAGCCACAACAAAAGCCACAGCAATATCTTGTTGCAATTTATATGAGATTTTTCAATGTTACAGTCCTCCGTATTGCGGTCTCAGGCGTTATTCGATTAAGCGTAGGCAAGCGCACTAACGGAGCGCGCACTAACGGAGCGATATATGAAACCGCTGAGACACTTATTAACGATGTATCTGAGTATCAAAACATTCCTGCAGGCTGGCCTGCTGATTTCTGCCGCCTGTGGCTCGCTCGCCTCTGCCCACGACCACGGTCGCAACTGGGATCGCAACTGGACGCCACAGCCATATCAACGAGAATATCAACGCGAATATCAGCGTGAAGTGGTGCGCAGTCACAATTACACCTACTATCCGGCCCAGCAAGTCTATTACTCGCCGTCAAATAACAACTGGTTCTGGGCCAGTGGCGGTGGCTGGGCTATGGGCTCGCGCCTGCCAGCCTATCTCAATGTCGATCTGCGTTTTGGCGGCGTGCCGGTGACCTTACGCTCCGACCGTCCTTACGTGCAACATGTCTACGTCGAAAGTAGTTACGGACGCCCGTGGCGCGAGTCACATGCGCACCATCGCTATGCGGAGGGCCGGCGCGATTATGACAAACAATATGACAAACATTATGAGAAACACCATGACAGACACTATGGCAGACATCATGAACGGCACTACGGCTATGCGGACAGCCATGGCTATGGGCGCGAATACCGCAAATATGATGAACGCTGATCCGTATGACTTGAAATATCCGCATTTGTGGAGTTTTTGCTGATTTTTTACGGAAATGCAGAGTCTGACGCTCGTCCGCAACATCAGCAGCCCGCTTATTCAATCAGGTAGTCACAGTATAAATAACCTCAGTTGCCATCAAACAAGCTGCGCTTGATATATAGTCACCAATAGTCACTAAATTGTTATTCATTAACAACAAATACTATGGCAATCTGACGAAAGTTTATTACACTGTAAATAGGATAAGATTACCGATATGAATAATCAGCATCAATATCTACCGTTAGAAAAAATTAGCCCGGGTATGGTGTTGGCCGATAACCTGTTGGATAAACTTGGCCATGTGTTACTTCCAGCCGGTACGTCCCTGACAGAGTCCATGCTCTCATTCATGCCGCATCACGGCATCCATCAACTTTCCATCCTGATCACCGAGACTGCAGAGTCAGCGCAGGAAATGTCGGATGCCCGGCAAAAGAAATTAGATAGGCTGAAAACGCTATTCAGGCAAGAACCCTACGATCAGCCGACCAGCACCTTAATGGCTTACCTGCAAAAATACCGCTCGGATGATGCGCTATGAACCTTTCCTCATCCAGCCACATAGACAAACATATCTTGCTTGATGATGTCATCAAGCAAATCAGGGATTTACCGACCTTACCGGCCGTTGCTCAGGAATTGCTCAGGGATCTGAATAATGAAGATACCAGTCTTGACGCTATCTGCGAAAAAATCGCGTTAGATCAATCTCTTGCGGCGAAAACCTTAAAGCTTGCCAATTCATCCGTGTATGGCGCTAACTCCAAAGTCGTCACCTTGCAACAAGCCGTTGCCATGCTGGGCGTCAAGAATGTCAAAAACTTGATACGCATGACGATACTGAGCAATAGCTTTCCGGCCTCACGTTGTCGCGGTTTTGATTTCAAGGCGTTTTGGCGACACAGCGTTGCTACCGCAATCTGCTCGGAATTAATTTCCCGAACCCTGCACATGAAACACGATTTCGCTTTCACGGCTGGTTTATTGCACGATATCGGCAGACTGGTATTAGTGACACGCTTCCCCGATGAGTACGAACGAGTCATCGCTTATCAATTGCAAAACAATTGCCATATGATACAAGCGGAGCAGGAAGTACTTGGGATAGACCACGTCGCGGCCGGCCTGATCCTGGCGATACACTGGCATTTTTCCGATGCGATCCAGGATGCGATACGCGGCCATCATAAACCGGAGATCAAGGATCTCAATTCTGTCGCCGGTATCGTTCACGTCGCCAATTCTATCGCCCATGCGCTTGATCTAAGTCAGACAGAAAATGATTTAGTCCCCTTGCTGTCAAAAGCGACCTGGGATACCCTAGCGCTTACGGAAGCTGACTATTTATCAATTTTTCGCGAAACCGAATTACGCTTTGAAGCGATGAACCAGGTTTTACTATAAGCTTAAGTTTGTCCTGATATGCCCTTCAGTCAAGGTAATCGACTGCTCAGGCCCTCTATTTAAAGTGCATTTTTTACTCACCGCGATTCAAGTATCTGGAAAACACTATTTTGGAACACCTGAAGTATTTTAAAGATGCCGATTACTCGATTAACAGCATCCAATTATTTCGTGAGATTTCCCCCGAAAATCGCCAGCAAATCGCCAACGTCATCCAGAATTGCTCGGTAGTTAAGGCTAAGGCCGGGCAGATGGTATTAGACGCCCACAGTTTTGGCACGCGCGTATTCATCGTCCTCAAAGGCATACTTGGCAACAGCATCAATGACCAAGATCCCAGTCAACTGGAAAACTCCAAGACGCAATACCTAGCCGGTGAATGCGTAGGCGAAATTTCGGTACTCGATGAGGAAATTTACTCAAGTAATATTGCGGCTATATGCGACAGCGAACTGCTGCTGATAGACGCGGAAACCATGTGGAAGCTAATCAATGAGTCCAATGGCGTCGCCAGAAATTTGCTGCAATTACTGTCATTTCGGATTCGTGCCGCGAATGCCCAGATCCGCAACCGTCAAAAGGTCGGTGAATTCTATCGTCAACTATCTATGGTGGACGGACTGACCGGCCTGCATAATCGCGCCTGGCTCAATAGCCAGTTACCAAACATGATAGAAACCTCTCAGGCGAACGGAAATCCGCTCAGCATTATTATGGTCGACCTTGATCATTTCAAGCGTTTCAATGATGAGTACGGTCACGTAGTCGGCGACGACGCCTTGCAAACGGCAGCCAAGGTGCTCAGTGCAGGATTACGGCCGACCGACTTTGCGGCCCGTTACGGCGGCGAAGAAATGATCGTGATTTTACCCAACACCAACGAACAATCGGGCTTAATTGTCGCCAACCGGCTCTGCCATCGATTACAAAAAACCCCGGTATTTGCCGATACACAAATCGCCCTGCCTCATGTAACGGCGTCCTTTGGATTGTCTACCCTGAGAGAGGGGCAGGATGGCACAGTCCTGATCGCCGCCGCCGATGCCGCACTGTATAGGGCCAAGGAAGCCGGGCGTAATCAGGTTTCACTTTAGTCTTTACCGCTCGTCACGTTAGCTCCATAAAAAAACCCTCGCTTGCTAACGCAAGCGAGGGTTTTTAGCTATGCCAAATACGCTCTGGAATTGAACTAATCAGAACTTATAACCAACCCCAAAACTAATCCCCAATGGATCAAATTTCAAATCCTGGGTTTGTCCGGTCGAAAAAGTCGCCTTAGTTTTCAGATAAGTTTTTGTCACGCTCAAATCCATAAACCACTTTTCACTAAGGGCAACAGCTACACCTGCCTGCATAGTCAGACCAAGCTTATTATCAAGCTTGTACGTTGCCGGAGGACCGCCAATATCAATCAAGGCGGTCAACTGGCCGGAGCCGGTTGTCTTGGTAAAAATAGCATAAGTAGCCCCCACTCCGACATAAGGGCGTAGCGTGGATTTTGGACTCAGGAAGCGATATTGGATCAAACCCGTGGCAGGTAATACTTCTGAGCTCCCCAACAAGCCAGTGCCTTCGATCGCGCCTGCGCCATACAGATTGTGCTTATATGGCAAGCCCAGTGGCAATTCCAGTGAAATATTATCGGTGACGCTGTAAGTAATGATCAGTACAGGCTCGGTATCGGTACCCACCGCCGCTTTGGTATGCGGCAATGCCGGCGCAGACAGATCTCCGCTTTCAACCTTAGGCGTAATCACGTTCAAACCAGCCTTAACCGTCCATTGCCCGGCGCTCTGCGCCGATGCGCTTGATGCCACCGTCATGGCCGCGGCCAATGCCAGCATTTTTATCGCACTATTTACATGTAGTTTCATTGTGTCTCCAGATTCATTTGTTGTGGCTGTCGCCATTTCGCATATACCGTGAGCCTGGCGGTTCCTGAACCGCCAGGCATATCATGTATTACATCCAACCTTTGACAACCATGCGCTCAGACACATAACGTGCCATCAACCAATAGCCATATGGTGTCGGATGAACGGAGTCAGCAAACTGATAACGGCTCACGTCACCAGCCGCCAGATTTTTGGCATTGCACACCAATGAACTTTCAAGCGGATTTTTCGCCGGCGTCAGATCACAAGCTCTATCTTTTACATTAGTCAGGCCATATGGTGCAGGGTTTGTTGCCTGGTCATGACTAATCGTGAAAACATCGACCAACACCACTTTAGCTTCGGTGGCAAGTCCGGTATTCAACTGATCATTGAAGGTTTTTACCATCAGATTAATCAGGCCCTGCGTTTCAGGAGTTTGGCTAAGACCATTTGGAGTGGTACCCAGGTCAGGCAGGTTATTGACGACTACACGAGTGGCGCCATTAGCGATAATTTGTGTCTTCACTAAGGCTACCAATTCAGCGCCTGCCTGGCCCATTGCCATTACCGCTTTAGGGGCATTTGCCTTGACATAATCGGCACCGGCCGTGGCACCAGCTGCAGTACCCGCCGTAGTTGCCGCGGCCTGCGCTGTGACAACCATAGGCCCATAGACGGCTGGGTTTATTATTGTTGCATTACCCGCTGCATATGCGGCGCCAACCGCAGCGGCAACCACGCTGCTATCGGTATGCCCTGATCGAGCGCTCTCAGTAATCATTGCTTGCGCAATAGCTGGACCTGCAGTAGCTGGGTTGGTGGCACCCTGCGCAAATAATCCGGCCAGGGTCTGAACAAAAGTCTGGGCTCCTACAGTTGCGCCAGCAGTCTGTCCAGCCGCTGTCGCTCCACTTTTTAATTGGTCCAGTTGAATCAACGCATCATTCCCACCAGCCATCACGAAGACGATTTCATCGCCTTTGAATTTTCCGCCAACTGCCGCCAGGTGATTTTTGATTTGAGTAACGACTGGAACAGTTAAAGCACCCAAAGCGATCGCTTCAGGCGTCATAGTCGCCGGATTACCCGGACCTGCAGGATTAGTAACGCGTGCGCCACCTTGAGCGTAGCCATAGCAACCGGAATGATTCACCACGGGAACAGAAAATCCTTTAGTTGGGTCGCCTGTCAAACCGGTTTGTGCCGCACACGGTGCCGGTAAGCCCAATTGCGCTGCCATCAACTCTGTCCAGTTTTTACCGGTCAAAGCAGAATTCACCGCGACATTATTACCATTAATCGTGAATTTACCGCCACCCAGCGCCGCTACAGAACCGACAGCGTAACTGCCTACGTCAGAGAGGCTATCGCCAAATGAAACTTGTGAGCTGTATTTGGCTTTGAGCGTTTGATCGCCACCGGAACTAGTACCACCACCGCAGCCCGCTAAAACAGCGACCGCAGTCAATATAGCCAGCGTAAATTTGGTTTGACGCATTTTGTCTCCTATGAATTAATTTTTTTATGTAAATTTTAAATTTACTCATGGCCATATCAAAAATGGAACGAGTGTTCTAAAACTTCCCGCAAAGTATCGCATCAGGGCAATATCCTGAATATAGAAAATTACGATTTAGACTATTTATTCTAATAAAAAGCCACGCGGCGGAATTCTATTTAATCGTATTTATTTAATCAAGGAAATAATGCGTGAGCAGTTATCGCTAGCCGGAAAATAAGATTCAAAAATTCCCTGAAAAGGAAATTTTCTGCATCATTCCGGTAGCCTAAGTCCTGTCACCGGGCAGCCCTGGCCGGTAACTAGAGGCCAGACCAGTGCACCAACTAGATTTGCATGCATACCGAGAACGAAGTTACGGAAAGAACTGCAAGCGCAGGCAGAGCACCCTGCTCTGCCTGCGTAATTTAGCTATTTAGGTCGGTGTGGAAGCGCCACTCACGCTGATTTTTTTACCCATTGATCAATGGATACTTTTCCCGGACCCATGACGAAAAGCACTGTCAACAAGATGCCCCAGTACAGATGGTCATTAATGGCCGCCGGGCACTCAAAAGTCCATAGTTGAGGATAGGAAATCACCGCCATGACATTGACCGCAAATAAGCCCAGAGCCGCCGGACGCGAAAAAATACCTAGAATGAGCAAAGCTGGAAACAACAACTCGCCGCCGGCCCCCCCAACACCGCAGCGACCTGCGGTGACAGCAGAGGAACCGTATATTCATCCTGAAACAGCGAAAGCGTACTGTCCCAATCCGCCACCTTGAGCATGCCAGCCTTGAGAAACTGCCAAGCGACAAACACCCGCAAGCCCAAGCCTAATAGGGTACTACCCCAAGCCTGTATGACATGATCAAAACGAAAACTTAAACGATACAGCGGTAAAAAATAGTTCATGGTAGTTCCCAAAAATAGAGGTGCGCCTATCTGCACTCATGCGCATTATTAAGTAGTCGAAACCATGCTGCCATTCTTACAGTGCACGCAAAATTTATAGCGAATAAGCGGAAAACGCCCCGGCAGAAAACCAAAGCGTGAGTTGAGCGGCGATATCAAACTGCGGGTCTTGTTGCATCGCCAGTTCGAGCGCCGCTTCTAGCCTGCAGCCTTCGGCTAATGCGCGCAAGGCGAGGAAGCCAGCCTGATCCAGCGCGGTGACGGTGACCTGCCATTCCCTTCTGCTGATGAGTCCGAAATTAGCCACACCGAGATCGGCTGGCAACGCCTCGAATTGAGGCTCAGCCTGATTGCTCTGATGAGCCTGCCAGATCGCCACGCTGGCATAGCCGGATTGATGTAACTGGCTGGCGCTATGCATTTGCAGGCGTACGCTCTGGACATCGTGCCCGCTCTGCGCCACTTGCGCCAGCAGTTCTGCCAATGTCAGGATAGTGGCGTCAGCCGCATAATACGCGCTATGCACTTGCCACTCCAATGCGGCGACGTCAGCAAAATACGGATAGGCCGGGCTCATGCCTGAACCTGCCAGAAAACTTGGCAAATCACGGCCGAAGTCATTTAAATCGCCGGATTGCGAAGGATGCTCCTGCCCGTAAGCGCGCGCCATCTGTGCAAAAAATTCAGCGCCTACCAACTGCTGCAAGACAGGATAGGCATTCGCCAGACTCTGGCTCCAGATCGCGCTGAGATTGCCACGATACAAGCCTATGCCGCTTTCGCGCCGCTCTTTCTCCGCAGAAAACAAAGGCAGACTGGCGGCAACGCTGCCGACATTCAGCATGGCTGCGGCAAACAAGGCTTGCGCTTGCGGCAGATCGGGCGCGCTAGCCTTGCTCATGATGACTCCTCACTGCATTGCGACATTGCTCGGCTTTGTCAGCTTCGCCCAACAACACCTGCAAGGCCGGAATATCGGTATCCCACTCTATCAGGGTCGGCACTTCCGGTCCGAACAAGCGGCAAGCCTCGTGATACAGCGCCCATACCGGTGCCGCAATCTGGCTACCATGATTGTCGATCACAAATTCCGACATCAATTCCGACATCAGTAAGTGTCCGGCCAGATGGATTTCAGCAACGCTGTCAGGCGGCAGTTGGCTGAAACAGCGCAATGCCTGCAGCGCGTCTTCGCCATGATTGCA
Organism: Undibacterium piscinae; assembly: GCA_003970805.2. Lineage (GTDB taxonomy): Bacteria > Pseudomonadota > Gammaproteobacteria > Burkholderiales > Burkholderiaceae_D > Undibacterium > Undibacterium piscinae. The sequence continues at coordinate 1,458,641 of CP051152.1, forward strand.
CTGATTAACGTAGAGATTATTCACGTCCAGCAAGATACCGCAACCGGTCTGCCTGGATAATTGCACCAGGAACTCAGATTCAGATAATTGATCGTCAGCGAAGCGCAAATAGGTAGAAACGTTTTCTATCAGTACGCGACGCTCAAGCATATCTTGCAACTGAGAGACGCGACTGGCGACCAGTTCGAATGCCTGCGGCGTTAACGGCATCGGCAACAAATCATTCATCTGGCGGCCGGCAATACTGCCCCAGCACAAATGTTCGGAAACCAGCGCCGGCTCTATGCGCTGCACCAGCCGCTGCAACTTTTTTATATGTTGTAAAGAGTAACCCTGGCTAGAACCAAGACCGAGACCTACCCCGTGTAAACTTATTGGGTAATCACGACGCAGTTGCTGCAAGACGTGCAGGTCATAACCGCCATCGCCAAAATAATTTTCCGAATGCACCTCTAGCCAGTCTATCGCTACCGGTGCCGCCAGAAAATCGCGGTAATGCTGGCTACGCAAACCTATTCCGTTGCCATGCAGGCCACTAACGGAAGTCACAGGTGTGCGTAGCGCGGGCGCAGAAATAGTGGTTTCCACGACTTCAATACCAGGTACTAAGCCTTAGGCGCTTCGAGCTTGCCGCCCATTTTTTCGCAAGTACCGGCAGGTACCTTTTTCCACTCGTTGCTATCCATATCTTTTTTGCTTTGACCGGCACAAGAATGGGTCCCGTTTTTGGTCGCGCAATCATTTTGACCTGCCTTGGCTACGCCAAAACATTTCTCGGTTTTAGCCGGCTCAGCGGCAAGCGCTACCGAAGATCCCAACAAACCAGCCAATGCAACCGCGATCAATGATTTATTACTCATGCTTATCTCCTGATAAATTTAAAAATGTTCACAGTGAACGGATTATACAAACTGCTCTAGGGCGTGTTGACATATGATTTGTGAGTGCGAATGAGTCAAAACGGGTGCAGGGCTAGGCGCGACACGCGCGGTAGTGCGAGCACTATAAGCGTGTTGCAACAACGCCATGCACCCGTTTAGGCCATTCCCTCTGGGTTCAAAGCAAAACGCACGATGGACTGCGTTGCACCTCTTGCTGAGGCCTCGGCCTCAGCGGCGATGCGCGCCTTGCCATCCTGTGTTTTGCTTTGAACGCATCTCACAAATCATATGTCAACACGCCCTAGGTAGTCGCGCCTATCGTAAATACCTTACACTTATTTTGAAATATTTTTTATTTTACAAAGATATTTTTCTTGCATGGGGTATTAGCTGCAATTACGTATTGAAAGCGATGTGACCTAAGCGCCCGCGAATAGTGTATGCTCTTCGCCCCAAGCACTTCACCAACAAAACGGAAATCCTATGCAACAAGTCTCTTTTACCCTCGACGGCGAATACGTAGAACTAAACCAACTTTTGAAACTGGCTGGTTTGTGCGATAGCGGCGGTGCCGGCAAAATGATCGTGGCCAAGGGCAGCGTAAAGGTAGATGGCAAGCAAGAGCTGCGCAAGACTGCCAAGATTCGCGAAGGTCAGGTCGTGACTTTAGGCGATGTCGCTATCAAGGTTTACGCAGCCTGAGTTTGCAACTTAGTAGGCAACTTAGAGGCAACATTAGTAAGCAAATTAGCAGACCACTTCGTCGGCTATCTAAGTACTCAATTAAACTGACTGGGCTGTTGTTTGCGGCTCTGCATCAGTCAAGGATACGGCTGGCGTTACGCTCATCATGAAGCGCGCCAGCATATTGTCCATGGTATCGACATGATGCTCAAACCAATGCGGCAATTCTTCCGCCAGGCGCGGTCCCAGTTCGGTATCACCGGCGGCGATGGTACGGCGCACTTCCTGCATCAACTCCAGCACGGCATCATGCTCTTTCTGATGACAGCCGATAGGCGGAAAACTATGCTCACGCATCCACTGGTTTTCCTGCTCAAAATGCACCAGCGTATGAGCGATCAAGGCATCTAGGCTCTCCAGAAAATTCTCCGGTTTCGCCTCAGACAGCGCGGCGCAGAGGCTGACGAATTCCTGGTGCGTTTCATCCATAGGCTCATACTTTGAAACCAGACGGTCTGACCATCCCCACACTGCTGTTGTCATAGCTTTCCTTTTTTGCATAATTAATCCAGAGGCGCAATTATCCTCTATTGTCCGCAATTCGGTTTGCGTCCACGCAGATTTTTCAAGCGGAATGCCAGGGCAAGCGAGGTAACGCATCCGGCAAGGCGAATGCAACAACGCTGGGGTGGTTTGAAGTTGATGTTTGTGAGCTAAATAAGAGGGGCTTACGAAAAATCGTTCCGGCTAGGCACACCGCCGAAGACAGTACGTGAGTACGGCAAGGCGAGTACAACAACGCTGGAACGGATTTTCGTAAGCCCAGATATAAGCAAAACAGCGCTACCTGAGCAGCGCTGTCTTTATTGAACTTAGGAATTAAGTTTGCGACTCAATCAGGCTGTGGTATTGATATTTCTACCAAGATGCGCCGGCAGGTTCTGCGCGGTAGGCGCTGGCGGGATCGCTTCTATCAAAGCGGTAGCGCTCTCGGCGCTCACATCCATGGCCTTTTTGAGAACCGCGATACTCACGGCTTGACTGGTGCCGACATTTGCCAATGTTGATGCTGCATTTGCAATACCTGTGACGTCCATGACAATTCCCCTTATCTTCTATATTAAGGGTAACGGCAGAACGACCAGCAATCTTTAGCTGTTTTTTGCTTGCATCGCAAATAAATCCTTTTGCATCGCACTTAACAGCCATTCCAGCACCATCGCAGGTTGATTCAAATCCAGCCAAGTGACCGTCGGCGGCAAGTCATCCGGCGCCGCTTCATCCGAAGCGACCGCCACGATATGGCTGTCTTCACGGAAAATGGCAGGTTTGCCGATGGAGGGCCTATGCACTTCCAGCTTGGCAATGGCTTCCCATTTATATCCTTCGACCAGGATCAGATCGGCCGGCGCCAGGCGCAGTAATAAGTCGGATAAGGAAGGTTCAGGGGCATCGCGCAACTCATGCACCAAGGCATAGCGGTAAGGGGATGCGAGCAGGATTTCCGCGGCACCGGCACGACGTAAGCGCGCACTATCCTTGTGGGCGGGTTCGAGAATAATGTCGTGATGGCTGTGCTTGACCACATTCACGATTTTCCCCTGCGCGGCCAGTTGCGCGACCAGATATTCCAGCAAAGTCGTTTTACCGCTGCCGGACCAGCCGACCACACCCAGCAATTGAGTTGCCATAGTTCACTATCCCAAACACATAATCAGGGGAGTATAACTAAAATCGCCCTGATTGCGCAGATACTGATTACGGCTGACATCAATACCCCATGGAGTATTGATGTCTCATCGGCCAAGCTGGCCAAATTGATCGCTGCTTAATCGCCATTTAGCCACTTTTTTAGCCACTTTTTTAGCCGCTTTTTTAACCACTGTTGCGTAAGCCAGCAGCAATACCGTTGATGGACAAATGAATACCACGGCGCACGCGCTCGTCGGGATCACCCTGACGATAGCGTTGCAGCAATTCCACCTGCACGTGATTCAAGGGTGACAGATAAGGGAAACGGTTGCTGATAGAACGCTTGAGCAAAGGATTGGCGGCCAGCAATTCGTCCTGTCCGGAAATCGTCTTGAGTACCGCTATGGTCAAAGCGTGTTCAGCCTGGAGCCTAGGGAAAATACTGTCACGCAAGGCATCATCCTTGACCAGTTGCGCATAGCGACTGGCGATCCCGATATCGCTCTTGGCCAGCACCATCTCCATATTCGACAGCACTGTCGAGAAGAACGACCATTCCTTAAACATGGACTGCAAAATTTGCAAACCATTATCCGGATGCGCTTTCAGGTAGCTTTGCACGGCGGCGCCGAAACCAAACCAGCCCGGCAACATCAGACGACACTGCGACCAGCTAAAGACCCAGGGTATTGCCCGCAAATCTTCAATCGCGGTGGACTTCTTGCGCGATGCCGGACGGCTACCGATGTTCAAGCCGGCGATTTCGGAAATTACGGTAGATTCCCAGAAATACTGCTCGAAACCTTCGGTCTCGTACACCAGATGGCGATAGGCGCGGAATGCGTGATCAGAAAGCTCTTCCATCGCAGACAAAAATTCCGGGCGCGGTGGCGCTTCGGTATGCGCCAGCAAGCTCGCTTCCATGGTCGCTGCCGCCAGCACTTCCAGATTGCGCCGGCCGACTTCCGGATTACCGTATTTGGCGGTAATCACTTCGCCCTGCTCTGTCAGACGGATCTGGCCTTGCACCGCACCAGCGGGCTGCGCCAATATCGCCTGAAAACTAGGTCCGCCGCCACGGCCGACCGAACCGCCACGGCCGTGAAACAGGCGCAAACGCACTTGATGCGTCTCAAATACTTTCACCAGATCGAGCTCAGCCTTGAACAATTCCCAGCCCGAAGTGAGGAAACCGCCGTCTTTATTACTGTCTGAATAGCCCAGCATGACTTCTTGCGCATTGCCGCGACTGGCCAGCAAGCGCGCATACGCCGGGATCGCGAACAAACGGTCCATAGACGGTGCGCTATTTTGTAAATCGCCGATAGTCTCAAACAAGGGGATGATGTTGACATCGAGGCGCGCTTCGGCCGGATGCAACAGACCAGACTCTTTCAGCAGCAAGGCCAGTTCCAGCATGTCCGAAACGCCATCGGTTTTGGAAATGATGCAGTTAGGCACCGCACCATTGCCGTAGCGCTGTTTCGCGGTGCAGGCGGCGCGGTAAATCGCCAGCTCAGACTGGGTTTCTTCGGAATACGTCAGATACGGCGAAGCAAGCGGACGCGATGAGCTGATTTCATTGACCAGCACCGCGATACGCCCTTCTTCATCGAGTTCCAGATAACGCATTTCAGGATTGGCGGCCTGCAACAATTCCGCCACCACACGCTCATGCACATCGGAGTTCTGACGCAGATCCAGCGGTGCCAGATAAAAGCCGAACACCTTCACGGCACGACGCAAATGGCGCAAGCGTCCGCGTGCCAGGGCGGCAGAACCGTTGGCGAGCAACGAGGCGTGCACGATATCAAGATCGGCCGAAAGCTCTTCCGCACTGGCGTAAGCCTGCGCTTCACCACTGGCTGGAATCGCCGGAGTGAGCCCTAACAACTGCGTGTAAGTGCTAGCGAGACGTGCATACATGCCGCTGACCGCCAGACGATATGGCTCATCGGAGCGATGCGGCGAATGATCCGGCGAGCGCTCGGCGAGCGACTTCAACTCAGCCGAAACATGCACCAGCAAGGTCGCCATCGACAATTGCGAACCCAAGGTGTGCAACTCATCGAGATAAAATTTCAGGGCGCGGGTAGCTTGCATCGCCAGGGTCTTTTCCAGCACCTCGGCGGTAACGAAAGGATTGCCGTCACGGTCGCCGCCTATCCAGCTTCCCATCTTCATGAAACTAGGCAATTCCACCGGCTGATGTCCGGCATCTTTGCTGGCCAGCAAATCTTCCAGACCGGCATACAATTGCGGCAATTCGCGCAAGAACGTGTAATCGTAAAAACTCAGGCCGTTCTCGACTTCATCGAGTACCGACAATTTAGACGTGCGCAGCATGCGGGTCTGCCACAAGGTCAGTACGGCGCGACCGACCGCCTCTTCATTGGCGGCTGATTCTTCCGGCGTCAGTTGCATACGATCGCGCTCGTCGAGCAGACGGGTAATCGCCATCTGGCAATTGAGTATGCTCTTGCGCTGCACTTCGGTAGGATGGGCGGTCAATACCGGGCTCACCTCGGCGGTCTGGAAAAATTCCAGTAGTTGCGCAGTGCTGTGACCATTCTCGTACAGCGCCTCTATGGTGTGCGCCAGGCTACCGCGGCGTGCCGCCGATCCGGCGATCAAATGGGCCCGGGTACGGCGCACGTGGTGCTGATCTTCGGCCAGATTGACCAGATGCGAAAAATAACTAAAGGCGCGAATGACCTGAGTGGTCTGGTCATTGGTCAGGCTGTCTAGCGTTGACTCGAGCTCGCTACGCGCGGCCGGATCGGCGTCACGGCGAAAGCGTATCGAATTCTGACGTACGGTTTCAATCAGATCAAAAATTTCGTCACCATGCTGATTCCGCACGGTGTCGCCAAGTATGCGGCCGAGACGGCGGATATCTTCGCGCAGGCTGTGGTCTTTGTCGTCTTCAGAGAGATCAACTTTGCTATAGAGATGAGTATTCATACTTGAGGAGTTTACGGTACTGAAAAAAACATGGGATGAAAAATTTTATCCGGGAGATGAATGCTATTGCATCGCAACATTGCAACATTCCAATAATAGTCACCTCCCAGACTAAGCGATAAGCTTGACGGCTTGCTTACATCAGACGCTTGACTCTGATTGTTTGGCTTGCGTTGTTTTATCGCGACGACGTATCGCCTGCAGCAAACCACGGGTAGAACTATCGTAGTCTTCCTTGACGGCAGCCGGATCAAGGCTGATCAGTTGTTGCGCCAGCGATTTACCCAGCTCTACGCCCCACTGGTCAAAAGCATTGATATCCCAGATCACCGATTGCACAAACACCTTATGCTCATAAAGCGCGATCATGGCGCCGAGCGAGCGTGGCGTCAGTGAATCAAGCAGCAGCGTCGAGGTCGGGCGATTGCCCTCAAACACGCGTGGCGCCAGCATTTTTTCCGGCAGGTCGCCCAGTTCCGCCCTGACCTCTTCCATCGTCTTGCCCAATGCCATCGCTTTTGACTGTGCAAAGCAATTGGCCAGCAAGGCCTTATTGTGACCCGGCAAACCGGCATCATCTTCGGCGACCACGATAAAGTCCGTAGGGATAATCGTCGCACCCTGATGCAGTAACTGGAAATAGGCATGCTGGCCATTGGTGCCGGCCTCGCCAAACAAGATAGGAGAAGTGGTGTAATCAACCCGCTGCCCCTCACGCGTGACCGACTTGCCGTTGCTTTCCATCTCCAGTTGCTGCAAATACGCAGGTACGCGCGTCATGCGCTGGTGGTAAGGCGCAATCGACAAAGCTTGCAAGCCGAGGAAATTGATATTCCAGACCCCGATCAAGGCCATCAGTACCGGCAGATTTTGTTCCAGCGGCGCTTGCGCGAAATGCAGATCCATCTCGTGCGCTCCGGCCAGCATTTCCTCGAATCGGTCCATGCCTACGTACAAGGCAATCGACAGGCCGATCGCGCTCCACATCGAATAACGCCCACCGGCCCAGTTCCAGAACGGGAACACGTTTTCCGGCGCGATACCAAATTCGGCAGCCGCTTCGACATTCGTGCTCAGCGCCACGAAATGCTGGCGTATCTGGTCTGCCGGGCAACCATGATTCAGCATCCACTCACGGGCAGTCCTGGCATTGGTCAGGGTTTCCATGGTGACGAAAGTTTTCGATGCCACCACAAACAAGGTAGTCTCAGGATCGGCATTAGCCAGGGCGTCTGCCACGTGGCGGCCATCGACGTTAGAGACAAAATGCAGGGACAGGTTTTTCTGTGACCACGGCGCCAATGCGATGCAGGCCATCTGCGGACCCAGATCAGAACCGCCGATACCGATATTGACAATGGTACGGATCGCCTTGCCGGTATAACCGAGCCAGCGCCCTTCGCGCACCGCATCGCTAAAGCCACGCATTTGTGCCAGTACCTTATGCACATCGGCAGCGATGTTTTCGCCCTTCAAGTCAAAGGACTCACCTTTAGGCAAGCGCAATACCGTATGCAGCACGGCACGATTTTCGGTGTGATTGATCGCTTCGCCGCGTAACATGGCGTCGCGGCGCGACTCTACGTCTTGCTGCCTGGCCAGCGCCAGCAAATTGAGCTTGGCCGTAGTGTCGATTCTTTGTTTGGAATAATCCAGTAACATCCCGCAAGCGGATGCCGAGAAGTGCGTAAACCTTTGCGGATCAGCGCGAAACAAGTCTTTCAGACTCGGCATGTTGTTGGCGCGCTGCTGCAACAGGCACCATAAAGGAGTACGGGAAACAGAAATTGCCATGATCGTCTTATGCTCAAATAAATTAACTGAAATATCGCTACCTAGTGCTAGCTATCGTTACCTATCGCTACCTATCGCTACCTGCGCCTGCCATCCGTGTCGCCTTGATTCACGCCTGCTGCCCAATGCCTATATGGGGAGTATGGAGAATCAAGCCCCGATGGCGCAGGTAATCGCAGGTAATCATTACGCAAACCAGGCTTGAACGGGCATACCTACCCCCAGTATTTAGGGCCATTCGGTACAATGCAGGTCAGCGGCGGCGGCACAATTACTTCGCGGCTGCGGCCGCCTGTGCCGCCAGAGCGCCGATGGCCGCCCAGTCATTGGCCGCTATCAGACCCGCCGGGCACATCCAGGAACCGCCCACGCACAGCACGTTCGATTGCTGCAGCAATTGCGGCATGGATTCCACCGTGACGCCACCAGTGAGGCAAAAACGTACGTCAGGGAAAGGGCCGCCCAGGGCCTTTGCCATCTTGATGCCACCGACGATATCGGAAGGAAACAGCTTGACCACATCAAAACCATGCTCCAGCGCCAGCATCAGATCGCTGGCACCGCCAACGCCGGGGAAGTACGGCAAACCAGACTCTGCCGCAGCCTTTGCCAGTACCGGCGTAATGCCAGGACTGATACCGAAGGCGGCGCCGGTTTCCTTAACGGCATCGAGCTGAGCCGGCGTCAAAATAGTACCGGCCCCTACCGTCACTGTCGGACATGCTTTCACCACTTCGCGCAAGACGTTCATGGCGTTAGGCGTGCGCAAGGTAATCTCTACCGCCGGCAAGCCATGCTCCGCCAGCGTCGTCACGCAACGTATCGCCTGCCCGACATCGTCAGTCACCAAGATCGGTAACACGCGCAGTTGGGCCAGTTGGGAAATGATGCTTTGCTTAGTGTGGCTAGTGAATGTCATCTTGGTCTCAATTTTTTTAGCTAAAATTATTTGAATAATCGTTGGTAATCTTCGTTGGAAAATACGTCTGGACAGCACTTAATCAATAAATAGGGTGGAAGCTCCCCGCTCCGGCGCAGTGACGACACGGCGTTGCGCCACAAACAGATCGCGGCCATAAGCAAAAGTCGTATCGGCAGCCAGCGTGCGCACCGCACGACTCGCCCAGACATCCTCTGCCACCAGGGCGCGCAACTCGCCGGTATGGACATTAAGTTCTATCATGTCGCCTTCCTGCACCTTACCCAAAGGCCCGCCCTGCGCCACTTCCGGGCTGACATGCAAGGCTGCCGGGATCTTGCCGGAAGCACCCGACATGCGGCCGTCCGTTACCAGCGCCACTTTATAGCCAGCCGACATCAGGCTACCGAGTACCGGCGTAAAGTGATGCAGTTCGGGCATGCCATTGGCTTGCGGTCCCTGGAAAATCACCACGGCGACAAAATCCATATTCAGCTGGCCGGCCTGATAGGCATGCACCAAAGCTTCTTGCGAATCGAAAATTTTAGCCGGAGCGCGTACTATCCAGGCCTCTTCCGGTACTGCGGAAGCCTTGACGATGGCACGCCCCAGATTACCTTGCAGCAGACGCAAACCGCCGGTGGCGGCAAACGGCTCGCTGACATTGCGCACTACGCTGGTATCGGTCGATGCGGCCGGCATTGCCTGCCATCTGACTTTGCCGTCGTCCAACACCGGCTTGGTGGTATGTGAGTTCAAGCCCTGCTCGCCAAACACCGTCATCACATCAGCGTGCATCAAGCCAGCCGAGAGTAATTCGCGGATCACGAACGTCGGGCCACCGGCGTCTTCGAAAGCGTTCACGTCGGCAGTGCCATTTGGATAAACGCGGGTCAACAGCGGGATGATTGAGGACAATTCATCAAAATCCTGCCAGTCGATCAAAATACCGGCAGCGCGGGCTACCGCGATCCAATGGATGGTGTGATTGGTAGAACCACCGGTCGCCAATAAGGCGATGACGGCATTGACTATGCATTTCTCATCGACCACATGGCCAATCGGACGGTAGTTGCCACTCTGTTCGGTCAGTTGCAACAGACGCTCAACGGCAGCATCGGTCAATGCTGCACGCAAAGGATCGGATGGATGGACAAACGCCGCACCCGGCAAATGCAGCCCCATCGCTTCGAGCAACATCTGGTTACTATTGGCGGTACCGTAAAAGGTGCAGGTACCGGCACTGTGGTAGGCGGCACTTTCAGCGGCCAGCAATTCTTCCTTAGTCGCCTTGCCTTGCGCATAGCGTTCGCGCACCGCAGCTTTTTCTTTATTCGACAAGCCCGAACCCATAGGCCGGCCGGTACGAAAATGGTAGGCAGATGGCCAAATGCCAAAGCGCCGATCAACAAGCCAGGTACGATCTTGTCGCAAATCCCTAAGCACAAGGTAGCGTCGAAGGCATCGTGCGACAATGAGATCGCGGTTGCCTGAGCGATCACATCGCGTGAAAACAGCGACAATTCCATACCCGGACGGCCTTGCGTAACGCCGTCACACATGGCAGGAACGCCACCGGCCACTTGCGCCGTCGCATTGAAACGCAAAGCCGCTTGCTTGATCTGATCCGGATAACTGGCGTAAGGCTGATGCGCCGACAACATATCGTTGTAGGAGGTGACGATACCGATGTTCGATTTTTGCGCCTGATTGAGCCAGATCTTAGTCTTGCTATCGGCTGCCGCATTGGCATGCGCCTGGTTGGCACAGGACAGACTGGCGCGACGCGGGCCACGCCCACGCATTTGCTCCAGACGCGCCAGATACTCGCTGCGCAAAGACTTGCTACGTTCAATGATACGTTGCGTCACTCGCGCCAGCACAGGATGGAGTGCGGGATTTACGGTGGGCTGCTTGGATGTCGTCATGGGGACTCGCTTTAAGCTTTATTCAGATGAGAGAAAGATAGCATAAATTCGAATTTTCTGTAACAAACTTTCAGAAATAAGCTTAATCACGACTATTCAATCAAAAAGATACAAATAACTCGTAACGAAACTACATTTCTGTTTGAAATATGCCATAATTCAGACACATATTTAGTACTTGCGCAAAATTGTTCCAGCTAGGCGTACCGTCGAAGACAGTACTTTAGTACGGCAAGGCGGATACAACGACGCTGGGGCGATTTTGCGCAAGTAATAACATTTTCAGAACCAGAATAAACCGGAGTCAGCATGACCACATTTGTATTGTTTGGCGGCACTGGCGATCTTGCCAAACGTAAGATCATCCCTGCGTTGTATAGCGCGTATGTCAATGGTCGGCTAGACGCCAGTTTCACTTTCATCGGTGCGGCGCGCGAAGCCTTGAGCGATGAAGAGTTCCGCGCCCGCGTGGCAAGCAGCATAGAGGCCTACGCCAGCAAAGATGCCGATCACAGCGCCGAAAAAATGGCGGCCTTCCTGGCCCTGACGACCTATTCCAAAATCAATGCGCATGAAGCCAGTGATTTTGAAGACCTCAAGCAACGCATCCACACTTCCGACGCGAATGCCACGCTGTTTTATCTGGCCACCGGCCCGGATATCTTCATTCCTGTGGTCGAGCAACTTTCCAAGCATGGTCTGGTTGAAGGCAATGCCCGCGTCGTGGTGGAAAAACCTCTGGGACGCGATGCCCACTCCGCCAAGGAAATAAATCAATCGCTGCGCACCTATCTCGATGAGCATCAGATCTATCGTATCGACCATTATCTCGGTAAAGAGATGGTGCAAAATCTGCTGGCGCTACGCTTTGCCAATTCTTTCCTCGAGCCTTTGTGGAATCGCAAGTGGATACAGGACGTACAGATTTCGATCTCCGAACAAGTCGGCGTCGAATCACGCGGTGATTTTTATGACCGCACCGGCGCCTTACGCGACATGGTACAAAACCATCTGCTGCAACTGGTCTCTATCGTCGCCATGGAACCACCTGTGAATGCCAACCCGGATGCGATCCGCGATGAAAAAGTCAAAGTACTGCGCGCCTTGCACAAATTTACGCCGGAAGAAGTCAGCAAAAAAAAACCGTGCGTGGTCAATATCGCGCCGGTGCCGTCGATGGCAAACCGGTCATAGGCTACCAATCTGAACCGGGCGTACCGACCGCCTCGCGCAACGAAACCTTTGTCGCGATCCGCGCCGAGATCGACAACTGGCGCTGGGCCGGCGTACCGTTTTATCTGCGTACCGGCAAGCGCATGGCTAGCCGTTCGGCTGAGATCACCATCAACTTCAAGCCGATTCCGTATTCGATTTTTGGTAAATCACAAGGGCCGTTGCGCTCCAACCGTCTGGTGATTTCACTGCAACCGGAAGAAAGCGTACAACTGTTCATGAAGGCCAAGGAACCCGGCGAAGGCATACGCCTGTCGGACGTGGCGCTCAATCTCGATTTTGCCGAAGCCTCCAATTTGCGCCGGGTTGAATCGTATGAACGCTTGTTACTCGATGCCATGCATGGCGACCTGACCTTATTTGTCCGCGACGACGAACTCAGTGCCGCATGGGCCTGGATAGATCCCATCATGAGCGCCTGGCAAAACGACAGCGAGGGACTCAAATCCTACATCGCCGGTAGCTGGGGTCCGGCCGCGGCCAGCTATTTGCTGGCGCAACATGGCGCCGCCTGGGGCGAAGAATACGTGGACGCTTGAACAAAATGACCATCATGAAATTTAACAGTTACCCCAATTTTTCCGAACTAAGCAGCGCACTGCTGACCGAGTGGATTTCCGACATCGATCAGGCAGCACTGGCGCGGCGTCCAGCCTATTTTGCCCTTGCAGGTGGCTCCACGCCTGCGCCTTTGTATCGCAGCCTTGATACCATGTTAGCCAGACGCGACATCTGCAATCTGCACCTGGTGGCCACTGACGAGCGTTGGGTGGCAGATAGCGATGCGCAAAGCAATGAGGGTTTATTTAAGCAATGCATGCCTTTGTCATACGGCAAGCAATGGCAACTATTGTCACTGAAAAATGCGGCCAGCACGCCGGAAGTGGCAACAGAAGCGATCAGCGAACGCTTGTCTCAGCAGATTCCGCAAAGCTTCAACGCCGTGCTGCTGGGCATGGGCACCGACGGTCATGTAGCCTCGCTGTTTCCGGGCGCACCGACTCAGCATGATGACTTGAGCTGTCTGGCGGCCTTACATCCGCAGACCCGTCAAAGCCGCATGTCGCTGTCCTTGCCGCGCCTGCTAGACAGTAAAAAAATCTGGTTAGTCATCACCGGCGCAGAAAAGCGGCAGATACTGGAAAGCGCAGCGCAAACTGATTTACCGATTTCTCGCTTACTGCGCGAAGCACGCTGTAACATAGAGGTCTTTTGGTGTCCCTGAATTTTTGTACACTACGATTTAGGCTTAAGATTGACGAGCACTTCTTTCAAAACAATTTTCAGTTAGCGATCTGAAACAGTTTTTTTGGAAGTGTTCTTTTACAGGTTAAATGCAAACTGAAACATGGTTAACGCTCTTCCCGCAAACAACCCGTCCAAAGCAAGCCCGTCCGAAAAGGGTTTGCTGGCAAGGATACGCACGGCCAGTACCGCCCTAAGCCGGGCAGAACGTCAGGTTGCCGAATTCCTGCTGCAAAAACCGCATAACGCGCTGGAAATGTCGATACGCGTATTGGCGCAAGCCTGCGATGTCAGCGAACCTACGGTAGCGCGCTTTTCGCAATCGATGGGATTTGACGGTTTCAAGACCTTCAAGATGGCTTTTGCCAAGAGCCTCGCTACCGGCATCCCCTACCTGCATCTGGACGTCAACCAGGCCGACCACGTACGCGACGTACTACCCAAGGTATTTGACCGCACGATCGCGGCACTGATGGAAGCGCGCAATTCCGCCAACCCTAGCAGCTTTGAAGCGGCGGTCAATTTGCTGGCGCGTGCCAGACGCATAGAATGCTACGGCCTTGGCTATTCAGGCGCTTTAGCGATTGATGCACAATTAAAATTTTTCCGCTTCGGCATTCCCACTACCGTATTCTGCGATGGTCACTTGCAGGCACAATCAGCGTCGCTGCTCAACAGCGATTGCCTGGTGGTAGCCTTCTCGCGTACCGGTCGTACCCGTGACCTGATACGCAGCGTACAACTGGCGAAAAATGCCGGTGCAAAAATTTTGGTATTGTGCGCCAGCGGCGGACCGCTGGCCGACTTGGCCGACGTCCACTTAAGCGTAGACGTAGAGGAAGATCCGGATATTTACACACCGATGACATCAAGGCTGGCGCATCTGACCTACATCGATGCACTGGCGGTAGCTGTCACCCTATTACGTGGCCCGGCAGCCATCGATATGCTGGAACGCGCTAAAAACAGCATCAGTGAAAAGAAGCTGGACTCCAAATTCTAGGGCTAGCGCCTTCCCTCCACTTCCGAGTCAGCGTTTTTTAGTTCGCGATACCTAGCACGACGCAAGCTAAGACAAATGTCGCGCAAATATTTTAGCAACAACTAAAATTTTGCCGACAATGGCTGGTTTTGCATTAAAAATCACAACATTCTATAAATTCTACGCAATTTCAACTCGTTTTCTGTCAAGCTATTCGCTCAGCATCCCTTACACCGCATTAAGTACAGGAGCATCACGGATGAGTGCCATCAGCCTTCAGCAAGTAAGCGAAAACGTCAAAGACCTACCTAGCCTGCCGGCGATCGTCATGGAACTACTCAATGACATCGATAACGAAGAAATAGATATTCATCTGCTGGCCCAGAAAGTGACCAACGACCTGGCGCTGACCGCGACCACTTTGCGCTATGCCAATTCGGCGTATTACTCGACCATGATCAAGGTCACCACTATCCAGCAGGCGATCTCGCTGATGGGCCTGTCCAACGTCAAAAAAATTATCATGATGGCGGCCTTAAGCGGCTGCTTCCCCGAAAACAATTGCAAGGGCTTTGACCACAAGGCATTCTGGCGGCACTCTATCGCCGTCGCAATTGCCGCCAAATTATTGGCCAAACGTCTCAAGCTCAATGGCGACACCGCCTACACCGCTGGCCTATTGCATGATTTAGGCGCCTTGGTGCTAGTGACCCAATATCCGCTTCAGTACGAAGCTGCCATTGCTTACCGGCATGAACATCAACTCAGCCAGTTTGAGGCCGAACGAAAAGTACTGGGAATTGATCACGCTGCGGTAGGGCTCGCACTGGCGACGCTCTGGAATTTTTCCGACATCATGAAAAATGCGATTGCCGGTCATCACCAGCCAGAAACCCCTGGCCTGGGCTTTCTGGCTACCGTCATTCACGTTGCCGACGGGATTGCGCACGCGCTGGGAGCGAGCAGCACTCCCGACAGCCAGGCAATAGAGGTATCGGGACAATCCTGGGAAAGCCTGAATCTTGATCCGGCTGCGTTACAGGAATTAATCAGCGAAACGCAGGCGGAATTGGCGCAAATGAGCCGGGAAGACTTGTAAGCTGAGTTTTTAAGCCAAGGTGCTCTTGCTGCGCTTATGCACCTGGCTAGCGCAAAAGTTTTTACACCGTCAACTTAGCGGGAGCGCCATTGCCTTTGCGCTTCCATCAAATCCCAGCCAAGCTGACGCCGGATTTCCTTGATATCGGTAGCTGCCGGTTGGCTATCCTGAGGGCTAATCCGCTGCTCTTGCTCTGGCTCTTTGTGAAGTTGAGAATATTGTTCCATGATGAGCGCTCCCGCCTGTAGTTCATGAAAACTTAACGGCTACTTTTCATTTTTGTTGACGGTAAAATCAACCAAACAGGTATTTATTCCAAAATTCAAGCCGGGCAAGCAAACACTTATTCGTCTTTGCCCTGAATCAGTAATTCCGTCAACAACACTGCCTGAATTTTCTCTGACGCCATCGCCTCATTCAGCTCCTCCTTCAGTGCTTGCTGAGCCTCGGCAAACCCCTCCTGAGTACGTAATTGATCCGGATCCCTGGCGGCTATCGTCCTGCGAAAAATATCATCGACTTCATTTTTATGCTGTTTCAACCAGTCGGCATCTGCCATGTCTATTTGCACCGAGACCTGCAGTCTGGCGACGTTACCATCCATATTGATGATCATTTGCGGCAAGGCGACATAACTGAGGCCACTGGGGTTATACGGCTCTTTCGTGTACAGGTAAATGGCGTATGACATCACGATCATTCCAGCCATGACGAAACCAGCGATATACAGCGTCAGCCTATCTTTTTTTGCAGTCAATACCGCTTGGCGACTTCTTAATGGGACTTCCATTTTTTTAGGCGGAGACAAATTCACTTTAGGTTTGGCAGCTTGTTCTACGGGTTTGGCACTTTCAGGCGCAACGACTGCCCCCTGCTGCCCTGTCGCAGGTAACACATCTATACGCTCAAAATCGAGCGTGGATGTAAGCAATTCCCCTTTAGATTTAGCGTTTGACATGCTTTAGCCTGGCGAAAAATGACGAGCGGAAATACTAACACAGCATAAATTTCCACATGGAAATATTTAACTACCGATAACTTATAGTTCATTGTATGACACGCGATCTTAAATATCAGGAAATTCTCTTGTTTTTAACATTTTGAGCTCACATTGCCGCATCACATCCGGCAACGAAAAAAATGCTGAAGCTAGCGAAGGCTCAGGTTACGGGGCGCAATTCCTCTGTTACCTCTGACGAAGCTGATGAATCTAATGAGCAAAGCGTAGGCAATAAAAAAGCCGCTTTCGCGGCTTTTTTTTACTGCAGTACTTCTCCGAAACCAAGATGTTTTCTGGAATACAAAGAAACTCCAGTTCATGCGCGACATAACATCTTATTACCAGAATGAACTCGCTATCGTGATTAGTGCGATAAAACGATCTATATCTGAATATTCTCAGGATCGAACTGCTTAGGATTTTTTCCGGAAATGCCGGCATAAAATTCCTGTATGACTTTCATATCTTTTTCGATATCACCGGTAGGGTAAAACAATTTCCCTATGCCGCCTGCCTTGCGCTTGAAATCGAGATAGCCAAGTGCGATAGGTACGCCGGCACCATGGGCTATATAATAAAACCCGGTTTTCCAGTGCGTCACCTTATTGCGCGTGCCTTCAGGCGGAACGATAACCGTCAATTTTTGATTATCGTTAAACGCGTTAACGGTACCTTGAACCAAATTTCCGGCGCGTGCGCGATCAACAGCGATACCACCCATCCAGCGCGATACCGCGCCAAAAAATGGCGGAAACAAACTTGCCTTCCCCATCCAGTACACGTCCAGACGCATGGCAAAACAAATCATCAGGGTGTACGGGAAATCCCAGTTACTGGTATGCGGGGCGGCAATCAGCACATACTTGGGTTCCGAGGGCTTTTGCCCTTCCACCTTCCATCCGCATAGCCGTAATACGGCCAGGGAAAACCAGCGCATGAGAGTGTTAATAACAGGGGTGTCGAAGATCGTATAGTGCATACCGTAAGCGTTTGATAATTAAAGAAAAAAGTCGAATGTGAAATCTCACGGCATTATAGAGATGTGGCACCGCAAAGAGGAAAAAATCTCCGTTTCTGTGCGCACAAATTTGCTGCATGCCGATTTAGCTTGATTTACATAATCAAATCACTATCGTTTTCATGCCATGCGCTCTACTATCTTCACTATATTACTTTTCTATCCACTTTAAGATCGGCTCCCATTGTGCTAGGTCTTTCTCGACCTTAGACTCTGCCACATCCCATAGAGTGGCGCCGTGGGCGGCAAACTGTATATAGTTTTGCGTATCGCGCAGATACCCCAAGACGGGTAAACCTAGCTGCTTCACATACAACTCTAGTTGTTCGGAAGCGCAGCTACGGGCATTGACCCGCATTCCCAAAATGCCGACATCGAACTTGCCTTCGCGCTTGGCCAGTTTCCTGAGAAATTCGTCAGTTGCCAGTATGTCAAAAATCGAAGGCTGCAAGGGCACGATCACCTTATCGGCCAGTTTGAGCACCGCATCAAGCTTGGCGCCGCTTAACCCTGCCGGAGTATCAATCACGATATGGCTATTCGTACCTTTGGGGAGCTTGGCGATATGCCCCTGTTTCATGTCCCAGGCATGGATCACCGGCAAATTCGCCGGGCGCAAGGATAACCAGGTATGCGAGGATTGCTGGACATCCGCGTCACCGAGCATGACATGATGACCTTGTGCGGCAAAATATCCGGCCAGGTTGGTAGAAAAAGTGCTCTTACCGACTCCGCCTTTTGGGTTAGCGACCACGATCACTGGCATATCTGCTCCTTTGAATATACGGGAAAAGCGCTAAAAATGTTTTAGACCTTATTTTAGGCCTGATTTAGGTCTTATTCAGAACCACCCTGGCAAGACAGTGCCTGCCTGAGACTGTTTTGCATAGCAACTATTGGCTGTCAGGCACCAGCAAGGCCATTTGCTCTGACGTCAGATAACACCATTCGCCCTCCTCCAAGCCGAGCGACTCCAGTCGCAACTGACCTATCGCGGTCCTGCTCAGTGCTGCGCAGTGATTACCTGCGGCGGCCAGCATGCGCTTGACCTGGTGATATTTACCTTGTTCCAAAATGATTTCCAATTGGTTCTCACCAAGGCGACGGCAAATTTTAGCGGCAAGCGGCTCAGGTTCGTCGTGTAATTTTACGCCTGACAGCAAAGTTTGCACCAATTCGTCCGTAACCGGTTCGGCCGTGGTGGCGACATACACTTTCGGGATGTGGCGTTTAGGAGAAGACTGCGCATGAATAAAGGGGCCGTCATCGGACATCAGCAACATGCCGGTAGTATCGTGATCCAGGCGGCCTACCGGCTGCACGTCACGCCAGCTAAATTGTTCCGGCAGCAGAGTCAGGACGCCGGGGTGATGACTCGGTTTGCGCGAGCATTCGAAATTGGCAGGCTTATTCAAAACGATGTAAAGATGCTCGTGATAATCCCATTCTTCATCGAAAATGGAAAATTTCAGTCCTTCGGTCTCTATCGTCGTCTTGTAGCTCTTGATAACTTCGCCATTGACGCTCACTTCCCCATCGTCGATCAGCTCGCGGCAATATTTGCGGGTACCAAAGCCCTGCGACTGGAGGATACGGTCAAAAGATAATTTACTCATGGCGGGAATGTTGCAGAAGCTAAAGGGAGTATTTTACATTTTTTTTAGCTTATTCCGGTGTGCTTTCAATGTGCGTTCATTGCGTTTTAAGATACGGGCGTATCAAAACCATCGCAAAACAGTTTTGATCGCCCTATCGGCAACACACCATCCCACCTGCAACTAACGAATATAAGGCTGCTTTAATCGCCAAATGGCGCATCTACCGCATGGCTTTGTCCGGTAAACCATTTCGGACCTTGCTCTGTCATATAGAAATGGTCTTCCAGCCTGACGCCGAACTCGCCCTCTATACAAATCATCGGTTCATTGCTGAAACACATGCCTGGCGCCAATGGCCGGGTATTGCCCTTGACCAGATAAGTCCACTCATGAATATCGAGGCCGATACCGTGGCCGGTACGGTGCGGTAAACCCGGGGTCTTGTAACCCGGCCCCATGCCAGCCGCTTCCAGTACCTTTCTTGCTGCCGCATCGACTTGCTCACAGGCTACGCCGACCTGAGCGGCATGGAAAGCCGCCGCTTGTGCGCTCTTCTCCAACTCCCAGATAGTGCGCTGACGCTCTGTCGGCTGGCCAAACACGTAACTACGGGTAATGTCCGAATGATAGTTTTGTATCTTGCAGCCGGTATCTATCAATACCATATCGCCTTCACGCAGATACTGAGCGCCATCCGGGCCATGTGGCATGGCAGTCGGAGCACCGAAACTGACGATGCAAAAAGTAGAGCTACTACCACCGAAGGCGCGATGGGCCTGATCAATGAAAGCAGCGACTTCTACCGAAGAAATACCTTCACGCAAAATTTTAGCGGTACGACGCTGCACTTCCAGCGTGATGTTCTTTGCCTTTTGCATCAATGCCAGTTCCGCATTGGATTTATGCATGCGGCATTCGGCGGTCACCACCATAGCGTTGATGATGCGGCTCAATGGCATGGCCTGACGTAAGCCATCAAAAACAAAAAATGGCGCGGCTTCATCAAGCGCAATGCAGCTAGCCGAAGCGCGCAAATCAGCAAGTAACTGGCTGACCAGTTGATACGGGCTTTCATCCTCTTCCCATAAGCGCAACTGAGCGCTATCACCCACGGTCTCGCGTACTTTGGACTCTTCAAACGCCGGACAGACGTAGACGATCTGGCCTTCGGGCGTCAGCACCGCTCCGATCAGACGCTCACTTTGATACCATTGCAGGCCGGTAAAGTAATACAGGCTGGTGCTGGCAGTGAGCACCAATGCGCCTATGCCCTGCTCACGCATCAGGCGAGCCGCCTTATTCACCCGTTCGCACCGCTCGGCCGCCGTAATTGGCCGTACATCAGTCAAATCGGCCTTAATGTCAGCCAATTGAATCGCTGCGCTGGAACCGCCTATGCTATTTGCCATCTTACCCTCTTATCTGTTGATTGATCGCCAGTTGCATCGTGCAACCTCACTCCGGCAATGTACCTAAGCCAGTTTGAAAAGTCTTGATGCCAAGGGGCGATAGCATGACGAATTCTGCACAAGCGCCCCCCATGATGAACATGATGATCAAAAAAAACGGGCTTACCGTCGCCGGCAAGCCCGTTTCATACCAAAAAATCAAGCAAAATCAAGTGTCTATTTTTTACAGCCTGGCGCTGATCAGGCGACCGAGTTTTTGTATACCTTCATTGATACGCTCCGGCGATACCGTCACAAAACTCAGGCGCAAGGTATTGGTCTCAGGATTATTCGCGTAGAAAGGCGCACCTGGTACAAAAGCGACATTCTCTGCCAGCGCAGCATCTAGCAACTCTTTGCTATCGATATTTTTTGGCAAAGTCACCCAGATGAACATACCGCCTTCAGGGCGGGTCCACGTAACTGAGGCCGGGAAATATTTACTCATGGCAGCGAGCATGACATCACATTGGCCAGAGTAAAAACTACGTATGGTCGGAATATGCTCACTGAGGAAGCCATCCTTGACCACTTCGTACACCGCCATTTGCGTCAGTGTAGAGGTATGCAAATCGGCCGCCTGCTTGGCTTGCTCCAGTTTGCGGATCAAAGGAACAGGCGCAACGATATAGCCAAGACGGATACCAGGCGTCAGAACCTTGGAGAACGACCCCATGTAAATCACACCGCCCGGATTCATATTGAGCAACTTAGGCAAAGGCTCACCGTGGTAGCACAAATCGCCATAAGGGTTGTCTTCGACCAGCGGTACGCCGAGACGTGCGCAAGTTTCCACCAATTCCAGGCGACGCTCTACCGACAGGGTACGACCGGTAGGATTCTGGAAATTCGGTAAGGCATACAACAAACGTGCGCCCTGACCTTTGGCCGCGACCGAAGCCGGAACCAGTCCATGCTCATCCATGTCTACCGAGACGAACTCTGGCTGATATACGGAAAATGCCTGCAGCGCGCCCAAATAGCTTGGTGTTTCCACCATCACTTTACTACCTTCGTCTATCAATACCTTACCGAGCAAATCAAGCGCTTGCTGCGAGCCCGATACCATCATGATCTGCTCAGGAAATATCTTGCTGTCTGCGGTCGATAAAGAGTCGGCGATGAAAGCGCGCAGCGGGCCGTAACCGTCGGTAGGACCATATTGCAATGCGGTCTTGCCATTTTCCGCCAAAACTTTATCGAAAGCGGCGCGCATGCGTTCCACCGGAAAAGTTTCGGGAGAAGGTAGGCCACCGGCAAAAGAAATCACTTCAGGACGCTGGGTAACTTTAAGAATTTCGCGGATCACCGAGCTTTGCAACTGCTCGGCGCGTACAGAAAATTTCCAATCTATGGTGCTAGGGTTTTCAAGTTTCATGCTGGTCTCAATAGAAGTATTCTAATTTTCAATCACAATTTACATTGCAAATTTTGCCGGTATTTGCCGGTATGCCAGGTCTCGGGGTGAAAACATCTGCACTCCCGAAAAATTCCTGCTTACTCGATTTCAACGATCATTTCGATTTCCACGCAAGCACCCATAGGGATTTGCGCCACGCCAAAGGCTGAACGCGCATGCTTGCCTTGCTCACCGAAAATCTCGCCTATCAGTTCGGAAGCACCATTCGTCACCAAATGCTGCTCGGTAAAATCACCGGTGGAATTGACCAGGCTCATCAATTTAACGATACGCTTAACCCGGTTCAAATCACCGCCGCAAGCTGCCTGCAGAGTCGCGATCAAATCTATCGCTACTGCACGTGCGGCCAGCTTACCTTCTTCGGTCGAGATATTTTTTCCCAGTTGCCCAACCCAGACCTTACCGTCTTTTTTCGCGATATGGCCAGATAAAAATACGGTATTGCCGGTCTGGGCATACATCACATAAGCGGCAGCCGGTACGGCAACGACAGGCAATTGAATATTCAGTGCAGTAAGTTTTTCGTAAAAAGACATGATGGATTCCAAAAAATGTGCCGCAAGCTATTGCCGCGAGCGAGATGTTAATCGAATAGCCTGAGAGAGTAGCGCTAGATGAATCGAGTATTCGTGTTGCCGATTATTAATTTTTTAATTCGAGCAATCCTCTATTGTACGACCCTGATGACGCGATTAATACCCCCAATTCGCGACCATCATCATGATTTAATTTGGTGTTTGTGGCTTTTATTGCAAATTTACCGTCGAATATTCATGCGCCGCCCGAGTCCCACCACGACAATCACCGCCACGGCAAAGAGCAGATTCGTCAAGGTCAGCGCCTCACCTAAAATACAGGCAGCGCCCAACAAGCTCAGAAACGGTTGCAGCAATTGCACCTGTCCGACTCTGGCAATACCACCGATCGCCAAACCCTTGTACCAAAAAAAGAAACCTATGAACATGGAAAACACCGAAACATAGGAAAAACTCAGCCAGGCCTTGGGCGATGCGTTAAGGCCATAATTCCAGGCCAGCCAGACCGTGACCGGCAACAACAAGGGCATAGACAATACCAGCGACCAGGAAATCACCTGCTGTCCGCCCATGCTTTGCGATAAACGCCCGCCTTCCGCATACCCCATCGCCGCCAAAACAACCGCCGCAAACAAGGCCAGATCCGCTAACTGGAAAGCCCCACCGCCCTGCTGCAATGCAAAGCCCACCACCAAACCGCTGCCTATCAGTGCCATGATCCAAAAGCCCGCCGATGGCCGCTCTTTAAAACGCAATGCTGCAAAAATGGCGGTCGCCAGAGGCAAGATCCCCAGCACCACGGCACCATGCGCGGCCGGTACGTAACGCATTGCAATCGACGAAAATAGAGGGAAGCCGATCACGCAGCCCAAAGCGCTGACCAGCAAAGGCTTGATCTGCGCCTTGGTCGGCCAGCTAGCCCGCATGCGCCATAGCAGCAGCGCCGCCAGAAAAGCAGCCACCACGGCGCGCCCCAACGCCACGAAAACAGGATTGAGTTCAGCTACCGCCATGCGCGTAAAGGGTAAAGTCAGGCTGAAAATAGCCACGCCAACCGCCCCGAACAGCATCCCCTTGGTGTCATCGCTCATGCCATGTTTGATCGCGAGACCCGGATTGGTTTCTATCCTTACGGCAGTATTTAGTTTAATTGTCATTATGTCGCCATAAGTTGAGAGGGTTTTTATAGAGTCTCTATTGTTGAAATTTTTTTGTTGCCACATTTCCGCTTAACACCTGCGCATAGCTGTCGTGATCCACATTGCCGCCACTGAGCGCCAGTCCTACTTTTAAACCGGCCAATGCTGCCTTGTTTTGCAGCGCCGCCGCCAATGCGGCAGCACCGGCACCTTCGGCCACATTGTGCGTCGCCAAAAACAGCAATTTCATTGCCGCAGCGATTTCCTCATCGCTGACCGCCACAATCCCGGATACATGCTCAAAGATCACCGCTAACGAAGCATCGTCCGGCACCCGGCACGCCATGCCGTCGGCCAACACAGTCGTCACGGGCGAGGCAATATTGCGGCCCTGCTCAAACGACAGTTTGTAAGCCAGTGCATGACTGGACACCACGCCGATAATTTTGGTAGTCAAGCCCAAAGCATTGCGCGCCGCCACTGCACCGCAGATGCCTGAGCCCTGGCCTATCGGTACATACACGACATCCAACTGTGGCTGCGCGGTAAAAAATTCCATCCAATAGGTGGCGACACCGCGCACCAGATCCGTATGCAGCGACGGCACCATATGCCAGCCCTGTTGCTGCGCCAGCGCAATCGCATGTTCACGGCTTTCCTGAAAATCATTACCGTACTCAATCAAGTCGGCACCGAGAGCGCGCATCGCGGCGTTTTTTTCCAGGCTATTTCCGACTGGCACCACGATCGTCACCTTCAGGCCATGCGGACGGGCGGCGAAAGCAATCGACTGCCCATGGTTACCGCGTGTCGCGGAAATCACGCCGGAGATGCAAGGCTCACGCTGTAGCAGTTCATGAATATAGACCAGACCACCACGCACTTTAAAAGCACCGGTAGGCGTATGGTTTTCATGCTTGAGCCACACTTCCGTCCCCAAGGCGTCACATAGCAATGGCCAGGCGTATTGGGGCGTTGCAGGCAAGCTGGCATACACGATACCCGCGGCAGATTCTAGCGTTGCTAACTTAGGCAAAGAAAAATTCATGCGGACCTCAGGAAAGATAGATTATGCTATCCTAGCCGAAAAAACCAATACAGTACCAGTACAATAAAACAGATAGATAGCACACTGTAATGCTGATTTTACCAGTACAAATATTCCCGATTCCCTCAATTCCATTCCGGAGCTAGTGATGCGCCCCTCCCCCCCTCTTAGCAAATCTATCATCTCGCGCGACTCGGGTGGTTCGCTAGTCGAGCAAATCGTACGTTCGGTGGCTAGCCGTATTGACGACAAACTCTTGCGTACTGGTGCCCGTATGCCCTCGATACGCCAGTTCGCCGACGAGCAGCAAGTCTCGCGCTTCACCGTGGTCGAGGCTTACGACAGACTAGTGGCCAATGGTTATCTGGAATCGCGCCGCGGTTCGGGGTTTTTCGTGCGCGAACGCGCCTCTATGCTGGCCAATAATCATGCGGTAGCATTGGCTAATCCGGTCGCGCAACAGTTCGACGTGGTGTGGTTGGTGCGCAATATGTTCCGCCAGTTGCCGCCACAAAAAATGCCGGGCTCCGGCGTCTTACCGCACGATTGGCTAGACGGCGAATTAGTCGCCAATGGCTTGCGCGCGATCAGCCGTGTCAATTCCAGCCAACTGCTGCACTACGGCACACCGCAAGGCTTTATGCCGCTACGCCAGCAACTGCAACTCAAACTGGCCGAGCTAGAGATCGCTGCCGCGCCCGAGCAAATCGTCACCACCAGCGGTGTCACCCAGGCGCTCGATTTGGTCGCGCGCGAGTTCACCCAACCCGGTGACACCATCTTTGTCGATGACCCGGCCTGGTTTTTAATGTTCGGCTCTTTCTCCATACTCGGTGCCAAGGTAATCGGCATCCCGCGCCTGCACGATGGCCCGGATGTCGCCAAGTTAGCCGAACTAGCGGCCCTGCACAAACCCAAGCTCTACATCATCAACTCGGTGATGCATAACCCAACTTCGACCTCACTGTCGGCGGCCAAGGCATTTCAGGTTTTAAAAACCGCCGAACAGCATGATTTTATGATCGTCGAAGACGACATCTATTGCGATATGCACCCCGGCACCGCAGTGCAACCAGCCACTCGCTTGGCGGCACTCGATCAACTCAATCGTGTCATCTATCTGGGCGGATTTTCCAAAACCCTGGCGGCCAACTTGCGGGTAGGCTTCATCGCCACCTCGCCGCAACTGGCGATCAGGCTATCAGACCGCAAGATGCTCTCGACCCTAACCACCACCGAGATCGGCGAACGCGTGGTGTACAAAATCCTCTCGGAAGGCCATTACCGCAAACATGTAGACCGTATCCGCGTCAAGCTCGACAGCGTGCGCGACGATATCACCAAGCGGGTAGAAAACCTGGGCATGAAAGTCGAATACCGCACCCCGGCCGGGATGTTTTTGTGGGTAGAAACCGGCTGCGACAGCATCACCCTGGCCGAAAAAGCGCTGGAACAAGGCATACTGCTAGCCCCCGGCAGCCTGTTTTCACCGAATCAATTGCCGTCCAGCCGCATGCGTATCAACATCGCCGCCATGTCCGACCCCGGCGTCTGGGATTTTTTGGAAAAAGAGATCCGCTAATCGACCGCCCGGTTTAAAGCCGACTCTAAATCAGGATAAGCGAAGCGAAATCCTTGCGCTTGCAAACGGCTTGCTATCACACGCTGGCCTTCCAGCAACAGATCAGCTTGTTCGCCCAGTGCCAGACGCATAGGCCATGCAGGCGTGGGCATGAAGCAAGGCCGGCCCAGAATGCGGGCAGCGGTCTGGCTAAATTGCTTCTGTGTGACGCACTCTGGCGCGCAAAAGTTATATGCGCCATCATCCATGCTAGCTGCATCGGCCTGCTGATCACGCATGCAAAGATGGGCGATCCCCTGAGCACATCATCCACGTGTATCCATGATTGCCATTGCGTACCACGACCGAGCGCG
Organism: Undibacterium piscinae; assembly: GCA_003970805.2. Lineage (GTDB taxonomy): Bacteria > Pseudomonadota > Gammaproteobacteria > Burkholderiales > Burkholderiaceae_D > Undibacterium > Undibacterium piscinae. The sequence continues at coordinate 1,485,204 of CP051152.1, forward strand.
CCACCCAGCCCCAACTTAACCGGCAGCAGCATCATAGGCAAAGCACCCTGTTGCCCCAGCACGACGCCAAAGCGCATGCACTTCACGTGTACCCCATATTGGCTGGCAGTCTGTGCTGCGGCCTCCCACTCCTGACACAGCTGCGACATAAAAATCGCCTGCGGTGGGCTTTCTTCGGTCAGTTCGCGCTGATCGCCTGGCTCTTGGATGCCGTAGTAGCCGATTGCCGAGGCCGACAACAGCAGCCTTGGCTTTTGTTTGGCACGGGCTATCCAAGCGACAATGCTGTCGGTAAGTGCAACACGGCTGCGGCGCAATTCTGCCTTGCGCTTTTCGGTCCAACGCCAGCCCAGAATACGCGCACCAGCCAGATTGATGATGACATCAAGCGGATAACTGTCAGGCAGCTCACTCATGGCGTTGATACAGTTCACTTTGGCATCAAAGGTACGTGCCGCTTGCCTGGGATTGCGGGTAAGGACAGTGACACGCTGTCCGTCTGCCAATAAGGCCTGCACCAGTTGCCGACCGATGAAGCCAGTTGCACCGGTAACGAGTACGTTTCCTGGCTGCTGGTTAAAATGAAGAGCGCTCTGCATCTATGTTGCCTCGTTTTGTTGATGTGTTTTTGGATATGTTTTTTTGACGATTTTGTTGATGTTTTTGTTGATAATGGTGTCGAGCAAAATGCAGATATAGGTGGTGCGCGGCCAGGCCATCGCAGACACCGGAGAGGTATTCTCCGCACCGTCACAGCGCCAGAAATATAGTTAAACTCAGTCTCCAACTTACGGCGTCGTTAGCGCTGCCATCCATTCCGGCGCATTCAGTAACAATAGCATGATGAACGAGTCACCGTTGATCATCAGTACGGTATTTGCCGCAAAATCCAGACTAGCGATTACACGCAAATTGCGATACAGGCCGTCAGGCCGGGGTGTAAAACATGTATGCGCAACATCAGCGCAGATCAGCAAAGTTAAGCGGCCTAGTCCGGTTCCAGCCACGTAAACGGTGTATCTCTGCATCACGGAAGGCGCAGTTATCGCTATAAAAAAGATCCGCTACGGCTTTGATTGCGACTTAATTGCGACTTCAGCGCACAGCCATGTCCGCGGCTTGCGGAATTTTTTGGAGAAAATCAAATAGCAAACCACTTACCGGGCAAATAGAAACTTGGCGACCTACGACGTTAAACACAGGAACTGGCTCCCCCAACGAATTGCATGGACATGCAAATATATTGACACACAGACAAATATAAAGGTTAATGCTGCTGTGACCCAAACACTGTAGCTTGTGATTTTTTAGGAGTGCGCATGCTTAGACCCGTTTTCCGCAAAAGTTTTTTTGCCGTCCTCTACGGGATATTTATATCCAATAGCTGGGCAATAGAATTACGTACGGTAGCTCAAAGTAGCACTGAGCCTAAATTTATTGAAGTGCAAGGCAAGATTACGGGTTTGTGTATCGATCTGCATCGCGCCATAGAAAAAGCCGACAGTACGCTGAAGATCGTGGGAGATCAAGTAATGATGCCACTCAAACGTGCGGAAAAAATGTTGGAGATGGCGGAATCGGACATTGCTTGCGGCCTGCTTCATCATACGACGCGCGATGAAAAATTTTACTTCTCTGAGGTGGTGGTACTGAGCATTGCCGACATACTGGTGGTACGCCAGGACGACCCGGTGCAAATCAAGACTTGGGATGATGTGGCCAAACTCGGAGGCGACGGAATAGTATTGGGCAACGCCGGACGAGGTCCAGTGGAAGTATTGAAAAAAAATAAGCAACTTATGATAGACGACGGCGCTGTTACTACAGAACAGAATCTAAACAAGTTGACAATGAAACGGGCGCGCTTCTTCTTTCATCGCAGTCCCGGCATTAGCACTGAAATAAAAAATGCCAAGATGCAAGATAAGGTCAGAGTGTTACCAAATGCTATGGCTATCCATCGCACTTATATGGTCATAGGAAAACACCTGCCGAAAGAGGCGGTCACTCGCATCCAGAACGCGTTAAAAAAAATACATGCCAGCGGTGAACTAGATGCGATTAACGATCGCTGGAAAGACTATTAATTCCTTATCAATAAAGTCGGATGCCGCTTGCGGGGTCAAATATAGGCTACGAACAATATTCTGGAGAGTGGCTATCATTAACAATCAGAGCGGCTAATAGCTCATACCTAGGGACTAAGCGAATTGAGAAATATAGCAAGGTATAGCTATACCACTACTTTCCAATATAAATTCCTGATAGAGATGAAAAGTAAAAACCATCCCGCCAAATAAAAAACTGCCTGTAAGACCCACCATAACGGTGCCTTACAGGCAGAAAATAAAACCAACTGGAGGTAGAAAAATACTTACTTAATGACTACTTGCATACTGGTACCAAATTTGCGTCCAAGAGAATCTACAACCGAGAGTGATACAGTATAAGTACCGGCTTTGGTGTAGGTATGGACAACTAAAGCGGTAGTCGCTGCCGCCGTTCCATCACCAAAATTCCACGAATACGATTTGATCGTCGCACCTGGCACTGTAGCGCCTCTGGCATCAAACGTCACGGCAACCGATCTGGCATTTGCAACTGGTGGAGGCGTAACTGGTTTTGGTGGCGTAACGGTAGCTGGCGGAGGAGTTACGGTTGAAGGCGGAGGCGTTACCGGTGTAGGGGTAGTAGTGCCATTTGGAAGTGCCGTTGTGCCACTGATACTGTATTGACCAAGGCTACCATAATTAGTGTAACCAGTTGTCAATGCGCTACCTTTACCTGCGCCCGTTACGCTAAGGAAGTAAGTACCTTGCGCTGGTATTGCAAAACTAATTGTGCTACCCAATGTCGCATCAGTGTTCGCCGATGCCAGTACCTTACCCTTACTGTCTATCAATTGCAATGCCACGTCCAGATTGCCACCCAAGGCAGCACCTTTGACAGTAAAACTGGCATTACCGGCACCCGCAACAAAACTAAACATGTCGATATCGCCAGGTATTCCGATCACACCGTTAGCGCTGAGGTTATTGTAACCATTAGCCGATTTGCTAAGCATGGCATCAGCAGTGGCAATCGTATTACCATGATCATCGGCAAATGGTTTCAAGCCTTGCTTGAGCATCACTGCGTAAGCATCTTCCTTGTTATTCGCGTTGGCGTATTCGCCTTTTGACCACTGGGTCAGATTCTTGTAATAGCCAACACCCATGATAGGTGCCCAGCCAGTTTCGCCGTCACCCTGCCCCTGGTAGTAGGCGACAGATGTAGTGCCCTGATGCGACAGACCCAAGGTATGGCCCAGCTCATGCGAAACGCACTCTGCGATAGGCTTCTCGCTATTGGCGAGGTTATTTGGGAAGCAGAAAGTACTTGCAGTGCCGGTAGAGAAAGCACCGAAGGAATTTAAATAAGCATAACCACCGGCAGTATGTGTTCTTGGAGTAATCAGGACAGTCATCCCAACTTTACCGGCCGGAGCGACTGGCTTCTCAGTAGTGACGTCAACATCAAAAGCAGCATAATCCTCAACCACGCGCTGCCATACTTTTTGGATCAAAATGCGTTCAGCATCACTAAAAGTTGATGGTGTAGCATCCAGGCTAAACGCCGGATTGGCAGAATCGCCGGTGAAATTGAGGTAAAGAATTCGGGTTGAACTTGGTTTGGTGTGCAGTTTAAAGGTCTGATCTAAAGGGAAAGGGCTAGTTGCCGCTGTAGTTGCCGCTGTAGTGCTTGTGGTAGCCTGTTGCATAGTGCCGCCTGCCGCTGCGCCTACTGGCAGGTTGGCATCAAGACCATCGTCGATGTGCAGCATGCGCCCCTTGCGGTCAAGGTGCACGGTGCTATCGGTAACCAGTAAATTACGGAAACCATCACTACTCATGCCATACCACTTGGCAACGGCATCAAGATTATCACCCAATAAGGCGATTGCTTTTTCTCCGGAAGAGAATTCCTTCAAATTGATGCGTGAAAATGGTGAGCCTTCAGTCGATCCTTCCGCATTATTCGGGACAAAATCAGCTGGCAATTCCATCTTTGCCATCATTTCCTGACTCATTGCCGCAGGCTTAGACACTGCGTTTGCCGGATTTTCAGGTAAAAGCTGGGTATTTATTTTAGCGGCATTAAAACTAGTCACACCTTGAGGTATAACTTGTACAGACGATGGCGTTTGTGTCAATGCCAAGGGACTCGCAATCGCAGACTCAACTATCGGTGAGGACTGTTTCGCCGTACCCGCTACATTGTTACTTGCCTGCGAATCGACTTGCTCAGTTAACGCAATGCCAGCGTACACACTAAAGCCGCCAACTAGCATCACTGCTATAGCAATGGCAGACTTAGCGACCGGTTTTTTTGAAGTTTGCTTATTCATTTGATTTCCTTTGTTATGGTGGTGTTGCAACAAAGGACATACGCGGTCGGTAAAACGTTGTAGTAAGATCTGATTACTGGATGCAGTAAGGAAATCGAGTCACGTCTAACCGGTAACCCCGCTACCATTATCTTTTCAGACATTAGGCCGGAGGCTTTGCGTCCCTGCTTTTCAGCAAGTTTGCCCTGAACACAGTATTGGTCGGGAAATACCTAAAGTCAAGCGAAGAAATCGCTTATTCGCAAAAAATATTCACCATAAGTGCCTGATAAATAAGGGAAAATGCTTTTCAAACATGGAAGTTTTCAATTAAACATATATAAGCCATAACAATTTAAAAATGACTGAGATAAAGCGACAGGTATTTTTTAATACACAGTCATACAGTTCTGAATTTTTTTATCGTTTTTCCGGTATCGAATTCATTCGTAATCAAGTCCGGTTCGTATCTGAATGCTGCAACAAATTCGGCAGACAATTATTAGCAATATTTAATGCCAAAGCATCGGCTAGATGTGACACGATCGACATCATGCCACCATGTATTTCTGTGACAAATCATTACTATGCATATCGGCTTTTGCCTTCCTTAGCGCGGTGCTCGCACGGTCTAGCATACTATCCTGGGTATCACCCGCCTGCATGGTAGAAACACCGACTGCTGCGCTGATCTTAATCTCTTTTCCTGCCATGGCAACCGGCATGGCAGCCACCGTTGCCAGGATACGTTGCGCCACTTTCGCAGCATCGTCTGCATTCGCTTCAGGCAACAGCAAAGAAAATTCTTCAGTACCATAACGCGCCATACAATCATAACTGCGGGTCGCACGCTTCATACGTTTAGTCACCTCAACAAGGACCACATCGCCGGCATGTGGTCCATAGGTTTCCTGGATTTGCTTAAAGTGATCAAGGTCAAGTATCAACATCGACAAGGACTTGCCAAATCGAGCATGCCTTTGCAACTCGTTTTCACTTACACGCATAAACTCCCTGCGATTCGCAACACCGGTGGCCGGGTCGGTACTTTCCTGACGATCGAGTTCTACATCAGCGCTAAGAATTTTCCTCCTATAACGGTGTAAGTATGAGGAGATCATGTGCCCTGTGTAGGCGCTCACGAACAGGATAGTCACTATACTCACGACATACGCAGATGTCGGAATGCTCTTATATACGAGCAAAGAAAATGAAGCGATGAGATAACCCAACATCGCCGGGCGCAACGCCCGTAATGCGACTGGGACACTAATGAAGTAAATCATGCAAACCCATGCATCTAGCAGATAATGCCCGAAGTAATCGCGCGGAAGACTGGCATTACTAAGGAACTGCATTAACAATACTGCCGCGCTCCACCCCACCATCCTATGTTCAAGCTCTTGCGGTGCGTTAACACTACTATTCTTCCTTAGCAACCACCACGAATATGCTAACAAACCACTTCTAAGTAACAGTAAGCCAAAAAACTCTCGACTAGCGCCAAGAAAAGAAAAATCCACGTAAGCGAGCGGCATGGACGCGAACATGAAGATACGAATCACCTTGCGAGATTGCGCCCTATCTTGCTTTAGATAGTGAATACGATAAAAGTCATCATTTACGTCAGGATAACGGTTGTGCATATTCGCTCCTTTACTGAACTTAAGCGACGAGAACCCCACCGCATTAATGGCAGGTTACACCGTATTACAATTGGTCATTTATCTTCAGTTTAGCGCCATTTTTAGAAAATCTGGCATCAATTCAAGCATTTTGGCTCTCTCTATGATAAATTGATGCGTAATTGCCATTCACTTTTTTATTGCATCTCTCTGTGTCTATCAAACAGCATCTACATGGGCATTTTCCGCATCATTTAATGTTTCTCAAATCGCGATTTGAGTTTGCTGCCGATCTACGCAATTCTTCATCAAAACAGCAATTTGCGCACTGTTGAAGCTACAGACAAATATACTTTGACTGTAGTCTTTCTGCTAATTGCTTTTAATCACTATTAACAAACATCATGGACATACTTCTCTACGACAATTGGGAGCGTCAGCTTCGCCCGTTTTCACCTATACGCAAGGACTGGGTAGGCTTATATTGCTGCGGACCGACCGTATATGACTATGCACATATCGGCAATTTACGTACTTACTTATTTGAAGACGTCTTGCGCCGTACTTTGGAACTGAACGGTCATCAGGTTCGTCACGTGATCAATATCACGGATGTCGGCCACCTGGTTTCAGATGCAGACGACGGTGAAGATAAGATGGAAACCGGTAGCCGCAGGACTGGCGAATCGGCGTGGGACATCGCAGAAAAATATACGGTAGCGTTTAAGCAAGATTTACTGACTTTAAATATGTTGCCGCCGCAAATCTGGTGCAAGGCGACCGAGCATATCGCTGAGCAGATTTCATTTATCTCTTGCATAGAGCAAAAAGGCTTTACCTATACCACTTCGGATGGCGTGTATTTTGACACGTCAAAACAAGACGACTACGGCTATCTGGCGCGCCTCAACCGCGAAGGTCTGGAGGCCGGAAAACGCGTAGATATAGGCGAAAAACGGCAAGCCACCGATTTTGCGCTTTGGAAATTCAGCGCAGCCGGCAGCAATCGCCAGATGGAATGGGATAGTCCGTGGGGTCGTGGTTTCCCAGGATGGCATATAGAATGCTCTGCGATGTCAGCAAAATATCTGGAACCGTGGTTTGATATTCACTGTGGTGGCGAAGATCATATTGCCATCCATCACAGCAACGAAATCGCACAAAACATGGCATGCCATGGCACCCGTTTAGCCAACTTCTGGATGCATGGCTATTTCCTGCAGATCGATGCAGGCAAGATGTCCAAATCCAGCGGTGATTTCCTACGACTGCAAAGCGTCATCGATCAAGGCTTCGATCCGCTCGCGTATCGCTTACTGTGCATGTCGGCACATTATCGCAGTCAATTGAGTTTCAGCTGGGATGCCTTGAAGTCGGCGCAAACCGCCCTGTTCAGATTGCGCGAGACGTATTTTGCGTTACCAGAAGGCGGAACCATCAATCAGGAATTTGCCGACAACTTTAAGACCGAAGTCAATCACGACCTGAATCTGCCAAAAGCGGTTGCCGTTATGTGGGAGATGCTCAAGTCGGACCTGAGCGCTGCAGACAAAAAAACTACTCTTGATTATTTTGACAGGGTTCTTGGGCTTGATCTGGCAACATGGGAACCAACGAAGAGTGAAATACCTGCGGAAGTCATGGATTTGGCGGAACAACGTCGCCTCAGCCGTATCAATAAAAACTGGGCGGAATCAGATCGTTTGCGCGACGAGATAAAACGTTTAGGTTACGAAATGGAAGATAGCGCTGATGGCATGAAAGTAAAGCCTATCGCCTAGTAAATCTATGCAATGACGTCATTCCAGATAGAAGATATAACAAGCTGGAATGACGTTAGCGACTCTGAACGATACGGCGATGCCGCGATTCCGCGACAACAAGATTAAGTGGCGCGAATCAGCACACCGTAGAAATCAATCTCTCAGGTGCCAGCACACCGTACTCTTGCAATTGGGCCGAGCCCAATAACTGTTGATTAGACTCGCGGTAAACCCGAACTCGCCCAACTTGTTCCGGTAACGGTACGTCCTCTTTTCCCAATGCAAGCCTTTGCCCCTGTAAAAATCGACGTGCCAGTTCATCACTGAGTAACACTTGTGGGAAACTCGACAGTAAGGCATCGACAGGTGCCAGTAATGTTGCGCGCTGATCCTCATCCATTGCGATCAATGCATCGAGCGTCACGGTATTTTCCAGGATCAGGTGCCCGACATGGGTACGGCGCAGTGCATTCAAATGCGCACCACAAGCAAGTGCATTACCAATATCTTCGCCTAACACGCGGATATAAGTACCTTTGCTGCAACGCACATTCAAGGTCAGGAAAGGCGCTTCATAACTAACGAACTCGAGTAAATGGATAGTCACCGGCCGCGCTTCGCGTTCCAGCGTAATTCCTGCGCGGGCATATTCATACAGCGGTTTACCATCCCGTTTTAACGCGGAATACATAGGTGGCACCTGCAAAATATCCCCCCTAAACTGCGCTAATACCTGATGAATCTGCTCTTCACTGACATCGACAGGGAGCGTCTGCAGCACTTCTCCTTCAGTATCGCCGGTATTGGTATTTACCCCCAGATGGACTACCGTCTGATAAGTTTTATCGGCTTCCAGTAAGTCTTGAGAAAACTTTGTCGCCTCACCAAAACAAAGAGGCAGCAAGCCTGTAGCGAAGGGATCAAGCGTGCCGGTATGACCAGCTTTCAAGGCGTTTAGCAAACGTTTCGCCTTGATCAAGGCGTCATTACTTGACCACCCAACAGGTTTGTCGAGCAACAATACCCCATGCACAGGGATACGCGTCTTTTTCTTCACTTGAGTTGTCATGGGTATCTGAGTAGAAAACTTGCAGATAACAGGCCTTGCAAAAAACTCATGGCAAATGTTGATGTAGAACACATCAACATTTGCAATCGAGAATTTTACTCTTCGCCGTCGTCTTTAGATCGGGTTGCATTGGCTTCATCTATCAATTTAGACATCGCCATGCCCCGCATAGTGGAGGTATCGTGCACGAAATGTAATTGCGGCAGGGTATGAATATGCAAACGCAAGCCTAACTGTGCACGTAAAAAACCTGCGGCCTTATTCAAGCCATCCAGGGTATTCTTGATCGATGCAGGATCATCCTTCAAGCTGGTGAAATAAATTTTCGCATGAGCATAATCGGGAGTGAGCTGAACTTCGGTCAGCGTAATCATGCCAACACGAGGATCTTTTAATTCAGACCAAATGATCTCAGCAACATCACGCTGTATCTGGTCTGCAACGCGCAAGCCGCGTGCCGGGATGGATTTACTATTCTTTGCCATATAAACTACAAATACACTACAAAAATGTAAAGGGAGCAAAAGCTCCCTTTACTTTATTAATACTACAAGGTACGAGCAATTTCTTGCACTTCGAATACTTCCAGAATGTCGCCGACTTCAATATCATTGTAAGACTTCAGAGACAAGCCGCATTCCATACCGGCTTTGACTTCTTTTGCATCGTCTTTGTAACGCTTCAACGAATCCAGCTCGCCTGTCCAAACAACGACATTGTTACGTAACAGACGTACTGAAGAAGTGCGCTTGACGGTACCATCAGTAACCAAGCAACCAGCAATAGAGCCGACTTTGCTGACTGAGAAGACTTGGCGAATTTCTACCTGACCAATTACCGTTTCACGTTTCTCTGGTGCCAACATACCTGACAAGGCTGCCTTCACTTCATCAACAGCATCGTAAATGATGTTGTAGTAGCGAATATCGACGCCGTTGGACTCAGCCAATTTACGGGCAGAAGCATCTGCACGTGTATTAAAGCCGATGATAACCGCTTTCGATGCTACCGCCAGATTGACGTCAGATTCGGAAATACCACCAACTGCGGCATGTACCACTTGGACACGCACTTCGCTGGTCGACAACTTAACCAAAGACTGAACCAAAGCTTCTTGCGAACCTTGAACGTCGGTCTTGACGATAATTGGCAGATTCCTGACTTCGCCCTCGCCCATGTTGTCAAAGATATTTTCCATCTTCGCCGCTTGCTGTTTAGCAAGCTTAACATCACGGTACTTACCTTGACGGAACAAACCGATTTCACGCGCTTTACGCTCATCGACCATCACCATCAGTTCTTCACCTGCAGCCGGCACCTCGGTCAAACCTTGGATTTCAACTGGGATGGAAGGACCGGCTTCGCTAATGTTTTTACCGTTTTCATCGAGCATGGCACGAACACGTCCATAGGATGAACCAGCCAATACCACGTCGCCACGCTTCAATGTACCGGATTGAACCAGAATTGTAGCTACAGTACCGCGCCCCTTATCCAAACGAGACTCAATGACCAAACCTTTAGCTGGTGCATCAATCGGTGCACGCAATTCGAGTACTTCAGCTTGCAACAGAACTTGTTCCAGCAAGTCATCAATACCTTCACCGGTCTTTGCCGATACAGGAACAAATGGTGACTCTCCGCCGTATTCTTCAGGCACAACGCTTTCGGCTACCAATTCCTGCTTAACGCGGTCCATATTGGCACCAGGCTTATCAATTTTATTGATTGCGACAACCAGAGGCACGCCAGCAGCTTTAGCATGAGCAATAGCCTCTCTGGTTTGCGGCATCACGCCATCGTCTGCAGCTACCACCAGAATAACGATATCAGTCGCCTTGGCACCACGTGCACGCATAGCAGTAAATGCTTCGTGACCAGGCGTATCAAGGAAGGTAATCATGCCGCGCGGTGTTTCTACGTGGTATGCACCAATATGCTGGGTAATGCCACCCGCTTCGCCAGATGCAACCTTGGCACGACGAATGTAATCAAGTAACGATGTCTTACCATGATCAACGTGACCCATCACCGTAACGACAGGAGCGCGCGGAGCAGACTCATATTCAGCATGCTCGGCTACGTCAGTGAGCATCGCTTCAGGATCATCCAACTTAGCAGCGAATGCCTTATGCCCCATCTCTTCAACCAAGATCATCGCAGTTTCCTGATCCAGAACCTGATTGATCGTGCACATTTGACCCAATTTCATCAAATGCTTGATCACTTCAGATGCTTTCACCGACATCTTATGCGCTAATTCAGCGACAGTCAGAGTCTCTGGCACATAGACGTCTTTAACAATCGCCTCTACCGGTGCCTGGAAATTAGATTGTTCTTCATGTTGATTGGAACGGCGACCTCGTGCACCACTCTTCCAACCATCACGACCGCCACCGCCAGTAGTAGCCGGTGCACGACCTTTTGCAGCACCGCGCTTCTTGGCGTCGTCTTGCCAAGTCGAGGAAACATTAGCCGATTTAATCGATTTTTTATCCGCAGCGGCAGGAGCACCAGCTGCAGGCTTCACATCTTTTTTCTCGCCAGCTGGCTTCTTGTCTGCAACTTTCTTATCTGCAGGCTTGTGCAAAGTACCTTCTGCGACCTTAGGCGCGACCACGGCAGGAGCTGCCACTTTTGGTCGACGCGCAGCGTCCATCATTTCTTTGATTTGCGCTACTTCGTCAGCAACCTTCTTACGAGCAACTTCAGTCGCTGCGGCACGTACCGCAGCTTCCTTCGCTTCGGATGCAGTCTTCAGCTTGGCTTCTTCAGCCGCTTTCGCTTTTGCATCTTCAGCAATTTTATTCTTTGCTTCAGCAGCTAAACGTTTAGTTTCTTCATCTGCAACAGCTTTAACCGGTGCTGCCACGACTTTTTCAGCTACTTTGGCTGCAACGTTTAAACTCGCCGCCGCTGCTGCTGCCGCTTGTTCAGCTTTAACTTTATCAGCCTCCGCTTTCGCAGCCGCTGCAGCTAACAACTCAACTTCACGCAGAGCTTTCGCCTGGGATTCTTTTTCAGCTTCCAACTTGGCAAGGTGTTCTTGCTTTTCAATCAATTCAGCCTCTTGGCGAGCAATCAAAGCCGCTTCCTGACGCGCTTCTTCCTCACGTCGCTCAGCTTCTGCCGGATCAAGCACTTCCGCCGGGTGATCGCTAGATGCATCAGGAGACGATTCATCACGCTTGACGAAAGTGCGTTTTTTGCGCACTTCTACTTGTATCGTGCGGGATTTGCCAGTGGCATCAGCCTGCTTGATTTCAGTATTTTCCTTGCGGGTCAAGGTGATTTTTTTTGCGTCCGCTGTCACACCATGCGAACGACGCAAGTGTTCCAACAACTTATCTTTGTCTTCTTTTGACAGCACATCGGACGTCGAGCTTTTACTAACGCCCGCGGCATGCAATTGCGTGAGCAGCAAATCCGCTGACATCTTCAGCTCGGTGGCAAATTGAGCTACATTATTACTCGCCATTCAGTCCTCTTTTTCTCTGTGCGCTTGATATAACGCGTAAATATAATTATTAACTCGTGATTTATTTAGCTTCTACGAGTTTCCATGCGGAGGCTAACAGCGCCTTGGCATGATCATCATATTTAGCGTCAATGAGTTTCATCTCATCGTCAGTCACATCTTCAAATGCATCTTTAATCAATTGGCGCGCACGTTCAGCGGGCAATGCTAAAATCGCTCCAAACTCGTCATACGCCAAACCACCGAAAGCTACGAGTGTTTTGATACCGGCCAAACCTAACTTACCGGCGGTAACACGATTCATGCCTTCCAACTGGATCAACGACTCTTCCACTCCATCAATACCTTCTTCGGAAGCAATTGCCTCCGTCACCAAGGAATCTCTGGCACGGTTACGCAACTCATTAACCGTGTCTTCATCCAAGGCCTCGATCTCCAGCATTTCGCTCAGAGGAACATAGGCGATTTCTTCAAGACTGGAGAAACCCTCATCAACCAGAATATCAGCAACTTCTTGATCGACATCCAGTTTTTCCATGAACAAAGCACGAATACCAGCAGTTTCCTGCTCAGCCTTGTTAGCCGATTCTTCGGCAGTCATGATATTAATTTTCCAACCTGTCAATTCAGCAGCCAAGCGTACATTTTGACCGCTACGACCTATCGCTATTGCCAGATTCTCGTCATCAACCACTACGTCCATACAATGCTTTTCTTCATCAACCATGATCGAAGAAACATTTGCCGGTGCCAGGGCACCGATCACGAACTGAGCCGGATCTTCAGACCACAATACGATATCGACGCGCTCACCACCGAGCTCACCTGTTACGGCTTGCACGCGGGAACCACGCATACCGACACAAGTGCCGATAGGATCAATGCGCTTATCATCAGTATGTACGGCAATTTTTGCACGCACACCAGCATCACGGGCAGCAGACTTAATCACCAAAGAACCCTGTTCGATCTCCGGAACTTCGAGTTCAAACAATTTCATGATAAATTCAGGCGCGGTACGGGACAAGATCACCTGCGGCCCACGTGCGTTACGGTCAATACGCAATATATAAGCACGGACACGATCACCAACACGCAGATTTTCTTTTGGAATCATCTGATCACGCGGTAAGCGAGCCTCAATCTTGCCGGACTCAACAACAGCTTCACCACGTTCCATGCGCTTGATCGTACCAGTAACCAGAGAATCACCACGCTCAAGGAAATCAGCCAGAATCTGCTCACGCTCGGCATCACGGATGCGCTGCAAGACAACCTGTTTAGTATCCTGGGCGAATCTACGACCCAGCTCAACTGATTCGATTGGCTCTTCTATATATTCATCTACTTCGATATCCGGGTACTGCTCTAAGGCTTCGAAATGCAAGATTTCTTGATCCGGCAATTGCAAACCAGCACTGTCAGCAACTACATGCCAACGGCGGAATGACTTATATTCACCTGTCTCACGGTCGATCTCAACACGGATATCGACTTCACCTTCATAACGCTTTTTGGTAGCCTGCGCCAAAGCATGCTCCAGCGCTGAAAAAACCACATCTTCATCGACGTTCTTTTCACGCGCCAGCACATCAACCAATAATAAAACTTCGCGACTCATGCTTTGCGACTCCTAAAATCCACTTGTGGCACCAAGCGTGCCTTATCCACATCGGCAAGCGTAAACTCCAGCATTGCCGCCCCATCTTTTCCTTCAAATTCCAACCTCAAGGTATCGCCATCAGGCTCAAGCAACACACCTTCGAAAGTCTTGCGATTATTTGAGTCGGGCATAGGCAAACGCAACTTCACGCTCGCCACTTCACCGGTAAATCGCACAAAATCAGAGAATCTCTTCAAAGGTCGCTCAAGCCCCGGAGACGATATCTCCAAGCGCTCATAACTTACATTTTCAACCGTAAGCACATGCGACAACTGATGACTAACTTTCGCACAATCCTCAACCGTAACATGCCCTTTTTCAAGGTCCGCTGGCAAAAGATCGATATAAACCCTGAACAAGCCGCGTTCGGCCCGCTCAAAATCGACCAAGTCATAGCCCGTACCATTGACGGTTTTTTCTATTAATTCCAGCAACTGCAAGACGGTTCTCCGAAAAATGCAAACTCCTCAACAACACAAAAAGCGCTTCACAAAAGAAAAATGGGCACCCGCCCATCTTCTCTTTAGCGCCCCGCACATCAAATATGCCAAGGAAAATTCTGCTAACTACAAGATTATAAACGATTATTTACTCCGTCGCAATCTAAAACGGAGTACCTATATCATCAAAACTGCACTCAAACGCCCTTAGAGCGCCTACGTGCAGCAATACCCTGACCTATCGCCTGACCACTTCCGCGAGTGGTACCACCACGTCTCTGCTGACCAGAGGTTGGGTATCCAAGCGCGGTTTGCAAAGGATCTGGCTGGCGACTGCGTTTTTTCGCACCGTCATTCCCAAAGGAATTTCCATTGCGGTCATTGCCCGAATCATTGCGCGAATTTCCGTATTCAGGGCGCTGAGCAGAGCCAAAATTTCTACCTTGCGGCTTTTCAAACGGCCGCCCCGCAGACTTATCAAACGGATTCACATTACGCCCGACATTGCCCGATTGCGGGCGATTACCGCGACCTTTAGCATCAGACTTATCACTGGCAACCTTCTCCAGCCCACTAACTTTGAGCAAGCTACGCACCGCATCCTCACCCAACTCATCCCAACGACCACGCCTGAGGCCGGATGGTAAAGTCATTACTCCATAGCGAGTACGAATCAAGCGGGAAACCGTCAAACCAACCGCCTCGAACATACGACGCACTTCGCGATTGCGACCCTCGCCGATAATAACGCGATACCACTTATTGACACCTTCACCACCACCATCGGCGATCTTGGAGAATTGCGCCATACCATCTTCCAACTCTACGCCGGCCAGCAATTTTTGACGCATACCCTCTTCGAGCTCGCCCAAAGTACGCACCGCATATTCACGCTCAATACCATAGCGTGGATGCATGAGGCGATTCGCCAAATCACCGGAGGTAGTGAACAATAACAAACCTTCCGTATTGTAATCCAGGCGTCCGACAGCAAGCCATTTGCCAACCTTCATTTTTGGCAAACTCTCAAACACCGACTGACGCCCCTCAGGATCACTATTACTGACAATCTCACCAGCTGGCTTATGGTAAATCAGCACGCGCGGCGGCTTACTACTCACCTTGCGCTGAATTAACTTGCCATTAATTCTTACCTGATCCTGCGGCAAAATCCGCTGACCAATATGGGCTGGCTCACCATTCACTGAAACACGACCAGCTACAATCAACTCCTCCATCTCGCGACGGGAGCCAAGACCCGCCTCAGCCAATACTTTATGCAACTTAGGCGCATCATCATCAGCCGTCAGATCGCGTCTTACAGGCTTCACATGACGAGCCTTCTCCGACTTCTCATCAGCAAGAACATCATAAGCATCCGAGGTAACGAAAGAAAACACATCATCAGCGGAATTTCCGCCAGAGCGAACATCTTTACGACCACCCGCAGCAGACTGGCGTCCACGCGGACCGCCAGCAGAGCGAGCGCCATTCTTTTCGCCACAAGGGGAAGCGGAGCGAGTACGGCCATCACGACCACCATCGCGGCCAACTGCACCATCGCCACGACTAGATTCCTCTCTGGTCCGCGGTGCACGTGCACGCACCTCAGCAACAACATCAACCGGAGCATGATGCTCAACAGTAAGCGCTGGCGCATCAGCAACAGGTTTGGCGCGAGGAGCGCGCGGCTGACGAGGCTTTTTCACCGGAGCCGCTGAATCAGCAGCCGAATCACCAAGCGGCGCCAACGACTCAACGGCACGCTCTGCAGCATCACCACGCTCCGGCGCCCGACGCAAATTGCGCGGACCACGAACCGCACGCTTCGCTGGCTTAGCACTAGTACCATCATCCGACACCGCTACAACATCGGCCTTAACTTCATCTGAATTATTTGTGTTCATTTTTTGATTCTGAGTTGAAATGAGAACCCCCATCAGCAATTTCCGCCTCCGGTTGCATATCATTATTTGGTGCAGCTATCATCGCAACATCATCCTCAAGAACATCATTGGCTGTCGCAATTTCAATTTCCGCATCAATTTGCATAGGCGCAGTTCCGGCCAGTACATCACCAGATAATTCCTGCGCTGTTATTTTATTTCCATTCTGAGCCAGAGAGTCAGACTCCCCGTCCTCAAACATATTTACAGCTAGCGCACCCAATTCCGGCACACTCTGTTCAACAACATCTTGCCCGCCTACCTGCTGCAAAGGCGGCAACTGATCCAAAGAGGACAACCCGAGATCCGACAAAAACTGCTTGGTCGTCGCAAACAAAGCCGGTCGTCCTGGCACGTCGCGATATCCAATACTTTCTATCCAGCCACGATCCTCGAGCGTCTTAATCATTTGAGAAGCAACCGTAACACCACGGATTTCCTCAATATCACCACGAGTTACAGGCTGACGATATGTAATAATTGCCAGAGTCTCTAACGTCGCCCGAGAATACTTGGGAGGCTTCTCCGGATTTAAGCGATCGATAAATACGCGCATCTCCGGACGACTCTGAAAACGCCAGCCAGTAGACAAACCAACCAACTCGATTCCCTTGTCAGACCAATCTTTGCGCAAGCTTTCCAACATAGACTTAATCGTATCAGCACCGACCACATCAGCATGACCGTCAGCATCCTGAAACAACCTCTTCATGACATTCACGGTAAGCGGTTCATGTGCGCATAGCAATGCGGTCTCAAGGACTCGCTTGGCCTCAGCTGTATTCATGCAAACTCTTCAGCACTGATATAAGTTGATCTATTGAAGCGAAAAATGACCAGAAGACACTTCCCCCAGTCAAAACCAGCTCTTTATTTTTTGCAGCGCACCATACAAGTGCATGCCTAGGGATCAGTCTGCCATCAACCACCGCCATCAACTAACAGGCAGCATAAACGGTCAATAAAAACAGTCGATCAATTAAGTAGATACTAGATTGTAGTCCAGAATTTCACAGCAGATTAAAAAATAATCGCCAAACTAATAAAAAAGCCACGTTAATACGTGGCTTTTTTATTTAAACTGGTTGCGGGGGCAGGATTTGAACCTACGACCTTCGGGTTATGAGCCCGACGAGCTGCCAGACTGCTCCACCCCGCGTCTGATAAGTAGAACTATACATGAATTTGCTGCTATGCGCAATTTCTTTATACGATTAAGTTATCAAATATAAGATCCGCCCTGAAATACAGCGCGTTTTTGTGTAAGTCATTCCGATGTTACACTTTCATATCTGATACTCACTCAAGCCCTAGATCATGAAATTCTGCTCCGAATGCGCCACTGCTGTTGTCATAGAAATTCCGGCTGACGACACCCGCGAGCGCCACGTCTGCCCGTCATGCAAAACCATACATTACCAAAATCCCAAATTGGTAGTCGGCTCCATTCCGGTATGGGAGCAAAATGGTGAACTTAAAATTCTTTTATGCAAGCGCGCTATAGAACCCAGATATGGCTACTGGACGCTGCCGGCAGGCTTCATGGAGAACGCGCAGAAACCACCACTGAAGCGGCACAACGAGAGACTGAGGAAGAAGCCGGCGCCAATATCGCGCTGCATGAGTTGTTTTCCATGCTCAACGTACCAAGAGTCAACCAGGTGCATTTATTTTATCGCGCCACACTATTAGATCTCGATTATCTGGCGGGCATCGAAAGTCTGGAAGTGCGACTGTTTAGCGAACAGGAAATTCCCTGGAATGACATCGCCTTCCCCACTGTCAGTCACACCCTGAAATGTTTCTTTGAAGATGCCGCCAAAGTGAAGCAAGGCGGCAACTTCCAACTACATACGCATGACATTTTTAAGCCCATGCGTACACCGGATGCACAATAAACAGTAGCGCTGATCAACAAAAATAGGACTACAGAATTACCAACTGGTTTCGCGTTCGGCAGTGGACGATACCTTATGTATGGACAAGTCTGCGCCTTCAAACTCTTCTTCAGGATCAAGGCGTATTCCGATTAACTTCTTCAGTGAACCATAGATGACGAAGCCGCCCAGCAAGGCTATCGAAACTCCCATCAGAGTGCCGATCGCCTGCGATGCCAGACTCACCCCACCCAAGCCGCCCATAGACTTAAGACCAAAAATACCGGCGGCAATCCCGCCCCAGGCACCGCATAAGCCATGCAAAGGCCAGACGCCAAGAACATCATCGACCTTCCATTTGTTTTGAGTCCAGGTAAACATCAGGACAAAAATTGCACCCGCGATACCACCCGTAATTAACGCCCCCAAAGGGTGCATCAGATCTGAACCGGCGCAAACGGCAACCAAACCAGCGAGCGGCCCGTTATATACAAAACCCGGATCGTTTTTCCCCATCACAAGAGCGACCAAAGTACCGCCTACCATCGCCATCAGGGAGTTGATCGCGACCAAACCATTCATTTTATCCAGGGTTTGGGCGCTCATCACATTAAAACCAAACCAGCCGACCGTCAAAATCCAGGCGCCAAGAGCAAGGAAAGGAATGCTTGAAGGCGGATGTGCAGCGATTGCGCCATTTTTCATGTAGCGTCCGCGTCTTGCGCCCAACAACAATACCGCAGGCAAAGCTACCCAACCGCCAAAAGCATGCACCACCACCGAACCGGCGAAGTCATGAAACTCTTCCGAGAACATTGCCTTGAGCCAAGCCTGTACGCCAAATCTCTGATTCCAGGCAATCCCTTCGAAAAACGGATACAAGACGCCAACCAATAAGGCAGTAGCGATTAACTGAGGATAGAATTTGGCACGCTCGGCAATACCACCAGAAATAATTGCAGGGATCGCTGCGGCAAAGGTGAGCAAAAAGAAGAACTTCACCAACTCAAAGCCATTTCGCTCTATCAACACTTCCGCGCCAGAATAAAACTGCACTCCATAAGCCACGCTGTAGCCGACGAAAAAATACGCTATAGTCGAAACAGCAAAATCAACGATAATTTTAACCAAGGCGTTAACCTGATTCTTTTTACGAACCGTACCCAGCTCCAAAAAAGCAAAGCCGGCATGCATCGCCAAAATCATGATCGCACCAAGCAAGATGAATAAGGCATCCGCGCCACTTTTATGTGCATCCATACAAAATCTCCCAATAAATGTGCATATACTGAATACTGATGCACTATTTAAGCAAAAAACATACCTATTTAGTGCAATATCTAAGCCATTGATTACTATAAATATTTTTATGAGTTCATTACTCAATCTTAAATTTGCACCAAAATATAGCGTTTTTTTGGTGCGTAATGTTTACTCTAATAAAGGTCAATCATGATCCCTTGGTTAGAAATTGACACTCCTTTTCCGGATGTGACTAGCGCACTCACAGAACAACAAGGCGCGGCTGGCTTGCTGGCGGCCGGTGCCGATTTGTCAGCTACCCGCTTGCTAGACGCCTATCGACATGGAATTTTCCCCTGGTATTCGGAAGGGCAACCTATACTCTGGTGGTCCACCGACCCGCGCATGGTGTTAATGACTGAGGAATTCAAACTTTCGGACAGCCTGAAAAAGACTATAAAGAAAACGGCCAAAAGCCCGCGTTGGGAAATTCGCTTCGATAGCGCTTTTGAAAATGTCATGCGTGCTTGCGCCGCACCGCGCCGCGATGGCGCAGGAACCTGGATCTCTGAGGACATCGTTGCCGGTTACTCGGCCTTACATACCGCGGGCTATGCCCACTCGAGCGAAGTCTGGCTCGACGGCCAATTAGTTGGCGGAGCCTATGGGGTATGCATAGGACGCATGTTCTATGGCGAATCGATGTTCGCGAGGGTGAGCGACGCATCTAAAATTGCAATGGCATATTTGGTATTTTTCTTGCGTGCGCACGGGGTCAAGATGATAGACTGCCAACAGGAGACTGCCCATCTTGCCTCATTGGGCGCCCGCCCCATTACGCGCAAAGAATTTATGCAATGGATATCGCATGCCACTTCGCAGCCTGGCATCATGGAATGGAAACCGATGAACATCGTCAATAGCCAAGCGACACATATATAAGTACGCCAATCTCAGACTAGCGAACCCAGGGGCCAGAATATAGTGACTCAGCTCAATGAACTGCCTTTTGCCAGCATACAATTCTATGCCACGGCACCATATCCATGCAGCTATCTTGATGGCCTGCAGGCGCGCTCACAAGTAGCCACGCCTGCCCACCTGATCAACGCCGATGTTTATTCTGAGTTAATCCAGAACGGTTTTCGCCGTAGCGGCATCTTTATCTACCGGCCACATTGCGACACCTGCCAAGCCTGCACGCCGGTACGCGTGCGGGTCGAGGAATTTCAGGCCAAACGCAGTCAGCGTCGCGCCCTGAGCAAGCACGCCAATCTGGTAGCCTGCGTGACGGGTTTAAATTATGAGCATGAGCATTACGAGCTTTATCAAAAATATCAAAATCATCGACACGCTGGCGGCGGCATGGATAATGACAATCGCGATCAATACGCCCAATTTCTGCTGCAAAGCCGCGTCAACACTCGCCTGGTCGAATTCCGCGATGAAAACCAGATCCTGCGTATGGTGAGCATCATCGATATCCTCAGTGATGGCCTGTCATCGGTCTATACGTTTTTTGATACATCCGAAGCGGGCATGTCGTACGGCACCTACAACGTACTATGGCAAATCAGGCAAGCCAAGGAACTACGATTACCCTATGTTTATCTGGGCTACTGGATTGCCGCAAGCGCCAAGATGGCTTATAAAACCAACTTCAAACCACTCGATGGATTACTTCAGGGAAAATGGCAGTCGCTATGAGCTTATAATGACGCTCGCCAACGACTTGCCGCCCTCATGCTTGTTATTTACCTATAAGCTCTGATCTGGCGTCACTGCCGCCAACCGCTTGAGTCTGCACTACTTAATACCCATAGCCTTAAACTCATTTCTTCAAACAATAAAAATTCTCACATCATGTCCGACAAATTACTGTATTCCCTGGCTCGCCCCTTCCTCTTCTTTATGGATGCCGAAAGCGCGCATGATCTGACCTTGCCGGCCTTGCGGCGCGCCCACGCCTTAGGTCTGACTGGTTTCATCAAAAAACCTGAAGCAGATCCGCGCCAAGTGATGGGTATCAGTTTCCCCAATCCTGTAGGGCTGGCCGCAGGACTGGATAAAGACGGCAGGTATATCGACGGTCTGGCGGCACTCGGTTTTGGCTCCATAGAAATCGGCACCGTAACGCCGCGCGCGCAGGCCGGCAATCCTAAGCCGCGCATGTTCCGCCTGCCGCAAGCCAATGCCATCATCAATCGCATGGGCTTCAACAATGGCGGCGTCGATGCGTTTGTCGCCAATGTGCAAGCCTCACGCTTTTATCAGGACAAGCAAGGCGTATTGGGATTAAATATCGGTAAAAATGCCGATACGCCAATAGAGCGTGCCGCCGAAGACTACCTGCACTGCCTGCAGAAAGTGTACCCTTACGCCAGCTATGTGACGGTCAACATCTCCTCCCCTAACACCAAAAATCTACGTCAACTACAAGGTGCGGATGAACTTGATGCGCTGCTGTCCCAGCTCAAGGATGCGCAACAAAGACTGGCCGACCAACACAAGCGCTACGTGCCTATCACACTCAAGATCGCACCGGATATCGACAGCGAACAAATCAAGAACATCGCCGATGCCTTGTTGCGTCACAAGATAGACGGCGTAATCGCCACTAACACCACCATCACGCGTGATGCCGTCAAAGGCTTGCAGCATGGCGAAGAAGCCGGCGGACTTTCCGGCGAGCCGGTGTTTGAATTATCCAACAAGGTAATCCGGGCACTGAAATCCGAACTAGGTGACGCCTTGCCGATTATCGGTGTCGGCGGCATCTTTTCCGGCGCAGACGCAGCGGCAAAAATGCAAGCCGGCGCAGCGCTGGTGCAAGTGTATTCCGGCCTGATCTACCGTGGTCCGGCACTGGTCAAAGAGTGCGCAGCGACCTTGCGCAATGTGCGTTAAAGTAGCGCACTCTTTCTTTCAACGGTAAAAAAATGAACTCACCGGGCACCAGCAAAAAGCGCAGTAGCCAGCTAGGAATTAGTGACTTACAGGTTTCCAAAGTCTGTCTTGGCACCATGACCTTCGGTGAGCAAAATTCCGAGGCCGAGGCGCATAACCAACTCGACTATGCGCTGGAGCGCGGAGTCAATTTCATAGACACCGCTGAGATGTATCCGGTGATGCCACGCGCTGAAACCCAGGGCAGAACTGAGCGGTACATCGGCAGTTGGCTGAAAAAAACCGGCAAACGCAGTGACATCATTCTCGCGACCAAAGTGGCCGGACCTTCGCGTGGCATGGGCTGGATACGCAAAGGAGAAAATGATCTCAATGCGGCCAATATCCGAGCGGCGCTAGAAACCAGCCTGCAACGCCTGCAAACCGATTACATCGATTTATACCAATTGCACTGGCCTAGCCGCAATGCGCCGATTTTCGGACAAAAGCAGTTTGATCCTACGCTGGAAAGACCATGCACCACAATCGCTGAAACATTGGCGGTGCTCACCGAGTTAGTCAATGAGGGCAAGATACGTCATATCGGCGTTTCCAACGAAACCTCGTGGGGCGTCAGCGAATTTATCAAGCAGGCCGAGCGACAAAATACCAGCCGTATTATCGCGATACAAAATGCGTATAGTCTGGTCAACCGTGGCTTTGAGCAAGGACTCGATGAAACCTGCTTCCGCGAAAATGTCGGACTGCTGGCCTACAGTCCGCTGGCATTCGGTCGCCTGACAAATAAGTATGCCGATGACGCCCATGCAGCAGGACGCCTGAACCTGTTCCCCGCAACCTGGAGTCCGCGCTACATGCGTCCCGAAGTTGCCGTTGCCTGCCAGCGCTATGCCACGCTGGCACGTGCCCACGGTATGTCGCCGGCCACCATGGCGCTAGCCTGGTGTCATTCGCGCTGGTTCATTGCCAGCACCATCATAGGGGCGACTAATCTGGCGCAGCTAAAGGAAAATATCGATGCCTTTGATGTTGAACTGCTTTCCTCTGTGAATCTCTGTGTCTCTGTGCCTCTGTGTTGAGTGGTTTTGACTTTCTTCATGGCGGGCTGAGCAGTTACATCTCCGTGCAATACGCTCGTTCGCAGTTAAAAATTGTTGCAGCCATGCACGCCACTGCGCATCGCTAGCAGCTCTTGCCCTCTACACTTCGCTACAATCTTGCGCCCACATCAGCAGTTCGCTTTGCTATGATAAGCAAACTAAAGAGTGGCATATTTTTTCGTTAGCCACGCCGCATTGGTATTTGAAGACAAGGAAACCGCAGTGAGTATCAAGTTAGAAAAAGAAACCCAAAAGCAAGCCATCGATTCCCTGCAACGCTATTTCGACATCAACATGGAAGAGCGCATAGGCAATTTGCAGGCGGCCGCCCTGCTCGATTTTCTACTCGAAGAAATAGGACCGAGCATCTACAATCAGGCGGTGCGCGATGCCCAAAATCATATGCAGCACAAAGTGCAAGAGCTAGACATCGACGTCCATGAAACCGAGTTTTCTTACTGGCAGAATCAAAAGAAGCGCCGCTAAAACCCTTGCTGGCTAGCGCCACACCGTCTGTAGTAGGCAAGCCCGCGCACGCATAGCCCATGCGGCTTAGCGGCCAGCACGCCTGAAGAAGCGCATGGAATATGCGCAATGGCCTTGCCTGTGTTGAGATTGCCTGCGGCGGAATAGCTTAGGCTCGCTAGGTCTTGCGAAGTTGAGTTAGAACTTGGAATACGTCAACGCAAGACCTGAGCCTCGCAGTTTCTAACGTTGAATTAGACATATACATGTCAGCGATCAAACCATTTTCGAACATAGGTAACAGCTTCATCTAGTGCGCCCCCAAGCTCGGAAATTGGAACACTCCAGTCTCGACGCATTTCTTCATTTTGACGAGTCTCAATATCTACTGCGTGTAAAGATAACATGCCAGATTCTGGTTTATCTATCCAAATTTGGCAGCACTCACCATGCTTACTGGAAAGATAAACAGCCCTGAAGTCGGAGTCTACCACCCCCTCAGTATGAGTAAATAGGCTGAAATTATGCTTTGCTACCCAAGCATCAATGATTGGATCAATTTGCGCGTAAGTCATGGGGGATGTCTAACGAATAGCGTTTATCCGCCGCACCGGAACGCAAAATAAGATCCGCGGACTGCTTGCGGCGGATAAACCTTGTTGAACTGAACCGCCTCCGCAGCGGTCACACTGGGTATTGTAAACGATGCGTTCGCCATATCGCTAGTAATTTGACATGCAATCGTGCATCGTCAAGTACGACAACTTCAAATGCACGGTCAACGATGCCATTCTGCACGACGCAGTAAGGCGCAATCGTAGCGCACGATGGACTTCATCTATTGCCCCGCAGTATGAAAATCTCAAAAGCATCCTGCCACTTACGCATATTACAATGCGATTCTTCAAGCACACTGGCCTGCGAGCCGCATGGAATATGCGTAATGCGGCAGCCTGTTTTTGGTTTGCTATTGCCTGGTTTTATTCCACTTCTGTCGTTGTTTGCGATTGCCGGGCCGGTGGTAGGACCGGGACAGCTACTTACTTTTCTTGCTTCGCCAAGAGAGTAAGCAAAAGAAGGCGACGCAAAGGTCGGCTGCCCTTCGGGTGCCCGCCTGTGCAAGTCAAAAAATGGGGAACGAAGCAAACTCGCTTCGCTTCAGACAAGCTTCATTCCTGATCCATTTTCTGCCCAGCACAAGGCGCAGCGCCCACATGCGAAAAACGAACGTCAACACATCCGTTAGTGCGACTACGCCTCCACTGCGCAGGCAACATCACAGCACTTCGAACTACGACAATCTACTGCTTTTGACCTGGGTTTTGAATTGGGTTTTGGAATTGGTTTTGAATCTTTGCTTTTGGACGTGGCTTTTTGAATCGAATTCGCATTGTGGCGCTTGCCAATTGTGCGGGGCGGAAATGATCAGAAGTGAAGCTTGTCTGAGGCGCAGCGAGTTTGCTTCCACTTCCCATTTTCTGTTCCGCACAATTGGGTACCCGCAGGGCAGCCGACTTTGCGTCGCCTTTTTTGGGGTCACCTTTTTTGGCGAAGCAAAAGGTGACTAGCGCTGTCTACCACCGGCGAGGCAAATCGGACCAACAACGACAGAAGTAAAAAAAGACCAGGCAACAACAAATAAAAAACACCACCCTGCACTGCGCATATTCCATGCGCTTCAAAGGCAATAGGCTGGCACCGCATCGGATATGCCCGTTGGCAGGGTCATTTTTAAAACGCACTACGGCACCGCGACGCACATGCAATTACGCTGCGCGAATCGCAGCTACCGTGTTTGCTTTTTTTGGCGAAGAAAAAAGGTGATTGCCACCGGTCTACCACCGGCCAGCAATCCAACAACAACAACAACAACAACGAAAAATCATCAAACATAAAACCGCTGCGCAAACTGATCGCTATAAATTTTTTTTCACTGTTGTCATGTCACGTGTTTGTCATCGAGGCTTCATAAAGTCGTCATATTTACTTCTTAGACTTGCGGGTTTTCTACCCACCAAAGTATCCGGAAGGCAATATGACCCGTATCACCAACAGCAAGCAGCAATTCAAGCACCGACTGATGTCGGCCAACGTCGTGATCGCATTGGCGCTGATGACCCAGCAAAACGCACAGGCGCAATCGATCGCAGAATCTAGCTCGGCGCTCGATGCCGATGCGATTACGGCCAAAGTTGTCATCAAAGGTTCTAGCGTTGCTAGCCGCGCCCCGGTGCAAGCATCCTTAAGCGCCACCCAACCGCAATCGATTATCAGCGCCACCTTTATCGAGCAAGCCGTAACCCCCTTGGCTGACTACAATGCGGTGGCGCGTATTGCACCAAGTATCGCGGGCGGCGTTTCAGCCAATGGCCCTGGTGCGGCCGAAACCAAGGTCACGCTGCGCGGTTTTCAGGATGGTGAATACAACATGACTTACGATGGGATACCGTTCGGTGACACGAATAATCCCACTCATCATTCGACTTCGTATTTTCCGGCCCGCATCATAGGCGGTATGGTGATAGAACGCGGACCGGGCAATGCCAGTAATCTGGGCCAGGCCACCTTTGGCGGCTCTATCAATCTGTACTCAAAAGAACTCGCGCATGAAAGTAACTTCACCCCCTATGCCAGTTTTGGCACTTGGAATACCAAGATGTTGGGAGTGCAGTTCGATAGCGGTCAAATGGCCAGCGCCGGCAACGCCAATCTGATGTTCAATGCCTCGCGTCTCACTAGCGATGGCTACCTCACTTACAGCGCGGTCAGTGAAGATAATTATCAGTTCAAGGCACAACTGCCCTTGGGTAAAGAGAGTACGCTGACGGTGTTCTCTACCGTGAATAAGATCCATAGCAATGTGCCGGATAAAGGCGGTGTGACCTTAGACCAGGTGGCCAAATTCGGCAAAAACTATGCGCTGAATAATGACCCAACTAGCCAAAACTATTTCGGCTACAACTACAATAATAAAGACACTGATTTCAGCTACATCCGCTTGCAGTCGACGCTGGCCGGCTGGTCTATCGACAATACTCTGTACACCTATGCCTACAATAACGACACTTATTCAGGGCAAGATGCTAGCGGTGGCACCGCCAACGGCACCAAGGCAGCACCGGCCGGGAATAAAGATGTCCCTGGCTATAATAAGCTCAACTCGTATCGCGTCAACGGCGACATTTTAAAGCTCAGCAATAAAATGGCAGCCGGTTTGCTGCGCACCGGTGTCTGGTTAGAAAATTCCGACACCGAGCGTCATCTGTATGATCTGGACTGGACTTTAGGTCTGCCCAATCCTAAGGAAGCCACAGCACCAAAAAACGTGGCCTACGAGCAACGCTCGTCCTGGTCGCAATACCAGCCTTTCGTCGAATTTGAATGGACGCCTATGGCAGGATTAAGCATCACGCCCGGGTTTAAATATCTGAACTTTAAGCGCTCGCTAAATGCTCCTGTCAACCAGGGCACGCGAATCGCCACCAACGCCGAACAAACCTATACCGCCAGCCTGCCCTTCCTGACTGCCAACTACAGCCTCAGTCAAGAATGGTCGGCCTACGCGCAAGTGGCGCGCGGCTTTCTGGTGCCGGAACTGTCTATGTTTTACGTCAACAATCCGAATCTGAGTACGCCTAAGCCGCAAACCTCGACCAATTACCAGTTGGGTACTGTGCATCAGTCACAGAACTTCACTTTTGATGCCGATATTTACTACATCGATTTCAATAACAAGATCGCCTCTAGCGGCAATGGCAATGATCTGGTGTATTTCAATCAGGGTGGCGTGGTCTACAAGGGCATAGAAGGCGCCGCCACTTATTACGTAGGCAGCGGTTTTTCTTTGCACGCGAACGCTTCGCTAAATAGCGCCAAGGCCAAGGACAGCAATCTACAGGTTGCAAAAGTACCTAACAGCACCAGCGCTTTTGGCCTGCTGTACAAAGCCAACGGCCTGTATGGATCTATTCTCGCCAAAACCGTGGGCAGCCAATACGCCAAAGACGGCGAGGTAGCTGCATATAAAATTGATGCCTATACACTCACCGATATGACAGTCGGCTATCGCTGGAAAATCAATAGCGCCTTGAAAAATATCAAGGCTCAGTTCGGCATCAGCAATCTGTTTAACCAACAGGACGTCACCGCGATCACGCCCAATAGCAAGGGTGTGGCGTTTGATCAATACACTTTTTTACCGGCACGCAGCTATAACCTATCGCTGAGCGCGGATTTTTAATCGTGCTTTCGTGAAAGCTTACGGGTTTTGGAATCACGTCTGATTCCTACAACTCCAGAGCAAGAGCCATGCGCTGACATCACAGTCAGGCATGGCTCTTTTCAATTACACTTTCTGTTTCGAACGATAGTTGGCCAATTCATCTATCGTCAAAATCACCAGATCATGCGACAAGGCATAGTGGGCGATTTCTTCGCCTCTGGCCATGCTGCCGTCTGGATTCATCAACTCACACAAGACTGCCGCTGGCAACAAGCCCGCCATTTGCGCCAGATCGACCGAGCCTTCGGTATGACCACGCCGGCTTAACACGCCACCGGGCGCGGCGCGCAAAGGGAAGACGTGGCCAGGTCGCGCCAGATCATCGGGCTGTGCATCGACGGCAATGGCCGCCAATACCGTCGTTACGCGATCCGCCGCCGAGACCCCGGTAGTGACGCCGTGCTTGGCTTCGATACTGACGGTAAAGGCGGTGCCGTAACGGCTGTCATTGTTGCTGACCATAGGCGGCAAGGCCAGATGTTGCAGCTTCTCGTCGGTCAGGCACAGGCAAACGATGCCACTGCCATCGCGTATCATGCGTGCCATAGAGTCTATGCTGATCTTTTCGGCCGCGACGATCAGATCGGCCTCATTTTCTCTATCGGCATCATCCATCAGCAAGACCGGGCGACCCAGGCGTAAATCGGCCAAGGCACGTGGCAATCTTTGCTCAAAAGGCGCAAGTGAAATGACTGCTGTTTCGATACCAGCAGTTGGGGACGTAAAAATTTGATTAACTAACATATGAAACGCTCCGCAAGTAAAAGTGCAAAAGACGTTTCAGGGGATGTGATTAGCCACGCGCAAGCGCTTCCCCGTCAAGCATTGAACGGAGAATAACTTAAGCGTGGCGCATCTTCTCTCATCCGGACTATGACCGTCGGCCCTGGAATCACACCAGATCTGCTGACCTTGCAAAAACGCTTGCAAGCGCTCGCGGGCTTGTCCCGACAGACTACAACTGTGCCGAGTTTTACCGCCGGTGGGGAATTACACCCCGCCCTGAAGACGTACTACCTACCGACATTGTCGGCCTTGGGATTATACGCAACAAAGCCAGCGTAATGCTGTCGAAGAAGCTAGATGACTTGCTCAAATCCACATTCCACTTTACATTGTGCGCAGAATAAAAATCTAAGGATAAATTGCCACACACCATTTTTTAATGACTAAAAATGCTACACTGTAGCCGCAAAATTCTTTAGCCATAGTCCAGTCCAGTACTTTACAAATCAAGCAGGCTTTGTAGGCCGGAGTAGTGATGTTGAGTTCCTTCAAAAAACGTCGTGATATTGAAGACACTATTGTGATCAGCCTTGAGGCTGCGCACACGCACACTGCCGCCCACAGAGAAAACTGGCGTCTGGGTGAAGAAAAAACCTGGAACCTCGATCAAAACCACGGTCAGATACTGTTCACTTTTGCAGATGGCATGCAAGCCTTAGCGCCGGTGCAAATTATCGGTACGCTCAACCCTGAGGACGAGATGTTCACCTGGGCCTGGCGTCACCCTACCGTACTGGCCGCCCTGCAAAAGAACGCCTTGCGCGTGAAGGCCTTTGGCAAGCAGCATAGCGGGTGAATACTAAGTAGTTTGGAATATAGAGGCAATTCCTTAAGATGCACTTACTTTGCGGAAGGTGCTATGACTTTAACCTATATTATTTCTGGTTTTGCGGTTGGTACTCTGGTCGGTTTGACCGGGGTAGGTGGTGGCTCCTTGATGACGCCATTGCTCACCCTGCTGTTCGGCGTAAGTTCGCCTGCGGTGGCAGTCGGTACCGATCTCGCTTTCGCCTCTATCACCAAGGCGACCGGCACGCCTCTTTTTACCCACAGGCTGCGCGGCTCGGTAGAGTGGGATGTGGTGCGCCTGCTGTGCTACGGCGCCCTGCCTGCCGCCCTGTTGGCGACTTTAAGCCTGAAATATTTCGGTGGCATCACCCAGGAAGTCGGACAGGTCATCCGCTACTCTATCGCCTGTTCGGTATTGCTGACCGTAGTGGCCTTGCTGTTTAAGGGCAAGATGCTGGAATGGCTGAATAATCATCCGGAAAAACAATTACACGGTAAAAAACTCGCTGCCGCCACCATTATCTCCGGTGCAGTGCTCGGTTTGCTGGTCACGGTATCGTCGATTGGTGCCGGTGCGATAGGTGCGACCTTGCTGGTGATGCTGTATCCTCGCATGCCAGCGGCGCACATCGCCGGCACTGACATTGCCTATGCCGTGCCTTTGACCGCGATTGCCGCGATAGGCCACTGGTGGTTAGGCTCGATTAACTGGGAATTGTTAGGCTCTTTATTGCTAGGTTCACTGCCAGGCATCACACTGGGCTCGATGGCAGCCAAGGCAGTACCTGAGAAAGTGTTACGCGTTGTGTTAGCGTCCACCCTGACGCTGGTGGCGACCAAGCTGATGTTTTCCTAATCACGCTCAATCGCACTTAGCTGGCAAGGCTTTACGCGACATTTTTTACGCAGCTTTTTTTAGCACCTTTTTTGACGCATTTTTAACACATTTTTTGGCGCATATTTAGCGCGGATTTTTTAGGATATTCACGATGTATCGTTACGATCAGCATGATCACCAAATCATCAAGGAACGCATTGCGCAATACCGCGATCAGGTACGCCGTCGCCTTGCCGATGAACTGACCGAAGAAGAATTCTTGCCTTTGCGTTTGCAAAATGGCCTGTACATGCAGCGTCACGCGTATATGCTGCGCGTAGCGGTACCTTACGGCATGCTGTCATCGACACAGATGCGCAAGTTCGCCCATATCGCCCGCAAATATGACCGCGGCTATGGTCACTTCACGACACGTCAGAATATCCAGTACAACTGGATCAATCTGGAAGACACCCCGACCATTCTGGAAGAATTGGCTTCGGTGGAGATGCACGCGATCCAGACTTCCGGCAATTGCATGCGTAATATCACCTCGGATGAATTCGCCGGTGTGGCGGCAGACGAGATCATCGATCCGCGTCCGTACGCAGAGATCTTGCGCCAGTGGACTACTTTCCATCCTGAGTTCGCCTACCTGCCGCGCAAGTTCAAGATCGCCATCAACGGTTCCAAAGAAGACCGCGCCGCGATTGCCGTACACGATATCGGTCTGACCGTGGTGCATAACGAGCAGGGCGAAGTCGGCTTTAAAGTGATGGTCGGCGGCGGTATGGGCCGCACCCCGATACTCGGTAGCGTGATCCGTGAATTCCTGCCATGGCAGCACGTGATGACCTATCTGGAAGCGATTTTGCGTATCTATAACCAACACGGCCGTCGCGACAACAAATACAAAGCCCGCATCAAGATTCTGGTCAAGGCGATCGGTGCAGACGTATTTGCTGCACAGGTAGAAGCCGAATGGGCTGACATCAAGGATGGTCCTGCGACCCTGACTGAGGCTGAATTGCAGCGCGTTGCCGCCTACTTCACGGCACCGGCATATGCAGTATTGCCCGCTGTTGATGCAGAGTTTGAACAGCACAAAGCCGACAATAAGGCGTTTGCCAACTGGATCAAACGCAACGTCAAGCCACATAAGGTCGCCGGCTACGCCAGCGTCGTGCTGTCGCTGAAAAAGCCAGGCGTGCCGCCGGGTGACGCCACCGCCGATCAGATCGATTTCGTCGCTGATCTGGCCGACCGTTACAGCTTTGCCGAATTGCGCGTCACGCATGAGCAAAATCTGGTGCTGTCGGATGTGCAGCAATCGCAATTATTCGCCTTGTGGCAGGAAGCCAAGGCGCATGGTCTGGCGACCCCTAACGTCGGTTTGCTGACCGATATGATCTGCTGCCCGGGCGGTGATTTCTGCTCGCTGGCCAATGCCAAGTCGATTCCTATCGCGCTCGACATTACCGACCGTTTCAACGACCTCGATTACCTGCATGATATCGGCGATCTGGAACTCAATATCTCCGGTTGCATCAACGCCTGCGGTCACCACCATGTCGGTAATATCGGTATCCTGGGCGTAGATAAAGACGGCAGCGAGTTCTATCAGGTTTCTATCGGAGGTGCGCAGGGTAACAACTCAGCGATAGGCAAGATCATAGGCCCGTCGTTCTCGGCCGGTCAGATGCCGGAAGTGATGGAGCGCATTATTCAGGTCTACCTGCGTGATCGCATTGATGCCGAACGTTTCATCGATACCGCACAGCGCATAGGAATAGCGCCGTTTAAAGAATATGTCTACGCCACCACGATC
Organism: Undibacterium piscinae; assembly: GCA_003970805.2. GTDB lineage: Bacteria > Pseudomonadota > Gammaproteobacteria > Burkholderiales > Burkholderiaceae_D > Undibacterium > Undibacterium piscinae. The sequence goes on from CP051152.1 coordinate 1,517,647, forward strand.
AAGACGCTGGAACACCATGGCGAAGATGCCGGTACCGTCGTTTCCTACTAAGTGACGTACCAAGCTTGGTACTGAGAGACGTTTTTAGAAAGTTAAGTATGCGTGAAATTATTAAAGACAAAGCGATAGTGCAAGACGACTGGACCGTATTGCGACTGGCCGAAGGCGAAACGCCTGATGCGATAGAAGTGCCTGCCGGCAAGCACATCATTCCGCTGCAAGTGTGGTTGATACAACGCGAAGAACTGAGCGCACGCCAGAAAAAAAACCAGGATCTGGCGATCTGGTTTGGCAGCGCTGAACAAGCCAAGGACTTAGGTGCAGACGCCGCCCTATTCCCTTTGCTGGCAGTCGATTTCCCTAAATTTTCCGATGGCCGCGGTTACTCCATCGCCTACAACATCCGCAGCCGTCTTGGCTACACGGGCGAAGTACGCGCCATCGGTGACGTCTTGCGCGATCAACTGTTTTACATGCAGCGCGTCGGCTTCAATGCCTTTGCCACACGTGAAGACAGAAGCATCAGCGATGCGCTCAAGGGTCTGACCGATTTCAGCGAAAAATACCAGACTTCATGGGATGAAAAAAATCCCCTGTTCCGCCGTACCGAAAGAACGGGATTATCCGCATGAGCGCCGCCGATTTCGAGACTCTGTTAAGCGCGACCCAGGCAACCCTGGCACGCATTGCCAGTGAATTTAGCCCTGCGGTATTCGCCTCCAGCCTGGCGGCGGAAGACATGGTGCTGACTGACCTGATCTTGCGCAACAAATTGGCGATAGCTATCTTCTCGCTGGAAACAGGCCGCTTGCACGCCGAAACCCTGGGCATGCTCGATCGCATCAAGGAAACTTACGGCAGCGAAATTACCCTGTTCAAACCAGAAACTGCTGCGGTAGAAAATTACGTGGCGAGCCATGGTCTCAACGCCTTTTACGACAGTGTGGAAATGCGCAAGGAATGCTGCCGTATCCGCAAGATAGAACCGCTCAATCGTGCACTGGCAGGCAATAAGGCATGGGTCACCGGCCAGCGCCGCGCCCAATCCACTACCCGTACCGAACTCAATGCGCAGGAAGATGATGCAGCGCATGATATGCAAAAATTTAACCCGCTGGCAGACTGGTCAGAACAGGATGTATGGCACTATATCCGTAGCAATAATGTGCCTTACAACCCCCTGCATGACAAAGGCTATCCGTCGATAGGCTGCGAACCCTGCACCCGCGCGATACAGCCAGGTGAAGATGTACGGGCCGGCCGCTGGTGGTGGGAAAATCCGGAATCCAAAGAATGTGGTTTGCATGTAGTCGATGGTAAACTGATACGTATTAAGTCAGCCACAAACTAGTCGCGTAAAAAATTAAAAGAGTTATCGTCAAAGGTAAAGTATATGAATAGCGCAGTAGAAAAAAAGTTTTATTGATGCCGCGAGCAATCGCCATCTCGATTGGCTGGAATCAGAAGCCATCCACATCATGCGCGAAGTCGCCGCTGAGTGCGCCAACCCTGCCTTGCTGTTTTCGGGCGGCAAAGACTCCGTGGTGATGCTGCGCATCGCTGAAAAAGCCTTCCGTCCGGGTAAGTTCCCTTTCCCGCTGGTGCATATCGATACCGGCCATAACTTTGAAGAAGTCATTACTTTCCGCGACAAGAAAGTGGCGGAATTGGGCGAGCGCCTGATCGTCGGCTCGGTCGAAGATTCGATCAAGCGTGGCACCGTGCGTTTGCGCAATCCGGCCACCGATTCACGCAATGCGGCGCAAGCAGTCACCTTGCTGGAAACCATCGCTGAACATAAGTTTGACGCCTGCATGGGCGGTGCCCGCCGTGATGAAGAAAAAGCCCGCGCTAAAGAGCGTATCTTTTCCTTCCGCGATGAATTCGGCCAATGGAATCCAAAAGCGCAGCGCCCTGAACTCTGGGATCTGTACAACACCCGCGTTCACCCAGGTGAAAACATGCGCGTGTTCCCTATCTCGAACTGGACTGAGCTCGACGTATGGCAATACATCGCCCGCGAAAAACTCGAACTGCCACCGATTTACTTTGCGCATGAACGTCAGGTGATCCCGCGCAATGGCTTGCTGGTGCCATTGACCGATCTGACACCGGCCCGCGAAGGCGAAACGGTAGAGACACAAGTGGTGCGCTTCCGCACGGTTGGCGACATCTCCTGCACCTGCCCGGTATCGTCCGACGCCAGCACAGTAGAGGCGATTATTGCTGAAACCGCGATTACCCAGATCACAGAACGCGGCGCCACACGCATGGATGATCAGACCTCAGAGTCCTCCATGGAAAAACGTAAAAAAGAAGGATATTTCTAATGAGCGCAGTTACTTCCGCAGTTAATTCATCGCTGGCTTCGGCCGCACCTATCATTCAAGACGCCACCAGAGAACGCGGCCTGTTGCGCTTCATCACCGCCGGCTCGGTTGATGATGGCAAGAGCACCCTGATCGGTCGCCTGCTGTTTGACAGCAAAGGTATTTTCGCTGATCAGTTAGACGCCATGTCGCGTGCCAAACACAAGCGCACGGTCGGTGACACCATCGATCTGTCCTTGCTCACGGACGGTCTGGAAGCGGAACGCGAACAAGGCATCACGATCGACGTGGCCTATCGTTATTTCGCCACGCCTAAACGCAAATTCATCATCGCCGACACCCCGGGCCATGAGCAATACACACGCAACATGGTGACTGGTGCATCGACCGCTGATGCCGTCATCATCCTGATCGATGTTTCCAAGGTCAAACTCAGTGACGACGGTAGCGTAGAGTTACTGACGCAAACCAAACGCCACTCGACCATTGCGCATCTGCTGCAGATCGAACACGTGGTCGTTGCCGTCAACAAGATGGATCTGGTCAACTATGACCAGACCGTATACGACCGCATCGTCGCCGAATACCAGAAATTCGCGCAGCAACTGGGCCTCAAAGACATCACCCCAATTCCGCTGTCCGCATTGGCAGGCGATAACGTGGTTAGCGCAAGTGACAAGCTGGCATGGTACAAGGGCCCGACCCTAATCGAGTTACTTGAGTCACTGAGCGTCTACGATGAATGCCACGACGAGCCTTTCCGTTTCCCGGTACAACTGGTAGCCCGTCACAACGGCCATGAAGCCAATGACTTCCGTGGCTACATGGGGCGCATCGAAGCAGGAAAAGTCAGCAAGGGCGACAAATTAATCGTGCAACCCGGCGGCCAGAGCGCTACCGTCAAGGATATCCAGACTCTTGATGGATCGCTGGAAACCGCCGTGGTAGGCCAATCCGTCACCATCTTGCTCGACGAATACGTCGACATTTCTCGTGGCGATATGCTGGCCTCAAGTGATCGCCCGGCTACCTTGCTCAAAACCGTCACTGCTGACCTGTGCTGGTTGTCGGAAGATGCCCTGGATGTGCGCCGCCGTTACTGGCTCAAGCACACCACGCGTCAGGTTGCGGCCAAAGTGACTGCTGTTGATACCCTGTTAGACATCAACACCCAGGAGCGTCGCCCTGCGACTACACTGGCGCTGAACGACATCGCCCGCGTCACCATCAATGTGCAACAGGCTTTGGCGGGCGATGCCTACGATGATTTGCGCTCTACCGGCGCCTTCATCCTGATCGATGAAGTCACGCATCAAACCGTGGCTGCCGGGATGATACGTCTTGGCTAAGCCGTCCGCTACCAACACGGCGGGCAACTTGCCCGGCACGGTCTATCTGATCGGTGCCGGGCCAGGTGCGGCGGACCTGATCACGGTACGCGGCGCGCGTCTGCTGGCAATGGCAGACGTGGTCTTGCATGACGCACTGGTAACTCCGGAAATGCTGGAGCTTTGTCCGCAGGCCATCAAGATACCGGTGGGAAAACGCAGCGGACTACGCTCGGCTGCGCAATCGTTCATCAATCAGCAAATCATAGAATCGGCGCTACGCTATTCATTGGTAGTGCGGCTCAAAGGTGGCGACCCCATGCTGTTTGGTCGTGCCGATGAAGAGATGAGTGCCATGGAAGAAGCCGGCATTTATTTTGAAATCGTCCCTGGCATCACTACCGCCGTAGCGGCAGCGGCCAGCGTGCGTCAGCCACTGACCAAACGCGGCGTAGCCCGTAGCGTGGCATTTTTCACCTCCAGCACCGCGCCTGGCGAAGAAGCCGACACTCGTCTACCCGATTGCGATACGCTAGTGCAGTACATGGGTGGCAAAGAGGCTAGCCTCACCGCACAACGCATGTTGGCGGCCGGACATCCGGCTAGCTTACCTTTGATCGCGATAGAAAACTGCAGCCGCCCTAACGAACGCTGGCAACACCTGACACTGGCAGATTTATCGCTAGGCTTACCTGCCTGCGAAGGCCCGGTATTGGTCATGATGGGCGAAGCGATGCGCCAGCGCAAACAGACAAAAAAAACAATCTCAATTTGTGTGCGCTATGCCGTATGAATAATCTACCTTGATGAACGTATTACCGTTCAAATAATTTGTTTGGATATCAAGAAAAATTCTATCCGTGTCCTACCCGAACTGAGCTGATGCCACTCTCGTCAGCATGGCAAAATCAGGCTCACCATCAAGCCACCGCCTTCGCGGTTGCTCAGCATGATGCGACCGCCGTGGGCTTCTATGATTTCTCTGGCCAGCGCCAAGCCCAAGCCGGTGCCGCTACGTTTGGTCGAGTAAAACGGCACCAAGGCGTTGGACATCACGGTCTCGCTCATGCCGCAGCCCTTATCCATCACATCGATACGTAACAGCTCGTGCATGTAACGTATCATCAGATTGACATCTGCCGGATCCGAGCCGGACTCATGCGCGTTTTTCAACAGGTTTAACAATGCCTGCTCCATCTGCGCGATATCAAAATTGCCGTCGTGCTCAGGTACACCTGCTAGCAATGTAAAACTGGTATGTGCTTGCAGATTGCGGATAAACTCACTCCATCTGACCGTCTCCGGTCTTGGCGCCGGCAATTTGGCAAAGCGGGCGTAGCCTTGGATAAAACTTTCCAGATGCAAGGCCCGCTCTTCTATCGTGCGCAAGATCTCCGGCAGTCTTTCACCTTGCCCGCGTCTGACTAACTCAGTGGCCGAGCGGGCCAGCGAAGCTACAGGGGCGAGTGAATTGTTCAATTCATGACTGATTACACGTATCACTTTTTTCCAGGTTTGCACTTCCTGACGGCGCAACTCTACGGTCAGGTGGCGCAATAGCAATAACTCATGCTGGCGACCGTTGAGACTAAAGTTACGCCGTGACAGATGATAAATTTCATCCTCATCGTCATTCTCACTATCCGCCCCTTCACTCCCCTTCTCTTTGGCACGCGTGGTGAACAAGCCGTCACCACCTTTTTCTACCGCCTCACGCAATGAAGGGGAAACATGTTGCAAAATATCGGGCAGAGCGTGCCCTTCTATCTTGCGGCCCTGATTCAATAACTGACGCGCCGCGATATTGGCAAAGACGATGGGGCCTTTCCCTGCGATCAGTAACATCGCTACCGGGGTATTTTGTAGCATGGTATCTAATAGTAATTCGCGCTGCACCAGATCGAGTCTTTGCTCCCGCAATACATCACCGAGCACATTATGCGCATCGACCAGATCGGCCAGTTCATCGTTGCGCGGCCAATGCAAACCAAATGAATAATCACCATCCTGATAACTGATGACGGTGCCACCCATGGCCCGAAATAATTCCATCATGGGTTGTAACTGGCGATGCAATAAACTCAGGGCAACGGGCAAGATCATTAACCCGACGCCAAGTGCGACCCAACCAGAATCCTGCGGAAAAACCGCCAACAATCCGATGCTAAGCGCGATGCAAGCGAGCATCAGAACGCTCATCAACAACGACAAACGCATCAGTAAAGAAAGACGTAAACCGCGCCGTGTTTGCGGCGCAATTTTGTCAGGGTGGGCCGGTGCTGCCCGCTTAGTGTGATTCATACGTTGGCATTGATTGCGCTCATCTTCATTTCCACTGGAATTCAAGTTTTACCGATTCCCAGCCTATCCATACGCCGGTACAAGGCTTGCCGGCTCAAGCCTAGTTGCGCTGCCGCCTGGGCGATGACGCCCTTGGAGTTACTAAGCGCCAGCTCGATAGCATCACGGTCAGGTTCGTTTTCTGCCACCACATGCATCGTCGCCAGCAGCGGCAGGCCTAAATCTACTGCGCTGATCTGTTCGCTGCCTGAAAGTAAGCAGGCCCGCTGCATCACGTTTTTGAGCTCGCGCACATTCCCCGGCCATGCATGTCGCAACAGCGTGGCCTCGGCGCCAGGCGTGAGACTCTTGCCGGAGTCTAAAAAAATTCTGCGCCAGTGGCAGGATATCGTCCGGCCGCTCGGACAGCGGCGGCAGCTTAAGCTCTATCACATTGAGCCGGTAAAACAAGTCTTCGCGAAAACTGCCGGCCTTCATCATGGCAGTCAGATCGGCATTGGTGGCGCTGATGACACGCACCTTCACCTGCCGCTCCTTGTTCGATCCTAAGCGCTCAAAGCGCCCGGTTTCCAGCACCCGCAACAATTTCATCTGTCCCGCCAAAGGCAAGTTAGCAATCTCATCTAAAAATAGAGTGCCGCCATCGGCAGCCTCAAACTTCCCTTCACGCGCCTTTATGGCACCGGTATAAGCACCAGCCTCAGCCCCGAATAATTCGGCCTCGATTAATTCTGCCGGTAAGGCACCGCAATTAAGAACCACGAAAGGGCCGTCCTTGACGCTGGAATTGGCTTGAATGATTTCTGCGATACGCTCTTTTCCTGCGCCATTCGGACCTGTGATCAGTACCGAAACATTAGCGCGCGCAACCTGACAGGCCATGCTCAGGACGCGCTCGGTGGCGGCATCTTGCCAGACCAGATCGCGCAGATCGTATTTTTTCTCCAGCTCACGCTTGTGTTTGCGCTCACGTTTCACGCGCTGTTGCAGGACTCGATTAGCGCGCCCCAGTTCGCTCAGTTCTATCAGGTTTTGCACTGTCGTCACCAGTCGCTGGTCGTTCCATGGTTTAGCCAGATAATCGGCTGCGCCGGCCTTAATCAAATCGACCGCAGCATCAAGATGAGTCCATGCGGTGAGCAAGATTACCGGCAAATCCGGATGACACATGCGTATTTTTTTAAATAGTGCGACACCTTCTGCACCCGAAGTTGTATCCGCGGTGAAGTTCATATCCTGTATCACCAGATCAACCGCAGTTTTTTCTAGCAAGGCGAGCCCCTGTTCGGGAGAGTCGGCGCTCACGGTAGAGATATCGTACAAGGACAGCAACACCTCAAGGGCGATAGTAACGGCAGGATTATCGTCGATGATCAATACAATGGGCATAGTGTCAGTAGATAGGTAAAAACAGCGAAAATCATCCGCGCCAGTGACGTTGATGCGCTTAAAAATAGCTTGCAAATTGTACTACCCGAAACAGAGAAAACCTAGAATTTCAAAATCAGGCAGGGCCGGCGCGCATATTCCATGCGCCTTTCCAGCCTATCGTGGCTGCAGGCCGCATCGGGATTGTGCGCCGGGCCTGCCCGTTTCTAAATCCTTACAGTTACGCTTAATGCTGCTGTTAGCAAGACTCAACATATGTACTTATGCGCTGCGCGTCGCTGTCGCCGGCGAGATGCTGGCGGCACGCCAGGCCGGCGCATAGACCGCGATCACACCCAATAGCCAAAACAAGCAAGGCGCAAACAGTAAATAGGAAACCGGCAACTTGCTCAGCTCAAACTGGCTGACCAGCAGTTGATTGAGCGCCAGCGCCAACAGCACACCGCCGATGATACCCACGCTACTAATGAGAATATTTTCCGTGATGAAATAGGCCAGAATATCGATCTTCCTGGCACCCAAAGCGCGCCGCACGCCTATTTGTTTATAGCGTTGCGTCACCCATAGAGTGCTCATACCGACGATCCCAGACGCGGTCACCAACACCAGCAAGGCACTGACGGCAATGAGCATCCATGCCAACGCTTTTTCACTGCGATAACGCGTGCGTCTATCTTCTTCCATAGATGCACTCTTCAGATTGAGCGGGGTCGCCGAACTCTTACGTAAAGCTGCCTCTACCTCGCGCATGACGCGATCACGTTGCCCTGCCTCCGTACGTACCGAATAACCAGAGTGCACATCATTACTGAGCCTGATAGGAACGATGAGCGATGTTTCACCTGCGCTAGCAGCCTGTCCCCCATGCGTTTGCAAACGTTCCACTACACCGATAATTTTCACGCCATTGGCCTGTTCTCCGGTTCCAAAGTAAAGGTCTTTACCAACGACCGAAGCCTGATCGGGATACAGCTTCTTTGCCAGCTCTTTGGTAATGATCACTGTCTTAGGAAAATCTTGCGTGGTATTTTGATCCAACTCATACCTATCGCCAGCATTAAAATCACGCCCTTCTATTAAATGCAAACCCCAGGTTTGCACTAGCGAATCCGGTGACATGTAGATAGATCCCATCGCATTACTCGTCGTTTGCTTACGATCTGCCGCCAGCCCACTGGTACTACCGGATTGAGATAAAGGCATCTGATTAACACGCGCCACCGACACCACACCGGGCACTGCGGCAATGATGGCAGCCTCCTGCTTTTGCATGGCGATCTGATCGGCGTGCTCCCCGAGTTTTTGATTGCTGATATTCACCCTGAAGAGGTTGAGCTCATCGACCACTCCACTCGGGCGCGCCGCCACAGCCAGGCGTAAATTGACGATATAAAGTGCATTGGCAAGTATCGCCAGACTCAAGCCTATTTGTATTGCCACCAATAATGGTCCGGTTTTATTCCTGAGCAAGGCAGAAAATATCGGGCGGATTCCAAAAAATGTTTTCATCGCGATCTCATCAATTAATCAATTCATCAATATAGGACTGACGCAAAGTTGTTCCAGCCAGGCGGATACAACAACGCCGGGGCGATTTTGCGTAAGTCCGGAATGTTTATTGGGATTTAAGCTGTATCGCCGGCGTCACTTTACAGGCGCGCCAGGTCGGTAGCAGTCCGGCCAAAATGGCCGCTGAAATAGACATCACAAAGGTCAGGGCCAGCATGGACCAATCCATATGCGCCACCACCGCCAATTGTCTGGACTGCATGGCGATCAAGAACAGTGCGCCAATGGCGAATAGCACACCAAGCAAGCCACCCATCAGACCGATCACACTGCTCTCAATGAGAAATTGTAAAAATACCTGTCCACGCGAGGCACCAAGCGCGCGCCTGACACCAACCTCAGCAGCGCGCACAGAAAACTTTGCCAGTAATAAGCCGATGGTATTGACCAGGCATAGCAACAAGAAACCAAATGCCAGCCAGGCCGAAAGTTTGCTGTCGTCGCCAATGATTTTCATCTCGCTTAACCATCCGCGCACATCAAACAACTGGTTCTTGGCTTGTCGTAAAAACCGACCGAACTTTCTTTGTTCGCTGACATAGTTATCGATATAACCCTGTAACTCAGCGCGCTGTGTCGTCGACTTCATTTCAAACCAGAAATGAAACCAGGTACATTCAGAATCGAGCAGAGCTTGCCAGCCAGGTTCGCGCTTACTACTGCAGCTCATACCGCCGGAATGTGTGGTCTGATGACGTATCGCTGTAGCAAATGGAATGACGAATTCTTCCTCGATTCCGAAAGCCGATGAGCGGCCATTAAAGCGATAGTAGCGTGGCATGGGCAACCAGTTATCGAGCACCCCACCACTTGATATTCAGCGCCAGACATGCGTAGCCGCTGTCCCACGGAATTGACCGCGCCAAATAACTTTTCCGATAATTTTCGGCTCAGCACCACCACATCAGCGGCATTGCTATCGTCAATCGCCCCCCAGGGCTGTCCATACAAAAATGGTATCTCGAACATCGCAAAGACGTCGCTGCCGGCGGCCATGCCTTCTGCCGCTACCACGCCCAAATCAGCACGCATAGGCTCGATGACCATGCCTACGCCGTACAAGCCGGTACGTCGTTCCCCCTGCTTGCTAGCTAATAGATTGAGCACATCTTTGTAAGTCAATTGGTGATCGATAGATTTTTCACCAGCAACATAGCCTTCCAAGGGGCCGTTATCGATGATAGGTGCAAACAGCCGATTGCTTTTGTCTGGAATCGGGTCGCCCGACATCACATGCAAGATGGTTAATGTGGAGATGCTAGCAGCAACCCCGATTGCCAGCGTCAAGACCATCAGCGCAGTCAAGACGGGACTGCGTTTAAGACTACGCAAGCCTAGCAGAAAATAGTAGTGGATCATCATGCCTCCTTAAGCCGCGGCAGTATTGACAGAATGGGCCGCGTCGCTGGCCTCGTATAACGAGGGCGTCTGGCGCACCAGATCACACACTTGACCGTCAATGATGTGGACATTGCGTTGCGCCCGCACCGCCAACTCTGGATCATGCGTGACCATCAAAATAGTGGTGCCCTTGGCGTTAATTTCTTCGAGCAGTTCCATCACGCTACGCGCCATATGGGTATCGAGATTGCCGGTAGGCTCATCGGCCAATAATAATTTTGGCTTACCGGCCAGAGCGCGGGCGATCGCCACCCTTTGCTGCTGACCGCCCGAGAGCTCTGCCGGGTAATGCTTCATGCGCGATGCCAGACCAACCTGGCTGAGAGCCTCTTCGATACGGCGTTTGCGTTCAGCCGCGTTAAAACCACGGTAGCGCAAAGGAACATCGACGTTGTCGAATAAATTCAGGTCCGGGATAAGGTTGAAGCCCTGAAAAATGAAACCGAGCTTTTCATTGCGCAGCCGTGAGCGGGCGTTATCATCCAAACCCTTGACGTCCACGCCATCGAGCAGATAGTCGCCCCCGGTAAACTCTTCCAGCAAACCGGCGATATTCAAGAAACTGGTCTTACCGGAACCAGAAGGCCCGGTAACGGTGACGAACTCACCTTGTTTGACGTGGATCTCAAAACCACGCAGGGCATGGGTTTCTATCGTGTGGGTGCGATACACTTTAGTCAAATTAGTCATGCGTAACATAGGAATTCTCCAAAAATTATTAGCAGGACTGACGCAAAACCGTCCCAGCGTCGTTGTATCCGCCTTGCCGGAACAATTTTGCGTAAGTCCTAATTAGATGTCTCTAAGAAGTTTCAACTTTGATAGATCAAACTTTAGTTTTCGCCCATTTCAGCCGCCGTTGAGCGAAACGCTCAATGCGCTTTCAAACAATTCACTACCCGCGATCACAACCTGATCACCCTGTTTCAAACCTTCCTGCAACTCAACCGCGGTGATACTGGTTGCCCCCATCTTGATGGCCTGCCGCCTTGCCACGCCCGCTTCCACGATGTACGCAAAACGTCCGCCTTCACTCTCGACAAAAGGACCCCTGGGCAAGAGTAGTACATTCGGTTTTTCCTCTATCAGCAGGCGTGCAGAAACCCGTTGACTCTGACGTAAACCGGCTGGCTGCTGACCACTAAAGCGTACCCGCGCCAGCACTTGATTCTTCACCACTTCAGGCGAGATCGCCGATAATTTCCCTGGGCTTTTTATGCCGTTGATGGTGATTTCAGCATTCATGCCTATACCCAAATCTGCCACATAGGATTCCGGTATCTCTAGCTCCACTTCAAGTTGCGACAAATCGACCAGGGTCATCAATGCGGTGTTGGCGGCCACCACGCTGCGATTGCTGGCTGACAGCGTGCCTACCAAGCCATCCACCGGCGCCTGTAGCTTCAATTCATCGACTCTGCGCTGCGCATTGTCACGCACCAAGCGTTGCTGCTGTAATTGGCTCAACTTGGTTTTCAAAACCATGTCGACGTCTTCATTCTCTAGAGTAGTCGCCTGCTCCGCATGTCTGGCGCGGATTTCTGCTGACTTTAAGGTATCTTGCGCCTTCATAAAATCAAGCTTAGCGATCACTCCCGCCACACCGGCTGCCTCGATTCTCTGGTAGGTGCGCTCGGCCGCGACTCTTTCAATTTCAGCTTGATCAGCATCGCGTCTGGCGAGTAATTTTTGCTTGCGTGCCAGAATACGTTGACGCGCCACCTCTGCCTCCAATTGTTCACAACTGGATTGCTCGCGCTTGAGTAAATTACTCAAATCCGGTGACTCCAGCTCGGCCAAGACCTGACCTTTCTTAACCGTGTCGCCCGCCGTAACTCTTAAAGTAACAGTACCCGGTGCGCTCGCATATAAGGTGGGGCTAACTGCTGCCACCATGCGCCCGTTCACGGCAAGATCTCTGACTAGAGTGCCACGGCTAACCTGCGCAATTTTAAGACGAGCCAGACTCACCGAGCGGCTACTGCCACCCCAAGCGGATAACAGCATGAGCGCCGCTGTCAGTGCAATGGCAATCAGGCCTATCCATATCATGAGTTTTCTAGTTCGCCAGGCTGATGGCGCTGCTATATGAGCATCTTGGCCGGAAGTGTCGCGTATCATAAGACATATCGTTAATGAGATAAGTCTATCAATAGCAGGAAGCGTGCCAGAGCCTAAGCATTTGTTTTATATGGATTTATCTATTCGCGATCTATGTCCGATGCGTCCGATGCGTCCGCAGCCGCACTTAATCTGTCCGGCTGTCCGCCTGTCCGGTTACACGACCCAGGTCTTGTCCGCCACCGCAAATAAAAATGGCGAAGCATACGCTTCGCCATTGAATAATACCCCTACCAATATGATATTAGCTGACCGACCTGATGCAATAGTCGCGAATCGCCTGTAATACCGCAGGGTCTTCGCCGGCCGCTTCCAGTTGCTGCAATTCCAAAGTCGGATAGCTGATACGCAAGGCATCGACCATCACAGGTAAATCACGCAACACATGCCCGCCCTGTCCCAAAAATATCGGCGACACAGTGACTTTTTCACAGCCGTCAGCCACCAGTTGCGCCACCAGATCGGTCAGGTTGGGAGTCATGAATTCAAGGAAGGCCAGCTCAACCCTGACATCCGGTAAGCTCTCTTGCGTCATTTTCTGCAAGCGCTGGAAAGGCGCAGCCCAACGCGGATCACGGGCGCCGTGGGCAAACAGGATCATGCTAGATTTTTTTTGCATCAGTGTCTTTCTACGTAACGTATCGCGCCAAACGCGATCATCGAAAATAATAAACTAGGCGCCAGCGCCGTTAGCGGTGCCGGCCAAGTATTCAACAAACCTACATGGGAAAACAAACTATTGAACAGGTAAAACACCAGGCCTATCATGATGCCGCTGAAAATTTTCAGACTGACGCCACCACTTCTGGCATGCAGGTAAGCGAAAGGCAGAGCCAAGGCCATCATCACCAAAGTGGCGAAGGGATAAGTGATTTTTTTCCAGAAGGCGATGTTATAACGATCCGAATCTTGCTTGTTGTCGGCAAGATGCCGCGTGTAAGCGGCCAGATCGTAAGCCGACATGCGATCCGGATCGACAAAAATCACCGATAAGATATCCGGAGTAATTTCTGAGACCACATCCCTACTGACGAATTTTTGGCTGTTGATGGCAGTCATATCCTTGCTTGCCAGGGTCTTGGGAAAAGCGGTTTCGATGACATCAAACAGACGCCAGACATTCTTGCCTATATATTCGGCACGCGCCGCAGTCACTTCTCTGGCAAGATGAAAATCAGCGTCAAACTCATACACCTTCAGTCCGCGCAAAGAGCGGTCCGGTAAAACCTCCTTGACGTTAAGTATCCGCGACCCCGTCACCTCACCATCCAAACCATTTGCCCTGACCAGATCCTTAGTCCACAAACCACTGCGAAACTCCTGCGCAATGGTAGCGCCCATCGTGCTGATTTTTACTTTTTCCGCCAGTTTGGTCGAGTAAGGTGAAATCACCTCGCCAAACAAAAACGTCAATGCGACAAAGACCATGCCAATCTTTGCCAGGATACTGCCGGCCATGACGGTCGACATGCTGGCCGCACGCATGATGGTAAATTCAGAATTGGAGGCAAACTGCGCCAGCACATAAATTGTCCCGATCAGCACCGCAATGGGCATGAACTCATAAATATAACCAGGCAAACGTAGCAAGACATACAGGAAAGCATGCTGCAGACGATAACCGCCCTTGCTAATTTCAGTCAGTTCACCCATCAAATCAAAAAACGAAAACAGCACTAACAAGGCCAGCATGACGAACAATACCGCACGCGCAATCTCGCTACCAAAATATCGTTGTAATACTCTCATGTACAGCTCTTTTCTTTGCCGCGTAAACTACATTTTAATTTCGACCATAACACCAGAGGATGCGAGCGGCTATTGACCATCACGCGCCAACTAAACATCAGCACTACCACGGTGAGCGCACACAGATGCATAGGCCACCACGCCATGGCCAGTGCCATTTTGCCTTGCACCACGCCTTCCTGCACGATATTGAGCAGATTCAGATATACCGCCACCAGCAATAGCGCAATGATCAGATTTGCCGAGCGCCCCACGCGCGGATTGACATAGCCTAAAGGAATGGCCAGCAATAACAGCACGGTCGACATTAAGGGCAAAGAAATACGCCACAATAATTCACCCTGGTTGTAACTAGTCGGATCAGCCAGCAATTCAGGCACGGAAAGCGACTTGGCCGATTTATTCCCGGCCGCAGCCTTGGTCTGTGCGGTCACCAGAACTCCGTATTTTTCAAATTCCATCATCTGGAAATTCGGCTCGGTCGGCAGGCCATCGTAACGACTACCCTTATTCATGACCAGAAACTTATCTCCGTTTGCGTCGATTTCGGTACGCCCTTCTTTCGCCACCACTACGCTGGAGCGTCCGTTTTTATTCGTGTTGATGAAGATGTTTCTGACCTTGCCTAAATCTCCGGCGACCTCCTCGACAAAAAAGATACGCTCCGATGAGGCAGACTCCTGAAATTTCCCGGGAGACACCTTGGCGATATCACCGCGTTTTTCATACTGTTCACGTAATTCGGCGCTCTGGCGATTGGCCCAGGGCGTTGCGACAAAACTCAGTAAAGTGGTCAGCAAAATCAACGGCAAGCCAAACAACAGGACCGGTTTTACCCAGCGCGTTAAGCTTAAGCCAGAAGCAAACCAAACCACCATTTCAGAATCCTGATAAGAGCGGGTCACCACCAGCAAGACCGAAATAAATCCGGTCAAGATCAATAAAACGGGTAAATAAGTAAGAGAAGAAAAGCCAATCAAAGTGATCACGTCGGCAGACGCCACCTTGCCTCCTGCGGCCTGGCCGAGGATTTTGATGAGCATAAAGGTGATGGTAATAGTGAAAAGCGTAGTAAATACAGCGCCTGCGGCACTGAACAATTCACGTCTAAGCGCGCGCTGAAAAATCATGAGGGTTATAATGCCTGTTTTACGAAACTTACAAAGAGGAGTAATACGTGGACTTTAGCATAAAAACATTCGACGCCAAAAGCACAGTGAATACAAGCAAGACTGGCTGCGTAGTTGTAGGCGTGTTTGAAAACAAGAAATTATCGGCTGCTGCGACCGCGTTAGACAAAAAAGGCGAGATTTCTGCCGCCCTCAAATCCGGCGACATTTCCGGAAAAGCTGGCTCCTCCTTACTGTTGCGCAATCTGAGCGAAGTCGCTGCAGAACGCGTATTGCTAGTTGGTCTCGGCGAAGAAGCCGTAAGCATCAGCGAAAAAGCTTATGTACAAGCGGCTCAGGCGGCGGCACGCAATCTGGCAACCTTGGGTGCCAGCGATGCCATCATCGCCCTGCCAGCTGTCGCAGGTCGCGATACGGCATGGTCAGTGCGTAGCACGGTAGTGGCATTCCGCGAATCGATTTTCCGCACAGACAGTCTGAAGAGCAAAAAATCAGCTGTTAGCACAGGCGTGAAAAAAGTCGCCGTTGCGGTCAGTGCGGCTGATGCCGCTGGCGCAAAAGTGGTACTGGCACAAAGCATTGCTTTGGCCAATGGTATAGACCTGACCAAACAACTGGGCGATCTGCCGCCAAACATCTGCACACCAAGCTATCTGGCCAACACTGCAAAAACCATCGCTACCGATTACAAGATGACGGTTGAAGTGTTAGAGCGTAAGCAATTGCAAGCGCTCAAGATGAACAGCTTTTTGTCGGTCACCAATGGTTCCGAAGAACCGCCAAAATTCATCGTCCTCAAACACATGGGCGGCAAAGCCAAAGACGCGCCGACGGTACTGGTCGGTAAAGGGATTACTTTTGATTCCGGTGGTATCTCATTGAAACCAGGCGCGGGCATGGATGAAATGAAATACGACATGGGTGGTGCCGCTTCCGTATTGGGTACCATGCGTGCCATCGGCGAGATGAAGCTCAAGCTCAATGTGATCGCCGTAATCCCGACTTGCGAAAATATGCCTTCCGGCAAAGCGACACGTCCGGGCGACATCGTTACCTCCATGTCAGGCCAGACTATCGAAATTCTCAACACCGATGCAGAAGGCCGTCTGATCTTGTGCGATGCGCTGACCTATGTAGAGCGCCTCAAGCCAGCCGCAGTAGTTGACGTCGCCACCCTCACCGGTGCTTGCGTCACTTCGCTGGGGCACCACAATACCGGTCTGTTCACCCGTCACGATGATACGCATGACAAACTGGCGGCAGAACTGCTGGCAGCCGGCAAACAAACTGGTGACACTGCCTGGCGCATGCCGATAGAGGAAGCTTACAATGAGCAACTGAAATCGAATTTCGCCGACATGGCCAATATCGGCGGACCGGCAGGCGGCAGCATCACCGCAGCTTGCTTCCTTGAGCGTTTCACCAAAGCCTACACCTGGGCGCATCTGGATATCGCCGGCACCGCCTGGAAATCTGGCGCAGCCAAAGGCTCTACCGGCCGTCCGGTACCTTTGCTGACCACCTTCCTGATGAACCGCGCCGGCTAAACCCTAACGGTATCAGCAGCGCCGGCAAGACTGCATAGTCTGGTCGGCGCCGTTACTATACAAGGGAAGCAACTCGCACCAGCAATCGCGTCACGACCGCACTCTGCAACATACGGAGCGCGGTCTTTTATTTTTTTTGAGCCTACATATGAAACTAGTCACCTGGAACGTTAACTCCCTGAAGGTACGCTTGCCACAGGTTTTGCAATGGCTGGAGAGTAATCCCGTCGATGTATTGTGCTTGCAGGAAACCAAGCTGACCGATGATAAGTTCCCGCAAGCCGAGATTGAGGCTGCCGGTTATCAGGTCGCTTTTAGCGGACAAAAAACCTATAACGGTGTGGCGATACTGTCGCGCCATCCTATCTCGGACGTGCAAAAAAACAACCCTTTGTTCGAAGACCCGCAGCAGCGCATCATCGCCGCCACCATACAGGGCATGCGCATCATTTGTGCCTATGTGCCGAACGGCCAGGCACTCGACTCAGAAAAGTATCCGTACAAACTCAGTTGGCTCGCTTCACTGGAGCAATGGCTCAAACAGGAAATGAGCCAGCATGCATCTCTAGCGGTATTAGGCGACTACAACATCGCACCGGAAGACCGCGACGTTTACGACCCGGCGGCTTGGGAAGGCCAGAATCTGGTATCAGCACCAGAACGCGCCGCCCTGCAAGCGCTGCTTGACCTGGGTTTGAGTGACAGTTTCCGGATGTTTGAACAAGCCGAAAAATCCTTTAGCTGGTGGGATTACCGCCAACTCGGCTTCCGGCTTAACAAGGGCGTGCGCATCGACCATATTTTATTGTCGGCACCGTTGGCGGCACGCTGCACTTCCTGCGTCATCGACAAAATACCTCGCAAATGGGAACAACCATCGGATCATGCACCAGTGATTGCGACACTAAGCAGCCTATAGCACTCCGTAGCAGCCCATAGCAGTCCGTAGCGGGAGAGCGTATAGTGTTTTAGCCATGGCGGTTTGTAACATTATTAAATAACATTATTAAAAAAATAAAGATATTTCCAAAATGTAACATTCTCTACTGATGATTGACCTGCTGCCGCAACTAGCTCAGAATGAAGAGATCAATGAAAACCGCGTTCAAGCGGCAAATAAGCGGGTGGTGTTGCATCTGGTCCGGTAGACCCGGTTTGTGTTTATATCAATATGAAACAAAACTCTGCCATGAATAAAACTGAAGCTCTCGATATTCTTGTTGCCCAGGCAAACCGGGGAGAATTGGTATTTTCCACCAATGTTGCCACTACGCTCAAAATTCAAAAAGCCCTCGACGATCCGGACTGTAGCGTCGACACTGCCAGCAAGCTGGTATTGAACGAGCCCTTACTGTCAGCGCGCGTAGTCGCGATTGCCAATTCGGCCGTGTATAGCCGCATGGGCAATGACGTCAGCAATGTGAAAGCGGCGATTTCGCGTCTGGGTTTTCGCACCCTGCGCTCGGTGGTGGCCTCACTGGTGGTGCGGCAACTGGCTGGCGCCAGTAAAGATCCAGCGATACGCGGCATGATCAACAAATTATGGGAACACTCGGCTCAGGTGGCGGCGCTGGCGCAGGTACTATCACGCCGCATTACCAAACTTGACCCGGATACCGCCATGTTTGCCGGCATTGTCCATGAGGTTGGCGGATTTTATCTGCTGTCGCGCGCGGAAGAGTTTCCCTCCTTGCTAGACAGGGATGATTTAACCGCACAACCTGCACCGAATGATTTACCTTCATTTACCGACACGGTCATCGACAGGGAGTCAGCCGAGGCCGTGATAGGCCGGGCGGTGCTAAAAAATCTGCAATTGCCACAACCGGTAGTCGATGCGGTTGAAGCACTCTGGTACGGCTTGCGCGCCATGCCACCGGAATCGCTGGGCGACACCCTGCTGCTGGCCAACGAACTAGCCAGTACGCCTTCACCGTTAGATACGCGTACCGATACCGAAACCAGTCGTTACACATCGGAGATCGATTTCGTGGTTGGCGATGGCACCTTAAGCAGCATCCTTGATGAATCGGTAGAGGAGTTTAAAACCCTGGCAGCGGCATTGATGACTTAATTCCGCAACTAATGAGTAAAAAAGGGGGCGCAGTTCACAACTTGAACTGCGCCCCCTTTCTTTTTTCTGCAATACCAATCAAACACCAAGCTTAGCCAAGCAAAGCAGACTTAATCTGTTGCAGAGACGTAGGATCTTCGATCGTCGTCAAGTCTCCCGCATCACGCCCCTCGCAGATTGCCTGTATCGAACGGCGCAGCAATTTTCCTGAGCGGGTTTTCGGCAACATCGCGACAAAATGGACACGGGACGGTCTGGCGACGGCACCGAGTTGCTTATCTACCACCGCCATCACTTCGGTCTCCAGCGCACGCCTAGCCTCCTCGCTGACCACCATTTCAGGATGCTTCAGGATAGCGAACGCCACCGCAACCTGGCCTTTGAGCTTATCCTCGACGCCAACTACCGCCACTTCGGAAATCTGCGGATGGCTGGAGATACTTTCTTCAATTTCACGTGTGCCCAATCTGTGGCCCGCCACATTGATCACATCATCGGTACGGCCGAGTATGAAGTAGTAACCATCAGCATCTTTAATGCCCCAGTCAAACGTGGAATACAACTGCTCGTGGGCAAAATTCGACCAATAGGTTTGCACAAATCGCTTGTCATCGCCGTACACGGTTTGCAGGCAACCAGGCGGCAACGGGCCTTGTATGGCCAGCACACCTTTTTCATTCGGGGCGCATTCGGCTCCGGTATTTTCATTGATGATGCTGACCTTGTAACCGTACATCGCCACACCAGGACTACCCAGACGGGTTGCGGTGTTTTCTATGCCACGTGCCACCGACAGGATAGGCCAGCCGGTTTCAGTCTGCCAATAGTTGTCGATGATAGGCACGCCCAGCTCGCTCGAGATCCAGCTGGAGGTCGTTTCATCGAGAGGCTCGCCCGCCAGATACAAGGCTTTCAACGAAGATAAATCATATTTCTTCATCAGCTCAGGCGGATGTTTTTTTCAGTACCCGGATCGCCGTCGGCGCCGAGAACATGCGCGTCACTTTGTATTTCTCGACGATACTCCACCAGATACCGGCGTCCGGCCGTATCGGCGTGCCCTCGTACATGATAGTCGCCATACCGGCAATCAAAGGGCCATACACGATATACGAGTGCCCCACGACCCAGCCGATATCGGAAGTGGCGAAATAAGTTTCACCGGGATTGCCGCCAAAAATGTGCTTCATGGAAGAAGCCAGCGCTACCGCATAACCGCCGACATCGCGTTGCACGCCTTTCGGGTTACCGGTAGTTCCCGATGTGTACAAAATATATGACATCGCATTCGATTCCAGCCAGGTGACCGGTACCTGAGCGTCGATATGCTGTTCACGCAGCGTCGCATAATCGACGTCGCGCCCGGCTACCAAAGGCATAGCATCAAGACCGCGGTCGATCAGCAAGACCTCGGCCGGCTTATGTTGCGCCAGCGTGATCGCCTCATCCAATAGCGGCTTATAAGGAACTGCCTTACCGCCACGCATACCGGCATCGGCCGAAACAATTAACACAGGTTTCGCGTCATCAATCCGGGTAGCCAAACTCTTGGAGGCAAACCCGCCGAACACCACCGAATGCACGGCACCGATGCGGGCGCAAGCGAGCATGGCAAACGCCGCTTCTGCCACCATAGGCATATAGATCAACACCCTATCGCCCTGCACTACACCCAGGCCGAGCATGATGGCCGCCATACGCTGCACTTCGCGATGCAGCTCGGCATAGCTATACACCTTCTCAGTATTGGTCTCGGTAGAAATCGCGATCAGTGCCGGCTCATCAGCCTGCGTGGCGAGCCAGCGATCGACCGCGTTATAACAGAGATTGGTCTGGCCACCGACAAACCACTTGGCGAACGGCGGGCGGGAATAGTCTAGCACTTGCGTGTACGGTTCTTTCCAGTCTATCAGTTTGGCTTGCTGATCCCAAAATGTGGCGGGTTCTTGTATCGATTGCTGGTAAAAGGCTGCGTAAGACATGCTATCTCCTTGTGTGCATCATGTAATTTTGTAGTCCTCTTGCGCGAGCGTCAGAGGGGTGTTTTATTTGTCAGTTTGCCGTAAGCTACCCAAAAAAAACGCGGCCATTTGACGGGCCGCGTTTTCTTGTTTTTTCATACTGCGCCGTTCAGAACGCGTCGCCAGGCACACGTACCCAGCCTTCCATCAATATGCGCGCGCTGCGGCTCATGATGGCCTTAGTCACGCTCCATTCGCCATTGACCTGAGCAGCCTGCGCACCAACCCGCAAGGTGCCGGAAGGATGGCCGAAACGCACCGCCTCGCGCAAACCGCCACCTGCTGCAAGATTGACCAAGGTGCCCGGTATCGCCGCAGCGGTACCGATCGCCACCGCTGCAGTACCCATCATGGCGTGATGCAACTTGCCCATAGACATGGCACGCACCAGCAGATCAATATCACCTGCATTGACCTGCTTGCCGCTGGACGACACATACGACGCCGGTTTGGCGACAAAAGCCACCTTAGGCGTATGCTGACGATTCGCCGCTTCCGCGATATCCTTGATCAGTCCCATGCGTAGCGCACCATGGGCGCGTATGGTTTCAAATTTAGCCAAGGCCTGAGCGTCGCCATTAATGGCGTCCTGCAGTTCGGTACCGGTGTAACCGATCGCTTCGGCATTGACGAAAATAGTCGGGATACCGGCATTGATCATGGTGACCTTCAGCGTGCCAAAACCCGGCACTTCCAGATCGTCCACCAGATTACCGGTAGGGAACATGGAACCGCCGGCACCATCTTCATCGGCCGCCGGATTCATGAATTCGAGCTGCACTTCTGCCGCAGGAAAAGTCACGCCGTCGAGTTCGAAGTCGCCGGTTTCCTGCACCTCACCATTGGTCATAGGCACGTGAGCAATGATAGTCTTGGCTATATTTGCCTGCCAGATGCGTACCACGGCGACACCGTTCTGCGGCAGACGGGCCGCATCGACCAAGCCTGCGCTGATCGCAAACGAGCCGACAGCGGCAGACAGATTGCCGCAATTGCCGCTCCAGTCAACGAAAGCCTTGTCGATAGCAACCTGACCGAACAGATAATCGACATCGTGATCAGGCTTGGCGCTTTTCGACAGGATAACCGTCTTGCTGGTACTGGAAGTGGCGCCGCCCATGCCGTCGATCTGCTTGCCGTAAGGATCGGGGCTACCGATCACGCGCATCAGCAAGGCATCACGCGCCGCACCGGGAACTTGGGCGACCGCAGGTAAATCTTGCAGACGGAAGAACACGCCTTTGCTGGTACCGCCACGGATATAAGTAGCGGGAATTTTGATTTGGGGTAAATAGCTCATGCTAGTTCCTCTTATTGATACCGTAGGGTGCGCCACGCGCACCAAAATCAGTGCGGCAAACACGAATGGTGCGCAAGGCGCACCCTACAGAAGATTTATACGGCCTTTGTCGATTCCAGGAAATCCTGGGCAAAGCGTTGCAGCACCCCACCCGCTTCATAGATCGCCACTTCTTCGGCAGTATCGAGGCGGCAGGTGACCGGCACCTCGACCCGCTCACCATTCTTGCGATTAATGACCAAGGTCAAGGTAGTGCGCGGCGTACGTTCACCGATCACGTCGAAAGTTTCGCTACCGTCTATCGCCAAAGTCAGGCGGGTGACACCCGCTTTGAACTCCAGCGGCAAGACGCCCATACCGACCAGATTGGTTCTGTGGATGCGCTCAAAGCCTTCGGCCGCGATCGCTTCTACACCCGCCAGGCGTACACCTTTGGCAGCCCAGTCACGGGAAGAGCCTTGGCCATAATCGGCACCGGCGATGATGATCAAAGGCTGCTTGCGTTCCATATAGGTTTCTATGGCTTCCCACATGCGCGTCACTTTGCCTTCCGGCTCTATGCGTGCCAGCGAACCAGCCTGCACCTTGCCGTCCTTGAGTACCATTTCATTCTTCAAGGTCGGATTAGCAAACGTCGCGCGCTGGGCGGTTAGGTGATCACCGCGGTGGGTCGCGTAAGAGTTGAAATCTTCCTCAGGCAAGCCCATTTTCGCCAGGTATTCACCGGCAGCGCTGTCAAGCATGATGGCGTTCGACGGTGACAAGTGATCGGTCGTGATATTGTCACCGAGCACAGCCAGCGCACGCATGCCCTTCATGCTACGTTCACCTGCCAGGGCACCTTCCCAGTAAGGCGGACGGCGGATGTAAGTAGTCTGCGGGCGCCAGTCATACAGCGGGCTCACTTTCAGGCCATCGTCTTCCTGCTTGGCGAACATAGGGATATACACCTTGCGGAACTGCTCAGGCTTAACGCTGGCGGCAACCACGGCATCGATCTCTTCATCAGTAGGCCAGATGTCGGCCAGGCGTACCGGTTTGCCATCGGCATCGGTACCGAGCACATCTTTTTCGATATCGAAACGGATAGTACCGGCAATCGCATAGGCGACTACCAACGGTGGCGAAGCCAGGAATGCCTGCTTTGCATACGGATGGATGCGGCCGTCAAAGTTACGGTTACCCGACAGTACGGCGGTGGCGTACAGATCACGCTCCACCACTTCTTTCTGGATCACAGGGTCGAGCGCACCGGACATGCCGTTGCAGGTGGTGCAGGCAAAGGCGACTACGCCAAAACCCATCTGTTCGAGCTCAGGCATCAGGCCGGCTTCTTCCAGATACAGGGCAACCGTTTTGGAGCCTGGCGCCAGCGAGCTCTTCACCCAAGGCTTACGGCTCAAGCCAAGTTTATTTGCATTACGGGCGATCAGGCCAGCCGCAATCATATTGCGCGGGTTATTCGTATTCGTGCAACTGGTGATGGCGGCGATGATCACTGCGCCATCAGGCATCAGGCCAGCTTCATTTTCTACCGTGCCGCTGATGCCGCGTGCCGCCAATTCGGAAGTCGGTACGCGGTTGTGCGGATTACTCGGCCCGGCAATGGTACGCACCACCGAGGACAAATCAAAGCTGAGCACGCGTTCGTATTCGGCATTCTTCAGACTATCGGCCCACAAGCCGGTTTCTTTTGCATACAATTCCACCAGCTTGACTTGCTCATCATCGCGGCCAGTCAGCTTCAGGTATTTGATGGTCTGTTCGTCGATATAAAACATCGCGGCAGTTGCGCCGAACTCAGGCGCCATATTCGCGATGGTAGCGCGGTCACCCAAGGTCAGTGCCGCAGCACCCGCACCGTAAAACTCCAGATAGGACGACACCACTTTTTGCTTGCGCAAGAATTCAGTCAGCGCCAGCACCGTGTCGGTCGCGGTAATGCCTGCTTGTGGTTTACCGGTCAGCTCGACACCGATGATGTCCGGCAGACGCATCCAGGAAGCGCGTCCCAGCATCACGCTTTCGGCTTCCAGACCACCAACGCCGATCGCAATCACACCCAGCGCATCGACCATAGGCGTATGGCTATCGGTACCGACCAGAGTATCGGGATACGCCACGCCATCGCTGATCTGCACCACCGGGCTCATGCGCTCCAGATTAATCTGATGCAAGATGCCGTTGCCCGGCGGGATCACGTCGACGTTCTTGAACGCCTTCTTGGTCCAGTTGATGAAGTCAAAACGGTCTTCGTTGCGACGGTCTTCGATGGCGCGGTTCTTGTTGAACGCATCCGGATCAAAACCACCGCACTCCACCGCCAGCGAATGATCAACCACCAACTGGGTAGGCACCACAGGATTGACCAGCGCCGGGTCACCGCCCTGCGCCGCAATCGCGTCACGCAAACCCGCCAGATCAACCAGCGCGGTCTGGCCGAGAATGTCATGGCACACCACACGCGCCGGGAACCAGGGGAAATCAAGATCACGCTTGCGTTCTATGAACTGCTTGAGAGAATCGGTCAGGGTAGCCGGGTCGCAACGGCGCACCAGATTTTCCGCCAGTACGCGCGAGGTGTACGGCAGTGTGGCATAGGCGCCAGGAGCGATGGCGTCGACCGCAGCACGGGTATCAAAGAAATCGAGCTTGGTGCCGGGCAGTGGTTTGCGGTGATTAGTGTTCATGGTCACTCAGAGAATAAGAGATTGGTCAGGGGCTAGGCACACAATTGAGTCGCTATGATGAGCAAGAATGAGCTAGAAAATTTGCGATAAAAATAGGTTTACCGCAGAGGCGCAGAGCACGCAGAGAGCTTTTTTAGATTCGGCACGAAACCAGTCCGGCAAACTGCGCTGCTGATATTCGAATGTTGCGGCTCTCTGCGGCTAAGTGTTTTTCATCGCTCTTAGCAACTCAATTGCGATACTACATTTACTTACGGTCTTGGATAGGCACGAACTTCAGATCTTCAGGGCCGACGTAATTGGCGCTAGGGCGAATGATCTTGTTATCGATACGCTGCTCGATGATGTGCGCAGCCCAGCCTGAGGTACGCGCAATCACGAACAGCGGCGTAAACATCGCGGTTGGCACACCCATCATGTGATACGACACGGCAGAGAACCAGTCCAGATTCGGGAACATTTTCTTGATGTCCCACATCACGGTTTCCAGACGCTCGGCGATATCAAACATCTTGGTCGAGCCGCCTTCGATAGACAAATTGCGCGCCACTTCCTTGATGACCTTGTTACGCGGATCGGAAATCGTGTAGACCGGATGACCGAAACCAATCACCACTTCCTTGTTTTCTACACGCTTCTTGATATCGGCTTCAGCTTCATCCGGATTGTCATAACGTTTCTGGATTTCAAACGCGACTTCATTGGCACCGCCATGCTTAGGACCGCGCAAGGCACCAATCGCACCAGTGATGGCCGAATGCATATCTGAACCGGTACCGGCGATCACGCGTCCGGCAAAAGTCGAGGCATTGAACTCGTGCTCCGCATACAGGATCAGCGAAGTATGCATGGCTTTTTCCCACGATGCGCTTGGCGCAGTACCGTGCAGCAAATGCAGGAAATGGCCACCGATAGATTCGTCATCAGTTTCCACTTCTATGCGTTTGCCGTTATGGCTGAAGTGGTACCAGTACAACAACATGGAACCTAAGGATGCCATCAGGCGGTCAGCGATGTCACGCGCTCCTGGCGCATTGTGATCGTCTTTTTCCGGCAAGGTGCAACCGAGTACCGACACACCGGTACGCATCACGTCCATAGGATGGGCCGATGCAGGCAGGGTTTCGAGCGCCGTCTTCAGGTTAGCCGGCAAGCCGCGCAAGGCTTTCAGCTTGGTTTTATAGGCAGACAATTCGGCTGCGTTGGGCAGTTTGCCATGCACCAGCAAATGGGCGATTTCTTCAAATTCACAAGCGTCTGCCACATCGAGAATATCGTAGCCGCGATAGTGCAAATCGTTACCGGTTTTACCCACGGTACACAAGGCAGTATTACCTGCGGTGACGCCGGACAGGGCTACGGATTTCTTCGCTTTGAAAGGGACTGCTTCAGTCATGGTGCTCTCCATTTAGAATAGTAATATCGGTACAAAACTGATACTCCCCCTGGTATTTTTTCACCATGCGCCATCTATATGCGCAACTGGCTAGTTTTTTACACATTTTGGGGGAGTATCTTAATAACTTGTTAGATGCTTAGGTACTTAGGTACTTAGGTACTTAGGTGCTGAATCAGCTTATTTGGCTTTTTGCTGCATGAACAGGGCATCGAGCTTTTGTTCGAAATCGTGGTAATTGATGCGCTCATACAATTCCATACGGGTTTGCATGGTATCGACCACGTTTTTCTGGGTGCCGTCACGGCGGATTGCGCCATAGACGTTTTCAGCCGCCTTGTTCATGGCACGGAAAGCTGACAAGGGATACAGCACCAAACCGACATCGGCCGAGGCCAACTCTTCAACGGTGTACAAAGGGGTAGAACCAAATTCGGTGATATTGGCCAGGATAGGCACTTTCACGGCACTGGCAAACTGCTTGTACATCGCCAGTTCAGTAATCGCCTCAGGGAAAATCATGTCAGCGCCGGCTTCCACGCAAGCCAATGCGCGCTCTATCGCCGATTCCAGACCTTCCACCGCCAGTGCATCGGTGCGTGCCATGATGACGAAGTTCTCATCGGTACGCGCATCCACCGCCGCCTTGATGCGGTCTACCATCTCTTGCTTGCTGACGATCTCTTTACCCGGACGGTGGCCGCAACGCTTGGCGCCGACCTGGTCTTCGATATGGATAGCGGCAGCGCCAAACTTGATCATGGATTTGACGGTGCGCGCCACGTTAAAGGCCGACGAGCCAAAACCGGTATCGACATCGACCAGCAAAGGCAGATCGCAGACGTCAGTAATCCGGCGCACGTCGGTTAGTACGTCATCAAGACTGGAAATACCCAGATCCGGCAAACCCAGCGAACCGGCAGCGACACCGCCACCGGACAGATAAATCGCCTTAAAACCAGCGCGCTTGGCCAGCAAGGCATGATTGGCATTGATCGCACCGACCACTTGTAGCGGAGATTCTTCTTGCATCGCCTTGCGGAAGGCTGCACCTGCGGAGTATTGGCTCATCTTGTCTCTTTCACTGAGGATTTAGTTTATGGTTAAGCTTGGTATCGCCTGGTATTAACTGATATTAACTGGTAGCAACTGGTATTGGCGGATATTGCATTGTTTCGCTTTACTGCTTGAGCTTAGCCTATTGCAATCAGCGTGCCAGCTTTGTGAAAAATCGCATAGAAAACAATGTTTATATACAAATCAAAGACTTAAACGAGACAAAAAAACCACAGGCATTGCATAAGCCCAATACAATGTTTCATAATGACGTTTCAAATGAAACATTGAAACGACAGATTGAAACGTTGCATTGAAACATCACATTGAAACACTGCCATGAAACACCATTCCCCCTTAGTCAAAGACAATAACGACAAGCCTGTTATCTGGACTGTCTCGATCTCGCGCCTGTTTGATTTGTTTCGCGACATCATGGTCGAATACGATGTCAGCGCCGATATCGAACCCATCCACCTGGGTTTTGAAGAAGCGGCACAACACATCAGGGAGCGCCTGCAAACCGAGCGCTGCGATGCGGTGATTGCGGCCGGATCGAATGGCGCTTATCTGAAAAGTCGTTTGCCGGTTCCGGTGGTGATCGCCAAAGCCAGTGGTTTTGATGTGATGCAGGCATTGGCCAGGGCCCGCAAGATCTCTCCCGAGATAGGGTTAATCACCTATCAGGAAACCATGCCCGAACTGGTCGAGTTCAAAAACACCTTTGGCTTCAAGCTCGAGCAGCGTACCTATGTCACCGAAGAGGACGCCAAGGCGCAGATCAGGGAACTCAAAAGCAGCGGCATCAAGGCTATCGTCGGTGCCGGCCTGATTACCGATCTGGCCGAAGAAGCCGGCTTAACCGGCATCTTTATGTACTCTGCCACCTCGATCCGCCAGGCTTTCGACGACGCCCTGGAAATCGCCCGCATCACCCGCCTGGAAGCGGCCCGCGGCAGACAAAATCCGGCGGCAGATGCTTTGCGGGCACGTCACGGCATCAACGACTTGCGCGGCGACTCTGCGCCCATGCAGAATTTGCGCCATTCCATCATGCTATTTGCCAGATCGCCGGCCACCGTCTTATTGCAGGGTGAAACCGGCACCGGCAAAGAGTTGGCGGCGCAAGCGATACACCGCGAAAGTCCGCGCGCGCGCCAGCCTTTCGTCGCCGTCAATTGCGGCGCGATTGCCGAATCGCTGCTGGAATCGGAACTATTTGGTTACGAAGAAGGCGCTTTTACCGGATCACGCCGCGGCGGCCATGCAGGTTTATTTGAAGCGGCCAACCATGGCAGCCTGTTTTTGGACGAAATCGGCGAAATGCCACTGAGCCTGCAAACCAGGCTACTGCGGGTACTGGAAGAGCGTGAAGTGGTCAGGGTCGGTGGCATACGCCCGATACCGGTCGATGTCAGGATCATCAGTGCCACCCACTGCGATCTGGAAAGCCGGATGCGCGAAGGGCGTTTCCGTCCCGACCTGTTTTACCGTCTGGCAGTACTGCGGCTGCATATCCCGGCCCTGCGCGAGCGCCAGGATGACCTGATCCCTTTGGCGCAATGGTGCCTGAAACACGCACTGGCGGCCATGGGCGCACGACCCCACCCCAACCTGCATGCCGAGGTATTGGCCTGCGGCGAACTATTTCAGCAATACCATTGGCCGGGCAATGTACGCGAAATGCGCAACATGATGGAAAGACTCGCACTGTTTCTGGCGGCCGAGCCCTTGCAGGCGCTCACGCCGGGGTTTATCGCCAGAATCACGCCTGAAATCCTGGTTAATCACCATGCCAGTTCGTTAGTGCCGGCCGTAATAACCGGCTCAGAAGAATCACACTCTTTACCCGCACTGATGGAAAAATTCAATCACAACCGGGAGAAGGTAGCGCAATATCTGGGCATCAGCCGCACCACCTTGTGGCGCCGTCTGGCACAAGAAAAAAACACAACGCAACAAGCAGCTGAAAAATAGCCGACAAATCATTTCTTGCTCTCGGGCTAGATCAGGTAAAATCGGCAAACCGATGACCAGCCAAATAGCCAAACATGAATGCCGACAATACAACTAAAAAACTGCTAATCGTGGACGACAGCAAAGTATCGCGCATGGTTATTAAAGCGCACATACTTGCCAAGCAGCCCGACTGGCAAATTACCGAAGCTGCCAGCGGTGATGCCGCCGTGCTGATGGTCGATCAGGACACCCCGGACTACTGCACCATGGACATCAATATGCCCGGCATACTTGGCACCGACGCGGCAGAGCAGATACTGGCCAAACATCCGCACATGCGCATCGCTATTTTTTCCGCCAACATACAAGAGACCTTCCAGACCCGTGCCAACTCGATAGGCGCCACCTTCGTTGCCAAACCTGTCACGGAAAAATCGATTGCGCATGCGCTGGCACATTTTGCGGGTGAATAATGGATACCCTGAGCGAATTGCATATTGATGCACTAACCGAAGTATTTAACGTCGGAGCAGGCCGGGCTGCCGCCAGCCTCTCCGAAATCGTCGGTGACGAAGTCAAGCTATCGGTGCCTTCGATAGAAATTAAGCGCAGCGAAGACGCCGATGGCGCCGTGATGTCGCTCAACAGCGCCCGATTTGGCGCAGTCAGCCAGCAATTCTCCGGGCCTTTCGATGCCGAAGCGGTACTGCTGTTTACCGAAGATCATGCGCTGGAAATCGTGCGCGACATGATGGGTTCACAAATGAGCATAGAGGAATTGGCAGAGTTTGAACAAGAAGCGATGTGCGAGCTCGGCAATATCATTCTTAACGCCTGCCTGTCGGCGATGGCGGATATGCTTGGCATTTCACTGAACAGCTCGCTGCCGACCTATAAAATCGCCACTACCGAAGAAATTTTCAAAGGCATCCGCAATAGCCCGGATCAACCTTTCATCCTGGTCTTGCATATAGACCTGACCATAGAAAAGCGCCATTCCGAAGGTCACCTTATTTTCCTGCTGAGCTCCATGTCGCTACGTAACCTGGTGACACATATCGAACGTTTTCTGGGGGCGATTTAATGACGCCTGCACCGTCGTCCAGGCTGGATCTGGCTAGCATCCTCAATGTCATCAACATGGGTTTGATCGTCGTTGACAGCGACGAAAATATTTTAATGTGGAATGACTGGGTGGCAAAAAGCAGTGAAGTGCCGGAAGCGGAGGCGCTCCGGAAAACCATAGCTACGGCATTTAAGGAAGCTCCCAGCCCGGCATTCCTGACCGCGTTAAGAAATTCGCTGAACTATGGCTTACCGGTAGTACTGTCAAATGCCTTGCATCGCTCCCCCTTGCCTTTGTACACCGCATCGGATGAGGCTCAGGAAAGACTGCGCATGCATCAGTCCATCGCGATCACGCCACTTCCCTCAAGCGATGGAAAACGTTGTTGCCTGATACAGATTTCCGACTCCAGCAATTCCATCAAACGCGAAAAAATGCTGCGTTCGCATTCAGAAATGCTCAAACGCGATGCCACCACGGACAGCCTGACCGGCATTTACAACCGGCGTTTTTTTGATGAACACTACAAGATGGCGCTGGGACAAAGTTTGCGTCAAAAATTACCGCTATCGATATTCATGGTCGATATCGATTTTTTTAAGGAATATAACGATTTCTATGGCCACCCCAGCGGTGACAAGGCACTGATCAAGGTCGCGCAAACCCTGAAAAGTCAATTATCACGCTCTTCCGATGTGCTGGCTCGCTATGGTGGCGAGGAGTTCATCCTGATACTGCCAAATATGCCACAAGAGCACGCACTGCCTTTTGCCAATAAGTTAAGGCAGGCCGTATGGAATGCCGCCATCCCGCATCTCAGATCAAAAGTTGCCGGTCAACTGAGCATCAGCATAGGTGTCAGCACGTAAATACGAAGTGCGGGTGCGCGGCCCCTTGCTGCAATATGCCGGCATGCTGGAACAAACCATGTCACCGCTGGTCTGGAACGTCGATGCCCAATCGGCGCAAACCTTCATCAACTCCGTCATGAAAAATCCTGATGTGATCAGTATCGTGGTCGAAGACGCCTCGTCGGGCAAATTTGTACGTGCCGACCGGCCCGGCCCGGCGGACAGCGAGCTAATAAAGGAAGTGCGCGTCATTAAATGGAATGATGTCGCGATCGGGCGCGTCACTATCCAGATGAGCGACAAACTGGTTAAGGCAGAATTTTTCAGGAGCATGTTCAAGCTGATAGGCGCATTATTTTTCCAATTATTGATTTCCTTTTTCCTTCTGCTCATGCTGTTTCAGCGTCGCATCATGCTACCGGTGCGGCAATTGCAAAAAGATGTGGACCGGTTAGGTGAAGGTAATCTGGAAGCGGGCGTACATATTGCGCGCAATGATGAAATGGGAGATCTGGCACTTGGGGTTGATGACATGCGCATCAAACTCGATGACCTGATTAAACTACAGGCCAATCATAGCGCCACCCTGGAGCAACATGTCACTGATCGTACGCTGGCACTACACACCGCCAATCAGGAACTGAGTAACACCCTGACCAGCCTGAGAAACGCCCAAATGGAAATACAACGATCCGAACGCCTGGCGGCGCTTGGCTCACTGGTCGCCGGTGTCGCACACGAACTCAATACGCCGATAGGCAATAGCGTAACGGTCGCCAGCACCCTGCACGACCTGAGCGCTGAATTTCAGGAAAAAATGGCCAATCATCTGACCCGCTCTATGCTGGCAAACTATGTCAGCGATAGTGTCAAGGCTAGCGATATCTTGTTACGCAATCTCAGTAGTGCCGCCGACCTGATAGGCAGCTTCAAGCGGGTCGCGGTCGATCGCACCAGTGCCCAGCGTCGTGATTTCATGCTAGACGTAGTCATCAAGGAAACTCTGCTGACCTTGTCCACCAGTTTCAAAAGCCTGATGCACGAAGTGCAGGTCGAGATACCGGTAGAAATCAAGATGGACAGCTACCCCGGCCCGCTCGGGCAAATCATCACCAATCTGATCAATAACGCGATACTCCATGGTTTCGGCGAGAACTTCCAAGGACCAGCCCAGATCATCATCAGTGCCCGCCTACTCCCGCAGAATCAGGATTCTAGCCAAGTCGATCATCAGGTGCCCGTCGTTGAGCTCAGTATCAGCGATAATGGAGTCGGTATTTCCGATGAAAACCTGGGGCGGATTTTTGATCCGTTTTTCACCACCAAACTGGGACGCGGCGGCAGCGGCCTTGGCCTCAATATCGTCTACAATCTGGTCACGGACGTACTCGGTGGCAGTATACGGGCAGAGAGCAAACCTGATGCAGGAGCCCGCTTTATCATGACTCTGCCATTGAGTGCCCCCAAAGGAAACGAAAGCGTGCACTATCAATAGCGCTTAACTATCCGCTGTTTTTCACCAGCGCATTAGCGCGCCGCATTAAGCTCGGCCGCCAACCAGACCTCAGTTTTTTTGTCTGAGTCAGGATTTCCACAGCATGACAAGAACAGAGGTTTGCATGAAAATAGTCAATATCAAACGGAAAGCCCTTGTATTCGCCGCAAGTTTAACCGGTATTTTTTTGCTGGCATCCTGCGCCTCAGTCAATCAGGCTCCGTTAGCCACCGTGGCCTCGGTTGATTTGTCTCGCTACCAGGGAAAATGGTATGAAGTGGCGCTGCTACCGAATCGTTTTCAAGCAATCTGTGCTGCAGATACCCAGGCCGAGTATGTTCCCGACGGAGACTCGATACGCGTGATCAACCGTTGCCGCAAGCTTGACGGCAGCATAGAGCAAGCCAACGGCATTGCCCACATTGTGGAAGGAAGCGCCAACAGTAAACTGCGGGTAAGCTTTTTCCGCCCGTTCTATGGCAACTACTGGATACTCGCGCTAGACCAAGATTATCAATGGGTGCTGGTGGGAGAACCGGGCCGAAAATATGGCTGGGTGCTATCGCGCACTCCGGCACTGCCGCCAGCCATCCTCAATGCGGCCTTAGATAAGGCTGCCAGCCTTGGTTACGAACGCGCGGCATTTCGTCTGAGCCCGCAAACCGCCCCGCTTGATTAATCATCACAAACGCATATGCACAAGTGCACATCAACACCGCTCGCTGGTATTTGTATTTCTGTCTGTCACATCACCAATTAAGCTGACAAGCCACCGCCAGCAAAACCAGCGCCAGCACAAAATAGATCAGCTGCAGAGGTATCATCCATTTGGCCCAGGTGCTCCAGGGTATACCAGCTAAAGCCAATACACCTACCGTAATCCCTGAAGTGGGAATCATAGGAGTAGTGAACTCACCGAACTGAAATGCCAGTACTGCGGTTTGACGCGAGACGCCCACCAGATCCGCCAAAGGTGCCATGATAGGCATGGTAAGTGCCGCCTGACCACTACCGGAATGTATGAAAAAATTAATCACGGATTGAATCACAAACATCTTATGCGCGGCAAAAACCGGATTAGCTGATTGCACCATGGGCATCAAGGAGTACAGCATAGTGTCGATGATATGCGCGTCGCGTGCCAAAATCATGGTGCCGCGAGCCAGGGCAATTACCAGCGCGGTGCTCACCAGATCCTTGGCGCCCTGCATAAAGGCAGCGACAAACTCATCCGTAGCCAAGCGGCCGACCATGCCGACCACGATGGCCATCAGCAAAAATAGCGCGGCGATTTCATTGATAAACCAGTCGTACTTCACCACGCCTAGCACCATGCCAGCCAGGGTTGCCAGAAACAGCCACAACACTGCCTTATGCACGCCCGTCATGCCGGTAAATTCGGCCAGATCATTGCCTTGCAAGTGCAGCCGCTTTTCCTCATCTATTTCAAAGGTAGGGCTAAGCTTAGGATTTTTCTTGATGCGTGCGGCGTACCACATTAAAAAAGCGATAGTCAATGAGGTTGCCAAAAGCCATACCACTAATCTAAAACCGATTCCGGAAAACACCGGCACACCGGCAATCCCTTGTGCAATCCCGACGTTAAAGGGATTCAGGAAGGCCGCGGCAAACCCGATTTGCGAGCCGACAAA
Source organism: Undibacterium piscinae (assembly GCA_003970805.2). Taxonomy (GTDB): domain Bacteria; phylum Pseudomonadota; class Gammaproteobacteria; order Burkholderiales; family Burkholderiaceae_D; genus Undibacterium; species Undibacterium piscinae. Next base: position 1,552,072 of record CP051152.1, read on the forward strand.
CGGAATGGAAACGCCAACGATAGAGTCATAACCGAGCGCCAGCGCCAAGGGGATAAAAATCATCACGAAAGGGATTGCTTCCTCAGCCATGCCAAAAGTGGCTCCTCCCAAAGAAAACAAGCTGACAAAGACAGGAATGATCGTTGCCCTGACCAATCGCGAATGGGTATGCGCCTTTGCCACCGATTTGATCATGGAGTCTATCGCTTCAGTTTTTTGCAAGACCGCAAAAGCACCGCCGACAATTAAAACAAAACCGATGATTAAAGCTGCTTCGACAAAGCCCTTGATCGGCGCCATCATCAACGCTACCGGCCCTTGCGGATTACTGGCGATGTAGTGAAATGAGCCCGGATCGATCAAGCTCTTCCCGTTGACCAGATGTGTCTCATATTTTCCGCCGGGTACCCACCAGGTCGACAACGCGATCAAGGCCAGCAAGAAAAATAACAGGACGAAGGTATTTGGCATTCTTATTTTATTTAACACGGGTGTCTCCCTGGATACTAGCAATTCAAACTCATTGGACTTACGCAAATTTATTCTCACCAGACGCACTGGTAAGCCCTTTACTCAACTAACTAGGTTTGCGTAATTTTTAAAAACCGCCACTACAAAGAAAGTAGATTGCCAGTGCGAAAAGCCTGCTCACCGGCTATTTTCGCCACTCTCATCCCGCCTTGCGCATAACGTCGCGCCACCCTTGCAAACAACACGCCTGAAACGCTTGCCAGCAAGGGAGTTTGCTCACCGCTGAGCGGATCGACCAGATCGCCGATACTTTCACCGGCTTCTACCGACTCACCCAACGCTTTGGTAAATACCAAAATACCCGCATGCGCGGCGACGATAGGCTCTACGCCTTCCAATGGGGTCGCCTTACATAGAGCCTGCGGCATGACGGTAGCCGTGCCGCCTATATGCCCGGTCTGCTGCAAAAAGGCGATGATGGCGGCAGCATCGGCGCGCGCCAACTCATGACAGACTTCAGTCTCGCCACGCAACTCCACCGTGATCGCCAGGCAAGCGGCCGGGATAGGTGTGGCTGCGCCAAAATGCTGCGCTAACTCCCACCAGTGACGAGAACAGGTTTCATCAAAAGGATCATCACCGGATAGCACCGAAGTAAGCACTGCTTTTGCCCCCAGATAGGCGGCCAACGGTAACGTCGCTTCTAGCAAAGGCGTGCCTGTGTACAAATGCATGACCGCTTGATTATCACAATGCAGATCGAGCACGATGTCGGCATCGACTGCCAGAGTTTGCAAGGTTTTTTTCAGATACTCGGTCTCATTCACCGGTTGCCATTGCTTTAATATACTGATCGCCTGTTGCCGGATCAGGCGTACATTCTCATCCTGATCGGCACCAAGCCTGCCATCCAACTCTGCACTGAGTCGTGATGTCAGATGCAGATAGCCTCGATTAAAATTAATTCCGGTAGAGAGATCAAACCGACCAAATGCAGCACCATGGATTTCCTGATCCAAGCCGATAGGATTGGCGATCGGTACCAATACGATTTCACCGGCAATATCACCAGCAGCCTCGAACTGCTCCAATTGCTTGCGTAGGTAATGCGTCACTAACATTCCGGGTATTTCATCGGCATGTAAAGACGATTGGATATACACTTTTTTTCCGCGTCCGGCATTGCCATAATGCAGGCTAATTAATTCGCGCGAAGTTCCGGAGCTTTTTACTGGCAGCATGTGTGGCTGTGTACGCATGGGAATAGCACCTTCAAAATTGTAAATGCCGTTTCTGGCTGTTATGTAAATCCATCTGCCTGATCTCCTTATAAGTTATAAGAACAGGCAAATGTATCCTCGATATTTCATTTAAAGCGTTGATGGCATGCGCTTCACCCTAGCTTAAGCGCGCTACCTCAGGTCAGAGCATGCCGATGCGAATCAACGTAATCGCGGCACGCAGCGTCTTTCTTGTTACCGGGTCTGTTTAAACGGCGATCTAATCTACACATTACCGCTAAGGCCGCATTTTAAAAACTGCAAGAACCAAAAAAATTCCAGTCCCCGGTGTCTCTTTTTAAATGAATAAATTTTTACATATTTTATCTTTATGAAAAAAAACTGACAACATCTATTGAAAAATAATTTAAACAAGGCTACAGTTCAAACATCGACATTGCCGCAAATTTTGTAATCGCAAACCCAATGAAAAAAAATACTCAGCCTGCACAATCGATTTCCCCGGAAATGGTATTTGCCCAATCTGCCTTAGGGACCTCCCTGATGGAAGTATTACAAGAGGGCACCTCATCCTACAAGCGCATCGCAGACTATCTGCTGCGCAACCAGGTAAAGGTAACGGCCTTGGGGATAGAGGATTTGGCCGAGCTCTGCCAAAGCTCAACGGCGACCGTCAGTCGTTTTGCCCGCGACATGGGTTTTAGCAATTACGCCGGTCTGCGCAACCAGATCGCGGAGACCGTACAAGCGGTTTTTCAACCGGTTGAAAAACTACGCAACACCATAGAGAACCGTAGTAGCTCAATCTCTGCTGCCAGCGCCAGTTTGCAATACGCCAGCACAAATATTGATGCCGCCAGCCATGGTATCGACGAGCAAGTCATTGCGCAGATCGTCGGTCGCCTGACCAAAGCCGCTACCGTTTACATCATGGGTTTTGGCTTAAGCGCGCATTTGGCCGGAATGCTGTCACTCCATCTGCAACCATTTTGCTCCCATGTCGTGGAAGTTGTAGGCTATGGCGGTACTGAAGTAGCGGCAGGTCATCTCGCCAATATCACCGAAAAAGATGTGCTGATCGTCATCTCCTTCCCGCGCTATGCACTGGATGTGATACGTCTCACCCAGTTCGCCCGCATGCATTCGACCTGCATCGTCGCCATTACAGACTCGCCGGCCTCACCGCTAGCGCAACTGGGTGATTATCTGTTGCTGGCGCAGAGCAACCACGCAATTTTACCCAGCAGTGCAACAGCGGCGATCGCCGTCATAGAGGCGCTGGTCAGTTCCATCATGGTCTCGAACAAGAAAAATGTGGAGAAAGCGATGCGACTGACAGAAGCGCTTGCCGCCTATCTGCACAATGCCGATAGCAACCTGAAATTCCCGCCCGTGGAAAGTAGTAAGCAAAAGAAGTAAGCATAAGCTAAACACTCACTCAAAGATCAAATCACGGTCACCTTTCACGGTGACCGCGGGAGAGGCTTTTCCAAATTTTTGTGATGTGTTTCAACCTGAAGTCGTAAACCCTTAGGAGAATAAGTCGATGAATCAGCAAACCCGGCAAATCAAGCCCGTACCAAAAAAAATTACCGCTGCAACCTGGTCAGCGCTAAGTGTCATGGCAATGCTAAGCCTGCCTGTCCAGAATGCCTTGGCACAATCCGACATTGCCGCGACCGCGATCCAGAAAGTAGAGATCACCGGCTCCTCGATTAAACGTATCGATGCTGAAACCGCCCTTCGATGCCTATAGTCGCCTAATCGCGCAATGCCGGCTGCAAGCCGGCAGACAATTCTGCTAACACCAAAAGCCCAATCAGACATGCTGATCCACGTGGCCGCGCATTGCGCTTGGACTTACGTCTTGAAATAATACGCAGCATTAACTTAGCTCGCTAGCGTAAGCTTGCTAAGATAAGCTTGCTAAGATTTGGGGCGGCATCATCGATGCTGCCCTTTTTTATTGCCATGCAGCAAAGCGATGCCATATTCTGGAAAAAGATGGCCACTTCATTTTCACCGGCCTCGCTGTCTTGAGCCTTCTCAATCTCATCAGCGCCCTACGCACATGCCAGTGAAGTCGCTATGCCCCCGGCCAGCGGCTCACTGGTCATCATAGGCGGTGCTTTACGTGGCGACAATGCCGCGGTCTGGCAAACTATCATTCAACAAGCCGGTGGAAAAGGCGCAAAAATTGCGGTAATCCCGGCGGCGGCCGCTAATCCAGAACGCTCTGGCAATGCCAGCGCGGCAAATCTGAATCGCTATGGTGCCAGCGCCTTCGTGTTACCGCTGTCGGTAAAATATACTGATCGTCATGTTCAGGAAGTAGCCCGTGATCCGCAATGGATAGAGGCAATCAAGCAATCCAATGGTGTGTATTTCACCGGTGGAGATCAGGGTCGCATCGTGCAAGCCTTGATGCAGAAAGATGGGACAAGAACGCCTTTACTTGAAGCGATTTGGGCACTGTATCAGCGCGGCGGCGTCATCGCCGGTAGCAGCGCCGGTGCCGCAATCATGAGTAGCACCATGTTCTACGATGCGAAAGCAGTATTACCGACCTTACAATATGGCGTCACCGACGGCAAGGAGATCGCAGACGGTCTGGGCTTCATCGGCAAGCAGGTTTTCATCGATCAGCATCTGATCATACGTGGCCGTTTTGCCCGGATGCTACCGGTGATGCTCAAGAAAAATTACCAACTAGGCCTGGGCATAGACGAGAACACGGCGATGCTGATCACAAATCAAAATGAGGTCGAAATCATAGGCTACAAAGGCGCGATCCTGATCGATTTGAGCGAGGCAAAAACCGATGCTAAGGAACCTCGCTTCAATCTCAGCAACGCCGCCATCAGCTACCTTGATCGTGGTGATAAATTTAATCTCACCAGTAAAGTGATTACTCCCTCAGCGGATAAGCTCAGTGGAAAAGTGAATCCTAGCCTGCCAGCGAGTGAAGAGCAGCGTTTCTATCCGGATATTTTGGCCAACACCACCGTGGCCGATTTATTATTCCATCTGATTGATAGTCGTCAGCAGCAAGCTATAGGCTTAGCGTTTGGCAGTAGCCAAGAACCACTGGCGGAACAAGGATTTGAATTCAAGTTCAGCAAGAACGCCGAGAGTGCTGGTTACTATTCCAGCAGTTCAGGTGCAGAAGCCTACACCGTCATGCGAATACGCTTGGATATCCGTCCGGTAAAAATGCAATTGCCACTGTATCGATGAATACTCAGAATTCAAACTAGCACCCTGCCAGCGCGCATATTCCATGCGGCTTGCAGGCTAGGCAGGCTGGAAACCCGCATGGAATATGCGCGCCGGGCTTGCCACTAGGCGTGTGGTGGTCAGCAATTCCAAGCAAGGTGAGCGTGTGATTTTCGCACTCAGTGATCAATCACCCCCACATCCGCCACCGCAACTACTACCGCCGCTGTCACCGCCAGCATCACAAGAGTCAGCGGCACTACCCAGATCGCAGCTGGAACTACTAAAACCTGATCCGCAAGCCGCGCCATCTTGCCTGTTTTTTTTCTTCAGCAGTTGCGCATCATAAGCGTTTTGAGTGATCAAACCTGCTGCCAGCAATTCTGCGCTATTAAACCAAAAAGGAAATTGCATCTTTGCCTCCGCAATGCCGCGCTGATTGATCTGACTAAAGCCTAATTCTCCACCGGACACACGGTAAGCAAAGCCGCCCGGCATTTTCAAGTGACGGTCCAGGCCAAACAAGCGCGGCACCGTGCAACTTGCGAGTACCAAACCATCGAGTTTGCGTGCCGTAACCAGACTAGTGGCCAAGGCCAAATCCATGGTAATTGCCATCTGTCCGGCCTCTACGTGCGGAATAGTCCGTGCATAATGTTTGCAGCAGAAGCGATCGAGCTGCGCTTGCGACATGGCACTCCAGGCATGCCAGACCGAGTCCGCCGCCTTCGAAGGCAGACCACAGGCACGCTCACTATTGCGCACAATATCGAAAAACATCAACAAGCCCTCAGCAGCGCGGGCAAAAAAAATGGCATCGCTAGGGATGCCAGGGAATTCTTTATGCGCGGTATTTTTCCAGTAAGTGAACAACTCATCGGGTAAATCCTCAAGTTGCGGACGATAACTAGAATCACGTATCACCATGTGCGCACGCACATTTACAATTTTACTTTTCAGGTTTTCTAACATTCAGACGCTCTCCTTGGTTCTTTTGTTTTGGTGATTTCATCATAGTAGAGAAAGATGACATTTGCGTTACAAGCGGCATAAGGGATAACACGTAGAGCTGCTTCCTTAAGCCCAGTTTTAGCCTATTAAAAAACACACCCTGCCAGCGCGCATATCCCATGCGGCTTGCAGGCCAGGCAGGCTGGAAACCCGCATGGAATATGCGCGCTGGGCTTGCCCTTATTTTGCCCTTGCGGATTAAACGCACAATAGCAAGCGTCTTTACAGTTAACAGCCCGCCAGAGAAAACCCGCGACTGTCTGGCGTTCTACGCAATGCAGAAAACACTTCCGGCTCCCACGGCCGCAGCGCTAGCAACAAGCTAGTGCCATGACGCGTATTGGCCGGTGTCGTGATGCCATCTTCATGCAAGTCGGTAAACTCTTGCAGCAAACGCTGCAGCCGCTGCTGAAAACGCAGATTGGCAGCCGGGCTCAGCATGGCGTGCTGAAAGCGCAGCAATTCGCCCGGATGTCGAAAATCACTATCGAGGAAATCGCTTTGCGCGCGCTCACGGAAAAACTGATGGATAGGCCCTCCCGCTAACCACGCGAAATCGCGCGCGATGCGCAGACTGACGCGATTTTCGGGCATCAGCCTGATCATGCCCAGATGATCGAGGCGCAGCAGATGGGCAATGCCTTGCTCTTTACTGATTTGATAGGTCGCCACAATCTGCTCCAGTGTCCAGTGATTGAGCACGCAGATCGCCATCAATACCCGACGCGGATCACTCACCAGTTCCGCCTCTTGCGCGGCACTGAGCTGACTTAAGCGCGGCTGAGCTTGCTGGGCTTGCACCACCAACTCGGCCAACTCCAGCTGCAATAAGTCGCAGATCGCCTCTAGTGTCTGCAGGCTAAAACTCTGTTGCGAGAACTGCCGTTTAACGCTGGCCTCGCTCAGTTTCAAATGCGCCGCCACCTGCGCATAAGTGAGGCCACGCGCCTTGAGCAATTGCTTCAGCGTGCTAATTAATTGATGGGTTTGCGACATAGGGTTGAGGCCTCAATCTTGAATCTACATAAAACAGCGGTGCCACCCTAAAGCCATGAACAAAAGGATGGCATTCGCCAAGCGCGTATCGATTATCGCTACTTAAAAGCACATATTATGGATTATTTTACAAAATAGTTCGGAAATTTCCTTTGAGTCGCTACAGTTGCCACTTATTCAAAGGGGGGACAAAGATGCTCATCACTATTTTGCTGGTTTTCTGTTTTTGTTTTGTCCTGGCGGCGCGGATCCCGGCGTGGGGACTACCCGCAATCTCAACATAGAAAAAATTTTCTTTTCATAAAACAGGAGATACATCATGCTTACTATTAACCGCACTATCAAACGCACTATCAACCGAACCATCACCCGGACTAGTGACGCAGCTCACAGTGGGCTTACTAGATTTAGCCAGCGGCGCAATGCGAAAACACCTTATGGCGGTGGCCTGATCAAAGCCTGCAGTGCCGCCACTGCGCTTTGTATAACGATCGCAAGCGTCGCACAAGAGCTGCCGGTTCAAACTCCGCCTACCAGTATCAGTCGTGCCCAATTAGCCAGCCAATTAGAAGTGGGAGATGTGGTCTTCATACGGGTTAGTGCGCTGCCGTTTAAAAAAGTCGCCAGTGCCACACTGAGCTGGACCAATCACGTCGGCGTGGTGATTGCGCCCCAGACCGCAGAGCATGATGCCCAAATGCGAAAGCACGTTTCCCTTATCTAAAACCACGTCATTCTCGCACTTCGTGGCGCTCCGAGGGTGGCAGGGTTGAGGTCAGCCGGCTCAAGACTGCGAGACACCGGTTTTAATCTGCATTCTTGGCCTCTTGTGCCGTGGCAGCCTTAGTCGCCGAGGCATGGCGTGAGAACGCCGGCAAGGCGGTGCCAGCATGAGTAACGCTATTCTGGTTGTTAATGCCGGCTCGTCTAGCATCAAATTCTCCTTATTTCTGGAAAAGGGCGAGACGCTAGATTTATTCCTTGGCGGGCAAATCGAGGGGCTTTACACCTCGCCAAAATTCAAGTCTAAGGATGCCACCGGCACTCCGGTTGCTGAAAAGCAGTGGGGGCAGGGCGTATCCTTAGGTCACGACGGCGGTATTGCCTACCTGGCGCAATTTCTGCGTGAACATCTAGGCGAACACCAATTGGTCGCGGTTGGTCATCGGGTGGTGCATGGTGGCGTAGCCTACGTTGAGCCAGTGCGCTTAAGCCCCGGGATCATTAAAGATCTGGAGCAGTTGATACCCTTGGCGCCATTGCATCAACCGCACAACCTGACACCGGTACGTAATCTGTTCGACGAACATCCGGAACTGCTGCAGGTAGCCTGTTTTGACACGGCCTTTCATCATGCTCAGCCCGCAGTTGCGCAGGCCTTTGCGTTGCCCGCGGAGATCACTGATCGCGGCGTTCGGCGCTACGGTTTTCATGGTCTGTCTTACGAATATATCGCTACTGTTTTGCCGGAGTATGATGCGCGCGCAGCCCAGGGACGTACCATCGTATTACATCTGGGGAATGGCGCCAGCATGTGCGCGATACATGCTGGCAATAGCGTGGCCAGTACCATGGGTTTACCGCCATTGATGGCCTGCCTATGGGAACCCGTTGCGGCAATTTGGACCCGGGTGTCGTGCTGTATCTGATGGATGAGCTAAAGATGGATGCCCGCGCGATTGAAAAACTCTTGTATCAACAGTCGGGCTTGCTAGGTGTCTCCGGTGTGTCGAGTGATATGCGTACCTTACTTGACTCCGATGAGCCGAAAGCGAAGTTCGCTGTTGAGCTATTCATTTACCGCATCGGGCGTGAACTCGGTTCGCTCGCCGCGGCCATGGGCGGGCTCGATGCGCTGGTGTTCACCGCCGGCATAGGTGAGCGTGCAGTGTTTATCCGTGAACGGGTCTGTCAAGCGGCTGCCTGGCTAGGGCTAGAGTTCGATGCTGCCGCCAACAACACCGCGGGACCTTGTATCAGCACGACAAATAGTAAAGTGTCGGCATGGGTCATCCCCACCAACGAAGAACTGATGATTGCCCGCCACACGCAAAGCATCCTTAATAACATTTGAAGCATTTGACCAGAAGAACTACAACATGAAGATTGATACAAATTTCCCGTCCCCAAATCCCTTGCTTCAAGGAAAAAAAGCACTGGTGGTCGGCATTGCCAACGAACACTCGATTGCCTACGGTTGCGCCAAGGCGTTTCGCGAGCTCGGGGCAGATCTGGCCATCACCTATATAAACGAGAAGTCAAAACCGTTTGTCGCACCACTGGCGGAAGATCTGGGGGCGACGATTTTCATGCCGCTGGACGTAAGCCAGCCGGGTCAACTCGAAGCGCTGTTTGAAGAGATAGAAAATAAATGGGGGCGACTCGATATCCTGGTGCACTCGATCGCCTTCGCCCCTAAAGAAGACCTGCAAGGCGGCTTGCTCAATTGTTCTGCCGAAGGCTTCGCCAAGGCGATGGATATTTCCTGCCACTCTTTCATTCGCATGGCAAAACTGGCGGCTCCCCTGATGACCGAGGGCGGCAGTATGTTTGCCATGAGTTACCACGGGGCGAACGAGGTGGCGCCGAACTATAACGTGATGGGTCCGGTAAAAGCGGCATTGGAAGCATCCTGCCGTTACCTCGCCTACGAACTTGGGCGACAAGGTATCCGGGTTCATCCTATCTCACCGGGTCCGCTGAAAACCCGCGCTGCATCGGGCTTGAAAGACTTTGACTTGCTGCTAAACGAGGCGGTACAGCGCGCGCGCCACTCGGCGAACTGGTAGATATCATGGACGTTGGCTTCACCTGCGCCTTCCTCGCCACGCCTTACGCCCGTCGTCTGACCGGTAGCACGGTCTATGTCGATGGTGTAAATCGACGTTAGCAAACTGTTTGCCGACAACATCATCAACTACACTTGATTCAATGGCAAGGGAACTGCGCCGAAGCCATGGCCAGTACCGGCACCGCCAGATAGAAATTCATCAGCAATAGCAAACAAATTGAATCATAAAAAAAAACGGGAATACCCGCGTCGTTTATCCAGTGAACAGATTACTCGTTCAAGAAGTGGCTGACACCTGACGGCTGTCGCCACCGAAACTACCGGGAGCCGTGCATGGAAACCGAAATCCACGACGTCTTCCGATGCCAGTGGCGTCAGTCAATGGACGCAGATCCAAAATGCACTCATGCGCGACCAGGCCATCATGCCTGAGTACGCACAGGGTAGTGAGGGGCAAGACGCTTGGCGATATAGTTAGCCGCCAAAATTGCCGTCTCTGTCGCCGCTTTCAAACCTTCTGAACCCATCATGGCGATATACATCCATGAGATCAAAATGCTGGCCGAACGAAAGGCGCTGCGCTGACCGAAGAGATACCATCAACACCACGCTCATAGCCGGTCGATTTTTGATTCGGCAAGAACTTGGCCAGATGTGCGCCAACCGCTACCGGACCAACACCAGGACCGCCACCACCGTGAGGGATGCAGAACGTCTTGTGTAAGTTCAAGTGGCTGACGTCGCCACCGAAACTACCGAAGGATAAGTGACCATGCATGCTGCCAGATTCGCGCTATGCTTTTCAGCTTTGGCAATCAGGTCAACCAGATCTACGTTACCGTTCGCATCACAAGCGACCACCACGACGTCCATCCCGACCATGCTGGCCGATGCCGGATTAGTACCGTGCGCAGATGACGGTATCAGGCAGATATTGCGATGCGCTTCGCCACGCGATGCATGGTAAGCCTGGATCACCAGCAGACCTGCGTATTCGCCTTGTGAACCGGCATTTGGTTGCAGGGAAACGGCAGCGTAACCGGTCGCGGCACACAACATCGCTTCCAGCTGAGCTATCATTTCGCGATAGCCGACGGTCTGGTCATTCGGTGCGAACGGATGGATATTCGAGAACTCAGGCCAGGTCACGGGAATCATCTCGCTGGTGGCGTTGAGTTTCATGGTGCATGAACCCAGCGGTATCATGGTGCGATCGAGCGCCAGATCCTTGTCTGCCAGACTACGCAGGTAGCGCAGCATTTCGTGTTCTGCGTGATAGCGATTGAAAGTCGGGTGCGTCAGGTAAGTACTGGTGCGCACTACGTCTTTTGGCAGGGCCGTGCTGGTTGTAGCTTCCACTGCCGCATTGATCGCATTGAAATCCGGGCTGGCTTTACCTGCGGCGAAAATCGTCCACAGTGTGGCGATATCTTCACGGCCTATGGTTTCATCGAGAGACACGCCAACCTGGCTTGCGCTGATCTGACGCAGATTGATGCCGGCGGCAACCGCGGCAGCATGTACCGCTGCGGCATCAGCCACATTCACTGTCAAGGTATCAAAATACGTCGCATTAGCGATCTGGCAGCCAAGCTGGTTCAGACCGGTTGCCAGAATTGCCGTGTAACGGTGAACGCGCTGGGCGATCTGACGCAAACCTGCAGGGCCATGATACACCGCATACATGGAAGCCATAACGGCCAGCAAAACTTGGGCGGTACAGATATTCGATGTCGCTTTTTTCGCGGCGGATATGCTGCTCGCGTGTTTGCAAGGCCAGACGGTAAGCCGAATTGCCTTGGGCATCAATAGTGATACCGACCAGACGGCCTGGCATATTGCGTTTGAAAGCATCGCGGGTAGACATGTAACCGGCGTGCGGACCGCCGAAGCCCAGTGGTACGCCAAAACGCTGGCTGTTACCGACGACGACGTCTGCGCCCCACTCGCCCGGTGGCGTGATCAAAGTCAGCGCCAGCAAATCAGCGGCGGCTATCACCATCGCGCCTTTAGCGTGCATCGCGGCTGCATATTCGCGGTAGTCACGGATGTCACCATTCACGCCCGGATATTGCAACAGCGCGCCGAAACATTCATTCTCCAGCGCATCCTTACCGTTGCAGGTACGTACCTCGATACCCAGCGGCGTGGCGCGGGTTTCGATCACTTCACGGGTTTTGCGGCAAGACATCAGCGGCAACATAAAACACTTTGGAATTGGACTTGCCGACACGCATAATCAGCGTCATCGCCTCTGCCGCAGCAGTACCTTCATCGAGCATGGATGCGTTCGCGATGTCCATGCCGGTCATGTCGGTAATCATTTGCTGGAAGTTCAAAATCGCTTCCAGACGGCCTTGGGAAATCTCTGGCTGGTAAGGCGTATATGCCGTGTACCAGGCCGGATTTTCAAAAATATTGCGCAGGATTACACCTGGCGTCAAGGCATTCGAATATCCCTGACCTATCAGTGATTTCAGCACGCGGTTTTTTACCGGCCAGTGCCTTTAATTCTGTCAGGGCGGCTTGTTCCGATTTGGCTTCGGTAAACTGGCCTAATGGCAGTACGTCGTGGCGGCGGATATTTGCCGGAACAATCGCGTCTATCAATGCGCTACGGCTTGCATACCCCAGCGTAGCCAGCATCGCTGCTTGCTCTGATTCTGAAGGGCCGATATGACGGGCGATAAAAGCATCTTGTGCTTCAAGTTGGGACAGGCTAGGCTGGGTCATGATATAGGGAGAATAGGAAGCGAATAGAGATAATTCTGGCAAAGCTGAAGCTAAAACAGCGCAAGCCGTATGGCCTGCGCTGTAGTCAAAAAACCGAAATTAACCGATGTTTTTAGCGTAGTCTTCAGCGCTCATCAAAGCGTCAACATCAGCCATGTTAGCTGGCTTCAGCTTGAACAACCATGCGCTGAACGCATCGGCGTTGATTGATTCCGGAGCATCGACAACGGCATCGTTCACCGCAACCACTTCGCCTGTCACTGGTGCGTAAATATCACCGGCCGCCTTAACGGACTCGATCACGGCACAATCTTTGCCAGCTGCCAGAGCCTGGCCAACTTTTGGCAAGTCAACAAACACGATATCGCCCAATGCGTCTTGTGCGAAGGCAGTAATACCAACAGCGATAGTGCCGTCAGCTTCTACGCGTACCCATTCGTGGGAGGATGTGTATTTCAGTTCTGCTGGGATGCTCATGGTGGACTCCAAAATTAAAAGATTAAAATGAATTAGGTGGTAATTTTCAAATACAGATGATGTTCAGATACAGATTCAGATTCAGGCAGCTAAGATTTTACCGTTACGTACAAACGGCAACTTCACTACGGTGGCAGCTAACTGTTTGTCACGAATTACGACCTGAACGGTATCGCCTATCGCTACACCCATAGGCAAGCGTGCCAGGGCGATCGCTTGCTGCATCGTCGGGCTGAAGGTGCCGCTGGTGATTTCACCTTCGCCTTGAGCGCAAATGACTTTTTTTGGTGTGCGCGCAAGATGCCGCCTTTTTCACGCAAGATCAAACCCATAAATTGTGCGCTCTGACCTTGCGCCTGCAATGCGGCTTTACCGATAAAGTCACGCTCGCTGACCAGATCGATGGTCCATGCCAGGCCGGCGTTGAGCGGGTTGACGCTTTCATCCATGTCCTGGCCGTACAAATTCATACCTGCTTCGAGGCGCAGGGTATCGCGTGCACCCAAACCGGCTGGTTTAACGCCGACGGCGACCAAGGCATCCCACAAGGCATGCACTTTATCGGCAGCAACCGCGATCTCGAAACCGTCTTCACCGGTGTAACCGGTACGTGCCACCATGACTTCGCCGAAAGCGGTCTGGTCAACGATCACTGCGTTAAACGGCTTGATTTCTGCGCTGGCCGCTTTCGTTTCCGGCAAAACTTCCCATGCTTTGGCGCGGGCGTTCGGGCCTTGTACCGCAATCAGGGCAAACGCATTGTCGCCGTCACGGCGCTGGGTCACTGTCAGACCGGCATTGGTAGCCGCATTGTGGGCGTTGATCCATGCCACGTCTTTTTCTGCAGTACCTGCGTTGACCACCAGACGGAACCAGTTTTCATTGAAAAAATAGATAATCAGATCGTCGATTACGGTGCCTTCAGGTTTGAGCATGCAGGAATACAATGCTTTGCCTGAGACTTGCAATTTGTCGACGTTATTGGCAACCAGGCCGCGCAAAAAGCCGCGGACATTTTCGCCGCGCAAATCGACTACACACATGTGGGAGACATCAAACATGCCGCAATCGCTGCGCACTGCATGATGTTCTTCGATTTGTGAACCGTAATTGACAGGCATATCCCATCCGCCAAAATCAACCATCTTGGCGGAGCCTCATTACCAGATTAAAAGGGACGAAAAAATACACGCAAGCGAACTCCAACTAAGCGAACTAAGCAAAGCTGAGTTTCCATTCCTGCATGCGATAAATCGCAGACCCCTCTGTCCTGATACCTGAGAGATTACGGAGCTAAACACGCTCCGTGCGCACCTTCGGTGGATAGTTCGACACATTGTTGGTCGCTACCGCTCTCCAGAGTTTGGGGCATGAATAACGTTGGCGTTGCGCTCTCCCGATTAAGTAGCGCTAGCCGAAGCATTGGGGCAATCAATCAGCTTTTCCCTCAGCCTTTATGGCAATGGTTTGAACAAATTTGTGCCATCCCCCACCCGTCCGGCCATGAACAGGCACTGAGCCTGCATATCCAGTCCTGGGCCAAACAGCGCGGCCTGGCGGTAATCGAAGATCATGTCGGCAATCTCATCATCCGTAAGCCTGCCAGCGCTGGCATGGAAGACCGGAAAATCGTGGTGCTGCAGGCGCATCTGGATATGGTGCCGCAGAAGAATGCCGATAAAGTGCATGATTTTGTCACCGACGCGATACAACCTTGGATAGACGGTGACTGGGTCAAGGCTACCGGCACCACGCTGGGCGCCGACAACGGCATAGGCATGGCATCCGCCCTGGCGATCCTGGGTTCCGACGAGATCAAGCACGGCCCGCTGGAAGTTTTGCTGACCATCGATGAAGAAGCCGGCATGACCGGTGCCTTCGGTTTGCAGGCGGGCATGCTAGAGGCCGACATCCTGATCAATACCGATTCCGAGCAGGAAGGCGAAATCTACATGGGCTGCGCCGGTGGCGTGGATGCGCAAATCAGCTTAGCGCTGCAATGGCAAGCCGCCAATGCAACCGATCTGACGTTCACGCTGGCGATTGCCGGCTTAAAGGGCGGACATTCGGGCGTAAATATCCATCTGGGGCGCGGCAATGCGAATAAATTGCTGGCACGCTTCCTGGCCGGACATGCCGCCGAACTTGGGTTGGCATTAAGCGCCATCAACGGCGGTTCGCTGCGTAACGCGATTCCGCGCGAAGCGCAATGCAGCTTCACGGTGCCAGCCGGCATGGCCGACTTGCTGCAGCAACGCGTAGCGCAATATCAGGCGATTTTGCAAGCCGAGTTGGCCACTGCCGAACCTGCGCTGAAACTGACGCTGAGCAGCAGCGCAGCGCCGGCGCAGACCATGCAGGCAACGGCGCAAGCCACCCTGATCAATCTGCTCAATAGCTGCCCCAACGGCGTGATACGCATGAGCGATGAAATCACTGGCGTGACCGAAAGCTCGCTCAATGTCGGCGTCATCAGCACCCATGAAGATAGCGTGACTATCCTGTGCCTGATCCGTTCACTGATAGACAGCGGCCGTGCCAATATCGAAAGTACCCTGCAATCGCTGAGCGATCTGGCCGGTGCGCAAGTGGCGTTTTCCGGCTGTTACCCAGGCTGGAAGCCGGACACCAGCTCGGCGGTCATGGCGATCGTCAATGACACTTACGAAAGCATCTATCACAAGAAGCCAGAGATCATGGTGATCCATGCCGGTCTGGAGTGTGGCCTGTTCAAGCAGCATTACCCGAACATGGACATGGTATCGATAGGCCCGACGATACGTTATCCGCACGGCCCCGATGAGATGGTCAACATCACCACGGTAGGACAATACTGGACCCTGTTGCTGGCGGTACTGGAGCGGATACCGGCGAAATAAATGGCTAGTCCCTTAGCCTGGGCTAACTAAGCCCAGGCTAAGCACGATGTACCGACGCTGTACCGAATCTGCGCTTGCTGTCACCTATCAAGGCCAGAAGGCCGGGGTGCCGGTGATAAGGGACAACACGCCTTCTTATCGAGTACAATCCCGCCCTTCCAGTGCTTGTAAGCATCACCCTACTACCGAGATTACCGATGAAATTATTTTTTAGACTGCTGCGCGCCGTGCTTGGACCTGTTTTGCTGCTCAAGGAGTGGCTGACCCGTCCGAAGGGCGTATCGCGGGTCTACGCAGAACAAGCTCGCATTGATCTGCTCTGTGAAAAACTGGCGCTATACCAGTTCAAAACCTGCCCGTTTTGCATCAAGGTACGTCAGGAAATGCGCCGTCTGTCGCTGAATATAGAATTGCGCGATGCCCAGCACAATCCGGAAAACCGCCAGGCCTTACTTGAGCAAGGCGGCAGTCCTAAGGTGCCTTGCCTGAGAATCACGAATCCGGACGGCAGCAGTACATGGATGTATGAATCGAAAGATATCATCGCTTATTTGCGCAAGCAATTTGGCCGCCCTTAAATACAGACGCATGAATGCGGGCTTGCGTAAATTTAACTCGCGCTCAACGCGAGTGGCGGATCAGGCTAATCAGATCCCCTAAGCGCTCACGCGAGATAGGTTTCTCTATGGTTGCCC
Organism: Undibacterium piscinae; assembly: GCA_003970805.2. Lineage (GTDB taxonomy): Bacteria > Pseudomonadota > Gammaproteobacteria > Burkholderiales > Burkholderiaceae_D > Undibacterium > Undibacterium piscinae. Next base: position 1,568,582 of record CP051152.1, read on the forward strand.
GCACTCTCAAGCCTTGCAACCTGGCGAGTTTCTCAGCGAGCTTGAGACTAGATGCCTTGTAATTGGCCAGCGCCCACTCACCCGATTCGGGCGCTTGCTGGTTATAGCTGGAAATAATCACCACATCACCCGTATAGCGTTTTGCCGCCATATTGCTGAGAAACTGAAATCCATCCATGCCCGGCATGCATAAATCGCAGAGCAGCAAATTCGGTTTAGGGTCGGCTGTCATAAAAATCTCTAGCCCGCGCTGGCCGGAGCCTGCGACATAAACTTCACCGATACCCAACTCACTGAGCATCTCTTTGAGTAACTCGCACATATACGCATCATCATCGACCAGCAATATATACAAAGGTGCTAACTGCGACAAAGGTGCTAACTGCGACAAAGGTGCTAACTGCGCTTGTGGCAATACATTGTGGCTAACGGCAACTGTTGCTAATTGAGTGGAATTAAGCATGATGTCCGCGCGAAGAGAGGTTGACAGTGTTCAAGAGTATAGACAAATTTCATCGGTTTTTTTTGAAAAAATACGGTAAATGCGACAGCCAATCCCAGTGCGGCTTACAGCCCGAAATACGGCCACGAGGCGCACCGCTATTACCTATTTTTTTAGGATAAATGTCACTATTGAGGGATACAGGCAAATAGACGCGTAGACAAGAATAAGAACTTGAATGAAAAACTTTCACCGCATAGGCGCAATGAACGCAGAGAAAAACGAGAAACTGCGACTCTGCGCCTTTGCGGCAAAAGCCTTTTATCACTAGCAGGGTGAACAGTTGCAGATAGCTGCCTGCAGGGATTTCTTCCGGGCACAATCGAAACATATTTTTCCATGCAACTTCTGTATGATGACGAGGTCTCACGTGGCTCTGCCCGGCGATTCTGCAGCGCACGCCAACACCAGCTCATATCATGTCCAACAAAGCCTTCAATCCTGTCTTTAATTCTTACCTGATCTACATAGGCGTGGCACTCGCCTCGGCCGGGGTTGCCTTGTACACGCCTTTAATCGTATCGGAAACCGGCAAAAACTTTTCCGGCACCTGGGCGGCGGCGATCTTATTCGGCCTCAATCTGGGACGCGTGGCCGGCTCCTATCTGGGCGGCCGCTTTCCGCGCATGGCCAATCACCCGCTGGCGGTGTCGGGCAATATCTTGCTCGAAGGCATAGCCTTGTATTGCATGGCCTACCTGCAACAAGCCTGGGCGCTGGCCTTATTTGCGGTATTGGCAGGTTTGGGCAGCGGTTTGTCGTTTCCCGGCCTGAAAAACTATTTACTAAAGCTCAAGGACCTCGACCAGGCCTCGCTGTTTAGCCGGCTGGCGTTTGCGATACGTATGGGACTGGTAGGCGGCTACCTGCTCGCTTCATGGGTGCCTATCCATAGCCTGAAGATGGTGTTTTTGTTTGTACTTATCAGCTTTATCGCCTATAGCGTTTTCATGCTGTACGCCATGCGCGCCATCAGCCGCCACGAAGCCCAGAGCCTGGCGCTGGCAGCGCTCCACAATCAGCCAGCTTCGCGACATGCTGAGGCTCGGCATCAGGCCGCGGATAACCTGGCGCCGGCTAAACTTCCCTTGATGTTCCACTTGTCGAATGCGGCGTTCTGGTGTTTTGCGATACAGCCCATGATAGGCTTTAGTTTGCACATCCCTCAATTTACGCCAGAAATTCCGGTCTCCACACCGTTCTGGCTGGCCGCGCTGGTCATCATTTTTTTCCAGATCCCGGTATCCAAACGTGCCGTGCGCACGCGTGATCATTTCCGTTTTTTACGGATAGGCTATGGCTGCCTGTTCCTCAGTTTTGCTCTGATGGTGTTCGCCGGTCAATACGCCAGCGCGGTGATTGCTTCGGCTATCTTGCTATCGTTCGGCCAGGTTTTTTACGGCCCCTCGTTTGACGTGGTGATCGCCCGCTTTGCCGACAGCTCTCCGGAACAAACCGGCAAGCTGATGTCGCAGCAAATGCTCTACCAAAGCATAGGCACCATGGTCGGCAGCCTGATCGGCGGGGTCTTGTTTGACTTGGCCCAGCGGCTACAGATGACTGGCCTGAACTGGCTACTACTGGCATTGGGAAGCCTGTGGATGATGTTTTTAAGCAAGAACAAAATCCCCGATCTTGCTATCGTTCGGCCAGGTTTTTTACGGCCCCTCGTTTGACTGGTGATCGCTGACTAGCGCGCTCTTGGAACAACCGGCAAGCTGATGTCGCAGCAAATGCCTACCAAAGCATAGGCACCATGGTCGGATTCGAGGCTGCGCGTTTAAGTTGGTAAGCCTTGGCTTCTTGCTCAGTCTGCAAAGCTAAACTCTCAGCCTTACTCGGCACAGGCTTGCAGTTATAACAAATGGTATTACTCGGAAACGCGAGAGAAGAAATGCTCATAATAGTACTTTCGCAAAAATATTGAACTCTGGCAAAACTGCCGGGCTGACTATCAAGCTTTAGTCTGAGTAGATTACGATTGCTTACAGAAATTGAAAAAGAAATGATTTACACTGAACGCTACAAAAACTGAGTGCGGACGCCGTTTTTTAGCAGCGAGGTTGGCGACTTAGTCTAATTTTCAGAAGGAATTTCTCGTGTCTTATTTTAAATACCATGCAGTTTTCGCCTTAACTCTGACGCTAGTTGCATGCGGTGGTGGCAGTGAATCCAGCTCGACGGCCCCAGTGACACCACCGGTCACACCGGTCGTTCCTCCAGTAATCACACCTAGCGTGCCTGGAGCAGCACTGGAAGCGGCAAAGACGTGTAATTTACCCAATTTCCAGCAAGAATTAATGACTTTGATCAATCAGGCCAGAGCCACTAGCCGCCTGTGCGGCAGTACCTCTTATCCGGCAGCGCCAGCATTAGTCTGGAATAGCAAATTATTTGATGCCGCAGCGGGGCATTCTGCCGATATGGCAAATAAGAATTATTTTTCACACACTAGCCAGGATGGCCGTAGCTTTGGCCAACGCCTGGCAGCGGCTGGCTATACCGGTTCTAGCATCGCAGAAAATATTGCGGCCGGCCAAGCCACACTCGCCTCGGCCATGGATGGCTGGATCGCCAGCGAAGGACATTGCCGCAACATCATGAGCGCTAGCTATACCGAAGTGGGCTTAGCATGCGTGAGCTCTAGCACGGCGAGCTATCGCACGTATTGGACTATGGATCTGGGTCATCCTTAAATGCCAGAAAAAGCGCCCATGCCCACCGCCAGATTGCGCAGCCAGCGTTCATGGCCGATGCGACGGATAGGACTGCCTTCGAGCTTACGCATGAATTCCGCTTCGCTCCAGGCGAACAGACTGCTCATGGAAGCACTGTCCAGGCCATTGCGCACCTCAAAATCATTGACGCTGGCGCGTTGGGCAAATTTATTCCAGGGGCAATACAACTGACAATCATCACACCCATACACGCGGTTACCGATCAAAGGGCGCAACTCAACCGGGATGCTGCCGTGCAGCTCTATGGTCAGGTAAGAAATGCAGCGGCGGGCGTCAAGCTGATAAGGTGCCAGAATCGCCTGAGTCGGGCAGACATCGATACAGGAACGACACTGGCCACAATGATTGCTGATCGCCTGGTCGACCGGCAGCGGAATATCCACCAGAATCTCACCAAGAAAAAACATAGAGCCGGCATCACGATTGAGCAACAAGGTATGCTTGCCGCGCCAGCCCATGCCGGACTTTTCCGCGAGCGCCACTTCCATGACCGGTGCCGAATCGGTAAACACGCGATAGCCAAACTCGCCTATCCGTTCCTGGATACGTTCGGCCAGTTGCTGCAGCCGATTGCGGATCACCTTGTGATAGTCACGCCCGCGCGCATACACTGAAATCACCGCAGTGTCGGCAGCATGTTGCCGCTCTTTGGTGCGCCAGTCGGCATCATCCGATTCGGGCAGGTAATTCATGCGGGCGGATATCACCCGTATCGTACCCGGCACCAGTTCATCGGGGCGCGAGCGTTTGCTGCCGTGCGCTGCCATATACGCCATCTCGCCGTGATAGCCGGCATCCAGCCATGCCTGAAAGCCAGCCTCTACATGGCTGAGGTCGACGTCGGTAATCCGCACATCGGCAAAACCGGCATCGCGGCCCCACTGTTTAATTTCCTGGGCTAACTGAAGATAATCGCTCATCGGCTATGGGAGGTCAGGCGTGCCAGCGGCGCAGACAAACTCACGCCGGGAGCCGCATTACGCGCTTCTTTTTTAGTTTCAGATTTCGATCTTGCCAGGTGAGGCTCATCAAGCCGTTCATCGGCTTCGCCACCCAACAAATGCGCGCCAGCAGGATTGCGTTGCATCGCCACCCCAACCGCTAAAATATCGATGACCAGCAAATGCAGGATACGGCTAATCATCGGTAAGTGCGTCGAAATATCTTCGACATGATCGACGATCAAGGTCGCATCCGCCTTGCGCGCCAGCGGTGACTGGCTGGCGGTGATGGCGATCACGTAAGCGCCACGTTCACGCGCCTTGTCCGCCACTTCGAGTAACTCTGCCATACGTCCGGCACTACTAATAATCACCGCAACGTCACGCGGCTTTAGCACGCCCGCCGCCAGCAACTGCAAGCGCGGATCGGTGTAGGCTCCGCTGGAAACCCCGAAACGCAAGAACTTGTACTGCGCATCCTGTGCCACGACACCATAATGACCCACAGCGAAAAACTCGACGCGATTCGCCTGTAGTAACAAGGCGATGGCGCGGTCTATCATTTCGCGATTGAGCTGGCTACGCACTTGCAAAATGGCCGATGCGGTATTCCCCAAGACCTTGGCACCGAGCTCCAGCATGGAATCGTCATGCGTGACCTGGGTATGCGTCACCGGTACGGTACCGGTCAAGCCTGAAGCCAGGCGCAACTTGAAATCGGACAAGCCCTCACAACCTAATGAGCGACAGAAGCGGATGACGGTAGGCTGGCTCACTTGTGCCGCTTTGGAAATCTCGGCAATCGGATCGTTGAGCGCCGCACGCGGATGCGCCAGCACATACTCGGCTACGCGTAATTCGGCACGCGACAATTCGCTGCGGGCACGACGTATCTGACCAAGAATCGCCGAACCTGGTGTGGTGGTAATCGTGCGCAACTGCGCTTCCAGAATCGCTGATACACCGATAAAGGTCGCATGTTCAGCGGTGATGACATAAGTAGGAATCGCTGCCAGATAAGAGCTGAAACGCCCCTTATCCTCAAAACGGGCACGGAACGGTGAGGCAGCAAAATAGCTGCCCAGGCGTGGCACGATGCCGCCGCCGATATAAATACCACCGAGTGCGCCCAGCGTCACCGCCAGATTCGCGGCGGCGGTTCCCAGCAAACTACAAAACACTTCCAGCGTTTCGACACAAACAGGATCAGTGCCGTCAAGACCGCGCTGGGTAATCTCGGGCGCAGCCAGATCCTGGCTCGCCACACCGGCATAATCGGCCAGCGCACGATAAATCAATTCCAGCCCCGAGCCTGACAACAAACGTTCAAATGAGACATGCTCGTAGGATTTCCACGCATATTGCAAGACCGCAAGCTCACGCTCGTTACAAGGTGAAAAACTGCTATGCCCGCCTTCGGAGCCTAAAGAAATCCAGCCATCAGCCATAGGAATCAAGCCTGACACGCCCAATCCGCTGCCCGGTCCCAGCAATCCGATCACGCTTTTTTTGCTGGTATCACCACCACCTACCTGGCACATTTCCGCAGCATCGAGCCTAGGTACCGCCATTGCCAGCGCGGTAAAGTCATTAACGATCAGCAGCGTATCGAAGCCTAGCTGCAAACGCGTCTGCTCTATCGAAAATTGCCAGTGATAATTGGTCATGCTAACCCTGTCGCCATCGACAGGATTAGCGATAGCCACGGCAGCATGCTCAATATGCAGAGGCGCGACGATACTCAGGTAGGCACTAACGGCAGATTGAAAATCAGGATAATCGGCACAGCGCAGCGAAACGATGCGCTCGAAATTGCCTTTCTCCGTCTCCAAAGCAAAACGGGCATAAGTGCCGCCGATATCAGCGATCAGCCTGGGGCTATCAAAAGAAACCATGTAGTTCCAATTCTTTATTGGTAAAAAAGTAAATGCTTAGTAAGTGCGTGGATATGCTGTCTAAGCGCTAGACGCCTACCTGCCGGGAGAAAACATATTTTCGGTTTTCTGTATTCGCCACTTCTTTATTTCTCAAGGGAAACATTATAATTTATTGCCAGATTTTTTTATATGGCTCGCTAATCGCATAATCAAACGCCTGATATTGTAGTCCTGCTAGATCAACAGTGAAAGACGTTCCCTGTACTTAGCACTATTTCAATATCATTCTCTTTCAGGCTTTTGTATTATTTTACTATTTAAACAATAAAATAGACGTCAACATTGCGCTGATTTTAACTCTTGCTTGATGGCATAAGCCAGACAACTTGCTCAAACGCGATAAGCCGGCAAACCACATTGACCGTTTCATTTTTTCTTATTGAAGAATGAAATTTACGGTATCGCAATATTTATCAATACTTATCAATCTCTCGCAATAAATCTCAATAACGCTCAATATTTCGTAATATAACTACATATGCATATTCAACTGCAGATAGATACGCATCTCTGCGTAGTACTTAATAAGAGCACTTATTAGATAACAAAAAAAACATGGGTGGCTATAGCTTATTAAAAAGCATCAAATACTTAAGTCTATTTAAATAAAAATCAAGCTACAAAGCGATTGTGTTTAATGTGTAGTTTTGCTACATTACGTTTCACGATGAAGATTGTTTTAATTGGACATGCAATTTGATATGCGCCCCCCTTACCTACTAGCCCGAGGAATTTTGCAGTAATGACAGGTACATTGACGAACCCACCCCGCCCGCCAAGCTTCCCTTGGTTGCTGGCCGATATCGGTGGCAGTAACGCCCGCTTTGGCCTGATGCTGGACAATCACGCCTGTGTGCAACACGTAAGAACCATTCCTGTCGCGGAACACGCCGATCCGGTCGGCGCGGTACGAACTTACCTCAGCGAGGTAGCAATCGCTATGGGGGACCAATTTCAGCCGCCGCGCAAAGCGGCATTTGCGGTAGCCACCGCGGTCACAGGTGACCAGATTAGCTTTACCAATAGCCACTGGAGTTTTTCCAGATCGTCGGTAGCCAAGGAAATCGGTCTTCAGACGTTTTTGGTGATCAATGATTTCGAAGCCCTGGCCTTGTCCTTACCGCGTCTGAGCACGGCACAATTGCGACCGCATCAGCAGATGCCACCGGCCACGGGTACGCTTGCCGTGATTGGCCCAGGCACCGGTCTGGGTGTCTCCGGCGTAATTCAAACCGCTGGCGGTTGGCTGGCCTTACCCTGCGAAGGCGGCCATGTAACACTGGCCGCCAGCAACGATTTCGAAAGTGCCTTGCTATCGCAGGTACGTCAGACTCATGCACACGTTTCCGCAGAGCGCCTGCTCTCCGGCATAGGCTTACCGGTGCTGCACGGCGCGATTGCCAAGCTGCGCGGTATCGACAGTGCCAATTTGACTGCAGAACTCATTGTCGAACGCGGCTTGGATCGCAGCGACCCCATCTGCTCGGAAACCATCGATACTTTCTGCGCCCTACTCGGTAGTTTCGCCGGCAATGTCGCGCTGACCTTGGGTGCACGCGGCGGTGTCTATATCGGCGGCGGTATCGTGCCACGCCTTGGCGATCGGTTTTTCACCTCGCGTTTCCGTGAGTGCTTCGAAGCCAAAGGCCGCTTCAGCAACTATCTGGAATACATCCCTACCGCATTGATTACCGATACCTTAGCCGCCCTGACCGGCGCCGCTTTCGCGATAGAACAGAGCGAACTATGAAGAGTGGCCGCTGATCAGCTTGATCGCGACAAGATTCCTTTCCGCTTTCAGAATAATCAGCGATAAAAAATGGCACGAAGAATTGATTCTTCCTGCCATTTTTTTGCTCATTTAAGTCTCAGGAAAATTTCAGGGCATTTTCAGGAAGGTCCGTCGCTCGCTATCTCCGCACAAACATCACGGCACTGCGCGCCGGCAGGATAAAGCGTCCGCTCACCGGATCAAAACTGGCCGCAGCAGCGATACGCTTATCAGCGACATCGGCACTGGTATGCACGGGATGCAACACATAAGCTTGTCCTTTTGCACTGCCAATATCCAGCGTCTGCGCAGAGGCGGCCACGTTAATGAAATACATCACCGATTGGAAATTGGCGTCGGCATAGTTTTTACCGTCGAGTTGCGCAACGATGACCGCGCCATTTTGTTGCGGCCCGAGATTTTCAAAGTGCAAGCGCGCCGCTACATCAGCTGCGCTGCGCATACGCAACAAGCTGGAACTGGCGCGTATCCGCAGCAGATCAAGAAACATGTCACGCGCCAGCATAATTTCTGCCGCGCCCGGCTTAATCAGCGCAGACTCCAGCAAGGGAGCGATCATCGGGTAGGCATCGCCATTGTCTGCCTTAGGCGGCAAGCCTGTAGCGAAATAATTATCCTGATAACCCCAGTCAAGACGATTAAACCAGTCGCCGGAATTGTAACTATTCCTGTCCATGGATTTGGAGCGCAATACATCAAGACCCGCATGGAAATACGCCACGCCCTGGCTGAACGCGGTGATCGCCGCCCCCAGCATCTGCACCCTGACCCTGTCTTCACGACTGGTATCGGGCGGCAATTTATACGCATTGATATCGAACAGGGTCTGGTTATCGTGATTCTCGACATAATTGACCACTTCGCCCGGCGCGCTGACATACCCGGCCGGTTGTCCGGCATAATCGATCTGACTCAAGGTTTTACGGCTACCATCATAAGTCTGCATGGAATAATCGCGCAACGACCCGGCCAGCCCTACCCTCACCATATCGGCCGCCTTCAGCAATTCCAGCCGCGAACTTCCGGAATCGGCGAGTCCATTAATATAGCCCTTGCGACTGATCAGGCTAGCGCCGGAATCACCGGCGCCGCCACCGCGCACGGCATCGCGGCCACGGTCACTAAACGTACCTATACCACTACCATTTAAGGATAATTGCGAAGCCTGCACAAAACGCGCACCGTCGGCCACCTCGCCGAAATTCCAACCCTCACCGATCAATTCGATATCTCGTCCGCGCTGCGCTTTCAATTTCGCCTTTAACTCCTCCATGACGGCGCGTGGCTGATGCGCCATCAAATCAAAACGAAACGAATCTATCTGATATTGCCTGGCCCACAGCAAAACGGAATCGACCATCAGCTTACCCATCATCGCATTTTCGGTCGCCGTATTCCCGCAAGGGGTACAGGTTGACTGCTCCACGTCGCCGTTCGCATTCAAGCGGTGGTAGTAAGCAGGCACAATACGATCGAGTACTGACTTTGCCGTTTGACCGCTAGAGTCGGTATGGTTATACACCACATCCATGCCCACCCTTAAGCCCGCCGCATGCAGAGCCATCACCATTTGGCGCAGTTCGAGAATGCGTCTGGCACCATCGGTCGCATCACTGGCATAACTCCCCTCGGGAGCATTGTAGTGAAACGGATCATAGCCCCAGTTGTAGCAATCGCGGGCGGCGATTACGCCTATGGCGGCTTGCGGCAATTCGCTCGCACTATCCGCCTGCGACGCAAGCGCGGGACTGAGGCAAGCGGTTTCCGGCACGCTGGCAAAATCAAATACCGGTAACAAATGCACATCTGTCATACCCGCTTTGGCCAGCGCCCGCAAATGCTGCATGCCATTCGACGCCGCTTCGGTGAAAGCCAGATATTTCCCGCGATGGGCAGCGCTGACCGAGCTATCGTTAATCGAAAAATCCCGCACATGCAATTCGTACACAGCCATATCAGTTTGCGCGCGCAACTTCCGCGGCGCTGCGTTGGCATGGTTACGCCAGCCTTTTGGCATGAGTCGATCAGCATCCAGGTTTGCGATATAACTACGCAAGGAATCGGCGCTAAGACTGATCGCGTACGGGTCGGTGACACGGTTGCGCACCATGCCTACACCGGGCACAAACACATCCACCACATACAAATAATACCCACCACTAAGATCGGCTGCCTTACTGAGCGACCAGGCTCCGCTACGGACATTCCATTGCATCGCATCGATAGCATAAGGCGCCCCATTCGCCTTATCGTAAAGACAGAGCGCCACCGCCTGTGCAGTCGGAGCCCAGAGTTGAAAGCGCGTAGTCTTGGCGCGGATGCTGACACCTAAATCATCAATTTTTTTGGCGGAAGCATAGATATCATCGAGTGCGCCGGCAGCCTGTAATGCAGCCAGTTTCAGCACCTCACCTTCGGCATTTTCCTGTACCAGTAGCATTTGTCGCTTATGCAGTTCTGACATACGCACGCGATCTGCATCGGCAATTTTCAGCACCGCACCCGCGCCGACAAATTTGAAGCGCGTAGCGAGCGCCGCAGGCAGCGATCCTGAAAACACCTCTAGCGCCAAGGTGCCGTCCGCGCCCGCAACTTTGGTACCGATAGCCGCTTTGATTTGTCCGCGGGCAGAATAGTAGATCCGGAATTTGCCAGACTCTTGCACGCCAGGCCACTGTATCAGTTGACGGTCAAGCCAGTAAGCCCTGGCCGGATACTGACTGGAATTATCATGCAACACCGTCTGAAAATGATCGCCGCTACACACCTCAAGCGCGGCGCTTTCGCCGGCGTACGCCAGCCCCGCCCATCCAAGAAAAACGGCAATTAATGAGCAGGCGGCGAACTTGGCAAGCACCGACAGTTTGCGCTCTAAGCGGTGCAAACCCTCGCTGCTATGTGTCACGGCAATTTTGCCCATATGAAAATGCGTTACATTCATATTGATTCCTAATCAAACCCGTAATTCCTGAGAATATCTTTTCCCGGGATTGCCAACAACGATAGCCATAGCGCGTAAATAACCAAGTTAGCGACCTAGTTCGCTTACTAGTAAGCGAACTAGTAAGCGACCAAGCAAAATCAGGCTAAGCGCTGTACCCCGAACCAGGCTCCATACGCGGGCAAACTGATTTTCCCGTTCGCGGCAAGGCCTGGCAAACCATGTCCGGCCAGCGTTTCATACGCGGCACTGTCGGCGAGCTCCAGCTCGATTGCCTGGGCGCCGAGATTGAAAACAGCAATCACGCCAGGCATGCCAGCAAGATCGCGACGCAAGGCCAACACCGGTTCCGGCGCATCATAAAAAGCGATATCTCCGCGCGTCAATTGCGGCAAAGTCTTACGCCAGGCGATGATCTGCCCGAGAAAATTGAGCGCTGAAGCGGGATCTTGTTGTTGCTGTGTGGCGGCGGAGGCGACATGTTCGGGCGGCAGCGGCAACCAAGGTTTGCCGCTGGTGAAGCCGGCAAACGGCAGCGTGGCATCCCAGGGCATAGGCGTGCGACAACCGTCGCGGCCCTTCATCTCCGGCCAGAACGTCAAGCCTACCGGATCTTGTAATACTTCATACGGCAAATCAGCCTCGGTCAGCGCCAGCTCATCGCCCTGATACAGGCAGGGTGTGCCTTTCAAGGCCAGCTGCATCGCCAGTATCACCTTGGCGAAGGCCGGCGTGGCATGCGGGCCGCCCCAACGCGTCATAACGCGCTGCACGTCATGGTTACCCACTGACCAGGAAGCCCAACCATCTTTGGAACGGTTCTCGAATTCCTCGATCTGGGCGCGGATATGCGCCGCAGATTTTTCATTGGTGAGCAAATTAAAACTGTAAGCCATGTGCAATTTATTGCCGTCGGCCGTGTATTGCGCCATCACGCCAAGCGCATCATCGGAACCGACCTCACCGATCGACACCGCATTATATTCATTGAGCAAACTGCGCACTTCCTCAAAGAAGCCCAGGTTTTCCGGACGGGTATTGTCGTAGATATGCGCCTGCATGCCATACGGATTGACGGCGGAGACACTCACGGTATTTTGCTTGAGCGCGGCCGGATTACTGCGCAACTGTTGATCATGAAAATGGAAGATGCAGGCATCCATACGGAAACCATCGACACCGCGCTCCAGCCAAAAGCGCATATTCTCCAGATGCGCCTGCTGCACGGCAGGCTGATGAAAATTCATGTCCGGTTGGCTGGTGAGAAAATTATGCAGGTAATACTGACAACGGCGGCTATCCCACTGCCAGGCAGAGCCGCCGAAAATCGACAACCAGTTATTCGGCGGTGTGCCGTCAGCTTGCGGGTCAACCCAGACATACCAGTCAGATTTGGGATTATCACGGCTGCTGCGGCTCTCGACAAACCAAGGATGCTCGTCAGAACTATGCGAGAGTACCTGGTCTATCATGATCTTCAGGCCCAGCGCATGTGCCCGCTTTACCAGCGCATCAAAATCGGCGAGGCTGCCAAACAAGGGATCGACATCACAATAATCGGCAACATCGTAACCAAAGTCGCGCATCGGCGATGTAAAGAAGGGCGAGATCCAGACGATATCAACACCTAGACTTGCAATGTAATCGAGCTTGGCGGTGATGCCAGGCAGGTCACCGACACCATCCCCATTGGTATCAAGAAAACTGCGCGGATACACCTGATAAATCACCGCCTCACGCCACCAGTCCGGTGACCGCACGGCCTGAGCTTGAAGGCTGGACGCCGGATGATTTACTACACTGCGCAGATCTGACATGGTTCTCTCTCAAAAAAACAATTACTCGGCAATTAAACGGGAAGCTGCACCCTGCCTGATCGGATGCAACTCCCTTTATTCTTGTTATCTACTGACCCATCCATCCTTTGATACGCCCAAGTGCGCTGCCAAGCGCAAGTTAAGGCGCTTAACATGCCGGCAGCCCTGGCCCTAGTTGTTCTAGCACTAGCTCAATCGCAAATAGTGCCAGGCCGCAAACGCAGCATTCATGCGCCTTTCAGCCACGATGCCGCCAGCAGGCGCAGCCACATTATGCGTTGGCGTGGGGAGGGTGCAGCCTGATCTGGTCAACTCAAGGCGCGGCTGACGGTCTCGCCGGGCACCAGTAACGGCTGCCATAATTCCTGCAATTCGGATGGCGGCGTACCGTTCTGCAGCGCCAGCAGCATCTCTATCATTTTCGCTCCCGCCAGATCAGGATGTGGCTGATCTATCGTCGTCACGTTGTAGCCGGCCAGCGAATCTTCCATGCGTCCCCAGACGATCACGGACATGTTCTTGCCGACCGTAATGCCAGCGTCCAGCAAGGCGCGCATCGCGCCAACACCCGACATGTGATTGTCGATCACCACGGCAGTCGGTGCCGGCTGGCACACCAGCAATTGTTGCATCGCCAGATAGCCGCTGCGGCGGTCTATCGTGTTATCGATCAGATGACGCGGATCTGCCGTGATTCCCGCGGCCTTCAAACGCAGCTTGAAACTATCAAAACGCTGGCGCGCAAAATTCATCTCCAGCGGTGCGCTAATGAGCGCGATCCGTGTATGCCCATGCGCCAGCAAATGATCGACCGCGATGTGCATGCCGGCCTCGTTGTCATAGTCAAACCAGGCATGCGGCTCATTGACACGGGTACGACCATGCGCCACAAACGGAAAACTATGCTTGGCCAGATAGGCGACGCGCTCATCGTACAAGCGGGTACGCCCGACGATCAGACCATCGACACGACGCTCCTTGACCATACGCAGGTAGGCGCTAAATTCATTCTGTGGTGATACCGGGGCCATCATCAGATCCATCTGACGCGCCTCCAGCGCTCCGACCATGCCACCGACAATCTGCATGAACATAGGATCGGCCAGATCATTTGGCATTAAAGGATGAATAATGCCGACCACATTGGTGCGGCCCGAAGCGAGGCTGCGCGCCATCGGATTGGGCCGGTAACCGGCCAGTTCAGCGGCCGCCAGAACGCGTTGGCGCGTGCGTTCACTGACTTCGGGATAGCCATTAAGCGCACGGCTAACCGTGGTTTCGGAAATACCGAGATTTTTAGCGAGGCTCTTGAGATTCATCAGTGCAATAGGTGAAAATTAATAAGGGAAAAATGAACGATACGGCTCAATTCAGCGGGTTTCAGCACTTGGGTTTCACTTATTTAATTTATTGAATGGGCAGTTTTATCAATAGGCGCGGACTAGATTTTTTCTGCCAAAGCATCTTCAGCGTGAGTAGCTGGGTCTGCTCATCCCAGGCAAATTCAAGCGCCTTATCCTCCAGCAAAACCTGGCTGGGTTTGGCTTGAATATTATGGATTAGCACGTTCAGCGTCCGGTCAACATTTTGGTAATTCCGGCCGTTTTTCGACGACATGCGTAACACCAGTTGATGGCGCTTGAACTCAGCGGAAAAAAACAGCATGCCATACGCGCCTTTCTCAAATGCCTGAGGCGTTTCGCCATTGTCGTCATACAGTTTGCCCTGCGCCTTACTGACAGCGGCGTCATGGTAGTAATGCAGATCGAACTGTTGCGCCGAGTAGTGGCTGGTGTTTTGTATCGGCTTGCTCATAGGAATAAACGCCCCGCCCCTGACGAACAGCGGAATATGATCCGGCACTACCGCCACGGTCTGCGTACTGCCCGCCGGATATTGCTGGCCGGTATAAAAATCAAACCAGTTACTCGTTGCCGGGAAATACACCTGCGCCTGTGTCACTCCGGCTTTCAGGACAGGGCTGACCAGAAATTCATGTCCCCACAGATAGCTGTCTGAGACCTCAAATAATTTTTTGTTTTCCGGCTCTTCGTAAAACAAGGGACGCATCAAGGGCAGACCCTGGCGGTTATTGTCGAACGCCAGCGTGTAGTTATACGGCAGCAACTGGTAGCGCAATTCAATTGCGGCTTTTGCCAGGGCTTTAGTTTTTTGCTCGCGCAAAACCGGTTCGGCCGCGACTTCTTCCTGAGCATGCGGACGAAATACCGGCTGAAATACCCCATACTGTAACCAGCGCGTGTATAACTCATCATCGAGATTGGCACCGGCAAAGCCGCCTAAATCAGAGTGCATATACGCCATACCTTGCATCCCCATCTGCAAGGCGATTTCTGGTTGAGACTGTAAGCCGCCCCAGCTACGGTTAACGTCACCAGACCAGGGAATCATGCCAAATGCCTGCGATCCGGAATAGCCGGAACGCATCAGGATAAATGGCCTTTGCTCAGGAAAATCCTTCTGATAGCCTTGCGCAATCATTTTGGCCCAGTTGTGCCCATAAATATTGTGAACCTGATCTGCCGAGCCGGTCTGGTGCTGCAGCTCAGACGGATGCACTTCCGGCTCGCCTAAGTCGCCCCACCAACCCGCCACGCCGGCCTGATTTAAGTCTTTGTAAATAGCCCAAAACCATGCTTGAGCTTGCGGATTAAAGATGTCGATCAGACCGGTATTCCCAAAGTAAAAATCGTAGGTAAACGGCTTGCCGCTTTTATCGGTGGCGAGTACATTTTTTTCTACCGCCTCATTCCATTTAGCGGAAGTGGTCAGAATAAATGGCTCGGTGATCAGGATAGTCTTGACTCCCCTGGCGGCAAAATCAGCGATCATGTTTTTCGGGTCAGGAAAATTATCCTTATCAAACGCCAGATTACCCATGGTTCCCTTGACGTCCTTACCGAACCAGTACAAGTCAAAAATGATGGCGTCCACCGGAATTTTCTCTTCGGTAAATTTGTCGAGAATGGCGCGCGCCTCGGCTTCGCTATGGTAACCAAAACGGCTGGAAAAGTTCCCCAAAGCCCAGCGCGGCGGTAACGGCTGGCGGCCGGTTAAGTTAGTGTAATTGGCCGCAATATCGGCCCAGCTATCGCCGGCGATCACCTGGTAGGTCTTGCGCCCGCTAATGGTTTCGTAAGCCAGCACCTGGTCTTTTTTGCTGTCGAAATCAAGATAGCCTATCGGGGCGTTATCAAAATGGATGCCATACATTTTCGACGAAAATACCAGCGGCATGGAGAAATTCATCTGGCTGGAACGCTCTTCATAGCCATAGTGCGCCTTATTGTACAAAGGCAGGCGGTGGCCGCGCCGGTTCATGCCCAGCGCACGTGCACCGGCGCCATACAAGGCCTCGCTGGCATCGAGATTAAAATCCAGTCGCTCCGCCCCGTCTTTTTTTTGTATAGCCATTTTTCTCCGAAATCAATGGCTTACCCTTATACGCGTAACTGATCTGAAACGGCGATTTTGCAATACTGACCACCATCCCTGCAGTCGCATACTCTAGTCTTGTAGCGGACAACCTGAGGCGCGTTTTCACCTTTACCGGCAGCATTTGCACCGCATGCGATTCGGGATTAAATTGTTCGCCCTTGGGAATAAACGAGGTTTCAATGATCTTGTCAGAATACGGTTTGAACCGATAGCTACCATCATTGGTGACAAGCTCCAGATAAGTACCCTTATCGGCGATGCTCTGTATATTGCGATCCACGTTTTGCGCGACTGCACACGGCGCCAGCAATAGTAAGACTATCGCATTGGCCATCACGTTAGTCATCACGCCTCTCATGGTTATTATTATCATGGTTTACTCTTGGCCTATCAGCAGGATGCCTTGATTACTATTAAATATCACTTTGCCGCCGGTGACTATGGCGTACTTACCCGAGTAATAATCCCTGAGCTTCTGCCCGTCCGCAAACACGCCATGCACGTCTACGGTCTGGCTGGTATTGACAGGTAAATCCAGCGCTACCAGCACCTTGTCTTGGACGCCGTTTTTCTCGTACGTGCGCTTGAACAGATAGGGCTGATCACTGAGCTTCTGATGCAGTCCGGCACCGACCGCCACATGCGCCTGGCGAAACAAGCCTAACTTGCTCCAGTGCTGGCGCACTTCACCTATGGTGTAGCCATCCCTGCCGGCATTGCTGGCCAGCTCATCCCAATTCATCTCCGAACGCAGCGTCGCGTCACCGCTAGTGCCAGCGACGATCAGGCTACGCGCCGTTTCGTCGCCGTAGTAAATTTGCGCAGCGCCCGGGCTTAACAATAGTTTGGTTGCCGTTTCAAACGGTTTGGCGCGGGCGGCATCAAACGGGCTGCCGTCATCATGCGAACTGGCATAATTAAGCACAGAGTAGCCGCTTAAAGCGCCTTGCAATTGCGCGGAGTAAGTGCTGAACAAGGTTTCATAACTCTGACTGGCATCGGACTTAAAGCCAAAATTGATCATGCTGTCAAAGCCGTTTTCATAAAAATTGATGAGGCTACCGCCATCCATCCTGAACTGCGTGCCATGTGCGATCGCATAGTTGTAGACTTCGCCGGTCATAAAGAATTTTTCATCGCCCGGTTTCTTCTGCGGATTGCGTCGTTTCCAGTCTTCATAAGCGCTACTCGCCACTTGCTTTAACTGTTGCCAGACAGCGGGTTCAACATGCTTGGCGGTGTCAACACGAAAGCCATCAACGCCAAATTTCCTGACCCAATCGGCATGCCATTTCATCAGGTAGTAACGCGGTGCACGCGGCCAACCGGTGCGAGCAAAAAATGCATCGAGTTCCTGAACTTCTTTCCGGTAGCGCCCTTCCGCCTTCCATTTTTTGACTAACTCAGGTGGCAAGGCGACGCTGGCATCGCTATCGGTACGAAAATCCGGCAGGTTGTTTACCAGCGTGCAGTTGACCGTGGTCTCAGTGTTTTGATAGGTGCAGGCCGGACCGGTGCGTACCCAATCGGCTGGCCAGACCGGATCTATTTCGGTGACTGGACCGGTATGATTCATCACCACATCAAGCAAGACCCGCATTCCATGCGCATGCGCGGTATCGACCAATGTACGCATATCGGCTTCAGTACCCAGATTAGCGTCAACGCGGGTAAAGTCGCGCGCCCAATAACCGTGAAAGCCATACGACTTACCGGTGCCTTCGTCGGTACCGGCATGGATTTGTTCGACCGGCGGCGTCAGCCAGATCACGTTGACGCCAAGCTCCTTAAAATATCCGTGCTTGATCTTGGCGGTAATACCAGCCAGATCGCCGCCGGCATAACCACGCAAAGGCGCGGCATCAGCTTTACGACCGTAGGAAAAGTCGTTGCCCTTATTGGCGTTATGAAACCTATCGGTCAGCAGAAAGTAGACCGTGGCGTTATCCCACAGGAAAGGCTGCCTGGCCGGGATGGCAAGCACGCTAGTCGCTGCGGCGCCATTGACTGTGCCCGCCGTTGTGGCCGCCGTTACGGGAAAGCTGGCGCCACACAGTAGCGCCAAAAAAAATGCGGAATACCTGATACTGCTCATCTGTCTAATCCATATGCAATGCTTATGTGCCGCGCAATGAGATCACTGCAGCGGTTGAAATAAACTTAATTCATTACCGCAGTGCGTGCAGTATCTGCGTCATCTTTCACCAGCAGACTCAATAAGCCAGCGCCTATCATGCAGACACCGCCGATCACCAACGCATACACCGACTGGTTATGGAAAAAATTCTTGATCACCGGGCCGAGCACCGCACCGGCGATGATCTGCGGAATCACCACAAAAAAGTTGAACAAGCCCATGTAGTAGCCCATCTTATTGGCCGGCAAAGCACCCGCCAAAATCGCATAAGGCATGGTCAGTACGCTGGCCCAGGCAATACCTACGCCCACCATAGGCAGCAACATCATTGACTTGGAAGTAATCAGAAACATGCTGACCAGACTGACGCCACCGATTACCAGGCACAGCATATGGACAAACTTACGGCTACTCATGCGCGCCAGTACCGGCAACAGAAAAGCGGCTAACGCCGAAACACCGCCATAAACGGCAAACATGATGCCGACCCAGTTGCCGCCCTCCTGATAGCCTGGCGACTGTGCGTCGGCGGTATTAAACACCAGCGCCGCCACTGACGGAGTGGTGTACACCCACATCGCAAAGAAGGCGACCCAGGTAAAAAATTGCACCAGCGCCAGTTGCACCATGGTCTTGGGCATCTTGGCAAAACCGCTCAAAATCTCCACCAAGGCTTTAAAGAAACCCTGATTCGCCTTACGCTCTTGCTTGAATTTTTCCAGATCGGCAGGCGGGATTTCCTTGCAGGTAAACACGGTCCACATGACCGACGCGGCAAACACCGAACCGCCTATGTAAAACGCATAACGTACAGTATCGGGAATGGCGCCATTCACGGGCACATTACTCACGCCCAGATAATCGGTCAGTATGGTTGGCAACAGGCCGGCAATCACGCCGCCGCAACCGATTAAAAAAGTCTGCATCGCAAAACCGGCGGTATGCTGCTCACTGGCGAGCTTATCGCCGACGAAAGCGCGGAAAGGCTCCATAGAGATATTGATCGCCGTATCCATCATCCATAAAAATGCCACGGCAATCCACAGCACGGAAGAATTGGGCAACAGGAACATCGCCATTGCCGCCAGAATTGCACCGGCAAAGAAGAACGGGCGACGACGTCCCCAGAATTCATGCCAGGTATTATCGCTGAGGTAACCGATGACGGGTTGCACCAACATGCCGGTCAAAGGCGCGGCCAACCAGAGTACCGACAGATCGCCCATCTCCGCTCCCAGCGTAGAAAATATCCGGCTGGTGTTGGCGTTTTGCAAGGTAAAACCAAACTGGATACCGAAAAAACCGAAGCTCATGTTCCAGAGTTGCCAAAACGTGAGCCGCGGCTTGGATGAAGAAATATGCATGCTGGTTTGTCCCCGACTTATTATTTATTTTTTGTAAAACACGACAAGCTAATCAATTCCACGGATATCAATACGGCATGTTTTGGAAAACGCCAACTTGCCCTACCTGGACATCCACTTCAAAAAAAACCCTTCATCCACAAATGGCGATGAAGGGTTGTATAGCAACAATATAAAGCTACATCTTATAGTTCAAGCCCAGCAGCATTTGGCGACCGTACTTTTGATAACCGCGTGGACGGTCAGGAAATCCAGAGTAGGTTTGAAACGCCGTGTCAGTCAAATTATTCACCTGGAACAAGATAGATGCGCCCTTGGCAAAGCCAGTGCTAAAGTCGTAACCCAATTGCAGATCAAGGACACTATCGGCTTTCACAAAAGTGAGCTCGTTCTGACCACCCGGCCCGCCGATTTCACCTACGAAATCACTACGATAACGACCACTCAAGCGAGTTGAGAAACCATGCTTTTCATAATAGACGGTAATGTTTCTGACGTTTTTAGACAAACCAGGCAAGGGTACCGACTGGCTACCGAAACGAATATCCTTGATTGCAATCGCACTATTGGTCAGTGACATATTGGCGGTCACGCCAAACCCTTCGAGCATAGGGGAAATCAATTCAAAAGGAAGCGATACAGCCAACTCCAGACCCTCCAGTTTTCCGCCCTCTCCATTCACAGGCTGCGTATATGTACCTATACCGGTAGTGGCTCCAGGTATTTGCATGGACGAAAAATCATAAGGCGTAGTTTGCTTATAGATATAAGATTTCAGGTCTTTATGGAATACAGCCGCAGAAATATAGGCTTTCTTTCCAAAATACTTCTCATAAGACAGATCCAGATAATCGGCTCTCCATGGATCCAATTGCGCATTCCCCCCATTACCACTAGGAGTACCCGTCTTGCCGTTTGACAATCCGACTTCACGCGCGGCATTGAGCTCATCAAGTTTGGCGCGCGCAATGGAACGACCTATACCAAAACGAACAATTTGATCACCTGAAAAATTAGCTGCAAGATTCAAACTAGGCAACACGTCATTGTAAGCTTTGCCGTCAGTAATCGGCACTAGAGCTGCAATCGGCCAGGCCAGCAAGGCCTGTGATGAAGAACTCTGATCAGTGTGCACCATCTGCACACCAACATTACCCGTCACAGGAATAGCGGCAACTGTCGTATCAAGATTTAATTTGGCATAAGCGGTTGACACTTTCTCGGTCAGCGACCAGTTTTTTGGTAGCGCCCCAGGGATTGAGCACGGCTGGCTTGTAAGGGCCAAAATTGGCACCTAACACCGCTGGAATGTCCCAGCTCAGGGAATCAGGTAAGCCAACTGAACTTAAGTTTTGCGGAGCGTTCAAGACAGTCGACGCAAAAGTGCCGGAACCAACTTTATCAAAGCCCGTTTCCAGATGCTCCTTGGTTTTGTCGCGCTTGGAGTAATTCACCCCAAACTCCACACTGGAAATTGCGCCATCTTCAAAATCACGCTTTAAGCTCAGACGTAAGGAGTTGAGCTTATCAGTCAGAGCTGGAGCATTGACATAGCCATCGCCAAATTTACCGCCGATCGCAACTGCGGCCGGATCTGCCAGATTATCGGAAAAAGTAAAGGTGGGAATATCCTTTCCGTTGTTATAGTTATAGGCAATATTGCCAGCACCCCGGCCAGAATTTATCTCGATCAGTTTTTCATGGATGTTCGCAGACGAATGACTCACGTCAGCGATCGCCACCCATTGATCCACCGTAAATTTATTTTTCCAGCCAAAGGCGGTAATCTCGCTATCCTTATTTAAGGAGTTGTTCCGGATAACCGGGCTGGCATTAATATTACCTGCAACGGCCAAACCATTGACTATCGTCAAATCAGAAAATTTGGCCCCCGACCAGGACTCAAAAGGAACTTCAATCCCGCGCCTTACCTCATTTTGCTCAAGCTTGGAATGGTAAGCATCAACCGTAGAAGTAAATGCCTTGGACGGACGCCATTCCAAAACAGCAATCACACCGTCACGCTTCGAGTTTCCGCTATAGACGATTCCCTTGATACCTTGTGGAGCCTTGACACCAGCCGGCACACCATTAATTCCGTCAACCCAATTCCAGGTCTCAAAAAAATTATTCACATTAGGTTTGTCGCTATGCGCAAAGCCCAGCGCGACACCGATGGTACGATTGGCAAACTGATCGATATACGAAGCACTGAAGCGATTCCCCGTACTAGGGGCTCCTGCACTAACGCTACCGAGCGAGTTGCGCTCACCACGTGCATTCAAGGCAACTGTGCGACCACCAAAAGCGAGCGGACTGACCGTCTGCAAATCAACGGTACCAGACAAGCCTTGTCCAACCAAAGAAGCATCGCCTGTTTTATAAACCGTAGCGGCACTAATCAACTCAGATGGATACTGATCGTATTCAACTGTGCGGCTTGCGCTAGTACTAACTTGCTCGCGTCCGTTCAAGGTCACGGTAGACAAATCACCTGATGTGCCGCGTATGCTAATTTGCTGAGCCTGCCCGTTAACCCTTTGCGCGGACAATCCCGGCAAGCGAGCCAGAGACTCGGCAATACTGGTATCGGGCAACTTGCCGATATCTTCCGCCGAAATAGCCTCGACGATGGAACTCGCATTTTTCTTTACAGAGATCGCCGCTTCGATACCGCGTCGAATGCCGGTAACGACAACCACATTTTCGGGCGTTGCCGCATCGTTCTTGACCGTATCTGCCTGCTGCGCGAATGCAGAACCTGCTGAAGCGGACAGCAATATCGCGCAGCCTGCAGCAATCGGCGTCATGCGCAAGACGGCATTACTGAAATCTGACATCTGTTTTTGTTTATGGGTAAACATCTTCACTCAAGTCTCCTAATTGTTTTTATAACAAAATATTTCCAGGGGAAATACATCTACTGCTGGCCAGTCTTGCTTCAGAACTAAATTCAACACGCCGACTTTAGAACTAAATACCTTGAACGAAGTTTGTACTAAAACTAAATTTCATGTCAATCATAAAATTACAAAAAATATCGCTTAAATACAAAACAATTAACAATATTCCCTATGCACGTATCGTAAAAACCACAATGAGAGCAAAAATGCACTGTAGTCAAACTACATAAAATTATATTTTCCATTTTTTATGAATGCAGTTTATCAAAGCGCTTTAAATTTTATTCGGCCGCATCTAAAAAATTCCCCTTAAAAAACTCAGTGCAAATATCCGGCAAAAAAATCTTTGCCCCGAGCTCATAAGTACTTGCCGGAATCAAGGAATCCGGAGCGGTGCGATTCATCAACAAGCTGAAGTTCAATACCCATTCCGCCCCCACTCAGCACTCAAATAGCGCGGCAAACCAAAACTCCCATCCTGCATTTAATATGCATAAATTGAGGACCAGTCCCTCTCATTAACCGTACAATATTGAATAATTGATGTCACACGGAAAGGAATCCAGTGTCTTACACCACCACGCTGGCCGATGAAGCCGCAACGCAAGCCTTAGGAAAAAGCCTGGCCCCCTGCCTGCTACCCGGACTCAGCATCTATTTGCATGGCGATCTGGGCGCAGGAAAAACCGCACTGACGCGTGCCATCTTGCATGCCGCCGGCCATCAGGGGCACGTCAAGAGCCCGACCTATACGCTGGTGGAGCCATATCAGATCATGCTCGGGCAGCAAGCTGTCAAACTGCTGCACTTTGATCTGTATCGCATGATTAGCGCCGAAGAATTTCTGGAAGCGGGTTTTCGCGAAGAGTTCAACGAAAGCAATATCTGTATCGTCGAATGGCCGGAAAAAGCGGAAGGCATATTGCCGGAGCCAGACCTTCACATTTTTTTAAGCATCGCAGGTGACGGGCGTCATGTAGAATTGCAAGCCTTGTCCGACAAAGGTAATGAATGTCTAGCACTACTCCGCTTCGCACCCAATCTGTAATCGCAAAAACACGCCGCACGCTGCTCAAGGCGGGGGGCACCCTGCTCATTTCAGTATTGGCGCCGGCAACCACCTGGGCCGCGCAAATACTGGCCGTGCGTGTCTGGCCGGCCAGCGACTACACGCGCGTGACGCTGGAAAATGACAGTGAATTAAAAACCAGCCATTTCACGGTGAAAGACCCGGAAAGACTGGTGGTCGACATTGAGGGCTTAGAACTTAATCCTACGCTAAAACAGCTAGTGGCAAAAATCCAGGCCAATGACCCCTACATTAAACAGGTAAGGGTAGGCCAGAATCGTCCCAGCGTGGTCAGGTTGGTATTTGACCTCAAGGAAGAAGTCACCCCCCAGGTATTCACCCTGCAGCCGGTAGGAAACTATAAGCACAGGCTGGTGTTTGACCTCTACCCATCGAACCCACCCGATCCGATTGCCAGCCTGATAGAAAAAGGCGAATGGCACAAAGATCCGGAAAAAGACCTGCCGCTGGCAAAGATCGACCCCAAGCCGGAATTAAAGCCCGAAGTGCATGGATCAGCAGTTACGCCAGATCACGAGAAAAATCCCGGCAAAGCGCCGCCGATGCTACGCATGATCACAATTGCGCTTGACCCCGGCCACGGTGGCGAGGATCCGGGCGCTATCGGGCGTGGCGGCAGCCGAGAAAAAGATGTGGTACTCGCGATCGCCAAACGCCTGAAAGAAAAAATCGAACAACAGCCGAACATGCGCGTCATGCTGACGCGTGATGCCGATTACTTCGTCCCGCTCAATGTCAGGGTGCAAAAGGCCAGAAACGTACAGGCAGACTTATTCATGTCGATACACGCAGATGCGTTTGTCGAGTCGAGCGCACGCGGTTCTTCAGTATTCGTATTGTCAGATAAAGGTGCCAGCTCAACTGCGGCACGCTGGCTTGCCAACAAAGAGAACGCCGCTGATCTGATCGGCGGTGTCAATATCAAGGGGCATGACAAACAACTGGCCAGCGTACTGTTGGACTTATCGACTACCGCACAGATCAACGACAGCCTGAAGCTAGGCAAAGTGGTGCTCAATGAAATTGGCGGCATCAACCGCCTGCATAAGGGCTCGGTGGAACAAGCTGGCTTTGCGGTGCTGAAAGCGCCGGATATTCCGAGTATCCTGATTGAAACAGCCTTCATCTCCAATCCTGAAGAGGAAGCCAGACTTAGCGATGATGGCTATCAGGACAAGATGGCCGACGCGATCATCAAGGGTATCAAGAAGTATTTCTCCAAGAATCCGCCGCTGGCAAAAAATAAGCTGGCGTAATTTTAGTCAGTGGTAAGCGCTCAAGCTACTAGAAAAATGATAAAAGGCTTTTGCCGCAGAGACGTAGAGAAAAAGAAGAAACCTTGACTCTGCGCCTCTGCGGCCAAGATTTTTCATTTTGTTTACGCGTCTATTTGCCCTTATCCTCTCGGTGAGCTAAATAGTTATAGTCAATATTGAGTTGGTCGGCTTGCGCATCAGAATCGCAAGCGGTTCCGGCGGCGATCCAGCGCGCCGCCAGATAACGGAACGGCCTTTGCAAAAATGAAGGCAGCAAGCGTATATGCGCAGAAGGCGCAAGCAGTAAACCGCAGCGGTACTGGCGCTCGGACGGCAGCCAGGCTAAGGCGCGGCAACTATCGCGCCACTGCCACAAAAATACACGGGCGACTGGGCAAGGTTCCGCAGCACAACAAACCCCACAACCATTACACGCCCGCCCAAGCGCAGGCTTGAGTGGCGCGGTAGAGTGCAGCCAGATCAGACGCTGTTCATGCTTATGCTCTGATCCCATACTGCCCTCCTGATACACCGCGCCTACGCTGCGACAAATTAACGGCTAGTTTTCATGATGCCTTTGCCGATTTTCCAGAGTGCGCCCAGGACTACCGGGATGACTGCTGCACCTACACCGACCAAGACGATGACATTCAAGTTATCCCTGACAAAAGGAATATTACCAAAGAAATAACCACTCAGTACCACCGACAATACCCACAGCAAGGCACCGGCAACGTTATAAAACTGAAAAGTCTTATGCGTCATCTCGGAAAAACCAGCAACAAACGGTGCAAACGTGCGCAGCAACGGAACAAAGCGCGCCAGCACTACGGTTTTCCCACCGTGTTTTTCATAAAAGTCATGGGTTTTTTTCAGGGCTTTTTGATCTATCCATCGATGCTCTTTCTCCATCACTTTATGTCCGACCAGACTACCTATCCAGTAATTAACGGAATTACCAGACACTGAAGCGATGATCAGTAAAATTATCACCAGCCATGGATCCATCGCACCCGTCGCGCTAAAGGTGCCGGCAATGAATAATAATGAGTCACCCGGTAAAAACGGAAACACCACAAATGCAGTTTCACAAAATACGATGGCAAACAAGACCACGTACACCAGCGTTCCATAGTTTTCGATAACATACTTCAACGATTTGTCGGCATGCAAGATCATGCCCATAAATTGCATAAAATCCATAATTCTCCTCGGTTGCGGCGTCATCATACACTAGCATACGCATTTGCCAAGACGTACAAAAGGTATAATCATAAGATGAACGCGATCTCCTCCCCACTCCGCCCGATTCAGGCTCTGCCTGACCATTTAATTTCCCAAATTGCCGCCGGTGAAGTGGTCGAGCGGCCATCGGCCGTGGTCAAGGAGTTACTCGAAAACGCACTTGACGCAGGCGCTTCCAGTATCACCATACGCCTGGAGGAAGGCGGCGTAAAACGCATCGCGATTGCCGACAATGGCCGCGGTATTCCGCAGGATCAATTACCACTGGCGGTGGAAAGACATGCCACGTCTAAAATCACTTCACTGGAGGAATTGGAAAACGTCGCCACCCTCGGTTTTCGCGGTGAGGCGCTAGCCTCGATTGCCTCGGTCGCTTTACTGACGCTGACCACGCGCACTGCCGATGCCGCGCACGCATGGCAAATCGAAAACGGCAAGATCACTCCCGCTTCCGGCGCCCAAGGTACCACGGTTGATGTGCAAGATTTGTATTACAACACACCGGCCAGACGCAAGTTTCTCAAATCCGACCAGACCGAGTTCGGCCATTGCGCCGAAGTGGTCAGACGCATTGCCTTAGCACGCCCCGATGTGGCGTTTTCCTTGTCGCATAATGGCAAGACGGTCGATCACTGGATGGTCACCCCGATTGCCAAGCGCAGTGCCAGCATTCTCGGCGAGGCCTTCGCCAATGCCCGCCTCGCGCTAGACGAGAGTGCCGGGCCCTTGCGTCTGCATGGCTACATAGGCTTGCCTACCGCCTCCAAAGGGCGGGCCGATGCCCAGTTTTTTTACGTCAATGGGCGCTTTGTACGCGACAAACTACTGACGCATGCAGTGCGTGCCGCTTATCAGGATGTCTTGCACGGTGACCGCTATCCGTCTTATGTCATCGCGCTCGACCTTGACCCGGCGCTGGTCGACGTTAATGTGCACCCCTCTAAAATAGAAGTGCGCTTTCGCGATAGCCGCGCCGTTCATCAGTTTGTGTTTCATGCCGTGCATCGCGCGCTGGCACAAACCTCCGCCACCGCCTTCGGCACGACACCGGCACCTGCAACCGCAGCGCTAGGCGATAGCGGCACGACCGGCAATGGAAGGCTGCCCTGGGTAGGCGGAGAACAAATCAGCTTTGCGGCACAGTTTGCGACACCGGCGGCCACTACCAGCTATCAGGATTACGGCAATAGTTTCAATCACATGCGCCCTGATACCGGCGGCGTGGCGCAAACTACCGGCAATTACGGGGCGTTGTTCGGCAAGACCGGTGACCGCACTAGTCCTCAAACCACCTCCTTCGCGACTGCGGTTGGCGGAGCGGCACCCAATCAATTGAGTGACGAGGAATACCCGCTAGGATTTGCCCTGGCGCAGTTACACGGCGTGTATGTGCTGTCACAAAATACCAAGGGCCTGGTATTGGTCGACATGCATGCGGCGCACGAACGCATTCTGTACGAGCAGCTTAAAAATGCACTGGATGAAAACGCCATGTCAGTGCAGCCCTTGCTGATTCCCGTCACTTTCTATGCAGACGCTATAGAAGTGGGCACCGCCTCGGAAAACGCAGAGGTATTGCATTCATTGGGCTTTGATATTGCGGCGATCTCACCGACCACGCTGGCGGTACGCTCGATTCCGGCACTCCTGAAAAATGCCGATGCCCAGACCCTGGCGCGCGACGTATTGCGCGATGTCCGCGAGTTTGGCGGATCGAGGGTATTGATAGACCGTCGCAACGAACTACTAGGCACACTCGCCTGCCATACCGCAGTACGCGCCAACCGCAGCCTGACGATACCGGAAATGAATGCCCTGCTACGCCAGATGGAGCAAACCGAAAGAGCGGACCAATGCAATCACGGTCGCCCTACCTGGGTACAACTGGGCTTGAATGATCTGGACCGGATGTTTTTGCGCGGCCAGTAAGTGCATCGTTCCAGCTTGGCCGCTTGGCTTAGCATTTGCGCCTGGCACTTTTAAAGTCAGGCCGATATTTTGCGCTTTCCAGCGAAATATACGGCTTACCTTAATTACCTCCATTTACAATACACACACAGGCAGAGATTTAACCAAGTCGAGCTTTCCACATGACAAACAACACTACTCAGAACACCAAAGTCATCGCCATCATGGGGCCGACAGCATCCGGAAAAACCGCTGCCGCGCTAGAGATTGCCAGACATATTCCTTCAGAAATCATCTCAGTTGACTCCGCCCTGGTGTACCGCGAAATGGATATCGGTACCGCCAAACCCAGTGCCAGCGAATTGGCATCGGTCCCCCACCACCTGATAGACATCATTGCACCTACCGAAGCTTATTCAGTGGCACAATTTTTGATCGACACAAAACGACTGGTGACTGACATTCAGTCCAGGGGCAAGCTGCCGATTCTGGTTGGCGGCACCATGATGTATTTCAAAGCATTGATAAACGGCATCGATGACCTGCCTGGCGCCGATCCTGTCATCCGTGCCAAACTCGATGCCGAAGCCTTGCGCATAGGCGTACCCGGCCTACACGCCAGACTGGCAAGCTTAGATCCGCTAACCGCAGCGCGTCTGCAACCCAACGATAGCCAGCGCATCCAACGTGCGCTCGAGATCATTACCATTAGCGGCCAGCCCATGTCTTCCTTACTGGCACAGCAAACCAAAAATGAGCGACCATTTGACATGCTGGCACTATCTCTGGAGCCATCCGATCGTAGCGTCTTGCATCAGCGTATCGCACGGCGCTTCGAGCTCATGCTGGAACAGGGCTTTTTAGATGAGGTGAGAAAATTACGCGAGCGTGGCGACCTGCATCCGGATCTCCCTTCGATGCGTTGCGTAGGCTATCGCCAGGCATGGGAGCATCTTGACGGTGACTGCAGCTACGACGAAATGCGGGAACTGGGCATCATCGCCACCCGTCAATTGGCAAAACGTCAACTGACCTGGTTGCGCTCGATTCCTGAACGCATCGTTATCGACTGCCTCGGCGCCAACCCGAGTGAGAAAGTCTTGCAGCACGCCCTATCCATAACGAGATAATTTTTGTAACAACAATGACATACTTCTTGACGCTGGAAAGCAGGCTTGCGTACACTCTCACGATTCCACACTCATCTCGATCATATCGATCAAAATTTTGTCGCCTATGAAACGATTTAGATACCGCATTTCCCCTCTCATCGCCTCCGCCCTACTTTGCTGGTTACCGTCGCAGGCAGTGCAAGCTGCCGAACAGACCACACTTTCATTCACGACTACACTAGGGACGCTGGCCAGCAACAAGCTCAATAGCGATGCTGGTAACAGTGATTTGTTACAGACCGAAGCGATTACCGACTTATCATCATTAGATCTTTCCACTATAGAAACCGATCTGTGGTCAAGGATACGCAAGGGTTATGCAATTCCCGACCTAGATAACCAATTAGTCAATAACCAGCTTAACTGGTATAGCACCCGTACCGACTACATACAAAGAACCGTACAACGCGGCTCCCGCTACCTGTTTCATGTCGTTGAAGAGTTAGAAAAACGTGGCATGCCATCTGAGCTGGCACTACTGCCGTTTATTGAGTCAGCATTCAATCCGCAAGCCATATCGAGCGCGAAAGCCTCAGGCATGTGGCAATTTATGGCGGCGACCGGACGCGACTTTAACCTTAAGCAAACCATGTTTAAGGATGACAGGCGAGGCGTGATCGACTCTACTGATGCCGCCTTGAATTATCTGGAAAGACTGTATGGGATTTTCGGTGACTGGC
Organism: Undibacterium piscinae; assembly: GCA_003970805.2. GTDB lineage: Bacteria > Pseudomonadota > Gammaproteobacteria > Burkholderiales > Burkholderiaceae_D > Undibacterium > Undibacterium piscinae. Next base: position 1,598,464 of record CP051152.1, read on the forward strand.
AACTGGTATTGGCGGCCTATAACTGGGGCGAAGGCTCGGTACAAAGAGCGATAAAAAAACAGCAAGCAATGGGCTTGCCTATCGACTTCAATAGCCTGTCAGCGCTGATGCCTGCGGAAACCAAGAATTATGTCCCCAAACTGCAAGCGGTTAAAAACATTATCGGTCATCCCGAACAATTCAATATCGCCTTACCGCAACTGAATAATCAGCCGTATTTTGTCAGCGTCGAAAAAACCCGTGATATCGACGTTCGAGTTGCCGCGCAATTGGCCGAGCTCTCTCTAGGCGAGTTCAACGCCTTGAATCCGCAATTTAACCGCCCTGTCATTACGGGAAACAGTAATACCAAAATATTATTGCCTACCGATAATGCCGTCTTATTCAGGGAAAACCTGAGCAAATGGCAAGGACCATTGTCCTCGTGGTCAACTCATACTGTCGTAAAAACCGAACGACTGGAAGCATTGGCTGGAAAACTCGGCGTAAAGCCGGAACTGCTGCGCGAGATCAATCTGGTTCCCGCAAAAATGCTGGTGAAGGCGGGATCGACTTTACTGATTCCAAAGTCCAACAAATCTCCAGACCTCGATATATCCTCAGAGCTTGCGGAAAAAGCCCAACTGGTGTTCGAAAAACCAGCACCAGACACCAGACAAATCACCTTTAAAGTCGGTAAGAAGGATAAGCTCAATGCCATCGCCAATCGCTTCAAGGTAAGCGTTGCGCAAATAAAGAACTGGAACAATCTCAAGCAGGATAGCATTAGTGCAGGACAGACTTTACGTGTTCAGGTTCCTATCATCCATGCTCATGCCAAGACACAAAAATTAGCATCAAGCACGGGGAAACAGGTGCAACGCAATACATCCTCTCATGGCAACAAGACTTTGATAGCTCATGCTAAAACAAACAAAAAACGCCACGGATAAAGCTATTGAATAAAGCGCTTGTGTGATCGACTTCAAGTGCCAAATAGAATTTTCAGAAAATAAAAAAGCGCAGATAAAAATCTGCGCTTTTTTTATATCCTGGCTGAATTTGGAGATCTTTACTTGCTAGTCTGATTCGCGTAAACGATCCAGTAACGAGCTAAATCAGCCGTACCGTCTTTACCCTGAACCGCTTTCAAGGTCTTAATCGCATTGGCTTTTTTTCCTGCCTGCAAATACGCCATGCCCAGATGCAATTTAGCATCATCTTCAAACTTCATGCCGCCTTTACTGATACCTTGCTCTAGCATGGCAATTCCTTTGTCAAACTGACCAGCAGTGACATAGGCGTAACCTAGCGTTGCCAGCGCGCTGCCATCAGCACTCTTAGCTGCCTCAGCTTCATTGGCGGCCTGTGCTTTAGTGTTCTCTTCCAGTTTCTTTTTTGCCATATCGCGCAAGCGATTGTGGCGTTCAGCTTCCGCACCGCTACCCAGCGCACCCGCTTTATAACCGGCATCGATGATTTTTAAGGCCTCAGCCGGATACCCGCCGAGCACCGCCAATTTGGAAAGCTCCATGAAATCAGCAGTTTTCGTCACTTGGCCAACCGCCAATTTCAAGCGGAATAAATCTAAATTCAAACGCTCCGCATAACCCGGCTTACGCTCCAGGTTATTGAGTAAATTAACCCAGTATTCTTTCTTGCCGTGATACGCAATCATTTTTTCTAGCGCACTGGAATAACCGGCCATATCCTTTTGCTTGAGTGCCGCATTGGAATAGAACTCAAGATTTGCCAGGCTAGGCGTACGACCAGCCTTTTCATCAGCAGCCAAATCAGCCTGCACCTCTTTCATGGCACGAGAGCTGTCGCCGCCTTGGGACATGGCATAAATCATATACTGACGCAATGAAGAGTCGGTGCCGCCTTCAGAGAAATAACGACCGTAGGCTGCCGAGGCTTTTGGAAAATTACCAGCCTTGTAATAAGCATTCGCCAAGGTCTGTATCATCACGAGCTGATCTTTTCCCGATAATTTATTCGCCGCGATAATTGCTTCAGCAGAACGAATTACAACGTCATTATCGCCAGACTGCGAAGCGATAGACAAACGCATGCGCTCAATAGTAAAGCTCTCATTAGCAGTTTTCCCACTGACGCCATCCGCATCATGCAGCTTGGACATCGCATCTTTGTATTTTTTCGATTTAAACAACTCGCCGGCCGCTTGAACCAGCTTTCCGATCTCCGGGCGCATGGCCTCTTCCGCATACGCCGTATTAGCAGCGATATTTGACAATTCAGGAACGGCCGCAAAGCCTATCGCTGCAACAAGCACAGCCAGACGTGACAAACGAAGTTGCTTCATATTTGATCTCTTAATCAATAAATTGAATAAATTTAATGCGCTCTTTGTTGAGGACAGCAATTTGCGACTCGCGATATGCTTACTTAAACGAAAAAGCGATGAACATGAAAAAAGGCAGGGATGCCCCTGCCAGTTTTCATCATACTTTATATCTTGAAATTAACACAATCAAGAATTTTATTTCAGGAACTGCTCATTACCGACCATACCGATCTTGGTAACGCCCAGACGCTGCGCCGCTGCCATGACCACGGCCACGGAGTTGTACGCCGCCAGTTTGTCCGGACGGATATGCACTTCATCCTGATCCGGCTTGGCCGCTACCACTTGCAGGCGTGATTCCAGTTCGGCGTGATTAATCGCCGCACCATTCCAGGAAGTCGTGCCGTCAAAGTCGATATCGATATTGATCACCGGTGGTGGTTCAGTCGGTTTCGACGGGGTATTGACCGGCATATTGAGGTTAATCGCGTGATTCTGGACCGGAATGGTAATGATCAGCATGATGATCAATACCAGCATGACGTCAATCAAGGGCGTCATGTTCATTTCCATCATCACTTCCGGTTCGCTCGAACTGCTAGAGCTAGGAGCCATACTCATGTGATTTCCTTTTTAATTTTTGGACGGTGGTTCAATGATGAAGCCGACCTTGGCAATTCCTGCGCGTTGTACCGTCAGGATAGTCTTGCCAACAAATTCGTAACGCGTGTTCTGATCACCGCGGATATGCACTTCCGGTTGCGGAACCTGAACCGATACTTTCTTCATTTTTTCGAACAACTCATCCGTTCCTGCCAGCGCGGTATGGCCGCCGTTCCAGTACATGTCGCCCTCTTTATTGATCGTGAGGGTGATGTTTTCCGGTTTGGTGACGTAGATCGTGTTGGTTTCCGCAGGTAACTGCACCTTCACGGAGTTCAGTACGACTGGTGAGGTGATCAGGAAGATGATCAGCAGTACCAACATAATATCCACCAGAGGGGTGGTATTAATGGTGCTGTTGACTTCGTCTTCGCCGTCTCCATCATTTCCAATTGACATTGACATAATGGTTTCTCTTTGATGATTTCTGACTAACCCTCATTGATCGGTCCGGCCTAAGGCCAGGAAAATCAATGAGGATGTCTGTATTACTGGCTAATCTGTACGATTAAGCTACTTTTTTAGCCGTGTTGGCAGCCGCTTTGCTCATTGCGCCAGACAGAACTACGGAGTGCAGGTCGGCGCTGAACGCACGAACTTCTTCCATGCAGCTCTTGTTGCGACGAACCACGAAGTTGTAACCGAGAACCGCAGGAACCGCTACGCCCAGACCGATAGCTGTCATGATCAGCGCTTCACCGACCGGACCTGCCACTTTGTCGATAGACGCCTGACCGGAAGCACCGATCTGTGTCAACGCATGGTAAATACCCAAAACAGTACCGAACAGACCAACGAATGGTGCGGTAGAACCGACTGTCGCCAGGAAAGCCAGGCCATCTTGCAAACGGCTTTGAACTTTATCAACAGAACGTTGGATAGACATCGTCACCCAGGAGTTCAAGTCGATTTGTTCCAGCAAAGCGCCTTCGTGATGTTGAGTGGAATTTACGGCCGCTTCAGCGATGAAACGGAATGGGCTACCTTCTTTCAGGGTAGTGATACCAGCGGCAACGCTAGGCGCTTTCCAGAACTGGCGCGATTCTTTTGCCTGAGCCGACAATTTAACTTGGTCAATGATCTTCGTGATCAGGATGTACCAGCTACCCATAGACATGATAGCCATGATCAGCAAAGTACCTTTAGCAACGATATCACCGCCTTTTAACAGGGCTTCCATACCGTATGGATTAACCACTTCTTTGCTTGCTGCATCTGGTGCCGGAGCGGCTGCATCTGCCGCGACTGGTGCCGAAGCATCAACTGCCGCAACTGCTGGTGCACTTGCTTCAGCAACAGGTGCGGAAGCTGGATCAGCGGCGAACACCGGAGTCGTCATTGCGGCAGTTACGGAGAACAGAACTGCGGCCAGGAATGTGCTTAATGTAGTCTTAGCGCTGGTTTTCATGTAGATACTTCCTTAAAAAATAAATTAATACTTTGTCGATAATACGGATGTTTTGAATAAAACGGGGTGTCTCTGGCTTTTTTACTTAGTGGCTGTGTTTTATTCAAGACTCCATACATAGTTCACTTTGGTCCAGGTTTGTTGTGGCTTGCCATCGACAGTTCCTGGTTTGTGTTTGCACGCGCCCGACAACAGATGAGTACGCACGGCATTATCAAGCCCACGGAAACCACTGGACTTTTCAATTTTTACGTCAGATACGGAACCATCGGCACCAATCAGCACGGCCAGCAAGACCGTTCCCTGCTCTTCGTTACGCAAGGAAGCGCGTGGATATTCCGGTTTGCAACCGGCTTGCTTAAAGTCAACCACACCAGGAACGATAGACGGACCTGCTGGCTTGGCCTCAACTACCGGCTGCTGAACACTGGTAGGCTTAGCATTTGACTCTGGCTTAACATTCGATACGGAAGCAATCGCATTTTGCGGCACCACCTGCTGCTGCACCTGAACTTCAGGAGGCGGCACGAACGGCGGCGGCGGCGCTTGCAACTTAGGCGGCGGCGGCGGCGGCGCATCAGGTGGTGGCGGTGGTGGCTTCACCTCTTCTACGATTTTAGTCTCGAGCGGTTTTTGGATGGCAGCCTTAATTTTGGCCGCACCACCATTGATCAACCCCCAGACCAACACCACGTGAAATAATATAACAAGACCTATCCCGGTAAATTTCTTACCCGGTTCGGCCTCACGTCCTGAAAAATCCATACTTGCTCCCTCCAATACCACAATGTTTTACTTATTAGTGTCAAACACGCGAAAATTTATCCATGTGATGAACCTCAAAAAAGGCCATGCACATCCGACCAGCAAGATACACCAAGATAGCAGATGTAAGCGTCAAATAAATACTGCTTCTTATCGTAATGCATCATCGATAATTTGATCGCCCGGATAACCTAGCTACTTGTTTCAAATTGCTATGAATTGCAAACCTTTACCAATCAGCGCTTGCATTTGAGCATCTACTTAGCCAACTCAAGCTAACCACCAAAAGCTATCACCACACAAAATGTTTTCGCACCAGCTTTTGTAATTAGGCGCGTATTTTAACTACAAATGAAAATAAGCGTGATAAATTTTTTGCAGGTGCAAAAAAAATCATTTCTGAATTGCACATATCAACGCGCTTTTTTTTCGTCAAGCATAAAAACCACATTCATTCTGACACAAATCAATAACTTAGTGGAAGAGCTAAGCATGTTGTGCGTAGCAGCAAAAAACTTATATAAGAAACAAGAATACTGTCTGAAGTTACTTTTATTTTGTGAACGACCTAAAACACCAGAATAAATTTTATTTTCCATTCGAAAACGCCCTTCAAACGGCTGAAAATTGTGAAAATATTCCACGTGAATATGCTGCGCAACAACAAAAGAATTTTAACTAAATCTCGATTGCGAAATAAATTTTCATAAAAAACTACATTTCGCACTTTATTGGTGCATAAGAAAGAAGATATTTCCAAAATATATTCACTTAAAGATCACCTTGCGCTATGGTTAGCAATGTTGCGGGTCGCAAAAATCCCACAAAAATCTACTCAAATAAAAACCTGAGACAACGGAAAATGTTAACCCTGTTTAAATCAACACTCCCACGCTGCGCCCTTGCCCTCAGTGTGGCTTGCTGCGAATTGGCACTCGCGGTCAATCCGGCTGATCCAAATAAAGTCGTCAGGCAAGCTTTCGAGGCTGCCGACGACGGGTTTGATATGGCAAAAACCCAGAATTTTTATTCTGGTTGGGTCAGCGAGGCCATACTCGAACCACTGCTTAGCTACGATTATCTGGCTCGCCCTGCCAAACTGATCCCGAAAACGGTCAGTGCCATGCCAGAAGTGAGCGAAGGCGGCAAAGTTTTCATTTTCAAATTAACGCCTGGCATCTATTTCAGCCCTGATCCTGCGTTCAAGGGCAAAAGGCGTGAACTGACAGCGCAAGACTATGTGTACACATTTAAACGCCTGCTCGATCCGGCCAATCGATCACCCAATGCCAGCTTCATAGACGGCAAAATTCTGGGAATGGACCAAGTTCAGGAACAAGCAAAAAAAATCCGGCAAATTTGATTACGACATGCCCGTTGCTGGCTTGCAGGCCACTGATAAATATACGCTACGGGTAGAACTGAAAGCTACAGATTACAACTTCCTGTATATCGTTGCTTACGGCGCATTTGGCGCGGTAGCAAAAGAGGTGATTGATACCTATGGTGATCAATCGGGTCTGCATCCGGTCGGCACCGGTCCGTATATGATAGAGAAATATTCACCGCGGCATAAAATCATGCTGACCGCCAACCCTGAATACCCTGGCTATACCTGGGATTTCAAATCATCCGGCAGCGCATGGGACGATCAGATCGTCAAGGATATGAAGGGTAAGAAAATGCCGCAGGTCGGCAAAATCGAGATCAATATCATTGAGGAAGAACAGTCACGCTGGCTGGCATTTCAGGACAAACAACTCGACATAGACAAGATGCCGCAGATCGCAGCACCTACCGTACTCGATGGCGACAAACTGAAACCTAGCTTTGCCAGTCAAGGCATCAGGATGGACAGGGTAACGGACACAGGTATTACTTACACCGTATTTAATATGCGCGATCCTGTAGTCGGTGGTTATACCAAGGACAAAATAGCCTTGCGGCGTGCGATCGCCATGGTCTACAACAATGCCGACGAGATTGCCCAGATGCGCCTAGGGCAGGCAGTCAAAGCGCAAGCCATCATACCGCCTGGCGTAGTTGGGCATAACCCGGCCTATCGCAGTAGCCTGGCCTACGATATACCGCTGGCGAATAAGTTACTTGATCACTTTGCGTATAAACGAGGAGCCGACGGTTACCGTAATATGCCGGACGGCACGCCCCTGCTGATTAGAAAAACCATAGAACCCGCCGCCGACCGCAAAGTCCAGGCGGAGATTCTCAAGCGCGGTATGGATCAGCTCGGCGTACGGATAGAATTCATCACCGGAAATTTTGCCGACAATCTTAAGGCAGCTTCCGGCTGTAAGCTATCGATGTGGGGTGGCGCCTGGATGGCGGATTTCCCCGATGGCGAGAATTTCCTGCAATTGCTGTATGGCCCAAAAGCCGGACAAGGCAATCATGCCTGCTATGAGTCACCCGCTTATGACGCTCTATACAAAAAAGCGATCTCACTACCTTTAGGCGAACAGCGCAATCAAGTGTACGAACAAATGAGTCGTCAAATGGAGGCCGATACCCCCTGGGCCCTGCACTCCACCCGCATACGCAGTTGGTTGATACGTCCATGGATCAAGGGCTACAAGAAACATCCGATTTTACATTCCGACTGGGCTTACATCGACGTGGAAAAAAATTGACGACAACAGGCCGGGCGCTTGCCGCCCTATCCCATTATCGTTACTCATCGTCTTATTGCAAACCGTTCAGAACATTTCCAAATAAAAATGAAATCACTCATACCGCCTTGCCAGCTATATCAACCATATCAACGCCCCATCAATCATTCCCTTAACCCAGTCAAGCACTTTATACGCAGTATCACACGCAATGGAAAAACCCTCATTAGCCTCGGATTAATCGCGCTATTCCAGATGCCGGCGGCACATGCGGCCACTAACCCTGCCGATCCTGACAAAGTTCTTAAATGGGTATTTAACGTCGCCGAAACCGGCTTTGATCCTGGTGCCGTGCGCGACCAGTATTCGAATGGCGTCAATTACGCGATCTTCGAAGCCCTGTACAGTTACGACTACCTGGCCAATCCCGCCAAACTGGTGCCGAAAACAGCTGAAGCCTTACCCGAGGTATCGGCTGACAGCAAGACTTATACGATCAAGCTTAAGAAAGGCATCTACTTCACGCCCGACGAGGCCTTCAAAGGCAAACGGCGCGAACTGACGATGGCGGACTATATCTATACCTTTAAGCGCTTGCTAGACCCGCGTCTGGCCTCGGCACATTCTTGGTTATTCGCGGGGAAAATCGTCGGTCTCGATAAGCTGGCGGAGCAAGCCAGGAAAACCAATAAATTTGACTACGATAGCAAAATCGCCGGACTGGAATTAGTCGATAAATACACCCTGCGTATCCATCTCAACGAGCCTGACTTCAATCTCGGGCTGATCCTTGCGCATAACCCGACCGCTGCCGTGGCACGCGAAGTGATAGAAAAATATCAGGACACGCAAGGCCAGGTCATGTCCAATCCGGTGGGTACCGGCCCGTATATGCTGGCGGCAAATGAATGGGTACGCGGCGCCAAAATCGTGCTACTGGCAAATCCGGATTATCGCGGCGAGATCTGGAATCACCAGGGCAGCAGCAGCCCGGAAGATCAAAAGATCATGGCCGTCATGAAGGGCAAGCGCATGCCGCAAATCGGCAGGGTGGAAATCAGCGTCATGATAGAAGATCAGTCACGCTGGTTAGCCTTTCAAAACGCCGAAGTCGACATGTTTGAACTGGAAGGGCCGTTAGCTCCGCAAGCCTTGGATAAGGACAAGCTGAAACCGGCGCTGGAAAAAAAAGGGATACAACTATCGCGTATCACCGAACCTGAAGTCACCGTGTATTACTGGAATATGCAAGATCCTGTCTGGGGTGGCCTGAGCAAAGAAAAAATCGCTTTGCGACGCGCGGTGGCAATGGCCCACAACGTCGATGAAGAGATTGCACTGGTATATAACGGCAATGCACTAGCGCTGGAATTTCCGATTCCGCCGGGAGTGGTCGGCCACGACCCCAATTACAAAAGCAGCATTCACTATAATCCGGCCGCGGCCAATGCCCTGCTCGATAAATTTGCTTATGCGAAAGGGAAAGACGGTTGGCGCAAACTTCCTGATGGCAAACCACTAGAGATACGCTATTCGGCACGCTCGGGGCCGGTAGGCAAATTGCAGACAGAAGTCTGGAAAAAAACCTATGACTCGCTAGGTATCAAAATGAAGGAAGACCTGCTGCAGTTTTCAGAGTTGCTGAAAGCGGAAAAAAGTTGCCAGTTGCAGACCCGCAATGCGCCCTGGATCGCTGACTATCCTGACGGCGACAATTTCATGCAGCTGTTTTATGGCGGCAATATCGGAGCCAACAATAATGGCTGTGTGCGGATTCCCGAATATGACGCCCTTTATGTAAAAACCCAAACGATGCCCGCTGGTGCAGAGCGCGATACGCTGTATCGCAAGATGGCGCGCATCATGGAGTTCAATGCAGCCCAAAGAGTCGGCTTTTCACGTTACAAAAATATGCTATCCCACGCCAAAGTCATAGGCTATAAAAAACACCCCATCATTTATGGCGAATGGATGTACTTTGATGTCGAAAAGACGAAATAGCCAATAAGTAAGCAACAGGTAAGCAAAAAGCAGCCGACAAGTAATCAGATATAGAAATCCTTTACGCCGGCAACAAATACGCCGGTGTCAGATCAAACCGTATCCTTTCGAGAATTTAGAGAATAATCATGACAGCCTATATCCTGCGCCGTTTATGGCAAATGGCTCCCACCATGCTGGGAGTAATCCTGCTGGTGTTTTTCCTGTTTAACTGGGTAGGCGGCGACCCTGCCTACATTCTGGCCGGCAAAATGTCGAACGCCGAACAGATCGCCAATATCCGCAGTCAGTTGGGCATAGACCAGCCCTACTACGTTCAGCTATGGATATTCATCAAACAGATTGTCACCTTTGATTTCGGCAATAGCTGGAGTACCGGTGAAGCGGTTTCCTCCATCATCGGCAGTCGCCTGGGGCCCTCGTTGACGGTCCTGATACCGCTGACCATCATAGAAACCGTAATAGCGATTGCGCTGGCTCTGGCAATTGCCTTCAAGCGCGGCAGCTTCACCGACCGCGGTGTGATGATCGCCTGCACGGTCGGCATGTCGATCAGCATACTGGTCTACATCATCGTCGGTCAGTATTTCTTTGCCTACCAACTCGGCCTGTTTCCGGTGCAGGGTTGGGGTAACAATTTTACCGAAAACCTGTTTAAGTATTCCGCCCTGCCGATACTGATCGCGATGGCAGTCGGCGTCGCTCCCAACCTGCGCTTGTTCCGTACCTTTGTGCTCGATGAAGTCAATCAGGATTACGTACGTACCGCGCGCGCCAAAGGTGTCCCTGAGCACCGCGTGAAATGGGTGCACGTGTTACGCAACGCTTCCATCCCCATCATTACGCACGTCATGTCCAATCTGCCCTCACTATTGATAGGCGCTTTTCTGATCGAGCGCTTTTTCTCGATTCCGGGCATAGGCCGTGAAGTCATCCTGGCCGTTGAGCGCAGTGACTTCCCCGTGATTAAGGCCATTACCGTCTACGTCGCCGCAGCCACCATGCTGTTCAATCTGTTGACTGACCTGATGTATCAGGCAGTTGATCCGCGCGTACAGTTGAAATAAGGATCATCCATGAACAATTCACCAAATAACAATTCCGTTTCACCTGGACTGTGGGCTCTGGCATGGCGCCGCCTGCGCGCCGATAAGGTAGCGATGATCGCGCTAAGCATAGTCAGCGCCTTCATGCTTATTTTGATACTCTCTGGCACCGGCATGATCGCCGCCGACTGGGAGCAGGAAAGCGGTGTCAGCTATGCGCCACCGGGCTTTGTCGGCGCCGATACTGCCGGTGCAAAAACGCAGGCGGAGGCACCGCCGCCGGACAATCCGCTCGACCCGCTAGCCGATATCTTACGCCAATTACGCAAGATGCCCGATAGCCAGATCCCCGTGATCGTCGATGACTACGGTATTACTGATCCGCTCGCCAAAGAGATCAGCGAAATTAATGCTGATCTAGCGAAAACCGGCAAAGCCAGCGTCGCCGAACGCTTAACCACCCTGCCATTTGGTGCCGATAAATGGGGCCACGACATCATCAAGAAAACTATCAAGGGTGCCGAGACCTCCATCGTAGTCGGGATCGTCGCCGCTTTCCTGGCGACCTTGCTCGGCACCTTGTTTGGTGCCTTCTCCGGCTATTTCGGCGGCCGTGTCGATGATTTCTTTAACTGGTTTTACAGCATCTTCACTTCTATTCCCTACTTGCTATTGATCTTGTCTGTAGCGGCGGTATTGCAACAGAAAGGGATCACAACCATTATCCTGATCCTTGCCTTCACCGGCTGGACCGGTCCTTTCCGCCTGATCCGCGCCGAATACATGAAGCACAAATCGCGTGAATATGTGTGGGCGGCAGACGCCATAGGCGCTTCGCATTTCCGCAAGATGTTCATCCATATTTTTCCTAACATCAGCCATGTGGCGCTGGTGCAAGTGTCGATACTGGTAGTCGGTTTTATTAAGTCTGAGGTGATCTTGAGTTTCCTTGGCTTTGGCGTGCCGGTCGGCGTGGTGTCCTGGGGCAGCATGCTCAACGAGGCGCAGAACGAATTAATACTGGGTAAATGGTGGCAACTGGCGGCTGCAACCGGCGCCATGGCAGTACTGGTGACTGCCTTCTCGCTGTTCACCGATGCGCTGCGCGATGCGCTAGACCCTAAGCTGAAATAAGGACCATCATGAAAACAGATGCATTATTACAAGTTGACAATCTGCGCGTGTCTTTTCGAGTCAACAAAAAAGACAGCGTAGAAACGGTTAAGGGAATTTCCTTCGAGATCCCGCGCAACGCTACCGTTGCTTTGGTGGGGGAATCTGGTAGCGGCAAGTCGGTCAGTTCGCTGGCAATCATGGGCTTATTGCCTGCGGATACCTCCAGCATCGCTGCCGATAGCAAAATTATGTTTGAAGGCAGAAGCTTGCTGGAAATGACGATAGACCAAAGACGCCAGCTGTGCGGCAAGGAAATCTCCATGATCTTCCAGGAGCCCATGACCTCGCTTAATCCGGTATTTACGGTCGGCTTTCAGATCGCTGAAGTACTGCAACTGCATATGGGCATGAACGCCAAACAGGCACGCGTGCGCGCGATTGCCTTACTGGAAGAAGTCGGCATTCCTGATCCGGCCAACAAAGTTGACGCCTACCCCAGCCAGATGTCGGGCGGCCAGCAGCAGCGCGTGATGATTGCCATGGCGATCGCCTGCGAACCTAAATTACTGATTGCCGATGAGCCCACTACAGCGCTCGACGTCACCATCCAAAAACAAATTATCGATCTGATAGAAGCTCTGCGGGTAAAGCATAAGATGTCAGTGCTGTTTATCACCCATGATCTGGCATTGGTAGGAGAAATCGCCGATCACGTGATCGTCATGCGCAATGGCGAGATCCGCGAAGCGGGCAAGGTCAGGCAAATATTTGATGAGCCCAAAGACACTTACACGCAAGCGCTGCTGCATTGCCGCCCTACCTTAGACAGCCGGCCATGGCGGCTGCCGGTGATTGCCGATTTCATCAGCAATCAGGGTGCCGCCACAGAACAAAAACAGCGCCCGCGTGGACTGAAAGGCGATGAGGATATCGTGCTGGAAGTGAATAATCTAGGCAAGAGCTTTTACACGCGCGAAGGCTTTTTCGGCAAGAAAGAATTCCGGGCGGTAGAGAACGTCTCCTTCAAGCTGGCCCGCGGCAAGACTTTGGGGGTGGTCGGCGAATCCGGTTCCGGCAAGACCACCGTGGGTCTGACCCTGATGCGCCTGCATCAGGCAAGCAGCGGTCAGGCGATCTTTGAAGGCAAAGATATCTTGTCGATGTCGAACAAGGATTTTTTACCCTACAAGCGCCGCATACAGATCATCTTTCAAAACCCTTATGCCTCACTCAACCCGCGCTTTACCATAGGCCAGATCCTGATGGAACCTATGCAAATCCATCGTATCGGTAACAATGATGGTGAAAGAGCCAAAATGGCGCTAGCCCTGCTCGACAAGGTCAACTTGCCGGCCGCTTCTTTCCACCGCTATCCGCATGAATTTTCCGGTGGACAACGCCAGCGTATCGCGATTGCGCGCTGCCTGACCATGAAACCGGAAGTGCTGATCTGTGACGAATCGGTGTCTGCGCTGGACGTCTCGGTACAGGCGCAAGTGCTTAACCTGCTACAGGACTTACAGGAAGAATTTGATCTCTCGTATATCTTTATCTCGCATGATCTGGCAGTAGTCAAATACATCGCCGATCAGGTAATGGTAATGAACCAGGGCAAAGTGGTGGAACTGGCCAACTCCGACGATCTGTATCTCAATCCGCAACAGGCGTACACCAAGACCCTGCTCAAGGCGATACCACGCGGTTTGCAGCATTGCAGCATTGACTCTGCAGTCCAATATTTGAACTCTGCTTTCTGCGCATGGCAGCGACTTTGCGTCGCCTTTCTTTGCTTCCGTTTCTTTGGGCGACAGCCCTCCATGTCAGGATAGATGTCGCCTCACTTAATATGATAAAAAGATGGAGGGCGGAAGTCAGGGTAAGATGAAACGTATTCGATATACAGCAGAACAAAGGGAATGGGCGGTTCAACAAATGATGCCCCCGTTAAACCGAGCAGTGGTGGAATTAGCAAAGGCCACGGGAATTACTACAGTGACGCTACGTGTTTGGCAGAACGTGGCGCGTGAGGAAGGAAGAATTGTGCCTGGAGATGGTAAACAAAGTGATCGCTGGTCCAGCACGGACAAATTTCGCATCGTGCTAGAGGCTGCAGCACTAAGTGAAGTAGAGCTATCGGTGTATTGCAGAACCAAAGGCGTCTATCCAGAACAAGTGACGCAATGGCGTTTAGCCTGCGAGCAGACCAATGGACAATTGGTGCAGACTAAACCAGATGCCTCACAGACAAAACGCATTGGCGAACTGGAACGCGCCTTAAAAAAGAAAGATGCTGAGTTGGCAGAGTCGGCGGCGCTGCTTGTTTTAAGAAAAAAAGCCGAGGCGATCTGGGGGAAGGAAAAGGACGAATGATCAAAGCCCCAGATCGCCTTGAAGCCCTGACATTGATTAATGAAGCGGTTGCCGCTGGCGCGCGCCAAGACCTTGCTTGCGACATGCTGGGGTTGAGTGTGCGCACCCTACAGCGGTGGCGGCATTCACCACAAGATCGGCGGCCTGATACCATGCATCAGTGTCCTGCAAATAAGCTCAATCAAGCAGAACGTGAGGCATTGTTGGCAGCAGCTAACTGCGCCGAATACGCCAGCATGACGCCGCATCAGATTGTTCCCAAGTTGGCCGACAAAGGAATTTATCTGGCATCGGAATCGACATTTTACCGCGTCATGAAAGCAGCTAATCAAGGACAGCGAAGGGGGCGAAGTAAGAGCCCGCAGAAACGGCCATTGACAACGCATCAAGCAGATGGACCTAACCAAGTGTGGTGCTGGGATATCACCTGGCTACCAAGCACGGTCAAGGGTAGATTCTTTTATTGGTACATGATGAAAGACATCTATAGCCGTAAGCTGGTGGTCAATGAAGTGCATGAAAACGAATCGTCAGAACATGCCAGTCACTTGTTGTGGCGCGGTTGTTTGCGTGAACAAATAGCCGGCAAACCACTGGTGCTGCATTCCGACAATGGCACGGCTATGAAAGGGGCGAACATGCTCTCCGCCATGTACGATCTTGGTGTGGTTCCGTCTTTTAGCCGACCACGTGTCAGCAACGATAACGCCTACGCCGAAGCATTATTTCGTACTGCGAAGTATTGCCCGCAGTGGCCAGAACGGCCATTCGACACCTTGGAAGAAGCGCGTCTCTGGGTACATGAATTCGTCAAATGGTATAACGAAGAACATTGCCATAGCGGCTTGAAATACGTCACTCCAGATCAGCGCCATCGTGGGCAAGCAAGTGTGTTACTTCAGCAGCGTGCACAGGTCTATCAACTAGCCCGTAAAAAAAATCCTCGACGCTGGTCTGGAGAAACGAGAGATTGGACATTAGGCAGTACTGTCTACTTGAATCCTGAACGAGCTCAGATGCAAGAGAAAGATTATATGAAAGCAGCTTAATTTTAAACATTAAAGCGACAACTAGCTTGACACACACCGGAAGCAAGAAAAGGAAGTAGCTACCGGGCTACCCCCGGTCGGCAATCGCACATTCAACGACAGAAATGGAAATAAAACCAGGCAATAGCAAACCAAAAACAGCATGCCGCCCATTACGCATTTCCATTGCGGCTCGCAGGCCAGTGTGCTTGAAAAGAATCGCATGTAATATGCGTAGTGGCCGGATGCTTTTGAGAATTTCCATACGGCGCAATAGATGAAGCCGATTACGCCTTACCGAGTTGAATTAGAATAAAATACGTCAACGAAAGACCTGACCCCGCGCACAACGTGACCCCGCGCACAAGTGCTTACAATCCCCAGTGTGACCGACACACAGGCGGTTCAGTCCAACAAGGTTTATCCGCCGCAAGCAGGTCGCGGATCTTATTTTTGCGTTCCGGTGCGGCGGATAAACGCTATTCGTTATGCATTTTTGAGACATTGGAGAAAATTATGAAATTACTCAATAAGGAAGAATTCGAGAAGGCTGCCGGAACGCCACTTTTCCACAATCGAGACTTCTCTCTTTATGATGGCGCCCCATATGATTGCGTTTGCGGTGCAAAACATCACTTTAGCCAATTCTCTGGACAACATTTCGCGTCAACAGGGGGTAGCGCTAAGTTCATGGTTCAGTGCCTAGATAACCAAAATGCGGCAACACTGATTAAAACGAAAAATAAATTTCTGATTTTTTTTGATCGCTTTGTTTCCCTAGCTGGTTGTATGGAATAAAAAATAGAACATTCGAAAATTAACCTGTAAACGGAAAAAGCGGTGGCTAGATTGATAGGAAAATTAATTGGCATGATTGTTAATATAATCATGATTCCAATCGTTGTTGTGCTCGCCATTCCAATAGGAATATTAAAAGCTAGGCGGGCTCAAAAAAGTAGGCTTCTTTTTACTGGTGAAGAACAAGCTTTGTTAGCGAAGGCACAGAGGGTAATCAATATGGGGAATAATGGTCTGCTCTCTCCAGATAGAGATCTGCTTGAGGTGGCCAGATGTATTGAAGATGCAAGATGTGATTATCAAATAATCAAAAGTAGAGAAAGGTTTGATTCAACATTTACTGATTTTGTGCTTCCTCGAATAAATAACTGTCATGTTGTTGATTGGGACAATGTAATGAGTTTCTTTGAGCTATTAAACTATGCGCAGTTCGAAGGAACTGATGACGTTATTGAAGAGAGTGGTGAGAAGTTAATACAAAGCAATACAGTAGAAGAAAACCTGGAAGTCAGCGGAGGAATGAGACTAGAAGAAGCAGAAGTCGATATTTTAGCCATCGTTCGTAACAACAAGGTGGTTTATCTCAATTCTGAAGCAGATCATTTATTTGTTAGAGATAAAGATGGTGATGAAAAACTTGATGGGAAAGTAGTTAATTTTGTTTTTTCAGGTCAATCTGAAGGTGAGCATATAGAGCTATTTGTTGCATTTGATGATTCAGATTCATACACAATGTTTACCCTCCAAGCGGGCATGATGGAAAGACTGAACTATGTTGCACAAGCCATATCTAAACACTTTGCCGAAGCTGGCTTGAAAAATGTTTTCTCTACCACAGAGAGGTATTCCACTCAATACATTTACACGTTTAAAGCATATCGAAAAAATGGAAAGTATTTCATGGTTAATAATGCGCAAACTCAAGCATACCTGATCGATAATTTAAGTATTATGCGAGATGATGTTGATGAAATAAAAACTGTATTTTGGAGTGAAGGTAATGCTACAAACGATTTTGATGAGATTCCGTTCTGAGTCTGTGCTATGAATAGAAATGAAATTAAGAATGCGCATGAAGACTCAGTAATTGATAGCTTTAAGAGGTACAGCGCTTCTTTTGGTAATGTTATTGATGTCATCAGTAAGCCAGAACCACCTGATGCAATTATCACCATAAATGGTAATCCAAGCTGGATTGAAATAACAGATGCTTTCTTTAGCCCTGAGCTTGCAGAGAGCATTACAACGCATGTTTCTGATGATAAACCACATAAGTCTGTTCCCAAAGAAAAGCGATTCTGTATCGACCCTGATGAGCGATTTAGCTCAATATTAGAAAGCGTTATTGTTAAAAAATACGACAAAGATTCGATAGGGAATGTATACAAACAGTCTGGAAGCGGTATTTTATTGGTTGGTATTATGAATCCATTTTCTAGCGCTAAAGATTTGGCTACCTCTGAAAAGAAGAAAATTGAAGAGGCTATTAAAGCTAAAGATCCTAGGTTTGGTGAAGTTTATCTATATGATGTGCATGATCATATATTTCATAGGGTGCTTTAAAAAAGCATAACAGGTCATTCGAGTTCGCTTCACTTCGTTCCGCCGGACGCGCTGACGCGCGCCGCTCAATTCTTCGTTAAACCTCAATACGGCAAGACGTAATGACCTCCATCCATCGCGCCGTATGCAGCCCCAAAAAAAGCAGCAACATCTAAATCTCGCGGCGAATTAATTTTCTGAAACCCAGGCACGGCTACCGCGCATATTCCATGCGCTTCTTCAAGCACATTGCCTTGAAACCCGCATGGAATATGCGCGTTGGCGGGGGTGCTTGGCAGAATTCGTAGGCTGCCGCATCCTGCGTTTGCTGATGCAGCTGACGATTTATCCCATCGTCAGCTGCCCCCCCATTCCCCAAGGGCGATCGCGCCTACGCGGGCGGCCTTGGCAAACCAGGCCACCCGCCCTCTTGCAAGTTCAAACCAAGGTCTAAGCAAGGTCCAAGCAAGTTCAGCGATTTAGCATCTGCATGCTCGCTTCGGCGTAGCGGGTACCGCTGGCGGCTCCTAGCGGGAAAATATTTTCCAGTTCGGCTAGCTCAGCAACGCTTAAGCGCACTTGCAGCGCCGCTAGGTTTTCTTCCAGATAGCTGCGCCGCTTGGTGCCAGGGATAGGCACGATATCGTCGCCTTGCGCCAGCACCCAGGCCAATGCCAGTTGCCCGCGGGTGCAGGCTTTGCGGGCGGCTAATTCTGCCACTTTTTCTACCAGCGCCAGGTTCATCGCAAAGTTCTCGCCCTGAAACCTGGGCTGATGCCGGCGAAAATCATCGGCGGCGAATTGCTCGGGGCTCTGTATCGCGCCGGTTAAAAAACCGCGACCGAGCGGACTGTAAGGCACAAAGCCTACGCCTAAGCGGCGGCAAGTGGCCAATACATCTTGCTCGGGATCGCGGCTCCACAGAGAGTATTCACTTTGCAAGGCCGTGATGGGATGCGCCTGATGCGCACGCTCCAGGGTGTGCGAGCGGATCTTGCCTGCGGCAACCAGATCGGCCAGCGCGCCTACGGTGTCTTCTATCGGTGTTTGCGGGTCTATTCTGTGTTGATAATACAGATCGATGGTCTCTATTCCCAACCTTTGCAGACTGCCTTCGACCGCTTGCCGCACATACTTAGGACTGCCATCCACACCACGCGCATGCGGATCGGCACTGTTACGCACGATGCCAAATTTAGTCGAGATAAAGACCTGGCTGCGTTTGCCCTTGATGGCTTTGGCGATTAACTCTTCATTGGTGTAGGGGCCATACATATCGGCCGTGTCGAGCAGATTGATGCCCAACTCTAGCGCCCTAGCTATGGTGGCGAGCGATTCGGCGTCGTCACGATTTTCATAAAAGTCGCTCATGCCCATGCAGCCTAAACCTATGGCGGACGGCTGGCAAAATAACCCTGCATATTGTCGCATCCCAGGCTCAGCAAGGTATCGCGCTCGGCCTGAGTTTCTATGCCTTCGGCAATCACGCTTAAACCCAGACTATGTCCGAGTTCTATAATGGTCTTCACCAGGCTCTGGGTCGCCGTATGCTGGTCGATATCAATCACAAAACTACGATCTATCTTCAACTCAGTGACCGGCAGCCGCTGCAGATAGGACAGTGAAGAATAGCCGGTGCCGAAATCATCGATAGCCAAGGCGATACCGGTTTCGTGCAAGCGATGTAGCAGGGCAATCGCAGCGCCGGGGTCCTCCATAATGCCGCTTTCGGTAATCTCCAGCTTCAACAATTGCGGCTTGATAGCATACTGCTCCAACAAGGACTTCACCCGTTCAGGAAAGCCCGGATCACGCAAATCATGAGTACTGACGTTAACCGCAATACTTAGATCGGGGTGAATCTCCTTCCATCCCGCAAGCGTCGTCAATGCCGCCTCCAGCATCCACTGGGTAATCATGTCAATGTAACCGGTACGCTCGGCAAAAGGTACGAACTCAGCAGGAGAGATAAAGCCGCGTTGCGGGTGCTGCCAGCGCACCAGCGCTTCAAAGCCATACGGCAAGCCACTACTTAAATGAAATTTTGGTTGCAACCACATCTGCAATTGCGAGGTCTTCACCGCCAAACGCAAATCCGATAACAGGCTTAGATGACTGAGGCGCGAAGCTTCTTGCGCATCGCTATACCAGGCTGCATTCAAGCCACCGCGTTTGGCGGCGTACAGCGCAATTTCGGCATTGCGCAGTAAAGCGATCACAGGGAGCGGCAATTCACCGGTGGCGGCCATGCCAAACACCAGATTGACATCGACCGTATGCGGCCCGCAACGGATAGGTTCAAGCATCGCAACTTCAACACTTTGCCTGAATTCGTCTATCACCTGCCGCTCATGCGCACCGCACAATACCGCAAAGGCATTCCCGGACAAGCGCGTCAAACTGGCATTAGTCAGCGCCGGATTTTTAATCAACACGTCTCCGATACGCTTTGCTGCCTCTTTAATCACGGTGTCGCCGGTATCAAACCCCAGCGTCTCATTGACGGTCTTGAGTCTTGCCACGTCCATCAGGATCATGGCCTGATAAGGCATAGGCTGACCATGATATTTTTTTAGCAGCAGCGTGCGATTCGGCAAATCGGTCAACCCATCAAAATACGCCAGATGCTCAATCTCATGCTCTCTTGAGGCGATTGCCATTGCCATCGCATTTAAGGCATGGCCGACGCGCGCCACCTCTTCAGTTTTGCTCGGTGGCACCCTGGTTTCATAATCACCACCGGCAATTTGTAAGGCACTGCTTTCCATGCGAGCCAGGGGCCGCACCACACTACGGGTAGTGAGCCAGGCCAGTAAAGTAGCCAATAACACCGCTAACAATGATAACAATGCCACCACTTTACCGGCCAGTTCGAGATCATTCTGCGCCTGCAACTGGCTAGCCTGAATATTGTCGCGTTCCCGCATCAGCAGGGCATTTGATTCTGCCAGCAACGCTGACAGCGCCGGTTGCACTTGCTTAATGAAAGTGCGCTTGGCCGCTTCCTGCCCCTCATCTTCAAGCTGATCGACGGTGGCAAAAAAAGCTTGCTGATATTGTGCGCGACGCTGTATCAGGCTTTCCAGAGTTTGCCTTTGCGCTACATCCTCAAAGGACTTGGAAAGCGCAGCGATCAGCGTATCAATCCGTCGATTCTTTTCGTCTACCGCCGAATACTCGGAGACGCGCTGTTCGCGGGCGGCCGTCAGCAGCAGTAATAAGGCATTGCTGGCGCCTTCGGTAGAAAGGCTAAGCGCTTGTACATCAAGCAGGCGCTGCATCTCGTTACGGGCAAATTTTTCGCTCAAATTCGCCATTTTGCTAATTTGCGCAACGCTGATGGTAGCGACTACCACCAGTAAAAATAACAATAAAGCGTAGCTAAGCGCCAGCCTGACACCAATACGGCGTAAACGAAGAAAAATACTCAATCGATTGATGATGTCATTCATGATGTGAATTCCTGAGGCAAAATGATATCTAGCTTACGTGTGCCAACAAAAATGCGCTCCCGAAACCGTGCCAAATCATACACGCGAGCGCTGACGTAAAGGGATTAGCGGCACCGGCCAAAACCCTGGCACCATCTGCGGCCAAATGGCATAACGGACGCGTCAAAGTCATCGCCTTTATAAGATAACATGGAATCACATGAAATCCCGGCGCAATCACCGTGCGCTTAAGGCTGGCGAATGTATTCGATCAACTCCAGGGTGCGGGCATCCGGTGGCGGCGTCAGCAGACTCACCACGAACATGGTGATAAACCCGCAAGGCACACCAAACACACCGGCCGAGATCGCCGCTATATGCCACCATTGGTTATTCACGCTCCCGCCAAACAAGGGATGGGTACTCAGCATATAAAACACGCATACCGCAAAACCACTGATGATGCCAACGATGGCGCCCGGTTGATTAGCGCGCTTCCAAAAAATGCCTAAAACTAGCGCAGGAAAAAGTGTGGAAGCGGCCAGAGAAAAAGCTGCACCAACAAGTGACAAAATGTCGGCCGGCTTGAGCGACGCGACATATGCGGCCACCAGCGCTACCACGAGTAACAGTAATTTAGAGATAGTGACGCGCTTTTGCGTGGACGCGCCGGGATCGACCATCTTGTAATAAATATCGTGCGACAGCGAATTGGAAATAGTTAATAGCAAACCGTCGGCCGTCGATAAGGCTGCGGCCAGACCACCGGCCGCCACCAGACCGGAAATGACATAAGGAAGCCCGGCAATTTCGGGCGTCGCCAACACGACGATATCGGCATCAAGCGCGACTTCCCCGAGTTGCACGATGCCGTCACGATTGATATCGATGATATTCACCAGCGGATTACTCTTGTCTATACTGGCCCAATAAGTCACCCAGGATGGCAATTTGGTGAAATCCATCCCCACCAGTGAAGTGTAGATATCGTACTTCACCAGGATTGCCAAAGCCGGTATGCTGATATACAGCAACATGATGAAAAACAGTGACCAGAACACAGAGTCCCGGCTGGCGCTCACTGATGAGGTTGTGTAATAGCGGATCAGGATATGCGGCAGCGCTGCCGTACCCACCATCAGGCAGAACACCAGCGCCATAAAATTATTCCGCTTGATATCCGACTCGGCCTTATCTTTAGCCGCGTAGGGGGTGTAATTGGAACCGACCGGCTCGGCCCGCGCCAGGTTGGCATTTTTCGCCTCCAGCCAGCGCGCTTGTGCCTCTTGCGGCGACTTAGGGTAATTGGCCAGCGCCTTGCTGCCAGCCTTAATCTCAATCAGGCTGCCACTGCCTGACTTAAGTTCATCGAGTTGCTGACGCAATTCAAAACGTCCCTCTTCCCAGGAAGCGGGCAACTGATCAATCTTGCGTTGATACGATTCGGCACGCTGCCGGAAAATCGCCCTGACTTCCTGCTCTTTGGGGTCTTTGGCAAACAGAGTTTCCAGGATATCCAATTTGGGTAAGATTTCACCATACGCCACTTGCGGCACCGGCACCTGGGTATGCTTGGCCGACAACCAGGTCACCGGTATCATATAGGCGATGATAATGACGATGTATTGCGCGACCTGAGTCCAGGTCACGGCGCGCATGCCGCCCAGAAAAGAGCAAACCAGTATGCTGGCCAGCCCCAAAAATATCCCCACGGAAAAATCCACGCCGGTAAACCGCGAAGCGATTAAGCCTACGCCATAGATCTGCGCCACCACGTATGTGAAGGAAATAATCACGGTGGCGATCACTGCCAGCACCCGCACGATATTGCTGCCGCAAGGGCCGGCAAAGCGGGTCCCTAAAAAATCCGGAATGCTGTATTGGCCGAATTTGCGTATATAGGGAGCGATCAGCAAGGCCACCAGGCAAAAGCCTCCGGTCCAGCCTATGATATAGGCAAGTCCGTCAAA
Source organism: Undibacterium piscinae (assembly GCA_003970805.2). GTDB lineage: Bacteria > Pseudomonadota > Gammaproteobacteria > Burkholderiales > Burkholderiaceae_D > Undibacterium > Undibacterium piscinae. Next base: position 1,621,516 of record CP051152.1, read on the forward strand.
ACCCTGCAGATACAGGCCACCGGCCAGGCTGAGAAAACTGGCGGCTGACATCCAGTCGGCGGCGGTCGCCATGCCGTTGAAAATGGCCGGCACCCGCCGGCCGGCGACATAATATTCCGAGATGTCCGAAGTGCGGCTCATCACGCCTATGCCGGCATACAAGATGATGGTGGCAAACATGAACAGGTAACCGATCCACGCACGCGGCACGCCCTCTTTTTCCAATACCGCCAGACTGATCAGAAAAGCGATGAACAGTAAGGTATACCAGGCATAGTAATGCGTCAGTCTCTTGGTAAAAGCGCGCTCATTCATGCGTGACTATCCCACTAGTTAGAGCTGCCAGATTTTTTTGGCGTTGCGCGATGTGATGTGAGCGTATCGAAAAAATCGCCAGTAGCACGACATACACCAGGGTCAGGCCTTGCGCCGCCATATAAAATGACAATGGCCAGCCGAACAGTATGACGGTGTTCAATTCGCGGGCAAAAAACAATATTCCAAAACTCAATAGCACCCAACTGAGCAATAGGCTCATCGTCAGTCTCAGGGTTTGCTGCCAATATGCACTAGGATTTTTTTTTCACGCGATTTTACCTGTCAAGTAAGGTCGTCCATCAAACTGGCATGCGGGTTTAACTTAAACGACACCCTGAAAATACATCCGGGGAACTGCGGATCCTGATGCTGGGCGTTGTCGAGAATTTCTATCTGCGCATAGTGCTGCTGGGCGACCTCACGGACGATCGCCAGACCGAGTCCGCTGCCCTGCACATTGCTGCCGAGTATCCGGTAAAACCGTTCGAATACATGTTCGCGCTCTGCCGCCGGAATGCCTGGCCCGTTGTCTTCCACTTCCAGTATCGCCAGCGCCTGCTCTTTATTGATGGCGGTTCTGACGGTGACGCTATGGCCTTGCGGCGTATAACGGATCGCATTATCGATCAGGTTACTGAGCAATTCACGCAACATCACAGGATTGCCGAAAATGCTGATCGCCTCATCAGCCTGTTCAAAACCGAGATCGATGCGACTGGCAAACGACACTTGTATCCAATCCTGTACCGTATCGCGCGCCAGTTCCGACAGCTCTATCAATTCCAAAGCCTGGGTCGCCGGTGCCGCATTTTCGGCACGCGCCAAACTGAGTAATTGATTGATCAAACGTGTGGCGGCTTCGGAACTCTTGGAAAGCTGAACTAGCGAACGATGAATTTCCGCCTGATCGGTCTGGCGCAATGCCAACTCCGACTGCATGCGCATACCGGCCAGTGGCGTCTTCATCTGATGCGCGGCATCAGCGATGAAGCGCTTCTGTATCGCGATGGTTTGCGACAAGCGCGCCAGCATATCGTTGAGCGAGCGCACCAGTGGCGAAATCTCTTCCGGCACCTGATACGAATCGATAGGGCTTAAGTCATCCGGTTTTCTGGCGCGTATCCGCTGTTGCAACTCAGCCAGCGGCGAAAGACCACGGCTTAAGGCAAACCAGACCAACGCCAGCGCCACCGGCAGAATAATAAACTGCGGCAAGATCACGCCTTTGATGATCTCGTTGGCGAGCACGGCACGTTTCTCCAGCGTCTCGGCAACTTGTATCAGGACCAGGCGCGGCTCGAAATTGCCGTTAACCGGATTCCCCGGACTGGCCTTATTGAGGTCGATATAACCATAGGCAATCCGTATATCTATCCCATGCAATTTATCGTTTCTGAACACGATATTACCGGCAACGGGCTTTTCTTCCTCTACCGGCAAAGGCAGATCGCGGTCGCCGTCTATCAGTTCCCCCTGATAACCCTTGATCTGGAAATATATGTTATCGAGATCATCAGCCCGCAGGATGTCACGTGCCGGATTCGATAATTGGGTAACGACCTTACCGTCTACCTGCCTCACCTGCTGGGTTAACACCAGCACATGATCTTCCAGTGCCCGGTCAAAAGGCTGGTTGGCGATCGACTTGGCAACCAGATAGGTAATCGCAATACTCATAGGCCATAGCAATAGCAATGGCACTAGCATCCAGTCAAGGATTTCACCAAACAACGAGCGTTGAATTTTCTCCTGCGGCTGCCCATGCTGACTGGCCTGGCTATCAATCGTGTCACCGGAGACATTTTCGGTATTGATATCAAGCTCGGCAGCAGGCACATCAAACGATACGGCGTCCCTGCTGTTTCTGATCATGGAAGCTCATTATTGAGATTCGGTACCGCTGGATTGGCGGCAGGCGCGCCGTTATTCGCAGTGGCCGGTGCGGTAAAGATTTTTTCCAGGCAATAGCCAAGGCCACGGACAGTTGCGATACGCACGCCATCGACCTCGATTTTTTTCCTCAAGCGGTGCACGTAGACTTCAATCGCATTGTTACTCACTTCGTCACCCCATTCACACAGGTGATCGACCAGCTGTTCCTTGGAGACCAGTCTGCCGGTTCTTTGCAACAAAACTTCGAGCAAGCCCAATTCACGTGCCGACAAGTCCAGCATTTGCTCATTGATATAGGCAATCCGGCCGACCTGATCATAACTGAGCGGACCATGCGTGATTAAGGCCGGACCACCGCCGGCGCCGCGACGCGTCAATGCACGGACACGGGCTTCCAGTTCCGACAGGGCAAAAGGTTTCGCCATGTAATCGTCGGCCCCCAGATCAAGGCCCTTCACGCGCTGCTCAACCGAATCGGCTGCAGTCAGTATCAGGACAGGCAAATGCGAATTGCGGGCGCGCAAGCGGCGCAGCACTTCCAGTCCGCTCAATTTGGGCAAACCCAGATCGAGTATCAGTAAATCAAAATCCTGGGTGGACAGTGCCGTGTCTGCCTCCTGGCCATTGCTCACGCAATCAGTGGCATAGCCAGATTGTCTGAGTGAGCGGGTCAAGCCATCAGCAAGTACGCTATCGTCTTCCGCGAGCAAAATACGCATGGGTGTTAATTTTCTGGCCTAGCCGTGTCAAAGTCTTGATTACAGTATTCTTATTTTTCATCTCAACCGCTCCCGGCCAACACAAAAAAGCGCAGCGGAACAATCTGAGAAATCATTCTAGTTTACTAGTAAATCGCGGTTTTACTCAGCTGCAAATAGGCTAAGTGATAAATATTCATGCGTTCAGTTGCCTGCACAAGATTTTCTGTCGCATTTTCAGTGACAAGTTCCCGGCTTATGCAGGGCTTGGGACTACAGTCGCCGCAGAAGTAAGCGCGGAACAAGCAAACTTCAACGATAGCAAGCGCCGGCCTGAACCATGCTCAGATGCAAAATCAGATTTTGAAATCCCATTCAAAATCACCAACGGGCATGCCCGGGAGGCAATATCCACGCTGCTTTGCCGGTAGCCTGCCTGGACAGGCGCATGGATATTGCCTCCCGGGCCGGGCAAAAACGGCGATTAGGTTCCGGGCATGAGGTTCTGAACATAAGCCCCGCCGGGATAGCGCCTGTTGAATTTTGCATCAGCAACATCGCGGCATCAGCGGCATCAGCGGTATACTGTGACCAGGAAAATTACCGCCAATGCAGGCCACCAAAGAAGACCATGACCATTACCATCAACGAAGAGCTACGCGCTTACATCGATCCCTTAACCGTCAACGAGTATCAGGCACTGGAGCGCAGCATCTTGGCCGAAGGTTGCCGTGACGCCCTGGTACTCTGGGGCGAAGTGCTGATAGACGGACATAATCGTTACGCGATTTGCCAAAAACATGGAATAGAGTTTTAAAACCGTACAAAATACCCGTTTCAACAGCATAGAAGACGTCATGCTGTGGATGATAGACAATCACCTGGCGCGCCGCAGCGTCTCTGATTTTCAGCGCGGCGTGCTCGCCCTGCGCAAAAAGGAAATCGTCGCATCGCGCCTCAGGCAAACGGAAGAGCCAATTGCCGGCGACAGCCCTGCGGCCGAAGTGCCATCCAAGCAAACCCGTGAAGAAGTCGCCAAAATTGCCGGTATCAGTAGTAATGCCATCACTCAGATAGAAAAAATCCAGCGTGCGGCAACCCCGGAATTAGTCGAGGCGGTACGCTCAGGCACTATCTCTATCAATGCAGCCGCGACCGTGGCTTCATTGCCTGGCGACCAGCAAGTGGCGGCGGTGGCCGGCGGAAAAAAGGAATTGCAGCAAGCGGCCAAGCAAGTACGTGAAATGCGCTCGGCGAATCAAGCCAGCAAGCCTCGCGAAGAAAAGCCGGCACCAACTCTAAGCGAGGCCGATGAAAAAATGGCTGCACTGGTGTCAGAAAACAATTCTTTAAAAGCACAAGTGGCCGAATTGACCTTAGCGCTCAAGGCGGCACGCGAAGCTGGCTAATTGACCTGCGAATGCCAGCGCCTCTGATATCACTCAAGCGGCTCTTGATAAATTTAATTTCGCCCATAATTGAGTGCGAGATTTTCATGAATTACCCGAATTACCCAAGATAGTCGAATACCAATCGTTTATTTCTTCATACATACTCATAGATAGGAACCATCCCATGGTCATTAGCGTCAACGGCACTGAAATCACTGAAGCCAATATCGCCGCAGAAATCGCTCTCGCCGTCGCTGCCGGCCAACCGGAAGGCGATGAACTGCGCGATGGCGCAATCCAGGAACTGATTTTACGCAAACTCATGCTCGATGAAGCCGCACGTCTGGGCATCAGCACCGCCAGCGATGAAGAAACCGTCGGCACCCTGCTCGATCAGGAAGTCGATTTTGAAGATGCCGATGAAGCGACCGCACGCGCTTTTTACGATCAGAATCCAGCCAATTTCGTCCAAGGTGAAATGGCCGCTGCCAGCCATATCCTGTTTTCCATCAATGATGCGGCTAGCGCAGGTCTGGTAAAAGCCAAGGCCGAAGGCGTATTGGAGCAAGTACAATCAAATCCTGCACAATTCGCCACTCTGGCACGCGAACACTCGACCTGCCCTTCAGGTCAGGAAGGCGGCGCATTAGGTAAATTCGGCCGTGGCCAGATGGTTCCTGAATTTGAAGCGGCGGTATTTAGCACCGCGCCTGGTGAAATCGCTCCGGGTTTGATCGAAACCCAGTTCGGTTATCACATCATTCAAGTGACGGAACGCGAAAGCGGTGAAGCGGTTAGCTATGATGACGTCAAAGAAAGACTGCAAGAATTTTTGACTGACATGGCTGGCCGTAAAGCGACCCACGCTTACCTGGCAAAACTATTGGCGGCAGCCAAAGTTGAGGGATATCAATTCCCGGTATTTTAAAAAAGTACGCGGCGCTGACCTGATCAGCGCCTGATGCCGTCGTCATACAAAAAAGCGGGGAGAAAATTCTCCCCGCTTTTTTTACGCTTTGTTTAATTTGTGTCGCTATCCTTAGCCGGAGCCCTATGCCAATCCGCTTTGGCCACCAGCTTTTCTTGAGCGGGATCGCCCAGATAATGCGGCGACATAATCTGAACGCCATATTCATTAAACACATCCTGAATATTCGCATGCAGCAAATTCATCACCTCGGCACGCGGTCGCGGTTCACTAGGCACCGCCTGGCATATCAGCAGGTACTCAGGATAGAAATCCGATAGTGCCGTCTGAAATACCTTGGGCGCCGGTGTAACGAGCACACCGGGCGTACGCAATGCCGCTTCTATCAGCATCGCATGTACCTGTCGCCAAGGCGTGTCGTAACCGATAGTGACTTTGGTGTCGACCACAAAGCCCGGGCCCTGCACCACTCTCGAATAATTTTTAGTGACGTTACCGAGTACCAATGAGTTTGGCAGCGTTAGCTCTACGCCCATGCCGTTACGTATACGAGTGGTAAACATGCCCAAGTCCGTGATGGTGCCCTCATTCCCGCTGACGTGGATAAATTCACCTTTGCGATAGATGCGCGAGTACGTCAGGATCAAGCCACTGGCGGCCTGGCCGATCAGACTTGATGCGCCCAGCGAAATCATCAAGCCAACCAGCACGGAGACGCCCTTGAATGCCTCCGTTCCGGCACCGGGCAAATACGGGTAAGCCATTGCCAGCGCAAACAACCAGACCGCCACATTGGCGATGCGCCGGGTCGGTGGCACCAGATCAGCATCAAGCCAGGAGACATGCAAACTTTTATTGGCAATTTTATCGAAAAATGTGCTGAGCCCTTGAGTGACTATACGTGCCAGGAAAAAAATCACGAATGCAGTAAACAAATCCGGAATCGCTTTCAGAATCGCACTACCTAGCGTAATTACCAAACCAAGCAAATAGGCATTAAGCTGCTCGCCCCATGGGCGGGTAAACGGAAATTGTGACATCAAAAAACTCAGCCATTGATAGCTAAGCAGGAAAATCACTATCCATGAAAAAAGCTGAAGCAAGCGATGCAACACCCATAAGATACGTTCGCGGTGCACCAACCTGGCTTGCACTACATGAAGCTTATCCATACGTGCACCGACAAACGACAGTATCCGTGCTTCCACTACGTTACGGGCACGCAACACCAACCAAACCAGACCAGCGTAAAGCATGCTCGCCAAAACGGCATAGGCTGCCGCATGCAGCATGCTTTCCAGGCTGCGGCTTTCCTGGGTTTCCTTCACCACCGTATTGAGTCTGGCAACGGCTTCATTGGCGATCCCCTCCAGAGTCTCCTGCTGAAATTTATCGACGTCGTCCGGCGAAATATAGAAACTGCCGGCGCCGTCAATTTGTATCAGCATGCCCGGCGGCATGGCAAACGCTGTCACCGTATGATGACCGGAAGGACTTAACTGCTGCTCAATGCGGCGCTGCGCACGTTTGACACGTTCGGCTGGCTCTATTCCAAGTACCGACGCACGAAAATTAATGATGTCCCGGTTAAAGACGCTTAAGCTAGTTTCCTTGATCTTATGCCCTGTCTGCGCATCTGGCGAAGCCTCAAGGTCAGCAGCAAGAATAGGCGAAGAGTAAATCAGTACAGACATTAGCATGCACACGATTAAAAAAAGTCGGGTAAACATCATATTGAGCATTTCATGAGAAGGGGAAAAGGCTACTTACTTCAACCTCGATTTACGCTAGCCATAGTGAAACTAGGGCGGTAATCAGTGAAAGAATTATTTTATTATCATTCAAGTATTTCGGTTGATATTTTTTCTACATACTTTGCTTTATTCAAGGCAATGCGCGACTACCCACTAGCAAAAACCAACTGAAAAAAACACTGATCGCAAAGCCTCTCTATAATCGGGATCTCTTTAACCGAAAGGACATCATGAATCACGCTATGTACGCCACCTCCATTCCTGTTTTCAAGCAAATGCTAAACAGCTTGCAAGCGATCTTAATCAAAGCAGAGCAACACGCTACGGCAAAAAATATCGATGCCGCTGTTTTCCTGCAAGCGCGTCTGAGTCCGGATATGTTCCCGCTGGCGCGTCAGGTGCAAATCGCGGCTGATTTCGCCAAGGGTGTCTCAGCGCGTCTGGCCGGAGTCGCCGTGCCGGAGTATGAAGACAATGAAGTAAGTTTTAGTGATTTGTGTGATCGCCTGAGTAAGACTCTGGCTTTTATCGATACTCTTGAGGCCGCGCAATTTGAAGGCAGCGAAACACGTGAAATCGTCTTACGTCCGGGCACGCCTAAAGAAAAAAAATTGTCTGGCTCAGCCTATCTGCTCAGTTATGGCTTGCCACAATTTTTCTTTCACGTAACGACTGCTTACGGGATCTTGCGCCATCAAGGTGTAGAACTAGGCAAACGTGACTACATGGGAATATATTAAATATGGCTTGCGCCATACTATTTCGAACCAAATCAAGCATAGAATCGATATAAACAATTCAAATAATTTTAGCAATTTAATGGAAATATTTAATTAGCCTGTAAAATAGTCGAAAACAATTTCATTAAAAGCAACTATTTTTAACAATAAAGCAACACCAAAAAAATGCTCGCTTGCTTTTGAAATAAAAAAAATACACACTGGTAACAGTTATTTTTCATGCTCAAAACATGAAGGATAACTTTACCTTTTTTGTCATATCAACCTTCTAGAGCGAAGTCATGTTTTCTCGCCTGCTAAAGAAAAACAAAGCCGCCATTCCGGTTTACGAAGAAAAGCGCTTCTTCCTCCATGAGGATGAGATTTTCTACGGCCGTCTGCGTCGCGCATTACCGAATTGCTATATTTTCCCCAAGGTGGAACTGTCGTCATTAATGGATCCGGTTAGCCTCAGCCATAAACAGCGCATGGCTGAACTTGAACTGCTGCAAGGCCGCAAAGTAGATTACGCCATTTTTGATGCGAGCTTGGCCTTGCTGTGCGTAATAGAACTTACTACGCAAGAAGCAGTGGATGAAAATGAGATCAGCAATGCCGACCTCCTGAAAAGTGCAGGAATCAAGCGCATACGCTGGAATCAGAGCCCACTGCCCTCTTCCGATCAGATATTGAGAACACTGGCGCCATTTTCCTCACTGGAGTCGCCACGACCAGACATTGCCGCCAGCACCATCATTAAAACCTCCTACGTCGATTCACCCAAGAGCCTCGACACAGTACAGGTCATGTATCAAGCAGATCCGGAACCAAGCAATATCATGGGTCTCTCGGTAGCGGCTCTGGAAAAGCTTACCCCCAATGGCTTGCTGAAGACTCGCTATCCGCACGTATGGCAGCGCATCTGCTTATTCGCCAGCGAACCCAAGCATTTGAAAAAATATCTGGCCTCATTGTTCCTGCAAGATCGTGGCGTCGAGCGTGCTGGCTTCCCGGCCGAAGTGATCAAGGAGATCACCGATATTCAAGGCGAGAACGAACGCTTCTTGCAGATATCCATGCCGCGCACCACATGGGATACCACCTTCATCAATCGCTAGGGAAAACCTCCCCGGTGCCCTTCCCTCAGTTCGCCGGAGCAGAAGGGTAATGATGCGCAGACAAATTGCTGCTGTCAGCGCCTCAGCATTTGAGCTGCATCAGAATACGCCGCCATCAAATGGATGGCAAACTGAACAATGTATGTCATGCTAAACGCCTGATTTCCATTTTCACCTCAGTATTCATGTCTACGCCGCCTTTCTTTCCGCTATTACTGACCAAAAATTTTCTGCTACGAAAAATCGAAGCGTCAGACATCACTCAGATATTCAGGGGTTTATCCAATCCCAGAATTACCGAGTACTATGGAGTTTCCTACGAAGATCTGGAATCGACCCGGGCCCAGATGACCTGGTATCGCGATATTGTTGAGGCTCAGAGCGGCATCTGGTGGGCAATCTGCACCACACAAGAACCGGCTAAGCTTTTGGGGACTTGCGGATTTTACGAACACGACAAAGACAACCGCAATACCGACATGGGTTACTGGCTACAGGAAGAATGCTGGGGTCAACGTATCATGTACGAATGTCTGCCGGCAATTTTGGAATATGCATTCATCCACATGAATATCCATAGGGTAGAAGCGGAAGTCGAGCCAGAAAATATTGCCAGCAGCAAGCTGTTACGCAAGCTCGGCTTCAGTCTCGAAGGAAGGCGCAGACAGTGCGGATGGAAAACCGATCGCTTTGTTGACCTTGAATATTACTCTCTACTAAGTAATGAATTCAATAAGCAATGAAATAGAGGGGCAAGCGAACTGTGCATTAGCCATTCAGATTACCCCGTTTTTTTACAAATCCGGCTGCATTAAATGACCGAGTTTACTAACTTTAGTATTTAAATAACGCTCATTGTATTGATTGCGTTCAATAATCAGGGGGATATGCTCTTCCACCCGTATCTGCATGCCGGTCATGGCAGCGATCTTGCGCGGGTTATTCGTCATCAGGCGCAAGGAACTGATACCAAGGTGTTTGAGCATAGGTTCGCATAGGCTATAGCTGCGCAAATCAGCGGCAAAACCGAGTTGTTGATTCGCCTCTACGGTATCTGCGCCCTGATCTTGCAAACGATAGGCATGTACTTTATTGAGCAGGCCTATGCCGCGCCCTTCCTGACGCAGATACAGCAAGGCGCCACGGCCTTCCTTGGCGATTTTTTGCATCGCCATTTCCAGCTGAGGACCGCAATCACAGCGCTGGCTAAATAAGGCGTCGCCTGTCAGGCATTCTGAATGCAATCTTGCCAGCACCGGTTTGCCATCGGCGACATCACCGAGCGTGAGGGCGATATGCTCCTTACCGGTTGCCAACTCCACGAAGGCATGCATCTCGAAAGTGGCCCAGGTCGTCGGCAACTTACAGGAAGTGACGTATTCCAGTGCTTGATCTTGGCTACTTGCTGGCAGGTCCTTACTAGGCATAACAATTCTCACGGATTCTTTTTGGGGTCGGTTAATACTATTTTTGAAGCACTACTTTTAAAGCACTGCTTTTAAAACACTGCTTTTGAAACACTGCTTTTAAAACACTACTTTTGAAACACTGTTTTTGAAACTTCACTGACAAACATCGAATATAAGAAATACCTGTTTGACAGCCATAGTATAAACGACTGGAGCGAGTCTGGCCAAAGCGGCGCGAACGGTCGTCCTATTTTGTTTGATATTCAAAGTTATCTATGGGCATTACTCAGAAATACAAGCTACCCCAACAGGATGACGCAAAATGAAAAAGGCACGGGAAACATGCATCTGCCATTTCCCGTGCCTTAATTTCCAAGCTAAGGCATTAACGCTTGAGTTGCGAAATATCCCTTACCGCACCACGGTCTGCCGAAGTCGCCAGCGCCGCATAGGCTTGCAAGGCTTGCGACACATAACGTTCACGGTCCACAGGTTTCCATGCCAGATCGCCTTTGGCCTCCATTGCAACGCGGCGGGCGGCCAGATCAGCGTCGCTGATTTTCAGGTGCATGCTGCGTGCCGGAATATCGATTTCTATGATATCGCCTTCTTCCACCAAACCGATCGCACCGCCCTCAGCCGCTTCCGGCGAGGCATGACCAATTACCAGACCCGATGAACCACCGGAAAAACGTCCGTCGGTGAACAGGGCGCAAGCCTTGCCCAAGCCCTTGGACTTGATGTAGGAAGTCGGATACAGCATCTCTTGCATACCAGGCCCGCCTTTAGGACCTTCATAACGGATGATGACGACATCGCCTTCATGGACGGTGTCACCCAGAATGGCTGCAACCGCATCATCCTGACTTTCAAACACGCGTGCCTTGCCGGTAAATTTCAGGATACTTTCATCCACGCCCGCCGTTTTCACGATACAGCCGTTCTCCGCCAGATTACCGTAGAGCACCGCCAAGCCGCCGTCTTGCGAATAAGCGTGCGCCTTATCGCGGATGCAGCCTTCAGACCTATCCATATCAAGGCTATCAAAACGCTGCTCTTGTGAGAACGCGGTTTGGGTAGGCACGCCGCCTGGCGCAGCGCTAAACAACTTGCGTACCGCTGCGCTGTCGCTGACCATAATATCGTTCTGTGCGATCGCCTCTGACATCGTCGCGCTATGGACGGTAGGCAGTGAGGTATCGAGCAAACCACCGCGCGCCAACTCACCCAGAATGGCGATAATGCCACCGGCCCTGTGTACGTCTTCGATATGGTATTTATCCGTCATAGGAGCGACCTTGCACAGGCATGGCACCTTGCGCGAGATGCGGTCAATATCGGCCATCTTGAAATCAACACCGGCTTCATGCGCTGCAGCCAGCATGTGCAAGACGGTATTGGTAGAGCCGCCCATCGCCACATCCAACGCCATGGCGTTTTCAAAGGCGGCCTTGGTAGCGATAGAACGTGGCAAGACCGTATAGTCATCCTGCTCATAATGGCGTTTCGCCAAATCGACGATCACGCGACCGGCGCGCAAGAACAATTCCTTACGGTCAGCATGGGTCGCCAGTATCGTGCCATTACCAGGCAAAGACAGACCGAGCGCTTCAGTCAGGCAATTCATCGAATTTGCCGTGAACATCCCCGAGCAAGAACCGCAAGTCGGGCAAGCCGAGCGTTCGATACGGCCGATTTCCTCATCCGATACGCTGCTGTCGCCAGCCTTGATCATGGCGTCGACCAGATCAATTTTCATGATTTTTTGCACACCGGTTTGCTTAGGATGCAGGGTTTCCAATACTTTGCCCGCTTCCATCGGTCCGCCGGACACGAACACCACAGGGATATTCAGGCGCATCGCGGCCATCAGCATGCCCGGCGTAATCTTGTCGCAATTGGAGATACACACCATGGCATCGGCACAATGGGCATTGACCATGTACTCAACCGAGTCGGCGATCAGTTCGCGCGAAGGTAATGAATACAACATACCGCCATGGCCCATGGCGATACCATCATCGACCGCTATCGTATTAAATTCTTTGGCGACACCACCGGCCGCCTCAATCTCACGCGCCACCATCTGACCCAGGTCCTTCAGATGCACATGGCCAGGAACAAACTGGGTAAATGAATTGACGACGGCAACGATAGGTTTATCGAAATCACCATCCTTCATCCCGGTGGCACGCCACAAGGCGCGTGCGCCGGCCATATTGCGACCGTGGGTGGTGGTACGTGAACGGTATTCCGGCATGATTTTATCTCCTGGCGTTTAAGCAAAATTGCTGACCAAAGCAGCTTGCCTTGCCTCAGGCGATATGTCAAATAGTGAATATCAACAAAATTAAGATGTTTTACATATAAATAGCCGCAAAAAAAAAATGCAGAGCATTACGGCTCTGCATTTTTTTAATGCTAACTATCAAGTGGCTATGAAGCAGTATTATCAAGCAACTATCACCCAGTATCAGCAAAAATTTTTGCTGAAAAGTGACGCTTACTCCTGATGATATTTGGTAACGCGTGCCACTTCGTTTTTCGAACCGAGGAACACCGGCACACGCTGATGCAACTTGGTAGGAACGATATCAAGCATACGTTGCTTGCCGTCAGTGGAAGCGCCACCGGCCTGCTCGACGATCATCGACATAGGATTGGCTTCATACATCAGGCGCAATTTACCTGGTTTGTCGAGATCACGCGCATCGGCCGGATACATGAAGATACCGCCACGGTTCAGGATGCGATGTACGTCTGCCACCATGGAAGCGATCCAGCGCATATTGTAGTCCTTGCCCAGCGGGCCAGTCTTACCTGCCATCATTTCATTAACGTAACGTGTGACCGGTGGAAACCAGTGCCGCGTATTCGATGCGTTGATCGCAAATTCCTGAGTATCTTCCGGAATCTGCATATTGCGCTGTGTTAGTACCCACGAACCCATCTCACGATCAAGCGTGAAGCAATTAACGCCATTGCCGGTAGTCAGCACCAGCATGGTTTGCGGACCATACACGGCATAACCGGCAGCCACTTGCTTGCTGCCCGGTTGCATGAAATCTTGCTCGGTTGGCGCGCCCATGCCTTCCGGTGCTTTCAGTACCGAGAAAATGGTGCCTATCGATACATTGACATCGATATTACTGGAGCCATCGAGCGGGTCGAACAACAGCATGTATTCGCCCATAGGATAACGGTTAGGAATCGGATGTATGCTTTCCATCTCTTCCGACGCCATCGCGGCCAGGTGACCACCCCATTCATTGGCTTCCAGCAAAATCTCATTGGAAAGAATATCGAGTTTCTTTTGCACTTCGCCCTGCACGTTTTCGGTGTCGGCAGTGCCCAGCACTTCCCCCAAGGCACCCTTGCCTACCGCATGGCTAATGGTCTTGCAGGCACGTGCGACTACCTCGATCAGGAGGCGTAATTCGGCCGGAATAGTGTTATTTAAACGTTGTTCTTCGACCAGATGACGCGTCAGACTAATTCGATTCATGTTATTCCTTGTTCGTTTCTATCATTGAAATCAGGATGCCAGCGCTTTGCTGACCACTTCCAGTACATCTTTAGAGAGCTTTTTAGTCTCCGCCACTTTTTGCAAGGCAGCCTTCATCGGTGCTTGCAGGTTTTGTGGGTATTTTTTCCACCTATCGAGGCTACGCGCCAATCTGGCGGCAACCTGCGGATTGAGTTTATTGAGGGCAATCACCATTTCCGCCCACAAGGCATAAGCGCTGCCATCGGCTGCATGAAAACGCGAAGGATTGGCATTGCAAAAATTAAAAATCAGGCTGCGTGCACGATTAGGATTACTCAGCGTAAAAGCCGGATGCTGCATCAGTTCGCGCACTTTGGCGACATCGGTGGTATGCGCAGTGGCCTGCAACATAAACCATTTATCGATGACCAAGGCTTCTTTCTTGAAGTCTTTATAGAATTTTTGCAGCGCTTGTGCCGCCGCCTTGGCATTTTTGGCAGAACCCGAAAAATTGCACAAGCCGCTCAATGCCGCCAGACGGTCCGTCATATTCTGCGCTTCGTCAAACTGGGTCTTGGCCAGCGTGAAAGTGGCATCGTCGGGCCAGGCCAGCAAATACGACAAGGCGACATTTTTCAATGCGCGTTTTGCCGCAGACACCGCATCCGGGCTGTACTTGCCAGGAGTCAGGTTATCTTCGTAGGCATTTAATAAATCCGCTTTCAGATGCAAGGCCAGCGTGGTACGCACAAACTGACGTGCCGTATGTATGCTCTGCGGATCCACGATGGCAAATTCTTCCGCAATCATCGCCTCGGAAGGCAAGGTCAGCACCACTTCGCGGAAAGACGGATCTAAGGTCTTGTCGTTCAGGGTGGCGCGCAGAGCCTCGATAAACATCGCATCGAGTTCCAGTATCTCGCCCTTTTGCACTGCCGTCGTCAGTTTTACCAGACGACGCATTGCCAGGCGCTGGCCGGCTTCCCAACGATTAAACGGATCACTGTCATTCGCCAGTAAATGGCCGAGTTCTTCGTCGGTATACGCATACTCGAGCAGTACCGGCGCTGAAAAATTCCTCAGTATCGATGGCGTAGGCTGTTGCTTTACACCGGTAAAGCGGAAAGTCTGAGTCGCTTCGGTCAATTCCAGCACCAGCGTGGTTTGCCCCGATGCGGCCTGTCCCTCCAATTGCAGGTTCAGGTCCTTTCCCTCGGCGTCGAGCAAACCAACGGCAACCGGAATATGGAAAGGCAGTTTTTTATCCTGACCCGGGGTAGCGGGACAAGTCTGGCTCAAGCTCAGTTGATAAATGCCGGTAGCGGCGTCATAGCTGGTCTCAGCCTTGACACGCGGCGTACCAGCCTGGCTATACCAACGCTCAAATTGCGTCAGGTCGCGCCCGCTGGAATCGGCCATGGCGGCGCGGAAATCATCGCAGGCCACCGCCTGTCCATCATGCCGCTGGAAGTACAGATCCATCCCCTTACGGAAGCCATCGTGACCGAGCAAGGTGTAATACATGCGCACGACTTCCGAACCTTTTTCGTAAATCGTGACGTATATAAAAATTATTGATTTCAACGAAAGAATCCGGACGCACGGGATGCGCCATCGGTCCCGCATCTTCGGAAAACTGTACCTGGCGCAATACGCGCACATCTTCGATGCGCTTGACCGCACGACCGGTTGCTGTGCCGACCAGATCAGCGGAGAATTCCTGGTCGCGGAATACCGTCAGACCTTCTTTCAGCGACAACTGGAACCAGTCGCGGCAAGTGACACGGTTACCGGTCCAGTTATGGAAGTATTCATGGCCGACCACCGATTCAATACCGGCGTAATCAACGTCAGTCGCGATACTAGGGTTAGCCAGTACATACTTGGTATTGAAAATATTCAAACCCTTGTTTTCCATCGCGCCCATATTGAAGTCGCTGGTAGCGACGATCATGAAACGGTCCAGATCAAGTTCAAGGCCAAAGCGCTCTTCATCCCAGCGTATGCTGTTTTTCAGGGAGTCCATGGCATGCTGGGTCTTATCCAGATTGCCGG
This sequence comes from Undibacterium piscinae, assembly GCA_003970805.2. GTDB lineage: Bacteria > Pseudomonadota > Gammaproteobacteria > Burkholderiales > Burkholderiaceae_D > Undibacterium > Undibacterium piscinae. Next base: position 1,637,286 of record CP051152.1, read on the forward strand.
CCTCTACCCAAACTTGCAGTAAAACCTTGCGGCCGGATTTGAGTTTGTATTTCTCTTCCTGGCAGACCAGCTTACCGGCCACCAAGGCAAACAGGTAAGAAGGTTTTTTAAACGGGTCTTCCCATTTGGCAAAATGGCGGCCATCACCGAGATCACCCTCGGCGATCAGATTGCCGTTCGACAACAAGACCGGATAGTGCTTCTTATCACCACGCAACATAATGGTGTAAGTCGCCATCACATCAGGGCGGTCTGGATAATAGGTAATCTTGCGGAAGCCTTCTGCCTCACACTGCGTGAAAAAATTGCCGTTCGAGACGTATAAGCCCGACATCGAGGTATTTTTAGCCGCCTGTATGACAGTCTCAATTTCCAGCGTCACTACATCGGGCGCATTGGCGATCGTCAGTTTGCCGTCGGCAATCGTATAGGCGCTTTTTTTCAGGTTCACGCCATTCATGCGCAACTGTAGCAACTTAATGGTTTCGCCAAACAGCACCAACTCTTTTTCACTGCTGTCATGGTTGCGACGCATGGTCAAACGGGTGGCAACGTGAGTGGCAAGCGGATCAAGGTCAAAGCCCATCTCTACGGTATCGACCCAGAAACCTGGGGCGACATAATCCTTGCGGAAGATAGTGACGGGCTGGGTTGCGATGTCTGTGCGCATGGGCGTGTATCTCTTAAGTGTCGGAAGATAGCAAAAGTTTTAAAGAAAATTTTGCATAATCAGGTATTTTACCAAGTCAGGCGGCATACATTACAGGAATATCGAATAAGCAAAGAATATTCGGTATTTATGCTGTTTTCTATAGCCTTAAGAAAAATCAGGCTATTACTGGCTGATTTTAACTATGACGGCAGTAAGGCAAACATGAAGTGGTCTTAGCCCTAAAAAAAAACCAGCTCCTTTGGCTGATGCAAGGGAGCTGGTTTTTACGTCTAAAAAATTGCCGTATTCGAAGCAATCAATTTGCAAATCTCTATTCAGCCGGATCGCGCAAGGCATCAATCAAGGCCCGGTCCACTACTGAGTCAGCCATGATCTGGGTCGCGAGGCCGGCCCGGAACTTATCAACCAATTCTTCGCCCGTAATCGAAAACGCATCATGCCCTTGACGATTAGTGAAAATATAGCGGGTACGCTTGGGACTGACCCATGCCAGTTTATACCGCGCCGTCGAATCATTTTGCTGCACAAAATTCAACCATACTCCACGACTGAGCAACTCGACTTGCTGCGACCATTCATCCTCATGCTTGTCGATCTGATTCTGCACATGGCGGTTTAAGCGCCGCTCGCTGGCGCGCTGAGCGATATTGACCGCAATTTCAACCTGCCTTCTGGGTGACAATTCCAAAGGTGCCCGGGCGATCGCCGCATGGCGTTCCGCCAGTTTGGAGAAAAAGAACACGCGGTCTGGTTCATCCCATTTGATCGCATTGAGCCAGGCATTAAGCAAAGACAACATGGAAGGCAGCTTGCTCACCAGCTCCTTACGCTCTTCCGCACTGTTTTTAGATTTCAGGCTCCAGATCAGATCGTCCATGGTCTTGAGGGCATTCTCAAGCGCATGCGGTTTTTTGTCCTTGACGCTATGGGCAATCGTCAGGATACGTATCCACTGTTCCTGTAAAAAGGTTTCCAGGAATCCGGCAACTTCACCGGTCTCTACCCGGATCGCCACATCATGCTCGGCAAATTCCCTTGCCAGTCGCATTTTTTCCTGCTTCAGCGCCGCCTCTACCGGCTGGCTAATCGCCTCCTCGGTTTTATCCTCTTCCTCTTGCAAAAAAGCTTCGAGATCGGCCACCACATCCGAGAACAAGTCTATCTGTTCATCGAACTCCAGCTGCACCCGTTCGACCACGCCTTCTATCATGTGATACAGCGGATCCTCACTGGTGCTACCGGCATCAAGCTGCGCGCCGGTTTTCGCCAGCGTGTCTATCAATACACGGGCCGGATGACTTTCCTTAAAAAAGAAATCCTTGTCGAGCAGTGCGACTTTCAGAGTCGGTATCTGCAATTGCCCTATGAGTTTTTTAATGTCATCAGGAATCGAGGGATCATTGAAAACAAAATCAAAAATTCTTGCCAGCAACTCTATCGTACTCTGGTCGACCTCAGTCAGGCTTTCCGCCGGCGCCTGCCTGGAAATCTGGCGCAGCGGCGACTCAGCGCGCTCAGTTCCATGCTCGTCGCCAGACTCAGAGCGCTGTCCGGCACCACCCGTCGAACCACTCTTTTGTATGCTGGTCAGATAATTGAAAAACTGTCTGTCTATCGTAACGGTATCGGCATGCGGCGCACGACCTATGCCCGCGAAGCCGCCGCCGGAACCACTCCAGGCCAAGCCTCCGGCAGACCGTTTTCCATTGCCGGATATAGGCTGACCGGAAAAAATGCTTCTGAGCTTATTGTGCAAATACGGATCACGCTGGTCTAGCTCATCGTTTCCGCTGACGTCCATCCCCTTGCCTTTACTGCGATATACATCACTGATATCGGGCAAAATCCCTCGCGCTATCATGGCTTCGTTAACTTCTTCTAAAATCGGTTTTAATTGTAAAAATAAGGCAGGCTGTAACAAGCGCAAGACCAGGTGATGCGACTCAGGGCTGGCATCAAATTCTTTCCATGCCTGGTACACCGCATGGACAAATACATCAGGCCTAAATGGGTTTTGCGCAATATTGATAGGCGTACGCCTGAGCACATTACCGATACGGATATTAAGTGCCACCAAAATCTCGGCATTATTGACTTCCAATGCCTGACTGAGGTTGCGTATCAACACCTTGCTTTCCATTTCATCGAAGGTAACCAGAGAAAAATCTTGCGGGCCTTCTGCTTTTTTTAGCTTTTTCTTAGCGTTAATGGTACTCACTTCCTTGATCAGGGCAGCATTGATCTGCCCTGCCACCAAACGATAAAAGCTGGTGCCGTTACGCTTTAACAGTTGATAGGCCTGAAAGCTATTGCTGGCCTCTTCGGGCCGTATGGTCTGGTCGGAAAGCTTGAACAGGGCATCGGACAGACGTGCAGAAAACGCCTCTAGCTGGGAGGACACCAAATGGCTTGCGATAGGTACCAGCCCCTGTAATATCAACAGGCGACTGGAGTTGGAAGATTCGCCTTTTTTTACCGGATTTGATGGCGGTGTGGTTTCCATGAAATTAATTCACCTGGCGAATTGTCACGACAATATATTGATTAATTGGAATAGTACGCTTCCGTCGCGAAGGTGATAAGCACGATCAGCGCCACGGCAAGGAAAAGGACGATCAGCAAGCGCCCGAATTTAGGGCTGTCATCCGGCGCCGCCGGTTTCGGCGATGGCTCGGTCGCATTAGCATGATCTGATGGCGGTACTTGGTTCATTTTTATAGTTTATCGTTGATACCAGATATTTTAATTCGAGGATGTTAACAGAGAGCAGCATCATGCAGGAAAAAAATGCCAAGCTTAAGGAATCAGGATACTGGAACCTGTTGTTTTTCGTGCTTCAAGCTCCCTATGCGCCGGCACCACCTGACTCAAGGGGTAAGTCTGACGAATATCCACTTTGATCTTGCCACTCTCTAGCATGGCAAATAGCTGTGCCGCCATCTGCTCAAGATCGGTGCGCTTGGCGGTATAACTCATCAGGCTAGGCCGGGTAATGAAAAGCGAACCACGCGCAGCGAGTTCATTGAGGCTAAACTCAGGAACCGGCCCCGATGCGCTACCAAAACTGACCATCATTCCCAAGGGTGACAGGCAATCAAGCGAACCCATGAAGGTATCCTTGCCGATCGAATCATAGACTACCGGCACGCCTTTCCCTGCGGTAATTTCACGCACTCTCTCGACAAAATTCTCGGTATTGTAGTTAATCACATGGCTGCAGCCATGGGCTTTTGCCAGAGCGCCCTTTTCATCCGAGCCTACCGTACCTATCATGGTCACGCCCAAGGCACGCGCCCACTGGCAGGCGATCAGCCCGACTCCGCCGGCCGCGGCATGAAACAAGATCGTTTCGCCACCCTTGAGCGGGAAAGTGCGATTAAATAGGTATTGCACCGTCAAGCCTTGCAACATGACTGCGGCGGCGGTCTCAAAACTGATGTGATCGGGCAGACGAACCAGATTATCCACCGGCATCACGCGCGCTTGCGCATAGGCACCGACAGGGCGCCCGGCATAGGCGACACGATCGCCGGGGCTGAGATGAGTAACGCCAGGGCCAATCGCCTCGACGATTCCGGCCGCCTCCATCCCCAGGCCGGCAGGTAAAGCTTGCGGGTACAAACCGTTACGGAAATACACATCGATGTAATTCAAGCCGCAAGCCTTGTGCCGCACCAGCGCCTCGCCCGCGCCGGGGACCGGCAACTCGACGTCCACATACTCCATGACTTCCGGCCCACCGGTCGCATGCATACGGATTGCTTTTACCATCATCGTTCCCCTAAATTTGTTAGATTTTTATTTTTTACTCAATAAATACATACCGGCAATTACCAATACGGTACCAGCCAATTGCCAGCCGGTCACCGCTTCATTCAAGAAAAATGCCCCGAGAAACAAGGTCGAGACCGGGCCTATCATACCCGCCTGTGATGCGGTCGCCGCACCTATCCGCTGTACCGCAAACATGGTCAGAAACACCGGCAACACCGTACAAAAAATCGCATTCACCAACGACAGCCAATATACCTCTGCCGGTTGCACCAGCATCGCAGCGGGACGCAAAGCAAAAAATTGCGCGACACAGGCAACGCTAGAGACGCACATCGCATAGGAGACCAGCCGCAACGAGCCTAAGCGCAACACCAACTGCCCCGACTGTATCAGGTATAAAGAGTAAGAAATGGCCGCCCCCAATACCATCACCGAGCCTAGCATGACTTGATCGCCACCAAACTTAAGGTCATGCAAAAACACCAAAACGATACCCAGATACGACACGCTCAAGGCAGCCCATTCTATCGTCCGTACTTTACGCTTCAAAAACAGCGCGGAGATCAGCAAGACAAACGAGGGAGTCAGGAACAGTATCAGCCTTTCAAGACCGGCAGTAATGTATTGCAAACCCAGAAAATCCAGAAAGCTCGACAGGTAATAGCCGACCAGCCCCAGGCCGATCAGACGCCAGCGATCAGCGCCCGACAGGCTAGCCCCCTTGCGTGCCTGCCATAGCGCGATGACGGCAAACACCGGCAGGGAAAACAGCATGCGAAACGCAATCAGGGTGACAGCATCAACCTGATAACGATAAATCAGCTTAGCGACGATGGCCTTGGTTGAGAATAAGATAGCGCCAGCAATGGCGATACCCAGACCGATCAGATATTGCCGCCGGTCATGGGCATGGTGTAAGGATGAGTTCATGGGCTTCATTGTAAAGGCATATGCAATCGCACGTTGAACTCTGTCCGCACGGCAAGTAAGCGCTAATACTTTTTTCGAAGTGAATCTACCGACCCGTCATTCGCAAAAATTACCCGAAGGCATGCCCAAGAGGCAATCCCCATGCGCCTCTCAGGCCAGACTGGCTGGACAGGCGCATGGGGATTGCCCTCCGGGCAGGCTCATTATTCAATTCAGGACGATGGCAATCCGGCGAATTTAGCGTTTTTTCAGGATAGAGCCCAGTACGCCACGGATGATCTCGCGCCCCACTTGCGAACCCATGGTACGCACCGCCGACTTGACCATGGTTTCGGCGACATTGTCTTTACGACGCACGCCGTTGCCGCTACCAAACAGATTGCCGAACATATCGTTAAAGGTATCGGCGATGCCACCCTCTGCCGCGGCCTGCTCTGCCGGTGGCGGGGTTTGCGGCGGCAGTGCCCTACCGGACGCCGCAGTTGTAGCCGATGTTGTAACCGAATTCGTTCCGGCAGAATTGCCCCAGCCATCCGTGCCCGCTGAATTGGTCGCTGAATTGGTCGCTGAGCTTGAGGTCGCTCCTGCCCCAGCTGCCCCAGCCGTCGCGGCGGTAGCGGCAACCCGGCCTTTCAACTTTTCATAGGCGGATTCACGGTCTACCGCTTTTTCATACACGCCTGCCACGATAGAGCCGGAAATAATTTTTTGACGCTCTTCTGGGCTCAGAGGCCCTATCTGCGAAGCTGGCGGCAACACAAAACCGCGCTGTACCACATTCGGCCGGCCCTTTTCATCAAGAAAAGAAATCAGGGCTTCACCGACGCCTAGCTCACCTATCACCTGTGCCGTATCGAGCTCAGGGTTAGGCCTGAAAGTCTCGGCGGCGGCCTGTACCGCCTTTTGATCGCGCGGTGTATACGCACGCAGGGCGTGCTGTACGCGGTTGCCAAGTTGCCCCAGGACGGTATCGGGAATATCCAGCGGATTTTGCGTCACAAAATAAATACCCACGCCTTTGGAACGGATCAGGCGCACCACCTGCTCAATTTTTTGCAGCAAGATCTTGGGAGCTTCATCAAACAGCAAATGCGCTTCGTCAAAGAAAAACACCATTTTGGGCTGATCCAGGTCGCCCACTTCCGGCAAATGCTCGTAAAGTTCCGACAGCATCCACAACAAGAAGGTCGAATACAGGCGCGGCGACTGCAAGAGCTGGTCGGCTGCCAAGATGTTGACCACACCCTTACCGTTGGCATCGGTTTGCAGCATATCGTCGAGATTGAGCATGGGCTCACCAAAAAACTGATCGCCGCCCTGCTCGGATACCGCCAGCAAGCTACGCTGTATCGCACCTATGCTGGCCGCCGAGATATTGCCGTACTCGGTTTGGTATTCACTGGCGTTTTCGCCAAGATGTTGCAACATGGCACGTAAATCTTTGGTATCGAGCAACAGCAAGCCATTGTCATCGGCAATCTTGAATGCCAATTGCATCACGCCAGCCTGAGTCTCATTAAGATTAAGCATGCGCCCCAGCAACAAGGGGCCAAGATCTGAAATCGTGGCACGCACCGGGTGCCCCTGTTTGCCAAAGATATCCCAGAACGTGACAGGACAAGCGCGCCACTGTGGCTCATCCACGCCCAATTGCTGACAACGCTGCTGCATTTTGGGCGAATTTTGCCCTGCATGTGCCATTCCCGACAAGTCACCCTTGACGTCTGCCATAAACACCGGCACCCCGATATCAGAGAATGCCTGCGCCAACACTTGCAGCGTCACGGTCTTGCCGGTACCGGTCGCGCCAGTGATGCAACCATGGCGATTTGCCCAGTCCGAGAGCAAATTGAGCTCTATCGCTTGATCTTTTGCAATCGATTTCCCTAATGATTTTGCAATATGCAGTGGTTTTGACATAGTTTTAAAAGTCCTATATGGAATTCGAATAAAATCAATATGTTAGAATAGCGCCCTTCATTATAAAACCAAAGCTAGACAAAATAGTCACACAGGGTGACTAGACACCTCGTCAGCATTGGTCAACTATTGCAAATCCAGAGAGAGCGATCATGGCAGGACATAGTAAATGGGCCAATATCAAGCATAAAAAAGCGGCGACCGATGCCAAGCGTGGCAAGGTCTGGACGCGCCTGATTAAAGAAATTACCGTTGCGGCACGCATGGGTGGAGATGACATCAACACCAATCCGCGTTTGCGCCTGTCAGTCGACAAGGCCGCCGATGCGAACATGCCAAAAGAAAACGTCACGCGCGCGATACAGCGCGGTGCCGGTCTGCTGGAGGGCGCTAATTATGAAGAGGTACGTTACGAAGGTTATGGCATAGGTGGCGCCGCAATCATTGTCGACTGCATGACCGACAACCGGGTTCGCACCGTGGCCGAAGTTCGCAATGCCTTCAATAAGAATGGCGGCAACATGGGTAACGAAGGCTCGGTGGCATTCATGTTTACGCACTGCGGCCAAATGTATTTTGCCCCTGGCACCAATGAAGACGCATTGATGGAAGCGGCGCTGGAAGCCGGTGCGGATGATGTCACCACGGATGAGGAAGGCGGCATTGAGGTACTCACCCCTCCGCACGACTTGTCCGCCGTCAAGGATGCGCTGGAAAAAGCCGGTTTCAAGCCTGAAATGGCGGAAGTCACCATGAAACCGCAAACTGAAACCATGATCAGCGGTGATGATGCGGTAAAAATGCAAAAGCTGATCGACGCGCTGGAAAATCTGGATGATGTTCAGGAAGTTTACACCAACGTTATTATTGAAGATTGAAGAGCAAAATATGAAAATTCTCGTAGTCGGCTCCGGTGGCCGTGAGCATGCACTGGCTTGGAAACTTGCACAATCTGAACGTATCCAGAGCGTTTTTGTCGCCCCCGGCAACGGAGGCACGGCGCTCAATACCTACTTAAAAAACATTCCGATTACCGATCCGGTAGCGCTGGCTGACTTTGTCGTCCAGGAGCAAATCAATCTGACGGTAGTCGGACCGGAAGTGCCTTTAGCGGCCGGTATCGTGAATATTTTCCGTGACCGCGGCCTGAAAATTTTCGGACCTAGCAAGGAAGCGGCACAACTGGAAAGTTCCAAGGATTTCGCCAAGGCATTCATGCACAGGCACGCTATTCCGACCGCTGAATACCAGACGTTTTCAGAGTTACAACCAGCGCACGCGTATATCGACGCCAAAGGCGCACCTATCGTCATCAAGGCTGATGGTCTTGCCGCCGGCAAAGGTGTAGTAGTGGCAATGACGCTCGATGAGGCGCATGCGGCGGTTGACATGATGCTGTCCGACAACAAGCTCGGCGATGCCGGTGCCCGCGTCGTTATCGAAGAGTTTTTGGTTGGCGAAGAAGCCAGTTTTATCGTGATGGTCGACGGCAAAAACATTTTGCCACTGGCTACCAGCCAGGATCACAAGCGCCTGCTCGACGATGATCAGGGTCCGAATACCGGCGGTATGGGCGCTTATTCCCCGGCCCCTATCGTGACTCCGCAACTGCATGCCCGCGTAATGCGTGAAATCATCCAGCCTACGGTACAAGGGATGGCCAAGGATGGCATCGTGTTCACCGGTTTCCTGTACGCCGGCCTGATGATAGACGATCAAGGCAATCCAAAAACGCTGGAATTTAACTGCCGCATGGGTGATCCTGAAACACAACCTATCATGGCTCGTCTGAAAACCGATCTGGTAACAGTGATGGAGCATGCCGTCAACGGTACCCTCGACACCATAGAGCTGGAATGGGACCGCCGTACCGCGATGGGCGTAGTGATGGCAGCAGCAGGCTATCCGGATGATCCGCGCAAAGGCGATGTGATCTCCGGCATTCCTGAAGAAACCGCAGACTGCGTGACGTTTCATGCTGGCACCACGCTCAACGAGAACAAGCAATTGATCACTAACGGCGGTCGCGTCTTATGCGTGGTAGGCCTGGGTGATACCGTCAAACTGGCGCAGAAACATGCCTACGACACGGTAGAGAAAATTCGTTTTCAGGGAGCGCAATACCGGCGCGACATCGGCTGGCGTGCCCTGAACAAAAAGCACTAAACAAAAAACGAACCGCACTAAATAATTTTTGACGTAAACGATGACCGACTCCGCATCTGTAAAAAAATACCTGCTCGATTTGCAGTCACGCATTGTGGCTGCAATGGAAGCAATCGACGGCCAGCCATTTCTGACCGATAGCTGGGAGCGCCCCGAAGGGGGCGGTGGCATTTCACGCGTGATCGAAGAAGGCAAGGTCTTCGAACGTGGCGGCGTGAATTTCTCTCACGTCATGGGAAATAATCTTCCTCCGTCAGCGGCCGCCAGCCGGCCGGAACTGGCAGGCAGAAAATGGGAAGCGATGGGGGTTTCACTGGTACTGCACCCACGCAACCCGTATGCACCGACCGTGCATATGAATGTCCGCTTTTTTACCACTTACGCAGAAGGCACTCCGGCGGTCTGGTGGTTTGGCGGCGGCATGGATCTGACTCCGTATTATGGTTTCAGTGAAGATGCAGTGCACTTTCACCAGACTTGTAAAAATGCCTTGACGCCTTTCGGCGAGGACTTGCATCCGCGCTTCAAAAAATGGTGTGACGAATATTTTTACCTTAAGCATCGCAAGGAAGCGCGCGGTGTCGGCGGCATCTTTTTCGATGATTTCAATGAGCTCGATTTTGCTTCCAGCTTTGCGATGACCAAAAATGTCGGTGATGCATTTATTCCCGCATATCAAGCCATCCTTGAAAAGCGCAAGGATATCGCCTATGGTGAACGCGAGCGGGATTTCCAGGCATACCGTCGCGGTCGCTACGTAGAATTTAATTTAGTGTTTGACCGTGGCACACTATTTGGCCTTCAATCAGGCGGAAGGACAGAATCCATACTGATGTCCATGCCTCCTATTGTTAAATGGCGTTACGACTGGAAACCGGAAGCTGGTAGTGCCGAAGCGAAACTGGCGACCGATTTTCTGGTACACAAGGAATGGGTATAAACCCTGCACGCTGTGTACTGGTGCTAGGTGGCAGCTTTGATCCGGTACATAGCGGTCATATCGCTCTGGCTCAGCATTATGTAAGGCTATTGCAGCCGCAAGAGTTGCGTCTTGTGCCTGCCGGACAACCCTGGCAAAAGAATCGTCTTATCGCCGATGCGGCTCAACGCGTACAGATGTTAAAGCTAGCCTTCGAATCTGGCTTTAATCTGCCGGTATCGATCGACCGGCAAGAAATCGAGCGCGCGGAACGACATGAAGCAAGTTTCACTATCGAGACCTTGGGTAATCTGCGCAAGGAATTGGGAGACGATACTTCCATCGTCTTTTTGATAGGCGCTGACCAATTGCAAAACCTGTCAAGCTGGAGACAGTGGCGGCAATTGTTTGATGTGGCACACATTTGCGCTGCCTCCAGACCAGGATTTTCTCTGGACCAAGGCGGACTAAACCAGGAAGTAGCCCAGGAGTGGAATCAAAGAGCCGGGTCTCTGCAAGAAATACGAAACTTGCCGTCGGGAAAATCGTATTTATCGCAAGATCTTTCATGGGATGTATCGGCAACCAGCATCCGGCACGAATTAAAGCAGACTTTGCAAACACCGCAAACTCAACAAACAACGTCGCTAATACCGCCCAAGGTGTTAGACTACATTCAACAACATCATTTATACAGATAAAAGCATGAAAAATATGGACATCAAAAAATTACAAACCTTAGTTGTTGACGCGCTCGAAGACGTCAAAGCACAAGACATCCAGGTATTCGATACCATGCACCTGACCAGCTTGTTTGATCGCGTAGCGATCGCATCTGGTACTTCCAACCGCCAAACTAAAGCGCTGGCCGCTTCAGTACGCGATAAAGTCAAGGAAAATGGCGGCGAAATCGTCGGCATCGAAGGTGAAGTAACCGGTGAGTGGGTACTGGTCGATCTGGGCGACATGGTCGTGCACATCATGCAACCGGCAATTCGCGCTTACTACCGTCTGGAAGAAATCTGGGGCGATAAAGAAGTGAAATTTGGCGCCGCCAAACGCGTCACTAAAGGCTTGGCTAAAGCTTCCGACGACACTGTTGACGCTGATGCCAAACCAAAACGCGCCAGCCGCAGCAAGGCAGCGCCAGTTGAAGTTACTCCGGACATGATGGCAATCCAGACTACCCTCGATGACGATGTCAAAAAGCCGGTGCGCAAACCACGTGCAGTTAAACCTGCTGGCGATGAAGCTGCGGCGAAACCTGCTCGTAAAACCACTACCGGAAAAACCGCCGGCACTACCAGCAGCAGCGTTGCTCCTGCAGTGAAAAAACCACGCGTAAAAACACCAGTCGGTGCCCGCGTTAAAGTCGCTTCGACCAAAACGGCAACCGCTTCAGCCAAACAAGCTGCAACCAAGCGCGCTACCACACGCCGCAAGACTGCGGAATAAGCACGATCTGGCATCGGGCCTGGCATGAGCCAGACTTAATGCCAGCCAAAGCGAGCGGCATGGTTTATCCAGCCGCTCGCTTTCCAATCAACGTCAACACATACGCCGGCACTACATCCCGACCCCGGGTCAGATGCCGGTTCCGGCAAATCAGCAAACCCCTCTTCCTTATCTGACACCCCATGCAGCTCATCATCGCCGCCGTCGGTCATAAAATGCCCGCCTGGATAGAAACCGGCTTTCAGGAATACGTCAAGCGTATGCCGCCTGAATGCAGGATACACATCAAGGAAATTAAGCCTATAGAGCGCTCCGGCAGCAAAACCGCCGAAACCGTAATGGCCTTGGAAAGCAGCAAAATCGAAGCGGTCATCCCTAAAAATGCACGCATCATCGCTTTAGATGAACACGGTAAAGACCTCACCTCGGTAGCTTTATCGCAGCACCTGACGCAATGGCAGCAAGACGGACGCGACGTGGTCTTTGTGATCGGTGGCGCCGATGGCCTTGATGCGCAATTCAAAGCCAAAGCCGATATGCTGGTACGCATTTCCAGTATGACGCTACCGCATGGCATGGTCCGTGTGGTATTGGCGGAACAGTTATATCGTGCCTGGTCAATCACGCAAAACCATCCGTATCATCGGGTATGATGGCGTATCTCTGAATACTTAGCAGGAGGGCATATGATTTCCGCCCAGAACAAGATTTATCTCGCCTCGAAAAGCCCGCGTCGCCGTGAATTACTGCGTCAGGTTGGTATCGATTTTGAATTGCTGCTATTGCGCGACGCTTTGCCGCGCGGACCGGATGTCTCGGAAATAGTCTTGCCCGGTGAATTACCGGATGCCTATGTCGCCCGGGTCACCCAGGAAAAAGCCAGTACCGCCTGGAATATCCTGCAGATGCGGCGCTTGCCGCTACGCCCGGTATTGGCGGCCGACACTACGGTGGTGCTCGGCCAGCAGATACTCGGCAAACCCGGTTCACCGGCGGAAGCGCTGGCCATGCTAAAACAACTATCGGGTAACACCCACCGGGTGCTCACCAGCTTGGCGGTGCATCATCAGGGCGATAATTTCCACTGTACGCAAACCTCGGAAGTGACGTTCACGACCTTAAACGAGCAGCAAATGCAAGCCTATTGCGCGACTCAGGAACCCTACGACAAAGCCGGCGGATATGGGATACAGGGTATTGCCGCACGTTATATTTCTCACATTAGCGGTAGTTATTCTGGCATCATGGGACTACCCTTGTTTGAGACTACACTTTTGTTACGGCAGGCAGGTATCCGACTCCCCTAATTTTTTTATTTATGAGCGAAAATCTCCTCATCAACATCACCCCGCAGGAAACCCGCGTCGCCCTGATTTTCCAAGGCGCGGTACAAGAACTCCATATTGAACGCACGCTTTCCCGCGGATTGGTAGGCAATATTTATCTTGGCAAAGTAGTCCGTGTTTTGCCTGGCATGCAATCGGCATTTATTGATATAGGTTTGGAGCGCGCAGCATTTCTGCACGTCGCCGACATCTGGGATGCCCGCTCGCAAGAAGCCGGCACCAATGTATTGACCCCGATAGAAAAGCTGCTGTATGACGGCCAGTCAGTAACGGTTCAGGTAGTCAAAGACCCGATCGGCACCAAGGGAGCGCGACTCTCCACCCAAATTTCGATTGCCGGACGCATGCTGGTGTATCTGCCGCAGGATTCGCATATCGGCATTTCGCAGCGTATAGAAAATGAGGCCGAACGCGAAGCCTTGCGCAACAAGGTCAAAGCCTTGCAGCAACCGGAAGAAAAAGGCGGCTTCATCGTCCGTACCATGGCGGAAGACGCCTCTGACCTGGATCTGAAATCTGACGTCGAATATTTACGCCGTACCTGGGCCACCATTACCCAGTTGGCAAAAACCCGTCCGCCATCGAGTTTGCTGCATCAGGATCTGAATCTGGCGCAACGCGTCTTGCGCGACTTCGTCAATGAAGAGACCGACAGCATACAAGTCGACTCCAGAGAAAATCATCTGATGCTGACGGAGTTCGGCAAAACTTACACACCGTCAGTGCTACCGAAATTGCAGCACTACACCGGCGAACGACCTTTGTTTGACCTCTACGGCGTAGAGGAAGAAATCGAGCGCGCCCTGGGCCGCAGGGTCAATCTCAAATCCGGTGGTTACCTGATCATAGACCAGACCGAAGCGATGACCACGATAGACGTCAACACCGGTAGTTTTGTGGCGGGACGTAATTTTGACGACACCATATTCAAGACCAACCTGGAAGCGGCACACGCCATCGCGCGCCAGTTAAGACTACGAAACTTGGGTGGCATCATCATTCTCGACATCATCGACATGGAGAATGAAGAGCATAAAACCGCGGTACTGGCAGAACTCAATAAGGCACTGTCACGTGACCGCACCAAATTATCGGTTTCCGGATTTTCCGCACTGGGTCTGGTAGAAGTGACGCGCAAACGCACGCGCGAGTCGCTGGCCCATGTACTGTGCGAAACTTGCCCGGCTTGTTCCGGCAAGGGCCAGGTCAAGACCGCCCGCACTATCTGCTACGAAATATTGCGGGAGTTATTGCGCGAAGCGAAGCAATTCAACCCACGCGAATTTCGCATCATGGCTTCGCAAGTGGTGGTCGATATGTTTCTCGAGGAAGAGTCACAACATCTGGCAATGCTAGGTGATTTCATAGGAAAGCCAATTTCCCTGCAAGTGGAAAACGTGTTCCATCAGGAACAATACGATATTATTTTGATGTAACTCTGCATTGGGTTTAGGCTAACGCTCTGGCAGAGCTTCACTCCGAAAAATCCTATCAAGGCATTCATAGCATTATTGGTCGCACAAAATGATCATTGAAGCCGAAATAAATGGGCATTAATTGTTTTTTATACGTTCGTTTTTCGAACGAATATGACGCCAAATTCTCAGCGTTTCTTTTTCTAAAAAAGCAACGCACCAAGTTGTGGGGGAAAAATTTCGACTTATATATATATAAGCTCAGTTTTGTTCACAATGTAAACACTACTCAACTATGCTAATTAACCAGGATTAAATATGAAACCGAACTTACCGTTGCAGAAACCAAATATTCATATAGATAAAATTCGAATGAGAGTCCATTGCGTCCATACACCATTGGGCAAATCTATGTTTATTGACAAATCTATTTTGCAGCTCAACACCAATGCTTCAATACCTATGTAAGATCAATGCAGGTATGTAACGCGCAGGAATTACCAAACGAAGTTGATATCTTCAAAGCTACGTCAACGAACAATTGACCAGAGAAGGCAACGTAGAAGATCGCCAAGAGTGGGAAAAGTGAAACTCACAGCAAATATGCCCAAGGTGCTTAAATAACAATCTGACCAAGGGAAAGCAAAGTCTTGGAATACGTCGCTCAACAACAGACGCTCTAACAATTTATGACAAATCTTTAGAGCTTCAAGACCGCTTTAAGACACCTGGCGAATTGAAGTTGATAGACGAAGCCAGAAAAGGAATAAGAGCGGAAGTGAAACTATATTCCCAAGGGCTTAAATCACTCAAATTGGAATATGTAATGAATTGGGTGAACGTTGATATTACAAATATATACTTTAAGAAATTCAACAAATTCAACATTCTATCCGCGATACAGATATTGGAAACTAACGATAAACTAGCGTTACTTAGTCGAGCAGAAGCAATAACATATCAATTTTGGCTAAGCGGGCGCGATATACGAGAACAACTAAGCCGCACAACAATATGGAAGCAAGCAAAGTCAATTATAAACAAGATAGGAATTGACATTCGTGGTCATTGTCGCCCTGCCGCAAATGCCAATATTGATCTAACAAAAATATTTTCGCGAGAGAATATCCTGCCCATCCCCGAATGGGCAATTGACACCGTGTACTACTTTCCCCCGAATCAATTAAGCTTTCGAAGACCGCTGCGAAGATTTAGCAACCTTGTCGTGCAAGCTAAAGACACTGAATGACAGGAGTTTAATTGCTGGACACAAATCATTTGGTATCAACTGCTTCTTTCTTCACTATTAATCAGGTCAGCACCAGTTGATACCAAGAAGAAATGAGCGCGCAAATGAAACAACTGCCCTTACATGATGGGTAATATTAGGCAGCTGATTGAAGGAGTTGAGACAAACCTTAATTCAGTGGCTACATGGCGCCTAACCCATCATTTTCGCATCTCTATGACGTGAAATATAAACAAAAACAGGCGCAGGCAACGCCAATTTAGCTGATACACATTGGCTATACACATTCAAAGTGAAAAGAATATTCCTACCATCTGTAAATGAAGGAATTCACTCGGGCTTCATTTATCAAAGTCTGTTACGAAAGAAGTTGGGTTTGAGTCTGGTAGGTACGTTGTAGTGCGCTTTTTAGATAGCGGATCGATTTTGATCATACTGATTCTCTTAAGACGATATAAATTATTCGTGAACAGTCAATAGAAATAGCCACTGAGCCTTTATGAAAACGGTAAAGGATACGCCATTACTCTTTAAGGCAGATTTTCAAATAACTCAGGAAGAAGAAATCGCAACAAATCGTAATGTGTTTCATCTCCAGCGTATTCTGGATCTTCTTGCTTGATAGCCGCCTTATAAGCCTTCACGCGAATGTTCCAACGACCGGATTTATCCTCACTGATAAGCTGCTCGCCACGCTTATAAACGCCCAATGCAATGCGGAAAATGTGCAGATAAGGTTTATGGCCAGTCGCTATTCGGTGGGCAACCTCAATAAATCTGGTATATTTCCAACCAATTACCTTGCCATGTTTTGCTGAATATAGGGCATTAATAAGTATCGCGTGTAACTGGCTTTGATAAATAGGAAGAAAAAACCCAACTGCCCGAAATTCTCGACGAAAGTCTCGCCATTTAGTCCCTATACGATCTGGCTCATCAACGGTACTTATCCAGGCTGCTTCAAAGCGATCTCGAAGCTTGCTCATCGCCGTTAAATTTGCATGGATGAGGGTATTTTTCGCCGCATCGTAGTCGAAGAAGAAAGCCTGTTGTTTGACGATGTTCAGTGTCAGCTCATGGAATGAGACCATTGCTCGTCGTAGAGGTGAAATACCATTTGAGGATGCTGGCTCTGTCCACGCGCAGCTTAAGAGAAATTCATTTGCATGTACTGAAGCTGCGGCACTTTCACCGGAGACGATGAACGCATTTTGATTATTATTGTAAAACACATCGTCTTGAAGTAAGCGTCGGCAATCATCGTTAAAGTCGGCAAAAATCCAAAATAGCAACCCACCTTCTCGTTGGTAGAAGCGGCGACGTTCAACAATTACGTCTAAATACGTCGTCGATAATTGGATCTCAAAAACGATCTCAATTCCGTTGTAAGTAGCACGAACATCGGGCTGACGCCAATCACCAGAAAGAGTATCAGTCCATCGCTTCTCGACACGGATGTTGGAAAATAGACTATCCGCTGCCAGCGAGGCGACGACAAACTCTTTCATCTGAATATGACGGTCACTCTCTTTAGCGCCATTGTATTTGCGTGCATCAATTTCATCCCTCGACAACTCACCACTTGAAATCTGCGGACAACGTCCATCCTCTAATACATGTTTGAAGTAGAAAAGGCGACTAACCCGATGCATTGTAAGCGTCCAACAGATCCGTCTAGCATTTATTCCTAAAGCGCATTAACAAGGCAGCGGTAGCAGTTCATCAATCCGGCTGTTTGGATGCGTCGGTAATTTTTCGAGTGTGCCTTTAAGCCATGCCAAAGGTTCTATGCCATTGGCTTTCGCGGTGGCGAGCAGGCTTTGAATGGCGGCAGCTTGTCGGCCTGCTCGTTCAGAACCGGCGAAGAGCCAGTTCTTTTTGCCAATGGCAATAGGGCGAATGGCGTTTTCAATCGGATTATTGTCGATTGGCAGATGACCGCTATTGGCGTAGCGTTCAATCGCGCTCCAGCGTTTGAGGCTGTAGTCGATGGCTTTGGCGAGACTGCTGCCATCGGCGCTCTGTTGGCGTGTGTGAATCAGCCAGGCATGCATCGCTTTGAGTTCTGGCAGCGCCTGTGTAGCACGTCGTTGTTGTCGTTGTTCGATACTGTCGCCTTTACCCTCGGCCTCAATGTGATACAGCTTTGCAATGCGTGTAAGTGCCTCATTGGCAATCGGATGCCCATTGGCGGCGTGCAGGTCGAAGAATTTGCGACGGGCGTGCGCCAGGCAGGCCAGTTCGGTGATGCCCAGCGCGAACAGGGCTTTGTAGCCGGCATAATCATCCACCATAAGATGGCCTTGCCAATGCCGCAGAAACGCGCGCGCATGACTGCCACTGCGTCCGGTTTGGAAATCGAACACGATGATGGCAGGCTGGTCTTCTAAGGCATTGCTGCGATATGCCCATAGATAGGCACGCTTGGTCTTACCATTGCCGGGGTCGAGCAGCGGCACCGGGGTTTCGTCGGCATGCAGCACTCGTCCTTGCTTGAGTATTTCTGCCAACCGGTCACTGAGCGGTTGCAGGGCGACGCCAATACGTCCTACCCACTCGGCCAGTGTGGAGCGGGCAATGCCAACACCGTGTCGACTGCTGATTTGCTCAATCCGATACAGTGGTAAGTGATCGAGATATTTTTGAATTACCACCCATGCCAATAATCCTGGTGCCGCCAGACTACGATCGATCACTGCCGGGGGAATGGCTGCTGCGGTGACTGTCTCACAAGCGCGACAGGCGTATTGAGGGCGAATATGCCGATGCACAAAGAAGCGTGCTGGTTCGACGTCGAGTTGTTCACTGATGTCTTCACCGATCTTGATCAGGTCTTTGCCGCATTGAGCGCAGGTGCAGCTTTCTGGCTCATGACGATGTTCAATGCGCGGCAGTTCCGCTGGCAGTGGCCTACGTCCGGTAGGGCTTGGCTTACGTGGTGTTGTCGCTGAAGATAATTGGGCAAGCTCGGCCTGCATCGCAGCCAGGTCGCTTTGTTCGCACTCTAAAAACAGGTCGCGTTGTTGTACCGTAAACGCTTCGGCTTTTGCGCTGAATTTGAGACGTTTGTGATACGCCAGTTCTAAAGTCAAGGCTTGAATTTTGCATTCTTTGACGTGAAGATCGTGCTCCTTGCGACGTAATTGATCCTGCAAAGCAGCCTTCTCCGCCTGTGCCAGTCCGGCCCCATTCAACTGCGCCATCACCCATTGAGTCAGTGCGGGGTCAGCGTTGAATTGGGCGAGTTTGGTGGCGATATCCATGCACGAAAGTATACCTCGCCCGACCGAAAGTTAACAGGGGGAGGCATCCCTTTTTATACGCGCCAATTCGATTGTGGCGGCGCGTTAAGTCGGGGCCAGTCAACGCCCGTGGTGAGCCATTGCCATTCTTCGTTCGACAAGACACACGCCGCATCATGGCTCTGCGGCCAGACGAAGCGACCTTTGTGCAAGCGTCGCATACATAACCAAACACCGGTGCCATCCCAGATCAATAGCTTGATGCGGGTGCTATTCTTGTTACGAAATGCATAGGCACTGCCATCGCAAGGTGGCTTACCCAAACTTTCTTGTACATGCAGGGAAAGTCCGTCAACACCGCTGCGCATATCGATCGGTTCGACAGCGAGATACACCTGTGCCGGAGTCAGTGGCAGGCTCATGGTAGTTGCCGCAGCAATTGCGCCAACACGGGTAAGTCAACATGGTTAGAAATAGTCACCTGCCAACCGGCCGGGCTGCACAAGACAATCTCGGGAAGTGATGCCCTGATCGACACCGGCACCAACTTGCAAGGCTTCATGGCTGGCCGCGGCGATGTCGATGCGATTGTCGTGAGGGAGGTGTGCTTAGCTTGAGAAACTACTGGCGATTTTACAGCGGGTGTGGCAAGTGTGACACTCTGATCAATAACGATGGAAGCGAGGCGTTTGCGCCAGGTATAAAACGTTGAATAGCCGATGGCTTCACGTCGACAATACGCGCTCAGTGATAAGCCGCTCTCAGCCCAGTGCTGCTGATGCTTAGTCCAAAACGCCACTTTGAGAGGATTGAAATTCATGCTAACTCCAGATCATTGAAAGAGTCGAGTGTCACTTATATCGTTATCGATTTCCAGATGGTTGCGTTGGACGCTTACGATGCATTAGCAAACTTACTGGAACACCACACAAGGAACACGCATATAAAGGCGTACCTTGCATTTGCCTATCCTTCACCGCCATGCGAAGCTGAATAGCTCGTGCATAATCAATACCGATGATATTCCTGACTGGCTCATGAATACCTGTCAGTCGATCTAAGACTTCAGGAATTGCTGGGTCTTCGACGGCTAGATTTATCATAAGAAGTATAGGTTGATTGAAAAAAGTGACTGCTCCACGAATATTATCAAATTAGCCTCGCGATGATAGCGAAACAGAAAATAAAAAACTCATAGCACTCGAACACAACAAATTCTATATATAAAAGAGCACTAGAGAGCTTTAACATTAGCCTCCCAAACATTTACTCGAAATATTATTCCATGAAGAAATCAATGAAGGCTGAATGGAGGAGCGATGGCTAGCGATTGGCAGTGTTAAGAATAATGGCATTCTTGCTGACGACATCTAACGCACTGATCGTGACAGAACAATACACACTAGAGAGAAACAGCAGATTGAACAGTGGTGATTTTTACACGAAGCACGACCTACATCTTGCCGATGAATTGCCCGATGCGCGAAAGAATTTCCTCTAATTCAGGCTGCCCGTTGTAATACAGCGCAGCGGTCTTTTGATACTCTTTTTTAAACCTTGCTCGCTCTTCATAATCGTCTAAAAGAAAGGCGGAATTTTTGGCTGCGACCAACTCATCCCCTTTCGGAAAACGCTGAATCTTTCGGGCTTCGTAGGCTGGTGTACCGATGAACCCTTGAATTTCTGGCAGCGCTAGCAAGCAATAGATATCATAGTAGTGGCGCATGAAATTCGCAGGAAATGCCTTCCCCAATTTCTGCAATCGGTATTTGGTCGACACTGCCTGCAATTTTTCGACAAAGGTGTAAGTTGGTAGGTAACAGGGTACATCAATTGCACGATTATCTTGAATCTTTACCCCTGCGTTCACCGCTGCATCGTACGCCCAAGACGAGATAGTTACGGGGCGGTTAGGGGTCGTATCGTCAAATCCCAACTCCAGCAAAATGCCGTCTTTAATACCGCTCTGCTGACTGACTCGATTGGGGTAATGCAAGCGTATTCCAGCACTGCGCATTTTCTCATCGTCAAAGGCAGTATCACGCTGAACGGCTTCGATTCCAGAAATACGAATGTGTTGCGAGAGCCAATCATAATAAGCACGTCGAGATTCAACATGCGCAGGTTTGTCATGATTACGTCCCGCCTTAACTTGCAACTCAATTGGCGGTTCTATGCGAATATCAATATCTTCCGAAAAGCGATGGATAATCCCAAAGCCTTTCGATAATGACGTACCACCTTTCAACTCGAACTGGAATTGCGACTGCTGCAAACCCCACAGGCAATGCATGATCCAATAATCCTTTTCAACGAGTACGGGTGCTATCCCGCGCTGCTGCGCGACAATGGAAAGAACCTCGTTAAAATCGCTGCGAGTATGCAAAAGCTCAAGCATGAAACCAACCCATAAAACGTTTCTTTGTCGCGACCGAAGCGAAGGCGGAAACAGCACGCTTCAACTTACCCTGATCGAATAAAGGTAGTTTTCGCTCAACCATTTGAAGCACTTGGTTCTTATCCTCTGCCAATTCATCTAGATTATTAATCACGTCAACCAACAAAAATTCAGAGGTAAGCTTTTTCGGAAACCGTGGCTTAACTCGAAAATCAAACTGACGATTTCCAAATGAAAACACGCCGTGCCGTTTGTGATTGTAGACAATGGTTTTGTTATAAAGCTGCGTAGTTCCTACGCCCAAAGCGTTATAACTTGATGGGGAGAACACCAAAAAATCCTTATCACGCAAAAAAGCAGTCACCAGCTCATGATCGTCAGGTGGAAGTGCGCCAAAGACCGATTTCTTAGGTGCGTAGTAAAGCCCTTGCGCCAAGCGTTTCAAAGCGCCACCTGCAACTAATTCACTCAGGTGCCGATCAACTGCATTAGAGACCTGCGCCAAATCCTCACGACGATACACCTTACCAGCGTGCAAAGTCCTCACCACTTGCTTCAAGGCGCCTTGTTTTGGCCGTAATGGGCGTTCTAAACTCGTATTTACTAGTTCCACTGAATGAATCCTTATTGACGTTTCATGCAAATTATAGCCGTTATCAGTTTGTTTTGCTGGAATATGCAAAGTTTCTTTAGCGTTTGCTCTAAGCAGGATTTTTGTTATCGCAATGGACAGCCAAAGACAAAACATAAACAAATTCAATTACTTACAAAAATTGAAGTACGACAATAGATGCCAGGAGCACAGAAAAAAGAATAATCACTCAATACTTCTAATGAGCCTAGCTAAGGGGCGGCGGCAACAATCGTGACTCCTTCTCACCTCAATTCTAGACCTAACAAAAATTCAAAATCTCCGTAGGTCTTGCCAATTTCACTGATACACATTGGCTATACATTTTAAACAAGGGAAATTATGACTACTATCTGCAAATGGGGAAATTCACTGGGCCTTCGGTTATCGAAGTCTGTCGCAGAAGAAGCTGGATTAAAGTCCGGCACCTACGTTGGAGTGCGCCTTCTTGATAACGGTTGTATCTTGATCACGCCGCTATACAAGACTATCAAAGTTGACGATGAACAATCGCTCAAAGTAATACCGCGTCCAATCGGAAAATGGTGACCCTGTCGGCAAATTCATCTGTTTCAAACTGTCTCAGACACCCTTCGGTTTGAAAAGGCACTTAATCATGCAACTAACATTCACAATCGTTGCGGCCTCAGCCTTCTGTACACGATCCACTTTAACAACTTTTTCTCAAGTGTTTTGAAGTACACGTAGGTCTGAGTCAAAACTAAACACGTCTGGCACCTATCAAAATCCGATTTACGTCTCGTGAAAAATTTAATAAAGCCCTATGATCACTTGGTGTCTTTGGCACTGTCAGTACGGGTCGGCCAATGGGGTGCCTTATTCGTCCATGTTTAGCGCCCCAGTAAAAGAACCACCCTTGGCGAACCAGTTTGTGCACGATAACGTTTATTTCCTTGTTGGCGCTGTATTTCATGCGAGTACCTCTTCGCTTATCCGCTCATAGCGACCAATAAATTTTTCGGTCGAAAAAGTGAGCTGGGAAAATGCTGCCTCAATACCCGTAGATAAGATCGGTTTGCTGTAAAAATAACCCGATCCGTTTCGGCTTTGTTTGTTTTGAAAAAATCTCCCGTAAGGATCGACCATGATGTATGACTCAGTCATGTCACTATTATCTTCGATGCACATCACGTTCTTTAAGGCCAGATGGCGATCAATGAAGCTATTGAATTCAACGTCGGAAACCGCCAGGTCATTGTTTAGCACTGGAAGCATCCGTAAGACTTTCCATCGCTCTGGTTGTAAAGTCTGAATAAAACAGGACATATCCTCACTGGCATTCAAACTATTTACAACGGTGTTCACCTTTAATCGCATTTGGGGGTTAATTTGCCTACCCATTGCCAAAATCTCCTCAACACTATGGGCTCGGAGCAACAGTCCTTTCCTATCGATACGTCCTATTTCTCGGTTGGTTTGGTTATTGCTAGAATCAAGGCTTATACCCAATAATGAAACGTCAGGCGCTATTGCCTTGATCAAAGGCTTAGTCAACCTACTTCCGTTTGTGATAATGGAAACATTCATTCCAAGATCACGAGCAACTCGAATAACTCGCAAGACTTTTTGTTCATACAGCAATGGTTCTCCGCCAGCGATATTCAATCTGACACTAGCCCACTGAAGACGACTTTGAAGTAAATTTGCCTTGTTTTTAGCGCAGAAGAAACCATATAGCAATTCAATCAGTTTTTGTGATCGAATCTCATCATGAATAATTTCACCTCGAAGATCAGATTTCTTCCAGTGCGCATAGCAATAATGGCATGAATAGTTGCATGCTTCTGTCACATGCCAGTTGATGACTAGCTCATTGATTTGTCGCGGCTCGTACATATTGGGTTTCCTTGAAATTAAAAACCCTAATGTACAAATTTCCGTTAATGGAAAAAATGAAGCTTCCTTTCTACCCCTTCGTTAATGCATTACAGCCAAAACATTGAAGGGGTAGCAAACAAGTTTCAGTGACTTTGATTGTTGCGAATAGGATCATTCGCTCTCTATCATTCTTTATAGGTATTACAAAATGGCGACAATCCCCTCGACTGAGCAATTACTTCTAGAAGTTCATCAATGCCTAGGCCTGAGCGCACCAACGAAAAAAAAAGAACTAATAGGCTTTGAACGACCACTCGAAACGCATCAAAGAATCATTTCTGAACTTATAAGTGAAATATTCACAGCCTTAAATATGGATGAGCAGGCAAAGGATGATGCGTCCGTTAACTTACGCCACTTACTAAGCATTAACAATTCTATTGAGCGTTCAGTTTGGACCCATGAAGCAAGCATGCAGCAAATAGTCTGGAATATGGCAGCATATTTATATGCGCCTTACTTAGGCCGCACCGTTGCATTTTGGAGCCTATGTCAAACTATGGATGAGGGAATGCCTGGTGGAAAATTTTGGTATCTGCCAGAGGTCATCGAGAGAAATAATAAGAAAGAATTACGCCTGCCTGTTCCTCAAGTTCTTGATTGGCTATTGGATTTATCAGGGAAAAGCATCAGTGAACTTGCTCAAGGATTGGCTGGCAAAATAAATGCGGCAGAGAAATCAATCAGTGTTGGTATCGAACTTGAATCTATTGAAAAAATCCTCTTGAATTGGGCTAATGGTGCGGTTCCACGTGTAGGAAACATCAGTCTATATTTTTCCAATATAGGAGCACTTGATTTCAGAGGTGCCTTTAAGCTTAATACGGTATCAACTGAAGAAGAACAGTTTCAATCTGTACTTGATTTTATTAAACGTAAAAACCTTTCAGCTTCTCTGTTACGTGAGCAAATTCCAATGTCACAACCCAACCGCATTGAAAACATTCTAAATGGTGTCGCGGATGAGGATGAGAAACATAACTTCGTGGAATTGATCGCTACCCGCTATGCAATTCCCACACTACAAACGCTACGCCAACGATTCCTAGTGGCGCGTGCAGTTCAGGATGGATATCTCCGTTTAGGAAAATTCTTACTTGGAAATGACTTCGATAAAACCTGCACAGATATTTCTAAAAACAAAGTTCTACAGCTATTCGAGTTATTTAAACTTAGTTATAACCTTACGATAGATGCATATAAACAGAGCGCTGATCCGCAAATTCAAGATGCATATTTCGAAAGTAAAATTCCCCCTTGGGATAAATTCGGGGTTTTCCTTTCTGTCGTACCGTCATTAAGACCCGACGTAATCAATATCTTGGCAGATAGGTTAAATCATTTGTTCCCCAACGAATATCAAGGAAAGCCGCTCGATGACCATATTGGACATGATATTGAATCAGCGAAATTAATCGCCACACGTAATTTAGCCAAACTAGACGCAGAACAAAAAGAATATGACACCGTGAAAGAATATTCACGAAAACTGCGGACTCATTCACCTTGGCGCACGCTACAAAATGTTCACAGTTTTTGGGTTGCCAATGAACTAGCGCAAAATGATCAACATAACTTCAGAATACGGCAAATGGCGGCAAACCGTATGCGAGAGTTAGCGCAAACGCCCGGTGAAAAAATGGGCGCTATTTTCATCGAGCTTAGTCATATCTTGAATAATGATGATCGCCAATACCGTGACAAAGACGCAAAGAAAAAAGTTGAATCACTACTGATAGAGGCGAAAGAAAATCCAGCAATAAACGCATGGCTCGCCGGCATTTTGCAATATGAAGCAAAACACCATCTAGCCTTAAATGAGTTTGACAACGCGCGTCGTCTTTTTAAGGAAGCCCTCGAAGCTTGTAAAGATAATGGCTTCGGATCATTACGAGGAGAAATTGCGCGTGACGGTTTTGCACTAGTGGTTGAACAACCACCCGCAAAATTCGACCTCAACAATTATGAATACTATTTCAGAAATGTTTTGGCATATGGTGAACTAGAAGGTGAGGAAGAAAATAAAACATTCGAGGATACGGCATGCGCTATGTCCACTTATTTTTGGGAATCACTTTATTGCCCTTATCCAAATGAAACTAGCGTAGCACCACTATCGAAGGAATTGGGTGAAACATTTATCAAGGGGGCGATGCCATTAGTTTTTCAAGGGGATTTTGACGGCTTACTCAACTGGTTCAAAAACAATTCAAAACTGAAGGATAAGAAGTTTAGAGAGGTTCGTGGCAATACAGCACTGATGAGCTGGTTGAAAATATTTTATGAACTTGAGAAAAAATTACCTGCTTTAGACCATGCTTTGTCTGCCTCTAAAACCCCAGACAATACTAAGCTTGCAGTTAATTGGCGAAGAGCGATATGCCTTATGATTGGAGCCTGGCCTAAATTGGTGAACATGCCCGACTTCAAGTTACAAACCCCCGCCATGCTGGCAGCTAACCATGGCGATATCGTTGTTGTGAATGCTCTACTCAAGGAAAATGCTGACTTGAAACTGCAAGATTTCAGGGGACGGACAGCTTTACATGCAGCCATCGCTTCAAATTCGCTTGAATGTGTAGAGGCTATACTAAGTCACGATGCAGAAGTCACGAATATATACGCAGCTGAAGAGCAATCGGCGCTGCATACTGCTGTTAAATTTGGACAACCAAATATCGTCGAGACGCTAATATCAGACGCACCTCATTTGCACAGCCATACGGATGCAAATGGCAAGTCTGCACTTGATATCGCTAAGCATCTAGCTGATCCCAGTATTTGGCAGCAACATCATGAATTCATGCGTCGTGAGCGCAGGACAATTGCAACGCTCGATGATTTTCAGAAAGTCTCTTCATTTCTATCGACACATTAACATAGCTCAGGTCACATATTTTTGAGCTAGAAAAGCAATAACACCATTATTGTTAGCCGTCGCTGACTATCGATAATGGTGGCTTTTCGATAGTTGGTGGCTACCAAAAAAAATCATTACAAAATTCAATATGCAGTCAACATGCTGAAATACTTGTGACGATTGCCTTTACTGGCCCAGCATTCACGTTGCATAGTCACCAAATTACTCTTCTGATAGACTTCAACGACCTAACATAAACATCAGAGCAACACTTAACTACCAAAATCACAAACATTGAACCGTAGGTACTTTCGATCAATCGGATTAATCTACCATCAGAAAAAACTACTAAGTCCTGCTCATCGAAAACGCATATAGGATTGTTTATCACTATGTCTCAACAAAAGCTAAGTTCTGTAACCACTATTTTTGACGAAGAAACTATTTCTCCATCATTAGATCTGATGCTAGTAAACGCTCGGGAATGGTCAGAATGGCTGAAGCAACAACAGAGTGTTGCACTTCAAGTCTACAAAATTAAACCTGCCCAGTTAATTGCGGATCAACGACGGGAACAGGGTATTTCGCGGGACTACAAAGGCCGTGAAATACTTGAGTTATTACAAAACGCAGCTGATGCTGCAAAAAAGTGTGACCAGCGTGGCGACATTCGGGTTGAATTAAACCCTGAGGGGTTGATCGTAGCAAATACAGGTTTAGGCTTTACCACTGGAGGGGTGAAGTCACTGCAAACGGCTGACTTAAGTCCAAAACGCGGGAAAAAAAACCAGTTTATTGGAAGCAAAGGCTTGGGTTTTCGCTCAGTACTCAATTGGTCACGCCAGCCGATAATCCTCAGTGGTTCATTACAAATCGCTTTTAGTAGCAGGTATGCCCAAGAGTTAGTGGAACGGCTGAGGCGACAGTTTTCCTCCGTACAGGAGGAATTGGCTAAACACCCGGCAGAAGATTCAGTGCCTTTGTTACCTTTTCCTATCGATTTAAACAGCGATGAACATCACGGATTTGATGAAAATTCAGGCATATTCGGGCGTTGCCAAGCATTGCGGGCAGAAGGCTATGAAACCATTATAGGTATGCCCTTTGATCGTGCTCATAGCTATGAAAACGCTATTAATCAATTGAAGCTACTGCGCCCTGAGTTTCTATTGTTTTCTGACTCCATTGCGTCGTTATCTATTTCTGTGGTGGCAAATAATAAAGCTGATAGTTGGGAGAAACTGTGGCGCTCCGACGTTATTTCGCAGTCTTTAATAACGCTTATTGAAGTTGACTGCGAAACCGAAGCTGAATCGTGCAGCCGCTGGCAGCTTTTTACTCAAATAGACGAAATTCCTGAGGAATACCTGCGTGACCATGATGATCCGGA
This sequence comes from Undibacterium piscinae, assembly GCA_003970805.2. Lineage (GTDB taxonomy): Bacteria > Pseudomonadota > Gammaproteobacteria > Burkholderiales > Burkholderiaceae_D > Undibacterium > Undibacterium piscinae. Next base: position 1,665,553 of record CP051152.1, read on the forward strand.
CAGCTATCACTTGGTCGTCGCTTTGCCAGAACAAGGCTTAGCAGAGCCCGCTAATCTTTATTCTTTTTTTCCTACTGAAATACCTCTTCCGCTACACGCGTTGTGCCACGCCACTTTAGAACTAACACAAAACCGTAAACATTTGCAGGAAGGCGAAGCAAATGAATTCGTATTGGAACGCTTAGCATTGTTTTTAGCGATGATCTTTGAGCAGCAGACTGAGATGTCTTGTGATTCCTATCGTGCTCTGGATTTGCTCGCCCCCGCATCACTTCTACAAAACTATCAGACGGACATTAAAACATTGCAAAATGCCTTAATCAACGCGATAAAAACAAAGAATGTATTTCCTGTATTGTCGGGTGAGAGGCTTAAGGCAACGGAAACAACGTCTTTCCAAGTGGGCGGCAACTCTATGCGGTGGTTGCCAGAGAAAATATTCCCTGCCATCGTTATAGCAAGAAATAATTCAGATAAACAGCTTTTCGATCTTCTAGGTGTTAAGAGTTTGGACGGAAAGCAGTTTGTTTCATTATTGCGGGCAGCAGGCGAAATAAGCCTAGAGGAGCGAGCAGCTGTTGCCCTGGGGGTTATTAACCAAGGCTTGGGTCAAGAATACTGCTACAAAGGTTTGTTAATAGATTCGCAGGGAAATGAACTATGTGAAGACGATAGCGTGTATTTGCCCGGAGGTAGTTTAGGAAATGCCTTGGAATTTCCCACATGGGCGAAAATCAAAATACTCAATGAACAACTATGGGAAGTGTTGAGGGGTAATAAAGTAAGGGATAGCGCCAAAGCGTTATCCGTGTTTGACGTGCATGAGTATGCATTGGGCAATTTGATTGCGGGATTGGTCTCGTCAGCCAATGCTGCTTTACTGGTGCATGATGAGAACCAAACACGTTCTGAGTTATTGCAATCACTCTTTGCTTTGTACAATCTTTACCAAAATAACGAAGATCGTCCAGAGTTCCCAAAGCGTCTAAATGTATTTTTATTGAACCACAATAGTAAATGGAGGAGCACAAAAGAGCTTTACTATGGATTTGGCTATTCGGCTACAGGGAATATAGTTAGTCAACTTTATCAATCCGCACCTGAAAAATTAACGGCTGAGCCCCTAGAGTATGAAAAACTGGGCATTAAGGGAAATTCACGAACTCCGTTTTTAGCTTGGCTTGGCGTGTCCGAATGGCCGAACATCATGGAGATAAAAACTATTGAGCCAGCCTTTCTAACATTTGCAAAGCCACGTCTGAAATATCCTGCTGCATTCATTGAGAACACTTCGCACATTTTCAATTCGGCGGATGAATTGCCAAGAAATTGTACATTCCAGTCCGTTAAATCGCTCGACGGTCTCGACGTCATTCTTAGTAGCGAGAGCGATGCCATTTTAGCGTGGTTGGCCAGCGATCCTCGGACCCTGTCATGGTTAAAACCGATGCCGGAGCACGGCACTTTAGGTTTTCTGCCATCTGGTTGCTGGAATCAGCGCAATTACAAAGGTGAATTGCCGTCGTACATTTTCTGGAAAATCAAACACAGTTCATGGCTTAGTAGTATTGCGGGAAAACCTCTAGCGCCCGTTGACTGCATGGTAAATGATGCTGCAGTCGCAGGTTTATTCCCCACCCCGATACTGCCATCAAAAGAAACCATTCTGAATTTAGGTTTGTCCCATAGCCTAATGAAACATGCGTTATTAGCTGCGGGCGTGCGAGAGAGTATTGACGATCTCGATTCAGAAGAAATTTATTCCTTAATGTTAGAACTTCCAGCCAAAGACCCTTCAGGAAATTTAGCTAAAAAACTCTACAACTGGCTAATTAAAACCGTCGATTTCAAACCTGACGAAGGCGGAAAAAACTACAAAACCTTCACAGAAAAAGGAAGTATTTTCGCTAAACAAGGTGACGTTCAAGAATATTTTCCTGTTGCTGAGACTTACCATGTTGATGTGGAAGGATTTCCTCAAGAACTACTAAAATCGCTGCCAGTTGCTAGTTTCTTAAAAAAACGTGGTGCAGGAAAAGTCCGACGTATATTCAGAGTAAACGTTTTGGACAAGGAGGCTGTTAATGAAAAAGTCACTCACTACAATGTCGCTGCTTGTTCGGAGCAAGCTAATAAGCATTTTCAAACAGCAAAAAGGTATATAGAAATTTACCGCCACAGTCAAGTCGCAAAGGCGCCGGGGCGAGCTGTTTTTGAGTCCCTCCAACTTGTAGTATGCAATCATGTGAAAAGCGAGATCACATTTAGGCAGCAGACATTAGATAACGAGTTACCGCCTTGGACCTATTCAATTCAAGCTGATCAACTCTATGTATGCTGTAATCCGCTCTATTCTGATGAGCCAAACAATCCTTTATTGGCAAATACAATCGGCGATGCGATTGCTTCTATTTTTGAACTTAATGACGGAAATTCTTTTTCTAATATTTACCGGTGTGATGAGAAAAACCGAACTGAGCTGCTGCGTAAGATGCTCGGGGATCAGCTTGACGACGATTTAGATGCAATGTTGCTGGCGTTGCGAGAACAGGCTGTTGGTCAGTTGTTACCTGAGCCTCTGGTAACTATGGGGCCTGTTCCAAAGATATCTCTTACTGTTACCACAACACCACCTTCTGCAACACCTTTAGCGCAAACCATTGTGACTGAATCTGAGCCTCCAGTACAAAATTGGAATGTACCTTCAACGATTGGTGTTGAATCAGTCGAACACGTACCAGAGAGCCCAGGCACTCGTGTGCGAATACGAGTGTCGGGTGGTGGCTCTGGTTCGGGCAGTTCAGCTGGACGTATTGCGCCCACCTCTGATGGAAAAGCGGGCGAGAATCTCACAATGCTCTTTGAGCAACAACAAGGGCGATTCCCTTTATATATCGGCCACATTACAGGTTACGACACAATCGCTGCTGACGTACTCAGTTTTCGAAGTGCTGATGACTTAGCATTATTTGAGTCTGGAGAGGATCAAAATGCCGTGCTGGTAGAACGGGTGATCGAAGCCAAAGAAAAATGGGCAGGTGGGAGTGTAAACTTAACTGTAAATGAAGTTAATACAGCAGCACAATGGAAAAACAAATATTATATATATCGATTTATGCCCATCAAGGCGACGACGTCGGAATACGAATTAAAGGTGCTTTGCAACCCATTAAGTCAGCTAGATGCGGTTACTTCCTCGATAGAAATTTCTTTGGATATCGCGGCCACGTCACAGAAGTTTCGAGTGTATGGAAAAATCAATCAAACTGAATCCATTTAAATCGATTCGAAACTTTTAGAATGGCGCTTAAATTAGCGCGCGGATTAAAATCACAATAAACTAGGAATTTTTCTCTTCGCAACTGGCCGAATGTAACGAGCAAGGGTAGCGTCCGACTTATGGCCAGTCTGCTCTCTAATTTGATATGGCTGTAATCCGACGGTCGCCGCTTCAGTGCAGTAACCAGCGCGTAAACTATGCCCAGCCACTTTGCTGGCTGCTTCGTCGCCATCTACTCTACGAACAGCCGCTTTTACAATCAACGCAACGGATTGAGGAGTCAACGCTTTTGTGCTCACTATTGTGTCATGCCGACTGACGGCTCTAAACAATGCGCCCTCGTTGATACTCGTTAATTCGTAAGCGTCCAACAGATCCGTCTAGCATTTATTCCTAAAGCGCATTAACAAGGCAGCGGTAGCAGTTCATCAATCCGGCTGTTTGGATGCGTCGGTAATTTTTCGAGTGTGCCTTTAAGCCATGCCAAAGGTTCTATGCCATTGGCTTTCGCGGTGGCGAGCAGGCTTTGAATGGCGGCAGCTTGTCGGCCTGCTCGTTCAGAACCGGCGAAGAGCCAGTTCTTTTTGCCAATGGCAATAGGGCGAATGGCGTTTTCAATCGGATTATTGTCGATTGGCAGATGACCGCTATTGGCGTAGCGTTCAATCGCGCTCCAGCGTTTGAGGCTGTAGTCGATGGCTTTGGCGAGACTGCTGCCATCGGCGCTCTGTTGGCGTGTGTGAATCAGCCAGGCATGCATCGCTTTGAGTTCTGGCAGCGCCTGTGTAGCACGTCGTTGTTGTCGTTGTTCGATACTGTCGCCTTTACCCTCGGCCTCAATGTGATACAGCTTTGCAATGCGTGTAAGTGCCTCATTGGCAATCGGATGCCCATTGGCGGCGTGCAGGTCGAAGAATTTGCGACGGGCGTGCGCCAGGCAGGCCAGTTCGGTGATGCCCAGCGCGAACAGGGCTTTGTAGCCGGCATAATCATCCACCATAAGATGGCCTTGCCAATGCCGCAGAAACGCGCGCGCATGACTGCCACTGCGTCCGGTTTGGAAATCGAACACGATGATGGCAGGCTGGTCTTCTAAGGCATTGCTGCGATATGCCCATAGATAGGCACGCTTGGTCTTACCATTGCCGGGGTCGAGCAGCGGCACCGGGGTTTCGTCGGCATGCAGCACTCGTCCTTGCTTGAGTATTTCTGCCAACCGGTCACTGAGCGGTTGCAGGGCGACGCCAATACGTCCTACCCACTCGGCCAGTGTGGAGCGGGCAATGCCAACACCGTGTCGACTGCTGATTTGCTCAATCCGATACAGTGGTAAGTGATCGAGATATTTTTGAATTACCACCCATGCCAATAATCCTGGTGCCGCCAGACTACGATCGATCACTGCCGGGGGAATGGCTGCTGCGGTGACTGTCTCACAAGCGCGACAGGCGTATTGAGGGCGAATATGCCGATGCACAAAGAAGCGTGCTGGTTCGACGTCGAGTTGTTCACTGATGTCTTCACCGATCTTGATCAGGTCTTTGCCGCATTGAGCGCAGGTGCAGCTTTCTGGCTCATGACGATGTTCAATGCGCGGCAGTTCCGCTGGCAGTGGCCTACGTCCGGTAGGGCTTGGCTTACGTGGTGTTGTCGCTGAAGATAATTGGGCAAGCTCGGCCTGCATCGCAGCCAGGTCGCTTTGTTCGCACTCTAAAAACAGGTCGCGTTGTTGTACCGTAAACGCTTCGGCTTTTGCGCTGAATTTGAGACGTTTGTGATACGCCAGTTCTAAAGTCAAGGCTTGAATTTTGCATTCTTTGACGTGAAGATCGTGCTCCTTGCGACGTAATTGATCCTGCAAAGCAGCCTTCTCCGCCTGTGCCAGTCCGGCCCCATTCAACTGCGCCATCACCCATTGAGTCAGTGCGGGGTCAGCGTTGAATTGGGCGAGTTTGGTGGCGATATCCATGCACGAAAGTATACCTCGCCCGACCGAAAGTTAACAGGGGGAGGCATCCCTTTTTATACGCGCCAATTCGATTGTGGCGGCGCGTTAAGTCGGGGCCAGTCAACGCCCGTGGTGAGCCATTGCCATTCTTCGTTCGACAAGACACACGCCGCATCATGGCTCTGCGGCCAGACGAAGCGACCTTTGTGCAAGCGTCGCATACATAACCAAACACCGGTGCCATCCCAGATCAATAGCTTGATGCGGGTGCTATTCTTGTTACGAAATGCATAGGCACTGCCATCGCAAGGTGGCTTACCCAAACTTTCTTGTACATGCAGGGAAAGTCCGTCAACACCGCTGCGCATATCGATCGGTTCGACAGCGAGATACACCTGTGCCGGAGTCAGTGGCAGGCTCATGGTAGTTGCCGCAGCAATTGCGCCAACACGGGTAAGTCAACATGGTTAGAAATAGTCACCTGCCAACCGGCCGGGCTGCACAAGACAATCTCGGGAAGTGATGCCCTGATCGACACCGGCACCAACTTGCAAGGCTTCATGGCTGGCCGCGGCGATGTCGATGCGATTGTCGTGAGGGAGGTGTGCTTAGCTTGAGAAACTACTGGCGATTTTACAGCGGGTGTGGCAAGTGTGACACTCTGATCAATAACGATGGAAGCGAGGCGTTTGCGCCAGGTATAAAACGTTGAATAGCCGATGGCTTCACGTCGACAATACGCGCTCAGTGATAAGCCGCTCTCAGCCCAGTGCTGCTGATGCTTAGTCCAAAACGCCACTTTGAGAGGATTGAAATTCATGCTAACTCCAGATCATTGAAAGAGTCGAGTGTCACTTATATCGTTATCGATTTCCAGATGGTTGCGTTGGACGCTTACGTTAATTCAAGCCAGCGCTTAAGTGCTTTCACCGGACAACGATTGCCTTTTGCGTTTGGAATAAATACCGTTCTTCCCTCTCCCTCTTGATCAGTTTTTGAGCGCCGTATCAATATTTCTAATCCAGTGTCATAAGTGGTAACATCTTCAATCCGCAATGCCACCAGTTCAGAACGACGGAATGCACCAGCAAAGCCGATCAATAGCAGTGCCTTATCGCGTGCAGCTTTTATTGGACTTTGTAAGTCCACCAGTACCATAATTTCTAGTAGATCATCTTTTACCAATGCAGTAACGCGGCGTTGTGCTGTGCCGAAGGTGCGTCTAATTCCCTGCATCGTTCTTTTCACAGTCTTATCCATTACCGGCGATACGATGCCAATGTCAGTGTGGGCGCGGTGAATGGCGATTAGTCGATGCTGTAAAGTTGCCACCGCCAATGAATCCGCAAATTTAGCGATGTATTCAGCAACCATACCTGGTGTTGCTGGTATCGTACCGCCGTGCTGTTTAAAATGCCGTATATCAGCGCTGTATGTGCGCTGCGTGGCTTTTGATTGCGCCGCTGCTGTATAGCTTTCAACGAGCGGCGACATTGGCGCGGGAATCGATTGAACTAGCTTGATGCGCTGCACTTTTTTGGTTTCGATCAATGGTATTATTTTTGCGGTTTTAGTAGCCATTTTAAGTATTCACAATATTGTATTTTCGATAGCTGACACGGCGTAAAAAAGCGACGAAAATTCTCGCCGCTTTTTTTGCTCTTGGTCATTTCATGGTTTAGCATTTGGGAAGTAATCAACAGTGCTAGGGACGTAATCCACAATAGACCTTCGGCAAGCTGCTGCGATGCAGTGGATAACAGCAGCTAATTCCCCCAGCTCTCCTATCAGCCATCCGATGGCTTCTGTTGCGTCACCAGATATTTCACGGGTTTCAATCTCGGGCGCGGAATTGGCTAATAAAATGCCGATAGCGGATATGCCGAGATTAACTGTACGCATTGCGACATCTCCGTTATTTGCGATTTGCAAAAGTAACGCTGGATTTGCAGCAAGGTAATCAATCTCAAATTCAGCAGTCACCGTCAAATGTGGCAGTTGCAAAAGCAAATCGCGTATCGGTCGCATAGTCTGCATTGTCGCGATGGCATTACCGCTCTTTTGCGATGATCGTTTGGCGCACATATCAGTATTCCTCGGGAAACAGAAAAGTGGTAACACTACGATCCGCTTCCGTGATCACCCAGAATCGTCTATTAGCTGCGACATACGCAGACAATATGCGAAGCCCGTTCTCTACTGCAAAGTCATTTGCAATTGCATCTCCTGGCGGAACATCGCCCCAATCGCTTTGCAAATGACGTCGAATTAAATACTGCTCGAATTCAATTTTATTCTCGCTAAAATGCGTCATAACTGCTGGGGTTGCCACAACGGTGCCACAAGAAAATAGTGGCACTGTTTTCTGGAAGTATGGTTCCTCAAGCGCTGAAGAAAGCGACTCTGATGTAAGCGTCCAACAGATCCGTCTAGCATTTATTCCTAAAGCGCATTAACAAGGCAGCGGTAGCAGTTCATCAATCCGGCTGTTTGGATGCGTCGGTAATTTTTCGAGTGTGCCTTTAAGCCATGCCAAAGGTTCTATGCCATTGGCTTTCGCGGTGGCGAGCAGGCTTTGAATGGCGGCAGCTTGTCGGCCTGCTCGTTCAGAACCGGCGAAGAGCCAGTTCTTTTTGCCAATGGCAATAGGGCGAATGGCGTTTTCAATCGGATTATTGTCGATTGGCAGATGACCGCTATTGGCGTAGCGTTCAATCGCGCTCCAGCGTTTGAGGCTGTAGTCGATGGCTTTGGCGAGACTGCTGCCATCGGCGCTCTGTTGGCGTGTGTGAATCAGCCAGGCATGCATCGCTTTGAGTTCTGGCAGCGCCTGTGTAGCACGTCGTTGTTGTCGTTGTTCGATACTGTCGCCTTTACCCTCGGCCTCAATGTGATACAGCTTTGCAATGCGTGTAAGTGCCTCATTGGCAATCGGATGCCCATTGGCGGCGTGCAGGTCGAAGAATTTGCGACGGGCGTGCGCCAGGCAGGCCAGTTCGGTGATGCCCAGCGCGAACAGGGCTTTGTAGCCGGCATAATCATCCACCATAAGATGGCCTTGCCAATGCCGCAGAAACGCGCGCGCATGACTGCCACTGCGTCCGGTTTGGAAATCGAACACGATGATGGCAGGCTGGTCTTCTAAGGCATTGCTGCGATATGCCCATAGATAGGCACGCTTGGTCTTACCATTGCCGGGGTCGAGCAGCGGCACCGGGGTTTCGTCGGCATGCAGCACTCGTCCTTGCTTGAGTATTTCTGCCAACCGGTCACTGAGCGGTTGCAGGGCGACGCCAATACGTCCTACCCACTCGGCCAGTGTGGAGCGGGCAATGCCAACACCGTGTCGACTGCTGATTTGCTCAATCCGATACAGTGGTAAGTGATCGAGATATTTTTGAATTACCACCCATGCCAATAATCCTGGTGCCGCCAGACTACGATCGATCACTGCCGGGGGAATGGCTGCTGCGGTGACTGTCTCACAAGCGCGACAGGCGTATTGAGGGCGAATATGCCGATGCACAAAGAAGCGTGCTGGTTCGACGTCGAGTTGTTCACTGATGTCTTCACCGATCTTGATCAGGTCTTTGCCGCATTGAGCGCAGGTGCAGCTTTCTGGCTCATGACGATGTTCAATGCGCGGCAGTTCCGCTGGCAGTGGCCTACGTCCGGTAGGGCTTGGCTTACGTGGTGTTGTCGCTGAAGATAATTGGGCAAGCTCGGCCTGCATCGCAGCCAGGTCGCTTTGTTCGCACTCTAAAAACAGGTCGCGTTGTTGTACCGTAAACGCTTCGGCTTTTGCGCTGAATTTGAGACGTTTGTGATACGCCAGTTCTAAAGTCAAGGCTTGAATTTTGCATTCTTTGACGTGAAGATCGTGCTCCTTGCGACGTAATTGATCCTGCAAAGCAGCCTTCTCCGCCTGTGCCAGTCCGGCCCCATTCAACTGCGCCATCACCCATTGAGTCAGTGCGGGGTCAGCGTTGAATTGGGCGAGTTTGGTGGCGATATCCATGCACGAAAGTATACCTCGCCCGACCGAAAGTTAACAGGGGGAGGCATCCCTTTTTATACGCGCCAATTCGATTGTGGCGGCGCGTTAAGTCGGGGCCAGTCAACGCCCGTGGTGAGCCATTGCCATTCTTCGTTCGACAAGACACACGCCGCATCATGGCTCTGCGGCCAGACGAAGCGACCTTTGTGCAAGCGTCGCATACATAACCAAACACCGGTGCCATCCCAGATCAATAGCTTGATGCGGGTGCTATTCTTGTTACGAAATGCATAGGCACTGCCATCGCAAGGTGGCTTACCCAAACTTTCTTGTACATGCAGGGAAAGTCCGTCAACACCGCTGCGCATATCGATCGGTTCGACAGCGAGATACACCTGTGCCGGAGTCAGTGGCAGGCTCATGGTAGTTGCCGCAGCAATTGCGCCAACACGGGTAAGTCAACATGGTTAGAAATAGTCACCTGCCAACCGGCCGGGCTGCACAAGACAATCTCGGGAAGTGATGCCCTGATCGACACCGGCACCAACTTGCAAGGCTTCATGGCTGGCCGCGGCGATGTCGATGCGATTGTCGTGAGGGAGGTGTGCTTAGCTTGAGAAACTACTGGCGATTTTACAGCGGGTGTGGCAAGTGTGACACTCTGATCAATAACGATGGAAGCGAGGCGTTTGCGCCAGGTATAAAACGTTGAATAGCCGATGGCTTCACGTCGACAATACGCGCTCAGTGATAAGCCGCTCTCAGCCCAGTGCTGCTGATGCTTAGTCCAAAACGCCACTTTGAGAGGATTGAAATTCATGCTAACTCCAGATCATTGAAAGAGTCGAGTGTCACTTATATCGTTATCGATTTCCAGATGGTTGCGTTGGACGCTTACACTCTGATTTAATATTACTTTTCATGAACTTTACCTTTTTTAGACCTGCAACAAAGTAAAAGACGAACGAGCAGAAAACGACCCACATAGATTGTGCCGTCAGTACGTTTGCCATGACCAAGTAAGCAGTGGGAGTAGAGGAGAGTCAGCGTTTGGAAGGAGTCTCCGCAGCAAAAAAATTAAGCTAAAAACCTTAACTTTATATTGTTGCGAAGTGCCTTTTGGCGCTGAACATTGCAGCGCATTGCACGCCACAACAACAGTTTACGCTTGTAATTAAATTAGATCGAGTACTAAATAACTTCGTGTATAGCTGGCTTTTCACCCGCTGATTGCCCAGCATCATTGCACATTTCCAAACAAAACTCGCGTTTAAAAACTCTGAAAAATTCGACCTAATTTCAAAATCCAGCGGGTTTTGTTTTGACCGGCTTGAAGCTCTTGTGTTCTCGCCTAAATGCAACCAGATCAAGGTCAGCGACATTGATAGAAATCTGATCTACTCCATGCGCATGTGACACTAATCGGTCAAAATGTTCTTTGTAAGGTGCTTGAATTGTAGATCCACCAAACTCCCCCTTGTTGACTACAACCACATGTTGAAACATATGATAATTAAGAGCAGCAGCCATGGTATCGAACGTGCTTACATCTTTATTGTGTGCGCAAACCACAAACAGATCTGTCTTCTTCTTTAAATCAACCGCTAAATTTAAATCGGTCGCGTCATAACAGATCGCACCGCTGATGCGTATTGGTCCTTCTTCAGCACCAATTACTTCGATTATGTGTTGACATGGTCTATAGCCTGAAATCCCAAGTAAAACCTCATCCTTTGTCATGTTTGCTTTACCTTGATCCCTGATAATCCATTGTCGTCCAGAATCGCGATAATCAGGAATAAACCACCTTGCGACGTTTACCAGCTTTCCGTTATGGTCAAAAAATACCATACCTGCTAACACTATAGACTTAGTCTTATCAGCCAACCGTTTAATGATATCTTGATCATCGGGATGTACCGCGACTTCGGGAAAAACGATTAAGTCAGCACTAACTTTTGACAAATCGTTATCAGCTTCCAGTTTAGCAGTGAGCGTTTTATATGTTAGCTGGCAGATTCTTGCAATGTGCGCTCTGTTTTCTGCTCTTGCTTTTGGCAAGTTAAGCTCTCGATCACTAAGAGAAAAATCTTTACTTCGTGGAAGCAATTGCTGAACAGTGACCAGCCGAAATGAAGGTCGTTTTGTCAGCGTGCTTATTGATGTAACTAACGTCGGCATTCTGGAAGCCTTGCAGTAAAGCTCATCGAGCAATCGCAGCCTTTTACTTAATACCTTCCTCAGCGATTCGAGGCCATCAATCCCTAAAATTTCTTCGCTCTTGAGATATGTTGACTCTCGCCCAGGCCACTGAAGACACTTCATCAACAATTCAGAGAACCAAGTTGACACCGTTGCATAGTTCCCCACCAGCACTTCAGAAGAATGCATCATACCCATTCGTCGCTTATACCAGCCAGTTCTCAAGCCCTTATAGCTGATCACCGTTCCCAGCTTCCAGCGACTGCCAGTGAAATCACTACCCCCAACAACCGCCGCACGAAGAATTGAACCAATCCAATAAATTATTGTGTGTTCATTATTACTGGCATCAATCCAAGGTGGAGCTGAAAACCGAGGATCATTCGTCGTCGATTTTGAGGTTGTAGTGCAATCAATTGAGGTCACATCTGGAAGCCAAAGCTCTTCCCAATCTGCATGGTGCCCAACCTGAGCAACTTGTATATCACGTGGGGACAAAGGGAGCAGTGCTGAATTTTTTTCAGCAAATGAAATTAAACCCAAGGCAAGCTTGACCAGGGCAACTTCGTGTTCGAATCCATTTTTATTTGAAGCGATAACTTTGGAAAGTTTTTGTTTTTTCGATTTCAAGTCACTTGATGCAACTGGCGCAGCCCAATCTAATTGCTTTATCAGTTCCTTATTCGCACTATCTTGCCCGAGCCGTTTCCACACACTCAACCAAAATTCACCTCCACGTTTAGCAATTTCCTCTAGCGAGCTAAGCTTCAAGTCCGGAGTCAAAGGGGAGATATTTTCAATCAACAATAATGCAAATGCATCTGGTCGCCCAGTAATCTGCGACGCCACTTCAAATAGTGCTAATCGCTGAATCTGAAATTCCGGTGGCCGTCCAGCCAAAATAGCATGAAGACTGTGTTGAATAGTCTTAGTCGCATTGTCGACCAGTACTGGTTTTTTCAATGTAGCCAACAACAGTAAAGCTTGCCTCTCAATAAATCTTGGTACGTTCGGACTGCCAACTGAACGCTGTGCATACATAGCTGCAATATCAAGGAGGTCTTCTGGCGCGGCCGATTTCGGATAATCAACACGTTGAAAAAAACCATTAAAATCGACACAGCATCTAAAAATATCTGCCAATAAATAATCCATCATCGCGGCAGTCGACCGATCAGCCCCTCCTCCGCCTATACTACTTCTTTTAAAAATAGCATCTAACACAGGTTCGATAATGATTGGCGATGGAAAAATCTCAATTGCCTTTCGCAATACAAGGCCGAGAGAAGGGTCTTGCATCCATGCTTTCACGAGTTTCTTGGCCAGTAATTCGCTCTCGTTGTCAGCTAGATTTCCCGCTTGTCCATCAAGCTTATCAATTACCGTCAGTTTGCGTTTGTTCCGCATGACTGATTCCAATCTATTTGCGGCAAATCGTTTAAGCGTATCAAGCCTAATATCATGATCAAATTTGACCAATCGAAAGAGGCCTTTATCACCCTTCACAGAAGTCGTTTCAGGTACATCATCTGGTTGAGACGTTAACAATCCTTCGAGTACAGCAGTTGCACTTTCAAGAATATCTCGATCTGCGGGGCCACTCAATTCATTTTGAAGGAGCATAATGCGGCCAGATAAGCTACCACTATTGTCCAAGTCAGAAAGGGACGTGAGCTTTGTCTTCTTAATATTAAGCTTTAGTGTAGTCCCAGCATGCAATTTCAACTGGTTGCCGACCCACGTATTGATCGCTTTAGCTATCTTATCAATATCAATGTTTCCTGCACTAATCACCAAGCGGATATCATCAACATATCGACAGTAGTCATGCAAAATTACATCCGCCATATTTGGCACACTTTCACCGATGTATTTTGCGACACTTCTATCAAACGGAATCATATATGCATTGGCGAAAAATCCAGATGCAACTAATCCTTGAGGCAATCCAGATCCAAGCTCTAGGCCTATCTTTTTTGCAGCGTCTACCGCTTCAACATCCCAGCGCCAATCAGTAATCTTCTTCGCTCTCTTCCAAAACTCTTTACAAACATCAGCATCGCCATATTCAACAGCTATATTCTGAAGTCGCTTTAATAAGGTTGGGCGATCAATGTAATCATAAAATTTTGACAAATCCAGATTAACAATGAAAACATGATCGGTATCGCTCAGACTGTTCGCGACGAGTCTACCAATTTCAATTGGCCTCTTGAGAAAGTTTTGATAGTCAGTAAAAAATTTCCTATACGTCTCGCCATTTCCCCAGCGGAACCAAGCCCCTTGCTCGGTCCAATCACATAGCAGTCTATTACCATAGCTATATACCCCTTGATTTTGGGCTAAGCTAGCGTTGAGAATACTACAATCCCCTTGTGCACTTTCTACCGCGTCAGCAAGGCACATCATCAGCGCTGTTGCCCACGTCTGATCGCGAACTGTCATATGTGCTAGTGGTCGGACAGGAGGCTTACTTTCTCTGATTTTTGGTTCTTCAAGCGGAACCCATCCCTTTTTCGAATCCAATCCCCACGGTTCGCTTTTGGCTGCGGGGACAAGTTCTAGATCTCTTAACTCTATGTCGTTCTTCGTCAGCGCATTCGCCCATTTTTCGGCATTGCTTTCTAAACCCAGCGCAGATATGTCAAGGGCAAGCGTATCGGCATACCAGTTGTGTGCACGCATATAACCATGGGTCTTTTTCCAAGCTTGGCTAATAACTACTTCATCAGTTAAAAGATCAATCTCAGGTTTAAGTTTGCGATACTTTTCTGCAACGAGTTTCATAAATTTTTCCGATAACGACTTGCACGAACTTGTAAAGATACGCTCAGCATTGAGCCAAAATATAATCTAAATATTGAAATATCACGTGTACTTTGGCTCTCCAAACTTGATATCTTTCTCGCAATTCACAACTCGCGTCAATTATTCAATCACTAAAAAATAGTCTCAGGAGGATGAAAATGCCGATTCCTACGACCATATCTTAATAATCCCAGTCCTCATGACGCACAGGCAAACGATTTAACTCCTCCCGTAGGTGTCGCCACTTAGGCATAAAAAGCTCCATAAGTGCGGTAAATCGTGCGTTATGAGTAGGCTCGATTAAGTGTGCCAATTCATGCACGACGATATATTCAAGGCATTCAGGAGGTTTTTTTGCAAGGTCAGTATTTAATCGTATGTTTTTCAGACTTGGGTTACAACTGCCCCATTTAGTCTTCATACGCTGCACGAAAATGCGGCTTGCGCTCACACCCAAAAGCGGCTCCCATTTTGCAATCAAATCAGGCATCGCGATCTTAATTTGCTCTCGATACCAAGAGTCTAAAATTTCCTGTCTACGTCCGTCATCAGTGCCAGGCCTCAGTTGCAAGATAAGCTTGCCATGCGTCAGCTCAACGTTTGGAGTAGCGTCTTTTTCAACGATTTGTAAAAGGTAGCGCTTGCCCCACAAGTAATGACTTTCGCGATCCAAATATTCACGCGGAGTCTCTCGTTCCTGTGCCAATATTTTGCGCTGTTGGCTTTTGATCCATGCGAGCTTAGAGATGGCGAATACACGAATCGTATCTAATTCCATATATAGCGGCGCTGATATACGCACCTTGCCGGAAGGCGGATAGACACTAAGATGAACGTTCTTAATGTTCTTCTTTACTACATCAATACAAAGGCCGCCAAGATCAAGCTGCACAGTCATTAATACTCTCGCTGTGCAAAAATGATCAAGAAAATGCGCTCAACTTCAGTGATATCTTTAAGAATTTCGTAAAGTGCCTGCTTGATTACCAATTCCTTTGGTACTACACCGCGCCATCCGTCAGGCTTTACCGTTTTAACGACTTCGTCGATTTTTAACGCCAACAAAGTCAATCTCTGCACTTCATCCCCGTACGGTACGGCATCGTCTGCCACCATATGGGCAGTTGCCATGTTTAATGGTTTCTTAAGATTATTAAAAAGAGCTCGTTTAGCAGGCGTATCCAAAAGCGCAGGCGTGTCATTAGCTACACCTGCTTGTACTTTCGCTACAAGGTCGGCGACACGCTGCAAATACACTTCGTATTCAATGGCCTTATTCTTCCGCAAAATAATAATTTCATCGAGCAAGGCAGACATCGTTTCAAAAAAAGCGGGATCAGTTAAACGCTCTTTCAAGATCTTGCTACGCACGTTATTCTCAATCGTCTCTGCAATCGACGCACGGCTACCCTTTAAACTGCCTAATTTCTTGGCAATTGCATCGGCTATACCTGTTTTAACAATCAGATCTAACAAGCCAATATTGTCGAAAGGGGAAATTTTTCGAGGCTCATCTGCTTCAATATAAGTATCGATAAGATGTCTCATATCGGCCTCATAGGTTTTCAAATCGAGGCTCTCACCACTGGCATTTCGAATCACTTCGCGCAAGTCCAAGTAATGCTTCTGTAGCTTTTTGATGCTATCGAATTCAAGCGCGCTGTAACCAGCCGAATCAAATTCATCAGCAATATTGGCATAGGAACGCACTAATGCCACCACCGCTTTGTAGAGCGCTACTCTGCGAGGTTCACGTTCTATTACGTCCGCTGGAATTTCGGTATTGCCGCAAAAATAGTGAATGTGCGCCAATTCACGATCTGGCTGTACCGTCGGTGGCTCTACTGGCTCACAAAGTAACGCGAGTGCCTCAAGCGCAGCATCCAAGCGCTCCTTCCCTTTAGTCAATCGGTCTTGAAGCATGACTTCAGAATCTGTACCGCCAGCGCTAAGGTCTAGTTCTGATGTATAAACAGCTAAGGCTTTCTCTACTTTCTTGAACAAATCCTTGTAATCAACAACATAACCAAAATCTTTATCATCACCATCTAACCTATTGGTGCGGCATATCGCCTGAAATAAGCCATGATCTTGCATCGACTTGTCTATGTAGAGATAAGAGCATGGCGGCGCATCAAAACCCGTCAACAGCTTGTCCACGACAATAAGCAATTTCATGTTTGCGGGTTCCTTGATGAAGCGCTTTTTAGCGCTATCCTCATAAGTTTCCGTTTTACTTAAACCGGGCTTAGCGTCAATATCCTTCAGCAATTCGGTATATACACTGTAGAGGAATTGCTTATCCGTTTCGGTGTTTGCGCCAGTCTCCTCCAAGGTGACATTACCCGCCATTGGGTTATAAGAAGTGATGACAGCACAGCGCCCCTTAAATACCGTTTTTTGGAATAATGTGAAATATTTGCTAGCTTCATAAATACTTGAAGCAACAAGAATCGCGTTCCCGCGCTCACTCGAAAGACGTGGTTTTACACTAAAATCGAAGATAATATCGGCGACGACTCTATCCATACGCGATTTTGAACTAAGCACACGCTGCATCGTGCCCCACTGATTCTTCAGTTCATTTTTTTGCCAATTATTCAGATTCTTGGTTTTCGCCTCAAACCACTGATCTATCTTGTCTTCGGAACCAAGACGCTGATCTATATCACGCGCCTCGTACACCAGATCGAGCACCACACCATCTTCGACAGCCTCACTAAATTTATAGGTGTGGATATAACCGCCAAATACTTCATTACTGGTGGCCTTATCTGCTTTTAACAATGGTGTTCCAGTAAAACCCATGAAGACAGCGTTCGGCATCAAGGCCTTCATCACGCGATTTAACCTACCATTTTGAGTGCGATGGCATTCATCTACAAACACAAAGACATCGCCCACAGTTTTACTAGAAGAACTCTGCAATTCTTTAATGAAGCTCTCAAATTCGACTTCATTTTTCCCCTTGGACTCGAGACCAAATTTGAAAATAAGGGAACAAAGCAAACGTGGCGTGGGCTGCCCAAGTTGGCTCATTAAATCGCGACCGTTATTCGTGCGATAAATGGTTTCACCTGCATCGGCAAAAACACGTTCAATCTGCTTATCTAATTCATCGCGATCAGTGACGATGACGACACGCGCATTTGGATTGTTTTCTAAAATCCATTTGGCAAGCAGTACCATCAAAATACTCTTTCCAGCGCCCTGCGTATGCCAAATGATGCCGCCGTTACGCTGCTTTGCATGCTCCTGCGCCGCCTTTATACCAAAATATTGGTGTACTCTGGGCAGCTTCTTTATACCACCATCAAAGAGAACGAAGTCATGCATCAGTTCAATAATTCTGTGCTTGTCACAGAGCTTAAGTAAATACTTATCTAACTTAAATCGGCTATTGTCAGCTTCGTCTTCTTTCCAGTTTAAAAAGTATTTTTCTTCGGTTTTGATGGTTCCGTAGCGTAGCCCTTCTGAATCATTGCCGGCGAAAACGAATTGCACCGTGCTAAAAAACCACTCATTGAATTCCGGCAGCTGATTGGACAGGTTTTGACGTATGCCATCGCCAATGCTTACGCGGCTATTCTTTAGCTCTAAAACACCAATCGCAATACCATTCACGTATAGAACAATGTCAGGGCGCCGCTCATTACCACCTCGTAGCGTTACCTCCTCCGCAATCGCAAAATCGTTCTTATCCGCCTCATGCCAATTAATTAGATGTACCGTTTCATTTGTCTTTCCGGCCTCGATCTTTACCGGCACACCGTAGCGCAGCAAGCTATAAACAGCCTGATTATTATTGTATAGAGAACGATTGTGATTATCGGCCTCCAATCGAAGCTTGAATATTGCGGCGCTAATCTGTGCAGATGTGTATCCATTCTTACTCAAATATTTTTCTAGTAAACCCGCATCTATATTGCTATTGCCAACTCGGTCTGTCCAATCACCGAGGTAGGTATAAGCTAGTTCGTTGCGAAACAGGGCGACAACACGGTTTTGTGTCGCACGTTCGGGTTTACCTATATCTGTCATGCGTTCAATTCCCCATCTTCAAATTTATCCCACAAAGCAGTCTTAAACCAAATCGGCATTTGATCGGTTTTAATTTCTATTTCATTGCCGTTAGTTACTTCCGCAATCCAGACTTTTTCATGACCTGAGTTATCAAAAATATAGGCGCGATCAGCAAATGCAACCGCGTCATATAACAAATCAAGTGAGCGCGTATAGCGGCTGATAATTTTATCTTCTGGCACTGGGTGCCCACCCGTTTCCACTCTGTGAAGAACGCGTGAAATATTAATTTCAGGGTCTTCGGTAGCGACGTAATAAAGGTAAGTACGAAAGCCCGCCTGCTGTGCTTTTTCTAAGAAGTCCACTTTATCAGGAGAGGACATCACTGTCTCAAACGTGAACGCCATCTTGGCCTTCAGTAATTTATGCCGAATATAGTCTGCCAGTACCGATGCCCAATAGGAGTTAACATCAAGCGCTTCAAACAGTATTACGCCATCCAGCACTTTCACGCTATCAATTTGATTCAGCAGGCCTGCACTGGCCAACAAGGTAGAGGCGCGTAAAAACTGTTGTAACTCTTCATTACTAGCATCGATTTCAAAGGGCGATAATTCCAAGCAGTGGTGCGTGCGGATTTCCTTTTCGATTTCATCTGCGTTGATATACACGCCCAACCATTCAGCTGGCAACATGTCTTTAATCGTGCTCTTACCAGAACCATTCGGCCCCGCAAATACGCGCAAACGCGGAAGTTGCGCACTCATCGAGCACGCACCCGTACACGCTTACTGCCAGGAACGACAGCCACGGGCACACGCAAAGTGCGAATCAA
Source organism: Undibacterium piscinae (assembly GCA_003970805.2). Taxonomy (GTDB): domain Bacteria; phylum Pseudomonadota; class Gammaproteobacteria; order Burkholderiales; family Burkholderiaceae_D; genus Undibacterium; species Undibacterium piscinae. The sequence goes on from CP051152.1 coordinate 1,684,646, forward strand.
TCGTTGGCTTCCGTCCGCTGAAGTTTCGACCAAGCGCCCATTCACGGCTTCCTTCACCTTACCGCTGGTTGTTAATGCTTGATAATAGGCGCGTCTAACCGCATTACCGGCGAGTTCAGGAATTCGTGCCTCCATTGCCTGCATGGATTGCTCGTTCATTTTTATGCTTCGCTTCATGATTGCTCCCTCATCGTGTATCTTCAATACATCATTATTACAATAGCATTTTTTCTTGCGTCACATCAGATTTGATCTATTAATCGAATTCTGCCAGTTAGCAAAACTTGCATCATTCCTTGCTTGATCAAACGTGCTTTCTTGAGTTTGGTTTCTAACGAGACGATTTCAACATCGATATCATGAAGGATGTTGGCAATTGCTGTTTGCTCATCGTACGGTGGAAAATTACACTCAAGTATCAACAACTTCGAAATAGAAAGTCCTGGCTGTGCTGATGACTCTGAATATTGATTCAAATTCATCCGTTTCAAGACTTGCGATAGCCAACGAATGTCAGTACCTTTTTTGGGCGTTACGACGATCGCATGCTCTGACGCAAAAAATTGTCCATCTACAATTGAGATATTGCCGCATAAAGCACCTTGCCGTCCGATGAGCGCGTAACTTCCATCGTGAGTGAAACGCTTTGTAAAACCACGCAGTCCGTTTCCACCATAACATGGGAAGCGAGAATGCTCATCAATATCAATACTGGTTATTCCTTCTCCGCTTTTCATCGTGCAAATGGCACTCAATCGTCTAGTTTTCCAATCTGCATTAAAACCAGGCAATCGTCGTCGCCCCGTGAATAGCTCCTGAACCACACCTTGCTTGATCTGACTTTTCTTTGCCAGATATTGCTCAATCGACTCAATTAGAGTATCGGCATCGCTTAATGCATCTGCAATAGTAAGTTGCTCAACCTTCGATGGAGGCATCGAAATAACAATTTCATGTAAATCATTGCGATTAACGCCAGGGACTCCACTCTTACCACTATAAGTATGAAAATTAATAGTTCTAAGCATATAGGAAACGAACAAAGGATCGTTTCCATGAAAATCACGTACATATAGTGTCGTGTTTAACGGCCAGAAGTCTTCACTAACATAAAAGACCTGTCCAATAGTTCCATATCGACCAGTCACTACACCTGGCGCTCTTACCTTAAACTCATTGTGTGTTACTTCAATCCCCGAAGATGTAACAATTGGCACGTTGCCCATTTTTCGAAGACGCTGTGGGAGATCGAAACCACGCTGAAGAGTAGCGACGTTCCCCAAAAAATCTTTCTTCCAAGGTTCACTCACAATACAAACCCCATTTTTCTAAGATGTATCGCCACCTTAAATTCTGAAGAAATTACGTTCTTTGTGATTGTTGATTGTGTAGTTTCATAACGCTCAACCAATTCTTTCACTCGATGGGTCAATGCGTGACTGATACTATTCATTTCACCATGAATTGCTGCATCCAGAACAGCTATCCATTTATCTTCCACGGTTAAAGTCTTAATGTCATCAACCGTTAGCTCTGGGTATTTTTCAAACGCAAGTATGTCGAGCGCATCCTCCGCAACTCTCACTGCACTTTTCAGGGTACTCACTTCGTCCACAAGATCAAGATAGCGACTCAGCACACGCAATTCATTTAGGTCGTCATTTTCTGGTTCTAACGGAAGCCTAGCTAATGCATCTTTTTCCGCTTCATCAAACAAATTCGACACAATTTCGTCGAAAGACTTTACTGTTGCAACAGCCGTTTTATATAACTCAAGAAATACACGTTCTTCGTCGGCTATGTTTGTTTTTAAGCGCGCATTTATCACTGCTACGGTGACTTTTCCCTTGGCATTGGCAATATTATGCATGCGAGTATCATCAATCATATCTGAGACACGTTGCCACGCAGCTTTTCGCTTTTTGACCGCTGCGGAATATTTGGCATGACTTGTTGGGCTGGCCAACTGCCAAACTAGAAGAATCGCTTCACGCAATGCATCGAGAGCATCATTTCTATTTTCGACCTGACCAAGTATGCCCTCTTCACCACTATTCTCTTCCTGCAGCTCAGTCAATAGCGTGTTCGCATTTTCCAGATCGGCGACAAGTTGATTGATACAGTCTTGCTCTTTCGAAAAATAACGTGCCACGATCAATTGCTTCGGAACGAGATCACATGTCCATCCTTTGTCCAATTGTTTATCTGGCTTGCCGTCTTTACCTTTCTTAATTTCAATGACGCGATAGGTTTCGGCCTTCCATCCGTCTGCTGCAATTAAGTAGCAATCGTCTTGCATCGTCGCTTCCCAATAATTCATCAAATGCTGATAAACATCATAAGCATCAATCAACGCACGTCCTTGATAATGCGTTAATAGCCCTTCGGCGACTTCAGCAATCAATTCTTTAGGGTGAAAGCCTACTTGTAGTGCTTTAAGAGTAGTGATGACGGGCTTACGCCATTGATCAAAATACGTATTCATGTCGACTATAAAAGTGGAGAACTGTGGGTGCGCATAAATACTTGTTTTGATATCAGGCTTCGCAATCGCGAGATCAAAATATCCGGGGCGATTGGATTTAAACAATGCGTCTTTCAATTCAGGACATACCGCCCAATAGTTTTGCAATGCATCTATATCGGCGACTGGAATACCACCGTTAAGATGGCCGTCAATGTCTTGCAAATCTTCTGCCATGGACGAATCAACGTACCGAGGTAGATGGAGATTAAACTCATTTTTTTCGATTTCCTCATACGACACCATGCGGCCAAACTTAGGGTCACGACTATCTTGACGCATAAAAACATCGACTATTTTGTGCACATCTTGCTCACGCAAACGATTTTTAGGACCATCCTTCATAAAACCACGGCTTGCATCAACCATAAAAATGCCTTTGCGTGATTGCGCGTCCTCCTTGTCAATCACGATGATACAAGCTGGTATACCCGTTCCAAAAAACAGATTGGCAGGCAGACCGATAACCCCCTTAATGTAACCGCGTCGTATCAAATTACGCCGAATGTTTGCCTCTGCGTTCCCTCTAAATAATATCCCGTGCGGCAAAATACACGCACCTTTCCCGGTATTCTTAAGCGAACGGATGATGTGTAGTAAGTAGGCGAAATCGCCTTGCTTTGCAGGAGGCACACCGAAAGTATCGAAACGATCAAATGGATCATTTAATGGCGATAAACCCGTACTCCAGCGCTTATCTGAAAAAGGTGGATTGGCGACGACGTAATCAAAGGTTTTAAGCGATTCGCCCTCCTTGAATTTGGGGTCAGCCAATGTATTACCTTGCGCGATCAATGCAGTAGGGTTGTTATGCAAAATCATGTTCATGTGCGCTAGACCGCTTGTCGCCTCATCTTTTTCTTGGCCGTAGAGAGTAACGGGTGTGGCTGCTTCGTCGCCTACTTTCAACAACAACGAGCCTGAACCACAGGTCGGATCATAAACCGTCGTTTCACTCGTGGTACGTGCACCACCAATACCGATAATCTTTGCCATGATGCGGCTAACTTCAGCGGGTGTGTAAAACTGCCCCTTACTTTTGCCGCTTTCACTAGCAAAATGGCGCATGAGGTATTCATAAGCATCGCCGAGAATATCATCACCGTCTGCGCGATTCTTACTAAAATCTAATTCAGGCTTTTCAAAGATCGCAATCAAATTGGTGAGGCGATCGACCATTTCTTTACCTGTACCAAGAAGTGCAGTTTCATTGAAATCTGCTTTGATACGAAGCCTGTTTGCTTTGGCCAACGGATCAATAATTTTCTTGTTAATCTGATCGCCAATGTCACTCGTACCCTTGAGCGCAACCATATCTTTAAAACTGGAACCTTTTGGAATAATGATGGATGCATAAGGAATATCGGCAAATTTATCACTGACGTACTTAATAAAAAGCATGACCAAAACATAGTCTTTGTATTGACTGGCATCCATGCCGCCGCGAAGTTCGTCGCATGATGCCCAGAGCGATGAATAGAGTTCTGATTTTTTAATTGCCATTTAATTCGATCTTCATTGTTATGTCTATCTCGCGGCTAAAACCACATCCGCAATAATTCAATATTTGAGCTACGACTTCTTATCAATACATCGTCATAAGAAAACGCCACATTTAGGAAAGTAATAAAATCAATCCGCTATCGCAATTTGATTCTCATCTGAGCCACCGGATTTAACCCAGGCATCGACATCAGCTCGCTGAAATTTCCAGAAACGCCCAACCCGATGAGCCGGCATATTTTTCTTGGCGATCCACGCATAGATGGAGTCCTTACTGACGCCAAGGTAGTCAGCAATCTCTTCCACCGATAACCAGCGGTCTAACATAACGGGATCTTCCATATCAAAATAAACCTTCCAAAGGCGCAAAAAACTATACATGATTCAAGCGTAGTATAGCCGTTTAGACCCGATTAAGCATGAATAAGAGAGATTTAGATGGCCATGTCGCTATTTATTTAAGTTACCAATAGATAATATCGTAATTTACTGCACCGTCTATACGACAGGCTTAATGTCGCCGTGATTTGTATTTTCCAAAAATGCAAGAAATAGCACATCACCGCGACACTTAGCTTTAACTCTTCGCTGATATCCTATTCATTGGCGTGACGCCGATAAACCATGCAGGGATAAGCGTCTGAAAATCCGTACGGACATATTGAGCTGGAGTGATCCAATATGCAGGATCAATCATGTACTCAATAGGCTGCTTAGCATTGGTTTTGTCCCTAACGAATATGGCGTGTCTACCGATTTCCGTTTCTGGATCATAGTCCACCATCACTATCGCGACATTGTGAATATCGACGAGACCAGTTTCGACCTCTTTGTAGATGGTTGAAACAAAACCGTAGTGAGCGAGAATCTTGTTGATCATTTCCTCCGTCACATAATATGGGCCGTTGGCGGGATGGCCGAATTTATCGATGGCCACCTGCATGACATCATCTAAAGATTTGCTGACGATCATTGCGATACAGGCGAAGGCACAGTCGTGATCAACAGCCTGCTGTACCCGCTTGAAGGCGGGTTGAATTGCCTGCGTTTGATTAACTGCTGATGGAATAGTAGCCATAGCTTTGCTCCTTAAGAATAGGATGGCATTTAAAATGCGCGCAGCAAAACCCACTTGAAAAGTGATGAGTTTAGAAAAAGTAGGGAATGGTCGAAATCTTATTGAACCCCTTGATTACATCAGGACGAAATCTGAAGAATCTGATTCAAGCGGACGCTGCTGCGCGGGGATGTCAAACTCTAGCGATTAAACAAGCGAATAGCCGATTCAATATTAGTTTTAACAAGCATATTTTACTGTAAGCGTCCAACGCAACCATCTGGAAATCGATAACGATATAAGTGACACTCGACTCTTTCAATGATCTGGAGTTAGCATGAATTTCAATCCTCTCAAAGTGGCGTTTTGGACTAAGCATCAGCAGCACTGGGCTGAGAGCGGCTTATCACTGAGCGCGTATTGTCGACGTGAAGCCATCGGCTATTCAACGTTTTATACCTGGCGCAAACGCCTCGCTTCCATCGTTATTGATCAGAGTGTCACACTTGCCACACCCGCTGTAAAATCGCCAGTAGTTTCTCAAGCTAAGCACACCTCCCTCACGACAATCGCATCGACATCGCCGCGGCCAGCCATGAAGCCTTGCAAGTTGGTGCCGGTGTCGATCAGGGCATCACTTCCCGAGATTGTCTTGTGCAGCCCGGCCGGTTGGCAGGTGACTATTTCTAACCATGTTGACTTACCCGTGTTGGCGCAATTGCTGCGGCAACTACCATGAGCCTGCCACTGACTCCGGCACAGGTGTATCTCGCTGTCGAACCGATCGATATGCGCAGCGGTGTTGACGGACTTTCCCTGCATGTACAAGAAAGTTTGGGTAAGCCACCTTGCGATGGCAGTGCCTATGCATTTCGTAACAAGAATAGCACCCGCATCAAGCTATTGATCTGGGATGGCACCGGTGTTTGGTTATGTATGCGACGCTTGCACAAAGGTCGCTTCGTCTGGCCGCAGAGCCATGATGCGGCGTGTGTCTTGTCGAACGAAGAATGGCAATGGCTCACCACGGGCGTTGACTGGCCCCGACTTAACGCGCCGCCACAATCGAATTGGCGCGTATAAAAAGGGATGCCTCCCCCTGTTAACTTTCGGTCGGGCGAGGTATACTTTCGTGCATGGATATCGCCACCAAACTCGCCCAATTCAACGCTGACCCCGCACTGACTCAATGGGTGATGGCGCAGTTGAATGGGGCCGGACTGGCACAGGCGGAGAAGGCTGCTTTGCAGGATCAATTACGTCGCAAGGAGCACGATCTTCACGTCAAAGAATGCAAAATTCAAGCCTTGACTTTAGAACTGGCGTATCACAAACGTCTCAAATTCAGCGCAAAAGCCGAAGCGTTTACGGTACAACAACGCGACCTGTTTTTAGAGTGCGAACAAAGCGACCTGGCTGCGATGCAGGCCGAGCTTGCCCAATTATCTTCAGCGACAACACCACGTAAGCCAAGCCCTACCGGACGTAGGCCACTGCCAGCGGAACTGCCGCGCATTGAACATCGTCATGAGCCAGAAAGCTGCACCTGCGCTCAATGCGGCAAAGACCTGATCAAGATCGGTGAAGACATCAGTGAACAACTCGACGTCGAACCAGCACGCTTCTTTGTGCATCGGCATATTCGCCCTCAATACGCCTGTCGCGCTTGTGAGACAGTCACCGCAGCAGCCATTCCCCCGGCAGTGATCGATCGTAGTCTGGCGGCACCAGGATTATTGGCATGGGTGGTAATTCAAAAATATCTCGATCACTTACCACTGTATCGGATTGAGCAAATCAGCAGTCGACACGGTGTTGGCATTGCCCGCTCCACACTGGCCGAGTGGGTAGGACGTATTGGCGTCGCCCTGCAACCGCTCAGTGACCGGTTGGCAGAAATACTCAAGCAAGGACGAGTGCTGCATGCCGACGAAACCCCGGTGCCGCTGCTCGACCCCGGCAATGGTAAGACCAAGCGTGCCTATCTATGGGCATATCGCAGCAATGCCTTAGAAGACCAGCCTGCCATCATCGTGTTCGATTTCCAAACCGGACGCAGTGGCAGTCATGCGCGCGCGTTTCTGCGGCATTGGCAAGGCCATCTTATGGTGGATGATTATGCCGGCTACAAAGCCCTGTTCGCGCTGGGCATCACCGAACTGGCCTGCCTGGCGCACGCCCGTCGCAAATTCTTCGACCTGCACGCCGCCAATGGGCATCCGATTGCCAATGAGGCACTTACACGCATTGCAAAGCTGTATCACATTGAGGCCGAGGGTAAAGGCGACAGTATCGAACAACGACAACAACGACGTGCTACACAGGCGCTGCCAGAACTCAAAGCGATGCATGCCTGGCTGATTCACACACGCCAACAGAGCGCCGATGGCAGCAGTCTCGCCAAAGCCATCGACTACAGCCTCAAACGCTGGAGCGCGATTGAACGCTACGCCAATAGCGGTCATCTGCCAATCGACAATAATCCGATTGAAAACGCCATTCGCCCTATTGCCATTGGCAAAAAGAACTGGCTCTTCGCCGGTTCTGAACGAGCAGGCCGACAAGCTGCCGCCATTCAAAGCCTGCTCGCCACCGCGAAAGCCAATGGCATAGAACCTTTGGCATGGCTTAAAGGCACACTCGAAAAATTACCGACGCATCCAAACAGCCGGATTGATGAACTGCTACCGCTGCCTTGTTAATGCGCTTTAGGAATAAATGCTAGACGGATCTGTTGGACGCTTACATTTTACTGGGGTTTTGACACCGAAAATCATGAAAATAACTTCGTGCAAAACTCACTTATGCTCTATGGAAATCGATGAATTTGGCATATTTCAAACACCAATCAGTTATTGCGACAAACGAACGATTTTAAAATGCCAGGGAAGCGTTTTAAACCGCCACACAAGCCGCCGAACTCACTTAACCGGCCAATATGCAATCATTGTGACTTAACGCCGTAAAACGCCGAATACGAATACTATTGAGCGGTCAATGATTATCAATGATCAACTCAATACCAAACTATTTTCAATTTGCGTCAAATACTCAACCCACAACGTTAAAGCGTCGCGTCTTTCTTCGAAATAGGTATGGACGTCATATATGCCCTCCACCCCTGCTAATTTATGATTCAGGCACATTTCCGTAATATCGCGCGGCACACCTAATCTACGCATATGGCTCTTTGCAGTTGACCTGAGGTCATGTGGAGTAAAGCGCCGCACAGCAGGATTATGCTCCGTGTACCAACTCAATAGCAGCGCCTATCGTATTTGGATTGATTGGGGCATCACCTCCAAATTTAACTTTCCTACTCTGCGCTCTCGACGGCAAAATAAATACAGAATCAAAACCTAATAATTTCAACTCTTGCAGCCACCCAATAACAGGTAAAGTAAGTGGGATTTGAATCCCAGGACCAGTCTTGCTCGTCGGCACACTCCACACCTGATTTTCAAAATCGAACTGATCCCATTTTGCATTTCTAAGTTCATCTGAGCGAACTAAGGTGCCAGCTTACGGTAGTGATGTGCCAGTAGCTTGACCAGGGCGGCCGATGCCACGCGGGAAGCTGCGCCATCGGCGCGGCTAGTCAGGGCAATCGGCACCTTAGCGCCAAGCACCACTCCACAACTCGATGCACCCGCCAGATAATCGAGTTGCTTAGCCAGCATATTGCCCGATTCCAGATCCGGCACCATCAGGATATCGGCTTGTCCGGCAACCGGAGAATCGATGCCCTTGATACGGGCTGCCTCGGCAGAGATGGCATTATCAAACGCTAACGGACCATCAACAATGGCGCCGGTAATTTGCTTACGCTGTGCCATTTTGCACAATGCCGCAGCGTCTATCGTCGAGGCAATTTGCGGGGTAATGGTTTCTACCGCCGACAATATCGCCACCTTAGGCTCCTTGATATCAAGAGCATGCGCCAGGTCGATCACATTTTGCAAAATATCGGCTTTCTCCAACAAAGTCGGCGCAATATTCAGCGCTGCATCGGTCAGCAGCAAGACCTTGTGATACATAGGCACATCCAGATGAAACACATGGGATAACCTGCGCTTGGTGCGCAAGGCGGCACAATTGACCACGGCGCGCATCAGTTCATCGGTATGCAAACTACCCTTCATCAGCGCTTCAACCTTACCCTCGGCAGCCATGGCAGCCGCCATTTCAGCGGCGGCATGACTATGCGCTACATCGACCTGCTCAATGCCGCTGATATCGAGTTGCGCCGCCTGTGCCACCGCCGCCAGTTTCGCCAATGGTGCCACCAGCACCGGAATGATCAAGCCCTGTTTCGCCGCATCCAGCGCGCCTTGCAGCGAAGCTGGATCACATGGGTGAACCACCGCGCAACGTACCGCTTCCAGCCCGCGTACGCTGTTCAGTAAAGCGGCTTGGCGTGCGCCCAGGTCAAACATTGTCATGGTCGGCAAATGGGTGCGCACGCGGCTGACGCGCTCGGTCGGCGCAATTACCAGCGCCTTCCCGAACACCACCTGATCACCGCGTTGATTGACGATCTGGCAGTCCAGCGTGACGCTCTTGCGGGTATCGTCTTTGGCCGTAACGGTAGCCGATATCGTCAGGGTGTCGCCAATCCTGACTGGCTTGACGAAGTGCAGGTTTTGTTCGAGATAAATGGTCCCTGGGCCCGGCAACTGGGTACCGAGCACCGTCGAGATCAGTGCCCCACCCCACATGCCATGCGCAATCACGCCATGAAACAGGGTCTGGTCGGCGTACTCGGCATCAAGATGGGCCGGATTAACGTCGCCGGAAACGGTAGCAAATGCCTGGATGTCGGCTTCGCTCAGGGTGCGGCTTTGGCTTGCGCTCTGCCCTATATAAATATCGTCATAAATGACGTTGACGATCAGATCCTGTTGTCCATCCGAGATATTGCCATCAGCTTTTTTGACATCGTTCATGGCGTAATTCCTTCTGCAATTATTTAAGTTCCGGGTATTCTAAGGCACACCAGATGTAATAGAGACGATGATAGCCCGCATCATTTACCAGCTTCAACACTAGCGGTAAATTAGCCAAACTGTTTTTTAAACCGCATCACCGTGGCGCTGCTGACCAATACGGCAATTACCATTATCCCGCTCATCATAGGCCATAGCACAGCCAAGCCGGCGCCCTTCATCAGGATGCCATAACTGGCGTTGATATAGTAGTACAGCGGCGAGACATACATGCCCCAGCGCATCACGGTTGGCATGGCTTCGGGCGGCGTCCAGGCACCGGACAAAAACATCATCGGTGCCAGAATCAGGATCACCATCATACCGGCCTGCGCCATATTCCGGGTCATGGTCGCAATCAGGATACCTATGCCAGCGAGCGTGCAGGTGTACAGGGTGGTCAGCGCAAAGAACAGCAATAGACTGCCCTGTATCGGAATCGCAAACAGCGGCACCAGGATACCAAACAGGCCCAGTGCGGTTCCGCCTAAAATTACCGCCACCATCGCGATGATCTTAGGCACCATAATCTGCAAGGGCGACAGCGGTGATACCAGCAATTGCTCTATGGTGCCGCGCTCTTTTTCCCTGACCATGGCGGCAGCCGGCAGCAACATCGCAAACAGCGTGATCACATTGAGCAATTCCGAAATACCCATAAACCAGGCATCGTTCTGATTCGGGTTAAACCATACGCGTGATTGATTATTGATGACGGGCGCATCGACAGTTCCGGCACCGCCAAGATTGAGCCCCAGCCTTTGGGCGGCCTGTTCCAGACCGAATCTGGTAACGATCTGGGTCGCATCCACCGAAGTTAAAAAACCCTGCACGGAATTGGAGGCGTCTATCTGCAACTGCACGGCCGTGCCCTCACCGCGTGCCAAGGCAGCACCAAAACCAGGCGGAATATCGAGTACCGCCATGGCCTTGCCGTCGTCGAGTAATTTCTGACCTTGGGAAGCGTGTTGTATCGCACCGGCCCAATGAAATTCCGGCGGCATAAAACGCCCCGCCAACTCACGCGAGGCGGCACTTCTATCCATGTCCAGCAACACCAGCGCCGCGTTATTGAGCTGAAACGAGACGCCCGATGCGGCATTATAAATATCGGCAGAAAACGCATACATCACAAACACCAGCAAGATAGGATCGCGCAGCAGCTGCAACAATTCTTTCCAGATCATGGCCTGCAGGCGGCTCCACCAGATCCGGTCAACGATAAATCCCATATGGTCCTTTCCTAGCTTCAAGCAGATTCAAGCAGATTCAAGCAAGTTCAATTGTTGGGACGTTTATGAAACGCCAGAAAGCCTGCCGTAAACAAAGCGGTGGCATACAGCGCCAGTATCAGCATATCCAGCCATAGCGAGGCGAAACCCACACCTTTGAGGAAACTGCCCATGGCGATCTCCGCGTAATACATACCGGGTAACAGATGAGCGATCACGCTAGCGACAGCGGACAAGGACGGAATCGGAATGATCATGCCCGAATACAGCACCGCCGGTACCACTGTGACAATCGCGGTTCCCACCATCGCGGCCACCTGGGTATTGACCATCACAGACACCAGCAAACCTATGCCTGTGGTGCACACCACATACAGGATGGTCGACAACAAAAAGAACAGCGGATCACCCTTGAACGGCGCGCCAAACAGCAGCAGCGCAAACGCTGTCAGGGCACAGGCGTTGACTACCGAAATTGCGACGTACGGTAGCAGCTTGCCGATCAGGTATTCACCGCGCGACAAGGTCGACGAATACACGTTGTAGATCGCACCGGATTCTTTTTCGCGCACCACTCCCAGCGCGGTCAGAAACGGCGGCGACAGCATCAGGATCACCATGATCAGCTTGGGTGCGATCGACCAGATACTCTTCACTTCCTGGTTATACAGGTAGCGGGTTTCTATCCGCACCGGTTGCAAAGCGGCGCGTATGCTATCGCGGCTCGCTCCCGTCAATGCCGAAAAATGTGCGGATAAGGCATCGAGGTTGATCGCTGCATTGATCGCCGTGACGTAGCCTTTGGCAGTCAGGGCGCGAAACGGAAAGGTGCCGTCTATCCAGGTTTGCACCGAGGTAGCACGTCCGGCCCGCAGCTCTTCACCAAAGCGCGGCGGAATGATGATCACCGCCCGCAGGCTATTGTCGATCACCAATTTTTCGACTTCCTGCTCACGTTGCGCGTAACCCTGAAAAGAGAAATAACGCGAGTCGGTAAATTTGTGGGCGTAGTCACGCGACATCACCGACTGATCGTAGTCAACAATGGCCAAGGGAATATTTTCCACATCCAGCGACAAGCCATAGCCGAACAACAGCATCAGCAAGGAAGGCACGACAAACGCCAGCGCGAAAAAATAAGCGGTCACGGACAATCTCGCGCCACTCCTTGTAGGCAACTACCCGAATCCGCCTTAGGTTCATGCTTGCTCTCCTCTGGCCTTGGCATCCGCCGCTTCCAGCTTGGTGACGATGTGGACGAAAACGTCTTCCATCGACAGCCGTTTAGGCAAAATTTTCTGTATGGCCAAATCCTGCAAAGCTGCATGAACCCGTGGCAACTCTTGCTCAGGATAGGGCAGCAATACATGCACGCGCGCGCCGAACAAGGCGGCAGAACCAAAGCCCGACTCCTGCAGTCTCTCGACCACCTGCGGTGCCTGCGAGGCCTGTGCCACATGCAACTCATACAAATTGCCAGCCTCTTGCGCGACATTGAGCTTGAGCTGATCGGGCGAAGCGTCGGCCACTACGCGGCCGGCATACATCAGGGCGATATGATCGCAATGCTCGGCCTCCGACATGTAATGGGTGGTCACCAGAATAGTCACGTTTTCCTCGCGCGACAAACGAAACAAGACTTCCCAGAAAGCGCGCCGGCCCAGAGGGTCAACCCCGGAAGTGGGCTCATCAAGAAACAATACCTGGGGCCGGTGTATCAGGGCGCAACCCAGCGCCAGCCGCTGTCGCAAGCCCATGGGCAAACTCGCCGCCAGTGCCTTACCGAAAGGGCGCAAGCCTGCCATGTCGAGTATCCAGTCGATACGCTCGGTAGTTTGCTTGCGCGTCAGGCCGTAAATACCTGCATACAGGCGGATGTTTTCCAGCACTGTCAAATCGAGGTAAAGCGAAAATGCCTGCGACATATAACCGATACGCTCGCGTATCTGGCGACCGGCGGTACGCATATCGGCACCGGCAACCCGGCCTTTGCCGTCGGTCTGACTGAGGATGCCGGTCAGCATTTTAATCACGGTACTCTTGCCAGCACCATTGGCACCGAGCAAGCCAAAAATTTCGCCCTGTGGCACGCTAAAGCTAACCTGATCGACCGCCTTAAACTCGCCAAAAGTACGACTCAGGTTTTCCGCCTCGATCGCCGGACCGTTATCGGCGTGACGGTGCAAAGCGCTGTCATTGCTCACCGCTGGCGTGTTATCAGGGTTAGCGCCACTCAACTTACGTTGTCGCAGCAAGGCGATGAACACGTCTTCCAGCTCCGGCTCCAGCACTTCGGTCGCGCTTAGTGCCAGACCCTGAAGGCATTGCTGCACCTGCGCCGTCGCCTTGATGCCATCGCTGGTATCGACGAAAATTCTCAGCTCTTGCCCCAGCACTTCCATCTGAGTAAACTGTGCCGACAAGCGCCTGACCGCCTCCACCTGCTGTACCGCATCCTGGCATACGGTGCTGACTATGCAGCCACTGGCCATGGTCTTGATCTGTTCAGGGTCACCCGAGGCAAGTATCTTCCCGGCATGCATCAGCGATACTCTATGAAAGCGGCTGGCCTCGTCCATATACGCCGTAGAGACCAAGGCGGTGATACCTTTTTCCTTGAGCAGGCGCGCCAGAATGCTCCAGAATTCCCGCCGCGAGACCGGATCGACACCGGTAGTGGGTTCATCAAGGATCACCAGTTTGGGCTCGTGTATCAGGGTGCAGACCAGTCCGAGTTTTTGTTTCATGCCGCCCGACAGATTCTTCATGGGGCGATCGCGAAAACGTTCCAGCCTGGTGCTGCGCAACAAGGCTTCCTTACGGCTACTCAGTTGTTCATCGGTCAGCAAGCGTAAACCGCCGAAGTAATCGATATTTTCCTCTACCGACAAATCGCCATACAGATTTTGCCCCAATCCTTGCGGCATCAACCCTATCCTGTCCTTGACCTGTTCGCAGGCGCGCTCGGAATCGAGCAGGCAGCCAAACACCCTTAAGTCGCCGGCATCATGCGCCAGCACCCCGGCCACCGATTTGAGCAAACTACTTTTACCGGCACCATCGGGGCCGATCAGGCCATAAATTTCACCGGGATGCACTTGCAGATCGATGCCATCCATCGCCAGGCTAGTGCCGTAGCGTTTGAACAGGGATCTTGCCTCAACCACCAGGCCGGGCGCACTGCCCTGGCTCACTACCGGCATATCAGAAACCGCGCTCATTTCCAGCTAGGCTTTTGCCAGACTGCATTCTCTTTCCAACGGATGACGGCATCGGCCGGCAAACCCGGTGTCAACTTGTGATCCGGATTTTTATCTATCGCCAGTTTCACGGCATACACCAGTTTGACCCTTTCATCGGTAGTCTGCACTTCCTTAGGGGTAAATTCGGCACGCGAGGCAATGAAACTAACCTTGGCGGTATAGAACTGATCCGGTTGCGCATCAATGTAAATACGTACCGGCAAACCCAGGCGCAGTTGGCCGATTTTCGATTCCGGCACATACACTTTCAGGTGCAGGGCGTCGAGATCGACCATATCGAGAATCGCGCTGCCGGGCATGACGACCTCACCGGGTTCGCGCAAACGCGCCAGCACCACACCGGTAGCGGGTGCCTTGATTACCAGATCGCCCAGGATCGCATTGGCCTCCGCTACGGCAGCAACCGCGCGCTCGCGCTGCGCCTGCAAGGCGCCGATTTCCTGTTGTTTGGCTTTGACTTTGTCACCGCCGAGACCGGCCTGCAAAGCTCCTTGCTGTGCCCTGCTGACGCTTTCCTGGGCCGCTTTCACATCAGCTTGCGCCACTTGCCAGGCCAGATCAGCCTGCTCGTAACGATGGCGCTCTATCACGCCGCGTTCAAATAAATCCTTATGCCTTTGCGCATCGCGGCGTGCCTGCAACTCTACCGCACTGGCCTTGCCTGACATGGCTTGCGCCTGACTCACGGCAGCATCCGCGCCATTAATGGCCATCGGCACTTCTTTTTGGGTGACATCCAGTGCCGCCTGTGCCCCGCGCAATTGCGCTTCGCTGCCATTAAGCGCTTGCCTGGCCTGCTCTACCCTCGATTGGAAA
The DNA here is from genome assembly GCA_003970805.2 of Undibacterium piscinae. Taxonomy (GTDB): domain Bacteria; phylum Pseudomonadota; class Gammaproteobacteria; order Burkholderiales; family Burkholderiaceae_D; genus Undibacterium; species Undibacterium piscinae. Next base: position 1,700,026 of record CP051152.1, read on the forward strand.
GTCGTATCTTCCAGTTGCGCCACCACGGTACCAACACTAACAGTCTCGCCTTCCCTGGCCATGATCTTGACTACCCGCCCCGGATATTTGGCGGCAGCCACGATGCGTTCGCCCTCTATGCGTCCGCTGGCGGCAATTAAGCCTTCAGGCAATTTCTTGCTCTGCGCCAGATAATAAAAAAAAACCGGCTACGATGACCACTGCAGCCACGAGCAACAGGCCAGGACCTATCAATTTACGTTTGTCTTGTATGTTTGTTTGCATTATTTTTCTCGAAAAAATTAGCTAGGACTTACGCAAAATTGTTCCAGCCAGGCGTACCGTCGGAGACAGTACTTTAGTACGACAAGACGGATACAACGACGCTGGGGCGGTTTTGCGTAAGCCCTATTAAAGTTGACCGCTGGCGTATTGCAACTGCAAACGCGCCAACTCCCTGTCATAAATGGCATTGTCACGATTCGAATACGCTTGCAAGCGGCGCGTTTCCGCATCAAGCACATCGCTGTTGGGTGCCAGGCCGGAGCGATAACGCTCACGTGCCAGCAGCAAAGTTTCATCAGCTTGCTCGCTGGCCTTGCCAACCAGCGCCATACGCGCATTGGCCTCCTGTTGCGATAGCCATGACTGACGCACTTGCAAGGCAATCCGCTCGCGGGTGTCTTCCTGAATTTCCTGTATCGCCTGCGCAGTGGCGCTTAATTGCGCCGCCTGATGACGGATCAGGCCACCGTCGAACAATTCCCACTTCATCACAACACCGACCCACCAACCCTTGTCTTCGACCAGGTAACGGTTTTCCAGTTTGCTCCAGCCGGCACTGACGCCAATCTGCGGCAAATGTCCGGCCGCTACACTGGACGCTTGCTTTTTATACGCCAGACTTTGCTGATCAAGTTCCTGCAACTCTTTGCGCCGGGCATTGGCTGAGCTGAGTAAATAAGTCAGATCGCCAGTCACGTCAGAAGTCTGGTCGTTACTGAGCGATGCCTGACTGCCCGCACCGATATCAAGAATATCGACGATGCCGTCTTGCGGCCGCCCGAGCCAGCGGTTATAGGCGGCACGCGCCATTGCCAGCGCATTCCCAGCCTGCAGACCAAGTTGCTCCGCATTGGCCAGCGCCACTTGCGATGCCAGCAAATCATGGCGGGCGACGTAGCCCTGATCGAACAAGGCTAGGACGTCGCTGACATGTTTGCCAACGGCCGTGATATGACTTTTAGCGACCTCTTGCGCATGGCTGGCGCGTAGCACGGCAATATATGATTGCGCCACTGCCAGCTTCAGCTCACTTTTGCTTTGGCCGGTACGCGCCTGAGCGGCATCGGCCTGCGCTTGCGCCGCCGCCACCCCGGCAGAAATTTTGCCACCGGTGTACACCGGCGCTGACAATGCCACACCACCAAAGTAGGTTCCGTCTTGCGCAAACGGCAAACTGGCACCTTTCAGAAAAGGCAGGGCGGGGATATTTACTTTGGCGGAAGGTTCAGATTCGGTGCGCATGTAGCCGGCATCGAGACTGACTTTAGGTAAATGATTGGCTTGTACAGAGGCCAGTTGATGGTTGGCGGCAAGTTCTTTTTGTTGCGACGCGGCAAAATAATGGTCGCGTTGCAGTGCGATATCCCATGCCTGCTGCATAGTCTCGGCCGCATGCGTCTGCGCGGCGCCAAGAGCAACATTGAGAAAAATCAAATTTAATGCAATTGATTTAATCTTTAAATATTTAAACGTGTTTTTGCGAAAATTAAGAGCACTCAATGAAAAATGCGAGCATGCTGCGGGCATCGCAAGAGTCGCCCCCAAAGGGATGGGCTGAGAGCGGAGTAGTCCTGAAAATTGAGTCATCATGGCATCACTAAAGGATAGTGGACTCAGTATATTGCTGCAATTGCACAATTGAATTGATCCGGATCAATTTCGATCGCTGGCTTGTTTGCCACAATGAGCCAGCAAGCTAAAGTAAAGAAAAGTAAAGCCCGCCTAAGGAGTAGCAAATGAAGGAGTCCGAAATGAAGCAGTTGCCGATGAAGACGACGCAATCGAAGCTGGCAGCAATCGCAAGTGCGGATCAGCCCCACCATATCTGCTATCTGACCGGCGACGAAATACCGGTGAACCCTATGGATATGGCACTGCACAGTCAGATTGCCAAATTTACCGCCGGTGTTTCTCCCATCAGCGTCATTCTCGCCTGCATGGATTGGGGTCTGCATCTGGCCGCCTCTCCTGGCAAGCAACTCGATTTACTCAAGATGAGGGAAAAGCAGGCCACAGAATGGCCAAAGTGGATCTCGGAAGCGATCGCGGCAAATGCGGGCGGACAAAAACCCATTACCGAAACCGGTGCGGAACTGCTTGCCGCCGGCAAAGACGGCCGTTTTGCGTATCCGGGATGGAACGCCTGGCCCTTCAATGCACTAAAGAATTCTTTCCTGCAAACCCAGGAATTCTGGCAAAGCGCCACTACCGGCGTGCGCGGAGTGTCGGCGCATCACGAGTACGTGGTCAATTTCGTGTCACGCCAGATGCTCGATATGCTGTCCCCGTCCAATTATCCGCTGCTCAACCCTGAAGTCCTCGCCACCACGGTCGAAACCAAAGGGAAGAATTTAGTCTCCGGCATGCTCCATTGGATGCAGGACAATGGACTGGAATTGGATGTCAATGGCAATGGCAAGCTGAACCATACTCCCAAACCACTGGCCTATACCCCAGGTCACGAAGTGGCGATTACGCCGGGCAAGGTGGTGTTCCGCAATGACTTGATTGAGCTGATTCAGTATTCACCGCAGACTGCCAAGGTATTTGCCGAACCAATACTGATCGTGCCGTCCTGGATCATGAAATATTACATTCTCGATCTGTCACAACACAACTCACTGGTGCGCTTTCTGGTAGAGCAAGGACATACGGTATTCATGATCTCATGGAAAAATCCGACCAAGGAAGACCGTGACCTGGGCATGCACGATTACATAGACAGCGGCCTGTTTGCGGCGCTGGAGGAAGTCGGCCGTATTACCCACAAAAAACCGGTACACGCAGTCGGCTATTGCCTCGGTGGCACACTGCTATCGATAGGGGCGGCGGCATTGGCCAATGGCGCTGCGCGCAAAGCCCATCCAGCCCTGCCTCAGATAAAAAGTATCACGCTACTGGCAGCACAAACCGATTTCAGCGAGCCAGGCGAACTTGGCTTGTTTATAGACGAGAGCCAGTTAGCTATCCTTGATGCGCAGATGTGGGAAAAAGGCTATCTCGACGGTGACCAGATGGCGAGCTCGTTTCAGCTACTCAACTCACGCGATCTGATCTGGTCAAAAATCATGCGCGAATATCAGTTGGGCACGCGTAATTCTCCTAACGATCTGATGTCCTGGAACGCTGACAGCACACGTCTGCCTTACCGTATGCATAGCGAATACCTGAAACACCTGTTCCTGCATAATGATCTGGCCGAAGGTCGCTATGAAGTCAATGGCCATAGCATTGCATTGACCGATCTGCACCTGCCGATGTTCGTGGTAGGTACCGCGCGTGACCACGTCTCTCCCTGGCGCTCGGTCTACAAAATCCATCTGCTAAGCGATTCCCCGATCGAGTTCGTGCTGGCCTCGGGTGGTCATAATGCCGGCATCGTCTCAGAACCGGGTCACGCCCATCGCAGCTACCAATACCTGCCGGTTGAGAAACGCAGCACCACCTATAGCGACCCGGAAGAATGGCTGGCCGCAGCCAGCACCGCGCCAGGCTCCTGGTGGATACACTGGCAGCAATGGCTGGAGCAACACTCCAGCCCGAATAAGATTACTGCACTGACACCAGAATCCGATCCGGATTTAGGTGATGCGCCAGGCCAGTATGTGATGGAGAAATAAGGCCGTATTCCTGCGGCAAATGCGGCTAGCGCCATGTTTGCCTGATCGCCGGACGCACTAAGCCGGATGCCTTGCGCCAGCCCGAACCTCGGATACTTTTTGACAAATCTGGCACTGCCGCACTCATTGCGGCAGCTTGGCGTAGAATGCAATTCATTACGGTCAAGCAATGGATCCCCTATGTACCCCCAGGAACCATCAAAAGAGACTTTTCCCGCTGTCGCCGGCATCCGACTGTCGGAGCTGATTGGTGCGCTTAGTCACGCGCTAGACATCACCGAAGGCCAGCCAGAAGGCCATTGCCTACGCTGCTGCTGGATAGGTATGCATATAGGCCGTGAGATAGGCTTGCCGGAAGATCAGCTGTGGGACCTCTATTACACTCTATTACTCAAAGACTTGGGTTGTAGCAGCAATGCCGCACGCATCTGTGAACTGTATCTGACCGATGACCTTCAATTCAAGCGCGACTTCAAAACTGTCGGTGACAGCTTGCCCAAGGTATTGCAGTTCGTACTCAAGCACACGGGGCTCAAAGCTGGCCTGGCAGAGCGTTTTCGCAGTGTCCTGACGATATTAAGGGATGGCAGTGAGATCGCGCATGAACTCATCGCCACGCGCTGCCAGCGCGGTGCCGAAATCGCCCGCCTGTTACGGTTCTCGGAAGATGTCGCCTGCGGCATCTATAGTCTGGACGAACATTTTAACGGCCAAGGCAAACCGCAAGGACTGAGCGGTGAAAGCATTCCCGTATTTGCCCGTATTGCCCTGCTGGCCCAAGTGATAGATGTATTCCATACCACCGATGGCGCACAGGCCGCGATGGACGAAGTGCATCTGCGTGCCGGGCGCTGGTTTGACCCGCAACTGGTGCAATCCTTCGAGACCGTAGCGCAATACCCTGGTTTCTGGAGCACGCTAAACTCCGCCGGCATAGCCGATGCGGTACTCGAACTGGAACCGCACAGCCATGAGGTGCCGGTCGATGATGACTATCTCGATGACATCGCTGCCGCCTTCGGTCAGGTAGTCGATTCGAAAAGTCCCTACACCAGCGGCCATAGCGCCCGGGTCGCTTTATATACCGACATGATCGCCGAATCCTTAGGGCTTTCCGCTGAACGCCGCAGATGGCTAAAGCGCGGTGCCTTATTGCATGACGTAGGTAAATTAGGGGTCAGTAATAGCATACTCGACAAGGCAGGCAAACTCGATGCGGAAGAATGGGATGCGGTGAAATTACATGCCAGCTATACCGAAACCATACTCGCGCGCATCAGCGCATTTTCGGAACTGGCCAAGGTGGCGGCGGCACACCATGAACGACTTGACGGCGCCGGTTATCCGCGCGGACTGAGCGCAGCCGACATCAGCCTCGACACACGCATCATCACTACCGCCGATATTTTTGACGCAATAACCGCCGAGCGTCCGTATCGTGGCGCAATTCCTATTGCACGTACTCTGGAAATGATGGCGGAGACCGTGGGTAGCGCCATCGATGCCACGTGTTTCGAGGCACTCAAGGCAGCGCTGCTACGTCTGTCAGAAAAATCCCCGCCACAGCATGACTGACAATCACCGCGAACCAAGCGCGGCAAGCCGATCTCAAACAGGCTAGGCCGCACCATCAGCTCGCCTGAAAAACCTGCACATTATCGCGTCCGCTGGTCTTGGCGTGATACATGGCAAAGTCCGCATGTTTAGCCAGCGAGATATCATCGTGACCATGCTCAGGGTAAATTGCTATACCTATGCTGGTAGATATCGACAAAATCTTGTTATCCACCACAAAAACCTGATTGAGTGCAATGCGGATTTTTTCAGCGACCAATAACGCCGCCTCAGCGCCGGCCACATCGGGCAACAACACCACAAACTCATCGCCACCGATGCGGCCTACGGTATCCGAATCACGCAGGCAAGCGGACATGCGCCTGGCCGCTTCCTGTAGCAGCAGATCGCCGACTGCGTGGCCGTGCGCATCGTTGATCGGTTTAAATTTATCAAGATCGATAAACATCAACGCCAGTTTGCCCTTATTTCTTTTAGCCAGTGCCAAAGCTTGTATGACGCGTTCAAAAAAAAGCGAACGGTTCGGCAAATTGGTCAGAAAATCATAATGCGCCAAATGCGCGAGCCTGTCGTGCGCTTGCTTGCGCTCGCTAATATCGAGTTTGACGGCAACAAAATTAGTGATTTCTCCAGCGGCATTCTTGACTGGCGCGATATGCGTCTCTTCCCAATAAATTTCGCCATTCTTGCGGCGATTCACCAACTCGCCGCTCCATAACTCACCGCGCTTGAGGCACCGCCACATATCACCGTAGGTGGCGCGCTCGGTAATACCTGACTGCAAAAAACTCGGTGTCCGCCCTATCGCCTCGGCAGCGGTGTAGCCGGTTTCACTGCTGAACTTGGGATTGACATACTGGATAATATTATCCGGGCCACTAATAATGACGGAGGTCGGACTTTGCTGTATCGCGGTCGAAAAAATCTTTAGTCTCTGCTCAGTCTGCGTAACAATGCTCAGGCTATGTTTGAGTTTTTTATTCACCCTATAGATATACACGGCGGCAGCACCGACCACGGTGACAACCGCCAAAACCGCAGCCAGGATGCCATACAAAAATGCGTAATTAACGCTAGGATTGGCGTCGTACAAAAAGCCATCGAGCGAGAAATTTTCAGGCAACAGAGCAATCTCGGCATACACCTCAGCGATATGCCGCCACCGCCCCGGATGCATATAACCTATAGGCAACAAGTCGGTACGCATCAAATCCACCATCGCCGCCGCTTCATAGTTGAGCACTTCACGTGGCGTTTTCTGCGAATATTTAGCCAATATCAGGTCTATGATTTCTTGCGGATGTGCCATCGCATATTCCCAGCCGCGTAAGCTGGCGGCACGAAATGCCTTGACTCGCTCAGGGTGACGCTGAATTTCCCGCTCCGAGGTAAACAAGGTATCACCATAAAAGTCTATCCCCGCAGAACGGGGCGTATAAACCTGATAGGCAAAACCTAGCTGATCATAATAATACGGCTCATTACTAAGGTAAGCAGACTGCGCATCGGTATTGCCCTCGATCAGATCATAGGAATGAAAACTATGCGTTTGTTGTTTGATACCGGCAGGCAGTACCCCCTCACGCTTCAGATAGGCCCGCAACTCGTCGGACTGCGGCCCCATCATGATACGTTTTCCCATCAGGTGATGAATATTCTGTCTGTGACTATGCCCTGCCGCAATCAGCACCAGCGGCGAATGCTGGAAAATCACCGCAAGGGCAACCACAGGCTTGCCGGCCTTACGATCCAGTAGAAGATTACTTGAGCCAACGCCAAAATCGGCCTTGCCGGACAAGATCTCTGCGGTGACATCAAGACCGGGCACGGCCTCCCTGAGGCTCACATCCAATCCGGCCTGGCGGTAATAACCAAGTTCTTGCGCCGCGTAGTAACCGGCAAACTGAAATGCATGCTGCCATTTCAGCTGCAACGTCACTGGCTCAAGCGCCCTGGCGGAAATCAACGCCACGGGAAGACATTGCAGTAGCAATGTCGCCATCAAGGTGAAAAAAAATCGTAAACGTAAGCTCATTGTGAATAAAGTGTTTATACGCTCAGGCGGCGCTTGATCAGGCCTAGAAATCTTCTAGAACTTGGTGCGGAATCAAGACCCTGTAGCGTGCCGGCAAACCGGCAGATGTTGCAAATGTTGATTTAGGCTCGCAAACGCTTGCGAATACGGCTCAGTGCTTCTGGGGTGACGCCCAGATAATGCGCCACGTCGCGCAATTGTATACGCGGCGACAATAAGGGATAGGTTTTAAGAAACGACTGATAACGCTGTTCCGGTGCCATGGTCAGCAACTCGCGTTCGCGCTGGTCTTTGCGCACGATATGCCATTCCAGCAACTGGTGAGTGGCTTTCTGCCACTCCGGGTGGCGTGCCATCAATTGTTTTAATTGAGAAAAGTCGACTTGCTCCACACTACACTCCTCCAGCGCGGTAGCGAAATAATCGGTTTTCAAGCCGGCAATGAGTACGTTGGGACAGGCAAAAAAATCACCTTCACCGATAAAAGACTTGATCCACTCCTGCCCGTCTTCGCTCAGGTAGGTCAGCTTAACGATACCACTACGCACCACATACAGATAGGGCTGCCATTCACCGGCGGCAAAGATATCCTCGCCCTTGCCAAAGGATTGCAAATGAAATGAGGCTTCCAGTTTTTCCCAGTCGGGCAACGCTCCGCCAGCGGCTCTTTCCAGTAAAACTTTGGTATTTTGCATGCCCGAAAAATCAGTGATACTGGCCATGCTTATCCTGCAAACTGCAAGCGGTACAAATTGGCATACACACCTTCATGCGCCAGCAATTCTGCGTGGCTACCGATTTCGACGATGCCACCGTCGACCAGCACCACGATACGGCTGGCGCGTTCTATCGTGGAAAGCCGATGGGCGATCACCAGCGTGGTACGGCCTAACATCAGCTCATCAAGCGCCTCTTGTACCGCGCGCTCGGATTCGCTGTCGAGTGCCGAGGTAGCCTCATCGAGTATCAGGATAGGCGCATTCTTATAAATGGCCCTGGCAATGGCGAGACGCTGACGCTGACCGCCCGATAATCGCATGCCGTTATCACCTATCATGGTATGCAAGCCATCGGGCAAATCAGCGACCACTTCGCTCAGATGGGCAGCCTGCAGTGCGGCATTGATCCGCTCTTGATCGGGTTCGGCATCACCGTAAGCGACGTTAGCGGCAATACTGTCATCAAACAAAATCACGTTCTGCCCGACCATGGCGATCTGTTCGCGCAAACTGGACAAGGAAATGTCTTGCAGTGATACACCGTCGAGCAAAACCGCGCCCGAATCAGGCGAATAAAAACGTGGCACCAGATTAACCAGGGAAGTCTTGCCGCCGCCTGACATGCCGACCAGCGCGATAGTTTCACCAGGCTGTATGCACAGATTGATATCCGACAAGGCCACTTGCTCCTGCCCCGGATAACTAAAACGCGTATTGACAAATTCCAGCTTACCCCGCGCCCTGCCGCCCAGCTGCTTGCCACTGTCCTGTTCGCCTTGCGCATCGATCATGCCAAACACCGATTCGGCGGCCGCCAAGCCGCGCTGCATAGGGCCATTCAAATCGGCCAGATGCTTCAGGGGTGTCAGCAACATCATCATGGCTGTAATGAATTCAACAAAATTACCCACCGTGGTCGTACCTGCTTTGGCTTGCACTACCGCCAGCATGATCACGATCGCCACCGCAACGGCGGCCAGCAATTGGGTGGCCGGGGTGGTGGAGGATACCGCCACCGTAGTTTTCATGGTGTAGCCACGCAACTTCTCGTTTTTTTGATCAAAGCGCTGTTGCTCGTAATGCTGGCCGCCAAAAATGCGTATCACCTGATGGGCGCGGGTCGCCTCTTCTATCACCTGGGTCAACTCACCATTGACATCAAGCTGATCCTTATTGAGTTTGCGCAAACGCTTACTGACGCTTCTGACCAGATACGCCATGGTCGGTATCAAGACTATCGTCACCAGCGTCAAACGCCAGTTACGCCAGAGTAAAAAGCTCATCAAGGCAATCACCGTCAGGGAATCACGAATCAGGGTGGTCATCGAGACTTTCACCATATCGACGATTTGCTGCGCTTCGGTCATGATGGTGTTGATGATGCGCCCGCTCGATTCAGAATGGTAAAACTGCACGGGTACGCTGAGTATTTTGGCAAAAATCTGCGCGCGCAGATCATTCAACAACCGTGTCGAAACCCAACTCATCATGTAACTGGTGGTAAAAGTACAGACCCCGCGCAACAGAAAAATACCTATGATGGCAGCCGGGATTTTCCATAAGGCCAGCGTGGTGTGCTCGCCCTTAAAACCGTGATCGAGCAAATAGCCCAATACGCGCGGGAACATCACCTCGGTCAAGGCGGTGCCTAGCATGGTCAGCAAAGTCAGAATCAGGCGTTGCTTATGCTTGCGCATGGAAAGCCATAGACGCTTGAAGATGGCGATAGTATGTGTATTCATTGTTTATTTCTCAGAGACACAACGCAGTATCCATGCGCCTTTTCAGGCATTTTGATGCCAGAAGGCGCATGGATACTGCGTTTTCATTTTTGGGTAATTCTAAAACTTATTTCCAGAGAGCATACCTTTGTGGCACATCCTGGTAATACTAATACCGGGATACCGGGATATTGCTCCGGTGCGCTTCGCGCTCTGTGCCTCTAAAATGTGGTTTTTAGAAACGCCCTTTTTCAAAAGTACTTTATTTCTTTGTCACGCCTGCCAGTGGTATCGCCAGCAAGATCATGAACGCCATGCCAAACACACCGTCACGCAGGATAGCGTTAAACATGCCGCCGACCATCATAGTAAGCCCTAACATCGCCAATAACATGGCGCGCTCCTGATGTTCTCCCGCCAGCATTTTCCTGGCGAGCAGCAGTTGCCGGCACCAGATCCACAGCAAGGCAAAGACACCGAACGCCCCCAACTCGGTGGCGTACAGCAGATAGTCATTATGCGGGGTGGTCATGGCTTGGCTCATCATGCCTTGGGCGCGCTCGTGGTACAAAGACAGCCAGTTGCCGATACCGTGCCCGCTCCAGGGTTTCTCGGCAATGATCTGGCCGGTGATTTTGTAAATCTCCAGCCGCATGCCATCTTCACCGATTTGCTTTCCCTGATTGAAATTACGAATCTGATGTACGGTACAAACGCCGCGTTGCAGCAGGATAGCTGCAGGATTGAGATGCTGCTCAGCTACCATCACCTTGGTCAGACAGGTAAGCGGCGGCGGCAAGTCAGCGACGTATTTCACGCCCCCGGCCAATAGCAGGCCCAGTACGCTCAAGGCCAGCATGCTGCGCCAGTTCAAAGTCACATTACGCAGCAGCATTAAACCACAGAGCAAAATAAATATCAGACTGGCGGTGCGGGTTTTGGCAAATAGCAGCAAGGCGATCACCACATAAGCCAGTGCCAGTGCGCGCAACAAAGTATGATTTTTATGCCAGCGCCAGGCATGCAACATCCAGCCAGCGGCGATCGCCAGCAATATCCCCAGTAAGATCGATTTATTTCCCTCGTACACCACATAGCTGCGGAACAAGGTGGTAGTTGGCAATAAGCCCGCCGCAGCCAGGTAAAACAAGCTGGAGGCGTAAATCGCTCCGCCAAAGAATACCAGTTGCGCACGCGCCTGCCACTGATTTGCTGCGGCCGCAGTGCCTGTGCCTGTGCCTAAGCCTAAGCCAGAGCCCACTGCCAGAAATGGCAACAGAAACAGGTAGGTCTGATAATGCCAAAAACTTGACCAGAATTCTCCGGCAGGCCTGGACTGGAACAGCGCAACCACTATGCTCAGTACAGTCAAGGCCAGCACCGGCGGCAGCATAGGGTGCGATCTGACTCGCAGCCATTTGCGCGCATAGTCACCCGATATCAGCAGGCTAAGGGCAAACAGCAAGACCCCCGCATACATCACGCCAACCGGGAAAAACAGGCTTAGCGGCAACCACGTCAAGACCTGCTGCGGCAAAGCAGAGCGCCAGGATGCCCCGGATAATTGACGAGCGGATTCCAGACCCCTGGTCTGGCTTTGAATAACAGGTTCACTCATGATCAGGAATATTCTATCTGCACGTTCTGACGCCCCAGCCATTGCCCCAGCTTGAGTCGCAATTCGTCATCGGGATTCACGCGCCACTGATCAGACAAATATAGCTCGGCACTGGCATCGAGATTTTGATAGCGTATCAAGACCGGACAACCGTCCTGGTTCAGGTGTGCCTTGAGTACCTCGGCCAGTTTCACCGGATCGGCACTATCGCTCAAGGTGACGCGTAAGCCTTGGGAAAACTGCACCCTGGCGCGGCCTATATCCATGACTTTTTCCGCGGTTATCCGTAAGCCGCCGGAGAAGCGATCTTCCGACACCTTGCCCATCACCGCCAGAAATTCGTCTTCCTTGAAAATTTTCTTGAACTCATCGGCCAGTTCGCTATACACCGTCACATCTACCGTGGCGGTGCCATCATCAAGTGTCACGATGAGGATTTTGCCGCGCTGTGTCATCTGCGTACGCACGCCAGCGATTACGCCACCCAGCAAACGCAAATCTCGCGAAGGGTCTAGCTTGGCCAGCGTGGTCTTGACGAATTGCCGTACTTCCGGCGCATAGGCGTCAAACAAGTGACCGGAGAAATAAAACCCCAAGGCCAGTTTTTCTTCCAGCAGACGCTGGCGGTCTGACCAGACCTCGGCCTTGATGTATTCCGGCGGAGGGATCATGTCATCATCGTCACCGAACAGGCTAACCTGGTTCGCCGCCGCTTCAGCCTGACCGGCCGCTTCCAGCGCGTAATTCACCGTCGCCAGCAAAATGGCTCTGTCCTGCTTCAGGCAATCCATCGCACCGGCGCGTATCAGCGACTCTATGGTGCGACGATTGACCTGGCGCTTATCGACCCGTTTGCAGAAATTAAACAGGTCGGTAAACGGACCGTCGGCTTTACGCGCAGCGACTATGCTTTCTATCGCATTTTGCCCCGAACCTTTAACCGCGCCTAGTCCGTAACGAATCTGCATCGCCTTCTTGCCGGGTTCACCGACAGGAATAAAGCGGTATTCAGATTGGTTGATATCCGGTGCCAACATCTTTATCTTGCAGATGTCGATCGCATCTTCCACCAGAATCTTGACCTTTTCGGTATCGTCCATCGCCAGCGACATATTCGCCGCCATAAACGCGGCCGGATGATGCGCCTTCAGATACGCAGTGTGATACGACAGCAAGGCATAGGCGGCGGCATGGGATTTATTAAATCCGTAGCCGGCGAACTTTTCCATCAAATCGAAAATTTCGTCAGCCTTTTGCTCGCTCAGGCCATCTTTGGCAGCACCGTCACGGAAAATCTGGCGATGCTCCGCCATCTCTTCGGCTTTTTTCTTACCCATGGCGCGGCGTAGCATATCGGCGCCGCCCAGTGAGTAACCACCCACCACCTGAGCCATCTGCATAACCTGTTCCTGATACACCATGATGCCGTAGGTTTCAGACAAAATGCCTTCGGTACGCGGATCAGGGTAATCAAATTTTTCACCGTGCTTACGCTTACAGAAATCAGGAATCAAGTCCATAGGACCCGGGCGGTACAAGGCCACCAGCGCAATAATGTCTTCGAAACGATCGGGGCGCGCATCTTTCAGCATGCCCTGCATGCCGCGGCTTTCCAGCTGGAACACGGCAACCGTTTTCGCCTTGGTCAGCAATTCATAGGATGGTCTGTCATCGAGCGGCAACTTGGCCAGATCAAAATCTGCCATACCCGGGTCTAGCATCTTGATGTAGCGTACTGCCCTATCAAGAATAGTCAGCGTGGTGAGACCCAAAAAGTCGAACTTCACCAGGCCAACGGCCTCCACGTCATCCTTATCGTATTGCGAGACCACACCGGAATCGCCGCCCTGCGTATATAGCGGGCAGAAATCGGTGAGTTTGCCCGGTGCGATCAATACGCCACCGGCATGCATACCAATATTCCGGGTGATGCCCTCTACCTGTTGCGCCAGATCGAGCAGGGTTTTGACTTCCTCTTCGTTTTCCTGGCGCTCGGCCAGCATAGGCTCTTCGATAATCGCCTCGGCAATCGTGACCTGTTTACCTGGTTTGAACGGGATCAGCTTGGAAACGCCATCACAAAACATATAACCAAAATCAAGCACGCGGCCGACGTCGCGAATTGCGCCTTTTGCGGCCATGGTACCGAAGGTGGCGATCTGCGACACCGCTTCCTTACCGTATCTATCCTTGACATATTGAATAACGCGATCGCGCCCTTCCTGACAGAAATCGATATCGAAATCGGGCATGGATACCCGCTCAGGATTCAGGAAACGCTCAAACAGCAAATTGTATTGCAGCGGATCGAGATCGGTAATCAACAAGGAATACGCCACCAGCGACCCCGCTCCTGAACCCCGCCCCGGGCCGACCGGCACACCGTTATTCTTGGCCCATTGGATAAAGTCAGCAACGATCAGAAAATAGCCGGGAAAACCCATCTTGATGATGGTATCGGTCTCAAACTTCAAGCGAGCTTCATAGCGAGCGCGCTCTTTTTCGCGCTTCTCTTCATTCAAAAATATTTGCGAGAGCCGGTATTCCAGACCTTTTTTCGATTCTGCCACCAGAAAGTCGTTAATGGTCATGCCGTCAGGAGTAGGAAAATCAGGTAGCTTAGGCTTACCCAATTCCAGCGTCAGATTACAGCGTTTGGCAATCTCAACCGCATTTTGCAAGGCTCCCGGCAAGTCGCTGAATAAGGCGGCCATTTCCTCCTGCGTCTTGAAGCATTGCTGATCATTGAAACGACGTACGCGACGGCCGTTAGCGAGCATTTCGCCTTCAGCGATACAGGTACGAGCCTCATGCGCGGTAAAGTCGTCTTTACTGATGAACTGTATAGGATGCGTCGCCACCACCGGCAGAGCTAGCTTGTGCGCCAGCAAAACGGCTTGCCGTATATGGTTCTCCATATTGGCCTGACCGGCACGCTGTATCTCGATATAAAAGTGGCCGGGGAAAATACTTGCCCAACGCTGGGCATTACGTTCAGCCATTTCCGGTAAACCATTGTCGATGGCAACACCGACGTCACCAAAATGCGCACCCGACAGCGCGATCAAGCCAGGCTCAGCAGCTTTCTCAAAGATCGCCTGCAGCCATTCAAACTTCAACTCGGCACGTCCGCGATGTTGATTTTCCAGCCATGCCTGTGCCAATAACTCGCAAAGTTGCAAGTAGCCAGCACGATTTTTTACCAGTAACAATAAACGCGTGGGCTTATCACGATCGGTTTCATTGGTAATCCAGACATCACAGCCGGCAATCGCCTTGATGCCCTTGCCACGTGCGGCCTTATAAAATTTAACCAGACCAAACAAGTTGGCCAAATCGGTCATCGCCATCGCCGGCTGCATGTCTTTCGCGGCAGCCTTGACCACGTCGTCAATCCGCACCAAACCATCAACGATAGAATATTCGGAGTGCAGGCGGAGATGAACAAATTGTGGGCCAGGCAGCGCAACTGGAGTTACAGCGGTGACGGTTGCTAAAGTTTCAGTGTTGGCTTCGGCGCTATTGGCAGCCAGATTACCGGGAATAATTGCTTGGGGTGCTAGTTCTGTATTCATCCCGCTATTTTACCGTGTTGAGACGGAAATTTAGATTTAGTCTTTTGTCTTAATCTATACAAAAGCGGATTTAAATCCTCCATGCATACGCGCTTAGCTTGCCAGCCATACTGGCGTTAGCAAGCGACAAAGTAGATTGCCCCAGATACTGCGGCTATTTCATCCTGCGACTGATACCGATTGAGGCTATCGGAAAGGTCGAAACAGGATCAACGCAAGCTATTCTTTTGGATTATAATGCTGTCGAATCAAAGACTTATCTACTTTACAGAATCTCACATGCCATCATCTGCCCTGATCTCCGACGCCACCTCTATCGCAACGGCTAGCACGACTGCCGCCAGTGCGCGCCTCAACAACTACATCAACATCTCTGCGTATAAATTCATCACGTTTAATGACACTGCGGAAAAACGTCCAGAGTTTATCGCCAAATGTGAAGAGCTGAATCTGAAAGGGACAGTATTACTGACGCCTGAAGGGATCAACATGTTTCTGGCAGGTTTGCGTCACGAAATAGATGCGTATATGGCATGGCTGCATACCGACCCGCGCTTCGCAGATATAGTCGCCAAAGAAAGCTTATCGAATCACCAACCCTTCACTAAATTGCTGGTCAAGATCAAGGCTGAAATCATCACCATGCGTATGCCCTTGATCAAACCGGAAGATGGTCGCGCACCATCGGTTGATGCGCATACGCTATGCCCTTGATCAAACCGGAAGATGGTCGCGCACCATCTGAACGATAAGACAGTAGATGCGGCATACGCTGCGAAAAAGCGGCTAACATGCAAAACGTCGGCTATGACAGCGTGTATCAGCTTGAAGCGGCATCCTGAAGTATTTTGAAGAAGTCGGCGGTGACCATTATCAGCGAACCGGTTGATGCGATACCGCTCAAACGCTGGTTTCAGGATTGCTCTATGCGGCACTAGGTTCATAAGGCTTCAGGAACCAAGGATCGACTTTTTCTCGCGGTGGATTATAACTACGGGTCGGACGTTCATATGGCTTAGCGGCAGCTTTTTCCGTATCAGCCATACGAGGTTTGCGTACAGGCGGCAACAAAGAGGCCGCGACAAATCCAGCCAACTGCAAACGAGTAATCTTCTGCTTGATCAATTTCTCGATATCCAGCAATAAGCGCTCATCTTTATCCGTATGCAAAGAGATCGCATCCCCTTGGCTCCGGCACGACCGGTACGGCCGATACGGTGGACGTAATCTTCAGCGTTATACGGCAAATCAAAGTTGATGACACAAGGCATTTCAGAGATATCCAAACCCCGCGCCGCTACGTCAGTAGCAACCAGAACTTCAACTTCGCCGCGCTTGAATGCATCCAGCGCACCCATACGCTCAGCCTGCGATTTGTCACCGTGAATGGCCGAGGCCTTTACACCCTGCTTAACCAGATGCACGGCAAGACGAGATGCACCTATCTTGGTATTAGAGAAAACGATGACTTGCTTTAGGCCACGCTCACGAATGATGAAGGAAACGGCATCGCGCTTTTCCTCTTCAGCCACTTTATACAAAATTTGCGTGACATTTTCTGCCGTCGCATTGCTGCGCGCCACTTCGATCGTGACAGGATTAGTTAAGAAGCTGGCAGCGAGTTTTTTAATTTCTTGCGAAAACGTTGCCGAAAACATTAAATTTTGGCGCTGTTTAGGAAGCAAATTAATGATGCGCTGCAAATCCGGCAAGAACCCCATATCCAGCATACGATCAGCTTCATCCATCACGAAGATCTGCGTCTGCGACAAATTAATAGTTTTCTGCTGTACGTGATCAAGTAAGCGACCAGGTGTAGCAATAACGATTTCTATGCCGGAACGTAAGGCCGCAGTCTGGGGTGCCATATCAATGCCACCAAACACCACCGTCGCACGCAAAGGCGTATGACGTGAATACGCCTTCACGTTTTCGGCGACCTGATCGGCCAGTTCACGGGTAGGCGTCAAAATCAAGGCGCGCACAGGATGACGTGCCGGCGAAGCGCTAGTATTGGCATGAGCCAGCAATAACTGAATAATAGGCAAAGAGAAACCGGCAGTTTTACCAGTACCTGTTTGCGCCGCACCCATAACGTCGCGGCCTTGCAATACGATAGGAATAGCTTGTGCTTGAATCGGCGTCGGGTGCACATAACCCTGGTCATTCAGCGCACGCAAGATGTCCGGTGACAGCCCGAAAGAATCAAAACGGACAGTATCAGGAGTTTGTTCGGCAAGTTGCTCAGCAATTTGCCCGGGATTCGGCGTGGTATCGGTCATGGTCTGCAGGTGAGCCTTTCGTGGGGCGAACACGGCATCAAAGGGAGTAGAAATGCTTTCCTTCATTTTGCGTCGCGAGAGGTAAGGCGTAGGTGTAATACAATAGCCTTATATTATACCACCCCTGCACACAGCCCCAGAAAAAGCCAGTAATTCAGTAAATTTATTCTTGGCAATTAAAGATACAAGCCAGAGAATCAATCGACAAATAGGAAGACAATAAAAAAAGGGTTAGCGTAAACGCTAACCCTTGAATTTTTTGGTGGGCCTCCCGTGAGTCGAACACGGTACCAACGGATTATGAGTCCGCTGCTCTAACCAACATGAGCTAGAGGCCCATTTTTACTAGCCTTGCTGTTACGGTGCCTCACCGAAATCGACGATGCTACGTAATAACTACAATTAGCGCTATAAAAAATCAGCGCTAATTGTATTACATTAGAGAGCTTAAGCACAAGCCCCGAGGGGGCTATCTTGATGGATATATATCAGTTATTAGGCAAGAAGAAGTCAAAAAGTAACTTCATGCGGAATTGCCGCTCATATCATCACTTAATTTCCTTCGAGGAAACTCTTGAGCTTATCTGAGCGTGACGGGTGACGCAACTTACGCAAAGCCTTTGCCTCTATTTGGCGAATACGCTCACGTGTCACGTCAAATTGCTTACCAACCTCTTCCAACGTATGGTCAGTAGACATTTCAACACCAAAGCGCATGCGTAATACTTTTGCCTCGCGCGGCGTCAATGAATCCAAAACATCCTTCACTACATTACGCATAGACGCATGTAGCGCAGCATCTGCGGGAGCCAAGGTGTGATTATCTTCAATAAAATCCCCTAGATGAGAATCATCATCATCACCAATAGGCGTTTCCATGGAGATAGGCTCTTTGGCAATCTTCATGATCTTACGAATCTTATCCTCGGGCATCTCCATCTTGATCGCCAATGTAGCCGGATCGGGCTCAGCACCGGTTTCCTGCAAAATCTGACGAGAAATACGATTCATCTTGTTGATGGTCTCAATCATATGCACAGGGATACGGATAGTACGCGCCTGATCCGCGATTGAGCGAGTGATCGCCTGGCGTATCCACCATGTGGCATAAGTAGAAAACTTATAACCACGGCGATACTCAAACTTATCGACAGCTTTCATCAAGCCGATATTGCCTTCCTGAATCAAATCCAGAAATTGCAAACCACGGTTAGTGTATTTTTTTGCGATGGAGATAACCAGGCGCAAGTTAGCCTCGGTCATTTCACGCTTGGCTCGGCGCGCCTTCATTTCACCGGCAGACATTTTCTTGTTAATGCTGCGCAAATCTGGCAAAGGCAAGACCACGCGTACTTGCAAATCGATCAGCTTTTGCTGCAATTGCTGAACGGTCGGAACATTCCGCCCCAATATTGCACTGTAAGAGTGACCGGCATTAACTTCACCGACAACCCAGTTCAGATTAGTCTCATTGCCTGGAAACACCTTAATAAAATGCGCGCGCGGCATGTTGCAACGATTTACGGCCACATCAAGAATTTGCTTCTCAACGTGACGCACTTCATCTACCTGACCACGCAAGGTATCACATAATTTCTCAACGACTTTAGCGGTAAAACGGATTCCCAACAACTCATTGGAAATCGCTTCTTGCGCCTTAACATACACTTTTGAGTTGTAACCCTCTTTTTCGAAGGCTTTACGCATTTTGTCAAAGTTAGTGGAAATGACTTCAAACTTAGCCAGAGCGTCGCGGCGCATCTGAGCTAATTGTTCAGCGGAGACGCCTGCGGCATCCTCAACACCCTCATCATCCTCCTCGTCCTCTTCCTCTTCCTCTTCCTCATCCTCTTCTGTCGCCTCAACCACCACCACGACAGGCTTTACTATCACTTCTTCAACCGCATTTGGATCAACCAAGCCATCCACGATGTCATCAATTTTTATTTCTTCGTTGGCAATTCGTTCGGCAGCAGCCAGAATTTCAGAAATGGTTGTCGGACAAGCGGAGATCGCTTGTATCATGTCCTTCAGACCTTCTTCGATTTTTTTCGCGATAACAATCTCACCTTCGCGTGTCAGCAACTCAACCGTTCCCATTTCGCGCATATACATACGCACAGGGTCGGTGGTGCGACCAAAATCCGAATCTACCGTAGACAAGGCTGCCTCTGCCGCCGCCTCAACTTCGTCATCATCACTGGCAACAGTAACGACATTATCCGACAACAGCAAGGCTTCAGCGTCAGGTGCGCGCTCGTAGACCGCCACACCCATATCATTGAAAGTGCCGATAATTCCTTCTATCGCTTCAGGATCAAAGACGTTCTCAGGCAAATGATCGTTAATTTCAGCAAAAGTCAGATAGCCACGATCTTTACCCAGTTTAATCAGGGTTTTTAGCTTTTGGCGACGACGCTCTAATTCTTCCTCTGTCGTCTCAGGATCGGTAGTGAAAGCATCTTTGAGCAGCGCTTTTTCTTTAGCCTTACGATCTTTAGCCTTCGCTTTATCAATCGCTTTCATTTCAGCGCGCTCTACCGCATTGAGCGCAGCCATTTCCTCATTCTCAGGCTGGTATTCCTTGGGCTTACGCCCACGACGGCCCGGCACTTTAACGCCTGGCAAAATATAGCCTGAAGTATCAATGGCAGCCAATACGGCCGCATCTGTAGTCTGACTCACGGTCGGCGCAGAACCAGTCTTAATTTCTTGCACTTCCGGCGTTTTATCAGCCTTTGCTGAATTCTTGGTTGACTTAATCACGGTCTTTGAGTCGGTTTTATTAATTGTCACAGAAGCTTTCAGTGGTGCAGTTTTTGGCTTGTCCGCTTTTTTACCCGCTTGCTTGCCCGACGGAGTTGCAATAAGGTCTTCGGCGTGTTCCGCCGCCCGCGTCGCATTCTTGCCTTTTATTTCCTTGCCAGTTGGTTTCACTTCCCCGACTGCTGGCGCTGGTTCCTGTTTGATCCGGTTTCCCGCTTTTGCTACATCATTTTTTACTGCTTTACTTGCCGCCTGCGCATCTGTCGCCTTTATCACTTTAGGCGCTCTAACATCTTTCGCAAGTTCTTTTTTAGCAGATGTCTTCACGACCAACGGCTGCACTTCACCCTCGTTTTGTATTTCTTTTTTGAGCACAGATCCTGCCGCAGTCTTGGCAGCAGGTTTAGATATAGGTTGGGCAGCAGGCTTGATCGCAGCCGTATTAGCGGCAATCGTTGCTGTTGAGGATGTCACTTTTTTCGCGGGTTTCTTCATTGCGTTAGCCACTGAATCAAACCAACAGGTACCAAGAAATAGTCCCGGCACTAAAAAACAATGCACCGCCTTCAGATCTCATGACCTGCAGTGCAGCGCAATAAATTTCTTAATACAGACTACTAAAGTCTCAGCGCCAGTGTTTTGGGTTACTCGGAGGAGCACATGCTCACCTAAACAACACACCCCAGACTTCGATCAGAACGACCGCGCCCAGAGTGAAAACAACCTAAGACCTTGAATCGAAAGCCTTTAATTATAACATGCAGCAGAAATTTTCTCTAGCCCCGATTGACAACTAGCATTCTCTACTAAACAAATCTCAAGAAAATCGACAATTTTGGTAGCATTTATATCTCACCAACAAACCACACCCGCCGTGGCATCTGCTACCAGCTAAAATTATCAAAACACATCAACGGGCAGCCTCCGCATCCGCCTCGCGACGAATCGCACTCTGCAACTGCACTATCTCCCTATAGCGGGCTATATGAAGCGGATCCTTCAAACCGGTCGCAGCCAACTGATCACTTTCAATTTTCAACACCTGAGTGGTAATTTGACGCAAAGCACCAGCCAACTCCAGCTTAACAACATCAAATTCGGTTTCCGTCTGCTCCGCAATTTCAGCTATTAAGACATCATAATCAGAACTGATCGCCCGCAAACTTTCTGCCAGAGCGGCAAAATTAGCCTGCTCACCCAACCGCTGCGCAACCTCAACCAACTGCGTCAGCATTTCCGCGCCATCAGGAGCTAATTTGGCTACATCAGCCAAAATTGCAAGCCCTAACATGGACGACAAAGACGGATGAGCAACCAAAATCCGCATTACCTGACGTTCCAAGCCCACCGGCGCACTGCGCTTGCTTTTAGGCGGAGCCAATTTGACGTGCGCCACCGGCTGCACCAACTCAAACAAAGACTCCACCTCCGAAGGTGTGGTTTGCGTCATTTTTGCCAGACTTCTGACCATCTGCAGGCGCAGGCTAGATGCGGCCATCTGCTGCAAAAGCGGCTTGGCGTCAAATTGCGCCCTAGCCCGCCCCTCGGCAGTTTCCATATCACCATCACCCGCGACCTCTTTCAAGAAAAATTCGGATAGCGGCATCGCATCCTGAATCGCTCCGGCAAAAGCATCCGCACCAAATTCACGAACATAACTATCCGGATCGTGCTCACTGGGCAAAAATAAAAACTTGATGACTTTATTGTCATTCACATGAGGCAAACAAGCATCCAAAGCGCGGCGCGCAGCGCGCCTACCAGCCTTATCACCATCAAAACTAAAGATGACATGATCGGTCTGGCGCAATAACTTCTGCACATGAGTAGACGTACATGCCGTACCGAGCGTCGCTACCACTTGTGGAAAACCCATCTGCGCCAGAGCGACCACATCCATGTAACCCTCGGTAACCAGCACATAACCAGCATCCCGGATGGCCTGACGCGCCTCAAACAAACCATATAACTCATAGCCCTTTTGAAACAAGGGTGTTTCCGGCGAATTTAGATATTTAGGCTCCCCCTGATCCAAAATTCGACCGCCAAAACCTATCACCTGCCCTTTTGTATTTCGAATCGGAAACATGATGCGCTCCCGAAAACGGTCATAGCGCTTACGATTCGACGCATCTTCGTCACTCCGGTCTATCACAAGACCCGCCTCCACCAGCGCAGGGGAAGCGTAATCAGGAAAGACGCCACGCAAATTATCCCAGCCCTCAGGAGAATAGCCCAAGGCAAACCGGGCCGCAATCTCGCCGGTCAAACCGCGTCGCTTCAGATAAGCAACCGCCGGTTCCGCACCTCGCAAAGCCTGCCGGTAATATTCACATGCCTTGGTCATAACCTCACTAAGCGCCAGACTCTTGGCACTCACCTCGGCACGTTGGGCAGGCAGCATCCTATCGTCGTCCGGCACGATCATGCCATTGTTCTGAGCAAGATCTTTGACGGCATCAACAAAATTCATGCCGGAATATTCCATTAAAAATCCAATGGAAGTGCCATGCGCACCACAACCGAAGCAATGGTAAAACTGCTTGGTCGGACTAACCGTAAAACTAGGGGATTTTTCGTTATGGAAGGGGCACAAACCCATAAAGTTTGCGCCGCCTTTTTTAAGCTGGACATACTTACCCACCACATCGACAACATCAACGCGGGCCAGCAAGTCCTGAATAAAAGTTTGAGGTATCAACTAAAGCGCCCCATCAAAGAGCAAACACGCACCAATAAAATTAACGCGGCGCAAGCGCAGCCTTAACCAATACAGAAACAACCGCCATATCAGCACGCCCCGCCAACTTAGGCTTCAGCGCCGCCATCAACTTACCCATATCCTGAGGCCCTGCAGCACCAGTTTCCACCACCGCAGAAGCAACCGCTGCTTGTATTTCCGCATCGGATAAGCCTGCAGGCATATAAGCAGACAAAATCAGCAGTTCCGCTTTTTCAATATCAGCCAAATCCTGACGGCCGCCAGCCTCAAACTGAGCAATGGAGTCCTTACGCTGCTTGATCATTTTTTCAATAATCGCCAACACCATTGCATCAGTCAGATCAACGCGCTCATCCACCTCTTTTTGCTTCATTGCTGCAGTGATCAGACGTATCGTGCCTAGCTTTGCAGCCTCTTTGGCACGCATAGCAGATTTCATGTCTTCAGTGATTTGATCTTTTAAGCTCATATTTGCCTCTAAAAATATATCCGCGCCAAGAACAACTACCGATCAGCAACGGAAGCCATTTCTAAACGCGAAAAACAAAATTAAAAAAAGCAATGCCCGCTGCGGTACACCGGAGCGGGCATGCAAGTCTAACGAAGACTAAAACATGAATAACACCAAGGAGAACCTTGGCATAAATCCAGAATTAATACATCTTCTTAGGCAATTGCTGACTACGAATACGTTTGTAGTGACGCTTGACTGCGGCAGCCAGCTTGCGCTTGCGCTCTGCAGTTGGCTTTTCGTAGAACTCGCGCGCGCGCAATTCGGTCAACAGACCGGTCTTTTCGATGGTACGCTTGAAGCGACGCATTGCGACTTCGAACGGCTCGTTTTCTTTAAGGCGAATTGTGGTCATGTAAGTTCGAACCAATGAAAAATTATAGGAAGAAAGAGATAATAGCAGTAAATTCTAAAATATGGAAGCTGATTGATTAATTCTTACTCAAAATAAGTCATCTAACAGAGTCCTTACGTCTTATCGGAACCAATAAAAAACCCTGATTCCATCCTGAATAAGATCTATCTTCATAGGAAAAACATTAAAATTGAGCGATTGATCCAAATGTGATGTTCCGGCAAAAAGATAAACAAAGATCAGGAAAACAAATTATTTATTAGGATAAAAAAATACAACGGCAATCTAGACAGCCTGTCCAGCGGCAACACCCGACGCCCAAGCCCATTGGAAGTTATAACCCCCAAGCCAACCCGTCACATCAACCGCCTCGCCAACAAAATACAACCCGGGAACCTTCGTGACCATCATGCTTTGCTGTGACAACTCCCTGGTATCGACCCCGCCTCGGGTTACTTCCGCCTTGCGATAGCCTTCCGAACCATTTGGCAGCAACTCCCATCGATTAATCTTGTCGCCCAGCAAGCGCAGGCGCTTATCCTGCATATCGGCGATCTTTGCGTCACCGGCAAAACCATGAGCTGCCAACAAACCATCCACCAGACGCGCCGGCAAATAGGCAGATAAATAATTGGCCAGATTTTTCTTACTGGTAGTTTTGGCGTCAACCAATTCCTGGGCCAGATCCACTTCCGGCAACAGATTCACGCGAATCACCTGCCCGGCCTGCCAAAAACTCGATATTTGCAATACCCCCGGACCCGACAAACCCCTGTGAGTAAACAACAAATCTTCACGAAATACGACCTTGTTCTTTTTTTCACCGGTTTCTATATCCACTTCCAGCGAAATGCCAGACAGGGGCACGAACGCTTCCCAACTAGCAGCATCAAAAGTAAGCGGCACCAAGGCCGGCCTGGGCTCAACGATCTTGAGCGTGAAGTGCTGTGCGACCTTATACGAAAAATCAGTCGCCCCAATTTTGGGGATCGACAAGCCACCGGTCGCGATCACTACACTATCAGCATAAATATCTCCCTGCCCGGTGTGAATGACGAAACCCGTCTCGTCACTTATCACATCAAGTACCTTACAGGGCATACGCCAACTCACCTTACCAAGATCACATTCAGCCTTGAGCATGCGAATAATATCTTCGGCACTATCGTCACAAAACAATTGCCCCTTATGCTTTTCATGAAAGGCGATCTTATACTTCTTCACCAAGGCCAAAAAATCATGCGGCGTGTAGCGGGACAAGGCACTTTTACAAAAATGGGGGTTTTCCGATAGAAAATTCGCCGGGCCTGCTGTCAAATTGGTGAAGTTGCAACGACCGCCGCCAGAAATACGAATTTTCTCTGCCAGTTTTGTCGCGTGATCAATCACTACGACCCGCTTACCACGCTGACCAGCCACGGAAGCGCACATCATCCCTGCGGCACCCGCGCCAATTACGGCGACATCGTAGTGATGTTTATTTTCTACTTTATTGTCCAGCTTAGTCATTGCACACTTTTCTTCAATTGGAAATCAGGCGTGATCAGCGTGTAGCTTGACTCACCAAGAGTTCGGCGGCACGCGACCAACGGGTTTGCGTTTAGAACAGCGTTGCTGGTTAATAAATCACCAAATAAGCCTTAGTCAACGCCCCAAAAAGGCGCAGTCCAGCTATACGTCTGCTCAAAGAAGCATGCGCTTACTTTACTCACGATCGCGCTCGTCTCGCCTTCCCAGTTTCAGCGGCTTTTGCGCAAAGCGCGAAATCAGATTCAGACCAGGCGACCCAACTCGAGACAGTGATCGTTACCGGCCAACGTCGCTCAGAAAATCTGAAAGACGTGAGATAAACGATATCCGCGACGCAAAGTTTGCGCAAAGCCGCTTTGTCGATTTCCGCGATCAAAGGCCAGCGCTGGATACCTATAACGCCAGCGGCCAAGACATCCGTTTTTTGGCGAGCCGCGTCCCTAGTCTGAACGTCGAATCCGATTTCGGCCGCTCCTTCCCGCGTTTCTATATACGCGGTTTGGGCAATACCGATTTCGATCTGAACGCTTCGCAACCAGTAGGCCTAATCTACGATGACGTGGTACAGGAAAGCCCTATGCTTAAAGGTTTCCCTATCTTTGACGTGGACCAGATCGAAGTCTTGCGCGGCCCACAGGGCACGCTGTTTGGGCGCAACTCGCCCGCTGGTGTCATTAAATTTGACTCGGCTAAACCGACCAATCGCTTTGAAGGCTATGCCAACATCGGTTACGGCAATGACAAGGCGGTGAATCTGGAAGGCGCGATCAACGTCCCATTGAACAAAGAATGGGCCATGCGCTTTTCTGGTCAGGCACAAAGCCGCAATGACCGCGTAACCAATCCGCTCAGCACTGGCACCAAAAATCTTGAGGGCTACCACGATAATGCGGCCCGCCTGCAATTCTTGTACAAAACAAGTAATTTCAGTGCGCTTTTCAATGCCCATGGCCGCGACATGGACGGCAGCGCCACGCTGTTCCGCGCCAATATCATTAAAAAAGGCACGAATGATTTGGTGCCAGGTTTTGATTACGCCAGTTACCCGACTGACGGTATCAATACCCAGACCCTGACCTCTAGCGGCGTCAGCATGCGTCTGCGCTGGGATCTCGATGGCATGTCGTTGCATTCGATTACCGCTTACGACAAGGCCAAGTTTTATAGCCGCGCCGACGTCGATGGTGGTTATGGCGCATCGTTTGCACCGACTATGGGCCCTGGTTTCATCCCCTTTCCAGCCGAAACCGCCGATGGTTTACCCGACCTGAAACAAATGACTCAAGAGTTCCGCTTAGAGTCAAATACCAAAGATGCCTTGCAATGGATCGCGGGTCTGTATTATTTCAACGAGAAAATTCAAGTCGACAGTTTTGACTTCAATTCCTTAGGCGGCAATGTACAAGACGGTTATGCTTTTCAGCATCAAAATGCTAAATCTTGGGCCACTTTCGGCTCTTTAAACTACGCATTGACAGACAGCCTTAAACTGCGCGGCGGCGTTCGTTACACCAGCGACAAAAAAGACTTTGACGCGCAACGTACCATGACACCTTTCGGTGGCAAGAACACGCCATTATTGACGGCCAATCCAGAATCCACCAACGTCAGCTGGGATCTGGGCGCCAACTACACGGTCAACAAAGCCACCAGTGTGTATGGTCGCGTAGCGACCGGTTATCGGGCTCCTAGTATCCAGGGTCGGGTACTGTTCGGCGATAATATTTCGGTTGCCAATTCCGAGAAAAATATGTCGTTTGAGGCAGGTATCAAACAAGACTTATTCGACAATACCGCCCGTATCAGCGCCACCGTATTTCACTACGATGTCAAGGATCTGCAATTAACCGCAGGTAGCGGCGCAGTGAATCAAAACAAATTGGTGAATGCCGAAAAAGCCAGCGGCCAGGGCTTTGAATTAGAATTGCAAGCCAACCTGAACCGCTACTTCAAGACTACCGTTGGCCTGAGTTATAACGATACTGAGATCAAGGATGGCAAGTTGTTTGTCTCTCCTTGCGGGAATAAATGTACAGTGACTGACCCTAACGGACCGGTTGCAGGTACCGTACTGATCGGTGGCAACCCGCTACCGCGCGCACCAAAATGGGTGGGTAACTTCACGCTGCGTTACAACGCACCTTTGGGCGATGGCGAGATCTATGCCTACACCGACTGGTCCTACAAGGATAGCTACAATATGTTCTTGTATGAAGCCAAGGAATACACTGCCAAATCCTTATTGGAAGGCGGCTTACGCGTTGGTTACAAATGGGCTGATGGCAAATACGAAGTGGCAGCTTATGGCCGTAACATCACCAATCAACAGCAAGTCATCGCCGCAATTGATTTCAATAATCTGACCGGTATTTTGAACGAGCCACGCAGCTACGGCATGCAATTTAAGGTGGCTTTCTAAGCTTTTTACTCTTACATAATGTAGTAATTGCCAGTTGCAATGCCGTTCAGTTCAAGCTGAACGGCATTTTTTTTAATTGCAGAGTTAAGCCCAGTCTATTTCGAACACTCGCTAAGCAAGGTCACAAGCTTGCCCCGTTCGGTTTAGGAACGGAGACGCAAACTGAACAGCATACCCCGCCACGGCGCATATTCCATGCGCTTCTTCAGGCACGCCGGGCTGAAAGGCGCATGGTATATGCGCGCTGGCATAGGTGCTAGGCGGGATTTTTTTGGCTTTACGCTTATTTATTATCCGGCACCACCAACTCTCTCAGTAAACCACCGTCACGCACGCTACCACTGACCGAACCTTCGCCCGATATACGGCGGCGGCACGCACTGGCCTCCTCGACTGGCAGCGCATTGCAGCGTATCAGGGCATTTTGCTGATACGCATTCTGACCGTCGCTGAGCCGCCCCATTTTGGCCTCATGCAGCGCGGCACCGGCCTCTTTCAGACAGGTCGCACGATCCTGGTTCGACTCGCCACGCTGGCACACTGCGCGCTCGGTCTGGTAACGCGCGTTGGCATCGGATAATTCGCTGGCACTGGCGATCAAGGCCGTGCTCACCACAAATAACGCCAACGCCAAGCGCTGCGCGACTTTGCCTATGAATTTATTCCGGCCGCAAACTGTAAGCCGCGTCGTGTAAATTGACATGATGATCTCCTGGATAAAACCCCAATCTAACGAAGAACAATGCCCGCTGTATGTGCGCTAACAGACCTTGCCAGAGCAGTTTCAGAATAAATTTTTGCGACTAGCGCCTAGGCACGGACATAGGTAATCAAAACAAGGCAGACGGGAACTTCTAAAAACCCGTTAATCGGGATGCAGCGCAAGGCGCAAACCGGAGCAATACGTCGGTATTGCGAGGATTTGCAACGCTGTGATGCGCCCGAGTATAGGGTTTTTAGAAGTTCCCCAAGCCGCTCACGCATATCCCATGCGCCTTGCAGGCCAATATGCCTTAGGCGCATGGAATATGCGTGTTGTGCTGGGCAATCAACAATTCAGAACCCGCTCAACTAAACCAGACCACCTTGTTACGGCCGCTGTGTTTGGCGGTGTACAAAGCTTTATCGGCGCGTTCTAGTAACTTGGCCAGCCTCTCATCGCCTTCGAAATTGGTGGTCACGCCTATGCTGACGGTGAGTTTAAACAATGCGCCGTCAGGATCTTCAAAGTCCAGCTCTTGCACGCGGGTGCGGATGCGTTCGGCTACCGTCATGGCTTCTTCTTGACTAGCGTGTTGCAGCAAGACGCAAAATTCTTCGCCGCCGAGACGGCCAAAGACATCTGAGTCGCGCAGCTCCAGAGCCACGGTTTGGGCAAAGCGTGTCAACACTTTATCGCCGCCCAGATGGCCATACTTGTCGTTGATGGCTTTAAATAAATCCAGGTCTAGCATCAGTAAGGTGATGCTGTCGTGATACCTTTGCGTGCTCTTGAAAATATGTTCGGCTTGCTCCAGAAAAGAGCGCCGGTTTGCGATATTGGTTAAGGGATCGGTAGTGGCCAGCCTTTGTAATTCACGCTCCATCATCTTGCGCTGCGTGACGTCGCGGTAGATCCCTTCTATACCTGCAAACACCCCTGCATCGTCGTAGATCGCGCGGCTAGTGATGGAGATATCGATGACGCGGCCGTCTTTTCTGACCATTTGACCGGGAAAATCGGCCACTTTGCCGTCTTCCATGATGGCTTTTTTCATGGCATCGCGGTCCGCCGCTTGCGGATAATACGACTCTGCGGTTTTACCCGCGATTTCAGTCAAACAGGCGACGAAAATTCATTTCACTGAGGCACGCTCATAGCAGTACATTGCGGCTGCCGATAAGTCAGCCAGCAGCACCCCGGCACAACCAAAACTGGTGGTAGTGCTGGTGGTCGATGGCCTGCCGCAAGAGCAGATACAACGTTACCGCGAGCAGTTCGGCCAGGGTGGCTTCCGTCGCCTGCTTGATCAGGGTGCCTGGTTTGGCAATGCCCATCAGGCCCACGGGATTACCGTAACAGCGGTCGGCCATGCGGCGGTACTGACCGGCGCCTACCCTTACCAGCACGGCATCATCAGCAACAACTGGATAGATCCAAACAATCTGGCCCCGGTGTACTGCACCCAGGATACTGCCCATACCTATCTGGGTGAAGATACCAGGAACGAAGACGGCACCTCGCCCGCCAATCTGCGCGTGAGCACGGTCGGCGATGAATTGCGTTATGCCAGCGGCAACCGCTCCAAGGTCATCACGGTTTCCGGCAAGGACCGCGGTGCGATTCTGCTAGCGGGCAAGACCGGCAGCGCCTACATTTTCATGAAAAAATCAGGTAATTTCGCCAGCAGCAGCTACTACATGCAAAGCCATCCGGAATGGCAAAAGGCCTATCACGCCAACAAGCCGCAAGACCGTTTCTACGGCAAGCAATGGACGCCTTTACTGGCCGATGCAGCCTATGCCAGCGACGCCGATGACAATCTGGTGGCACCTGCACTAGCCGACGGCGGCAACCGCTTCCCTTACACCTACAGCAGCAAATCGGGGAAACCCGATGCCGAATATTATGGCAAGCTATTCACCGGTCCGTATCTCGATGAGATGACGCTCGATTTCGCACGCGCCGCGGTCGCCGGTGAGCAACTAGGCCGCAATCCTGCCGGCGTGACTGATGTGCTGGGTGTTAGCTTATCCAGTCACGACTATGTCAATCATAGCTACGGCCCGGAAAGCCGTATGTCGCATGACCACCTGCAACGCCTCGATCGCATGCTGGCAAATTTTTTCGACTACCTCGACAAGACCGTGGGGATGGACAATACGCTGGTGGTGCTAACCGCCGACCATGGTTTTCCTAACGTGCCGGAATTTGCGCAAAGCAGGAAATTCGACGCCCAACGGCTAGACAGCTCCAAGCTGATGAGCGCGCTGAACCAGCATCTGTCAGAAAAATTTGGAGCAGACAAACTTGCCTACAAATGGTCCGTACCTAGCGTGCTGCTGGACTATAAGCAAATCGAACAAAAGGGCTTAAAACGTGAAGAGGTAGAGAACAGCGCCGCCCGCTTCCTGATGACTTACAACGGTGTCGCCACGGTCTACACCCGCAGCCAACTGGAAAACGGTGCCATGCCTGATACCCGCACCGCCAAACTGATGCAACGCGCCTGGCACCGCCAGATCTCGGGCGACCTCGTGATCGTCACCAAACCGTTCTGGCAATTTGGCAGCGGCAACCGCGGCACTACGCATGGCTCGCCTTACACCTATGACAGCAACGTCCCTTTGATGATCATGGGTAAGCCGTGGATCAAGGCTGGCGCCTATGGCCAATATGCCGAAGTCGTGGACATCGCGCCTACGCTATCGCACATACTCAGGATACGCCCGCCGGCAGCGTCAGAAGGCCGGGTACTGACCGAGAGTTTGCGTTAAGCGGAAATATCTCCCTCAGTAAACAAAAAAAAGCCGCATGATGTATTTCATGCGGCTTTTTTACGTTCAGAGAAACAATCGCTTCAGCCCTATTGTTTCATGCCAGCTCAATTAGCTAAGCCTGACTAAGCCTGACGATAATTATTCAGGACACGATAAGTTCTGGCATACATGGCAAACGCCAGCGCGGCCAGCAGGGCAAATCCGGCAAAGAAGAACATCTGGAACGCCGTGACGCTCATCCCGGTATTCTTGATTTGCTCCGTCACCGCTGCGCTCTTGACGCTGGAATTGGCCAGCAATACCCACAAGTTACCGATAGTCACCGACAAACTCCAGAAGCTCATGATCACGCCCTTCATCGCCAATGGTGCCTGGCTATAGGCAAACTCCAGACCGGTGGCCGATACCAGCACCTCGCCAAACGTCAGCAAGGCATACGGCAGGATCTGCCAGGTAATCGACAGCGCATCACCACCATCTATCGCCAACTGCATGAAGCCGACCACGATCCACGCAATACCGGAGAAAGCGATGCCCAGACCCATGCGACGCAAGGCCGTCAATTCAATACCTATGCGCTTGAGCATAGGATACAGAACCAGGTTATTGAAAGGGATCAGCAACATCACCAGCAGAGGATTCAAGGCCTGCATTTGCGAAGACTGGAACCAGGATGGCTTGGTCATCTGATCGGCCTGCAACACCCAGGTAGAGGCTTTTTGGTCAAACAATGACCAGAATGGCGTCACCAGGGCAAACACCACCAACAGACGTAATACCGCACGCACACCATCAACCGCTACATCCGGATGGGTACCACGGGCGCGTTCAAGTTGCAGCCATGCACCCATACCGCCAAAGCCCAGGATCAGCACCAGCGCCAGACACAATTTGGCGACCACGCTGATATTCGGAATGAAGAAACCGCCGACTGCCAGCACCACGCCGACTATCGCCAGAAACAGACCGCCACGGCCTTGACCTGCCGCCTCAGCCATCAGGGAGGTACGCACTACATTGAGGAAAGAATGCGGATTTTTTGCCGAAGGTGGCACATTGACATAGCGCTTACGGCCCATCCAAAAAATGATGGTAGCGATAAACATCAGGATGCCGGGAATACCAAACGCGATACTGGCGCCAAATTGCTTGAGGAAAAACGGCATCAGCAAGGATGCAAAGAAGGAGCCGAAATTGATGATCCAGTAGAAACCATCAAATACCTTTTGCGCCAGTGAGCGATTACTCTGGTCAAACTGGTCGCCGATAAATGAGCTGACCAGCGGCTTGATACCACCCGAACCCAGCGCGATCAGAAATAATCCGGTAAAGAAACCATTCCGGTTATCTTCAAACATGGCAAGAAAAGCATGTCCCACACAGTAAACCAGACTTAACCACAACACCGTGTTGTACTTGCCGAAATAACGGTCAGCCAGCCAACCGCCGAGCAGAGGGAAGAAATACACGCCGATGACAAAAGTATGGAAAACTTCTTTTGCCATACCAGCGCGCAAATTTTCCGGCATGGACAACAGCAGGCTGGTAATCAGGAATGAGGTCAGGATGTTGCGCATGCCATAAAAGCTGAAGCGTTCGCAACCTTCGCTGGCAATAATATAGGGTATCTGACCCGGCATTTTTGCCTGGTCTGGCTTGTCAGTGGTCTGAGTGGTATGACTCATCTATCTCTCCGGATTAATTGTTCTGATCGCACAATAAGCGACGCGGCCTTCGGTGAGACCGTCGCATAATTTTTGAGGGGGGATTAAAACGATAAAGCTAGCTGGATAAGCTAGCTTTATCGGTGACCGAAGTATCCGGATTTGCCGCAGGGCAGTCAAGCGCAGGATGAGCCATTAAGAACAAAATTTAATGTTTTTGATCTTGTCATATCAAAACATAAATCACATCCATAATCATCAGATTAAGCGGCTCATTAAGCCGCTCATCAATCAGGCACCAGCGACCTTGTTTGTGCCTTTCAGCATCAGTACCAATTTTTTCAGCGAACGATAAATCAGGCGCACAAAAGTCAGTGCCAGCAAGGCCTCGACCAAGGTGACGAAAAACGCCGCTAAGCTATTCCAGCGAATTTCACGGGCACGGTATTTGGCAATCGCACTGTCACGCGTAATCTCTATGCTGTCATAAAAAGTCGGCACTACCAGCAAAGTGAGCAAAGTGGACGTGATGGTGCCGCCGATAATCGCCACCGCCAGCGGCCGGTAAAACTCGCCGCCCTCGCCCATGCCGATTGCCACCGGCAACATACCGGCGATCAGGGCAAAAGTGGTCATCAGAATAGGGCGCAGACGCATGCGTCCGGCATACATCAGTGACTCTTCCCGGTCATAGCCTTCAGCCTCACGCTTGCGTGCGCAATCGAGCAAAAGGATGGCATTTTTTGCCACCAAGCCCATCAGCATGATGACGCCGATGAAGCTCATCAGGTTCAGTGTACCCTTGGTCAGCAGCAGCGCCAGCACTACCCCGATCAGGCTCAAAGGCAAGGACAGCATCACCGCCACCGGCGCGGTAAAGGAGCCGAACTGCATCACCAGAATCAGGTACATCAGGCCTATACCCGACACCAGCGCGATCGTCATTTCGGTAAATAATTCGTTCTGGTCTTTCGACGCTCCACCGAGTTCTATCCCGTAGCCCACCGGAAAATCAATTGCCTTGGCTAGCTTCATGGCATCGGTAGTGACTTCACCGGCCGACCTGCCCTGCACGTTGGCAGACACGGCGATCATGCGCTTACCATCGGAGTGATTAATTTTAGCTGGTCCCTTACCCATGGTGATCTTGGCGATCTGATCAAGCGGGACCATCTTGTCGCTACCGCTGACGGCGATCGGCAGATGCTCGATATTCTCGGCACTGACTCTATCATCCGGATGCAGGCGTACCGCCACATCGCGCGCTTCGCCGGTAGGGTCGACCCAATCTCCGACCTCGACCCCGGCAAATGCCACCCGCAAGGACTGCGCTGCATCATTGACGGAAATCCCCAGCGAGTTGGCCAGGCCGCGATTAAGCTCTATCTGCAATTCATCTTTAGGATCTTGCTCGGATAAGCCGACATCGACCGCACCCTCGACCTTGCGCAATTGTTCTACGTAGGCACCGGTGATTTCCATGAGCTTACGTGAATCCGGCCCGGAGAAGCGGATCTGCACTGGCTTACCACCACCGTTTTGCAAATCATCCTGCACCACGTATTCGGCACCTATGATGAAAGCGACCAGGGTCCGCAATTCAATCGCGATCTCAGCGGCAGAGCGTTTGCGCTCGGTGCTCTTACCCAGATCGACATAAATGCGGCCACCGGTAATATTCACATTACTGTTGGTTGCCTTGGTTTCCGGCAGAGTACGCGCCAACTCCGCCGCCTTTTCCACTTTCAGTCGCGCATATTCGAGACTGCCGCTGGAAGGGGTACGCACGTCTACCATGATCATGCCGTTGTCTGCCGCCGGCATAAAACTGGTGCCGCCGAATTTCGCATGCAGGCCGATTGCGCCGACCAGGCTCATGCCGGCGATGATCGCCATCCAGCGTCTGTGGTGCAAGGCCCAGGCAATCACGTTACCGTAACGGTCAGCCTGATGATCAAACCAATGATTGAATTTTTCCAGCTTTAAACTTAAGCCGGTTTTCGGTTTCAGATGTGCGCCAACCGGATCACCCCAGTAAGCCGACAACATAGGATCGAGCGTAAACGAGATAAACAGGCTGACGATCACCGAACTGGTGACAGTCAACGCAAACGGCCGGAACCACTCGCCCGAAATGCCGGGCATAAAGGCCACCGGAATAAATACCGCAATAATGGAAAACGTAGTGGACGCCACCGCCATGCCGATTTCGGCAGTGCCGTTGAGCGCCGCTGTGCGGCGATCCGACCCCATTTCCATGTGACGCACGATGTTTTCGCGCACCACAATCGCATCATCAATCAATACCCCGATCGCCAGCGACAAACCCAGCAAGGTCATGAAATTCAAAGTAAAACCACACAGCCATACCGCAATGAAGGCGGCAATCACCGATGTCGGCAAACTGAGCGCCGTAATCAGGGTAGAACGCCAGGAATTGAGAAACACGTACACCACAAAAATCGTCAGGACTGCACCAAATATCAATGATTCAATGACGTTATTGAGATTGCTTTCCGCATTCTTGCCGCCATCCTGGGTCACTTCCAGCTTGGTCCCCGCTGGCAAACCTTTATTAATTTCGTCAACCAACTTACGTATCTTATTGGCGACCGACACCGTACTGGCCTCACGCGAGCGGGTTACCGAGATACCGACGTTCGGATTGCCGCTGCGGATACTCATGCCGTTAATTTCAGCAAAGCCATCGGCTACCGTCGCCACCTGCGCCAATCTAACCACTTCATCCCCGCGCCGCTTGATCACGATTTGCTCAAATTCGGCTGGCGATTCTATACGGCCAATCAGACGTATGCTTTGTTCATCCAATTTGCCGCGCACCTTGCCTACCGGTGCCGTGGTATTTTGATTGCGCAAGGCATTGACCACATCGGTGACCGAGACATTGTATTCACGCAGTTTTTGCGCACGCAACAAGACGCTCAATTCGCGTTTCAGGGCACCGTTAACGCTGACCACGGCAACCCCGTCGATGGCGCGAAATTTATCCGACAACTCATCTTCCGCCATACGCGAGATTTCGGCATGCGTCAGCCCATTCGACGATAAGGCCATCTGCATGATAGGTTCGGCAGAAGGATCTTCACGTTCCAGCACCGGTTCGCGCATCTCGGTAGGTAGCTTATAGCGCACCGTAGAAATCGAATTACGCACCTCATCGGAGGCTTCTATCATATTTTTATTGAAGTTAAATATGATGACGATCTGGGCGCTGCCTTCGCGTGCGGTCGAGCGGATTTGTGTCACACCCGAAATGCTCTGCAAGGATTTTTCTATCCGGTTGATGATCTCGCGCTCTACGGTTTCCGGTGACGCGCCCGGATATGGTATCGACACCACCAAGACCGGTTCCTGCACGTTAGGGATTTCGTTTACCTTGAGTTTTTTCAGCGCCAGTAAACCCACGCACATGAGCGAGATGATGATGACTATCGTCGCGATCGGCCGCTTGATACTAAAGTCAGATAAGAACATGGCTTATTTCCCCGCTGCTGGTTCAGTAGCGACGATGGCCTTGATCGCAGGCTGAGCCGGCGCGGCGGCAGTAGTGCCGGCAGAAGCAACCAGTTGAACTTTCTGGCCGTCTTTCAGGGTAGACATAGGATTGGCGATAATTTTATCGCCATCAAGCAGACCAGAACGCAGTGCATAATCGCCGCGGCGCGGATCACGTTCACCGATGACTACGCTGACTTTTTTCAGCTCGCCATCCTTGACGCGCCAGGCCGAAGCCTTGTCGCCATCTCGGATCAGCGCAGCATTGGCGATCGTTAAGCTTTGTGTACTACCCGCCTCTATCCTACCCTCGGCATACAGACCGGAAACGCGTGGCTGATTGGCGCTATCGGCAAATTCCACCATTACCTCGACCTGACGCGTGGTCACGTTGGCGGCCGGATCAACCCGTTTAACTTTTCCGGTAAATTCTTGTTCGTAGCCATTGATGCGAAAGCCCACGGTCTGTCCGGGTTTCACTTTATTGATTTTGTCAGCCGATACCAAGCCCTGAAAACGCATACTGGTCGGGTCTATCACTTTCACCAGTTCTTTCCCTATCTGTGCCGTGTCGCCATTCGATACCTTGCGCTCACTGACTATGCCGTCAAATGGCGCACGCACCAGAGTGCGCTCAAGTTGCTGACGCGCCTGTACCGTTCTGGCCTTGGCCGCGACCAGGTCGCTTTGTGCATTATTGCGGCGGATTTCCGCATCTTCCAGCTGTTGAGTCGAGGTCATACCAGAAGTGCGCAGGGTCTTGAGACGCTGAAACTGTCGTTCTGCCTGATCGAAGTTTTGCAAGGCGGCGCGACTAGCCGCTTCTGCCGAAGTCATCAAATCACGGATAGAGGTGTCATCAAGACGTACCAGCAAATCCCCTTTTTTTACGGTCTCTCCATTTTCCTTCAGCACCTGCAGGACGATGGCTGAAACCTCGGCGCGTAAATCGGCACGGCGCTCAGGCTGTATCGAACCGGTAATCACCGGGCCGGATGCCAAGGCATTACTGCGTATGGTCAGCAAATCTTCTGCCGTCACCTGCAAAGGGCGCTCTGCCGCGGCCTTGGATTTTTTATCCGCTTCAGACATGCCAGCGCTTTTACCGCCCTTATCGCAGGCGCTAAGGCCCATAGTCAGAACACAGATGAGAGAGACGATCAGCAAACTAGGTCGCAACATGGGGAGATCTCCGAAATTAAAATTTTCTATTTGAGCAGTTGACTGTTTAAAAGTTCAACCAAACGACAATTATCTTTTTCAAATGATAATATATTATCAAACATATAGCTGCGTCATATTTTCCAGGTAAAACGACCGGAGAGCTGCGCTTTGAACTAATTCCATAACCCGGCAAAGGCACGCCTGCGCTTGAGTTTGGCGCTAAACTCCTGTACCCTCCGCCCCCTTCCCTATCAGACTTTTCCGTCGCCCCGCAATTGGCGGCCTCGCTTTATCTATGACAGTATTGATTGCCACCGATGTGTTTGGCATTACCCCCGCAGTAGCTAGTCTGGTTCGCAGTTTAGGATGTGAGTGCATAGTGGTTTCACCGTTTGATGATCCGGCACTGTGGTTTCAATCCGAGCAAAAAGCCTATCATGCGTTTTTGGCCGAAGGCGGCATCTCACGCTACGCCAGTAAAGTGACGGCACGATTACAGGAACAAACCCTCGCCGCCAGCGGAGCTTCCCGGATTCAGATGGCGATAGGTTTTAGCGCTGGCGCCAGCGCCTTATGGATGGCCAGCGCCCAGCCTGAAGCGGCACGATTACAAGCGGCTGTCTTGTTTTATGGCTCGCGCATACGCGACCTGCAGAAACTGCAACCTCAGTGTCCGGTGCGTTTGATCTTTGCCGAAAAAGAGACGGCATTTGACGCTGCGGCGTTGAGCAAGGATTTACAAAGCCTGGGGCATCAGGCCGAGCTGGCGCGCAACACCAGCCACGGCTTCATGAATCCCTATTCACGCGGCTTTCACGTAAAAACCCAAGCGCTGTATCTGACCCAACTGGCAGCGCAAATACAGGAGCTACAGTTAAGCGCAGCCGCTACGCCAGACCAATTGGCCTGCGCCTAAGTGCCCTAGTCCAGGCGCGGATAACCTGTGATTTTCTGGATATCCAGATACAGTGGTTGCAGACGCGCATACATTTTCTGATATACCTTGCGGTATAGCGCATCATAGGTCTGCTGGTGCGCCGCGATAGGATAAAAGGTTTTTCCTATGCGTGTCATGGCCTTGACCGCGCTGGCAAAATCCGGATACAAGCCCAGTCCCACCGCGGCATCAATTGCCGCGCCCAGACCCGAGGTTTCATACACATGTGGCCGCGAGGTCGGTAAGCCAAAGATATCGGCAGTCAACTGCATCGCCGCATCGCTTTGCGAACCGCCGCCGGAAATACGCAGTTCGGTAATCGGTACGCCGCTGCGTTTCTCGATTTTCTCCTTGCCTTCCCTCAGCGCATACGCCAGTCCTTCGAGGATAGCGCGATACATATGGGCGCGCGTATGCACATCGCCAAAACCGATAATCGCCCCCTTCGCTTCCGGGCCTGGCACCTTGATGCCGGGCGACCAGTAAGGTTGCAACATCAAGCCCATGGACCCCGGTGGCACCGCATTGACCAACTCATCAAATAAATCTTCCGCCAGCACGCCCTGCTCTTCGGCCTGACGTCTTTCATGGTGGCCGAATTGTTCCTTAAACCAGTTGACCATCCAGTAGCCGCGAAAAATCTGCACCTCGGTACTGTAAGAATCAGGAATGGCAGCCGGATACGGCGGAATGAAAGGCGTCACCTCCAGATACTTGGCGCTGGTGGTATTGATGGTGGCGGTGGTGCCGTAACTGAGGCAGCCTATATGCGGTTGCATACAACCGGCACCTATCACCTCGCAAGCCTTGTCGGCGGCAGCGGCCAGCAAAGGCGTGCCCTCAGGGATGCCGGTCGCGGCAGCAGCAGCCGCATTAATCTTGCCCATCAGGGAACCGGGTGCGACCAGTTGCGGCAAGGAATCCGGTTTAATAGCCAGCGCCTGCCATTTCCAGTCCCTGCGACCGGCCCATTTCAGGCGCTTGTAGTCAAACGGCAGATAGCCTACTTGCGAGCCTATCGAGTCAATAAAGCTACCGCACAAACGGTAATTGAGGTAACCCGACAGCATCACGTATTTTTCGGTCTGCGCCCAGATCGCCGGCTGATTCACCTTGATCCAGTTGATCTCCGCTTCGCCGCGAAAATAATTGATGGTTTTTTCTACCCCCGCCAGCTTGAAAGCCATTTTCCAGAAAGGGCTGATAGGCGGCACATCGTCGGTGCGGCGCTGGTCCAGCCAGGTAATGGCCGGACGCAAGGGCTTACCATCCTTATCCAGATTGATCATGGTGCCGCGCTGCGTGGTAACGGCAACGCCCTTGATCGAGGATGGCGCGATCGCATTTTGCGCCCACAGCCGCTGGCAAGCGGTACAGACCGCTTGCCAGTAATCTTCAGGATCATGCTCTGCCCAGCCGGGGTAATCGGAAAAATACGCTTCCAGATGCACTTGCGCTTTGGCAACGATGTTGCCGCGCAAATCGAATAACAAGGCACGTACGCTTTGGGTGCCATTGTCGATAGATAGAATATAAGGTGTAGACATGGGTCTCTCTATTTTTATTGTATTTTTCTACTAAGGATAGGCGACTCGCCAATCCTTAATCTGCTCGCGTGGCGGCAGGCTATAGTGGCGTTGGCACAAGCTCAGATAAGTCTCTTGCTCACGTTCCCAACGGCTATCGTCCCAGCCCAGTTCAGGCTGGCAGATGGCGCGGATGCGCGGCAAGATTGCGCTAGCGCCGCTACGTAACAACAAGCCCAAGCGGGTACGGCGCAACAGCAGATCTTCCAGATGCAAGACCGCCTCATGGCGGGCCGCCCAGCGTAATTCTACCCACATGGTGTCAGTACCGGCGATAGTTTCCAGCTCGCCGTCTTGTGCCGCCCCCAGCACGGCGGCGGCATGCTGACCATAATGGCCTTGCAGGCGCTGACGCTGTCCGCTGCTGAGACGCTTGTCGTTGCGCAAAACTGGTACCGGGCGAAACAAGGGCGTGATGGCCAAGCCTTGTTTCAGCTGCGGTATCAAGGGTGCCAGATGCTTCAAGGCGTCCAGCGCAATCAACCTGAACGTGGTCAGTTTTCCACCCGTCACGGTCAGCAAGCCCTGCTCCAGCCAAACCGCATGATCGCGCCCTTCCTTGGACGGATCTGCCTTACCGCTATCGATCACCGGACGTACCCCGGCATACGTGGCGATGATATCGTCGAGTGACAACTGCGCTTGCGGGAACTGAAAATCCAGTGCGGCCATCAGATACGTGACTTCCTCGGGAGTGACGCTGGCTTCGATTTGCAGATCAGCGCTGTGATCAACATCGGTGGTTCCGACCAAGGTCACGCCTTCCCAAGGGTAGCAAAACACGGGCCGCCCGTCTTGCGGATGCATCAGGCTGATCGCCTGCGCTACCGGTAAGCGCCATGCCGGCAACACCAGATGGCTGCCGCGCAAGGGACGCAATTTTGCCGGTGCGCCCTGTTGCTTGCGCAAGCCGTCGGCCCAGGCGCCGGTGGCGCTGATGACAACAGTGGCATGCACGCGATGGATGTCGCCATTGATGGCATCGGCTAGTTCCAGCCCATTTACCTTGCCGCTCAGCGCTTCCCCCTCACGCAACAGCGTGCGTGCCGCCAGGTAATTGATGGCAACGCCACCGAAACTCTGCGCCTCTTGCAAGACCCGCAGCACCATACGCGCATCGTCAGTTTTGGCATCCGTATAGCACAGGCCGCCGTTCAAACCGGCACGCCCTATGTGTGGCGCCAGTTGCAGAAATTCTTCGGCAGAATAGTAATGGCGCGCACGCTGGCCAGCCATCACGTCATAGATCGCCAGGCCCAGCGCAAACATCCAGCGTCCGGGTTTGCGGCCACGATAATCGGCAAACGCGAAACTCTGCTGATCCACCAAGCCGGCCGCTTCCTGCATCAGGTTCTGGCGTTCCTGCACCGATTCCCGCGTTAGCTGAAACTGTCCCTCTTTCAGATAACGCAAACCACCATGCACCAGCTTGGAAGAACGGCTCGATGTGCCCCAGGCAAAATCGCGCTGTTCTATCAGCAAGGTTTTCAGGCCGCGCCTTGCCGCTTCCAGCAAGATACCGGCGCCGGTAATGCCGCCACCGACGATGACGAGATCCCACTGCTGCGCCAACTGAGCCGGAATTTGCGCCCGCCAGCCGTCTTGCCAAAGGCCGTTGGCGCTATTGGCGCTGTTGCCGGAACCGCGTGCATTCCCGCTTGCATTCATATCGAGGCCGTCTCTTCCGGCGGCAATAACTTGCCCGGATTCATCATGCCGCTAGGGTCGAAATGGCGGTACAAGTGACGCATGGCAGCGATCCCGAGCTCGCCTTTTTCTGCACTCAGGTACGGAGCATGATCGGTGCCGACGCCATGCTGATGACTGATGGTGCCGCCTATGCTGACAATCGCCTCGCACACTGCCGCTTTCAGGGTCTGCCAACGCGCCAGGTCCTGCTCATAGTTGCCGCTGAGCCGGTACGCGAACGTAGTGTAAACACTGGCGCCCTGCGCATACACATGCGACAGATGGGTATACGTATGCACCAACTCACCACATTCGGCCAGCGCATCGGTGGCTGCCTGTTCAACCGCCAGCATCATACCTTTCACCTTAGGCCAGTCGCAGGCAGTTTCTACGGTATCAATTGCATAGCCCTGCTGCCATAGCGAGTTACGCAGATACACGCTGCGGAAGCGGTTCTGCTTCCATTTTTGTCCCATGGCCTGGCCCACCGGCACCCCGTTTTGCTTACGCGCTATACGCATGGCGGTATTGATCGCATTTTTTACCGTCGCTTTATGTCCGGTGGCGCCTATCATCAGCAGACATTTATTTTCCTTGCAGCCGCGCCAGCCCAGATAGGTTTCCAATGCTGCGATCAATTTTTTGTGGCCGGCCAGGGTCAGGGTGGTGAGTGTCTCGGTCGCATTTGACAAACGCAACATAGACAAAGGTAATTTGGCCTGGGCGATGTGGCGTATCGCTTCTTGCGCAGCATCCCAGTCAGGGAAAAACACCGCATGAAAAACCTCGCACTCTGGCAGTGGCGTAACCCTGACTACCGCTTCGGTCAGTATGCCGATGCGGCCTTCCGAACCGAGTACCATTTCGCGTAAGTCGGTACCCGCCGCCGAAGCCGGAAACGTCGGGATGTCGAGCGTACCGGCCGGTGTTTCCAGTTTTCCGCCTGCAAACATTTGCTCAATCCGGCCGTAACGTAAAGACTGCTGGCCGGATGAGCGCGTCACCACCCAACCGCCGAGTGTCGAGTATTCAAACGACTGCGGAAAATGCCCCAGGGTATAGCCGTGTGCGCGCAATTGCGCTTCCAGGTCAGGGCCAAACACGCCGGCGCCAAAGCGTGCCAACTGGGCTTTTTTGTCCAGATTGAGCAGGCTAGAAAGGCGCGACATATTCATGCTTAACACCGGTTGCGCACCATGCGGCACACTCAGATGGCCGACCACGCTGGTACCGCCACCATACGGAATCACCGCCGCACCGCAAGCGCTGGCATAGGCCAGCAATTCACGCACCTGATCGGCGCTTTCCGGAAACGCGACACCATCGGGGAAACTGTCTATTTTGCCAAAGCGCATTTTCAGCCAATCGGGCAAACTTTGCCCCAGACTATTGCGCATCCTGACTTCGCCGGTGGTACTCACCAGCCTATGTGCAGGTAAACGACTGGCGGGCACACCACTACATGCCTGCGCCAATGTCGCATCGGTAGCCGGCAGGCCCTTACCTATTCGTTGCTGCAAGAATGCCAGTGCATCTGAATTAATAGAAAAATCGATAGAGTCGTCACCCCAACCATTCCAGCGTCGCATGTTGTTTTCCTATTTTTATATTGTGAAGCGCGTTATTGTGTGACGCGCTATTGCTATACTTAATACATTGTTTAGCCAAAGCTTTAGGCAATTCACAGGTAACTTTGTATTCAGCCTGAAATTCCGTCCGAATTGCTATGTCCCCTGCCAGCCGTGTTTGCAAATGCCTGTACGGCAGCTTGTTGCGACTAGCTTAACCACGCACTTCCATAAGGTATTGCGCTTTCATGACAATTGACTTGTTCTATCGTGCCAACCGTCGCTAATACCACACATAGCCGCTCTGGCGGCCGCGTCACCGGCGCGTATTTACAGCCTTTGCTGGAGGTGGCGCTAGCGCGCGGTGTCGATGCGCAAACGCTGGCCAAGGCCGCCGGCCTGCCCTTACCCGCACTCTCGCCCTTGCCGGACACTTTGGCCGCCAACGACTACGTACGCCTGCTTGATATCGCGGCCGGGCTGACCAATGACCCGCACTTTGGCTTGCACGTAGGCGAAAGCGTCAAGCTCGGCACTTACACCGTGTATGGTTTGATCCTGCTGAGTTGCCATGATTTTGGCCAGGTGTTCCAGCAAACC
Source organism: Undibacterium piscinae (assembly GCA_003970805.2). GTDB lineage: Bacteria > Pseudomonadota > Gammaproteobacteria > Burkholderiales > Burkholderiaceae_D > Undibacterium > Undibacterium piscinae. The sequence goes on from CP051152.1 coordinate 1,743,942, forward strand.
CTGCGTTACGAAGGTCTGGCGCATGATCTGGGGCGCTCCGGTTTGCTGGTGGAAAAACAGCTCGCCCAATACCAGTGGCACAGTCACTTCCCTCACGCCAGCCGGCATTTGGCGGAAAGCGTGTTTGCCGGCATACGCGTATTTGGCAACTGGATCGCCGGAACAACGTTACCGCCGGCCCCGGTATCCTTCACGCATGAGGCACCGGTTGATTGCAGCGAGCATCTGCGCATTTTTGGTAATCAGGCTATGTTTGATGCGGAGATCAACAGCGCCAGCTTTGATGCCGCACTATTGAGTTGGCCGGTACCGAATGCCGATGTCGGCATGTATCCGGTGTTGCAGCAACATGCCGAAGCGCTGCTAAAAGAGAAAATGCGTGCCCAGGCCGACGGTGGCATCGTGGCGCAAGTGCGCGCCGCCATCATCGCCAACCTGACGCAAGACCGCGCCCGGTTGCCGCTGATCGCGCAAGACCTGAGCCTGACCCAACGCACGCTGCAAAGAAAGCTCACCGAAGCGGGCTCAAATTTTCAGCAAGTGCTGGATCAGACGCGCCACGAATTAGCCAAAGACTACCTGAGCCAGCGCCAGCTAAATCTGGCCGACATCGCCTTCCTATTGGGCTACCAGGAACAAAGCGCCTTCAACCACGCCTTCAAAGGCTGGTTCGGCATCAGCCCCGGCAGCTATCCTAAGCTCGAGGTATGGCTGATCACGCAAGATGAGCTACGCGAGATCGACAGGATAGACGTAGACCTGATCATCTCGACACAGGAGTTGAGTAACGCTGAAATGAGCTCGGTTAAATTGCTCGATGATACTGCGGTGGCAGTATGCGGACCAGAATTAGCACAAAGACTACTGGCGCTGCCCTTCCCACAAGTATTGCAAGCGGCCCCTTTGATCATCGATGAAGCTTATCCCGAATGGGCGCCCTGGCTGGCCGAGCAAAAGATCATCAGTCAACGTGGCATCACACTAGAAGATACACGCTTGCGTTTGCAAGCCGCCGAAGAGGAACTGGGGATTGCCATGCTATCCCGGCTAACTGCCGAAGCGGCGCTGCGCAAGGGCCGCGTCATTGCGCTCACACAAATCCCTAGCCTGCCATTGCCGCAAAAGTGGCTGACCAAATCCAAGTTATTAGCCCGCACACCAGCGGTAGAAATCGTCTTTGAATGGTTGCGGATTTCGGCTTAACTCGAAAGAGCTAAGCCGTGCTATCGCAACCATGTGGACTAAAATCTAGAGCTCAAGGCTAGCCAATGCCTAGACGACGATAAGTGCCGGGCGCACTACCGGTCCACTGCTTAAAGGCGCGGCTAAACGTGGTCGTATCATCGTATCCCAGGCTCAAACCTATCTCGGCCACCGGCAACTCCGTTTTAATCAGTTGCAAGATGGCCATATCCCGGCGCAACTCATCTTTTACTACTTGAAAACTCGTGCCTTCTTCCGCCAAACGACGCGACAGCGTACGTACTGAGAAATGCAAGGCCTTGGCGGTCGAAGCTACATTCGTTACAGTCGCCAAGCGCGATTCGAGATAATCGCGAATATGGTGGGTCAGTATCTTGGCGGTCGAAGCTACATTCGTTACAGTCGCCAAGCGCGATTCGAGATAATCGCGAATATGGTGGGTCAGTATCTTGTCATTAAACGGTACGTACAACCAATCGGCTGGCGCATTACGGAGAAATTGATTCAGCGCACTTTTATCCTGGCGTAGCGGCGCACTCAAATATTCAGTATCGAAGTACACGGCGGTTGCCGGCTGATCAAAATGTATGGGGCCGGGAAATAAATACACATACTCAGTCGCCCGCGTCGGCCGTGAATAGGAAAAATCGACCTGCTCCAAAGGTATTTTTCTCCCTATCATCCATGAAGCCACACCGTGAACCAGTTTCAACATCAATTCATGCACTAAGACACGCACACCTTGCGGCGCGACACGCTCGACCAAAGCAATGCGCGTGAGACGCTCGCCACGCTGAATTTCAAACCCCATATCGTCCAGTACCAAGCGAAAAAAACTTACGAATCTATGCAAAGCGATGTCCAGATTAGGCGCGTCCAACATTCCCAGACAGAGAAATTTAAGTGTACCGTTACGCAAGGGTCTGGAAAAAAAACCCGGTGTCTCATCGTCTAACAGCAGTGCCGTCTGGCGCAATAAAGTGGAAAATTGCTCTATCGTGATACGCCCGCCCTGCTCGGCCAGCAATTCAGGGGCGATTTCAGCCTTGGCGATCAGGCGCTGTGTTAACACGGCATCAGCACGAAAACCCTCTAGTAAATCGTTGGCAAGACCAATCGATATGGTAGAGCTCTGGCGATTCATGAATTAGTGCAGCGCAACATATTACCTCGATATATTTTGGCACGAATTGTACATATTTAGGCTTGTTCTGCAATTATAAAAAACCTCGCTGGCTCTATAATAATTCAATGGTTATCAATAACAAATTGCTAAACACGTCGAATTAAGTAGAGTTATATTATAAATATATTCCTACCTGATATGGCACACAATATCGATTTAACCTAAACCAAGCAAGAAAATAATTACAAGTAAAAAATTTTCGCAAAGCATAAAAATGCTGTTTTTTTGTTTTAGCGTGAAAATTTCAATGCTGCATTGCGATAAGTGCTGATTCGACATTTATTTTTCTTTTTTTTGAATGTCAGTCCTTGCATTTGAATTACCCATAATAAAACTACTGGAGACACCTGTATGAGAAATACGTCCTACATTCACCGCTTTCCGCTGACAGCACTAGCTACCGCTGCCATTCTCACACTGGCCAGTTGCGGTGGCAGTGACAGTCCGAACACCAGCACTACGCCGACACCGCCTGCCGCAATAGAAGTCATCGTCACTGCCGCGCAGATGAATGACAGCGACATGAGTAATATCCTATTCCGTCTGAAAGAAGGCTCGACGCTGGTGCTACCAGCCGGAAAATTTCAGTTTGATCGTCCTTTAATCATGAACACCCACGGTGTCACGATTATAGGAAAAGGCAACGGCACCAATCCTAGTATCGATACGATTTTATCGTTTAAGGATGCCAGTTCGCGTAATGGCTTGCAGATCAGTAACGTCAAAACGGTTACCTTGAAAAATTTTGCCGTCGAAGATGCGGCTGGTAATGCTGTATTTGTCTCCGCTTCGACCAATGTGACTATGGATGGTCTGCGGGCCGAATGGATGATCAATCCTACCCTGACTTCGAAAATGGCTTATGGCTTGTATCCGGTTAACTCGGACAATATCATCGTCAAAAACTGTAAGGTGATAGGCTCTGAGGATGCCGGCATTTATGTCGGCCAATCACAAAATATTGTGGTCAGTAACAATGAAGTGTATCTAAACGTGGCTGGCGTAGAAATAGAAAACTCGCTCAATGCCATCGTCGAAAACAATAATTTGCATAACAACACCGGCGGCGTCTTGGTGTTTTCACTGCCAGGCACCTATCGCTTTAAGAAGGGCTCCGGCGTTCTAATACAAAACAATAACATCCACGATAACAACACCCCGGTGGCCGCCAATGCCTCCGGCTTTGTGACCTCAGTGCCACCCGGCACCGGCATCATGGTATTAGCTGCCGACGATACAGAAATCAGAGGCAACATCATCAAGAACCACAAAACTACCGGTATTTTGGCACTGAGCTATCAGACCACGGGTTTCACCATCAACGATCCGGATTACAACCCCTTTATACACAGTCTGTACGCGCATCATAATACCGTCTCAGAATCGGGTTATGCACCAGGCGGTGCCTTCAATACCGACCTAAAACCTGTAGTGGACGGCTTGTTTGCGCAGTTAAGCGCGGCTGGACTGCCAGTGCAAATGCCCTATGGCATATGGGACGGCATCCTCGATCCGGCAAAAAGCACAGGACTCATCCCTCTGCCGGGCATGGGAGGCTTGGGCATAGGCGGGGTTGCCAGCGATAGCAGCCGCATTTGCATCAAAAACAACACTTCCTTAGACACTCCGTTTATCGACAAAGTGATCTCCTACGAGACCTTAGATCTTAATTTAATCGGATTAAAACTAGGTGCATCGGTGCAGGCTGGAGAAACACCGCCGGAAGCGATTGCCGGTATACCGACCGAATACTTGCAGCCGACCTTCCCTTCGTCACCACGCATGGACTGTCAGTTGACGCTGCCAGCGATTCCAGCTTTTCCCAAAATTAATTAAGCTCTTTTGAGCCAGCAACAAAGCTCATACGTATGACACGGAAGTCCCGCACTTCCCATCCAATTTTTGCTCGTTAGGAGTTAAGACCATGAACTACAGATTAAAATTTTATAAAACCGTACTATTAAGTAGCGCGATACTTCTAAGCAGCATACTGACAGGCTGCGGCAGCTCCAGCACTAGCGACACTGCCGTCCCAGGTTCAGACATCAAGGTATTCGATCGCGCCAATGTGCCGGATAAATTATCCAGCTGGAATTTACTGCAGAGTGACGGCAAACTGATGAAACTCAATCTGGCCACCGTGCCTTATGATTTGAACTCGACTTTGTTTTCCGATTACGCCAGTAAATTGCGCTAAGGGCGGCAAAATCACCTATAACGGCAATGGCGCAGATCCCTTTGATTTTCCTAACGGTTCGGTCATTGTTAAAACTTTTTACTATCCGAAAGCCAGCGCCAATGATGCCAGCTACATCGGTGCGCAAGCGGTCAGCCATCAAACCGTGCAAGGCGATAGTCTGGACTTGAGCAAAAAGCTAAGCGAAAACGCCCGCTCCTGCTTCTCCATTTCTACCCAGCGCTCGCTCTGCACCAGGGCGATTTTTTCAAATACCTCAGTCTCAATCTTGAACTGATAGGGGCGATCCAACTTCAGCTTAAATTCCAGCGGTGCCTGCCGTATCGTCGCGACCTGGTAGGGCAAATCAAAGGTATGCACGAAGCTACCAGTGAAGTCCGGCTTCCTGGTGGTTTCCCAGGCTTCGCTGGCGGAGATCTGATTATGGAAAAAGGTCGGTTCTACCATAGGCAGAGACTCGAATTCCTGCTGAGACAGATGTGGCGTGCGCTGCAATTGCCAGCGCTCTTCGGCTGGCAAATGGCTAAACACAAATTGCTCGGGCGGCGCCAGAAAAAATCCCTCGGACAGCACCTTACTGTATTTACCATCCTTGACATAGCCTGCGCCCGGGCGGCGCCAGAAAAAATCCCTCGGACAGCACCTTACTGTATTTACCAGCGTCTATCATGCGCCACTCGCCATCGACTTTGACGGCATTCCAGACATGGTTGGGTTTATCGAAATGCGTGCCCTGCACCGTCCCATACGATTTAGCGTAGCCGGAAATACTCTTGACCTCTAACCCGGCCAAGGTCGCCAGCTCTTCGAATAAAGAGGCAAAGCCACCGCAGACGCTCATGCGTTTCTTTAGCACTTCATCGCTGCTCATGACAACCACATTGCCGCTGAGGAAGGCATCGACATCGTAATCTATACGATCGCTGATCCAGCGATAGATGGCGCGTACTTTCTCGGTGTCGCTATGAAAATTCTGTGCCAGATAAGTTGCCAGCGCTTTACTGCTGATCTCCAGCTCAGGGCTGGCGGCCAAAGCATGGGCATCAATCGCGGCACGCCTTTTTTCATCAATCTCGTGGCTGTAAGAGAGCGGGCCTAGCAACATCAGTATCGCGGACACGATACCCGGAGCAAAACGGAATAAGCGCATGATGAACCTCGTAAAGAGTGATACATAAGCTAAGACCATAGACCAAGGCCAAGACGGCGGTGACCATGAGTCAGTATCCTCCGGCCCGCATGCCAGGTCAATTGCAGATTTTCAAGACAAAAAGCACTCCATTGGGCTAGCCAGGCCAGCCGCTTTCAGGCATGCTTGCGACCCCGTTCAAAACCAGTTTCCGAAAGAATTTTCATGACACGCCAGAGTTTCCGTGCTGATTTATTAATGTTGTTTATCGCCATGATCTGGGGTTCGACTTTTGTGGCGCAACGCTTGGGCATGGATGCGGTCGGGCCATTTTTCTATTCTGCGGCACGCTTCCTGCTAGGTGCGATGCTGCTATTGCCACTGGTGTATTACCGCGGCAAGGAAGAAAACGGCGCCACCGCCAGCCTGTGGCGTGACGGCACCGTGCTCGGCCTGATCATCGCGGTAGGAATCAACCTGCAGCAAGTGGGCTTGCAATATACGTCGATCGCCAATGCAGGCTTCATTACCAGCCTATACGTTGTCATTGTCCCCGTCATAGGCATATTTTTACGCCACAGCATGCACAGGGCGACTTGGGCCGGGGTTTTTCTGGCGGTAGCCGGTATGTATTTCCTCAGTGTCAAAGGAAATTTTGAGGTTGCCAAAGGCGACTGGCTGCAATTAACCGGTACCTTTGCCTGGGCTGCGCACGTCATTTTGCTGTCCTCCTTATCCAGAAATCACGACCCTATCCGTTTATCGGTGGTGCAGTTTTTCGTCTGTGGTATGGCTTGCCTGCTGCTGTCGCTGATCTTTGAACCGATCGCTTCGCAGCATGTAGTCCAGGCCGTGCCAGCCATCCTGTATGGCGGCGTGTTGTCGGTAGGCTTGGGTTATACCTTGCAGGTATTTGCCCAACGCAATGCGATTCCCTCCCACGCGGCGATCATTTTCAGCATGGAATCGGTATTTGGCGCACTGGCGGCCTGGCTGGTGCTGGGCGAAACCCTGAGTGCGCGAGCCATCTTTGGCTGCGCACTGATGCTAAGCGGGATGCTGATTGCGCAACTGGTGCCGCTGTATCTGCAAAAAACCCCGCCAAGCGAACCGCATCCGCATTGAGTCGTCCTTACTACCATTGATCATTATTTTGATTTGATGCAATCGATAGCGCCAACACGCAGTCCCTATGCGACTTTGCGGCATGCATGGCCTGCCAACCGCAGCGGTATTGGCTGCTGGCAATGGCCTATTTTTTTAAAATGCCGGTAGAAAAACTCAGTATCCATTACAATTGCCCCTTCACGTCGTCACAAATTATCTAGTCCGCCTTGCAAACCCGTCACGTATCACCTGCTAAGTTCGCTGCCATTTTTATGGCGCTGCTACTGTTGTTCACGCAACAGATGGGTTTTGCGCACGCCATTTCGCATCTGTCCGAGCTTAATTCCGGCTCAGTGCAGGTCAAGCAAATGCCGCCGGAACAAGCTTGCGATCACTGCCTGGCGTTTGCCCAGGTCGGCTCGGCCTTAAGTAGTGATCCCGCCTCTTTCAAGGCCACAGCAATTGCTGCGGAAGTGGCTCTGGGGAGCGTGACACAAGGCCGTATCTCCAGAACTGTCTGCGTCTTTCAGTCACGCGCACCGCCTGCAGTTAATTAGAGTCATCAACATCCATATCTTGAGTCCGCACCTATTGGCGTCCGGCTCAGGCTTTGCCTTACTCTAATTACCATCAGGAACATCATGTTCAAGAATACCGTGTTAGCGACGGCGCTTGCCGCCGCATTCGTCGTACCCGTGTGTACCGTCACTCACAGTGACGCCCCTCGTCTCATTCGCTGAGGCCATTGATATGTACGGTTTCAATGAGATCGCAACACATCTGATTGCGAGCGAACTGCGATGATGCGTAATCGCATTAGGGTTTTTTTCATTGCGATATTGATGCCTGCAATCTTGCTGGCTCAAATGTCGGGTCTTGCGCATCGACTTGATCACGCACAGTGGCCTAACGGCAAGCCGCTCTATGCTAAGGCCGATAGTCGTTTTGCCGTAGAAAATCCGGATGGGCAGCACCGCCCCGTTCATTCATGTTCGCTATTCGATGCAGGAACAGTCACCGAATGTCTGCACGCGTCACCATCACTATCACCTGACGACAACGGCAACTACAGTCCGCCACGCCATAACGGGCATAGTGCCTGGATTACGCCACCACCGATCTACTTTTCCTCACGTGCACCGCCTCGGGCTGCCGCTATACCGGGGCCATTTCGGCCACAAGATTTTTTATCATTCGGCCAGTATCAGCTGGCTTAATTAAAAGTAAATTTCAGGAATTGTTATGTTTTTTCAAAAAACCGTCTTCACCCGCACCACACTCGCTGCCCTCGCCTCCTTATCCGCCTCCATGGCGGGCGGCGCGCATGCACAGACCGCGCCGGTCAATTCCGTCACAGTCACCGCCAATCCGCTGGGCAGGGACGAAAGTATGCAAATACTTACACCGACCACCGTTTTATCCGGCCCAGACTTACGCAACAAAATCGGTAGCTCATTGGGGGAAACCTTGGGAAGCGAATTAGGAGTTACCGCCTCCGGTTTTGGTGCGGGGGCCTCACGTCCCATCATTCGCGGCCTGGAAGGGCCGCGCGTCAAAATTTTGCAGAATGGCATGGCCGTCGCCGATGTCTCAAGCTTATCGAACGATCATGCCGTAGCCAGCGAAAGTGCAACCGCCCAGCAAATCGAAATCCTTCGTGGCCCAGCGGCGCTGCTATATGGCAGCGGTGCCATTGGTGGCTTGGTGAACGTGGTGGACGATAGGATTCCCCGGCATTTAAGCAAAGAACTCAATGGCGAAGCTGAAATACGTTACGGTTCGGTGAGTCAGGAAAAGAGCCTGTCTTTCTTCATTGACGGATCCAGCGGCGATATCGGACTACATCTGGACGGTAACGCCCGAGACACCGGCAACTACAAAATTCCCGGATTCAGCGAACAAGCTAATCCAGCATCAGGAAGCGGCACGCTAGCCAACAGTTTCACCCGGGAATCTAGTCTGGGACTTGGCGTCTCACTGATACAGGCATGGGGCCATGTGGGGGCATCAGTACAAACCATGGATGACCATTACGGTATCCCTACGGAAGAAAGATCTTTTATCGATTTAACGCAAAACCGTTACGACCTAGATGCGGCCATCAAAGCGCCGATTTCAGGATTTGATATGCTGTCAGTTAAGCTCGCGTCCAGTGATTACAAACACACTGAAAAACAAGAAGATGGCACTGCACTGACAGATTTCCGCAATCGCTCCTTGGAAACCCGCATTAGTCTGGCGCATAGCAATTGGTCAGGATGGGAGGGGAGCTGGGGACTGCAGACTGAAAATACCAAGTTCTCTGCCTTATCAGCCAGCACCGGGCGCGCAGATACAGTGCCGACCACAAAGTCAAGTTCACTCGCAGCCTTCTTTGTAGAGCAACGCAGTTTTGGCGATGTATTGGGTAGTGCCGGTGCCAGAATTGAGAAAATCGAAAGAACCCCGGAAGCGCAATATGGATTACCGACTCGCGACTTTACGCTCAAGTCAGCATCTCTTGGCGCTTTATGGCAATTTACCAAAGGCTATGGCTTAGGCACTAGCTTTTCCATCGCACAACGGGCACCAACGACAGAAGAGCTCTACTCAAATGGCCCGCATGAATCTACCGCCACGTTTGATATCGGCAACAACAATCTTAAGATTGAGAAATCACGCAATCTAGAAGTCAGCCTGCAAAAAACATCGGGCATAATCCGCTGGAAAATCAATGCGTTTATGAATAAGGTGAATAATTATGTGTACGGAAATACCAAGGGCATCACAGTAGACGACGAAGGTAATCCAGATCCTGCCGGTGAGTTCATTGCACGAAATTGGGATCAGGCAGCGGCAACGATACGCGGCGGTGAAGCGGAGCTGAGCTATAACCAACATGGCGAAGGTTGGTCGGTGCGCGGATTTGCCGATACATCGCGTGGTACCCTTGATAATCTTGGCAACCTTCCCTTGCAGCCAGCCAATCGCGTCGGACTAGAGATAGGCTACAAACATTCCGGCTGGAGAACCAGCCTGAACGCACTGCACGCACAAAGCCAGTCGCGCCTCGCCAGCTTTGAGCATTACTCGACACCTGCGTTTACAAAACTCGACCTTAATGTCGCGTATTCACATCCCTACATGAATAGTCAGATTACCTGGTTTATGCAAGCGAAAAACTTACTCAATCAGGACATACGTTTAGCCACCTCAGTACTGAAAGAGACTGTGCCACAACCTATGCGGGGACTGATCGCGGGGGTCAGGGCAACATTTTAAGCGTCCGCCGGCGAGAGCCGGACGCGCTGAAAAATTTGGCCAGATCAGGGCAGGGGTGAATTCAATCCGCTCATGCACTTACTGCGGCATATCAGCATATGCCGCAGGCCCCCTGGAATGTAAGATTTACCAAGCCCCCTACCTTTTCGGCGCAAGCAGTTGAGGTCAGGGGCCACCGCTGGTGCCCGATGCCGGACAATAGGCTTACAGCATAGCAACGAGATTTTTAAATAAAATCAGGCAACACCAACTGAGTGAGCGAAACTTGCGCCTTATCATGGAAATCGTCTCAGGTTTAGCTTAGCCTAAGACCAATCAAAAAAATCACAGCCGTGGCCTATGCGTTGCGGGTCACCCTATTTTAGAAATCGTCTATGAAAATCACCGTACTCTTCCCCACCCAAACCGAAGCTAGCCTGTTCCATGATGACGCCGTCAACTGCATCGTTTCAGGAGTAGGCCTGACCGCCACCGCGGTGGCTACCTTACGCGCAATCCAGCAGGATCGGCCCGATGTGCTGATCCTGGCCGGCGTCGCTGGCATGTACCCCCACGCACCGTTCAAGATCGGCGACGTACTCCTGGTAGAAAGTGAAGTCGAAGGAGATCTCGGTTTCTTCACACCTGAAGGTTTCGTACACATGGCACACCTGCCGCTGGACATGGAGTTCGAACGCCGTCACACGCTGCACTGCCCGCACCTGCCGGCCGATGCGCCATTTCCGCTGGCACGCAGCGCTTCGCTCAATGCCGCGATGGCACCATTCATAGACAGCAGTGAACTGGATATAGAAAACATGGAAGGTGCTGCTTTTTTCCACGTTTGCCAGCAAGAAAACCAGCGTTTCCTGGAGTTGCGCGCAGTCTCCAACCTGGTCAAGATCGGTGACGATCAGTGGGATATGCAAGGCTCGGTACGCGCCATGACCGATGGTCTGCATCAATTGATTGGCCTGCTTAGAAAGTAATACCCACACTCACTAGCTAGACCACCCTACCATCGACCAGTTCTATGATGCGGTCGCAGCGTTTCGCCAGATCCATATTGTGCGTCACCATCAGGAAGGTAGTGCCGCTCTCGCGGTTAAGCTTGCGCATCAGCTCAAAGATGGCATCGGCTGATTTGGTATCGAGATTGCCGGTGGGCTCATCGGCCAGTATCAGCGGCGGATTCAATGCCAGCGCGCGGGCAATCGCCACCCTTTGCTGCTGACCGCCGGAGATATTACTGACCAGACTGTTCTGCCACTGCGTCAACCCGACTTGCCCAAGCAATCGCTGCGCGCGTTCCCGCATGCTATCGTCTGGTCGGCCTCGTTGCATCAGCATAGGCATCATCACGTTTTCGGTAGCGGTAAATGCCGACAGCAGATAATGCGACTGAAATACAAAACCGATCGCCTCACCGCGTAAATTGGTTACATGCGCTTCATCGAGAATACTGGTTTCCTGCCCGGTCAGGTACAGCTTGCCGCTACCGGGTCGGTCGAGCAGGCCGATGATATTGAGTAGCGTACTTTTACCGGAACCCGAAGGGCCGATCAGCGCGACAAATTCACCCTTGCCGATATTAAGATCGATATCAAACAAGACCTGGGTTTCGGCAGGCGTGCCCACTGCATACGACTTGCAGACTTTATCAAGAAGCAGAAGAGAGTCAGCCACGGATCGCCACCACAGGGTCAAGGCGAGCCGCACGTATCGCCGGTGTAGCAGCCGCCAGCAAACCCGTCAGCATCGCGATGAGTGCGCTCCAGAAAAACAACTGCGGGTCCACTTCTATGACGAACATAGGCGTGCCATCCGGGTTCTTGGCAAGCAGTTTCCAGGCCGATAGCAAGCCCATCGCTAAAGTAGACCCCATCAGTGATCCAAGCAAACCGACCACCGCGCCCTGAATCAGGAACACGCGCATGATCTGGCCGCGACTGCCGCCCATGGCACGCAAGATGCCGACCTCTTTCTGGCGCTGCACCACTGACACCACCAAGACGCTGGCGATCCCCGCCGCTACCGAGAGCGCCACGAAAATACGTATCATCAGGCTGGAATAGGTCTGGGCCCGCATCCCAAGGAAAAACTGGCTATTGTTAGCGATCCAGCTCATCGCATTCAAGCCGGTAGAGTTGGCGATAGACTGTGCGATCTCTTCAGCTGCGTAAGGATCTTGCACGGTCAGATCTATGCTGGAGACGCCGCCGACCATATTTAGCAAACTCTGTGCGGTCGACAGCAAGACATACACGGTTCGCTGGTTGGCGCCACGGCTACCCAGATCAAAAATACCGGCGATATTGAGCGTCAGGTTGGCGCCAGCCGCCGTGGTCACCCGCAACTTATCACCGCGCTGTACACCCAGATCCTCGGCCAGCTGTATGCCTATCAGCATATCGCTATTGGTCATGCGGAAACTACCGCTGACCATTTTATCGGGCAAGGGCACAATCTTGCTGTAGTGATCCGGTTCTATGCCGACTAGCGAGATCGCATTGGTGGCGCTGCCACGCACTACCAATGCGGGACCGCTGGCAGCCGGAGACACCGCCACCACATCGCTGCGCGACTGCATCTGATCGCGCACTTTTTGCCACTGATCTATGGTGTTCATGCGCTGCGAAGGTTTTTGCACCGTCGATGCAATCAATTGCCCGGGCTCGGCTTGCAGCACCATGCTGGCCTTTTGCTTGGGCCGCTCCAGCGTAATATGCGGCTGTGAGCTCAAGACCCGGCGGAATAAATTGCCCTGCATACCGGCCAATAGCGCAGACATAAACACGATCACGCCAACACCGATAGCGACACCAAGAATGATAAACAAGGACTGCAGGCGGCCTTCGCGCAAAAAGCGTATCGCCACTATCCATTCAAATGGCAGCCAGTTATTCATCGCATTGCGACCGGTTTTTCAACCACATCAGCACGTACCCGCTTGCCTTCCGCCACCGCAACACCGGTCGCCGGCAACACCACGTCAGTCTCCTTGAGGCCGGAAAGTATCTCTATACTCTTGTCACCGGGCATGCCTAGCTTAACCGCTCGCCGCACTGCCTTACCATGCTCGACCAGCATGACCCAAGGTTCGCTGCTGGCGGCATCACGGATCGCCTCCACATTCAAGGACAAGGTATCCTTGCGGCGCGCGACTTCTATCTCTACCGAGACCGTCATATCTTGCTTGAGAAACGCCGGCGGCTCCGCCACCGTGAGTTTGACATCGACCGAACCACGCTGGGCATTGATACCGGGATTAATGAAAGCCACTTGTGCCTTAAATTTTTGCCCCGGATAAGCATCAGCCTGGGCTAGCGCAAGTTGGCCCAATTGCAGATAGCGCAGATTTTTCTCATCAATTTGCACCAGCAACTGCGTCAGGCCAAGCGGTGACAAGACCATCAGCACCTTGCCGGGTTGCACCGTATCACCGCGCTCGACATCCCTTAAAATCAACACACCGTCAGCCACCGCGGTAATTTTGCTGTGATTAAGCCTGGCCTGTGCCGCATGTAGGTTGGCACGCACCTGCTCCAGCGCTGCGCTGGCTAGCTGATAATCGCTGCCTTTTGGCATCACCGATTGCAATTGCAGTTGCACGCTGCTGTACTGGCTTTTGGCGATATCCAAATTGCGCTGCGCATCGTCAAGCTGGGCCTTACCGATAAAGCCCTGCGCCACCAGTTCACGCTGGCGATCATATTGTTTCTGTACATTAAGCAAAGTGACTTGCGCCTGCCTCAAGGCTTGCTCCGCCATAGGCTGAGTCTGTTCGTGAAATTGCCTGAGCTTGACTTCAGCCTGACGCACTGCGGCAGCCGCTTGTTCCAGCGCCGCTTTCTCATCGCTCGCCTCTAGCTCTATCAGCAATTGGCCAGATTTCACCGTCTGCCCTTCCCTGACCGGCACCGCCGCCACCCTACCGATGACCTGACTACCGACATCAACCCTGGCCGGGGTTTCGATACGACCACTGGCAACCACGGTCTGTATCAGTTCACCGCGTTGTAATTGGAATGCCTTGACACTAACGCCTAGCACCAGCGGTGCCAAAAAATACGCCAGCACGGCCAATAGCAGCATCACGCCTATGACTATCGATAACCAGCGCTTAACACCCGTCTTAGTGGCATGGGAATTTGTGGCTGGAGTTGTCGAACTTGCTGTCACGGTTTGGTTCATCGATACGCTTTCTATGGTTTGCCCCGGCCTCGTCTTAGTTTGCTCCATGCTTGAGCGAGACAATTTGATATTAAACAACCAATCTAAACAATCCGCATAATCCTAACAATCCGAACAATCACGCCACAAAATAATAAAGCCCTCAGTGTTGAACCGAGGGCTTTTAGATTTCAGATCTAAGTCTAACGAATTAGTTTTCCAGCAAGGCGTTGATTTCAGCCAAATCCTGTTCTTTCAGGATGCCTGCGGCCGATTTCAGGCGCAGGCCGTTCATGATAGTGTCATAGCGCGCTTTGGCCAGGTTTTGAAGAGTAGTCGAGAGTTGCTGTTGCGCATTCAATACGTCGATATTGATCCTGACACCGACCTGATAACCGAGCATATTCGAATCGAGTGCGGAACGGCTGGAAATCTCGGCAGCTTCATAGGCCTTTACCTGCGCCAGACCGGCAACCACACCGATATACGCCTGACGGGTACCCTGTGCCGCAACCCGACGATTATTTTCCAGGTCATTACGAGCCTTGTCTTCCAGGGCAATTGATTCCTTGACTTTACTATCGGTAGCAAAGCCAGTGAAAATCGGGATATTCCACTGTACGCCTATGGTGTTTGGCTTGCTCACGCCAGTCTGCCCCGTATATTGGCCGCCGTTGGAAATACGTGCGCTACTGGCTACCAGATCTACCGTAGGATAATGGCCGGAGCGACTCTTGGAAATTTCGCGCTGGGCGATCTCAACCGCCACTTGTGAGGCCACTACGCCAAAATTTTGCTGCTCAGCCGACTCCACCCATTTGTCCATGTTCGCAGGTTGAGGCGCCGCTAGTTGGCTACCTTTTTTCAATCCGGCTAATTCGTCCTTAACATCCCGGCCAATAATTTGCGTCAAAGCAGCGCGTTTAATCGCGACATCACCCTGACCGGCAAACTCTTGCGCCGTGATCAAATCAAAGCGCGCTTGCGCTTCGTGGCTATCGGTAATGGTCTGGGTACCAACTTCAAAGTTGCGCTTGGCTGAAGCTAACTGCTCTGCAATCGCCACTTTTTGCGCCTGCAGAGTCTTTAAGACATCTTTCGATCCCAGCAAATCAAAATACGCCTGGCTGACTCTGACGATCAGATCCTGCTGCGCTTGCGCAAACTGGGCGTCGCTAGCCACTACCGACAATTTACCCTGCTCATATTGCTGCCAGTTGGCCCAGCGAAACAGAGGCTGAGTCAGGGCGAGTGAATAACTATTCGTGTTGTAATCAAAACTGCGGGAGGAGCCCTGATCTGGATCCATATCCAACTTGGTCCGGGTATCACTGCCGCTCAATGCGATCGTCGGCAACAGGCCAGAACGGCCCTGCACCATTTTTTCCTGTCCTGCCATTTGCGAGGCGCGCGCACTGCCATATTGCGCATCATTGGCAAGTGCATCTTTGTATATCTGCAGCAAATCACTGGCACCTGCATTGACTGTCAAAAATGCGCTGGCAATCAATGTGGCAATGATGGAATTTCGCATGAAACGCTCCGGAAAAAGTAATGAATCAAAATAGGAACAGCTATTTTGTTGAGTGACAAAACAGCGGAAATTTACTAATAAGTCGGCATGTTCGTATCAACCTGCTGCGCCCAGGCATGGACGCCACCGGTCAGATTAATCATCTGAGCGAAACCGGCGCGCTCAAGAAAATTAGCCACTTGCATGCTGCGCCCGCCGTGATGACAAATGCAAACAATCACACTATCCGGATCAAGCTCCTGAAACCGGGTAGGCACGGTCTGCATGGGCATCAGCAGAACATGCGGGATATGACAGGTCTCGTACTCCCAAGGTTCCCGCACATCAAGCAAAATCGGAGGATTTTTTGCCTGATCGGATAACCATGCGGCTAATTCGGGAGCGGTGATATGTTGCATTCCATTTTCCAGTGCTAATTTCAGTGCGAATTTTTATATCAAGGTTGCGCAAATCAACAATGACAGATCAAGTTTAATCGAACGATCAGAACGAGAAGCTAGACTCAGCAACTGCCTGCGACAGACGCGGCAGCGAAGTCTCGAATAAATTTTTGGTGTTAAAGAACAGTTCGGATTCACGCGTAATCAATTGCGCTGTCATGACAGGGGCTTTCCCTAGCACCACGAACATGCGTCCGCCTACCGTCAATTGGTTCTGCAATGCCTCAGGAATTGCTTCCAGCGAACCGGCAACCACAATCACGTCAAAACTCGTACCAGTTTTGCCTTGCAAGCCATCGCCCCAGACCACATCGACATTAAAAATGCCATTCTTATGCAGATTATCTTCGGCCAGCGCTTTCAGTTCAGGAATAGCTTCAACCACGGTGACGTGTCTGGCCTGATGTGCCAGCAATGCCGCCAGATAACCATTACCGGAGCCTACCAGCAATACCGTTTCGGTTTTTTTTGCCGCGATATCTTGCAAAATACGCGCTTCGATTTTTGGCGCGAGCGCAAACGCGCCACCAGGCAATGGCAATTCGGTATCAAAAAACGCCAGACTTTTTTGATTTTCCGGGAAATATTCTTCACGTTTCACGGTCGACAGCAACTCCAGCACCTCCGGGGAAGAGACATTCCAAGGGCGGATTTGCTGTTCTATCATGTTGAAACGGGCTTTTTCGATATTCATTTTAATTACTCGCTTGGTCTAATACTAAATTGGTCAATTGGAAAACATCCGGCATTTTATCAAAGCGCGCCACTAGTTTTATTATTTCCGGTCCATTTTCGCTTGAACCACTGCCCCAGATCATCCAAATAGGTGTAAATAACCGGAACTACCACTAAAGTTAACAGGGAAGAAGTGATAATTCCGCCTATCACCGCCTGCCCCATCGGGGCGCGCTGCTCGGAACCCTCGGTCAAGGCAAACGCCAGCGGCACCATGCCAAATACCATCGCCAGCGTGGTCATCAGGATAGGCCGCAGACGCACATGTGCCGCTTCGAGCAAGGCTTCGGTGCGTTCCTTACCCTCCTTGCGCACCTGATTGGCAAAGTCGACCAGCAAAATCGCGTTCTTGGTGACCAGTCCCATCAACATGATGAAACCGATGATGGAAAACATATTCAGGGTGGAACGGAAAAACATCAAAGCCAGGAACACGCCTATCAAGGTCATGGGCAAGGCCGACATAATCGCGATAGGCTGCAGGAAACTGGCAAATTGCGAGGCCAGGATCATGTAGATAAAAATCACCGCCAGCGCCAGCGCCGACAAGGCATAGCCAAACGACTCCGTCATGTTCTTGGTCGCCCCGCCCATCTTATAACGATAACCGGGTTGCCATTGCATGCTGTCCAGCACTTTTTTCACCTCGGCGCTGACTTCACCGGCAGAACGACCAACCACGTTGGCGGACAATTCCACTTCACGCGTCAGGTCGCGCCGGTTGATCTGATTGGCACCGGTAGACGGCATAATGTCGGCAACCTGACGCAGCGGCACCATCTTCGGTGAGCCATCGGCATTGGTTTGTGAACTAGCCAGCATCAGCTTGGATAAATCATCGGCATTATTCCTGTCATCGGGTGACAAGCGCACCGAAACGTCATAGTTTTCATCATCGGGAGCGCGCCAGGTCGTAGCTGCCTCACCGGCCAATAAGGGACGCAAGGCTGCACCGATCTGTGCCACACCGACACCGAGATCGGCACCGATATCACGTTTAGGCGTCACCGAAATGGTCGGCTTCTGCGCTTTCATGCTTGAATCGAGATCGACCAGACCGGGAATCTCCCTGAGTCGGTGCTGCACTTCTTCCGACAGTTTGCCCAGTTGATCCAGATCCGCCCCTTGCAAACTGAAGCGCAGATTCTTGTTGTCGCCACCGACACCATCGAGCGCGCCTATATGCGTGACCGTGATTCCGGCTATCTGCACCAGGCGATTACGCAAAGGGATAGACATCTGGGTGGTGCTGCGCGCCCTGTCCTTGCGCGGCACCAGACGAATGAAGGTGCTGACATAATTCTTGCCCTGTGCCGAGCCGGTATTGACGGTACTGTAAGTGTCGGTCACTTCAGGAAACTCCTTAAGCACCGCCTCTACCTGATGCACTTTGGCTTCCGTCAATTCCAGCGAGGAGCCGACCGGCGTATAAAAGGTAATCCCGGTTTCCGAATAATCAGCTTGCGGCACAAACTCTGAACCGATCAGACCTGTGGCAGGTATCATCAGGCCGGCAACAAACGTCGCCAGTGCGATCAGCAAGGTCTTGACGCGATGCTTGAGTGACCAACGCAACATCACTTGATACAGCGAAGAGAACCATTGCACGCCGCGCTCAAACTGCTCCAGCACCCAGCCTATGGTATGGGCATAAACTCCTTTGCGCGGACCGTCTTTTTTTATCGCGTGCCCATGTGCATCGGGATCCGGCCAGATCGAAGACAGCATAGGATCTAAGGTGAACGAGACAAACATTGAGATCAGTACGGCGGCGGTGACGGTAATGCCAAACTGATGAAAGAAACGACCGATGATCCCGCCCATGAAACCTACCGGTAAAAAACACCGCGACGATAGAGAAAGTGGTGGCCAACACCGCCAGGCCGATTTCTGCCGTCCCTTCCAGCGCAGCGGTATGGTGATCCTTAAACTTACCATTGACCTTCATGCCGGCATGCCGCACGATATTTTCCCGCACCACGATCGCATCATCAATCAGCAAACCTACGCACAAGGATAAAGCCATCAGGGTAATCATATTGATGGTAAAACCGAACATGTCCATGAACAGGAAAGTACCGATCAAGGCGACCGGCAAAGTCAGGCCGGTGATCACGGTAGAACGCCAGGAATTGAGGAACAGGAAAACGATCAGGATAGTCAGTGCGGCACCTTCGATCAGGGTCTTGCGCACGTTATCCACTCCTACCCGTATCTGGCGTGAGCCATCCTTAATGATCTGCACTTTCAAGCCCGGATACTGCGCCTTGAGTTGCGGCTCCAGCGCTTTCAGTGCATCGGTCAGGCCATCGGCAACTTCTATGGTGTTTTGTCCCTGCGCCTTGAGGATATCGAGCGCCACGGTGCGCTGTCCGTTATGCAACGCCAGGCTCTCTTGCTCTTCCTGTCCGTCAACGATACTCGCCACTTGCGACAGCAAGACCGGCTGCGAACCACGTTTTGCAACGACTATACGGCCGAAGTCTTGCGGTTTTTGGATGCGCCCCTGAATCTGCACAACTCTCTCATTATCGAGCGAGCGGATCGCACCGGTAGGCAATTCCTGATTCTCGTTGCGCAAGGCATTGATGACCTGGTCGACACTCAGGCCCAGCGCTTCCATTTCATTCGGCTTGAGATAAATCTTGATCTCGCGCTTGACGCCACCGACCAAACTCACCGAGCCTACCCCGCGTACGTTTTCCAGACGTTTCTTGACGAGTTGATCGGCAATCGTGGTCATCTCGCGGAAATCGCGCTTGCTGATTTTATCGTCATTGGTGACCGATACTGAAAACACCGGCTTATCGGCCGGATCGTAACGCGAGACGCGCGGCTCCTTAACCTCCTTGCGGAACTTGGACTTGATCAGCGCGACTTTTTCACGCACGTCTTGCGCCGCCTGCGCCGGATCGATGTTGAGGTCAAACTCCATCACAACGACAGAAGAGCCTTCATACGAACGCGAAGTCAGGGCGCTGATACCATTAATGGTATTGACCGCCTCTTCCACCTTGCGGGTGATATCCGATTCTATGGTCTCAGGAGCAGCACCCGGATAATCGGTCTGTATCACCACCACAGGAAAGGTAATATCCGGGAACTGATCAACCCGCAAACGCTTATACGAAAACAGGCCAAGCACCACAAACGCCACCATCATCATGGTCGCCAGCACAGGGTTACCGATACTAATGCGTGTGAACCACATGGCTTACACCTTAGCTGCTGCAGCGAGCAGCTTGACCGGAATGCCAGCGCGCAAGCTCCCCAGATTGGTCTTGACCACGATGGCATCCTTAGCCACACCCGACAGCAGCTCTACCACGGCGACGCCATTCGCGTCACCCTGCATGCCCAGACTGACCGGCTTTTGTTGCAAGGTATTATTCTCGATGACATACACAAAGGGTTTGTCATTGTCAGTGCGTACCGCAGTCTGCGGAACGATCAGTACACCGCTTTTCTGCTCGATCACCAATTGCGCCTCACCAAACATACCGGCACGCAATGCGCCATCCTGATTGGCGATCTGTATATACGTCATGATAGAGCGTGAACCCGCCACGGTACCCGGATTGATACGGCTTACTTTGCCGCTCACCATCTGCGCCACACCTTCTATCTTCAGTTGTACCGGTTGCCCTATCTTGATGCTGGCGATATCCTGAGTCGGCACCGGCGCTTCCATCTCCATCACGCGCAGATCAACGACTTCGAATAATTTATTATCCGGCGAAATTTTTTCGCCCGGCTGTACGCTACGGCTGCTGATCAAGCCAGCGATAGGCGCGCGTATGACGGTATCAGCCAAGGCCTTTTGCGCGACCGAAACGGCACCCTTGGCGCTATCGACATTGGCGACCGCAATCGCAAATTGGTTATTCGTATTGTCGTAGGCGTTTTTAGAAATAAACGCCTTGTCCAGCAAAGCCTTATTGTTATCTCGCGCCTGACGGGCGATTTCCAGCTGTCCCTGGGCAGCGGCAAGACTACCGCGAGCCTGCGCCAGACGCGCATCGTAATCGGCGGTATCCATCTTTACCAGTACCTGGTCAAGCTGAACCGCTTCGCCTTCACGTACCAATACCTCGCGTACCTCGCCTGCAACCTTGGCTTTGACCACCGCCTGATTGTAGGCGCGCAAGGCACCGGATAAGCTGAGTAATTTGCGTACGTCACCGCTGCTGACACTGACGACATCGCTGGCAAGAAATTCCATGACTTGAGCGGCGACCGTGAGCGATTGCTGCTTGGCGGCCGACTGTGCAGCGGTATTCGCCGCTTTTTTCTTCATGACGACAACGCCGGCACCGACGGCTAATATGAGGGCAACAATCCAAATTCCACGACGCTTAAGCATGCTTATCCATTCGATAAAAAAGTCCGAAAAATTCAGACTCACATTTCAGACTCAAATTAAAACTTCGCTCTTACTTCATTTTTGCTTCATTCTTGCTTGCGGCTTAATTAATACAGGCCATGACGTTCACGCCAATTACCTATCGTCAGCCTGAGATTAAGTTGCCCAACTTTGCACTAGCACAGCTTCATGCAGCCGGTTTGACTAATAAGCCATGGGTCGCCATATCGATATACTGCTCCAGATATGCATCGAGCTTATTCGGCTCTATCGGGCAAATTCCCTGGGAGTGCTTCCAGATCATGATCATGATCATAGGGGCGATGAGAATACGCGCAGCGATTGCCGTATCCAACTGACGAATCTCGCCTCGGGCGATGCCGCGCTCTAGCATGGCAGTCACCAATTTATCGCTACGGTCTATAACCTCCTCCTGATAAAAGTGCGCCAGTTCAGGAAAATTACCGGCTTCTCCTATCATCAGTTTGGTAAGACCTGACAACTTGGTATTGCCTATTTTTTCCCACCAGGTAGTCATCAACAAGCGTAATAATTCGGCGCTGGTGCCGGTAAACTGCCCCAGCATGTCTTCCGCCTCACCCAGCATAGGGATCACCGACTCGCGCACCACCGCCTTAAACAACTCTTCCTTACTGGAAAAATAGAGATACAAGGTTCCCTTAGACACCCCTGCCGCACGTGCTACGTCATCCAGGCGAGTTGCGGCAAAACCACGCTCGACGAAATGATCGAGAGCGGCGGCGAGCAACTCTTGTGGCCGCGCGTCTTTGCGGCGCTCCCAACGGGGTTTAAACGGGCATATCATTTGTTCACATCCAACTAACTTACTCATGAGTCAGTAATGTAATCATCTATGCCCATAGCGTCAAGCAAGCGTTGTGATTCAAGCCGGATAAGATTTCTTATAGGATTTCGCCCCTTAGCAAGTCTTACGCAGTGAGGAGTAACGAACAGAAAATTTTCCGTCAGACCAGGGTCTATACCTGGAATGGATATTACCTATAAGACAATACGACAGCGGGCGTAAAATCAAATATGAGGACGCGCATCTTTATACAAAGAAAGAACATTGCTGATATTGAAAGAACATCTATAATGCGATTTAAGTACAGACGAAAACATTAACTGAATACTATATTTAAATAGTGAGGTCACCAGTGCGAAGTAGATTTCTCCATACCCTCAGAGGAAAATTACTACTTTCTGGCGTACTTATACAATCACTACTATTAGCGAGCTATTTTCTCGTAACATCGAGCATCTTGCGCGAAAGCATGGCAAGCAATCTTGCCACCTCGGTCCGCACCACCTCAGAAATCATTCATTTAGGCATCGCACCGTACGCAGTAGAACGACGCTTTGATATTCTGCAGGATTTTTTCAATGAACTCATCTCAGGCTCCAATGAAGGCTTGCGCTATATCGTGGTGCTGGACGAAAACAAAAAGTCCTTGATCGCGACTGGTATCTCCATACAAGAACTACCGGCACCGAGTAAAAATGCACAGGAAGCCATCGCCAAAGGAATTTACCACGTGCGCCAACCGGTACTATTGAGCGGCAATCATATCGGCGAGGTGCAATTCGGTCTCTCGACACTGGGGGTACTGGATTTACTCGAACGCATGATACGTGTCGCCCTGCTGGTGAGTTTGTGCGGAATACTGTTAACCAGCTTGTTGCTGGCGGTATTTGGCCATCGCATCAAGCGACGCTTTGGTATGCTGATCAGCGCAACGCAGGAAATCGTATCGGGCAACTATCAAAAAAAAGTGCCAGAGCATGGCAAAGATGAACTGTCTCATCTGGCCAGTCACTTCAATGCCATGTCGCGGGCGCTGGAAGTCAGGGAGAAAAAATTTGTCGCCGTTTTTAACGCGGCACCGGTTCCCATGTTTTTATTCACTAAAGATGCGCAAACCCGGCTTTATCACAGAACCGAACACAATCTGGCATCGAGGCAGACTTTTGGCGAACTTAGCGAGCTCAACCCTACGCTCTTGCCTTGTAGCGCAGACGACAACGGGCGCCTGATGCAAAAATTGGAACAGGACAGCCGCCTGCCTCCGACCGAACTAAATCTGCATCTAACGGACGGAAATAGTCATCCATGCCTGGTCTCCGGTCAATGTTTTGATGTCGACAACATCAGCTACCTGATACTGGCGGCGATGGACATCGCCGATTTGCGTATGGCGCAAAATGAATTGCAAGGTCTCAATCGCGAACTCGAACAGAGAGTAGAGCAGCGCACCACCGAACTCGAGCAGCGCAATCACGAATTAGATTCGGCCTTACAAACCATACGGCATGCACAAGAACAACTGATCCAATCCGAAAAGCTCTCTAGTCTAGGAAGCATGGTGGCTGGCGTAGCGCATGAACTCAATACTCCGATAGGCAATTCACTAACCGTGGCGAGCGCCCTGCTATACAACCAAAAGCAATTTAAGGAAGAGACCGCCGGTGGCGTGCGTAAATCCGAACTCGATGCGCATCTGGAAGAGAATCAGTTGGCCGGAGAGTTATTGGTGCGCAACTTGCAAAGGGCGGCGGAATTAATTACCAGCTTTAAGGCAGTCTCGGTAGACCGCACCAGTTCGCAGCGGCGTAAGTTTCCGGTTTCCGAGATCATAGAAGAAATCATCTTAAGCATGTCACCGATGTTTCGCAGTTCCGGCATCAAGATAGAGTGCGAGCTTAATAATGAGATACAGATGGATAGTTTTCCTGGTCCTTTAGGGCAAATTATCAGCAATCTGGTCAGCAATGCACTAACGCACGGCATCAATCCCGGCATCGGCGAGCGCATCAGCATACACACGCACATGCTAGACAAGGATCATCTGATGCTCAGCGTCAGCGATGACGGTGCAGGCATACCGGCAGAGCATTTAGGAAAAATATTTGATCCCTTTTTTACAACAAAATTAGGCCAGGGTGGTAGTGGACTTGGACTCAATATCGTATACAATTTGGTGACAGGCTTGCTTGGCGGCCAGATACAAGTAAAAAGTAGCGTAGGACAAGGCAGTGAATTTTTCATTACGCTGCCACTTTCAGCACCCGTTGATGAAAAGAAAAACGATGCCGCTTAATTACTTCACCTCCAGAAATTACTCGCCGGGCTTTAGTGCCTTATTGCTCAGTGCCGGTTTGTTTGCGCCTTTGGCACAAGCAGTCGAATTACTTGACGGCAAACTGGAATTCAATGCCTACGGCACATTAGGCTACGCAAAAACAGATCTCAGCTCACCTGGTTATCGCAGCAAATCCACCTACATTTTTTCGCTCGACGATAGTTTTTCCGGGCGCATGGATAACCGACTCGGCTTGCAACTGTCGGCGCAACTGACACCCGCATGGTCACTGGTAGCGCATACCCTGATACGCCGTAACGGGGACGATAAAGTTGAACCGGAATTACTATGGGCCCAGGCCAAATGGAAAATTAACGAACAGTCGAGCGTGTATTTCGGCAGATCGCAAAGTACCCTGTTTCTAACCAGCGAAGAATTTTATGTAGGCTATTCCCAACCTTGGGTGCGCCCTCCGGTTGAACTATATAACCTTGGTGGCGAGAATGCTCATTCCGATGGTATCGTGGTACAACACCGGATACCTGTTCTAGGCCGCACGCTGTCAGTGGAAGCGAGAGCCGGCGTTTCCTCCTTGGTTCGCGCAAATTATTCGGTACAAAATCAACCGACCCTGGGTTTGACGCTAAGCCTTGCAGACACTGAAATGACATTACGCGCATCACTGGTGCAAGCGGACGTTTCGGTACAAAGCAGCAAGCTTAACCCCATCATGGCCTTGATCTACAAACAAAATCCGGCCGTCGCAGCCGAGTATTCGCTCGATCATATCGATGCCCAGCGCTATGCCAGTCTCGGCATGCGCTATGAGCACAATAACTGGCTGCTGATGACGGAAATTACGCGCACCCAGTTAAGGCGCAAGCCTCTGCCTGACCAGCTCGCCGCATATATCACGGTAGGACATACTTTTGGCAACTGGACTCCTTATGCTACGTATGCGCAACTCCACATGCTGGGTGATCTTAACGAAACCCGGCTAAGCGGACGAGCGGCCTTGGCGGCAAACGCCTATCTGGGCAGCAAAAAAAATGACCAGAAAACCGTGTCGGCCGGTCTGCGCTGGGATATCAAGCCTGGCCTGGCACTAAAAGGACAATGGGACAGGGTCACGCCAAACGCCGGAGAGCCCGGCCTGCTAACTAGCAAATTACCGGCAGGCCTATCTCACCTCAATGTCATCAGCGTTGTTTTGGATTGGGCATACTGATGAATACCTGGAAACCATCCCTTGCCCTCCTTTTGCTAGCGCTTGCCTTACACTGCAATGGGCTGGCCTCTGCACAAACCACTATCGCCGTCGTAGTCAGCGAAAAAAGCGAACTCACCAGTCTCAGCCGCGAGGATCTCGCTGCGTTATATCTGGGTAACCTGGGAACAAAAACCGCCACACGCGAATTGAAACCGGTGGACATCGAAGACAGCGAAACCCGCGATAAGTTTTACCAGTCCTTACTGGGGCGCTCGCGCAATCAAATGCACGCCTACTGGTCGCGGCTGGTCTTCACCAACCGCGCCAGACCGCCGAAAGAGTACAAAGAAGAAGAGATCGCCAATACCCTGATCTCGAACAGTTCGGCCATCGGCTATCTTCCTATTGGCGCTGGCACAGGCCAGTCGGTTTGCGCGAAAAGCAAGTTTCAGTGACAGCAGGGCCAGGTAAATGCCCGTCTACTCGCGGCGCCTCCGGTCTTTTTCGAGTTCAGCGGTGGCGTAATCGCGCAATCGCAGCGATAAATTCGCCAGCCGCCTGCCCGTGGTGCTTCACAACGGATATTAGTTCTTCTATGCTTTTGAATCGGGTGCGGCGCTGTACCGGGCCGTAGTCGGGGTGCTGATCGAAGTACCGGTGATGTTACTGGTGGTCAAAGTACCAATGCAACCAAGCCATGGTACGACGACGGCGCGCAAGTCATCGCCCAGGAGGCGCATCGTGCCGCTCAATGATCTTAGTTTGCCTAGTTTGCAGCAAAATTTATTCGATCAAGCTATTCTGGAAAAACTCGCCAGCAAAGCAGCGTTTACCCATGCGCCGCGCTTCTTGCTTCTGTACGGTTCCTTACGCGAACGCTCCTACAGCAAACTGCTGACACTGGAAGCGGCACGCTTGTTAATTGCCATGGGTGGCGAAGTGAAAGTGTTTGACCCGCAAGGCTTACCACTGCCAGACGCCGCGCCTGAGAACCATCCCAAGGTGCAAGAACTGCGCGAACTGGCCTTGTGGGCCGAAGGCATGGTCTGGTGCTCGCCCGAACGGCATGGCGCGATGACAGGCATCATGAAAGCGCAGATCGATTGGATACCTTTATCGGTTGGTGCGGTACGTCCAACTCAGGGCAAGACGCTGGCGGTGATGGAAGTATCGGGTGGCTCGCAATCGTTTAACGCAGTCAATCAACTGCGCATACTGGGGCGCTGGATGCGCATGATCACCATCCCGAACCAGTCTTCGGTGGCCAAAGCTTTTCTCGAATTTGACGAGGCCGGACGCATGAAACCATCAGCCTACTACGACCGAGTGGTGGACGTGATGGAAGAACTATTCAAGTTCACCCTGCTAACCCGTGACGCCTCGCCGTATCTGGTAGACCGCTACAGCGAACGCAAAGAAAGCGCGGAAGAATTATCCAAGCGCGTCAATCAGAAAACGCTTTAGTCTGACTACGATCATGCGTGCGTAGAGCCAAAAAAAAAGTAAAAACACTGGCCTGCCAGGGCGCATATTACATGCGCTTCTTCAGGCATACTGGCCGCTAAGCCGCATGGAATATGCGCAGTGGCAGGGTTGATTTTGAAATCTACGCCAGACTAAGTCATTGCCCAATTACACAGCCGCAATAACCGCTAGCTCTGGCGTAGACGTGGGCAAGCGCAGCTAAATCGCACTCTCTTTGGTTAAAGGCTTAGGGCTATATCCATCGATATCAACAAAGCCAAATTCCTCAGCAAGCTGGGCTGAAACTTGCACAGTTCCAGAACGCTGCATTAAGCCCGGATCGGTGGCGAGCGCGGCGACAGCGCGTCCAGAAAATTGCTCAGACTCTGAATTGCTCATATCAAAAAATTCGGCCCCTCGCAGTACCCGCTCGGTTCTGACCAAACCAGGATAGAGTGAAACGACCGCGATCTGATGCTCTTGTAATTCGAGAGCGCAATCCTTGGTCAAGCGATCCATCGCCGCCTTATTCACACCATAGGGAACATTGCCCATGTATCTTTGAGCCGCCCAATACGAGACATTGACGATCAACCCGCTATTTGCTTTGAGCATCATGCGCGCCGCATATTGCGAAGCGACAAAGCTAGAGCGCAAGCCCACCTGAAACATGGCATCCCAAGTAGTAATCGGTTGCTCCCAAAATTTATTCGCCCAAGTAAAATCATCTGGGCTAAATACCTGTTCGTAGCCAGCCCATGCCGCATTGACCAAAATATCCAATCGCCCTGCCTGTTGCGCTATCTGCTCGAAGACAGCCTTGGTTTCGGCATCATTACGATGATCACAAAGTATGCAAATCGCTGTGCCACCTAAAGCCTCAATCTGACGAGCGGTATCTTGTAAATTTCCTGAAAGCGCTTCGGCTTGCAGGCTATCATCGCTGCTGCGTCCCGTGATATACACGGTGGCACCAGCCTCTCCCAAACCTAGGGCGATGCCACGCCCGACACCGCGACTGGCGCCAGTGACTAAGGCAAACTTTCCATTGAGTTTTTTCATGCGCTCTCCATTTCTTTGATCATTGTTGCCAGCTCAAATTTGCAAACTCAACATGCATAGGTGATAGCCTCGCACATTGCTGCTTGATTCAAGCACCCTGCCAACGCGCATATTCCATGCGCTTCTTCAGGCACACTGGCCGCAAAGCCGCATGGAATATGCGCCTTGAGGCATGCACTATTTTATTTTAATTGTGGAGCAGTTTGTCGCGATTAACGAAACCGACGTGTGGTTTCTCGCACTACCAGTTCTAAGGCCGGTAGCATGATATCGACAGCTGTGCCGCTGATCAGACCCAGCAAGGCGCTGCTGGCGGCGAGCCCCATGTCGTACAGAGGTTGGCGTATGGTGGTCAGTGGCGGCGTGGTGTAGAGCGAGGTTGGCAAATCATCGAAGGCGATTAGCGAGATATCATCCGGCACCCGTATGCCCTTACGGTACAGGCTTAAACGGACACCGTAGGCGCTCTGATCATTGACCGCGAACACGGCACTAAATTGCTGCTGACTTTCTATCAGGCGATTGATTGCCAATAAGCCGCTGGCTTCATGCAGATCACTCTCGGCCACCAGTTTGGGATCAAACTCAATATCGGCTTCCAGCAAGGCGCGCCGGTAGCCTGCCAGACGTTCATCGGCATCCGGATTATCTGAAGGACCGGCCACGAAGGCGATACGGCGGTGGCCTAGCTCGATCAAATGGCGCACCGCCAGCATGGCACCGTATTCATTATCGAGTTTAAAGCCGATCGCGCTGTCGCTGCTGAGCGCGCGCCCGGTGGCAACGATCGGTCTTTGCTTGGCAAAGCGCAGCACATCCTGATCGGCGATATGACCGGAGAGCAGGATCAAGCCATCGACCTTGCGTGCCAACAGCAATTTAATTCGGTCAGCTTCTTCTTGCGCATTCCAGTGGCCGCTAACGATCACCGAGGCATAACCGGTAGCTTTCAGGCCATCATCGACGCCGCGCAAGGTCTCGGCAAAAAACGGGCTGGAAATATCCTGCACCACGATGCCTATGGTCATCGATTTGCCACTCTTGAGACTCTGAGCGAGTTGATTCGGTTCGAAGTGCATCTCGGCGATCGCGGTCTCTACCGCCTTACGCTTATCGGCCGATACCTTGGCGGTGCCGTTTAAGATGCGTGATACCGTGCTTGGCGAGACCCCGGCTACCCGCGCCACATCGAGTAAAGTCACTGGAGCTTGATTCAATTCATTGTCGATCACTGCATGCCTTCCGAACGTTAGCTAGATTAGAACTTACGCAAAACAGCCCCAGCGTCGTTGCATTCACCTTGCCGTACTAAAGTACTTTCTTCGGTGGTGCGCCTAGCCGGAGCAATTTTGCGTAAGTCCTATACATAAAACATTGCTGTTGAAAACCTTTTCAATGACAGAATAACATAAATCATTATTCGCATTCGCACGCAATTGCGCCTATTCCCACACCCATAGCGCAGAAGGCGTGTTTGCTGATTTAATTATATCGTTGAATAGAGGCGTTTACGACATATCGATGATCGCTGGTCGGGGCTTGCTTGTTTAAGTGTAGCGAGCACGCCCTGCACACACTTAAGCTAGACCACAGATCGAAAGCGAATATCCAAACCAATCCAAGAAAACGATTTCATTACATTTTTAGATGAAACTGCATTTTTTGTTAAAAATAAGCGACAAGAACTTTCTGGCAGCCCAAAAATCGCAGGGAATTTTGAGAGTAAGTAATAAAAAGAGAAATTTCCCTAGGAATTTTCTTGACCAGGTAAGTAATTCCAGTAAAATATGAAAACGATTTCATAAAACAGATTTATAAAAACCACCCATCCGGAGACTATGCATGTTGACACCATTTCCTGAAATAGCATCGCCGCTAGCGCCAGCTGTTAGCGCCATCGCTTAGTACCGATTAGCACCAATTAGTGAACGCATTCCATCCGCCATTTCCTTGCGCGACTCTCCATGCATTTAAAAGATCTGCTACATGACTATGTCAAATAATAATTCCAAGCCTGCATTCTCTTCTTCCTTTATCTGGGGCGTCGCTACCAGCGCCTACCAAATCGAAGGTGCCGCCGCTGTCGATGGCCGCGGGCCGTCGATCTGGGATACTTTCACCCACACACCCGGAAAAATCATTGATGGCAGCACCGGTGATGTCGCCTGCGACCACTACCATAAGTATGCAGAAGATGTGGACCTGATCGCCAGCCTCAGCGTTGATGCCTATCGGTTTTCTATCTCCTGGTCACGGGTGCAGCCGCTAGGTTATGGTGCATGGAATGAACAAGGTTTTGAGTTTTATTCCAAACTCTTAGACAAACTAGCAGAAAAAAATATCACCGCTCACGTCACCCTGTATCACTGGGATTTACCGCAAGGTTTGCAAGATCAGGGTGGCTGGCTCAGCCGCGATACGCCTAAGCATTTCGCCGAATATGCCGCCGAAGTAGCGCGCCGCTTTGGCAACCGGGTCGCCACGATCGCCACCCATAATGAACCCTGGTGTACCGCGAATCTGGGCTACGGCAATGCACAGTTTGCCCCAGGCATAGCCGACACCGCCTTAGCGATACAAGTATCCCACCACTTATTACTCTCGCACGGATGGGCGATGCAGGCCATGCGTGCCGTCAATAGCAGCGCCAAACTGGGTATCGTACTCAATCAATGGACGGCAATGCCAGCGACCGACTCTGCGCAAGACCAGGCCGAGGCCGAATGGGAATATGCGCGCTCGGTGCAATGGTTCATGGATCCCA
Organism: Undibacterium piscinae; assembly: GCA_003970805.2. GTDB lineage: Bacteria > Pseudomonadota > Gammaproteobacteria > Burkholderiales > Burkholderiaceae_D > Undibacterium > Undibacterium piscinae. The sequence goes on from CP051152.1 coordinate 1,774,850, forward strand.
TCTTCAAAGGCAGCTACCCGCAAAAAGCGCTGGACCGCATGGACATGAGTCAATTCCATGTGGCAGACAATGACATGGCCGAGATACGCCAGCCTATCGATTTTCTGGGGGTGAATTATTATTTCCGCTCGTATATCAGTACCGAAGTCCCTGCCAAAAAACCAGAAGGAAAACTCGGCTTTAGCGACATGGGCTGGGAAATTTATCCGGATGGATTAACTGACCTGCTGCTGCAGTTAAATCGCGAATATACCGATCTACCACCTATCTACATCACCGAGAACGGCATGGCCGTGGCTGACACCATACAGGACGGCAAAATCGATGACGCAGCGCGCATAGAGTATGTGCGCCTGCATCTGAAAGCGCTGCACAACGCCATCGCACAGGGCGTCAATGTGCAAGGCTATTTCTATTGGAGCCTGCTGGATAATTTCGAGTGGAACTCCGGCTACGCCAAACGCTTTGGTCTGGTCTATGTCGATTACGAAACGCAAGAGCGCACCTTAAAAAACAGCGCACTCTGGTATCGTGATTTTATCCACGATCAAGTGGCAGCACGACTAAACCCAGCGCGCTTTCTAGGACCAAGACAGCCGCGACGTTAGGATTCAAAATAAAACCCAGGATTAATTCACGATAAAAAACACGGAACAACGCAAATCGCTGTTCCGTGTTTTTTTATACTCTGCGTTGCGCTGACTTGTACCAATCTAACTCGTTCTAAAAATCAGTTGCTTCATTTTCTGCAGTTTCGGCGCAACCACCGGCACCGTTAACATGGTGCTGAGTACGGCCATCACCAGCAAGGCGGTGAAGGTCTGATTGGTGATGATGTTTTTATCGAGCAGCACATTGGCGAAGATAATCATGATCAGAGCCTTAGTCTGCAGTAGCCAGCCTATGATGGAGGCCTCGCCCTGCTCCCATTTAAGGATTTTTCCGGCCGCATGTATGCCTGCCATTTTGCCACCGACAGATACCAGTAACAACAACAAGCCGGCCCCAAATACGGCGACACCGCCCAACTGCCAGTTGGTACGCAGGCCGGTACTGAGAAAGAATACAGGCATCAGCATCATCAAGACAAAATGGCGCAGCTTATCCATATCGTCCTGATCAAACCAGGCGCCGTCCATCACCATCCCAGCCAAAAATGCCCCGACCATAAAATGCAGGCCAGACCAGTCGGCAAAATACGAGCAGGCCGACAGCCAGATAAAGGCGGCGTACCAGCGATCGCGCTCAGGTATCTTGCGCATCAAGCGGCGGAATAGGTAACTGGCGATAGCAAAGCCAAACAGAAACAACAATTGCCGCCCTACTCTGTCCCAATCGAGCAAAATCAGCGCCAGCACGCCCCAGATCGCAACATCATCTAGGCTGGCGTAACGCAAGATGCGTTGACCTATGGGCTGGCGCAAAATAGCCAGTTTCTCCATCAATAAAATCAAAATGGGTAATGCCGTCACCGCACAGGACATCCCTACACCCAGCACAAACTGCCAACCCTGCGCCTTTGGCCCCATCCAGGCTGAGCTATGCCAGAGTAAAAATAGCGCGGCAGCACTGCCAAATACCATAGGCACGCCCAAAGCCAGGCTGGCGGTGATGCCGCTCTCGCGCCGGTACTCCCACATTTTTTTGAGGTCTAGCTCGACGCCGGCGATCATCACAAATACCATCACCGCCCACCAGGCGATGCCATTGAGCGCGCCTATCACCTGAGGATTAAAGACGAAGCGATAATAATCCGGAAAGACTGCACCGAGCACGCCCGGCCCCAGAACAATGCCGGCAATAATTTGCACCACCACTAGCGGTGCCCAATAATCGGTATTCCCCAGACGCCAGATCAAATAGGGCACGCTAAAGATCAGCGTCATCGCGATCAAAAAAATCTCGGTAGTATTCATCATCTCTTTATCGGGAAGGGCCAACAAAAAGCCCCCTATCAGTGACGACAGGGGGCTGGTTCTCGCCGCGGATTATACGGCAAATTGCGTGCCGCTTACGCGATGTGCATCAGATTTCGGGACAGTTGCAAAACCACGCCTAAGCGTTTTTTCCATGACCCCGTTTCAATTAGAAATCCATGCCTGCGTTGAAGCCGAAGGTACGTGGCGCCAGGAATTGCGATTGCCAAACCTGAGTACCATTGCCATTCGAGAAGCCATTTTGCGCACTGGTCTTAATCGCGTTATCGCTGACATTACGTACAAAGGCGTCGATATAAAATCTGCCCGCCGCATAGCGCAGCCCCAGATCGGTACGGGCATAAGCTTCTTGTTTATCGGGAGCGCCGAAATGATCGCTAAACACGCTCAAGCCACTTTCAGATTCGTAATGCACGCTGATGCGCGGTGTGATGGTCGCATCGCCCATGTGGAATACATGTTGATACTGAAACTGCGCTTGTATTTTCGGTACATGCGGCATGGTGAAACCGGTCACATCGACACAGGTGCTGATAGTCGGATCGGCGACGCATTTTGGTAAGGCGTAATCGTTAGAGCCACCGATCAATTTACCCAGCGTTGCCTTAGGCGTGTATGCCAGCGACATTTGTATCTTGTCGTCCTTAGTCAGCTTGGCGGCGATCTCGGTTTCGAAACCGGCAATCTTGGCACCTTCGGCATTATTCGTTGCCAGAGTATGCGAGCCATCAGGATTGGTCACAGGTGCACTGAACTGGAAATCCTTGAAGTCTTCGTAGAAGAATGCATTATTAATTTTAACTGTGCCACCAAACAAAGTGTGCTTACTACCGATTTCATAGTTAGTCAGCGTTTCTGCGCCGTAGGTTCTGCCGCCATCTTGCAGCCCACCCGACTTGTAACCGGTCGAGTAGCTGGCATACATCATATTGTCTTTATTTAAGTCGTAACTAATGCGCGCCAGACCAGTTACTTTGTCACCGGTGTAAGTACCATCGTTAGAAGGCTTACTTGGGCTATAGCCCTGACCCGGTTTAGTCGGATCGATGTGAGCATTGAGCGGGGTCTGCGGCACGCTGGCGTCATAGTTCCAGGTGTAGCCGTTACCACCGACATTGGTGCGGGTGTCTTTGGTGTAACGCAAGCCACCGGTAAAATGCAGGCTTTCTGTCGCGTTCCAGGTAGCCTGGCCAAATGCGGCTGAGGATTCTACGGTTTCTTTAGGTTGAATGAAACTCCCTTGCCAGCCGACGCTACCTTGCTGGGTACCATTCATGATAGGGATATCAAAACGGATGTCATTGGTCTCGGCCGCATAGTACAAACCAAGCAACCAGTCTACGTCGCGCTTACCTGTCGATTGCAATTCCAGCTCATGGCTGTAGTTGACATAGTTAGACGAAACCGTATTGTTTTCCTGATGCACACCACCCGTGGTGAAACTAGTCGGTACCGCTGCACCACCATCCTGGTCATAACGGGATGAACCGCTAAATTTTGAGTAACCGGCGATGTACGCCATAGCCATACCGTCATTGATGGCGAAATCTAAACGGCTGCGTAGCGCATCCGAATTACGCTCAACCGCGGGCGCGGTATCGATCAAAGCCGACCATAATTTTTGACCATCGCGCGGTGTTTGCATCAGATTCATACCCGGCGTGCCACGGTCTGTGTACTTTTCGTAAGACAGATTCCAGTTAATTGCCGCAGTCGGTTTCCACAACATGCTAATACGGGCCGCACTCTGATCTTGCGCGCCATACTTAGGGCCATTGGCAACGAAGAGATTCGGGTTCATGGTCTGAAAACCGACCAGGCTCCCTTTGTTGGATGCCGCATACGCTGCTTGCTGACTGGCGATAGAAATACTTGGCAATGTTTGATAATCAACATAGCCATCGTGCTTTTCATTGATATACGCAAAACGCAAAGCCATGGTGTCGCTGACAGGCACATTGAAGGCGCCGCGCACACCGAGGCGGTTATAGTTACCCATACCACCTTCAATATTGCCGGAAGTTTCACCTATGATAGGTTTTGCGGTCTGCATGTTCACGGCACCAACCGTGGCGTTACGACCCCACAGCGTACCTTGTGGTCCGCGTAAGACTTCTATGCCTTCCAGATCAAACAGCAGGGAAGTTGCGCCTTCCGGACGTGGTGAATAAATACCATTGATAAAAGTGGCGACTTCAGGATCGGCGTATTCGGTCTTGGCGCTATCGTTACCGACACCGCGCATGGTCATGGTGATGACGCCATGATCACCCTGCGCCGTAGCGGAAAAACCCGGCACCAGATTCACTACGTCTTGTATCGTCTGTACATGCGCGTCATCGAGTGCTGCGGCATTGAGCGCGGTAATGGCGACCGGAGTTCTTTGCAGGGACGTGGCACGCTTAGTACCTGTGACGATCACTTCGGCGATAGCCGTGGATTCACCGGCTGCTTTTACCTGCGCTGGGGCTGGCGACTGTTCTTGCGCATGCGCCGTGTGGATGCTGGCGATCAAAGTAAGGATAGCCAATTGAATAGGGGAGCCCAACATCTTACTGGGCTGCGTTGTGCGAACGTTCATACGTCTCCTGTCTCGTTAATTTCATTGCCGGTATCCCAGCTTTGTTTATATTATATTTGAAAACGATTTCAATTATCTTGAAACCGATTTCATAATAGGGGCAAATCAGCTTGTGTGCAAATTTAAAACGCGCAATTTTCATAATTTTTGGCGTATTATTGACTCTTGTTGCGATTTCACCACTCAAAATTTCGACAAACCATGATTAAAAAACTAAAAATGAGAGCAAAATGAAACCGATTTCAAGCATCTTGATTGTAGGAGGTGGTACTGCCGGCTGGCTTACGGCCGCCTTTCTGGCCAAATCCTTAGGGGTGGCGTCGAGTAAAACGCTAAGCATCAGCGTGGTAGAGTCGCCCGAGATCGGCATTATTGGCGTCGGCGAAGGCAGCTTCCCTTCGATACGCGGCACACTGGCAGCCATAGGCATAGACGAAGCGCGCTTTGTCAAAGAATGCAATGCCAGCTTTAAACAAGGGATTAAGTTTGTCGACTGGGTACGCCCCAAAGGCAGCGCTGGCATTGATCATTACTTCCATCCATTTAGCCAGCCCAGTCAGCGCCAGGGTGGACCAGAATTGCTGCCTTACTGGTTACTAGGTGCTGCGGGCAATCACACGCCCTTTGCGCAAGCGGCCACCATGCAAAAACGCATCGCCGATGCCTCACACGCACCGAAACGCAACGAAGACGGCGACTTTCTGGGGCCAATGAATTACGCCTACCATTTCGACGCCAGCCTGTTTGCCAAACTACTGGAAACCCACGCGAAATCTCTCGGTGTGCAGCATATTTCAGCCACCATAGAGCAAGTTCAACTGGCGGAGGATGGTGCGATTGCTGCCGTCATCACGCATACAACAGAGCGCCTCACGGCCGACCTGTACGTAGACTGCAGCGGCTTTCGGGCGCGCCTGATCGGCCAGGCCTTGGGCTCAGCGTTTACCGCAGTGGACGAGGTTCTGTTTGTTGATCGCGCGCTGGCAGTGCAAGTGCCTTACCCAGCCAGCGATACCCCCATATCCTCGTACACCATCGCTACCGCACAAGAAGCTGGCTGGATCTGGGATATAGGCTTGCAACAGCGGCGCGGCGTCGGCCATGTGTACTCCAGCCGCCACACTGATGACGTCCGGGCTGAGCAGGTATTGCGAGATTATTTACGTGACCATCTTGGCCCTGACAATGCGCAGTTAACGCCACGCATGCTCAAGCTAAAGGTCGGTTATCGCGAAGTCCACTGGATAAAAAACTGCGTGGCGATCGGCCTGTCAGGCGGTTTTCTGGAACCGCTGGAAGCCTCCGGCATCGGCCTGATAGAAACGGCCGTGTATTTGCTAAGTTACTTGTTTCCGCACGATGGCAACACCGCTCCGGTGGCCAAACTATTCAATAGCATGATGAAGGACAGGTATGAACGGATAGTCGATTTCGTCAAGATGCACTATTGCATTAGTCAGCGCAAGGACAGCCAATTTTGGCTAGACAATACAGAGTCACGCAGCATCCCAGAGAGCTTGCAAGAGAAACTGGCGATGTGGCGCTGCCGTCCGCCGCATAGACTGGACTTCATCACCGATCTGGAAATGTATCCGCCGTCTAGCTGGCAATATGTGCTGTACGGGATGGAATTTAAGACGGCACTGCATGCCAACGCGCTCGCCTATCCACGTATGGAAGAGGCGCGCCAGGAGTTTCAGATGATAGAGCAGATGGCGCGACGCGCATTGGATAATCTGCCCACACACCGCGCCCTGATAGCGCAATTTTGCGCCCGCTATCAACAACAATTACTAGGCAAACAAGCTGAAGCATAAGGCAACATACGCGCAAAAAAAGAATGATGGGGCGCCTTTGTTCATGCTATTCTGTTTTATGAAAACCTTTTCAAGCGTTTTCAAAAGTATTTTCAAGAACACTTTCGTAGCCAGTTTTAGACCGGGATATAGAGCACCGCAGAGCGCTCATACTGATGTTTTACCTATATTTGTAGCAAAGACTACGAATTAAAATTTGAGCAGACCTGAGCCGCCTAGCTTTCGCGAACGGCAGATCTCGCTCAAGTGATCAAGCTAAAAAAGAAAGCTGACATGCAAGAGACAAGCAAAAAAATATCCCCCTTATTCTGGGTGCCGACCGGCTATTTCACCATGGCCTTAACTTATATGACGCTCACCAGTGTCACCGCCATCATGTTCAAGAATATGGGCATGGACAATGGCAAGGCGGCCGAATACGCCAGCTACCTGATACTCGCCTACACCATCAAGCCCTTGTTCGCGCCCTTTGTAGAGATGTACAAAACCAAGAAATTTTTCGTGATCTGCGCGCAAGTGCTGGTCGGGCTGGGCTTTTTCGGGGTTGCCTTGGCGATGTCATTGCCAAATTACATGCCGGTACTGATGCTGCTGTTTTGGGGACTGTCGTTTCTGGGCGCAACCCAGGACATCGCCTCCGACGGTGTGTACGTCACCTCGCTCGATAGCAAAACACAATCACTGTATTGCGGCATTCAGGGCTTGAGCTGGAACATCGGCCCGATTATCGCCTCCGGTGGCCTGGTCTACCTGAGCGGCAAGCTGCACTCAGAAGTTTTCCACCATGATCCCCAAGTATTCGGGCCAGAATGGGTAGATGCCTGGCGTATCGTGTTTTTTATTGTGGCAGCGGTCACGGTATTGATGGCGTTCTGGCATATGCGCGTGATGCCCGATGGAGCAAAAGCTGAAAATACCCCGACCAGCGCCAGCGCGGTCTGGTACATCATGTCCGATTCGTTTAAGACGTTTTTTCAAAAGCGCGATGTCTGGCTGATGATCGCGTTCGCCTTTCTGTTTCGCCTCAGCATAGGCTTTCTGGAAAAAATCGGCCCCTTCTTCATGGTTGATCCGGTCGCCAAAGGTGGCCTCGGTTTATCCAATGAATTGCTGGGCATTATTTACGGCACGTATGGCTTGATCGCGGTGCTGGCGGGTTCACTCTTGGGCGGCGTATTTCTGGCGCGGCGCGGCTTGCAGCCTTCGCTGTTTCTGCTGTGCTGCGCAGTGAATCTGCCCAACATCACGTTTCTGCTACTCAGCATCTACCAGCCGAGCAACTTACTCGTCATCACCGCCGGGGTCGCGATAGAGAAATTTTTCTTCGGCTTTGGCGGAGTCGGCTTTATGATTTATCTGATGCAGCAACTGGCACCGGGCAAATACACCACCACCCACTACGCCTTCGGCACCGGCTTGATGGGTCTTTGCATGATGCTCACCGGCGTCATCAGCGGCCATTTGCAGCAACTACTGGGCTACACCAGCTACTTCGTGTTTGTGATGCTGGCCACCATCCCGTCTTTCCTGGTGTGCTGGTTTGCGCCCTTTCATCACAAGGAAGAGCCAGCCGCGCCAGAAGTTTTAGTAGACGCTGCAACGGCCTAAACGCAAGCTCGACAGTATCAGATCGGGGGCGTGGCGCTGACACTCTGCGCCACTTCTGGCAGGCGGATAAAGAAGCAAGCCCCCAGCCCTTCTTTTGATGCATAGCCTATGCTGCCGCCCATTTTTTCTATCATGCTTTTTGCGATACTCAAGCCCAAGCCAGCGCCGCCTTTTTTGCGCACACCTGGCGCTTCGGCCTGACTGAATTTTTCGAATATCATTTCCTTAAAATTATCTGGTATGCCATTGCCATGATCGATCACCTCGAGTAACACCTCAGCGCCGACCCGACTCAGGCGCACCTGCACTTCCGCACCGCTGGGTGAAAACTTCACAGCATTCGACAACAAATTTGCGATGACCTGGATGAGACGATTTTTATCAACATTTACGTAGGCCACATCCAGCGTATTCTCAAAGCGTAAGTTGATGGAAAATTGTTCCGCATACTGACGATTGGCCAACAGCGCCTGTTCAACGATGGTATCGATCGCGAAGTTGGCAAACTCAAATTCCATTTTCCCAGATTGGATTTTTTCCATGTCCAGCAAATCATTGATCAGGATAGTCAGGCGCTCACAATTTTGCTGCGCGATCTCCAATATAGGCCGCGCTTGCGCCGCAACATCACCCAGCACGCCGCCCAAGACTAAACCTATCGCGCCGCGAATCGAGGTCAAAGGCGTGCGCAGTTCATGGCTCACGATACTGACAAACTCTTCCTTGATGCGCTGGGCTTTATATTCTGCCGACACATCTTCAAAGACGATGCCGACTTTTTGTCCATGCAAAGGAAAGGCCTTAATCGAATACACAGCCTCCGCCAAACGCTGATCTCCATACACGATACGACCGATATCATCAGCCAATTGCAGGCGTATCACCTGCGCATAGCGCTGCGGTAAATCGGACTCCAGCAAGCCAGGAAAGGCCTCGACAAAAACTTTTCCGCGCAGGATGGTAGCGCTTATTTTCAATTGCAGTTCAGCGGCAGGATTGAGATCGCTGATGCGCAAACTATGGCTATCCGCCAAATTCGGCAGCTCCAGTACCAACAAACCCAAAGGCAATGCCAGTACCAGGTTTTGATAGTTTTGCGTCAAGGCTGCGGTACGCTTAGCCACTTGTATCTCGGCATTGGCAGCGATCAATTGATTTTCCAGCGCGCTTTGCTGCAGGCGTTGTAAGACTTGCTGCCTCACTCTCTGCGCTATGCTCACTAACAATAACAGGGCAACGGCATGAGCTAACAAGCGAAAAAAGTGCGACTGCCACCAGAAATAATTCCATAAACTAGAGTCGCTTAAAAATAAGCTAGACGCACCAAATAGACTAGTTTGCAGTCCAAATAACAGTTCGGTCGGGATCGCGGTTTTCTGAAAACTGCGTATCAACCGGTAGGCCGCGAATAACATAAAGCTGCCGCCCAACACATTGAGCAAAACAAATGTGTGGCTAAATTTCCCTTGTATGAGCATGACTGGCATCCAATCGGGCTTGATCAGACTAATCAAGATCAAGCCCAAGCTGAGGGCCGCAGCCCAAAGCGGCCGCGCTAGTCGCGTCTGTAAGCGTACCGGCAACAACACTAAGGCGAAGGCAATACCGGAAAACAAGGTCGCCGCGGTATGCAGCCAAACGAAGGAAGCTCCGGGCGATGACATCGCATGCGCGCCATCGAGCAGCCCCATCACGATCAAGCCGCAGGCGATCACTGAGCGATAAGCCGATGCGCTCAATTCCTGGCTATCGAAACGCAGTAAAAAATAGGCGGTGAGTAAAGCGAAGGCAGCGCCAGCCATTTCTAGCGAAGCGTGTAAGGCCAGGTTAATCCAATTGAGATACTGAAGCGGGGTATAGCCAAGAGCAATTCCCAGAAGGATAAAGCCCAAGGCAAGCACGAAACCAAGGCTACTGGCACGCGTCAAAGACAGGGAAGCGGATTTTGATCTTAACTGGAACAAGTTCTCACCCTCTTTATGATAAATAGTAAGGCCAGCTTTGTAGTAAAGATAGCACGAAAAAAAATCTGTCATGCAGCATTTTAGAGTGGCTTGCCACACTCAGTTAAAATAGCGGCATGAGTAAAGCCCTATCCTGTCGCCCCCTTTGTGCCGCCTGCTGTATCGCGCCCTCCATCACCAGCCCTATCCCCGGCATGCCGAACGGCAAACCGGCTGGCGTGCCCTGCGTGCAACTGATGGAGGATTTACGCTGCGCCATCTTTGGCCAGCCCGAACGCCCGGCCTGCTGCTCAGGTTTACAGGCCTCGTTTGAAATGTGCGGCGAAGACCGTAGCTATGCCATCAACTGGCTCAGCGCACTAGAAATCGCCACCCGTCCGTGACGCCTTGCCACTGGGCCTTATAGATACCCCCACCTGTATGTTTTTATCGCCCAATAAATACGTGGGCAAACCAGGTATTTTTTAAAAAATAGGGGGAGTATAGCTGAGTCATGTGCTAGCAAAGAGCACCAACAGCTCCAGCTCAAGCTAACTACCGCCCTTCATGATTTGCTGCACCTGCTTGAAAGCGGCCAGCAAGCCCGTGGCCGAGGCCACGCCACCAGCCAAGATCTTCAGCATATCGCCACCGACTAAGGCAACCCAGGCCAGCAGCAGCATAATCGCTACCCCCAGTGGATAACGCAAGGTTTGCCACAGATCGCCCGGTGGCGGTGCTTCCCATAGTCTTTGCTGGGCTTCAGGCGCGGCGCGTAGCACAAAACGTCGTAAGCTCTCGGATGCCACTTGCAGTTGCGGGTCATGATTTAACCAGCCCAGGCGTAGTAGACCTTCGACCGCCGGACTGTGCGTCGGCAGAGGATAATTTCCACGCGCCACCAGATACAATAATTGCTGCTGCGATTCAGGTAGTTTGTCCCAACGGTTGCGATACGATTGCAGCGCCAGCTTGCCTATCGTCAGCACGGTTTCGTGCAGGGATTTTGTAATATCCAGTTCGGCCTCGATTTGCAGGCGCAAAGACGGCGACAGCGGCGTCAACTCACGCTGCAACAATAGCCGTTTAGGCGCATCGCTGTGACGCGCCCACTTCTCTGGCAAAGCAAGGGCGGGAGCGGGCGGAAAATGCGCCACAAATTTAGCGGACAAGACCGTACGCATCAGCCCACGCAGCGCCAAAGAGCTAATCACGTAGGCCAACAGCAGTAAAGCCACGCGCCACGGCCAGCTCAAGAGCCCATTAATACGCGGCAGAAATACCGCATAGTGATCAACCCTATTGGCAGCATTGGCACTAGACAGCGCCGTTGCGGAGGCGCCGCTATCGATCACGCAATAGTCCTCATCATCGCCGGCAAATTTCCCAGTTTTGTAGCGCTTCGGCGTCTGCTGCGAAATCGCATCGCCAGCAGCAAACAGCATGGCCTGATCCGGGGTCAGTTTGCCGGCCAATTCTAGCGCAATTTGAGTGAACGTCGATTCCCGGTTTTTGCTCTCGCTGCAAGTACGATTAGCGGGAGGATGCGTAGCCGCAAACTGAAAGCTGCGCAGATTTTTATCGTTGATCGAAAAGATTTCGCGCAAGCCCTGCTCTCTCGGCTCAGGTAAAGCAAAGCGTTCATTTGACTCAAAACGTTCAGGAAAATGCATTTGTCCAAAGTCTTGCAGTTTTTGCTGCTGCGCTTGCCAACGCTCGGCCAGTGCTACCCCAGCCACGTATTGCAGGCGCTGCTCGATCTGATCTGCGCTATTGCGCAACATCACCGAGGCTGGCAGCCACACCAGGATCGCCATCACCAGCACTGCCCAGCGCCGGTAATCACGATAAAAATGGGGAATGGCCTGATGTTCCGCTTGACTACTGGTAGCAGAGCCAGAATCTGCCTCAACAGAAATTTCGGTCGCGATGCGTAATAAGCTGCGTCTGAGCAAAAAACTGGTCGCCAGCATCAACAGGAAAGCCAATAGCAGCGGCGCGGCATGCTTAGTCCAGAGGCTTGCAGCACCGTGCCACAGGGCGTCCGGCGTGAGTAGTAACAAGACTTCAGCAATCTGGCACAGCAACAGCAAAGCAAAAGCACATAACTGCCAGGCCGATAGCTTGGCTGGCATCAAGGCACCCTCAGGGGCGATACGCTGCCAAACACGCTGTGCCAGCCAGACGACAGAGTCAGGCGCAGCCCACTTTCCGGCTTGACTCAGGAGCGCCACATTGATCGCCAGCGTGCTGATCACGATGAGCGCATTGGCAAGCACAAAAGACAGATAACTCAATCCGGCCAAGACTAGATATTGACTGAGCGCATGCACTAGCAACAGCCCGCACAGCGGCCGGTAACGCCTGCGCAACTGCCATTGCGGCCAGGCCCAGGCCGCACGTTTGCCACTCAGGCGCGCCAGCACATAACAAGCGAGTAATACCAGCAAGGGCGATAGGCAAAAGCCCAAAGTGAGTAGGGTAATATTTGCCAAGCCAAGTTGCACAGGTCGTAGTTCTGCGATCATCACCAAGGTCCAGGGCACATAGGCCAGCGGCTGCACATGAAACTGCACACTATGACCGTGATAATGGCCGCCAAAGCTATCGGTGTTGCCGTATTTCACGGCCGCCAGCAAGCGATTATCTTGCTGGCTTTCATTAAACAAATTTTCCGCCAAGACCCGCCCGGGCGCACTGTGGTACAAGGCGATACCAGTCTGATTATCGATCACCACATACTGAAAACCCGGCGGTGGCGGCATAAACTCAAAACTGTAGGCGGGGAAACTCCCCGAGATAAATTGTGTGCCCTTATCCTTATCCTTATCTTTATCCTTATGCAGCGCCAGCGCCAGTTGGCTGCTTAACTGGGCATCGGCGCGATTATACAAACGCTCTATGACGAAACCGTCCAGACTCCATCCGGCAATTTTTTTCGGTTCTGGCCATGGCCATGCCTGATGATTCACCAGCGCCTGCAAATAGCCACGCCCCTCGGCGGTGGCTGCTGCGCCATAGGCCGGTAGTAATTGGGTGTACTGCAAAATTTTCTTATCAATACGGCCCTCACGATCGAACTCGAAGACCGATTCCAAGATGGGCAAAGGGGGTGGGTTATCTGAAGCGAGGAAGGCAGCATGTGGCACGCAATTACGAACGCGCGCCTGCTGCTCGGTATGCGCAGTCAAAATAAAGCAATCAAAGTACGCTTTGCTGTTTTTATCCTGCATGGTTTCAAGATGCGAGTGGCTTAGCTTAAACGCCGAGGCCTCGGCAGTCTCATTCGTCCCTATAAGTTGAATATCCGTCCACGTACTATGCCGATTCATCAGTTCTGACACCGCCACATCCAGCTCAGCCTGCCAATTACTCGCCATTTTTACCGCCACATTCTTAGCCGACTCTTTCATCACATCCACGGCAGCGCGATAACTCCCCCAAGCCCATAGGCCGAGCACGATCGGCAAGACCAGTAACAGCGCAGAGGCAACCAAGGCAAACACACTACGGGCCGGCACCGCCTGTAATTGCTGAGAAAAAAACAGATTCAGCCAGGGCCAGAAAAACAAGACCACCAGTAACACACACAACCAGAGTAGAAAGGTGCCAGGCTCCAGCATTTGGGTAGCTGCCATCAAGTGCTGCTCACGCGCGCCCACCAAAAACAGTTTTTCATTGGCGCAAGTCTCAGTCTTGCTAGAGCAAAAGCGTACCGGCAATTGCACTTGCTGGGTGTAGGCGCGTACTGCACGGTTATCGATCTCAAAATCGCGCATGCGGGCGCCAACCGCGCGTGTTTTGCTGGCCGTTTTATCGGCTTCGCCAGCGGACGATTTATCATCGAGTAAGGCGAGTAAATCCAATACCTTAGGCAGCAGTGTGGCAGGCTGATAGAGCTTGCTTTCGCCCGTTATTTTGGTGATAGGTTTTTGCAGGGTCAGCAGCACTTTGCCATCTTCGCGCACCAGATACACGGCATCGAGTGCATCAAACCAATTGCCCTGGCCAAGAAAATTTTTCAAGGCGATCTCGACCGGAATTTGCTGGTCGCGCGCGCCACAGCGATAGATGCGCGCAGTACCTGCATCATCAAATTGCTCACTCCAAAAGGCCAGAGAAGTACCGTTATTTTTCCGGCATTCCGGCACGTTTTTTCTCAGTGAATAGGGCGCAGAAGTTTTGGCTAAAGACAAGCCTGCATGCATACGTAAAGCTAATTCTTCGGCGGTTTTTGATCCTTTCGGCATCCAGGCGCGCAGATTATTTAGCGCACACGCCTTGAGGGATTCTTGCACTTCTTTTTTATCTACGGAGCTCGCTGCTTTGGCCTTTTCTGGTTTGCTTATCTGCCCTAAGGTTTTATCTTCTTTAGACTTAATTTCTGTATTTTTGAAGGCTGCTTCGCACTCTTTTTCAGCCTTTTCATAAATAAGTTTAATCGCCTCACGCTCGTCATCGAAGTCTTGATAACTAACATCTTTAGCCTCCTCGCAAAGATGCAAAGCTAGTGCAGTTTCAAAACGATCGGCATAATGAACTGGCGGCGAGGCTACGCACTTAGCAAGCAGCGCCAGACGCGCAAAATAGGCGATCACGGCTTCATTTTTTTTCGCTTGCAACTGCGCCAGATTAAGATATTTCCAATTTTGCGGTGCCGTCTTTTTGCCCCCGATTTCTAGACGGACAACATTCAAAATTTGTTCTGCGACTAATTTACTCGCCGCTTCAGGCGCTAACAAATCGCTAAATGTCTGCTGCGGATCCAGCGGCGAGACAAATTCCCAAAATACTTCGGGCGCCCTGCCTTTGAGTCTTTCGGCAATCATCACATCCACCATGCGCGGCTTGGGCAAAGAATCCTGAGCCTGCAGCAAGACCTCATGCGCCCTGGCAAAATCTGCAAGGCCGACATGAAAATCACTGACCGGTGCATACAAAGAAAAGGCCTTGGCCACCTCGATCGCCTGGCTCAGCTGTAGCTGCACTTCGCCCAAGCTGCGAAAAGCGCGCTGATCGCGGTAGTTGATCTGCTCCTGGATCACCAGATAATAGTAAAGCCCGGCCGGCACGATAATCATCGCCGCGCACAACAAGAGTATGCGGGCCGCCGAAATCGAGCGATTGAGCAAGCGCGGCAGCAGTGCGGTGTCGCTCTCCTGCGCTGGATTAAGACCCATAAACAGCTCCCCTACATGGCTGGCAACGAAACGTGGCGCAGATAGTCGAAAAGGCAAGAATACGCCTGTCGGCCAGTATTCTCCTATTTCGCCATGATCACAAGTGCAATTGTGGTTTTTTGATATGTAACCTAAATAGGAAGCCACCACAGCAAGCTGGCTGCCTGGCGGCTATTTAATATACTCCCGCCTGTATATTTTTAGTGCCCAATAAATACGTTGGCAAATGGCGAATATTTAAAAAAAATAGGGGGAGTATGCTTAAATTTTTAAAAAAACTAAGCGCTTTTATGGCAAATTAGCGGTGCCGAGGTAATTGCTATTTGCATACTTTATAGATAGAAAAATGCTACTTGTGATAACAGATAGAATCATAGATACTGCTATCTATTGCGGGGATTTCCGACTCTTTACGACTAGCAATCCGCCTCATCGACCATGCTGATTTTGCTGGCGAAGAGCCGCAAAACCACTGTATTTCTGTTGCAGAAGACCAGTAAACCATTCGGAGCCTGACTATCTATGAATGCCAGCGGCACACCAGTAAATCATAGGCACGCGATAGAATCTTCGCTCGATGGCTACCTACACGTTTCGCATACGGGGCACCTCATCGACGTTAACGCCGCCTATTGCCGGCTCTCGGGCTACTCACACGATGAACTGATAGGCATGCATATCTCGGCATTGGCGGAAAATCCCGAGCTTGCCAGGCAACATACTGAACTCATCATCAGCCTTGGTAGTTACCGTTTTGAAACCAGCCATAGACGCAAAGATGGCAGCTGCTGGAGCGCGGAGGCATCAGCCACCTATTCCGAGGTTAATGACGGTGAAATGTTTGGTTTTTTGCGCGACATTAGCGAGCGTAAGCGACTCGAATCCTTGCTGGTCCAAACCGAGAGACACTTCGCGCTGCTGGTGGCGGCAACACCGGTCGGGGTATTTGAAACCAACGCCAGCGGCGCCTGTATTTTTGTCAATCATCAGTGGTCAGAAATGACCGGCCTATCGCAAGAAGAAGCGAGCGGCAATGGCTGGATCGCGGCGCTACATCCAGACGACCGCGAACCGCTGGCAAACGCGTGGAGCGCGGCCGTCACCGAGGGTCTGCCATTTCGCCAGGAATACCGTTTTATCGACAAGCAAGGCAAAATCACCTGGGTTCTCGGGCAATCTCAAAAGTTACTCTCCTCAGAGGGTAAAACCCTGGGCTACATAGGCAGCACGACCGACATCAGTGACAGTAAGCTGTTGGCGGCACAAATCCATGAGATGGCCTTTCTCGATGCACTCACCCAACTGCCCAACCGGCGCTACCTGCATGACCGCCTGCGTCTGGCGATTGCCTTAAGCAAGCGCAAGAGTAGTTACGGGGCGCTGATGTTTATGGATCTGGATAACTTCAAACCCGTCAACGATGAATGGGGACATGAAGCGGGCGATCAACTCTTGGTGGAAGCGGCGCAGCGGATTAAAGCTTGCTTACGCGAAGTCGATACCGTGGCACGTTTTGGTGGCGATGAATTTGTCGTGATTGTCAGTGAGTTAGATAATAATTTGGAACACGCCACTGACCAGGCCAAGGTGGTGGCGGAAAAAATACGTCAGAGTTTAAGCCTGCCGTTTCATCTGCGTTCTAGTCTAGAAGATCTAGCCGCTAGCGACTCGCAGCATCAAGCTTCGGCCAGTATAGGCGTGGTGATGTTTATCAATGAGGGCGACACCCAAAACGACATCCTGAAATGGGCCGACCACGCCATGTATCAAGCCAAAAAGGCGGGCGGCAACACCATCGTATTTCATACTTAGCATTTGTAAGACTTACGCAAAATCGCCCCGGCGTCCTAACATCCGCCTTGCTGGAACAATTCTGCGTAAATCCTAATTTTCTATCCATGCCTGATGCGCAAAGCCGCGCCCGAAGTGACACGAGCTTGGCCTAACACACGCTACTGACTCGCCACAACCTTAGTCAACGGTGCTGTCAAGCGTTGCACCATGGCGCGCACTGCCTTCAATTGCGAACCAGACTGCAAGGCATAATTTGGCCCGGTGTAACCAAACCAGTCCCAGCAGCCTTTAGGGTTATACGGAATCGTGCTGGCGTTCACCTGCGGATACAGCACGATGATGCTATTCGTGTCGGCCCAGTCGTTATAGCTGCTCTTGCCATAGAAATCATCCTGCACCACCGCGGCAGACTGCAAGCAGCCATGGAAAGCCACATGCACCCGGCAAGCATCGCCTTGCTTGCAATTTTGCGGTACGTAAGCATAGGCGTCCGCAGCCATGCCGGTAGAGGCGTCCGAAAACTCACTTTGATTAAAGCTGATCAAGCTACCGCTACGTTTTTTTGCCGGTGGCTGCATGGCTCCGTAAATATGCGTCAACATGGCACCGGGTTGATCGTAAGCCTTATGTTTGACGCTGCAGTGACTGATGTAAGGCGCAGCATTGGCATCGCAAGCATTACCAAAGGCAGGCGTAATCAGGGCATGCCCGGAAGGCATATTATTCACATACAGTAAATTGGCCTGAGGCACGCCCAGATCCTTGAAAAAAGCCACAGTCGCATCGACCGCTTGCTGATACACCACCGTATCCTTAGTGCCGCTAAAGACGTAGATACGATCATTTTGCAAGTCACTCAAAGGATCAATCTGACCGGCCAAAGCAAAACCCTGCGCTGCCACCAGCATGCCAGCTGGATTTGGCGGTACAAACGGCACTAAGCCCATACACACCGCGGCATTGAGCAGACTGCCCGCCGCGCAATAATAAGGCCCGCCCGCCACCACACCAGCGCCCACCACCGAGCTGGAAAAAGCGACTTGATATTGCACTGCCATAAATGCCCCGGACGACAAACCGGAGACCGACGTGGCCTTACTGCTAGCACCAAAAGCCGGCAGGTTTGGCGATACTTTGCTATTGGCTTGCGCCATTGAAGTGCTAGCAATAACGAGGGAGAGAAAAATTGCGGGGCGAAACAATTTCATCATAAGCTCCTTAAAAAGTGGAATTAGATATCGACTGTCAGGGTGAATTGATGCAACGCACAATCCCTGCCACGCAAAGATTCTCATATAAAGCACTTTTTATATTTTTATTTTAGCAATAAAAAATGCTTTTTAAATGAGGGGCTTAGGCCAAATTGTTGCTGCCAGACAGGTCGCCATAAGCAGTTTGACAGGGCGGGAGAAACCCGCATCGCATGATGGAAATCCGTAATAATTAGAATAAAAAATACCAATTGGCGTCTGTTTAAACGGCATATTTACCCCTTTCAACGCGGGGTTCAGCCACCCTACAAGGCTTACGGGTTATGCACCCCATGCGCACTTATTTGCCAAATTGTCATCTTCCTGTCATTCGCAGCGCCTACTCTGCTCGGAGGGAGGTCCAGAAATCAAGGCTCAAATCGAACCGAAGATGAAAAATGAAGCAGGGCAGTATTGGAAACGGCACTTTCCTAGGGAAAATATACGGAGTATATCTACAGCATTCGCTCTGCCTAAAACTTGTGCAGCGCACAAGATGCCCTCGTGTTAAGCTTCGTGCCGCCGTATTTCTCCCACATCTTTCAAGAAAAACATGGATATTCTTCTCGCCGCAAAAATCATCATCATGGGCATCGTTGAGGGCCTGACTGAATTTTTACCTATTTCGTCCACCGGACATTTGATTTTGGCAGGCAGCCTGCTCAACTTCACAGGCGAGAAAATGAAGGTGTTTGAAATCGCGATACAGGCCGGTGCCATTTTCGCGGTGTGCCTGGAATACCGCCATAAGATCGCCTCGATACTGGGCGGTATAGGCAATGATCCTAAAGCGCGCAAATTTGTCCTAAACCTGATGATCGCCTTTTTTCCTGCGGCCTTACTGGGCTTATTGTTCAGCAAAAAAATCAAAGAATTCCTGTTCGCTCCGGTTCCGGTGGCACTGGCCTTTATCATCGGCGGCCTGGTCATCTTGTGGGCCGAGCGCAAACAAACTGATCGTTGTGCCAAGCAGCCTGATGCCAAAGCCAGGATAGAAACCGTGGATGACATGAGCCCGCTTGATGCGCTCAAGGTTGGCCTGGCGCAAGCCTTTGCGCTGATCCCAGGCACCAGCCGCTCCGGTGCGTCTATCATAGGCGGGATGCTGTTTGGCATGTCACGCAAGGCTGCCACCGAATTCTCGTTTTTCCTGGCGATTCCCACTTTGCTGGGCGCGACCGTGTATTCGCTGTACAAGGCGCGTGAAGAATTATCGGCCGCCGATATTCCCATGTTTGGCTTGGGCACCATCGCCGCGTTTATCTCCGCGCTATTTTGCGTACGCTGGTTATTGCGTTATATCGCGACGCATAATTTCAACGCCTTTGCCTGGTATCGCATCGCCTTTGGCCTGATGATACTGGTGACAGCGTATACTGGCACCATCGTCTGGGCCGATTAAGCCCTGACACCCCGAATCGACTTAGCCCATGAGCATGCAGCACACCAGCGAAACCAATAGCAACGACGCAGCAAGCGCCGCACAAACTCAGGCCCTGCACTTATTGCAGACGGTGTTCGGCTACCCGGCCTTTCGTTCGCAGCAAGGGCAGATCGTTGATCACGTGGTCAATGGAGGTGATGCGCTGGTGCTGATGCCTACCGGTGGCGGTAAATCACTGTGCTACCAGATCCCGGCGATGATACGCAAAGGCGTCGGCATCGTGGTTTCGCCGCTGATCGCCTTGATGCAAGATCAGGTCGATGCCCTGGAAGAGGTCGGAGTGCGGGCCGCCTTTCTGAACTCTACCCAGAGTTTTGAAGAGTCGCAGCGGGTGGAACGTCTGCTGCGCACTGGCGAGATTGATCTGGTGTATATCGCGCCGGAGCGCCTGATGACAGCGCGCTGTCTCGATATGTTAGAAGCTAGCCCTATCGCCCTGTTTGCGATTGATGAGGCGCATTGCGTCTCGCAATGGGGCCATGATTTCCGTCCTGAATACATCAAGCTGTCTGTCCTGCACGAGCGTTTTCCCAGTGTGCCGCGCATCGCACTGACTGCCACTGCCGATCAGCAAACCCGCGACGAGATTATCCGCTGCCTGCAACTAGAAACGGCGCTGCAATTCGTCTCTTCGTTTGATCGCCCCAACATCCGTTACCAGATCGTAGAAAAGGCCAATGGCCGCAAGCAACTGCTAGACTTTATCAATGCCCAGCATAGCGGCGACGCCGGTATCGTGTATTGCCTGTCGCGCAAAAAAGTGGAAGAAACTGCCGAATTTTTAAATGAAAACGGCATCAATTCGCTGCCCTACCATGCCGGCATGGAGATGACGGTACGCAGCCGCAACCAGGCCAGATTTTTGCGTGAAGACGGCATCGTGATGTGCGCTACCATCGCCTTTGGCATGGGCATTGATAAGCCAGATGTGCGCTTTGTCGCCCATCTGGATCTGCCCAAAAGCATAGAAGGCTATTACCAGGAAACCGGACGCGCCGGACGCGACGGCGCCACTGCCAATGCCTGGATGGCGTATGGCTTGCAAGACGTGGTGCAGCAACGCCGCATGATCGACGAGTCGGAAGCCAATGAGACTTACAAGCGGGTGCAGGGCGTTAAGCTCGATGCCATGCTCAGCCTGTGCGAAACCCTCAATTGCCGGCGCGTACAACTGCTCGATTATTTCGGCCAGGCATCAACGCCTTGCGGCAATTGCGATACCTGCTTGTCGCCACCGACCTCGTTTGACGGCAGCGTGGCGGCACAAAAAATTCTCTCTACCGTGTACCGGGTCGACCAGCGTTTTGCGGCCGGTCATGTGATCGACGTATTACGCGGCATCGATACCGAAAGGGTGCAGCAATGGCGCCACAATCAGCTATCGACCTTTGGCGTAGGCGCGGAAAAGACCGAAGCCGAATGGCGCGCCCTGCTGCGCCAGTTAATTGCGCTCGGTCTGGTGGCGGTCGATTACGAAAACTACAGCTCGCTGAAGCTGACCGAGCAATCGCGTGCGGTACTGCGCGGCGAAACCAAGATACAGCTGCGCCAATATAAAAAAGCTGAAAAGGCCACCAAGCATAAACGCCAGTCGGCCAAAGATTTTGCCGAAACCGATTTGTCGGCCAGTGAACAAGCGATTTTCGAGAAACTGCGCTGGTGGCGCATTACCACCGCGAAAGCACATAACGTGGCCGCTTTCATTATCTTCGCCGATGCCACTTTGCGCGAAATCGCCAAGACCAAGCCACGCTCCATGGACGATCTGCGCGGCGTCACCGGGGTTGGCGCCAAGAAGCTGGAAAGCTATGGCGCCGAGATCGTGGCCTTGATAGCTGAAATGAGTTGATTCCCAACTGTTCCGCCAGCGATGAAAACTCCCTCGCCCGCCGGCGGGAGAGGGCCGGGGGCGGAACAGGGAATTTGAATGGCATGCCATCCACCTGTGTAGCAATATTCGCTAGTAAGCGAATATGCGCCCTGCAAGGGAGGGTGATTGAGTAACGCTTGCCTTCAAATAGCTGATACGCTTAACGCCATGAAAAATCAAATATTGCGCTTAATTTGGACCACCCTCATCCCAACCCTTCTCCCGCTGACGGGAGAAGGGCTTTGTATAACGGGCTGAACAGTAACGTTAAGTCTCTACTTGCAATGAAACCCCAAAGCTTGACCACATATTCCATGCGCCTTTCCAGCCTAAAATCGACAGCAAGGCGCATGGAATATGCGCGCAGCTTTTGGGAAGTTCCCTTTTCAGAAGTACTTTGCTTGATTGACCGTACCTGGCGCTCAGCATGCCCGATCTGATCGGCCACTTCCGTCCCAGAATGACATTGCAGACCTTAGGTCGCGGCGATGGCTTGCTGGGTATGAAACCGACCGGCGTATTCGGTCCGCGTGGCGGCAGCGTGACCGTGGTGCAGATAGACTGGCTATACAGCGTCAAGCTAGATACCGGCGAATTACGCTGGCAAACCGCCGCCCCCACGGTTTTACTGAATCGCCGCCCGGTTTCCAGCCAGCCACTACTCGATGAGCATGGGCAATCTGTCACGCTGTTACGCGACTTGGGCGCTGAAGCCGATGCACTGGACCAGGTCTGGGATCTCGATCTGCATCCGCTGCCGGCCAATAGCCTGCAATGGCGCAGCGACCAGGCAGCCAGTCATTATGGCCCTTTGTGGAGCTTGTTGCAGGAAGACTTTTTCGCCGATTTCTGGGCCGATCAATTACCGCAATTGCAAGCGCTAGGATGGTCTATCGTGATTGCGCCGGGTTTCGCGCATGAGAGTGTGGAGGTCGAGGCGTGGCATTTATTGATAGAACAAGACAGCGGCGAAGTGCTGGGTAAGGAAGTGGCCTCGCCTATGCGCGGGCGTCCGACCAGCATCAGCCGTCTCGGCTTACCGGCACGCGAAGGCTCGTGGCTGCTCAGTTTAGGGATAGAAATCGACGGCCAGAGCATCGATCTGGTGCCATTATTGGCAAACTTATTGCAACGCGACCCACGCTGGCTGAACGCAAAAAAACTTGCCGAGATCGACGATCTGGCGATGATACAACTACGCGCCCCAGGCGGAAAACGCATCGCGGCACCGGCAGCACCACTCAAAGCCATCGTCAGGCATATGCTCGATCTGCTAGGCGATGAACAGCGCCAGCACAGTCCGCTGCCACATACGCTAACAATCTCGGGCTGGGATACGCACCGGCTGGAAGCCTTGCGCCTGAGTCTGGCGGAAAGCCAAGCCGCGCGCGCCGGTCTCTATGGTGGCTGGCAACTGCAAGGCGAAACTGGCCTGCGCGAACTGGCCAAGCGCTTGCGTATCAATGGCGGAATACCGGCAGTCGCTGCACCGGCAGGTTTAGGAATCAGTTTACGCCCTTACCAATTACACGGCGTAGCTTGGCTGCAATATCTGCGCGAGCATCATCTGGCCGGCATTCTGGCCGATGATATGGGTCTGGGCAAAACCGCGCAGGCACTGGCCCATCTACTGATAGAAAAACAGTCCGGCCGGCTCGATCAACCTGCCCTGATCGTGTTGCCGACCTCGCTGTTATTTAACTGGCAGGCCGAAGCCCTGCGCATGGCACCGGACTTGCGCGTACTGAGCCTGCAAGGACCGCAAAGAGCGCAACTATTCGATAGTATCGCCAGTGTTGACGTGGTGTTGACCACTTACCCGCTGCTGTGGCGCGATCTGGAAATTTTAGAAAAGCAGCAGTTTCATCTACTGATACTGGACGAAGCCCAGACCGTCAAAAATGCCGCCAGCCGCAGCGCCGATGCGGTACGGCGTATTCGTGCCCGCCATCGACTATGCATTACCGGCACACCGCTGGAAAACAATCTGGGCGAACTCTGGACCCAGTTTGATTTTTTGATGCCTGGCTTTCTCGGCGATGCGCGTAGCTTTACGCGGCTGTGGCGCAAACCGATAGAAGTCAATGGCGAGACTGTGCGCGCGCAACTGCTGGCACAAAGAATCAGACCATTTATCTTGCGCCGCCGCAAACAGGAAGTTGCCGGCGAACTGGCTCCCAAAACCGAAGTGATCAAGCGCCTGCAACTGCAAGGCCAGCAGCGCGACTTGTATGAAAGCGTACGTGTCGCCGCCGACGAACAAGTGCGCAAGGTGTTAACGCGCAAGGGTTTTTCCGGCGCGCAGATCACTATCCTTGATGCCTTGTTAAAACTGCGTCAGGTCTGCTGCGATCCGCATCTGCTCAAGGGCACGCAAACGCCGCATACGATGGAACGCGCCAAGCTGGAAATGCTGGCCGATATGCTACCCAGTCTGGTGGCAGAGGGGCGACGCATGCTGGTCTTTTCGCAGTTCACCGAAATGCTGGAGCTAATCGCCGAGCAATTGGATCAACTGGCACTGCCGTATTTATCACTGACAGGCAAAACCCCGGTCGCGCAACGCGGTAAATTGGTCGCCCGTTTTCAGGATACGCAAGTACCAATACTATTGATCAGCCTGAAAGCCGGTGGCGTCGGCCTCAATCTGACCGCGGCCGATACCGTGATCCACATGGACCCATGGTGGAATCCTGCCGTTGAAGAGCAAGCTACCGCGCGCGCCCACCGCATAGGGCAGGAGCAAGCGGTATTTGTCTACAAACTGGTGGTGCAAGGCAGTATAGAAGAGCGCATCCTCGATCTGCAGGCGCGCAAGGCAGCGTTGGCAGAAGGGGTGCTGGGAAGCGATGCGGCGCTGGCGCCGAAATTCGACGCCGCCGATCTGCAGGCCTTGTTGGCGCCGCTGAGTATTTAACTCGGTGACGCCCACCTATTATTTTTTGGTAAAGACCAAATCCCACACCCCATGCCCAAGTTTCAGACCACGGTTTTCAAACTTGGTGACCGGGCGATAATCGGGACGTGGTGCGTAGCCTGCTGCGGTATTTTCCAGCGC
Organism: Undibacterium piscinae; assembly: GCA_003970805.2. Classification (GTDB taxonomy): domain Bacteria; phylum Pseudomonadota; class Gammaproteobacteria; order Burkholderiales; family Burkholderiaceae_D; genus Undibacterium; species Undibacterium piscinae. Next base: position 1,799,332 of record CP051152.1, read on the forward strand.
AGGCTCGGCGCCTAACACTTCCAGCATCTGCACCGCATAGTCTTCCCAGTCGGTCGCGCAATGCAGGTAGCCACCTGGAGCAATGCGTGAAGCCAGCAAGGCCACCAGCGGGCTCTGGATCAGGCGACGCTTGTTGTGGCGTGCCTTGTGCCATGGATCAGGGAAAAACACGTGCACACCGGCCAGCGAGTTAGGCGCAATCATGTGCGTCAAGACTTCAAAAGCATCGTGCTGGATGATGCGCTGGTTTTGCAAACCCATGGCATCAGTGAGCTTAAGCAGACTACCAACGCCAGGTGTGTGCACCTCAACGCCGATAAAATTCTTTTCCGGCATCAGTGCAGAAATTTTGGCGCTGGTCTCGCCCATGCCAAAACCGATTTCAAATACCGTAGGCGCTGTGCGGCCAAACGCCGCCGCCACATCAAGCTCGGCTTTTTGATACGGGATGCAAAAACGCGGTCCCAAAGTTTCTATCGCCCTGCCCTGCGCCTCAGATAAGCGCCCGGCACGCGTCACAAAACTGCGGATGCGGTGTTCGGTTGGATCATAAAACAGCGGCTTATTGTTGCCGTCGGCAGGTTTGGTATCGGACATGGGAGCAAACAGAAAAAGTGGGAGATAAACACTGGCGCAACGAAGCCGGTTCAAACACCAGCCCCATGCGCAGCAAAGGCGACATTTTAACAGAAGCGCAGGTCGCGCTCGCTTCTGTCAGCCAACTCCCGCAACGCCGTCGCCACTGTGGCAATCACTTCAGGCCAATCGCCGCGATGACGCTGGCGAAATAGCCGCATCTGCGGATACCAGGGCGTATCTAGCCTATCGGTCAGCCAGCGCCAGTCAGTGCGGTAATCGGGCAACAACAGCCAACAGGCTTTCCCCATGGCACCGGCCAGATGCGCCACCGCAGTGTCGACGCTGATTACCAGGTCGAGGTTAGCGATCAAGGCGGCGGTGTCGGCAAAGTCTTCCAGCTCCGCCCCCAAGGGCAACACATCAAAACCCTCACGCGGTAATTGATCCTGCCCCGGCCCTTTTTGCAAGCTGACAAACTGCACACCAGCCACATCCATCAACGGGCGCAATAGTGCTACCGACGCCAGCGAACGATCAGCGTCATTCTCAAAGCGTGGGTTACCCTGCCACGCCAGACCAACCCGCAGCTGACAGGCATCGTTCACCGGCAAACGCCGCGACCAGCCGTCTATGCGTTGCGGTTCAGCGCTCAGATAGGGAATTTGCGCCGGTATCGTCGCCAACCGGGTCTGGCAGTAATACGGCAGACTCATCGGCGGCATCCAATAATCCCAGGCTGAATCGGGCAGAGCTTCATTGAAATCAAAGACCTGATCAACGCCAGACAGGCTGCCAAACAAGCTCTTGAGTGAAGAATGACAGACCAGCGTGATGGAACTGGCCCCCATATTTTTGAGGACCTGCGCATAACGACAAAACTGGATCATGTCGCCATGCCCTGCCTCAAACCCTATCAACACAGATTTGCCAACCAAAGCCTGCCCCTGCCAACGCGGAAAATCAAAATTTCTCGCCCAGACCTCGCACCATACACGCGCTTCCAGACAGTGCCACCCCTCTTCAAATCGCCCCTGCCGCAACAGGATATACGCCAGGTTAAAACGCGCCTTGGCGTAATTCTCATCGAGTTCCAGAGCGCTGCGATAGCATTCCTCCGCCTCACTATCACGCTGCATACACGCCAGCAGCATGCCAAAATTCGACCATGCTGCGGCCGACTCCGGCGCCTGCGCCAAGGCCTGCAGATAGACCAACTCAGCCTCGGCAAAGCGCTTACGCACCGTCAGAAAAGCGGATGCGCGTCCGGTTCGGATTGATGGCCAAGGCTTGTTGCATGACCGATAAAATTTTCTGGCAGGCAGTTGATGCGGACGTTGCCACACCGGCATCTGAACCACCGAGCGCAGCAGCGTTAGCGCGCGACCATGATTGACACGCGCTTAGCCGCTCACGCTGCTGCGGGATTGCGACCTCGCTGCATATCGATCCGAACAATTATGTATATTACGGCAATACGTCCGGCCAGGCGCTCGGCTTATTCCGCCATTCTCTGCAAGAAGCTGAATTACGCGTCAAACTCAAACCGGAAGAAAATCGCACGCGTTATCGCTTCAAGGGTATAGACGGGCCACTGCAATTTCATTCCACGGAAGAAAAACTGTTTGATCCGCGCACCCGCCCCTGGTACACCGCAGGTGCAAATGCAAAAAATGATACCTGGACTTCGGTCTATATCGATTTTGGCACTCAGGATCTGGTGGCGACACGGGCGCGTCGCGTCATGGGCGAGGGCGGCAAACTGGCCGGCGTCGCAGCTACCGATATGTCATTGCGTTCACTCAACGACTTCGTGCGCAATCTGAAGATGTCGCAACACGGGCTCGCGTTCATTATCGAACCGAACGGCGACTTGATTGCGTCCTCGATCGGTCCTAACGTCAGGCACCTGAAAGACGGTAGCAATGTCCGCATCAATGCCAGAGAAAGTGACAATGAATTCCTGACGGCCGTATATCACGAATTACTGGAACTCAATATCGGGCAAGAAAACAATGTCAATGCCAAGACCTTCAGCTACGAAGATGATGTCAACGGACGCATTCATGTCGCCTACGAGAAAGTCAAAGACAATACAGGGCTGGAATGGATTACCGTGGTGGCTGTACCGAGCAAGGATTTCATGGGGGACGTGATAGACAATATCAAGCGCACCATCCTGATCAGCGCGCTGGCGGCCTTGTTTGCGATTGTAATTGGACTGCGAATCTTGAACTGGGTGGCATCTGATCTGAAACGCTTATCGGAAGCGGCGGTGCAAGTGGGCAATGGCGTCATCGATACGCCGCTGGAGATTACCCGCAGCGATGAAATCGGTGTGCTCGCCACTAGTTTCAAGACCATGCAGTTGCGCTTGCAAACCGATCGTCTGACCGGTTTAAAAAATCGCGATGCATTTGAACGCAGGCTCAATGCAAAAATCAGCGACTACGACCAGTCACAAGAGAAAAAAGCGTTTGGGGTTTTGTTTATAGACCTCAATGGTTTCAAGGCGATCAATGATCAGTATGGTCATAACGCGGGTGATCTGGCACTGATAGAAGTGGCACGCCGTCTCGCCAATAACGCCCGCTCGGGCGATATGGTGGCGCGTTATGCCGGTGATGAATTCGTCATCATGCTCGATGATGTGCCGCGCCGCGAAGATATCGCGCCTATCCGCCACTATATAGAAGCGGCGCTGGCGATGCCACTGACGCTGGCAAATCTGCCCGATGCGCCGCAAGTGCACCTGGGCGGAGCGATAGGTATCTCGCACTTCCCTAGCGATGGTCATGACGGAGCAACCCTGCTGAAGGTCGCCGATCGCGATATGTATGTACAGAAATTTGCTGCCAAGTCGATGTAAGTGCATCACACATCGAGCCTCAGATCCGGCGTTAAATAACCAGGACGTAGTTGCCGCTGGCGCTAAGAGCACACCGGTGCCATCAGTATCTTTCGAGACATACCTGACGGTGACGGTTTTTTACCTACCCGGAAAACACTGGGCGCAAAAACAAAAAAGCCCACCAAAGGCGGGCTCTTCATTCATTACGACGACTCACCGGCAGCCCATGCTATCTGCGTGGTGCCACCGGTTGACCAGCAACCCATGCTATCTGCGTGGTGTCACTATAAACCAAAAACCCGTGCTATCTGCGCGGTGCCTTCGGCTGTCTGGTCATCTGCACGTTAACCATTCTCCTTGCGGTGTTAACGTGATAGCAAACAAATTAATTGCTTCACAAATTAACTAAATCATTTTCCTGGGTCACTGTAATTGTCAGTGCCTGGCCGATTAGAATTAATTGCGCGTTCGAGAATTCCGTCTATCGATCAACTAAGTTGACCAAGTAAGGCGCTCATCCTCTTACTAGTGATTTTTTCACCGGACAACTATGCCTTTTCCCAACAGCCCATGCTATCTGCATAGTGCCACCAGCCGGTAAGAATTGTCCTGCGCTGTAGAAATCCGCTAAGCGGAAATTTCTAGTTTGTGAATTCACCTCACTTACCGATTATCTGCGCCCGGAAAAACCATGCTATTCGCATGGCGCCTAGGAGCGGCATGATGAATCAGAGAATAAGTGAGGTTACAGTCCGTCTTTCAAGTGTCGGCAACACCAGGTTGCCGAAGTTCACTCAATTAAGAAAGAACTTGGATATTGCCGGCTTTGTCGCCCTTAGGACCAACACTGCGCTCGAAAGAAACGCGTTGGTTTTCGGACAGACTCTTGAAGCCTGTAGATTGGATGTCTTGGAAGTGAGCGAACAAATCTGGACCGCCTGCATCTGGCGTGATGAAGCCGAAGCCCTTAGCGTCGTTGAACCATTTGACTATGCCTGTTTGAGTGGACATGTTATTTCCTTAAAAATTTTAAATATAGGCAAGCTTGCCTTGAAAGGCACTTGAAACCAAGAGATGAAACCAGAGGAAATAAAACAGAACGACCAGAAGAAACAGCCATGCAGAATTGGGACCAACGAGATTACGACCTGATGCAAGTACGAGACGAAATATACAGCACGTATTTAAATTTAGCTACACTTATTTTCAAATCCGCTTAACTATTTTCAAATGACCGGGGAAATCCCGTCAGCGCGACAAGGTGAAAAACCTTCGCGCTGACAAAGCTAGCGGCATGGGAACTGGCACTAGTTACCCCGACGCGAATAGCGGGAAAACAGCATCAGCACACCAGCCAATAATAAAAACGGTAGCAATAAAGGCGACAAAACCAGAGCGAATGTGCCGAGTATACCGAGCACCAGTAAGGCTAAAAAAACCGCGATGCCAGCCAGCAGCAGACCGGTAAAACTCAGGGCAAAAAATGTCGCAATGAGGGCAATCACCCCACCGATCATCGCCAGTCCGACACCGGCAAGTCCGTTCACCGGTTCACCGTTAATCATCAACGAAGGCTCAGTCATGGAAAGCGCCGCGATACTGCCCAAGATCAACACTGCGCCCACTGCCAAGACCGCATTACGTACCGCATTTTTCATGATGCCTATCCTTTAATTAGTCCGTCTATTGTCAATGAACAAGAGAATCTTGATTCAGTGCAGCCATCTTAAGAAAATGCAGGTAAGGCGACAACCAGCTTGCGACAGTATGTAAAAATGCAGGGACGAACTGCAGCAGTTCCGTATGGGATGAGCCTATCGATGAGAAAAGCGCGTGCATTAATTAATCAATTGTGATCAATGGATATGCCGATTGACACCACGAATAGCACCGCTAAGAACACCAGCACCACCAAGTACGGCGGTAAGCGCGGCACACCGGGCAAATAAAAAACAAAAGCCGGCAACGCGTCCTACAATAAAGAGAGGCATCAATGGGAGAGCATCATGTTAGCTACCGTTCAGCAGCTCCAGGAACTCATGAAGGAAGTCGAAAAAGAAGATCCTATCGACTTTGCCGACCTGCCTTTTGAAGAAGATGAGCTGCGCCTCATCACCGCCAATCAAATCTGTGAGATGGCGGCAGCACTGGAAAACTTCAACGAGGAGGACCGTCACCTGACCTTATTAGCGGTGGCCGCCAAGCTGGTCCTGGAGAACATGGTGCTGCACATACAATTACTACGCCAACACGGACAGGAAGTCGGCATGGATGCCAGTGCGATTTTGCAAGGGATACGAAATAAAAAATAAGCCCGACAACCCCGATAACCCAACTCCGGCGGCCACATACCTGCGTGCAGGCTTACAGCAAACTACCTTAGCCTGTTATCTCATCTGCATAATTCCCGCATAAATTGCCACGCCAAGCCAGATATCTCCGACTGGCGACCGTCCCCATCTGCCACAAGCGCGGAGCAAATTCGCCTATCCATGTAAAAACCCGTTAAAATCGAAGGTTGAGTAATTATTATTCGCCATCTAACATTCGCGAAAAAGGCAGACCGCACTATGCTTACGTTTCAACAAATCATCCTTACACTACAAGAATACTGGAATGCCCAGGGTTGTGCCCTGTTGCAACCCTATGACATGGAAGTTGGTGCAGGCACGTCGCATACCGGCACTTTCCTGCGCGCAATCGGCCCGGAGCCTTGGCGTGCCGCCTATGTACAACCATCACGCCGCCCTAAAGATGGCCGTTATGGCGAAAACCCGAACCGCCTGCAGCACTACTACCAATATCAGGTGGTATTAAAGCCAGCACCGGAAAACATCCTCGATCTTTACCTCGGTTCGCTCAAGGCACTGGGTCTGGATTTGCAGCAAAATGATATCCGTTTCGTCGAAGACGATTGGGAGAATCCTACCCTGGGCGCATGGGGCTTGGGCTGGGAAGTCTGGCTGAACGGCATGGAAGTGACGCAATTCACTTATTTCCAGCAAGTCGGCGGCATTGATTGCAAACCTATCCTGGGTGAAATCACTTACGGTATCGAACGTCTGGCTATGTATCTGCAAGGCGTAGAAAATGTCTACGATCTGGTCTGGACTGAGCGCGAAGAGAATGGCAAGACCGTACGCCTGTCGTATGGCGACGTATTCCATCAGAACGAAGTTGAACAATCGACCTTCAATTTTGAATATTCAAATACCGATTTCCTGTTCACGCTGTTTAGCAATTACGAAGCCGAAGCCAAGCGTTTACTGGAAGTAACAGAGACTTCGCTGGCATTGCCGGCCTACGAGATGATACTCAAGGCGGGACATACGTTTAACCTGCTCGACGCCCGTGGTGCGATTTCGGTCACTGAACGTGCAGCCTACATAGGCCGCATCCGCAATCTGTCACGTGCCGTGGCCGCTGCCTATTACGCCTCACGCGAGAAACTGGGTTTCCCTATGTGCGCGGCAGACGACAGGCACAAGCCCGCAGCCGCAACAACAGTGACAGCAATAGTGGCGGCAGTTTAAGCGCCGGGGGCACGCGCCCCCGCCTGAACTTAGCGAACCAGCGACGAACTCTCCCGGAATAAAGAAACATGAACCAAACATTATTAGTAGAATTATTTACTGAAGAATTGCCACCCAAGGCGCTCGCCAAACTGGGCGATGCATTTGCCACAGGCATCTATAACGGTCTGAAGTCGCGCGACTTTTTGGAAAGCGACGCTGTCGTTACCGGCTACGCCTCACCGCGTCGCCTGGCAGTATCGATCACCAAAGTGCGTGCCACCTCACCGGATAAATTATTACGCGAAAAAGTGTTGCCAGTGTCGGTTGCCCTCGATGCGGCCGGCAATGCCAGCGCACCGCTGGCCAAGAAACTGGCGGCGATGGGCTTTCCGGATTTGCAAATCAGCGATCTGGAACGCGCCATCGATGGCAAGGCCGAAAGTTTTTTCTATAGCCATACGGCACCCGGCACGGCACTAGCGGGCAGCCTGCAAAGCGCACTGGAAGACAGCATCGCCAAATTGCCTATCCCTAAAGTGATGAGCTATCAGCGCCCGAATGGCGACACCGTACATTTTGTGCGCCCGGTGCATAGCATAGTCGCATTGCATGGCGCAACTATATTGCCGCTCGCACTGCTGGGCTTGAGCGCTGATCGCGTGACGCAAGGACATCGTTTCTTGTCGGCTGGCGAAATCAGTATCGCTGATGCCGGCGACTACGCCGCCGTATTGGCGAATCAAGGTAAAGTGATTGCCAACGTCAGCGAACGTAAGGAAAAAATTCGTAGCGCGCTGCTGGCCAAGGCCGGTGCAGATCTGGTGCTGATGCCAGAAACCCTGCTGGATGAAGTGACGGCGCTGGTCGAATGGCCGGTGGTCTATGAATGCAATTTCGAGCAGGAATTTTTGGCGGTACCGCAAGAATGTCTGATTTTGACGATGCAGACTAATCAGAAATATTTTGCACTGACCGATACTGATGGTAAATTGCGCTCGCGCTTTTTAATCGTCTCGAATCTGGAAACGACAACACCGGAACACATCATTCAGGGTAATGAACGCGTGGTGCGTCCGCGTCTGTCAGATGCCAAATTTTTCTTCGAGCAAGATAAGAAAAAATCGCTGGAATCACGCCTGCCTATGTTGGCCAATGTGGTGTACCACAACAAGCTGGGCAATCAGGCAGAACGCATGCAAAGGGTAAAAACCCTGGCAGGAAAAATTGCGCTGGCATTGTCTTCTGATGTCGCACTGGCAGAACGTGGCGCAATGCTCGCCAAGGCCGACTTACTGACCGACATGGTAGGCGAATTCCCTGAGCTGCAAGGCATCATGGGTACCTATTACGCCGAGCACGATGGCGAACACGCCGAAGTGGCCGCTGCCGCTTCCGAACATTACCAGCCGCGCTTCGCCGGCGACAATTTGCCTGCCAGCGCCACCGGCACCGCCGTGGCATTGGCCGACAAGCTGGAAACCCTGGTCGGGATCTGGGGCATAGGTTTACAGCCGACCGGCGACAAAGATCCGTTCGCCTTGCGCCGCCATGCTTTAGGCGTATTACGCATGCTGGTGGAAAAACGCTTGCCACTGTCACTGACGCATTTGCTGGCAGATGCGGTCAGCGTGTTTAGCGGCAATGCCAATTTCAAAGACCCGTCTGCCGATGTCATCAGCTTCTTCTACGACAGGTTGCGCGGCCAATTGCGCGACAAGGGTTTCTCACAAAACGAAGTGGAAGCCGTCGTGGCACAATCGCCGGACCATCTGGACAACATCGTCGAACGTCTGCAAGCGGTTCAGGCATTCGCCGCCTTGCCAGAATCAGCCTCACTGGCAGCTGCCAACAAGCGTATTACGAACATCCTGAAAAAAGCCGAAGGTACGCCAGGCGCGGTCACTATTACGTTGTTGCAGGAAGCCGCTGAACAAGGTTTGCATAAGGCAATGGCCGACGTTAAGCCTCTGGTCGATGCAGCATACGGCAAAGGTGACTTTACCGGCGCACTCAAGACTCTGGCCGCACTGCGCAGCGAAGTCGATACCTTCTTCAATGACGTGATGGTCAACGCCGAAGACCTAGCGCTACGGAATAATCGCCTGGCCTTGCTGGCCGAATTGCACGGCATGCTCAATCAGGTAGCGGATATTTCTAAACTGGCCGCGTAAACCACAGGAACGCAAGATGAAACTCATCATTCTCGACCGTGACGGCGTAATCAATCAGGATTCGGATGCCTTCATTAAGTCACCTGACGAATGGCACGCCCTGCCCGGCTCTATGCAGGCAATCGCGCGCCTGAATCAAGCCGGCTACACGGTCGTCGTTGCGACCAACCAGTCTGGTGTGGCCCGCAAGCTATTTGACATGGCAACGCTAAATGCGATCCATCAAAAAATGCATGCGGCGGCACTACAGGTAGGCGCGACGATAGATGCGATTTTTTTCTGCCCCCATACCGCCGACGACAGTTGCGATTGCCGCAAGCCCAAGCCTGGCATGCTGCAGGAAATCGGCCGTCGCTATGGCGTCAACTTAAAAGGCGTACATAGCGTAGGCGATTCTCTGCGCGATTTACAGTCAGGCTTTGTCATGGGCTGCGTTCCAAATCTGGTGCTGACCGGCAAGGGACAAAAAACATTGGAAAAAGGCGGGCTGCCGCCCGGCACCCTGATCTACCCTGATCTGGCGGCCATGGTCGATGCACTGTTAAATGCTCAAACAAGCGCTCCGACAAGCACCCAAACAATTGCCCATACCAGCGCTCCGCCAGAAACTGTAAGTGGCTAAATCACGCGCCCGGTGCCGTACGAAAATAACAGCAGCAATCCCTGAAGCCTGACCCAAACCAGGCATCAGAGAGAATTAACATTTTTAGATTAGAAAATACGATGCTCAAGTTCACGCTTTTTATACGTTCTTTATTGTTTTTACTTGTAATGGTTGCCGTGACCGTCATCTGGGCACCGATCTGCATCCTGTTTGCCCCGCTCCCCTACAATCAGCGCTATTACGCCACTGCCCGCTGGAACGTTTTCATGATCTGGGCGGCCAAAGTGATCTGCGGGATACGCTATCAGACTAAGGGTTTTGAAAATTTTCCGGATGGTCCGGTGATCGTACTGTCGAAACATCAGTCGGCCTGGGAAACCATTTTTTTGCTGATGGCAACGCCGCGCCCGCTGGTGTTTGTATTTAAAAAATCGATTACCTACATCCCCTTCTTTGGCTGGGCGATTGCCTTGATGCGCATGATCCCGATTGATCGCAGCAAAGGTAAAGATGCCTTCGCGCAAGTGGTAGTGCAAGGCCGCATCCGTCTGGCCGATGGCCAGTGGGTGATCATGTTCCCGGAGGGCACGCGCATCCCGGTCGGCCAAAAAGGCCACTATAAAGGCGGTGGCACCCGTCTTGCGGTAGAAACCAACACCCCCGTGATTCCTATCGCACTCAATTCCGGTGAGTGCTGGCCAAAAAACTCTTTCCTCAAAAAACCTGGTCTGGTGACCGTTTCGGTAGGCAAACCAATTTCACCTGAAGGCTTGACGGCAGCGGAGTTGATGCAGAAAGTGGAAGACTGGATAGAAACTGAAATGCGCGTGATTTCACCGCATGTGTATCAAGACGGGCAAGCGAAGAAATAATAGCCTTGGGGTAAAATAGCAGCATACTCAGAGGCAATCACCGATGAAATCGACACTGGGACAGGCGATACAAAGAGCCTTGCAACTGGATTTTTTTAACGATCTTTTCGGCAGCGAAAAATCACATCCGGAAGCGGGCACATCGCCGTCCTTACCATCAGTCACTCCGCCCAAGCTCACCGCCACTTCAGACAATGAGCTGCCGTCAGTGGCAACAAACCAACGCAAGATACAACTTCAAGACCAGCTATTGGAATATAGTCTGCTACGTTCCAAACGGCGCACCATAGGCTTTCTGATCAATCACAATGGCTTGCGCGTGACCGCCCCGCGCTGGGTCAGCATCGCCGACATAGAACTGGCGATACGGGAAAAGCAACGCTGGATACTCAGTAAACTGAACGAGCGTCATGAGCGCCAGGCTCGCCGTGAAAAAACCGTGATGCGATGGGAAGACGGTGCAAGATTTTCCTACCTTGGAAAGCCGCTGACCTTGCGCCTGCTTAACGCCAACGCCGCTAGTGCACGTCACGACGAGGTGCGGCAAGAACTGCTGCTGACGCTGTCACAGAGCGCTACCCAAGCACTTTCCGCTGAGGCACTTGAGAGTCAGATTAAAGACAAAGTGAAGACCTGGTTACAACAGCAAGCCAAACAAATATTCGCCACACGTATGCCCGTCTATGCAGAAAAATTAGGGGTACGCTATCAATCGATGTCACTCTCCAGTGCCACCACGCGCTGGGGTTCCTGCACCTCGCAAGGTAAAATCCGCCTTAACTGGCGCCTGATCCATTTTGCGCCGGAACTGATCGATTACGTGATCGCCCACGAACTGGCGCATTTACACGAAATGAACCATAGTGAACGCTTCTGGTGCCATGTACAGTCGGTCTTCCCCGATTTCGAACTGGCCAGGCAGCATTTGCGCCAGCATGCGACTGCTGACTTTCCCGTTCTTTAAGGAGTATCACCATCGACATGCTTACGACACAATCAAGACAAGCGCTAACGACCACAAATTAACCATACTCCTACTGAGTATATTTCAAAGAAAGAATGTATGCGGATACTCCACACCATGCTGCGCGTCGGCAACCTGCAACGCTCGATAGACTTTTACACCGAAGTACTGGGAATGAAATTACTACGCCAGTCCGATAATCCTGAGTACAAATACACACTGGCTTTTTTAGGTTATGGCAGTAACCCTGAACATACCGAACTGGAGCTAACCTACAACTACGGCACAGATAGCTATGATCTGGGAACTGCCTACGGCCATATCGCGATTGCGGTACCTGACGCGGCGCAAGCCTGCTCGGCAGTCAAGGCAAAAAATGGCAAGATAACGCGCGAAGCAGGCCCGGTCAAAGGCGGCAATACGGTGATTGCATTCGTGGAAGATCCGGATGGCTACAAAATTGAACTGATAGAGCGCAAGACGGAACAACAGGTAGTCAGCCTGTAATATTCAAGAAATGGGGTCACAGTGTGGTCGTCGCCGAGACTGGCAAGCTGGCGATACAACACTTTATGCAAAAACCCTACGACCTCATATTGATGGATATGCAGATGCCAGAAATGGGCGGCATCGAAGCTACTCAGCTGATACGTCAAATCGAAAACGGCAGCAGCCACATCCCCATCATTGCCATGACGGCCAATGCCATGAATGGCGACCAGCAACGCTGTCTGGATGCGGGTATGGATATCTGCTAAACCAATTCAGACCCAAGTCTTGCACGACCTCTTGTTGTCGTATGCCAGCCAATTGACACAAAATGACAGCACGCCCCGCCCCAGTGTTAGCCCCAAACGGCGGGCCACTGACCTCAGCGATGCGGCACCTGACTTCGATTACGAGGCGGCCTTGCTTAGAGGCGACCGCGATGTTTTACTCATCATCTCGCCTCTATTTTTAGCGGGATGTGAGAAGCAAGTGCAAGAAATCGCCGATGCAATTGCCCAAAGGGATCAAACACTCTTACACAGAAGCGCGCATACCATGAAGGGATTGGTGAGTAATTTCATGGCCACCCCAATAGAAAACCTGGCGAAAGAATTGGAGCTGAAGGCTAGAAATGGAAACTTTGAACGTGTCGAAATTATTTTCTCGGAAATGAAGGTGCAACTTGAACTAATGAACGCGGCATTAAGAAAATTTGTCGCATCGATCCACTAGCAACGCTATCGCAAATTCATCATTCACTATTGAACCAGACACTACTAATAAAAATACACTAGCACCGTAAGAAAAAATAGCAGAATTTAGCGCACACAAAGAACTAGTGATGCGGGCTCATGAGTGCTTTTTTTTCGGCAAGCATAGACGTAGCAGGTGTATCGCCTGGCTGCGTTGCCAGCGTAATACATGGCGTGCTTGCTGCGGCGGCAAGCGTCCCGCCAGCGACAAGGCGGTATCGACCTCGACGTAAAACATGCGTGCAAAAGTCAGTAATTTTTCATCGTCCCAGCGTGCACCGTAATGACGAAACACCTGCGTCCAAAATCGGGCAGTGACGAGCTCATGCGCTTTTTCCAGCTCGCGCAAACACGGCAGTGACTCCATCAAACTGGCCAGTAAGCGGTAGCCCCATTCGGTATCGGGTATCGCACTCAACTCTGCATTTACCTGGCGCAGCAGCGCCACGAACGGCAAATCCAGATTATTCAAATCGGCATACCGTGCATAGACCGCCTGCACCTTGGCGATCCAATTATTCGTAAGCACGCAAAGTATCGCCTCCTTGCTACCGAAATAACGGTATAGCGAAGCGATATCTACCCCCGCTTCTTGCGCAATATGGTTGGTAGAGAGCTCGGCGATTCCAGTACGTTCCAGCAACACCAGGGTAGCATTGAGCAGGCGCTCTACCATCTGACGCGAGCGAGCCTGCCTAGGCTCACGATAGAACAGGGGATTATCTTCGATCATAGCAAAAAACCATAATGATACAACGTCCAAGGCCGCGCTTGACACCGCTATATTTACGATCGCATAATTAAAACTCCAGTAATTACTGGCATTTTAAAAATAAGACGATTAGAAAGTGATGAGACTATGCTTTGGAAAATATTTGCGGGTGCCAGTATTCTGGTATTGGGTCTAGTTGGATGTATGTCTGGTGGCGATGGCGCGGCCATCATCAAACCGGCGGCCATCGTATTGAGAGGCGGCAAGGTCATGACGATGGATGCCAACAACAGCACGGCACAGGCCGTGGCGGTCAACGGCAACCGCATCGTTGCGGTCGGGACCGATCAAGAAATTGCTCGCTATATAGGCCCAAATACCCAGGTCATCGATTTAAATGGCAAGACCCTATTGCCTGGATTTATTGATTCTCACATACATCCAGTCAGCGGTGCCGAGCGTCTAGCGCAATGTAGCGTCGATGGGGCAGCTTTATCGGTCGCCGATATCATTAGCTATGCGCTGCAAGATTGCCTGCCCAAGGAAGTCAATCCGGCTGCCGACAAATGGATACAAATCGTCAACGTCAATCCGGCTAATTTTTCCGCCAGCGCCACCGATCTCGACCGTATCAGCACTAGCCGTCCGGTGCTGTTGGCCGGTATCGATGGCCATACCTCCTGGGTCAATACTAAGGCACTGGCCTTGGCCCATATCGATGCCAACACACCCGACCCTAGCGGTGGCCAGATAGAGCGCGACAGTCAGGGACTAGCCACAGGATTTTTAAAAGATGCGGCACAAGGATTGGTGATGGCGATTATTCCGGAACTGTCATTGCGCGAGAAACTCACGCTGACCCAGCAAGCACTCGATCTGGTGCGCTCTAAAGGCATTACCTCTATACAGGATGCCTGGGCCAGCCCGCAAGTGATGGAAGTGTATGAAGCACTGGAAAAAACCAATCAGCTCAATATGCGGGTACGCGTGAATTTAAAATCGGAAATCATCGATACTGAAGCCGAATATCAACGCCTGCTCACCATCCGTGCCCATTTTGCCGGACATCCTTTGATACGCGCTGATGGCGTCAAAATTTTTTCGGATGGTGTAATCGAATATCCTACCCAAACCTCGGCCATGATGCTGCCCTTTCTGGATGCGAATGGTCAGCCCACCGAGAATTTCGGTGGCCGCTATTTTGAACCTAACGTCTTGAATCGCTATGTGGCCAGACTCGATAAAGAGGGCTTTAGTATCAACGTGCACTCCATCGGCGATTTCACCACTCATACAGTGCTCGATTCTTTCCAGTATGCCCGCGATAAAAACGGTGTAAGCGACAACCGTCATCAAATTTCGCATCTGCAAATCGTCGATCCTGTGGATTTTCCGCGCTTTGCCAAACTCGGCGTAGCCGCCAACATGCAGCTATTTTGGGCTGAACCTGACGAATACACGATGGACGCCGTTGCCCCGTTCATCCGTCCAGAAACCCATCGTTATATGTACCCGGCCGCTAGTCTGAAAGCTGCGGGCGCCACCTTGATAGGCGGCAGTGACTGGCCAGTAGACGCGATTCCGGGTGACCCGATGCCGAACACACCGCTGGCCTCTACACAAATCGCGATCACCCGTCGAAACGCGCAAAGTGACTCGCCCCATTTCGGCGAAATACTGCATATAGAAGAAAGCAGCGATCTGCATACCATGTTAGCGGCCTACACCATTAACGCCGCCAAAGCCCTGAAACAAGACGCCAGTACCGGCTCCATAGAAGTAGGTAAATTGGCCGATCTGGTAGTGCTCGATAGTGATTTGAGCAGCACCGCGGCCGCGCAAATCGACAAGGTTCAGGTGTTGTACACCTTATTCAGCGGCGCCATCGTATATGACGCCAGCAAGGTGCAAACTACGCAAAAACTGCAACAAAAGAGAGTAATGCAGAGCAGCGCCATGCGCAGCGACGGCATGCCGCTTGCGATCAAACGCCAGCGCCGTAGCCACGATATGTGCGGGCACGATCACTAAGCGCACAGCTACCTAGCACCCACCCGATAAAACACGAAGACAACACTGCACCACGGCGCAGTGTACAAATTTTGTCCAACAACATTAGTCTGCTAACACAGCAATCAGGAGATAAAGATGCATTTTCTCATTTCTAGCCGCAACAAAAAAGCATCGTTCACGCGCAGCTGCAAAAAACTTTTGCTCACGATTTTGATCACACTTGCAGCCGGCAATCAAGCACTAGCGCAAGAAGAAAAAGTGTTAAATGTGGCGAACTGGTCGGATTACATAGGTGAAAATACGATTAAAGATTTTGAGAAAGAAACCGGGATCAAAGTACGTTACGATCTATTTGATAGCAATGAAGTCTTGCATGCCAAACTAGTGGCTGGGAAAACCGGTTACGACATCGTGGTGCCTTCGTCAAACTGGGCGCAAATACAGATAGAAGGCGGTCTGTTTCGCCAACTGGATAAAAGCAAGATACCGAATTTATCCAATCTTGATCCGGTACTGAATGCACAAATCGGTAAAATCGATCCGAATAATAAACACCTGGTCATCTGGCTATGGGGTTTTGACACGCTCGGTATCAACGAAGAAAAGGTCAAGGCGGCACTAGGCAATTTACCTATGCCTGAAAATGCCTGGGATCTCGTGTTCGATCCTAAATACATTTCAAAACTGAAGTCCTGCGGTGTGTCACTACTCGATGCCGCCTCCGAAGTACTGCCACCAGCCCTGCAATATCTGGGCAAATCGCCCTACTCTAAAGTCAATTCTGATTACCAGGATGCAGCCCGCTTATTACAGTCTATCCGGCCCTACGTGACCATGTTTAGCTCGTCCGGTTACATCAATGAATTAGCCAACGGCTCACTGTGTCTGTCGATGGGCTGGTCGGGCGACATCAATATCGCACGCCAGCGCGCTATTGATGCCAAAAATGGCAATCATATCGTGACCCTGATCCCCAAAAAAGATCCCACACTATTTTTCGACACAATGGCAGTTCCGGCCGATGCACCGCATCCGAATAATGCAATGGCCTGGATCAATTTCATTTTACGTCCAGAAATTCATGCCCAGATCACGAATAAAGTCTTGTATGCCAATCCCAATGCGGCTGCCTATAAATTCGTCAGGAAAGACATCGCTGACAACAAAACTGTGTATCTCAGTCGCGAGGATATGCAAAAAATGATACCGCCTGAAATGGTCAATTCAGATATCCGTCGCACCATGACACGCATCTATACCAAATTCAAAACTGGTATCTGATACGGATAAGAGGACAGGCCGCGTCTGTCGCCGAAACGGCGACACCGGCTGCGCGCTAGCATTTGCCGCGTCCAACAAAACACGTAAAAAATATAAACACGTCACCCTTTGAAGGAAGATTCATGTACACCGTAAAAAAACTCGTGATCTGTATGGCCATCGCTAGCGCCTTCCCGGCCGCCTGCATGGCGCAAGCTGCACCTTCGCAAAAAAGTGAAATCGAGGCATTAAAAAAACAGGTCAAAGAACTGCAGGCCATGATGCAGAAAATCACGCTGCAAAATAGCCAAAGCAGTGCACTGGCGGCGGAGACCAGCGCCCAGGTCTTGTCTATCGTGGAATCGAGCAAACAGGCAATACAGGCAATACAGGCAGATAAATCAAATGTAGTCGACGTGACTGAATTCAATCGTATCCGCGTCAAAACCGAGGCGATGGACGAAGCCATAGAAGCCAACGGCTTCCGAGCCTTAAAAAATATTCCGACGTACGTCTACAACCGCAATGGCAAAACGTCGAGTTTTGTGTTTTTCAATAACAATAGTTCACCATTTCGTCTCACGTAACTGGCGAAAACGTCCAAATTTCAATCACTTAGAGATTCGCCTTTGTGACGCAAGATGGAGTTCCATCGGGAAGCGTGAGATTTGCAGTGCCGTTTAATTTCTACCATATGAAAATATGAATAATCGACACTGACCGTACGCCTGGGTAAGCCTGATGGTAAAAGCGATTGAGGCTACCCACATTTCATGCATTAATCTCAGTCATCACAATCATTCACGATTTTACTTTCTCAACAGGAAAACCATGTTTGCAAAGAACCATACCCTCGCCAATATCGATCCAGAAATTTTTGCAACAATACAAAAAGAAAATCTGCGTCAGCAAGAGCACATAGAACTGATCGCTTCTGAAAACTACACATCACCTGCAGTGATGGAAGCGCAAGGCTCACAACTGACCAATAAGTATGCTGAAGGTTATCCAGGCAAGCGTTACTACGGTGGCTGCGAGCACGTCGACGTTGTCGAGCAACTGGCGATCGATCGCCTCAAGCAATTGTTTGGCGCAAACTTCGCCAACGTGCAGCCTAACTCTGGCTCACAAGCCAATCAGGGCGTATTTTTTGCGTTGCTGACCCCGGGCGACACCATCATGGGTATGTCACTGGCCGAAGGCGGTCATTTGACACACGGTATGCACCTGAATATGTCTGGCAAATGGTTCAACGTGGTTTCCTACGGTTTGAACGCGCAAGAAGATATCGATTACGATGCCATGGAAGCATTGGCACGTGAAACTAAGCCTAAGCTGATCATCGCCGGTGCGTCTGCATTTGCCCTGCGTATCGACTTCGAACGCTTTGCAAAAATCGCCAAGGAAGTTGGCGCTTATTTCATGGTTGACATGGCTCACTACGCTGGCCTGATCGCTGCAGGCGTCTACCCTAACCCGGTACCGTTTGCCGACGTGGTTACTTCGACGACACACAAGAGCTTGCGCGGTCCGCGCGGCGGCATTATCTTGTGCAATGACGAAGCGATCTCCAAAAAGATCAACTCTGCGATCTTCCCAGGTATCCAAGGCGGCCCGCTGATGCATGTCATCGCTGGTAAAGCGGTAGCATTCAAAGAAGCGCTGAGCCCGGAATTTAAGGCTTACCAAGAGCAAGTCCTGAAAAATGCAGCGCCCTGGCAACTACATTGACCGAACGTGGCCTGCGTATCGTTTCCGGCCGTACTGAATCGCACGTCATGCTGGTGGATTTGCGTCCAAAAGGCTTGACCGGAAAAGAAGCCGAAGCGATCCTCGGTTCAGCCCATATCACCTGCAACAAAAATGGTATCCCTAACGATCCGGAAAAACCATTCGTTACTTCAGGTATCCGTCTGGGTAGCCCTGCGATGACGACCCGCGGCTTTAAAGAAGCCGAAGCCATTAAGGTTGGTAATTTACTGGCCGATGTACTCGACAATCCGCATGATGCTGCAACCATCGAACGCGTGAAAGCCGAAGTCAAGAAACTGACAGACGCTCATCCGGTCTACGCAGCTTAAGTTATAATCAAAAGCGCCACCTTAGTCAGGTGGCGCTTTTCTATTTAACGTTGAATGTAAGGCTAACGCCATGAAATGCCCCTACTGTCATCATGATGAGACTCAGGTAATTGATACCCGGGCGCCAGAAGATGGCAACACCATCCGCCGTCGTCGTCGCTGCGCCCATTGTGACAAGCGCTTCACTACCTACGAGCGGGTTGAATTGACCATGCCATCCATCGTCAAAAAGAATGGCAGCAGAACTGAATTTGAAACCAGAAAACTACGCGCCAGCCTGATGCTGGCACTACGAAAACGGCCAGTCTCGGCCGAAGCGGTGGACACCGCAATACAGCGCATAGAAGAAAAATTATTAGCCAGTGGCGAACGGGAAGTGTTGTCTGGCCATTTAGGCGAACTGGTGATGCGAGAATTGAAGCGTCTGGATAAAATCGCCTATATCCGCTTCGCTTCAGTATATAAGAGCTTTGAAGACGTTTCCGAATTTGCTGAAGCAATACAGGAAGTGAAAAAAATGTTCATATCGCAACAGATGGCAATGAAACCCATCCTGCGCGTTTTGCGCTAGACAATATCGATGTTCTTTGCATCGAGTGGGTTATGTCTATTATGACTTTACGAATTCACCGCAAATACACCAAACATCGCATGCGCCGATCTCAAAATCGCGGGCTAACCTGGAGTGCATGGTTGATCCTGTACAAATAGTATCTCTGCCACGAGTCAGCGCTGACATCTCTGACTTTGTTTGCTCGCTCAGCTCGTACTAGTGGCGACCATTTCATTACAAAATGAGAAATAGCGTAGTGATCGTGATCGGCAAGTTCTTAAACGCTGCCAATAGCTGCACTTAAGGACGCAGAATCAGACATAACCCGCAAAACACGCCCGCTGGCACTAGAAAAACATTTTTCGACGCAACAGTGCCTCCCGTATCTGCCAGTACTGCAGATACAGATAGGGGTTGGAGTATTTAACAATGATGCCAATAATGAACCTGGGCTATATTGCAAATACTACAGTTCAACGAGTGGTAAATGGGCTGCAGACGCGTCAGCGGTGTAGAGCAATACCGATGGACTTGCCAACAAATATCTGACTGCGGCCGATATCAATAGGACTTTGGTTGGAACAACCGCAGCCGAAAAAGCGAAAGATTTGAATAGAAAAACATTCTGGAAAAAAATATTGCTTGTGAAAGTAGCGATCTTGGTGCGCGGCAAAGAAAATATGCGACGACCTCAACATACAACTTATTCGGTCAGCTTATGCAACGGCAAATAGCAGCAATGACAAAGGAACGACCATTAGCGAAGTCAACTTAGCTGCTGACACCCGAAATCGCATCCGAAAAGTCTATTCCGTCACGATTCAATTACGGAATAATTGCATGGTTGATCCTGTACATGGCATCTGCCTACCTCCTAATTAAACTTTATCATGCGCATTCATCTCAAAATCAAGGCTAACCTGGCAAACGAGTCAAGGTACCAAGCAATCAGGTGCTTCCTTAATCGTTTCCTTAATCATGCTCATCGTCGTGCTCGTACTCAGCATCTCAGTGGCGACCATGTCATTACAAAATGAGAAATCATCCCGTAGTGATCGTGATCGGCAAGTTGCCTTAAACGCTGCCGAAGCTGCACTTAAGGACGCAGAATCAGACATAGACCCGCAAAACACGCCCGCTGGCACTAGAAAAACATTTTTCGACGCAACATCAAATCTCTATTTTGAAACTGGTTGCGCCTCTGGCGATAGCAATCCCTATCAGGGCATGTGCCTCCCTACCGTGGTCGGTATTCCAGTTTGGCAAAGCGTCGATTTAGCCGACAGTGGCTCAAGCTCCAAATCGGTGGCATTTGGCAAATTCACGGGCCAAACCATGACCACAGGAAAAAGTTCATTCCCAGCCAAATTGCCACGTTACATTATCGAAGTCATACCCGATATTGATCCTGGGAAAGAAGCGACCGAACAAACTAAATATATATATCGAATAACCGTAGTCGGTTTTGGTGCCAACGAGCAAACACAAGTTGTCTTGCAGAGCTATTACCGAAAATCAGTATCGTCTTAATTTTGTTATGAGAGTGATATTTATCACTCTACGGAGAACCATTATGAAAAATTTAATCAGTCGCCTCATTTGCTCTGGGTTACTCTTCACGCACATCGGTGTATTTGCTGCAGCCCCGCCGATAGTGGGATTATCTAGTACGCCTTTATATTCGGGCGGCGGGAACGTGCGCCCCAACCTATTATTAAATTTATCGGTGGAATTCCCAACGGTTAAATATGCCTATAGCGGGATCGCTTACAACAAAACGATAGATTTCATTGGATACTTCAATCCAAAAAAATGCTACACCTACCCCGGAGGCAGTGCAACTTATACGGATTGGAACGGCGCCAGCTTGACTGTACCAACTCCTGAAAAGGCAGCTGCGGGGACGGAATTTTTTTCTATTTCTGGTGCTGCCGATGGCAATCATGAATGTACCAATGCTTTCAGTGGAAATTTTTTAAATTGGGCATCGTCTTCAGCGATTGATATGTTGCGACTTGCTTTAACGGGTGGAGATAGAATAGAGAGTCTCGACACAACAACGCAAACTGTTTTGCAGAGAGCCTTTTTGTCTGTCAGCACTTCAAATTTTTATCGCAGCGGTTATTTTCCACAATTATCGATTACTGGAGCCGGTAACGTTAGCGCGCCAAATAAAGTCACACCATTTAATGTCACTACATTAACAATAACTAATTGTGAAAATAAGATCCAGTTTAGTGACTCTGCTAATAATTCATCGCAAAGTTGCGGTGTAGCGAGACTTTCTAACGGAAAATTAGCGAAAACAGATAAATACTGGGGTGAATTTTATGCGAGAGTCAAGGTTTGCGATGGCAATGAAAACACGACACGAACCGATGTTTGCATGCAATATCCTAGCGGAAACTATAAGCCAGTAGGGCAAATGCAGCGCAATCAAAATAACGTGCGTTATGGCGCCTTTGGTTATTTAATGGATCAAACCAATACTCGCCAAGGCGGTGTATTGCGCGCACCATTAAAATATGTCGGTAGCAAGCAATATAAAGCTGCCAATTCATTTATTGAAGAAGCCAACGATCGACAAGAATGGGATGCCAGCACAGGCGTGTTTGCCAGTAATTCTGAGGGTGATGCCACTGGAAATAGTGGTGTCATCAACTACCTCAATAAGTTCGGCCGAACCGGCGTTTACAAAGGATACGATCCTCTCAGTGAACTTTATTACGAAAGTATTCGCTACCTACAGGGGCGGCAACCAACGCCAGAAGCAATAGCCGGCATGACCACCACCATGCAAGATAATTTCCAGGTAGTAACGAGTTGGGTTGATCCAATTGAAGCATCCTGCCAAAAGAATTACACCATTACGATCGGCGATGCCAATACGCATCAAGATAAATTCATTCCTGGCAATAATAGAACCGGCACTGGCGATACAGCGAGGGCAGCAGATACGGCTACAACGCAGTGGCCGGCGTTCAATGTCATGACGCAAACTGCAAAAGTAGCTGCCTTGGAGTCAACGAGTACTTATGGCAATTCTGCGCCAGTCGCAGCGTTGGCAAACATGGATACCGCCAATACTGGCTCCAATGGCGGAACTTTTTACATGGCAGGTACCGCATATTGGGCTAACACCAATGATATTCGGCTTGATAAGCCGGTACGTGTAAAAACCTATGCAATTGACGTAGATGAAAATGGTAATGGCTCAATAGATAATACTGGCAGAAGTAACACGGCGCCACGACTTTCACAACTTTATCTTGCTGCGAAATACGGTGGTTTCAATGACGCTAACGCAGATGGCAATCCCTTCAAAACCGGGACTGTCGATGGTAAAACGCTCTTGACTAATAATACCGAATGGGCAAGTGGTAACGGTACTGATCCAGATAATTTTTTCCTGGCCAGTAATCCTGCAAAAATGATTGCGGCAATAGCAAAAATTTTTCAAACAGTCGCAACGAGTGGCGGAACACTCTCGGGTATCGGGATCAGCTCGACTAAATCAAGTGACAATCCGTATATCTATGTGCCTGGATTTGATCCTGAACGTTGGTCCGGCAGTTTAAAGAAAAAATCTGGACTTACCTTGAATCCTCCAGCGATATGGGATGCGGGCGCGATCCTCACGGGCAACCCTACACCAACCCCTAGCCCTGGCACACGTAAAATTTACACTGCAAAAGTCGCTGCAGACGGCTCATTATCAACCATAGATTTTGTATGGAATAATGGCGCCAATTTTAATAGCGCTGATCAAACCGCACTAAACACGAACCCGCACACCAACATTGTGGATAATCTCGCAGATAAGCGTATTAATTATTTACGCGGAGATCGAAGCTTAGAGACAGATGCGGGAGGATTCCGCATAAGAAGCAGTGTTTTAGGCGATATTGTAAATAGTGCCCCAGTGTATTATGGGGCGCCAGCCAAAAACATTTCCGGACCAGGTTACAGCACTTTCTATACCGCCAACGCAGGCCGACAACAGGCTGTTTACGTCGGCGCGAACGACGGCATGCTGCATGCATTCGATGCAGGCACTGGTACCGAATTGTTCTCTTATGTGCCAAATGCCTTAATTTCTAAATTAAACATGCTGACAGATCCTTACTACTCACATCAGTCATATGTGGATGGGAAAATTTCGGTGAAAGACACACAAATTAATGGTGCATGGAAAACCTTACTACTCTCTGGCATGGGCTCTGGTAATAAAGGGGTTTTTGCACTGGATGTGACAAATCCAGCCAATTTCAGTGCTGGTTTAGGTGCGATTTGGGAATTCACTGACAAAAATGATACTGACATGGGTTACTTACTTTCACCGCCATTGATTGCAAAATTTCGCACAGGAACCTCAGCGGGACAACCAACTTATGGCAACTTTGCCGTTATTTCAAGCGGTTACAATAACTTCGATACGTCGGATGTCAATGCGACGAACAAGCGCGGTAGCTTATTTCTATTATCATTGGATAAAGCCCCTAACGCAGCATGGGTTTCTGGTAGCAATTACTTTAAATTAAATACCGATACTGCAAGCACGTATGTTGATATAAGCAAAAAAAATGCCCTTGCCGCTCCGAATGTAGTCTACGGTGCCGATGGTGCTGTTAATTATGTCTATGCTGGCGACCTTCAGGGAAATTTATGGCGTTTTGTATTTACTAGCGGCAGCCTAGCTACGTCGATAGCTTCGTCTAAACCTGTATTTACTGCGAAAACCAGCGCTGGTATACCTCAGCCCATTACGGTTCAGCCGAAAATTGTTTTCGCTCCCGGTGGTGGCTATATCATTACTTTCGGCACAGGAAAATATGTTGAAACATTTGATATTTCTACAGCCAACTATAATACTAGCTCTTATTATGCGGTCCTTGATACAACCTATAACGCCGATGCGGTAACCGGACGCAGTCAACTTGAAGCACGAACAGCAACTGCTTCAGGTGCTGGATTCACCTTAACAGGAAATAGTTTTAGCTATGGAACCACGGCTGGCACAAAAAAAGGATGGTACTTTGACTACTCCGATTCAGCAACGACAGGTGAGCGCAGCGTAACTGAAGGCGCGATTGCAGGGCAATTTTTATTCTTCAATTCGCTTTTACTTAGCTCAAATCCTTGTTCCGGCGGCAGCGGAAAAATGTATCAAATTGACTTATTAACTGGCCTTAGCGATGGCGTGACTGGAACAAGTTCAACAATAGGACTACTTAACTCACCGATCGTGTTCAACATCAGCACTACTGTAGGAGATAGAAACGCGACTGGATCTCGTCGTACAGTCACTAAACAGACTGTAATTACAACTGGGACAGGAAATAGTACCGGAGAATCAACGACAAGTACCTCAACTCCGGATCAAGCGTCGAAGACCGGACGTTTGAGCTGGCGTGAACTCCAAAATTGGCAAGAACTGCGTAAAGATGCGAACAAATAATGATCGGAAATAACATGTATAAGAACAGAAATCGCGGATTTACCCTGAAATAATGATTGCGGTAGCCATTCTCGCTATTTTAGGAAGCGTTGCTTTTTCATCGTATACCGATAGCGTCATTAAAACCAGGCGATCCGAGGGAAAAACAGCACTGCTTAAGTTGATGCAGCAAGAAGAGCAATTTTTCACTCAAAATAACTCGTATAGCGTGTTCTCCCAAGCATCTGTTGATGCAAATGAAAAGAAATTTAAGTGGTTTTCGGGAGAGGCAGCATCGAGCAGTTCGTATGACATCATTGCCACCGCCTGCGCAGGCGATACAATACAAAATTGTGTGTTACTGACAGCTTATCCGGGCACTACAAATGTCAACTCGACGTTTAAAGACCCGACATGCGGTAACCAGTATTAAAAGACGTATCCGTGTCTGGCGCTAAGAGTAAGTGTTGGTAAATCATGAAAATATTCCGCCGTAATAATCCGAGGGCTACACTGCTGCTGAAGCAATTGGTTGACAGTCGTTAAGAGCGCGCAAAGCAAAAAACCCTCAGCAGGATTCTGCTGAGGGGTTTTCTAATAAAAGCCTGACGATGACCTACTTTCACACTGGTTGCAGCACTATCATTGGCGCGGAGTCGTTTCACGGTCCTGTTCGGGATGGGAAGGGGTGGTACCGACTTGCTATGGTCATCAGGCATAACTTGTTGACTTTGTGTGGCTCACGTTGCTCTGTGAGTCGCACAAGGTCCAATTGGGAAGAAGCTCAGTAGAGTGTGCGGTCCGTTCCCGGTCGCACTAATCATGTGCCCAGCGATTGACCATCGCTGTAGCGTGCCTGCAGGTCAGTGCAGGACTTAGGCGGTTGTGATTTGTACCAAACTTCGCGGCGTTTTCCAACGCTACTACATAAGGCAAACACACAAACAATACTTGTCATAATCTATAACCACTAAAGTTATAGGGACAAGCCTTACGGGCAATTAGTACTGGTTAGCTTAATGCATTACTGCACTTCCACACCCAGCCTATCAACGTCCTGGTCTCGAACGACCCTTTAAAGAGATCTAGTCTCTGGGAAGTCTCATCTTAAGGCTAGTTTCCCGCTTAGATGCTTTCAGCGGTTATCTATTCCGAACATAGCTACTCGGCAATGCCACTGGCGTGACAACCGATACACCAGAGGTTCGTCCACTCCGGTCCTCTCGTACTAGGAGCAGCCCCCTTCAAACTTCCAACGCCCACGGCAGATAGGGACCAAACTGTCTCACGACGTTTTAAACCCAGCTCACGTACCACTTTAAATGGCGAACAGCCATACCCTTGGGACCGGCTACAGCCCCAGGATGTGATGAGCCGACATCGAGGTGCCAAACTCCCCCGTCGATATGAACTCTTGGGAGGAATCAGCCTGTTATCCCCAGAGTACCTTTTATCCGTTGAGCGATGGCCCTTCCATACAGAACCACCGGATCACTATGTCCTACTTTCGTACCTGCTCGACTTGTCAGTCTCGCAGTTAAGCACGCTTATGCCATTGCACTATCGTCACGATGTCCGACCGTAACTAGCGTACCTTCGAACTCCTCCGTTACACTTTGGGAGGAGACCGCCCCAGTCAAACTGCCTACCATGCACTGTCCCCGATCCGGATAACGGACCAAGGTTAGAACCTCAAACAAACCAGGGTGGTATTTCAAGGATGGCTCCACGCAGACTGGCGTCCACGCTTCAAAGCCTCCCACCTATCCTACACAGATTGGTTCAAAGTCCAATGCAAAGCTACAGTAAAGGTTCATGGGGTCTTTCCGTCTAGCCGCGGGTAGATTGCATCATCACAAACATTTCAACTTCGCTGAGTCTCGGGAGGAGACAGTGTGGCCATCATTACTCCATTCGTGCAGGTCGGAACTTACCCGACAAGGAATTTCGCTACCTTAGGACCGTTATAGTTACGGCCGCCGTTTACTGGGACTTCAATCAAGAGCTTGCACCCCATCATTTAATCTTCCAGCACCGGGCAGGAGTCACACCATATACGTCCACTTTCGTGTTTGCATAGTGCTGTGTTTTTATTAAACAGTTGCAGCCACCAGTTTATTGCAACCCTTTCGTCCTTCCCCCGCAGGGGGGTCAAACTACAAGGGCGTACCTTATCCCGAAGTTACGGTACCAATTTGCCGAGTTCCTTCTCCCGAGTTCTCTCAAGCGCCTTAGAATACTCATCTCGCCCACCTGTGTCGGTTTGCGGTACGGTCTCGTATGACTGAAGCTTAGAGGCTTTTCTTGGAACCACTTCCGATCGCTTCGTGAATAAATTCACTCGTCTCAACCCCTTGAATTACGCACCCGGATTTGCCTAAGTGCCTTCTACAAGTCAAGAACAGGCTCTTCCAACCGCCTGACGACCTTCCGCGATCCGTCCCCCCATCGCATCATACGACGGTGCAGGAATATTAACCTGCTTCCCATCAGCTACGCATCTCTGCCTCGCCTTAGGGGCCGACTCACCCTGCTCCGATGAACGTTGAACAGGAAACCTTGGGCTTACGGCGTGGAGGCTTTTCACCCCCATTATCGCTACTCATGTCAGCATTCGCACTTCTGATACCTCCAGCATCCTTTACAAGACACCTTCGCAGGCTTACAGAACGCTCTCCTACCATATGTCCTAAAACATATCCGCAGCTTCGGTGTATAGCTTAGCCCCGTTACATCTTCCGCGCAGGACGACTCGATCAGTGAGCTATTACGCTTTCTTTAAAGGGTGGCTGCTTCTAAGCCAACCTCCTGACTGTTTTAGCCTTCCCACTTCGTTTTCCACTTAGCTATACTTTGGGACCTTAGCTGGCGGTCTGGGTTGTTTCCCTCTTGACGCCGGACGTTAGCACCCGACGTCTGTCTCCCAAGCTCGCACTCATCGGTATTCGGAGTTTGCAATGGGTTGGTAAGTCGCGATGACCCCCTAGCCATAACAGTGCTCTACCCCCGATGGTGATACTTGAGGCACTACCTAAATAGTTTTCGGAGAGAACCAGCTATTTCCAAGTTTGTTTAGCCTTTCACCCCTACCCACAGCTCATCCCCTAATTTTTCAACATTAGTGGGTTCGGACCTCCAGTACCTGTTACGGCACCTTCATCCTGGCCATGAGTAGATCACTTGGTTTCGGGTCTACACCCAGCGACTAATTTCGCCCTATTCGGACTCGATTTCTCTACGGCTTCCCTATGCGGTTAACCTTGCCACTGAATGTAAGTCGCTGACCCATTATACAAAAGGTACGCAGTCACGGAACAAGTCCGCTCCTACTGTTTGTATGCACACGGTTTCAGGATCTATTTCACTCCCCTTCCGGGGTTCTTTTCGCCTTTCCCTCACGGTACTGGTTCACTATCGGTCGATTACGAGTATTTAGCCTTGGAGGATGGTCCCCCCATGTTCAGACAGGATTTCACGTGTCCCGCCCTACTTGTCGCAAACTTAGTTCCACACGAATGATTTCATATAAGGGGCTATCACCCTCTATGGCCGGACTTTCCATTCCGTTCTATTATCAGACATGCTAAATCTTGCAGGCTGCTCCCATTTCGCTCGCCACTACTCTGGGAATCTCGGTTGATTTCTTTTCCTGTAGCTACTTAGATGTTTCAGTTCGCCACGTTCGCCTTGCAACCCTATGTATTCAGGTTGCAATACCCCTAAGGGTGGGTTTCCCCATTCGGAAATCTGCGGATCAAAGTGTGTTTGCTCACTCCCCGCAGCTTATCGCAAGCTACTACGTCCTTCATCGCCTGTAATCGCCAAGGCATCCACCATGTGCACTTAGTCACTTGTCCCTATAACTTTAGATTCTGGCGTCTTCGTCTAATTGCTTAAACCAAGGTTCATCACCAAAAAATCGCTATAGTTCTTATTACTATGAGTATTACTTTAGCGTTTGCCGTATCTCAAGATATTTGATTTTCTAAAACCCTGTATTGCTACAGTGCTTTTCAAACTCTTTTTAATACATTTTATGTTTGTTTGATACAATCACAACCCTTCCATAAATTCTCATCAGCAACTGTCGTCACTGAGTCCTTTACGAAATAATTTTGATTATTTCTACTTTACTTCTTCTCAATTGTTAAAGAACGGTAATACTTGATACTTTGCTTTCGCTTCGAAAGAACAAATCTCAATAGCGCGCGCGCCACTCACATTTGCTTTTTCTTCCCCTTCGCATTTAACTGGTAGGGCTGGTTGGACTCGAACCAACGACCCCCGCGTTATCAACACGGTGCTCTAACCAGCTGAGCTACAGCCCCACTATTTACCAGGTAAATGGTGGAGGTTAACGGGATCGAACCGTTCACCCCCTGCTTGCAAAGCAGGTGCTCTACCAGATGAGCTAAACCCCCAATTCGGGAACTCGGTATCGATGAATTGCTTCATCTCTACGTTCTTAATCATTAACAGTCAATAAGTGTGGACACTTAACTCTAAGCGCACTCTAGAAAGGAGGTGATCCAGCCGCACCTTCCGATACGGCTACCTTGTTACGACTTCACCCCAGTCACGAATCCCACCGTGGTAAGCGCCCTCCTTGCGGTTAAGCTACCTACTTCTGGTGAAACCCGCTCCCATGGTGTGACGGGCGGTGTGTACAAGACCCGGGAACGTATTCACCGCGACATGCTGATCCGCGATTACTAGCGATTCCAACTTCATGTAGTCGAGTTGCAGACTACAATCCGGACTACGATACACTTTCTGGGATTAGCTCCCCCTCGCGGGTTGGCGGCCCTCTGTATGTACCATTGTATGACGTGTGAAGCCCTACCCATAAGGGCCATGAGGACTTGACGTCATCCCCACCTTCCTCCGGTTTGTCACCGGCAGTCTCATTAGAGTGCTCAACTTAATGTAGCAACTAATGACAAGGGTTGCGCTCGTTGCGGGACTTAACCCAACATCTCACGACACGAGCTGACGACAGCCATGCAGCACCTGTGTTACAGTTCTCTTGCGAGCACCGCCAAATCTCTTCGGCATTCTGTACATGTCAAGGGTAGGTAAGGTTTTTCGCGTTGCATCGAATTAATCCACATCATCCACCGCTTGTGCGGGTCCCCGTCAATTCCTTTGAGTTTTAATCTTGCGACCGTACTCCCCAGGCGGTCTACTTCACGCGTTAGCTGCGTTACTAAGTCAATTAAGACCCAACAACTAGTAGACATCGTTTAGGGCGTGGACTACCAGGGTATCTAATCCTGTTTGCTCCCCACGCTTTCGTGCATGAGCGTCAGTGTTATCCCAGGGGGCTGCCTTCGCCATCGGTATTCCTCCACATATCTACGCATTTCACTGCTACACGTGGAATTCTACCCCCCTCTGACACACTCTAGCCATGCAGTCTCAAATGCAGTTCCCAGGTTGAGCCCGGGGATTTCACATCTGACTTACATAACCGCCTGCGCACGCTTTACGCCCAGTAATTCCGATTAACGCTTGCACCCTACGTATTACCGCGGCTGCTGGCACGTAGTTAGCCGGTGCTTATTCTTCAGGTACCGTCATGAGCACCCTGTATTAGAGGATACCTTTTCTTCCCTGACAAAAGAGCTTTACAACCCGAAGGCCTTCTTCACTCACGCGGCATTGCTGGATCAGGGTTGCCCCCATTGTCCAAAATTCCCCACTGCTGCCTCCCGTAGGAGTCTGGACCGTGTCTCAGTTCCAGTGTGGCTGGTCGTTCTCTCAAACCAGCTACTGATCGTCGCCTTGGTGAGCCTTTACCTCACCAACTAGCTAATCAGATATCGGCCACTCCATGAGCATGAGGTCTTGCGAGCCCCCACTTTCATCCTCAGATCGTATGCGGTATTAGCGTAACTTTCGCTACGTTATCCCCCACTCTAGGGTATGTTCCGATATATTACTCACCCGTTCGCCACTCGTCAGCATCCGAAGACCTGTTACCGTTCGACTTGCATGTGTAAGGCATGCCGCCAGCGTTCAATCTGAGCCAGGATCAAACTCTTCAGTTTAATCTCTGTTTTGTGTTCATTTCTGAACTCCGTTCTTTCGAACGGTGTCGCTCACTCAAATAACTGACAGGCTACTTCTCGGCTTACGCCTTAAAGCATCCTATTTATTACTTTTGCGAACATTTGATATTTTTTAAGTGCCACTAACTGACCGAAGTAAGTTAGCCGCGCTCTTTATCAAGTGCCCACATTTATTGACTGTTAATTGTTAAAGATCGGTATTCGGTGTTTTCTGCCACGCTATCGATACTCTCTTGCAAGAATCCGACTGCCTGGTGTCCGGCCGTTTTTCACAAAGCGTTTTTTGTTTGTGAGCAGCACAGAAGCGAGATTATGCGGCATTTACTCTACCCCGTCAACCCCTCGTTTTACTGGCACATGAATTCTTATTTTTCTCACTCATGCCGGGTTGCCGTTGCTGCCGTATTCACTTACCTCTTTTTACCCCGCCTTTCAGCGGGAGGCGAACTATAGCTTGCCCTAGATAGATAAGGCAAGCGAATTAAGCCAATCAACTCCAGCATCAATAGTAAGGTGCCTCGATACCTTCCATGGAAAATGCTAGCTTAATCGCTGATCGATCGGACAAATGCGATAGGTAGCGCGATAAATGCGGATAATCCTTTGCCGGCTTATCCATAAAGCGCGTCCATCGGCACAACATAAAAAGAAAAGGATCCACTACCGAATAGGCAGATCCAAGCAAGTAGGTTTGAACTCCTGGCGAGGAAGCCTCTTTAAGTGCATTTTCCAGAATTGCCAGCATGCCTGCCACACGTTGCTCCGCCCTACGCTTAATTTGTACCGCGACCAATTCATCCTCACATAAACGCTCGGGATAAAAGTAGCTAAGCAATTCTGGTTGCAAAGTATTGGTCAGGTACATTAGCCATTTATACATATTAGCTCGCTGAGACGTTCCCAGAGGGGGCGCCAAATTTAAATGTGGATGAGAATCAACCAAATGCAGACATATTGCCGCTGACTCATACAAGACCAAGTCACCATCGACCAACACCGGGATGCGTCCACTGGGATTAAGTGTTAAATACTCTTCCGAGTGATGCTGATCCGACTCCCGGTCAACCAGCACCAATTCATAGGGGGCACCTATTTCCTCCAATAACATGTGTGGGCGCCAAATTAGCATTTCCCGGATAGTAAAAAAGTTTCATCAATCAACCTTTAATCAGACCGCCATTTACGTCAATTTATGGCGCAACAGCACATAACAGTTAAAATAGCGGTTTAGTTTACCTTTAAATATAGGTAGATGATTTCATGTTTTTTTAAGTATTGACCTCCATGCTACGTCTAACTGACATACAACTCCCGCTAGATCATCCGGAATCTGCAATTAAGGCTGCCATTTTATTGCGGCTAGCAATTAACGAATCTGATCTGCTTAATTTCACCATTTTTCGACGCAGCTACGATGCGAGAAAAAAATCAGCCATTGTCTTGATTTACACAATAGATGTAGAGATCAACAACGAGGCGCAATCATTAAGTCGCTTAAAAGGCGTGGCGAATATCGGCGAGACACCAGATACCAGCTATCGTTTCGTAACCCATGCAAAAACCGAAGGGCAGAGTCGCCCGGTGATCATAGGATTTGGCCCCTGCGGTTTATTTGCGGCTCTTGTATTAGCGCAAATGGGATTTCGTCCGATTATCCTGGAACGTGGCAAAGCCGTTAGAGAGCGTACCAAAGATACCTGGGATCTTTGGCGTAAGCGGGAACTGCACTCAGAATCAAATGTTCAGTTTGGCGAGGGTGGCGCCGGCACTTTCTCAGACGGAAAACTCTGGAGCCAGATCAAAGACCCGAAACATTATGGCCGCAAGGTATTGACCGAATTTGTCAAGGCGGGCGCACCATCGGAAATAATGTATGTCAGTAAGCCGCATATCGGAACCTTCCGTTTAGTCAAGATGATAGAAGAGATGCGCACAAATATTGAAGCATTGGGCGGCGAAATTCGGTTCCAGCAAAAAGTGACCGATATCGATATAAAAGACGGTCGTATGCAAGGGCTAACGATCAATGATAACGAGTATATTTCGGCTGATCACGTCGTGCTGGCAATTGGACATAGTGCAAGAGATACTTTCGAATTAGTGAATCAGCGCGGCATCTATGTTGAGGCAAAGCCCTTCTCTATAGGTTTCAGGATAGAGCATCCTCAATCCATTATCGATAAGGCACGCTTCGGCCCGAATGCGGGCAACAAGATACTTGGCTCAGCTGACTACAAGCTAGTGCATCACGCCGAAAATGGCAGATCCGTCTACAGCTTCTGCATGTGCCCTGGTGGCACGGTTGTTGCCGCAGCATCTGAACCAGGCAGGGTCGTGACCAATGGCATGAGTCAATATTCACGCAATGAGCGCAATGCGAACAGCGCAATTGTGGTGGGGATTACACCGGCAGATTACCCGGATCACCCACTGGCCGGAATTGATCTGCAGAGAAAACTTGAATCGCTCGCTTATCAGCTGGGCGGGGCTAACTACAACGCACCGGGCCAACTGGTTGGTGATTTTCTGGCGAAACGCGCATCGACAGAAATCGGCAGCGTAATACCCTCATACAAACCAGGAATCACGATGTGTGATTTGGCGGCGGCCTTACCGGCCTACGCAATAGATGCGATACGTGAAGCATTGCCTGCATTTGATAAGCAAATCAAAGGATTTGCAATGGCAGATGCGGTGATCACCGGCGTTGAAACCAGAACATCATCCCCGATTCGCATCAAGCGCCACGATGATAATCTGCAAAGTATTAACACCCAGGGACTTTATCCGGCTGGCGAGGGTGCAGGGTATGCAGGTGGAATTTTGTCGGCGGCTATTGATGGCATTAAAGTTGCGGAAGCGGTCGCCATGAGCATTCAGGCCAAGCCTTAAACATCACTGCAATTGATATGTCGATCACCCTATGGTGCCCGACATATCATGATTGCATCTCAACTAAGCAAATCTTCAAGCCCGGCTGCCAATTCTGCCACTGGTGGCATGTCAGATAAAATCAAATCGGCATTTACCCCGAGCTTAGCGGCGACCTCTTCCGGGAATGTCGCCCGAAGCTCCTCGGCTGAATATTTATTTTCTTCCGCTCTTGCCCGCCAGGAGGCCAGATGAACTACTGCGGCCATAGCGTCAAAAGAAGGTGCGTGTATAGGATCGGGAAAAGCCTTGATTACTGTTGCAAAATTATCGGGAAAACGCCAGCGTTTTGCCAATTCCGCACCGACATCGGCGAAGTCATAACCAAACGAGGCACGCTCAACACCTAGTCGTCTGGAGTCTAACGGACCGGCAATTTTATCGATTTGCAGGGTTTGCTCAGGCATTCCGGCGTGCATCACTAATTGCCCGATTGCATGCATAAGACCGACAGTAAACGCAAAATCAGAATTGCCGTGGATTTGCTTCGATAACCATTTGGCGATTACCGCCGTATGCATGCTGTAGCGCCAAAACTGCTTCAGATCAACGCCCGGCATCGCCTTAAAGCCACCCGTCAAGCCACTACTGATCACCAAGGTTCTTACCGTCATAAAGCCCAGCATCAACACGGCATCATCTATGGTTCCTATGCTTTTTGAAGAGTGGTAATAAGATGAATTTGCCAGTCTAAGCAACTTTGCGCTTAATACCTGATCTGCCGCCAGTTTTTTTGCGACCTCATCAATAGAAACATCATCGTTATTAAAGCTATCAATCACCTCTTGTACTACCTTGGGGATGGTAGGCAAAGCATTTTGCTGCTGAAATAGTGCATCGAAATTCATAGATCATCTCCTTCTGTAATTACAGCATCAAGACTATGACGGCAAACTATCAGGCACCGAGGTTAGTTTCTTCAGTTTGAAACCAAAGAAACCGGAGCAAAAAGATTTGCTCGCTAAAAGAAATAATACTCCGATAAATATCTGAAAGAAATGTTTTTTTGACGACAGCAAATCGTGAAATATGAATTACGCGCACTAGAAATTATTCAAGGTTTTTTGCCAGTAAGCGACATCAATCCATTGCTTATTTTTATAGCCGACTTTCTCAAAATGGGCGACCTTACGAAAGCCCATTTTTTCATGTAGTTTGACGCTCGGTTCGTTGGGCAATGCGATGCCTGCAATAATCACATGCACGCCGAACGGCTCCAAACTTTCCAGCAAACATTCATACAACTGAGATCCGCATCCCTTACCTATCATCAACGGTGAAAGATAGACAGAAACCTCCACCGAGAATCGATACGCAGATCTTGCACGCCATTTAGTCGCATATGCATATCCGCTAATTACACCATCTACTTCAATTACCAACCAAGGAAAATTCTCGGTAACGCCGATAATCCTTTGTGCCATTTCGGCTGAAGTCACCGCAATCTCTTCGAATGAAATATTCGTATTATCGACATAGTGATTGTAGATATCACAGATTGCAGTGGCATCCCCAGGTTCAGCCGCACGTATGTTTTGCATAAACTATGAGTGTAAAAATTTAAAATGACGCAAATAACACTGAAACAAAAAGTATTCAAAGGCGGAATATAACTGTCAAGACATCACCTGTTGTTAGTCATCCTTTACGCCATCTATCCCTAACTCTTGAATTTTTCGCGTAATCGTATTACGACCTATCCCCAGTCGAATTGCCGCGTCGTTTTTTCCGTCCATGGGTATGCCTTAGCGCCGCCTTGATCACTACGGTTTCAAAAATTTTACCCAACTTGTCAATAACTTCCGACTGGCCTTGCGTCAACATAGAGCTTGCCTCCGCTTCAAGCAAATCCATCCAGTTATCTCCGTGTTGACGAAAACTATGTTCGGAATGAAATTGGCTAGCTGTC
This sequence comes from Undibacterium piscinae, assembly GCA_003970805.2. Taxonomy (GTDB): domain Bacteria; phylum Pseudomonadota; class Gammaproteobacteria; order Burkholderiales; family Burkholderiaceae_D; genus Undibacterium; species Undibacterium piscinae. Next base: position 1,835,093 of record CP051152.1, read on the forward strand.
GCCGCAAAATTATTACCACTAGCATGAGCGGTTCCGGCAAGTTCAGCGTTCAAAACAGCTCCCGCAATATTTGAAGCAGGCGCACCAGCTAATTCAGGCGAATGCGATGCATGCATCAGATCTTGCGGTAAATCAGAAATTTCTACCGTCTGACCCGGCGCCATGACGGTAATCCAGTTGCAAAGATTTTCCAACTGCCTGACGTTTCCGGGAAACTCCAGTCCCGATAAAAAATTCAGCGCAGAATCGGTCATGCGTTTCGCATCCACACCGAGTTGCTTGGCACTTTGAGCCAAAAAGAATTTCGTCAGCAAAGGGATATCTTCGCGTCGCTCACGCAAACTAGGCAGACGCAAACGTATTACATTTAAGCGGTGATACAGATCTTCGCGGAATAAGCCATCCTTGACGCGCGACTCCAGATTTTGATGGGTAGCGGCGATTACCCTGACGTTCGCCTTCATAGGCTGATGACCGCCTACGCGATAAAAATGACCGTCGGACAAAACGCGCAACAAGCGTGTCTGCAATTCGGATGGCATATCGCCGATTTCATCAAGAAACAGAGTGCCGCCTTCAGCCTGCTCAAAGCGACCGCGGCGGGTCGCCTGTGCTCCGGTAAATGCGCCCCGCTCATGACCAAATAACTCCGACTCAAGCAAGTCTCTCGGAATGGCGGCGGTATTTAAAGCGATGAATGGCTGCAGCGAGCGCGGACTATGTTTATGTAAGGCGCGCGCGACCAACTCTTTTCCGCTACCGGACTCACCGGTAATCAACACCGTCACATTGGATTGCGATAAGCGCCCGATCGCCCTGAAGACATCCTGCATGGCTGGCGCCTGACCGAGAATTTCTGGCGTTTCCGAAATCGTTTGCTCGACGCTCGCTTCGCGCAAACTTTCATCCATGGCACGCCGGATTAACTCAATTGCTTTCGCCAGGTCAAAAGGTTTCGCAAGATATTCAAACGCCCCGCCCTGAAACGCCGCAACCGCAGAATCAAGGTCGGAAAACGCTGTCATGATAATCACCGGCAAGCCAGGATATTTCGCCTTAACTGTCTGCAGCAACTCTAGTCCGGATGCACCATGCATGCGAATATCAGACACCAGAACTTGTGGCATATCACTCTGCAAGGCCAGCATGGCGTCGCGCGCATTGGTAAAACTTCTTGTCGCAAGATTCTCTCGCGCCAGCGCTTTTTCCAGCACCCAGCGTATTGAATCATCGTCATCCACTATCCAGATTGGTTTCATATCGTTTTGCGTTCCGTTTCGGTAATTGTTAGGCATATCGATGGTAATGACGCTTGTGATGTCATGTTATTTACTCACCCCGCGTTCAAGGAAGCGGGATCAAAATTCTGAAATCTGTACATCCTGGCCTGCTCTCGCACTCTATGGTTCCCAGGTGTTGCTCGATAAATGTTTGCGCAAGAGTTAATCCCAAACCGCTACCGCCGTCTCGGCCCGATACCAATGGATAAAAAATCCGGTTACGTATTTCGTCAGGAATACCAGGACCGTTATCAATAATATGCAATTCCAATGCCAGCCTATAACGGACTTTGGCCAGCGTCATCTGGCGCACTACCCGGGTCTTAAACACCAGTTCCGCCTGTCCGGACTTAATTCCCTCACTTAATGCTTGCGCCGCATTGTGAGCGATATTCAGCACTGCCTGTATCAACTGCTCTTTGTCACCGCGAAACTCCGGGATCGACAAATCGTAATCGCGCTTGATAGTCAAGCCTTGCGGAAATTCGGCGACCATCAAGCTGCGAACTCGCTCACAGACCTCATGGATATTCACGTCGCCGACGATATGCGGCAATCGATGTGGCGCCAGCAAGCGGTCAACCAGGGTTTGCAAACGATCGGCCTCCTTGATGATGACCTGCGTGTATTCGCGCAATTCCTTTAAGTGTCGCTCGGGCAATTCCAGTTCCAGTAACTGCGCGGCACCACGTATCCCACCCAGCGGGTTTTTAATTTCGTGTGCCAGATTCCGTATCAGCTCTTTGTTCGCCTTACTTTGATCAAGCATGCGCTCTTCGCGGTCGAGTTTTAATTGCTGCACGTTTTCACGCAACTCTATCAACACCGGACTATCCGGATTATCCAATGCTGTTACGATACTGTGTACATGCAAGGCATCCCGGCCACTTCGCTCTAGCGTCAAATCCTGACGCTTATCGGCAAACTGATGCGCCACGGCCTGCTCAAAAACGGCCAGCAACTCCTCTCCGTTAAGAAACAGGTCTGACAGTTTTTGATGCGTGAGCGCCTTGAACGAACTACCAAGCAAGCTTTCTGCCGCAGCATTGGCATACATAATGCAGCCACCGGCATCGAGAACGATTACGGCGGAGGTGAGCAGATCTAAACCGGCAAGAGAAGTGAGTGGAGTTTTCAAAGTCGAATAAAATAAAAAAAGGCCGCGTACAGCGACCTTGTTATGCAAGCATCATGCCTGAAATGGACTTATTGGCTACTGTAAGAAATATTTCTTAGATTGAGACCCAACAACGCACTTACGGCCGCACATTAAGCTGTGCAATGACTTATTTCAGATTGGCGATTTCCCGTTTTAGTGCTTCTATGTTTTTTTTCGGTGCGCGCAATCTCATCTTTCATCATTGCGGTGCGTTCCTGATATTTTGCAAAATTCTTTTCATCACCACGACGCTCAGGTTCGCCATTGTTATAGTCTTTTTTCAGACCGGCTAATTTTTGCTCTTCCGTTTTGAGCTCATCCATCAAGATTTGCTTACGATCTGAGTCGCGCGCCTTTTGTGTGCCGTCATCGACCTTTGGGAAATTCGGTGGACTCGCAGCAGGAGTCGATCCGCTCTTTTTAGGCGACGCTGGCAACACTGGTGCAGGAACCACGGTAATACCCTCTAGTGCGACCTTTTTACAGCCTTTGGTTGCCCCGGTATTTTTATACTCTTTCTTGCCATTTTCATCGACGCACAAATAGACATCGGTCTGGGCATGAGCATAGGATGTAAAAATGCTGCAAAAAAGCAGAGTAGAAAATATTCGATTCATAGTATTGCCCGGAGCCATTTCGTAACTAACGGGCTAAGTGTATGTCATGCTGCGGCTTAGCACAATTGCGTTGCAATATTCTTTACAATTTGACGAAAAAAAAGCGGGGAAATCCCCGCTTTTTCATGACTCACCCAAAATTACAGGGAATAGTACATGTCAAATTCAGCAGGATGTGTAGTCATGCGCATACGTTGTACATCTTGCATTTTCAGTTCGATGTAAGCGTCGATCATGCTGTCGCTGAATACGCCGCCACGAGTCAGGAACTCACGGTCTTTATTCAACGCATCCAAAGCCTCTTCCAAAGAAGCGCAAACCGTTGGGATCAACGCGTCTTCTTCTGGTGGCAAATGGTACAGATCTTTAGATGCGGCTTCACCTGGATGGATCTTGTTCTGAACACCGTCCAGACCAGCCATCATCAGTGCGGAGAAGCACAGGTATGGGTTTGCCAGAGGATCCGGGAAACGCGCTTCAACACGACGGCCTTTTGGATTCGCAACATAAGGAATACGGATCGAAGCTGAACGATTTTTAGCGGAGTAAGCCAGTTTCACTGGTGCTTCATAACCTGGAACCAAACGCTTGTAGGAGTTAGTACCTGGGTTAGTGATCGCATTCAATGCCTTGGCATGCTTGATGATACCGCCGATGTAGTACAGGGCGAAATCAGACAAACCGGCATAGCCGTCGCCAGCGAACAAGTTTTTGCCGTCTTTCCAGATAGACTGGTGAACGTGCATACCGGAACCGTTGTCGCCAACGATAGGCTTAGGCATGAAAGTAGCTGTCTTACCATAAGTATGAGCAACATTCCAAACCACATATTTCAGGTTCTGAGTCCAGTCAGCGCGCTCTACCAGAGTAGAGAAACGGGTACCGATTTCATTTTGGCCAGCACCGGCAACTTCATGGTGATGAACTTCAACCGGAATGCCCAAAGATTCCAGCACCAGACACATTTCAGAACGCATGTCCTGGAAGCTATCTACTGGTGGCACTGGGAAATAACCGCCTTTTACGCGTGGACGATGGCCGGTATTGCCGCCTTCCATTTTCGCGCCGGTAGTCCAGGAAGCTTCATCAGAGTCGATCTTCACGAAGCAACCGGACATATCGATGTTCCAGCGTACGCTATCAAAAATGAAGAATTCTGGCTCAGGACCGAAGTAGGCTGTATCACCGATACCTGAGGATTTCAGGTAGGCTTCTGCGCGGCGAGCGATGGAACGTGGATCACGGTCATAACCTTTACCGTCTGCAGGTTCGATAACGTCACACTGCATGAACATGGTAGTTTCTTCCATGAACGGATCAATATTTGCAGTGCTTGGATCTGGCATCAACAACATATCAGACGATTCGATCCCTTTCCAGCCAGCGATAGAGGAGCCGTCAAATGCATGACCAGACTCAAATTTATCGATATCGAAATGGGAAACAGGCACAGTAACGTGCTGTTCTTTACCAATAGTGTCAGTAAAGCGAAAATCAACGAATTTAACTTCGTTGTCTTTGGCCATCTTCAAGACTTCTGCGGCTGTCATTGCCATGTAAAACTCCTCAAATAGAGCTAAAAATAAATTCGAAAAATGCTGAGCCGTCTGCTCACCGGCTTGCCAATCCTGCTACACACCAATTTTATACAAAGAGGGCGCATCAAGCTGACAGCAGAACTCAATAACAGATGATAGCAGAATCCATGCCACCTATCGGTCAAAAAAAAAGCTTCAGAAACAGAAGCTAAATCCTTGTTTTCACAAAGATTTTCCTACAATCAAGGAACAAGCAGAAAAAAGACTCAATTTACAAATGCACCAAAATGAATCAAATAAATAAAAAATCACCAAACTAGTGCAATACATATTTTTTCCGCAATTTTGCACTAATTTTGTGCATTGTGTTTTTTCATCATTTCATTCCATTTTAAAAGAATAATCCTTGATGAAAAATCTAAATATCGCTTTATTGTGATTGCGCAAATTCTAAAGATAGGACAGCTAGCTCAACTTTTATTACTATGCTATCTATACTAAAAAAATACGAGACAGGTAGCTATACTATGATTCCCATTTTCCCGGTCGCTACAGACAGAGAGTTAAAGCGCAGGCAAAGCAAAGGTCGTCAGCTTGATCCGGTAGCGCTGGCAGAAGTGCGTGCCATGCTAGGTGATGCATCACGCCAAAAAGATTTGCTGATACAGCATCTTCACACCATTAATGACCAGCTCGGAAAGTTGCCGTTAGCGCATCTGGCCGCACTGGCACATGAAATGCGGCTGGCGCAAACTGAAGTGTTCGAGGTTGCCAGCTTTTACCATCACTTCGATATCTGCCAGGATGGCGCGAGCATCGCCGCTCTCACCTTACGCGTCTGCGACAGCCTGTCTTGCGAAATGGCCGGCTCACTGCAACTAATCGAACGTCTGCAAGCCAGCCTGGATAAAGACATACGGATACAGCGCGTGCCCTGCATAGGCCGCTGCGAACAGGCACCCGCCGCCATGCTGGGGCAACATGCATTGCCACAGGCTGATATCAACAACGTACAGCTAGCGCTGGCACAACAACAAACCAGCGCCAGCATTCCGCCTTATCTTGACTATGCAGGGTATCTGGCACAAGGCGGCTATCTGCAATTACAAGACTGTCATCAAGGCAAGATAGAAAAAGAGACGCTGGTTTCATTGATGGAAGACTCCGGCTTGCGCGGCTTGGGTGGGGCAGGCTTTCCGGCCGGAAGAAAATGGCGCATCGTCGCCGCCCAAGCGGCACCGCGCTTAATGGCAGTGAATATCGACGAAGGCGAACCCGGCACGTTTAAGGACCGCACCTATCTTGAACGCGATCCGCATCGCTTTCTGGAGGGAATGCTGATCGCCGCATGGGCCGTGGATATTGCCGACGTCTACATTTACCTGCGTGACGAATACCATGGCTGCCGCATTATGCTGGAGGCTGAACTGGCCAAGCTGCAGCAAGCGCCACCGGTAGCAAACCTGCCGCGCCTGCATCTGCGCCGCGGTGCCGGTGCCTATATCTGCGGCGAAGAATCAGCGATGATCGCCTCGATAGAAGGCAAGCGCGGCCTGCCCCGTTTGCGTCCGCCGTATGTAGCGCAGGTCGGTCTGTTTAATCACCCCACCCTGGTGCACAATTTTGAAACCCTGTACTGGGTCAGCGATCTGGTAAAAAAGGGTAGCGCCTGGTTTAAGCAGGAAGGCCGCAACGGTCGCAGCGGCTTGCGTTCGTTTTCTGTTTCAGGCCGCGTCAGTAAGCCTGGCGTGTATCTGGCGCCAGCCGGAATTTCCGTCACCGAATTAATTGAAGAATATGCCGGTGGCATGCAAGGCGGCCATCAGCTCTACGCCTATCTGCCGGGCGGTGCCTCCGGCGGCATCTTGCCGGCATCGCTGGGCCACCTGCCGCTCGATTTTGATACCCTGCAGGCACATGGCTGCTTTATCGGCTCAGCGGCCGTGATCGTCCTGTCGCAACACGATAGCGCGATAACTGCCGCCCGCAACATGATGGCTTTTTTCAAGTACGAATCCTGCGGTCAATGTACGCCCTGCCGCGTCGGTACCGCCAAGGCGCTCGAACTGATTTCGCAACAGGCCTGGGACATCCCGCTACTCAATGACTTATCGGCGGCAATGCGCGACGCCTCGATTTGCGGTCTGGGACAGGCGGCACCAAATCCCGTTGATTGCGTGATCCGCTATTTCCCGCACGAATTGCAGTCGACAGGGGAAAGCGCATGAACGAGCTCAAACCAAACACGACAACAAATACAACGACGATGGAAATACGCCTCAACGGCCAGACCGTGAGCTGTGAGAGCGATGAAAACCTACTCGGTATCGCCAAGCGTGCTGGCATAGAAATCCCTCATTTATGCTATCAGGAAGGGATGGCAGCGGCTGGCAACTGCCGCGCCTGCATGGTAGAGATCAAAGGCGAAAGGACTCTGGCGCCCTCGTGCTGCCGCTACGCCACGCCAGGCATGGAGGTGATTACCGATAGTCCGCGCGCCAGCCATGCCAGAAAAATGGTGCTGGAATTGCTACTGTCCGATGCCGCACCCGCCACTCCCGATCAACATAGCGAGCGCAACGAGTTAATCATCCAGGCGAACCAGATTGGTCTGAACGGTTCGCGCTTTGCCGCCCGTCCTGAGTCACAAAAAAACTTTGCACGCGACCAGTCGCACCCGGCGATCCATGTCAATCTCGACGCCTGTATACTCTGCACGCGTTGCGTACGCGCCTGCCGTGAGGTGCAGGTCAATGACGTGATAGGCCTGGCTTTCCGCGGTTCCGACAGCAAGATCGTGTTCGACATGGATGATGCTCTGGGAGCCTCCACCTGCGTCGCCTGCGGTGAATGCGTACAAGCCTGCCCGACCGGCGCACTCCTGCCCGCCAGCGCCAAAGCGCAGCAATTACCGGATAAAAAAGTTGATTCACTGTGCCCGTATTGCGGGGTCGGTTGCCAGCTCACTTACCATATCAAAGACCAGCAAATCATCGCCGTAGAAGGCCGCGACGGCCCAGCCAATCATGCGCGCTTATGCGTGAAAGGCCGCTATGGCTTCGATTACGCGCACCATCCGCAACGCCTGACCGTGCCGCTGATACGTCGCAGCGACGCACCCAAACGCGCCGATCTGGAAATCGACCCGGCCAATATCATGCAGGTATTCAGGGAAGCCAGTTGGGAAGAGGCGCTTAACTTTGCAGCGGGAAAATTAGTCACATTACGCGACCAGCACGGCAAAAGATCACTGGCCGGGTTTGGCTCGGCCAAAGGCAGCAATGAAGAAGCCTACCTGTTTCAGAAGCTGGTGCGGGTAGGCTTTGGCAGCAATAACGTCGATCATTGCACGCGCCTGTGTCACGCCTCTTCGGTCGCCGCCTTACTGGAAGGTCTGGGTTCCGGTGGCGTTTCCAACCCTGTCATGGATGTCGCGCTGGCCGAAGTCATCATCGTGATCGGCGCCAACCCTGGCGTGAATCACCCGGTGGGTGCCAGCTGGATCAAGAATGCGATAAAACAAGGCAGCAAGCTGATCGTCTGCGATCCGCGCCGTTCCGGCCTGGCGCGCCAGGCTCATCGCTTCCTGCAATTTACCCCGGATACCGATGTCGCCCTGCTTAACGCCATGATGCACGTCATCATAGAAGAAGACCTGATAGACCATGCGTTTATCGAACAGCGCACCAGCGGCTTTGAAGCCATCAGACAAAATGTCTTAAGCTATACGCCCGAACTGATGGCGCCGCTCTGCGGCATAGACGCCGGCACCATACGCGAGGTTGCCAGGCTATATGCCAGCGCCAGAACGGCGATGATATTCTGGGGCATGGGAGTATCACAGCATATTCATGGCACCGACAATGTGCGTTGCCTGATCGCGTTGGCGTTGATGACGGGCCAGATCGGCAGACCGGGCACAGGGCTGCATCCCTTGCGCGGCCAAAACAACGTACAGGGCGCCTCGGATGCCGGTCTGATTCCCATGATGTTCCCCGATTACCAGCGGGTCGCCGATCCCGCCAATATCACCAAATTTGAACAGGCCTGGCAACTGGCGCCGGGCACGCTCGACACCCAGCCGGGATTGACGGTAGTGGAAATCATGCATGCGATCGTGCAAGACGAGCCGCAAGGGAAAATCCGCGGCATGTACATCATGGGCGAAAACCCGGCGATGTCTGACCCCGATGTCAATCAGGCACGCGCTTCGCTGGCAGCCCTCGAGCATCTGGTGGTACAAGATATTTTCCTGACCGAAACCGCCTGTTTCGCCGATGTCATTTTGCCGGCCTCGGCCTTCCCCGAAAAGACCGGCAGCTTCACCAACACCGACCGCACCATACAATTGGGGCGTCAAGCCATAGAGCCGCCGGGTGCCGCCAGGCAAGACCTGTGGATCATCCAACAAATTGCCGCACGCATGGGACTAGCCTGGAACTACCCGCAGGTCTCCGATGTGTTTGAAGAAATGCGTCACACCATGCCCGACATCGCCGGCATTAGCTGGCAAAGGCTGGAACGCGATGGCGCCGTCACCTACCCCTGCCTGCATGAAGAAGATGCCGGTGAAGCAGTAGTGTTCACTTCGCACTTTCCGACCAAGGATGGCCGCGCCAGATTTGTCGCCGCCGGCCTGATCCCGGCCAATGAAAAGCCCGATGCCAACTACCCTATGGTACTGATCACCGGCAGGCAACTGGAGCACTGGCATACCGGCAGCATGACGCGCCGTACCGCAGTGCTCGATACCCTGGAACCCGATCCGGTGGCGCTGATCCATGCCGATGACTTACTGGCCTTACAGATCGCACCCGGTGACATCATCACGCTTACTTCAAGGCGCGGCGAGGTCAGCCTGTATGCGCGCGCCGATAATAGTTCACCACGAGGCTCGGTGTTTGTGCCATTCTGCTACTACGAGGCGGCGATCAACAAACTGACTAACTCCGCACTCGACCCCTATGGAAAAATTCCTGAATTCAAATACTGTGCGGTCAAGATCGTGGCCGGTGGCGAGATCCCCAAACAAACCAGCTTTGGCGGAGGTCAGGCGATGGAATCAAAAGAAAACAGGCATCAGACCTAAGCAATAAAAAAGCCGCCTGATAAATGAACTGACCCCATTAAGTTGGACAGATTAATTGCTTAGGTTACCAAGGGCTGGGTTCTGTATTGCACAGGGCTCAGCCCTTTTAGTTTCATCTTAATGCGATCGTAATTATAGTAGTGAATATACTTTGCCAGCCCTTTTTGAAGCTCATCAATGCTTTTAAATTTGTCGAGGTAAAAATACTCAGACTTCAGCACTGCAAAAAAGCTTTCCATCGCTGCATTGTCGAGACAGTTTCCTTTGCGTGACATGCTCTGTGTGACTTGATTTTTCCCGAGTAGCCGTTGGTAGGCGGGCATTCGATATTGCCACCCCTGATCCGAATGCAAGACTGGCTTTTCGCCTGGCTTTAATTTGACCAACGCTTTCTTGAGCATGTTGCTCACCATTTCAAACACCGGGCGTCTGGACGTCTCATAGGCAATAATTTCGCCATTGTACAAATCCAATACCGGGGAGAGATACAACTTTTCTCTGGCAACATTAAATTCCGTCACATCCGTTACCCACTTCTGATTCGGCTCTTGTGCCTCGAACTGACGTTGTAAAATATTGGGCGCAGCACAGCCCACGTCGCCCTTGTAGGAACGGTATTTTTTGATTCTGACCAGTGACTTGAGTCCGAGCGACGTCATCAATCTCTGCACTGTCTTGTGGTTTACAAGCGTACCCATTTTCTGGATGGTCGCGGTGATGCGCCTATAACCATAACGCCCCTTATGGCGTGCGTAAATGCTGCGGATGCGGCCCTTCAAATCCGCATATTTATCTGCTGCCAGCAAGGCTTTCTGTTGATAGTAAAACGTACTGCGTGCCAGACCGGCAAGTTTGAGCAAGCCGGCTATCGGGTACTGCTGCCTTAGTTCTTGCACTACTTGCGCTTGTTGCGCGGTGTTGTCTGTGCTTGTTGCTGAACTAAGGCTTTTAACTTTTTTAGGTAGGCATTCTCCATGCGCAGATAAGCCACTTCCGCCAGCAATTCTTCGTGGCTGCGGCTTTCATCTTCTTTGGCGTGCGGTGCTTTTGGTGTTGGTGGGGCTGACATGTTTTTAGGGCGTCCTCGGGTGCGTGGAGTTAAGGCGTCGATACCACCGCTATGATAACTGCGTTCCCAGACTCCGAGGCAACCTGGGCTGCGGATATCAAACACGAGTGCGGTTTCTGCATAGGAGAGCTGCTGATCCCACATGTGTTGCAATACCGAGAGCCTGAACTCCAGGTTGTAATGGCTGAACTTCTTTCCGAGACCTTCAGCGCCGTAGTGCTCGTAGCGCTTTACCCAGCGACGCACTATCGACCCATTAATACAGTAATGCTGCCCGATGGCGTTGAAGCTGGTCGACTTGTTGAGATACCGTTTAACGACGCCTAATTTAAACTGCTTCGTGTACTTACTCATAAAAACACCCCAAAAGTTAGGACTGGTGTCCAACTTTTGGGGTGCAGTTCATAAAACTAGGCGGCTTTTTTTAATGACGACTCAACGATTAAAAAGCATAGCTGGCTCGAACATAGTAAGCGCGGCCGACCGGGTCGGTATAGCGTGGATCATAGCCCTTTTGAAACAAAGTACCCTGATTGGAGAACGGAGGATCTGTGTTCAGCAAGTTCTTGATTCCAGCAGTCAAGGTCAGGTTCTTAAAGCCCGTATATCCGCCGGAAAGATTCCAGAGGCTGTAAGTATTAACCTCTTGTTTATACTCGGCAGCGACTGAATTCTGATCTGTATAACCAGATTTATAGGATTGCGCCAAAGTAGCGTTCCAGTTACTTAAACGCCAGTTAACGGACGCATTATGCCGCCACTTAAACACAGGCCCGCTATTACCATAATTGCCAACGTTATCAAAGAAAGTCCCGTTACGTTCATTTTGGTACTCATAGTTATTCACGTAGGTGCCATCAAAAGAAATAGCAAAGTTACCAAAAGAAGTTTTTGGTATTCTGTATGCGATACCGATATCTAGGCCCGACGTTTTTACTTCTCCGAGATTTTCGTTTTTATCTAAAATTGCATTCGGCGTGCCATCTGCAAAACGTAAAAATCTGTCTTTGTATTTTTCATAGTTGGCATAAATGACGGCTTCATCCAGCGGTGCAATTTTATCGGTCAAATGGATATTCCAATAATCGACTGCCATAGTGATTTCCGGGATAGGTTCGATCACGATCCCAAGGGAGAAAGTTTTCGATTTTTCCGGTTTCAAATCTAAATTTCCGCCTTGCAATTTGTACTGCTGCAATTCGCAATCACGCAGAGGATTAGCGCCGGGCAAAGAAGCGATTTTCCCACCTGGACAGAACACCGGATCGCTGTATTCATTGCTAGTGTCGTTTCTTGATGGAGGAGCCGTTTTCTCAAATAATGTCGGCGCACGGAAACCAGTGCTTGCCGATGCTCGCAACAAAACTTCTTTAGTTGGCTGATAACGTGCTCCCACTTTTGGATTGAAAGTGTTGCCGACATCACTGTAATTATCAAAGCGACCGGCGACTTGAATCTCAAAATCTTTAGCCAACGGAATGCCGACCTCGCCAAAAACCGCCTCGATATTGCGACTACCTGATTTAGGCAGTGAACTCGACAGACCGGAGCTTGATGCCTGCGAAGCGATGGCAGTATTTACATCGAAAGTAGCTTTTTCATTACGAAGCTCTGCACCGAATGCGACAGCTAACTTGCCCCCAGCCATCTGCATCAATTCGCGACTAGCCTTAAAGTCGATGCCTGTAGTGGTCACATTGGCACTTTGAACCTCGCCACGTAAAGCGGTACTTGCTAGGTAAGCTTTGCCCGCAGCATCCTGAAGCGCAAACGGATTCAAAATTCCATCGGCAACGCCGGCAGCAAAGGATGAATCTTTGACATAACCGCCAACAAAATTCTCTGACGATTTACTGACCGAATAAGTGACGCCCGTTTTATAGTCCCAATCGGCCACCACGCCTTCCAATCCTAATACGACGCGATCAGCCTCGCCTTTGGAGTCAATCGCTCTTTGCCCCGCTTCCAGTGGGCGCCAATTAACTGACAAAGGATCTCCGCTCAAGCCAGGCTGTGCAGGAACACCACCCGATTTTCCTGGATAGTATTTACTTGTACTGGGTAACACCAAACCTGTCTGAGGAGGAGGAGCGGTACGAGAATTGACCGAATTTTCAGAATGCAATAATTCTACGGTCGCTAGGTGGTTGTTTCCCAACTTCATGGTGCCTTTGGCGAAAACAGCTGTTTGTTCGCTGCTAGGTAGGTCATCAATCAGACGCGTGTAATCCTGGCGACAAGTGGTGCCGCCAGCCTTAGGCACGGAATAAGGGGGATTACAACCCGAGGCATATCCCGGGTTACCCGCGATGTCCGCTGTCGCATCGAAGTAATTTCCCGGAAACGTCGTTCCGCTTGTCAGGAACACACCGCGACTCGGAATCACGCCGGTCTTGGAAAACTCCCTATCAGCCGAAGTAATAACCGCCTGCTTATGGTAATCAACGACGCCAAACACGTTATAGCCGTCTTTATTAAGGTCACCAAAGCCGCCAGTCAAATTCACTCGTTTCTCTTCGCCGCCAGTACTACGTGGCTGAACTAGCTCACCGGAAACGATCACGCCTTTGAATGAACGCTTGGTAATAAAATTAATGACTCCACCAATTGCGTCCGTGCCATAAATAGCGGAGGCGCCATCGCGCAAGACTTCCACGCGGTCCAGGGCCGCAATCGGGATAATATTCAAATCGACACTGGCACCATCATAAGGATGATTGGCGATACGGCGACCATTCAACAAAACCAAAGTCTTGTCACCACCCAAACCACGTAAATCGGCGCTCGCTTGCCCTCCTGTCGGGAGTCCGCTGGAATTACCACCAACCGCATTGCCGCTACCGAGTCCGGATTGGTTAGAGGGCAATTTACTAAGTACTTCTTGTGCAGTAGTCAGGCCCTGCTTGATAAATTCTTCCGCTTTTATCACCGTCAGAGGGGTCGATGTTTCAGAGACTATACGTTTTATGGAGGAACCGGTAACCTCCACTCGTTGCGGCTCGACACCGTTTTCCTGAGCCAGCACTGGCTGACAGAGCAGCCCAACTGTAGCAACCATACTTCCAGCAAACATGGCACGCAAGGAATGGGATAAAACAGTTTCTCTAAACCTAATCATCGTCGCTCTCCGAATATATTATAGTTGCTTAAACTACATTGTTTTATTGTGGTGTGAGTGTAATCACGCACTGATCATATGACGGTTTTTATCTGGACTGTTTGTAAGATTTTTTTTCAAATGCCGAATGCTTATGAAGTATTTTTTACCTTTTCACTCTACCCGTTAGCAATTTGGAAGCAAATCATCCAAAATAATGATACTAATTTTCGTTGTTCATTCACCACACAAATTGCAATAAAAACATGTAAAAAATTTAGTTCTTATTCGATTCACATGGAACCAATATTCTCCTTTTCCCAAGATGCTAAAAATAACCAAGCGCTTTACATAAACAGTTAAACTCTTAACCACTTGCTTACGCTTGCAATAGAAGATACGAGCGCACTTTCCTGCATATTTTTTTTATTTTAATGAGGCCATCATGACTTCTCACATACTCAATAACGCCCAGGAACTAGGCCGAGATCAAGCGCTGCCTTACGCCGGCGAGGTCACGCCCGAACAAGCATGGACACTTTTGCAGGCCGATCAGCGCATTGTTCTGGTTGACGTGCGTACCAACGCCGAGCGCGACTGGGTAGGCCGCGTCAGCATTCCGGAAGCGCAGCATCATGCGGTGCAATGGAGCCTGTACCCAGCCGGCACTCCCAACCCTGATTTCATGGCGCAACTGAGCACTGCGGTACCGGACAAAAATACCGTAATCCTGTTCCTGTGCCGCTCTGGCGTGCGCTCGCGCCACGGTGCCAAGCTCGCCACCGAACATGGCTACACCCAGTGCTACGACATTTTGCAAGGTTTTGAAGGCGATAAAGACGTACATGGCCATCGCAAGACCGTAGGCGGCTGGTGCAGCGCGGCCCTGCCTTGGATGGGTGCCTGGATGGGTGCCTGATCAATGGCAGCGCTGCCAAGATGGCGCCTGAGCGAAGTGAAGGATAAACACCCCATTTTTTAATTGGCGGCATATTACACAACCTGCGCTTGATCGAACGTATCACCAGATATTGCTATGCGAAAATTCCAGTCCGCGCTCTGGCCAGCGGCTGGCATAGGCGGTCAGGATATCCTGTACCGCCGCAAAATTCTCGCCATTCACGCGGCAATCCACCGCCAGTTTACCCAGACTATCGCGCGAAACAAACAGACGCACGCCCAAAAAATTGATCGCTTGCAGCAGATCATGAAACGCCGCCGTACTTTCGGTGAACAGGCAATGTGGACAAAACGCTCTTCCTTTGGCTCAGGCGCGGCCAGCGTTGCCAGATGCGCCACGGTCCCAGCACCACTTGGCGGAAACGTGCAAAACCATCCGCTTGCGAGCCCAGCCACCACGCTCATTTCTATCACGGTGCAGTCTAGCGGTGTCTCGCGAATCGATCAAGGCGATCAGATCCATCTGGGTCAGGCACGAAAACCTTCGGCGATAGCCTGTGCCTCGCTCGCCCCCATCGCATGCTGATATTCAAAAAATGCCTTGCGGAAAATAATCAGGATGCGAGATATGCAGTTTGGTACAGGTGCGGACCCGGCCTTCGCCTAATGTGAGCGACTCTATCGGCTCCGCGGTTCCGTATTTATTAATAAAGGCGGCGTATAGCGGCGCACGCGGGAGATTGCGTCGAAAGCTGGCGATGCCACCGTCAAATGCACCCCTTTTGCCGCGCAAAAAAAGGCCCGCTGACTCCCACCGTGGCATGAGCGTGGCCTCCGTCTGCACTGGCGCCAATCGCGCTTAAAAATGTGGGCCGCGGTGCGTGCAGCCATCAAGGCAACTGGCGTCAATGACAACAAGGCGAATGCGAAATCGCGATATTGCCATAAAGCGGGAGTCATAGCTTGCTTTGATGAGGGCGGATTAGCCGCCAGCGTTGCAGCTGATCAAAAATGGTCTTCTCGCTAAGCGGCCAGATGTCCGTATAATGCAAATCAACATAGCAGGCGCATTATTCCAGAAACTGCTTGGCAAAGCAAAATTGCAGCCCCGCTCGCGCCCATCAGCCACAAGGCGTTTTCAATTGCGAAAGCCCGCTTGCCATCGGCTGGATGCGAAACTGGCGATGCCATTGAGTGTCGCACTCAGGCCAGGCAAGCCATCCCGAGAAAAACTCGCCAGCATGCGTTGCGCCCGTCGATCAAAGGCATACGCAAAGGCAGTATTGGTCCAACCCACATCGACGATCGCAATGCCGCAAAAAATATCGTCTGTCGCCAGCGCCACATATTGCCAGTGTTTATGATGGAAGTGCTGCCATAGCCGACTACGTTGATGCGGAGCCGCCAATCCGCGCCAGTCTATCTGCGTCAAAGGGCCAGCATATTTACCAAAATTAACACTGCCATCGGCAGCCAGCACGCTGCGCGGTGCTGCGGCTAAAGTCAGGTCGGAGTCAGCGGCGCGCGCCACGACTGAGTTTAAAACTGTCATAGAGTCAGAGAGAGTGAAATAGAGTCAAATGCAAAATGGAGTACCAAGTCGCTAAAAATTAAAAACCGGCAGGCCCAGTGCGCATATTCCATGCGCCTTTGCCGAGCATATGGCTGGCAGCCCGCACTGGCTATGCGTCTTGGGCTAGTGCATGGGAACGGGCAAACTTAGATCGATTTATTCAAACACGGGTCGAAAGAAGGAGCGCTCATAGCTAATGATGCAACGGGTTTTTTCGGCATATTTGAAGGCTTCTATGCAATCGTGATCGAGGAAGGATTTTTCTCTATATTCCTCATACAGTGCCAAGGACGGAAAACTGAAGATCGCCAGCGCGATATTGCTGGCACCTTCCGATGGTAGAAAATAACCGTGATGATCACCACCGAATTTCGCCACTAAGGGTATCCACATTTTTCCGTAAGTCTCAAATTCCTTGAGTTTATAGGTATCAATCACATAGCGCAGGTAACAGGTAATCATAGGTTTTCTTAAAATTGTACAAAGTTGTGTTAAACCGCATCAAATAGACAAATAATTAATTTCTGAATTCTACCTAGCATTTGATTTTTAGGGAAATAGTGTGCAATCTGCATGGTTTGCGCTCTATACTTGCAACTAGATCTTTGACGAATTAAGTATCTGGAGATACAGATGCACACGCCTATCTCGCTCACCTCCCTAAGCGCCAGCATGCTGGCTCACTTGCAGTTAATCCTTTTGCTTTGCTTACCCCTGAGTGCCGTGCACGCGGCCGAGCGTGAACTCATCATAGGAACTATTGCAGTGAGCCCTTTCGGCTTTCTTGATAGCACCGGCAAACCTAGCGGTATCATGTATGAAATTAGCAATCGCATCGCCGAAGAAGCGGGCCTACCCTTCAAAAACAACATAACACCGTATGCCCGCACGGTGCTTGATTTGGAGTATGGCAATGCCGATGTCATCATCCGATATAGCAATGCTGACTTAACTAAAGTTGCACATCAAGTTATTTCTGTGCTGGCGCTACCGAGTTTCATCATAGGAAAAAATTCGAGTAGTTTTTTGCGCCTGGCTGACCTGCACGGTAAAAATGTGGGCGTCCTACGCGGTGGCAATTTTGATGCAAATTTTGCGGCCGATACGGCAATCAAGAAATATGCGGTTAATGATTATGAGCAAGCCTTCAAGATGATGATGGCCGGCCATCTCGATGCAGTCATAGGCTCAAATATCGGCCTGTATTACACCGCGCAAAAACTAGGTATCGCCACCAGCGCGCTGAGCCCCCCCTTAGTGCTGAGCACACAATATTTTGTGTTGCACGTCTCAAAAAAGAGCGCCAATGAACCGCTCTTAAAAGACTTAAAGGGCGCGGTGGAGAGGCTGCAAAAACGTGATGCTTTCACGCCCATCATCAACAAGTACATGGGATATTATCCGTGGCAACAGCAGAAATAGAGACTGGCTTAATATTCCCTGCCCAGTGAGTGGACAGAGAATTCATTCCTTTTGAAAACATTGCAAATAAGGCATAAATAAATATTTCCATGCGGAAATAAAATTACTGTAGACAGCTCGCCACAAATGTCCTAGTCTTGAGTTCAGCACGCAATTTTCTTGTTTATATTTTCGTCTGAATCCTTTTTATCCTCCACGCAAGCCTAACATTTCACTCTGATACAAATTTGGTTTCAGCAGAATTTGTATCAATGCCAGCCGTGGATCTCGTTGTTTAATTGTTCCGGTTTTCATACAACAGGAGTCTTCTCCATGTCTGATCAAGTTCCCATTGTCTACGATGCACACGACGCTTACGATGCCGAGCGTCCACTCTTAATCGCCTGCGGCTGTGGCGGCAATCATGCCCCACATCAACACGCGGAGCAGCAGAGCAAACAGATCATCAGCACCGATGTCATCAGTCGTAATTTTCTGGAAGCCGCCTTAGTCAAGGCACTGTTTCCGCACGAGCCGACCCGAAGAGCGTTCTTAAATGCCGTGGGTCGCAGCACAGCGATGGCAGCTATCGCCAGCGTCGTGCCACTGGCAAGTATGCAGGCCATGGCGCAAGAAACCAGTGGTAATTTAGAGCGTAAAGAATTGAAAGTGGGCTTTATCGCCATCACCTGCGCAGCCCCCTTGATCATGGCGGAGCCGCTGGGATTTTATAAAGAGCAAGGCCTCAATGTGCGCCTGGTCAAAACTGCGGGCTGGGGCATGATACGTGAGAAAGTGATTAAGAAAGAGCATGATGCCTCGCACTTCCTATCGCCTATGCCGCTGGCGATGAGCTTAGGCCTGGGCAATGAGCCCTTCCCCACTTCCGTCGCCACCATACAAAATAATAACGGCCAAGCCATTACCTTACACTTAAAACACAAAGACAAGCGAGATCCCAAGCAATGGAAAGGATTTACCTTGGGCGTGCCCTTTGTCTACAGCATGCATAATTTTTTGCTGCGTTACTACCTGGCTGAATTCGGTATCGATCCGGAGACAGATGTCAAAATCGTCGCGGTGCCGCCGCCAGAGATGGTCGCCAAATTGACCGATGGCAGCATAGATGGTTTCCTCGGACCGGATCCATTTAACCAGCGTGCGGTATTTGACGGGGTTGGTTTCATCCATATTTTGTCGAAGGATATCTGGGATGGTCACCCCTGCTGCGCCTTCGGTGCCAGTGATGAATTTATCAAACAAAACCCGAATACCTTTGCGGCCTTGTTCCGTGCCATCATCAGCGCCTCACTGATCGCCAGCCTATCGACTGATCGTTACGAGATCGCTAAAACCATCGCACCGCAAGCCTATCTGAATCAACCACTGGAAGTGATCTCGCAGATATTAAGTGGCAAGTTCCCGGACGGTTTGGGTAACACGCGCTCGGTGCCGGATCGCGCTATCTTCAACCCAGTCCCATGGCAAAGTATGGCGGTATGGATGCTGACGCAGATGAAGCGCTGGGGCTATATCAAGGGCGATGTCGACTATGCGCAATTGGCCAACAAGGTATTTTTATTGACTGAGGCAAAACATCATATGGCGCTGGCAGGCTGGAACCCGCCCAAAGGCAACTACCGCAAGCACATCATCATGGGAAAAAGCTTCGACGCACAGAAACCGCAGGAGTATCTGAAAAGCTTTGCGATCTCGCATCAAGTCTGAAGTTCTCAGCCGGTTTGATCAACTCTGCCTTGTTTTAAAAACGCACGGAAAAAACATATTGGGATTGCGCAATTGCCTCTTGATTGTTACATTATCTACAACTCACTAAGGGAGGCTATTCGATGTCGCTATCCATTTTCAAACCTTACGATCCTGAGCACAATAACAGCAGATCCTGCTGCTGCGGGCGGCACTCCAATGCGCAAGAGCATCTGGCCGATGAATTACGCCAACAAGAGCTTGCCAGCCTGAATAGGGTACGCGACCCTGAAACCCTGAACCAAGATGTGATCGAAGAAGCGCTGATGCGCGCTCTATTTCCGGACGATCATGTGCGTCGTGATTTCCTGCGCGCCGTTGGCGTGAATACCGCGCGTGCCGCTATTGCCAGTGTCTTACCGATGGCATCGCTACAGGCGATGGCACAAGAAAAAAAAGGCAGTATCGAAAAGAAGGATTTAAAAGTCGGCTTTATCGCCATCACTTGCGCCGCCCCCCTGATCATGGCTGACCCTCTGGGTTTCTATAAAAAACAGGGACTCAATGTCTCCCTTCACAAGACCGCAGGCTGGGCCTTGATACGCGACAAGATGGTCAACAAGGAATTCGATGCCTCGCATTTTTTGTCGCCTATGCCGCTGGCGATGTCTATGGGCTTGGGTACTAATCCCACACAAATGCGGATCGCCACCATACAAAACATCAACGGCCAGGCGATCACCTTGCATGTCAAACACAAGGACAAACGCGACCCGCGGCAATGGAAGGGCTTCAAACTGGCGATACCCTTTGAATATTCCATGCACAATTTTCTGCTGCGCTATTACCTGGCCGAACACGGTTTAGATCCAGATAAAGATGTGCAATTACGCGTCACGCCGCCACCAGAGATGGTGGCCAATCTGCGTGCCGGAAATATCGATGGTTTCCTCGGTCCCGATCCTTTTAACCAACGCGCAGTCTATGATGAAGTGGGATTTATCCACATCTTGTCGAAAGAGATCTGGGATGGTCATCCTTGCTGCGCATTTGGCATGTCGGACGACTTCGTCAAACAAAATCCAAATACCTTTGCCGCACTTTACCGTGCGGTCTTAAATGCGGCCGCCATGGCGCATGACTCTGCGCATCGCTCGCTGGTAGCCAAAGTGATTGCTCCGGTTGCTTATCTGAATCAACCTGAAACCGTGGTCGAGCAAGTGCTGACAGGGCGTTATGCCGATGGTTTGGGTAACATCAAAAACGTACCGAACCGCGCTGACTTCGATCCCCTGCCTTGGTACTCTATGGGCGTATGGATACTGAGCCAGATGAAGCGCTGGGGCTATATCAAAGGCGAGGTCGATTACAAGACGATCACAGAAAAAATTTTCCTGCTCACTGATGCCAAGAAATACATGAAGGAATTAGGGCAAACCAGCCCTGAATCTGGCTACAAAAAATTTAAGATTATGGGTAAAGAATTCGATGCCAACAGCGCGGATACCTATGTCAATAGTTTTACCATCAAACGATAAGCTAGGCGATGGCTAATCATTTGGGTCTGCGTGCCGCCTTAATCTCGCTGCTAATATTTTTGCTGTTTCTGGCAGGCTGGCATTTTGCCACCTTGCCGCCCACGACTACGTCAGCAGCAACTGTTGCGCCTCAAACGCAACAAGACGAGGACTACGCCAAACTAATGGGAAAAAGTAAGGAGAGCGAGAGCAAAGTAACAGGGTTTCCAAATCCGGCACAAATGGGGCTGGCGATGCGCAAACATTTGTCTGATCCATTTTACGATAATGGCCCCAACGACAAGGGCATAGGCATACAACTAGGCTATTCGCTGGCGCGGGTTGGGTTGGGATTTTCGATTGCCGCTTTAGTCGCAATCCCACTTGGCTTTGTGCTTGGCATGTCGCCGCTGATGCAGCGCGCACTCAATCCATTTATACAAATTCTTAAGCCTATCTCGCCTCTGGCATGGATGCCGTTGGCGCTGTACACCATTAAGGACTCGTCTATCTCGGGCGTGTTTGTGATTTTCATCTGCTCGATCTGGCCTATGCTACTCAATACCTCGTTTGGTGTGGCAGCGGTAAGACGCGAATGGATCAACGTCGCCAGAACCCTGGAAGTGTCAGCACTACGCAAAGCCCTGCTGGTGATACTGCCAGCCGCCGCACCGACTATTTTGACCGGCATGCGCATCTCTATGGGAATCGCCTGGCTAGTCATCGTCGCTGCCGAGATGTTGGTCGGTGGCACCGGGATAGGTTATTTCGTCTGGAATGAATGGAATAACCTGTCGCTGACCAGCGTCATGTTTGCGATCCTATTGATAGGCGTGGTCGGGATGTTGCTCGATCTGATCTTCGCCCGTCTGCAACAGTTTGTCAGCTATGTTGACTGAACCTTGCATCATGGAAACCGCTTTTTTAAATGTGAAATCTTTGGCAAAACGCTTTGAGTCTGAGGACTCATCGGTATTTTACGATGTCAGTTTCGGCATAGAAAAAGGCGAATTCATTTGCATCATCGGCCACTCCGGCTGCGGCAAAACCACCATACTCAATTTGCTAGCCGGGCTGGATAGCGCGACCGCCGGCAGCATCACGATGGATGGCAAAGAAATCTCCGGACCGAGTTTGGACCGGGGCGTGGTATTTCAGGGACATGCGCTGATGCCCTGGCTGAGCGTCTTGCAAAACGTTGCCTTCGCAGTCAAATCGCGCTGGCCAAATTACAGCAAAGCCGAGGTCACAACCCAGGCGATGCGCTACCTGAAGATGGTTGGTTTATTGGGTGCTGAACACAAAAAACCATCAGAATTATCCGGTGGCATGAAACAGCGCGTAGGAATAGCACGTGCTTTTTCTATAGAGCCGAAAATGCTTTTGCTCGATGAGCCCTTTGGCGCACTCGACGCGCTGACGCGTGGTGTGATCCAGGATGAATTGCTGAAAATTTGCGCGGCCACACGTCAAACCGTATTCATGGTTACCCATGATGTGGATGAAGCGATTTTGCTGGCTGACCGCATCCTGCTGATGTCGAATGGTCCGCATGCACGCATCGCCGAGATCGTCGTCAATACCATGCCCAAAAATCGTACTCGCGCCACCATGCATCACGATCCGCAGTTCTACCGCATACGCAATCACATGGTTGATTTTCTGGTTAACCGTTCACGCCGGATACAAGAGCAGACTGTCAGCGCACGCCACACCGCCAGTGATGAAGACACGCGGATAGTCAGTCCCGGCTTGGAGGTAGGCGCAAGCTCCGAAGAACCGAACACGGCAACTAGCCTTGAACAACGCAATCAAAACTGGCGCAATGCACCGCAACTTTAATAATGCAACACCCGCTAGTGTTATGGCAGCAGGATGATGTCCTGGTCAAGGATATCGGTGAATTGCTGTTTCTCGATTCCGGCACCCTGACACCTTTGCTCAAACGTATGGAAGCATCGGAACTGGTACAACGTACCCGTGATGCACAGGATGAACGCCAGGTCAGAATCACCCTGACCAGCAAGGGCAGAGAACTCAAGCAAGCGGCGAAAAACATTCCCGCTGACGTGATGTGTGCCAGCGGGCAAGATGCCGAAGTCTTGATGCAACTGCGTACCCAACTGACGCAAATTCGCGACGACTTGAGCAAACATAGTTAATCCACCCTACGACGGACATGCGCGACCGGGCATGTCCATGCCTCCGATATCGCCGCTATTCCAAAGGGTCCACCATACTGTGAAAAAGAATATTTCACAATTATATTGCGCGCAATCTAATTGTGCGCTATTATTCTTTCCATCGGCACAGAACTGCGCCGCAACTCATTGATAAAGGAAATATCATGCAAGTACTTTACACAGCAAACGCCACTGCAACCGGTGGTCGTGATGGCCGCGCAATCTCTTCGGATCAGCATCTTGATGTCAAACTAAGCACGCCAAAAGAACTTGGCGGTGCCGGTGGCGAAGGCACCAATCCTGAGCAGATGTTTGCAGCCGGTTACTCAGCCTGTTTTATCGGTGCGATGAAATTTGTCTCCGCAGCAATGAAAATTGCCTTGCCAGCCGACACCACAGTCAATGGACTGGTCGGCATAGGCCCTAACGGTAACGGTGGTTTTGGTCTGGAAGTGGCATTGAATGTCACGATCCCGGGTATGGAACGTAGCGCGGCAGAAGCGCTGGTGCACAAGGCACATGAAGTCTGCCCTTACTCAAACGCCACCCGTGGCAATATTGATGTCAAAGTGACTTTGCTGTAATTGCATCAATATCAGTAGCAATCAAAAACGCCGGATTTTTTAAAAATCCGGCGTTTTCATTTTTCCTGTCAGTAATTGACCATTGCACTAAGCATTTATTCTTGGCCCCCCAATAAAAAAGGCGGGAGCACTTAAGTCACCCGCCCTTGATCTGTGTTTACCCCAACTTATCCTGATGACGTGCGATTAAGCCGTTTACAGTGTTACAGTGCTAAGGTTTAAGCCAAGCCAGCATCAATCGTCCCGGTTGCCCCTGCCATGCCCCTTGCCTTTACCATGGTGATGACCATGGCCGTGATCGTCGTCGTCATCATCGTCGTCATGATGACGATGATGATTGTGATTCTGATAGCGGTCATCACGGTAGCGCGGCACGATTACCTCGTTATACCAGCGCTCTTGTACGAAATACACAGGGCGACCACAAGCATCATATTTATAGCAATGCTTTTCCCAATGTTTGGAATGACCTGGCGGCACCATCAAATACAATGGCGCGCGCTGTATGGTGACACGCTCAATAATTCTGGGCTCACGATACAACAATTGGGGTTGTTGTTGAAAACTCCCCAAATCAAGCTGCCCGTAAAAACCCGGCTGGCCAAATTGCAGGGAAACGCCGACATCTGCGGCCTGAGCGCCGGCACAACAAAATGCTGCGACGATTAACATTAATTTCAAGAAAATTTTCTGCACGATCTACCTTCACTTTAATAATTGCTCACATTTAAACCACAACGTATCAACCTGCATTCCAGATGACACCGGCCATCAATTTTCGATTGACCGGGACGGACATCAGGACAGGCATGAGGCAAATAAAACGGTATTACAGCGTTTTTCATATTGATTTTATGAAAACACTCCCCTATATACGTTTTAACTTGAGGCTGGCAGTCTACTCGACTAGCCATGCCAAGACCTAAGCTTAAGCGGTAACATTTGTAAGAAGAAACGCTAACAATTTGATTTTTAAAAGAAAAATAAGTTTCTTCGCAAGTCGTTCTTGAAAAAATAAGGACTCGCCCATATAATTAGCACTCAAGCACGGAGAGTGCTAATAGCATTCTCTTGGCAACAGATTTTCTGTGTGACGCTATCATTACTGCAACACTTAAGTTTGGTAAGACACATTTAATTGGTACCACCATCGTTACTCATCGTAATTTTAAAGGAGTTAGTATGAATCTTCGTCCCCTGTATGATCGCATCATCGTTAAACGTCTGGATCAAGAAACAAAGACAGCATCCGGTATCGTATTGCCTGACGCTGCAGCTGAAAAGCCAGATCAAGGTGAAGTTCTGGCGGTTGGTCAAGGCAAAATGCTGGAAGACGGCAAAGTACGTCCATTAGAAGTTAAAGTTGGCGATCGCGTACTGTTTGGTAAATATTCTGGTCAGGCTGTCAAAGTTGACGGCAACGAAGTTCTGGTCATGCGCGAAGAAGATGTCTTCGCTATTGTTCAGAAGTAATCGACACTCACCTAAAGAATCTGGAGAATTAATATGGCAGCTAAGCAAGTAATTTTCGGCGACGATGCACGCGCCAAGATCGTTAATGGCGTCAACGTTTTGGCGAATGCAGTAAAAGTAACACTGGGCCCTAAAGGCCGTAACGTAGTTCTGGAGCGTTCATATGGCGCCCCTACAGTGACTAAAGATGGTGTTTCAGTCGCTAAAGAAATCGAACTCAAATGCAAGCTTGAAAACATGGGCGCGCAGCTCGTGAAAGAAGTGGCTTCCCGCACTTCTGACAATGCTGGTGACGGTACTACTACCGCTACCGTATTGGCACAAGCTATCGTTCGCGAAGGCTTCAAATACGTAGCAGCCGGCTTCAACCCGACTGATCTGAAGCGAGGTATCGACAAGGCTGTAGTTGCTTTGGTAGCGGAAGTTAAAAACATCGCTCGCCCAACGACAACCAACAAAGAAATCGCACAAGTTGGCTCCATCTCCGCAAACTCTGATCAAAACATCGGTGACATCATCGCCAATGCCATGGACAAAGTCGGCAAAGAAGGCGTGATCACTGTAGAAGACGGTAAGTCTCTGGAAAACGAACTCGATATCGTTGAAGGTATGCAGTTTGACCGTGGCTACCTGTCACCATACTTCATCAACAATCCGGAAAAACAAGCCGTTATTTTGGATAACCCATTTGTTCTGCTGTACGACAAAAAAGTTTCCAACATCCGTGACCTGCTGCCGGTATTGGAACAAGTCGCTAAGTCCGGCCGTCCATTGCTGATCATCGCTGAAGACGTCGATGGCGAAGCGCTGGCAACTCTGGTGGTCAACAACATCCGCGGTATCCTGAAAACTGCCGCTGTTAAAGCGCCAGGTTTTGGTGACCGTCGTAAAGCGATGCTGGAAGACATCGCCATCCTGAGCGGTGGTCAAGTGATTGCTGAAGAAGTCGGCCTGACTTTGGAAAAAGCGACTCTGGAACAATTGGGTCAAGCTAAGCGTATCGAAATCAGCAAAGAAAACACCATCATCATCGACGGTGCCGGTCCTGCTGTTGGTATCGAAGCACGCGTTAAGCAAATCCGCGCGCAGATCGAAGAAGCGACATCTGACTACGATAAAGAAAAATTGCAAGAGCGCGTAGCCAAGTTGGCTGGCGGCGTTGCAGTGATCAAGGTTGGTGCTGCGACTGAAGTTGAAATGAAAGAAAAGAAAGCCCGCGTAGAAGATGCATTGCACGCTACTCGTGCAGCGGTTGAAGAAGGCGTTGTTCCTGGCGGTGGCGTTGCACTGTTGCGCGCACGTGCTGCTGCTGGCGTGATCAAAGGCGACAACCCGGATCAAGATGCTGGTATCAAACTTGTATTGAAAGCGATCGAAGCGCCATTGCGCGAAATCGTTGCCAATGCCGGTGGCGAGCCTAGCGTTGTGATCAATGCTGTTGTTAACGGTTCTGGCAACTACGGTTTCAATGCCGCTAACGACACTTACGGCGACATGATAGAAATGGGTATTCTGGATCCAGCTAAAGTAACTCGCTCTGCATTGCAAAATGCAGCGTCTGTTGCTGGTCTGATCCTGACTACTGACGCTCTGGTTGCTGAATTGCCAGAAGACAAAGCTGCCGGTGGTATGGGCGGTGGCGATATGGGCGGCATGGGCGGTATGGGTGGTATGGGCGGCATGATGTAATTTTGCCTTCCGGCAAAAACTTACTTCGGTAAAGTCCTAAAGAAAGGCCCGGCAAGTTAACTTGCCGGGCCTTTCTGCTTAATGGATTGGAATTGGTTTCGTTATTGCTTTCGGAACGCTCCGCCGTTTTACTGTTTAAGCGTAACTATTCACCCTACTAGCTTTTGCCGCAGAGGCACAGAGAGCGCTGAGAAAAAAGAAAAACAGCGACTCTGCGTCCTCTGCGCCTCTGCGGCGAAGTTTTTCCATTCTGGTTTACGTGTCTATTCAGTTTGCCTTCGCCGCAAGCGCTGAATGTTTACGTTTAACCAAGCAAAATCAAGCAAATTCTCCTAAAAATCACGGAAAATCCGGATTTTCATCCCGCCTCTTGACAGCGCTTTCCCTGACTCGGATACTGCCGCACCGAATCCATCATTCGCATTATTTCTAGTATTTTCCGTCAACATAATTCCGGGGACAACATGGCGCTGCAACAACTAAGCGACGAACAGATCAGTAGCTGGACTCGCGCACAAAAAGACCAGTGGTGGCTGACAAACATTTACCGCGGCAGCATGGCGCAATTGACTTTGCGCTCCGCCCTTACCGGCTTCCTGCTAGGCGGCATTTTATCCGCGACCGCACTGTATGTCGGCGCCAAGACTGGCATAGGGATAGGCGTCAACCTGACTTCGGTCATCCTGGCATTCGCCCTGTTCAAGATTATGCATGGTGCCGGGATTGCCTCAGATTTCACCATCCTCGAAAATAACAGCACGCAATCGATCGCCACCGCGGCCGGTTACATGACTTCACCAATGATGTCCAGTCTGACCGCCTTTATGCTGGTCACCGGTGTCATCATTCCCTGGTGGCAGATGCTGATCTGGATGGTGGTGGTAGCGATACTCGGTGTCCTGATTGCGTTCCCGATGAAGCGTCGCTTTATCAATGAAGATCAACTGCCGTTCCCGGAAGGCCGCGCCGCCGGCGTGGTACTCGATGCCTTATATACAGGCGAGGCAGCCAGCGGTATGTACAAGGCGCGCCTGCTGGCCGTGACCGCCGTTTTTACCGGCCTCTATCAGATGATAGTCAGCGATGGCTGGATGAAACTCATACAATTCAAATTGCTGCGCATGGATAAATGGGCAGGCATGACGGAGCCCTGGCATTTGCAAGAGCGTCTCGACACCTATTACTACACGGCAGCAGTTAAATATGAGTTGTGGATACCAAAAATTCTGGGCGTTGATTTCCGCACGCTAGGCCTGCGCCTGACGCTGGACGCCGCAATGCTGGGCGTAGGTGGGCTGATGGGAATACGCGTCGCTTCCAGCGTCTTGGTGGGCGCTTTCGTCAACTTCGTGATTCTTGCACCGATTATGATAGGCCAGGGAGACATCGCCCCGCGCGTGAATGCCAGCGGCACCCTGATTGCGCTGTCACGCTCGGAAATCGTCAATCAATGGTCGCTATGGTGGGGGGTGTCCATGATGGTGGTCGGCGCCTTGGTCTCGCTCATGGCCAAGCCGGAAATATTTACGACTGCCTTCAAATCCTTCACCAGAAAAAAAGTAAGCCCTGACCATAGCGCTGACGTCTTACGTGACATCGAAGTGCCACTGTGGATCTCTTATGTAGGTGTGCCGATTTTTAGTGTGCTCGGTGCCACCGTCACGCATGAGTTCTTCGGCGTACCATGGATTTTGTCGTTTGTTTCTTTGCCCTTGATTTTTGTGCTGACCGTGATCGCTGTCAATGCCATGGCACTGACCTCGTGGGTACCTCAGGGCGCGCTGGCCAAGATTACCCAGTTCTCGGTCGGCGCCGTCGATCACACCAACCCCGCCAGCAATATTATTCCCGCCGGTATGACGGCAGAAGTTGCCATGAACGCGTCTAGCCTGCTATCGGACATCAAACCCGGCTATATGCTCGGTGCCAAGCCGCGCCAGCAAGCGATCGGCCACGTCATCGGTATTTTCTCCGGAGCCCTAGCCTGCATCCCCTTATATTATCTGCTGTTCCTGCCGCCTGACGCCAACGGCCTGCGCTCTACCGCAACTATCGTGTCTGAACAGTTCGCCTTCCCCGCCGCAGTGCAATGGAAAGGCGTAGCCGAACTGATCGCCAAGGGTGTTAGTAGTCTGCATACCTCGGCTGTCATTTCCATGATCGTGGCGGCCGTCTGCGCGCTCGCCATCGAAGGCGCGCGCATCGTCAGCAAAGGCCGCTTCCCGCTATCGGCCGTCTCTATCGGTCTGGGCGTGGTGTTGCCACCCGAAGCTTGCCTGGCGATGTGGATAGGCGCGAT
This sequence comes from Undibacterium piscinae, assembly GCA_003970805.2. Taxonomy (GTDB): domain Bacteria; phylum Pseudomonadota; class Gammaproteobacteria; order Burkholderiales; family Burkholderiaceae_D; genus Undibacterium; species Undibacterium piscinae. The sequence goes on from CP051152.1 coordinate 1,864,268, forward strand.
GGTGTTCTGGTGGATGGGCCGCAAGCACACTGAAAAAGGCAGTGCCGGCCATGATTTCTGGGTGGAGGGGTGCGAACCTATCTGCGCAGGCCTGGTATCCGGAGCTGCCTTGGTAGGCATAGGCAATGCCATCATCAATGTATTGATCTGATGCCCGCTTAATACGCACACCATAAAAGCCCCGTTTTCCAATACGGGGTTTTTTTATACCTTCACAATTGAGTGACATTGAAATAAGATGCCGTACTTCATTTTATCTTTATCAATCAAAACATAAAGTGCAACCAGACTATGTTATGCGGGACATAGCGCTGGGTGAGCAAAGCGTAAGGGACGTCAAATGAACCGAGGAAATTTACATGATAAGTAATGCAGATCTGGAGCAAGCACGTTTTTTGGCGGATCCGTTGGCCGATTCCACGATAGCTCGCATTCTCGGTCCCTGGCAGTTACCAACTACAGATAGCGCAACCGGGCACCACAGCGCAAACCACGCCGGACATTGGGAAAAGATAGAACAGATCAATCGCCAGTTTACACAATGGCAAACCAATCAGAGCTTAGCGGATTGGCCAGAGCCTGGCACCAAACTACCGCCGGAAATCACCGCACCTTTACAAGCGTACTTACAAGCAGGGCAAAGCTTACCTGACTGGGCCGATGTCGCTAAAATCGAAAGGGCGGAAACCTTGTTCATGGAGTACGGTGCACTTTCCTGCACTTTATTGTTTTGTTCTAGCCTGCCGGAATGCTATGTCATTCCCGACCTATCCGCTGTCTTGCATGCCGCAGGACAATTAGAGCAGCACACCGATCATAGAATACGCTCAACCGCCGCCATGATTTTTCCTGTGATGCTAAAAGGCGGACTATGCCAGGCCAGCGGCAGTGGTGTCGCGCAGATCCTCAAGGTCAGGCTGATTCATGCAACCATCCGCAATCTCATTTTACGCGGTGATCCGGCACAAACCATGGGCGCAGACAGCGGTTCAAATATCGGCTCAGACAACGTCCGCAAAACGTCCACTGCAATACCGGTTGAGCCACTGACGATGGCGGGCTCGGCTTCCCTGCATCACACCCTATTCACACACGGTTGGCCAATCGAGCGCGCCGGACTTCCGTGCAATCAGGAAGAGCTTGCCTACACCCTGCTCACCTTTAGTTATGTTTTTTTACGTAGCATGCGCAAACTGGGACTGGGATTACCGGCCGAGGATGAACTAGCCTTCCTGCATTTGTGGAATGTAGTCGGTCATATTCTAGGTATACGACAAGAACTCATGCCAGACAACATGGAAGATGCACAAGCCCTATTTACCCTAATGCAGATACGCGGTCGTCGCCAGACTGTCACCCCTGATCCAAGGCCAAAACTAGGAAAAGCCCTCATGACCAGCATGCGGAAAGTCATCCCGTTTCGCATTCTCAAGCCATTTCCCGCCTTAATGACACGCTATCTATGCGGCACGGTAAACGCCAGGGAGATAGGAATAAATACGCGTGTATCATGGCTGTCACATGGGCTGTTTATACTATTGATGCTTTGTGTCGGCAGCTTTGATAAAGTAATGCGCATATTTTTGCCCACATTTTCTATTTCCCGGTTAATTACCCGTGTACTCGGTTACCATTTTATGAGCCAGTTACTACTGGATCAAACCCGCCCGCTGAAATTGCCCGAGCGACTACTCGGCGAGGTTCATCAGACTGTCGCCAGTTGGAGTAAAGATACGAAAACGCCGCGCTGGATGAACACACTGGAAGAAAAACTCACCACACGACACATCTGGAATGCAACGGCACAGGAAAACGATTAAAGTGCTGGATGGGTTATCGTGGATAGACTCTGACATCGCCATCAAAATTGACAAAATCGTACCAATAAAAAACATGCCTTTCGACAACTAAGGGAGCTACCGCTCTATTTTTAAAAATCGTTCTTGACAGAAAAACTTAAAACCCACGATACTGAATTCATGATGCCAAAAAAATAGGCTATTTTTTGGTTCCGTCTCCTTAGCTCTATCAATGATAAACAATCCGGCTCTTACTGAGATAACTTGCTTGCGCATCACCAGGTGTTTGACGCATCTATGGCAAATACTGCTTGCATCGGCACTGGGCTGTTTGCTACTGCTGTTGCCAATGAGCTCCGCCGCGGCAGAAAGCGTCGTTTTACGGGATGACTCGCCTCTGGTACAAGCCTGGCCGTCACTGAAAGAACTATCCGACCCGGAAAAAAAGCTAGGCATAGATCAAGTGCTGCAAGCCAAAGATCATTTCAGGCCACCACAAAGGGCCTATGGCACACTGGGGCTGCGCAAAGATGCGGTATGGCTACATATTCCGATTTCGATATCCGATCAAAGCAATGGGCTATGGGTGCTCGACATTGACTACCCGGTTATCAACCGTATCGACCTGTACGTCACTTCCGGCAATAAGGTTCTGCAGCAGAGCACCCTGGGAAATTTACAAGCGAGCACGCAAAGAGTCATCAACGGGCGCGCGCATACTTTCCCTCTTAAGCTTAAGGCAGGCGAAAGCTACGATTTATTTCTGCGCATAGAAAATACCGGCGCGATGATTTTGCCCATCACATTCAACAAGCCATCCGCTTTCCATACGCTGGCACTGCGCGAACAAATGTTGCAGGGGCTGCTAACCGGCTTGGCCATATGCCTTCTGGTGTATAGCCTGGCGCAATGGCTAAGCTTAGGCGAGCACTTATTCATTAAGTATGCGCTACTTATTTCCGGGAGCACCTTGTTTTCCCTGCTCCAGTTCGGCATAGGTGCCCAGTATATTTGGACTGGGAATGTCTGGATGGAAACGCACATGGGGGGGGTATCGGCGCTGATTGCAATCACCGGCACCTTTTTATTTATTGAGCAGGCATTGGCAGGACCCGACTTACCGGTTTGGCTGGCAAGCCTGATGAAGCTAGGTGCAGCTCTCAGCACACTGTTTGCGGTCAGCTACTGTTTTGACCTGATATCCATACATACCGTCACCTTCATAGTCGGCACCCTGGGCCTGATGCCAACCGTGCTCGGTACGCCGGGCGCATTTAAGCGTGCACGCCGTGGCGATAGCATAGGCGTGTATTTTTTATTAGCCTGGACCGTGTATTTTATTACGACAGCCATCATGATAGAGGTCATCAAAGGGCGCCTGCCGGTTAACTTCTGGACCATGCACTCGTTCCAGTTTGGTGCCACCTTCGACATGCTGATATTTATGAAGGTACTCGGCACCCGCACCAAGTCCATCCATGCCGCGATGTTGCACGCGACAGGCGAGCGCGACAAGTTACATTCGCTGGCGCATAGCGATCCGCTCACAGGACTACCTAACCGCAGGGAAATCCATAGCTGCATCACTACGGCAATAGCACACGGCACATCAGAAAAAATCGTCGCGGTTTACATGCTAGATCTCGACGGCTTCAAGCAAGTCAATGACCAATACGGCCATGATGTGGGCGATGAGCTACTGATCTCCGTCGCCCAACGACTGCAGGCCAGTTTGAGAAGCACCGATGTCGTGGCGCGACTGGGCGGTGATGAGTTCGTCGTCATGGCAAGTGAATTGAAAACGCACAGGCAAGCACAGGAACTCGCGGAAAAAATGCTCAGCGCCTTCAACTATGCCTTTGTTTTATCCGAACAAAGCTGTCGGGTCGGGCTCACCATAGGCTATGCACTGGCTCCCCTGGATGGAAATGACACTCAGGACTTACTCAAGCGTGCCGATGCGGCCATGTATTCAGGCAAACAAGACGGCAAACATTGCGCACGCCGTACTGACGCGACGGAAACCCAGGCCTCACTTATTATTCCGCAGGCCGAAGAGCGCCGTTCAAACTCAGCTGCTGCGTGATAAAACCATCGAAGGCATCGAGCAAGGGCTGGTATTTTTCACCGTTGCTCTCTAACTGCATCAAAGCGTAACAACTCGCTTCCAGAGTGGAAAGTTGATCCGGCTTATGCGCCTTACGTATCCGGTAATGGGACGCTGGCATATCACTTAAAGCCAAACGCGGCAGTTGCTGCAATAAAGGGTTTTGATACAGCATCTTGCGGCTTTTGCGCCAGGTGCCGTCTAACACGATCAAACGCAACTGCCCGGGCACACTCAATTGATCTGCCGTCAGCACCGGCGGTGCTGGAATAATATGCCGCTCAGCAGGATTATCGGGATACAAAAGTAAGTTGGTTTTTCCGTCTTCCATCAACAGCTCGCGCAAAACGTCTGGCTCGAAACTTTCCCCGATCTGCAACTGGCTCCCGCTCACGCTAAGATGCAGTAAGCGCGCGCTGCCTTTGGCCTGATGCACTTCCAGCGGATGCTGTAACACGATCAGCTCTACCAATGACTCAAGTTTCACGATCCAGTGACAGATACAGCTACGCTCAGGCCGTAAGCAGCGTGGGCAGATTTGCCTTTGCGCGACATGATTTTTTGGTTGATCCACCTTAGCGCAACTCCTCCACTAATTTTAAGCTATCCTCAAAACTCCAAATCCGGCGGATTTCTATCACATCATATTTGGCAGCGATATTCGGAGGAAAGGCTGCATACGGCGCATTTACCCTGACAATACGCTTGACCGCCTCATCGAGATCAGCGCGCCCACTGGAGCGAAGTATCGCCACCTCCTCCACACTGCCGTCACTACGCAAAACCACCAGCGCGACCGGATCGCCACGCGCCTTATCCTTGCTTACCTGAGAGTAATTCAGATTACCATTGCGTTCAATTTTCTGGCGCCAGCTGTCCACATACATACGCAAGGGCACTTCTCGTTCGAGACTACCAAGTATGCTACGCCTGCGAGAACGCTCATCCGCTTCGGTCTTGCGCGCGACCGGCGGCGCTGCGCGCAAGGCATCCATGTCGCGCAATTGCTGTTTCGAGCGATTGGCGAGATCACTATTGAAGATATCTTTGGACCATACCTGATTGCCACTCAAAACATCTGCACCAGCAGTGCCGTTGGCCGCATTATTGGCCGTTTTTATTTGCCGTCATCGCTGCAGCCTGCAAAGCTAGTTCACGCGCTCTTTGCTCAGCCAGTTTTTGTTCAGCCAGCTTTTGTTCAGCGATTTTTTGTTCCGCTAGCTTTTGTTCTGCTAGTTTTTGCTCTGCTAATCTTTGCTCTGCTTGTTTTTGTTCTGCTAATCTTTGCTCTGCTTGTTTTTGTTCTGCTAATCTTTGCTCTGCTTGTTTTTGTTCCGCTAGCTTTTGTTCCGCTAGCTTTTGCTCCGCTAGCTTTTGCTCCGCTAGTTTTTGCTCCGCTAGTTTTTGCTCCGCTAGTTTTTGTTCTGCCGCTTTTCGTCTCGCTAATTCTTCCGCTCTTTGACGTTCGCTCAACTGCTCCGCTTGCTGTTTAGCCAGTAACTCTTCGGCTTGCTTTTGCCGCGTCACCGCCTGCAGTCTCAATTTATGCTCTAGCTGCTGATGCTCAAGCTCTTCCGCTTGTTTGCGCATCGCCAGCTCAAGCGCAGTTTGCTGCTCCAGGCGCTTTTGCCGTTCCTGCTGCAGAGCTTCGCGTTGCGCTGACTCTTGTTGCTCTTCACGCTTGCGTCGTTCCCGCTCAATTTGCTCACTCACTTGTTTTTGCATTGCCAATGCAGCCGCCTGCTGACGGACCTGCTGAGCATTTTCTTCGGCTTGTTGACGACTTTCTTCCGCAAGTATTTTTGCCGCTTTTTGTTTCTGCCTGGCTTGCTCAGCCTGTTGCTGTGCTTGTTGCTGTGCCAGTTGCGTCGCTAACTGTTCAGCCAATAGTCGCTCTTGTGCCTCGCGCATACGCTGCGCGTCCAAGTCCTGTTTTATCAGAGCAAGTTCCCGCTCTTTGGCCAGCGCCAACGCCGCCAACCTGGCGGCCTCGGCCTCGCGCACTTCATTCTTTTCATCGGACTCTGCGATTATCTGATTTACCTGCTGCTGCGCCTGCTTGCTATCCGTCGCTTTATGCACCGGATCTTCCGGGCTAGGCATGGGTACCACAAAACTGTCATCCCGTATCTGCTCTTGAGCGATGATGCGCACCGGCGTCTCCATCGGTTCGCGCGGCGCAGCCGGAACCCGCAGTGCAGTTACGGGAACAGGCTTTGCGGCAATCTGTGGCGCCGCCTTGGTCTTTTTCTTTTTATGAGCAGGTTTAGTCTGCGCTAACGCGACAGAAGGTTTCGGTATATATGTCTGCAATCGTATCGTCTTGGGTTCCGCATCCAAGGCTGCAGTATCAGGCTGCACAGGTAAGATCTCAGGCTCGGCTGGCGTTGCGATCACTGCTGTCACCACTGAGGCCGGTGGCGCAACCTGTAACTGCACAGCTAACGGCGTAAGTTCTGCGCGGCGCTTATTCCACGGTAATTCCATGCCCGGCAGACCTAGCCCGGGTATCCCGAACTGCAAAGAAAGCACCATGGCATGCAAGATTATCGACAATAGCACGCCCAGGATCAGGCGCCGGGAGGCGCGATCAGGGCTAACAGATTTAGTCGTTCCGGTAACAAAACTCATGCAGAAGTAAATGGGATAGCTGTGGTCTAGCCACATTATCGCATGCAGCTCAGGAATGTTTTCCGGCAGTTTCCCTCTATAAAAAAGATTATTCTGATAAAGCTACTTCTGCGAATAGATGTGCTAGCTTTAAGCGTTCAGTGAGGTAAGCGCCGATTTCATACCTAAGCACATTGTTCCTGGTTGGGACTTGATTTAAGCCCGCACTCCACGCTCGTCATTAGACGCAGAATCGGTTACTATCACTGCTTATTCATACAGTATGAGAGCAGACTCATGATAGGTCGCATCGCAGGCACCCTCATTGAAAAAAATCCCCCCCAGTTATTGGTCGATTGCCAGGGCGTAGGCTATGAAATCGATGTTCCCATGAGCACGTTTTACAATCTTCCTGTGCTGGGCGAAAAAGTCGTGCTGCTCACACATCTGGCGATACGCGAAGATGCCCATGTGCTGTTTGGTTTTGGCAGCGCCGAAGAGCGCGCCACGTTCCGTCAGTTGATCAAAATCAGCGGTGTCGGTTCGCGTACTGCGCTGGCAATCTTATCTGGCATGTCAGTGGCCGATCTGGCTCAGGCGATAAGCTTGCAGGAAGCCGGACGCCTGACCCGCATACCTGGCATAGGCAAGAAAACCGCAGAGCGTCTGCTACTCGAATTAAAAGGCAAGCTAGGCGCAGATCTGGGTGCATCGGTTGCCGCGATTGCGGCCGGTGACCATAGCTCTGATATCCTGAACGCCTTGTTGGCGCTCGGTTACTCGGACAAGGAAGCGCTGCTGGCAATGAAGTCAGTACCGGCAGGGTCCGGGGTGTCTGACGGCATCAAGCTTGCGCTGAAATCGCTGTCCAAAGGCTAAACGCGTCTGATTTTAAGAATTCATCTATGAGCATACAGACCGACAATCTCTCCTCCACTTTTAGCGAAACCCGGATAATTTCCGCTACGCCGTCCTCTCCGCAAGAAGAGGCGATAGAACGCGCACTCCGGCCGAAACAACTCGATGAATACGTAGGCCAGGAAAAAATCCGCGGCCAGTTGGAGATTTTTATCAGCGCCGCCAAAAAGCGCAGTGAGGCGCTCGATCACACCTTGCTGTTTGGTCCGCCTGGTTTGGGCAAGACTACGCTGGCGCACATCATCGCCAGGGAAATGGGAGTCAATCTGCGCCAGACCTCGGGACCGGTACTCGAACGCGCCGGTGACCTGGCCGCACTATTGACCAATCTGGAAGCGAATGATGTCCTGTTCATCGATGAAATTCACCGCCTGTCTCCGGTAGTCGAAGAGATACTTTATCCTGCGCTGGAAGACTACCAGATTGACATCATGATCGGTGAAGGCCCGGCGGCTCGCTCGGTCAAACTCGATCTGCAGCCCTTCACGCTAGTCGGTGCCACCACCCGCGCCGGCATGCTAACCAATCCGCTACGTGACCGCTTCGGTATCGTCGCCAGGCTAGAGTTTTATACCGCAGATGAGTTGACCAAGATCGTCACCCGCTCTGCAGCCTTGCTCAACGTACCGATACAAGCCGATGGTGCGCGTGAAATCGCCAAACGTGCCCGTGGCACACCGCGCATCGCCAACCGCCTGTTGCGCCGCGTGCGTGACTATGCCGAGGTTAAGGGCAATGGAGAAATCAGCAAGGCCAGTGCCGATGCCGCGCTGGTGATGCTCGATGTCGATGCGGTCGGTTTTGACCTGATGGACAGAAAACTACTGGAAGCCATCCTATTTAAATTCGGCGGTGGCCCGGTAGGCTTGGATAACGTTGCCGCCGCCATAGGCGAAGAGCGCGACACCATAGAGGATGTGCTGGAACCGTATCTGATACAGCAAGGCTATCTGCAGCGCACACCACGCGGCCGGATTGCCACGCCTAGCGCCTATGCCCATTTTGGCCTGACCGCACCAAGGATAGGACCGAATGGCGAATCATGGAACGTGCCGGATGCCTAGCGCATCAATCGCTGAATATACTCCATCCCAGTATATTTTTAAGTCGCTTGATGACTTTGCGCAACACGCCCTTTTTATAAGCATTCCAGGGGAGTATATTCCCCGACTTCGTCAGAAAGCCTGAACATGCAAATCTGGGTCGATGCCGATGCCTGCCCGAATGTCATCAAGCAAATTCTTTTCCAGGCGGCCGAACGGCTGCAAATCACCACCACGCTAGTCGCCAATCAACTGCTGACGACACCGCCCTCACGCGTCATCAAGGCGCTGCAAGTGCCAGCAGGCTTTGACGTTGCCGACAATGAGATCGTCAGATTAATGGTGGCGGGCGATCTGGTGATTACCGCCGATATTCCACTGGCATCCGATGTGCTTGGCAAAGGCGGCTATGCGCTTAACCCTCGCGGCTCTTTTTATACTCATGAGAATATCCGCGAGCATCTGAGCATGCGCCAGTTCATGGAAGAATTACGCAGTGGCGGCATCGATACCGGCGGACCGGCCGCATTCTCTCACGCAGACCGGCAGGCATTTGCCAATCAACTAGACCGCTTCCTGGCGAAACAAGGCCGCAAATAAGCCACGTAAAGAGTTGGTATTCACGCTCAGGTTTAAACAAAGCAATTCACGACAAATCCACAGAAAAACAAAAAGCACCCGAAGGTGCTTTTTGTTCATCCAACGCTAAGCAGACCGATGGCCCGCCATGAATTAGAACATGTGACGGATACCAACGTTGAACATGCGCTCAGTTACACCCGCCTTGTAAGCCAGACCGCCGGCATTCGCATTGGCACCATTTGCGATACGAGAAAACGATGTGTACAGGTTAGTACGCTTAGACAAGGAATGTGTATAACCTAAAGCGACCTGATTTCCTTTACCATCAGTAACCAATTTATCATTAGTCTGTGTATAAGAGCCAATGACTGCACCAGCGGCAGATACAGGAACTGTAGCACCAATCATCCACAGTCTATTATCAACTTTGCCATTAGGAGAATATCCAGCATCCGCTTTAACCAAGCCATATGCAGCTGCAAGTTTAACTACATTAAAATTATAAGTAAGACCGGCAAAAGTATGCTTAAGATTCAACGCTGGAGTTGATTTGTCTTTTTCCGTGTTATATGCGATCACAGCAGACAATGGACCTGCTGCGTAAGTTGCAGATGCGCCAATCTGACTAGCTTTTCCTGTATCGCCGGCTTGCTCACCAAATGTGTAAGCAACAGTCCCAGTGAAACCACCTAAGTTGTTAGTTGTGTAATTTGCTGTATTGTCGGAACGTGGATTAGATGCAAAGAACAAATTACCTAAACCTGTTGCACTTGTACTATCACCAGCAGTTCCACCAATAATACCAGTCTCAAAAGGATCAATAGAATCAACCGCATTGAAAACTGGCTTATTCTGACGTCCGAACTGCAAAGCACCGAAGTCACCAGACAAACCTACCCAAGCCGCACGACCAAATGCTAACCCGCCCTGAGCTGATTTACCAGCATCTGCATTGACGCCCATTTCCAATTTGAAATTCGCTTTCAAACCGCCGCCCAGATCTTCAGATCCTTTAAAACCTAAACGTGAACCAGATTGAACGCCACTATCCAATGCTGTTTTAGTAGCACCACCCGAACCAACGCCATTGCTTTCATTGTTGATTGCCATGTCCAATACACCATAGACAGTCACATTAGATTGAGCTTGCGCTGCGCCTGCAACTGCAGACAATACGGCCAAAGCGATGAGTGATTTTTTCATTGATATTTCTCCAAAGGTTTTCATGTTGACATGAACTACGTTTAAATCTGAGTGGCCTAAAAAAGCGAAATTTAAGCTTAGCTAACACAGCTGAATACTTCAAAAAGTACAAATCCGCGAATCAGACGATAACGTATTTGAACAAAAATCGCGCCCCGCAGCCAAGCTAAATCGGGCAACTGCTCATGAATTCAGGGTTTATGTCTCTAAAACACAACCAAACATTGCACCAAAAGAAACATTTGAAGCCAAATTAACATGTTTCTGTAGATGAAAATACCTAATGATTTCCTTCAAAAACAATATTAATTTGACCAATTAAAAAGGCCGTCTCATCGACGGCCTTTCTTTACTAGCTAAACCTATTAAACAATCAGAACGTATGATTCACGCCGACAGCGGTACGGGTTGCACTACTGTTTCCTGCACCGATCAAACCCGCAGACATGGCGAGATCTAACGCGCTAGTCGAACCAGCTTTAGCATAAGTCAAGGAAGCATAGGCGGTAGTGCGTTTGCTCAATGCATATTTACCCATGGCGATATATTGATCAGCCTTACCGCTGCCCATACCTGACAACTTAGTGTTGTAGTAAGCTGCGGTCAAGGTAGTCATAGGAGTCAGAGAATAATCAACACCGGCACCAATAACAGCAATTTTTCTATTATTGAATACGCCACCGTCCACGTCGGTTTGTCCGTAAGTCAATTTAAGTACGGCCGCATCGAGTTTCAATTTACCGCCGCCACCCATCAATGTCAAAGTGGAGTTGCCAGTGGCGTCTTTCAGTTTCGCATAAGCAAATGCAACGCCTGAAGACCCGTCAGTGAAATAAGCCGACATACCAGCGTAAGAATTGCCGGAAGTATTCCCTGCTTGCTCGCCAAAACCGTACATGGCAGCACCGCCGAAGCCAGATACCATAGGTGTCAGGTATTTCACGGAATTACTTTGACGCAAGGCACTGCCACCGCCGTTGGTACCAAACCCGCCGAACAAACCACCTGAGTTCATTGCACTGTACACCACGTTAGGATTGGTTCCGGCATGCGCCAAGCTCAAAGGATCGGCCAGACCGATAGAATCCGCACCCACCATATTTTGACGGCCAAAGTTGACGCTACCGAAATTACCGGATAAACCGACAGTAGCATTACGATCAAACAAAGAAGTTCCTGAACCGCTCTGAGAAAATCCGCCAACCGGTGCAGGAAGCGCGCCGATACCAGCACCGGCAGCGCCGGTATCATTGGCCAAAGTACCTTCCAGGTTGAAGTTAGCTTTCAGACCGCCGCCCAAATCCTCAGTGCCTTTAAAGCCCCAGCGAGATACTGACAACTGACTAGACTCTAGCGCAGCCTTAGAACCACCCGTTTTAGTTTGATTGGTTGTGTAGACCACACCAGCATCAATAATGCCGTAAATGGAAACACTAGATTGAGCGGAAGCGTTGGCTGCAAAAGCACCCAGAACTGCGAAAGCGATAAGCGTTTTTTTCATTAGATCTTTCTCCAAAATTATCAATTATTTTCTAAAACATTCGAATTAACTCTAGGTGCAACCACTACTCCTGCCTATATTTCACTATCAAACTTAGTTCGAAGCGATGGCACATTGAAGCAAATTCCTTGCATTTGAGCAAAGAGAAGTTGCATAAGAGCGCATTTGAGCAAATTTTATGTGGTTCAATAACGACAAAAGCACTCATTTTATGACTTAAAGTGCAACACACCAACAAAACAAATGCCATTTAAACACTTGTTTTGTAGGATGGCAGATCCCATGCGTCAAGGCTACAATATCGACTCTGAAGAAAATACAAAGTACTTATGCAAACAGCTCATCTTGATCATCTCATTCTCGGCTTTGACCGCGCACTGCGCGTCGTTTCGGGACTAGCCAGGGCAAGCCGCCCCAATCCGGCACTGGCATTGCAGGAAAATGAGTTGTCCGAACAAGAAAAAGCGCATAGCGCCGGACTGATGCGCGTCAACCATGTGGGGGAGATATGCGCGCAAGCACTGTATGACTCGCAAGGCATGTTCTCGCAGACTCCTGCCGTGAAGCAACAATTTGCCCACTCGGGCATCGAGGAAGAAGACCATCTGGCATGGTCGGCACACCGGGTCGCTGAATTAAACTCCCGCACCAGCCTGCTCAACCCGCTTTGGTACGCTGGCGCCTACGCCTGCGGCACGATAGCCGCTCGTTGCGGTGATGCGGCAAGTCTGGGGTTTGTGGTGGAAACCGAGCGTCAGGTGGCGGCGCACCTTAGCAGCCATCTGGAGAAACTGCCGGTACAAGACCAAAAGTCACGCGCGATCGTTGAACAAATGCGTCAGGATGAAATCGCGCATGGCGCGGCGGCACAAGCTTTAGGTGCCAGCGACTTGCCTATGCCGGTCAAGGCCATAATGCGTGCGATGGCAAAAGTGATGACTACTACCGCGTATCGTATTTAAATCAGCCATGAAATGAGCCGCTGTAATAAATCGGCAGCGACTCATTCTTATCTAGCAATAATTTCTAGCTATCACTACAGCCATAGAAAACAACTGGCGGCAACCGCGGTCGGTAAGGCCGCAGCAGAAAACAAGCCCAGAGGACTGATCGCCTGCTCGTCGAAATAATCTTTCAAGATAGAAAAACCGGCCGGATTTGGAGCATTCGCGATGACCGTCAAACCACCGCCGCTGACCGCACCCGCTACCAAGGCGTATTTACCAGCATCAGAAATCCCCTCAACCAATGAGCCCAGATAGGTCAGGGCGGCGTTATCGGTCAGTGCCGTCAATCCCATCGCGCCAAAGAACAAGACCGTGCTATCCATACCGGCAATAATCGGTTGCAGCCACCATTGCTGCTTGCCACCCAACACCACCAGTCCCGCCAGGAAAAATGCCACCAGCAAACCTTCACGCAGCATCAACTTGTCCTGATATTGCTTGTAGGCGTCAGTAAAACCGAGGAAAAACAAAAATAAACCCATGAACACCACAGGATGATGACTAAACACCACGGTCGCCGCCAAAAACAGGAAATGGATGAAAATCACGGTCAGAGGCATGCGTGTTCCAGCCTGCTTGGGCGGACTGACGATGTTCTTGAGTTCATTACGAAACAGCAAAGTCGCTGCCAGCGCATTGATCACGACGGCAATTGCGGCTTTCCAACCAAACACGCTGGACATGAAAGCCATATCCCAGCCCCATTTTTCCGCGACCATTAACACGGGGGGGGCTGCAAAAGGAGTCAGTACGCCACCGATGGAAATGTTCACAAACAGCACGCCGAGCGTAACGTATTTCAATCGTTGCGAAATTCCCTTGGTATATAAACCCATCGCGCAACATCAGCGCCGCCAAAGTCATGGCGGCCGGTTCCGTGATGAATGAACCGAGCAAAGGCACCAGCGATAGGCACAGGAAATAGCTGGCTACCGAAGTACTAACCGGCAAAGCCGCGGTAATTTTATCGACTACCCATTGCACCGAAAATAATATCGGCCGCGTTCCGGCCACCGTCAGCACCACAAAAACAAACAAGGGTTCGGTAAAGTTTTGCTGCTCAAGATAAGTGATCGCCACGGTTTGCGTGGAGACGAAGGCCATAACGGCGATCAGCACCAGTGCCCAAAAACCGAATACCACTTCCACCTCGCCCATCAGGTGCCAGAAACCAGCGTGCTTCTTGCTGGTGTGCGCCAGATGCTGAAATTGCTTGGTGGAAAACGTGTGCAGCACCGCCAATGCAAAAATGGCGGCGCCGGCGTATTCGATTATTTGGTTGCTATTCATAAATCTCCTTAAGAGTATGTCCTGAAAAAACGATCAGGAGCCTATTTTATCCAGCTTAGCGATACTTAAATCGAGTAGCTTCATGCCGAACTGGCCGAAATTAATATGGGCGCGCGCATTCGTGCCGCTACCCTCAATGTTGACGATGACGCCTTCGCCAAACTTGGCATGCATCACGCCCTGACCGATACGCCAGCCGCTGCCACCCTGGTTTTTGGCGAAGCCCTGGGCGATCGCGTTGACGCCGGATTCCGGTGCGTCATCCCAGGCTGATTTCTTATTCCCAAACCAGCTCGCCTGCACCTTAGGCGACAGCCATTTCAGGGACTCTTCCGGCATTTCGTCAAAAAAGCGTGAGCGCGTGTTGTAACGGATCTGGCCATGCAGCATGCGGGTTTGCGAGAAAGTAATGTAAAGCCGTTTTCTGGCGCGGGTAATGGCGACGTACATCAGACGACGCTCTTCCTCTACGCCAGTTTCTTCTTTGGCGCTGTTCTCGTGCGGGAACAAGCCCTCTTCCAATCCGGTAATAAACACCGCATCAAACTCCAGACCTTTAGCGGCATGCACCGTCATCAGTTGCAAGGCATCCTGACCTGCTTGCGCCTGATTGTCGCCCGCTTCCAGCGAGGCATGCGACAGGAAAGCCGAGAGCGGCGACATCACTGTAGGCAAGGCCGCGTCGGCGTCGATAATCTGTATGCCATCCGGTGCCGACAATAAGCTTGCCGCCAACTGCGAGGGCGGGCCGGCCAAGGCTGGTGCCGCATGGCCATAGCCCTCTTCGGAAACAAACAGGGTAGCGGCATTAATCAGCTGCTCCAAGTTTTCTATCCTGTCGGCGCCCTCTTTTTCGGTCTGGTAATGAATCAGCAAAGTACTGATATCTAACACTACCTTGACCATTTCCGGCAAAGGCAGGTTGTGCGTCTCAAAGCGAGCGCCTTCTATCAGCTTGACGAAATTCCCCAACGAGGTGCCGGCCTTACCGGACACATAAGGCACCGCCGCGTACAACGAGATACCATATTGCTTAGCGGCGTCCTGCAATTGCTCCAAGGAGCGTGCACCGATACCTCGGGTAGGGAAATTCACCACGCGCAAAAATGCGGAATCATTGTGCGGGTTATCCATCAACTGCATATAGGCGATGGCGTGCTTGATTTCGGCGCGCTCAAAATAACGCTGGCCGCCATACACACGATACGGCAACCCGGCCGTAAACAAGGCATGCTCAAGCACCCGAGACTGCGCATTGGAACGGTACAAAATCGCAATCTCGCTACCGGACGAACCTTCGCGCATCAGATTCTTGGCTTCTTCGACTATCCACTGCGCTTCCTGAATATCGCTGCTCGATTCAGAAATCCTGACTAATTCACCATGTCCGGCATCGGTGCGCAGGTTTTTGCCCAGGCGTTTGCTGTTATGTTCAATCAACGCATTCGCGGTATCTAATATATGACCATGGGAACGGTAGTTTTGTTCCAGCTTAATTAGATTTTTTACCTGAAATTCGCGCTCAAAGGCCGACATATTGCCGACGTTGGCACCACGGAACGCATAAATACTCTGATCGTCATCGCCGACCGCAAACACCGCGGCCTGATTGCCCGCCATCAGTTTGAGCCATTTGTATTGCAAATCATTGGTATCCTGAAACTCATCGACCAGGATATGCTTGAAACGCGACTGATAATGCTCGCGCAAAGGCTGGTTGCGGCTAAGCAACTCATAAGTACGCAATAACAGTTCGGCAAAATCGACCACGCCTTCACGCTGACACTGGGCGTCATACAAATCGTAGAGCGCCACCATTTTTCTATCGGTGTCATCGTAGGCGTCCACTGCGGCGGCACGCAAACCCTTATCCTTGGCGCCATTGATGAAATACATCAGGGTGCGCGGCGGGAATTTTTCATCATCAATATTGTTTGCCTTGAGCAAACGCTTGATGAAAGACAGTTGATCCGAGGAATCGAGAATCTGGAAGGTCTGCGGCAAGCCGGCATCCTTGTGATGCGCCCGCAGCAAGCGGTTACACAGCCCGTGAAAAGTGCCTACCCACATACCGCGCGTATTGATGGGTAGCATCGCCGACAAACGCGTCAGCATTTCCTTCGCGGATTTATTCGTAAACGTGACCGCCAGCACGCTTTGCGGCGAAATTTGTCCGGTCTGTATCAACCAGGCGATACGGGTAGTCAGTACGCGGGTTTTGCCTGAACCGGCCCCGGCCAGGATCAGCGCGGACTGCGCCGGTAAAGTGACGGCAGCGAGCTGCTCGGAATTGAGATTGTGTAGAAGATTTTGCATCCCTAGATTATACGGGACAGCACCATGTATGCCACAGCGACTTAGACTGACACTGCAGAAAAGTGCCGTAGCGACAGATCGGGAGCCGCATCTCCATGACGGCAAACGAGGCAACCGAGGCAACAGATACAAATACAAATACAAATGCGGATACAAATACAAATGCGGATACAAATACTCCCGCCGTTTTAAATTTCAAATCCGCCACTACGCAATGAAATAGACCGATGCAGAAAAATACTGAGGGGGAGTATCAAAATAGCTTGATGCAGCTTAATTCAGCAGCAATAACATCTAGTGATTACGCCGGTTCAGCAAAGTGGCAAACTCCCTGGCAGCCGCCTGCGGATCACTGGCCAGATACACGCTGCTGATCGCCGCTACCATATGCGCACCGGCCGCCACCAGCGGTTGGCAATTTTCGGCACTCATGCCGCCTATCACCACATTCGGCAAATCGATGCCGGCACAGGCATCGCTGACAATAGAGAAAGGCGTAGTCACAGGATATTTTTTCACGCGTGAAGGATAAAAACCGCCAAACGCCACATAACTGGCACCAGCCTGCTGTGCGGCATGCGCCAATGCCAAATCGCCGTAGCAGGAAGCGCCGACTATCTTGCCCGCGCCAAGTTGCGCCCGCACTTCGGCCACGCTGGCATCGGTGCCGCCTACATGCACGCCATCGGCATCGAGCGCCAGACATAGTTCCACATGGTCGTTGATAATGAAGGGCACATCAAAGCGGCGGCATAATTGCAGCAAGGCGCTAGCCTGCTCCAGACGCAATAAGGCTCCGGCAAATTTATGCCGGTATTGGACTAAGGCGGCACCGCCCAACAAGGCTTGCTCAGTGACCGCCAGCAATTGAGCGGTGTCATCCCAATCGGGCGTGACCAGATAAAGTCCGGCAAGTTTATACATACATCTCCCGCTATTTTTTCGTAATGATTTGATTGGCTTGCTAAAAGTGCCGCTGCGGTATCAACTGACCCGGCGCGATCGCATAGGCTTGGCTCAAACTGCGTTGCGCAAATTCCTGCGCCAACTGCAGGCTGACCGACATCTCGTGACCCAGCGCCAGCTGAGCGGCAATCGCCGCCGCCAGCGTGCAGCCGCTTCCATGAAATTCGCCCGGCAGGCGCGGCCACAACCACTCGCGTTGGCCTTGCCCGCTGAACCACAAATTACTCACTTGCTCGTCGCTGCCATGTCCGCCTTTAATCAAAACATCGCGGCAACGATAACGAAGCAAGTGCTGCGCCTGCGCACTAGTGTCTTGCGCATCCGCCACACCGGCACACAAACGCCTGGCTTCCGGCAAATTCGGTGTGATCAGAGTGGCGACTTTCAGCAAAGGCTGCATCGCAAGCGCTGCGTCGTCAAGCGCCAGCGCATCGCCGCGTCCGCTACCCAAAACCGTATCAAGCACCACCGGCAAGCCTGGTTGGCGCAGCTGTAACTCGCCAATAAAATCGGCAATCGCTGCCGCATTCTGCGCATGCCCGACTATACCTAACTTGATCGCCGCCACCGGTATTTTGGCAATCAGGCAGCGCGCCTGCTGCAGGATGATCTGCGGATCGACTGCATGCACTGCATACACGCGGTCGTTGTCCTGCACCGTCAGGGCGGTAATCACCGTCAGGGCATGCGCGCCCTGTGCGGCAATTGCCTCGATATCGGCCTGGATGCCGGCACCACCGCCAGGATCATGGCCGGCGAACACCAGTACGCAAGGACGCTGCGAACGCTGAGAATGGCTGATCAAATCTGTCATGGCGACGCTGCCCGATTCCGTTCCGTTTAGTTCAGACTACCCGACCGGCCATGGGAGAAGAAGGCGATGCGGCAAACCTCTTCTCTATGCGGCCAGCTAAAAACGCCTCGCGTCCGGCCTGTACCGCCAGCCCCATGGCACGCGCCATACGGATAGGGTCACGGGCACCGGCGATCGCGGTATTCATCAGCACGCCGTCGCAACCCAACTCCATTGCAATCGCTGCATCCGAAGCGGTACCGACCCCGGCATCGACCAGCACCGGCACCTTGGCTTGCGCGATGATCAGCGACAAGTTCCAGGGATTCAAGATTCCCATACCGGAGCCTATCAGTGATGCCAAGGGCATGATGGCAACACAACCGATGTCTTCCAGCATACGTGCCTGGATAGGATCATCGCTGCAATACACCATCACCTCAAAGCCTTCCCTGACCAGAACCTTGGCCGCTTTCAGGGTTTCCGGCATGTTCGGGAACAAGGTTTTTTCGTCGCCCAGCACTTCCAGCTTGCACAGCTGTTGGCCGCCCAGCAATTCACGCCCCAGTTGCAAAGTGTAGATCGCATCTTCCGCGTTATAGCAGCCGGCGGTATTCGGCAATATCGTGTATTTAGACTGTGGCACGGCATCGAGCAAGCTAGGTGCATTAGCGTCTTGGCCGATGTTAACCCGGCGTATCGCTACCGTAATAATCTCGGCACCACTGGCTTCGGTGGCTAACCTGGTCTGCTCCAGATCCTTGTATTTTCCGCTGCCGACCAGTAAGCGGGACTGATAGGTTTTTCCGGCGATCACCAAGCCGGAATGAGTGATTTCTGTTTGCATAATAATTTCTTTTAAAAGGATAAATTGCAGGGCGCTCAGCCGCCGCCTATCGCCCTTACCACATCTACCTTATCCTGCTCTTGCAGCAAATAGACATGCCATTGGGGGCGGGCGATGATCTGGCGATTCACGGCGACCGCAATCGCCTGTCCGCTTAAATTTAACGAGCCTATCAATTCGCTGAGCGCTTGCGGCGCAGCGAGCTGATGTTGCTCTCCGTTTAGTACGATGTTCATTATTGTTTGCGATAAATTTCAGCGCCCGATTTCACGAACTCTATCGATTTCACTTCCATGCCCTGCTTCAACGCAGCGATCTCGCTGATGCCTTGCTTGGCCGCATAGTCACGCACTTCCTGGGTGATTTTCATCGAGCAGAAATGCGGACCGCACATGGAGCAGAAATGCGCCACTTTGGAAGAATCCTTAGGCAAGGTTTCGTCATGGAATTCGCGTGCCTTGTCAGGGTCGAGACCGATATTGAACTGATCTTCCCAACGGAATTCAAAACGCGCCTTGGACAAGGCATTGTCGCGGATCTGCGCACCAGGATGGCCCTTGGCCAGATCGGCGGCATGCGCGGCAATCTTGTAGGTGATGATGCCGTCCTTGACGTCGACTTTGTTCGGCAAACCCAGATGCTCTTTCGGCGTTACGTAGCACAGCATCGCCGTACCATACCAGCCGATTTGCGCTGCGCCTATGCCGGAAGTGATGTGGTCGTAACCAGGTGCGATGTCCGTCGTCAACGGGCCCAGGGTATAGAAAGGCGCTTCGTGACATTGCTCCAGTTGCAGATCCATATTCTCCTTGATCAGGTGCATAGGCACATGGCCAGGGCCTTCTATCATGACCTGCACATCGTGCTTCCAGGCGATCTGCGTCAGCTCACCCAGAGTCTTGAGCTCACCCAGTTGGGCTTCATCGTTGGCGTCGTAAATCGAGCCAGGGCGTAAGCCATCACCAAGACTAAACGAGACGTCATAAGCCTTCATGATTTCGCAGATATCTTCGAAATGCTCGTACAGGAAACTTTCCTTATGATGCGCCAGACACCACTTGGCCATGATGGAACCACCGCGCGAAACGATGCCTGTCATGCGCTTGGCAGTCATCGGCACATAGCGCAGCAAGACGCCGGCATGTATCGTGAAGTAATCGACGCCCTGCTCGGCTTGCTCGATCAGGGTGTCACGGAAAATTTCCCAGGTCAGGTCTTCGGCTTTGCCGTTAACCTTTTCCAGCGCCTGATAAATCGGCACGGTGCCGATAGGTACCGGTGAGTTGCGGATGATCCATTCGCGGGTTTCGTGTATGTGTTTGCCGGTAGACAAATCCATCACGTTATCGCCGCCCCAGCGTATCGCCCAGGTCATTTTTTCGACTTCCTCGCCGATAGACGAAGTCACTGCCGAGTTACCGATATTGGCGTTAATTTTCACCAGGAAATTACGGCCTATGATCATAGGCTCGACTTCAGGATGATTGATGTTGGCGGGAATAATCGCACGGCCGCGGGCGATTTCCGAGCGCACGAATTCCGGCGTAATCTCAGCGGGGATGCTGGCACCGAAAGACTGGCCCGGGTGCTGGCGCCCCATCACTTCCGCCAGCTTATTTCCCATAGGGCCGGAGGCTTTCAGGTTTTCCAGATATTCGCGGCGTTGCAAATTTTCGCGGATCGCGATGTATTCCATTTCCGGCGTAATGATGCCTTGCCGTGCGTAATGCATCTGGCTGACATTTTTACCAGGCAAGGCACGACGCGGCTTGCGCGTCAGGTTAAAGCGCAACTCATCGAGTGCCGCATCATTCATGCGCTCGATACCGTAATCGGACGATGGTCCGGCTAATTCTTCGGTGTCATTGCGCTCGGCAATCCAGCCGCCGCGTACCGACGCCAGACCTGAGCGTATGTCGATATTGACGGAAGGATCGGTGTAAGGACCGGAAGTATCGTAGACGTAGATAGGCGGATTTTTTTCCGAGCCGAACATCGCCGGCGTATCGGCCTGACTGATCTCGCGCATAGGTACGCGAATGTCGGGGCGACTGCCTTGCACATAGATTTTACGGGAATTCGGTAAAGCCTGGATAGCGGCAGTATCGACTGTCGCAGTGGCGGATAAAAATTTCGGGTTAGCGTTCATAACGGTTGGCTCCTTTGCGTGTTACTTAGTGGCATGGAGCCAGCAAAGGAGTTGCCGTTGAGGGCGGCAAACTCCGTAAGAGGTTTGCGCCGGTAGCGGCTGCTTCCCTTCGCTGGCATTATCCAGATCAGGTTCGAGGGTATTTCTCACCCGACAAAAACGATTGTCAGGACCCCTAGCGTGGTATTTCTTTAAAGCAAATTCAAAACAGTTTTACCGCTTATTTTTTCTTACTTTTTACTTCTATGGCTATCGTGAGTTTAATCACGAAGACATGCTCGCGCCGGAATTATAGCGGCTATTTGGATTTGCAGGTGACGGATTTGATTCATTCTTTTCCGCTTCCCGAATGATCCATATTCACCTGATCCGGCCCGTTTACCTCGATCAACTCCACCATCCCGGCGCTGATTGCCGCGGCCAGATCGCATTCTAGAACCGGCATGGCGCGCTCGTAAGGAATCAATAATTGCGCCAGACCACAAGCGCGATTGCGCCCCTGCGCCTTGGCTAAATGCAGCGCCATATCAGCGATCTGCAAAGTTTTCTCCCAGCTGCACTCACTCTCTGGAACACCAGCAAAAGGCAGCGAAACAAACCCGGCACTGACACTAACCGGCATCTGAAGATCGGCCACCTGAAATGGCTTCACGCCTATGGCGTGCAGCACGCGGGCGACCAGACGGGTAATCTGGGCCGGGTTGGATTTAGGCGAATAAATCAGGAATTCCTCACCGCCCCAGCGCAACACCATATCGCTGTCTCTTACCGCATCTTTCAGGCGCGAGGCAATTTCCGTCAACACCTCATCACCGGCCGCATGTCCCCAGGTATCGTTAATTTGCCTGAACAGGTCAACGTCCATCAATATCAGGCAATCCGGATTATCGGCACTGTCTTCGCGCCGCTCTGTTTCTAGTTTGAGCGGACGCGACTTCATCAATTCTATAAACGAGCGACGGTTATACAAACCGGTCAAAGGATCACGCACTGCATGAACCTCCTGTTGCATATTCGCTTGCTGTAATTCTTGCTTGTCGTTACGCACTGTACGCACGCGACGATATAACAGAAAAATAAAAATACCCGCCATGATGGTCAAGAGCGCCCCCATCACGCTGATTACTCGCTGAAGGTGCTGGTTTTTCATTTGCGCATTCTTCAGCGCATTGTCCTTGGCTAATAACTCTATTTGTAGTTGCCGCTGTCCGCCAAGGTCTTGCCCTTGCGAACCAAGCACCGGAATCTCGACCTCATCCTGTCCTGCCACATCAGTTTTCGCAGCCACCACCGCAGGCGCACAAAACAGCGACAGGCAAATCACGAGATTTACCAAAACGCTATTGAAAACCCAATATCCATATTTTTTTTAACATATAAGCTAGCTATCACGGCAAATACAACGCCATTGTTCCGTCATTATTCCTACATTATGACTCGATGGTCTCCGGCAACATCCTAGCATTTTCCTGAGCGCATCTCGTTATCCATAATAAAACAGATGTTTTGCTGATCGTAACCAATCAGCGTGCTCAGAGGACGCAGAGTTACTATTACCCTCTGTTCTCTGCGCTCTCTGCGGCAAAAGCCTCTTATCATTTTCCCATCATTTATCTAGTAGTGTGAACAGTTACTGTTGATCTTAGAAAAAAATCACGAATTTGCTTTTTTTTCTGAACTTTTTTAATTTCCATTGCTCTCAGTACTTAATAAAGCAGCGGTAAATCTTAGTTCAGGCGCTCTTTAGAGTCCGACTATTCAACTATTCTCACTTAAACATATCAAATTTTAATGAAAAAGACACTCATTGCGCTGGCCGTCCTCAGCAACGTCGCTTACGCCGACGAAGGCATGTGGATGCCACAGCAGCTACCACAAGTAGCCAAACAACTGAAAGCCGCCGGACTCAAGCTTGACCCTGCAGCACTGACAAAACTGACCGAATTCCCTATGGGCGCTATCGTCAGCCTGGGCGGTTGCTCAGCGTCGTTCGTCTCGCCGCAAGGTCTGGTCGCCACCAATCACCATTGCATCTATGGTAGCGTGGCACATAATTCGACCCCATCCAACGATCTGCTGGCCAACGGTTTTCTGGCCAAGAGCATAGACGAGGAATTGCCGGCCTCGCCAGGCTCACGCATCTTTGTCACCAAAGAAGTAAGCAATGTCAGCACCCAGGTGATCAATGCCGAAGCGGCCAAGCTGACCGGCAAAAAGCGCATAGACGCGATCGAAAAAAATGAAAAGGCGCTGGTCGCCGCATGCGAAAAAGATGCAGGGCATCGCTGCACGGTCGCCTCCTACTACGGCGGTCTGGAGTTTTACCTGATCAAACAGCTGGAAATCCGCGACGTGCGTCTGGTGCATGCACCGGCGGCAGGCGTTGGTAAATTTGGCGGCGACACCGATAACTGGATGTGGCCGCGTCATACCGGCGATTACGGTTTCTATCGCGCCTACGTCAGCAAGGACGGCAAATCTGCCGACTTCAGCAAAGACAATATCCCTTACGTGCCTAAGCACTTCCTGAAACTGGCAAAAGACGGTCTTAAGGAAGGCGATTTCGCGATGGTACTGGGTTACCCTGGCCGCACCAACCGCCACCGCCTGCCTTCTGAAGTGGCATACACGTTTGACTGGAGCTATCCGGCTTTCGTCAAGGCATCCGGCGAATCGCTGGCGATCATCGCTAGGGAAACCCGCGATAATCCGGACACTACCCTGAAGTATGCGAGCCGGGTTGCCAGTATCAACAACTATTACAAAAACCGCCAGGGCATGCTCAACAGCTACGCCGACAGCGACTTTTTGGCGCGCAAAACCAAAGAGCACACCGAGCTAAAAGCCTGGGTCAACGCAACACCAAGCCGTACCGGTGAGTATGCCAAGGATATCGCCCAGATTGAGCAATTGATCGCCCAACGCGATGCCCAGTACAAGCGCGACTTTTTCCTGAACTCCTCCTCGCCTAGCATGCTCAGCACGGCCCGCAACCTGTATCGTCTGGCCAAGGAAAGTGACAAAGCGGATGTAGAGCGCAAGGCTGGCTACCAGTTGCGTGATCTGCCGCGCATCAAGGGCCGCCTGGACGGCATTGAGCGCAGCTACGATGCAAAAGTCGACAAGGCACTGGCTTTGCATAGCCTGACGCAATATGCGGCGCAATCTACGCCTAACCGTGACGCCAATTTTGACGCTGCCTTAGGTATCAAGGATGGCATGTCTGCTGCCGATCTGAAAAATCTGCTCGACACCCTGTATGCCGGCAGCAAGTTAGGTGACCAGGCAATCCGCTCGGCCTGGATGGGAAAATCCAGCAGCGAGTTTGAAGCCAGCCAGGATAGTTTCATCAAGGCCGCAGTGGCCATGTATGAAGGCGGCTTGAAACGTGAAGCCCAGGACGAAGAGCTAGACGGCAATATCCAGCAAGCTTACGCCAACTACATGAAAGCAAAAATCGCCTTCATGAACAGTAAAGGCCAGGCCGTCTACCCGGACGCCAACAGCACCTTGCGTGTCACTTTCGGTAAAGTAGCCGGCCGTGACAATGGCGCCGACGGCACTAGCTGGACTGCCTTCACCACACTCAAGGGTATCGCGGCAAAAGCCACCGGCACCGGTGATTTTAAGGCTCCTGCAGCACAACTGGCCGCTATTAAGGCGAAAGACTATGGCAACTATGTCGATCCTATCCTGAAAGCGGTACCGGTAAATTACCTGGCAACGCTCGATATCACCGGCGGCAATTCCGGCTCGGCGGCAGTCAATGCCAAAGGCGAATTCATCGGTCTGGCGTTTGACGGTACGCTCGACTCCATCATTTCGGACTGGGATTTCAACAAGGCCAATACCCGCACTATCCTGGTTGACCTGCGCTACATGCTGTGGGAAATGAAATATGTCGACAAGGCTGACAAGCTCCTGAAAGAAATCGGCGCAGAGTAATCATGCACTACATACGCGAGTCATTTTTTCGCTAAATGAAAAAAGCCAGGCTAAACACCTGGCTTTTTTATTTCTACTTGGCTCTTTCTACTTTGTTTCGGCCTTCGTTATCTGCGCCATCTCTGCATCGCTAAAAATCCGCGAACGTGTGTGAAATGCCTTGCCTGTCGCCCCTTCCAGAGAGAAAGTGCCGCCCTGCCCTTCTATGACATCAATGATCAGTTGCGTGTGCTTCCAATACTCATACTGCGATTTACCGATATAGAACGGACAGCCGCCTATCTCGCCCAGATACACGTCGCCCGCGCCTATCGTGATCTCGCCAGGCAGATAACAATTGGCGGCACTATTGTCGCAACAGCCGCCGGACTGATGAAACATCATGGCGCCATGCTGGCGTTTTAATTCCGCTATCAGTTCCAGCGCAGCGGCCGTGGCAATGACTTTGTCTGGCATATTCTCTCCGGATAAAAAAAGGGAATGGTGTGCATGAGTCGCTCTCCATTCCCTTGATTCAACACTCAGCGATTCGGGTATCGGATCAGAAGAATCCTAGTTTTTGCTCGCTATAGCTAACCAGCAGGTTCTTGGTTTGCTGGTAGTGATCAAGCATCATCTTGTGATTTTCGCGACCCAGACCCGATTCCTTGTAGCCGCCAAATGCAGCATGTGCCGGATAAGCGTGATAGCAGTTGGTCCAGACGCGACCGGCCTTGATGGCGCGGCCCATGCGGTAGGCCAGATTGCCATTACGGCTCCACACGCCGGCCCCCAGACCATACAAGGTGTCATTGGCAATGGCCAGCGCTTCGGCTTCATCCTTGAAGGTGGTGACTGCCAAGACCGGGCCAAAAATTTCTTCCTGGAAGATACGCATCTTGTTGTGCCCTTTGAACAAGGTAGGCTGCACATAGTAACCACCTTCCAGATCGCCACCCAGGTGCGCTTGCCCGCCGCCGGCCAGCACTTCGGCACCTTCCTGCTTGCCCAGATCCAGATACGACAGGATCTTGGTCAACTGCTCTTTGGATGCCTGCGCGCCCATCATGCTGTCGGTGTCCAGCGGGTTCATGTGTTTGATGGCGGCGACACGCTTCAAGACACGCTCCATGAACTTGTCATAGATTGATTCCTGAATCAATGCGCGCGATGGACAAGTGCAAACTTCGCCCTGGTTAAAAGCGAACAGCACCATGCCTTCGATGGCTTTGTCGAGGAAGGCATCGTCCTTATCCATGATGTCGGCAAAGAACACGTTGGGTGATTTGCCACCCAACTCCAGCGTGGCAGGAATCAGGTTATTCGCTGCAGCCTGCGCAATCACACGGCCAGTGCTGGTGGAGCCGGTAAAAGCGATCTTGGCGATACGCTTGCTGGTGGCCAAAGGCATGCCGGCTTCACGGCCATAGCCATTGACGATATTGAGCACGCCGGGCGGCAGCAGATCGGCGATCAGTTCGGCCAGAATCAGGATACTGACAGGCGTAGATTCAGCCGGTTTCAGTACCACGCAATTGCCGGCACCGATAGCCGGCGCCAGTTTCCAGGCTGCCATCAGGATAGGGAAATTCCACGGAATGATCTGACCGACCACGCCCAGCGGTTCCTGTATGTGGTAAGCCACGGTCGTTTCATCGATCTCGCTCAAGCCACCCTCCTGCGCACGCACACAACCGGCAAAGTAACGGAAATGATCGATGGTCAGCGGGATGTCGGCGTTCAACGTTTCACGTATCGCTTTGCCGTTGTCCACGGTTTCGGCATAGGCCAGCAACTCCAGGTTGGCTTCAATGCGGTCGGCTATTTTCAACAGGACGTTGGCGCGTTCGGAAGCATTAGTCTTACCCCAGGCGTCGGCAGCAGCGTGCGCTGCATCGAGCGCCAGTTCTATGTCTTCGGCGCCGGAACGGGCGACTTTGGTGTAGGGTTTGCCGTTGATCGGGGTAATAACGTTAAAGTAATCGCCCTTGACCGGGGCCACCCATTGACCACCGATGAAGTTGTCATACTGGGCTTTGTAAGTGATTTTGGCACCGGCGGTACCTGGGGCTGCGTAGATCATCGTGTCTCCTGAATAGGTCTATTATTTGAAATATTTAAAATATTTGGAATATTGAGAATCTTGCCTTGTGGCCTAGATCTACTATCAAGTTCCGTGCCAAGCTTAGGTTTTCGTGAAAGTCCTTGATTTCATTCAGGTTTTATTCAAGAACCCAACTACGGGTGCAAAGTACAAGGAAAAATGTGACGTTGCATAAGTTCACAACTGTCACAAAACGCAACAGTTATGACGACGAATACTGACAAGCCAGCCGTGTTGGGCCGGGTGTTTTCCTATACTATATTTGGATAAAATTCGGGAGCCTAAGCTCTCAGGTATCCATAACGGAGACAACATGCCTACACCCCTACCTGCGCTGACGCTGCGCCAGGCACGACTGCATCTGCAAGAGTATGGCCACTGCCCTTCCGGCACCATCAATGAGCGCCTGCTTCGTTCATGGCAACGCAGTCTGGCCGCGGGTTTGCAGCCAGTCGGCGGCTTGCGCCAGACCGAGCACGCCAGTGCCGATGAGCTACGCCATGTGCTGGAACGCAATCATGAGCTCTTGTCTTATTCGCGGCCCGTCATGGAATACCTGTTTGAGTCTGTGCGCGATAGCAAAAGCGTGGTAGTGCTAGCCGACAATCGCGGCACCCTCATGCATACGCTAGGTGACGCAGGTTTCTTGAACAAAGCAGAACGGGTAGCCTTAGCCAGCGGCGCTTCCTGGCATGAGGATCATCGCGGCACCAATGCCATCGGTACCGCCTTGGCGGAGACCAGTGAGGTCGAGATTCACGGCGCCGAACACTTTCTCGAACACAACGGATTTCTCACCTGCGCGGCCGCCCCTATCATGTCGGCCGATGGTAGCTTGATGGGGATACTCGATATTTCCGGCGATCGACATAGCGGCCATCCGCACACTTTAAATTTAGTCAGCATGGCCGTGCGCATGATAGAAAACCGTCTGATCGTCGCTAGCAGCAAACGCCGGATTCGCCTGCATTTTCACGCGCATCCAGAGGGTATAGGCACGATAGCCGAAGCGATCGTTACGCTCTCGGAAGATGGCTGGATAGTCGGTGCCAATCGTGCCGCGCTGGCTTTGCTGCATCTTGGCGCACATGACCTGGGCGCAGTACAAATTACCAGTGTGCTTAATCTACGTCTGGAACATCTGCTTCATCAGCATAGTGCGCGCACACACCAAACCATAACGGTACATAGTCATGACGGCACCCGGCTAGCGATGCAGGTGCACCTGGATCACAGCGTGCTACCAGCCGTTTCAAGCACATCATCGACTGCAGTTTCTACCCCGCCCGCCGCTGAAGATGCCTTGTCTTTACTCGATAGCGGCGACCTGCGTTGGCGCAGTGCGGCCGAGAAAACCCGCCGCATTCTCGACAAACCGATACCTTTGATTATTCAGGGCGAATCTGGCGTCGGGAAGGAATTTTTTGCCAAGGCGGCGCATGATAGCGGGCCGCGCCGTAACGGGCCGTTTGTCGCGATTAACTGCGCGGCGATTCCGGAAAATCTGATAGAGGCAGAATTATTTGGCTATCAAGCCGGTGCCTTCACCGGCGCGCGACGCGAAGGCAATCCGGGGCGTTTGCGGGAAGCCAACGGCGGCACGCTATTCCTCGATGAAATCGGTGATATGCCACTGACCATGCAAAGCAGATTATTGCGCGTGCTGCAAGAGCGCAGCGTCACGCCCTTGGGCGGCGGAAAAACCGTAGCGGTAGATTTTGCGCTGATCTGCGCCACCCACTGCAAATTGCGCGAACAGGCAGAACAGGGGAAGTTTCGTTACGATCTGTACTACCGCATCAACGGCCTGACCGTGCAGTTGCCAGCCTTGCGCGAGCGCAGCGATTTCCAGGCATTGACGACACAAATCTTGCGTAGCCTTAGTCCACAGCGAGAATTGCATCTGACGCCAGGGCTACTGGCGCAATTGGCTGCGCATCCATGGCCAGGGAATCTGCGGCAATACTCCAGCGTCTTACGCACTGCCATTGCGATGCTAGATCCACACCAGACTGGTATCGAACTGGCGCATCTGTCGGATGATATCGTCGAAGATCTGATGACGGCAGCCGCGTCGGGCAAGCCAATAAACAACGCCGTAAGTCATCCCTTGAGCATGGAACAAGGGGCGCAGAATCTTGAACAAATATCGCGCAATGCGATACAGCAAGCGCTGACAGCTAGCCGTGGCAATATCAGCCTGGCCGCCCGCAAGCTGGGGATCAGCCGGCAAACGCTGTATAGAAAAATCAATAACTGAGACAGTCGAATGAAACTTCCCCGGTCTAGTTCAGTAAGATATGAAATGCCATAGTTTGCATTAATTTATTCCGTTAATTTCTTGCATTAACTTCTTACCGTAGCCTCTTGCGTTGGCTTCATTTCGCCCGTCTCACGCCACAACAAGAATTGGCGATCGCAAATTCACTGTAACCAGCCCGTCATTTTCTGGCGATAAAATTCCCAGCCCTTACTCGCCGAACTGGCTGCATTGGCTAAATTGGCTGCGCGCCGAGTAAGCACCTCCCTTTTTCACTTAGCGTTCACCAGGCTTAACTCATGAAAAAAATACTTTGTACTCTGGCATTAGCGATGACGGCTGCCCAAGCGAATGCCGCCTATCCGGAAGACCTCAAGCTCAGCAGCTGGAACACCATGCTGCTACCGCTGACCGCCTTCCCGAATTTCGGTCAGTTACAGCGCGCCCAATTGATTGCCAAGGCGCCGTCACTGGAACAGCAAGACGTTGTGGCGCTCCAGGAATTATTCGACAATCAAGCCTCAAGCGAATTGTTGGCCAGCCTTAAAAACCGCTTCCCCTACCAGACCCCGGTAATCGGCCGCAATAAAAGCGGCTGGGATCGCACCGAAGGCAGTTGGCGCGATGCGGTGCCGGAAGATGGCGGCGTCGCCATCGCCAGCAAATGGCCGATCGCCGAAAAAATTCAATATCTGTTCAGTGCCGCCGGCTGCGGTGATGATTTCCCTTCGCTCAAAGGTTTCGCCTACGCTAAGATTAACCGCAACGGTGAGTTCTATCATGTCATCAGTACCCATCTGCAATCGGAATCCTCGTGGGGCTGCACCGGCATTGGCGGTCACGCCGGGATTCGCCAGGCGCAGCTTAAGGAAATCCGGCAATGGATAGACCGCAAAGCCATCCCGGTCAGCGAGATGGTAGTCATTACCGGTGACTTCAATATCAACCGCTGGAACACCAGCGAATACCGCGCCATGCTAAGCACGCTCAATGCGCTGGAACCACGCTATGTTGGCGTGCCGCACACCTTCGATCCGGTCAGCAACGGAGTGGCGCTGGAACGTTACGGCGCACGCACCGGCGACCCGCAGGAATATATCGATTACATCCTGGTCGACCGCAGCCATCGTCAACCAACTGTGTGGCATAACCTGGCGCTAGACCCACCCTCGCCGCAATGGCAAGTACAGGATGCCAATAGCAAGCGCACTTATGCCTATACCGACTATTCCGATCACTATCCGATACAAGCTTTCGCCCGCGCTGACGCTACCACCCCTAGTCACTCATTTGTCGATCAGGCGGGCAGCTACCGTAACGCCGGTTTGCAGAGCGTAGGTAATGGCCGCTGGCTACAAAGTCCGGCCGACAGTAATGGCTGGCTAAAAGCCGATGCCGACCAATTCGGCACGGCACGCACCCGCTTTAACCTATCGAATAATTTCTCCATGCGCAGCAATGGCTGCATCCGCTCCGGTGAATATGTTCGGATAGAAAGAGCCGATCAAGCCAACTGGTTCTGGACCTGGTCAGCGGCGTTAAACGGCAACCAGTATTCCTACTATCCATCACAGGGCAGCTTGCAGGCCGATCCGGAATTACGCTTAATCAACCTCAGCAATCCAACCGGATGTCTCAGGGAAGGTGACACCCTCGCCTTCAAGAGTTGGGCGCGCGGCGGCGCGTGCACCGTTTCGGATATGGCCTAAACTATGCCAGTCAGCGCGCCATCACGCAGGCGCTGGTTACTACCTCGGTAGAATGGGGTAAGGCCGCTGGTCAAAGACAACCCGATTGGACCGCCTATCAGGGTTTAAAGGAACTGGAACTGCCGCTGGCTCGTTATTTTGTGTCACTGGATCGGCTTCATCGCCTGAGTTATGCGGCCGGCATGAAGCATATCTGAAACAAGAGTTCAGCAAATTTGCGGTTGAAAATCAGGGTCTGGATGCAGCTAGTTTAAAGATCAAATTACAAGCCTTCATGCAACGCGTCGCGCCAAAAAATCTGAGCGCACCGAGCTGGAGCGCTGGCCAATATAAACTGTAATAGGAGGCAATGCGGATGGACGCCCAATTAGACTTACTCGATATTGCAATGTGATACGCGCCTACGGCCGTTTCGGTTATCCGGTGGCGCGCTATGTTTTTCTAAATATACGCCATGCCAGCCAGGCGCGCGAACTGCTAGCCGCCATCACCAGTTACCACCTCGGTAGAATGGGGTAAGGCCGCTGGTCAAATCAAACAACCCGATTGGCGTGAATGTGGCCGAACTGGAACTGCCGCGCTCGTCACTGATCGGCTTCTCGCATGAAGCAGCGCAAAGATATCTTAGGCGACGACGGTGCCAGCGCGCCCGAGCATTGGGACCCGATCTGGCAAGGCAATCGCGAGCTACGCGAAAAAGACGTACACATCTTTATCTCATTGAATGCCCGCAACCAGACTCTGCTGGAACAAGGCTATGCCTGGCTCACGGCTCTGGTAAAAGAATTTTCCGATGCCGCCGTGATACTCGGCGGCCATGTCGGCGAAGATGGCGCTCTGCTAGACTACCAGGATGTTCAAGTCCTCATGGAGAATGGCCAGCCCACCTCCAAAGAACACTTCGGCTATACCGACGGCATCGGTGACCCGGTATTTGTCGGCATGCCAGGCGACGCCATGAATAAAAACGGGCGCGGCAAACAAATGCCCGATGGTAGTTGGGAGCCGCTCGCCATCGGAGAGTTTTTACTCGGCCACATCGACGAAGCCAAAGAATATCCACCCGCACCGGAGCCGATTTTATTGGCGCGCAACGGCAGCTATATGGTGTACCGCAAGCTGCACGAAAATGTCGCCAGCTTCGACGCCTATCTCGATGAGCACGCAAAAACATATCCGGGCGGTAAAGAGCTATTAGCCGCTAAATTTGTCGGCCGCTGGCGCGACAATGGCGCGCCACTTACTCGCGCACCAGACGCTGCCAGCAAGGCTAAATTTGACGCCGATTTTTCTATCGCCAATGATGCAGAAAAAGACGCACTACTGAGCAACTTCACCTACGACGCCGACATGAGCGGTGCCAAATGCCCGTTCAGTGCCCACATACGCCGCATCAATCCGCGCGCCTCGCTAGAGATGACGCAAGGCGCCACGCCCGGCTCTATGTGCCTCAACACCGGTGCCTTCGATACCCCCGGCGCGCTGGCCAACCGACGGCGCATCATACGGCGCGGCCTGCCGTATGGCGAGGCCAAAGACCGCAGCCGCAACGACGGCAATCACGGCATCATCATCATGATGCTCAACGCCGACATCGCTCGCCAGTTTGAATTCGTGCAGCAACAATGGGTGAATTACGGTAATGACTTTAAGGCCGGCAACGACAAGGACGTGATACTCGGCAACCACAGCGCTGACGAGCGTTTCCCCAGCAAGGCGGTGTTACAGGTAGACCCGGAAGGCGATCAAGCTCCGTACTTTCTCTCCAAGATCCCACGTCTGGTAGAGACCCGCGGCGGCGATTACTTCTTCGTCCCCAGCCTGACCGCCTTACGCATGATAGCGCGCGGCGTAGTCGACCCAACCTAAAACCCCACGCAGCTAAGCTGGGCTTTCACAAATCCGAAAAGTGGCATGCCCCAGCGCGCATATTACATGCGGGCTGCAGGCCTATGTGGCTGGAAAGGCGCATGGAATATGCGCTGTGGCAGGGGGTATTTGAAATTTCAAATTACGCTGACTCCCGTTGGCCAGCGTATGTTTTAGCGAATTGCTGAAGCTGGACGTGTTTTCCGTCTAAGCAGCGGGCGTCAAGGAAAATGAAACCAATTGCAGATACCCGCCGACGTTGACAAGCGATCTGATCCCTGTAAACGTCAATGACGGCATCTTATTCGGAAAATATTACTTACTCACCGCTTCTAGTGGGGTGAACAGTAAAGCAAAAACACAAGTTTAAAGATATTCACTACATGAGGAAAAATTCTGTTTGCTTGCGGAAGCGACATAAGCAAACCTATCCAATGCGATGGATTTGCTTGTCACTGATAACCAAGGATTCTCGATCTATGCCTAACTCCTAACCAATTCAACGCGACGGTTTTTAGCGCGGCCTTCTTCAGAGGAATTGTCACTTATGGGTTTGCTTGCGCCTAAGCCAACCGCGCTCAGGCGTGATGAGTCTATTTTCTGGCCAGTCAAAGCGCGCATCACAGACTGTGCTCGCGCTAACGACAAATTTTGATTGTGGTTCTTGTCTCCAATATTGTCTGTGTGCCCTTCAATCTGCAAACGTAGCGTAGGTTGTGCGCGCAAAAGTTTAACTATTTCATCTACGGCGGCGAGACTTTCTTGGCGGATGACATCGCGATTAGTATCGAAAGACAAATACAAAGGCACATGCCCATCCTGTTTCAAGGCATTGGCCATATTGTCCGCCGTGAGCATTGCGACGGTCTGTTCCATCTCTTGTTCTTTGATGACTAGAAACTCGGTGAACCCGCCGTTTTGTGAGAGCGTGATCCAGACATTGCCTTGCGTAGTGCGTATCAAGTAAACATCATGTTCTTCCCACCCGCGTCTAGGAAGATGTGCTCGCTTTAACGTGTTCTCGTTATCTATTAAATTCTTTTCTTCCAGCCATTTTTCAGTTGGCAAGATCGTGTTGACCTTAACGCCGCCCATCGCTTTAATCACCTTCGTGTAGTTGCGCAAAAGGCCAAGGGCCGATAGGCCAGCCTTTTCATTGAGTACGGTACGGAAGGTAATGCGTCCTTCCACTTGTCTTAGATTGGCGCCAGCGATTACGTAAGCTTGGTCAAATTTCTCATCTGAAGAGGAATAGCCTGTGCTGTTCGGGTTAGAAAAAAGTGCCGGCGTTTTGTCATCCACTTCTGTCATACCTGCAGGGTAGGATAAATAGGGAAAGGGCGGCAGTGCAATGCTGCTCATCGGCACAGATTCGATATTAAATGCTGCTGGTGCTGAGGCAGGTTTTGCTGGAGTGGCGGCGAAAGTTAGATTTACCGTAATGCAAAGACCGATGCTCGCAAGAACATAGTGGATTTTTTGCTGAAAAGTGGTCATTGGTTTGTGCGCTTATAGTTAATGTTGGCTTGTCTGAGAAACATGAAATTTTACCAATAAAAAGACTAGCGCAAATTAATAAAATTATTTCTTTTGTAACTTGTGTAACAACTGCAAGTATTTGTAAATATTAAAAAAACAATTTAATTGATGGTAAGATATTTTTAGTGATGTCGATATGAGCGTCCCTCGATATTTCGTCTTCCATGAGGTGAATGCTATGCAGCAAGTTGTTCCTGATTTTGCGCAAGCCAGCAGCGATCAAGGTATTGAATTGCTGACTGATAGTTCAATGTGGAATGTTGGCAGGTTCTACTATAAAAAACGATGAAAACAAACGTAAAAACAAGAAAATCTTCGAGTACCATTTTGATCTTTCTAGCGATCAACTTGCTTGCGGCTTGCGATAACCCTATGGCTGCCGGTAATAAATCGAATGGTGCCGATGCATCTTCAATGCCGTCGGAAAAGAGCTATGAAATAGTCACTGTTACTCGCGCGGTTTCGCTGGACCGTTCTCTCGCATTTACCAAGGCTGGATACGACGTTTGCGCGGCAAGTGCTAAGGCCTTCTCGTTACCGGTGATGCCGTTTCCTGCACTGCCAAATGATTATTTTGACGGGCGCCAAACATACATGAGCGATGGTGTGAATTTCTATCAAAAGAAGGAAACCTATGTCCTTGATCTTGCTTCGTATGAAGAGAGATGCGCTTCAGAATTTAAATTACTCACAGATATTACCATTGTGAGGGGCAATAGAACTCAAACCATTAACTTAGCAGTTGACGGCGTAGAGCATAAACAATTTGGACCTGATGTTCCCTATTATGACTTTACTGCGCTCAAAAAAGCTGCAATCGAAGTATTTTCACTGCGCAAAATTAAATCGGGAATATCAATGCGATGTCTCGATTCCACAGTGAGTAGTATGGTGCAGAAAGACTTTGAGGCGTGTATTTATGATGGTCCAAATGATAGTTCCCTGTTTTATGCAACAGATCATCCTATTGATTTATTTATACACCTTCCTCCGGTTATGGGTCCTGAGGTAGATTCCGTGAGGGTGACTGATGTGCAAGTATTTAAACTTGGAAAAGCAATTGATTCTAAATTTTTCGAGTTTAAGTAGTATGAAAAAATGAAAAACTCAACGATGAAATATCGATCTCGACAACATGGGCAAGCGATGGTGGAAATGGTCGTGATTGGCGGTGTAATGATTTCGATTTTCCTAGGTATTTGGTATTTGGGAAAATTTCATGACATTCAATACAGCGCGATACAAGCGGCGCGTTACACCGCTTGGGAGCGTACTGCGCATTCTGCGGCATTCACTGACGCTACATTACAAGCGCAGACACGTTGCCCCAGCGCGCATATCCCATGCGGGCTGCAGGCCTATGTGCTCGGAAAGGCGCATGGAATATGCGCTGTGGCAGCTAGCATATTTGAAATCTTATTGGTGCAATACGCCCTATGCAAAGCTCGCGATTTAAACCGTGGCCAGAGTATAGAAATAGTTGGACTTTTTTTTTCCCACTCGTTTAAGCTAAAAAATGAGAATTTTCGAGCAATCAAAGTAAGGTGTAGCCGATGACAAATAAGGGAACGCTGGTTTTTTTCTGTGGAAAAATGGGGGCAGGAAAGTCCACAAAATCGCAGCAAATTGCCAATGAAATGGCGGCTATACTGATCTCTGAAGATGCGTGGTTGGCAGCACTTTATCCGGAAGAGATCAAGAGCATAGACGACTATCTGACTTACTCATTGCGTCTCAAGCCGCTCTTAAAAAAACATGTACAGACTCTGCTGCAGTCCGGGGTCTCGGTGGTGATGGATTTCCCGGCGAATACAGTCAAGCAAAGAGCCTGGTTTAGAGAAATATTTTCAGAGCAGTCACTAACGCATAAACTGATTTACCTAGACCTGAGCGACAGCCAATGCTTAAGTCAAATTGCACAAAGGCGAGCACAGCAACCAGCGCGCGCTGCCTTTGACACAGAGGCAGTGTTTCACACGATTAGCAGTTATTTTCAAGCACCTACAGAGAACGAGGGATTCAATCTGGAAGTGTTGGGCCGTGCGGATATACAGCTTGATCGGTAGCGAACCGCCGGAACGGCAAATTAAAAAGGAACCCCCATGTCAAAATTAAGCAGCGTGCGCAGCGTGTTGGCAAAAAACTTACCTAACTCGATCAGCTATTATTAAAAAACTTACCTAACTCGATGCTATTATTCTAAAATTCTGGACTTCGCAATCGACTTCGAATCAGAAGATTGGTGCTTCTTGTCTAGGGATGGTGTCAAATTAATGCTGGGTCACTGTCCCGATGCTATTCCCGCGAGCGAGATCAATGATCACTCATACATCGCCTACATCGAGGTTCAAGAGATTGATGAACTTCACAGAGAGCTTCAAGCGCGCGGCTTAAAGCTCCTAGCAACTCCTGAGAGCAAGCCTTGGGGAATGCGCGAATTCATGCTGGTCATAGGATCATGTTTGCGCAAGATCTTCAGACCTGCGCCTCTTTCGATATTTACTAGTACGATACAAAACGCCAATTTAACGAATAAATAATTTACATCTGCCGGAAGTGATGCGAATAAAGCTTCACCGCGCGTGACATGGCTGATCGCACGCAGGTTGACCACCACCGAGCGGTGCACCTGAATAAAGTGTTCGGCATCGAGTTGTGCTAACAATTCTTTGAGCGGGGTACGGATCAGCGCTTCACCTATCTTACCCTCATCATTGCGCCAGGCGATCAGCGTGTATTTTTCGTCAGAACGCAAAAAGTCGATCTCGTCCACCGGAATCAGACGCAGTTCCTGGCCAACCATGGCGCGGATGCGGCGCAGCGGTTCCGCTGCGTTTTTCTTTTGCAAGCGCTGCTCCAGCTTATCAAGTAATACGTCGATATCGGGCGCAGGCTGGGCAGCGAGCAGTCGTTCCCGCACCCGACAGATAATCGAGCACCTTGCTCGAAAGCCACCGAGATATCTGGGCGCACTGGGCTGAGCGGCCGGTTCGGCCAGCAAACGCACCACTTCAGCCGCTTCGCAGTGATCATGCGAGGATGTTGTGCGCGACTGCAAGAAAGCCTACTTTAAAGCGTTTACTAAGGTGCTGCACAGCGTTCGCGCAGGTCCTGCAAACCCTGGCCTGAGCCAACATTCCGGCCAACAACGGCCATGGCAATGCACCAGCAGCAAAAATCGCAGGCCATGCGCACCTGCGCCTCTTTAAAGCTTTTACAGGTCAGCGACAGCGCCACCTGCAAGCCAGCGAACTGAAACTCCGCCTTGAGCGCATCATTGCGTATCAGCCACTGGGCGGGAAAAAAACTCAGCACCGTCAATATGGCGACCAGCATGCTGATACTCGCTACCGCCCCCCATTTACCCAGTGCCAACTGCCAGCCGCTGACAGGGTTCATCATCAAGGGTTCCAGCGAGCCGCGTTCGCGTTCACCGGCGGTCGTGTCGATCGCCGCAAACATACCGCCGACCACGATCGCCATGATCAAGGCAAACGGCAACATACTTGTCACCGTCACCCGGCGTTCCTCCGAGCGACCTATATATTTCTCCCTGACCTCGATCAGCTGGAAAATTTCAGCAGAGACGCCGCGCATACTCAGCGCCATCATCGCGCTCTCCTGAGTATAACCATCGAGCAGGCGCTTCAAGGGTCGCAAGCCAAATTCAGCCTGCTTATTCGAGGTATCAAAGACAATCTGCAAACTCACTTTTTTAGCCTGTGCCAGCTCGTCTTCGAAATGTTCGGGCACCAGCAAGACAGGTTGCGACAACTCTTTCTTGCGTAATTTATCTTCATAGTCGGACGGTGCCGTCTCGATTTGGTAGCCCTGACGCAGGATGAAATTTTCCAGTCGCGGCGCCTGTTTGATATTGACTGCCAACACCGTGCGCTTGTCTTCCTGCGACTCTATCTGCGACATGATTTCAGAAAAAATCAGTAACAACAAAGGAACAAAGATCAAGGCACTAAACAATACCATCAGCAGGGTGCGACGGTCGCGCATGGCATCGGTAACTTCTTTACGGAAGATAGTAAAAATAGCGTTCATCACTTGCTCCCGGAAAATGCTGGCGTGTCGGAAAATGCCAGCTTGACGAAGGCATCTTCAAAATCAGGCTGACCGGCCTGCTGCATCAGTTCTGCAACAGTGCCGCTGGCCACGGTCTTACCGCGTGCGACTATCACTACCGAATCACACAAGCGTTCGACTTCCTGCATGATGTGGGTGGAAAAAATGATGCATTTCCCGCCGCCTTCGGCCGTACATAACCAACGCAAAAATTCCCGCAAGCCCCGCGTGGCAAGCACATCAAGGCCGTTAGTCGGCTCATCGAGGATGATGTTCCTCGGATCATGAATCAGTGCCCTGGCCAGCGCCACTTTCATGCGTTCGCCCTGACTAAAACCCTCGGTACGCCGCTCCAGTAACTCACTCATTTCCAGCCAGTGTGCCAGTTCGGTCGTACGTTGCGCGATCCGCTCGTGCGGCATGCCGTGCAAAGCGCCATAGTAATGAATATTTTCACGCGCAGTCAGGCGTGGGTACAGGCCACGCGCATCGGACAATACGCCCATATGCGATTGCGTGGCTTGCTGCCCGGATTCGACGGCAACGCCATCGATATGGACACTTCCTTGATCGGCTTTCAGCAAAGATGCCACCATACGCAAACTGGTAGTTTTGCCGGCGCCATTGGCGCCCAGCAAGCCCAATATGGCGCCATCGCCAGCGCTGAAACTAACCCCGTCTACTGCCTTGATCACCTCGCGTGTGCTTTTGCCAAAACCAAATTGAGGTTTGCTGATCTTGA
Organism: Undibacterium piscinae; assembly: GCA_003970805.2. GTDB lineage: Bacteria > Pseudomonadota > Gammaproteobacteria > Burkholderiales > Burkholderiaceae_D > Undibacterium > Undibacterium piscinae. Next base: position 1,903,620 of record CP051152.1, read on the forward strand.
CGAATTCCTTATGCAGATTTTCAACCACTATCATGATTTTTCTCCGGTCGGGGCAGATGCTTTCTTGCGCACAGCCTGCTCAAGCAGTGGTGCCTGCCATGCCAGCGGCCGCGGGATTTGCCGCACGCAGCTGGTATCGAGCTTGATCGCATCCGCATCATTTTTTTCATTCAGATAGCGGTACACCACATCGCGGATACAGCCATGCGCCAGCAAACCGTGGCCAGCATGATCAACCGTGATATGGCGGGCGTGCTCACCGAGTGCCTTGGCTACCACCGCACCATGACGGCTCGGCGTCACCGGATCTATGCCACCACTCAGCAAAAGTACCGGAGCGGCACTCACAGGAATGGTGAAGAAGCCAGCAGGCACTTGGGCACGCGGCCATTTTTCGCAGACTTTGTCATACATGCCCATCATCAGGGTTTCGAAATCATCTTTGGAAGCAACGGGTTTACCGGCTTGGGCGTAGGCCTCCGCGCACCAGACCGAGAAGTGCATGCCGTAAGCGATGCCACCCGGGCCGGATAAGTTCAAGGCATTGCTGAGCGTGATCAAGGGCGCAAAGTTACCTTGCCCGGCCTGCGTCAGCGCATAGGGTAAAGCGGCCGTACTGGCGGCTGAATACAAAGTCTTATGTACCAAGCCGAGTAGGCCATCACGGTTCATCGGCACCGACATCTGATTACCCAGACGCGGATGAATGAAGCTGACACTAGCGGGCGGATTGCTCAATAATTTTTTCCAGCGCAGCGCCAGTTCCGGATAACTCTGATTGCATTGCGCCTGCCTGGCGCAGTCGGCAAATACACCGTCCAGCGCAGCTTGCGCATCGGCCGAAGGGAAGCGCATATCGGGTGGTGTCACACCGTCCATCACCATACGCCGGACCGATTTCGGATATTGGCGCATATATTCCAGTGCGGCGCGCGTGCCGTACGATGCACCGACCAGGTTAACCGGCCCATAAGCCTGCGCCTGACGCACCGCTTCGATATCCTGTACCGCAATACTGGTGCTGAAGTACTGCAAATCGCCATACGGCAAAGCCTGCAGGTTTTTCATGCAGTTTTGCGCCATCTTCAGCATGCTGTCGTTATCGACTACATCGCTGCCGTCCTCCAGCTCAGGGCAGTGCAAAGGCGCGCTGCGGCCGGTGCCGCGCTGGTCAATAAACACCAGATCGCGGCGCCGGTTAAGGCGACTTAATACCGCCTGCCCAAAACCCGCCACATTAATGGCGCTCTGACCGGGGCCCCCAGCGAGCAGGAACACCGCATCAGGCAGTTTATTTCTATCTTGCGATGGCAGCACGACATAGTGCACCGCTATTTTTTTACCTTCAGGCTCAGCCGGATTGAGCGGGCGCTGCAACTGGCCGCATTGCACCTCCTGCGGAAAATCAGGCACCCGGCAAGCCTTGGTGGCAGCCTGGGAAACATCCGGCAGTAGCATTGATAGCAGACCTAAATGGAGGCCAAACTGCAGGCATAAATGCCTGTATGAAAATGGCTTAAGCAAAATAAACTCCTAAAGAGTGTGGGCAAAATCAGATTTGATCTGGCAGTGTAATTCGACTTTAAGTACAGAAGAATAGATACTTGAGAAAAAACCAAGAAAACAAGCAAGGTAACGATTCAGCTTGCGGAGAGAATAAGAGCAAATAGACGCGTAAGCCCGAATAAAAAATCTACGCCGTAGAGCATGCAGAGTCGCGGTTTTTCTCTTTTCTTTGCGTCCTCTGCGCCTCTGCGGCAAAAGCCTTTTATCATTGATCTATATCATTGATCCATTACGGTGAGCGGTTACCAAACAAGAGATCAGCCCCTATGCACCGTCAAGCCAGGCTAAGCAACAGACTCTTGATCGGTGCAGGCAAAGCGGCCGACTGTATTTGCGCCATATCGGTCCAGACATAGCGCGCCTCGGCGACCATCGCATGACGCGTGGCAATGCTTGCCCTGAGCGGCGTAACCTGCAATTTAAAATGCGTAAACACATGACTAAAATCAGGCAAGGTTAGCATCTGCGTCACTTCGCCAAAGCGCTCAAAAAAACTGTGCGCTTGCGCCAATTGATCGGTCATCGCCAGCACCTCGGTTGCCTGTAATTCACGCATGCCGCCTATCTCCGGTAAGGATAACAGCCCGCCCCAAATGCCGCTGTCAGGGCGCTGCTCCAACAGTACCTGGCCTTCATGGATCAGCACCAGCATGAGCGCCTGTTTGTGCTTTTGTACTTTCTTTGGTTTGCGCACCGGCAATTCGGCAGTACGCTGCTGGGCAAACGCCAGGCAACGCGCCTGCAAGGGACAGCGCTCGCAAGACGGACTGCTGCGGGTGCACAAGGTAGCGCCAAAATCCATCAAGCCTTGTGTATAGGCTTCAATATCCTGCTGCGGCAACAAAGCCTGGGCACGCAACCACATCGCATCTTCAATCGGCTTAGAACCTGGGTAGCCATCAATCGCAAACACTCTGGCCAGCACCCGCTTGACGTTACCATCCAAAATCGCTGCGATCGTGCCATACGAAAAAGCCGATACTGCGGCAGCCGTCGAGCGCCCTATGCCCGGCAGTTGCTGCAGCAAGGTCGTATCAGCCGGAAACTTGCCCTGATACTTCTCGACCACCTGCTTGGCGCATTGATGCAAATTCCGCGCACGGGTGTAATAGCCTAGCCCGGCCCAGTGCGCCATCACCTCTTCGGAAGGCGCTGCGGCTAATGCAAACACGTCAGGGAAACTTTGCAGGAAACGCTGGTAATAAGGAATCACCGCCGTCACCTGAGTCTGCTGCAACATGATCTCGGAGAGCCAGACGCGGTAAGCATCCTGCGTTTGCTGCCAAGGCAAACTGTGCCGTCCGTGTTGCTTTTGCCATTTGATGACGGCAGCGGAAAACTCAGGGTCGAGATACGAAGATTGCAATGCTGCAATTGCTTCTTGTGCTGCTAATTTAGCGGCGGAGTCAATACTAGGCTTCATTGCTGCTTCTTCAAAAAGAGGGATATCCGGCAAACATCAAAAATATTCTTACGCATCACCCGTTCGCCCGGAGCCGGTAAAAACGCGGACAGAGCCTGACACTTCGCACACCGAGCGTCAAGAAAATCAAGGAAATATTGGTGTAATAGCAGAGTCAGCTGAAAAAAAACCTGTCGCACAATAGCTCACACGACACCAAACAACGGATAAATGATCACACGAAAACACGCTGACAAAGTGTTGTGATTTCAGCACATCATGCATTTCCCTATTGACAGTGAACTAGCAGAATGATTTCATACCATCTCTTAATATATCAATGAAATATCTAAGAAATATTTTCAGTATATGCATTGACTGATTTTATCAATAGCTTTGTCTGCACCAATTTGCCTAAAAAACATTAATTTATTCTCACCTTCTACGTTGCCGCAAATGCCTGAATCCGGATGTTTGCTCTTCTTCGTAAAGCGGTCTCACAAAATGAGAGGGAAATAGTAAACGGTATCTAAAGCAAGCATAAAGGACGGACAGCGTGGATAGAAAATGTATCTGAAGACAAATTAAATATTCCCGATACTCATCGCATTAAGAGCAACAACCACAATAAATATGGAGTAGACAATGTTAAAAGAAACTGTATTATCCCGTTCAGTAAGAATGATGTTTGCCGGCAGTATAGGCTTGGCACTGAGCCTTTCGGTACCGCATGCACTTGCCCAAGATGCTGCAGCTAGTAGCGTGCAACGCGTAGAAATCACAGGCTCATCGATTAAGCGCATCAACCAGGAAACTGCGCTGCCAGTGCAAACACTGAGCCGGTCCGACATAGAAAAAAGTGGCGCCAATAGCGTCGCTGATTTAGTCGCTGCCTTGCCAAGCATGCAGGGCTTCGCCACGGCCAATCAAAGCATCAACGGCGGCGGCGGCGGTATCCAGACCGCCTCTATTCACAATATCGGTGCCGCTTACACCTTGGTTCTGTTAAATGGCCATAGGCTTGCTTCTTATGGTTCCGGTAGTGCGGTCAATTTGTCCAGCATTCCTATGTCGGCGGTAGAGCGTGTTGAAATTCTGACCGATGGTGCCTCCACACTGTATGGGTCTGATGCGATCGCCGGTGTGGTCAACTTCATCTTACGCAAGAATCAAACAGATTTTTCAGTCGACCTGAACTATAACCAGCCCCAGCACAGCGGTGGCAAGTCGTATAACTTCGGTATTTCCAAAGGTTTTGGCGATCTGGAAAAAGACGGCTACAACGTTTTGCTCGCTTACAGCCACGATGAGCAAAAAGAGCTCAATGCATCGCAACGTCCGTTTGCCGATACCGGCGTCAGAAAATTTTCCCATAATGGAAAAAACTATGCGACGTGGTCACTGTCAGACAACTCCAGCCCGGCGATCGCCCAACTGAAGATGAAAGACGGCTCTGATCCTGTGATGTTTTCCCCTGATTTACTGAAAAATGGCAAATGCGGTCCGAATACGTTTCAGGTCGAAAATCGCTGCCGCTATGATTATGCATCCACAGTACAGTTGATGCCAGAATCAAAACGCGATAGTTTCTTTGGTTCAGTCAATTACAAGCTCAATAGCGAAACCAATCTGTTTGCCGAAGCGGTAGTGTCGAAGTTCACTCAAACTGGTCGCTATGCACCACCAGCCCAGCCATTGGCACTTCCTATGTCTAGCCCCTTGTATAGCAAATATGTGGCACCTTATCTGGGACAGCTTGGAGTTGATCCGGCAAACGTCTCCAGCGCCCTCATGAAACTGCGTATCTCCGATGCAGGCGGCCGTAATGTCGCTTACGGTACCGAAGCGCAACATCTGGTCTTGGGTGTCGATGGCAATGCATTCGGCATCGACTACAACGCATCCTACACACACTCAGTCTCCAAGCGCAGCAGGGATTTTGCCGGTGGCTTCCTGAGTAAAGACAAGTTCTATGAGATCGTCGATGCCGGAACCTATGATCCGTTTGCATCGGCGGGATCCTCAACGGCAATTCTGGCGCCAGCCGTATTGCATGAAAATTGGTCGAGTTCGCAAAACACGTTGGACGTACTGAGCCTGCGGGGTTCGCGCGAGTTATTCTCGCTGCCAGGCGGTAAGTCACAACTGGGTATCGGTACCGATTTCACCAGACAAGGTTACGACTACAAGGCAACACCGATAGGCATGGGTGCCAATGCCTTGCAACCGAATTATACGGATGCACCTTTGGGTGACTCCCCGGGTGATTTGCCTATCGCCGCCAGCAGAAATAACTGGGGTGCCTTCGCTGAATTGCTGATGCCAATTAGCAAGCGCTTTGATGTCACTGCCGCACTGCGTTATGACAGTTATACGGCGATTAAAAATACAGCTAACTTTGATGCGGCGGGAAAGCCGATCGCCTCTGAGACCCAAGGTAACAAGGCAGATAAACTGACGTATAAATTGTCAGCGGCGTTCCGCCCTATCGATAGCCTCTTGCTGCGTGGATCCTATGGCACAGGCTTCAAGATGGCCGACATGTCAACCATCACTTCTCCATTGACGCATGCCGGTAACACTGGCGGTCAATATGACTGCCCGGTCAAGGCACCAGATCCGCGCGCGGTCAACTGCATGGGGAAAACTCAGTATGATATCTTGTCCGGTGGTAACCGAATGTCCGGCGAAAACGGCTTGAAACCGGAAGAATCCAAGCAAGCGACCTTAGGCTTCCGCGTGGAGCCTATCTCCAGCTTGTCGGTAGGAATTGACTGGTGGGATGTAAAAATGAGTAATCAGATTGCTTCGCTGCCGGAAGCAGTAGTATTTGGCAACCCGGCTAAATATGACAATCTGTTCTCTACGTTCTACGAACCTGGCCAAGGCGGGAATATTCTGGTCGCCACCCTGCCTTCATTTAATATTGCCAGTGCGCAGTATCAAGGGATAGATTGGGATACCAGCTTCAAGACTGCGACTCCGGTAGGTAAGTTGAACATGAACTGGACCGGTACCTACCTGCTGAAATCAGATTATGATCTTCCAGGTAATCCTACCGTGCAAAGCGTAGGTCGCTACGATGAATTCAACAACGTCGCATTCCGCGTCATCACCAGGTTGGCAACCACGCTGACGACATCGGATATGTTTTCACACACGATGATGATCAACTACAAATCTGGTTACCACGATCATCAGGCCAGTGTGCGCGAAGTCAATAGCGACGGTTCATTTGGAAATTTCGTTGACCTCAATCGCGATGTAGCCTCCTACACCACCTTCGACTGGCAGACACGTGCACAACTGAAGAAAAACATGACGCTGACCTTCGGTATCAAGAACCTGTTTGACAAAAATCCGCCGCTGTCACTGAAAGACGGCAATGGTGATCAGGTTGGTTATGATGGCCGTTATGCAGATGCCATTGGTCGTACTTTCTACGTCACAGGATCGATGAAATTCTAAGCCAGTTCCCGGCGTTTCAAACCGAAACGCTACTGATTTAAATCCCTCGCTAGGACCTCAACGGTGCGCTTTCTACAAACTGGAAAGCGCACCATTTTTATTATTGCAAGCTGATTATTCAGACTCTTGATGCTGTCCCTCAAATACAAGAATAAAAGATATGAAAATACCCAACCATCCTAATTCCCAACTTGATATGGCATGCGGGGTTGAGCTTCATGCCTGTCAAATCTGGGCTTCCGCTTGTATGGAAATGAAGAATTTCTCTATGGAGTTAATCCAAAATTTGGTTTCAAAGATGACCGAATAGTTACGGCTGAGAGAGCAAATATACGATATCCTCCACGACATCGCCTGCCGGTTTTCGGTCCCAATTTTTTAAAAATTTACGCGAAAAAAAATCATGCCACGATCCACTCACCGCGCCACCTCCGCGCCCTTGCCGACTTACTCTAAACTTGCCTCCTATCTAGGCTCTCTGTTGCTAGGGAGCGCTCTCTGCGCATCGGCTTACGCCAAACAGCCTACCCAAGCAGCGAAACGGACGATGGGCGAACTACTGAAAGCTTCTGCCACTACAGACTGGCGCATGCCCGACGCTGACAATACCCTGTATATGGAGCTGGAAAAAGGCCGCGTCGTGATTGAAATGTCGCCATTTTTTGCCCCCGCCCATGTGGCGAACGTCAAGGCATTGATACGCGAAAATTACTTCGATGGCTTGAGCATCAACCGTTCGCAAGACAACTACGTAGTGCAGTGGAGTGATGCCAGTGAACAGCGCCCTATCACCAAAGGAAAAAAGACGCTGCAGGAAGAATTCTCGGTACGCTATGACGCTCGCATGGCATTTACCCGCTTAGCGGATCACGATGGTTTTGCCGCGCAGGTCGGGCACGCCAACGGCTTCCCTGCTGCGCGCGATCCCAAGACGGGGCGCGCCTGGCTGGCACATTGCTATGGCATGGTCGGTGCCGGACGCGACAATGCCAGTGACTCGGGCGGAGGTGCCGAGTTGTATGCGGTCATCGGGCACGCACCACGCCATCTGGACCGCAATGTCACCTTGTTCGGACGCGTGATACACGGCATGGAATTGCTATCCTCCTTGCCACGCGGGACGGCGCCTATGGGCTTTTATGACAAACCGGAACAAACTATCACCATCAAGTCGATACGCATCGCGCAAGACCTGCCGCAGGAGCAACGCAGCAAACTGGAGATACTTCGCACCGATACGCCACTGTTCAAAGCCATCACACAAGCCCAGCGCAATCGCTCCGGCGAATGGTACAAAACACCAGCCAATTACATAGACCTATGCAATGTCCCGGTGCCAGTCAGGATCAGGGGAGAATAGCGCAAGCTTAGCGATCCGGATAAGGATCAACACCGTGATCGTCATCCTATCTGATCCCGGCTTGTAGTTCGCCAGAGTTTCAAGCAGGGATCAGGCCATTGCATCACTGCGACTTGAGCACCAGATGCGCGGCGATCAAATCACTGAGTGCCGTGCCTACCGACTTGAACAGGGTAATTTCCTGTGCCGTGCTGCGCCCTGTGACCTGCTTGCGACACAGATCGGCCAGTTCAGCGCGTATCTGGCTGGGATCAAATACGCCTTCCTGTATCGGAATCAACAGTTCTCCGGCTTCATTCAAGACGTTTTGTAAACTGTCGACAAACACCGAAGATTTTTGAATTAACTCGCTATCGCATTCACGCCCCTTAGGGCTGTGGTTGCCCAGCAAGTCGACATGCGTACCGGCAGCGATCCAGGCTCCCGACAACACCGGCGCCGGGGAACCGGTGGCGCTGACGATGATATCGGCTTGCCCGGCACAGGCGGCCAGATCCTCAACCACCACGAACTCATGCTGCGGCAACAGCAGCGTCAGACGCTGTTTCAACTCAGCCACTTTTACCGCATTGCGGCCCCACAAAAACACCTGCGTTATCTGTCGTACTGCGAGATGCGCAAGCACTAGCGGCATCGCCAGCTTGCCGGTACCCAGCAACAACAGCTTACGAGAATCGCTGCGCGACAGATAACGCGATGCCAGTGCCGACACGGCAGCGGTGCGCCAATAGGTGACAGAAGTGCCGTCAACCATTGCCAGAGGCACGCCATGCTCGCGGCTAAACAGCAGGATTTTGGAGTACAGGGAAGCGTAGCCCTGCGCTGCGTTATCAGGAAAATAGGTGAAGGCCTTGACCCCGATCACGTCCTGATTCCAGGCCGGCAACACCGCAAACCCATCATGTTTGGCCGGGTCTGGCGACAAGGAAAACACCTGCCTTTGCGGCATACCGAAATCTTGCGCGAAGCCTTGATCCAGCGCCGCTATCAAGGCCGGGAATTGCAGGCTGCGATTGACCTGATCTGCGTCTATCAACTTCATATTTCCACCTCAAAAATTTTTGCTGCATGGGTCAGACATTCGTAAGCTTGTGGCGTGATCCTGACATCATCCTCCAGTCGCAAGCCGCCGTATCCGGGAATGTAAATACCTGGCTCTACCGTCACCACATAATTAGCTTGCAGTACTTCGTGGCAATGCGGCCCCATAAATGGTTGCTCATGCAGCTTGATGCCTAGCCCATGCCCCAAACCTTTACCGGCATAGCTGGCAAATTCGGAGGCATTAAGTATCGCACCGGCGGCGGCATCAGCCTCGGATGCCGGCAAACCCGCATGCAAGCTGGCCAGCGCTGCGCTCTGTGCCGCATGCACAGTATCAAACATGGCCTGCTGTCTGGCATCGGCCTTACCTGCAACAAAGCTGCGCGTCATATCCGAACGATAGCCATTCACCACCGCGCCAAAATCGATCACGATCAGATCGCCTTGCTGCAATGGTCGCGCCGAAGGTATGCAATGCGGCAGCGCCGAGCGCGCGCCAAAACCCAAGATGGTAGTAAATGACACGCCTTCCGAACCCAGGCGCTGCATCTGATAGTCAAGCTCCAGCGCCATCTCACGTTCACTCACGCCAAGCTTGAGCTGCGGCAGCAAGATAGCCAGCGCCTGATCTGCGATCGCCGCGGCCTGACGGATCTGCTCCACTTCCCACTCATCCTTGATTTTCCTCTGCGCTTCCAGCATCGCTAACGCAGGAGTAAATAGCAGCTCAGGCAATCCCGCGGCAATCGACTGCCACATTGCCACTGAGATATGCTCGGCCTCATACATGATATGAAGCGCGCGCTCGTCACTCAACACTGCAGCAATCGCCTGCGCCAAAGTCTGGCGGTCGCGGTCACGGCAAATCACCTCAGTGGCGATTTGTTCGTTGACACACTCGTGCTGCGCTTGTTCCAGAAAACGATAGTCGGTGATCAGGTAAAGACCGGTTTGCGTCACTATTCCATACGCCGCTTCACCGCTGTAATTGAACAGATAGCGCAGATTATCCGGAGAAAAGATCAGCAAGGCATCTTGGCCGGACTCCAGTAAGCGCTTTCTCAGTGTTGCCAGTCTTTGTTCAAATTGCGGTTTCATCTGAAGGTTCATCGAAAAATAAATCCATGTTGGAGTGGGTCGGAGGGATCTAGGTAAAAACAGGATTTACCGACGATATGCGCATTGCCTTCGACGCGCGGGATGACAGCATGATGCGCGCCATAGGACAAAGTACTGACGGCGGAGACCTGAAACTGGCTTCCCAAGATACTTTCTATGACAATTTTCTGATTCAGTGGCAATGCCCCCTGCGCATGCAAAATCGCCGCTTGTCCGGCGACCCCGCTACCGGTCGGGCTACGGTCCAATTCGCCCTCGGCGAAAATGCATACGTTACGGCTATGCACACCCGGCGTTTGCGTAGGAGCGGAAAATATCGTTCCGTATAAAAATCCCAGATCTGCCTGAAACGGGTGTGTGATGCTCCTTGATGCCTGCACCGCCTGCTTGATCCTGCGTCCCGCATCAATGATCTGACTGTGATTTTCTGCCTGCAAAGACAAGCCTATCGACGGTGCATCGACATACGCGTAAAAGGCACCGCCGTAAGCGAGCGTATACCGTACGCGACCTAAGCCGGGCACTTCAATTTCAGCATCGGCATCAAGCACAAAAGAGGCGACGTTATCAAAGTAGATGCGCTGGATTTCACCTTGCTCGATTTCGGCATAGGCCTGGATCTGGCCGGCCGGCACATCGATCCTTAGGGCTGTCACAGGTTCGCATTTTTCGACCACGCCAGCCTCAATCGCGGCGCGTGTCAAAGCGATGATGGCATGGCCGCACATGGTGCTATAGCCCTCGTTGTGCAAAAACAGTACGCCAAAATCACTGTCCGCACGCTCCGCCGGCGTGATGATGCAACCATACATGTCAGCATGACCGCGCGGCTCAAACATCAGTGCGGTGCGCAGGTGATCATAGTTAGTGGCGCAATCGCGGCGCATTTCCAAGATCGTTGCGCCCTTCAGCACAGGAAACCCTGAAGTAATAATACGCAAGGGTTCACCGCCGGTATGACATTCCAGACTACTGATCTTGAGCCATGAAGCGGGCGCTTCCCAGTTCGCAAAATTATTTCTATTCATCAAATGTTCAATCCATTGAAATTATTCAAACAGCGACAGGACAACATCCCCGGCGCAGGGCAAAGCAGAATAAATATACACGACAAAGCAATCAATATATACTAAATATATCTATAATTGCAGCAGCAAACATTTGGTTTCGCCAATTATTCCACGCAAAAAGGAGACTTCTTTGAAAATACGTTTATTGATGTTAGCGGCTACGGCTAGCTTAGCCGCATGCGGATCAACCCCGCTCAAGAATGAAAAACAGCAAGATAGCGCAAAAAATATCGAGATACAAAAAGTCTTGTCACGCACTCACGCCTGTGGCCCCACCCTGATACTACGCTCCCAGGCACTGACGCCTGAGCAAGAACTTGCCACCTGCAACATGCTCAGCGAGGTAGAGCAGCGCTTTCACCATAGTTTCAATACCGAGGGCAAGCCGGTCAAGCATGACTTCAACACGGCCTTGCGCGCCAATATCTACCAGTCACGTGATGACTTTGTAAAATATGCGACCGAGCATTTCGACATGCCTACCGATAACGGCGGCATGTATCTGGAAGGTCTGCCAGAGCAAGCTGGCAATCAGGCAGAATTTGTCGCCAATCAAAAAAAGGATGGCAGCGTCCATAACCTTGGCCATGAATATGTACACTACCTCGATGGCAGGTTCAATCTGTATGGCGATTTTTGCGCCGGCTTACATGATTCACACTCTCCACCTGAAAACTGCGCGAAACCGGCTCCTATGGCCCCTTATCTGGTGTGGTGGACAGAAGGCGTCGCTGAATACATTGCCAAGCAAACCAATAACCCTTCCGCCACCGAACTGGCAGGCGCAAAAACCTATGCCCTGAGCCAGCTATTTGACACCGCGTACGAAAGCAATAATGGCGCGCCGCGCATTTATAGCTGGGGCTATCTGGCAGTGCGCTTCATGATGGAAAAACAGAGGGAAAAAGTAGAGCAGATGCTGACCTTCACCCGTAGCGGCGATCTACCGCGCTATCAGTCGCTAGTCAGAAGTTGGGGGAGTAGTATGGATGCAGAGTTTTCAGCCTGGCTGGGGACAGTGGCAAGCGTAGCGGCAACGCCGACCGTCACTAAATAATAAAACCATCTGGCGGTATTCAATAAAAAACGGCAGCGCAATTGTGAACTGACCCCATTAAGTTGGACAGATTAATTGCTTAGGTTACCAAGGGCTGGGTTCTGTATTGCACAGGGCTCAGCCCTTTTAGTTTCATCTTAATGCGATCGTAATTATAGTAGTGAATATACTTTGCCAGCCCTTTTTGAAGCTCATCAATGCTTTTAAATTTGTCGAGGTAAAAATACTCAGACTTCAGCACTGCAAAAAAGCTTTCCATCGCTGCATTGTCGAGACAGTTTCCTTTGCGTGACATGCTCTGTGTGACTTGATTTTTCCCGAGTAGCCGTTGGTAGGCGGGCATTCGATATTGCCACCCCTGATCCGAATGCAAGACTGGCTTTTCGCCTGGCTTTAATTTGACCAACGCTTTCTTGAGCATGTTGCTCACCATTTCAAACACCGGGCGTCTGGACGTCTCATAGGCAATAATTTCGCCATTGTACAAATCCAATACCGGGGAGAGATACAACTTTTCTCTGGCAACATTAAATTCCGTCACATCCGTTACCCACTTCTGATTCGGCTCTTGTGCCTCGAACTGACGTTGTAAAATATTGGGCGCAGCACAGCCCACGTCGCCCTTGTAGGAACGGTATTTTTTGATTCTGACCAGTGACTTGAGTCCGAGCGACGTCATCAATCTCTGCACTGTCTTGTGGTTTACAAGCGTACCCATTTTCTGGATGGTCGCGGTGATGCGCCTATAACCATAACGCCCCTTATGGCGTGCGTAAATGCTGCGGATGCGGCCCTTCAAATCCGCATATTTATCTGCTGCCAGCAAGGCTTTCTGTTGATAGTAAAACGTACTGCGTGCCAGACCGGCAAGTTTGAGCAAGCCGGCTATCGGGTACTGCTGCCTTAGTTCTTGCACTACTTGCGCTTGTTGCGCGGTGTTGTCTGTGCTTGTTGCTGAACTAAGGCTTTTAACTTTTTTAGGTAGGCATTCTCCATGCGCAGATAAGCCACTTCCGCCAGCAATTCTTCGTGGCTGCGGCTTTCATCTTCTTTGGCGTGCGGTGCTTTTGGTGTTGGTGGGGCTGACATGTTTTTAGGGCGTCCTCGGGTGCGTGGAGTTAAGGCGTCGATACCACCGCTATGATAACTGCGTTCCCAGACTCCGAGGCAACCTGGGCTGCGGATATCAAACACGAGTGCGGTTTCTGCATAGGAGAGCTGCTGATCCCACATGTGTTGCAATACCGAGAGCCTGAACTCCAGGTTGTAATGGCTGAACTTCTTTCCGAGACCTTCAGCGCCGTAGTGCTCGTAGCGCTTTACCCAGCGACGCACTATCGACCCATTAATACAGTAATGCTGCCCGATGGCGTTGAAGCTGGTCGACTTGTTGAGATACCGTTTAACGACGCCTAATTTAAACTGCTTCGTGTACTTACTCATAAAAACACCCCAAAAGTTAGGACTGGTGTCCAACTTTTGGGGTGCAGTTCATTGCGCTGCCGTTTTATTTTTTCCGGATTTGATCAGGCGGCGTTTTTAAATCCACCCAAGTCAGCCGACAAGGCGTTCTTAATCATCTCATCCAAGGCGGCCATGGCGGCTTTTTGCGCCTCTATCTCGGCCTGTATGGTGTCAAACGAAGCAATTTTATCTTCCAGGCTATCGGTAGCGACATGGATGCGCTGTATCGATTGCATGCGGTTCTTGAGCTGATTTTTATGCTCGCGAATCTGCGCTTCCAACGGAGCCATCACAACCTTTTGCCATGCCTCAACATCGCGGTTCGCTTGCAGGAAGCTTTGCTTGACGCGCGCGGCGACAGAGTCAAAAAACTTTTGTATCAACACCTTGTGTGAAGTCGTCATCAGGGTCATGGTATTGAATTGCTTTTGAAATACCGTTTCGATAGCGGATATTTCCAGCACATATTTTTCCAGCGAAAAGGCCATGGGAGCAGTTAGCGCCAAGCCATGTTCGGTAGAAAATTTACGATACATGACACCCATCATCTCTGAAATTTCATCGATCTTCTTATTTGAAGTCATGAGATTCAATTTGATATGCGCAAAAAACTGCTTAACGGCATCTTTGAGACCGGCGGAAAATTTACTGTTTTCCATCTCTTCGCGCGATTTACGAATTTCTTCACGCAAGATATCCATGCCAAGGCTGGTATACACTTCGGTAGAAAGTTTGGTAAAAACAGCACGGGTTCCCTGCATCTTGATCAGGCTGGTATCGAACTCTTTTTTCTCGACATCGACACGCTTCATCATGTGTTCAATGACATTATTATTTTTACCGCGCAAGCTCTTCAGTTCCATCATCTGCTCGAGCACATTGCGGCCACGCGATGCAATCATCGTGCGCTGTCCATTCATGATTTCATTGATATCTGCAACTAACTGGGCACGAATGATTTCCTGTTTAGACGGAATCAATTCTTTGGATAAGGCGTACTCCAAGGCCGGCAAACGGCTCTTGGCCAGTAGCGGCGCATCTTTATGGATTTTCGCGACCAGGCCTTTTTGCGCAGAAACCGGAAACACCTGCTTCTCATCCAGCGCAAGAATATGTGCCACCGTGCTAACCTGAAGCTCAATTTGACGTTCTATCTCTTCCGGAGAGCGCAGCTCATCCCACATGCTGTCTATCTTGTTCAAGACCACCATACGGCCAGGGCCACCGCCGATATGATTGCGCCAGACGTCAATATCACTTTTAGTGACGCCGGTATCGGCGGCCAGTATGAACAAGACCGCATGCGCGTTCGGAATCAGGTTCAGCGTCAGTTCCGGTTCGGTACCAATCGCATTCAGGCCTGGCGTGTCGACAATGATCAATCCCTCTTTCAACAAAGGATGCGGAAAATTGACAATGGCATGACGCCACTGCGAAATTTCTACCATGCCGTCTTCATCCACTTCCAGGCTCGCATCCGGATCGGATTCATCGTACAGACCATAAGACTTGGCGGTCTCTATGCTCACTTTTTTGGTCAGGCTCACTTGCTTGAAGGCTTCCAGCATGCCGTCACCGGAACTGATATTCAGGGGCAATACGGTCCAGACGTGATGCTGGCCTTTGTAATCGCTGGTTGATTGCGCTTCGCTACGCGTCTCGATAGGCAACAGCCGTATGCACGGAGGTATGGTTTCGTCATACAGCAATTCGGTCGGGCACATGGTGGTGCGGCCTGCCGAGGAAGGCAAAATACGTTGTCCGTAATTGGCGAAAAAGATTGCATTGATTAATTCTGACTTGCCGCGTGAAAATTCTGCAACAAATGCAATGGTCAATTTATCATCAACCAGTCTTTCCAGCAGCCGGGCCAGGCGCTGATCAATTGCCGCATCGGCCAAATCTGATCCGCTAACCCACGCGCGATACTGCCCAAGTGCGCTCAGCACGCCCTTACGCCAGTCGCTATACTCCTGGAATTTTTGAACCAGATTACTCATATTGCCCTCAATCAATTTTTATAACATCATCAGAATCTAACATTCTGTCTTATTTTTGGCAATTGACACAGTAAAAAGTGCTGCGTTGCCCTTGCTTGATCTGCCTGACGGGTGCCGCGCAAACGCGGCAAGGCTCACCAGTGCGATCATATACGAAATAGGATTGCTGAAAATACCCCGTTTTTCCGTCCACCCCGACAAAATCGCGCAAACTGCTGCCGCCCTTTTCTATCGCTGCCTCCAGCGTGCTACGTATCGCCTCGACCAGCAAGACATAACGCTTGAGGCTAATCCGGTCAGCCCGTACTTTAGGGTTGATGTGCGCCTTGAACAAACTCTCGGAAGCATAAATATTACCGACGCCCACCACCACATCCCCCGCCAGCAGCACCTGTTTAATCGCCGCGTGACGTTGGCGGGTCTGACGATACAGCATTTCCGCATCGAACAAATCTTCCAGTGGCTCTACGCCCAGAGCGCGCAACAAAGGATGATTTTCAATCTCGCCGTCGGCATCGTCATGCCACAATACCGCGCCAAAGCGGCGCGGATCATGCATACGCAACATGGCGGAACCGACCACAATATCGACGTGATCATGCTTGGCGGACGCTGTCTGTGATGGCAGAATCCGCAAGTGTCCCGACATGCCCAGATGAATCAGCACCGTGCCATGGGCAAACTTCAATAACAGATATTTACCGCGCCGGCCGGTAGCAAGGATGGTCTGCCCTTGCAACAATTGCGGCAGATTGGCAGGAAACGGCCAACGCAGTCCGCTGCGGCGCAACACCACAGAACTGACCGTCTGTCCCTGCAAATATGGCGTCACGCCACGCCGCGTCACTTCCACTTCGGGTAATTCAGGCATATTTTCTCTTAACCAATAGCAATTCAATTACAATTTAATACACAGAAGATCCCTTGTGAGCCCACGTTTATGCGGCTTCAGCGTAAAATCTCCCATCACCGATCAAATCAGGAATCTGTTTTGAAAAATATTTTCGCCCCCATTGTAATAGCAAGACCTGTCAGACAATTTTTCTGCATAGGAATCATCAGCGTCACGGCACTTCTGAGCGGCTGCGCCAATCTGCACTGGTTTGCCGCACATCCTACCGAAATGCCGCCGGCACCAGAGCTTGCGAGCACCACAACCACAGCCGGAGGCGAATCAGTCCATGAGATTGCGCGTAAGCTCAGTGCCGACGACAAACTGCCTTCAGTCGCACTGACGGAGGAGCTGCTCTACAAATTACTCACGTCAGAAATCGCCTACCAGAGAGGCAATTGGCAGGCCGCGTATGTAACCATCCTGGCAGCCGCACAACAAACCAGAGATCCGCGCCTGGCCAGACGCGCAGCAGAAATGGCGCTGGCGGCCAAGCAACCGGGTGAGTCACTGGCAGCAATACGCTTGTGGCGTGAACTGGCGCCGGACTCCAACGAGGCAACCCAGTATTACCTCGGCTTCATGATCGTCAATAATAATCTGGGCGAAATCCAGAAAGTGTTTAGCGAACGCCTGGTAAATGCAAAACCAGAACAATACGGCTTGCTCATGCTGCAGGCGCAGCGGTTATTGGCACGGGCGCGCGACAAGAAAGCCGCGTTTGATACTCTGGAAGAAATCCTCGCGCCTTACAAAACGACGACAGAAGCTCATCTTTCCCTGGCCCAGGGCGCCTACCACAGTGGTGACAACGTACGCGCCATTAGTGAAGCGCAGGCAGCGCTGCAACTCAAGCCTGACTCTGCACTAGCGATATTGACCATCGCCCAGGCCTCAGAAAAATCTCAGGCATTGAAGGAAGTCGCCGCCTTCCTTGAAAAAAACCCCGCATCCAGAGACGTCAGGCTAGCCTATGCCAGCATGCTGATAGACACCAAGCAGCTCGACAAAGCCAGCCTAGAGTTTGAACATCTGCTACGTGACAAGCCCGACGACGTCACTAGTCTCTACACTCTGGGCGCACTGGCAATGGATAGCGGCCAATTTAAAGTGGCGGAAAAATATTTCCTGAACTACCTGAACGCACTGGAAACACAACCTGAACAAGAACGCGATCCGACACCGGCGTTGATCAATCTGGCGCAAATCGCACTGGAGCGTAAAGATAATAAGGCGGCCATGAATTGGCTGGCAAAAGTTGATTCCTACGACGGAAGAAATGCGGCCTGGCTCAATGTGCAATTGCGCCGTGCCCAATTGATCGCCAAGGATGGAAAATTGAACGAAGCCAGGCAATTTCTCAAAGATATCAAGACCGGCAGCGAAGCGGAACAGGTACAAGTTCTGCAGGCAGAATCCCAATTACTCAGAAATGCAAAAAAAGGGCAGGAAGCCCTGGCTGTCATGGAAGCCGGCATACAACGCTTTCCGAATAATACCGATCTGCGTTACGACTATGCGATGCTGGCAGAATCCCTGAAACAGCTCGACCTGATGGAGCAACAACTGCGTCGAGTGATAGAGTTGGCGCCGAATAGCCAGCATGCGTACAACGCCCTAGGTTACTCGTTTGCCGATAGAAATATTCATCTGGACGAAGCGCTAAGCCTGATCGAAAAAGCGCTGCAGATTACTCCTGATGATCCCTTCATACTCGACAGTCTTGGCTGGGTAAAATTTCGCCTCGCCAGATACGAAGAGGCAGAGCAGGCACTAAGACGCGCCTACCAACTACGGCCAGACCCGGAAATTGCCGTCCATCTGGGCGAAGTCCTGTGGGTTGCCGGAAAAAAGGAAGCGGCAAAGGAGTATTGGCGCGAAGCGAAAGCCAAGGAACCCGACAATGACACCCTAAAAAGCACACTGTTACGACTGAATGTAAAACCTTAAGCATGAGCTTCCTCACACCTGACCATACTCCCCCGTGTATGGTCAGATCACTACCATTTCAGCACATGAACAAAGCGTTTTCCGGGATATCCCATGGATACCCCCGACTTTTCATAGCCAGTACAAGTCTGGCGCTATGCTTGCTGGTGACGGCTTGCGGATCGCTCCGCCCTCCTGCGACAAGCGAGATTAGTGCAGCGGCAGTTGCCACACGCAGTTACCAGCAGCAGTTGCAACTGAGCGGCAGGATACAGGTCCAGTATCAGCAAAATGACAAACCGCAAAGCCTGCCCGGCAACTTCGAATGGCTGCAGGATAAAAACAGCACCGACATTACGTTGATCTCACCGCTGGGCCAAACCATCGCCACGATCAGTCAAAACGCTGCCGGCGCCAGCCTGCAGCAAGCCAATCAGCCGCTGCGCAGTGCCGCCAATCTCGATAGCCTGCTCAATGAGACCCTAGGCTGGCCCTTGCCGGTCAGCGGCCTGCGCGACTGGCTGCAAGGCTACATCCTGACACCTGAGGGCAAACACCAAATGCTGGCGGCACAAGAGAATCTGCACCTGGAAGCCGATGGCTGGCGCATACGCTATGTCAGCTGGCAAGATCAGGATGGCCTGCTCCACCCCAAACGCATAGACTTACAACGCTATACCAGCGAGGCCGGCGAAGTAAGCATGCGCATCATTATCGACCAATGGAAAACCCCATGAGCGGCACACTACTGCACTGCCCGGCTCCGGCCAAACTCAATTTATTTTTGCATGTCACAGGCCGTCGCGCCGATGGCTATCATTTGCTGCAAAGCGCATTTCAATTGATAGACCGCTGCGACAACCTGGATTTCGTCAGCCGTGACGACGGCGTAATACGCAGGACCAATCAGATTGCCGGCGTGCCGGAAGACAGCGACCTGATCGTACGTGCGGCACGCCTGCTGCAAAGCCATACCGGCAGCCAATACGGGGCCGATCTGACTTTACACAAGATCCTGCCTATGGGCGGTGGTTTGGGCGGCGGCTCGTCGGATGCCGCCACCACCCTGATGGCGCTCAACCACCTTTGGCAGTGCGGTTTAAGCCGTCAGGAGTTGATGGAACTGGGACTCCGGCTAGGTGCGGATGTGCCGTTTTTTCTGTTTGGCCGTAATGCCTTTGCCGAAGGTGTAGGCGAAATTTTGCAGGAAATTGAGACGCCGGATTGCTGGTATGTCGTGATAGAACCGGGCGTGCAAATTCCCACTCCCGCAATTTTTTCATCAAAAGATTTGACAAGGGACACAAAACCCGTCAAGATGTCGGTCTTTCCAAGTGCAGCAACAAATAACTGGAAAAATGATCTGCAAACAGTCGCCGTGACGCTGTTTCCGCAAGTAGATGAAGTCATTAATTGGCTAAAAAACTTCGGTGACGCAAGGATGACAGGATCTGGCTCTTGTGTTTTTTGTGCTTTTTTTGACGAAAATTCGGCAAACGAAGTATTAAAACAAGTACCTGACCGCTGGGCATCATGGAAAGCGCAAGCGATGAAGCAACACCCGATGTATCATCTGGTGCAGACATAAAAAGATTTGGTTTGATGCGAAGTTAACGCTAAAATAGCGCAAAATTTAAAACGCATCGGACAACAAGTTGTGTAGGGGAGTCGCCAAGCTGGTTAAGGCACCGGATTTTGATTCCGGCATGCGAAGGTTCGAATCCTTCCTCCCCTGCCATTAAATACAGAGCCGCCGCATATACATGATGCGGCGGCTTTTTTAATTTCCAGCATCCATTAACCTTTAGCCAATAGGTGATCTCATGCCACGCATAAACGACAACATGATGGTCTTCACCGGCAACGCCAATCCCGCATTGGCCGCAGGTGTAGCTAAACAACTCGGCATCCCTCTCGGCAAAGCAGACGTCTCCAAATTCTCTGACGGCGAAGTGATGGTCGAGATCAATGAGAACGTTCGCGGTAAAGATGTTTTCGTATTGCAATCCACCTGCGCCCCGACCAATGACAACCTGATGGAAATCATGCTGATGGTCGACGCACTCAAGCGCGCCTCAGCTGGTCGTATCACTGCCGCCATTCCTTATTTTGGTTACGCCCGCCAGGATCGCCGCCCACGCTCAGCGCGTGTTGCGATCTCCGCCAAGGTGGTTGCGAATATGCTGGAAGAAGCCGGTGTCGACCGCGTCCTGATCATGGATTTGCACGCAGACCAGATTCAAGGTTTCTTCGATATCCCGGTTGATAACATCTACGCTTCTCCGATCTTGCTGGGCGATCTGGTTGCCAAAAATTACGATGACCTGTTAGTCGTTTCTCCAGACGTCGGTGGTGTGGTTCGCGCCCGCGCACTGGCAAAACGCCTCGGTTGTGATCTGGCGATTATCGACAAGCGTCGTCCTAAAGCCAATGTATCCGAAGTCATGAACATCATCGGTGAAGTTGAAGGTCGCAATTGCGTCATCATGGATGACATGGTTGACACTGCAGGCACCCTAACCAAAGCGGCAGAAGTACTGAAAGAGCGCGGCGCTAAAAAAGTGCTGGCTTACTGTACTCATCCTGTTTTGTCCGGTCCGGCAATCCAGCGTATTATCCAGTCACCTTTGGATGAACTGGTCGTCACCGATACCATTCCGCTGTCAGAAGCGGCACGCGCCTGTGGCAAGATACGTCAATTGTCTTGCGACAGCCTGCTGGCCGAAACTTTCCGCCGCATTACCAAAGGCGAATCAGTCATCTCTTTGTTCACTGACTAATTCCTGGCCTACTTTTTTGGTCCCGCTGTTTTTTAAATAGCGGGACTTTTTTGATTCTCCTGGTCGCGGGAGATCAACACCGCAAAAACGAACATTCCGTTTGAATTTGCAATTTTTGGAGCAACAAAATGAAAGTTATCGCATTTACACGCACATTACAGGGCACCGGAGCGAGCCGCCGCCTGCGTATCGCTGGTCAAACTCCAGGTATCATTTACGGTGGCACTGCAGCACCAGTATCGATCACTCTGGATCACAATGCTTTGTACCATGCATTGAAAAAAGAAGCTTTCCACGCATCGATCCTGGATATGGATCTCGACGGTAAAGTAGAAAAAGTTCTGTTGCGCGACTTCCAAGTCCACGCATACAAACAATTGGTATTGCACGCTGATTTCCAACGCGTAGATCCAACTAAGAGCATCCACGTTAAAGTGCCTTTGCACTTCATCAACGCAGAAGTTTCTCCTGCAGTGAAATTGTCCGCAGCTGTTATCAGCCACGTTTTGGTTGATCTGGACGTTGCTTGCTTGCCTGCTGACTTGCCAGAATTCATCACTGTTGATCTGTCTACTCTGGAAGCTGGTCAATCACTGCACGTTTCTAGCCTGACATTGCCTACTGGTGTTACTGCAGTTGTTCACGGTGACGATGCGACTGTTGCTATCGCAGTTGTACCGCGTGGTGCAGTTGTTGCTGAAGCTCCAGCTAAGTAATTTGCCTTCTTATCCGGTGCATGCCGGATAAAAGCAAAACAAGAACCGCCAGCGATGGCGGTTTTTTTTCGTCAAGAATACCCGGAACACCGGACCTGCCTCAACGCTCACGTTATCGACGGACTCAGATTCCGAGCCATCCACTACACGCATGCAGGCGGATCAGGCTATTCACGCCCCATGTATTTAACCTATGATAATGCCAGCTGTCATTTTTTAATCTTTCCATAAGATTCCCGCCCTCTTTTTCAAAGGAAGCATTTTGGCTATCAGCACACCACGATCGACTCTCCTCACTATCGCCCTCAGCCTGGTGGCGCCCCTGAGCGTCTGCCAGGCACAATCGGCACTACCAGTCTACGATACCAGCTACAGCATAGTCAGCCCGGTACAGGCAAAACACGGCATGGTGGCGAGCGAGCAAGCCCTGGCCACGCAGGTAGGGCTAGAGGTGCTCAAGCGCGGCGGCAATGCGATAGACGCCAGCGTAGCGGTCGGCTTCGCGCTGGCGGTGGTGCTACCGAATGCCGGCAATATCGGCGGCGGTGGCTTCATGCTGATTCACGATGCCAAGAGCGGCAAAGACATAGCATTAGATTTTCGCGAAATGGCCCCCTCCGCCGCCAGCCGCGATATGTATCTCGATGCTGCCGGAAAAGTGATACCGCGCAGCTCGACTTTCAGCCATCTGGCAGTGGGTGTGCCTGGCACCGTGGCGGGTCTGGATCTGGCATTGAAAAAATACGGCAGCATGCCGCTCAAGGAACTAATTGCACCAGCTATCAAACTGGCAGAGCAAGGTTTTGAAATCAGTCCCCATCTTGCCGATATGCTGGCCGCCAGCCGCGAACATCTGGGTAAATGGCCGGCCAGCCGTGCGATTTTTTTCAAGGGTGAGCGTCCGCTACAGGCCGGCGAAGTTCTGGTACAAAAAGACCTGGCACGCTCGCTGCGACTAATCGGTGAACAAGGACCCAAGGTTTTTTATGAAGGTGAGATAGCGAAAAAAATCGTCGCCGAAATGACCGCTCATCAAGGCCTCATTAGTAGCGCCGACATGAAAAATTACCGCGCAATAGAACGCCAACCAGTCTCAGGCAATTATCGCGGCTATCAAGTGCTGTCTATGCCACCACCGAGTTCGGGCGGAGTCCACATCGTACAAATGCTCAATATGCTGGAAAACTATCCGGTAAAACAGCAAGGCGTCAACAGCGCACAAAACCTGCATCTGATGAGCGAAGTCATGAAACTCGCCTACGTCGATCGATCCGAATATCTGGGTGATCCTGATTTCAGTAAAGTGCCAGTGAAAGAACTCACCTCACCGGCATACGCAAAAGAGCTGGTAAAAAAAATCAATGCGGAACAGGCGACGCCATCTAGCCAAATTAAACCGGGTAAATTAGCTGCCTATGAGAGCGATCAGACTACCCACTATTCGGTGGCAGATCAACATGGCAACGTAGTTGCCACTACCTATACCCTCAACCTCCTGTTCGGTAGCGGCATCGTCGCCGCCGGTACTGGCATTACCTTAAATAATGAGATGGATGATTTTTCCATCAAGGCCGGAGTGCCAAATGCCTTTGGTCTCATCGGTGGTGCCGCCAATGCGGTTGAAGCAAACAAACGCCCCTTAAGCTCCATGTCACCAACGATTATTCTCAAGGATGGCAAGCCATTTCTGGCCACCGGCAGCCCCGGTGGCAGCCGCATTATCACCACCACCCTGCAAATGATCATGAACGTCATCGATCATGAGATGAACGTGGCGGACGCAAGCCTGACGCCACGTATCCACCATCAATGGGAGCCGGATCAATTGCGCCTGGAAAAAGGCATCAGTATCGATACCCAAAATATCCTTAGGCAAAAAGGCCAGAACATCGTCATCGCCAGGCCTATGGGCCGTACCCAGACCATACAAATAAAGGCAGATGGTTTTGAAGGCTATTCCGACCCGCGTAACCCGGATGGAAAAACCCTGGGTTATTAATTATCTTGATTTAAAAAAGCCTAAATCACACAAAAAAGCCTTGAAAAATATCAAGGCTTTTCCATTTAAACGCAAGACAAACTGATCCACATCAAGTTTCCGAAATTCAACTCCCCTAGAATCGAGCGCAAAGCCAATTTTTGGCGAAAACTAAGCTAGTGACGAATGGGAGCGGGAATGACGATAGAATTATTTAACGATGGCAAGCACATTTGCCTGATGTTCAACGATCTTGGCAAAGGTGCCAGCGATGAAGCAGTGCAAGCCAACCAGTTTCTAATCGTCTCCGATGGTGAGGGTGCGCTGATAGACCCTAGCGGCAATATCACTTACAACAGCCTGCTACTGGAGATGCAAAAACATCTGCCCAGGAAGCAACTCAAATATCTGTTCGCTTCACATCAAGACCCCGACATTATCGGCGCACTCGATAAATGGCTGTTCAGTACCGAATGCCAGTTGTATGTGTCGGCCTTATGGTCGCGCTTTGTGCCGCACTTTTGCAACCTGAACCGCGCCGACGGCCGCATCACCGGGATACCCGACCAAGGTATGGGTATCGCGCTGCGCGACACCGTCATTCATGCAATTCCCGCGCACTTCTTACACGCCGAAGGCAATTTCCAGTTTTATGACAGTAAGTCAAAAATTCTGTTCTCGGGTGACATGGGCGCGTCCATGGTCGACGCCCATGAAATCAGCGCTCCCATCAGTACAAAAGACGAATTTTATGCACAGCTACATACGATGAGCGGCTTTCACAAGCGCTACATGGTGTCGAATAAAGTCTGCCGCTTTTGGGTCAATATGGTGCGACAAATGGATGTGCAGATGCTGGTCCCCCAGCATGGCCGCTACATGGTAGGTGCCGCGATACCTGCATTCCTAGACTGGATAGAAAATCTGCAATGCGGGATTGATCTGTTCACGCAGGAGCACTATCGTTTTTTGAGGCGTCTTTTTGCAGAATAGCCAATATTTCAGGTCTTTTTTATCCATAAATCTCATTTTATAGAAAATTTTTCTCCCGGCTTTTTAATGCCTGCGCCATCTGTTCATTGTTGCGATGTCGTTATTCGGACTGAGGAAAAATCTGTTCCGACCAAGCCTAGCGCCAAGCATCGCTGCGCTTAGTACGACTTTACGGCGTTTTCTACCAACAAAAAAAAACCTCATTGATAGAGATGCAGACCGCATACACTAAGGCACACAGAAGCAATACGTCGCCATTGTATTGCGAGCCCGATAGTGCAACAAAGGTATGCGCTCTAGAAATAGTTTTTAGTTCCCGACATGGCGAACGCAACAAGGCCACTGTAATTTTTCGCAAGTCCTACCGATACCAGAACGCCGCCAATTACCAAGCTATGGCTGGCGACAACCAGCATCAATAAGGAATGATATGCACGAGCACACTCAACAATGGCAAATGGATACCCTGCTGACTCATGCCGGCCGCAAGGGCAAGGCGCATAGTGGCCCGGTTAATCCGCCGGTGATCCGCGCTTCCACCATGCTATTCCCGAATGTCGCTGCGCTCAAGCAAGCCACCGGCACCCGCGGCATCTATGGCCGCCACGGCAACGAGACCACTCACGCGCTCGAGCACGCGCTGTGCGCCGCCGAAGGTGCCGCTGCCTGCCTGCTGACGCCATCGGGCCTCTCTGCCATCACCACCACCCTGCTGGCCTTGCTGCAACCTGGCGACCATTTATTGATGGTCGATACTACCTATGACCCTACCCGTTTATTTTGCGATGGCATGCTCAGGCAAATCGGCGTCAGCACCACGTATTACGATCCTTTGATAGGCGCTGACATCAGCGCATTGATGCAGCCCAATACCAAAGTCATCTTCGTAGAGTCGCCCGGTTCACTCACATTTGAAGTGCAAGACATTCCCGCCATCGCCAAGGTAGCCCATGCGCAAGGCGCACTGGTCGTCTCCGACAGCACCTGGGCCACGCCGATAGGCTGGTCCAGTTTTGAACTAGGTATCGATGTCTCGCTGCACGCTGCCACCAAATACATCGTCGGCCACTCCGATGCGCTGATGGGCATCATCCTCACCACGGCAGCCTTGGCAGAGCGTCTGCGCTGCACCTACAAGCAACTCGGCTTAACCATCAGCGGCGACGATGCCGCACTGGCCTTACGCGGCCTGCGCACGCTGTCGGCACGTCTGGCCATGCACAGAACCAGCGCGCATCAAGTCGCAACCTGGTTAAAAGCCCAACCGGAAATCGCCGAAGTGCTGTACCCGCCTATGGAAGGCAGCGCCGGCCATGAGTTATGGAAACGCGATTTCCGCCCTGAATATGCGTGCGGTCTGATGGGTGCAGTGTTTCGCGCTGACATTACCGAACAACAAGTGGCGGCGCTGATAGACCGCGGCGGCGCTGATTACCGAACCGAACTGTTCGGCATAGGCTTTAGCTGGGGCGGCTTCGAAAGCCTGATACTGCCAACCGCGCCACGCAACTGCCGGCATAACGCCGATCACTGGCAAGCGCCTATGATGCGTCTGCATATAGGCTTGGAAGGTGTGCAGGATTTAATCAGTGATCTGCAAATGACGCTACTAGCCACACGATCTAATCCGGCCTTGTAGCGCAAGTAGGCTTCGCGTGGCGCTACGGCTGAGAGTAGCAAAGCCACCTGCCGAGGCTTGCTGCGGCACCAAAGAGGCGAAGATACTGGCGATCACGATGGCGGTTTTCGGGTTGCTCAATTGCGTCCCCAAGCCCAAGACAAATGCCCGACGCACGCTGCCCACTTGCGATCCTCGCGCCTGCGGCGTCTCAGTCACTACACTTAAGCTATCAGGGGCGGCACTCCAGATGCGATATGCCATCAGCAGCGCACCCGCTAGTTTTAATCCTAAGTATAGCCACGGCACAGCTGTCAATAAAGCCTGCAAGCCCAACAGCGCGGCGGCGGCAAACACACTACCACCGACACCCATGCCGAAGGCGGCCGCTAAGCCTTGCTGACGACTGCGGGTGCGATTCGCGCCACCATCACAAAGCTAGGGCCTGGGCTCATCGCGCCCAAGGCAATGTGACTGCGCTCGCGATCAATATTTCATGCATGCTTACTCCTTAATTTGGTCTGCAGGTGCTGGCGGTGCCAGTCATGAGCTGTGCCGCCTATACTTCTTGTCAAAGTCGGCTTTGGCAACGCCGCAATCAGGGCATTTCCAAGCTCATCGATGTCTGTCCATCGTGTACCGGCGGCGATCCCCTCCTCTGGCAGACCTAAGCTTTCATCGTAAATAAAACCGCAAATGGCGCATTGATATGTTTTCATACTGAACTACTTTCTATCGTTGAAAAAAGATTTAGATTAAGGCTGGCTTTTGAGATAGGCGATCAAATCTTCGCGGTCTTTGGCGCTGGCCACGGCATAGCCCATTTTTTGCCCAGGGATGAATTTTTCTGGATTACTCAACCACAGATCCAGGTTCTTTTCTGTCCACAGCAGCTTAGACTTTTTGAGGGCGGGGCTGTACTCAAAATCAGCAACGCTACCGGCTTTTCGACCAAACACGCCCTTATGCGCTGGCCCGGCCATACTCGCAGCGATGGAGTGACAGGCGATACACTGCGCACCGTACAAAAGCTGACCGTTTTTTAAATCGCCTTCAGCCTGCGCCAGTGGCGCGAGCAAGGCGCTCAACAGCGTGACTGTAGTTAGAATAATTTTCATCAAAGCTCCCCATCCAGGTAGGCGCGCTAGCCGCTTTTGCGTGCGCAAAGCGGCCAACACAAAACTGCAATCAGGCACCGAACAACATGGCTTTTGGCAAGGGCAAACCCAGGGCATTATTTAGAATGGCCCAATGCGCCACTTCATCGGCGGCCAATCTGGCGGCGATTTTGGCAAATGCACTATCTTTAAACGCTGGGATCACGCTCAGATAAGCATTGGTCGCCCCTAGTTCCAAGGACAAGGCCAATTTCAAAATATCTTCCTGACTCTTCAATTCGGCTGCATTGAGTGCTTTGGCATACACCTCCAGAGATTTTTCCTCTACCGCTTTTCCACCCAGTTTGACGATGGCGCCTATCAGCAAATCTCTATGGATTTTGTGATCGTCCTGAAAGCGCAGCGCAATATCGAGCACCGGTTTTTGCAGCAAGCCACTCTTGGCCCCCAAGGTGTAGGCGTTAATCCCCTGATGCTCCAATCCTAAAGCGACGTTCAAAATGCCGACATCATTGGCGATGTCGCCCTTACTGCCTGCCGCATTCGCCTCTTGTCCCGCCAATAGGAGAACGGCACCACCGGACAACATTGCGACACTACTGCCACGCAAAAAACCACGTCGGGTATTGCTTTGCTCGATTAAATTCTTGATCATTTTTACTCTCCATTTATCCTCCATCGCCATTTACACCCATGGTAATTGGCTGGAGTGAGATCATCATAAACACATAAAAATAGTTTGTACAGTTAAATATGTCTTAAGTGTTTAAATGGCGCGATAAAATGATTATTGCTAAAGTGAGAAAGCGATCTCCGGTCTTTCCCAGCGGGCCTCATCGATTCATTTTTCGACGCACTTCAAGTACCGACTGAACAAGCATCGTTGCGATTTCACGACAAAACGTCCACTCTCGGCATACAGGCGTAGACTCACTGGGTTGTTGAGTATTTATATTTCGATGTTGGTCACGCATATCAACAGTTAGGAAAATAATAATGAAAAACGCTCTTTTCCCCACAGTAATCGCCACTGTTTTATCAATGATTACGCTGCCCGCCTTAGCCGAACTTGTCATCGTCGTTAATCCTCAAAACCAAGCCTCGCGCATGACGTCGGCGCAAGCCTCACAATTTTTCCTTGGCGGCTCGGTCATGTTTACTCCTCTTGAGCAAGCGGACGGTTCAGCGATCCGTAGCGAATTTTATAAAAAAGTCTTAGAAAAAGAACCGTCACAGGTGCAGGCAATCTGGGCAAAAATTGTCTTCACGGGCAAGGGCAAGCCGCCCAAAGAATATAAGTCGAGTGTAGAAGTCAAAAAAGCGATAAGCGAGAATGTGAACGCCATCGGGTATATAGAAAAATCGGCAGTAGATGACAGCGTTAAAGTCATCGCGACCATACCTTGAAGCCTGCCATATTGATTACTCTTTTAGGAGACTATGCGATGAAACACACATTATTAGCTTTGAGCCTGGCCAGCCTTATTCCAATGACAGCATCCGCGATCGACTTAACGGAAGACGGTAGCTGGAAACTGACTGGATTTTACAATCTGACCGGCGCCAAGGTATTAAGTGGTTCTGCACTTGGCAGCAGCGACCCATGGACCTACCAGCAATGGAAATGTCCATGCACGATACAGGGCTGGGAATATGCCAGCGTCTACCAAAAGAGCAAAGGCTTCCAGGTCGATCAGGAGTCACTGCTTGGGGTTCAGATCAAGAAGGATTTCACACCTACTTTTTCGGCGACCGCACAACTCATTAGTCGCGCAAACAATCCCAACGATGGCTCACGTCCGACAGTAGACTGGGCCTATGCGACCTGGACGCCTTCAGCCGATTCTGCCTGGACTTTCCAGGCCGGTAAGATGCGCATCCCCTTGTACTATTACAGCGATTATCTGTACATAGGCTACGCCTATCCTTGGGTGCGACCAGCACCGGACGTATATGGCTGGCCTATCTATGCCTACAACGGCGCGAATGTCAGTTATCGCACTCAAGTGGGAAATAGCGATTGGGCCGCCACCATCGCCGCATGGACCGGCGGCTATACACAAAAAGAGAACGCATACGATACCCTGATTTATTACACCACGCCGACGCACGAATCCTGGAAAAGTATTCTGGGTACGTCTGTAGCGGTGAACAACGGTATTTTTGACGTTCGTGCCATGTTCATGGGATATAAAGACAGTACCTGGCAAGATAATCCTGATGGCAGCCGTCTGTATTTTGTTCAGGATCAATCGACCAAGATCATGGGAATCTCCGCCAATATGGATTATAAAAATTGGCTGATCAAAACCGAGGTGGATCGCTATGAACAAGTCGATGCGGCGAAAGGGCTCAACAACATTTATAAATATGCCTTGTTTGCGGTAGGCTATCAATATAAAGAGTGGACTCCGATGTACACCTATTCACAGTACACCACAGTCAATGAGCCGACTGAAGGACGTAACACGCACTATCTGTCTTTGCGTTGGGATTTTAGAAAAAATACCGCACTTAAACTGCAGTACGATGTCAGCAAGGATAAGTCACATTATTCTTATCCATTTTTTGGTGACTCAAAGTTAATCTCTATTTCCTTACAGGGAGTTTTTTAGTTACGCGGAAAATGTCGCTATGCGATGCTGATCTTCAGTCCCGCATAGCGATACCGACCCGGTAGATTTTTTGCTCATCCCACACAGATCTTCCGCATATTCTGGTTTTATTGGGGTTTTATTCTGGATTATTGCTGCGTTTTCATGATTCATCGCTCCCTGCGTTCACTCCCGTCTTAAATCCTTGGACAGCCTTACCCAGATCGCTGCCGATATTACTGATTCTTTTATTGCCAAAGATCAGTTCGATAGTTGATTGATTGAATGATGATCACAACGCCGGTTCAGGCTTTCCTTCTAGCGCTTTCCGTCACATAGCCTGCTGGCATATGTCCATCCAGTTTAGGAAATTGCGCTAATTTTTTCGCATTCCAGCGCGCCAGTCTTCCTTTGCCCAGAGCGGGTACTCGCAGGGTATCGACTTGATAATTACTCTTTTTAAAGACAGGGTCGAAGCGCCCGTTGGCCAAGTCTCGCGTATACGGTCTGCTGGCCAGCGATAGCGCCGCAATCGCAAATGGATCTAGCTTGCGACTAAACCGGGCATAGCCTTGATACAAAAAATTTTCGGCAACCCGGCGATCGCTGTCTTGTATCAGGCTATCCATAATTTCGTGTAATAAGTCGCCGACACTGGCGTATTTGAGCAGGATAAAAAACCGGTGATGATCTAACTCTGGAAAATCACCCTCTATCATTCTGGCCAAAGGCGCTAGCCCAAGCTGTAAATCGAGTAACAGCATACCTTTTTGCTGCTGCTGTTCAAGCAGAGTGATGCGTCTTTGCCCGACTCTAAGCGAACTCAAGCACGCCTGTATTTCAGCCACAGTCAGCGGCACATCGTGTCTGGCGGGATTGCATAAGTCGCGATTATTCGCCATTAAAGGCAAATCCTGATGGCAACTAAACGCGGCACTAGCGCGACCAGAAACAGGCTCGCGCAGCGTGAGTAGTTCGCGTATTTCGTGTTCACGCGCTTTTTTCACTGCCAGAAATGCGGTTTGTATCACTTCTGAAGTCGGTGTATAGCTCTCTATGCGCCATTTTCTGCCATACACCAGTTTGCGCGCCCGGATGAGATTGCCGCGCTCGTAATTTTCCCGTCCTATCATACCAACTTGTAAATACAAGCCATTAAGATCCTGATCAGCGAACAAGAGGCTATGCTGGTCTAGCCGTATGTGAGCAAGGGTTTCCTGCACGCTAGCAAGACTTTGCTGATATTCCAGATAATGCTGAGGGATGCAGCTACGGCCATTCTTCAAACGGACGTGCGGCGCATGTAACATCGGTGTTTCAGCTAAATTATTCGTGAGACCGCGACTGCGATAAGTCGTGTTGAGTTGCGATGCTTGGACACATGTGAATTTCCATCAATGGCAAAAGCATCTTTTGCTGACGTAGTAGTTATCCATAGAGTGCATTGAGGTCAGATGCGAACCGGCGACCCTGCCCTGCATTCCCAATCTGTGGCTGTGATAAGCCAGTGTCTCAATATGGCGCGACATCGGGTCATCGCTTTCATCACAATGCATGTCGACCCGCAGGCCTTGTTCTGCGGCGAACTCACACAACAGCCGCACCGACTCGGCGCCATCGGCCATAGTGCGTTCAAAATGCGGGATGCCGCCGACTACATCAACACCCATGGCGACTGCACGTTTCAGGTTAGCGAAAGCACTGGCGCTACGCAGCAAGCCATCTTGCGGAAACGCCACCAGTTGCAAATCAAGATACGGCGCGACTTGTTTTTTCACCTGCAGCAATGCTTCCGCCGCCAGTAAGCGGTCATCGCAGATATCGACATGCGAGCGTATCGCCAGCAAACCGCGCGCCACTGCCCAATCGCAATAGCGCAAGGCGCGCTCAACGATCGCCTCTTGCGTCAGGCTAGGTTTCAGTTCACCCCATAACGCAATGCCTTCGAGCAAAGTGCCGGATTGATTTACCCTGGGCAAACCATAACTGAGCGTGGCATCCATGTGAAAGTGCGCATCGACAAACGGCGGGCTAAGCAGATTGCCGCCGGCATCAATCTCTGCCTGCGCCTGCAAAGGCAAGCGCTGACCGACAGCAACGATGCGGCCATCGGCAATGGCGAGATCCATCCCGGTTCTACCGTCGGGAAAATTTGCATTACGAATGACTAAGTCCATCGATACTCACCTCATTGATTGAAAAATTTGGGCATTACTCATAGTATGAGTCATAATCCCACCGAAGAAAGGTAGGATTTTATGGCAACAATGAAGCAGGTCGCAGAGAAGGCAAAGGTATCGACTACCACGGTTTCTCATGTCATCAATAATACGCGAGTCGTCAGCGAAGACGCGAGAGAGCGCGTGCTTTCCGTGATCCGTGAGTTACGCTACATCCCCAGCGCAGTGGCGCGTAGTCTAAAAAACGACAAGACACATACGCTGGGCATGATCATCCCAAACAATTCCAATCCGTATTTTGCCGAAGTCATACAGGGTATAGAGGACGAGTCCTTCAAGCTCGGCTACAACATTATTTTATGTAACTCTTACGACGATCCAAAAAAACAGGCCGCGTATACCCGCGTTCTGATGGAAAAACGGATAGATGGCCTGATTCTTGTGGCTTCGGGCTCCGATGAAGAGCTTAACCAATTACTGACCGACGAAGGCATCCCTAAAGTGCTGGTCGATCGCGAAGTTCCGGGCGTAGCGGCTGACTTTATTGAGGCCGATCACGAGCAAGGCGGCTATCTTGCAACCAAATATTTGCTTGATTTAGGTCATCGCGACATCGCCTGTGTGTCTGGTCCGAAAACACTACTCCCCAGCGGTGGACGGGTACAAGGCTACTGGCGCGCCTTGAAGGAAGCCGGAGTGACGCCTCGCGAAGAGTATCTGGCGCACAGTGACTTTACCAGTCAGGGCGGGTTTACTGCCTTCCGGCAATTGCTGGCATTACATCCCCGCCCTACGGCGATCTTTGCAAGCAATGACCTGATGGCGATAGGTGGGCTATGTGCGGCACATCAGGCGGGTATGAAAATTCCGGAGGAGCTCTCGGTCATCGGTTATGACGATATTGCACTGGCGTCGTTCAGTACGCCACCGCTGACCACCATCGCACAACCAAAACATGAAATTGGCGTATTGACCGCACAAGTGATGGTTAAGCGCATACAAAATGCGGAACTAGCGTTGCGCCGTGAAAAACTGGAAACCAAATTAATGGTGCGGCAATCCACGGCGGCATTCAATGCGGCGAACTCGGCTTAATATGCCATTTAAAATCCAATTGCAGCGGGCAACAATTCGCTTAACAAGCGATTCAAGACCTGCAGTGCAATCAACGCCACCATAGGTGAAAAATCAATTCCGCCCAAAGGGGGAATCAGCCTGCGTAAAGGTGACAGCAATGGCTCGTTGAGCACACGAATGAAAGGCGCAAACGGGGCGTGCGGATTGACCCAGCTAAACACGGCCTCCAGCACCAGCAATGCCATAAAGCCATAGAGTATCCATTGCAGCATTTTAAATACGGCCAGCAACAGGACGACCGGAAATGAAACCGGTGACAGCAACCAGAAATCGACCAGCATCGACAATAGCGCGACTAAAAAAGTGGCGACCAAACTGGCCCAGTCATATCCGCCAAAGCCTGGAATAAAACGCCGAATCGGGTGTATCAGCCAGTCAGTGATCTGAAAAATAGATTGCGCCAATCCTGCCGGAGGCCGGACTCTTTGCGCCTGCATCCAAAAACGCAATAGGAGAAAACCGGCAAATAAGCCGGCGACAGTATCAATGACAAAGGTAAAAATTCCATGCAACACGAAGCTATCCCCTAAAAAAAACCCACTGAGTGAACATCACACAGTGGGTATTGTGCCTTAATACGGCCAGGCATCCAAGCATGTCAACTTATGCCGGACGCGTGCCTGTAGGGAAAGGCCAGGCTGCATTCGGGCTCACGACTGTTTTTGCATCTGGCGTCGCTGGCTTGGCTGCCACTTTTGGCGCTGGCTTAACCGCTACTTTGGCTGCCGCTTTTTTTGCGGCGGGCTTGGCTGCTGCTTTTTTGGCTGCTGGCTTCGCTGCCGCTTTTACTGCGGTGACCGCCGGCTTAGTTTCTGCTGCAACGACTACTTTCTCAGCTGGCTTTGCTGCTGCCTTGGCTGCCGCTTTCGCTGCTGGCTTGACTGCTGCCTTCGCTGCTACTTTCGTCGCTGGCTTGGCCGCTGCCTTCGCTGCTACTTTCGCCGCTGGCTTGGCTGCGGCCTTAGCTGCTACTTTCGCCGCTGGCTTCGCTGCTGCCTTAGCTGCGACTTTTGCCGCTGGCTTGGCTGCTGCCTTAGCTGCGACTTTTGCCGCTGGCTTGGCTGCTGCCTTAGCTGCGACTTTTGCCGCTGGCTTGGCTGCTGCCTTAGCTGCGACTTTTGCCGCTGGCTTGGCTGCTGCCTTAGCTGCGACTTTTGCCGCTGGCTTGGCTCCTACCTTAGTCGCCGCCTTAGCTGCTGGCTTGGCTGCTACTTTCGCCGCTGGCTTGGCTGCTGCCTTCGCTGCTACTTTCGCCGCTGGCTTGGCTGCTGCCTTAGACGCTGCTTTTGCCGCTGGCTTGGTTGCTGCCTTAGCTGCTGCTTTTGCCGCTGGCTTGGTTGCTGCCTTAGCTGCTACTTTTGCCGCTGGCTTGGTTGCTGCCTTAGTTACCGCCTTAGCCGCTACTTTCGCCGCTGGCTTGGCTGCTGCCTTAGTTACCGCCTTAGCCGCTACTTTTGCCGCTGGCTTGGTTGCTGCCTTAGTTACCGCCTTAGCTGCTACTTTCGCCGCTGGCTTCGCTGCCGCCTTAGCTGCTGCCTTAGTTACCGCCTTAGCCGCTACTTTCGCCGCTGGCTTGGCTGCTGTCTTTGCTGCTACTTTAGCTGCTGGCTTCGCTGCCACCTTAGCTGCGACTTTTGCTGCTGGCTTGGCCGCTGGTTTCGCTGCCGCCTTAGCTGCTGTTTTCGTTACAGGTTTAGCCGCAGCCTTTGCCGCCGGCTTAGCTTCTGCTTTTTCGACCACTTTTGCAGCCGGCTTCGCCGCCGCTGCCTTCTTGGCCACTGGAGGTTTTGATGCTGTTGCCATGTTGTCTCTCCTGTTAGATAAAAATAATATCAGGTAAAAATTTAAATCCGCTCACAATCCGTCGAGCGAATTATTCATCGGCACAAACATGATCACTGTTTGTGCCAGTGAATTCGACACCAGCTGAACTGCTGCATCCCCTTTATTGATGCAGCACTTCAGCCATATGGTCGTTCCTTTCGTTAAATGCAAATAAAATGCATCAAGGGACTAGCTTTAACGAATGATGCTAACGACCAAAAAAAACGCCCGCTTAGAAAGCCGGCGTCGGTATTCTGTATGAATCGCTGTTCCCAAAACGAAAATGCGCAATACCCAGCCTCGCCGGGTATTGCGTCAAAAATAGGGCGGATCCAATTGATCTGTCAAATTTCTTCAATTTGGTGAAGCCTCTCACGTTTTACTAAAGTGCATTGTGAGTAAAGCATCTGGATTTCAAACCGGAAGAATTTATTCCCAGTTGAGTGCACCACCAGTTTGATACTCAATCACACGTGTCTCAAAAAAGTTTCGTTCTTTTTTCAGATCGATCATTTCGCTCATCCACGGAAAAGGATTCTCTTCATGTGGGAACAAAGCCTCAAGACCAATTTGCTGCGCGCGACGATTTGCGATGAATCGTAAATAGCCTTTGAACATTGGGGCATTCAAACCTAACACTCCGCGCGGCATCGTATCCTCAGCATAGCGGTATTCTAACTCCACTGCACGTAAAAACAAGGATTTAATTTCATCGCGAAATGCTGGTGTCCACAAATGTGGATTTTCCATCTTAATCGTATTGATTAAATCGATTCCGAAATTACAGTGCATCGATTCATCACGCAAAATGTATTGATATTGTTCCGCCGCTCCCATCATTTTATTCTGACGACCCAATGCCAGAATCTGGGTGAAGCCAACGTAGAAAAACAGGCCTTCCATCAGGCATGCGAAGACGATCAGTGAACGCAATAAGGTCTGGTCATCTTCTGTCGTTCCGGTCTTGAACTCCGGATTGGTCAGGACATCAATGAAAGGAATCAAAAACTGATCCTTGTCACGAATTGACTCTACTTCGTTGTAAGCGTTAAACACTTCGCCTTCATCCAAGCCCAGTGACTCAACGATGTATTGGTAAGCGTGGGTGTGAATCGCCTCTTCAAATGCCTGACGCAGCAGATATTGACGGCACTCAGGCGCTGTGATGTGGCGGTAAGTACCGAGCACGATATTATTGGCGGCGAGTGAATCGGCCGTGACAAAAAAACCTAAGTTACGTGTGACCAGGCGGCGTTCGTCGTCGGTAAGGCCATTCGGGCTTTTCCAGAGTTCGATATCGCGCTGCATATTAATCTCTTGCGGCATCCAGTGATTGGCACAACCCGCCAAATATTTATCCCACGCCCACTTATATTTGAATGGCACCAATTGGTTCACATCGGTTTTGCCATTGATAATACGTTTGTCGCTGGCATTCACGCGGCGTGCCAGATCTTCTGCGGTTGGCACAAACTTCTGCGTTGGCTGCACCGGGCTCAAGGCGGCGTCGATTAACGGCAATGGCGCCGGGGCCGCTTTAGTTGCGGCAGGTGCTGCAGATGCAGCTTCATCATCCCAAGAAAGCATTTTCGTCCTAACTAATTATTTACTGATAGATTCTATGATGAACGAGTCCGGGTCTGGCCCGGACTCGCTGCAGAAACGGCACCTGTCACGCAGGTGCCGCTCCGCATAATTTTCCAGATTACTGGCAGGCTTCGCACTCTTCAAAGCCGGCATCGCCCGGACGCAGGTAGCAAGCTGCACCATCTGCTTCAGGCGCACTTGCCGCCATGCCGCCATTGCCGCCGTCAACCGCTACCGCATTCAAGGCACCGGTCTTGCTGGTGGATTTTTCGGTATGGGTAGCACCCATGGTGCGCAGGTAGTAAGTGGTTTTCAAGCCGCGCAACCATGCCAGCTTGTAAGTTTCGTCGAGCTTTTTACCCGACACGCCCGCCATATAGATATTCAGGGACTGTGCCTGATCTATCCACTTCTGACGACGCGATGCCGCTTCCACCAACCAGGTCGGGCTCACTTCAAATGCGGTGGCGTACAGTTCGCGCAATTCTTCAGGAATGCGATCGATCTTGGCCAGGCTGCCGTCAAAATATTTCAGGTCAGAAATCATGACCTCATCCCACAAACCGCGCTGCTTCAGATCGCGCACCAGGTGTTCGTTGATCTCGGTAAACTCGCCGGACAGATTCGATTTCACGTACAGATTCTGATACGTCGGTTCGATACAAGCCGATACGCCGATAATGTTGGAGATAGTCGCCGTCGGTGCAATCGCCACGCAGTTGGAGTTGCGCATACCGTGCTGCTTGATACGCTCACGCACAACAGTCCAATCCATCGCTGACGAAGCATCAACTTCCAGATAGCCACCGCGCTCTTCGGCCAATAACTGCACCGAGTCTTGCGGCAGGATGCCACGATCCCACAAGGAGCCGCGATACGAATCGTAAGTGCCGCGCTCTTCCGCCAACTGGCTCGATGCCAGATAGGCGTAGTAGCAGACCGCTTCCATCGAAGTGTCGGCGAAGCTGACCGCATCCATGCTCGCATAAGGAACGCGCATCATGTGCAGGCAATCCTGGAACCCCATAATGCCAAGACCTACCGGGCGGTGACGCATATTCGAATTACGCGCTTTGTCGACGGCATAGTAGTTAATGTCGATCACGTTATCGAGCATGCGCATCGCCGTGCTGATGGTTTTTTGCAGCTTGACGTGATCCAGTTGCAGTTTTCCGTCCTGCTCCTTCATGTGGGCCGGCATGTTGACCGAACCCAGATTACATACGGCGATTTCGCTTTCGTTGGTATTGAGCGTAATTTCAGTACACAGGTTAGAGCTATGCACTACGCCTACGTGTTGTTGCGGCGAACGGATATTGCATGGGTCTTTGAAGGTAATCCATGGATGACCGGTTTCAAACAGCATGGACAGCATCTTGCGCCACAAATCAAGCGCAGGGACTTTTTTTGAACAAGCCCAACTCGCCGCTGGCGGCCTTGGCTTCATAGCCGGTGTAAGCGATTTCAAAAGCCTTACCGAATTTATCATGCAGATCCGGCACATCGGATGGTGAGAACAGGGTCCAGTCGCCCTTTTCCATAACGCGCTTCATGAACAGATCCGGAATCCAGTTGGCGGTGTTCATGTCATGCGTACGGCGGCGGTCATCACCGGTATTCTTACGCAAGTCGAGGAATTCTTCGACGTCCATATGCCAGGTTTCAAGGTAAGCGCAAACC
Source organism: Undibacterium piscinae (assembly GCA_003970805.2). Classification (GTDB taxonomy): domain Bacteria; phylum Pseudomonadota; class Gammaproteobacteria; order Burkholderiales; family Burkholderiaceae_D; genus Undibacterium; species Undibacterium piscinae. The sequence goes on from CP051152.1 coordinate 1,942,196, forward strand.
GCGCCCTTACGCTTGCCGCCTTGATTCACCGCCACCGCAGTGTCGTTGACCACTTTCAGGAAAGGCACCACACCCTGGGATTTACCATTGGTACCCTTGATATGCGCACCGAGTGAACGCACCGGTGTCCAGTCGTTACCCAAACCGCCGGCATATTTTGCCAGCAAGGCGTTTTCCTTGATGGCGTCATAAATGCCGCCCAGATCATCGGCCACCGTCGTCAGGTAGCAGGAAGACAGTTGCGAGCGCTGGGTGCCCGAGTTAAACAAAGTCGGGGTCGAACTCATGAAGTCAAATGAAGACAACAGATTGTAGAACTCGATCGCGCGCGCTTCACGGTCAGACTCGTTCAAGGCCAGACCCATCGCGACGCGCATGTAAAACGCCTGAGGCATCTCTATGCGGGTACCGCGTATGTGCAGGAAGTAACGGTCATACAAGGTCTGCAGACCAATATACGAAAACTGCAGATCGCGGTCAGCCACTAAGGCCTTAGCCAGTCTGGCCAGATCAAACTGACCGAGTTTCACATCGAGCAGTTCGGCGTCTATACCCTTTTGGATATACGAAGGGAAATACGTCAGGTATTCGGCCGCAGCATCTTTTTGTACCACTTCCTTACCAAACACTTCCTTACGGATAGTATGCAACAGCAAACGGGAAGTGACCTGGCTATAGGCAGGCTCTTTTTCCATCAGGGCACGCGCTGCCAGAATCGCCGATTTGTGCAACTCCTCTACCGGTACGCCGTCGTACAGGTTTTTCAGGGTTTCCAGCAAGATCGCTTCCGGATCAGCCAGTTTGTCGAGACCGACGCAGGCGGCGGTGATCAAGGCGCGCACCTGCGCCACATCGAGCAATTGCGGCTGACCATCGACGATCACGCGAATCTGCAATTCATTGGCCTTGGTATTGGAGGCTTGCTGCGCTTCCAGTTGCAGACGACGCTCTTCCATGTGCTTGGCACGGTACAGCACGTAGGCACGCGCTACGTCATGTTCACCGGAACGCATCAGCGCCAGCTCTACCTGATCCTGCACATCTTCAATATGAAAAGTGCCGCCGGCCGGTTGGCGGCGCATCAGGGCGGCCACGGCGGTAGCGGTCAACTGCTCGACCAGTTCACGGACACGCGCAGAAGCGGCACCCTGGCCGCCATTGACGGCAAGAAACGCCTTAGTAACGGCGATCGCGATTTTAGATGGCTCAAACCCCACCACTGCGCCATTACGGCGGATGATGCGGTAATCGCTATAGTTAGTGCTCACGGATACATGTGAGAGCGCGCCTGGCTGCGCGGCAGCCAGGTCAGATAAATTGGCAGAGGATGATTCTATGGAAGAGTGCATTTGGACTCCAGGTTCAACGTTAATCGATATTGCGAGGCTTAGATAGCTGCAGCTTATTTACTTCAAAGATCAGAGATGATCATTTGCCGCCCAGCGGCATTTTCAGCTCATTTCTTGCGATATTTTTCAATCCCTAGCGTATTTCCCGGGATAAAGGAAGCATAAAAATGCTGGCGGACAAAATAAATAAAACCACTACATGTAGTACACAATTTTTTATTTACACTAATTCTAGTGGCGTAAGCAGATACACGCAACCGCTTTCTTTAGCGAAAAGAGGTTTTTTTAGCAACACTAACAAAGTTTCCAGCCTATCTGGCCTGCAGCCCGCATGGAATATGCGCGCTGGCCTTGCCATTTTTTGAAAATTCATTGCGCGGATAAATAGTAGAAAAGACTTGCTTTCCGCGCATTTTAGCTTTTTTAGCATGGATGCCTACGCGGCCGATTAATTTGCATTAAATGCAGTTTAAAAATATGCTTATGATGCGAATTCGCTCGAGATCGCGCTTCTTTGGCGATACTCAGCCGGCTAAAACTCGATGAAGTATAGAAAAATCTACTTGGAACACCCGCTAAGGCTCAAGCCTATGCGGCGCATCTGATTACCAGCAGGCTCACTGGCTTTTCAAGCTAAGGACCCCGCCACCGCCTTAAATGGATGGACAACAGGATGCGCTGTACGGAGTCACGCGCGCTTGCGGCGGCATAAAAATTATTTATTTGATTGACTTTTCCAGAGCATCAAAGAGTGCATGGAATATGCGCGCTGGCCTTGCCATTTTTTGCTGCTTTCCGCGTAGCTTTTTTAGTAACGCTTAAAGATTAATTTGCATTAATGCAAATGATGCGAATTCGCTTGATACGCTTTTTTCATACAAAGATAATAAAACTCGATGAAGGAAAAATCTACTTCGCACTATTGCCTCAATGCCTATGCGGCAGGCAAGCAAGGCTTACTGGCTTTTCAAGCTACGCCAGCGCCTTAAATGGCTGGACTCAGGATGCGCTGTACGGAGACACGCGCGCTTGCGTCGGCGTAGCAGAGATTTATTTGCGCGGTTTAGGAGTTAAAAGTAATCCCAAGCAAGCGGCAGAATGGTATCGCAAAGCGGCGACCTTGGGCGATGCCTCGGCTCAATACCAACTAGCTAGTATGTATCAGCAAGGCCAGGGCGTGAGCCCAAACGACGAAATGGCGGTGGAGTGGTATCTAAAAGCCGCCGAGCAAGGCCTGCCCGGTGCGCAGTATCAACTAGGCTTACATTATTACGATGGTTTTGGCGTCACACAAAGCTATCTGAAAGCCGCAGAATGGTTGAACAAGGCGGCACAGCAAGGCGACCCCAAGGCACAATACCGCGCTGGCATTTTGTATAAAAATGCACAAGGCGGGCCGCAAGACCTGAAGCAAGCCAAAGACCTATTTCTGCTCGCCGCAAATCAGGGCGATACCGATGCGCAACTAGAATTGGCCCGTTTATACGCCAGCAATAAAGGGCAAACAGCCGACTGCGAGCCAGCGCTGGGATGGTACCGAAAAGCCGCACAGCACTGCAACATCAACGCGCAATATGAATTGGCGATTTTGTATAAGAGCGGCACATGCGCCAGCAAAGACTTGCCACGCGCTCTAATATGGTTACAACGCGCAGCCGATCAGGGCCACGCACGGGCACAATACAGCTTAAGCGGTATGTACCAACATGGCCTGGGAGTAAAAACAGACCAGGTAACAGCACTCAAGTGGGCCTTACTCGCGCATAAAAACGGTGCTACAAAGCCAGATGCGACACTCGTCTCAAATAAAAAAATTAGCGCCAAAGAACATAAAAAATTAAAAAAAGAAATCGAACTATGGCAGCCTAAAAAATCAAAATGTGCGCGCGCTTAAATTTTGATGCGGGCGCATGTTAGCTAAGTATTGAGCTAATGTATGAACAAAAGCCAGCACACATGGCGCGGCATGAAATAATGCGCCTCACCCTCATCCAGGAAGCATGAATCAAGAACAACTCGTACAAGCGGCCTTAAGCGCACGCCATCTCGGCCTATGCACCCGTACTCGCAATGTTCAGGTTGCGCCGCGTTGCTGAGCAGAGATGGCAAAGTATTCGCGGCTGCCAATGGTGGAAAACGCCTCCTACGGCCTTGCAATTGCGCCGAACGCACAGCCTTCTTCAGCGCGGTGCTTGCCCGGATTACCGCCCCGGTGATTTACAATATTGGCAGTGGTTGGGCGCGACCGATGATCCGATTGCACCTTGCGGTGCCTGCCTCAGGTCATGCTTGAGGCAGGCGAGACACGAGCTTGAAGTAATACTCAACCAACCTGACAAGGCTTACATCAAGAAAACACGGCAGCAGCAAATGCGGCCCACAGAGTAAGCGCGTCAAAACCTGAAATGCAACAGCAATCGATCAGCAGAGATTGCTGTTTTCCCTTACTCTATTGCTGCAATATATATTGTAGAAAACGACAATGTACTAACCGGCAATTCATGATCACTCATAGAGGAGAGCTATATGCTGCACCAACAGGATTTCGATAGTTTGCTAGGATCATCCCTTTTTATCGTCGTCGCACTTTTATCCAGACGAATACGTGAACAAAGCGCCCGGCGGCACAAGCGTTCTGCTCACCCGCCTTGAAGATTGCCAACTCATAGTTCACTGAGCTATTGCCCAGTTTAGCGACCCGCATCCCCACCTCTATGGTTTCGGGAAACGCGATGGCGGAAAAATAATCACAACTGGAGCTCACCACGAAACCCACCACCTCACCGTGATGGATGTCTAAGCCACCAACTGCGATCAGGTAGGCATTGACCGCGCTATCGAAGTAACTGTAATACACGACGTTATTGACGTGACCGTAGATATCATTGTCATGCCAGCGTGTAGTGATAGGCTGAAAGTGCGGATAATCACTGCGTAGTGGTGCTGCCTGGCTCATGGGATAGTCCTCGATGTTGATCTTGATGTTAATCTTGATAGCTATCCTGCATTGTATGCCGGGCCGGCATACTACGGTGCGAGTAGCTTCACGCTAGCGCATCATCTTGCCGTTCTGGTCTATGATGCTCAGCTCTACAAAATTGGAACCATTATGCTGCGTGCTGCCATACTGCAAGGTAATGCCGCCCAGATCGTAATCGCTCATCGATTCGAGTGCGCTGACCAGTCTTTGCGAACTAAGATTGGCTCCGCTACGGCGTATTCCTTCCGTTAACAATTTGGCGGCAATAAAGCCTTCAAGTACCGCGGAAGTCACTGGCGGAGGATTACTGGCCGCCTTCAATGCATGCTGGAATTCACGCACCACCGGCACGCCGATATTGCGTGGTGCCGGCATCACCTGTATCACACCGACGCCGCGCCCCAACTTGCCCAGCGAAGTAAAAAACTCCTCCGAATTGACGTTGGAGAGCATCATGAATTGTGGCAAACGGCCGGCCGTCTTAACCTTCTTGATGAAATCGGCGCAAGCGCTTGGTGTACATGCCATCAATACGGCAGCCGGGTTGGCCGCCAGAATAGTCGCCACGGCGGCATCGACATTGAGATCCTTGCGGTCATATTTGGCAATCACGGCCGCCTTGAGATTGCGCGCGCCCAGATGCTGTTCAAAGCCGGCCAGGCCATCCTTACCGAAGGCATCATCCTGATACAAGATGGCGATGTTTTTGATCTGCATTAGCGCCACCGATTCGACCATCTTGGCGGCTTCTTCCTGATAGCTGGCGCGCAGGTTGAAGACATACGGATGCATGGGTTTATACAGCGATTGCGAACCGGAAAACGGTGCGACCAAAGGGATTTTATTTTTTTCCAGCAAAGGCAATACCGCCTGCACCGTAGGCGTACTGCGGTAGCCGAGCAGCGCCACCGCGCGGTCGTCCTTGATCCGAACCCTTATATGCGATGCTAGAACACATCGCCCGCAAACTCGATATCGAGGCGCCGATAGAGATACACCTGATCGGTGCCGCCAGTGCTTTTATCAGCAGCAAGCGTAACTGGTATGGCCGGGTGCAAAGCCTGCAAGTGGGGGTAGGCCTGCCGCTGCTGAGCAGTCTCTCAAATATAGAATTAGGCTCGGTCATGGCGCATGAATTCGGTCATTTTGTCGCCGGCGATCTGTCGCTGGGGCCGTGGGTCTACCGTACCCGGAAATCACTCACCACCACCGTCAACAATCTGGATGACTCGCTGTTTTTTCTCGATATCATCTTTCGCTTGTACGGCTTGTGGGTATTGCGCCTGTCCAGCGGTGTGTCGCGCGCCCAGGAATTTTCCGCAGACGCATTTGCGGTGCAATGCTTTGGCGTCAAGGCGACCCGTGCGGCGCTGGAAAAAATTCACCTGATAGAGCCGATGTGGTCAGCTTATCTTGATCACGAATTATGTCCGGCCATTACGCGCGGCTCACGCCTGCCGGTGTTTGAAGGCTTCCGGCGTTTCTGCAAACCCGGCGTCAAACGCACTGAAGTGCAAGCGGCGATCAGCCATGCCGAAGTGCGCCCCACCGCTGAGTTTGACAGTCATCCCTCACTGGCAGACCGGGTCGCCGCGATGGCGCCAGGTGCCACCCCGAGCTATCCGCCATTATCGGAATGCCTGCAATTAGTCGGGGGTGAACTGGCGGCCGAAAACGCCTGGTACACCATGTTCGAACACGATGAACTGATCATTAGCGACTGGGATAGCTATGGCACCCAGATACTGCAAAAGCAGATAGAACTGCGCTTCGCCGACAGTTGGATGGCACCGAAGCAACTGGAATTTAGCGAACTGGTCGTAATGGCACAGCAAGTCGATAAGCTATGGGACAAACTGCGTCCACAGGACGTGAGTTTTCTATCGCCGCTAGGCAAGCGCAATCACGTACTGGAAATCCTGGAAGAATGGATCACCGCTAATTTATGCCACCGCGGTTTCACTCCCGTAGTCAAGCCCGGCCAAGCCCTGACCCTGATACGCGACCAACAAACGGTGCAACCTGCAGAGCTACTAAAAGCGGCACTCAACGGCAAACTAAAATCAGCGATGCTGGCGCAATATGACCTGCAAGCGGCAGCATGATTAGCTGAACACGCTTACCGAATATGCGCTGAACATCCTTGCGTAACTCTGCAAAAAAAACAATTCAAAAAACAGGGTTGCCGTCCAGCGCCCGACTGATGAAAAAAAAGGCGCATTATTCATGCGCCTTTCGCAGTCTTTTCATGCCAGAAGCCGCATGAATCCTCATTGATAGTAGCTAGTACCCGGGAATTTACACCAGTCGCTGCCAGATCGCAGTCGTTGCGGCGGCTTGGTTGAGCGAGTAAAAATGCAAGCCAGGTGCACCACCGGCTAACAGGCGTTCGCACAGATGCGTCACGACATCGAGGCCAAAGGCCTTGATGGATGCGCTGTCATCGCCATAACTGGCGAGTTTTTAAACGTACCCAGCGCGGGATTTCCGCGCCGCACATTTCTGAGAAACGCAGCAACTGACTGCTGTTCGTGATCGGCATGATACCCGCCACGATAGGTGCAGTCACGCCGGCTTTTTGGGCCAGCTCTACGAATTGAAAATAAGCGTCAGGATTATAAAAATATTGGGTAATGGCGGCATTCGCGCCCGCCTGCATCTTGCGCACGAAACTGTTCAGATCATCTTGCGGTGAACGAGCTTGCGGATGCATTTCAGGGTAAGCGGCCACTTCGATATGAAACCAGTCACCGGTTTCGGCACGAATAAATTCGACCAACTCGTTGGCATAGCGGAATTCACCGCCCATCCCGTAACCACTTGGCAAATCGCCGCGCAAGGCCACCAGACGGCGAATATCGTGCGCTTTGTATTGCTGCAAGATATTGCGTATCGATTCACGGGTACCACCGACGCAAGACAAATGCGGTGCGGCGTCGTAGCCCTCATTGCGTATCTCAACCACGGTATCCAAGGTGCCTTGCTGCGTAGTGCCGCCAGCACCGAAAGTGACCGAGAAATACTTAGGCTGCAAAGCGGCCAGCTTGGCGCGCGTGATGCGGAGTTTTTCTGTGCCTTCCGCCGTTTTTGGCGGGAAAAATTCTATGCTGAAATTATGAGCAGACATTATTTTTGCAGGAGTAAAGTAGTGAGAGTCCAGGAGATCACGCTATACAGCAGCGCACCGCCGACGGCAGACCAGAACCCGGCGACATGAAATCCGTCTATCAGATTGGCCACCATCCAGAACATCAGACCGTTGATGACAAAAATAAACAGCCCCATGCTCAGCAAAGTTACCGGCAAGGTCAGCAACAGCAAGATAGGACGCAAGATCGCATTGACAAAACCGAGTACCACAGCCACCAGCAAAGCGGTACCAAAGTTATCAATTTTTACGGAATGCATCAGGTACGGCAAAGCCAGCAAGGCCAGCGCATTGATCAGCCAGGTTGCTAACAGCGGCATGAAATCTCCTCAAAGTAGACGACAGGTAGACTAAGCCCCCTCACCGCCAGAGCGGTGAGGGGTAAGCACATTAATAACGGTAGTGTTCTGGCTTGTAAGGGCCGGATTTAGCAACACCGATATAGTTCGCTTGCTCGTCAGTCAGTACGCTCAATTGCGCATTGAGAGTCTTCAATTGCAGGCGCGCTACTTTTTCATCGAGGTGCTTAGGCAGAGTGTAGACGCCGACCGGATATTGCTTGGTGTTGACGAACAACTCGATCTGGGCAATGGTCTGATTAGCGAATGAGGAACTCATCACATACGAAGGGTGACCGGTACCGCAACCGAGATTGACCAGACGGCCTTCTGCCAACAGGATGATGCGCTTGCTAGGTTGACCATTTAATTCGGGGAAAATCACGTGATCGACTTGTGGCTTGATGTTATCCCACTGGTATTTCTTGATCGAGGCGACGTCGATTTCATTGTCAAAGTGACCGATGTTGCAGACGATCGCATTGTTTTTCATCTTCAGCATGTGATCATGGCTGATGACGTGGTAGTTACCGGTGGTAGTCACAAAAATATCGCCGAATTCAGACGCGTATTCCATCGTCACGACACGGTAACCTTCCATCGCTGCCTGCAGTGCGCAGATAGGATCGATTTCAGTCACCCACACTTGCGCTGACAGGGCACGCATCGCTTGGGCGCAACCCTTGCCGACGTCACCGTAACCGGCGATCACGGCAACTTTACCGGCGATCATGACGTCAGTAGCGCGCTTGATACCATCGACCAGAGACTCGCGGCAACCATACAGGTTATCGAACTTGGATTTGGTGACGGAGTCATTGACATTAATTGCCGGGAACGCGAGTTTGCCTTCTTTGTGCATCTGATACAAACGGTGCACGCCGGTAGTCGTTTCTTCAGTCACGCCCAGGATATGCGGCAGACGTTTGGAATACCAGTCCGGTTCGGTTTTCAAGTGTGACTTGATGGCATTGAACAGGCAAATTTCTTCTTCTGAACCAGGATTGGCCAATACCGAAATATCTTTCTCGGCACGCGCACCCAGATGCAGCAGCAAAGTCGCATCGCCACCGTCATCGAGAATCATGTTGGAGTAACCGCCGTCTTTCCATTCGAAAATACGGTGTGTGAAATCCCAGTACTCGTCCAGGTTTTCGCCCTTAAACGCGAACACAGGCGTGCCGCCGTCGGCAATGGCCGCCGCTGCGTGATCTTGTGTCGAGTAGATATTGCAGGAAGCCCAACGCACTTGTGCGCCCAGCGCTTTCAGGGTTTCGATCAGCACCGCAGTCTGTATCGTCATGTGCAGGGAGCCTGTAATACGGGCGCCGCGCAAAGGCTGGGTTGCCGCGAACTCTTCACGGATTGCCATCAGGCCCGGCATTTCGGTTTCGGCAATACTGATTTCTTTACGGCCCCAATCGGCCAGGCTGAGATCTGCAACTAAAAAGTCTTGAGTCGCGTCTTGGGTAGTAGCTTGAGTAGTCATTGTGGTGGCGTTCATCACGCCCTCCTTTCGATTGAAAAAAGTAACGTGAGCGCAGTTGTGATGATTCCAAGCCTGGCAAAATAGCAAGATTTTGTCGCAGCGCTCCTTGGAAGACCTGAAGTATAACGCAAATGCCGGACATGGCGATAAAGTGCTTGCGATTTATTGCTCCGCAAGCTAACCGGTTCCATCATCTGGCTCACCTTGATACCCGTTCTGTATCGCCATAAAAAAAGCCTGAGACAACAGGCTGTTGCGCTCAGGCTTTTCTGCTCATCCATATTTCTATCTATACGTAACCAGGGGAGTATCTATAAATACCATACCTGTAGCAGAGATAAATCAAGCACCTTCAAAATATACCCGGAGAGAGTATATCTATACGGCCAGCTCTAGGCGAGCCTCAATGTCCGTCGAAATTGCACACCGTGTACAAAGGCAGGCCGCTAGCCTTGATCAGCTCAGATCCGCCCAACTCCGGCAAATCGACAATCACGGCACCTTCAACCACGGTGGCACCTAAGCGCTCAAGCAATTTTCTGCCGGCCATCATGGTGCCGCCGGTAGCGATCAGATCATCAATCAGGACTACCCGGTCGCCGGCTTTACAGGCATCGGTATGCAGTTCGACGGTGGCGCTACCGTACTCAAGTTCATATTCTTCCGAAACCGTGGTGAACGGCAACTTGCCTTTTTTACGGATAGGCACAAAACCCAGATTCAGTTCATAGGCAACCACCGAACCGATGATGAAGCCACGCGCATCCAGACCGGCGATCATATCGAGCTTGGCATCCATATAGCGATGCACGAACATGTCGATCAGCACCCGGAATACTTTAGGGTTTTGCAATAAAGGGGTGATGTCACGGAACATGATTCCCTGCTGCGGCCAGTTTTCCACAGTGCGGATATGTTCTTTAATATAGTCGGATGGATTCAACATCACGGGTGCCCTTCAAATGGTATAAAAAAATAAGCCGCTATTTTAACAGCCGCTGCTCCGCCCTAGCGACGCTTTCCGCAGTGCCGCGCAGCACCACTACATCCGCTTCTTGCAAAATCAGGCTTTGCTCCGGTGACAGACGGTTCTTGCCGCGCCGTACCGCAGTGACGTCAACCTCAAGCTCAGCCAGATTCAGGTCTGCCAGACTCTTGCCCAAGCTTTTGGCACGGGCATTGAGCACGACGGTATGCAAGCGCAACTGCAGGTTCTCCGGGCCATCGACCATATCGCTGGCACCATGAAAAAAGCCGCGTAAGGATTCATAACGTTCATCCCTGGCAGTTTGCACCCTATGCACCACGCGACGTAAAGGCACGCCTAGCAAGACCAGCGCGTGCGAAGCGAGCATCAGACTGCCCTCCATTAACTCAGGCACCACTTCAGTGGCACCGGCAGCTCGCAACTTATTGAGATCGGTATCGTCGTGACTGCGCACAATCACTGGCAAGCTAGGATTAAGCTCATGCACCAGATGCAGTATTTTCAGGGCCGAGTTGGTATTGGTATACGTCACCACCAGGGCAGCGGCGCGATTGATACCGACCGCCAGCAAGCTTTCGCGCCGTGCCGCATCACCATACGACACATTAGCACCTGCGATTTGCGCCTCGCGTATCCGGTCCGGGTCGAGATCGAGCGCCTGATACTCAATGAATTCCTCCGACAGTAAGCGCGCCAGGCTTTGGCCGCTACGGCCGAAGCCTGCAATGATCACGTGTTTTTTGACGTTCATGGTACGCGCCGCAATTTGCGTCAATGCCAAGGATTGTGTCATCCATTCATTGGCCGACAATTTCATGACGATCGCATCTGACTTGGCCAGGATAAATGGCGAAATCAGCATAGACAACACCATAGAGGCAAGTATCAATTGCAACAGCAAGGGATCAAGCAATTTCAGTCCACCGGCCTGATTGAGCAAGACGAACCCGAACTCCCCCGCCTGCGCCAAACCCAGACCAGTGCGCAAGGAAACACTGGTGGAATTACCGAACACCCTGGCCAATGCGGCAATCAGGCCAAACTTCAGCATTACCGGCGCGATCAGCAATAGCAACACCAACCAGCCATGCTCGATCACCAGGCGCAGATTAAGCAGCATCCCTATCGTGATGAAAAACAGACCCAGCAAAACATCGCGGAAAGACTTGATATCCTCTTCCACCTGATGTTTGTATTCGGTTTCTGAAATCAGCATACCCGCCACGAAGGCCCCCAGCGCCAGCGACAAGCCGGCGCGCTCGGTTAGCCAGGCGGCTCCCAAGGTGATCAGCAACAGGTTTAACATGAACAATTCTTGCGAGCGGCGCTTGACCACGATGCGGAACCAGCCACGCATTAATTTTTGCCCAAGAAACAGGAGCAAAAATAACACCAGGGCGGCCTTGCCGCCAGCCCAGGCCAGAGTCTCAGCCAGATCACCCGAATGCGAAGCCAGCGCCGGCACCATAATCAATAAAGGAACAACCGCCAGATCCTGAAACAACAGCACGCTGATAATCTGACGTCCGTGCGGGCTTTCCAGCTCCATTCTTTCAGTCAGCATCTTCGAAACTATCGCGGTAGACGACATCGCCAGCGCACCACCCAAGGCAAAGGCCGCTTCCCAGCCTATATTGAAATGCCCCGGCAACCATTGCGCCGCCGCCAGGCCGCACACCATGGCCATGGCGATAGTGACGATCACCTGTGCCATCCCCAGCCCAAATACGGCACGTCGCATCGACATCAGTTTGGCTAGCGAAAATTCCAACCCGATAGAGAACATCAGAAAAACCACGCCAAACTCAGCCAATTCATGGGTCGCAGAGCTTTCCTGAGCCAGGCCGAATCCATGCGGCCCGATCAAAATCCCCACCACCAGATAACCTAGCATAGGCGGCAATTGCAACATACGGAAAGCCACGACCCCGAGGACGGCGGCGCTTAAGAGTAGTAGAGTAGTGTCTAGTGCATTCATATTTTCTATTATTGCCGATTTAGAGTGTGTCAAGATCAACAATTAACGAACAATATTCAATTGACAGCAACTGGCAGAGTTCTTGCTTAGCGATTTTCGTTTATACTTTGGGGATGAGTACACATCACGACACCTCTTCCGCACTTGACGCCGCTGGCAACGCCAACGCTGCCAATCACGCCTTGCAACTGGCCTGCGAAACACTGCAGATCGAAGCAGATGCAATACTGGCTCTTCAACAACGACTGAGCGGGGACGATGCTGCCGCCTTTACCCAAGCCATTTCATTGCTGCTGCATTGCGACGGTCGCGTAGTGGTTTCGGGCATAGGCAAATCCGGTCATATAGCACGCAAAATTGCCGCGACCTTTGCCTCTACCGGCACACCATCCTTTTTTGTTCACCCGGCCGAAGCGGCGCATGGCGACCTCGGCATGGTGACGCGTCAGGATGTATTTATCGCGATCTCGTATTCCGGCGAAGCCTCGGAATTGATGTCAATACTGCCGACCATCAAACGTCTGGGAGTCAAACTGATTGCCATGACAGGCAAGCCTGAATCTAGCCTGGCAAAACTGGCGGATGTACATTTGAACGTACACGTAGACAAAGAAGCCTGCCCTCTCAATCTGGCACCTACCGCCAGCACCACGGTGACACTGGCACTGGGCGATGCCTTGGCAGTCGCCGTGCTCGATGCACGCGGCTTTCGCGAAGAAGACTTTGCCCGCTCACATCCGGGCGGTACCCTAGGCCGACGTCTGCTGACCCACGTGCGCGACATCATGCGCAGCGGCGATGCGATTCCGCGGGTTGCGCCCGAAACCAAATTGACTGCAGCCTTGCTTGAAATCACCCAAAAAGGCATGGCGATGACCGCCGTCATTGATGCAGAACAGCGCATCATAGGCGTGTTTACCGATGGAGACCTGCGCCGTCTGATGGAAAAAACCCAAGATTTCTCCCAAGTCTGCATCGCCGACGTAATGCGCAAGAACCCGCGCAGCATACGCCCGGAACAACTTGCGGTTGAGGCCGTCGAAATTATGGAAACCCATCGCATCAACCAGTTACTGGTAGCCGATGACAACGGTAAGTTGGTCGGTGCCCTGCACATTCACGACCTCACTCGCGCCAAGGTGATTTGATGACGCTCGCCGCACTAAAAAAAGCCGCTCAGGTAAAACTGATGATCTTTGATGTCGACGGCATACTTACCGACGGTTGCCTGCACTTTGGCCCCGAAGGCGAAATGATGAAAACCTTTAATGTGCTGGACGGTCAGGGCATCAAACTATTGCAACAGGCCGGCATCATTACTGCCATCATCAGCGCACGTCAATCTGCCACCGTAGCAAAACGAGCCAAAGACTTGGGCATCACCCATCTGATGCAGGGTATCCACGATAAAAAATCTGCGTTCCTTGAATTGAGTGCGATTCTTGCCATCGCACCCGAGCATTGCGGATTTATCGGTGACGATGTGATTGATTTGCCGGTATTGTCGCGCGTCGGCTTTTCCGCCAGCGTCCCCAATGGCCATGCGGAAGTCCGGTCGCGCGTTCATTACGTCACCGTGGCCAGAGGCGGCAATGGTGCAGCGCGCGAAGTGTGCGACTTCATCCTGCAGGCACAAGGTAAATACGATCAGGTTCTGGCCACTTTCCTCACATGAAATATCACCTGACCGCCGACCGCTTCCGTATCTGGTTCGCCATTGCCTTGCTGGCAGTGGTGGTGCTTGCTAGCTTCTGGCTGCTTGAAACCATGCGGCGTAACGGTGACGATCTCAATTCGCGCTCCAGCATCCGTAGCAACCCCGACTATTACGTAGAAAAATTTAACTTTATACGTTTACCAAATAACGGTCAGGCCAATTACTACATTACCGGTAATCGTATGACGCACTATCCGCGCAGCGACGACATAGAAATTGAACAGCCGCGCATCAATAGTTTCGCCACCGACAAAGCTCCCTTTAATATCCGTGCGATGCGTGCAGTGATCGAACAGCAATCGACACTTACCTCGCCTAAACGGGAGCACGATCAGATTCATTTGCTCGGCGAGGTACAAGTTGACAGACCAAACACGGCGACCTCCAGCTTCATGCAGTTGAAATCGGATTACCTGCTGGTCTTACCGGATCAGGACATAATGAAAACCGATATGCCGGTGATACTCACTACTAACACCTCGGAAATTCACGCAATCGGCATGACTGCGAACAATAGCACGCAGCAATTACAACTACTGAGTAAAGTACGCGCCCGTTTCATCCGACCCGGGACTGCGCCAAAACCCAATTCATAATGGCAATGATGAAAAAATTACCTAGCCTTAGTACGCGCATGACTGCATTGACGTATGCGCGGTATCTGACAATTTCGCTATGCTGTCTGCTGCCTCTGGCATCGGCTCATGCGGAAAAAGCCGATAGCCTGAAAGAAACCAATATTGAAGCCGAACTGTCCAGTTCGGACGGCAAGAAAAATATCACTACACTAACCGGTGATGTGGTCCTGACACGCGGTACCCTGATCGTCAAAGCCGATCGCGCCGTCATCACCCAGACCCCGGACGAACACCTGAATGTCGTGCTGTTTAGTAATCCGGGGAAACAAAATTTCTTCCGGCAAAAACGCGATGGTGGCGATGATTTATGGGTAGAGGGTGCGGCTGACCGGATTGAATACGATGATAAAACCGAACTGGTAAAATTTATTTCCAAGGCCAGAGTGAAGTACCTGGAAGGTAAAAAAGTGACGCAGGAACAAGAGGGGGAATTCCTTTCCTATGACAGCCTCAATGACGTGTTTCTCGCCACCAACACCACGACAGGAAATCGCGTGCCAGGCGCCGGCCGTGTCAAACTGACGCTGCAACCTAAGCCTGTCAAAGCCGCGCCGCCGGTTGCAGCACCTGCGGCACGCCCTGCTACGCCACCAGTTACCCCAGCCAGTACAGAGACGAACCCGGTTAAATAATATGACAAGCACACTAGTCGTTCAAGGACTGCAAAAGCGCTATGGCGCACGTCAGGTGGTGCGCGATGTATCGCTGCAGGTAAAAAGCGGTGAAGTTGTCGGTTTGCTGGGCCCGAATGGTGCTGGCAAAACCACCTCGTTTTACATGATTGTCGGCCTGGTTCCATCGGATGCCGGCAAGATCGACGTCGACGGGGTCGATATCTCTCATTTGCCGATACACCAGCGCGCTGCCATCGGTCTGTCTTACTTGCCGCAAGAAGCCTCGGTTTTCCGGAAATTGTCGGTAGAGGATAATATCCGCGCAGTGCTGGAGTTACAAAAAGATGAGCACGGCAGATATCTGAAAAAACCGGTCATAGAGCAGCGCCTCGATACCTTACTGGCCGACTTGCAGATCGAAGGGATACGCGAAAATCAGGCACTATCCCTATCCGGCGGAGAACGCCGCAGGGTCGAGATTGCCCGCGCACTGGCGACCAATCCGCGCTTTGTGCTACTGGATGAACCGTTCGCCGGCGTTGATCCTATCGCCGTCATTGAAATCCAAAGAATTGTACGGTTCTTGAAAGAACGAGGCATAGGCGTCTTGATTACCGATCACAATGTCCGCGAGACCTTGGGCATTTGCGACCATGCCTGCATTATCAATCAGGGTGCAGTACTGGCAAGCGGTAGTCCGGACGAAATCATCAGTAATGAATCGGTACGACGCGTTTATCTGGGAGAGCATTTCCGCATGTAGCGGAAATCATCATGAACATGAAGCAGAGCCTCCAGTTACGTACCTCGCAACATCTGGCACTTACGCCCCAATTGCAGCAATCTATACGTCTATTGCAATTGTCTACGCTGGAATTGCATCAGGAACTGGAAACGCTGCTGATAGAAAATCCCATGCTGGAGCGAGTCGACGATCCGCTTGATCACGCAATACGCTTATTGGCTGACGGGGCCATCAGCGATAGCGGTAAGCAATCTGAGTCGGAATTTGCCGTACAAACAACGTCAGAACAAAGCAAGACCGAAACCTCCGATAACGCAGACAATAACGAAGTAAATGGTGAAGTAACTGGCGATATCAGCACTATCGCGGAAAGCACTAGCCAGAGCGATGATGACTGGAGTTTTGACGATAGTCCGCAAGGCAGTAAGTCCTCAGAAGAAGATGAAGGCCGCCCGCAACTGGAAGCTGCGCACATCTCGCTCAAACAACATTTGCTGGAACAGATGCGGGTTAACCTGCGTGAACCGCGCGACCGGGCGCTGGTTGAGTTGATCATTGACGCCTTGGACGACAGCGGTTACCTGACCGAGTCTCTGGATGAGATTCATGCCAGTCTGCCACTGGAACTTTACGTCGAGCCAGAAGAGTTATCTTTCGCACTGGCCATGGTGCAGAGTTTTGATCCGCCAGGGGTAGCTGCACGCAGTCCCTCAGAATGCCTGGCATTACAAATTAAGCGACTGCCCAAAATAGCGTTCGTAACGCGACGTCTGGCGCTCGCTATTGTCGAAACACAACTTCCCTTATTTGCGCAGCGCGATTTCAATAAACTGAAGAAAATCTTTAATTGCGACGAGGAAGATTTGCGCGAAGCACAGGTCGTGATTCGCCTGTGCAAGCCAAAACCAGGCTCAGAGTTTGCGAGCGATGCTTCTGACTATGTGGTACCCGACGTCATAGTCAAACAAGTTGGCAATGAATGGCAAGTATTGCTCAATCAAGACGTGATGCCCAAGCTGAGGGTCAACAGCATGTACGCCAACATCATGAAACAAAACCGTGGTGAAGGCAGCCTTACCCCTCAGTTACAGGAAGCGCGATGGTTGGTCAAGAATATGCGTCAGCGTTTCGAGACTATCCTGCGCGTATCGCAGGCAATAGTCGAAAGGCAACGGAATTTTTTCGTGCACGGAGCGGTTGCAATGCGTCCTCTGGTTTTACGTGAAATTGCTGACACACTGGGTTTACATGAGAGTACAATTTCCCGTGTGACTACTCAGAAATACATGCTCACACCCCATGGCATGTTTGAGTTGAAATACTTTTTCGGTAGCCACGTTGCAACAGAAACCGGGGGAGAAGCATCATCAACTGCGATACGAGCACTCATCAAACAATTGATAGGAGCAGAAGACCAGAAAAGCCCACTCTCTGACAGTAAAATTGCAGACATGCTGGGTGAACAAGGTATGGTAATCGCCCGCCGTACGGTAGCCAAGTACAGGGAAGCGCTTAAAATTCCACCAGTCAGTTTGCGGAAATCATTGTAAATATTGTTCTTGAAATTTTGCTTTAAATTGCTATATATGATTTAGCTCAAACAGGTTTACCGCAGTGAGCGCATAGTATGAGCAATAGTGTTATCAAGTAACATCACCATAGGAGCGTTTTATGAATCTCACCATCAGTGGTCATCACCTTGAAGTAACTCCTGCAATCCGTGAACATGTACAAACCAAGCTAGAACGAATCAGGCGGCACTTCGATCAAGTCATTGATATCGCCGTCACCCTGACGGTCGACAAGCTCCGAGAAAAGGACAAACGTCACAAGGCAGATATTAATCTGCACATCAGCGGTAAAGATATACACGTAGAAAGTCTGGCGCACGATCTGTATGCCGCCATCGACACACTGATAGACAAACTGGACCGTCAAGTCATTAAACACAAAGACAAAATTCAGCAACACCCGCATGAAGCGATCAAGCATATTCCTGATCCAGCCTCGGTGTAATTCTATCAACCCTTAAAGGGAATCCAAATCAAGGACGCTAATTCGGCGTCCTTTTTTGTTATCCATTTTTCTCTGAAAAAAGCGCTAGCGCATAGGCTAAAACTGCTTTTTTAAACAAGACGAGCAAGCATACTCACTAGCTATTCAGCTAAATTCAGATTCACGCTAGAATTCAGTTTATCCGAACGAAACTCCTGCCGGGAGACCAGCTTAGATTTATCAGCAGCTTCATTTCATCTATTCCAAAAACAATAATCAAGACAAAAAAATCTCTATGAGCAACTATATTCTGACCTCAGTCCGAAACCATATCGGTTTTATCACCTTAGATCGCCCCAAGGCGCTCAACTCATTATCCTTAGATATGATACGCAGCATCACCGCCATCTTGCTGCAATGGCAAAACGATGAGAGTGTGCATGCCGTGTTCATCCACAGCAGCAGCGAAAAAGCTTTTTGTGCCGGTGGAGATATTCGCTTTTTCTACGATGTAGGAAATGCCACACCAAAAGGTGACAGTGCCTTACTGGAAGATTTTTTCAGCGAAGAATACGCCTTAAACCATCTGATCCATTTCTACCCGAAACCGTATATCGCACTGCTCAATGGAGTAGTGATGGGTGGCGGCATGGGCATCGCTCAGGCGGGAGTCGCCTGCCGTCTGCGTATTGTCACCGAACGCACCAAGATGGCGATGCCGGAAGTAAATATAGGACTTTTCCCCGATGTAGGCGGCGGCTACTTTCTGGCCCGCACTCCGGGCGAAATCGGCACCTACCTTGGGATGACCGGCGAAATCATTAACGCTGCCGATGCCCTGTACGCGGATCTGGCTGACGTATTTATCCCCACCTCAGAACTGCCGGCGCTGATGGACTTGCTGGCTCAGACCAATGCCAGTGACATTCGTGTGGCGATACGTGAATTTGCGGCCCCGTATGCAGCACAGGCAAGTGTTGAACACAGTGGTCTTGCAGGCAACCGGGCAAACATAGACCATCACTTCAGCGGCAAGCATGCTGTAAAAATTTTAGACTCACTCGCCAGCGATGAGTCTGCTTTTGCCGCCCAGACTCAGTCCATTATGCAGAAACGCTCACCTTTGCTCATGGCAGTCACGCTGGAACAATTACGTCGCAGTGCAGGGATGTCGGTAGCAAACTGTCTGCGTATGGAACGCAGCATGGTGCGTCATTGCTTCAAACATGGTGAAGTGCTGGAGGGAGTAAGAGCCTTGGTGGTGGATAAGGACAATGCACCGCAATGGTCACCGGCATCTATGGATCAAGTGAGCGATGAACTGGTACAAGGATTTTTCAAGGAAGTATGGCCGCCGTACGCCCATCCTTTGCGCGACCTGGATTAACAGATTAAAAGCACACGGCTGCCTTGATTGGCTTGAGGTGAGCCGTTGCAAGCCGATTAAATAGCCGATTAATAAGCCAGCGAGTAAGCCGATGCAGAACTAAAATCGGCTTACTTAAGATAGTTAGCCCTATTTTAAAAGTCCGAAGACCTTACCGATGATTTTACTTCCGGCACCGATAGGATCCAGACGGATCGCCTTCTCTTCTTCCGCAATCATCAGATATAAGCCATCCAAAGCCCGTTGTGTGACGTAATTTTCGACGCTGGCTTGCTGTGCCGGCACGACCCCAAATTTATGCGCCTGCCCCATCACACTATTGTATTGGGCGGACAAGCCAGCTTTGTCCGTCACGCCCTTGACCATGGGCAAAAATTTGACAGTCAGAGGTGCAGCCGTCTTTTGCTTGAAAAAATCTGTCACCGAGGTATCGCCCCCGGTCAGTATGTTTTTTGCATCGGTAACCGACATCGATTTCACCGCGTCCAGCAACAAGGGTTTCGCCATAGGCACTGCCGCTTCAGCTGCGCGGTTCATAGACACTACCAACTCATCCAGTTGCTTGCCTTGCCCCGTCATCCTCAAGATAGGCAGTGCCTGCTCCAGCACTGAAGGCAAATGAATCCTGACTTTATCATTATTGTAAAATCCATTGGTGGCACCGAGTTTGGCCACCGCTAGTTCGGAACCTTGATTCAGCGCGGCTTTTAATCCGGCACTCGCATCCTGGTTACTCAAGTCAGCAAAAGAAAAGGCCAGTACAGAGCTCGAAATGACTAGCAGGACTGCGCTAACGCTTGCGCGTAGCGGATATAGACGAAACGAAAATGAATTCAACATACGATGCTCCAGGATTTAGGTGGTACGAAGTAGCGAGAAACAGATATCCCAGCGGGCAATCAAATTTCTTCTATAGAGAATAAACGGCGATGTTCCCTGATAGCGTAGCGATCGGTCATGCCTGCAATATAATCGGCAATTTTTCGCGCTTGCAGGGTTTGCGCGTCTACCGTATGCAGTTTGACCTGATAATCTGGCGGCAATAAGTTCGGCTGCGCGATCAGTGCATCAAAGATCTCACGCACAATAGTCTTGGCCTTACTGGTCATACGATTTACCAGATAATGCCGATACAGTTTTTCGCGTAAAAATTGTTTCAGCACTTTTGCTTCCTGATGCATTGCATCTGAGAAAGCGATCATCGGTCCCATCAACCGTACCTGAGCCACCGAAACAGGCGCGTAATCTGCGATCCGTTGTTCTGAAGTCTGAATCAAATCGACTATCAGGACGTTAATCATGCGTCGTATGGTTTCTGAAATAGCGCGCCTACCATTGATACCAGGATAAGCCAGATCAACCTCATGCCTGTAGCGTGCATAAAAATCCAATTCCAGCAATTGCGATTCCACTAGCAAGCCAGAGCGCAATCCATCATCGATATCATGATTGTTATAGGCGATTTCATCAGCCAGATTAGTCAACTGCGCTTCTAGCGTTGGCTGAGTTTTTTCGATGAACCTTAGTCCAACTTCGCCTAATTTTTTTGCGTGATTTAATGAACAATGCTTGAGTATGCCCTCACGGGTTTCAAAACTCAGGTTTAAACCATCAAAAGCACCATAGCGCTCTTCCAGAGTATCAACTACACGCAGACTCTGCAGATTATGTTCGAAGCCATCAAACTCCTTCATGCAAGCGTTCAGGGCGTCTTGCCCGGCGTGGCCAAACGGCGTATGACCGAGATCGTGTGCCAGTGAAATGGCCTCAACCAGATCCTCATTCAAGCCTAAGTTACGGGCGATTGAGCGACCGATCTGCGCCACTTCAAGGCTATGCGTCAAGCGGGTACGAAACAGGTCGCCTTCATGATTGATGAATACCTGGGTTTTATATTCGAGTCGCCGAAACGCCGTACTATGAATAATTCGGTCACGGTCACGCTGATATTCGGAACGGGAACTGGCTTTTGGTTCTTCAAAACGCCGTCCGTGCGAAGTGCCGGACTGTGCGGCATAAGGAGCAAGGCGAGCGTCAGAAAACATAGAGTGCTTTAATTGGTACTGTCAGCTAAATACTGGCGCGCAGTGTGGCCAGCAGCATTTCTTTTGGCACCCCGGTGATGATAGGCGCGCCTAAAGGCTTAAGTAAAATGAACTTAATTTTGCCATCTTCATTTTTCTTGTCGACTTCCATCAATTCCAGCCAGCGATCTTCACCAAGATCTGGCGCAACTACCGGCAAGCCGGCTGCCTCCACCAGTTTTTGTATCCTTACTTTACTGACGTAATCGATATATCCCATGCGAAATGACAAATCTGCCGCCATCACCATGCCACAGCCTACAGCTTCACCGTGCAGCCATTTACCATAGCCCAAGCCCGATTCAATCGCGTGACCAAAAGTATGTCCGAAATTCAAGATAGCGCGCAAACCGCCCTCGCGCTCATCCTGACGCACCACATCGGCCTTGATTTCGCAGGAGCGAGAAATCGCATAGGCTAAAGCTTCCGGATCTTTTGCGCGCAACTTGGCAATATGCGCCTCTATCCACTCAAAAAATGGCGCATCAATAATCGCTCCATGCTTGATCACTTCGGCAAGTCCGGCGGATAACTCGCGATCCGGCAAAGTGTTGAGGGTAGCGGTATCTGCGATTACCGCCTGTGGCTGGTAAAACGCTCCTATCATGTTCTTGCCTAGCGGATGATTAATCCCGGTCTTACCGCCGACAGAGGAATCAACCTGCGACAGCAAGGTTGTAGGGATTTGTACAAAGGGCACACCCCGCATATACGAGGCCGCGGCGAATCCCGTCATATCACCGATCACGCCACCACCCAAGGCTAGCAAGGTGATTTTCCGGTCACACTTGGCTTCTAACAGTGCGTCAAATATCAGCATCAGGTTAGCCAAATTTTTATGCTCTTCACCGTCAGGCAATACGATACTGATGACTTGCTTACCTATCGTGCGCAAAGCTTGCTCCACCCCCGCAAGATACAGCGGCGCCACCACGGTATTTGTGACGATGGCAATTTTTTGCCCCTTAATGTATTGGCGCAAAATATCGCCGGAACACAGCAAGGACTCGCCTATGGCGATAGGATAACTACGGTCACCGAGTTCAACTCTGAGGGTTTGTACGGAAGCTTGTTGCTGCATGAGTAAGACATTCTCTTTAGATAGCGCACCTGGTATCAGTGCCAGTTGCGTCAAAATGGATTGCACCAGAAATTGTATATTCGGCCTGCCGGTTTCTATCACTATGTGGGCGACCTGCTGGTATAAGGGCTCTCGTTGCGCTTCCAACTCTTCGAGTTTTTTACGCGGGTCTGCGGTGCGCAGCAAGGGCCGATTTTTATCATGACGGGTACGTTGCAAGATGCTGTTGATACCGGCACGCAGATAAATCACGGTACCGCGCTCATGCAAAAAGCGGCGACTAGTCTCATTGAGAATAGCACCGCCGCCAGTAGCAAGAACAATACCGTCTTGCGCCGTCAGATCATTGATGACTTCAGCTTCACGCTGTCGAAAACTCGCTTCACCTTCGACTTCGAAAATCACAGGAATCGAGACCCCGGTTCTGGCCTCGATTTCATGATCAGAATCAATAAAACGTTTATTGAGTTTCTTCGCAAGGGCTCGGCCTATCGTAGTTTTCCCCGAGCCCATCAGGCCTACTAAAAATATGTTGCCTTGCATCTAAAACCTTATAAAACGTCATTAAGCAGCAAACGACAAAACTCTTTCATTTATGGATAAATAATATTCACAGAAGTAACGGTAGTATCGCCTAATGGTGTTTTCAATTCAATCAACGCCTTACCAGTTCCTGCTACGCACCCGGCAGTTGGCGTAAGTGTAATAGTATGGGCAGTACCAGATTGTGCCGTCGTTTTTGGTGGCGGAACTTTATTTGACAACACAGATCCAGAGACATTCGTACCGGTAACTGTGATAGTAGTATCTACAGGCATAGGATAACCATTTTCATCCACGACTGTTACATCAAACAGTTTCGCAACACAAGATGAAAAAGTCCATGATGCAGGCAGTCCCACAATAGCCCCATGAGAAGTGCTATTAACAATATAAGTCGATTGTTGCAATGTTTCAGTTCCATTTGTAGTGGTTGCAATAATAGTAACCACTGAACGAAATGGGGCTTGACTAACCCAGACAACCGAACACGTTCCGTTTTTTGTTAAGCATCTAGCAGTAGCTTTTGTACCTTCATCACCAATAATGGCACCACCATCTGTCGTAAATACGATAGGAACACCATCTGCAACTACACCACCATTTGCGTCGGCTAAATACGCAGAGATTTTATCTTGAACACCAAGATGATTGATACCTTCGATATTAGTTTTTTCTGGTCCAATCGAAAAACGTGATGCGCTAGGTAGGCCTGTTGTGACCGCAACAGTATCAGATTTTGTAAATATAGCAGTGCCATCAACGGTCGCCGTAACCGCCACAGAAACTGGTGTATCGCCAGAGTTCACCGCTACAGTAACTTTACCGGATGGATCTGTAATACCAGAGGTCGCACCTAAAACTACAGGTGTGCCTGTTGGCACTGAAAAATTCACCTTAACATTGGAAATTCCTAAGTCCGTTTTATCTGCAACAGTAAATGTGAGTATTGCGACTTCAGATCTTCCATTACCACCAGCACCTTTAATAACGATAGAGGTATCCGCAGGCACTGCAGAGCTAAACTTGATTGAAGTAGGAGTAGCATTAACGGAAGCTTTCACCTCAAACGTTACGCTCTTCGTTATCGCAGTCGTTCCAACAGCGACTGCGGATGCGGTTAAAGTGCCGGCACCAGTACCAACTCCAGCCTTCAACCCCATAGTCGCAATCCCATCACTACCAGTCAATGCTGTACCAGTTGTCGCTGATAAAGTAGCAATTGCCGTATCCAAACTAAAAGTAACCAAAACACCGGCCCCGGCAGGCGCACCTGAACTAGTGAGCACCAATGCTTTTGCAAGCAAACCACCGGATCCTGATATCAAATTTGTAGGCACGCCCACTTGATCAACCAAAGTGAGTTGAATAGAGCCGTTATTGGTTACCGTTCCACCTGAGCCAGCACTGCCACTACCACCAGTACTTCCCGCAGAACCACCACCACCGCCACAAGCCGAAAGTATTGCCACTAAACTGACCGCAAACAAGGAACGAAATAATTTACCCACAGCTAACCTCTTACCAAAATGATTCATATTTTTCATAGTGACTGACACTGTCTTACTTGACGTTAAGTTTATCGTTCAGCACTTTTGGGGTAATAAATACCAACAATTCCGTCTTATTATTGACGCGGCCTGTGGTTTTAAACAAATAGCCCAACAATGGCAGATCACCGAAAAATGGTACTTTTGTGATATCGTCGCGCTCTTCCTGAGTGTAAATACCACCCAGAACAACGGTGCCACCATTTTCGACAAGTACCATGGTTTTTACCTGTTTAGTATTAATTACCGGACCGCCACGGGTGTCTTCACCACGACTATCCTTGTGCACATCAACACTGAGGATAATATTTCCGTCGGGCGTAATTTGTGGCGTAACGTCAAGGCTCAATGTTGCTTTCTTAAACGAAATAGAGGTTGCACCACTTGAGCTCGCTACCTGATAAGGAATTTCCGTACCTTGTTCTATATGCGCTGGCAATTGATCTGCAGTAACAATACGAGGGCTGGAAATAATTTTCCCTTTCCCGTCAGCTTCCAGCGCGGTTAACTCTAGGTTAAGAAAACGATTTGCTGCGGAAGAAAACAGACTTACGGCCAGGCTGCCTGGATTTAAGCCATTAATACCAGCTGCCGGCAAACTAACAAACTGAGTGTTAGGAATAAAACTACCCTCTGTCACCTTCGCCTGACCGGTTTGCTCGCCTACGCCGAGATAATTACCGGTAAATGCAGCTCTTTGATTGCCCGACATCTGGTAGCCGGCATCGCCACCACGAATATTTCTTGCGTCAAGAAAACCCAGTTTTGCACCAAGATTACGATTGAATTTATCATCAGCCTCAACAATACGAGCTTCAATCAATACTTGCTTCGATGCAATATCTGTTTTTTGTATCAATTTCCTAATTTCTTCCAGCTTAGACGGAATGTCAGTCACAAATAACTGATTGGTGCGAGGCTCAATCACTGCACTACCGCGCTTAGACAACATACGGTTAGTGGAAGATCCATCTACACCAAATACCAGTTTAAATGCTTCAGCCTTTTGATAATTCAGCTGAAACGATTCTGTCCGCATAGGCTCAAGTTCGGCAATTTGCGCTTTTTGCTCAAGTTCGAGTTTCTCTTTAGTTAACAACTCATCTTTAGGTGCGATCCACATAACCGAGCCGTTTTTACGCATATCCAAGCCCTTGGTTTGCATCAGCACATCCAGAGCCTGATCCCATGGCACGTCTTTTAGCCGTAGTGTGGAGTTCCCGGTAACAGTGTCACTGGCAATAATATTCAAACCGCTAAACTCGGCAATAATTTGCAGCAAAGCTCGGACTTCAATATTCTGGAAGTTAAAAGACAAGCGCTCACCGCGATAACCTTGAGTGCCTTGCGTGAGTTTATTTGGATCTTCCTTGATCGGTTTAACCTCAATCACCAATTGCGTATCACTTTGATAGGCACTATGCTCCCAAAGTCCTTTTGGCTCGATCAGCATACGTACATTTTCGCCTTGCTGCGTGGTCGTCACTGTTTGCACTGGTGAACCAAAATCAGCAACATCAAGACGGCGATTCAAGATAGATGGCAAGCCGACCTTAAGAAAATCAACCACAATTTTCTGGCCTTGCTGACGTACGTCAACCGCTACCTGATTGCTAGGCAAATCGATAACTACACGTCCCTCACCTTGAACTCCACGTCGAAAATCTATATCACGCAAATTTTGCTTAACATTGCTAGCTGCAACAGTCTTGACCGGTATTCCGACGGAATTTACTGCTGTGGCGATGCCACCAGAGCCATCTATGGTCACGATGACAGCATTGCCTTCGACCGTGGTCGCGTAGTTAAGTGATTTATTTAAGTTAAAAACCAAGCGTGACCGCCCTGTGGCCTCAACCACATTAACATTGCGCAACTCACCAATGCCGATATCAAATGCCGTTTTTCCTGTTCCATTTGCGGTATCCGCAAAATCGAGCGCGATACGGGCAGGATTGGAAACAGAAAAGCCTAAGGGCGACTTAGCTACTGGGTTTTTAAGGCCAATTTTAATGATGATATTCACGCCCTGCTGATTGGCGGTAATAGTCTCAATACTGTTTGACTCTGCATGGGCCATTGGACTTAATGCCAGCAAACCCATTAACATAAATTTAAGAAACACAGTGCTCCTTTTGCTTGCATTTGTGAGGACGTTCATTTTTTTATCTCCTGCAACTCTAGCGTGGCTTTTCGTTCGGTCCATTCACCTGCTGCATCCTGGACGATTTCCTTGATCTCTATATTGGTATCAGTAACCTTGGTGATTTGTCCAAAATTCGGACCAATATAATTCCCCACTTTTGCCTGATAAACTGATTTATCTACCTGCAGAAGAGCGACCCGTACGGAGGATCGCTCAATAATCCCTACCATTTTGATCTCATCCAAAGAATATGCTTCCAGTATTTCTTTTCGCCTTTCCATATCAGGTTTCAAGCCGTTATTCGATTCGGCCTTCATTCTGGCTAACGCAACCAAGAGCTTAGTCGGATTAAATGGGTCGAGTTCAGCCCTACCCGAATAGGCAACTGGCACATAAACTTTTGGCTCGCTAATTTTTGGAACGACTACACGAGTCTCTTTTTTTACAGAATCCATCCATTGACGCAATTCGCTTACACCATTATCACCACACCCGGCAAGAAAGAGTAAAGGAAAAAAACAAAACAAGAATCTTGCATTTAAACTTCCTCATTTTTTAGCCCCTTTTTCTTTCTTCAAATTAGCCTGCGCGGCAATTTCTTCTGGGTCTAAATAACGGAAAGTTTTTGCAACGACATCCAAAGTCAAACGTGCATCTTTATCGGTGGATAAATGTAAATTATTTAAAGTAACAATACGTGGGAGTTTTGCAATATCACTAACAAATTCACCCATATCGTGATAATTTCCAGTTAATTTAATATCAATTGGCAACTCGGCATAATAGTCTTTAGCAACTAATTGACCAGGTTTAAACAATTCGAATTGCAAACCCCGCCCCAGGCCTGACTGATTGATATCGGATAGCAACGCATCCATTTCAGCCTTACTTGGCAATTGCTTTTCCATGGTCGCAACATACTGTAGGACTAACTTCCTTTGCTCCCTTAGCGCGTCCAGGCTAATCGCCTGCTGCATTTTTTGCTTGAATGATTCTTTTAACTTTTCTTCTTCTATCCGACCAGTCTCTTGTTCTTCAAGTTGCGCACTCCAGTAGAAAAACCAGCCCAGCACCACAACCAGCGACATGGAGGCGATAGCAGCAATGACGCGTGGCAGCAAAGGCCACAAGCCCGGATGTAAACCATTCAAATCACGAAACTGTTCGCCAATAGATTCGCTAAAGTCTTTTAAATTTTGCATAATTAATCTTTCATCCGCATCAAGGCTTCTGAACGGCTGGTTTTTCTACCGCACCAGATGCGGAGACAACGCTTGCGGCTACAGACTCTTGTTCACGTGGACGCTTAATTGCAACATTCATCGAAAATTCAACAACCCTCTTCGCATCGCGCCCCTGTCCCAAATTGACTGATTTAATTTCAATCAAATCGGGCTTATATACCCAAACAGACTTATTTGCCAAATTCCGGATGAAATCGGATACACGCTGATTCGATTGTGCGTACCCATTAAACACTATCTTTTGCCCATCTTGAGTGAGAGTGCGAAGGTGAACCCCTTCAGGAGTGAGTTTCACAAACTCATCAAGCATAAACACAGGTTGATTACGATCACCCTGCAAATCTTCTACGGCTTGCTGGCGCGCCTTCAAACCGTCAATTTCAGATTTTAGATTGGCAACTTCCTTAATTTTCTCATCAAGCTTGGCATTTTCCGCCTTGATAAAATCATTTCTATCGAGTTGAGCGGAAATTTGCTGCGCAAATATAGTTCCTATTGCAAGAACAATCACGGCACCGATAATTGCTGCAAACAATAACAATGAGTAAAAATTACTCTTGAGCTGCTTACGTCGTTCTTCCCGATGAGGAAGAAGGTTAATTTTAATCATTAGCCGAATCTCCGCATAGCCAAACCACAGGCAACAACATAGGAGGGCGCATCACTACGCAACAACTTCTCACTGACGTTGGATGACAAATCCATGCCCTTAAACGGGCTCACAACTGAAGCAGATATTTTTGTGCGCTCGGCAATAATATCGACTAACCCAGGGATTACAGCACAACCACCGGCAAGATAAATCTGATCCACGCGGGTAAATGGCGTCGATGTGAAGAAAAATTGAATCGCGCGAGTTATCTCCAGAGATGCGCTCTCGAGGAAAGGCTCTAACAACTCCATTTCATAACTATCTGGTAAATCACCTATTTTCTTCTTGGCCTCGGCCTCTTCAAAAGAAAGTCCGTA
The DNA here is from genome assembly GCA_003970805.2 of Undibacterium piscinae. Classification (GTDB taxonomy): domain Bacteria; phylum Pseudomonadota; class Gammaproteobacteria; order Burkholderiales; family Burkholderiaceae_D; genus Undibacterium; species Undibacterium piscinae. The sequence goes on from CP051152.1 coordinate 1,971,176, forward strand.
GTTACGAATAATATCTTGCGTCAACTGATTGCCACCAAATTGCTGATCGCGCTCATATATGACTTCACCATTAAGCAGGATAGAAATGTAGGTGACTTTGGCACCAATCTGGAATAAGGCAAAAATCTGATCGCGACCACCATTAGCCTGCATTTCAATCAGGCGACTAATTGCCGACCGTGCTGCATAAGACTCAATGTCCATGATCTTTGCCTGCAAGCCAGCAGATTCAACGACCGCGATGCGATCTTCAATTTTTTCTTTGCGGGAAGCCGCCAGCATAACTTCTATGTCTTCTTCGGCATTAGCAGCCGGTCCGATTACACAAAAATCCAAGCTAACCTCATCCATCGCAAACGGAATATATTGATTCGCCTCTGACTCAACCTGAACTTCCAGGGCCTGCTCACTTAAATTACCAGAAAGAATAATTTTTTTAGTAATAACGGCAGATGCTGGCATAGCGATCGCTGTATTTTTGACGCTGCAGCCGGTATTTTTAATTAATTTTCGAATGGCGTCGGAAACCTGTTCGATATTTTCGATGTTCCCGTCAACCACGGCACCTTTCGGCAAGGGCTCTGAGCCACAGCGTTCTAGCCGAAATGTTTTATCACCACCTTGTGACAGCTCGACAAGTTTTACATCAGACGTGCTGATATCCAAACCAACCAATGGTGGGTTTTTTCTTCCAAGCAATGATGCCAGATCTAGAGCCAAGGATATCCCCTCAAAAAAAACATCATTTTATTCTCAATTGCTATAAGGAAAAAATTATTTGGTAACAAATTATTACGCAAAAAATCTATTTATCAGAATCTTCGAGTCTATGCGCTTTACACATAAATTTCTATTTAAAATAGCAATTTAGAATACACTTATCCAAGCTTACATGAAATCCTAGCAATAAGCCTATGCTTGTGTAAAGAGTTTTCCTTAAAGCATCTCACATTGCCGTTGCCAAATTTCCACTCAACTGATTAAACCTTGCTTTATCTACCAAATCAGTCGCTACCGCTATAATGAGCGCTGCTATCTATTATCAGAACGATTTCCTATGTCCGACACTAGTCATTCAAAAACCACAGATACCTCAGTTGTAAAACCCAAGGTAAAAAATTTGGCCGTCCGCATTTTATTGGGAATAGGCGGCATTATCTTGGGCGGCATCACTGCAGTGGCATTACTGATAGTTTTTGCACTAAGTATGGCGTATCCAAACTTACCAGAACTCGACGCAATTACCAGTTATCGTCCGAAAATGCCTCTGCGTGTTTTTTCCGCAGACAACATGCTGATTGCAGAGTTTGGCGAGGAGCGTAGAAATGTCGTTAGATTTGCGGATATTCCTGAACTGATGAAAAAGGCCGTACTGGCAATTGAAGATGACCGGTTTTATGAGCATGGTGGCGTCGACTACCTTGGCATTGCGCGTGCAGCGGTACACAATCTCACCGGCGGCCCTAAGCAGGGAGCCTCGACTATTACGCAACAGGTAGCGCGAAATTTTTTCCTATCAAGTGAACAGACGTTCAAGCGAAAAATTTATGAAGTATTGCTTGCATGGAAAATTGAGCAAAATTTGAGCAAGGATCAAATTCTTGAGATCTACATGAACCAGATTTATTTGGGTCAACGCTCTTATGGATTTTCTTCCGCGGCACAGATCTATTTCGGCAAAAGTCTCAAGGAAATTACTGTTGCTGAAGCGGCGATGTTGGCTGGACTCCCGAAGGCTCCATCGGCTTACAATCCGGTCGCCAATCCTAAGCGGGCGACAGTTCGCCAGCAATACATACTGCAACGCATGAAGCAGCTTGGGTACATTACCGAGGCGCAATATGAGATCGCCAAAGTGGAACAATTGCATATCAAGACCGATAGCGCTGAATTCGGCATTCACGCCGAATATGTGGCGGAAATGGCGCGTCAGTTAGTCTACGAACAGTACAAAGAAGAGACCTATACACGTGGTTTGAACGTTTATACAACCATCACCAAAGCGGATCAAGATGCCGCTTATCTGGCCTTACGCAAAGGCGTGATGGACTATGAAAAGCGCCATGGCTATCGTGGCCCTGAAGCAATTATAGAAATTCCGGCCAACAAGGACGAAGCGGAAAGCGTGATTGAGTCAAAATTAGCCGAACACCATGATAGCGACGATCTTGTGGTTGCGATGGTATTGAGCGCTAATCCGAAATTAGTCAAAGCAGTTCTGTCATCGGGAGAAGAAATTCAAATTAGCGGGCCGGGACTTAGCTTTGCAGCAAGCGGTTTGCTTGCCACGGCCCCTGCGAATAAGCGCATACAGCGCGGAGCCGTAATACGCGTCACGCTAGAAGGCGCTAACTGGACCATTACCCAGATGCCGGAAGTGCAATCAGCGTTCGTCGCGGCCAGCACCACCGATGGCGCTATTAAGGCATTGGTCGGAGGTTTTGACTACAACATCAATAAATTTAATCATGTGACGCAGGCTTGGCGTCAGCCCGGCTCCAGTTTCAAACCCTTCATTTACTCATCTTCACTGGAAAAAGGCTTGTCACCGTCCACCATCATTAATGATGCCCCTATCAGTTTTGATGCAGGGCAAACCGGCGGACAAGCCTGGGAACCAAAGAATTACGATGGTAAATACGAAGGCCCTATGACCATGCGTAAAGGTCTGACCAAATCCAAGAACATGGTCTCGATTCGTATCCTGCATAAGGTTGGCGCCAAATACGGGCAGGAATACACTAATCGCTTCGGTTTCCTGCCGGAAAAAAATCCCCCCTACCTGACTCTGGCACTGGGAGCGGGAGCAGTCACGCCGTTGCAAATGGCCGGGGCTTATGCGGTATTTGCCAATGGCGGCTACAAAATCAGCCCTTACCTGATTTCAAAGATTACCGATACCAACGGCAATGTTTTATCGCAAGCGATTCCTGACAAGGCTGGCGACGAGGCGAACCGGGTGATTGATGAGCGCAATGCATTTTTGATGGATAGCATGATGAAAGATGTCGTGCGCTTCGGCACTGCGACCAAGGCACTAGTATTAAAGCGCCCTGACATCGCCGGAAAAACCGGCACCACCAATGACTCTATCGATGCCTGGTTCGCAGGCTACCAGTCCAAACTGGTAGGGATAGCATGGATGGGGTTTGATCAGCCTAAGAATCTTGGCAACAAAGAAACCGGTGGTGGCCTTGCTTTACCGATATGGATAGGCTACATGCAAAAGGCATTGAAAGAGATACCGATAGAGGAACGTGCAGTGCCGAATGGCATCATACAAGCCGAAGGTGATTTTTTCTATGCAGAAAATCCACCAGGCTCAGCCATCCGGAACTTAGGTGAAGCGGAACAAATGATTATCGAAGAATAAGGGAATCATTTAAAAATTTATTTGCTGCCTTGTTCAGTCGCCAGTGCTGACAGGGTAGCAAAAAATTCTGACCCATCACGGGTATTGCGCCAAACCTGACCATCATGCTTGTAATGAAAGCCGCCCGCTCTTGCAGCCAGCCACATTTCTTGCATGGGTGCCTGGCTATTGACGATGATCTTTGAGCCATTGTTAACGAATTCAATTTCCAGCACATTACCGCTACGTTTGCAGTCGACATCAAGCTCATCATTGTCAAATGCACGCTCGAAAATTTGCTCTACTTGTTGCAAGCACTCATCAGCCATTTTCAAAAATTCTGTTTCGGTCATGTTACACTCCAGCGCATTCATAAACCGCCATTCTATACGCTGTTGAACATTTTGAAAAAATCCACTCTGATTCTCGCCCTAGCCATCTGCAGCAGCGCTGCTGCACTAAGCGGCTGCGGGCAAAAAGGTCCGCTTTACCTGCCGGTTAAGCCGATTCAAGCCAGCACGCCTAAACCAGCGCCAGCGCCGGCACCAATATCGTCAGCAGCATCACCGGACGAGCAGACAGCCAATCCTCAGACGCAAAAATAGCGCGTGTTCAGAACCGCTGCGCAGACAAGATCGCATTGGAACGCCAGCGCCAGAACACCCGCAAGGCCAGCAAACTAAAGACTATTACCGCAAACAGCCAAGGCTGAGTGAAGTCATGTTTGCCGGCTTTCATCCAAAAGTAATGCAACACACCAAGTGGCGCAATCAGATATATCAACCGATGCAATCGCTGCCAGCGCTTGCCACCCAAGCGCTTGATCATCGCGTTACTGCTGGTAAGTGCCAGCGGTATCAGTAATACGAAAGCGCTAAACCCTACCGCAATAAAAGGCCGTTTCAGTACATCGCTGAACATCTCATCCAGTTCAAAAAAATGATCGAACCACAAGAACGTCATGAAATGCAGAAATGCGTAGAAGAATACGTACAAGCCCAGCATACGCCGTAAGCGTATGATCCAATGCCATTGCAACAACTTACGTAGCGGCGTCATCGCCAGCGTGATACACAAAAAATAGAGTGTCCAGTCCCCGGTATTTCGGGTAATGAACTCGACCGGGTTGGCGCCAAGTTTATCCAGGTAGGTGAACGCGACCAAACGTAAAAACGGTAGCAATGCCAATATAAATAAAACCCACTTGATTTGCGTAAGTTGTTTGTTGCTGACATTCATATTAAAAAAAATCTCTTTAAATCCATACCTGCATACAAGGGTGCAACTTCGCTATAACCATTAAACATTAAGGTTTTGCGTTTGCGGCTTAACAAACCATCTTCACCGATACGGCGCTCAGTCGCCTGCGACCAGCGCGGATGATTCACCTCAGGGTTCACGTTTGAATAAAAACCATATTCCCCTGGCGCGGCAATATTCCAGGCTGTACGCGGTTGCTCTTTGGTAAAACGAATCTTGACGATCGACTTAGCTGATTTAAATCCATACTTCCAGGGCGCCACAAGACGCACAGGCGCGCCATTTTGATTGGGCAAGACCTCACCATACATACCGAGCGCCAGCATCGCCAATGGATGCATAGCCTCATCCAGACGCAGACCCTCGACATATGGCCACTCAAGCACCGGACTGCGCAAACCCGGCATCTGTTTTTTATCTTCCAGAGTGATGAATTCGACGAACCGCGCAGCGCTGGTAGGCTCGACCTTTTTGATCAATTGCGACAAAGAATAGCCAACCCAAGGGATCACCATAGACCATCCCTCAACACAACGCAGACGATAGATGCGCTCTTCCAGGGGCGCAAGTTTCAACAGGCTATCCAAGTCCAGCGTCATCGGCTTTTTGACCTCGCCCTCGATCCTCCACGAGGCTGCCGGCATGATGCCTTATCCGTCCACGTCGCGTCTTTGTGGTCTTTTTTTCCATTTCAGGCTGCCGGCATAGACCGCCGGATCGGCCTTATCCGTACCAAACTCATAAAAATTATTGTAAGTGGTCGCGTCTTTGTATAACTCCATTTACCATCGACATTGACCACGTTTTCGGGTGTGGCACGCACCACTTCCGGCTTGCCGGCCAATGCGGTACGCATACTGTCTATCCAGATCGGCAGAGCCAGCGTGGCGCCGAACTCGCGTCCGCCCAAAGATTTCGGATCGTCGTAGCCCATCCAGGCCACCGCCACGATATTGCTGGCATAACCGGCAAACCAGCCATCGACGGCATCGCTGGTGGTACCGGTCTTGCCGGCCAGATCATGCCGCCCCAGCCTTTGCGTAGCGGCCGCACCGGTACCGGAGCGGGTGACCTCGCGCAGCATGCTATCCATAATGTAGGCGTTACGGGCATCGATCACCCTGGACTCTTCCTGCGCGACGGCCGGCACCTTGGCTTCGAACATCAGCTTGCCGCGGGCGTCTGTGACTTTCTGTATCAGCCACGGGCTGACCTGATAGCCGCCATTGGCAAACACCGCATACGCGCCCGCCAACTGCACCGGCGTGACGGCACCAGTACCGAGCGCCAGTGTCAGGTTGACCGGATGCTTGCTCGCTTCAAAACCAAAACGAGGTAAATAGTCGCGGCCATACGTGGCACCGATAGACTTTAAGATCCGCACCGAAACCACGTTCTTTGATTGCGCAAGCGCAGTCTGCATGCTGATAGGCCCGTCGTATTTACCATCATCATTACGCGGGTCCCAGCGCAGGCTTTCGTTGATGTCGGCCGATAAAGGCACGTCATTAATCATGCTGCCGGCGAAAAAACCTTTTTCCAGAGCAGCCGAATAAATGAAGGGCTTCATGGAAGAACCGGGTTGACGCCAGGCGCTGGTGACGTGATTGAATTTTTTACGGTTGAAATCAAAACCACCGACCAGTGAGCGAAATGAACCGTCTTGCGCATTGAGCGAGACATAGGCTGCATCGACTTCGGGCATCTGGCTGATCTGCCAGCGCGCCTTGGCCTTATTGTCTTGCATCACGCGTATCAGCGCACCGGGGCGCAACTTCAGATCACGATTGGCTTTCGCTTGCAGTCCCGCACTAGCAAATCGCAAACCGTCGCCGGAAATCTGGATAGACTCACCGCTGGCCAATTCAGCCTTCACCAGCTTAGGGCTGGCCTCAGTGACGACTGCGGCAAACAGCATATCGCTAGCCGGATGCTTGAGCAGGAAGTCATCAATCGCGTCATCACGCGCCTCTTCATCTGCCGGCAATTCAATAAATGCCTCAGGTCCGCGATAGCCGTGGCGCTGATCGTAAGCCATCACATTGCGTCGCAGCGATTCATAGGCAGCCTCTTGCTCGGCCTTATTGATGGTGGTGTAGACCTTGATCCCCATGGTGTAGGTTTGTTCCTTGTATTGCTCGAAGATGCTTTGTCTGACCATCTCCGCCACATAGGCGGCATGCACATCAAATTGCAGGCTGCTGCTGACGCGCAATTGTTCCTTGCTGGCCTGTTCATACTGGGCGTCGCTGATGTGGCCTAGCCTGCGCATGCTTTTCAGCACCAGGATCTGGCGCTGTTTGGCACGTTGCGGATTGACTGCAGGGTTATGTCTGGCGGGGTTTTGCGGTATACCCGCCAGCATCGCGGCCTCCGCAATACTCAACTCTTGCAAAGGCTTGCCAAAGTAGGTGCGCGCCGCACTTGAGAACCCGTGGGTACGCTGGCCGAGATAAATCTGGTTCATGTACAACTCAAGAATCTGGTCCTTGCTCAACGCAGTCTCTATCCTGTATGCCAGCATGATTTCCTTGAGCTTACGCGCCACGGTTCTTTCCCTGGTCAGGAAAAAATTGCGTGCAACTTGCATGGTGATGGTTGATGCACCCTGCTTGACGCCGCCGGTGACGTCCGATAACAAGGCACGCATGACACCGATAAAATCAATCCCGCCATGTTCGTAAAAACGTGAATCCTCTATCGATAGCAAGGCATTTTTCAAGACCTCAGGGATCTCCTTGATCGGTACAAAGTCTCTGTGTTCTTCGCCAAACTCGCCTATCAACGCATTATCAGCAGTGTAAATGCGCAAAGGGATTTTTGGCTTGTAATCAGTCACCGCATCAAGCGAAGGCAAATCAGGTGCCAGCACCAGCATCGCAAAAGCCAGCAAGGCAGCGCAGACAACCGCCATCAGGGCACCGAGACTAAGTAGCCATTTCATTTTATGTCTTTACCTAAAAATATTTAATACTTCTTTAAATGCGATTACCGCTTCCGGCGCACTTTATTCTTCCAGCGCCTGTAGCAGGTAAAGTTTTTGATAGATACCTTGATCCAGTACCATTAGTTCCGCGTGACTGCCCTGTTCGCTCAGTTTTCCGTGATTTAAGACGATGATGCTATCGGCGTCACGGATAGTCGAGAGGCGGTGGGCAATCGCGACTATGGTCACCTTGCCGCGTAAATCAGTCAGCGCCATCTGCACGATTTGCTCGGTTTCACTATCGATATGCGAGGTGGCCTCGTCCAGAAACAGGATGCGCGGTTTGCCGGCCAACGCACGGGCGATCGCGATCAGTTGTTTTTGCCCGGTCGATAGCCTGGCCCCGCCCTCGCCCAGCGGCGTATCGTAGCCATGTTCCAGCTGCAGAATAAACTCATGCACCCTGGCGGCCTTGGCTGCTGCAATGATATCGGCCTCGCTGATAGGGCGCCCCATGGCGATATTTTCACGCGCATTGGCGGCTAGCAAAAACGGTTCTTGCGGCACCAGGCCGACACTGGCGCGAAAGTGCTCATCACTGTAACTGGCCAGCGGCACGCCATCGACATCGATACGCCCCGCCTGCGCCGTATAGAAGCGCAGCAGCAAACTAAGCAAGGTCGATTTACCGCTACCGGTATGGCCGACAATACCGTAAAAACTGCCCGCCGGAATCTCCAGATTAATATCATGCAACACCGGTTGCGCCGCATCATAGCCAAAACTCAGGTGTTGCAAACGCAGCCCGCCTTGCGTTATTTCGGCATCGCTGGACGGTGACAGCGGCACCGCTTCGTTGAGCAAGGTATTGACACGGGCGGCCGATACCACGGCTTGCTGGATCTGGCCAAACTGCAAGGTGATCTGTATCAGAGGATCGACTACACGCGCGATATAGCTGACAAAAGCGTACAGGATACCGACCTCAATACCAGAAAAACTGCGCTGGCTAAACACAAAAATTACCACGACCAGCAAGACCGTATTGAGCAAATCCAAGGCCGGGCGCAACAGCCAGGCATTGGCGCGCAATTCGTCCAAGCGCGCCCCGTAGTGCTGACGATTGGTCTCTTGAAAGCGCGTACCGAAACCGGTTTCCGCATTGCAGGCTTGCAATGCGCTCATACCGTTAATGCTTTCGGCGACCTGGGCATTGATCTCGCTACGCAATTGGCGCGCGCGCGTCACGGCGGGCGCGCTCCAGCGCTGATAAAACCAGACGATAATCACGACCGCCGGAATCAGCATCATGACGATCAGCATCAGGCGCCAATCTAGCCACGCCATCGCCGCCAAGGCACCAATCACCACAATCGAACTATCGAGCATCACGAACAAGACTTGCACGTAAAGATTTTTTACCGCCTCGGTATCGTTGGTGACACGACTGACCAATTGTCCGGTAATGGCCTTATCAAAAAATGCCATAGGCAGTCGCAATACATGGGCATACACTTGCTCGCGCAAGCGCCGCACCGAACGCATCGCCACACCGGCCAGGCGGGTCAGCTGCAAATAGCGTAGCCAGGTGGCCCACCAACCAGTCACGACATACGCAAACAACAATCCTGATACCAGCGGCCAATCCATCTGATGCGGCAGCAGGTAACGGTCGATAAACGCTTTACCCATCAAAGGTCCGAGCGCTTCCAGTCCCGCCGCCAGAAACAGGAACAAGATACCCAGCACCACATGGCGTCGTTCCGGTTGGGCGGCCCGTACCAGCAATTGCACCGCCTGCTTTTTTTCTGAGCTACTGCTAAGGTTTGTTTGCTTAAGTTTAGGCTGCATCAAGGCTAGCCTCCAATTGTTGATAGCGCCATTGGCTGGCATACCAGCCGTCCGCCGCCAGCAAATCGGCATGTCTGCCTTGTTCGAAAATTTTCCCTTCGCGCAGCACCACAATATGATCGGCATCGGCCACTGCACTCAAGCGATGGCTGACGATGATGGCGCTGCGTTCGCTATGCTGCACACGCAGTTGTGCCAGATGTTGCAGGATACGGGTTTCGGTATCGGTATCGACCGCCGACAAGGCATCATCAAGCAATAGCAAGGGGCTGTCCGTCAGCAGCGCACGGGCGATTGCGACGCGCTGACGCTGACCACCCGAAAGCGTGACGCCACGCTCTCCGACTGCCGTGTCATAGCCATCGGGGAAACGCAAGATATCCTCATGTACCGCCGCCAGCGTGGCCGCATGCATGATTTGCTCGCGCGTGGCGTGCGGATTGCTCAGGCCGATATTTGCGGTGATTGATGCCGAGAATAAAAACGGCTCTTGCGCCACCCAGTTCACCGCGCTGCGCAGACTGTGCAAACGGTATTCCGGCAAACTATGTTCACCCCATTGCAAGCGCCCTTGCTGCGCCTCAAACTGCCGCAGTATTAACCGGATCACGCTGGACTTACCGGAGCCGGTAGGGCCGACTATGCCCAGCGTCTGCCCGGCTGCCAGAGTAATGCTGACGTCATTAAGCGCTGGCTGCTGCTGGCCAGGATAAGCGAATACGATACGCTCCAGACTCAGGGTCCCAACAGGCTGCGCCTGCCGCTGCCCCTGGTCTTGCACCGCCAGCTCTTCATCCAGCACCGGTTGCAAACGCGCCCACGCAGCCTTACCGCGTTCCAGCAAGGACAAGACCCAGCCGGCGGCGAACATAGGCCAGATCAACTGGCCCAGATACATGGTGAAGCTGGTCAGTACGCCTATCGTCATTTCACCGTTCCAGACCAGGTAACCACCGACGCCCAAAGTGAGCGCACCGGCCGCAGTCAAGGCGCCGCCTACCGCCGGTTCATACGCCGCCTCCCAACTCTGCGACTTCAGGCTCGCTTGCGATGCCTGCTCGGCTAACTCTGCAAATTGGGCGGCACTGCGCTGCTCCAGCCCCAAGGCGCGCAAGGTGCGCACCCCAGATAAAGTTTCCTGCACCTGATCATTGAGTTGACTGAAGCGATCCAAAGAATCGCGTGAGGCATGATGCACGTGATGCGTGATGTGCTTGAAGGCCCACCCCATGAAAGGAAAAGGCAACAAGGCCACCAGCGCCAGCCGCCAGTCCACGCCCAGCAACATCATCCCTATCACCAGGACAAAGGTCATGGAACCGTCAAACCCGGCCAGCGCCGCCTCACCTGCCGCCAGCTCTATGGCGTCGGCGTCATTGGTGCCCAGCGCCATCAGGTCACCGGTACGCTGGGTCTGAAAGAAACCCGGGCTTTGCAGGCTAAGGCGTTGATACAGGCGGGTGCGCAATTCCATACCCAGCCGGTAGGAGGCGGCAAACAATTGCAAGCGCCAGCCCACCCGCAGAAAATAAATCGCTACCCCCATCAATACCAGCGTACCCAGTTCCAGCATCAGCTCATGCGTATCGAGCCTATGCGCGACCATGGCATCAATTACGCCACCGACCTTGCGCGGGATCAGCACAGTCAGAATCGCGACCGTCAGCAACATGGCAGCGGCGGCCAGATAATGGCGCAGATGCCGGCGTATGAATTGGCCTAAAAGTTGATACAGGGTCATGCCTTACCTTATTTAACATTGCAGCGGCGTCTGCCGGAAACTTCCAACAGCTATCAAGCCACTTATTTTGCGCCACCAAAGTACACAATCCGCTAGCCCTTGCGAACTAGCGGATTGTAGAGTATTTCAGGATCAGGCTTTTACCAATCAGCGCACTACAGATGCTGCATTATCCCACTTCAGCATGTTCCACAGGAAGCTATAGGTAATGGCGCTCATGTCAGCACGTTGCGCATTGTTGGCCGCCCCGCCATGACCGCCCTCAATGTTCTCGTAGTACCAGACCCGTGTATGACCCTGATCCATCATTTTCGCCGCCATTTTACGCGCATGTCCGGGATGCACCCTATCGTCGCGGGTAGAGGTGATGAACAGGACATTAGGATATTTCACCTCGGCTTTGAGGTTCTGGTAAGGCGAGTAACGCTGGATGTAATCCCACTCCGCCGGCACATCCGGATTGCCGTATTCGCCCATCCAGGACGCGCCTGCCAGCAGCTTATTAAAGCGCTGCATGTCTAGCAAAGGAACCTGGCTGACTATCGCATTGAACAGTTCCGGACGCTGGGTCAGAGCCACCCCTGCCAGCAAGCCGCCATTACTGCCGCCCATAGCCCCCAAATGCTGCGGGCTGGTGATTTTGCTGGCGATCAGGTCTTCCGCCACTGCAGCGAAATCATCGTAGGCGCGCTGACGGTTTTCCTTCAAAGCGGCCTGATGCCAACGCGGCCCGAATTCTCCGCCACCACGGATATTTGCCACCACATACACACCGCCCTTTTCCAGCCAGGATTTACCCAGACCGCCGGAATACGATGGGGTCAGCGAAATCTGGAAACCGCCATAGCCATATAACAGAGTAGGATTGTTGCCATCGAGTTTCACATCCTTGCGGCTGACCATGAAGTAAGGCACTTTAGTGCCATCTTTAGAGCTGGCAAATTTTTGCCTGATCTCGTACGGTGTCGCGTCAAAAAACGCCGGTGCCGACTTCAGCAATTCACGCTTGTCGCTACCGCCCTGCGCCAACTGGTAGACGCTAGGCGTCAGATAATCGGAATAGCTGAGCAAATACTCATCGTTGTGATCGGCATCAAGCGCGCTGACACCGACTGCTCCCATGGTCGGTAAGCTGACCTGGCGCGAAGCCCATTTTCCGTCCTTGAATTGCCATTCGGTCAAACTGCTTTTGACATTATCGAGTGACTGCACCAACAGGAAATTACGGGTGCTGGTAGCGCCGGTAAATGAGGTGCTGTCGGATGGCTGGAACAACACGGTAAAATTACGCTCACCTTTTTTAAACGCTTCAAAATCGATCGCCAACACGCTGCCGGAGGCAAAACTCTTGCCGCCGGTGTTCCAGATTTCTTTCGGAGTGACGATAAACTGCGTACCAAAAAAATCTATACCGGATTGCGCCGGCACATCAAGTTTGCTGAGCTTAGCGCCTTCACGCAAAAAATTCTCTGCGGTATAAAACGTCACGCCCCTGCGCACCAATTCATGATGCACGCCGCCATGATCACTGCTATGCGCGGACACGCCCATATCGGTCTGTTGCCCTTCCAGCAAAGTGATCGCACTCGTCAGAGACGTACCGCGTTTCCATTCCTTGACGATACGTGCGTAGCCGGAATCGGTCATGCTGCCCGCGCCAAAATCGGTGGCGACAAACAGATGATCCTTATCGCGCCAATCGACTGTCATCTTCGCTTCCGGCAATGTAAAGCCATCCTTGACGAAGCTCTTGCTGGCCAGGTCAAACTCACGCATGCTGACTGCATCGGCACCGCCGCGCGACAACTGTATCAGGCAGCGGTCAAAAGCCGGTTCGCGGCAAACGCTGTTCTTAAATACCCAGTTTTCATTTTCGGCTTTGGCCAGCGCATCGATATCGAGCACGGTTTCCCATTTAGGCTGGGCCTTGCGGTATTCGTCCAGGCTGGTCTTGCGCCAGACGCCACGCGGATGTTCGGCATCGGTCCAGAAGTTATAGTAGGCATTGCCCATCTTGCGTATGCCGGGAATCCGGTCTTTGGAATCAAGCACTACCTGCAGATCGGCGCGCAGCTTATTAAAACCGGCATCGCCGTCGAGTTTGCCGCGCGTTACCTGATTGTGCGCCTTGACCCAGTCAAGGGATTTTTCAGCGCCTACCTCTTCCAGCCATACAAATTGATCGCTTGAATTTTCCCTGGCCTTGTCAGCGCCCCCGGCCTGCACCAGGCTGGCAGCGCTCAGCATGACTAGTGCCGTAATCAGTTTTAATTGTGGTCTCATCGTTGTCCTTTTTTCGACTTGGTCTCTGTATGGAATCGTTAATTTGGCATCGGCTATCGCTACGAGGCGACCTCCGGCTCTCAGGAGGAATGGACAAGCATTGCCCCGTCTTAGTTCCATCCGCACTGGTCATTTTTGCGAGCGGCCAACTCGTTTCAATCGGCTTATCCAGCGTTAAAAGCACACGAAAAATAGGATGTTTAGCATATCGACCTGTAAAGCGACATATCTTCTGAAATACAGTCGATTCTAAAATTATCTTTGCTTTTCCGGCATGTGCAGAACCTGCAAATTTTCACGATTATTTTCTAGGCATAAATGCCTTGCGCACTAAAACGGCATCGGGACCAGTGCTGACGTCAGCGGGGGTTCCTGCCCGGAGCGAAACCGCTTGATCAAAACTACATTGCAAAGAAGAAAAAGTCAGCGCCAATTCTTTCTTCAGGCTCTTCAGCTGGCGGATATGCGCATCTATCTGGGCCATTTTCAATGCCAGTTGCGCCTCTATCTCGGCCCTGCCAAATGTTCCTTGCGCTAACTGAGGGATTACCTCGCGTATCTCCGATAATGAAAATCCCAGGGTTTGCGCGCCACGGATAAAGCGCACCAGTCCCAGATGCTCAGGGGTGTAGCAACGATAGCCATTTTGCTGACGCAAAGGCGCTGCGATCAATCCCTGTTTTTCATAGTAGCGCAAGGTATCGGTACTTACCTCGCTAGCCTTTGCCAACTCACTGATATTCATTTGCCACTTACTCCCGGTTTGATGGATAGCTCGCTGAAACTATTGCTTGACCTTGGAGTATAGCCCAAGCTTTAAGCTGAATTTTTATGAATGCGGGCATCCCCGCTTCAAGCTCAGGAATACGCTCAAACAAACGATAAGGCAGATTATGCGTCAATGGATTTTCAGCATCTTTCTTGGTATCAGTGTTCTGGCAAATGCCCGGGAATTACCAGAAGCACCTAAGGCAAGACCAGAGATTGGCTTTGCGGTCATCAAAACCGGAAAAATTGCCGTGCCTGAAGGTTTATTGAAACCAGGAGGAAGTTTTATCAAAAAAATCGATACGAATTTTTCCGCGTTCTTGATCAAACACCATGATCAATATCTACTGTTTGACACCGGCCTCGGTAGCGCGATTGACACCCAATATGAACAGGAAATGACGCTATGGCAGCGGCCGTTTTTCAGCTATGAGAAACCAGTCATTTCAGCCAGAGATCAACTAAAAAAGGCACATTATCCGGATATTCAGGAAATCATCCTCAGTCACAGCCATTGGGATCACGCCGGGGGAATTGCTGATTTTCCGGATGCGCAGATCCATATCGCACGACAGGAAATGGCGGCAATCCGCCAACCGACCAGCGGAGCGGGCGGCACCTGGGCCTCTCAGCTAGCGTCAACAACCATACGCTGGAACAGCATCGATTTTCAAGCCACTCCCTACAAGGGCTATGCAAGCAGCCTCGATCTGTATAAGGATGGCAGCGTAGTGCTGGTTCCCATGCCGGGACACACTGCCGGGTCGATAGGTATGTTCGTGACTGTCGATAGCGGTCGCTGTTATTTTTTTATCGGTGATGTGGCGTGGACGGTCGATGCACTTGAAGCAGGTGCAGCCAAGTTCTGGGCCGCCAGCATCATCGTTGATCAACACGCAGATCAGACCAGGGAAAGTCTTGAGAAAGTGCGAAAAACCATGCGCGATTACCCGGATCTCATCGTGGTTCCGGCACATGATAGTCAAGTACAAAACCGGCTGGGATATTTCCCCGAATGGGTCAGATAGTCAGATTAGGAAGATGAAGATTATTTGGCTTGCGCCAGCTTGGTCGCGGCCGGCACATTACGCCTGATCCAGCTCTGCATATCGAGCCAGATGCGCTGCACCTCGGCATCGGGCGGCATCTGTACCGCATTCGGCAATTCTATCGTGACCACCGGAATATTCTTGTGCATGCCGCTGTAATTACCCAGCGAGCCAGGATAGACGCCAACCCGGTTATACCAGAGACGACCAAAACTTTTCGGTGGTTTGGCCGGACCATCCAGATCGAGTACGCCGAACGGCGCATGTACCGAGATGATCACGTCAGGCTTGAATTTTTCTATGGTGTCATAGACCCAGCGGCTTTCCGGTTCGGAAATCGGCGACTTACCCGGGTAGCGGCGCGGATCGCTACGCGTGGTGCTGGCCCAGTATTTGTGCGCATCCAGTTGCCAGTTAGGAGTAGGGAAATTACGGTTCAGGTCAACCCCGCGGGCATTCACGCGCTTGGGTTTAGCCGCCAGCAAACCATCGGGATTAACGATGGGCGCGACCTTCCATTGAAACTCCTGGCTATTATTTTTGTGCAGCAGTTCCAGCCATTTAAACACTACCGAAGAAGCTGTCTGCTCGTCGCCATGGATGCCGCCTATCAGCAAGACTTTGAGTGCATGCTTACGGCGCGGATCGGCCGCGACATCTTTGGTCAAGATCGGGAAACCGTTGAAAGAGGAAATACCGGAAGGAGTCAGCTTACTGCCGCGACAATCATCGGCGGAGACCTTGGGCAAACGCGCCGATAAGGACGCACACCAGTCACTCACTTGCGCAGATTTGACTGTTACATTCCCGGCGATGGCAGCCGGGGCATGCAGGGGCAGCGTTATTCCTAACATTGCCACCTGCAATACTGCAATGGACTTACTTCTTACATCACACCATTGCATCAATTCATTCCACAATAATTAAAGTCCCGCAGCGGCACGCAACAAAGTAACCTTGTCAGTGCGCTCCCAGGTGAACTCTGGTTCTTCGCGGCCAAAATGGCCGTAAGCTGCGGTCTTGGCATAGATAGGACGCAGCAAGTCGAGCATCTGGATGATGCCTTTCGGACGCAAGTCAAAATACTCATTGACCAGTGCCGCCAGTTGATCATCAGGAATAACACCTGTTCCTTCGGTGTAAACGGTGACGTTCATAGGACGCGCCACGCCTATCGCATACGCTACCTGAATCTGGCATTGCTTGGCCAGACCAGCCGCGACGATATTTTTTGCCACATAACGTGCGGCGTAAGCGGCAGAACGATCCACTTTCGTAGGATCTTTACCGGAGAAGGCTCCGCCGCCATGAGGGCAAGCGCCACCATAAGTGTCCACGATAATCTTACGGCCAGTCAGGCCGCAATCGCCTTGCGGGCCACCGATCACAAAACGGCCGGTAGGATTGATCAGGAACTTGGTGTCTTTCAGCCACTCTGCCGGCAGTACAGGACGGATAATTTCCTCGATCACCGCTTCGATGAAAGAAGGCTTCATCTTGTTGCCGTCACTTTGTTCCGGGCTATGCTGGGTCGACAACACTACGGTATCGATACTGTGCGGCTTACCATCGACATAACGCATGGTGACCTGGCTCTTGGCATCAGGACGCAGGAAAGGCAAGCGGCCATCCTTGCGTAACTGCGCCTGACGCTCTACCAGACGATGTGCGTAGTAAATCGGCGCAGGCATCAATTCCGGCGTTTCATCGCAGGCATAACCAAACATCAGGCCCTGATCACCGGCACCGATGTTCAAATGGTCGTCATGCGCGTGATCTACGCCCTGGGCGATATCATTCGATTGCTTGTCATACGCTACCAGTACCGCACAGCCCTTATAGTCGATACCGAATTCGGTATTGTCATAGCCGATACGCTTGATGGTATCGCGTGCAACCTGGATGTAATCGACGTTAGCGTTGGTGGTGATCTCACCAGCCAATACCACTAAACCAGTATTGACCAGGGTTTCGGCGGCAACGCGTGAGCGTGGGTCTTGCTCAAAAATGGCGTCAAGAATCGCATCAGAAATCTGATCCGCTACTTTGTCCGGGTGACCTTCAGAAACGGATTCTGAGGTAAAAAGAAAATCATTAGCCATCGCAAGCTCCTTAAATAAAATGACCGTATTGACAATGCCGCAGTCAGGTAAAGAACCTGCGACGCTTTAGCGAAATTTATAACCCGTCTCGCAAGTTGTCTGTATTAACTCGGCGGGGGCAGCTCTCGTTGTTCTCAACGCGCTGCCAATATGTGATATTTTACGCCTCTTATTCGTGCCTTGTCGAATACCCCTAATTTTTCTTGGCTTTTTTCCTAATTTATTGAGCGGCGTCATGCTTGTCATCCTATTTCGATTTTTATCCATTTTCCCGCTACCGGTACTACATGCACTAGGCAGCGCACTGGGCTGGTTGGTGTATTTGCTCTCGGGCGGCTACCGTCGGCGCCTCAAAGAAAACATCTCCAGAGCGGGCTTTAGCGATAGCCTGGGAGCGGCCATCAGCGAGGCCGGCAAGAACCTGATGGAACTGCCATTCATCTGGTGTGCCAATCCGGCGCGCGTATTGCGCACCGCCAGCGTCGAAAACTGGGAATTGGTACAAGCGGCATTGGATGCGAAAAAAGGCGTGATTTTTCTGACCCCGCATCTGGGCTGCTTTGAAATTGTCGCGCAGACCATCGCCGCCAAGACGCCGTTGACCGTACTGTACCGTCCACCGCGCAAAGCCGCGCTTAAGCCGCTGATAGAAGGTGCGCGTGCCAGAGATGGCCTGATGCTGGCACCGGCTAATTTGTCCGGTGTGCGCATCATGCTGAAGGCATTGAAAAAAGGCGAACTGATAGGTTTATTACCGGATCAGGTACCACAACAGGGCGAAGGCGCCTGGGCGAATTTTTTTGGTAAATCTGCCTACACCATGACTCTGCCCGCTAAAATGCAAACCATGACAGGTGCGCCCATCATTCTGACCTACGCCGAACGCCTGCCGCATGGCCGTGGTTTCGTGGTCCGCTTTGTGCCCTTCGACGCCATTCTGGAAGGCGATGCAAACCAACAAGCCACAACCATTAATGCCGCTATGGAGCAGTTAATCGCACGCTGCCCTGCGCAATATTTTTGGAGCTACAACCGTTACAAAACACCGGAAGGTGTCCATGGACCAGAACAGGAATCTGCATGAAATTAGTACTTGCCTTAATGTGGCTGCTGCATTGGCTGCCACTGCCGCTACTCGGTCGCCTCGGCGATGCCATCGGTAGCCTGCTGTTTAAACTGATCAAATCGCGCCGTCATATCACCCTGACCAATTTGCGCCTCTGTATGCCACAGTTAAGCGAAGAAGAAAGAGTCGCCATCGCCAAACGTCATTTTCAAGTCTATGTGCGCAGCGTTTTGGAGCGCAGCATACTATGGTGGGCTTCCGAGCGCCGCCTGCGCAAACTGATACACGTCGAACCTTCGGTACCGATGGATCTCATCACGGCCGGTCCGACGATTTTGCTGTGTCCGCATTTTGTCAGCCTTGACGTAGCGGGCATCGCCTTGTCACTGGAATCGCCGGTCTGCTCTATCTATACCGAACAACGCAATAAAGTCTTCGATGAGGCACTACGCAAAGGCCGCCTGCGCTTTAACAAGATTAAATTATTTTCACGTGCCGAAGGCATCAAACCCATCATCCGCGCGATGCGCGAACCGACCCCCTTCTTTATGTTGCCCGACATGGATTTTGGCCCGAAAGATGCCGAGTTCGTGCCCTTCTTTGGTATCAAGGCTGCCACCCTGACCGCAGCGCCACGGATTGCCGCCGCGACCAAGGCCAAGGTAATACCGGTAATCGCCACCATACTGCCGGATTACCAGGGCTGGAAAGTGACGTTTCATCCGCCGTGGGAAAACTACCCCGGCGATGACATGGTAGAGGCAACCCGCTTCATGAATAGCTTCATCGAAAAAGAAATCATGAAAGCGCCCGCCGAATATTTCTGGGCGCACCGCCGCTTTAAAACCCGTCCGGAAGGCGAAGCCAGCGTGTATTAACAAAGTACCTTACATAAAAAATGGCTGGGAAAGATCTCTTTCCCAGCCATTTTTTATTCTAAAGACGAATCAGGCTATCCCAGCAATTCGACCTCACCAGGCAATAGCGTATTGGCGGGCAACACATCAAGATGCTTGAGTTTTTCGTAGATAGGCGTGAAATCCGGTGCCGTGCCATCGAACAGTTGCTGATAGCTGTCGATGACGAAATAACTCTCCTGATATGAATCGATTTTGTACAAGGTACGTAAGCAACGTTCGATATCGAGACGAATGTGACGCGATGGCGTGCCTTTGCGCAGACAATACTCGACTTCGCCGCCGGACGACAATATCCCCGCGCCATAAATACGCAAACCTTCAGGCGTATTGATCAGGCCAAACTCCACCGTGTACCAATACAGACGCGCCAGATTATCGAGCCCGCCCAGCTGCATCGCCTTCAAACCGCCCTGGCCATATCTTTGCATGTAATCGGCAAATACCGGGTTAAACAGCAGTGGCACATGGCCAAAGAAATCATGGAAGACATCCGGCTCGACAATGTAATCAAACTCTTCCGGGGTACGCAGCCATACGGTAACCGGAAAACGCCGGTTGGCCAGATGATTAAAAAATGCCAGCTCGGGAATCAGCCCCGGCACGGCCACGATGCGCCAGCCGGTGGCCTTGAACAACTCTTCCGAAGTGCGCTCGAATTCGGGGATGCCGTCAGCGGCCTTCATCTGATGCAAGGCATCGATGAACTCGTCGCAGGCGCGACCCGGCAACAAGGCTGCCTGGCGTTGGTAGAGCTTGCGCCATAACTCATGCTCGGCTTCGCTGTAAGCCTGCCAATCCTGTGTCACTACGTATTGGTCGTCTGCGTGAGTGTAATCACCGCGTAAGGCGGCTCCATCAGATTTTTCGGCGACGGTGGCCAAAAAATCGGCATTTGAGACTATTGCAGTTTCCATATTCTGTGCTCTTATGATGAATATCGTGAATATCGTGAATATCGCTACAAGTAAAAAAGGCTGGCAGCGCGAAGATCACGACAGCCAGCCTGATTCGGTTTCTGCGCAGCTTAAGCGCTAGCCTTCTCGTCTTTCAATACGCCACGGCGGATCTGATCGAGTTCTATCGACTCAAACAGTGCGCGGAAATTACCTTCGCCAAAACCCTGGTCGCCCTTGCGCTGTATCACTTCAAAGAAGATAGGGCCGATCACGGTAGTGGTGAAAATCTGCAGCAGCAATTCACGTGAAGTTTCGGTGCTCTTGCCATCCATCAAAATACGTAATTTACGCAATTCGTCCACGTTCTCGCCATGACCTGGCAAACGACGGTCAACCAAGTCGTAATAAGTCTCTATGGTGTCCTGGAAATCGACGCCGGCGGCCTTCATGTCGGTCACGGTCTGGTACACGTTATCGGTGCCCATGGCGATATGTTGCACGCCTTCACCGTGATACAAATCCAGGTATTCAGATATCTGCGATTTGTCGTCTGAAGACTCATTGATAGGAATGCGTATCTTGCCGCAAGGTGAAGTCATGGCTTTCGATTTCAGGCCGGTATGCTTACCGGCGATATCGAAGTAACGCACTTCACGGAAATTGAACAGGCTTTCGTAGAAATCCGACCATTCCTTCATGCGGCCCCTATGCACGTTGTGAGTCAGGTGGTCGATGTAAGTGAGGCCATTGCCCTTGTGGTTGGCGTCAGTGCCAGGAATCGCCACAAAATCGGCATCGTAGATACTGATATTGCCGATCGCGCCTGGCTCACCGCCATCCTTACCGTGCCAGCGATCAACGAAGTAAATTAGCGAATCGCCGATACCCTTGATGGCAGGGATATTCAATTCCATCGGGCCGGTTTGATTGTCGAAACCCCATGCGCCCAATTCCAGGGCACGCTTGTAAGCCAGATTGGCGTCCTTGACGCGCAGCGCAAAAGCGCATACCGAAGGGCCATGCTTACGGGCAAAGCGTTGCGCGAATGAATCCGGCTCAGCATTAATGATGAAGTTCACGTCACCCTGACGATACAAAGTGACATTCTTGGTGCGATGCTTGGCAATCGCGATAAATCCCATGCGACCAAACAACTCGGCCAGCTCTTTAGGATCGGGTGCGGCATACTCGATAAACTCAAAGCCATCGGTGCCCATAGGGTTATCCCAAGTCTGGATTTCCATGCGTGTCTCCTTAATTTTCTTTGTAGGTAGGTTGATCAATACTTCACCACATCAAATATTTCACATCTTTTTGACATAGATCAAGCTCTCAGTATAGTACGCAGCACGCGCCATAAAATTGCAAAACACCCCAATATTTAATAAAAATGCGCAATAATATGCCGATCAAATTACTTTTTTTTAGCAGACTATGACCGAGATTCCACTAGACAAGATAGACCGCAAGATTTTGGCGATTTTGCAGGCCGATGGCAGGCTGACCAATCAGGAGGTCGCTGAGCGCGTCAACCTGTCGCCATCGCCTTGCCTGCGTCGCATCAAACGACTGGAAGAATCCGGTGTAATCCGCAAATACGTGGCACTGCTGGAGCCGGCAAAAATTGGCTTAGGCTTGCTTGCCTACGTCAACGTGCGACTCGAGAAGCATAACGAGGCACCGGGCAAAGGCGCATCGCGTTCGCCGCGCAGCGATTTTTCCGCCTCGGTAGAACAATGGCCGGAAGTAGTCGCTTGTTATGCGATGACAGGTGAAATGGATTATTTATTGCGCGTGCATGTAGAAGACATGAATCACTTCTCACGCTTCATGATGGAAACGCTATTACGCCACCCTGCGGTACTGGATGTGAAATCGAGCTTTGCCCTGCAGCAGATTAAGGATACCACCGCATTGCCGGTGATGAATAATACTGCGAAGAAAGGGATAGCATTCCTTGATGGCCGATAGAAATACCCAGTGCGCCGTAATTGAAAGCATCTTCCGCATTGACGTCAAACAGCGGTGGCTGCATACGCGCCGCCGGAAACACAATCTCGTTCATCTCCGGGCTGTAATAGGCGTTCACGGTCTGCGGCGTCATGCTCCACTCTTCATGGTCAACCGGCTTGCCTAGCTTATTAATTTCCATTTGCGCCTCAAGCTGATGGGCACGTATCACATTCCCCATCAGATCATCCTTAACGATAGCAAGCGCAGAATAGTCGCGCCACTTATTCGGATAACCCACTTTTACCTTAATCTTGGAAAGCTTGATTTGCGCCTCTTTCTTGGTCTCAGGACTCATCCAGTCAAGATGCTCTATGCTTTCCTTGAAGGCGCTCAGGAAATGACTCACCATGAGCGTGGTTTGCGCCTTGCGTTCCGGCGGAAAAATATTTTTCCACATATTTGCGGCCTATGCTTTCACCCATGGTATGGTCAACCAAGGCGATCGCCCGCTTCTGGCGACTACGATTTTCCTTGGCACCGGATAAGGCCCTTCCTTGAAAGCAAAGCTCTCGATGACGAATGCGGCCGGCAGATAGGCACCAAAGCTATTAAGCAACTGCCATTCAAAATATGCACGCCAGGTCGCTAAGGGCGTGTTTACCAGGACTTCATTTAAGCCTTGCAGATAACTGGGCTGACTGACATTAACGCTATCAGCCTTGCCGGATATGCCGGTCTGGGAGAAATACAGCTGCCAATCATAAGCCGGCGTCAACTCATTTAGCTTGGCAATCACCGTCATATTGTAGCCCTTGACCGGATCCCGGTTTTCTACCGCACTCCATTGCACCTTGGCCAAGGCGGTTTCCAGTGCAAGAATCAGCCTGGCATCAGCGGCGGCATCTTTATGTCCCGCCAGGCTAAGCATTTTTTCCACATGCAACTGATATTTGGCGCGTATCTCACTGGTCCTCGGATCATCAAGCTTGAGGTAGTAATCGCGATTCGGCATCCCCAGACCAGACTGATTGATATCGGCCACATAACGCGATGCATCCTTATTATCCTGATGTACGCTTAGAACAAAGGGCGCGTTGGCGCCTATCTGATTGAAACGTGCAATCAGGGCAGGAATCTGCCGCTTATCGCTCAGTGCCGCAACTCTCGCCATTTCAGCCTCAAGCGGTTTCAGCCCCAATTGCTCCAGTTTTTCTTCGTCCATAAAGCTGGAGTATAGATCGCCTATCTTTTGTAAATCCGAGCCTGGGGCACGATGCGGGGCATTTACCGCCTCTTCGACGATGCCACGCAATTGCTGCGAAACATCCTCACGCGCCTTCATGAACGTGCCCCAATCCGATTTGTCTGCCGGGATCTCGGTGCTCTTTAACCAGTTACCTTGTGCATAACGGAAAAAAATCATCCTGGGCCCGCACCGTCTTATCGATAGGCTGTTCCTGCACGCCCGAGTTGGAGTTGCGCGCCACATTTGGCCGGATTCCAGCGCTATCATGTCCGAGCAGTTCTCAAGGCTGGCATCGTCGCCGATGATACGCAGGCCTTACTCCATCTGCATCTGATACAGCCGTATTGCTTGCACGGCATCACTATGGGCAGCGGCCATGCAATTAGTAAAGAACGCAGGGAATGCGCAAACTGACGCTGACAGTTTGCAATCGGGGCGGCCGCCGTTACCCGAGCAGCTCAGCTTGCACGGCAGCCAACTTCAGCCATTAAAACAGGCGCTCGAGAGCGGCGAGGTTAATGCGGCCTTAGTCGAGCGCAAGCATCAACTACGCTTGCTAGAGGCGCAGCAGTTAAACTCCAGCGCCTTACGCGATCGCTGGGTCGGGCTACTGATACTCAATGCCGCTGGCGGCTTGGGCGATCGCGCACTTAGACAGGCCTTGCACGCGCAGCTGCAAAGCGCGGCGCAAGATGCATTTGGCGCAGAGTTTAGCGCGCAGTTTCTGCCTGAGGGTTTACTGCCGCAAGCGCCACCGACTAATCCGATTTTCGCTTTGAGTACTGAACAAATACGCCAGCGCTGGTCAGCGCAAACTCGTCAGCAACCGCTACGCATCTTGTATGCCGCAGGGCGCGGCGTACTGACCCAGAGTCTGGATCTGTTGATCGCGCTGCTGCAGCAATGCCAGTTAGCCTACACCCTGATACCGACCAAGAATGCCGGGGAAGTTTATGCGCTGGTGGCAAGGGGCGAGTTTGATGTTGTGGTGCGCGGCTGGATCCAGGATTTCGACGATCCAGATCAATTTTTCGGATGCTTCGAAAAACAAGCACCCGAGCCACAAGCTGGTGTTCACTACGCAACATTTTTTGAGAAAATTGCAGCGGCACGCACTCTGCCAGAAGCTACACTCAGAGGCAGTGCATATCGCGATGCCCTGAGCGCTTTAGAGAACGAATATTTATATATTCCGCTATGCCGTGACCACAATCGTCTGCTGCACGATCCCGCCTTAAATCCCCAGACGCTTTGCCGCGATCCTTTCGATCTGGACGCGATCGACCTCAGATAGGAAAACTTAGATAGGCAAAGTCAGGCCGCGCTTGACTGCATCCATGACTACCGTGGTGCGAAATTTAATGATGTTGCTATTCTTAAAAAATACCGCACGGGTGAAGGCCTCATAGTCAGCCATGCTGGCGGCATGTAGCACCAGCATAAAGTCATATTCACCCGCGACGTAATAGCATTGCTGTACCTCAGGCAATGCCAACATCTGGCGTTTAAATTGATCTATGGTATCGGCCAGTCCCTTGGCAAATACCAGTTCCACCAGCAGCACCAGGGGATAGCCAACCGCATCTGGCGCAATCACGGCCACCTCGGCCTGGATCACACCAACCTCACGCAAACGGCGTATCCGTCTTTGTACCGCAGTCGCCGATAAGCCTATCTCCACACCAATCGCATCGGCGGGGTGGCGGCAGTTCACTTGCAAATAACGCAGGATGGAAAGATCAAAGTGATCGAGTTGCATAGTGTGGTGTAAGTCAAATCAAAAGAAGTAGAAGAAGTAGGAGTAACTCAAAACCGCGCCAGCGTCGTTGCACTCGCCTGGCGCGAATAATTTTTCCTAAGTCCGAAGTGGTTGATAGCGCATAAATCTAGGGAACGAAAAATATCATACCCGTAATTTCCTCCCCTAGCTCGTCACTGTTTCAGCCTGCTATGAAAAGTCAAAACACTCAACACAGAGGCCACAGAGACACAGAGTTCACAGAGAAAGCAAGGCAGTTCTCTTCGTTTTTATCTGTGTCTCGTGCCTCCTTTGAGAGGTTTTCGTTTTTTTTTTTAATAATTTTAGTTAAGCAGGCTGAACAGTTACCCTAGCTCGCAACAACCAAACAAGGAAGGCCCAGCGCGCATATTCCATGCGGCTTAGCGGCTAGGCAGGCTGGAGAGGCGCATGGACTATGCGCCTCTCCAGCCTGGTACTTTTAAAAATCGGGGAGCTTATTGGCTAACTTAATTGGCTAGCTTAATTGGATATTGCCAGCGCCGCCAACACCATATCAACGATCAGTTTTTCGGCAGCCTCAAAATCTTTTGCGCTGAGCTTCTTTTGATTCAGCACCAGATTCATTTGGGTAGAAAAGTCGGCATAGGATTGCGTCATGGCCCAGATGCTAAACAGCAAATGGGTGGGATTGACGGTAGCGATTTTGCCTTCGCTCATCCATTTTTCAAAGCTGGCGATATCCTTGCGCAGATAAGGGATCACTTTAGTGCGTATCTGTTGGCCGTAGATTTTTGCGCCACCGATCACTTCCATCGCGTACACCTTAGAAGCACTCGGATGTTCGCGTGAAAAACGTAATTTTTCCTGAATATAGCTGCGCAATAAATCTTGCGGCTCGCGACTGTCATCGGCCAGACTATCCATACGAGCTAGCCAGACATCGAGCACATCATCCAGCACGCGCTGATACAGAGCAGGTTTGCTGGCAAAGTAATACAGCAGATTTTGTTTCGATACCCCGGCTTGCTGGGCGATGCTGGCGATCGATGTCCCTTCATAACCGCATTCGGCAAACATGGTGACGGCGTGCCGCAAGATCTCGGTCTCAAGCTTACCGCGCTTGTCAGCGGCCAGTGTTGTTGTCGCTGCCGTGGCTGCAGATCCGTCTGTTTTAGCCGTCCGTGGCTTTTTCACAACGCTGCGTTCTGATTTTTTGACCAATTTTTCAGGCATTTTTTAAGCACTTTTTCTATGATTTCTACTGCAATACGATACTCAGGACGCGCTCATTGTGCGGAATGCGGCAAGAATAAAAACTTTACAAGGCGATCAAGCAAGATGCTTGACCTGCTGTTTATTATGGCATCATAGTTTTACCACTTGGTAAAGTTTCTGCGAAATTTGTTGTATTTGGCTAGACCGATATTCAGACATTTTGAGGGATGGAACATGATAGATGCTCTACGACATTTACCCCAGGCACATGCCAGCCATGCCACGCTGGCCGCTGGCTTTAGCGATCTGGCACCGCCCTTAACGGCGCGCCAGGCGCAGATAGAAAGCGAACGCTGTCTGTATTGTTACGATGCACCGTGTAGCCGTATCTGCCCATCCGAGATCGACGTCGCCAGCTTCATCCGCAATATCGCGCATGAAAATATCAATGGTGCCGCCAAAGTCATTTTGCAATCGAATATTCTCGGTGGCAGTTGCGCCCGCGTTTGCCCTACCGAGATCTTGTGCGAGCACGCCTGCGTGCGCAATCACGATGCCGAAGCACTACCGGTAAAAATTGGACTATTGCAGCGCCACGCGATTGATCACATGCACTTCGAGCAGCATCCGTTTCAGGCCGCGCCTGCAACTGGCAAAAGCATAGCGATCGTCGGGGCCGGTCCTGCGGGTCTGGCCTGTGCACACCGGCTGGCGATGCTGGGTAATCAAGTAGAAATATTTGAAGCGCGCAGCAAGGCCGGTGGTCTGAATGAATACGGTAT
Source organism: Undibacterium piscinae (assembly GCA_003970805.2). GTDB lineage: Bacteria > Pseudomonadota > Gammaproteobacteria > Burkholderiales > Burkholderiaceae_D > Undibacterium > Undibacterium piscinae. The sequence goes on from CP051152.1 coordinate 1,998,327, forward strand.
CGCAAAATACAAACTCACCGATAACTACGCGCAACGCGAAATTGAATTTCTGCTGCAAATAGGCGGCATACAAATTCATTACGGCCAAACGCTGGGCGCGAATCTGCAGTTGCAGCAGCTCCAGGAAAAATTTGATGCGGTGTTTCTTAGTCTGGGTTTAGCTGCCAGCCGCAGTCTGGATCTGGCAGCAGAAGACGCACCGGGCATCTTAGCCGCAGTCGATTACATCGCCGAACTCAGACAGGCGCAGGATTTAAGCAGCTTGCCGGTGCCCAAGCGGGCGCTGGTGATAGGTGCGGGCAATACCGCCATCGATATGGCGGTGCAGATAGCGCGCCTCGGTGCCGAAGAAGTCACGCTGGTGTACAGACGCGATGCGGCATCCATGTCGGCCACAGCACACGAGCAAGAAATCGCCAAAGCCCATCAGGTCAGAATTAAAACCTGGGCGCAGCCGCAAGCGGTGTTACTTGATGATGCAGGCAAACTGAGCGGCATGCGTTTTGAAAAAACTCGACTCGATGCAGGTCGCCTAGTCGGCACCGGTGTCAGTTTCGTGATCGCTGCAGATGCCATTTTTAAAGCCATAGGTCAGGTATTCGATACGCATGCGATCAGCGATCCCTTGGCGCGTACGCTGAAAAAAGATGCAGGTAAACTCCAGGTCGATGCGCAGTTTAGAACCAATCTCTGCGGCGTGTATGCGGGCGGTGATTGTGTCAACCCGGGACAAGATCTGACGGTGCAAGCGGTACAGCATGGCAAGCTGGCGGCCGCTGCTATCCATGCTGATTTGACTTCAAACACGGAGGCCCATCATGGCTGATCTGAGCATCAATTTTGCCGGCATCAAGGCCCCCAATCCTTTTTGGTTAGCCTCGGCACCGCCCACCGATAAGGCGTATAACGTGGTGCGCGCTTTTGAGGTTGGCTGGGGTGGCGTGGTCTGGAAGACCCTGGGAGAAGATCCGCCTGCGGTAAATGTCTCCTCGCGTTATTCGGCCCACTACGGAAAAAATCGCGAGGTCTTGGGCTTTAATAATATCGAGCTGATCACCGACCGTACGCTGGAAATTAATCTGCGTGAAATCACCCAGGTCAAAAAAGACTGGCCAGACCGCGCCATGATCGTGTCCCTGATGTTTCCCTGCGAAGAGGCAGCCTGGCGCAGCATCTTGCCACTGGTAGAGTCCACCGGAGCAGACGGCATAGAACTTAATTTCGGCTGCCCGCACGGCATGCCAGAACGCGGCATGGGCGCGGCAGTCGGCCAGGTGCCAGAATATGTGGAGAAGATCACGCGCTGGTGCAAGCAGTATTCGCGCTTACCAGTGATCGTCAAGCTGACACCGAATATTACCGACATCCGCCAGCCGGCGCGTGCCGCCAAAAACGGCGGTGCCGATGCGGTCTCGCTGATCAATACCATCAACTCGATTACCTCTATCGATCTCGATAGTATGGTGGCCCGACCGATAGTCGGCGGACGTAGCACGCATGGCGGTTATTGCGGCTCGGCTGTGAAACCTATCGCCTTGAATATGGTGGCCGAAATCGCCCGTGACCCAGCCACGCAAGGGTTACCAATCTCGGGCATAGGCGGCATCTCCAACTGGCGCGATGCCGCAGAATTTATCGCGCTGGGCGCAGGATCGGTACAGGTTTGCACGGCGGCGATGCTGCATGGTTTTCGTATCGTCGAAGAAATGAAAGATGGCTTGTCACGCTGGATGGATGAAAAAGGCTACGCCAGCGTCGCCGATTTTTGCGGCAAGGCGATCGCCAATACCACAGACTGGAAATACCTGGACATGAACTATCAGGCGATTGCCCAGATTGATCAAGACAAATGCATAGGCTGCGGCAAATGCTATATCGCCTGCGAAGATACCTCGCACCAGTCTATCCATCAATTGATACAAGACGATGGCGCGCGCAAGTACCAGATCAACGAAGCAGAATGCGTGGGCTGCAATCTGTGTGAGATCACTTGCCCGGTGGCAGGCTGTATTACGATGCTGGCGCAAGAAAATGGCAAGCCATATATGAATTGGACACAAGATCCGCGCAATCCACGTGCCGAGGTGGTCACTTAGGATTAAACCTGTTAAATTAAGTATGGTATTTCTAGCACTTACGCAAAACCGCCCCAGCGTCGTTGTACTCGCCTTGCTGTACTAAAGTAAGTCTTCGGCGTTACGCCTAGTTGGAACAATTTTGCGTAAGTCCTAATTTCTACATAGTTAAACAACGTCCCTTTCAAAGGAAACGAGCATGAACCAAGATCATTCAGTTAATTTTGAATTGTGGAATGAGGATCTGGCACCGACCACGGCCAGCCAGCGCACCTGGCGCTGGTTTCATTTTGCGGCACTCTGGGTAGGGATGGTGATGTGCATCCCCGCTTACACCTTGGCCGCAAGTTTAATAGAAGGCGGTATGTCGGCCATGCAGGCAGTGCTGACGGTGTTTCTAGCCAATGCGATTGTGCTGCTGCCTATGCTCTTGATAGGCCACGCTGGGACTAAATACGGGATACCGTATGCGGTACTGGCACGCGCCTCATTCGGCACCAGCGGCGCCAAATTGCCTGCCCTGATGCGTGCCATTGTGGCTTGCGGTTGGTACGGCATACAAACCTGGTTTGGCGGGCAGATGATTTATACCCTGGCCGGTGTGATGCTGGGCCATGCGCTGGGCGGCGAAGCGATCGCCGGCTTAGGTATCAATGGCGCGCAACTGATCTGTTTTCTGATATTTTGGGCGATACAGTTCTGGTATATTTTTCACGGCATGGATTCGATACGCAAGCTGGAAACCTATACCGCCCCCTTGAAAATTCTGATTTGCTTCGTTCTGCTGGGCTGGGTCTACAACAAAGCCGGCGGTTTTGGCCCTATCCTCGATCAACCATCTCAGTTCGTAGAGGGTGGCAAGAAAGCCGGGCAATTCTGGTCTAGTTTTTGGCCCTCGCTAACCGCCATGGTCGGCTTTTGGGCTACGCTGGCCTTGAACATCCCGGACTTTACCCGCTTCGCCAAAACCCAGCGCGATCAGGTTTTGGGCCAAAGCATAGGCTTACCAGTACCGATGGCGCTACTGTCTATGCTGGCAGTCATCGTCACTTCGGCCACCGTGGTTTTGTACGGCAAGGCGATCTGGGATCCAGTCGATCTGGCCAGTCGCATGACCGGCATCGCCGTCTTGATCGCCTTGATTGTTTTACTGATCGACACCGTCAGCGTGAATCTGGCTGCCAATCTGGTGGGCCCAGCCTACGATTTTTCGGCACTCAGCCCTAAGCTGATCTCCTACAAAACCGGGGGCTACATCACCGCCTTCATTGCAATCGCCATCATGCCTTGGAAAATATTAGAGTCGACTCAGGGTTATATTTTTACCTGGTTGATCGGCTACTCTGCCTTACTCGGGCCTATCGCTGGGATCTTGATCGTTGACTATTACCTGATACGCAAAACCGGACTCGATGTCGCCCAATTGTACGTGGCGGACGGTGATTACTCCTACGTCGGTTCGGCTATACCAGGCTGGAACATGGCGGCCATCATTGCCTTCATCATCGGCGTGCTACCGAATATTCCCGGATTTTTAAATGCGGCGTTTCCGGCATCCTTCCCCACAACATCGGTGGCCTTCAAGACCATTTACACCTATGCCTGGTTTGTTGGTCTGCTGCTTTCCAGTCTGGTGTACATGATCATGATGCAAGGCCAAAGCCTTACGCTCAAAAACGCGACTAGCGGTGAACACGCTAGTATGTAATTAATCAGACATTGTTAGGAATCACGATGAGTATCTTGATACGTGGCGGAACGGTAGTCAATGCAGACCGCGAATATAGTGCCGACGTGCTCTGTGCCGACGGCAAGATCATCGCGGTCGGAGAGAATCTGCGCACTCCGGCCAGCGCAGAAATCATAGACGCACATGGACAGTATGTGATGCCGGGCGGGATTGATCCGCACACCCATATGCAGCTACCCTTCATGGGCACCGTCACTGCCGATGATTTTTTTACCGGCACCGCTGCTGGTCTGGCAGGCGGCACTACCAGTATCATCGATTTTGTCATCCCTAACCCGCAGCAGTCATTAATGGAAGCCTACCAAACCTGGCGCGGCTGGGCCGAAAAATCTGCGGCCGATTACAGCTTTCATGTCGCCATCACTTGGTGGGATGATACGGTGCACGCCGACATGGGCAAGCTGGTGCGTGATTGCGGCGTGAATAGTTTTAAACACTTTATGGCCTATAAAAACGCCATCATGGCCGATGACGAAATTCTGGTAAAAAGCTTTACCCGCGCGCTGGAACTGGGCGCCATGCCTACCGTACATGCAGAGAACGGCGAACTGGTTTTTACTCTTCAACAAAAGTTATTGGCGCAAGGCATGGCAGGGCCGGAAGCCCATCCACTCTCACGCCCGCCCGCGGTCGAAGGCGAAGCGGCGAACCGCGCCATCGCGATTGCCAACGTACTCAACACGCCGGTGTATATCGTGCATGTCTCGTGTATGGAATCGTTGGAAGCCATCACGCGCGCGCGCAGCAAGGGCCAGCGCGTATTTGGCGAAGTGTTGGCGGGGCATTTGACGATAGACGATAGCGTGTACCGTAATCCGGATTTTGATATTGCGGCTGGCCACGTGATGAGCCCGCCATTTCGCTCCAAAGAACATCAGGCCGCCCTGTGGCAAGGCCTGCAAAGCGGCAATTTACATACCACCGCGACCGACCACTGTACTTTTTGCGACACACAAAAAGCCGCTGGCAAAAACGACTTTACCAAAATACCGAATGGTTGCGGCGGCGTAGAAGAGCGCATGGCGGTGATCTGGGATACAGGTGTCAACAGCGGCAGGCTGACCCCGTCAGAATTCGTCAAAGTGACATCGACCAACGCCGCGCAGATTTTTAATATTTATCCACGCAAGGGCATCATCGCGGTAGGTGCCGATGCCGATATCGTCGTCTGGGATCCAAGCGCGACAAGGACAATTTCGGCCAAGACGCAATTTGCCAAAGGTGGTTTCAATGTGTTCGAAGGTCGCACAGTGCGCGGCGTTCCAACGCACACGCTAAGCGGCGGCAAGCTAGTGTTTAAAGAGGGCGATCTACGTGCTGTGGCGGGGGATGGTAAGCATGTCGATAGGCCGGCGTTCTCGCCTATGTTTGATGCCTTAAAGCAGATGGCGAAAGTCACTGCGCCGCATAAAATCCAGCGCTCATAGAGTCCCCTCTCCCGCATACGGGAGAGGGTTAGGGTGAGGGTCATGGCAAACGTGTGCGATGATCGAAAAGAAAAATCGCCAAGTTCTCGCCTTGTTTTTAATATACCTTGTCATTACTAACACCCTCTCCCGCCAGTGGGAGAGGGGGCTAGCTAAAGTAAATGACAAGCATTCAAGTTTGTTTTTCAAAGAAAGCATCAGCATGCAAACCGACGCATTACGTATCAATGGTTCCCGCCTATGGTCAGCCATCATGGAGTTGGCGCAGATCGGCGCCACTGCCAAAGGCGGTGTGAAACGTCTGGCCTTAACTGAACTCGATAAGCAAGGCCGCGATCTGGTGGTTGGCTGGGGCAAGCAGGCGGGCTTAAGCATCACGGTGGACCAGATCGGCAATGTTTTCATGCGCAGGGAAGGCACAAACCCGGCGCTGCCGCCGATAGTCTCAGGCAGCCACATCGACACCCAGCCCACGGGCGGCAAATTCGATGGCAATTACGGCGTGCTGGCTGCGCTGGAAGTGGTGCGCACGCTGAACGATCACAAGATACTAACCGAAGCGCCGATAGAGGTAGCGTTCTGGACCAATGAAGAAGGCTCGCGCTTTGTGCCGGTGATGATGGGCTCAGGCGTATTCTGCGGTGCCTTCAGCCTGGACACTGCGTATGCCGCCTGCGACACTGAGGGCAAGAACGTCAAGGATGAGTTGCAAGGCATAGGCTATCTGGGCAGGCAAGTACCGGGCAACCATCCTATCGGAGCCTACTTTGAAGCCCACATAGAGCAAGGCCCAGTGCTGGAAGACGCCGACAAGGTCATCGGTGTGGTACCAGCGGTCATGGGATTATCCTGGTACGACTGCGTGGTCACCGGCATGGAGGCGCACGCTGGCCCGACACCCATGCACCTGCGCAAAGACGCGCTGCAAGTGGCGACAAAAATCATGCAAGAAGTAGTCAATATCGGCAACCGTTATCCGCCGTATGGGCGCGGCACGGTGGGCATGGTGCAGGTGTTTCCGAACAGCCGCAACGTGATCCCGGGCGAAGTCAAATTTAGTATAGACCTACGCAATATCAACGACGAATTACTCAATAAAATGCATGAGGAAATTCTCGCCTTCGCCGAAAAAATCGCGGTCGAGACTGGCCTGAAAATTCACACTGAGCGCGTCTCGTATTACCCGCCCTGCCCCTTCCATCCGGAATGTGTGGATGCGGTCAGAAGCGCCACCGCTAAACTCGGTTACAGCAATATGGACGTGGTCTCAGGCGCAGGCCACGACGCAATCTACGCCGCCAGGCTGGCACCGGCTGGCATGATTTTCGTGCCTTGCAAGGACGGTATCAGCCACAACGAGATCGAAGACGCCAGAGCCGATCATCTGGAAGCCGGTTGCAATGTGCTCTTGCATGCCATGCTGGAGCGGGCGAAAGTGCTGGTGAATTGATTTTCTAAAACGTAGGGTGGGCACGGCATCATCGTGCCCACGCGTATCGATTGATAAGTGGCCAAACTCGCAAGCACCGACGCTTGCATTTTCTAAGCGATGGCCCAATCGTGTGGATATGTTCCACTTTTCACATATCGATGAAAGCTCGAATACGGCCAATCAAGCACACGATCAACCAAGCGGTGTTTCACCGGATTGAAATGTAAATAATCCATGTGACGAGCATAGTCGGCGTCATCACGAATTTGATGCTCCCAAAAACGTCGTTGCCAGATGGTCGATTCGCGATGTTTTTGTTTAGACGGAGTGATCCAATCATCGCGAAAATAGCTAGCCTTGCATGCCAACGATACCTTTCTTTTAATCATCATCCAGCGCGTAGAAAAATCCACATCTCCTTCGGGTAAAGTCCAAATACAATGCAAATGATCTGGTAACAAAACCCATGCATCAATAACGAAAGGTCGGGAGCAGCGCACCGATTCAATTGCTCCTCTCAAAGTATCGCGGACAAGTTCATCACATAAAATGGTCTGTCGACGGTAAGTAACAACGGTAAAAAAATAGGTGCCCCCTGCGACAGACGAACGACGATAATGCGACACAGAAACTCCTAAGCAAAATAATCTGTTCCCGCGTGGGCAAAAAAACTGCCCACCCTACTTGATCTAAAAGAATCAATAAAACGGTGCCTGTATGCCTTCCATCTCGAAAGTTTTGATGATAGATCGACGTTCGAATAGCCGCTGTAAATACGGGCCTAACTGAGCATAGTCACGCGCTGGTTTTTGCATGCCACGGGTCCAGCGGCACAGCATAAACAAAAACAGGTCAGCGATACTGACTTGCTCACCGAGCAGATACGCACCTTGAGCTTGCGCCAGATGATCGTCGATATAGCCTAGCATTTGCGCCACGCGCTGCTCCGCATGGGCCTTAACCTGAGCCGCACCTGCGACATCATCATGCAGACGTTCCGGGTAAAAATAACTCAGTAACTCCGCTTGCAAAGTATTAGTCAAATACATCATCCACTGATACAAGCGGGCGCGCTCTGGCGTGCCAAGCGCAGGTGAAAAATTTATCGCCTTGTGTTGCGCAGCATATTGATCGGCCAGATACAGGCAAATCGCAGCGCTCTCGGTCAACTGCAAATCGCCATCAATCAAGAGCGGGATCTTGCCGTTCGGATTAAGCTTCAGATAGGCCGCTTGTTGATGTTCTTGCTTACTGGTATCGACCAGCACCAGTTCGTAGGGCAAGCCCAGCTCTTCCAATAAAAAATGCGGGGCCAAACAGGCGGTTCCAGGCGAATAATAGAGTTGCATCATGAGATCCATAGACGTTAAGAGGAAGAAACTGGTGGCTAGCTGGTCATGCGCTATCAGCCGAGCTTAGCTGCCAGCATAATAGCAGAGCATTGCTAGCAAAAAAACAGCCTAAAATGGAAGCGGGGAAAGCATTTTCACTAAGCTGAGTTGGCAAGGCGCAATCAGCATGCGGCTTGCAGGCCGAAATGCCGCCAGCAGGCGCATAGAATATGCGCCTGCACTTTGCGGAACTTCTAAAAACCTGTAACTGTTCAGCCTAATATACAAAGCCCTTCTCCCGCTCGCGGGAGAAGGGTTGGAATGAGGGTAGTTTAAATTTGCACAATGTTTGATTTTTCATATTGCTAAGCGCATCAGTTATTTGAAGGCAAGCGTTGCTCAATCACCCTCACCCCGGCCCTCTCCCGCTAGCGGGCGAGGGAGTTTTCATCGCTGGCTGAACAGTAACAAAAACCTATAAATTATTCCGACTAGGCGTAAGCCCGAAGACGGTATTTACGGCAAACGCGTACAAGGACGCTGGGCGGTTTTGCGTAAGTCCTATAAATGCAGATTTTTCCAAATCGTGACATCCAAACCGCGGGCAGCTGCGTTAAGTACTTATCTCTATCTGCGTCCCAGATTCCGGCCCACTTTCAGAAAGCCCAAAATGCCTGCATTTCAGCAATACCCTGCTCGCCTACTCTGTGCTGTACTGCTCGTGTGCAATTTTCTCGCGAGTGGCTGGGCGCAGGCTCAGGAAGATCCGCCGAGCCGGGTGGCGCGCCTGAGTTACACCCTGGGCAGCGTCAGTCTGGCGCCTGCTGGTACTGAGCAATGGCTAGTGGCAGATCCTAACCGGCCACTGACTTCCGGTGACCGGCTGTGGGTGCCCGCTGGTGCCAGGGCCGAGCTGCATTTGGGTGCCAGCAGTTTGCGGCTGGCAGAAAATACCGGGATCACTATCGTCAAACTGAGCGACCATCAGCTGCAGCTCACCATCAGCACGGGCACGCTGATAATCCGTCAACGCAGTCTGGGTAGCCAGGAGGTGATAGAGCTCAACACGCCGAATTTAGCCTTTGCATTGCAGGAAGCGGGCGAGTACAAGCTTACAGTTTCACCGAATCAGAGCAGCATTATGGTAAGACGTGGTACTGGAATCGCCTATGGCGAACGCGATAGCATCACTCTGCACGAAGCCGAACAAGTCAACTTTTCTGGCAATAATCTGGCGCACAATAGCATCGCTAGAATGCCGCCCTACGATGAGTTTGATTTGTGGGTGAATGAGCGCGACAAGCTGGAAGATAACTCGGTCTCGGCGCGCTATGTATCGCGCGAAGTCATCGGTTATCAGCAACTCGATCAACATGGCAGCTGGGAGACCCATGTTGAGTATGGGGCGATCTGGATCCCGCGCACTGTCGAGGTTGGATGGGCGCCGTATCGCAACGGCAATTGGGTTTGGGTAGCACCGTGGGGCTGGACTTGGGTAGACCGCGCGCCCTGGGGTTTTGCGCCCTTCCACTATGGACGCTGGGCCTGTATCGGCCCACGCTGGGTCTGGGTACCGGGCCCCTATCTGCATCACGCTTCGCCGGTGTATGCACCAGCGCTGGTGGCCTTTGTCGGTGCTGCGCCTGGCGTGCATCTGAATATTAATATCAACACTGGATCGCATCCGCATCCAGCCTGGCTACCACTGGCGCCTGGCGAGGTCTATCGCCCGTATTACCGTGGCAGCAGCGCCTATATTGAACGCCTCAACCAGCATCAGGACTATCGCGCCAGCATCAATCAAAATAATAACCAACATAATACCCCGCTTGGCGATAATCAAGCCAACCGCCCCTACCGCAACCAAGCCTTACCAAATGCCATCAGCTCTATGCCAGAAAATCAATTCCTGCGCGGTCAAGCCAGTAGCGTGAACCCGGCTCTGCTAGGCGCGACACTGGTGAATAACAGAGCGGCCAGCACCCAGAGCGCAGCACTGCCGCCCTCCACCGAGAGCATCTACGGCAATGCCAAACGGATTGCCACACCGGCCAATGATGCATGGATGCGCCGGGCAGTGATACCAAGCCCAGAGCGCGCCAGCAGCTATCGCTCGGCCATACAAGAGCGCAATGCGGAGCAAATTGCAGAACATGACAAGCCTAGATATGCGCCTCACTATGGCAACCGAATAGCCACTCCAGCAACCTCATACAACGACAACTTGGCGCCGCCAAACGAGCTTAGAAACCGCCCTAGCCCTAGCCTTAGCATGACAGCGCCAGCCGCGGTCCAGCCTGAGCGCGCCCGCAGCAATGCGGTGGATTATCGCAACCCTATACAAAACCCGGCTAACACGGCTTCCTATGCGGCACCGCCAAACCTGCCAGCGAAGCCCAGCCCCACTTCAAACTATGCCGGATGGACTCAAAACAATCCAGCCCAAGCCATCTTGCAAGAAAATGAAAGAGCCCGCGATGCGGAACGTCAACAAGCTGAACGCCGCGCTGAGCAGCAAACAGAGCGACGCAATCAGAACGAGCGCGAAGCCTATGGAGTTCGCAATCAGCCGTCTGGCAATTATCAAGTCGAACAAAATCAAAGAAGAAGTGAAGCGCCTAGGACGATGACGGAGAGCAATCACAATGCGCGAGCCACAATAGCGCCGCAAGAAACGGTACGTGTAAATCCAACGCCAGAAGTCAGGCCGGTCACCCAAGCCCGCCCCGACCGCGCCAGCATCGCCGAGCCCAAAGAGAACCCGCGCAACAACCACAGAACCGGGCAAGCCAGAGAACTAGAGCGATGAGCGCACACAACTTGCATTTCGATTCATGTAGAGCGTACAGATTGTGTTGGGCGATACACATTCCCTTTTTCTGCCAACGGTCGGTTTTCCTTCCAGACCACGGTATAGTTTTTCGCCTTATACACTGCGGCGTCCTTATCCATCTTTGCACAAGACGCAAAGAGATGAGCGCAAGTCCGCCACCGCAGGGCTAGCGGCGGGACAGATACAGAGCTCGCATAAAAGCTGCCATCTGTATCTTGACGCTGTTTGGCCGCGCTCCTAGACTAGCCTCACCTGATACCCACCGATAGATCCACATGACCGAACTACTACCCTTGATGACGTATTGTTTTGTGATGTCGGGTACCCCCGGGCCAAACAACGTCATGCTGGCCAGCTCGGGCGCAAATTTCGGTTACCGTGGTGCGCTGCCGGCGATACTAGGCATACAGTTCGGCGTCTTCGTACAAACTCTGGTGGTGTGTATCGGCCTGGGCAATGTGTTTATCGCCTATCCACAAATCCAGCAAGTGCTAAGGATTGCCGGTGCCCTCTATCTGGTGTATTTGGCGTGGAAATTAAGTGGCGCATCGGTAGGCGAGGCGCATGCCCCTACTCCGGTATCATTCGCTCAGGCGGCACTTTTTCAGGCACTTAATCCCAAGACCTGGGTCAAGTCTATCACCATCGCCTCGGTGTTCATGCCGCTAGGTCTGAGCGCCAGCAGCGCTGCGCTGCTGGTCGCGGTGGTCGGGACCTTGGTAGGTTTTCCATGTAGTTCCATGTGGGCCTTGTTCGGCGTGGCGATACGTGGCTTGCTGCGCGACCCACGCAAACAGCGCGTATTCAATCTGACTATGGGTGCGACCCTGCTGATGCTGGCTGGTTTATTTTTACGCTAAACTTCCTGCTGTGACGATGCTGGCTAAATCCTAAGAAAAGTTCTTTTGAGCAGCGGCGGTGCTTACTGTAGAATTATTTGACTATGCAGACTAGCTCCTGCTCTTCTGCCAGCTAGTTCCCGGTCTGGATAATAAGCACATGTTACTCGTACTAAAAACCCTGTTCGAGAGTGAGCTATTAAGTATTCGCCACGCCATCGCACGCCCCGCATCTACGCGCTGCAGTGAGCTCAGACATGCCAGCGCCGACGTCTTTTTATTGCCGATTGCCGGACTGTTTGCCAAGCATGACAGCCCCAGGCAACATTTCATTGCCAACCCGAATCACGCTTTGTTCTTTGGCTGTGGCCAGGCGTATAGGCTCAGTTTCCCTGGCGGTATCGGCGATGAATCGCTGCTGTTTGAATTCTCGCCAGAAGCGCTGTCTAAGCTAGTCACTGAAACCCTGGGTCTGCCGGATCTACGCTCCGCCGCACTCAACCGGCATTGCCTGCTAGCGCCAGCCACATTGCTGGAGCGCGAGCTGCTCTGGCGTCATTTAACGCTAGCCCACAGCAAGCCACTGGCGATTGAAGAACTCAGTGTGAGCGTGCTCACTAAAGCCCTGCAAACAGCCAGTAAAGATAGCAGGCTTGCCGAGCGCGCCAGACATGTGCAGAGCGTAACGCGCAGACGCCAACAAGTAGAGGTCGTAAAAGAAGCGATTTCGCTACGGCCTATGCAGGAATGGACACTCACTGAGCTAGCGCGCCTGGCCGAAACTTCACCCTACCATCTGGCACGCATCTTCAGAACCGAAGTCGGCTTACCTGTACATCGCTACCTGATACGCACCCGGCTAGGCCAGGCTTTAGAAACTATGCGTACGCAGGATCAGGATCTGACGACCATCGCCCTCGATTGCGGCTTTGCTCATCACAGCCACTTTAGCGCCAGCTTTCGCTCGGTATTTGGCATGACGCCCTCGCGCTTACGCACGCGCATGCGGGTCTGAGGGGAACTTCTAACCCCCCCTTAATCGGGATGCAGCGCTAGGCGCTGGTATCGAGCAAGATCCTGATAGCGCAAATAATTCGCTTTCCCTAAGATGCAAAGATATTGCTATTTTTTAGGGAAATTTTATGCCGCACTATGTCGCCAACAAAAGCTTGCTGGCTCACCCCCGCAGCCTGATACTGCTGGCTCTGCTAATGTTAGCGTTTCCCTTTTTTGCCGCCCAGTTCGGCAATGCATGGGTGCGCATCATGGATCTGGCCTTGTTGTATATCATGCTGGCCCTGGGTCTAAACATCGTGGTTGGTTTCGCCGGCCTGCTCGACCTCGGTTACATCGCCTTCTATGCACTGGGCGCGTATATGACGGCACTGCTGGCCTCACCCCAATTTGCGCTGGTACTCGAATCCATCGTCAACCACTATCCGCTGCTAGGGAAGAGTTTGCTGTGGTTATGCGGGCCTGAGATTGCGCAAAACGGCATCCATTTATCGGTATTCTTTATCGTTCCGCTAGGCGCCGCCTTAGCGGCATTTTTCGGCGCTTTGCTGGGTGCGCCTACGCTCAAACTGCGCGGTGATTACCTGGCCGTGGTGACGCTGGGCTTTGGTGAAATCATCCGTATCTTTATCAACAACCTCAATGCCCCTATCAACCTCACCGATGGTCCGCGCGGCATCAATATGATAGACCCTATCCGTATTTTCGGGATCTCGCTGGCGGGCGAACCAGGCTCGGGCGCCAATCTGAATCTGGCCGGATATTCTATGCCCTCGGTGAATGCCTATTACTTCTTATTTCTATTTTTGTGCGTAGTGATCGCCGTCGTCTCTATACGTCTACAAAACTCGCGCTTGGGGCGAGCCTTTGTGGCAATCCGCGAAGATGAAATCGCCGCGATGGCGATGGGTATTAACACCCGCAATATTAAATTGCTCGCCTTTGCGTTGGGGGCCTCTTTTGGCGGCGTGGCCGGGGCCATGTTTGCCTCGTTTCAAGGCTTTATTTCGCCAGAATCTTTTTCGCTGAGCGAATCGATCACGGTACTGTCTATGGTGGTGCTGGGCGGCATGGGGCATATACCCGGCGTTATCCTGGGTGCGATCTTACTCGCTGCTTTGCCAGAAATTTTGCGCTACCTGGTTGAACCGATACAGCTGCATGTATTCGGGCAGGTAGTGATAGAAGTCGAAGTCTTACGTCAATTGCTGATGGGGATGACGATGGTCCTCATCATGCTGAAACGCCCTTGCGGCCTATGGCCCAGCCCCAGACATGAAGATCGCCTAGTTCCAGAACCAGATCTAGCCACGTGCAGGTCAGCGCCCTAAAAAATGAGCGCTGGCTATGCGGCGCTGCTGCTGCCGGCAATAGGCTAACTGGTGAGCCTAGCATGCAATTCTATCTGAGCCTGGTTCGGGGTGGAGCTACGTGGCCTGCTACACGATCCACGCAAACAGCGCTTATTCAATCTGACTATGATTGCCACATTACTGCTGCTGGCCGGTTTATTTTTGCGCTACACGCAATCGAGTTTGCTCTTCAGTGCCAAGCAGTGGGTAGTCTAAAAATTTATATGGCATGCCGCCAAGCCGCATATTCCATGCGGGCTGCAGGCCAGGCACGCTGGAGAAGCGCATGGAATATGCGCGCTGGCAGGGTGCATTTTAAAATTTTAAAACGCCCTAGATAAGCGAAAAATACCTTTGACGTTATTGATCCTGGTCCTCAGCTAGCCGCTACACGATTGGCTGAGGACGGTGCTGCCTATCGAGGGCTAGCTAGTCGGTCTGATCTTGAATTGGCACAGACTCGCTTGGCACTGGCGTTTTCACTGCGGCAGCATCGGCTTCTGGCACCAGCTTTTTGGGTTTATGCCGCCACAGACCATCGCTGCTGTAGGCGCTCCAGCCCCACTTGAGCCAAGCCAGTAAAGACCAGGCTAACCACAAGGCCCAGGCCAGCATCAGGGCGCGATACAGCATGATAGGCAGGCTGAGTACCCAGGCGCCTTGCAGCTCTTTGCCAGTTCTATCCAGATACCAATTGAGATTATTTGAACTGGAATTATTCCCCGCTACTTGCATATCTGGGTAGCCCAATAAGCCACCGCGCACCGCGTCGAATAAGATGCTTAGCATCGCCAGACTGAGTAGCAGCAAGGCCAGCTGACGCCAGTTAAATAACCAGGTGGCACTGGTTCTGGTGTTGGCACTACTGCCCGATTCTGCCCGCGCAGCGAAGGCAAAAAACCAGATGATCACAATACTCGCGGCCCACCATTGCACCTGGGTCAGGCCAAGTACCAACAGTATCCAGTGGCGGGTTTGCAGTGGTAAGCCAGACTGTGCGCTAACGCGCCCGAGCGCCACTGCCACGACCAGTAAAATGAGCAGTTTGCCCCAAAATAATATGGCAGGACCGACACCCGGGCCGCTCGTTAGCAGCAACCAGCGATCATGTGGCATCTGCAGGCTGAGGCGGCTATTCACGCTGGCCAGATTGAGGTCTGTGCTTTGCGTGGTATAGCTCAGTGCCATGCCCTGATCGAGACGCCAGCGCACTTCGATTTCTTGTTTACCGGGCAGGATGGGCAAGATCAATTGGCGACCGTTAGCGCGTATCGGCCTGACCTGGCCGTTGATGCTCACGCTTTGTAGCACGGCGTTTGGCGGCAAGCTGATACTGTGATCGCCACCGCGGCTACTGCGCAGACTCAGTGCTAACAAATAATCGCTAGCACGCGCGCCTGGGCTCACCAGTAAGCGTGAATGATCGATAGTCAGGGTTTGCCCGGCAATAGCTTGCGGCCGCTCTATGCGCAGTTTCAGCAGTTCGCCCGGCCATGGGTAAAACGCCAGATCGGCGTCGCTGCCAGCCGCCATCGCCACTGGTGCGATGCCATGGGCCGCAACATGCCAGATGCTAGAGGCGGCGATCAGCCAACTCTCTACCCATGCCGTATTCGGGGTCGCAGTGAGACTGAGCTCAGGCGCTTGCGCTAGCGTCGAACTCCAGCTCAGACTAGTCGCTTGTGGACCGAGATTGACTAAGACCTTACCATCTTTAACGATGATCCCGGCACTGGTCACCGCCTCGCCGGGCAATAAGGGGATCTCGACCAGAGCTGGCACACCAAGCGGTGAATCTCTTTGCACCGTGGTCTCTACACTCCAGAGTAAATCAAGTGCCAGCCGTCTTTGCACCCGCAACAAAGGCGGTAGAGGCTGGGCCTCGCCTATGCTGCCAGCCTTGATGCGGCGCGACAGTTGCAGAGTATCGGCGGCACCGTTGTCGTCCGAGATACCGGCCACATCCCAGCCATCGGCATTGATATCGACGCGTCTTGGTTTGCGCGGCAAGGGTAATTGCAGGGTATCGCGATTACTCAGCTCACCGATCAGCTCTAGCCTATGTTTACCAGCGGCAGCCAGCAACCACAGACCACCTTGTGCATCCTTTTGTACATAGGCGATTTTGCCATCGACCCTCGCCTCGTGCGGCAACCATTGCTTGGCGCCGCCCGGCAAGGGCACTGCGCTGTCGATCGCGGCATCGATCTCTAGACTGAGTCTAAGCGTGCTGCCACTTAATTGCAGCGAGAGTCGGGAAATATCCACGCACTCAGGCAGGCAATCGGCCGGGCGCGTGAGCTTCTCGCGCAATTCATCGAGTTGCTCGGTACTAGGCGACTGCGCTTGTGCCTGGCCGCTAGCGAGCGCTATCAGTACCACGCTCAGCACGGGCACGAAGACTGCAATTGTAGGTATCAAGTGCGCCGATTTAAAACCGCTGGTAGGAGGCTGTGCTGGCGCACCCGCAGACCCGGCATCCGAGTCATCCGGCGCACCTTTGCGTTTGCCTATTTCTGCTACACACCACAGCAATAAACCCAGACACAGCAAGCGCAACAACACCACCAGCTTATTCATCCATGGCGAGAGTAGCCACAGATCGAGTTGCTGATCCTGACGCACTGGGCCATCCCAAGTCAGTCTATAAGTATTCCAGCTCCAGTCCGGCAAACCTGGGCCGGTTTGCACTCTGGCGTTGGGATCTATGCTTTGATAGTTCTGTATCTTTGCTGGCGAAGCTGAAGCTGATGCCGCATAGAGCTTGGACTTCAAGGCCAGCGATCCGGCCACCCGTACCGAAGCATCCCGTTTGCCTTGCTCACCCTCCTCCACCATAGCCTTATCTTCACTGATACTCACCTCCGGTGCGGTGGCCACTTCGATGGCCGCTGCCACGGGCGCCGCCACTGCTAGCGCTGCCGGCGCAGCATGCTGATTAAAACTCATATTCGTGCCATATTCTAAAACCGGATACAAAGCACCACGCACTTGTGCCGTGGCAAACACCAGACTGCTAATGAACAAAACAAATAGGCTAAGCCTTTGCGCCCACAGCATGCCGTCTTTAAAGCGCCCTGCCGGTAACACCCGCATCAATGCCACCGTCGCCAGCAAGACCAACCACAGATAGCGTGGCGCATCGACTTCCTGATACGTCAAGACCAGCAAGATTAATGCAAGCGCGCCCCACTTGCGGCCCCATAACTGGCCGACCGCCAAGGCGATCATCAGCACCACAAAAAAGTCGAGCAAGTTCCAGGCCGAGAGCCAGGCGCCTTGCGCATGATCGGCACCGCCTGCATGCAGCAGACGCCAGCCGGCAGGTAGCGATAAATTCATGCTGAGATTATCCACATCATGCAGCCAACCCAAAGCGGGCAGAGTATGACTAGCCTTAGGTAGCACACTGTCTGCGCTCATGATCAAACGGCCACGCTTGACTTCTACCCCAGCCAGATTATCACTGCCACGCGTAATCAATTGATCCTGACCTGCGATATCGACGCGTCCTAATTGCGCCAGACCACCCATATTCAAACGTGAAGCGAGACTGATATCGCCCTGCAGTCTGTCATTGATCGTGATAGAGGCACCGTCAAAACTCATCCATAGCTGCCGCTCCAGCGCCAGCTTATCCGGTGCTGGCTCGCTATCGCCACGTCGGATTTCTTTCAGGCCGAAACTACTCTCGGCACGCATCAAAAACGCGGGCAGACTGCGCCACTCAGACGGCAAACTGGTTTGCTGCGGATCGACCGCTTCTGGCCCGAACACGCTGACGCTACGCAACAAGGGCGCGGCTTGAAACACCCAGACTTCTTCATTCGCCAGCAAAGCGGCTGGACTTAGGGGCGTTGCTGCTGGCGTTGCTGCTGGCAAGCTCAAGGCTGGCACCAGGCCCGGATGACGCGCTAACACTTGTATGTCCCAGACCCCGGCGCGCGCTTGCACTTTGAGACTGCCGTCGGCCTCTAGGCTGACGGGAAGTAATGCGCTCACTTGTTTAGGAATCATACCGGCCAGCACCGCCCGCCCGAGTATCAGCTCACGATTTTTGCCCGAGACTTCCAGTCGCAAGCGCGTCTCCACTTGCAAAGGAACTCCATCGATGATTTTTCTAAATACCCTTACCTGAGCTTGTTCTTCGCCTTCGCTATCGGTCTTGCGCTGCAACCAGAGCCGATTGCTCTCATCGCGCACCGGCAGATTGATCAGCTGTCCATTCAGTTCCAGGCGCAAGATCCCGGCCGTCGGCGGCAAGGCTAAAGATTCGGGCAAACGACTCCAGTAAAAGCGCCCGCTCAGTCTATGGCTGCCAACGCTTAGCTTGATCGAGGGTAAACCGTCACGACTAAGCACGGCACTGAGCTTGCCATCCACGCTCAACTCTTGCGGCCATTGCTGCTCATCCCCTGGCAAGATTAACCAGCTATCTTGATACACCACCCAGTCTTGCGTGAAAGTGGCACCGCTCGCGCCCGCCTTCAATTCTAAAGTGCCGCCCCAGGCACACTGGCGCGTATTCACATCATTGAATTGATGAGGACAAGTGGCGTCAGGCACGCTATCGAGTACCCAGGGCACCCAGGACTTGAGCGGGTCGGGAATCGCGCTACGCGGGAACTCGGCAGCACCGGCAGTGGCGACTGCAGCCAGATTGAGCAGTAAGCTAAAGATCAAGGCGACTAGGCCTATCCAATTTTTAAGCATATTTATTCCAGGTAGTCAGACTCGATTGATCTGGGGTGGGCGCGGCCAGCAAGCTAGCGACGCAGGCTCTGGTGTAGATTGAGGAAGATTATAAAGGGCTTCATGCTCATTTTTTGCAAACCACACAACAAAAATAGCCGAAACAACATTCAGAATAGGCTGCAAAACTGCTACACAAGATTACTGTTCAGCCCGTTATATCAAACCCTTCTCAGCCGTCACGGGAGAAGGGTTGGGATGAGGGTGGGTCCGAAATAAGCGCATATTGATTTTTCATGGGTTAAGCGTATCAGCTATTGAAGGCAAGCGTTACTTTTTTCAATCACCCTCACCCCGGCCCTCTCCCGCCAGCGGGCGAGGGGGGGGTAATTGCTGGCTGAACAGTTACCAGGCAAGGCAGATTTATAAGCTATGTCTATGAAGCCCGCAAAAATACACATCATAGACTCCCATACCGGCGGTGAACCTACCCGCCTGATCGTGGACGGCGGCCCTGAGCTAGGCACAGGCCCATTGGCACAGCGGTTGGAACTGTTCAAGGAAAAGTTTGACCATTTCCGCAGCGCTACCGTATGCGAGCCGCGCGGCTCAGACGTGCTGGTCGGCGCGCTGGCGTGCACGCCGCATGACCCCTCCTGCACCGCCGGCGTAATCTTTTTCAACAACGTCGGTTACCTCGGCATGTGCGGTCACGGCATGATAGGTTTTATCGCGACACTGGCCTATCAGGGCAAGATCACCTTAGGGCGCCATCGTATAGAAACGCCGGTCGGTGTGGTTGAGACCGAATTGCACACCGACCAAAGCGTTACCGTGCATAACGTTCCGGCCTACCGTCACCTTAAAAATGTTCAGGTGCAGGTAGCTGGTCATGGCAGTATCACTGGTGATGTGGCATGGGGCGGTAACTGGTTTTTCCTGTGCGCCGATCACGGCCAGGACTTGCGCATCGCCAATGTCGATGCCTTGAGCGATTTCGGCTGGCGCATCAGACAAGCGCTGGAAGCGGCGGATATCCGCGGCGCTGACGGCGCTGAGATTGACCATATAGAATTATTTAGCGCCCCGATGTCAGCGGCAAACGATAGCCGCAATTTTGTATTGTGCCCGGGCAAAGCCTATGACCGCTCACCCTGCGGTACCGGCACCAGCGCCAAACTGGCGTGTCTGGCGGCCGACGGCAAACTGGCCGAAGGCCAGCTCTGGCATCAGGAAAGCATCATAGGCAGCGTATTTGAAGGCAGCTACCGCATTCTGGAAAATTCTCCCGCGCAGAAAATTCTGCCTAGCATCAAGGGCACCGCCTTTGTCAATGCCGAGGCCGCACTACTGCTCGACGAGCGCGATCCTTTTATCTGGGGCATCGCTAAGTGAATACCGTTATTGTGGTTGGTGCCGGCATCATAGGTGCAGCCTGCGCGGCGGCCTTAGCCAGCCGCGGCTTGCACGTCACCATCATAGAACCGGGCTGCATAGGTGGCGGTGCCACTGCCGCCGGCATGGGGCATCTGGTGGTCATGGATGATAATGCAGCCGAATTGGCACTGAGCAGCTACTCGCTGGAACTCTGGCGCAAGCTGGTCGCCAGCAATCCCGGCGGGCATGAATACTCAGGCTGCGGCACCATCTGGGTCGCCACCGACGAGGAAGAGATGGCAGCGGCACGCCTCAAGCGGGACTGTTTGCTGGCACACGGCATTGCCTGCGAAATGCTGGATGCGGCGACGCTGGAAACAGCCGAGCCAGCCTTGCGCAAAGGTCTGGCAGGCGGCCTGCTGGTCAATGGCGACGCGCTAGTCTATCCGCCCAAGAGCGCTCAAATTTTGCTTGATCAGGCGCTCGCCAACGGTGCCACCCTGATCCGGGGTGAAGTCAGCGCGCTAGTGCCCGGTGGTGTACAACTGACCGACGGACGCACCTGCATTGCCTCCGAAACCGTGATTGCCAACGGTATAGGCGCAGCCGCGCTGTTGCCGGAACTGCCTTTGCGTTATAAAAAAGGCCATCTGCTGATCACCGAACGTTATCCCGACTTGATCCGCCATCAACTGGTGGAACTGGGCTATATCAAGAGTGCCCATGCCTCCGACGGTGATTCGGTTGCCTTTAATTTGCAGCCGCGCCCTACCGGACAAATCCTGATAGGCTCGTCGCGCCAGTTTGATGTGCGCGACAAGGCGGTAGAAACCGCCATGCTAAGCAAGATGCTGCAGCATGCAAAGCAATTCGTGCCTGAGCTGGGCAGCTTAAAAGCGCTGCGCAGCTGGACCGGTTTTCGCGCCGCCAGCCCCGATGGTTTGCCGCTGATAGGCCCCCACCCTGAGCGAGCCCATGTATGGCTCGCCTGCGGTCACGAAGGTCTGGGCATCACCACCTCACTCGCCACTGCCGAACTACTGGCAGACCAATTATGC
The DNA here is from genome assembly GCA_003970805.2 of Undibacterium piscinae. Lineage (GTDB taxonomy): Bacteria > Pseudomonadota > Gammaproteobacteria > Burkholderiales > Burkholderiaceae_D > Undibacterium > Undibacterium piscinae. Next base: position 2,019,507 of record CP051152.1, read on the forward strand.
GGGCAAAGCTGCGCGATTGCGCCGGCACCGTATTTGCCTTCGCGTTTAAATTTAAGCTTAAAGTCTGCAGCATGAACCCCATGATTTCCGTCAACATCAACGGCCAGATCAGTCTGGTAAAAAAAGACATCAGTGTCGCCGCCGCCCTCGCCATCAGCGGCAATCCGGGTACCCGGATTTCTGTCAGCGGACAGCCGCGGGCACCGCTCTGTGGCATGGGTGTTTGTCAGGAGTGCCGCGTCAGCATCAACGGCATCGCACATCAACTGGCCTGCCAGACCATGTGTCAGCCGGGTATGCAGATAGTGACGGGCCAAGCATGAAGACCGATATCCTGATCGTCGGCGCGGGCCCGGCCGGTTTGGCCGCCGCCGCTAGCGCCTCCAGTTGCGGTGCCCGGGTGGATGTAATTGATGACAATTTCCATTCCGGCGGCCAGATCTGGCGCGGCGGTGCCGGCAATCACAAGGATCCGCGTGCCAGCGCATTATGGCAAAGCCTCAGTGAGTGCAAGAATGTGCGCTTCCATTTTCAGACGCGCGTACTGCATGCCCGCTCCGCTGACAGCAGCAGCTTCACGCACCAATTGCTGACCGAAAGCGCGGGAACGTCAAGCACCTTTGAATCCACGCAACTAATTTTGGCCACCGGAGCACGTGAGCTGTTACTGCCCTTCCCCGGCTGGACCTTGCCGGGAGTTACCGGTGCCGGTGGTTTGCAGGCACTTTCCAAAAACGGCTTTCCGGTACAAGGCAAGCGCATCGTCGTCGCCGGCAGCGGCCCGTTATTGCTGGCGGTAGCCACCAGCCTGATAGAGCGCGGCGCTATCGTCACGCACATCCTGGAGCAGGCCAGCCTGCCGAAACTGGGGCGTTTTGCGCTCTCGCTATGTGCCACACCAAGCAAAATATGGCAGGGCCTGCAATTGCGCAAGGGTCTAAGCAATACCTCGTATTGCAGCAACAGCTACGTTCTCGCAGCCCGCAGTGAGGGGCAAGCGCATGGACATCTCAATTCCGTACAGGTGAGCATCAATGGCACAACACAAGTGCTCGAATGTGATTACCTGGCATGCGGTTTTGGCTTATTACCGAATAGCGAACTGGCTGCCAGCCTGGGCTGCGAATTAGACCTCAGCCAGGGATTTGCCAAGGTAAGCGTCGATCAATGGCAGGCCAGCAGCATCGCGCAAGTCTATTGCGCAGGAGAAAGTACGGGCGTCGGCGGCGTTGATCTGGCTCTGGCGGAGGGTGCGATCGCAGGCTTTGCGGCCGGCGGCAATCAGGAGCGTGCACGCAGCTACTTTAATCAGCGGCAACGCTGGCTTCATTTTAGCCGGCGACTGGCGAGCGGTTTTGCGCTACGTGCGGAACTGCGCCAATTGGCGGATGCCGATACCCTGGTATGTCGCTGCGAAGATGTGTCTTATGGAAAATTACAGGCGCACGACAACTGGCGTAGCGCCAAATTGCATACGCGCTGCGGCATGGGAGCATGCCAGGGACGCATCTGCGGCGCGGCCAGCCAATTTTTGTTTAACTGGAGTAAGGATGCCGGCCGGCTGCCGTTTGCCCCCAGCCGCATTGATAGCCTATGCAAACTGGGCGCACTTCCGGATAGCTCGGCTCCGGTGACTAAAAACTAATCAGAAGTCTTTATGTGTCATCGCATCCATGCTGAAATTGGGCGCATCAGCGGTAGTATGCTTGACCGACAAGCGTATCTTCAGGGATAGATCGGTGACGGAATCGGCATTTTGTATCGCCTCTTGCGCCGTAATTTTTCCGGCCTGATATAAGGCAAACAAGGATTGGTCAAAGGTAACGATGCCCTCTTCGTTACCTTTGCTCATCGCGTCTTTGATTTCATTGAGACGGCCGCGCTGCATCAAATCGGAAATGAACGAGGTTTGCAGCAAAATTTCTACCGCGAGTACGCGTTTTTGCTTGATCGCAGGGATCAGTCTTTGCGAGATGACGCCTTTCAGGTTCATCGACAGGTCGAGCAAGATCTGTTTGTGCGCATCTTCCGGAAAGAAATTAATCAAGCGATCGATCGCCTGATTGGCGTTATTCGCATGCAAGGTAGAGATGCACAGATGGCCGGTTTCCGCATAGGCGATGGCATGCTGCGCCGTTTCGCGGTCGCGGATTTCGCCTAGCATGATAACGTTAGGCGCTTCCCGCAAGGCATTATGCAAAGCCTCGCCAAAGCTTAAGGTGTCGATCCCGACCTCACGCTGATCGACCATGGATTTTTCATGCTTGAACAAAAATTCTATCGGGTCTTCTATGGTCAGGATATGCCCATCGGCGTGCAGCGAGCGATGCCTGACCATCGCGGCAAGCGTGGTGCTCTTGCCTGATCCCGCAGCCCCCACCACCAGTACCAAGCCACGCTTGAGCATCGCCAGTTCCGCCACTCTGGCAGGCAAACCCAGGGCTTCAAAATCCGGAATCTGCGAATTAATCATGCGCATCACCATCGCCACTTCACCGCGCTGGTGATAGACGTTGATACGATAGCGTCCGAGGTCTTTGCATGACCATGAAAAATTGCATTCCATGGTGGCTTCAAATTGTTTTTTTTGTGCCGCAGTCATGATGCGTTCGGCCATTTCCCTCACTTCGCCGACCGCCAATTTTGGCTCATCAAGCGCCTGCACCACACCATCGACCTTGATGCTAGGCGGCGCTCCGGTAGTGAGAAATAAGTCAGAGGCAGATCGTTCCAGCATCAGCCTCAGATAAGCATTCATGTCAGTCATGGCAATTCCTTAGTAGCAGATTCGGGGCACTCAAGATCACTCTAATCCAGAGACTATACGCTGCATTTGTTCCATATCAAATACTTTAGTTTTGCAGTCTTGGCAAGCCACTCAACATTCGCCAGCAATACGCATGACAGAATTCAAAGCATATATTTTTCTGTATGCGAATCAAGTATTGACGCCAGACAATAGTGAGCCGATTATTCCATGGCAGCATTGAACATACTCTCTCCGTAGAAAAAGACACCCCTGCCATGAATCACGCGCAAAACACCAACACCTGGAGTTACCTGCATTTAGCCAGGAATTCCACAGACCTTGAGCAATTGCTCGGTGCGCAAAAACGCCACCACCAGAAACTCGGGCAATTCCTGCTCGACGAACAACTGGTAAGCGGGGAAAATTTGCGCGCAGCCTTAAGTCTGCAGAACGTCACTCCGGACAAAAGGCTGGGCGAAATCCTGGTTGAGATCGGCGCCATCGCCAAGGAGACGCTCGAGCATTCGATCCTGGAAACGCTGGATCTGCCGCGGGTGGCGCTTGAAGAATTTGATTTCAATAGCAAACTCATAGGACTTTTACCGGTACAACTGGCGCTCAACCTGCATGTCATACCCTTGATGTTTCATGGTGACGTGCTGGTACTTGCCGCCACCAGCTTGCCTGGCAGCCAGGCGCTGGAATTACTGCGCTTTACGGTAGAGCATGCGGTGCAATTTGTCTTGTCGACGGCAACCGAGATAGAGCAAGCCATCAGGCTTAATTATCAGGAATCGCAAACCGTACAGGAACTCGATATCCCCACCCCTGAGCTGATCGATGAACAAAGAATCTGGCGTGACGCAGAGCAACTTGCCAAAGAAGCACCACTGGTTCAGCTGGTCAACTCGATAATCATAGACGCGATCAACCAACGCGCTTCGGACATCCACATCCGCCCCAGCGAAAAGAATTTTGAATTACTGTATAGGGTAGACGGTAGCCTGCTGCCGATACGCCAGTTTAAGAGCAGTCTGTTACCTGCGGTGGTGAGCCGCATCAAGATCCTGTCTAGCCTGAACATTGCCGAACACAGACTGGCGCAGGATGGCCGTATCCGCATCAAGGACAAGGGCCAATCTGTGGATTTGCGGATTTCCATCATTCCGGTCCAGTATGGCGAAAGTATCGTGATCCGGATCCTGAATAAAAATCAGGGCTTGCGTTCAATTAGCGACATTGGCTTCAAGTCTAGTGACAAGGAACGCTTCCTCGATTTGATTAAGCGCAGCTACGGTATTATCCTGGTCACCGGCCCGACCGGATCAGGCAAATCAACCACGCTGTACGCCGCCCTGCAAGAGGTAGAGAAAGATAACCTCAACGTCATTACGGTGGAAGACCCGATAGAATATGAGCTGTCGCACACGCGTCAGATCCAGGTGAATCAGGCGATCAATTTTGGTTTCCCGCAAGCGCTCAGGCACATCCTCAGGCATGACCCGGATGTCATCATGATAGGCGAGATGCGCGACGCCGAGACCTGCAAGATTGCGGTAGAGAGCGCCTTAACCGGACATCTGGTGTTCAGCACCCTGCACACCAACGACGCCTCCAGCGCACTGGTACGTCTGATGGAGATCGGCATTGCCCCTTACCTGATACGCTCGGCCGTGATCGGCGTGCTGGCACAGCGCCTGGTGCGCCGCAATTGCCCTGATTGCCTGACTGAAGAAACGATTTCCGGCCTGATGCGCAAAAACCTTGGGCTCGATGAGAATGAAAAATTCTACTGTGGCAGCGGCTGCAAAAATTGCCGCCACACCGGTTTTAAAGGCCGACTGGCAATCTATGAACTACTGGTGATGGACGATGAATTACGCGGACAAATTAATGCAGGGGTAGCCAGTGACGAATACCGGAAAATCGCCTTAAAGAATGGCATGATCAGCCTGCCGGTAAACGGTATTGAACAAGCGCGCAGCAAACAAGTGGCGATTGCCGAAGTCTACCGCGCCTGTATGTAGGACAAACGGCTAGCAGTTAGCTGACCGCTTTACTCGCCAGCATGCTACGGTATTCGCTAGGCGTGACTCCCACCGTCGCCTTGAACACGCGGGAAAACGCGCTGTGGTCCTGATAGCCGCAGGCGGCGGCGATCTCGGTAATGCTACGGGACGGATCTGCCAGCATTGCCGAGGCGGCGTCCAGACGGATTTTGATGATCATCTGACGCGGAGTCAGAGAAAATATCTTATGGAAATAACGCTCGATTTGCGCCACCGATAAGCTGGTAATCTGGGCCAGATCCGCCATGTGTATGGCATCGGCATAATTCACATGCAAGTGGCGTACCGCAGCGGCAATCCGGTGATACACGGGATGACGCTGATCCGGCATCGCCAGATCGCGCGAGATACCGGTCAAACCTATGATATTTTTTTGCGCATCAAATAAAGGAATTTTATGCGTCAGGCACCAGCCCGGATCGCGATCCGGATACAGATGCAATTCAAGTTGATCACGCAATTCCCCTTCACCGTTCAGGACAAATTGATCCTGTTCACTGTAATTGACGGCCAATGAGGATGGGAACAGTTCGGTCGCGCTACGACCAAGCAAGGACTGCTTGCTTTTCAGGCCACAACGTTCGACCAAGGTCTGGTTCACCACCACATAGCGTCCGGCGACATCCTTGACAAAGAACACCACGTCCGGCATCGCGTCAAATAAGGGTTCGGTAAAAAACACATCCCCGATTTGGTCCGCTAGCTCGTTACGTGTCATTGGCTGTAGCCGGTCGGGAAATGTTTGCATGCGTTAACTGTGTAAAAAGGCCAGCTGGCGGGAATGCCGCCAAACAAATAGATTAAATAAATAGATTAATAAAACAATAATGACGATTGTACATGCATCAAGGCTCTTCTCCAAATTGCAAATAAGCACATCCATATATTGCTAATATATTTAATCAGTATTACTATAGAGTTTTCGCGCAGCACCATCAACATATATTCAAGGAGATTAAATTGAACAATCCAAAATGGCGTGGTATTTTCCCGGCAGTAACGACTAAATTCAAAGAGAATGAAGATCTTGATCACGCTGCGATGGAACAGCACTTTGACTTCCAGATCAGCAGTGGCGTACATGGTCTGCTGACTTGCGGCTCACTCGGTGAAGCCAGCACCCTGTCGTTCGATGAAAAACTCGAAGTCACCAAAATTGCCTTAAATGTTGCCGACAAGCGCGTACCGGTATTGGTCAATGTTTCCGAAACACGCACCGCCAATGCAACCCGTTTTGTTGAGCAAGCCGCAAAAATGGGCGTGCAAGGTTTCATGGTAATGCCATCGGTATTGTATGCTGCCGATTCACGCGAAGCCAAAGACAATCTGCGCGTCATCGCTAAAGCTGCACAGTTGCCTATCATGGTCTACAACAATCCGGTCACTTACAAGGTTGATCTGACTCCGGAAGATTTTCAAGATCTGAGCGATTGCGAACAAATCGTCGCCATCAAGGAATCGACCGACAATATCCGCCGCATTACCGATCTGCGCAATGCCGTTGGCACACGCTATCAGTTGTTCATGGGCGTCGATGATCTGTCTTTCGAAGGTCTGGCAGTTGGTGCAGATGGCTTGCTGGCAGGTCTGGTAGTTGCGTTCCCTAAGGAAACGGTCGCCCTGTATAATTTAATGCAAGCAAAACGCTATGATGAAGCGCTCAAACTGTATCAATGGTTTATGCCTCTGATGCATTTGGACGTCTCGAATAAATTAGTACAAAACCTGAAACTGGTCGAAGCGATGGTTGGTGTAGGCAATGAATTCGTACGCCGCCCTCGTCAACCGCTGATCGGCGCCGAACGTGAACGCGTTTCAGCGATCGTTCGCAAGGCGCTTGAGACTCGCCCTGACGTTTCAGCTTACCTGTAGTCTTCATAAGGAATCACCGTGCCACTTCACCACCATTTGATCGCTGGCGCGAGGGTCGCTTCTGCGACCACGCGCACTAATATCAATCCATCCAATGCCGATGACGTCATTGGAGAATTCAGTGAAGCCGACGCAGCGCAAGTTGATCTTGCGGTACGTGCGGCGAAGCAGGCTTTGCCGCAATGGAGTCGTTCCACACCGCAACAGCGGTTTGACGTACTTGACTTCATCGGCAGCGAAATCCTGGCGCGCAAGCAAGAGCTAGGAACCCTGCTGGCGCGTGAAGAAGGCAAGGTGCTTCCTGAAGCGATAGGCGAAGTGGCACGTGCAGGTTATGTGTTTAAATTTTTTGCCGGCGAAGCCTTGCGCATAGGCGGCCAGGCAATCGCCTCGGTGCGTCCGGGCATGGAAGTCATCACCTCACGCGAGGCGGTAGGCGTAGTGGGTTTGGTGACACCATGGAATTTCCCGATTGCGATACCCGCCTGGAAAACCGCACCGGCACTCGCTTGCGGCAATACCGTGGTACTTAAGCCGTCCGAATTGACGCCTGGCTGCGCCTCGGCGCTAGCTGATATCATCAGCCGTTCCGGTTTGCCGGCCGGCGCATTTAATCTGATACTCGGTGGCGGGGTTGCCGGCAAGGCACTGGTCGAACATCCGGATGTCGATGCCATCAGCTTTACCGGCTCCGTCACCACCGGCAAATCCATCGCCCAGCATTGCGCGTTGCACCTGAAAAAATTCCAGCTCGAAATGGGCGGGAAAAATCCTCTGGTTATTTTGGATGATGCCGATCTGCCGCTGGCAGTCGAGTGTGCCGTCAATGGTGCGTTCTACTCTACCGGCCAACGCTGCACGGCGTCCAGCCGTACCATCGTCACCGAAAAAATCTACGCTGAATTTACTGCTGCCCTGCTTGCCAGAACCGCCCAATTGCGCGTCGGCGATGCCCTGGAAGCGAGCACCCAGATAGGTCCGGTGGTGGATCTGCGCCAACTGGAGAAAAACCTCAGCTATATCGATATCGGCCGCGAAGAAGGCGGCAAGCTGCTGATAGGCGGCCAACGTCAAGCCGGCAAAGGTTATTTCTTCACGCCAGCGGTCATTGAAAACCATGACGCTCAGGCGCGCCTGAACCAGGAAGAGATTTTTGGCCCGGTCACCACCCTGATCAAGGTCAAGGATTTTGAACAAGCCATGCAAGTGGCCAACGCCACTCCTTACGGCTTATCCGGCGGAATCTGCACCAACTCACTGAAATATGCGACGCAATTCCGCCGTGAGATGCAAGCCGGTATGGTGATGGTCAACGCACCGACTGCCGGGGTCGATTATCACGTACCGTTTGGCGGCAGCAAGGCATCCAGCTTTGGCCCGCGCGAGCAAGGCGGCATGGCGATGGAGTTTTACACCCGGGTCAAGACTCATTACCTGGCATAAGCGAAGCGGGCGTCATTACGCCGTTCCCGCCAGCTAACACTCCAATAGCTAATAGTTAGTCAGAGGCAGGCATAGACCTGCCTCTTTTGCTTTTTGTCTCCTTATCATATTCAAATTAACAAGAATTTGAATATATCTAACGATAACGAGGTAGAATCAAGAAACACGTCTATACAGATTTTTGCAAAACCAATACCACTGATACCGAATGCTTGCTCAACCGATAAAACCCGCCCCTCCCAAACTACGTGCCGCGGACATCGCCTACGACGCTATTGAAAGCATGATCGTCACGCTGCAGCTGAAGCCTGGCACGCCTATCGTAGAATCAGAACTAGTCGAAATCACAGGTTTGGGCCGCACCCCTTTACGCGAAGCCCTGATGCGCATGTCGTCCAATGGCCTGATCATACAGTTGCCGCGGCGCGGCCTGATCATCAGCGACATCGAGGCCGCCGAGCACATGACCCTGATAGAAACGCGTCGCGTGATTGAGCGACTGATTGCCAGTAGCGCAGCGCGCGCGCGGAACGCCGCAGCATCGCAAGGATATCTTAAGCTGCGCCGACAAGATGATGGTTGCCGCCAAACTTGGCGATCTCGGTCAGTATATGGCGGCCGATCAGGCGCTCGACCATGTGGTCCATGAAGCCTGCCGCAATCCTTCCGCCGTGGCAGCAGTGACGCCGCTGATTATCAAATGCCGTCGTTTCTGGTATGCGTTTCAGCATGAAGGCGACATTGAGGAAGGCGCACGCTGCCACATGTTGCTGGCCAAAGGAATTGCCAAGGGCAATGAAGAACAAGCGATTAAAGCGGCAGAAAGCCTGATGGATTATCTCGATTCATTTGCCCGCAAGGTCATCAACGGCTAATTCAGCCAAGCTGAAATCACGGCAAAACCAAGACTGCTAACCAAGACTGCAAACTAAGACTGAGTTAGCCAGGGAATTCGCAGCACTGACTGCGAATTCCCTGGCGGCGTAGATCACTATGCCAGCGCCAGACTCAGCCTGTACGGCAATTACTCTTGCTCAGGCGGCTCTTCATCTTCGGCGATGATGCCGGTATCAACACTCTTACCGAGTCCCAACAGCACCGGTGGCACATAGCTTGCCAGCAACAGCTCACGGCTTTGCGGCGTTTCCAGACTGACGCGACCGAGCGCCCCGCTGCGGTAATCGAGCAGTAAGGTATGTGCGGCTTTTTCATAATCCCAGTCACCGCCCTTGAGGCGATAACCACGTTTCTTTGCCACGCCCTCGATCACGCTGACGGCATCAATACCGTCGGTGTTGATGCTATAGCGCGTAGTCAGATATTGCGGATAACGCTGCAGGATAAGCTCGGCCAAAAAGGTCGCCACTTCCTCTTCGATCAGCGCATTAACGCCGACCGCATGACTAGCCGCCAGCATCAGGCCATCGGTAGGATGGGCGATCTTCGGCCACAACATACCCGGGGTATCCGTAAGTATCATGTTTTTACCGAGATACAGGCGTTGCTGCACCTTGGTGACCGCAGGCTCATCGCCGACATTGGCGACGCGCTTTTTCAACAGGGCATTCATCAGCGTAGACTTGCCGACGTTAGGAATCCCCATGATCATCATGCGCAAAGGCTTGGTCGGGACGCCGCGATGCGGCGCCTGTTCCAGCGCAAAGCCTGGTATCTTGGCCACGTCAGCCGGTTTCTTGCAGCTCAAGGCCACCGCACGTACGCCTTTCTGGCTATTGTAGAAATCCAGCCATGCCTTGGTTGCGTGCGGATCAGCCAGGTCGCTCTTGTTAAGGATCTTCAGGCAAGGGCGCTGACGGAAAATACGTAACTGTTCCACCATAGGATTACAACTGGCTTGCGGAATACGCGCATCCAGGACTTCGATGACCAGATCGGTGTTTTCCATGGTTTCCGCCGCTTTTTTGCGAGCGGCGTTCATGTGGCCGGGGAACCATTGTATTGACATGCTTATTCTTCTTTTTGCTAAATTCAAACCGCTATTTTACGGACTTGTGCCGGAACTGGCCGATTTGTTTTACGGGAGGACTCGCCATCAGTCCGAAATATCCAGGAAATACCAGGGGTATAGTAAAAAATACGCCATATTATGACGCCACAATTGCGCCTTAAAATATACCCACCCCCAGTATGTTAAATATGAGTTAACGCTGAGAGGGCTGCAATTGGGCAATCTTTTGCTCAACAAATGCCAATAACTCCGGTTTTAGGGTGTTCGATGATTTTGCCCTGCTATAGGCTTCCAGCGCATCCTGTGCATGGCCGTCCGCCTGCAAAGAAATACCCAGTCCCATCCACCACAGGCCATTCTGCGGATTTCTCCTTAAAGCCTTTTGATACAAATCGGCAGCCTCTTTATGATGCGCTTCGCGCTGCTGCAAGGCGGCTAAAAACGCCAGGTAATCGGCGCGCTCTAGCGCCGATGGCAGACTACGTTGCAAAACCTCGATGGCAAGCGGAACATTCTTCTTTTCCACCTGTAGGCGCGCCAGCATCATCGCCAGATTCGTTTGAGTCACGTCTGCGCTCAAAGCCTGTTGCAAATGCCGTATCGCCTCTTCATAACGCTTATTTTCCAGTAGCAGCGAAATCAGCGACTGGCGTGCTGCCGCATGCTGAGCATCGATTTTCAGGGTGTGCTCCAGCATGGCGATCGCCTCAGGGGTTCGGCCCTGCTGCTGCAGTATGGTCGCTTGCCTGTAATTATCCTCAGCTTGCTGAGCAATCGTGGTTTCCTTGACCAGGCGATTCGTCAAGGGCGCTGCTTGCTGAGGGCTTGCGCCTTCGCTCAATGGAGAAAACGGTTTTTTTTGCCGGCTTGACCGGTAATTCAGACACGACTGCATCAAGTTTGGCAACGGCCACTTGCGGTGCATGCTTGCCGGCAACCGGCTTATCGGCGGCCATCGCAGGATCAAGCTCGGGGGATAATTTCAACAATAGCGAAATATCACCGGTAAGCGGAGCATCTTCCGCATTCGAAGCCGTGACCGGCACGCTTGCGACGGCAACGGAACTGACTACGGTTGCCGCAGCTACCTGTGACACGGACGGCAACGATGGAACTGGCAACGGTGCCTGCGGCGGCAGAACCGGCATCTGAGACCTCGATGCACTAAAACCCGGCAAGATCTGATACCACCCCAGACCCAGCAGCACGATCGCCAGCGTAAGCAGGCCGGCAGAGATACGCCACCACCGATGCTGAGAAGCAGGTGACGGCAATACCTTTATTTGCGCATACATGGTTTCATCTGCGCTGCCATTGGCGCCGCGCTTGTCGAGATCCTGCAACATTTGATTAATCAGACTCATCGCTTGCTCACCTGTAAGTCATCCAGCCTAGCAGCGTCACCATGGCCAGCAATACACTGCCGCCAAGAACCGCCCGCATCACCGCATAAGTTTTCATCTGCGTCACGGCCAGGGTATCTTGCGCCGCCGACATGATGTCGCGGGCAGTAATTTGTTGTTTACCTTCACCAAAACCAAGCATCAAGGCTTTATGCGCCAGGATATTGAGAATACGCGGAACACCTCCGCTGAAGATGCTCAATAGCGCCAGCGCAGCACGGCTGAACAAAGGCGGCCCCTGATATCCGGCCACATTCAGGCGATGGGCGATATACACGGCAATTTCATCGGACGACAAGGGAAGTAAGCGGTAATGGAAACTGATGCGTTGCGTCAACTGGCGTATTTCATTACGCGCCAGCTTACGGTCTAGCTCTGGCTGTCCAAACAATACTATTTGCAAAAGCTTACTCTTTTCAGTTTCAAGGTTACTCAGCAAACGTAAGGCCTCCAGGGTTTCTACCGGCAGGGCCTGGGCCTCATCGATACAGAGCAAGACCCGTTTGCCGTCACGGGCAAAGTGTAATAATTGATGATTCAGTGCCTTCAGCAACTGATGCTGGTCAAGGCTGCGGTCCGGCACTATGCCCAGTTCATCCGCCAGCGCCAGCATCAAGCCACGCGGATCAAGCTGAGGATTCGGGATATATGCGCTAACAAACCCTGGCCCCAACATCGCCATGAACTTGCGGCACAACAGTGTTTTACCGGTGCCCACCTCGCCGGTAATTTTGATAAAACCCTCGCCATTTCTGGCGGCGATCAACAAGGTATTGAGTGCCGCCTGATAACTGCTGAAGGAAAAAAAATAGCTGGTGTCCGGCGTAATGCTGAAAGGAACTTCACGCAACCCGAAATATGCCTTGTACATCGCTATTGTTTTTCAAAACGACTACGCGGAGCCATATTCTGAATACGACTTTGACTTTCCAGCACGTCCTGCTCCCAGGCGCCTTCGCCCTTTACGATAATCGGCTTTATCAGGATCACCAATTCTCTCTTGTGCGCAATCTGATTGGTATTGCGAAACAATCCACCTAACAGTGGCAATTCCCCGGCACCGGGTATCTGTGAACGGTCATTACTGTTTGACTGCCGCATCAAGCCGCCGATTGCCACTATATGCCCATCCTGACCACGCACTACGCTGTCGGTTTCAGACACGGCACTAGAGGCCAGCGGCAGGCTGATAGTCCCCGCGCTACCGGCATTGACGATTTTGTCTATCGTCGTCACTTTACTTACGGAAGGATGGACGTGAAGCGTGACATGCCCGCTATCGTCAATCTGCGGAGTGACATCGAGTGCAACACCGGAAAAGAAAGGCTGCACATCGACGCTCACGGTAGGCGCGGTATTGCCGGAACTACTCACGGTACCCGGCGTAGTGGTAAGTTTTGTAACGAAAAACTCATCGGTTCCAACCTTCAGAACCGCTTTCTGATTATTCAGGGTGGCAATCCGCGGACTAGACAAGACATGCACATTTCCCTGAGACTCCAGGAAAGACAAGAGCGCGGCAAAGTTGGCGGTCTGAAACGCCAGACCAAACAAGGACCCTTTGGCGGCAGCCGCCGCGCCCAAGGCAGTACCCGCAGTGGCGGTAATGCCGGTATCAGTCGCCGTGATGGTGGTCGTACTCAGATTGGTACCGGGAGAGACGAAACCCAAAGAAGTACGGCTATTTGGCGAAGATTTTAGCGAAGCAAACGAGGCCCAGTTAATCCCCGACTGATACTGGTCATTCAACTCAACTTCCAATATCTTGGCTTCCAAAATAACCTGACGGTCAACCGACAATTGGGTCGCCTTCAGGTAGGCGACCACATGCCGCATTTCATCTGACATCGCCCTGACCACCACGACCCCGGATTGCGGGCTAATCACTACCTGACGGCCATCCTTGCCGCCACCGGCGAGTAACTCCAGCGACATCTTCAATTCCGACCAAAAATCGTTATTTGAGTTTGTACTAATCTTGCTGGAGTTCAACACCGGCGTAGCGCCAGCTTGCGAGCCCTGTTGCGCCGTCTGTCCGCCGCTAGTGCCTGAAGGCATCACTGAATCAGAAACCGAACCGGAATTAACACGGATATCTGATGTCCCCTTCCGTGTCGCCGCCAGATAATTAATCTGAAATACCCTAGTCTGCAGACTCAGGGGTTTGACATAGATACGGCTACCTTCCACCTTATATTCATAACCATACAATTCACGGATTGCATCCAGGGCTTCAAATAAAGTGACATCCTTAAGATTGGCCGAAATACTGCCGGTAACATCGGGGTGAACCAGCATGTTGTAACGGGTGCCGGACACTATCCCCATAAAAAACTGATTCGCGGGTGCATTGCTAAAACTGACATTAAATCTTTCCTCTTCAGGTTTTCTGAGCACAGGCAACGCGGCACTTAACTCCGGCAACAAGGAAGCGGAAACGGCATCGGCATCGGCTGGTTTGACTTTGGCGGCACTGGCCGCTTTACTCATCTCGTTTTTGATTTGCTCATACGTTTCTTGTCGCGATGCAGGCATCGCACAAGCTCCGAGCAAGAGTACTAGCAAGAGTGAGGGAATATTTGTTTTCATGCTTTTTTGCCTTTATTGACGAGGCGGATTGATTTTCACGCCGGCACCGGATGAACTCATCTTTTTCTCTACATCAGGAAAAATTTTCAAAGTCTGAAGTTCCTTGCCACTGCGTAAAACGACTTCGGTTTCCGTCATTTTGATGAGCGTCTGATCACCATATTTACCGTTAAGCGCGACGGTCTGTCCGCTAATAATCGCGACGCGTCGATTCGGTGCGATCAATATTGACTGCAATACCGGACCAGTAACACTTTCCTGGCCCGCATCGGACTGCACCGGCATCAGCACTGGCCGCGTAGGATCAGGCAAGTCCTGCGCCAAGGCCATGTGAGCCCACAAGAGCGCAGGCATGGCCAGCGCAAGCCGAGAGCGCAAGAAATGCTTGCCGTAAAAAATTAAAGATTGAGCCATTTTTTTTCCAGACTCAGGGTGAACAGATTGAGCGTAAGGCTAGCTTTCGGGTACTCAATTACCGTCAATCTCGCCTTACTCCAATAGACTCTCTCAGATAAATTTTCCAGCTCGCGCAGATAAGCCTGCATATCAGGATAACTACCTTGCAAGACGATTTCGACCTCATGCTTATAAATGACGGCCTGCTGATTTGCCTCCGCTGAAGCTTTACCGGCAGGATTGCCGGCCGATGGCGGCATCTTTAATTTCGCATTGAGTTCACTTGCATCAGCATGTTCGTCAAGAACATTGCTAAACGGCAGACTCTTTAAAGAAACCAGCTGTAATTTGCTATTGCGCTTCATCATGCTCTCTAGCAAATTCGCCATTTTTTCAGGCCGCACCAGATTTTTCTGAATCTCGTTGAGCTGGCCATCAATTTGCGCCAACTGCTGTTGCGAGTTCAGTAAACGCTGCCGGATTTCGGCATCAGGATCGGTATTTTTCAATTGCAGGCGCTGAGCTACTTCCATCTGTATGGCGCTGATTTGCTGTTGCTCGCGCTTGATTTTTTCAGCCAAGGTTTTTTTTGTTTGATGAACTGTGGCTCTATCACTAAAGTACTCATGAGATAAGCGATAGCGAGCGAAACCACCACTAGCATGATGCCGCGCTCCCGCAAACTCAAGGCATCAATTTTTGTGACGAGCAGCTGCCATTTTTGTTTCATTTCAGCCGCTCCTTTGCCGCACTGCTTTTATCGGTGTCGTAAGATGAGCGCAAATCAAATTCTATATACGGCGGCGACTGCGGCTGTCCCGCGAGCTTTTTCACTTCGGCATTCGCTTGCGAGGGAGAAATCGCCGCGTCAGGCAAACGCATTTGCAAAGCGGCAAAGCTCTTTCCCTGCATGATCTTTTCGCGGGTAAGCTGACTGACATACACAGGGACAAATTCAGGCTTTAAAGTACGCCCCTGCAAATTGATCTCCGCACCACCGGCATCAAGCGTGAAACCTGTCAGCCACAAGCCCGATGGGATTTGGCGTGCGAATGCCTGCATATAAGGGGAAAACCCCTGGGTATTACCAAAATCATTGCGCTTTAAAATATCGGCAATCTTCTGTCTGGACTGTATTTCCGCATCAAGCTTGGCAAGCGCAACTTCCAGTGTTTTATCTTTTACCTGCACGGCCGTCTCCGCCCTCAGTTTCGCCACCTGCGCTTCAGCGCCACGTAACTGAGCACTTACCAAATCTGCATTGTTGACCAAGCCTGCCGCCTGATAAGTGGCATAGCCGGCTAACAATGCCGCCCCCGCAAGCACCAGAGCAAACGCCTGAAACAAGGCAATCGCCGAAAAAACTTTCTTGGTCTTTAAAAAGATAGGGTTAAACAGATTGATCTGCTGGCTCATAGCAGACTCTCCTCTTGCCGCAGCGCCGCGCCTATCGTCATGAAAAAGGCGCGTTGACGGGCAATATCTTTCAGTTCCGGCACCTTGGACAAATCCAGTAGGTTCTCCAGATTCAACAACTCTACCGGCATATACATATTCGATGCCAGGTAAGCCTGTAACTGAGCGGCGATCTCACCGAGCGGAGCCAACACCAGCTTGGCAGTCGTGATGAAATTATGTTGCCGGTCAAAATTATCCAGTGAACGCTGAAGTTCCAATGTGATGCGTTCAAATAAGGCCATTTTCTTATCTTCATCATTTGACTCAAACTGAGCCAATTTAATGTCCAGCCTACGCGACAGATACAGCTCACCGGAAAAAGTGACGGTCAGCAATCCGCCGTTTTCATCAAAGGATAACAAGGCCAGACCGCGCCCTTGCGGTTCGAGCAGGGCGGAAATATTCCTTTGTGCCATATCCGGAATATCAATAATTCCCAGCGCCAATTTGGCATTAGCAAACAGCGTCTGACGCTCTTCAATCAGCTTATTGCGTGCCGCCACCGCTAGCAGCGAGTGACCGCGTCCGCCGGCACTTATATCGCCGGGAACATTCAAGACGTCAATGGTGGCGTCGTCAATATGATAGTCGAGCATATCCTTAAGGCGCCAGCGCATGGCACTTTTTAGCTCTTCCGGGGGAACATTCAATGCTTCGACAGAAAACAACTGATACTCATCAAATGACAGTAGCAAACTACACTGAAAATTTTTCGCCGGGGACTCTTTGCCTAGCCGCTCCAGCAAAACTGGCCAAGTGTTTTCTGCCTTCGGGTAGAAACCGGCATATTCCAACACTGGCATGGCATCGGCCTTATGCTTCAGGCAGGCGACATAGATCCCCTCATTGCTGAGGCTAATCGTCATCAAACCACTTGCCTTGTTTTTTCTCGAGAAAAATCTCATGCACATTATCCAAATAGATATCTTGCTTGACGTTAAGTTAATAATAGCCCGCTGTCAATGCCTGATAAAAAACACTCTCCTAATAATTTGCATTTTTTAGAAGAGATACCCGCGGAAATCAATACAGTTCCCGTAGATAAATAAACTCGTTGGCATTTTTATAGACGCCAAAAGTGGCTCTCGCGCCAGGGTTTTGTTGCGTGGTTCCGGCACCGGTCCAGTGAAACTGCAACCACGGATAATTGGCATTGGTCGCAGCAGTTCCCGTCGGCACGCCCTGTACGCACTGATTGCCGCTCGCTGCGCTAAGATTCACGCTTACGTCAGTCCAGCCATTATTCCCGGCACCAGGTGCGCTTAGCTGTAATTTTTGGAATGGAGGGCTACCAGAAACCGCTATTTTGGTTTCACAAGCGGCTAGATTATTTGGCTTTTTGGCGCTGCCATTGGTAGGGAAATTCAGTGAAAAATTACTCGCGTTTATCAGCGTACAGCTATCCAAGCTATTGCTTGCCCAACCTGAATTGGCACCACTCCAATATTCGAGCTTCATAGGTAAGGACAAAGGCAATAATTCACTACCATGCACGCTAGTAAGTTTGAGCCTGCCATAACGTAACTTAGTCGTTGCGATAGTCTTGGCCGTACAGTTGCCATTCGTTTTACCGGCATCGTCCTTAGTGCAGGAAGTATTACTTGCCTCCATATCACGATCCACCAGCAATACCTGCCCCGCCTCATCTGTCGCACTTAAACCGATGGCTAGCTGGTCATAAGGCCCATCGGCGACCGTGTGCCGCTTAAACTGAGTTGCAAAGAACGGATATGCACCCGCGTTGGCTGCGCTGCCCCATCCCGTAGCCGTTACGGCTAAGCGGGATGGGGCTATCGCCACACCGTTGTTTGCATTCTCGATCTGATACGTCACCTGCCCGTTTGCAAACTTACCTGAGTAATTGGCGGTTTTGACACCGGCAAGATTGTGCGCTTCGATACTCGCTTTCAAATCCAGATGGGTGTCATCCATATAGGTAAAACCACCCGCAGGACATCCTGCCGTCAGGCTCGCGGAAGCCAAGCTAAAATGATCCGGAATAAACCGCCCAAAACTAAGGGACGCCCTATTCCCTATACTGCAACCGTATTTGCCGCCGATCAGCGCATCGGACAGATAGTCATCCGGAGTTGAGCTAGAAGCGACAGCTGCACTGGTAATGCAGTCTCCGGTAGCGCTATCAACTGCACTAAAAGCATCATCCCGATAAGCGCCCGGTGCCAGGTAAAGATAACCCACCTCGGTGTAATACGCGTTGCTGATGCCGGCCGCATTCGCCGTCAGTATCGCGGGATTAAGGGTGCCGACCACACCGCCGCTGGCCTTGGTGCTATCTTGTGTCGTCAGCTGTGCGCTTAGCTTAGCGGTATCCAGCGTCAATGCACTTGCATAGCCGTCATTCGGGGCTGTGCTTGCGCTCATTTTAAAACCGGTACCAGCCTTAATGGTTGTTGCCGCGCTAGCGGATGGACCACTCGCCATAGCAAGATCGGCAAGCGTGCTTGCGAGCAATGTGACGGCTGACGGTCGTACCGAAAAAGCATCGGAAGAGCAACCGGTGACAGCGCTTGGCGTAGTCTGCCTGACCTGGCAACGTAAATTTGGATAAGCCTTGCTCAGATTAATCATACTGTCCAAAGTCTTACGCCCGTTATTTGCTGCCACAAAAGTGAGCGTTTTGGTCGCGACCGGAGTTCCGGTAAAGGCGCAGAACGGTGCCGGTTTAGCCGTAGCATCAAATAGATCCACAGTCACGCTGCCGGTATATCCAGTGGCCACATCACCGCTTGATTGCAACGCGACGACATCGAACTTAAAATCGGTCGCGGCCAGCTTCGTCAATAAAGGGTTACGTAGCGAGGGTGTGGTCTTTAAATTGTTGTAGGTCGTCTGAGTTGTATCCATACATTCAAAATCGGCCACGCATGGGGTATTGCTGATGACCAGAGTACAGCTCGCCGATGTGCCATTCCAACATTTAATACCGTTTAAAGGCGGCGTGCCACTGATATTATTTGCCCCTAGTGTGTACGTGCCGGCCCCTGATCCTTGCAACACCACGGTTGGTGTATAGCTAGTGCCCCCGATAGAAAACGACGATGGGGTAAGCGTCACGGCGGGGGTAGCGGGTGATACCGTCAGGTTGCCGGTAATCACCCCGGAATTGACTATATCGAGAGGGTTACAAGGGACACCGGAGGACGTACACGCCAGAATCTTAATATTTTCCGGACATAAGGTAGAGCTGCCGTCGTGTACCAGTTCTATGTGGTCATAGGCAGGCACCACCGTGGAACCGATCACAAAATCATAGCTAAAGGTATAAGTACCAGGGGCAACGAAGTCAAATGCGACAGCAATACCGGTATCAATATAGGATGTGGTAATAATATTTCCCAAAGCTGCGCTTTGCAAAACGGAACAACTGCTGCCACTCCAAAAAGTGCTCCAGGTATTGGCACAATAACTGGAGAAAGACTTGCCGCTGCGTTCACGAAATGACTCTACCAAAGTAACCCCTACTGGCAATGCGTTGCTTAACGGGCACGATGTGCCTGTGGGTTTGTAAGTGCCGACCACAATTTTATTATTTGCATCTAAATATTTAACGCCACAGCCATTGTCGGAACCGCCAAGATAGGTATCGAAAGCATGCAGATAGCGTACAGGATTGGCGGCACTGACCGCATAGCCGGCAGGAATGGTCAAAGTTACGTCAGCAGTCAAAAAATCCAAAGGCGTCGTGTATTTCCAGACTATCGACACCTGTGGTCCGGCCGATATTCCAAATTTATTGGTAGCCACCTGCTGAATACCTGAGGAAGAAGGATTTACCGGACTAGTCGAGGTGATCGAATAACTACTATACATGGGCGGATTAAAACTACTCACCGTATGTGAAGGCCCGTACACAGTGCCATTGGCGCGAATAAATACCCCGTTATCAAGATTAGTGCTTGGCGGAATAGCTCCTGAGCTATACACCTGGCCTGTGTTATTTAAACGGCGCACCTGCATTTTCGTCGTGTCCTCAATATAGAAATGCAAGCCATTTGTCGCGCTGGTGCCTCCCGTACTATTGAACTCCACGACAGCTGCCTGCGCCGGAGTTGCCGGCAATAACAAGGCCACGCCTGCGATCACGGCAGCGCAGAACAACTGAAGTCGATTGCCTAATTGAGCTTGAAAAAAGTGCATGCTACTGAGCCTATGCTTGGATAAGTTTCTTTGACATACTGTAGCGGCCATCATGAACATGGTGCGCCTCCCGCCACGATACCGACACGGCAAGTATTAATGTTCACCGTCATGCTGCGGCTAACGAAATTGCTGGCCGGTGCAATCCCCAGAGTAGCGGTGGAAGTGAGTTGATACACCCTCACGGTATTTCCGCCCTCAATAAACGCCACGACCGGGGTACAACCCACAGTCACCGTAAATCCCTGCAAGGCACCGCCCAATGCAGGAATCACTTTTGAGACCGGACAAACATAAGGGGTTACCGATGCCGTATTTTCCGGTGTCAATATCTGATAAGCCCCCCACTCTACGCCTGCCTTGGCAGCCTGATAGGCCTTGCTTCCCTGTAAATCCTGGGCAGAAGTGGTTTGCTGCATGGTAGAAACGGATAACATGAAGACACCCAGGGCGGACAAAATCACCAGCAAAAAAATCGCCGACACCAAAGAGAAACCATGCTCTTGCGAGGCCGGCAGCAATCTATTGTTGAGTAGTTTATGGCACATTATTGACATGGACGTCCTGATAAAGGCTGACCGTTTCATTGCTCTTGGTAATTCCCAGGCGCAGGGAAACCAAGCCACTACGCTCGGTGACTCCACTGGCATAGGTAAACCGGCAGGCACTGAGATTTTGCGCAAGAACCGGCGTACCAAGCGGGATGACAGGGCAAGCGCCAGGCTCAGTGCCGCTGGCAACATAAGCCGAATAGCGGTACAGAGTACCGGTACCATTGCCCGCCGCATCCATGCCCAATCCGGTGCAGACATAGCTAACGGCTGGCTCGCTAACCGATAAAATGTGAAACCGATTTCCCGGTGAGGCAAACGGAAATTGGGTCGAATTAAAATTGACTAGCGAGGTCGTGCTTCCGGCTGCGGTGACCGTCGCGACATTGACACCGCTGTAAGCATCGGCACCGGCAATGCCTAAATTGTAGATCACGATACGATCACCGTTCACCGGCACCGTGCGCAGAGTACCGATCACGTCAATGGCACTGATCGTATCTGAGGTCGTAAATACCTTGCCCCCGCCTGAAGCATCGACATCGGTGCGATATCTGCCACCATCTATCGTCGGCATGAACTCAACACACTCAGGCTGCGCCGAGCGGACGCTATTGGGCAAGGCCAGATGCAGGTCACGCGAAATACGCCGCACCGCGGTATCGGCAATGTCGCTTAACTCGGTTCGACGCGTCAGATCCATATAGCCGTCGATAGGCTTACGTAAAAATATTGCCACCCCGGCAGCCAGCACTGCGGTGATGGTCATCACCATGATGGCTTCGATCAGGGTAAAACCGGATTGTTTTTGGGAAATTTTTCGCATATCAAGGTACCGCTCTGGGCGCGTAGCGGAACCGGTAACCGGTCAACAGATAGTTATTTCCTGCCGGATCAGTCACAGTGACATCAATCTGCAATGCATCGGTATTCGTATTGGCGAGCGCCACGGGAGCCGAACCGACGCCACTGCCAACCTGGGTAATCGTCACCAATGCACGGTAGCCTATAACCCCGGCGTCTGCTCCGCTAATATCGTAAATTACCGGCAAACTTAGGGTATTGTAATCCGCCACATTATTCGCAACTCGCGCTACGCCAAGCACATTGCTGACGCGTGCAGTACCTGGCAAATTATCTTCCGAGTTTGCCGCGTCAAAACATCCTGCCGCGCTGAGCGCGGTAGTGGCATTAGCATCCCCGGGAGCGCAATAGGTAAACGCCTGTAATTGAATTTCTTCCAGCAAGGATTCGGCGATCGCCAAAGCTTGCTTGCGTAGCATAGGATCAGTGCTGGCTTTGGTAGTGACATTCATGACCGAAAGTATGCCGACAATACCCAGACTGACGATCACGATAAACATGATGAGTTCAACCAGGGATATCCCTCGTTGCGCTTTTTTGCCGGCGTTTGAATGTTTAATGCACATAACCGGTATCGCGCTCTACCGTAATGGTTTGCAAAATTCCATCGCCAGTCATGTTGATCAAAGTGGTGTTGGCCAGGCTAGGTTTTCCCAAAGCCGAAAACGAAAACGACAATGAGTTGGCGAAACTCACTACCCCCGCCGGAGCGGGTTTGTAAATTTTTGTCTGATCGGCCGGATTGATGGCTGCATTAGTCAAATCGCTGCAACTGGTATCGGCCACATAGCTTAGGCAGATAGTCGCAGACGGCGCATGAATATTCACGAACACATCGCGACGCTGGGCAACCGCCAGCTTTTGCGCATAACGAAGCAAGGAGATACTCTGATCAAAATAGCCGCGGGCGTCAAAGGAATTTCTATTGGCAAAGCGGGGAATAATGGCCACGGCCAGAATGCCGATAAGCACCATCACCATGACCAGTTCTATCAGGGTAAACCCCTTAGATTTGTTACCCAAACCGTGATATACATTAGCCATCAGAAAATCCGTATCAACATAGGAAACTTGATTTCGTTTGCGAAACAGACATCCAGGCGCCAGCTCAAATTTTTACCGGATCAGGGCAATGATTTTTTCCCCAATTACCCTGATTCATAAAAACATAGATTGCGTTAAGCACCGATCACGCTATAGGTGAAAGGCACGCCAACGTTAGTGCCATCGCCAAACACTGCGGAACAGGACGTGGTAGCACCGACCGCCACTACCGTATCTGCTATCACATAGATCGCATTCGACACGGTCGGTGTTGGTAATGTAGCTGGAGTCAGTATAGTCAAAACAGGCAATAGTAATTTACCGGCTTCGGAACATTTCGCCACTTTCTCGCATTTCCCGGTTACTGCAGCAGCAGGAAAATTCACTGCAGCACAACCGGCATAATTGATGGAACCGGCGGAATTCAAGCCTCCGGCGTATCCTTGTGCCGCCGCCGCCGATGCCTCGGTTTTTAAATTCACAAACTTAGGCAAGGCCGTAGCCGCCAAAATACCCAAAATAACGATCACCATCACCAACTCAATAAGAGTAAAACCGGATTGTTGATTGCTCATTTGCTTGTTCATTTTCTTCTCCTGATCAAATACCAAAATAAATACCAAAATAAATCACAAAATCATTCTTTTGCAGCTACCAGTTACATAGCCCACTTAACAATTAACGATTAACAATTAACGGCGGTTACACCCGCATTGCTATAAGTTGGTGCCGCGCCGGCAACCGGAACCGTGTAGGTAACGGAACATGCCGGATGGCTGGCATCGGGCGCTACCGTAAATACCGTTGCGCTACTGAGCAAAGAGTAATCGGACAAGGCAAGACCTGCCGCATCGGCAAAGCCGGCTGCATGTCCTATAGAAATATTGGTGCTTTGCGGATAGCCGTTTGCCATGGGAATGAGCGAACCCTCCATGGTGACCGAGCTAGATGCACTCAACTGCTGTGTCAATTGTATAGAGTGCGCCAACACTGCCGCAGCCTTGATCGAGCCCAGCGCGCCGTTCATTTTTGCCATGCGCGCTTCGGTCTGCAAATTGGCAAACCTAGGCAGCGCCAAGGCAGAAAGGATACCAAGTATCGCTATCACCACAATCAGCTCTATGAGGGTAAAACCTGTTTGCTTGTCGTCGTGGCTATTATTCATGAAAGACCCCCAACAAAAATTGAAGATGGCATTCTTTTCCCCCTGTCAGGCTACAAATGCCGAACGTCTTATAAAGTTGTAACAGATAACTGATTCATCATACTAGCAAATGGCGTATTTAAATGCCAATGTGCAACGAAAAGCAACAAGTGTTGACATTTTGCACGGCCGGCCAACTGACTGACAGCCCGGCCAGATCCATTAAAAATCACTTGCGCAAAGCCACTTTTCCCAAATCCCAGATAGGCAGAAAAATACCTAAGGCCAAGATAAGCACCAATACACCTAGGCCAACGATCAATATCGGTTCGATATTGGCTGACAGATTCTTCAGTTCATACTCGACTTCGTGCTCATACATGCCGGCGATTTCATCCATCAAGTCGTCAATCGCGCCAGTCTCTTCGCCAACCGCAATCATCTGCAACACCACTGGCGTAAACACACCGGACACCGAAGCGGTTCGCAGTATGCTTTCACCGCGCTCGACGCCATCGCGCATCTGCTCGATACGGCTGGAAATATAGGCATTATCGACGGTTTGCGCCACCACATTCAGCGCCTGCACGATAGGCACGCCGCTTTTACTCGACAGCGCAAAACTGCGCGCAAAACGCGCCAGCGTTCCCTTCAGGATAATTCTGCCGACAATAGGAAAACGCAGTTTTGCCTTATCCCACATATAACGCCCTTTTGGCGTGGCAATAAATACCCGAAAGCCTGCTATGGCGGCTATCATCCCGAGCAAAATAACAGGCCAGTATTCCACTACAAAATCAGAGGTCGCGATCAGCACGCGGGTCATTAGCGGCAACTCAGCATTGAAACCGGCAAACACTTTGGCAAAGGCGGGAATAACAAAAATATTAATGATCGCCATCGCCACCACCATCGCGATCATTACAAACATAGGGTAGCGCAATGCGGTCTTGACCCGTTCGCGCATATCGCGCTCAAATTCCAGGTGGGCATACAGACGCAAAAAAATGTTTTCTAATTGGCCGGTCATTTCGCCGACGCGCACCATGCTGATGTAAAACGAGGAAAAAGCATGCGGATGACGGCGCAAGGCGGCAGACAGTTCACGTCCGGAATCGAGTGACTCGCGCAAATCCTGTATCAATTTACCGAAAGCCTTGTTCACCGCAGACTCTTGTAAGCCCGCCAAGCCACGCATGATAGGCACTCCGGATTTCAGCAACGTGTATAACTGACGACTAAATAACTGCACATCGATAGGCAGTATTTTTTCCGCTGTCAGCCTTTTCCACCAGGGTAGATCGCCGCCTACCACAGGCTTGCTGGTGGCACTGATCTGTATAGGCGTGATGCCAGAGTTAAACAACTGACTGGCCAGCGCACCGGCGTCGGCACTCTCGAGCACACCTTCCACCATTTCTCCCCTGGCATTTCTGGCTTTATACGCAAAAAAAGGCATGCTATTCCTCTAGCTGATTACTGATGCGCATCGCCTCACCCACCGTAGTCACACCCGACAGTACCAGATCGACCGCATATTTCCTGAGAGTACGCCCGCCCATTTGCTGCTTCGCAACCTTCATGAAATGCGCAGGATCATCGTGATGCGCCGCCTCCACGACGGCAGCCGTCATTTCCAGTAACTCATAGACGCCGATACGTCCGCGGTAGCCGGTACCATTGCAGTGTCCGCAGCCGCGACCACCGTGATATTGATGCTGATCGACCGCATCGCCAAGTTCGGCGGTCAGCCATTCTTTCTCGGTGGCAATCGGCGGCATCAGTTGGCGGCAACTTTCGCAGATCACGCGCACCAGCCTTTGCGCCAGCACTGCCTGTAACGAGCTACCCATCATGTAGCGCGGCACCCCCATGTCAAGCAAACGTATCGGAGTACTTACAGCATCATTGGTATGTAAGGTCGATAACACCAAGTGACCCGTCATGGCGGCGCGCATACCGATCTGCGCAGTTTCCTGGTCACGCATTTCGCCCAACAGCAAGACATCCGGATCCTGTCGCAAGGCCGCACGCAAGACCTTGGCAAAACTTAAGTCTATCTTCTCGTTGACCTGTACCTGATTGATGCCGGGCAGCCGGTACTCGACCGGGTCTTCCACCGTAATGAGTTTTTTTTCCTGGGTATTAAGTTCCGCCAGCGCGCCATACAGCGTGGTGGTTTTCCCGCTACCGGTAGGCCCGGTGACTAACACCAGGCCATTCGGGCGCTTGATGATGGCGCGAAACCGTTCCAGCATCTGCTTTGGCATGCCGATACGATCAAGATTCAAGCTGCCGCCGCCCTGATTGAGTAAACGCATCACCACCGATTCGCCATACTGGGTAGGCATGGTAGAGATACGCACGTCGATATTCTGTTGCCTTACCTTGATCGCAAAACGACCATCCTGGGGCATGCGCTTTTCCGAGATGTCCATATCGGACATCAGCTTAAGCCTGAGTGCCAGTGAGGTGGCGATTTTGATATCGGCTTCGGTTTGCAGATGCAAGACACCATCAATCCGAAAGCGTATCTGCAAACGTTTTTCCTGTGGTTCTATGTGGATGTCGGAAGCGCGCACCTGAGTCGCATCATCAAAGACAGACTGCAATAGCTTGACCACCGGTGCATCTTCCATACCGGGACTAACGCCTAACGCACCAAAATCGACACTGGTGTCGCCTAGCTCTTGCTCTAACTCACGCGCAAAATCGGTGATTTCATCGGTGCGGCGATAAACGTTATCAATCGTCGCCAGCAATTCCGTTTCATTCACTACCGCCAGCAAAATATCGCTTTTCAGCAGGCGGGCAATTTCATCGTAGGCAAACAAATCGGTGGGATCAGCCATTCCCACCAAGAAGACTGAACCTTTTTGCTCAAGGACGATAGTCCTGAAACGTCTGGCCTGCATCTCGGGCAATAGCCGCACGGTATTCGGATTGATGTTGTATTGCTTCAAACTAACGTAGGCAATATTGAGCTGTCTTGCCAAAGCATCTGAAATCTGTTCCTCGGTCACAAAACCGTTCTCGACAAACAAACGCCCCAGCTTACGGCCAGTTCTCTTTTGTTCTTGTAAGGCAAACTGCAGCTGCTCTTCCGACATCAGCTTCTGTTGCAACAAGATTTCGCCTAAACGCACTTTTTCTGGCCTTGCCATGCACTTCCCCGGTTATCGCTGCGAACTGGAATCGCGTATTCGAATTATTGTAATTTATTGTCTCACATCAATATGGAAACAAATACTGAAAACCTATGCTTACGCTTCTCTTATGCGTCCCTAATCAAGTCCGGCCAAGGTCTGAATATGGGCGACTACGCTGCGGCCCAGCGCCGACAATTTATACCCGCCTTCAAGACAACTAACTATGCGTCCCTGTGAGTACTGCTGCGCCACTTGCATGATCTGCTGCGTGATCCAGCTGTAATCAGCCTCGACCAAGCCCATCTGGCCCATATCGTCTTCACGATGGGCATCGAACCCGGCAGAAATAAAGATCATCTCCGGCTGATGTAAATGCAGTGCGGGCAGCCACTGCTCAAGCACAATCTGACGTACCGCAGCGCCCCCTGTATGGCCAGGTACCGCCACGTTATGCATATTTGAAGCCGGATGTTCGGTGCCAGAATACGGGTAAAACGGGTGCTGAAAAAAGCTCACCATCAATACCCGCGGGTCATCGCTGAAAGCCATTTCGGTCCCGTTGCCATGATGCACGTCAAAATCAACTACCGCCACTCTTTGCAAACCATGCACTTCGAGCGCATGTTTGGCGGCGATTGCAACATTATTGAACATGCAAAAACCCATGGATTCCTCAGGCGTCGCATGATGACCGGGCGGGCGAATCGAACAAAAGGCATTGGCTATCTCACCGGCTATCACCGCATCGGTGGCTGCCAGTGCGGCACCGGCCGCGCGTAAGGATGCACGCCAGGTACAGGCATTGAGCTTGGTATCGGCATCGAGCAAAAAATAAGCGGCCTCGCTGCCCGGCGCCGGACAATTGTCGCGCACCCTGGCGATCGCGGCGGCGCTGTGCACCAGTTCCAGATCACTCTCTAGCGCAACCGGCGCCTCGCGGTATTCAATCAGATCGTGAATCCGGCTGGCAATCAATTGGTCTTCTATTGCCTGCAGACGCTGCGGCGCTTCGGGATGCCATGCGCCCATCTCATGTAATTTGCAGTCAGCATGGGTATAAAACGCCGTTGTCATGTATTGAGCATCCAGGTAGTGAAGTGGTATAAATCTGCCGCGTATAGCTTGCGCAGCAACATCAAGTTTCAACCTATTTGCGCGATTTTGCAAATTTGATGCCATTTTTATCAAAACTAAAAACGCAGGAATAGGAATCGGTTTACACTTGCCCCAGACACATGCACCCATTTCATAAGGCAAGCCCATGTTTTCGAAAGTTCACGAAGTCGCCAATCAGGTTGGCCATATCATTATCGGCAAGGATAGCCAGATCAGGCTATCCCTGGTTTGCCTGTTGGCGGGCGGCCACTTATTGATAGAGGATGTTCCCGGTGTAGGCAAAACCACGCTGGCGCATGCCTTGGCGATTTCGCTGGGTTTGCAATTTAACCGGCTGCAATTTACCAGCGATTTGCTGCCGGCTGATGTGGTGGGCGTTTCGATTTTCGACCGGGAAAAAAATCAGTTTATTTTCCATCCTGGCCCGGTATTTACCCAGGTTTTGCTGGCCGACGAGATCAATCGCGCCACGCCCAAGACCCAGTCAGCCCTGCTGGAGGCGATGGAAGAGCATCAGGTTACGGCAGAAGGCAAGACCCGCCCGCTTCCCGAGCCTTTCTTTGTGATCGCCACCCAAAATCCTGCGCATCAGGTCGGTACCTTTGCCTTGCCGGAATCACAGCTAGACCGCTTCCTGATGTGCCTGTCACTCGGTTATCCGGATGCCGCCGCCGAACGCGCCCTATTGCTGGGCGAAGACCGCCGTACCCTGCTCAAAAGCATGAAGCCGGTCATGCAGCCGGAACAGTTACTGCAGGCGCAACAGGCTTTGCGGAAAATTCACAGCTCAGCGGCGCTGGTCGATTATGTGCAGTCACTGGCCCACGCCACCCGTCAAGGCGATCTATTCGCCGAAGGCATGAGCCCGCGTGCCGCCATCGCCCTATTGCAGGCGGCGCGCGCCTGGGCTGCGCTGGAAGGACGCGATCATGTAATCCCGGAGGATGTACAAGCAGTCCTGATACCCGTGATCGCCCATCGTCTGCGCCCCTTAAAATCAGTCAGCGGGAAAGTCAGCGCCAGCAGCGAACTATTGACACATCCGGACATTACGAAGGGCCGCAGGGATACAATTTTGAATTCATCGAGCCTGGCATCCAGAACCACAAGGTCGAGGTCTACCGCGGTAAAGATGCCCAGGAACGCATCTACCGGGACACCATTCCGCTAGACGCAAGCGGTTTTAACCTAACCGTGCTCGGCATCCGGAATCCTTCTTACACTAAGTAATTAATGCGCTAAGTAATTAATACGCCAAATACGCCAGCGAATACACTAACTTAGCGCTAGGTATTGAAATGAAAAGCTGCCACATTGCATCAGCAATGCCGGCAGTTTTTTCGTATACGACACAAATCCATTCGTGACGATCAGCCGGCTATTGCCCGCAAAAATGCCCGCAGAGCTGCACCCATCGCCTGCATGGCTCTGGCTATCGAGCTAAACAAATGACTCAACAAATATTAGTGCGATTTGCAGTGAAGGCCGTGATATAACATCATCACCGTCCCTCACCTCAAACACCCATGAGCATCATCAGCAATATAGGTCCTGCTTTAGCGGACAAATTTCGAAAGCTGGTTTTTCTGGAACACCGTCCGGAAAGCGGCGAAGTGTTTCTCAAACAGCGCCGGGTGTTCACCCTGCCCAGCAAGGCCGGCTGGATGTTTGTACTGCTATTGCTGCTGCTGTTCATTAGCTCGACCAACTACAACCTCAATCTCGGTTTTGCGCTCACCTTCGTGCTCGCTGGCTGCGCCTGCATCAATGCCTTTCTCGGTTTTCGCAATCTGGCCTACCTGCATCTGCTGGCGGGCCCGGCGGCACCGGTATTTGCCGGTGAAGAGGCACAATTCACGCTACATCTGATCAACCGGCGCCAGCATTATCGCTATGCGCTGCATG
Organism: Undibacterium piscinae; assembly: GCA_003970805.2. GTDB lineage: Bacteria > Pseudomonadota > Gammaproteobacteria > Burkholderiales > Burkholderiaceae_D > Undibacterium > Undibacterium piscinae. Next base: position 2,049,386 of record CP051152.1, read on the forward strand.
TAGGTTTTGCGGCCCCGGGACACACTGAACAGGCAGTTGATATTGCGCCCGATAGCCGCTGCACGCTACAACTGAGCCATCCGACTTTGCAACGCGGCATGATGGCTATCCCCAGAGTGCGCCTGCAGACCTGGTTTCCCTTAGGCTTGCTGCGCGCCTGGAGTACCTGGCTGCCGGATGCGCAAGTGCTGGTGTATCCGCAGCCCGAGGCTTTTGCGCCGCCACTCCCGGTCACCGGGGTTGCCGGCAAGGAAGGCCAGGGTCACAGCGGCGATGATGAGGATTTTTCGGGGGTACGCGCTTACCAGAGCGGTGATCCGCTCAAGCATCTGGCCTGGAAGCATATCGCCAGGATCGATCTCGATGCCGGCGGCTCATTGATCACCAAGCAATTTTCCGGCGGTTCGGCCAGCGATATCCTGCTCGACTTCGGCAGCCTGCCGGCAAATCTCGATCTGGAATTACGCTTGTCACGCATGACCAGTTGGGTCATTGCGGCCGATGCCAGCGGTTTGGCGTATGCGTTCAAGCTCGGTGCCCTTCATCTCGATGCCGCCAGTAACGAGCCGCACCGGCTTGCGTGCCTGCGGGCACTGGCGCTGCACCAGCTACCGTCGCCTGAGGCGGGCGTATGAAGCCAAGTAACTTACCCGGCTTCTCGCTCAGCGGCTGGCAACGCCACTGGAAAAATCGCCCGCTGGCGCGTGACAAGGCCGACACCCTGTTATTGCTCACCGCATGCTTACTGGTATTGCTACCGCATTTAGCGGTATTCGCCTGGTGGGTCAACGCCGGCAGCCTGAGCCTGATGCTGTGGCGTGGCTGGCTAACGTTCAGCGGCCGCCGGCTGCCGCGCGCCTGGGTGCTGATCCCGGTTGCACTGACATTGATGGCCGGGATTTATCTGACTTATCATACGTTTCTGGGACGCGAGGCCGGGGTTGCCATGCTGGCCCTACTGCTCTCTTGCAAGCTGCTGGAAATGCATGCCAAGCGCGATCTGTATATCGTTATTTTTCTTAGTTTTTTCTTGCTGCTGACCAGTTTTTTCTATTCGCAAAGTATCGCCAGTGCGGCGCTTGCGCTGCTAGCGGTGCTCGCCCTGCTCACTGCCCAGCTATCATTCCAGTACACCGGCGCAGTTCCCAGCCTATGGAAGCGCATCAAACTTGGTTTGACGATTTTGGGAATGGCAATTCCGCTGACCTTGATCGCCTTCTTTTTATTTCCGCGTATCCAGGGGCCGCTATGGGGCTTACCCGGTGACGCTAACGCCGGCCGCAGCGGTTTATCCGACTCCATGTCGCCGGGCAACATCAGCAAACTGGCGCTATCGGAGGAAATCGCCTTCAGGGTCAAGCTATCCGGTGCAACACCAGCTAAAAGCGAGCTCTACTGGCGCGGCATAGTCTTAAATCGCTATGACGGGCGCACATGGTCACATGAAGACGATGCAAAACCGGCAGCATCAACCTCCGATCTGATTAGTAACGGCGATGTCCTGCGTCAGGAAATCATCCTGGAACCGAGCGGCCAGACCTGGTTATTTGCGCTCGACATGCCAGACGCAGCACCGCAGCTGGAAGGTATGCTCAGCGGTATAAATAGCCAGAGGGAAATGAACAGCGCCCAGCCTATCAATAACCGTATCCGCTACCAAGCTAATTCACACGGCCAATACCGCCTGCAAAGCACACTGACCGCACAAGCTTTATTGCCATCATTACGCCTACCGGCCAGCTATAACCCACAAACCCTGCGCTATGCCGCCAAGCTGCGGCAAGGGATAAGCGACGAACGGCAGATCGTTAACGAGGTTTTACAATTTTTCCGGCGTGAAAATTTCAGCTATACGCTAGAGCCGCCGCTATTAGGCGTCAACGGCATAGACGATTTTTTGTTTGGCAGCCGCGCCGGTTTTTGCGAGCACTACGCCAGCGCTTTTGTGGTACTGATGCGCGCCAGCGGCATCCCCGCACGTGTCGTCACTGGTTATCAGGGCGGGGCCATCAACAATGTCGATGGCTATCTGGAGATCCGCCAATCGGATGCCCATGCCTGGGCCGAAGTATGGCTGAGCGGAATTGGCTGGCTAAGGGTAGATCCGACGGCGGCGGTAGCCCCGGAACGCATCCAGAAAAATCTTGGCTCGACGCAAAACTCACGCGGACTGGCTGGATTGGTCAATCTGGCGATGTCGAACGACTCCTGGTTTGGCAGCGCAATTCGGTCGGCCAATATGCGCTGGAGCGCACTCAATAATTCATGGAATCTATGGGTACTGAACTATAACCAGGCGCGCCAATTTGACCTGATGCGTACCCTTGGCCTGTCTGAATTTGACTGGGCTCAGCTTAGCCTGATATTTTTCCTGCTCAGTGCCACCGTGATGAGCTTGCTGGCCCTGCCTTTTATGCTGAACCGCCCGCAAATATCTGCGCTTGATCGGCTATACTTATCCTTATGTCAAAAACTGGCAAACCAAGGCTACCCCAGACAAGCGCATGAAGCGCCTTACTCGTATGGACAACGTCTGCGAACCAGTCTGCCAGATACACAATATGCCCCCATACATCGCTTTCTCAGTGCTTACTCCGCTGCCAAATACGGGAAAAATGTGCAGTCAGAAGCTAGCACCGTCAAACATCTCAAAATCCTGCTGGCGCAGTGTCGCTAGTCATTTTTTTACTCAATGTGTACGCAATTTATACTCAACTTACAGTCAAATAGTTAGCAATGATCCTCAATCCTACTCTCCGTTTCACAATTGCCACCTTGCTTGCCAGCGCAATCGCCTTGAGCCCCGCAGCTTACGCCAGCAGCAAGCCCAGCAAAAATGCCGCGCCCAAGCCTGCGCCAATCAAGACAGAATTTGCCCACTTTACCCAATGGAAAGAAGTGTCAGAGTTTATCGATCAGATGGTCGCCAAACACGGCTTCAACAAGGCAGAACTGGAAGCGAGCTTTGATCAGATCCGCTATGTGGAAACCGCCATACAGTTGATCAAGCCAGCTCCTGCTGGTAAGCCGAAGAACTGGAAAGCCTATCGCGCCCGCTTTGTCGACAATTACAGAATTGACGCTGGTATCGCTTTTTGGGATCAATATGCCGATGCCTTGGCGCGCGCCGAGAAGCAGTATGGCGTACCGGCAGAAATCATCGTCGGCTTAATTGGCGTAGAAACGGTTTTTGGCCGCAACACCGGCAATTTCCGTGTCATGGATGCCCTCACTACCCTGGCATTTGCCTACCCGGATACGCCTACGCGCCAGGCCAGAATGACATTTTTCAGAGGGGAACTGGAAAGCATGCTGCTGATTGCGCGCGATTCGGTAATCGATCCATTTAGCTTCAAGGGCTCGTATGCCGGCGCAGTGGGTTGGCCGCAGTTTATGCCTAGCAGCATACGTAGTTACGCGCTTGACTTTGATGCGGACGGCAAAATTGACTTAGTCTCGTCACCAGTCGATGCCATAGGCAGCGTCGCCAATTACCTGTCACAGCACGGCTGGAAAAAAGGCCTGCCTACGGTATTCCCCGCCACCCTGAGCGGCAATGAAGCGGAACAAGGCAAATTCAATGAAGTGATGTCACAGGGTCTGAAAGCCAGTTACCGTCTGGAAGACCTGAAAAGCGTCGCCACCACCGCCAGTCCGGATGCGCCGGCACAACTCAGTTATGGCCTGATCGACTTGCAAAACGGTAGCGAGGCGACCGAATATTGGCTGGCGACCGAGAACTTTTTCGCTATCACGCAATATAACCGCAGCTATTTTTATGCGATGTCAGTGATAGATCTGGGGAAAATGATTGCGACCGCAAGAATGAAGTAATAGGGTTAAATTTGCTAGAAACAGACACAAAATTCTTTCCTGTTCCAAATATTGAACATTAAACAAAATTTTCTTCAAATAATATTGCTAAGTTGCATTCCTTATACTACAGTAACATTATCGAATGATACATTTAGTTGAACTTAAAGTAATGTGTCAATAGATTTAACAATTTTTTTGTCCCTCTAGTAGCGAAAATTAGTCATTTTAAAGTTACAATATTACCGGATGATTAATTTTTTATTGAAGCAACTTTTTTTCCGCATCAATAACCATATAAATATAGCGAGGTAATTATGGCAAATCTGACTCAGCTTGAATCTGATGAGATCGACTACGATCCAAATAATCTTTTGGATACTCTGATCAAGCAACTACACTTAAAAAACGATGCCGCTCTGTCAAGAGCACTGGAAGTAGCTCCTCCGGTCATCAGTAAAATCCGTCACCGTCGTCTGCCTGTTGGCGCATCACTGTTGATTCGCATGCACGAAATCAGTGACGTCAGCATCAAGGATTTACGTGGTTTGATGGGTGACCGTCGCGCAAAATTCCGCATCAGCGATAAGCAGTTCAAACCAAAGGAAGACGGCAGCAATTAATATTGCTGCCAACCCCGGAAGAACCTGAGAAGAGCGTAAGCCTTACTCAGGTTTTTTTTCGCCCGAATAAACAGATGAATCAAACAAGCGCTTTGTCACCCGAACTAAGCTACCAAGGTGAGGGAATTGCACAGACAAGCCATGCAAAAAAACCAGTATGCACACATCTCGCAATCTCATCATTCCAAAGCGGCATTCCTGAAATCTTTGATACCCCTGATACCCCTACCCAGTATTAAATAGAACCACACTGTTGACGGCCGCAACGGCAGGTTTTTAACGAATACCCCCACCCTCTCCTAGTGCATGAATAATCGGACAAGTCTTGGACGGTCCCGTATGTTCACATTCATGGATAAGCAGAGACAACATTTTTTGCATTTTTTGCAAATCGGCTAATTTCCCTTCGACCTGCGCCAACCGATCCGCGGCGACCTTGCGGATCGCGCTGCGATCATCTGTATCTTCCAGCAACAGCAAAGTAGTGATTTCGTCCAGAGTGAAGCCCAATTCCTGTGCGCGCTTGATAAAGCGTATGCGCTCCACCAGGGTGGCAGCGTAAGTGCGAAAGCCGCTGGCGACCACCGGCACCGGCAATAAATCACGGCGCTGGTAATACCGTATGGTTTCGACACCAACCCCTGCCAGACGCGCAAGTTGCCCTATAGTCAACTCCGATTTATTATTTTGCATTATTCCTTGACTCCGTTCTTAGGTACGGGGTCTATGATAGGATAAAAATCACCCGGAGAATTTGCGATGACTCAAATCAAGCCTACAACCGAAGCAGAAACGCATGAGCAGCACAATGAAGCTTGTTGCGGCGGCGCACCTGCGAAGCCAGTGCCGATTGCCGACAGCGGCAATCCGGCCGGGGAAGAAAAAAAAAATACCTGGATCCGGTATGTGGCATGAGCGTCAGCAAAAACCCTGAAAAAATGGCGCGCTATCAAGGTAGCACCTATTATTTTTGCAGCCATTCCTGCGTCAGCAAATTCAACGAGGAACCGCTCGCCTATGTGAAGGCGAAAAAACTCCTCATGCCGCTGGTCGCTAGTAGCACCACAGCCCCGGCAATCATGGCAAGCCCCAGTCCGGCCAAGACCGAAGCGAGTTGCTGCGGCGGCAGTCACGATCATCACGACAGTCATCCCTCCGCAACAGAGGGTTTGAAAGACCCGGTGTGTGGCATGAATGTCAGCGCAGACAGTCCGCACCACATCGACTATCAAGCTAAGCCTTATTATTTCTGCGCCGCCAGTTGCCTGGAGAAATTTCGCAAGGATCCTGAGAGTTGGCTAGATCCGGCCAAACGCCCAGCCCCCAAAGCGGCCGCCAAGGATGCCATCTTCACCTGCCCTATGCATCTGGAAATAGAACAGGTCGGCCCCGGCACCTGCCCTATCTGCGGCATGGCATTAGAACCGAAAGAAGCCAGCGCCGAAGAGGATACCAGCGAACTCGACGATATGACACGCCGCTTCAAATACAGCGTGGCACTGAGTTTGCCGCTGCTGCTCATGACCATGGCCGACATGCTGCCAGGCATCAGCATGCACGCCTGGCTGGGAATGACGCTGTTTAGCTGGCTGCAATTCGCGCTGGCGACGCCGGTAGTTTTGTGGGCCGGTTTGCCATTTTTTGAACGCGCCCTGGCCTCTTTCAAAAGCGGCAATCTGAATATGTTCAGCCTGATCGGCGTAGGTACCTCAGCGGCCTATCTGTTCAGTCTGGTCGCACTACTGTTTCCCGGCCTGTTGCCGCAAGCCTTCAAGATGGATGGTATGGCGCCACTGTATTTTGAAGCGGCCGCCGTCATCATCACCCTGGTGTTACTGGGGCAAGTGCTGGAACTACGGGCCCGCTCACAGACTAATCTGGCGATCAAAGCGCTATTGGCATTGACCCCGGCCACCGCGATCCGTGTGACCGACAACGGCGATGAAAGCGAAATTGCGCTGGATCAGGTGCAATTGAAAGACGTATTACGGGTCAAGCCCGGCGCTCATATCCCGGTCGATGGCGTATTGCTGGAAGGCCGCTCCAACGTCGATGAATCGATGATCACAGGCGAGCCACTGCCCGTGACAAAACAAGCCGGTGACAAGATCAGCGCCGGCACCGTCAATCAGCAAGGCAGCTTTACCATGCGCGCCGAACGCATAGGCCGCGATACCTTGCTAGCCAAAATCATCGATTTGGTGAATCAGGCAGGACGTTCGCGCGCACCGATACAAAAACTGGCCGATACGGTATCGGGCTGGTTTGTCCCGGGCGTGATCGCCATCGCGGTACTGGCGTTCATCGCCTGGGCGGCGCTAGGCCCGACACCGGCCCTAGCCAATGGCCTGATGGCGGCAGTCTCGGTACTCATCATCGCCTGCCCCTGTGCACTGGGCCTGGCGACGCCAATCTCGGTCACGGTAGGGATAGGACGCGGCGCCACCGAAGGCGTGTTGATCAAGGATGCCGAGGCACTGGAAAGGCTGGAGAAAATCGACACGCTGGTCATCGATAAAACCGGCACCCTGACCGAAGGCAAGCCGGTCCTGCAAACTATCGTCGCCGCAGACGGCTACCGCGAAAGCGAGCTACTCTCGCTGGCACTGGCAATGGAGAAACTCAGCGAACATCCGGTTGCCAGAGCTATCGTCAGTTACGCTGAGGCGCAGCAAGCCACAGCTGCCACTATCAGCGGGTTTAGCTCTATCACCGGCAAGGGCATCAGCGCCAACTGGTCAGGCAAAACCGTACTGATAGGCAACCCTCAGCTGATGTCGGATCAATCCATAGACATGACAGCGCTCAATCAGCGCGCAAGAGAACTGCAGCAAATGGGCCACACCGTCATGATCATCGCGATCGATGGCAGGGCAGCGGGTTTGCTTAGCGTGGCAGACAGCATTAAGGCCAGTAGCGTACTGGCGATCAAGGAGTTGCAACAAGCGGGCATACGCATCGTGGTGCTGACCGGCGACAACCAGCTTACCGCTGAGGCGGTTGCCAAACAGCTAGGTTTAGACGAAGTACATGCCAATGTACTGCCTGAAGATAAATATCGTTTTATTCAGCAACTGCAAAAAGAAGGACGTATCGTGGCGATGGCCGGCGATGGCATCAACGACGCACCGGCGCTGGCGCAAGCCGATGTAGGCATTGCCATGGGCACCGGCACCGATGTCGCCATGCATAGCGCCCATGTGGTGCTGGTCAAAGGCGATTTGCGTGGCATCGCCAAGGCGCGCTCGTTAAGCAAGCATGCGATGCGCAACATACGGCAAAACCTGTTCTTCGCGTTTGCCTACAATTTTGTCGGCGTGCCTATCGCAGCAGGTGTGCTGTATCCATGGTTCGGGCTGTTGCTCAGCCCCATGATTGCCAGTGCCGCCATGAGCCTGTCCTCGGTCTCGGTGATCAGCAATGCCTTGCGCCTCAGACACAGCAAACTATAAAGACGAAATAGCATTTATCCAAAACCGCCCCAAGCCCGCTGTATCCGCCTTGCCATATTTTGTTGCGGGCGGCGGCGCTGGGGCGAGTCGCGCCGGACCAATTTTGTCCAAATCCTAAAAAACTCAAAAAACAGGAGCAAATCGACTCAGGCTGAAAATTTATTTTCATTGCAGCAAGCCGGAATTTTCCAATTGGCTATAGTTCATCAAGATGAATCTCTGCTAACATGCTAAAAAGTATCTACTTCTTGATAAGAATCAGCTTACATTCAGGCAACGGGTACTTACCAATTTCACTACCTATGGAGTGTCTGCAATGCCTCTTACATCCTCATTCAATTCCCGCCTCACTTCCTTTAGCCTGATTGTTCTGGCCACATTGACAGGCTGCGGTAAAGCGCCCGAGCCGCAGCAACGTCCTCCGGCACCGGTTTCGGTAATTGAATTAGTACCTGGCAATGCCCCGCTGACCAAGGAAATGGTCGGTGAAACCGCAGGCTTCCGTGATGTCGACGTGCGCTCCCGGGTCAATGGCATCTTCATCAAGAAAACTTACACCGAGGGCCAGATCGTGCAGGCCGGGCAAGTCTTGTTTGAAATCGACCCTGAACCCTACAAGGCTGCGCTGGATCAGGCCAAGGGCGTATTTTCACAGGAAGTCGCAAAATTGGAAAAAGCGCGTGCCGACCGCGACCGGATTGCCCCGCTATATAAAGAAAACGCAGTCAGCCGCAAAGACTTTGATGATGCCAATGCCGCCTACAATACGGCAGTGGCCAGCAATAGCACAGCGCAGGCCAGCCTGAAACAGGCCGAGCTCAATCTTGGCTACACCAAGGTGGTTGCGCCCATTTCCGGCACTACCAGCAAACTGGTGCAATCGGAAGGTAGCTTGATCAGCGCCAGCGGAGATTCGGGAAAACTGACCACGATTTCCCAGCTTGATCCGCTCTACGTGAATTTTTCCTATTCCGAACAAGATAAGCAGGAACTCGATGCGGCGGTACGTAGCGACAAAGTTTCGCTGAACGACCTGAAAAACCTCAGTGCCACGCTGAAACTGTCCGATGGCAGCATCTATGAGCACAAGGGGAAAATCAATTTCTCGGATAACCGGGTTGACCCAAAAACCGGCACGATACGGGCCCGTGCGATTTTCAGTAACCCAAAAGGTGAGCTGCTACCAGGCCAATTCGTGCGTGTCATGCTCGATATCGGCGTGAGAAAAAATGCATTGATCGTGCCCGAGCGCGCCGTCATGCAATCGCAGGCGGATCACATTATTTACACGGTAGATAAAGACAACAAAGTCGTGCCTAAACCGGTCAAGCTGGGCAGCATCATCAATGGCAATGTGATCATAGAATCAGGCGTACAGGCCGGCGAAAAAGTCATCATCGAAGGCCAGATGAAGGCGCCGCCAGGTTCTACCGTCAATCCTGTCAGCGCCGCTGCCGGCAAGCCTGCGCATGCAGCGGATAGCCCGGCTAGTAGCGCAAGCGCTAATGTCGCCGCTAGTGCAGCATCTGCCACCACCAAATAAACGGAGGCAGCATGTTCTCGAAATTTTTCATAGAGCGGCCTATCTTTGCCAGCGTAATCTCCATCATCATCATGCTGGGCGGTCTGGCCGCGATCAAATCGCTGCCGATAGAACAATACCCTGGCATCACGCCGCCGGTAGTTTCCGTGGTGGCGTTTTTCCCTGGTGCGACACCAGAGGTGATCGCCCAAACCGTAGCGGCGCCCCTGGAGCAACAGATCAACGGTGTCGAAAAAATGATTTATGTCCAGTCTGGTTCCGCCTCCAATGGCCAGATGAATATGAACGTCTATTTCGCCATCGGTACCGACCCCGATCAGGCCACGATTAACGTCAACAACCGCGTCTCGGCGGCCATGGCGCAGTTACCCGAAGAAGTGAAACGCCAGGGCGTGACGGTAAAAAAGAAATCGACCTCCATCCTGAATCTGGTGGCGATAGAATCGCCCAACGGCCGTTACGACACCACCTTCCTGTCTAACTATGCGTTGTTGAATATCGTCGATGAACTCAAGCGTATTCCGGGCGTAGGCGACTTGACCATGTTCGGCGGCACCGATTACGCGATGCGTATCTGGCTGCGTCCTGACCGTTTGGCGCAGCTAAGCCTGACCCCATCAGATGTCATCAGCGCTGTCCGCGAGCAAAATGCCCAGTTCTCGGCCGGTAAAATAGGTGCGCAACCTACCAGCGCCCCGATAGATTTCACCTACACCGTCAATGCGCAAGGACGCCTTACCAGTGTGGCGGAATTTGAAAATATCATCGTGCGCTCGACCGCAGACGGAGCCAAAACCCGCCTGAAAGACGTAGCGCGGGTAGAGATGGGCGGTAAAGACTACGACCTGAAAGCCAAGCTCAACGGCAAGCCTGCCGTGGCCATAGGCCTGTACCTGCAGCCGGGCGCCAATGCGATCGGCGTCGCCACTGCGATTACCGCAAAGATGGAGGAATTAAAAACCCGCTTTCCGGACGGCATCGCGTATTCGATTCCTTACGACACCACCACCTTTGTCAAAATTTCTATCGAGGAAGTGCTGCACACCCTGCTAGAAGCAATCGTGCTGGTATTTGTCGTCGTGTATTTATTTCTGCAAAATTTCCGCGCCACCTTGATTCCCTGCATAGCGGTGCCGATTTCCCTGATCGGCACGTTTGCCGGGATGCTGGCGTTTGGCTTCTCGATCAACTTGCTGACCTTGTTTGGTTTGGTATTGGCCATCGGTATCGTGGTCGATGACGCCATCGTGGTTCTGGAGAACGTTGAGCGCATCATGAGCGAAACCAAATGCTCACCGAAAGAAGCATCGATCAAGGCGATGGAAGAAGTATCAGGCCCGGTGGTGGCAATTGTATTGGTGCTGTGCGCGGTATTCTTGCCGGTCGCTTTCATGGGCGGCATGACTGGTGTGATGTATCAGCAGTTCGCCGTCACCATTGCGGTCTCGGTAGTCATTTCCGGCATCGTCGCATTGACGCTGACGCCAGCCCTGTGCGCGATTTTGCTCAAGAACAGCCATCATCAACCTAACCGCTTTTTTGTCGGTTTCAATCATGCCTTTGACAAAATCACCAATGGCTATGTCGGTGGCGTGTCTTTCCTGAACCGCCGCGTCGGTATCGCCTTCCTGATTTTTGGCGGTATTTTAGTTGCCATGGTGCTCATGATGAAGCATGTGCCGAGCACCCTGGTACCGGATGAAGATCAAGGCTATTTACTCAGTGCCGTGATGCTGCCCGATGCCGCTTCACTGAACCGCACCGAAGTCAGCAGTACGCAATTCGATCAGATGCTGATGGCAAATAAGAATGTCGCCAACGTAGTGAGCTTCACCGGTTTCGACCTGTTGTCGGGCGCCGTGGTCAGCAATGGCGGTATCTCTTTCGTCACCCTGAAAAACTGGGACGAACGTCACGCTAAGGCCGACAGCTCTTTCGCCCTGGCAAAAACCTTTCAGGGCATGGCGTATATGGGCATGAAAGACGGTTTTGCCGCGACCTTCAACCCACCGCCTATCTCCGGCATGTCTGCCACCGGCGGCATCGAAGCCTATCTGCAAAACCGCGGCACGGGCACTACCGCAAGTTTCGCGGTTGCGGTTAATAACTTCATCGCCGAAGCCAAGAAGCGTCCGGAGTTTGCCAGCGTATCGAGTACCTTCCGCGCCAATGTGCCGCAAATCTATGTCGACCTCGACCGTGAAAAAGCCAAGGCATTGGGCGTCAATATCAATCAGGTATTTGATGCGATGTCAGCTACTTTCGGCCAGGTGTACGTCAATGATTTCAACCAGTTTGGCCGTACCTACCGGGTGCAACTGCAATCGGAAGCGGACTACCGTGCCCGTCCGGACGACATCCGCAATGTCTATGTGCGCTCGGACAAGGGCAATATGATTCCGCTGACCAGTCTGGTCAAAGTCAAGCCTGTATTAGGGCCTGAACTGGTAGAGCGCTTCAACGTGTTCCAGGCCGCCAAAATCATGGCAACACCTGCCGCCGGCGTCAGTTCCGGCCAGGCCATCGCGGCGCTGGAAGAGGTGGAAAAGGCTATGGCGAATAATGACTACAAGTTGCAATGGACAGGTTCGGCATTTCAGGAGAAGCAATCCGGCAGTGCCGCCGCCACGGCTTTCCTGATGGGTATCGTGATGGTATTCCTGATTCTGGCGGCCCAATATGAACGCTGGAGCCTGCCGCTTGCGGTGATTACCGCGGTGCCGTTTGCCCTGTTTGGCGCGCTGCTGTCAGTGTGGCTAACCGGCCTGACGAATAACGTTTACTTCCAGGTCGGGCTGATCACCTTAGTCGGTCTGGCCGCGAAAAAATGCCATCCTGATCGTCGAATTTGCCGTCATGAAATACGAAGAAGGCGAAACCTTGCTGGAATCATCCTTGCAGGCGGCACGTCTGCGCTTCCGCCCTATCGTGATGACTTCGCTGGCCTTTATTCTCGGTTGCGTACCTTTGGTGATGTCTAGCGGTGCAGGCTCGGGTAGCCGGGCTGCGCTCGGTGTTCCGGTTATCGGCGGTATGCTGGCGGCAACCTTCATCGCGACTTTCTTCATCCCCCTGTTTTTCCGCCTGATCATGCAAATGAGTGAAAAAAACAAACCCACTAAGGCGGCGCAAGGAGACCATCATGCATAAACCCATACTGGAAAAATTGCTCACGCTCAGCATTGCAACGCTATTTACCGGCTGCGCCTTCAATCCCTCCGCCACCATGCCGGTGATGGAACTACCGGTGGCGGGCAGCGCACCGGCGACACCAGTGGCGGCGCCAGTTGCAGTCCAGAGTAACTGGTGGCAACAGTTCAACGACCCGGTGCTCAATCAACTGATCACCGACGCCCTGAGCAACAACCAGAACCTGGCGCTGGTGACGGCAAAACTCGATGAGGCACGCGCCGTATTCGGCATCAGCTCTGCGGCGCAATTGCCGCGCATCGATATCGGAGCCAGTGGCAGCAATACGCATGTATCTGAAAATCTCGGGCGTAGCGTCAGCAACCCGAACAAGGATTATCAATTGGTCGGGCAAGCCAGCTGGGAACTCGACTTATGGGGACGTGTGCGCAATGCCAGCAATGCGGCAAAACAAGAGGTGTTTGCGGCTGAATACAACCGTGACGCCGCGCTACTGTCCTTAAATGCCGAAATCGCACAAAACTATTTCAATCTGCGCGCCCTCGATGCGCAACTGAAGATTGCCGAAGACACCGTCCAGTCACGCCAGGAATCCTACGATTTACAGAAAAAACGCTTTCTCGGCGGCGTCACCTCGGAACTGGACGTGCGCCAGGCCGAGGTAGAACTGGCCAGTACCCAGGCGACCTTGCCCGACCTCAAGCAATCCATTGCCCAACTGGAAGCGGCGTTGAGCATACTGACAGGCCAGACGCCACGCGCCTTGATTGAGCAAGGGATAGCGCGCGGCAAGAGCATGCCAGAGTTAACGCTATCGAATCAGATACCGGCCGGGCTGAATTCAGATTTATTGCTAAGACGCGCTGATATCGCCCAGGCGGAGGCCAATCTGCTGGCGGCACGCGCCCGCATAGAAGCGGCACGGGCTGCGTATTTCCCGAAGATTTCGCTGACTGGCTTGCTTGGATTCGAAAGCAATGACATGGCGAAATTGTTTAACACCGGCTCGCATATTGCCTCGTTTGCCGGCAACCTCAGCATGCCCTTGTTTGACAATGGCATGACGGCGGCGCAAGTCAATCAAGCCAAAGCCAGGGAACGCCAGGCAACAGCGGCCTATCAGCTGGCGGTACAAAATGCCTTTGCCGAAACCCGCAGCAGCCTGATCAGCAATCAGGTATCGGGCGAAAAAGTCATCAACGAAAAAACCAAGGTAGATGCACTGCAAAGGCAATTACGTCTGGCCAATTTGCGTTATGAGAACGGCTACTCCAGCTATCTGGAGGCACTCGATGCGCAACGCAGCTTGTTCAACGCGCAACTAAGCCTGATCAGTGCGCAACGCAATCAGGTCAATGCCCGCGTCGCGCTGTACAAGTCACTCGGTGGTGGCTGGCAGCGCCCTGCCAACTAAGCTACAACTAAACTACAACTAAACCACAGCTAAATCACCGCGAACATCTTCACCCAACTGCCTCAGTCGGTTCGCCGGACTGAGGCTATCTGACAACAGCCACAGGCATGAAACAGGTAGAATGCTGCACTTGGCGACAGCCCAGCCTTTTTCTTACCAGAATACCCTCCATGCCACATTTTTTTTCGCGCTTTGCCTGCCTTCCTGCCGGTGTATTTTTTTGTTGTGCCACCCTGGTCGCACCAGATCTGGCGATCGCCGCCAAACCTAAACCAGCCAAAGCGCAAAAAAGCCTGACTATCTATGCGGCAGGCGATATTGCCGACTGCAGAAAACTTCCTCCTGAAGAAAGCATGGCTGCCAAAACCGCCGCCATCATCAACGCCGGCCTGCAGCAAGACAGTAAGGCCATGGTGCTGACACTGGGCGATAACACTTACCCGGTAGGCCGCCCGGAAGAATTCAACAATTGCTACGATGCCACCTGGGGCAAGTTCAAGAGCAGCACCCTGCCCTCACCGGGCAACCATGATTACGGTATGCCGCAGGCCCTAGGTTATTACAATTACTTTGACGAACTAGCCGGCCCGGACCGCCGTGGCTATTACAGCAAGACCGCAGGCAACTGGCTGATCCTGTCACTCAATAGCAATCGCAACGAATTACCTATGCAAGAACAGTTGAACTGGCTCAGGGAACAACTCGCCACCAGTAAGCGCGCCTGCATACTGGCTTACTGGCATCATCCCGTGTATAGCTCAGGCGGCCACGGCAATAATGACATCATGCAGGCGGCATGGGAAATGCTGGCCGCCGCCAGGGCCGATATCGTACTGACTTCGCATGACCATAACTACGAACGCATGGCACCTATCAATGGCAGCGGCGAACGCGATGACAAGGCCGGCATCCGTAGCTTCGTGGTCGGCACCGGCGGCGCCAGGCTGACCCCGCTGTTTTTCGCCAAGCCCACCACCGAAGTGAGGAATAATACGACCCACGGGGTCTTAAAACTCAAGCTGCACGCCAATAGTTATGACTGGGAATTTCTGGCCGTAGACGGCAATAGTTTTAGCGATAAAGGCCATGGCGAGTGCCATTAGCAATAGTCAATCAAGCTAGCCAGATAGTTACTATACGTATTTGCTTATAACACCTATTTTAAATTCATAACAAAACTTCCGGATAAACTGACTATACTTAATGACGGTTCAGAGGTTTACCCTATCACACCGATAGCAGGGCCTCTGCCGCGTCACACCGACGTTTACCGGAGTTGTCATGCATATAGAAGAATCCCTGAAACTTGATTTCAAAGATGTCCTGATCCGCCCTAAGCGATCTACCCTCACATCGCGCGCCCAGGTTGAATTGCAGCGTGAATTTGTGTTCCATCATTCAGGCAAGACTTACCATGGCATCCCCATCATTGCCGCCAATATGGACAGCACAGGCACCATGGAAATGGCCGCCGCACTCGGCCGGCACCAGATGTCCGTGGCCTTGCACAAGCATTACGACGAAGCGGCACTGGTCAATTATTTTTCCGGCTTGCAAAACAAATCCACCGCGTTTTACTCCATGGGCATCACCCAGACTGATTTTGACAAGTTCTCCGCTGTCATGAATCAGGCAAAAAACGCCATCGAATATGTTTGCATCGACGTCGCCAACGGCTACACCGAAGGTTTCATCAATTTCGTCAAGAAAGTGCGCGCCACCTATCCGCACCTGACCATCATGGCCGGTAACGTGGTCACTGGTGACATTACCGAAGAATTGATATTGGCCGGTGCCGACATCGTCAAGGTAGGCATAGGCCCGGGTTCGGTCTGTACCACCCGCAAGATGACAGGCGTTGGCTACCCGCAATTATCGGCAGTGATCGAATGCGCTGATGCCGCGCACGGTCTGGGCGGACAAATCTGCGCCGATGGCGGTTGCGTAGTACCGGGTGACTTGGCCAAGGCCTTTGGTGCCGGCGCTGATTTCATCATGCTCGGTGGCATGCTGGCCGGACACGATGAATGTGCCGGTGACCTGGTCGAGCGCGACGGTCAGCAATTCAAGAGTTTTTACGGCATGAGCAGCCGCGCCGCGATGGATAAATATGCCGGTGGTGTCGCCAAATACCGCGCCTCGGAAGGCAAGGAAGTGTTATTGCCTTATCGTGGCCCGGTAGAAGCGAGCCTGCTCGACATCCTCGGCGGCGTACGCTCGGCCTGCACCTATGTCGGTGCGCACAAACTCAAGGAACTCACCAAGCGCACCACCTTTATCCGCGTCACCCAGCAACTCAATGAAGTGTTTGGTAAATCCTGAAACCAGACTTAGCGAAGTAAATTTAAAGCACCTGGCCCGGCACGCATATCCCATGCGCCCCGCAGGCCAGGCAGGCTGCAAAGCCGCATGGGCTATACGCCGTGGCGGCATGCTTGTTTTTAAAAATCATTAATTCATAGCCAAAATCTCAGTCAGATTCATATTCAGATCCGCAGAAATTACCAGTCCGAGCTACAAAAAGAGCTGGCCGATATCCGCCAAAAGATCGCCCAACTGCAACCGTCTTTAGACAAGAGCCAGTACAAAGAAGGCCTGATGGAACTCAAAGCCCCACAAGACGGCATCATCAAAGACTTGGCAACGACAACGGTCGGGGCAGTAGTCCAACCAGGCAGCGTAGTGATGACCCTGGTGCCAAAAGACGAGCTTGCCGACGTCAACATCAAAAATGAAGACGTAGGCTTTACCCAGATCGGCCAGAAAGTGCAGATCAAACTGGCCACCTATCCGTTCCAGCGTTACGGTATGTTGACCGGCAACTCACGCACCTGAGCGCCGACGCCACCGAACTCAATAAGGGCAATGCGCCCAACAGCAATACCAACAATGCCAACAGCGGCACCACTGACAACAGCAACCCAGCGACCAGCATCTCCACCTACAAAGCGCGCATACAGCTAGACCATCAAACCCTGTTAGACGCGCAAGGCAATAAGCTCCTGATCGCACCCGGCATGCAAGTAGTGGCTGAGATCAATCAGGGCAAACGCAGCGTGCTGGAATATCTGCTGTCACCAGTGCAGAAGGCGGTCAGTGAGGCGGGGCGCGAGCGCTGATGAAAAATAAAAAAGCACCTGACCCAGCGCGCAGATTCCATGCGCCTTGCAGGCTAGGGTGCTGGAGAACGGCATGGACTATGCTCGCTGGGCTAGGTGTGTTTTGGGATTTGAAGGAAGTAAAATGAGTTGTCTATTTTTGTTGAGTGATGAATGGAAACGGGAAAATGAAAAATAAAATTAATTGGTCTTTTGACGGCGAAAGATAAAGCCATGCTGCCTCTTTTAATTGGTCGTCGCACACTCGAATCAAGAAGCGCAACAAACAATATATTTTTTAGGAGAACAGCATGACAGGATTGTTACTTATATTTATGGCCGTAATTTGGCTAGTTATCGCCCTATTTATTATCGCATTCATAGCAAGCAAAATCCCGGGAAGAGCATTGAGTTTAGTCATCTCTATTCCGCTTTTTATCGTGTTATTGCCGATGCCTATCATGGATGAAATTATTGGCGGACGGCAGTTTGAGCAGCTTTGCAAAGAGAATTCAACGATACAGGTAGATCGGAAGACGCGGTTGGACGGACTGTCTATTTGGCAGAAGTTGCAAGAGAAATATTACCGATAAATGGATGCCAATGCGGATAGAACGTGGCGATTTGTAGATGCGACGACGGGTGAGTTGGTGCTGTCTTACAATATTTTACATGCGACACGAAGCTGGTTTCGTCTTAGTGAATCAGGTTATCCATTTACGTTTAAAGGTTATTGTGAGCCCAAATCAAGTCCAGCTACAGTAGAAACGTTTGCGGAATATGGAATTACTTATATCGAACCACCGAAAAAAATTGAATGGAACAATGAAATGACAACTATTAATGATGCCTATATTAATGCACTTTTAGCAGACGAGCTTCTTATGTAGATGGCCTTAAGTTGGGGATGACTAAATCTGCAATACTTGAGAAGCTAAGTCCACGTATGACCCAAGAACAAGCCAAATACATCAGCGGTTATTTCAAGATCGTCACGGCCTATAACGCTCCTACGGCGGTTTCAACTCTGTCGTCTGGCAAGGTGTTCCAGGATCTCCATTTGCCGGTCAAAACTTTGTTTCAATTCGCGGCACGCAAGAAGGCCAAGATTTTCTTGATGATATCGACCTCGCCTTCAAAAGGATTACCTTCGACGCAACTAAGGGATATGGTCAACTGGTGGTTACGTGAAAACACACGGGCAGGCAATGATCTCATTCAAATTGAGATAAAGGAAACGCTGATCTATATCGATCAGTCACACATCAAGTAAGTTAATTGACTTTGTACGGGCTGCAACAGCGACTGCCACCGCCAATGGAAATTTAGTAGATTTGGCTGGCATCAATCCGTCAATGCACATAGCTTGGGTGGTTATTTGGCCACCTCATTTGCTCGGTTATTTGGAGCTGATAGCATCAACACTTTTAATAGTGCCGGCTTTAAACGGGATCAGGCGAAACTGGGGTCAGTTCTAACATTCCAACATTTTCAAATTACGCTTCCGCAGCGCGTACTGCGCGGCTTACGTCATGTAATGCCACATGGAAAACGGGGTCAGTTCTAACATTCCAACATTTTCAAATTACGTTTCCGTCGCGTGCGAAACTGGGGTCAGCGTGCGAAACTGGGGTCAGTTCTAACATTCCAACATTTTCAAATTACGCTTCCGCAGCGCGTACTGCGCGGCTTACCGTCATGTAATGCACAGAAAAATATGCCGCGATTTCGGCCACGAGAAACTGGGGTCAGTTCTAAGATTCCAACATTTTCAAATTACGCTTCCGCAGCGCGTACTGCACGGCTTACCGTCATGTAATGCACAGAAAAATATGCCGCGATTTCGGCCATGGTGTAGGGCGCCGGAGCGGTAGGCGCTTACCATTGCCTCGTTGCGATCGAGTAAGGAAAACGGGGTCAGTTCTAACATTCCAACATTTTCAAATTACGTTTCCGTCGCGCGTACTGCGCGGCTTACCGTCATGTAATGCACAGAGAAATATGCCGCGATTTCGGCAATGGTGTAGGCGCCGGAGCGGTAGGCGCTTACCATTGCCTCGTTGCGATCGAGCGCTTTGTGCTGCATAGTCTTCCAGACGCAATGCCAGGCTGCGTTTATGCGCAAGCGATAATTCTCTAAGCTCGCTTCCTTGCATTGTGGCTTGATGCTGCTTAATAAAATTGTCATCACCCAGCAGTAGCTGATGCTTGGTGGCAAGCAGCGGCGAGGCTAAGCCTACCCCTTGCAGAACAAATTCTTTGAAATTACGCCTGGCGGCGGCGCGCTGCGTGCCAAATTGTCCGAGCAGCCAATCGGCATCCAGCCATTCCGGCACCAACTGGTCGTTCATCACTAACGGATTCAAAATCGGCATGAAACGGGGTCAGTTCTAACATTCCAACATTTCAAATTACGTCTACGCAGCGCGTACTGGCCAACTCACCATCATGCAAGCCGGTAAGGCGAAATAACTTACACATTACTCCAAATGTAAAACCACCCCGCCCTTGGCCGGACACGTATATCCCATGCACCCCGCAGGCCAGGCAGGCTGCAAACCCGCATGGACTATGCGTAGTGGCGGCATGCTGGTTTTAAAATCTAGATAGTCGCCTGACTCGCTACCGTCGCCTTGGCGGCCGCTGCCAGATTGCGTAAGACTTGCGCTGCGGCGGCCAGGCCGAACGATGCTGTGACCACGATGGAGGAGCCAAAACCGGCGCAATTGAGGCCGGTCACGCCTGCGTTGGCGCCTGCGTTGGTGCCTGTGCCAGCGCTAGTGTCGACTTCGCAGACTTCGGCCGTCTCTGGCATCGTCAAGGCTTCCATGGAAAACACTGCGTCGATACCGAACTTACTCTTGCTGCCACGCGGAAAGCCGTAATTCTGGCGCAAGCGCTTGCGCACCAGCGCCAGCAAAGGCTCTTGCTCGGTGCGCGACAGATCGCGTATCTCTATCTTGCAGGGATCAGTCTGGCCGCCGGCGGCACCTATCGTGATCAGCGGGATGCTACGCTGACGGCAATACGCGATCAGCGCAGTCTTGGCCTTGACACTGTCGATCGCATCAATCACATAATCAAAACCCTGGGCGCCGATCATCTCATCGAGATTTTCCGGTGTCACGAAGTCTTCCACTTCCCTGACCTGGCAAAACGGATTGATCTGATAGATACGCTCGGCCAGCGCAGTAACCTTGGCCTTGCCTAGCGTCTCGCTGGTTGCCTGTAACTGGCGGTTGACGTTCGATTCGGCCACGTTGTCGAGATCTATCATGGTCAGATGCCCGATCGCACTGCGTGCCAGCGCCTCGACCACCCACGAACCTACACCGCCGACCCCAACGATACAGACCTTGGCATGCTTAAAACGTTCAAGCGCGACAGCGCCATACAAACGGGCAACACCGCCAAAACGGCGTTCATAATCGATATCGATAGGTTCTTGTTGCTTTTGCATGAAATTAGTATCTATAGTGGAAAAGAAATGCCGCCATTTTACAAGAAGCGTGAGCGCAGCTTGCTACAGACTTTTTCAGTGTCGACCTGGCATTGATCTTACACAAGCAGCTTTCGCCAGAATGCGGCATACTTTTTCACTAGACTTAGTCAATTCAGTCAATTCACCCATACCAAGAGGATCTGTGGATAATTTATTTTCTAGCGCGCCCGGTTTTGACCAGCCTCTGGCCGTCCTCAAGCATTGCCATGACCGCATCCGCAAACAATTAGGCACGCTGGACAAGATGCTCAAGCACCTGCCGCAGCATGGTGCCGATGAGCAAGCCAGGCAAGCCGCCTTTGCGATCCTGCGCTACTTCACCGATGCCGCACCCTTGCATCACGAGGACGAGGAAATCGACTTGCTGCCGACACTGGAAGCGACTGCGCAAGGCGAAGACGCCGCATTACTGGCGCAACTGTTACCGCGTATCCTGCAGCAGCATCTGGAGATGGCAACTCAGTGGGCCAATCTGGAACTCCAGCTCAAGGCCATTTCGCTAGGCGTTTCGGCGGCCTTGTCGGAGCCGGATGTAGAGCAATTCAAAGCGATCTATTTTGATCACATGCAAACCGAAGAAACCCAGATCGCTCCTATGGCGAAACGGATTTTCAGCGACACGCAAATGAAGGCGCTAGGCAGCGCCATGCAAGAGCGCCGCGGCATACCAACACACGTTTAAAACAAAGGAATCATGATGTCTATCGCGAATTTACGTAAAGACTACCAACTGGCCAGCCTGTCCGAAACTGATGTGGCGGCTGACCCTATCGAGCAATTCGCGCACTGGTTTGAGCAGGCGCTCAAGGCCGATGCCGCCGAAGCCAATGCGATGAGCCTGGCAACCGTCAACGCCGAAGGCCGCCCGTCATCGCGCATCGTGCTGATCAAGGAATTTAACCAGAATGGCTTTTCCTGGTTTACCAACTACGACAGCAGCAAGGGCCATGATCTGGCCGCCAATCCGCACGCGGCACTATTGTTTTTCTGGAGCGCGCTGGAACGTCAGGTGCGCATCGAAGGCCGCATAGAAAAAGTCTCGGAACAAGACAACGACAGTTATTTCCATAGCCGTCCGCTGGGTAGCCGCCGCAGCGCCTGCGCCTCGCAGCAAAGCCAGCCTATCGCCAACCGCGACTTGCTAGAACAGCGTCTGGACGAAGTCACCAGCGAGCATGGCGATCATCCGCCACGGCCACAGCACTGGGGCGGCTACCGCCTGGTACCAGATCGCCTGGAATTCTGGCAAGGCCGTAGCTCACGCCTGCACGATCGCATCGTCTACACGCGCGGCAGCGACGGGCTCTGGACAATTACGCGTTTGCAGCCATAAGCAGGACAAAAGCCGAAAACAGCAAAAAGCACGTTGTTACGTGCTTTTTTTTATGCGCCAACGTGTTTTATCGAAAAGCGTAACTATTGAGCTTGCGGAAAAACAAGGTTAAATAGATGCGAAAACAAAAATGAAAAACCTTCACCGCAGAGGCACAGAGGGGCGCAGAGTCGTTGTTTCACTCTTTTCTCTGCGTTCTCTGCGCCTCTGCGGCAAAAGCCTTTTATCATTTGTCGAGTAGGCTGAACAGTGTCGAAAAAAACAAAGTTAGCTGTACCTTGTCATCATATTTTGGCTAGTGGAATAATTGCCTCGCGCCTCAACATTTTGTCCGCGTATTTTCTGACTGACGTATTCCCGCGCGACCTGCACTTTGGGGGCGACCACCATAGCGCAATAATTATGATGCCCATTGAGCTTGTAATAATTCTGGTGATAATCCTCGGCCGCATAAAACTCTGGCGCACTACCGAGTTCGGTAACGACAGGCGCATCCCAGACACAGGCAATTTCTTGCATGACTTTGCGCGCGACCTCATCCTGCCCGGCCGAATGGGTAAAAATCACCGAGCGGTATTGCGTACCGATATCACTACCCTGACGATTTAAGGTAGTCGGATCATGTATCGCAAATAAAATTTCCAGCAAAGCACGGTAACTAATCACTTCATTGTCAAAACAAACGCGTACCACTTCCGCATGTCCGGTATCGCCTTCGGCAACCTGCTCGGATCTCGGGTTAGCAATCTGCCCGCCGGAATAGCCGGGCTCTACACTCTTTACCCCGCGCAATTGCTGAAACACCGCTTCCGTACACCAAAAACAGCCACCACCGAAAGTTGCCACGTCCATCGTCATGATAGATCTCCATCCTTGGAATTTGCCTGATTTAAAATATCGAGTTATCGCCTCTCGCCACTAGCAATTGCTTGCTGACTGGAATTATCAATTAATCACTAAATGAGGGCAATCTCTATACAAAGAGTGGCAAGACAAGCAGCTTCGTGTATCATTTTTTAATACTTTTTTACAATTAAAATCATCATGCCAAAAGCTACCACGCTGGTTGACTCCCTGAAACGCGAACTGAAGGCCAGAAACATCACCTACGCTGATCTCGCTGTCCGCATTTCCATGTCAGAAGCCAGCGTCAAGCGCATGTTCTCGCAGAAAAATTTCACCCTGCAAAGGCTGGACGAAATTCTGCAGGCCACCCAGATCAGCTTGCGTGACCTGGCGCTGAATACGGGCGAAGAGTCGCTGATTTCAGAACTGAGCTACGAGCAGGAAAAAGAGATCATCAATGACCCGAAAGAATTTCTGGTCGCGGTGTCGGCACTCAATTTGCTGACGGTGGAACAGATGATCAAGATTTACGACATCAGCGAAGCGGAAGTCATCAAGTATCTGCTACGCCTAGATAAAATCGGCTTTCTTGAGCTATTGCCGAATAACCGCGTCAAATTGCTGGTATCGCGCACTTTCCGCTGGATACCGAACGGCCCTATCCAGAATGATTTCCGCGACAAGGCGTATGCCGAATACCTGTCCTGCGACTTCAACGGTGATCACGAATTGATGCGTCTGATCAACGTCATGCTTTCCAAGCAATCGGTGAACGCCTTGTTGAACCGCCTCAAGCAAGTGGCAAGAGAGTTTTCCGAACAGCATCAGGAAGACGCCAAATTACCGTTCGAGGAAAAATACCGCATGAGTTTCATGCTGGCGGCCAGGCCATGGCTACCGGAACAATTCAAATCGCTGGTGCGCAAGGAATATATCGAGCAGTACGAAGAAAACCGGAATAAAAGGAAGGGCTAGAGTACTAGAGAAGTCACGGGAGAAGCACGATTGCTGCCGCAGCATCAGGCAAGCATTGCGGCGCGCCATGAATTCTAAAAACGGCAATGCCAGAACGCCCATCCCATGCGCCTCTCCGGCCACATTGGCCTGAGAGGCGCATCCAGATTGCGTCCCGGGACTGGCCAGGGCGGTCTAACATAACGATGACTGCACGGCACGATGGGCATCAGCCTATCAAATCAGCCTATCAATTTACTGGCAAACAACTTGCGCGCTTTCGCCACTTTCGGCGCCACCACTACCGCGCAATAACCTTGCTGCGGATGCTGACGGAAATAGTTCTGATGGTAGTCTTCGGCGATATAAAACACCGGTGCGGCAGATAGTTCGGTGACGATAGGATCGTCCCATACCGCTGCCATTTGCTGTATCACCTGCTGTGCGATGGCCTGCTGCTCAGCATCGTGGAAATAGATCACCGAACGGTATTGGGTACCGGCGTCATTGCCCTGACGGTTTAAGGTAGTCGGATCGTGGATAGTGAAAAATATCTCCAGCAATTCTTTATAGCTGATCACTGCAGGGTCAAAACTCAGGCGCACCACTTCGGCATGACCGGTTTTTCCGGTGCAGATTTGCTCATAGGTCGGGTGTTCGTTAGCGCCGCCGGCATAGCCCGATTCCACTTTAATTACTCCGCGTATCTGCTGAAATACCGCCTCAGTGCACCAGAAACAGCCACCGCCCAGAGTGGCGATGGCGGTGGATGACAAATTATTTTGCGTCATGATGTTTCCTTTATCTGTATAAATTCCATGAATTCCGGTGAATATCGTCAAAGCGACTTCACAGTGCAGCTACTACTTGGTCTGCCTTAAGTGCATTTTCTTACACGTATTTTCGTCCATCTGTAGCAAAGCTGCTCACGGTCCGTTAATAAAAAACCGCAGCCCTGACTGAAGGCCGAAACAAGATCGAGACCGAGTTCGTCAGCATCTGCGTAGAACAACTGAAGCTGAAGCGGAAACTGAGGATGAAGCGGAAAAAGCAAGCACAATAAGTAGCCTCGGCACAGCAAGCGCTGACGCTACCGACAGAGAAACACCATGACTGAAGATGCACAAATCCTGATCGCCCGCCTGCTGGCACAAAAAAAGCGAAGACAAGCTGTAAAATGAAAATTTCCGAACCGATCGATCAGCGGAAATTTCTCTAACGTGTATGCCGTCACGCTGGCCTTGACTGACAGCGAATCGAAAGTATTCGGCACCAAGGAAACCTGGCAGAACAATAATTCTGGTCTGGCGCGTGATGGCGTGGCGCTGTTGGTGGTGGAAGGACCGCCCTGCTCGATCTGATGCCACGATGGATACCGACCGCGCCCTGCTGGCCACCCTGAAAGAGCGCATCATCAACTGGCGCGCTATCGGAAGGGCGATCTGGTGCTTTTTCCGGCTCAGGTACATTTTTCCGGCTCAGGTACAACGCACGCCGGCCTCGATTGCGCCGCTGCCAGAGTCAGAATCAGACACGCAAGCCGAACTTGAAGTCGAAGCCGCGAACATTACAGTCGACCAAGCATCCGCTGTCACACCAACAGAAGAAGAATAAGCCCTATGTTTCATATTAAATCGCTAGAGTTGGTGCACTGGGATTACTGGCAACGCATCAAGAATATCCCGCTAGACGCCAAGATCATCACGATTGCCGGCCAAAACGGTTCCGGCAAGACCACCCTGCTCGACGCACTGCGCACCCTGTTCGGCCTGGAATGTTCTATGGGTCGTTCGTACAAACATTACGCGCGCCATTCCGGTCAGCAAACTTCGTGGATACGTGCGGTGGTCGACAATAGCGCGGTCGGTGCGCAGATCTCAAATCGGCCGTTCCGCCTGTCCGGCCTGTACGACGATGATGTCACGCTGTTTTGCAAAATAGAAAAAAACGGCGGCGACTGGAAACGCCAATACCTGATGCGCGGCGGCAAGGTCGAGATCGAAGAAGTGCAGGAAGCCAATGACTGGCTGGGCGTAGAGAATTACCGCAAACGGCTGTCGCACGCCGGCCTGTCGAGCGCCATGGGTAAGGTGCTGGCACTGGAGCAAGGCGAGACCGACAAGCTGTGCGAATATGCGCCACGCCAATTGCTCGATCTGGTGTTCCAGGTGTTCGGCGACAAGGAAGTGTTAGACGCCTACGATGACGCCAAGCGCCATCAGCGTGATACTGAAACTGAATTGCAGCACTTCGAGACTGAATTTGATGCGGCCAAAACCAATCTGGAAGGCTTGCGCCTGCGCGTGGCCAATTACCACCAGTGGGAAGCGCTGAACAAGGAAAAACGTGATTTGCAGGAACAGGTATTACCGACACTGCAATACCACGAGGCACTCGAACATGCGGCCGCCACCAGCCAGTCGCTGCGCGGCAGCAAACGCTTTTTGAAAACCCAGGACGAAGGTCTTTCTGAGCGCCGCCAGCAACTGGCACAACAGGCGCAAAAACTCACCGAAGCGCAACAGGGCGAAGCCGGACTGGAAGCGGAAGAATCTGGCCTGCGTGAAAAACTGCAACAGATCAATACCAAACTAAAACCGCAAGAAAGTCTGCTGGAGCAAAAGACCCGTTTGCAAAAACTGGCGGCGGAAGCCGATGCCGATGTCGCCAACGTCGCCGACGATCTGGAGAAAAAAGAAGCCGAACTGTCGCGCAATAAGCAAGAGCGCGACGCCCCCCTCAGCAGCCGCATCAGTGCCGAGATGGAAACCATTAGCGCCCTGCAAGGCAAGAGCGCATTGGCCGATCCGGAAAACGTGCGCCTGATGCGGCGTGCACTCAACGATGCCGGCATTTCTCATTGCATGCTGCCGGAGATCGTCGAAGTTACCGACCAAAAATGGCAGGGCGCGGTTGAAGGCGTGTTGCGCGGCTACACCTCGGTGATCTTGCTCGACAAAGCCAGTGACGCCAGCGCCGCCTATCGCGTCGGTGAAAAGCAACGCTATAGCCACTTCATCGTACCGGACCGCATCAATGCCCCTAGCGTCAAAGACGACAGCCTGCTGTCGGTGGTGAACTTTACCGCCAAGGCACCGGGCTGGTTGATCGAGCAATTGCAGCGCATAGAAACGGTGGATTCCATCGACAAGGGTATGAAGAACGCCAAGTCGCAGGAATGGATTACGCCGGACGCTTACCACTTTGAACGGCGCGGTGGCCGCTCGCTGTTTGTCGAAGCCTCACGCTATCGTTTCGGTAGCGCCGGTCGCACCCAGCGTCTGGAAGCGCTGCAAAAATCCCTGCCACGCTTGCAAGCGCAAGAAGATCAGCTCACTATCAAGATCAGCAAACTAGCCGGTGAAATCAGTTCTTACAAAGCCAGGCTGGCTGGTGTCGATGCGGCCAAAGAACTCAGCGCACGTCACGCCGAATTTGAAGAGGCTACACGCAACACCCAACCGCTGAAACAGCAGCGCATGGAAGTCGGCAGCCGTCTGGGCGAGCTGGCACCCTTGCTGAAATCAGCCACCGAACAACGCACGGTAGCGCACCTGAAATGGGAACAAGCCAAGGCGGCGATTGCCGATGCCGAAGCCCAATTACGCGGCTCGGAAAAACGCCATGCGGAAGAGCGCAAGGCGCAGTTCGAGACGCTCAAGGCGATGCGCGCAACCTGGCACAAACTGCCGCATAACTGGAAGCGCAGCTCGCACCGGAAAGAGCTGGTGGCCGAACATGAGAACGTCCATCAGATCGACCTGCGCCTGCGCAGTCTTGGCAATATCCTGGGGCGCGACGACTGGGAAATAGACTCCACGGTGGTCGATCAATACGTGCGTCTGAACGCCCTGTTGCAAGGCCGCCAGGCTGAAACCGATGAGCGACGCTATCAGAATAACCGCGCCATGGAAGCCACTATCAA
This sequence comes from Undibacterium piscinae, assembly GCA_003970805.2. Classification (GTDB taxonomy): domain Bacteria; phylum Pseudomonadota; class Gammaproteobacteria; order Burkholderiales; family Burkholderiaceae_D; genus Undibacterium; species Undibacterium piscinae. The sequence goes on from CP051152.1 coordinate 2,077,039, forward strand.
TGCCCGCAGCGCCTACATGGACAGACTGCGTTACACGATTAAGGCCTACAGCAAAAACATCAAGCAATTAGGCGAACTGGCCGGGATTGAAGTGCACACAGATCCGGTCAAACTGGAAAATGACGATACCCAATTGGCGCAAGCCGGCCTGCATGTACGCTTCAAGTTTGACGGCAAAGGCGCGATAGGCATGAACGATGGTGAAGCCTCGGGCGGCCAGCAGGTCATGAAATCACTGATTCTGCTGATCGGCTTATTGAAGTCGGAAGATGGTTCCGGCGGCTTCGTCTTCATCGACGAACCGTTTGCCCATTTGGATATCCGCAATATTCAGCTGGTCGGGGAATTTTTGAAAAACACCGACGCCCAATACCTGATGACCACACCGCTGACGCACAACACCGACGTCTACGACCCATCTGAATTGACGCTGATTACCAGCAAGAAGAAGAAAGACACGGAATGGGCGCAACCGATTTTTGTCTTGCAGCGTAAGGTTGAGAAAATCAAGGACGCGCGGGCTTAATGCGGAGTAAATCTGGGGTGGCAGCCGCCATCCCAGGCTAGTTGAAAAGCCGTAGCCCGCAATCGTAGGGCGCCAATAGCCGCAGGCGTATTGCGCCGCATGGGATGTGCTAAATTACCGAGATGCCAAACTACCGACGCGCCTGGCATCCGGGCGGAACTTACTTCTTCACCGTCAACCTGCTGGAACGATCCGGTAATGATCTGCTGGTGCGCCACATCAATCTGTTGCGTGAAGCGGTAAGGATGGTTCGTGCTGCACATCCTTTTACAATCCATGCATGGGTGGTGTTACCCGACCATTTGCATTGTGTAATTGAACTGCCAATCGGAGATGCGGATTTTGCCTTGCGCTGGCGTCTAATCAAAAGTCACTTTTCAAAACTCTTACCAAAAACTGAATTATTATCGACTACCCGTGTGCGACGTGGCGAACGCGGAATTTGGCAAAGACGTTACTGGGAACATCTGATTCGTGATGAAAAGGATTTTTCTGCGCATATCGACTACGTACATATCAATCCGCTCAAACATGGCCTGGTCAAGAAAGTGTCCGACTGGCCTTATTCGACCTTTCATCTGTTGAGGGAAATCGGTGTTTATCCTGCAGATTGGGCAGGCGGTGATGAAGGCGATGTGGGGCATTTCGACTAATCCATGCGGCGCAATACGCCTGCGGCTATTGACGCCCTACTTAAGGCTGCTTAGCGCGATAATCAGCAGCAAGTAAAATATCCCCGCCAAAATGAAACACGCATACTCCATGCGCCTTAGCGAGCAAAAACAGGCTGTAAGGCGCATAGAATATGCGTGATCAGTTTTCAAACTGAAGAAATATAAAGACCTTCATATCTGCATGAAGGTCTTTTCTAGTCACTTTATGCCGCCTCTATCTTCTGCAATGCCTGCGCCAAGGTATCCACGGTGCGGTCTATATTTTGCAGTTTCTCTAAGCCGAACAAGCCGATGCGGAAGGTCTGGAAATCGGCAGGTTCATCGCATTGAAGTGGCACGCCGGCAGCGATTTGCAGACCTTGTGCGGCGAATTTCTTGCCGTTTTTAAAGTCGGCATCTTCGGTATAACAGACCACCACGCCCGGTGCCTCGAAGCCGCTTGCCGCGACACTTTTGTAACCCTTGTCACTCAACAAAGTACGCACGCGCTGGCCGAGCTCCAATTGCTGATCGCGGATTTTAGCGAAACCATAGAGCGCCGTTTCTTGCATCACATCGCGAAAGCGCGCCAATGCATCGCAAGGCATAGTGGCGTGATAGGCATGGCCGCCTTGTTCGTAGGCTTGCATGATCTGCAGCCATTTTTTCAGGTCACAGGCAAAACTGCTGCTTTGGGTGGCATTGACACGTTCAAGCGCACGCTCGCTAAGCATCACCAGTGCGCAGCATGGCGAGGCGCTCCAGCCTTTTTGCGGTGCGCTGATCAAGACGTCGATGCCGCAAGCCTGCATATCTACCCACAGTGCACCGGAGGCGATGCAATCGAGCACAAACAAGCCACCTACCGCATGCACGGCATCGGCCACGGCACGCAGATAATCATCGGGTAGCAACATGCCGGAAGCGGTCTCTACGTGCGGCGCAAACACCACTTGTGGCTTTTCTTCGGCGATGGTCGCGACTACTTCAGCGATCGGTGCCGGTGCCAAAGCCGCTTGCGAACCAGCGGTTAGCGGGCGCGCTTTGAGTACTTGTACTGAAGCGGGAATATCGCCCATCTCAAGTATCTGCGTCCAGCGATAGCTGAACCAGCCATTGCGTATCACCAGACACTTTTGCCCGGTGGCCAATTGGCGTGCCACCGCTTCCATGCCAAAGGTACCGCTGCCGGGCACGATCGCCACCGCATGCGCTTTGTAGACTTGCTTCAAAGTGCCGGAGATATCATTCATGACGCGCTGAAACTCTTGCGACATATGATTGAGCGAGCGGTCGGTATACACCACATCAGACCATCTTTTCGACCGATAGACCTTGCCGCGGATTTGCTGGCCGCTGCAAGGTCATGCCAGGCGATACGCGACCAGATTGCACGATTTGTTTCTATCGGCCTGCACGGGTCGTTCCGAAATTCGCATCATTCCGTACTCCGGCAGGTCAGCGGTGCAACTGCCGGCGCTTCGGTGCGAGCAATCATGGTTTAACCAGTGGATGGCGGGCGTAATGATTGTTGGGTATCGCGACAGCATCGTACCGGTGCATCGAGCACACGCGCCGTGGCGAAGTTGATGTTGGGCACATCGCCGGTTGCACGCAACCGTCAAGCAACAGCATCTTACGTGCATGCTGCCCCTGCGGCCAGAGGCCGGCATCGTGCGCCAGCGGTATCTTGTTTTGCAAGGCCTTAGGCAGTACCGGCCGCAAAGCCTGTCCCAGTTTCATGGCAGGGTTGAACAGCGCCTTGCTCGGCAACAGGGTTTTCAAAGTACCGCGCAACAGTTGTTGCGACAATGGACGCGGGACCTGTTCATCAACGATCTTGCGGCCGATATCCACCAGGCGACCATATTGCACGCCAGAAGGGCAAGTGGTTTCGCAATTGCGGCAGGTCAGGCAACGATCCAGATGCTGCTGGGTTTTCTCCGTAGCGGGTTTACCCTCCAGCACCTGCTTGATCAGGTAGATACGACCACGCGGACCATCTAGCTCATCGCCCAGCAATTGATAGGTCGGGCAAGTGGCGGTACAAAAACCGCAGTGCACGCATTTGCGCAGGATCTCTTCGGCCTCCTGGCCTTCGCGCGTGTGTTTAATGAAATCGGCAAGATTGGTTTGCATGGCGGGTCTCTATAAATCGGGATACATACGGCCGGGATTAAAAATGCCGGCCGGATCGAAACTATTTTTCAGGTTGCGGTGTATCTTCACCAGCGGCGCAGATAAAGGCGTAAACACGCCGCTTGCCTTATCACCACCGCGAAACAGGGTGACATGACCTCTCGCCTCCGTCGCCAGTTCACGGATACGCTGCGGCGCTTCGTCACTGAACAACCAGCGTTGTGCGCCACCCCATTCAATCATGGATTTTCCGGTCAGTGGCATGGCGGGCGTAGTCGATGGCAGGGACAAGCGCCATAAGCCATGTTCATCATCTTGCGCAAAAAAATCATGGCTCTGCTCGCGCAGTGACTCCCAGTAAGCGCTGGCATTGCGTATCTCTTCACCGCCTAATTTCTGTTTGGCGGCACGCACCGCAGCCTCGGCACCAGACAGGCGCAACATCAGGCGGCCGACTTGCCAGGCACTAGCGGAAATCGGCAAGGCCTGTCCGCCCCACTGATTCATGCGGCTGAGCGCATCGGCTTCCGACAGGGCAAAAGCCAGCGTGGTTTCGGCAAACGGTTTAGGCAAAACCTTGAGCGACACATCGAGCACCAAGCCCAATGTTCCCATGGAACCGGCCAACATACGTGAGACGTCATAGCCGGCGACGTTCTTCATGACCTGGCCGCCAAAGCTCAGCACTTCGCCGCTACCATCCATCAGGGTGGCACCCAGGACAAAATCACGCACCGCACCGGCAGTGGCGCGCCGCGGGCCCGACAAGCCCGATGCAAACACCCCGCCTATGGTGGCGGCGCTGCCGAAATGCGGCGGCTCAAAAGCGAGCATCTGATTTTGCTGATCCAGCGCGGCGGTAATCTCGCTCAGCGGTGTGCCACAGCGTGCCGTAATCACCAGTTCGGTCGGTTCATAGGCGACGATACCGCGGTAGGCGCGGGTATCTAGTATTTCGCCACGCGGCGACTGTCCATACCATTGCTTGCTGCCGCTACCTTGTATGCACAGCGCACTTTTATAGGCACTGGCCTTGAGTATCCGCTCGCGATACTCTTGTAGGATATTGTCCATGTCTGCATTCATGGCAGCCTTATCAGCTGCCGTAATATTGAAATTGAAAACGCTTTATTCATGCGCCTTTCCAGCCATTTTGCTGCCGGAAGGTGCGTCCTTATTGCGCATTAGTTTAGGGTAACTTTTAAAAACCTATTTCTAGAGCGCATACCTTTGTTGCACATCCTCGCAATACCGACGTATTGCTCCGGTGTGCTTCGCGGTCTGCATCTCTATAAATGAGGTTTTTAGAAGCGCACTTAGCCAACCCTTACCACCATTTTAGAAGCGCGGCAGATCGGGGAACTTTAAGGCCCCTTTCTTCACATGCATGCGACCGTATTCGGCGCAACGATGCAGGCTAGGAATCGCCTTATCGGGGTTGAGCAAAGCGGCCGGATCAAAGGCACGCTTAACGGCCCAGAATGCCGCCAGTTCCTGTGCCGAAAATTGCACGCACATGGAACCGATCTTTTCTATCCCTACCCCATGTTCGCCGGTAATGGTGCCACCTACCGCCACGCACAACTCAAGGATCTCGGCACCAAAGGCTTCGGCGCGATGAAACTCGCCGGGCTGGTTGGCATCAAACAAAATCAGCGGATGCAGATTGCCGTCACCGGCATGGAACACATTGGCGCAACGCAAGCCATATTTGACTTCCATATCGGCGATGCCCAGTAGTACCTGCGCCAAATTCTTGCGCGGGATAGTGCCATCCATGCAGTAGTAATCGGGAGAGATACGGCCCGCCGCCGGAAACGCATTCTTGCGGCCCGACCAGAATTTCATGCGCTCGGCTTCGCTTTGCGACACCGCAATCGCGGTAGCTCCGGCTTGTTGCAATACCGCGCTCATGCGCCCTATCTCTTCTTCCACTTCCTCTGCGGTGCCGTCCGATTCGCACAGCAAAATCGCCTCGGCATCGGTATCGTAACCAGCCTTAACATACGGCTCGACCATGCGCGACGAAGTCTTGTCCATCATTTCCAGCCCAGCCGGGATGATGCCGGCCGCAATCACATTGGCCACCGCATTACCGGCCTTGATTACATCATCGAATGAGGCCATGATGACCCTGGCAATTTGCGGTTTCGGTACCAGCTTAACCAACACTTCGGTGACGACGCCCAGCATACCTTCGGAACCGATGAAGACTGCCAGCAAATCGAGCCCGGGGGCATCCAGCATCGCCCCGCCCAGCTCTATGATCTCGCCATCCATCGTCACCGCACGCACAGCCAGGACATTGTGTACAGTCAGGCCATATTTAAGACAGTGCACACCGCCCGAATTCTCGGCGACATTACCGCCTATGCTGCAGGCGATTTGTGAAGACGGATCCGGAGCGTAATACAAATCATGAACGCCAACCGCCTCCGAGATCGCCAGATTGCGTACGCCCGGCTGCACCCTGGCAGTCCTGGCATACGCATCGACATTGAGTATCTTATTTAACCTGGCGGTGGACAGCACCACGCCATCGGCGATAGGCATGGCGCCGCCGGACAAGCCGGTACCGGCGCCACGCGGCACGATAGGCACTTGCATTTCACGGCACACCTGGATAATCGCGAGCACCTGCGCCTCGCTTTCAGGCAAGCTCACCACCATAGGTAGTTGGCGGTAGGCGGTCAGGCCATCGCACTCGTAGGGACGGGTATCCTCTTCGTGATACAACACGCTATGCTTGGGCAATACCGCACGCAAGGCGGCTACTACGGCGCTCTGACGTTGCTGGTGTTGTCTTACTTGCTGTTCGGACTGCTCCGGATTGTTTAGCTCCATAACTTCTCCTTCTTATTTTTATCCAGTGTAATGAGCTTTTCGCTACTTGTGATGAATTGTTATCAGCTGCAACATTGAATTTATTTCAGGCACAAAAAAAGGACGCCGCAGCGTCCTTTTTTTCTACGCGGCAAATTATGCCGAGAAAGATGATCCACAACCACAGGTAGATTCCGCATTCGGATTCTTGATCACGAATTGCGCACCTTCCAGATCGTCTTTGTAATCAATTTCAGCACCAACCAGGTACTGGAAACTCATCGCATCGATCAGCAACTGCACACCGTTTTTATCCATTACGGTATCGTCTTCATTGGTGATTTCATCAAAAGTAAAACCGTACTGGAAACCGGAGCATCCGCCACCCTGCACGAATACGCGCAGTTTCAGATCTGGATTACCCTCTTCCGCGATCAGCTCCGCCACTTTGGAAGCGGCGCTATCGGTAAAAACTATCGGACTTGGCATTTCGGCTACTGCGTTCATTTGTTGCTCCTACAATTCGGTGTCAGGTCTTCATTATAGACCACAATTTACATGCTAGTTTGATGCGGCCAACTTCAGCACAGGTTCAGCCGCTTGCTGGTCATGCGCTAACTTGCCGGTAACCAAGGCGCCGCTCATCATTTCTAGTGCCTTATAGTGCACATCACCGGAAATTCTCGATTTTGCCTGCAACTCTATCAATTCGGTGGAAAACACCGGACCATTGATCTCGCCATTGACAACAATGTGGGCGGCGCGTACTTCTCCGTCTATCTTCGCCTGCTCGGAAATGACCAGCATACTGGAAACACCGGCTTCGGCAATCACATTGCCCTTGACATGACCATCTATGCGCAGACCGCCCTTAAAAAGCACATTGCCTTCTATGCTGGTCGATACGCCTATCAAACTATCAATGGTATTTTTATTTTTGCGACTAAACATGAGCATTTCCTCAGAGTCTGTTTAAAAAAGTATCGTATTTCTCAAATTTGCATTTCTCATGCCTGTAAGCGCAGGCTTACAGATTGATCGATTGCTGGGCGCGCTGTACGCCTTTATCCATGACCTTCACCTGAATTGCCTTCACCGTAACCCCTTCGGGCAAGGTGATCAAGCCCTCTAGCCGCTGATAATGCCTGAAAAACAGTTTCAGCTTACCCGCCTCGCCAGCCTTGGCATCAGGGAATTGCATCATAGCAGGTTTACCCGCCTGCACCAGCGTTAGCGTGAACTGCATTTCACCGCTAAAATCCCGATTTCCCTTGCCGCCCTGCATCACCAATACGCGGTAGCGCAGCTGATTCGGTGCCGCCATTTCAGCTTTGATACGCTGTATGGTAACGCCCTCAGGCCCGGTAGTGACGGGCATCACGCTCTCAAAAAAAGCCAGGTCATCTTTCAGCTTCAGGTTTTCCGCCGTCAGGCTCTTGACCTGATCGCCCAATTGTTTCTGGGTCGATTTCTCAATATTTTGCTGACTCTCTATGGTGTTGGCGGCAGCCGCCAGTTTATCTCTTTCAGCGGCCAGTTGATCGACTTGCTGCTGCAACAAATCCAGGCGTTCTGCACTAAATTTAGGACCGAAAGCGAAACTACGCCCGAGATCATAGGTCCACATGGCAATTGCACCACTCATGCCTAGCACCAGCACAACCAGGGCCAGTTTGATCCCCCAGGGTTGCTGGTGACTAATCGTCATTTTTGACGCTGCAACGCGTCGCTGCCAGAAGCGGGACTTTGCCATGTATCAGGCGGGCCGCTTAAGGCATCACAGGAACATGCATCAGGCCGGTGGTTTCATCCAGGCCAAACATGATGTTCATACATTGCACCGCCTGGCCGGAAGAACCCTTGACCAGATTATCCTGCACCACCAACACCACCACGGTATTGCTGCCTGCCGGCCTGTGCAAGGCCAGACGTAACATATTTGAGCCACGGGTAGAACGTGTTTCAGGATGCGAGCCAAATGGCATCACATCGACAAAAGGCTCATCCTTATAAGCGTCTTCAAACAAGGACTGCAAGGCTTCATTGCTGATCTCTGCGGTCAAACGCGCATACAAGGTGGAATGCATGCCACGTATCATAGGCACCAGATGCGGCGTAAACATCAGGCCAACCTTATCGGCGCTGATATGCTGCAACTGCTCGACCGTTTCAGGAGTATGTCTGTGACCCGATACGCCATACGCTTTGAAGCTATCGCTGGACTCGGAAAACAGGAAACCAATTTCCGCCTTGCGCCCGGCGCCGGAAACACCCGATTTGCAATCGGCGATCAGGTTGGCGGCATCGACGATACCCGCCTTAAGCAAGGGGGCAAAACCCAGTTGCATGGTAGTCGGGTAGCAACCCGGGTTGCCGATCACGCGGGCGGACTTGATCGCCTCACGATTGAGTTCAGGCAAGCCATACACCGCTTCTTTCAGAATCTCGGTGCAGCTATGCGGAATGCCGTACCATTTTTCGAACTGGGCAACATCCTGCAAACGGAAATCCGCCGCCAGATCGATCACTTTCACGCCGGCGGCCAGCAATTCCGGCGCCTGCGCCATTGCCACGCCATGCGGAGTCGCGAAAAACACCACATCGCATTCGGTCAGTTTCGCTTTATCGGGTGAACAAAAGGCCAGATCAACGCGGCCGCGCAGTGAAGGATACATTTCAGCGACCGGCAGGCCATCTTCTTTACGCGAGGTAATTGCCGTCAGTTGCGCTTGCGGATGGGTCGCCAATATTCTGAGCAATTCCACGCCTGTGTAACCGGTACCACCCACTATGCCTATTTTGATCATGCCTTGCATCCTTAGAAAATATTGACGGGTATTTTAACAGTAGTTTGGCTTACTTCGACGAATCTCAAGAGCGCTAAAACATTCCTCAGAGACACTTGGCTTTAGGCAGATTCCTCCAAAAACCAAGCTCAGCCAACACGGTAAGCCTGAATAAGAAAAAACCAGGTTTGGCCTGTGAATAAAAAAAGCCGCCAAACATGGCGGCTTTTTGATCCAGCGAAAAAATGAATTAACGCTTGGAGAATTGCTTTGCGCGACGAGCTTTGCGCAGACCGACTTTTTTACGTTCAACTTCACGTGCATCACGTGTAACGAAACCAGCTTTTGACAGCTCAGATTTCAAAGTTGCATCGTAGTCGATCAGGGCACGAGTAATACCGTGACGAACTGCACCGGACTGACCGGATTCGCCGCCGCCGTGAACGTTGACCATAATGTCGAAAGTTTCGAGATTATTTGTCAATTCCAAAGGCTGGCTGATTACCATCAAACCTGTTTTACGAGAAAAAATACTGGTCTGCTGGCTTACCGTTGACAACGATCTTGCCGCTGCCGGATTTGATGAAAACGCGAGCAACTGCGCTCTTGCGACGGCCAGTTCCGTAGTTGTAATTACCGATCATGGCTATTCCTTAGATGTCGAGAACTTGTGGTTGCTGCGCAGCATGCGGATGAGTTGCCTCTGCATACACTTTGAGCTTTTTGATCATCGCATAACCGAGTGGGCCTTTAGGCAACATGCCCTTAACAGCTTTCTCTAATGCACGACCTGGAAAACGCGCTTGCATTTTCTGGAAGTTTGTTTCGTAGATACCGCCTGGATAACCAGTGTGACGGTAGTAAATCTTGTTCAGTGCTTTAGTTCCAGTCACACGCAGTTTACCTGCATTGATAACGACGATGAAATCGCCAGTATCAACGTGTGGTGTAAATTCTGGTTTGTGCTTGCCGCGTAAACGGAGTGCCACTTCGCTGGCAACACGTCCGAGAATCTTATCTGTCGCGTCAACCACGAACCAGTCGCGCTGAACCTCATGGCCCTTAGCGGAAAAGGTTTTCATGTTGAATCCTAGTAAAAGTTAAAAACGCCCTTTTTGGTGGTTCTATCAGCACTTTCCTGACAGACGCATCCTTGTAAAATATCCCCTGGGCGAACAGAGAGTCGGAAATTATAGTATTTACAGGGACTTAGCGCAAGCACTGTTTAAAAATTAGGCAAAGAATCTGCAAAGTCTGTTTGCTTAAGGCAAAAAAAAACCCGAAGGCGTACTTCGGGTAGAAGCCACCACACAAAGTGGCGGAGGAGGCCGGTGCAAAACGCCTATAGAATAATTAGCAATAAATTGTTTTTTGATAATAGGATAGTCTGTTAGAGGATACAAGACATATCTTATCTAGATTGCACGCATGCCAGATTGCTCGCATTGAATACAACACAACTGGCTAGGCACGACCTCCCCCCCATGCTTCAATCGCGTTAATTGTCTATGAGTTACAATACTCAAAAATAATTTCACAGAGGGAAACATGGAAGCAACTGTACGTTGGACCGGCTTGTCCGGCATGAGTTTTCTGGCGGAAACCGGTTCCGGTCATGCCGTGTTGATGGATGGCGCACCAGACGGCGGCGGTCGCAACCTGGCACCGCGGCCTATGGAGATGGTATTACTGGGAACCGGCGGCTGCTCCGCCTATGATGTCGTGCTGATTTTACGCAAAAGCAAGCAAGACATCCGTGCCTGCGAAGTAAAACTTACTGCCGAGCGCGCCGAAGTCGAGCCAAAAGTTTTTACAAAAATAAACTTTCATTTCATCGTCCGTGGACGCAATCTAAAGGTGACACAGGTAGAGCGCGCCATCAAGTTGTCACATGAAAAATACTGCTCGGCTTCCATCATGCTGGAAAAAACTGCACAGATGACGCACAGCTTTGAAATTATCGAAGATCTCGATATGGCTAGCGAACACGATCAGACTACCGGCTGATCCTCTGAATTCGACCCGACTGACTCCGTTTTACCAAAAATTTCGGTGTAAGTCGGGTAAAAAGAACAGTACATCACTACCGTCAGGATGACCGACAAAGGCATCAGGATAATCATCAGTGTCATCGCATTGCCGACTATCACGGCAATGATCAGACTGGCCACCAAAGGCAGCAAGACTCCAAGGCCGATCCAAGCCAGACCATAGACGCTAAACGCGGCAGCGGCGCGGCGTACCGCAAAAAAACTATAAAACACTGCCTTGCCAACTCCCATCTTCTGCCAGGCAATCAACGGTGCGGCGAACCAGAATGCCATCAGGGCCGGCAGATACACCAGTCCGGAAAACAGCATACTCCAGAACATCCCGGTCTGCGGCAGGCTATCTGGCTCCATCGGCTTTTGGCTCATGACAAATTCCCAGAACACGCCCTCATCAATCAGGCTCGATGCTCCTATCGCCAATATTGCGGCCAGAATATATAACACCCCTAATTTCAATAGATTGCCAATCGCCGGAGAGCGAAAACCGACTAGCAGCAAATTGGGATAGATGCGCTGCCCTTGCTCAATCTGACGACAGGCTTGCATGAAACTCATGGAAAACACGGGAACCAGCAGCAAAGGAAGAATTTGCCCGGCCACTGGTATCAGACCCATCGCCATATTGATGAACATATACGCAAAAAACAGCGTCAGCATTTCTGCCGGCTGCTTTTTAAAAAGCGTAAAGCCTTGTTTGACCCAGGTCCAACCGGTCATTGCATTCAGAGTATTCATTAATTTTTTTGCAAATTTTGTGGCAAAGGCGGCGCCTCACGTGTCTCTCTCAAGCGCAAAATACGCTCAAAATGACCCGGATCATGCGGCGTCAGCATTTCCGCATCGCGCGGCTGATGGTAGTCATATAAACGAGAGAGCCAGAAGCGGAATGCCGCAGCCCTGAGCATAGTACGCCAGGCGACCGCCTCGCCTTCGGTAAACGGACGTACCGCATGGTAGGCATCGAGCATCGCATTCACGCGTGCCAGATCCAGTTCGCCGCTATCGAGATCGATACACCAGTCATTGACCGTCACGGCCACGTCAAAAATCCAGGTATCACAACCGGCAAAGTAAAAATCAAAGAAGCCGGTCAGGCGTTCACCATCGAACATCACGTTATTACGAAACAGGTCGGCGTGCACCGGACCATTCGGCAATGCACGATACAGTTCGGTACTGGCAAAAGCGTCCTGATGATGAATTTCGGCACGCAATAGATGCTGGTTGGCCTCAGACAAAAACGGCAGTACTTTTGGCGTCGTGGCATGCCACCACTCCAAACCACGTAAATTCGGCTGGCGGATCTCAAAATCCTTGGCTGCCAAATGCATGCGCGCCAGCATAGCGCCGACTTCGGCACAATGCACGGGTGCCGGCGACATCTGCGACGCACCTTCCAGCTTGGTGACTATCGATGCTGGCTTGCCGTGCAAAGCCACCACCAGTTCGCCTTGCGCATTGGCAATCGGCGCCGGTACCAGCACACCATGATCGGCCAGGCGGCGCATCAATTTCAAATAGAAAGGCAGTTGCTCAAAACTGAGATTTTCGAAAATTGTCAGGACAAACTCACCTGATTCCGTCGTAATAAAAAAATTACTATTTTCTATTCCGGAAGCGATCCCCTTGATTGCCAGCGCTTTCCCGAGAGGAAATTGCGCCATCCATGGAGCGATATCGTCCAGTGTTACAGGTGTAAATACAGCCATAGTGATCAGAGTTTAGTTTATTTTTTTGCCGGCATACTTGCTGGAACGGAAGCGGACGAGGCTGGCTTCAAAGGTTCGGGAGCCACAGGCAAAGCCGCTTCATGCTCGACTTCCTTGGCTTCTTTTTTACCGCCAAACTCAAACACTTTCCATTGCGCACCGCGATTGGCATCGCCCTGCACGGTTCCTCTAGGCGCATTACCAACTTCCTGATCTGGCTTGACCACGTAAGTGCTTTTACCGGATGTCACTTCCACCTCGGTCAGTTTGCCGCCTACGCGTTTCTCCGTCATTTTTTTCTTGCTGCTGTCAGGCTTGGCAATCGTAATGCCGCTGTCCGGCGCTTCTTCCAGCTTCTCCAGATTCGGTGGCATAGGCGCAGGCTTGCTCTGCGCCAAGACGCTGACTGGCAACACAAGGCCAAACAGGCATAACATCAGTGCAGAGGTGGTTTTGGATATAGTTTTCATGAATATTCACGTTGAATGCGGATTAAAGACTATCTTTGATGCGCATTGTAACAAAGCCAGCTTGGCTCTCACAGAGATATCGGCAGCAATTGGCGTCAATTAACGTGAATGCGGCAAGTTTGTGTCATTACCCCCAAACTTGCCGCAACGATCACATCCATAATAGTCAGGCTAGTGCCATCCTACAAATACAGCATGCGCTGCCGCTCTTCATCGGAAGGCTCAATATCATGCGCCTCATAAAACGCAAAGATCGCGTCGACGATGTTAGCTGGCTCATCAATCACTTGCACCAGATTAAGGTCGCTGGCGGCGATCATGCCCTTGTCGACCATTTGCGCTTGTATCCAGTCCAGCAAGCCACGCCAAAAGCTGCTGCCGACCAGTATCACCGGAATATGGCGCGACTTGCCGGTCTGTATCAGGGTCAGCACCTCGCTCAATTCATCCATGGTGCCGAAACCACCGGGAAAGATCACATAGGCATCGGCATATTTGACGAAAGCCACTTTGCGGGCAAAGAAATGCCTGAAAGTCAGCGAAATATTTTGCCAGGGATTGGTTTTCTGTTCGTGCGGCAACTCTATATTCAAACCCACCGACGCCGACAAGCCCTCGAAAGCGCCGCGGTTGGCCGCCTCCATAATGCCCGGCCCGCCACCCGAAATGACCGCAAAACCGGCGTCGGACAAGCGCCGCGACACATCGACACATTGCAGGTAATACGGATTATCGGCAGCGATACGGGCCGAACCAAAGATAGTCACGGCAGGGTGAACTCCCGACAGTCGCTCGGTAGACTCGATAAACTCTGCCATAATCGTGAACATATGCCAGGATTCGCGGGCCTTGAGCGCAGTAGCGCGCTCACCATCGGCAATCTGGCGCAATTTCAATATTCTTTTTCGGTTGTCTTCCATATGCAAAAAAACCCTGTTATTAGTTGATGGTTCAAGTTACTTGTACCGCGCCTTTCATGCCATGCCGGATCTGCGCAATGCGCAGGGCGAGCCAACCGGCGCGATCTACGGCATGATCAATATGTTGCGCCGTTTACGCCATGATTATCCAGCAGCATATATGGCATGCGTGTTCGATGCCAAGGGAAAAACTTTCCGTGACGATCTGTACCCTGAGTATAAGGCGCAACGTGCGCCTATGCCGGACGACTTGCGCCTGCAAATCGCGCCTATCCACGAAGCGGTATTGGCGATGGGCTGGCCTATCCTGATGGTGGAAGGTGTCGAAGCCGATGACGTGATCGGCACGCTGGCGGTGAACGCCACCGCGCAAGGCTTAAATACCGTGGTATCTACCGGTGACAAAGACATGGCGCAACTAGTCAATGCCAATGTCACCCTGATTAACACCATGAGCAATGAAAAACTCGATGAAGCCGGCGTATTGGGAAAATTTGGCATCCCGCCCAATCGCATCATCGACTACCTGACCCTGATCGGCGATACGGTCGACAACGTTCCCGGCGTGATGAAGTGCGGCCCGAAAACCGCGCTCAAATGGTTGGCACAATATGACAGCCTCGATGGCGTCATGGCGAACGCCGACAAGATCAGCGGCGTGGTCGGCGAAAATCTGCGCCAGGCACTCGACTGGCTGCCGCAAGGACGGGTCTTAATCACGATTAAAACCGATTGCGACTTATCGCAGCATCACATCTCTATCGACGATTCGCTGACTGCCAAAGAAGAAAGCAAGGAAGCCATGCTGGCCTTCTTTAGCCGCTATGGTTTCAAGAGCTGGTTGCGTGAATTGTCGGGCGACGCCACCGCCAACGCCACACCGTTAAAAACCGTTGCCAGCACCAGGCCGGCGCAAGGCGGCTTGTTTGGTGACGAGAGCCAGGATGAACCCGCAGCAGCGCCGGCAACACCTACCAAACCGGCTGTCACGCAGTATGAAGCGATCCTGACCGAACAGGCACTCGACGCCTGGATAGCAAAAATAGCTAGCGCCACACTCACCGCCGTCGATACCGAAACCACCTCGCTGGAACCGATGAACGCGCAACTGGTCGGCATTTCGCTGTGCTGCGAAGCCGGCATCGCCGCCTATATTCCGGTGGCGCATTGCTATGCCGATGCACCGGCGCAATTGTCACGCGAACTGGTACTGGAAAAATTAAAACCCTGGCTGGAAGACGCCAGCCAGGCCAAGGTCGGGCAAAACCTCAAATACGACAGCCATATTTTTGCCAATCATGGCGTTACCCTGCGCGGCATCGTCCACGATACCCTGCTGGAATCCTACGTATTTGAATCGCACAAATCGCACGATATGGATAGCCTGGCGCTGCGCCATCTGGCGCACAAGACCATCAGTTTTGAGGAAGTCTGTGGTAAAGGTGCGTCGCAAATCTGTTTCGACCAGGTCGATCTGGAACGCGCCACCGCCTACGCCGCCGAAGACGCCGACATTACGCTGCAACTGCATCAGGCCATGTGGCCGCAGATAGAGCACGATGCCAAGTTGCTCTACATCTACAACAAGATAGAGCTGCCAACTGCCGTAGCACTGCAAAAAATAGAGCGCAACGGTGTGCTGATCAATAAGGATCTGCTGGCGACCCAATCGCATGAGATAGGCATACGCCTGCTGCAACTGGAACAGGGCGCTTATGAACTGGCAGGCCAGCCTTTCAACCTGAATTCACCAAAGCAACTGGGCGAGATATTTTTCGTCAAGCTAGGTTTGCCGGTCGTCAAAAAAACCCCTTCAGGCGCCCCATCGACCGATGAGGAAGTCTTGCAAAAACTGGCGGAAGACTACCCTCTGCCAAAAATCCTGCTGGAATACCGCGGTCTGGCCAAGCTGAAATCGACTTACACCGATAAGCTACCGAAGATGGTCAATCTACGCACCGGTCGCGTACACACCAATTATGCGCAAGCGGTAGCGGTCACCGGCCGGCTGGCATCGAACGATCCGAATCTGCAAAATATTCCGGTGCGCACCGCCGAAGGCCGCCGTATCCGCGAAGCCTTTGTGGCAGCACCTGGCAGCAAGATAGTCTCGGCCGATTATTCGCAAATTGAATTACGCATCATGGCCCACATCTCGGGCGACACCAGCCTGCTGAACGCCTTTGCCGCAGGGGAAGACGTGCACCGCGCAACTGCCTCGGAGATTTTTGGCGCAGCCCTGGCCGACGTCACCAGTGAACAAAGGCGTTACGCCAAAGTGATTAACTTTGGCCTGATCTACGGCATGAGCGCCTTTGGCCTGGCCGGCAACCTGGGCATAGAACGCAGCGCGGCGCAAAGCTACATCGACAAATACTTCCAGCGTTATCCGGGCGTGGCGCAATACATGGCCGACACCCGTAGCCAGGCCAAAGCGCAAGGCTATGTGGAAACCGTGTTCGGCCGCCGCCTGTGGCTGGCCGAAATCAATAGCCCGAACGGCCCGCGCCGCCAGGGTGCCGAACGCGCCGCGATCAACGCGCCCATGCAAGGCACCGCCGCCGATTTAATTAAACTGGCGATGGTAGCGGTACAAGACTGGCTGGAACGCGATGGTCTGCAAAGCAAAATGATCATGCAGGTACACGATGAATTGGTGTTGGAAGTTCCGGAAGCCGAGTTGGAACTGGTCAAGAAAAAACTGCCGCAAATGATGGCCCAGGTAGCCGAATTGAAAGTACCTTTAGGTTCCCTCCAGAGAATCGCCTAGACAACAAATATTTTAGTCGCCATATCCAGCGAACCATCGTGGATTGGAACAGCGCCAGTAAGGCCAACGTCAATGTCAGGCTACGCATAGGTTTCCAGTGCCAGCCCAGCCAGGCGAGCGTCGGCGCCGTCAGCAGCAAGATCGCTTTTTCGTAGATATCCATATACTGACCAAACTGGCTCAATACATACAAAGAAGCGGTTCCCAGAACAGCCGCGTATAACCAGTCGATTACCGACAAGCGCTTGAAGAAGCCCTGGTAAGGTGTGTAGCCTTGTGTCATTTCCATGATGATTCCATTACTTGAAACTATGTGCGAAATTTAGTGTAGCCGAATAATCAAAACGCGGTTGGAAGTCGCGACATATAAACGGAGTAAGCTGTTTAGCGAATTTGCTGTAATTGCGTTTTCAGTTGCTCAAATTCTTTTTCAAAATCCAAAGTTTTGCGCTGTGAACTCAATGCCATCAGGGCGCGCGAACCGCCATCCTCTTCCTTGATCCAGATCCATAAACGTCGCTCACGGATATAAAACATGGAAAACACGCCGATTACCAAAAACAGGCAACCGAGATACACGATGTTTTGTCCCGGTGAACGCGTCACTTGCAGTACCGAAGCTTTGACCTCATCAAAGCCTTGAAGTTGCATATAAACTGGCGCGCCGTAAAAGAAAGAATCAGATAGGGCACTGGTTGCCACCTGCAGGAAACGCGCATGTTTTTCATCTAGTTCTATGGCTGGCAAACCTTCGCTCTTGCGCGCCAACTGCCATAAATCCCACATCCCGCCATTCAGAATTTTCATGAAAACGTCAGCCGCCTTACCTTGTTCTGCCGCCGGTATTTGCTCAAGAAATTGCGAAATAGCCAAATAGCCTGCAGGTTGCTCGGCATTTGATCCGGTACCGGCAAAGATAGTCATGCCTTTTAAGGCAGAAGCTGCCAACTGTGCCTGCAATTGAGCGCCATTCGGGCCGCTAGACGGCAACGCACGTTGCGCGTAAGCCTGCGCCGCAAGTTGTCGCAATGCAGGATCGGCCATAGCGCCACGGATACGCATCCATTCCTTGACGCTATCATCATCATCGGCAGGAATCCTCAGATAGCGAAAAGCGTCGTTAGGGTTATCGCGGGTACCTGCCAAAAATACCCATGCCCCATCCACTTCCACTGGCTGCATGTAATTATGAAACTCCCTTGCCTGCCCATTCTTATCGCGTAATTTGTATTGCACGCTAGGGCCGACATTTTTCAAATCCTTATTATTGACATTTTTGGCGGCAGAACCCATGTGCCGCTCCAAGTCAGCAGATACTTTCTCATTGAAACTTTTTTTTGTATCCACCGCACGCACGTCCTGACCATTGCGTGACATGTTTTCAACGTTAAACGGACGGAAACCCGTCCACTCTATGGTGAATTCATTACCATTCTCAAGTTTCAGCGGAGTATTGCCACCGACATCCCCCTTGATATCAACATTAGCGGTTTTAGCGCCCTGCATAGGATAGGTCTTCAGGCGCAAATGGCTGCCACCATCCTCAAAACTCGACTGAAACAGTGCGATACCTTTGTAAATTAAGGGCTGATTCACCTTGATCGTGGCAGGAAACGTCTTGCCAGTTTCATGATCCGTGATCACGACATCACTGGCAAACAGCTTAGGCATGCCGGTCGAGTAATAGTCGATGGTAAATTTTTTCAGTTGTATCGTGAACGGCAAATCCTGAATCAACACGCCCTTTTGCTGGGAGATAATCGCGGTATTGCTACTAGCCCCCTCCGGGATCATGCTATTGCCACGGAAAGTGGGCGTTCCCAGCGCAAGCCTGTGCTGCTCCGGAATCTGGGCGATGATGCCATTGCCTTCAAAAGGCACCTTACCCATAAACCACTGCTGATAGCGTATCGCCAGATCTGAATCGAGCAATCCGCCGACGCAAATAATCACAATCGCGCTATGCGCAAAAATGTACCCCCACTTATTCGCCGCACCTTGCTTGGCGACGATCAGGGTCGCCTTCTCTTTTTCTATCAACTTTGATTTATAGCCAAGATTGGCAATATGACTACCGATTCGAGCAGCCATCTCTGAGTGCTGTTGCGAGCCACTCCATTCAAGCTTATGGTGAAAATTACGCAATGAGGCTTCACGTACATTTTCACGCCAACTGCGCATATCCTTGAGCATCTTTGGGGTATTTCGTATCAGGCACAGACTGGTAGAGAGCACCAGAAATGCCATGATCAGCAAAAACCACCAGGCCGAATACAGTGAATACAAACTCAATTTATTAAATACATCAAACCAGAGCGGGCCGAATTGATTGACATAGTTGGGCATGGGCTCATTCTGCTTCAAGACCGTACCGATCATCGCAGCAACAGCAATCAGCGTGAGCAAACTAATTGCGAAACGCATAGAGGACAGTAATTCGACCAGATCCGCAAGCCAACGGCGTTCGGTATTCAGGTTCAATCCTGCAGTTTTGCTGACGGGGTCTGTATCGCTATTATCGGTGGAGGTATCTGTTTGCGTATCGGTATTCATGCTTATCCAAGAAACAAAAAAAGGGGATGGCTTTTGCCACCCCCTCCTTTAATATTACTATTTTATCTTTTTACACTAGCTTCTGACGCTTACTTCAGGCCCGCCATATAGTCAGCGACAGCCTTCATCTCATCATCTGACATACGTTTGGCGATAGTCGCCATTTGCGGGCTATTTTTACGTACACCGGTACGGAAATTAGTCAATTGAGCAATTGTGTAATCCTGATGTTGAGCTGCAATCCGTGGATATTGGGCTGGCATACCTGCTCCATTCGGGCTGTGGCAACCAGCACAGGCTGGAACATTTTTCTCAGCGATACCGCCACGATAAATTTGCTTGCCTAATTCCACGATGTCTTTATTTTTAGCGGAGCCCGGTTTCGATTTTTGTGCAGCCAGATAAGCGGCAACATTTTTCACATCGTCGTCTTTCAATGCAGCTGAAAATGCGGTCATTACTGCATTGTTACGATCTGCGCCCTTGAAATCGTGCAATTGCTTATTAATATAGGCTTCGTGTTGTCCGGCCAACTTAGGATTCACGCTAATGGTGGAATTACCACCCTCACCATGACAGGAAGCGCAAGCGACAATCCCACGTGCGGCATCACCGTTCGCGTAAAGCGTTGCTCCCTTAGCGGCGTCAGCTTTGGCTGGGGCTGCTTGCTCGTTGGCATAGGCTATGGAAGACACCGCTAAAATTGCGATGCTGATTGATTTCAAAAATGGTAAAAAAGCACGGTTCATTCAAACACCCTGAGACTAAATAATGGAAATCTGCCCTATTGGCGACGCAAATAGCTTATTCGCAGGACAGCACGTTTACCGCTGCCCAATACCTAACCCCTTATTGTACAATAGCTTTTAAGGAAATGTTGGCTAATTCGGGGTGCGTGAAACCAGAAAGAGGCAGCATTTTTAAGCGAATCCGCTCATTTCTGTCGTATTTTTTCACGCATTTATCATTATTGGCCACCTCTTATGTCTATCCTCTGGCAAGCCCGCTTCTTTACGACGGTCAACCATTTACGCGACCTGCCTACTCTACAGGTGCCTGAAATCGCCTTTGCCGGCCGCTCCAATGCCGGGAAATCTACCGCCATCAACATTCTGTGCAATCAGAAAAAATTATGCTTTGCATCCAAGACGCCGGGACGCACGCAACACATTAATTATTTTTCCATCGGCGGCGCGCATGTGGCGCAGCATCGCAAAGATGCAACAATCGTAGAGGAAATTCGTGCTTTATTGGTCGATTTGCCTGGCTATGGTTATGCAGAGGTCCCTGGCGCGGCTAAAAACCACTGGAATCAGTTACTTGGTAATTACGTGCAAAAACGCGATCAATTATCTGCCCTGATATTGATTATGGATTCGCGCCGGCCATTCACGGATCTTGATAGGCAAATGCTGGAATGGTACGCGCCTACCGGTCGCCCTGTGCATTGCCTACTGACCAAGGCAGATAAACTCAACCGCAACGAAGCGACCAATGCACTCAGACTGACCAATACAGTGCTGGCAAGCTATACCGACGAAAACGGTGTGCCATTTCCATTTACGGCACAACTGTTTTCTTCGCTAAAACGCATAGGAATAGAAGAAGCGGATGCGAAAATACAGCAATTGACCGGCCTAGACCTGCCTTTCACCAAAAATATCGTTGAAAGCGATGAGGCAGAAGCATCGTCAGCCAATCAAGAGAACGATCCGGCATAAAAAAAACCCCGGCAATGTCTAGTTGCCGGGGAAAATAACGCCATAATCGAATAGGGTCGATGGGCGCCCGCTCAGGGAGAATAAGCGGTAGGCTAGCGCCTGTTAATTAAGAGCTTCGTTATTAAAAAAAGTTTCATTAATTCAAATTAATTTTTTTCTTTTACACATCACCATGTCCGATTACAACGAAACCAAACCGTCCCAATTTCCTGCCGTTCGTATGCGCCGCATGCGCCGCGACGCCTTTTCACGTGCACTGATGCGCGAAAACCATGTTACGGCATCCGACCTGATCTACCCGGTTTTTGTCATTGACGGGGTTAACCTATGTGAAAAGGTTGCCTCGATGCCAGGCGTCGATCGCGTCTCGATTGATGTCTTGCTTGGCGTGGCCGAAGATTGCGTGACTTTGGGTATTCCGGTCATGGCCTTGTTCCCGTCGATCAACCCGAATTTGAAAACACCTGACGGCATCGAAGCGCTCAATCCGCAGGGTTTGATCCCACGCGCGATTCGCGAGTTAAAAATGCGTTTCCCTGAGCTGGGCATACTGACCGACGTCGCACTCGATCCATATACCAGTCACGGTCAGGACGGCTTGATTAATGCCGATGGCTACGTACTCAATGACGAAACGACTGCCATGCTGGTCAAGCAAGCGCTGACCCAGGCAGAAGCTGGCTCCGATATCGTTGCGCCAAGTGACATGATGGATGGCCGCATAGGTGCGATCCGCCACGCTCTTGAGACTCATGGCTACATTCACACCCGTATTATGGCTTACTCGGCCAAATACGCTTCCGCCTTCTACGGACCGTTCCGCGATGCGGTCGGCTCTGCCAGCAATTTAGGCAAGAGCGATAAGGCCAACTACCAGATGGACCCGGCCAACAGCGATGAAGCCTTGCGCGAAGTGGCGCTGGATCTGGCCGAAGGTGCCGACATGGTGATGGTCAAACCTGGCATGCCTTATCTGGACATCGTGCGCCGTGTCAAGGATGAGTTCAAGGTGCCAACCTTCGCCTATCAGGTCAGCGGTGAATACGCGATGATCAAGGCCGCAGCTCAAAATGGCTGGCTTGATCACAATAAAACCATGATGGAATCCATGCTGGCATTTAAACGCGCCGGCGCCGATGGCATCCTGACTTATTTTGCGCGCGACGTGGCACGTTTGCTGAAGCATACGGCCTAAGCGACGCAGGGTGAGCGCCAAATTATTCTGACATTTACGCTCACCCTATCCTGAAATTTTTCAGCGAGCGCCCCATCATGCAAGAAAAAATCATTAGCTTTGCCAGCCCTGTATTTTTTTTGCTGATCGCCATCGAATTCATGGTCGCAGTACGGCGCCAACAACATCGCTACCAAATCAACGACGCCATCAACAGCCTAAGTCTCGGTGTCATGAGTCAGATCACCGGCGTGTTCCTCAAAGTATTGTCGGTAGGCGTATACGCATGGGTATTTCAACATGCCGCGCTATTCAATCTGCCGGAAGACAGCAGCTGGATTTGGCTATCGGGCTTATTGCTGTACGACTTTTTATATTACTGGCTGCATCGCATGGGGCACGAAACCAACCTGCTGTGGGCTGCCCACGTAGTCCACCATCAAAGCGAAGCCTATAATCTCACCACTGCATTGCGTCAAACCAGCAGCGGCGCCTTATTTGGCTGGGTGTTCTACCTGCCGTTAGCGCTAATCGGCTATCCGGTTCAGGTGTTTATCGCCATCGCACTGATTGATCTACTTTACCAATTCTGGATACATACCCAGCAGATCGGTAAGCTCGGCTGGTTTGACCGCGTTTTTGTTTCGCCCTCCAATCACAGGGCGCATCACGCAGTCAACGATCTGTATCTGGACAAGAATTACGGCGGCATCCTGATACTCTGGGATAGGCTGTTCGGCACTTTTATTGAAGAGCAAGACGCCCATCCCGTGGTGTTCGGCACACGTAGTCCACTACGCAGCTGGAACCCGCTATGGGCCAATCTGGAGGTGTATGCGGCAGTAGCGCAAGATGCCTGGCACACCAAACGTTGGGGAGACAAATTGCGTATCTGGCTGATGCCCCCCGGCTGGCGGCCGGCTGATCTGGAAAACAGTACAAACACAAAAAAATTTGATTTGCAGCGAAGTCTGTTTAATCCGCCATTAGAAGCCTCAAAGATCTGGTATTGCCTGCTGCAGTTCATTCTCGCACTACAATTGAGCACGCATTTTTTACTCTCTTTTCAGAGCATTTCTGCACTCGCTGCATTCGCCTATGCATGCTGGCTGATCATCACGTTCTGGATCATAGGCGGTCTGATGGAACCCCAGCGCTTATATGTATTATTGGAAAAATGCCGGCTGGGTCTGACTTCCCTCGCACTCGCTTTCAGCGACAGCTGGTTCAACAGCTTCCCGCTAACAATGTTAAGCAAAATAGCAATTAGCTGCTTCTGCCTGATCTCTCTACTCACGCTATGGCGTATTTTTGAAAAAACTAAGTAAATGGATATTTTCCACATAGGTGACAAACAAGTTTCACTTAACAACACTGAAATACCATCCAGCGGCTTTCTATGGCTGGACGTAACTCATGAAGAAGTGACTGCCGATCCTGAAGCATGGCGCGATGAAGTCGAAAGGATCACCGGCACCCATCTGTATGATCTGCATCTCAGAGATGCCGTGAACCTATCGCACCCCTCGTATTTTGATGCGACTCAAGAATACGAAATGGTGGTATTTCGCAAACTCGCCTTGCATGCTGATCCGGCTAACACAGTAGCGACTGACGGGATCAAGAGGAAAATACCCGCCGTCCTCAATAAGTTGGTAACGCAACCGGTTGCTTTCTTTTTGGTCGGATCAGCGCTGGTCACCGTAAGGTCGAGCACCAGCCAAACCATAGAAAACGCCCGGGCCCGTTTGCTTGCGTATAAGTTCAAAGCGGAAGCGAGCACTCATGCCACTCGCCTGCCGGCATCACCGGAAGACCTGATGCTGCGTTTGCTCAATTCCATGGTGGATCAATATCTGGCACTACGCCAACCGCTCACCCAACAACTAGATCGCTGGCAACACGCCCTGCTCGATCCGCGCAAACCGTTCAAAAACTGGCTAGCCTTACTCGACTCCCGCATAGAGCTACGCAAGTTAGATCACCTCTGCGAAGAGCAGCATGACGCCTTGCAAGAGTTAAGGGATCACATCATAGACACCCATGATGGCAGTAGCAACGGTAACGGTCACGCCAAAGACCTACTTCTAGTGCGCACCAATGATGTGATCGAGCATATCGGCCGCGTACTCAATCATGCGCGCAGACTGGAGGCATCACTGGAGTCAGCGGTGCAAATCCATTTCGCGGCCATGGCGCACCGCACCAGCGAGATCATGCGCACCCTCACTGTCATCACAGCGCTATTTATGCCCCTGACCTTAATTACCGGTATCTTTGGGATGAACTTCGTCAAGATGCCCATGCTGGAGAACGCATCAGGCTTCTGGGTTATTATCGGCATCATGCTGGGCATGGTGGTGCTGTTACTCGGGTACTTTCGCAGCAAGCGCTACCTTGAGGAACGGGCTACACAGCAAGCCGCACGCCAAATGCATACTAGATAGGGGTATGCTCATAGCATGCTCCATCGCGCAGCATTGATAAGCGCAATGAACACAAATATGAATATACTCCTCCATTTTTCAAATATTGAGAGCAGCAATGCAAGACTACACTTTCCTTTGGCATGATTATGAAACCTTTGGCGTGCAAGCCAGACGGGATCGCCCGGCCCAATTTGCCGCCATCCGTACCGATGCGGAACTCAATGAAATCGGTGAACCTATCATGCTGTACTGCCAACCGGCACCCGACTTCCTGCCAGATCCGCAGTCTTGCCTGATTACCGGCATAACGCCTCAGCTATGCCTGGAGCGCGGCATTCCGGAACACCAATTCGCTGCAAAAATTGAACAAGAATTTTCACAGAGCGGCACTATCGGGGTCGGCTACAACACGATACGCTTCGATGACGAAATCACGCGCTTCATGTTCTGGCGTAACCTGATAGACCCATACGCACGTGAGTGGCAAAACAATTGCGGTCGCTGGGATCTACTTGATGTGGTACGCACTACCTACGCACTACGTCCGGAAGGCATCAACTGGCCGGTCAATGACGACGGCAAGCCTAGTTTTCGCCTTGAACTATTAACCGCCGCCAACGGCTTGGCCCACGATGCGGCACATGACGCCTTATCTGACGTACGCGCCACCATCGCGCTGGCAAGACTGATACGTCAGCATCAGCCCAAACTATTCGAATTTTGCCTGGCCTTGCGCAAGAAGGAACGCGTCGCCACAGAGATAGGCTTGCCGCTGAAAAAAGCCTTCCTGCATGTCTCTGGCATGATACCGGCCGAGCGCGGTTGCATCACCGCGGTATGGCCACTGGCAACGCATCCGCACAACAAGAACGAAGTGATAGTCTGGGATCTTAATTTCGACCCTAGCGAGTTATTTACGCTAGATGCGGCCAGCATACGGCAACGCATGTTCAGCAAAGCCGATGCCTTGCCAGAGGGAGTAACACGCCTGCCGGTCAAGAGCATACATCTGAACAAATCCCCGGTCGTGATCAGCAATCTAAAAACCCTGAGCCCGCAACGCGCCGAGCACTGGGGCCTGGATATGCAACTGGTTCAGGCCCATGCACAACTGGCAGAACTAGCCGAAGCGCGCTCGGATATGTCCGGGATCTGGCAGCAAATTTTCTCGCGCGACGCAGAAACCGGTGTCGATGTAGATGAAGATTTGTACGGTGGATTTATCGGCAACAATGACCGACGCACGCTCAACGATTTAAGAGCCATGAATGCACAACAACTAACATCTGCCCATCCACACTTTCAGGATGGACGACTCGAAGAACTGTTGTTTCGCTATCGCGCCCGCAATTTCCCTCATAGCTTATCGGCCGATGAGCAACAACTTTGGGAGCAGCACCGGGCGGCACGCCTGCTAGGCGGTGCAGCAAAGGCCCTCACAGTCGAACAGTTTTTTGATCGTATTGATACTCTGCAGGAATCTGCGAGTGAACGAGATGAGGAAATTCTCGGCGCCTTATACGACTACGCAGAACAAATTACTCCGGTTAGATAAAAAACTATCATAAAAAATGCCCATGCTAACTTGCTTAAGCAGCATGGGCAGTTTCTAAACCGCACTTACCTATTTTCAATCACGCGAAGTGATGTCAGAAATTTTGGCGCATTCTGATAACCAATGACGCGCCCATCCATAATTTCGATTCCCCGCGTATCAAAAAAAATGATTGCGGGCGGCCCGAACAAACCGAAACGTTTTAGCAGCGCCTTATCTTCAGCGTTGTTGGCGGTGACATCTACCTGTAGCAACAATACATCGGCCAACTTGGATTTCACCTGTGCATCGGTAAAAGTTAATTTTTCCATCTCTTTGCAAGACACGCACCAGTCAGCATAAAAATCAAGCATAGCGACCTTGCCCTTAGATTGAGCCAGGGCCGCATCCAACTCTGCCAGCGAAGCTACCCGCTTGAAGCTAACACCATGCTCTTGCGTACCAAGCAGATGCGCTATCGGCGCGAAAACATCACGACCACCAGTGCTAACGCCAATCAATTGCGTCAGTCCCAGCAGCGCAATCACAATAGCCAAAAGTTTTGACGGAATGCCACCCAGATGTATAAATAATTGATAAGCCGCATATCCAATTAACAATGCCGCCCAGGCGGCCATCTGCAACCATACCGGAATCACGGGCGACACCATCCACAAGGCCATCGCCAACATCAGTACGCCAAAAAAGCGTTTGATCGCCTCCATCCAGGCACCCGCCCTCGGCAATAGGCTACCCGCCGACACCCCGACCAAAAGTAAGGGCACACTCATCCCCATCGCCATAGCAAATAGTGCTGCCCCACCCACCACCACATCCCGGGTTTGACTGATATACACGAGTGCGCCAGCCAAAGGCGCTGCCACACAGGGTCCGACTATCAGGGCGGAAATCGCCCCCATTAAAAATACTCCTACCAGTTTGCCATTACGCTGCCCCTCAGAAACCAGAGTCAACTTGCTTTGCAATGCGCCCGGCATTTGCAACTGATAGACCCCGAACATCGACAAAGACAAGACCACCATCAAGGCCGCGAAGCCACCCAACACCCAAGGGTTCTGCAAGGTTGCCGATAAACCCTCGCCAATCAAGCCAGCCACTACACCCAACGCGGTATACACCAAGGCCATACCCAGCGCATAACTCAGGGACAATAAAAAAGCCCTGCTACGCTTGATGCCGACACCCTCGCCGACAATAATAAACGACAGGATCGGCACCATAGGCAAGACGCAAGGAGTAAATGACAAGCCCAGGCCGAGTAAAAAAAAAATAAGGGAAGAATCGCGGCCAATTTGCCGCTTTTTAGCGCCGCACTGATACTGTAACTCTCACTTACCGCCCCTGGATTTTCAGGATTGACGGCAGCCAATTCACTAGCTGTCGCGGCCGAGGCAAGCGAAGACCCAGAACTAGCGACAGCGCTGAGCTGAAACTTTGACTCTATAGGCGGATAACACAATCCCTGATCCGCGCAGCCCTGGTGACCTACCGTCAAGACAAAATCACCGCTAACCTGAACCGGAATCCTAACCGAGATCTTGCCGCGATAAGTTTCTACGTCTTTTTGAAACGTTTCGTCAAATTTCACTTTGCCGGCCGGAAGCACTGGCTCGCCCAATTGCGCGCCCTGCGCACTAAACGTAAGCCGCTCCCGATAAAGGTAATAGCCGCCTGCTACGGTAAAATTCACTTCTGCAACACCTGGCGCTACCATCCTGGCAGCAACCTTAAACGCCACCTCTGGGTCGAGGAAATCATCCGCCACACTCCAAGGCGAGGCAAGCAATAGCAAGGCGCTGAGTAGGCAAGCTAAGCTACGAGAAAATAACTCGGATAGCACAGCAAAACGCGCTTCAATTTGGATATTCATTCACTTCCGATCTTTACCTGAAAACATCTTCTATCTGGCTTGCGTAGCCTATTTAACGCCACCACAAGGTAGCGGCAGAGCGCATCACAACAGCGAGCCCTAGCAGAGCCCGAATTACATTAAAAATGTCACCGCACCCGCAGAGCTACGATAATCCGACACTGCGGCGTGATACTTAGCTGTGACAAGGATAATGCCATATTGTTCCTTGTCGACCAACATCTATGGCAACTGTCTGCGCCAGCTCAACCCGCATCACTACGGCAAAAAAAAAACCGCCCAGCTTACACTGAACGGTTTGAATATCAAAAGAACCGAAGTTCTTCTAAATTATTCTGCTACTGGAGCGTCGTCGATGTCGCTGATTTCTGGACGATCCATCAGTTCAACATAGGCCATAGGCGCATTGTCACCAACGCGGAAACCCATTTTCAAAATGCGCAGATAGCCGCCGTTACGATTTGCGTAACGTGGACCCAATTCAGCGAACAATTTCAAGACCATTTCACGATCACGCAGGCGGGAAAACGCCAGACGCTTGTTTGCTAATGTGTTTGTTTTACCCATAGTCAGAATCGGCTCGATAACGCGGCGCAATTCTTTTGCTTTAGGCAAAGTTGTTTTGATGGCTTCGTGACGCAACAGGGATACTGTCATGTTGCGCAGCATAGCCAGACGGTGGGAAGAAGTACGATTCAGCTTACGTAAGCCGTGACGATGACGCATGATATTTCCTTTCAGGTTTCAAAAAATCCAGCTCTTCTATCACCGACAATAAGATCGGTGCGGGCCGGTAATTGCTTTTTACTACAACAACAAGGGCGGAACAAAAGCCCGCCCTCAGTACAAATTATTTTTCCAGGCCAACTGGCGGCCAGTTTTCCAGCTTCATACCCAAAGACAAGCCACGGGACGCCAAAACTTCCTTGATTTCATTCAAGGATTTGCGACCCAAGTTTGGTGTCTTCAACAGCTCATTTTCACTACGTTGGATCAAGTCACCAATATAGTAAATATTTTCTGCTTTCAGGCAGTTTGCTGAACGAACTGTCAATTCCAGATCATCCACTGGACGCAACAAGACAGGATCAACTGCTGGTGCGCGGGATGGCGCTTCAGCGGCAGCTTCAGTACCTTCCAAAGCGGCAAACACGTTCAACTGATCTACCAAAACACGAGCGGACTGACGAATGGCTTCTTCAGGAGAAATCACACCGTTTGTTTCGATATTGATGATCAACTTATCCAGATCCGTACGCTGTTCAACACGAGCGGATTCTACGGAGTAGGATACGCGACGAATTGGAGAAAACGATGCATCCAAAATAATACGACCGATAGTTTTGTTCGCATCTTCAGACAAGCGACGAACGTTACCTGGTACATAACCACGGCCTTTTTCGACCTTGATCTGCATGTCCAGCTTACCGCCGACTGTCAGATTCGCAATAACGTGATCTGGATTAATCAGCTCAACGTCATGTGGCAAATCGATATCCGAAGCCAAAACCGGGCCTTCGCCATCTTTTTTCAATGTCAAAGTAACTTCATCACGGTTATGCACCTTGAAGACGATACCCTTCAGATTGAGCAAAATGTCAACAACGTCTTCCTGAACGCCATCAAGAGTAGAGTACTCATGAACAACGCCAGCAATTGTTACCTCAGTAGGAGCGTATCCGACCATGGAAGACAACAGAACACGGCGCAGGGAATTTCCCAGTGTGTGTCCGAAACCACGTTCAAACGGTTCCATCACGACTTTAGCGTGACCGGCACCCAGCATTTCCACATCAATAATACGTGGCTTAAACAAATTGTTCTGCATGAAATATCCTTTTCAATACCCTCGGCTCATTACACCGATAAGGCTGATGGCAGCAAAGAAAAAAGCCTGCCTGAAAAAAACAGGCAGGCAGTAAAACTTGAATATTAACGTGAATACAATTCAACGATCAATGATTCATTGACGTCGTGGCAGATATCGCTGCGATCTGGCATGGACTTGAAAGTGCCTTCCATTTTCTTGGAATCAACTGCAACCCAAGATGGCATACCGATTTGTTCAGCCAAAGACAGTGCTTCAACAATACGCACTTGCTTCTTGGACTTTTCACGAACAGCAACCACATCACCAGATTTAACTTGGTAAGAAGCGATGTTAACAACGATGTTATTAACAGTAAATGCTTTATGGCTAACCAACTGACGCGCTTCTGCACGTGTTGAACCGAAACCCATACGATATGCAACGTTGTCCAGACGGGACTCGAGCAATTTCAACAGTGTTTCGCCAGTGTTACCTTTTTGACGATCAGCTTCTGCGAAATAACGGCGGAACTGACGTTCCAAGATGCCGTACATACGCTTAACTTTTTGCTTTTCGCGCAATTGATTACCGTAGTCAGAAGTACGAGCACCAGATTTGGCACCGTGCTGACCTGGTTTTACATCTAATTTGCATTTCGAATCCAAAGAGCGACGTGCGCTTTTCAGAAACAGATCCGTGCCTTCGCGACGGGATAATTTTGCTTTTGGTCCAATATAACGTGCCACGGTATTTTCCTTTTATAAATGACGCAAGCAGGAACATCATCCTGCTGCGCTAGTCTGGTCCGCATTCGGCCAGACGGTGGTCTTAATAGACTGCTAGAGACTACTAAAAACTGCTAAATAACACAAAACCCACCAAATGAATTGGCGGGCTGTATTCTAACGCTAAAACTATCAGAACGCCAGAAGCTTTCGCTACTGTTTTAGATACGGCGACGCTTTGGAGGGCGGCAACCGTTATGCGGTACTGGAGTTACGTCTTGAATCAAGGATATTTTAATACCCAAGTTATTCAAAGCACGTACTGAAGATTCACGACCTGGGCCTGGACCCTTGATGCGAACTTCCAGATTTTTGATGCCGCACTCAACTGCAACTTTGCCTGCAGCTTCCGCTGCAACCTGTGCTGCAAATGGTGTCGATTTACGCGAACCTTTAAAACCAGCGCCACCAGCTGTTGCCCAAGACAATGCATTGCCTTGACGATCTGTGATCGTGATGATGGTATTGTTAAAAGAAGCGTGAACGTGTGCGATACCTTCAGCGACATTCTTTTTAACTTTTTTACGAGCGCGGGCTGCGTTTGCGTTATTTTGTGCTTTTGCCATAATTGTTTCCTTAAATCCAGCAGTACTGGATTATTTCTTCAATGATTGCGCTGCTTTACGCGGACCCTTACGCGTACGAGCATTCGTACGTGTACGTTGACCACGGCAAGGCAAACCCTTACGATGACGGAGGCCGCGGTAGCAACCTAAGTCCATCAAACGTTTGATGTTCATCGAGATTTCACGACGTAGATCACCTTCGACGATGAATTTTGCAATTCCGTCGCGAAGCTTTTCTAATTCGCTATCATCCAGATCTTTAACTTTTTTACTAGTTAAAACACCGGTTGCTTGGCAGATTTTCTCTGCGCGTGGACGACCAATACCATAGATAGCTGTTAAGCCGATTACGGTATGCTGATGATTTGGGATATTAACCCCTGCTATACGTGCCATTCGTTATCCTCGATAAATAACGTTAATTAACCTTGGCGCTGCTTATGGCGTGGTTCAGTGCATATAACACGAACAACACCCTTGCGCTTGATGATCTTGCAATTGCGGCAGATCCGCTTAACTGATGCGAGAACTTTCATTTTTGCCCTCTTTCCTTCTAGTTCATTTAAATTTACTTGGTACGGAACACTATACGCGCCCGGCTCAAATCATAAGGCGTCAATTCTACTGTCACCTTATCACCGGGAAGAATGCGAATATAGTTCATTCGCATCTTTCCGGAAATATGGCCTAGCACAACATGCCCATTTTCCAACTTAACTCGAAATGTTGCATTCGGAAGATTCTCAAGAATCTCGCCCTGCATCTGTATAACGTCGTCTTTTGCCATTCGATCTGCTGTTCCTCTGGGCGATTACCTAGAAGGAATTCCGCCCTTGAAATTTGCTTTACGAAGAAGCGATTCGTATTGCTGTGACATTACATAATTTTGCACTTGAGCCATAAAATCCATCGTTACTACAACGATAATCAACAAGGATGTGCCGCCAAAATAAAACGGAACCTTCCAATGTGCGATTAAGAACTCAGGCAACAAACACACGGCCGTAATATACACCGCACCTGCCAAGGTCAAACGCATCAATATTTTATCAATATAACGCGCCGTTTGATCACCAGGACGAATACCAGGAACGAATGCCCCACTCTTCTTCAGGTTATCGGCTGTTTCTTTACTATTAAACACAAGAGCCGTGTAAAAAAAGCAGAAGAAAATAATCGCACCAGCGTACAAGAGGGCATGCATAGGCTCACCTGGCCCCATTGACGCAGCAAGATCCTTAAGGAAGCTAACAACCCGACTATCCGAGTCTTCAACACCTTTTGTGAACATGCTGATAATCGTCGCTGGAAACATCAGTATCGATGAAGCGAAAATTGGAGGTATTACACCGGCCATATTCAACTTCAAAGGCAAATGACTAGTTTGCCCACCGTACACTTTGTTACCCACTTGACGCTTGGCATAATTAACCAATATTTTGCGCTGTCCTCGTTCAACAAATACAACCACATAAGTAACAGCAGCGACAATCAAACAAACTATCAAAGCTGTAAATGGCATCATCGAACCAGTACGAACCAACTCAAACAAACTTGCCAAACCACTTGGTAAGCCAGCGGCAATACCCGCAAAGATAATGATAGAAATACCATTACCTAAACCACGCTCAGTAATTTGCTCACCTAACCACATCAAAAACATGGTACCAGTCAGCAAAGTAACCACCGTAGTAAAGCGAAACGCCATACCTGCATCTATCACTAATCCAGGCTGAGATTCCAGACCGAATGCAATGAAATAAGCTTGCAATGTCGCCAACAACAAAGTGCCATACCGAGTATATTGCGTTATTTTCTTACGCCCGGATTCCCCTTCTTTTTTCAGGGCCTCCAGTTGTGGAGAAACTATCGACATCAATTGCATAATAATTGATGCCGAAATATACGGCATGATACCCAAAGCAAATATCGTAAAACGTGATAAAGCCCCGCCGGAGAACATATTAAACATCCCCAAAATACCGCCTTGGTTTTGTTTAAACAGTTCTGCCAGTGCCGTCGGGTCAATACCTGGAACAGGTATATGAGCACCGATACGGTACACAACTAGTGCAGACAATAAAAACCAGAGTCTTCCCCAAGGGAATCCACTTGCTGCACTTTTAGCTTGCTGTGGAGAAGTTGCCAATGTTTGCTCCTGTTTTGCCCGAATTAAGCAGCTGCTTTAGCAGGTAATTTCTTAACCACTGGTGCAATCACTAATTCAGTCACTGTTCCGCCAGCAGCTTCGATTGCAGCCTTAGCGCCTTTAGAGACGATCAGACCATTCAAAGTTACTTTTTTTGTGATTGTGCCTGACAATATAACGCGCACTACACGCGCCAACTGAGAGACGACACCGGCTTGTTTCAATGCAAGAACATCGATCTCTGTCACTGGAAGATTTTCCAGATCCGTCAAACGAACTTCCGCTTTGTATGGTGTTGCCAAAGATTTGAAACCACGCTTAGGCAAGCGACGTTGCAAAGGCATTTGACCGCCTTCGAAACCGACTTTATGAAAACCGCCTGTGCGTGACTTCTGACCTTTGTGACCGCGGCCAGATGTCTTACCCAAACCAGAACCGATACCGCGACCAACACGACGTTTGTAGTGTTTTGCGCCATCAGCTGGCTGTATGTTATTCAATTCCATAATTTGCTCCGATCGCAAACCTGACGGCTTACGATACAACCTTCACAAGATACGAGACTTTATTGATCATGCCACGTACGGATGGAGTGTCTTGCAATTCGGAAACCGAATTTACACGACGCAAACCCAAACCGCGAACTGTAGCGCGATGGGACTCACGAGTCCCGATCAAACCCTTGACCAAAGTTACTTTTACTGTCTTTGTCATTTCGCTCACCTTAGCCCAGAATTTCTTCTAGGGACTTGCCACGTTTAGCAGCAATTTCCGATGGTGTACTCATCTTGGACAAACCGTCCAAAGTTGCACGAACCATGTTGTAAGGATTGGTAGAGCCGTTGGATTTAGCAACGACGTTTACCACGCCCAAAACTTCAAAAATTGCGCGCATTGGACCACCCGCAATAACGCCAGTACCCTCTTTGGCAGGCATGATCATCACTTTGGATGCGCCATGCTGACCTGTTACGGCGTGCTGCAAAGTACCGTTTTTCAGAGTTACCTTAATCATCTTACGACGAGCTTCTTCCATCGCTTTTTGGACGGCTACAGGAACTTCTTTCGATTTCCCCTTACCCATACCAATACGGCCATCACCATCACCAACGACGGTCAGTGCTGCGAAGCCCATGATACGACCACCCTTAACCACTTTGGTTACACGGTTGATCGCGATCATTTTTTCGCGCATGCCATCATCCGGCTTGTCGGCTGCCATTTTCGCTTGCATTTTTGCCATGACGAATTTTCCTTAGAACTTCAGGCCAGCTTCACGCGCAGCTTCCGCTAACGCCTTGACGCGACCATGGTAACGGAAACCGGAGCGATCAAACGCGACTTCGGTAATCCCTGCTTTCAACGCTTTCTCTGCAACGCGCTTGCCAATTAACGTGGCTGCTGCTGCATTCCCGCCGTTGCCGGATGCCGCGGCCAACTCTGCACGTACTTCCGCCTCTACGGTAGAAGCCGATGCCAGCACTTTGGCGTCTGGGCCAATGATGCTTGCGTAGATATGCAGATTTGTACGATGAACCGCTAAGCGGACCACCTTAAGTTCTGCGATCTTGGCACGGGTTTGAGTCGCGCGGCGCAGACGTGATTGTTTCTTATCCATCGTCAACCCCTATTACTTCTTCTTGGTTTCTTTAATCACAACCACTTCGTCCGAATAACGGACGCCCTTGCCTTTATAAGGCTCTGGGCTGCGGTATGCACGGACTTCAGCTGCCACTTGACCAACTACCTGCTTATTAATCCCTTTGATCAGGATTTCAGTAGGAATTGGTGTAGTGCATGTAATGCCTTCTGGCATTTGATGAACTACTGGGTGCGAAAAACCCAACGACAAATTCAACTTGTCGCCTTGTGCTTGTGCCTTGTAACCAACGCCGACCAAGTTCAACTTTTTTTCGTAGCCTTTAGTGACGCCGTTAACCATGTTATTAACCAAAGCACGCAAGGTGCCGGTCATAGCATTAGCTTCACGACTATCATCTGCCGGAGAAAAACTAAGAGTACCGTTATCGTTAGCGACTGTCACCAAGCCATTCAGGCCTTGTGTCAGAACGCCCATTGGGCCTTTTACTGTAACCTGTGCTGCCGAGATTGCAATTTCTGCACCTGCTGGCAACACGATTGGCATTTTACCTACTCGTGACATCTTGCACTCCTTAGGCGACGTAGCAAATAACTTCGCCACCGACACCGGTTGCGCGTGCTTTGCGGTCAGTCATAACGCCCTTTGGTGTGGACACAATCGCCACGCCCAAACCGTTCATAACACTTGGAATCTCGTCTTTACCTTTGTAAATACGGAGACCAGGACGTGAAACACGTTCCAAGCGCTCAATAACAGGACGTCCTGCATAATACTTCAAACCGATTTTCAATTCAGATTTCCCAGCAGCTTCTGTCACTGCGAAATCCTCAATGTAGCCTTCGTCCTTAAGAACAACTGCGATAGCAATTTTTACTTTAGAGGACGGCATCGCAACAGCAGTTTTTTGAACAACTTGCGCGTTACGGATGCGGGTCAGCATATCGGCGATAGGATCGCTCATACTCATTGATATTCTCCTATTACCAGCTGGCTTTAGTCATACCCGGAATCTCACCACGCATGGCGAATTCACGGAGTTTAATACGGCCCAAACCAAACTTACGGAATGTGCCACGCGGACGACCGGTCAATGCGCAACGATTGCGCTGACGGGTCGGATTAGAGTTACGTGGCAGTGCCTGCAACTTCAGACGAGCTAAATAACGCTCCTCTTCTGTCTTTGATTGGTCATCAACGATGGCCTTCAATTCGGCGCGTTTGCCAGCGAATTTCTTCACCAGATCTGCACGCTTTTGCTCACGATTAATCAGTGCCAATTTTGCCATGGCGACCTCAGTTTCTGAACGGAAATTTAAATGCGGCGAGAAGAGCTTTCGCTTCTTCGTCGGTCTTTGCTGTCGTAGTAATACTGATGTTCATACCACGCAACACGTCGATCTTGTCGTACTCGATTTCAGGGAAAATAATCTGTTCCTTGATACCGATATTGTAGTTACCACGACCATCAAACGCACGACCAGACACACCACGGAAATCACGTACACGAGGCAAAGCAACGGTTACGAAACGATCGAGGAATTCATACATTTGAGCGCCACGCAAAGTTACCATACAACCAATTGGATAACCTTCACGAATCTTGAAGCCAGCAATCGCTTTACGCGCTTTAGTGACAACAGGCTTTTGACCGGCAATTTTCGTCAAGTCACCAACAGCGTGCTCAATGATTTTCTTGTCAGCAATAGCCTCAGACAAACCCATGTTCAGGGTAATCTTCAAAAGACGAGGCACTTCCATTGGACACTTGTAAGAGAACTTCTCTGTCAAGTCACCAACGACTTTTTCTTTATAAAATGCTTGTAGACGGGCCATGACTTTATGCCTTCACAACTTCGCCAGTTGACTTATAGATGCGGACTTTACTACCATCCACAACTTTAAAGCCAACACGGTCTGCTTTACCAGATGCCGCATTAAACAATGCAACATTTGATACATGTATCGGCATCACTTTATCAACAATGCCACCAACTGCACCAGTCATTGGGTTAGGCTTAGTCGCTTTTTTAGCAACATTAATACCTGCAACAACAACGTAATTTGCATCAACGCATTGCTGCACTTGACCGCGCTTACCTTTGTCTTTACCCGTCAAGACGATGACTTCGTCGTTTTTACGAATCTTATTCATCTGGACCCCTTACAGTACTTCTGGAGCTAAGGAAACGATTTTCATAAAACGCTCAGTACGCAATTCACGCGTTACTGGGCCGAAAATACGAGTTCCGATTGGCTCAAGCTTTGCATTCAACAACACTGCAGCATTGCCATCAAACTTAACCAGGGAACCGTCTTGACGACGAACACCCTTAGCAGTTCTAACAACAACAGCGTTGTAAATTTCACCTTTTTTTACACGACCGCGAGGAGCTGCAGATTTAACAGTGACTTTAATAACATCACCAATCCCTGCATAACGACGCTTAGAGCCACC
Source organism: Undibacterium piscinae (assembly GCA_003970805.2). GTDB lineage: Bacteria > Pseudomonadota > Gammaproteobacteria > Burkholderiales > Burkholderiaceae_D > Undibacterium > Undibacterium piscinae. The sequence continues at coordinate 2,114,556 of CP051152.1, forward strand.
CAATACTTTAATACACAAAACTTCGCGTGCACCAGTATTGTCAGCTACTTCTAGCCGGCTTTCTGTTTGAATCATAATGTTCTCTTTCCCAACTTAACCCACACAACTCGCACTATGCAAATTTGCAGTCAGTTTTGGTCCCGCCAGCCAACTCAATTGTCGTCGGAATCAAAACCAACAATGCACGAGTCAACCGATTAGGTGGACGAATTTTAACCACTTCCACAACACCGAGAGGTGCCGCAAAAGGCATTTAGGCTGTTATTTGCATACTCTACAAATAACAGCCCATCATTATTACATCAAAAAACTATTTGTGCAATAAATTTATACAACCTGTGCGACTTGAACCACACGTGTCACTGTCCAAGCTTTAGTCTTGGAAATAGGACGACCTTCTTGAATCTCAACGGTGTCTCCAGCCTTTGCCTGGTTTGCCTCATCATGTGCATGATACTTAGCAGAGCGCATGATAATCTTACCGTACAAAGGATGTTTAACGTGACGCTCAACGACCACAGTTACGGTCTTGTTCATCTTGTCAGAAACAACCTTGCCAATCAATGTGCGCTTCAGTGCGACTTTAACTTGATCGTTCATTATTTGGCATCCTTCTGATTCATGACTGTCTTAACACGTGCGATGTCACGACGTACTTTTTTCAACTGTGAAGTATTATTCAGTTGTTGCGTAGCGATTTGCATACGCAGACTAAATTGAGCCTTCAACAATTCATTCAGTTCTTTAGTCAAAGCTACTGGATCTTTGCCTTGGAGTTCAGATACTTTCATTTACAACTCCCTTATTGGCCGACTTGACGCACGACGAACGTAGTCAATAACGGCAGTTTAGCAGCGGCCAAGCGGAACGCTTCGCGCGCCAACGTCTCATCGACGCCATCCATTTCATACAACATTTTACCTGGTTGAATCTCGGCAACGTAGTACTCAGGATTACCCTTACCATTACCCATACGAACTTCAGCAGGTTTTTGCGAGATTGGCTTATCTGGGAAAATACGAATCCAGATACGACCACCACGTTTAATGTGGCGAGTCATAGCGCGACGCGCTGCCTCAATTTGACGGGCAGTAATACGACCACGACCAATTGCCTTCAATCCAAATTCACCGAAAGAAACAGCTGTACCACGGTCATGCGAGATGCCCTTGTTACGGCCTTTTTGCTCTTTACGATACTTTCTGCGTGCTGGTTGCAGCATGATTATTCTCCTGCTTTCTCAGCCGGCGCTGCCGCAACACCCGCAGGTTTAGCGTGAACACGCTTCGCTGCAGGGGCTGCTACACCAGCTGGAGTTTGACCTTCAGGGCGCTTGGCACGAGGACGGCCACTTGGTTTGCCATCATCACGACGAGGTCCACGACGTTTCTTGTCATCTTCCGGAGTGGATTCAATAACTGGAGCGTCGCCGTTTGGCAAACGATCACCCTTATAAACCCATACCTTAACGCCAATAATACCGTAGGTTGTCGATGCTTCGCTAAAGCCATAATCGATATCAGCACGCAATGTATGCAGAGGTACGCGACCTTCACGATACCATTCTTTACGTGCAATTTCGATACCATTCAAACGGCCGCTTGACATGATCTTGATACCCTTAGCACCCAAACGCATAGCATTTTGCATCGCGCGCTTCATTGCGCGACGGAACATGATACGCTTTTCGAGTTGCTGAGAAATGGAATCGGCGATCAGCTGCGCATCGATTTCTGGCTTACGAATCTCTTCGATATTGACATGTACAGGTACGCCCATGATTTTGGCGAGTTCTGTTTTCAACAGTTCAATATCTTCGCCTTTTTTACCAATAACAACACCTGGACGGGAGCTGTAAATAGTAATACGGGCATTCTTTGCAGGACGCTCAATAGTAATACGACCTACGGATGCGTTCTTCAGTTTTTTCTTCAGGTATTCACGTACACGCAAATCTTCAAGCAGCATGGTAGCAAAATTACCATTGCCAGCATACCAACGTGAAGACCAGTTACGCGTTACCGCAAGACGAAAACCGGTTGGATGTATCTTCTGTCCCATCGTGACTCCTTAGTTACCGACAGTCACGTAGATGTGACAGGATTGTTTAGAGATACGATCGCCACGACCTTTTGCACGCGCTGTGAAACGCTTCAAGATCGTACCTTTTTCGACATAAATAACTTTTACCTTCAGCTCGTCGATGTCCGCGCCATCATTATGTTCGGCGTTTGCAATTGCAGACTCCAAAACTTTCTTGATGATCGTTGCACCTTTTTTAGGGCTGAATGCCAAGATATTCAATGCCTGATCTACTTTTTTACCACGGATAAGATCTGCCACAAGGCGACCTTTTTGCTCGGACAGACGCACACCGCGCAGAATTGCTTTAGTTTCCATCATAGCACCTATCTCTTAGCCTTTTTATCGGCGGCGTGACCCTTGAACGTACGAGTCAACGCGAATTCGCCAAGTTTATGACCAACCATGTTTTCGGACACATAAACTGGTACGTGTTGCTTACCGTTATGCACCGCAATGGTCAAACCGATGAAGTCCGGCATAATTGTCGAACGACGTGACCACGTTTTAATTGGCTTTTTGTCTTTAATTGCTTGCGCAGCTTCGACTTTTTTCACCAGGTGGGCGTCGCAAAACGGCCCTTTTTTCGCTGAGCGTGTCATGTTTTATCCCTTATTTCTTACCACGGCGTGAGACGATCATCGAAGTCGTACGCTTATTGCGACGAGTCTTCTTGCCCTTGGTTTGCTGACCCCATGGAGAAACTGGATGACGACCCGCTGCGGTTTTACCTTCACCACCACCGTGTGGGTGATCGACCGGATTCATAACCACACCGCGAACGGTAGGACGAACACCGCGCCAACGCATAGCACCAGCTTTACCAATCTTACGCAGATTGTGCTCACCGTTACCGACTTCACCGATAGTTGCACGGCATTCGATATGAATACGACGAACTTCACCAGAACGCAGACGAACTTGAGCGTAGATACCCTCACGAGCCATCAAAACAACACCAGCACCTGCAGTACGGGCGATTTGAGCACCCTTACCTGGCAACATTTCGACGCAATGCATCGTTGTACCAACTGGAATGTTGCGGATAGGCATACAGTTACCAGATTTGATAGGCGCTTGCGAACCATTCATAACCTGATCACCGGCAGCCATACCTTTAGTAGCGATGATGTACTGACGCTCACCATCCGCATAGCACAACAAAGCAATGTGCGCTGTACGGTTAGGATCGTATTCAATACGCTCTACTTTAGCTGGAATACCATCTTTAGTGCGCTTGAAATCAACCAAACGATAGTGCTGCTTATGACCACCGCCGATGTGGCGAGTAGTGATGTGACCGTTATTATTACGACCAGCAGTTTTGGATTTCTTTTCTAACAAAGCGGCAAACGGACGACCCTTATGCAGGCCCTCTGTAACCACTTTTACCATACCACGACGACCAGGCGAGGTTGGCTTGACTTTAACGAGTGCCATTATTATGCCCCCTCGGTGAAGTTAATTTCCTGACCTTCTTTCAAGCATACAAAAGCGCGTTTTGTATGATTGCGACGGCCATTAAATTTACCGGTACGTTTTTGCTTACCCAGGCGATTGGCAACTTGCACAGACTCAACCTGAACCTTAAATAACAGCTCAACTGCAGCTTTAATTTCTGGTTTAGTTGCATCAGGCATTACCAAGAAAACGACTTGTTCGTTTTTCTCAGCAACCATTGTTGCTTTTTCAGAAATAACTGGAGCCAGCAACACCTTCATCAGGCGCTCTTCGCTATGCTTAACTACTGCGTTCATGCCAGCATCTCCTCAATCTTTGCCAATGCCAGCTTGGTGATCAACACTTTCTTGTAAAATACCAAAGAAACTGGATCAGCATAACGCGGCTCAACAACCAAAACGTTAACCAAGTTACGCGCTGCCAACATCAGGTTTTCATTGAATTCTTCAGTGATAACCAGAACTGAATCAAGACAACCCATTGCTTTCAACTTCTCAGACAATAATTTTGTCTTAGGAGCTTCAACAACCAAGCTATCAACCACGCACAAACGACCTTCACGAGCCAACTGAGAAAGGATCGAGCACATACCGGCGCGATACATCTTCTTGTTAACTTTGTGTGAGAAATTCTCGTCAGGAGAATTAGGGAATGCACGTCCGCCGCCGCGCCACAGTGGCGAGGAAGACATACCAGCACGCGCGCGACCAGTACCTTTTTGACGCCAAGGCTTCTTGGTTGTGTGATGAACTTCATCACGACCCAATTGCTTGCGATTTGCACTACGGGCATTTGCCTGGAATGCAACAACGACTTGATGAATCAAGGCTTCGTTGTAATCACGAGCAAAAATAGTGTCCGCTGCAGCAACGTTAGAGCCAGATTGACCCTCTGCATTTAGGAGCTTCAGTTCCATAGATTAAGCTCCCTTCTTAGTTTTAACTTTAATAGCAGGCAAAACAATTACCTGACCATTTTTTGCACCCGGAATCGCACCCTTTACCAGCAACAACTGACGCTCAGCATCAACGCGAGCGATTACCAGATTTTGCACAGTACGGTTAACGTCACCCAAGTGACCAGTCATACGCTTACCAGGAAAAACACGACCTGGATCTTGCGCCATACCGATAGAACCTGGAACGTTATGCGAACGCGAGTTACCATGAGTCGCACGACCAGAAGCGAAGTGATAACGTTTGATAACGCCAGCATAACCCTTACCGATTGTAACGCCCTGCACGTCAACTTTCTGACCAACTTCGAACAAGCCAACTGGCACCACATCACCAGCCTTCAGTTCAGAAGCTTTAGCAGCATCCACACGGAATTCTTTTAACACTGTACCAGCTTCAACACCCGCTTTTGCAAGGTGACCGGCAGCCGCTTTTGTTACACGGGATGCGCGGCGCTGACCGAAAGTTACCTGAACAGCGGAATAGCCATCTGTTTCAGGAGTTTTTATTTGTGTCACGCGGTTGTTTGATACATCTAATACTGTGACTGGAATTGAATCACCATCATCAGTAAAAATACGCATCATACCAACCTTGCGACCTACTAGGCCCAAGCTCATTGTTTTCTCCATTCCCGCCTACGATTGGGCGGGGCTGACGTTTAAAAGACTTAGACAAATAGACCAGCTAAGCCAATCTTTTATCTAAGCCTTCGATTATAGCCCGCAAATTTTTTATTTACAACACTATTTTATTTGGAAATGCGAAAAGTTGTGGTATGTCACATTCCCCAAAAAAGTTTGGAGACTTTTTGCCTAAACAAATAAGTCTCCAAATTTCTTATTACTGCAATTTAATTTCTACATCAACACCAGCTGGCAGATCCAACTTCATCAGAGCATCAACTGTTTTATCAGTTGGGTCGATGATATCCATCAGACGTTGGTGAGTGCGAATTTCAAACTGATCGCGTGAAGTTTTATTGACGTGCGGCGAACGCAAAACGTCAAAACGCTGAATACGTGTTGGCAAAGGAACTGGCCCCTTAACAACTGCACCTGTGCGCTTAGCAGTTTCTACGATTTCCAAAGCTGATTGATCAATCAACTTGTAGTCAAAAGCTTTCAAACGGATACGGATTTTTTGATTTGTAGACATAATATTTCCTATAAAGAGCGAGCCACAGACAGCCAAGAAAGACTATCTGCGGCATATTTTTTAAACAAAGAACGAAACTACCTATTACTTATTGCAATAGAATCAATTAACCAGCAATGATTTTAGCAGCAACAACACCAGCACCAACAGTACGACCACCTTCACGAATCGCGAAACGGAGACCTTCTTCCATTGCGATCGGGTTGATCAACTTAACGGTAATGGAGACGTTATCGCCTGGCATAACCATTTCTTTGTCTTTTGGCAATTCGATCGAACCAGTTACGTCCGTTGTACGGAAGTAGAACTGTGGACGGTAGTTGTTAAAGAATGGAGTGTGACGACCACCTTCATCTTTAGACAAAACATAGATCTCGCCTGTGAAATGATCATGCGGCTTGATTGTACCTGGCTTAGCCAAAACTTGACCGCGCTGAACGTCTTCACGCTTAGTACCGCGCAACAACACACCAACGTTATCACCTGCTTGACCTTGATCCAGCAATTTACGGAACATTTCAACACCAGTACATGTAGTTACTGCTGTATCAGTGATACCGATGATCTCCAGTGACTCACCAACCTTAACAATACCACGCTCGATACGGCCAGTTACCACGGTACCGCGACCAGAGATCGAGAATACATCTTCTACTGGCAACAAGAATGCGCCGTCAACAGCACGTTCTGGCGTAGGGATGTATGTATCCAAAGCTTCAGCCAATTTCATGATTGCTTGCTCGCCCAATGGGCCAGTGTCGCCTTCCAATGCCAATTTTGCAGAACCTTGAATGATAGGCAAGTCATCGCCTGGGAATTCGTATTTAGACAACAACTCACGAACTTCCATTTCAACCAATTCCAACAATTCAGCGTCATCAACCATGTCGCACTTGTTCAGGAACACGATGATGTATGGAACGCCAACTTGACGAGCCAACAGGATGTGCTCACGAGTTTGCGGCATAGGACCGTCAGCTGCGGAACAAACCAAGATAGCGCCGTCCATCTGAGCAGCACCAGTAATCATGTTTTTAACATAATCAGCATGGCCTGGGCAATCAACGTGAGCGTAGTGACGTGTTTCTGTTTCGTATTCTACGTGAGCGGTATTAATAGTAATACCACGTGCTTTTTCTTCCGGTGCCGCATCGATTTGATCGTAAGCCTTAGCTTCGCCACCAAATTTCTTCGACAATACTGTAGCGATCGCTGCAGTCAATGTTGTTTTACCGTGATCGACGTGACCAATTGTGCCGACGTTAACGTGCGGCTTGGTGCGTTCAAACTTACCTTTTGCCATTTTATTCTTCCTTCAAAAAGAACGATTAGAGTATAGGCCCACCCTTTATGAGGGTGGGCCTTCCGATTTTATTACTTAGTTTTTGCAGTAACGATTGCGTCAATAACATTCTTTGGCGCTTCAGCGTAGTGCTTAAATTCCATCGTGTAAGTCGCACGACCTTGCGTTGCAGAACGCAAAGAAGTGGAATAACCAAACATTTCGGACAAAGGCACTTCAGCCTTAATGATTTTACCGCCACCACCAGGAATCTCATCCATACCTTGAACCATACCGCGACGTGAGGACAAATCACCCATCACTGTACCGGCGTAGTCTTCTGGAGTTTCAACTTCCACAGCCATCATAGGCTCGAGGATAACTGGGCTAGCTTTACGGCAACCATCTTTAAACGCCATCGAACCCGCCATACGGAATGCGTTTTCGTTGGAATCGACGTCATGGTAAGAACCGAAGAACAATGTCACTTTAACGTCAACTACTGGGTAACCAGCCAACACACCAGAAGCCAAAGTCTCAATAACACCCTTCTCTACCGCAGGAATGTATTCACGCGGAACTGTACCACCCTTGATAGCATCGATGAATTCAAAACCTTTACCTGGTTCTTGCGGTTCAATTTTCAGAACAACGTGACCATACTGACCGCGACCACCAGACTGCTTAACGAATTTACCTTCGATCTCTTCGCAAGTCTTGCGAATAGTTTCACGGTATGCAACTTGTGGCTTACCAACTGTCGCCTCAACGCCGAATTCACGACGCATACGATCAACGATAATTTCCAGATGCAACTCACCCATACCGCCGATGATAGTCTGACCTGATTCTTCATCAGTCTTCACGCGGAAAGAAGGATCTTCTTGCGCCAGACGATTCAACGCCAAGCCCATTTTTTCCTGATCAGCTTTAGTTTTTGGCTCAACCGCCTGAGAGATAACTGGCTCAGGGAAAACCATACGCTCAAGAGTGATAATGGATGAAGGATCGCACAGTGTCTCACCGGTTGTCGCATCTTTCAAACCAACAGCAGCGGCGATATCACCAGCGTGAACTTCTTTAATTTCTTCACGTTGATTTGCATGCATCTGCAGAATACGACCAAGACGCTCTTTCTTGTTCTTATTCGGGTTATACACTGTATCACCCGACTTCACAGTACCAGAGTAAACACGGAAGAAAATCAACTGACCAACGAACGGATCAGTCATGATCTTAAATGCCAAGGCAGAGAATTTCTCAGTATCTTCAGCTTTACGCGTAATTGGCTGATCATCTTCATCCATACCTGTCACTGGCGGAATATCCACTGGTGATGGCAAGTATTCAATGACTGCATCCAACATGGCTTGTACACCCTTGTTTTTAAACGCAGTACCGCACAACATAGGAACGATTTCAGCCGCAATGGTACGGGCACGGATCGCAACCTTAATTTCTGCCTCAGACAAATCACCTTCTTCAAGGTACTTGTTCATCAACTCTTCGCTAGATTCAGCTGCCGCATCGAGCATCTTCTCACGCCATTCTTGAGCCGAAGCTGCGAGCTCAGCAGGAATATCGCGATAGTCAAACTTCATCCCCTGGGATGCATCATCCCAGTAGATAGCTTTCATCTTAACCAGATCGACCACACCCAGGAAATTCTCTTCTGCACCGATAGGGATTTGCATCAGAATTGGGTTTGCCTTCAGGCGAGTACGCATTTGCTCGTACACCTTGAAGAAATTCGCACCAGTACGATCCATTTTATTGACGAAAGCCAAACGTGGAACCTTGTACTTATTTGCCTGACGCCATACGGTCTCAGACTGAGGTTGAACACCACCTACCGCGCAGTAAACCATGCATGCGCCATCCAAAACGCGCATGGAACGCTCAACTTCAATAGTGAAGTCAACGTGGCCTGGGGTATCAATAATATTGATGTGATGCTCAGGGAAATTGTTCGCCATGCCTTTCCAGAAGCATGTGGTCGCAGCGGAAGTGATAGTAATACCACGCTCCTGCTCTTGCTCCATCCAGTCCATGGTAGCCGCGCCATCATGCACTTCACCGATTTTATGATTTACACCGGTGTAGAACAATACACGTTCAGTTGTAGTTGTTTTACCAGCATCAATGTGAGCTGAAATACCGATGTTGCGGTAGCGCTCAATGGGGGTCTTACGTGCCATAGCTAATCCTAAATCTTTTAATGGACAAAACCGAGCGCAATTTCATATGAAAATCGCGCCCGGTCTGATTCAAAGTACTCACCGAAACCATTGCATTAAAAAACACACAATAGCCTCTCACTGTTGCTATTAGAAGCGGAAGTGGGAGAAGGCTTTGTTGGCTTCTGCCATACGATGCACTTCATCACGCTTCTTCATTGCGCCGCCGCGGCCTTCTGCGGCTTCCATCAACTCGCCACCCAAACGTTGCGGCATGGATTTTTCGCTGCGCTTGTTAGCTGCTTCACGCAACCAACGCATAGACAAAGCCAAACGACGAACTGGACGAACTTCAACTGGAACCTGGTAGTTAGCACCACCAACACGGCGAGATTTAACCTCAACCATAGGCTTAGCGTTACTGATCGCAGCTGCGAACACTTCCAAAGGATCCTTACCGGATTTTTGCTGGATGTGATCAAACGCACCGTAGATGATACCTTCAGCAACAGACTTCTTGCCGGACAACATCAATACGTTAACAAACTTAGAAACTTCAACATTACCGAATTTTGGATCCGGTAGTATGTCCCGTTTCGGGACTTCACGACGACGTGGCATTTCAATTCCTTTCAATCTTCAGTTGAGCGGGCCGATAACAAATTTATCGACGCTCGCGGCAAACCATCATAGTTAGCCACTTACTCGGTCAAATTCCGACCGACACTTTCTGAATCATTAAGATTACAGAGGTTAAATTACAAGCTGATTACTTCTTAACAGCTTTAGCGCGCTTCGTACCATACTTGGAACGAGATTGCTTACGGTCTTTAACACCTTGAGTATCCAAAGCGCCACGAACCATATGGTAACGTACACCCGGCAAATCTTTTACACGACCACCGCGCAGCAAAACTACGCTATGTTCTTGCAAGTTATGGCCTTCACCGCCGATATACGAAATAACTTCGAAACCATTGGTCAGACGTACTTTGGCAACTTTACGCAAAGCCGAGTTAGGCTTCTTTGGAGTTGTCGTATAAACGCGGGTACATACGCCACGTTTTTGCGGGCTGTTTTCCAGCGCCGGCGATTTGCTTTTCACACGTACAGAAACACGTGGTTGGCGAATCAGTTGATTGATGGTTGGCATCGTTTTTAATCCAACAAAATACAACGTTAAACACAAACCCGGAAACGGTTGCCCGGGGACATAAATCTATATTTGCCATCAGCTTGCGCCAACAGCGTCCCGACAATACACATTCAAACCAACGATATTTAAAAAACAATACGCAGACAAGAACCATATAAAATCGAGAACTCGCGAGTTTACACCTATAAATCCGCGAGAGTCAACAAAAATAGAAGGACAACGACCATCCTATATAGAACCTCAGCGCAAATAAACATGGATTCGCAACGGACAGATTTATAAGTCTAGGAAGAAATTCTGTATTTTTCAAGCAATCAGCGAGCATTCTCCACACTGCCCCGCGGCCTCGGCCATCGCTATATTTTTTGGCAATATCCGGCGAGGGAAGCGGCTAGCATCATTCCCTATAGAATGATTTATTCTGAATTCAATCAAAATCATTTACATTATTGCGCTTAAGCATCACGCTTTTAATGCCCGCCCCTCATCACCTTTTCAGCTATGCCACCCAAGTTACACCAACTTCTTTATATAGTTATCAGCTACCTGCTGATTTCCTCCATAGCGATCATTTCGCTGGCACTAGGCTCACCGGTAGATCAGTTGACACAACTGATTGCCTATCAGGCACTTAGCTGGCTAGGCTTATGGGCTCTGCTAAAAAGCCCGCGCTGGTTGCATATTCTGCTATTGCCGGCCTTTCTTGCCGTGCCGATAGAGATCTATCTACGCGTATATTTCAATCAAGGCATATCCACTCACCATCTTGGGATCATTGCGGAAACCAGCCCGAAAGAGGCCATAGAATTTTTAGGCCATAAGATTTGGCTACTGCTAGTAGTCATGCTGGGCATGTTCGGGTGGTGGCTAAGCATACTCCGCACTTGTCGTCAAAGCTCGGCACTAGACTGGGCGCACTGGTCACGCTGGCCGACCGTCATGATTTTTTTAACTGGAATTGGCATCTGGGGATATGGCGAACAAGTTGGCGTCGCAGGCAGCGCCAGCAAGTCTTCGTCTGCTACGCTGATAGCGGCAAACTCAACATCTCAACTAAAACCAAGCTCATGGGCTAGCGGCATCAGCCGTTCCATGGGCATCAGCAAGGAACTCGAGTCCTTATTGCAAGCACTTCCCTTGCTACCACAATGGGCAAATATTCCTTACGATGACAAAATTTTCGTGCGAAGTTGGCCGTTCGGCCTGATATTACGCGGCGCAGACTTCTGGTCTGAACGTAACTACCTTGCCAGACTATCGGAAAAAAGCCGCGAATTTACATTTCATGCGCGTCAGACACCTGCCACCCCGGCACCGCAAACCATAGTCGTCGTGATCGGTGAATCTTCACGCTATGACCGCTGGGGCATCAACGGCTATCAGCGTGACACTACGCCACTACTTAAACTCGAAAGCAATCTGGTCAGCTTTAGCGATGTCACCACCGCTGTCGCAGCGACGCGCTTATCAGTACCGGTCATCGTCTCGCGTAAGCCAGCGGCACAAAGCCTGAAAGCCGGCTTTTCGGAGAAATCGTTTATCAGCGCGTTCAGGGAGGCAGGCTTCAAAACCTATTGGCTCTCAAACCAGATGAGTTTTGGCGAATTCGACACGCCTACCTCGGTATTCGCGAAAGAGGCAGATGTCACTCAATTTTTAAATCTGGGAGGCTTCACCAACGCGTCCAATTATGATCAGGTCTTATTTGAGCCTATGCAAAACGCCATGCTCAATCCGGCACCGAAGAAACTGATCGTGCTGCATTCGCTGGGCAATCACTGGAATTACAGTCATCGCCACCCCAAAGAATACGATAAGTGGCAACCCTCGCTGTTTGGCGTCAGCAATCCAGCCTATACCGACCTTAAAAATAAGCAGGCGCTCAATAATAGCTACGATAATTCGATTCTTTACACCGATTGGTTTTTATCCCAACTAATCAGCCGCCTAAAGGATAGTGAGCAAATCAGCAGTTTGCTGTATGTATCCGATCATGGGCAGACCTTATATGACGGCAATTGCAAACTGGCATTTCATGGCCACAATACGCAATACGAATTCCATATCCCGGTCTTCATGTGGTTTTCAGATCGCTACCAGACGCAGCACCCGGACAAAATTTCGCAACTACATCAGCACAAGGATGCAAAGTTATCGACCGAGAATATTTTCCACTCACTACTCGATATGGCGGACATTCGCTACCCCGATGAGAAGCTGGAACGGAGCTTCCTCAGTTCCAGACTCAAGGCGCATACACGCTATGTCGACAGCTATGGCTGGAGCAATTACGACAACTCTACGTTCAAAGGCGATTGCCGCGAAGTGATGGACAAAAAAACCCCGATAAGCCAGGAAAAATAAGCGATGCCTGCAACGCCCTATCCATGCGCCTGGTGGCGGCATCTGCCCTGCGGGGCACATGGATAGGGCGCTCTGGCAGGATATACATTTGCAAATTATTAATCGATCAAATTAATGCATAAGCGGCTAACGATGCGCTCCCTATAGCCTGGTTTCGTTGATAGATATGCATATCTACCTTACACTGGCGGCATGTTTAGAGAGAAACCGCCCACATTGACGCTCATCGAGCATGATCCGGCCAGCGCCCACGTCGCGGGAGCTTGGTTGGTGCACATGCTATCGCCTAAGCCTGTGATGAACGCATTAAGTTTGCAGCTACAGAAAGCGGCGACCGAAGCTGAACTCATCTGGGATCTGACCCAGGTAAGCGCGCTAGACCATATCGGTGCTCAGATGCTGTGGCGCGCCTGGGGCAAGCAGCGTCCGGCCCAGTTGATTCTGCTGCCGGCACAGGAAGGACTATTTGAGCGCCTCGAGCAAGTTAGTCAGCTCGCAATTCCTATCCCCCCCAAACCCAGACTGACCCGTATCATGCAACTGGGAACAGTGATGCTGGGGTTTCTTGAGCATCTGCTGAGTTTCTCCGTCTTGCTAGGACAATTGATTTTAGATCTGGGTCGATTTATCCGTCATCCGCTCACAGGTCCGTGGAAAGAATTGTCTGCCAACCTATTTCGCACCGGTTTTCAGGCACTGGGAATTACCGCCCTGGTAGGCATGCTGATCGGTGTCGTGCTCTCTTATCTTTCGGCGCAGCAGTTGGTCACTTTCGGCGGCGACCTGTTCATCGTCAACATTTTGGGGATGAGCATAGTGCGCGAGCTTGGTCCTATGCTGGCCGCGATCCTGATCGCAGGTCGCTCAGGGTCGGCGATTACCGCACAACTGGGGGTCATGCGCGTGACTGAAGAACTCGATGCGATGCGCGTCATGGGAATCCCGCAAGGCTATCGCCTGATCATGCCCAAGGTACTGGCTCTGGCAATCGCCATGCCGCTGATCGTGATCTGGACTGATGTGATGGCCTTAATCGGTGGCATGATAGCCGCACAGGCAAGGCTGGGCATGTCACCCGGTTTTTTCATTCATAAATTGCCCGAAGCGGTGTCACTAGCCAATTACTGGATAGGACTGGGTAAAGGCGTGGTATTTGGCATCCTCATTGCGCTGGTAGCATGCCACTTTGGCTTGCGCATCAAACCGAATACCGAGAGCTTAGGCCAAGGCACCACTAGTTCCGTGGTCATTTCGATTACCGTGGTAATTATTGCCGACGCGATCTTCGCGATAGTTTTTAGTAAGATAGGTTATTGATGAGCGCAACGAGCATCATTGAAATCAAGCAGTTACGTACCCAGTTCGGCCGGGCGGTGATACATGACCAACTCGACCTGGATGTCATGCAAGGCGAAATTTTATCCATCGTCGGCGGTTCCGGCTCGGGAAAAACTGTATTAATGCGACAAATGCTGGGCCTGGAAAATCCCGCACGCGGCACGGTGAAGGTGTTCGGTGAGGATTTGCACGGCCCCGACGCCACGCATCTGGAGTATTTGCGCAAGCGTTCTGGCATGCTATTTCAGCACGGTGCCTTATATTCTGCGTTGACAGTGTTTGAAAATGTAGCTCAGCCCATGCGCGAACTTGGCAGCATGCCGGAACCTCTGATCACCGATCTGGTCTATCTGAAGCTGCATATGTCGGGCATAGGTTTTGAGCACGCTTGCAAAATGCCTGCCGATTTGTCCGGTGGCATGATTAAGCGGATTGCGCTGGCACGCGCCCTAGCACTTGACCCTGAGTTACTATTTCTCGATGAGCCGACCGCCGGACTCGACCCTGACCGTTCAGATAGCTTTGTCAGTTTAATTAAATCGCTGCATCAGCAACTGGGCCTGACGGTGGTCATGGTGACGCATGATCTCGATACCCTGTTTGCCTTGTCCAACAGGATTGCGGTATTGGCGGAAAAAAAAGGTGGTGACGATAGGTAAGCCGTCATCGGTAGTGAATTTCCAACACGAATTTACCGAGAAGTTTTTCCTTGGAGGACGTGGCATACGTGCGATGCAAGTGCTACCGCCGGATCGCAGCTCTGCGGAATCACAGGCGTCACGGACATCACAGGCTTCGCAACACGCGCTCCACACAAAACTCGACTCAACACCAGATTCAAAGGAGCAATAGGATAATCCATGGAAAGCAGATCACATGCCCTGATGGCAGGTTTTTTTACCATCGCCCTGATTACGCTCGCTACCGTATTTGCCCTGTGGCTAGGCAGAGACCGTATCCAGCGGACGCCGTACATGATCGCCACCAAGCTATCGGTAGCCGGCTTAAATTTGCAGGCAGCGGTACGCTATAAGGGCATCAAGGTCGGCAATGTCACCGACATCGACTTTGATGCCAAAAATCCCGGCCAGATTTTGCTCAGGATAGATGTCTTACCCGATACCCCGGTCACGCCGTTCACCTTCGCGACCTTGGGCTACCAGGGCGTTACCGGGATCGCCTATGTGCAACTGGATGAAGATACCAGTGGTATTGCTTCGCAAGCCAAAGAAGATCTGCAAGGTATGCGGCAAATCCCTCTGCGCCCGGGCATGATGCAAAACCTGGAGCAGCGTGGCCTGGCCATCCTGCACCAGACCGAAGAACTCAGCAAGCGCTTAAACAGCTTGCTGGATCCGGACAACCGCAAATCCCTGACCAGCGCTGTTGACAATATCGGCCGGGCCGCCGCTGCCTGGCAAACCGTACCGGGCAAACTCGAACCCACCCTAGAGAGGCTGCCGGCACTAATCGAACAAGCGCAAGGCAGCGCTGCCGCGTTCAAGGTGTTTTCAGCTGACGCCAGCCGCATGAGCAATAACTTCAATGCGCTGGCCAACAAACTGCAAGCCAGCGATGGCACTATCGTCAAGCTCAATCAGGCGACGGATCAGATCAGTGATGGCGTGACACAAGAAGCGCTACCCGCCATCAACTCGCTGAGCCGTGAAGCGCGCGGCTCCATGCGCTCACTGACCCGTGCGGTAGAGAACCTCAATGAGCGCCCTCAAAGCATCTTGTTTGGCAATATGTCCGCCCCTCCCGGCCCGGGTGAGGCGGGATTTGTCGCTCCGAAATAAAAGAAAGAATACGATGAGCCCCTCCCGTCTAAGCAAACTTTGTCTCACCATGACGCTGGCTGCGCTTTTGCAGGCCTGCGCCGGTGGCACAGCAACGCCACGCTTTAACTATGATTTTGGCGCGCTGCCGCCGGCTGGCAATCAGACCTCATTGAAATTGGCGATCAGCCTGGCCGATGTCAGTGCCCCGGCTACTTTAGATAGCACTGCCATGCTGTACCGCTTACAGTACGACAACTCGCAACTGGTGCGCCCTTACGCACAGCATCGCTGGAGCATGCCGCCGCCGCAGCTACTGACGCAAAGACTCAAGGCCAGAATGGCAGCGGCCGACATGACGGTCGTTTCGGTTGCCGATGGCGCTGCCGATTTACCTATACTGAAAATTGATCTGGATGAATTTTCACACATATTTACCAGCGCCAGCCAAAGCCATGCCCAGATCAGCTTGCGCGCCTCACTCATGAAAAGAAATAAGTTAATCGCACAGCGCTACTTCACACTAGCGAGCAAGGCCGATAGCGCGGACGCCCCAGGCGGCGCCAAAGCCATGCAAATCGCCAGCGATGCCACCATCAGTGAAATCATGCAATGGTTGCAGACTGCCACGGTAAATTAACCATCTACACCTGCTCAGATCGAATGCCGACCACATCAGAGATAGAAGCCAAAGCCTCGCCTTTTTCCCGCGCCAGTCTGGTGGCCTATCTATTTCTGATTGTCTATGCCAGTTGGTATCCGTTTTCAGGCTGGCAAAACAACAATCTAGTCACCTTGCTGGATGTCGCAAAACAGTGGCCACGTTACTGGACTGGCTTTGACGCTGCGGTGAATGTGGTCGGCTATATGCCGCTGGGGCTGTTATTGGTGTTTGCGCTTTATCCCAAATGCAACAGATACTGGTCCGTATTGCTGGCTACCATCGGCGGCACGATATTGTCTGTGATGGTGGAAGGGGTACAGTCTTTTCTGCCTAGCCGCGTCACTTCACCGTTAGATGTCATCACCAATGGTACTGGCGCATTATTGGGCGCCATCCTTGGTGCACTGCTGATTCCCGCGGTACTGGAAAAAGGCCGCTTGCGTTTGCTGCGTAAGGAATGGCTGCATCACGAAGCCAGTCGCGAAATGCTGATCCTGGGTTTATGGCCACTGGCACAAATCTACCCGCAAGCCTACTTATTTGGTCTGGGGCAAATATTGCCTCTAGTATCGCTCTGGCTGGAAGAGTTTTTTTGAAATTGATATCGACTTCAGTGCGCTATTACTGCAAGGCATGGAATTAAATGCGGAAGAATATCTGCTTTCCGAAACCATCATCACTGCCTGCGCATCCACCGGTGCGATCCTGATCTGCCTGTTTATATTAAACCGGCATGCACCCAAATTTTGGTTATCGAGTCTATTACTCATAGGTGCTGTCTGCACCAAAGCACTGGCGGTGGCGCTGCTGTTCAAGCCCGAATATGCGTTTGCCTGGCTCACGCCCGGTGCCCGCGGTGGCTTGCTGATCAGCGTCATCATGCTATATGGCTTTTCATTTGCGCCGTGTCGCGCCCAACGTCGCCTGGCAATATTAATGCTGATGATTAGCTTAATCCTCATTAACCTGGTACCGAGCAATCCGTATTTCCTGCTCAGCATGCAGAACTGGACGCACGGAAAATTCCTCAATTTTTACGGCGCGGCGCAATTTCTATCGGTCATCTGGCCCTTCGTCGCGCTCTGGTATCTGCTAGACCGACCGATCCCGCCATCGACCAGCATAGATGCAGGGCAACGCAATGAGTTCAGCGATACCATTACTGACGCTGAACCGAACCGCCGCTGAGCGCACACTGAGATATAGGCTGAGACCAGAGTCTACACTGCAATCCTGCTAACAAACTCCAGCCGTTGTATCATACGCACTCTCTAGGCAATCAAAGAATTCACCATGTCTGACACCCCTTATTTTCAAAAGCATGTCTTCTTTTGCATGAACCAGCGCGAAGACGGTCGCCCATGCTGCGCCGAACGCGGCGCACAGGCGGCACAAGAACACACCAAAAAGCGCATCAAGCAACTCGACCTGAACGGCCAGGGCAAGATACGCATCAATAAGGCGGCCTGCCTTGACCGTTGTGATGAGGGCCCGGTACTGGTGGTCTACCCACAGGGAACCTGGTATACCTATGTCGATCAATCCGACATAGACGAGATCATCGACGTCGACCTGGTTGGTGGCGGCATCGTAGAACGCCTGAAAATTTAAGTTAAGTAACAGTTTTAAGTAACGGTATGAATGCACAAACTGAGTATTTTTTAATTCCCGGTAGCGCTGGTGAGCTTGAATGCGCACTGGATTTGCCAGATCCTGAAGTAATCACTGCTCCGCGTGGCTTGGCGCTGGTAGCGCATCCGCATCCGCTATACGGCGGAACCATGGATAACAAAGTGGCGCAAACTCTGGCGCGCACTTTTGTCGCACTCGGTTACGCCACGGTGCGCATGAATTTCCGCGGTGTTGGTAAATCGGCAGGCAGTCACGATGCCGGCATAGGCGAAACCGACGACATGGAAGCGCTGTTGGCCCATATGCGCCGGCAATATCCGGATTTGCCGCTGGTATTAGCTGGCTTTTCTTTCGGCACCTTTGTCCAGGCTTGCCTTCAGCAAAGACTGGCAGCGCAAGGTCAGGCGGTGCAGCGCATGGTACTGGTGGTCGGCGCCGCCGCCGGCAAATGGGCGATGCCCGAGATTCCGGCCAGCACGATACTGATACACGGTGAACTCGATGACACGATTCCCTTGCAAGCCGTGTTTGACTGGCTGCGACCGCAAGACATTCCTGTGGTAGTGATTCCCGGTGCCGATCATTTTTTTCATCGTCGCCTGCAACATATCAAGAATCTCGTGGTCAATATGTGGGACTAGGTTTTACAACATCCGCAATTTGACCAAATCACTTTTTTTACCCGGATTTCCACTTAAGTTTAATAATGAAAAAATTTCTTTCTAAAATAGTACTTGCCGCAGTCTCGCTGCTAAGTATTTCCATTGCAACAGCGCAAAGCCTGCCTGCGCCTACCATCGCCGCCAAATCCTGGCTATTGTTCGATGCCACCAGCAATCAGGTGATCGCCTCGCAAGATCCGGCAATGCGTATAGAACCGGCCTCTTTGACCAAGATCATGACGGCATACCTGGTGTTTTCTGCACTCAAGGAAAAACGATTAGACCTGAACCAAAAGATCAATGTTTCGACCCGCGCCTGGAAAGTCGATGCCAGCAGCTCTAAGATGTTTATCGACCCAGCCACACCGGTCAGCATCAGCGACTTGCTGTTCGGCCTGATTGTCCAATCGGGTAATGATGCCGCCGTCGCACTGGCGGAAGCGGTTGCCGGCAGCGAAGAAGCGTTTGTGGTGCAGATGAACCGTGAAGCCGAGCGCATGGGTCTCAAAGCTACCCGTTACGGCAATCCGCATGGCCTGCCTAGCGCTGAAAATTACTCTACCGCCCAGGATTTAGCCGTGTTGGCGACGCGCATGATTGCAGATCATCCTGAGTACTACAAGACTTACTATTCAACCAAGAGCTTTACCTATAACAAGATTACCCAGCCTAACCGCAATCGCCTGTTGTGGCTGGATCCTACGGTTGACGGCATGAAAACCGGCCATACCGAAGCGGCCGGATATTGCCTGATCTCTTCCGCCAACCGTCCTAACGGTACTGGCCAGCGTCGCTTGATTTCTGTCGTCACCGGCACCAGCAGCGATCAGGTGCGCGCGCAGGAAAGTCTGAAACTGCTGAACTGGGGCTACCTCAATTTTGACACCGTCAAACTGTATGAAAAAGGCCAGGCGATTGCCACACCGGAAGTATGGAAAGGTGCCCAAGCTCAGCTCAAGATAGGTTTTACCAGCGACGTATATGTAACTTTGCCTAAGGGTTCTGCCGCCAAACTCAAACCGGCACTGGAGCGCAAAGACCCATTGGTGGCGCCGATTGCCGCTAACAGCAAAGTGGGAACTTTGAAAATGATGCTCGACGGCAAAGCCATTGCCGAATTCCCGGTTCTGGCACTGGAGCAAGTCAATCAAGCCAGCATTTTTGGCCGCGCCTGGGATTCTATCCGCCTGATGTTCAAGTAACAGCGATATTAGGTAATTAGGTAATTCAACCAGCCTTACGCTGGCTGAATTACCCGGCAAATACAAAAACGCAAACAACAGCCCACAAAACGGCTCACTGGTTTGCGTTTTTTTATGTGTTTTTTGCATAAGCCAGGAAAAGGATATGTGTAAGAATGAAGCTCTTTTCCTTACTGTATAGCCAAATCCATCATGAACGATCCCCTGGTCTACCTGAACGGCAACATCACCCCTCTTTCTCAAGCGCATATTCCCGTGATGGACCGCGGTTTTATTTTTGGTGACGGTATCTATGAAGTGATTCCGGTCTACCAGCGTAAAATGTTTCGCTCCGACCAGCATCTGGCACGCCTGTTCCGCAGCATGGATGCGATAGGCATTCCCAACCCGCATAGCAAACAAGAATGGCTGAGCCTGATCAGGCAAGTGATGGATGCCCATCCTGCCGACGATCAGATGGTCTACCTGCAAGTGACGCGCGGCGTCGCCAAACGCGCCCATGCGTTTCCGGCCGAGATGGTGCCTACCGTCTTCATCATGACGAATCCTATCGCCCTCGCTTCCGATGCGGCGCGCAATAACGGCGTCAAATGCGTCTCAATGGAAGACCAGCGCTGGCTGCATTGCGATATCAAGTCGATTTCTTTGCTCGGCAATGTGCTGGCGGCGCAAAACGCGGTCGAACATGGCGCGGTCGAAAGCATACAATTTCGCGACGGGTTCCTGACCGAGGCCTCGGCCTCGAATGTCTGGATAGTCAAGGACGGCGTGTTAATCGGGCCACCGAAAGACCATCTGATACTGGAAGGCATACGCTACGGCCTGATCGAGGAAATCTGCGCCGCCCGTCAGATTCCGCTGCAGGCACGCCGCATCAGCCGCGCTGAAGTGTTCGCCGCAGATGAGGTAATGCTCTCGTCAGCGACCAAGGAAGTGCTTGCGGTGGTACAGATAGACGAGCAAACTATTGGAAAAGGCCTGCCTGGCCCCATATACCAACAACTATATGCGGCTTACCAGGAAGCGAAAGCGGCAAGCTAATTCCCACTTATTGAACGAGTATCAAGTAAATCATGGACATGCCAGAAATCCCCCGCGATCAGAGTCTGATCGAATACCCTTGCGAATTTCCCATTAAAGTCATGGGGTTGATGCAGGAATCCTTCGCGCAAACGATAGTGGAAGTGGTCGTCCTGCATGACCCGACCTTTCATGCCGGTAAGATGGAAATGCGTCCGTCGACCAAGGGCACCTATCTGTCGCTGACCGTGACTATCCTGGCGGTGGACCGCGATCAACTTGATAACCTCTACCGTGCGCTGTCGTCTCATCCTATGGTGAAAATGGTTTTATAGTACTCAACCAGCAGGGCAGCAAACGCTGTAATGTCGTTCAGTTAAACCTGGCCCTAGGTATCGTCATTCCCGCGAAGGCGGGAATCGAGCGGCGTAAAAGCCTAAAGACACTGGATCCTTGCCTACGCAGGGATGACACCTAGACCGATTGGCGCTTAACTGAACTGCATTACAGCAAACGCTACCCTCTTTTCTATTACTCCATCAATTGCGGTAAGTCTTGTCAGCCGCGATGGTGGCGGGCAAACCCAGCAACTCTCGCTTCAAAGTCTCCTGTACCGGTTGCTCACCCAGCCATATCCTGAAAAACACGCGGGCAAACTGGTCACCCGGCAATACATCGCCTAAGCGCGTCTTGTTGACGTAGGCGGAAGAACCCACTCCTGGCACATAATCAAAAGTGATCGTATCGCCATTCTTTACCATAGGAATAGTGCCAAACACTTGTCCGAACGAGGCCATTTGCATGGTGACGTCAGCCAGATCTTTCGGCGTATTGTTTTTCCTCATGCCCTTGAGCATGGCCGATGCCAACTCACCGACTTCGATATCGCGCAATATGTGCAATACCATCTTGCGCGGACCACCGGCGATCACCTGACTGGGGTTCTCGGTTTTTTCTGGCAGATACAAGGCCGCCACATAAGCCTTGGCAAACAGCACGGAACGCAAGCCTGCGCCATTTAGCACCAAATCCTTATTCGCCAGATGCACGTGAGGCTCGATTTTTACCTGGTGTATCTCTAATGCGTATGCCTGGCAGGATAGCAATGCGCTGCACAGACAGAATAAACGGAGACTGAGGAAGCGCGAACGCATCGTTGCAATAGTGCTTTTCGACATAGGATTGATCCGGAGTGATTTGAATTAAAACAAAAATTAGAATTAACATTCTATCTTATCCGAAATCCGCGCAAGATGTAATTTTATCAATGCATGGCGAACAGTAAATAAGATACTCCACCCTGTATTTTTTCAATGCACAGTGAATGCAAGCGTGTCTGACTTGTTTTTATTAAGAATAAAGGGGGTATATGCTTTTCGGATGACATGATGACAGTACGCGATACCAATCCCACCAAGTAAGCATGGCCCAAATGCCTACACACTGCTTTTTTCAGCGCACAACACAGGCGGTTCGAAGTCAGCGATCGCAGCGGTAGTCACTGCTAATCGACTTCTATCGACTTCTATCGATGGCGCACGCAAACAGATGAAAATCTAAGCGCGGCTGCCGCGCAAAACAGTGCAAAATTGCTGGCGATAGCGACAAACCGGGCTGTTTCGGGCAAAACAGCCGCACTCAAAGTGGTCAAGCATAGAAAATTTGGTCGACAAAGCGGTATCATTGCGTCCTTAATGATTTGCAATGCTCGGGAACCATAGTGGCAAGCTTAGAAGAAATTGTCGGAAAACAAAAAATCGGTGCCAAATTCGTCCTTTCAGCCCCCATGCTGGGGATGGATCTGGTCGCTTTTGATGCGCAAGCCCAGATCTGGGCAGAGCACGGCGGCCCCGGTTTTGAGCCCGCCGGCGTCCCTTTCCGCAAAGTGATAGATGGCCAGTTCCTGATTCAGCGACTCACGGTCGTCAAGGTCTAGTGCAATGCTCATGCCCGAACGCGATCTCAATCTTGATCTCAATCTCAATCTCACTGCGAGCGTGCCGCGCATCACACAACGCGGTCTGGAGGACTATCAGCTCACGTTTGATGCGATGCGCGCTTTCACCGATGCGCGCGACCAAGACACTCCCGATGAATTATGGATAGTCGAACACCCGCCGGTGTTTACCCTGGGGCTAGGGGCCGATCGCTCGCACGTGCTGGCGGCGCATGACATCCCATTGGTGCAAACCGATCGCGGCGGTGAAGTAACCTATCATGGCCCGGGCCAAGTGGTGATCTACCTGCTGATAGATCTAAGGCGCAGCCATAGCAAAGGCAAACTATTCGCACGCGAATTCGTGCAGCGCATCGAGCAGGCGGTGATAGAAACGCTGCAGGCGTATAATCTGCCCGGCGTACGTAAAGCGGGAGCGCCTGGCATCTATCTTGCCGATGACGCACCCCAGCAACAATGGCGCGGCGCCAAGATTGCGGCGCTAGGCTTAAAAATTCGCGGCAATGGTTGCACTTACCACGGCGTATCCCTGAATGTGGCGATGGATTTGCAGCCATTCTCCTGGATTAACCCTTGTGGCTATGCCGGCCTGGCCACCATAGACATGAAAACTTTGGGCGTATCAGTCACACTCCCGGAAGCGCAATTAGCGCTGGCTCACCGACTACAACATTTATTGACAGCAGCATAATTTGTTCGACTAGGCACTATGACCACAACAAACACTCCGCTCGATCCGGCTTCTACAGAAACCGCTCACTACGATCCTACCGAAAAGCAAAAAGGCGCAAGCAAGACCTCTCGCATTCCTATCAAGATCATTCCGGCAGAGCGTTTGCCTAAACCGGACTGGATACGCGTCAAGGCCGGCTCGCCGACCACACGCTTTTACGAAATCAAAGATGTACTACGCGCCAATAAACTGGTGACAGTATGCGAAGAAGCCTCTTGCCCTAACATCGGCGAATGCTTCGGCAAAGGCACAGCCACCTTCATGATCATGGGTGATAAATGCACGCGCCGCTGCCCGTTCTGCGACGTCGGCCATGGCCGTCCTGATCCGCTCGATCACCGCTGGCTCTGGGCTGTAATGCGCCTCAACTATGTGGTGATCACCTCGGTTGACCGCGATGACTTACGCGATGGCTGCGCCGGACATACTGTACTCTCTATAATGCGTAAAACCCTGCAAACTGCAGGCTTAAGCAGATTATTTACCGAATAAGAGAGAAGTCATGTCTGATCTAAAACTCCCCGCCATCGTATTGCTGTCATCGGTGCCACAAGAAGGTGCCGGCTGGCAGCCGTTAACCCAGCATGTATGCGGCGGCTTTGCCCGCAAGACTTTTGACGCTTACGCCTATGTCTTAAAGGTATTGCCGTCGATGCAGGAAATGATAGACGACATCCTGTTTGAACAATTTCTGGGCGATATCACCAAAGGCCTTGATGATGGCGTCAGCGACAAGCAGCGCGCCGAATACCGCGGTTTTCTACTGCGCCATGGCGTGCATGTCAGCGACGCCAATCTAGCGGCACTGACGCAGGCGGTCTACCCTATGGATGCCAGCGAAAAAAATCTGCAGGCACTGACCGGCAAAGCCAGTATCAAGGGCATCAATCTGGATGGGCTGCAGATTGCCGTCCTGAGCGACAATTGCAACTAAGCGCCTATCTCAAATAAAAACAGCCAGCCGAGTAATCCGCTGGCTGTTTTTTCAGGGCGGAACAGACCGCGTAACAACTCAGGCGCGGCGTATAGTTTTTTGCAGTTTCAAGGCCAAGCCGCCGACACTACCACCGTTACTGACACTCTGATAACCCAGACTATTCAGCAGGATTTTGGCCGATGATGAACGGTCACCGCAGCGGCAATACACGATGATGGCAGCAGTTTTATCCGGCACCTCCGTGGCTATGCGATCGGCTAGAGTAGCTAGCGGCAAACAAATTGCCCCGTCTATATAACCGGACGCATACTCGCCCGATGAACGTACATCAATCAACACCGCATCTGCAACCAGCGTATCGGCAGATGCTCCGGAAAGACCACCGGCTAGTTTGCAAAGAAAACTCATGTATTTATCTTTCCTGCTTTTTCATGGGAAGCCAGCAGACTACGCGCCCATCCCACTAATTGCGCTGCCGGCATCACACCACTTTGCCGGCCTATCTCTTTACCACCCTGAAACAGTAATAGCGTAGGAATGCTGCGTATGCCATACCGTTGACTGGCGCCGGGTGCCGCATCGCTATCGACCTTGACGAAACGGATTTCAGGAGCCTGCTTGGCGGCAGCTTCAAACTGCGGCGCCATCATGCGACAGGGACCGCACCATTCAGCCCAGAAATCGATTAACACCGGCGCTTCGGTATTGGCCAGAAACTTAGGCAAGGCCTGGTCGCTGATGGCGACAGGTTCGGCCGCCATCAGGGCATGGCCGCATTTACCGCAGACCGGCGCATCGGCCAGACGCTCATCCGGAATCCGGTTGGTTGCATTGCATGTTGGACAAACCAGATGCATGGCGTTCTCCTAAAAAAATGTAATCGTCGAACTGGGGCGTGTTGAACTAGGTGCCGGCCTTAAAGCCCAACTTGCGCATGATGTTTTCCATCAGGCACCACTTGGTAAAGCCACTTTGCAGCAAATTGATACCGACAAATGCGGTGAAACCCAGCCACCACTGATTGACAAAAATAGGGCTACCCGGAATACCGAGTGCCAGACTTAACAGGATGAAAAAACCTGCGACGATACGTACCATTTGCCAACTAGTCATGATGAAACTCCTTATGTTTAAGTTGATGTTAATGTTGCTAAATTAATCAAATCAGGTGGAAAGCGGTGCTGCATTGCTTTGCGGATTTGCTTGCTGCAGTGCTGCATATTTCTTGTGATACGCCATGTAATACAAGACCGGAATAATCACCAGTGTCAGTAAGGTGGAGACAAAAATCCCGAAGATCAGCGAAATCGCCAGACCATTAAAAATCGGATCGTCGAGGATGAAAAAAGCCCCCATCATCGCCGCCAGCCCCGTCAGGGCAATCGGCTGGGCACGGGTAATCGCTGAGTTCACCACCGCCTCTTTAAACGCCAGACCGCCAGCGACCTGCACGTGGATAAAATCGACCAGCAAGATAGAGTTACGTACGATAATCCCGGCCAAGGCGATCATGCCTATCATGCTGGTAGCCGTATATTGCGCACCGAGCAAGGCATGACCCGGCATTACACCGATGATGGTCAGCGGGATCGGTGCCATGATGATCAAAGGCGTCAGATATGAACCGAACTGCGCTACCACCAGCAGATAAATCAACACCAGACCAACCGCATAGGCGGCACCCATGTCACGGAAAGTTTCGTAAGTGACTTGCCATTCGCCATCCCATTTCATGCTGTAGCCACGATACGGATCTGACGGTGCGGTAATGAAAAATTCCTGCAATGCGCCACCTTCTGGCGTGACGATCTTGGCGATCTCAGAACGCATCGCAAACATGCCATACAGCGGGCTGTCGATCGCACCGGCCATATCAGCCACTACAAAATTCACGGCCAGACCATCCTTGTGATACAGCGGTTGCTCACGCAAGGTATCGCTGACGGTAACCAATTCGCGGATAGGTACGATGCCGCCCTGTGCATTCTTCACACCCAGCGCCAGCAAGGTATCGAGATTACCCTGATCCGCAACCGCCAGATGCAGATTGGCAGCCGCCGGATATTTGCTCTCGTCATGCAGATAAGCCACCGCATCGCCGGCCAGGCCGGTGCGCAGGGTCGCCACGATGGCCGACTGCGACACCCCGAGCAACGAGGCTTTACGCTTATCGACCAACAAAAGCTTGCGTGGTGCATCGACGATACTGCTGTCATCGGCATCGACCACGCCTTGGGATTTCTCAAACACCGCGCGCACCGCCTTGGCGACCTGGCGACGGCCTTCGTCGCTAGGGCCATACACTTCGGCGACGATAGGCGCCAGTACCGGCGGTCCCGGTGGCACTTCCACCACTTTAACGTTGGCGCCAAAACGCTTGCCTATCTGTTGCAAGCCGGGGCGGACGCGGCTGGCGATCACATGGCTTTTATCGGAACGATGATGCTTATCGACCAGATTAACCTGAATGTCAGCGACCTCACCGCCTGAACGTAAATAGTATTGACGTACCAGACCGTTGAAATTAATCGGTGCGGCAGTGCCGGCATAGGCCTGATAGTCACTCACTTCCGGCACCGTCGCCAGATAAGCGCCCAGCTCATGCAGCACCGCAGCGGTTTTTTCCAGCGGCGAGCCGGCAGGCATATCAACGATCACCTGAAATTCCGACTTATTATCAAACGGCAGCATCTTCAATTGCACCAGACCCAGCACCGGCAAGGCGACCGATAAGGCGATCAGCGCCATCACACCCAGTCCCAATTTTTTGCGGTTACGGCTACCCGATTTATCATCGAGAAATGGGCGGAACACGCGACTGAACAATGGAGCGATCCTGGCGGCCATACCGCCCTCGGCATGATGGCCCTCTTTCATCCAGATACCGGCTAACCAAGGCGTCACGATGAAAGCGATCGCCAGCGACAGCAACATACCCATGCTGGCGTTGATAGGGATCGGACTCATATACGGCCCCATCAAGCCGCTGACAAAGGCCATAGGCAACAACGCGGCAATCACGGTCAGGGTAGCGAGTATGGTAGGGCTGCCGACTTCATCGACCGCACCGGGAATGATTTGCTTCAGGGTTTTACCGGGAAACAGTGCCTGATGCCGGTGGATGTTTTCCACCACCACAATCGCATCATCGACCAGAATACCGATAGAAAAAATCAGCGCAAATAAAGACACGCGGTTAAGCGTAAAGCCCCATGCCCAGGAGGCGAACAAGGTCACTGTCAAGGTTAAAATCACGGCAGTACCGACGATCGCCGCTTCGCGCCGGCCCAGGGCGAGGAACACCAGCGCGACCACCGAGGCAGTGGCGAACAACAATTTGGTGATGAGCTTTTTCGCCTTATCGTCAGCGGTCTGCCCATAGTTGCGGGTGGTGCTGATTTCTACGTCAGCCGGTATCACGGTGTTCTTCAGTGTCTCGGCGCGTGCCACTACCGCATTGGCGACATCAACCGCATTTTGTCCCGGTTTTTTAGTCACGGAAATAGTCACCGCTGGATATTCCGCCGCTGGTTTACCACTAGTAGCGCTAGTACCGTGCCAGACATAACGGGCGGCCGGCAAGGCACCATCCTCAACTTTGGCGACGTCTTGCAAGAACACCGGCTTGCCCGCTTTGACGCCGACCACCAGCTCGCCCACCGCTTGCGCATCGCGCAAAAACGGCCCGGCATCGATCGCTACCGAACGATTTCCGGCAGTCAACTCACCGGATGGCAAACCCAGATTGGCCGATGCCAGCGCACCTTGCAAATCCATCACGGTTAAGCCAGTTGCGGCCAGACGCGCAGGGTCAAGCTCGATATTCACGGCACGGCCAGGGCCGCCTATGGTGGTGATTTCACGCGTGCCTTTGACGCGTTTCAGATCAGCCTCAACGCTATGCGCGATCCGTTCCAGATCGTAGGCGCCGGTGGCGGTATTTTTGCTCCACAAGGTCAGCGAAACGATAGGCACATCATCTATCCCCTTGGGTTTGATCAAGGGTTCCAGCGTACCCAGATTGGCCGGTAACCAATCGCGGTTGCTATGCACGGTGTTATACAAGCGCACCAAGGCTTCGGTCTGCGGCACCCCGACTTCAAACTGCACAGTAATAATCGCCAAGCCCGGACGCGACACCGACATCACATGTTCGACATTGGCGATCTGGCTCAGTACCTGCTCGGCCGGAATTGCCACCATTTGCTCTACGTCTTTCACCGATGCACCAGGGAAAGGGATCAGCACATTGGCCATCGTGACATTGATTTGCGGCTCTTCCTCGCGCGGTGTCACCATGACGGCAAACACACCAAGCAAGAACGCCACCAGCGCCAGCAAAGGCGTGATTTGCGCGCTCTGGAAAAAAGCGGCGATACGACCCGAAATGCCCAGTTTTTGCACTGTCATCTCTTGATTTTTATTCGTAGTCATCTATTAATCTCTCGCTGATTGGTCGCTGATTAGGTAGCTTATTGGGTAGCTTATTGGGTAGCTTATTAGGTAGCTTATTTTGAGCTATCTTTGGCAGCATTAACGACACCCACCTTGGCCGCCGCTACCGGATCCAGCGCGACTTGCTCGCCCGCTGATACTCCGCTCAAGATCTCTTGTTCAGCACCTGTCACGGCACCGGCCTTGACTTGCCTGAGCAAAGGCTGTCCTTGCGCATTGAGCACATACACGGCAGTCAACTCGGCACGACGAAATACCGCTTTTGATGGTACATACAAGCGTGCCCCCTGAGCACTACCATTTGTATTGAATGCCAGATGAACGCGGGCAAACATGCCAGGCGTCAGGGCAGTTGTCGCGCCAGGCAAATCGAGCCTTAGCTGCACCGTGTGGGTGGCCGCATCGGCGACCGGCAACACCGTCATTTTGCCAGCCGTGATCCAGCGCTGCGCTTCCGGCATACCGGGAAACTCTATTCTTACCGCCTGCCCGGCGACCAGATTAGCCACTCTTGCCTGCGGCACCGTCGCCGTCACGCGTAAGGCAGCAGGGTCATACACGGTCATCAAAGGGCGTCCCGGCATTGCCATATCACCGAGCGTCACCGGCACCTCTGCCACCACACCTGAGTAAGGCGCATTCAAGACATAAAATCCGGTTTGCGTTTGCACTGCGCCGGCTTGGGCAATCTGGGCATTGGCCTGGGCACTGGCGGATTTAAATTGCGACTCGGCACGCTCCAGTTGCGCCGCGCTGATGTACTGCTTATTAAACAAGAGCTTCTGGCGCTCATAATCTTTGGCTGCCAAGATCAGGGCGGCACGTGCCGCCTCGACTTGCGCACTACTGGCCTTGGCTTCCTGATTCGCGGCACGCGCATCCATGCGTATCAGCAATTGCCCCGCCTTAACACGATCGCCCGCCTTGACCGGCAACTCGACGATCGCACCCGACACCTGAGTCGCGATCACGCTCTGACGCACCGCCTCGACCACGCCGTCTGCGCTGTACAACTGCGCGTCACTACTGGAGCGTACTGTCGCCACCGCCAATGATTTTGCGGAAGCGGCGGAAGCTGGCGCAGCTGGTGCGTCGGCACGCGCGGCAGCGACAGGCGCGCCCAAAACGCTGGCAAACACACTGACTAACACAAGCGCGGGAGTGAAGGCGGCAATACGGCGGACAGAGCTTGGCAGCATAATCGGATTCTCCAGAAACATTCATTCGGTTAAATATTTATTCATTGCTTTGAATTTGAAAGAATAATATACTTATTTGCGCATACATGCAAATAGTAATTTAATTGAATAAGCAAACATACAGAACGAGGTATCATGATGACTTTTACTCAGGAGCATTGTCCCCTCATGGAAGGATTGACTGACCAGGCGCTGACCCAAGTCGCGCATTATTTTTCCGCACTGGCTGAGCCTACCCGCCTACGCATACTCAATTGTCTGCGCGATCACGAACAAAATGTGGGTGAACTCGCCGAACATTGTGGCTGCTCGCAAGCAAACGTCTCACGACATTTATCAACCTTGGCCAAACATGGTCTGGTAGCGCGTGAAGGCCGCGGCACATCGGTGTTTTACCGCATCGCCGACCCGTCTATCTACGCCCTGTGCGATCTAGTCTGTGGCAATGTGGCACGCCAACTCGAAGCGCAAGCGGCAGCGCTCTGAGCACTAGCTGCCAGCCCTGCATGGCCGATGAGAGCGAGGGTAACGAGGCTGAGGATAGCTTGGGCGAGGCGAACAAGCCTAGACGAGAAAAAAATGTTGTTGTCATGATTTGATATTAAGTAAGTAAATTTCGGGTGGAATATGTGATTGCTGCTGTCGCAATCACTTAGCAAGAATACAATCTAGCAACTATGACAAGTAACTATTTAGCATAAGCATCGTCAGCCGCGCTGCATGGTACTGATTTTCAGTACTAATCTTAATTAGATGAAATTTGGATGAGCTTGATTGAGCACTCTTTCGTGAGCAAGAAGCATCTAGCGCCTGCCCCTTCAAAAATTTAAAACCGCACCACCCAGCGCGCATATTCCATGCGCCTGCTGGCGGCATCGCCTCGCTAAGCCGCATGGACTATGCGTGGGCGGGCATGCGGTTTGCAAAAATTCAAAGCTGAGATTTAGCCGCGTCGAAAGCGCCACGGTCTAGAACGCAGATTGTGTAATCTGCGTTCACTGAGTAAGCTGCATTGCGAATTATTTCGCATCGCACTCCCTTTTCAATCCCGGTTCGGACTTACGCAAAATTGTCCCAGCTAGGCGTGCCGCCGAAGAGAGCACTTTAGTACGGCAAGGCGGATACAACGAGCTTGGGTCGGTTTTGCGTAAGTCCTACAGGTATTTTGATAAAAAATTTCGTGCGGGTAAGGCCGTGTTCAGCTGGCCTGCATGCTCACTAATTCAATTTTCTCAAGCTCTCTTTGACGTAGGTGGAATTTGCGCCGTTCGGGGCTAATTCCAGATAACTGAGGTAGGCTTTTTTGGCTTTCTCATTCTCATTTAAAGCCAGGCGTGCATCGCCCAAATTGACATAGGCGATGGCGCGGGATGGATCGATTTGTACGGTGTTTTCAAACCAGCGCGCCGCTTCCGGATACTTTTTCTGCTTCAGATACACAAAGCCTAAATTGTTGGCAGCTAAAGCAAAATCGGGTTTATGTTTAAGCGCCTCGGTGAAAGCGCTTTCGGCCTCGGCATAGCGTTTTTCGCGGTAATTGAGTAAGCCCAGGTCATTGGCGCGCTGTGCCATCTGTCGGGAAGAGGCATCGACTAATTTAGGCACGGCGATTTTTTGTTCACCCCCACTTAAGTTTTTAACCACGATAGGCGCACCGCTAGCGACTTTAATACTGGCGTCGTCTAGCTTGCTATTTAAAGCGATCGCATCAGCCGAGAGTTGATTAGTACCCGCATTAAGAAATTCGCCCTCGCCTTCTTTGCGCATCTCAAAAATAAACTCGCCCCCTTCCGAGCCGGGCAAGCTGCCAAAGGCTGGCGTTTGTTGCGAGACACTAGAGACAGCCGGTGCGATATACGCCGCCAGCTCGGTCGCGGTAATCATGCCATCGCCATTTAAATCCGCCTTGCCGCTGAGTGCCTGTAGCAAAGTCCAGGTAAATACCGAATGCCCATTGGGGCCGCCGTCGGCCACCAATTGATCGGCACCGCCAGCGGTCAACATCTGGCGTCCCATGCGTTTGGCGTTTTCACGCAAAAAATTTGAACTGCCGCCGCCGCGCGTTAAGCCTAAACCGCTGTAGCAGGCATCCATTACAAACAGCACATGTTTGGCGTCCAGATTCTCGGCAATATTTTGCAGATCGGTCATAGGGATGGCATCGACCGAAACTTGTTCCGGATCAGAATCGACAGGAATGATGTAACCGAGGTTGCGGCCAGAGCTTAATTTGCGCGTAGCGCCGTGGCCGGCAAAGAAAACGAACACTCTGTCATCTTTTTTCAATTGCCCATGGCCTAGCTTATCGTGAAATAAGGCCAGAATATTATTCCGTGTCGCTTCACCATTACTCAGCGTCAGTACCTTCTCGTTAGAAAAACCTAAGCGATTAATCAGGGTCTCGCGTATCGCTTTGGCGTCTTGTACCGCGTACTGCAGTTTCGGCCATTTTGCGTAATCATTAATGCCGATCACGATGGCCCAGGAGTTTTGATAATCACTAGTAACCACACTTTTTTCCGGTTGGGCGTTGGCGCTTTTGCTGACGCTAAATTCGCTACCGTTCCAGCTGGCAAACTTATAACCGTCAGCGATTAATTTATCCAGTATCGCCGGCAAGGCTTTCACGGTACGCTCATGGATATCATGGAATAAGACGATGCCGCGCTTTTCTTTTTCTAAACTGCCCATGACACGGGTAACGATAGAGCTAGGTACAGGATCGGCCCAATCGAGGGAATCAATATTCCACAACACCGAGCGCAGGCCAAGCGTAGAGAGTATCTTCATGCCCTCGGCATTTTTAGCACCATAAGGAAAGCGAAATAGCGCGGAGCGTTGCGGTGAAATCGCCTTGAGCAATTGGTCGGTTTGCTCTATCTCTGCATGCAAACTGTCGCCGCTTTGCT
The DNA here is from genome assembly GCA_003970805.2 of Undibacterium piscinae. Taxonomy (GTDB): domain Bacteria; phylum Pseudomonadota; class Gammaproteobacteria; order Burkholderiales; family Burkholderiaceae_D; genus Undibacterium; species Undibacterium piscinae. Next base: position 2,147,678 of record CP051152.1, read on the forward strand.
TAGACAACAGAGCGTGACTAAAACTATGATTGGCTAAGATGTGGCCAGCACTGAGTAAATTTTTGCTAGTCTGGGCGTTTTTATTCAGCGTCTGTTTGCCTTGCGCGTCGACCGCACCGACATTTTTGCCTACCTGAAAGAATATGGCGGGCACATTGTATTGTTTAAGGATGGCAGCGACTTCCTCGGTATAGGTGGCGTGCGGCCCATCGTCAAAAGTAAGCACTATCGTTTTAGGCGGTAAGTCATAGCCGAAAATATCTTTTTCAGTGGCCTCGGTTTTTTCCGGATACGGCAGTATGAAGCCGTAGTCTTTTAGGATCTGCTCGCGCTTATACAGTTTTTTGAGTTTAACGATGTAGTCATCCCAGCGTTCGCGCTTCAAATCGATGGCGCGCGTTTCGAAACGCGAGAACACTTCTTTTAACTCTTTGTCGTATTCTTTTTCTATCTCGCTCAAGGCTGCCAGATCTTCACCAACGCGCTTATGCAGCTTGATCGCAGGCAGGGTTTGTTCGGTGGCGATGGCTTTTTGCAAGCGCAATAATATTTCGCGAAAAGCCAGACGATCGGCATCGAAAAGATCAGGGTTTGATTCTATGTAAGTGAGCATGGCATCGAAACTTTGTTCGCGCTCAGCAGGCTTGGCGACCATCAGCTTTTGCAAGATCAGATCGAAGCTGGCCAGACGATTCAGATTCTCATGAAATAGCGCCTGACCTACGCGATTGGCCTGCTCAAGTTCTTTCGCACGCAGCCTGCCGTTGAAACCTAAGCCAATCAGGGCTTTTACCGCCATGCTGAGCGCCACCAGCAATAACAAAATGGCGAACAGCAGTTGTACCGTGCTTGCCGGCAAATGCGCGACCAAGCGCCGCCCCAGCAGCATGCCACCGATAGTCGCGGCAATGAAGATCGCGGTAAATTCCTGCGGCAAAGCGACCCCGTGAAACAGTGCGGTAGTAACGCCCACGCTACCGACCAGCGCGATCGTGAGTAACGAGGTAGCCACCGCCGCATGCATACTCAGATTGCTGTATTGACGCAGTAAGGGGACGATCACAAAACCACCACCGACACCCAGTAAGCCGGTCATAAAGCCGGCGACACCACCGATAGCGGCGATCACCGCGGCGGTAGATTTGCTCCAGTCAAACCGTCCGGTTACAGGATTTAAGCGCGCCATGGTCTGGCGATCTTGCTCATCAAGGGCTGAGCCGCGGTTAGACCTGATGAGGCGCGTACCAACCCAAAACAACACCAGCGCAAAACTGCCGATCAGCCATTGCTGCGACACCATGCGTGCCACTTGCACACCGAGTATCGCAAACGGCGAACCCATCATTGCCATCAACAAAGCGGCACGATAGCGCACCAGTTTTTTGCGTAAGCCATCAAGCGCGCCGATATAGGCACCGGCGGTCACCGCCATCAGTGCCACCGGGGTAGCCTGCACCATATTCCAATCGAGCAGCAAAACCAGCGCAGACAAAGCCAACATACCACCACCGGCCCCCGTCAAGCCCATGATCAGGCCGACCGGGATACCGATCACGATAGCCCAGATCAAGGCTGCGCCCCTGCGACATGTTTAGTGATGAAATATGCGGACATTGAATACGCTCCGGCTGGATTAAAACAATGAAAGGAACAAGGCGGCTTTAGCCTTGCGGGCAATATTCGATATGCATGGCATTCAATAAGCCTAGCACGCGCGCATCCGCCACTGAGTAATAAATCCGCTTGCCGTCACGCCGGGTATTGACCAGACCTTCGGTGCGCAATACGCCCAGTTGCTGCGATAGCGTAGGCTGGCGTATATCCAACAGTTGCTCCAGTTCGCTGACCGATTTCTCGCCTAGGCTCAACTGGCACAGCAACAGCAAGCGATCCTCATTGGCCATCGCGCGCAAGGCGCTGACGGCAATCTTTGCGGTAGCGCGCATTTGCGCCATATCAAAAGGAGTAGGATATTCCATGGTCAGTATCTAAAATTCTCTTGCGTTCATTCTATTCTTTGATATTATGTAAGTCAATATATTGTTTATCACAGTATTCGCCGGCTGTATTCGTCAGCACTTTTCGGTATCACTTACGATTTCATTTAGTGAGTCTTTCATGCAAGCACAGATAGCAAGCTTCTTTGATCCTATTACCAGCACTGCCAGTCACGTGGTGTATGACCAGGCCGGCGGACATGCCGCGGTGATTGATCCGGTACTCGACTACGATGCCAAGTCCGGCCGTACCAGCACCGTTGCGGCCGATCAGATTGCCCAATTTTTGCGTGAACAGGCACTGACGCTGGCATGGATACTGGAAACCCACGCGCATGCCGACCATCTGTCTTCCGCTAAATATCTGCAGGGTTTGTTCGGCGGAAAAATTGCAATAGGCGCGCATATCGGCCAGGTCCAAACCGTGTTCAAGAAACTGTTTCACCTGGAACCGGAATTCGCCGTCGACGGCTCGCAATTTGACGTACTACTGCAAGAGGATGAAGTTTTTCAGATCGGCGCCTTGCAGGCTAAGGCCTTGTATGTGCCCGGCCATACTCCGGCCGATATGGCCTATCAGATCGGCGACGCGGTATTTATCGGCGATACCTTATTCATGCCCGATACCGGTACGGCGCGCTGCGACTTCCCGGGCGGCGATGCGCGCAGCAACTATATCGCTCGATACAAAAAATCCTGTCGCTGCCGCCTGCGACACGGCTATTCCTGTGCCATGACTACCCGCCTGCCGGACGCCTGCCGCAACTGCAAAGCACGGTGGCAGAACAAAGAGCGGCGAATATCCACGTCCACGAAGGTGTCAGCGAGCAGCAATTTGTCACGATGCGCCAGAGCCGCGATGCCACGCTGGCGGTACCCCTGCTGATCCTGCCTGCGGTGCAGGTGAATATCCGCGCCGGCGCTTTTCCGCCAGCCGAAAGTAATGGCGTCAGTTACCTCAAGATTCCGCTGAACAGTTTGTAAACATTTTTTTACCCCACCAGGAGAGCAATATGAACACCAACGTAGGTAGTATCGATCGCATCATTCGCATCGCCGCAGGTTCAGGCCTGATCGTTGCCACATTAACCGGCTTTATCGGTGCATGGGGCTGGATCGGTATAGTGCCCATTTTGACCGGCACTTTCCGTTTTTGCCCGGCCTATCTGCCGTTCGGTTTATCCACCTGCCGCATGAAGAAATAGCCCATGAAACCCGCCATCCAACGCATTGCCATCAGCACCGGTGGCGGTGATGCGCCAGGCTTAAATGCGGTGATACGCGCGGTAGTACTGGCGGCCGCGCAACGCGGCTGGGAGTGCTATGGGATACGCGAAGGCTTTAACGGCATTTTGCAGCCCGAGCGCTATCCGGTCGACGGGGTGTTCCCCCTCCCCCCCGCAATGGTGCGCGGCATCGGTCACCTCGGCGGCACGATACTGGGCACCACCAATCACGGTAATCCCTTGCGCTACGCGATGCGCATGTCCGATGGCAGCACCCAGGAAATCAATCGCAGCGGCGAAATCGTCACCCACCTCAAGCTGATGGGGATAGACTCCCTGGTCTGCATAGGTGGCGACGGCACCCTGACCATCGCCCATGCGTTGCACCAGCAAGGCTTACGCGTGATCGGCGTACCCAAAACCATAGATAATGATCTCGACAAGACATTTACCACGTTTGGCTTCGACACCGCGGTTTCCTTCGCTACCGAATGCGTGGACAGGCTACACAGCACAGCAGAAAGCCACCAGCGCATCATGGTGGTAGAAGTGATGGGACGCTACGCCGGTTGGATCGCCTTGCACGCCGGTATCGCCAGCAATTCCCACGCGATACTCATCCCCGAAATTGCCTATGACCTCAAACAGGTAGCGGCAAAAATCATGGAACGTGATGCGGCAGGTCGTCATTACTCGATAGTCATGGTAGCCGAAGGTGCGCTTGCCGCCAACGGCGGACATGCGCTACAGGAAGACGCCAGTGCCGGCTATGTAGAGCGCTTAGGCGGCATAGGCGAGCAAGTCGCACACGAGTTGCAGCAACTTACCGGCAAAGAAGCCAGAGCCGTAGTGCTCGGACACTTATTGCGCGGTGGTAGCCCGACTGCCTTCGACCGTTTATCGGCGATGCGTTTCGGTGCGGCGGCAGTGCGCGCGCTCGACGAGGGCGAATCAGGCATCATGGTGGCGCTGGCGTTTCCTAACGTCAATTATGTGGCACTGGAAGAAGTCGCCGGTCGCATGAAGGGCGTGCCGCTGGATGGCGACACGCTGCAAACCGGACGTGATATCGGGATATGTTTTGGCGATTAACTTTGGCAACTAACTTTGGCGACTAATTTTTACAAGCCATTTAGCGGATCAGGCAAGCGAAGCTAAGCGAACTAATCCGCTGCTTGCACTACCGTTTTTCTCCCTTAGAAATCCGGCAAACTGCACGGCATCCAAAGGACGGGAAAAATAGTAACCCTGGATTTCATTGCAGCCTTGCTCGCGCAGGAACTCCAGTTGTTCCGCAGTCTCGACACCTTCCGCGATGGTTTGCAAACCCAGGCTTTGCGCAATCGCGATTACCGCACTGACGATTGCCTTGTCTTCCGTATCGCTCGCGATGTCGCGCACAAAAGACTGATCAATTTTCAGCTTATACACCTTAAATTTCTTCAGATAATTCAAGGAAGAGTAGCCGGTACCGAAATCATCGATGGACATGCGCACACCACGCTCGTGCAAGTCATCCATGATTGCGATAGCCCCCAGCGGATCGGTCATGGCGACCCCCTCAGTCAATTCCAGTTCCAGAAACGCCGGCGCCAAACCATGTTGCTCTAATATCTGTGTCACCAAATCAGGTAAATCGGCATGCCTGAACTGTACTGCAGACAAATTCACCGCCATCGCCAGACTAGTCAAACCCTGCTCATGCCAGCTCTTGACTTGCCTGACCGCGGTACGCAATACCCATTCGCCTATAGGCAAGATCAATCCGCTTTTTTCCGCCATAGGAATAAATTCTGCCGGCGAGACTATGCCCAATTCAGGGTGCTGCCAGCGCAGCAAGGCTTCGGCACCAATCACGCTGCCGTCAGCCAGACTAAGCTGAGGCTGGTACACCACCTGCAATTGGTTTCTCTCCAAAGCATAACGCAGTGCATTAACCACTTCCAGTTGGCGCGCCGAACTCGCCTGCATCTCCTGGGTAAAGAAACGCAAACCATTGCGACCATCCTGTTTGGCCCGGTACATCGCCGCATCGGCATTGCGGGCCAAAGTTTCCAGATCAGTGCCGTCATAAGGATAAATGGCGATTCCTAAAGAGGCGGTCACATTGAGATCATATTGCCCGATCTGGTAAGACTCACTGACGACCTGCAGAATTTTCTGCGCCGTCAGTTCGGCTGCAACGCTATCGGTACCAGGCAATAACAAAATAAAATCGTCACCACCGAGGCGCGACAAGGTATCTTCTTCTCGCAGTACCAGCAGCAGGCGGCGCGCCAATTCAGCCAGCAGCGCATTACCAAGGGTATGCCCTAGCGTGTCGTTGATATCCTTAAAATGATCGAGGTCAAAAAACATCAGGGCCAGCGATTCCTGATTGCGCCTTGCCAGCGCCAGCGCTATCTTGGCCCGCTCATCGAGCATGACACGATTAGGCAAGCCCGTCAGTGCATCGTAGTTGGCCAGATGCTGAATCCGTTCCTCGCTACGCCGCTTGTCACTGATATCTTCCTGTACCGACAGATAATGCGTGATCTGGCCTTCGGTATCGCGTAAGGGCGAGATATGCACGGAATCGATATTATCGGCGCCACTCTTGTAACGATTGATCAGTTCACCCCGCCAACTCTCGCCGCTTGCCAGTTGTGCCCACATGTCCTGGTAAGTGGCTAGCGGAGTCTTTCCGGACTGCAATATGCTGGGCTTCTTGCCTTGCACTTCGGTTAAAGTAAAGCCGGTCTTGGCGACAAAAGCCGCATTGACGTATTCGATCTGCGCCTGGTTGTCGGTAATGATGATGACATTCGGGCTTTGCTCTAATGCCTGCGATAATTTTCGTAAATTAGCGTCAACTTCCTTACGCTCTATAGCGATCGCAATGAAGTGTGCCACCATCTCCAGCACCTGCAGATAAAAATTGGTTGGCACAGTGGGCTTGCGATGATAAATGGCAAAAGCTCCCAACACCTTGTTGCAGGAAGAAATGATGGGCTCCGACCAGCAAGCCGCCAATCCGGCCTGCGCTGCCAGTTCGCGGTATGGCAGCCAATTCGGATGAGTCGCAATATCCTCAACGACAGTACGGCAGCCGGTTGCCATGGCGTTACCGCAGGAGCCAACCCCAATACCTATGGCCAGACCATCGATAGCGTGATTATAAAAATCAGGGAAATTTTGCGTCGCGCCTATCCTTATGTGCACACCGTCAGGATCAAGCAAGAGTATCGAACACAGGCTGTCAGGAATAAGGCTCTCCAGCTTGCAATTGACTTCGTTGAACATCTCGCTGCGCGGCATGGCTTTGGCGATACGCTCCAGCATGAAGATGCGTAACTCCTCCATCTGCTGCGAGCGCTGGCGCTCAGCTTCCATTTCAAAACGATTCAGCGCATAACTGATATCCATAGACATTTCTGTCAGCAGTTGACGCACCTCCTCATCAAAAGCGTTCACCATGCCGGCATACATATTGAACGTGCCTATCAGCACACCATTTTTGTGCAGCGGCAACGCCGCCGAAGAGCCCCAGTTATATTCAATCCCGCAGTCGTGCCATGGCGCAGTAGCCGGGTCTTGTAAAAAGTCCTGACACCAATAAGGTCGTCCTTCACGCGCGGCGATGCCGCTAGGGCCATTACCGACCGGACTGGAGTGATCGACCGAGATAACTTTATCCTTTAAGTAGTCGAGACCTTCGCCGGCAGCGGCAACCGGGGTAAGCTGCTTACTCTGGCTATCGATCAAGCCTATCCATGCCATTTTCATGCCACCGTAGAGCACCGTGTCATGGCATACCTGTTCAAATAACTCTGCCTCGCTGGCACTGCGTACGATAGCCTGATTACATTGACTCAAGGCGTTATACAACTGCGTCAGGGTCAGACTGCGCGCTACCGCGTTTCTGCGCTTTTCATCAATATCGGCAAGTTTCTGCTGGGTGACGGACAACCAACCCATCACGCTGTCGTGCAAGCCCTGCGGCACCGCGACAGCCGAAGAGAAATCACCGCCCCCCAATTGCATCAAATGGGTATGCACTTCCCCGGCGGTGCCGCCCAGCGTCGCAAATAAAGAATAATAAGCGCGCCACAGCAAGCCCACCAGTAACAATCCCAAGCAAACAAACAGCAGACGCAATTGCAATGCCAAGCGCTCCGCCGCATGCACCTGCGCCAAAGTCCGCTGCTCCATCATCTGATGAAAATCACTGACAGGACCCATGATCGCACTCTTGGCCTGATGATATGCGTCGTCAAACAGCATAGCCGTGGCTAAGCGACGTCGCGGGCTATCCAATTCCGTCGCGGAATCGATCATGTCCATAGCCTTTATTTCGACCATAGTGAGCGCATCAGATCTGGCCTTGGCCTGCGCCAGTTTGGAATACTCAGCTTCGGGGACTCCCAACTCCCGCATCAGATCCAATAAAGCAATGGCGCGCCCGCCCCGCAGTTCCTGCCGCTGGCCAGTCGCCACCACCGCATGCCAATCAATAGACTGATACCCTTCAGGACGCACAATCTTGCCGTCCCGGATATCAAGAATTTCCTGATAATATTGTCTATAAATCGGGTTCCCCGTAGCGACATAGGTGCGTGACATACGGGTAAGGGCATCGGAGGACTGGCGGAATTCATCAGACAGTTCATGGGAACGAAAGCGTACTTCATTGGCATGGTCAATCTGTTTTTCAGACTGCACATAAATGACAAATACAATAGCAAAGACAAGAAATACGCCTAGCGTAATCCAGAAATTCCGGGAAAACTTGGATAGCTGATTTTCAAACATCATGCTTCTTTGCCCTCAAGAGTTCATTTACTCACAATCAGGTAAATTTACACATCGTCGACATGCAGTCATCAGTTTATTGTTAGCTAAGGTAACAAAATAGATCAGGAAGAAATCAGGAAGAATATAAAGGACTAGCAGGGTGACGGATAAATACTACACCAGAATAGATGCCACAAACACACCTGCATCCTAAATTTACAGGCTGGCAGAATGCAAGCCCTGATGCGCGTTTCCGAACACAATGGTCGGGAAACGCGCATGGGCAATAAGCATGGTATCTTGCATTTTCTTTAAAATACGTTGCAAAAAAGATGCTATCACACCAACTCAAGCTGCACTAACGGGGAACGGCCGTCAAAATCAAGCCTGTGACTAGACGCTAGGCTTAGGGTGTATCCGCACCAGCACGATGCGCGGACCATTCATTTTCTTGACGACGGCATCAAATTGCGGAAATTCGATTTTTTGCCCTTCCACCGGCAAATCGCCCAGGGTCAGCATGATCAGGCCACCGATAGACTCAACCTCTTCGCTGTCGAGATCTATCCCCAGCGCGATACCAAGCGTAAACAAGGGCAAACTGCCTTTGCCTATCAAGGTGCCGTCATCAAGAACCGTCCAGTCGTTCTCATTTTGCCGGAACTCATCGCGTATCTGTCCGACCAGGGCGCTGAGCAGGTTATCAAGGGTAAGAAAGCCGACCGGTTTGCTGCCTTTATAGCCGACCATGGCGAAGTGCGGTGCACCCTTGCGGAAACGGCGAAATAATTCCAGCGCCGGCATATTCGGCGGTACGTACTCAACGTGGCGTAAATGCTTGCCCAGATCGTCGAGTGATTTTCCGCTTTGCCGGGCGAAGAACAAATCCTTCAGATGCAGCATGCCAAGCACGGTTTCCTCGTCACTATCAAAATACGGATAACGGCTAAAGCGGTTACGCGAAGCGGTATCCATGTTTTCCTGTAGCGTGGCACTTTTATGCATAGCCACCACTTCGTTGATGGGACGCATCAGATCGGATATCTCCAGATCCCCGAAATCGAGCATCTGCGCCATGATGCCCCACTCATCAGGAGTCAGGTTCTTACTGACGTGACTACCGCGCAGGATCATCTTGAGCTCTTCCGGAGAGTAATGGGCATCGCCGCCATGACCTGCATCCAGTCCCGCCCACGAGAGTATCTTGTTGGCGCTCTTATTGAGCACCCATATGATGGGGTACATAGCCCAGTAAAAGAGATACAAGGGCGGTGCCGTCCACAGCGAGATTTTTTCAGGCTGACGTATCGCCATCGATTTAGGCGCCAATTCACCGACCACGATATGCAAGAACGAAATCACGAAAAACGCGAAGAAAAACGAAATGCCGTGTATCAACTTCTCGGATGTGATGCCCATTGTCGCCAGCAATGGCTCCAGCAAACGCGAAAATGCCGGTTCACCGATCCAGCCCAAGCCTAATGAGGCCAATGTAATACCTAACTGACAGGCAGATAGATAGGCATCTAAGTTTTGATGCACGGTTGCCAGCAAACGGCCGCGCACTCCGCCCGATTTGGCAATACTGCGAACCCGGGTCTGACGCAATTTGACCAGGCCAAACTCCGCCGCCACAAAAAAACCATTCAATACCACCAGAAACAAGGCGGCAATCACAAGCAATAAATTATCCAACTGTTAACCTTATATTGATCAGCCAGCCAATACTGTAGACTACATCGGCTCGCAGTGCAGCATAATTGACGCAGCAGCCACCAATAAGCTGCGATTCATGTCGCATTCGGTGCGGTCAAAAACACTGCCGACGGGCATCGCAATTCGTGGAAAATCAAAAAAATGCCTATAATGCATGCCTGACACGCACTGTCCATGCGGATCTCCAGCCCAGCGCCTCTGGCAAGCGCATGGGCATTGCGCCTTGGCCGTGCCACTGATGCACCGGCAAGCCAAAGCGGGCGGCCACGGCCCCGTCGCGCTGAGTCAGTAAAGCTGGTGCAGCCTTGGCGGGAACAACATGATCGCTATGAACATGTTTTGATTCCCGTAGTCGCCCCCAAATCAATGTTATCTGGATTAAGCGCCAGACAAGAACCGGAGAAAGCCTTGTCCATAGACAATATCCTCGAACGCATCACACTAGCGACTCAATTGGACGCGAATTACCGCGAGATCGGCCCGCTGCGCGAGTTGCTCGCGGTGATTCGCCCTAAACGCATTGATGATGTGGCGCAAGCCACCGACAACATCCGCGCCCTTTGCTATGTGCTGGAACATCAGCCTGAGCACAACACCACGTTACGTAGCTATCTGCTGCAAGTATTTGTCAGTCGCAAACTAATGCACTTGCTAACCGATACCGGCATTACCGAAAACAAGGGATTCTGGGGCGCAGCTTCACAAACCGTAGCGGATAAATTTTTACCGCCACTGCTCAACGACGACTACATTAAAGATGTTTTTGGGCAGTTGTTTGACAATCAACACGATTATCAGTGGGTGAACGGGGTGGACGACCAGTCCTGGCTAGCCTTATTCAGGATGTTGAACCTGGTGCCACAGCGCTCCGGCACCACTTACGCCGCATTGACGCGGGAAATCCTTAGCGCAGTGCAAGTGCTGTCGTATCGGATCAGTGCGATCGGACTAGAGTCCGAATTAGTGAGAAATTATCCTGAGATAGAACGCTTTGAATCACCCTTCCTGCGTCAGAACGACGAGGCCAACAACTATGTAATGCGCTACAGCACCTCGCTGGTGGATGCCGAGGTCGAGCCCGAAGACGCCGGTCCGATCGAGGTATTACTGATCCAGTGTGAAGACGTGGTCATGAAAATCCGTCGCACCGCTGCGGTACAAGGCGTCTCCATCAGCCTGACCCGCCTGCTATTACGCCTGACCCAAAGTATCGACAGGCTGCGTTACCTGCTCTCTTTACTTGATGCGCGCAAGGATGGTGAAGCGGCGCAGATTGGCGTTAGCCTACTCAAGGAACTGGTATTGGCTGATAACAAGAGCCACAGCCTGCGCCAGCTAATCCGCAGCAATACCGAATTGCTGTCACTGCAAATGACTGAGCGCGCCGGCAAAAGCGGTGAGCACTATGTCACCGCCAACCGGGGCGAATGGCTAGCCATGCTGTACTCGGCCATGGGAGCCGGCTTGATCGTCGGCTTTATGGCACTGATCAAGATACTGTTCGGCAAATTAGCCCTGGCGCCGTTTGGCTTCGCGCTGCTATACAGTCTTAACTATTCTTCAGGTTTCATTTTTGTGCATGTATTGCACTTTACCATTGCCACTAAACAGCCCGCCATGACCGCGGCACTCATTGCCAGAGCGATTGATAGCGGCCGACAAAAACTCGATGAACTGGTAGAACTGATCGTGCGCGTACTGCGCTCTCAATTTATCGCCATCATCGGCAATATCGCGCTCGCCATGCCGACCGCCTATGCAATTGCCTGGGCCTGGTATGGCATCTACGGCACGCATCTGGTCAGTCCGGATAAAGCAGCCCATCTATTGCACGACATAGATCCATTCAGCAGCCTGGCCTTGCCTCATGCGGCGATTGCCGGAGTCTGCCTGTTCTTGTCAGGACTGATCTCGGGCTACTACGACAATACCGCCAGTTACGCCAATATTCCTGCCCGCCTGCGCCAACTGCAGTGGCTCAAGCGCCTGCTGGGAGCAACCCGCCTGCAAACCATGACGACTTATATAGGCAATAACCTCGGTGCGCTGGCAGGTAACCTGTTCTTCGGCATCATGCTAGGCACGATAGGCCAGCTAGGGGTATTTTTTGGCCTGCCTATCGATATTCGCCACATCACTTTTTCCAGCGCAAATTTCTCGTTTGCCCTGGTCGGACTAGATCATCAGATCAGCTGGCAAATCGTGCTGACTTCATTGACTGGCATCCTGTTAATCGGTCTGGTGAATTTGGGCGTCAGTTTCAGTCTGGCGATGCTGGTGGCGCTACGCTCACGGCGCGTCAGCATTGATCAGGAAAAAGCGCTATCGAAGACCCTCTGGAAACGTTTTCTGTCAGGCCCAAGAGATTTTTTTGCTAGATCCATATTCGAAAAGCGCGTTTCAAAACACCATTACGCTATGAGCTGCTGAACTGGCGGGGGACTACTCAACTCAAAACCATGATGATAGAGTGCTAATGTTGCCAGTTGCCTCAAGCCGGCAGATTCGAGAGTCGATTCGAACGAATAACATATATGAAAACTTGGGATGATAAACGGGTAAATAGATCGATACTTGCCCTTCAAGGTGATTTTAGAATGCGCGACTCCTGGCGCTCTTCAAAAATGCAGTGAAGTCATCAATGTGACAATTTTGCGTCAATCGCAGTTTGCACATTTACAGAAATAGTTAACAATGCCAATTATATTCAGGCATGCAAATCCAATAAATGCAAGTCTAAGGCACTGGCTGTAATTTTAGCACTATTTGTCTGAGCGGTGATACTGCTCCTGTCGTACTCAGCATCCCGACAGCAGCCGTCGAATGGCGCAAACTTTGCTTTGAAATATGGCGCTGAAATTGGCGACCAGCTTCAAGCGCGACTGATAATCCAAATGGTAGGGCTGGAAAATGACCCTAGCGAGCCATTGCGTCGCGGAATCATAACATCAGATATTCCTTGTAATACTTAGTTACGCTATTTGTCACAAACCAGCCACTTACGGTACGGCTTATCTAAACACCACATTTTTGGTAACTTGCGTCCACATTTACAAAATACCTCAACAAGGCACGCCATTTATGTCACTAGCATCAAAATGAACGCGCGCATGACCGCGGCCAGAATAAGGACTATTGTTATGAATGCACAACACGCTATAAAAAAACCATGGCTTTACGCAAGTCTAATGGCCTACGCCCCCCGATTTTCGCTGCTATTTGTCGCGGGATACTGCTCCTGTCGTACTCAGCCTAGCCATCCCGAGCGCAGCATGCTGGAGACGGCAGCCAGCGAATGGCAAACTGCTTTGCCATCGACAGAAAATGCCAGCACGTTGAGCAACTGGCCCGCTAGTTGGAATGACCCTAGCCTGTCCGAACTGCTATTTGGCGCAGCAAAATAGCCCAACGATGGCGCAGGCCAGTGTCATTACTCAGGCACGCGTCACTGCCAGCGCCGCCGGCGAATGGCCAAACATGGATTTCAACGCCAGTTATATTCGCGGGCACTATCCGCTGCTGCCTAAGGGGGTAGACCAGACGGTGCTGAGCACAGGTCTGGATGCCCGCAGGAAATTGATCTATTTGGCGCCAATGCAGCGACCCAAGACAGTCTGCTGGCACGTCTCAGCGCGCGCGAATACGAATGGCATGACGCGCGCATCAGCTTGGCCGCGGAAGTCGCCAATACCTATCTGCAGTTGCGAGGCGCAGACGCAAGACGCGCAAGCAATCTTGAATTCGCAAAAAATCACTCAGCGCCTGTATCAGGAAAAAAAGCTCTGCCAATGAGCTGGTGCAGCAAGCGGCCATGCTGGCGAGCGTGACCACGCAAGCGCAACAGCAGCAAAGCGAGTGTGCAATTTTACTCAAATCTCTGGTGGTCTTGATAGCCCTGCCGGAACCGGAGTTACGCGAAAAACTCACAGCCGGCCATGCCAAATTGCCACAGGCTGGTCAATTTATTGTCGCGAAGCTGCCTATCGAGGCTTTGCTCAAGCGCCCCGACATGCGTGCCGCCATGCAAAATTTGATGGCAAGCGCGGCGGAGATCGATGCGGCACAGGCACGGCGCTACCCATCGATTTCCTTACTCGGCTCTATCAATTTATATGGCATACAAATTTCTGGGCAAACTGCCAATCTCAAGGGCTGGTCATTTGGGCCTAGTCTAAACCTGCCGCTGTTCGATGCCGGCGCCCGCAAAGCCGATGTAGTGCAGGCACAGGCGCGCCATACAGAAAGCCAAGCTGGTTTTCGGCGGCAAACGCTGATGGCAGTGCAAGAGACCGAAGTGGCCATGCTCAGACTGGATCTGGCGAATCATCAACTAGAGCAACAGCAACAGATACTCGCTGCGAAAAAATTTGCCTTGCAGGGCACTGAGGCCGGTTGGAAATTCGGTAGCGTCAGTCTGCTAGAACGAGAAGAAAGCCTGCGTCAGGAACTGGCAGCGCAGAGTATCCAATGGCAATTGCAACGCCTGCGTGGCAGTGCCTGGATCGCGTTGTATAAGGCGGTCGGTGGTGATTGGCAAGATCCTATTATCGAAGGCAGCGAGAACAAAATAGCCAGCCCTTGAGCCATCGAATCCACCGAACGCATCAAAAGCCGCAATACACCCAACACTGAGCTGATCGCCAGAATTTCCTGGCAGAGCAGCCCGCAACGAAGTGGAGCAGCATCATGAAAGCCGTATTCGACAAACGCATCATCTGGGGTCTGCTGGCGACGCTGCCACTGATAGGCGTTTTGCTGTTTTCCAGCAAAAAAGCCGAGACCGCCGATGCAGCCCAAGCTCAGGCAGGCAATGCCGCCTTAACTGTCACTGTCTCAGTCCCCCTCAGTAGCAGCTGGAATACCAGCCTGACACATGGCAGGCCTGCTCAGCTTTTATCAGATGAAGGTCCAGGATTTCCCTGATGTAGAATTGCCTATGGTGAATGTGGTGACCGCCTTACCCGGTGCCGCGCCAGCCCAGATAGAAAGCGAAATCACCCGCAAGATAGAAAATGCCCTGGGCAACTTGCAGGGAGTCCGGCACATCTACTCGACCGTACAAGACGGCCAGTCCTTGACCACGGTGCAATTCATCATGGAAAAACCGGTCATCGAGGCAATGGATGATGTCCGCAACGCCGTCAGCACAGTGCGCGGTGACCTGCCTGGCGATGTTAAGGACCCTATCATCAGCAAGGTGGAGTTTTCCGGTGTGCCCTTCTTCGTGTACACGGTAGACTCCGGAAAACTCGATGAAGAGGGTTTGTCCTGGCTGGTCGATAATCAGATCACCAAAGCCCTGATGTCGGTACCCGGACTGGGCAAGGTAGCGCGGGTCGGCGGCATCAACCGCGAAATCCGGGTTGAGCTTGATAGCGGCAAGATGGCTGCACTCAATGTCTCTGCGGCTGAAATCTCTAAACAGCTATTTCAGGTACAGCGCGACGCTTCCGGCGGCCGCGCCAATCTGGGCAATCAGGAGCAGGCGCTGCGCACGCTGGCCGGTGCCGCCAGCGCCGACGAGCTCAGCAAGCTGGAACTTGCGCTAAACGATGGCAGGCGCATACAACTGAGGCAAATCGCCAATGTCGAGGATACCGCCGCCGAGCGCCGCTCTATCGCACTGCTCAACGGTAAGCCGGTGGTGGCGTTTGAGATCACGCGCAGCCGTGGCTCCAGCGAGATTACGGTCGCCAAAGGAGTGCGCGAAGCCTTAGACAAATTAAAGCAGAACCAGCCCGACCTCAGATTTGCGGTTGCCTATGACATGGTGGCTCCGGTACAGGAATCCTTCAACGGCTCCATGTATCTGTTAATAGAAGGCGCCGTGCTGGCGGTGCTGGTGGTCTGGTGGTTTCTGCGTGACTGGCGCGCCACGCTGGTGTCGGCCGCCGCCCTGCCATTGTCGGTGATCCCGACTTTTCTTGGCATGTACTTATTCGATTTCACGCTCAATACGATTACTTTATTGTCGCTGGCACTGGTGGTCGGCATCCTGGTCGATGATGCGATCGTCGAGATAGAAAATATCGTGCGTCATCTGCGCATGGGCAAGACACCGTATCAGGCGGCCATGGAGGCGGCCGATGAAATCGGTCTGGCGGTGATCGCCACCACGTTCACGCTGGTCGCGGTATTCCTGCCGACCGCCTTCATGAGCGGTATAGTCGGTAAATTTTTCAGACAATTCGGCTGGACTGCCGCGCTCGCGGTGATCACCTCACTGATCGTGGCACGCTTGCTCACGCCCATGATGGCAGCCTATCTGCTCAAGCCGATACTGCATGACAGCGGCGACGGAAAAATCATGCGCAACTACATGAGATTGACCAAGTGGTGCCTGGAACACCGGATACTGACCAGCGTATTTGCTGGCCTGTTTTTCTTCGGCTCACTAGCCCTGGTGCCACTGCTACCGACCGGTTTCATCCCGCCCGATGACCGGTCGCAAACCGTAGTCAAACTGGAACTGGCACCAGGCAGCCGCTTTAACGATAGTCTGGCAATAGCCGAACAAGCCAGAAAAATTCTTGAAAAGCGCCCTGACATCCTGCATATCTACACCTCGATAGGCAGCGGTAGCGCCGGTTCCGATCCGTTTGCCGACGGTGGCATTAACTCGGTCAACAAAGCCAACCTGACGCTCACCCTAAGCCCGCGCTCCGAACGGGGACTTAGCAAAACTGCGATAGAAAATCAGCTACGCCAGGCTTTGCAAGTTTTGCCCGGGGTACGCATTACCATAGGCTTGGGCAATAGCGGCGAGAAATTTCAGTTGGTACTAACAGGTGACAACCCTGAAACACTCAGCCGTACGGCAGAAGCGGTGCAGCGCGATTTACGCAGCCTGCAAGGAATTGGCGCAATTACTTCAACTGCGAGCTTATTGAGGCCAGAAATCATCATCCGGCCCGACCTTGCGCGCGCCGCCGATCTGGGCGTCAGCACTGCCGCCATCGCCGAAACCATACGCATCGCCAGCATAGGAGATTTCGATACCGACCTGGCAAAATTAAACCTGCCTGAACGACAGTTGCCTATCGTGGTGCGTTTTGCAGAAAATGCCCGCAAGGATCTCGATCAGCTATCGCGTTTATCGGTACCAGGCAAACATGGCTACGTCATGCTGGGACAGGTCGCCAATCTCAGCCTAGGCAGCGGCCCGACCCAGATCGGGCGCATGGACCGCGCCCGCAACGTCACTTTCGACATAGAACTCAATGAAAAGACTTTAGGGGAAGTAAGTGACGCCGCCGACCAGTTGCCCAGCCTGAAAAATCTACCGGCTGGCGTCACCCGTATGGAAGTCGGAGATGCAGAGGAAATGAAGACCCTGTTTGCCAGTTTTGGGCTCGCCATGCTGACCGGCGTGATCTGCATTTACATGGTGCTGGTCTTGCTGTTCCACGATTTCATGCAACCGCTGACGATACTGGCCGCACTGCCCTTATCAATAGGCGGCGCCTTCATTGCATTGCTATTGACAGGTAGTGCCTTCTCCATGCCATCACTGATAGGCTTGATCATGCTGATGGGTATCGCCACCAAAAATTCCATCTTGCTGGTGGAATACGCCATCGTGGCGCGCCATCAGGGCATGTCACGTAAAGCGGCCCTGCTCGACGCCGGTCATAAGCGCGCCAGGCCGATAGTCATGACGACCATCGCGATGGGTGCCGGCATGCTGCCTATCGCGCTAGGCATAGGCATAGACCCCAGTTTTAGGGCACCGATGGCGATCGCCGTAATAGGCGGCCTGATTACCTCAACCTTATTATCCTTGCTGGTAGTGCCGGTCGTATTCACCTATGTGGATGACGTGGTGCAAAAGTTTAGGAAAAAACCCAATACGACAGATTAACTTTTTCGGCGAGCTATCCAAGCTCAGGACTCCCGGGCAATCGTGGTCTGATAGAAAATGTCCCCGGCTGGGCGTCGCGCTGGCTCAATCCTGAGCTGCGCCTCAAGTTCCAGCCTAGATACTATCCGCTTACGTCCCCCTTACTTCCGCTTACTATCCGCTGGCAGCATCACGGATAAGTACGCAACATGCCGCTACGAAATTAAATACCCTGAGATAGAAAATTGATCTATTGGAATTATTTTTTATTAAGATTTTCTCTCTCAAGCGGACAAGGTGATAGTCAATTTCAATTGTTGATCTTCGCTTCGCTAGCCTATATTAAGTCCTGTGAGAACGCGTGTCTTTTCCACAAAAACGGTTCTTTTCAAGTGTACTTTCTGAGCCAACTCTCGCTTGGGAGAATGGCACTGCGACGGCTATTTGCAAGACACGATTAAATAGAAATCGCGGCAAATTCAGAAAAAAATTTAAGGAAGATAATGAAAAATCCTATCGTATTTTTGGCGCTTACCACAGCCGCTTTTGCTGTAATCGCCCAAACGGCCAGCGAAGTTCCCACCGTAAAAATTACCGCCAATCAAAATTCCTATTCATCGATGCAAACTTACGAAATGTCGCCTGAAGAGTTCAATAAATTTAAAGGCGCATATACACTTACCAATGGCATGGTGCTGTCATTATTCGAAAATGATAGGACGCGTTATGCTCAGATTGACGACAGCAATCAACATGAAATCATCGCTGTCGCCCCCAATGCATTTGTCGCACTAGATAAACAACTAAAAATGCGTATAGATCTGAGCGAAGATGGCAAAGGACGAGGCGAATTGAATTACATATTGCCGCCTCTATTTAGCTCAGAAGGGCAAATCACGAATGGAGGATGGATGCTGGCGACAATTCATAAATAAGCAAACTCTCCGGCATAACGGGATCATTCTCCTGTTATGCCGGTACCGGCACAGCACCGTTAGCTGCGTTCGCGCTCGATGGTTCCCAGCACACGAAAACACAGCCAGACCCCGGCCGCACCAAAAAATACTACGCCCAGGCCATAACCGGCCAACACACCGATCACACCATACCAATGGCTACCCAGCCAGACAAAAGGGATTACGCCCAGCGTCGCACGGCCCCAGTTGAGCATAGTTGAATACAGCGGATAGCCAAGATTATTGAAAGCGGCGTTGGCGACGAACAGACAACCGTTAAACACGAAACTACCGGCTACATAAATGCAAAAGAACACGATCAAGTCATGCCCCATACCTTGCGCACCAAACACATTGGCGATCTGCTGACTACCCAGCGCCAGCAAAAGCCACATCACCAGCACGTAAATCAAGGTAAATTTCAGGCTGTCGCGCATGGTGGAATGCAAGCGTTCAAAGTTTTTCGCGCCCAGATTCTGTCCCAGTATCGGCCCGACCGCACCAGAGAGCGCAAACAAGCCGGCGAACGCCACCGGAATCAGGCGTCCTATCACCGCCCAACCTGCCACCGCATCATCACCGTATTTGGCGATAGCGGCAGTGACCGCTGCATTGCCCACCGGCGTCGCGACCTGGGTCATGATTGCCGGTATGCCTATCGCCATGAAAGGCTTGAGTCCGCGCATAAATGTAGCTCTATCAGGCAAGGCATACAGGTGATGGATCTTCAGCACTCCATACAAGCCTATCGCCACCAGCACTACTCGCGCGCAGATATTGGCATAGGCAGCACCATCGAGGCGCATGTCAAAACCGAAAATGAACAAGGGGTCGAGCACGGCAGTCGCAGCCGCCGCACCCAGCGTCACATACATGGCGCGCTTGGCATCCCCGACAGCGCGTAACAAGGCGCTCAGGCACATGCCTAGGGCCAGCAAGGGAATCGACGGCAACACCATGGCGCAAAACCTTTTCGCCAGACGCGCCGTTTCGCCCTGCGCACCCAACAGTTGCAGCACGCTGTCCAACACGGGATAAGTGAGCACGCTGAGCACGACACTGATGCCGCCTATCAATAGTAATGCGGTGCCGGCCAATTGCCTGGCTGCCGCCAAACCGCCGCTGCCGATCGCACGCGATACCAACGCGGTAGCGGCAATCGACAAGCCTATCGCGATCGAGGTATGAAAAAACAGCAAGGTACTGGCGTAGCCAACCGCCGCTGCCAATTCTTGCTGGCCTAAGCGTGAGATATAAAACAGATTGAGGACATCGACCAAAAACACTGCAATCAAGCCTAGAAAAGTCAGAGCGCCAGGCAAGTGATTCAGTGCCACTACCGCACACACCCCAGCCACCACGAAGGAGGCCAGCGTGGCCAGAAAAAAGTAACGGGCAATCGCCCCCAGGCTGGCGATACAGCGCAGCGCAATCAAGACCCGATAACCCAACCACAGCGCCAATAAAAACAGACCGACATTGGCCGCCGCCCTATCGCGCCCCAAGGCCACGTACACCAGCACGATGCTCAAGCCAATATTGCTGGTGGCTCACCGCCAGTGGCGGCCTTTGCAATTGCAGAAAATGGCTAGCCACCAGCAGACAGCTACAGCTAAAACCCACCATCAAAGCCAGCATGCCGTACAAAGACCATTCTTGCTTAGTCCACAAAAAACTCAGTTGATGGCCGTTATAGTCAAACTTCAACAAGATCAGGCTCAGCAGATAAAGCGCGTACAAAAAAACGCTAGGTTGATGACGCCCGGCCTCAGTCAAAGCCTGCCACAGCGAGCCACCCAAGCGATGCTCGGAGTTGGCCGCATCAAAGGCGTGCGCCTCATCATTGCTGGCCGGGTCGTAGCTGCTATGTACTGGAAGCTTGATTTGTTTCATTGCAAAACCTCAGGACTGAGAAAACTAATTAAAGGAAATAATCGACTACCAGCGACCAGTACGGCATTTTTTGCTTGCACTCCTCAGCCAGTCTAAGATGCTTGCCAGACTGCTTATTGTCACGATATTGCCACGATATTGCTGCGATACAGCTACATTCGCAAGTTACGTGCCAGCTCCAGAGTACTTAATAAAACGACTACAACTCCCCTAGCCATCCCCGATTGCGTCGGTGTTTTTACATGTAAATAGTCGATCTCTTTACACAACTTGCTTTTCCTTTACATGTCATTGACAATACGCCACAGTAAAATTCTACAAACACTACTTTTTTCGACAACCAGGCAAATCCGGCAATGACAGTTTCAGCTTCAGACTCAGCGACAGTAGCGAACCCAGCAGCAGCGTCTGATCTGCCCACGCTCAGCCATTACCAGATCCGCGCTCAGCTTGGCGAAGGCGGCTTTGGCGATGTCTACGAAGCCTGGGACAGCAAGCTGCGTCGCAGCGTCGCCATCAAGCGCATGAAGCATGTGCCAAATGCGCCAACTAGCCTCTTGAAAGAAGCGCGGCTGGCGGCTTCGCTACAACACGCCGCCTTTGTCAAAATATTTGCGATAGAAGAAGACGGCGACAGCACCGCCATCGTGATGGAACTGGTGCCCGGCATCACCCTCAGAGTCTGGGGTCATGGCCAGCCGCAAGAGGTTGCCCAGGTGCTGGAGCTGATACGCCAGGTTGCCGATGCCATGCAAGAAGCGCATGCCGCTGGCCTTACCCACGGTGATTTAAAACCCTCGAATCTGATACTCGAACCTGGCGGCAAGCTGCGCATCCTCGATTTTGGTCTGGCCACCCAGACCGATAGTCAGGCTACCGCCTCGGTCAGCCAGCTAGACCCGCAAGGCACCATCGCCTACATGGCTCCCGAACTGATGCTAGGCACGCTGGCCAATGCCAAGAGCGACATCTATGCGCTGGGTGTGATCTGCTACGAACTGCTCAACGGTAGCCGCCCGCATGCCCATCTGAGCGGGCTGGCACTGGCAGCCGCGCATATGCAAGCCAGCTCAGACGGTTGGGATTACCCCGCCAATTTACCGACCCCGGTGATCCAGCTGATCCGCAGCATGACCGCCAGTAAGCCCGAGCTAAGGCTGTCCAGCATGGCCGCCGTAGTCGAGCAGATCAAGGCGATTAGCCAGCGCATTAGCGACAACCCGCACAGTGCCAGCATACCAGCGCACGTGAGTAATCCGTTTGCAACTACGCTCAATGCGGCAGCCGGCAATCCGGTCAGCGTCACCCTCAGCGCCCCGCTCAGCATTGCAGGTTTAGCCGCCACCACATCAGCACCAGCAGCGGCTACTAAGCAGCCGCTCAGCCAGCCGCTGCGCTGGGGCATCGCGACCTTCAGTCTGACGCTGCTGACAGGGCTACTGGTCTGGCAAATTGTTCCGCGCCTCAGCCCCGCAGTTAGCTCCGCAATGACGAATACCGGCAACCCAGCAGCAGTCATCACCTCGCCAGCCGGCCCGTATTCAGAAGCGCTAGAGATGCAGCAAGGTCTAGCCGCCCTCAAGCTATTTGATAGACCCGGCAGCCTGGATGCAGCGGACAAAAATTTCAATACCATACTTAGCCACAACCCGAATAATGCGGCGGCAGCGGCGGGTCTGTCGCTGCTCTATAGCTTTCGTTATCGTAGCGATGAGCAAGACGAGGTCTGGCTGCAAAAAGCCGATGCCAGCGCCCAGCAAGCGCTCAAACTCAATGGGCAATTAGCCCTCAGTCATGTTGCCAAGGGCTTAGTACTGGATCTGCAAGGTAAAGCCGAACTCGGTCTGGCCGAGCAAGAGAAGGCGCTGAGTCTGGACCCTAAAAATTTCTTCGCCTGGAATGAAAAAACCAATGCCCTCAGAAGTCTGCGGCGCTATGCCGATGCCAAAAAGAATGCCGAATTAGCGCGGCAGCACTTCCCGCAAGAGAGAATCTTCGCCGACCAGCTGGGCAGTATCCACTACGCGCAAGACGACTACAAGGCGGCCGAAGCCGCCTTCAAGCTCAGCATACAATTGCAACCGGATGCAGTATTTTCCTACGCCAATCTGAGTGGTGCCCTTATGAGCCAGAACCGCAATGACGAGGCGCTAGAGGTCTTGCAACAAGGTCTGCAACTACGTCCTAGTGCCATGCTGTACGGCAATCTAGGCAATGCCCAATTCTTGCGCGGCGATTATGTCGCCGCTGCTGCCGCCTTTGAACTGGCAGTATCACCCGACAAAGGCAACCCGGCAGACTATCTGGGTTGGGCCAATCTAGCCGATACCCTGCTGTGGATACCCGGGCGCAAGGAAGAGGCACGTAAGGCCTACGACAAAGCAAAACTCTTACTTGCACCGAAGCTGGCACGTAGCCAAAATGATGCCACTTTAACGTCACGTATGGGCTTGTATGCGGCACGTACTGGCGACAAGAGCAAAGGTTTAGAATTATTGCAAAAGTCGGTCAACCTGGCTCCGGAAGACGCCGCTGTGTTGTTCTACGCTGGACTAGGATATGAATTACTGGGAAACAGGGCGGAAGCGCTAGAGGCTATCGCCAAGGCTAAGAAGTTTGGTTATCCCATCAGCTTCATAGAAAACGAGCCGGATCTATTAGCACTACGCAGAGATGCGCGCTATTCGCGCCCTTAGTATCGACAAGACATATCGTATTGGCATGAAAATTGCTAAATAGCCGCATAGTACTTGCTTTCTATTGCTAGAAATCTTGCCCTATGTTTTACCCCTCTTGTTAACTTTAAGGATATATCGATGACCACGTTTACCTATACCGTCAACTGCCCGCCGGGCGTCGCAGGACAAGTTACCAATACCACGTGCACTCTAGCGCCCGCTGGCGACATCTACGATAACGATTTAATTGAATTTGTGTTTGTAGATAGTACAGGTGCAACAACCATACCTTTCGCCTGTACCATGCTGGTCATCAAAGCCCCGGGTAACCCGCATGAAGTGATGGAGCCCTTTGTCGGCTACAAGGGACAAACCTGCATCAATTTGCTCACACTTACGACACCACTGACGATACGCCCTAGTGTTTCTGGTGCCTGGTCATTCTCGCTGCTATTTGTAGTCGATGGTCAAGCTTATTTCCTTGATCCAGTAATCATTATCAAACCCAACTAATCCCCCATCACCCCAGCAAACCCAAGCCCCGCAGATGACGCCGCAAGGCTTCGCTCGGGGTTTTGAGTAAGGCGGCGCAGCGTTCTACGTCGCCGCCACTGTTTGCCAGTGCCGCGCGCATTTCTTCCAGCGCGATTTGTTCTACCCTGCGTATCTGGCTATGCGTCTCTAGCAGCTTATACATAGAGGGACGCGAGACCCCCAGTTGTTGCGCGGCGGCCTGGATGTACCAGTCGTTTTCTTCCATCGCGCTCAGCACTTCGGCCTCGCTCAGTTCAGTCAATTTTTTGCGCACCGGTGCTGCTGGCGTGGCCGCGGCGTTGGCGCTGCTGGCGGTGTTGTTGCTCGTTGCGGGCGCTGCACTCGCCCCCAGCACGGTACACGCACTGAGTGTTGCGCTAGACAGAAAACTACTGGTGATACGCTCGGGCGAAATTTTCACCAAGGTCTCGAACAGAGGCACCTCTCCCATTTGCAGGGCCAGCATCACGCGCTTAAGTACATGCGCCAGCTGCCGGATATTCCCGGGCCAATCGTAACGCGCAAAATCGGTAATCAAAGAGTGCGGCAAACTCAAGCCCAGTTCTGCCATCTGAGTATTACTCTTGAGCAGATGCTGCATCAAGACGCCGATATCTTCACGGCGCGCGCGCAGCGGCGGCAGCTGGATCACAAAACTTTCCAGACGACGCAACAGGGCTTGATTGAAATGATCGCTATCGAGATCCTGATCGGTAGCGGCGATTAGCCGGGCGCTAGAGTGCTGATCGTGCTGCGCACCGAGCGGGCGATAATCGCCGCCCTCTAACACTCGCAATAGCATGGGCTGCACGCTGTCCGGCGTATTGCCGATTTCATCAAGAAACAGGGTGGCGCCTTCGGCTTCGGCAAACAGACCTTTGCGGCCGGTTTGCGCGCCAGTGTAGGCACCCTTAACCGCGCCGAACAGATCGGCGGCGGCCAGCGATTCATTCAGGGCCGCCATATTCACGGTAACTAAAGCACTCTTGGCGCGCAGGCTTAGGGCATGCACGGCACGCGCCGCGATCTCTTTGCCGGTGCCGGTTTCGCCCAGCAACAAGACCGGCAAATCGGTGCCGGCGACCTGACGAATCTGGTCGCGCGCCACGATGGCATGGCTGCCGACACCGAGCAAACCAGTCACCGGATTATTCTTGGGCAGGCAGCGCATCCAGTGCAGGCACAAGATGATGCTGCGCCCCAGACCGAGTATCTGGCCGCCTTCGATTTGATCGGCACTCAGGCTATGCGGTGCCAGCAGCTCTTCACCATTCAGTTCAACCACCATGCGGCTGGCCGACGGTACGATCTGCAAGCCGTTCTCGGCGTCGCGCACCAGCTTAAGCGGATCGCGCGAAATCCCGCCATGCCCAAGCGCTAAGCCCTCAGCACCAGGGCGGCGAAACAGCGGCAAGTAGCGACTTACTTCCAACACCCCGGCTCCACTACCGGCGATAAATTGCTCGCCTATGCGACTCGCATCGGGATGCCAGACTATCGTCAAGCCCAGCAAAGGATTGGCATCCTGACTGAGGGTAGACAAGGGCGAGGTAAGGGTGTGCTCGGTATCGATCATGGCGTCGCTGCAGGCTTAAAAATACGTAAGCTGCTATTTTCACCGTTTTTGCGGATTTACGCTGGAATGCTTTGGGGAGTGTGGGTATTTTGAAGCGTTTTGAAAAGGCATAGGCCGGACGCGCATATCCCATGCGGCTTGGCAGCCATGCTGGCCTGCAAGGCGCATGGAATATGCGCGCTGGCGGCATGCCCTGTTGCGATCGCAATTACTGTTACTGTTCAGCCTTATACAAAGCCCTTCTCCCGTAGCGGGAGAAGGGTTGGATGAGGGTTGTCCAAATTAAAGCGCAATATTTGATTTTTCCATGGCGTTAAGCGTATCAGCTATTTTGAGGCAAGCGTTACTCAATCACCCTCCCTTGCAGGGCGCATATTCGCTTACTAAGCGAATTTGCTACACAGGTGGTGGCATGCCATTCAATCCCTGTTCCGCCCCCGGCCCTCTCCCGCTGCGGCGGGGCCGAGGAGTTTTCATCGCTGCCGGAACAGTTAGCAATGACTGCGCAACCAAGCGCAGACTCAGTCGCAGCTTTGATACAACTCTAAAGGCAAGCCGTCCGGGTCGGCGAAAAACACGAAGGGCTGGCCGGTGTATTCATCGATGCGTATTGCTTCGAGCGCGATGCCTTTCGCTTCCAGCGTCGCCTTGCACAGTGCTACATCGTCCACCGCAAACGCCAGATGCCGCAAGCCGCGTGCTTCCGGGTAAGAGGGGCGCGGCGGTGCATCCGCAAATGAAAATAGCTCGATTTGCGAGCCATCCGGCAAAGCAAGATCGAGCTTATACGATAGTCTTTGCTCACGATAATGTTCAGCCAGGACGCGCAGGCCGAGCAGCTCGGTATAAAAATGGCGCGAGACCTGGTAGTCAGAACAAATGATGGCGGCGTGATGCAGGCGTTTTAGCATGGTCGAGCTTAAGCTGAGTGGGCTGGCATATCGGATCGCGCATAAGGCGGCCCCTTGAGTTCGACCACATTGCCTTCCGGGTCATTGAGGTAGAGCGAGGGGCCATCGCCTTCGGCACCATAACGGGTATCCACCGCACCGACCGTTATCCCCTTGGCCTGCAAAAATTCGCGGATGGCGTCGGCATCGAAGGGCTCTAAGCGCAGACAAAAATGATCGAGATTGCGCCCGCCAGCGCCAGCAGCGGCACCGCCACTCTTGCCCAGCACGCCGTCTACCGGCACCAGATCAATTAAATGCTGACCAGCGCGCAATTGCACCAGACCGATATCGTCCAGCCTGCGCTCTACGCTACAGCCCAAAACGCCACAGTAAAAATCCAGATGCGATCGAGATCGCTGACACGTAACACCGATGATCTATACCAACAATATGTATCATATTTTCTTTCTCGGGCCTGACTAAGGGAGGTTTTCTTCCGGAAGCGGGCAAAAATCAAGCCGGCAATCTAGCGCTTAGTTTACTGAAGGACGGCATCACTTGTCGTGGTCGATACCGGCCCGGGCGTGACTAGCCTCCGCGTCTAGGCCGATCATGTGATTCCGCTCTACACGCCAGAATGCCGGCAGTGTAAATACTGCCTATCACGCAAGACTAACCTGTGTCAGGCGATACGCTCTACCCAGGGACGCGGCCTGATGCCGGATGCTACCTCACGCTTCTCGCTCGATGGCAAACCGCTGTTCCACTACATGGGTACCTCAACCTTTTCCAACTACATCGTAGTACCCGAAATCGCAGTCGCCAAAGTACGTAGCGATGCCCCTTTCGACAAGATCTGCTATATCGGCTGCGGCGTCACTACCGGCGTCGGTGCCGTCGTATTTAGCGCCAAGGTAGAAGCCGGCGCCAACGTGGTGGTATTTGGCTTGGGCGGCATAGGCCTCAATGTGATACAGGCGGCCAAGATGGTCGGCGCGGACAAGATCATCGGTGTCGATATCAACCCGAGGCGCGAAGCGATGGCGCGTAAATTCGGCATGACGCATTTCATCAATCCTAACCAGGTCGAAAACGTAGTCGACCACATCGTGCAACTAACCGACGGCGGTGCCGATTATTCGTTTGAATGCATAGGAAATACCAAGGTGATGCGGCAAGCGCTGGAATGCTGCCACAAAGGCTGGGGCCAATCTTTCATCATCGGTGTGGCGGAAGCCGGTGCCGAAATCAGCACCCGCCCGTTCCAACTGGTCACCGGGCGCGAATGGAAAGGCTCTGCCTTCGGCGGTGCGCGCGGCCGTACCGACGTACCGAAAATCGTAGACTGGTATATGGAAGGCAAACTCAATATCGACGATCTGATTACCCATCGCCTACCGTTAGAACGCATCAACGAAGGCTTTGACCTGATGAAGAGCGGTGAATCGATACGTTCAGTCGTGCTGTTCTGAGTTAGGAATTAGTTCCCCCTGATTGCCCGGTGCGGCTGCCGCGCCGGGCAATTTGGTGCGTTCTGTCAAATCGAAAAATCGACATGAGCCACATCAAGTTAAGCTGAAATAATATCGCGAATTTTGCTGCTATTTTATTATTAGTATTGATTTCATTGATTAAAATTAGGTGTAAGTACCCGCAAACAAGACTCGAATAAGCATTCTATTTAGGCGCTAAATTGCCTTTCGTTAGCGCAAAATTGTGTAAAATTGAGCGACATGGTCGCGCATCGCGCCCACCCCGATAAGAAAGTATCAAGATGAGCAAAGTAGTCATCAGTGGCACCGGTCTGTTTACTCCTCCAAATTCGATTTCCAATGAAGAACTGATCGCCAGCTTTAACGCTTACGTCGCGCAATTTAATCTCGATAACGCCAACGCAATCGCCAACGGTAGCGTCACTGCACTAGAGCCTTCCAGCGTCGAATTCGTAGAAAAAGTATCCGGCATTAAATCGCGCTTCGTCATGGATAAAGAAGGCGTACTTGACATCACACGCATGGTACCGCGCATCCCGGAACGTAGCGATGATGAGCCTTCCATCATGTGCGAAATGGCCGTGGCCGCTTCACTACAGGCTCTGGAACGCGCTGGCCGCAGCGCTGCGGATGTAGATGCCGTGATCGTCGCCTGCAGCAATCTGCAACGCGGCTATCCTGCAATTGCGGTTGAAGTGCAAAGCGCATTGGGTATCGATGGCTATGGCTACGATATGAATGTGGCCTGCTCTTCTGCCACGTTTGGCATTCAGGCTGCGGTCAGCGCGATTCAAAGCGGACAGGCACGCGCCGTACTGGTAGTCAATCCTGAAATCACCAGCGGTCACCTGAACTGGCGCGACCGCGACAGCCACTTCATCTTCGGTGATGCTTGTACCGCGATTCTGTTAGAACGTGCCGATCTGGCCACATCAAAACATCAGTTTGAAGTGGTCGCAGTTAAACTGAAGACGCAATTCTCGAACAACATCCGTAACAACTTTGGTTTCCTGAACCGCGCTGATGAATCTGGCGTAGGCAAGCCAGACAAACTATTCCGCCAGCAAGGCCGTAAAGTGTTTAAAGACGTCTGCCCTATGGCTGCCGCCATGATCACCTCGACTACGGCAGCCGCCGATATACAGATCGACGACATCAAACGCTTCTGGCTGCATCAGGCTAACCTCAACATGAACCTGCTGATCGCCCGCCTGATTCTGGGCCGCGACGCCACTGCGGAAGAGTCTCCAACGATTTTGGACACTTACGCCAACACCTCATCGGCTGGTTCCGTCATCGCCTT
This sequence comes from Undibacterium piscinae, assembly GCA_003970805.2. Classification (GTDB taxonomy): domain Bacteria; phylum Pseudomonadota; class Gammaproteobacteria; order Burkholderiales; family Burkholderiaceae_D; genus Undibacterium; species Undibacterium piscinae. The sequence continues at coordinate 2,176,556 of CP051152.1, forward strand.
CCACAAGCACCAGGACGATCTGGCAACTGGCGCGGTAGGCGTGATCTGCTCGTTTGGCGCCGGTTACTCGATAGGCTGCGTAGTAGTGAAAAAACTGGGCTAAAATTGCCGCTCTGAAGTAATGCCAAAAAGCTCGCGACATGCGAGCTTTTTTTCGGCTTCGGCTGCCGCCAGCGCTAGCGCGACGGCTGAAAAAGTCGGCGACAACAAAAAGAAGGCCGAAAAGCCGGCGCCAAAATTGCTGATCGCCGCCGAAGACATCATGACTGTGCAAAACAATGCACTGGCTTCCGGCCCGGTCGTGACCGGCTCGATACAGCCGGAACGCAAGGCTGATCTGCGTGCTGAAGTGTCAGCCGTGGTACTGCAGGTGCTGAAAGAAAATGGCGAGAGCGTCAAGCGCGGTGATGTGCTGGTCAAACTCGATGAAACCTCGATCCGCGACAATCTTAATTCCGCCGAAGACAATGCGCGCAGCGCCGCCATGTCTATGGATCAGGCCGAGCGCGCCCTGCAGCGTCTGAAAACCCTGCGTGCCTCGGGCATGGCATCCTTACAGGCCTTAGATGAAGCCGAGATGCGCAAGAACACCGCACAGAGCGAACTCTCGGCATCCAAAGCGCGTGCTGCGGCGGCGCGTCAGCAATTACAGCGCACAGTGGTGCGCGCCCCATTTGACGGCATCGTCAGTGAACGCAAGGTATCGAATGGCGACACCGCATCGATCGGCAAGGAAATGGTCAAGGTGATAGATCCAAGCAGCATGCGCTTTGCCGGCCGCGTCTCTACCGACAAGATTGCCATGGTCAAGGTAGGCCAGGCGGTGAGTTTTCGCATCAATGGTTATGCCGGGCAAGAGTTTCGCGGCAAGGTGACGCGGGTAGACCCGGCCGCCAACGATGTCACGCGCCAGGTCGAAGTCCTGGTTGCCTTCGCCGATGCCAGCCAGCCTAAAGTCTCGGGCCTGTATGCGGAAGGAAATATCGAGGCGCAAACCGTGAATGCCTTGATGCTGCCGGAGGCGGCAGTAGTCAAGGTCGGCGATAAATCCTATGCCTGGCAAGTCAAGGGCAAGAGTCTGGCACGCGTCGATCTGCAAATCGGCAAGCGCGACCAGCGCACCGGCAATTTTGAAATCCGCAGTGGCCTTAGCGCAGGCGACATCGTCATGCGTAGCCCCAGCTCTAGCTTTAAAGACGGTCAGAGCATAGAGATGGCTGTGCCGAAAGTGGCGGTACCTAAGCTGGCAATGGCTGACATCACTGACGCGCAAGGAAAATAATCATGTTCCTATCCGACTTCAGCATTAAGCGGCCGACCGCCACCATAGTCCTGATCCTCGCCCTGATGGCCATGGGTTTGCTGGCCATGAGCAAATTGCGCGTGAATCAAAATCCCGATGTCGAGGTGCCTGGCCTGGAAGTATCGATCGCCTATCCCGGTGCATCGCCCGACACGGTAGAGCGCGAAATCATCAACCGCATAGAAAAATCCCTGCAAAGCATTTCTGGCGTGAGCGAGGTGTATTCCAGCGCAAAAGAGGGGCGCGCGACTTTTGAGGTCTTGTTTTCCTTCAAGAAAAACATGATAGAAGCCAGTGACGAGGTACGCAATGTGATCTCCAGCGTGCGCTACAAACTGCCTAGCGAAATGCGCGAACCGGTGCTCACGCGTTTCGATCCTTCGACTCAGCCTATCATGAATATGGCGCTGTCTTCCAGCAGCCAGACCCATGCGGAAATCTCGCGTCTGGCCGAAGATACGCTCGCCAATAAGCTGCGCGGCATCAGCGGTGTCGCCACCGTGGTGGTCAACGGCGCACTGAAACGCGAACTGTCGGTACTGTTGCGGGCAGAAAAGCTGCGCGAATACAATGTCTCGGTAGGCGAAGTGGTCGCCGCTTTGCGCAACCAGAACACCAATGCGCCGGTCGGCAAGGTACGCGGTGCACTTGATGAAGAGAGCATACGTCTGGTCGGTCGCATAGAGTCACCGGAAGAGTTTCAGAATATTGTCGTCAAACGCAATGGCGAACAGATTGTGCGTCTGGCGCAGGTGGCCACCATACAAGACGGTTTTGCCGACCTTAACGGAATGAGCATACGCAGCGGCAAACCGAATGTCGGCATACAGGTCACCCGCTCACGCGATGCCAGTACCGTCAGCGTCGCCACTGCCGTGCGCGAGATGGCCAAGGAAATCAATCAGGATCTGGAAAAAACCCAGCCCGGCACCAAGCTGGAAGTGACGCGCGATGGTGGCAAGGATGCGCAAAACAGCCTCAATAATGTGATCGAATCGCTGATCTTCGGCGCGGTCCTGACGATTTTTGTGGTGTATGCCTTTTTAAATTCCTGGCGCTCTACCCTGATTACGGCATTGAGCTTACCGACCTCGGTGGTGGCCGCTTTCATCGCAGTCTGGCTGTGCGGTTTCACCCTCAACTTCATGACTTTGCTAGGGCTGTCGCTGGCGATCGGCGTGCTGATTGATGATGCGATCGTGGTACGCGAAAACATCGTGCGCCATATGCAGCGCGGCTCGGACCGCCGCACGGCGGCACTCGAAGGTACGGCAGAAATCGGCATGGCGGTAGCCTCGACCACCTTCTCCATCATCGCCGTGTTCATACCGGTAGCCTTCATGCCTGGCATGCCGGGTGAATGGTTCCGCCCGTTTGCACTGACCGTAACTTGCTCGGTATTGGTCAGCCTGGGGATTTCGTTTACGCTAGACCCTATGCTGTCCGCTTACTGGGGCGACCCGACTGACCATCACACGGCACCCAAGAAAGGCATCAGCCTATTGCTGGCGCGCTTTAACGATTGGTTTGATCATCAGGCCGACCGCTATGGCAATGTGATCGCCTGGGCCTTGCATCACCGACGTGCGATGGGTGCGATTGCGCTGATCAGTCTGGTCAGTGCGCTGGCCTTGCAAGTGAAATTCGGCGGCAGCAGTTTCTTGCCGGTGGCCGACTCCGGCAACCTGATGATAGAAGTGCGCACACCGTCATCGTCTTCGCTCGAATATGCAAGACTGAAAATGGAAAGAGCCGCCGAACTGGCGCGCACCCTGCCGGAAACCAAGGACACCAATAGCAACATCACGACCGCCGGTGGCCGCATCTATGTCGATATCGGCAAGCGCACCGAAAGAAAACGCAGCGCCAAGGAAATCGCGGTCGAACTGCGTGAAAAAGTGCGCGTTCTGGTCGGTGCCGAATATATGGTGCTCGACGATCTGAACAACGGTGCCCGCAAACCGGTACAGATAGAATTTACCGGGCCCGATTCACGCAAGCTGCTGGAAATCACTAACGCTTACATGGAAAAACTGCGTATGGTACCGGGTGCCGTCGATGTCGGTCTGTCCGAGCAAGATCCCAAGAAAGAGCTGAAGATAGAACTCAATCGCGGTCTGGCCAATTCCATGGGCATCTCGGCCAACGATGCGGCGCAAGCGCTGCGCGTGGCATTTGCCGGAATCGAAGTGGGTGACTGGGTCGATCCTACCGGCGAGGCACGTGATGTGGCGGTACGCCTGCATCCGGATGACAGGGTCAGCAAGGAAAATATCGAACGTCTGCCGATCGCCGTCACCGGCACCAATCAAATGGTGCCGCTCGATCAGATCGCTAGCCTGAGCATGGGCAAGGGTCCGTCCGGCATAGAACACGCCAACGGCAAACGCACCATTACGGTATCAGCCAATGCGCAGGGTCGCTCGAACGGCGAAGTGATTGCCGACGCCATGAAACTGGCAGAGTCGTTTAACTATCCACCCGGTTATGGCTTATCGCTCGGTGGTTCAGGCCAGGATCAACAGGAAGTGTTCGGTGCCATGCTGATTGCCCTGCTGTCCGGCATAGGCTTGATGTATCTGATCCTGGTGATACAGTTCGGCTCCTTCACGGCACCGCTGAGCGTCATGCTGTCTTTGCCCTTGTCATTGATAGGCGTAGTGCTGGCATTGATACTGACCGGCAGTACCCTCAATCTGATGAGCTTCATCGGCATCATCATGCTGATGGGTCTGGTCGCCAAGAACGCCATTTTGTTATTGGATGCCGCCCGCAAACAGGAAGCCGAAGGCGCCAGCCGCGAAGACGCCTTGATGCAGGCCGGACGCATGCGGTTGCGCCCTATCCTAATGACTACCTTTGCGCTGATCGCCGGCATGCTGCCGGTCGCCATCGGTCTCGGTGAAGGTGGTGAGTTTTACCGCCCGCTGGCCATTGCCATCATAGGCGGCACCATCACCTCAACTATCCTGACCTTGCTGGTGGTGCCGACCTTCTACGACAGCATAGAGATAGCGCGTGACCGTATGATGGAGAAAATGCGGCTACGCATGGCACGCTATAACCCGCTCATCGGATTTTGTTTGACGATGCTGGAAGCCTTGATGACCCTCACTTTCCTGCGTTTAATCTATCGCGGCATCAAGCGAGGCTGGAAAATGATCGCACGCCGCAGCAACAAAATGCCGGTAGCGCCTGCCGCGCAGATCTTCAGCGAACGGTAGTTGTCAACAAACCTGACAAAGAGGAATAAATTTTTTTTACCGGAAGTAAGCCTTGGGCCTGCGTTTGCAGGCCTTTTTTTGTTTGCGAAACCTGCAGCATGCCGTTTCGATTGCGGCATATCATCAAACACGCCGCCGAATCCGAAGATAATGTGGTGCAGCTACTGCTACAATCTCGCCCCTCTGCCGCTTCGTACTGCGCTGCTTTACTGCACTACTGCGATCGGGCATCTCACTCTCTAAGAAAGATTCATCTCATGGGCCAACACAACAATAATACGAAGCGGGCCGGCTTCAGTTCCGGCTTCGGCGTACTTGCCGCTACCCTAGGTTCCGCAGTGGGCCTGGGCAATATCTGGAAATTCCCTTACCTGACCGGCGCCAACGGTGGTGCCGGATTCTTGCTCGTATATGTACTGGCGACCTTGCTGGTTGGCTTGCCGGTCATGATTGCGGAAATCACGCTGGGGCGTCAGGCCAAGGCCAACCCCATCAGCACGCTTAAATCACTGGCACCCAAGAACCAGCCATGGTGGCTGATCGGTGCGGCCGGCATGCTGGCGGCGTTTCTGATCCTGTCGTTTTACTCGGAAGTGGTGGCCTGGGTCTTTGCCTATGTCGCCAAGGCGATCAGCGGTTCTATCCTCAGCTCTGACAAGCAGGTCACCGAAGCGGCATTTAGCGCGCTCATCAGTGATCCGCTGCAATCGCTGTTGTGGCAATGGGGAGTGCTGGCATTTATCGGCGGCATCTTGCTATTGGGCGTAACCAAGGGCATAGAAGCGCTGACCAAGAAACTGATGCCGTTGCTATTTGTGCTGCTGTTGCTGCTGTGCGCAGTCAGCCTGACGCTGGACAAGGCGGCGCAAGGCCTGGCGTTTTCTGTTTAACCCCGACTTTAGCAAAATCACCGCCTCGGTGGTGCTGACCGCAATGGGTCTGGCCTTCTTCAAGCTGTCGATAGGCATGGGTACGATGATGACCTATGGCAGTTATTTCCGTGATGATCAGGATATTCCGGTGACTGCCTTGCGCGTGATGGCGGCCGATCTGTGCGTCTCCATGCTGGCCGGGATTGCGATTTTTCCGGCGGTATTTAGCTTTGGTTTTGCGCCTGCCGCCGGCCCGGCACTGGTGTTCATCACCATCCCCGCGGTGTTCTCGCAGATTCCTATGGGACAAGCGCTGATGGTGGTATTTTTCGTACTGGCGGCGGTAGCGGCCACCGGTGCCATGCTGTCGCTGATGGAAGTGCCGGTACTGATTTTCCATGAGCGCTTCGGTCTGTCACGCCCGCGCGCCACCTTGACCATCAGCATGCTGGCGGTATTGGGTTCCAGTTGCGCACTGACCAATAGCACACTGGCCGATTTCAAGCTGTTCGGCATGACCATGTTCGACCTGTTTGATTTCGTATCCTCGAACATCATCCTGCCGGCCGGTGGCATCTTTATCGCGCTGTTTGTAGGCTGGATCTGGGGTAAGGAAAACTTCAGGAAGGCCTTGTCGAATCAGGGTCAGCTAGGTAACCAGCGCACGGCACGCATAGTATTTTTCCTGCTGCGCTATGTCTCGCCATTACTGATATATTGGCGGTAATGCTGAAGGGTTTGAACGTATTCTAAAATAATACCCTGCCAGGCTCAGCATGGATGCGGCCTGGCAGGGTATCTGTTTAGAACACGCTGCGAGTTGTACTTTCCGGGCAGTGCCAGCATCTGGCAGTGGCAAATTTTACTTCTTGGCTTTTTGCTGTTCCGCTAGCGTCTCTTCTTCCATTTTGCGGAAGAAATAACGAATGAAAAACACCCCCATGCCTATCATGAAGGCAATTCCGGCAATACTTGCACGACCAGAATCGGTAGAAAAAAGTTCGCTTAACAGTCTCATCTGATACTCCTGAATTTGAATAAGCTCAGTATGAACCTGTTTAATTTAGCAACCCTTGATCTCGGTCAACCCTCATTCTTTTTCAGCCTGTAACTATTCCGCTTGCGGAGAAGACCAGGGCAAATCGATGCGTAGACGAGAATGAATCTTCGCCGCAGAGGCGCAGAGGACACAGAGTCGCTGTTACGCTCTTTTCCCTGTGTCCTCTGCACCTCTGTGGCAAACCCCTTAATGACTAGTACCCGCCGAGCGTGAAATCTTGTTGAAGATATTGTACTTGCCGCTAGGTTTTCTCATGGGCAGGCGTTTCACCACTTGCAGGGTTTTGGCGTCGTAAATCACCAGTTCGCCATCGTTTTCCCAGATGCTGACCAGTGCGTATTTACCGTCACGGGTAAACTCGGTATGCGCTGCCACTTTGCCAGGACTAGGCCGCAGTTCAGCAATCACCTCAAGTTTTTGCTTATCGATGATCTGAATCACGTCACGGTCTTTGCTGCCGTTAAACACGTCAACCCAGGCGTAAGGCGTATTTTCATGGCTGCGCATAAAGAAGCCCGGCCCCAGCGTAGGAATTTGCTTTTCAGTTTGCCAGGTGTTCATATCGACTACGGTGACCACGCCTTCTTTCAGGTTAGGCGTTGCCAGTACCGGTTTGCCCTGATATTCCCAGGTAATGCCGGAACCCAGATGCGGCATGCCGGGTAAGGCAACGCTAGTGAGTTTTTTCCCGGCATCGAGGTCTATGACCTGGCCGACGCCGCCGCGCGACGAACCTATCAGATGCTTGTAGCTACCGTCAAAAAAGAAATCATCCAGATAATCATCGAGTCGCAAGCGACGCGGCTGGAACGATGGTTCTTCGATTTTTTTGCTGTTGAGCTTACCCGCTTTGCCGTCATAGCTAAATTCCCAGACTTCAGGAATGTCTTTCAAGGCAGCGATAAAGCTCTTGCGCGGAGCGGCGTCATACACGGCCGACACCCTTGAAGATTTTCCGCTATCGTCGGTCACGTCAACGATCTTGAGCGGGGTCAGATCCTTGGTATCCAACACCACCATGGTATGCGGCAGGTAATTGGCGATCATGGCATAGCGACCATCGCTAGAGATCGCCAGATTGCGGGTATTGATACCGACCCGGATTTCCGAGATCAGTTTCAGGTTCCAGATATCGTATTTGGCCACCCAGCCATCGCGCGAGGCAAAGTACACATACCGCCCATCCGGTGAAAACTTAGGGCCGCCATGCAGCGCATAACGTGTGGAAAAACGCGTAATCGGCTCAAACTTATCGCCATCGAGGATGGTTGCGTGATGATCGCCGAGTTCTACGACCACAAACAAATTGAGCGGGTCAGCCTTAAACACCGGCTTGTCCTGCAATTTGCCGGTTTGATGAACTATGCGCGAAGCCCGCATTTCACGCATGCCCCAGGCTGGCGTGGTGGCCAGCGGCGTATAGATCAACTCGGTCAGCGCTTTCACTTCGGCGCCATTAAGCTTATCGCCAAAGCCCGGCATCTGGGTGGCGATGCGCCCTTCGGCAATAGTTTTGATCGCATCCGGACGACGTAAACGTTCCAGATTACCCGGCAACAAGGCCGGGCCATTAAGGCCTAAGCGGTCAGCGCCGTGACAGGAGGCGCAATTGGCCTGATACAGCGCATTGCCATCTATCTTGGCTTCGGCTGGCGCAGTCGCAATATCGGCCGCTGCTGCAAAAGACGAAGCGGCAAACAAGCCCAACAACAAACCAGTCAAAGGTGTAAGTCTATACATCATGCTATTTTTACCCCGCGAATCGGGATGTAAGGAGACAAGGTGACGCGTTCGCGCTCACTACTGACGCCTATCTCTTCGTCGGACAAATAACAGGCGGGATCTTCCTGCCATGGATCATCGGTCAGTTGCAGCGCGCGTACCCGGGTATTGCCGCCGCAGACATCAAAATAGCTACACTCACCGCAACGCCCCTTGATCTTGCGCGGCACCGCTTTCAGGCCCGCCATCAAAGGATCGGAGACATCGGTCCAGATATCGGAAAACTTACGCTCGCGCACATTGCCCAGCGGGTAGTGCCACCAGAACGTATCCGGATGCACGACACCGAGGTTGTCGATATTGGCGACATTCACGCCTGAAGAATTACCGCCCCATTGCGCCAGTTTGGCACGCAATGCCGCTTCGCGCTCAGGGAAACGGGCGCGCACCCATTGCAACAGGTAAACGCCGTCGGCATCGTTATTGCCGGTGACAAATTCTTTTTCCAGACCACGCTGCAGGTAATCCCAGCAGGTGTCAAACAACAGATCCATCGCATTGCGGGTAGTCTGCAGGAAAGCGTCACGGCCACGGTTCTTGTTACCACGACCGGCGTAATTGAGGTGCGACAGATAAAACTTGTCTATGCCTTCGTCTTCTACCAGTTTCAGCAAGGCAGGCAAATCGTGGGCATTGTCTTGCGTCAGCGTAAAGCGCACGCCGATCTTGATACCGGCATCACGGCACAGGCGCACGCCATGCAGCGATGCGTCAAACGCGCCTTGCTTGCGGCGGAATTCGTCATGGGTTTCACGCATGCCATCTAAGCTGATACCGACATAATCAAAACCGATCTCGGCGATTTGCGCGATATTGCTTTCATCGATCAGGGTACCGTTGGTCGACAGGCCGACGTAAAAACCCATCTGTTTGGCGCGTCTGGCGATCTCGTAAATATCCGGGCGCAACAACGGCTCGCCACCGGACAAGATCAACACCGGTACGCGGAAGTCTTTCAGGTCATCCATGGTGGCATTGACTTCCGCCGTACTCAGTTCGCCGGCAAAATCCTTGTCGGCAGAAATCGAATAGCAGTGCTTGCAAGTAAGGTTGCAACGGCGGATCAGATTCCAGATCACCACCGGCCCCGGTGGATTACGTTTTGGGCCTAATGGCGTAGGGCTGGCGATTTCGCGCATGTATTGGCTGATACGAAACATGATTTTTTCCTCTATGCGGTAATAGGCTGAGTTGATTCAGTTGGCGCGTTTTTTACGCGGTTTTTTGCGCGATTTTTTTCTGCTAATCTCAAGCCAGTCTTTTTCAAAATACGGGTGCTATACAAGACCTGATGCGCACGCACAGGCTCGCCCTGCAATTGCGTCAGCAAAGCGGCGATACTCGCCACCTGGACTTCGACTTCTTCACGGGTTTTGCCGTGCACCATGGCAAACAGGTTATAGCGCCATTGCGGCAAATGGCGCGGACGACGGTAACAATGGCTGACAAACGGCAAGCTGCCGATACGCTCGCCTAGCAGATCTATCATCTCGTCGGGAACATCCCAGACCGACATGCCATTGGCGCGATAACCGAGCGCATAATGATTCGGCACCACGCCGATGCGACGTATCACGCCACGGTCCTGCATCTGCGTCATGCGCTGCATCAGCAACTCGGGGCTGATCTGCAATTGCCCGGCGATCTGATGATAAGGCCGCGCCACCAGCGGCAAGCCGCCCTGGGTGGCGACGATGATGGCGCGGTCGAGCTCGCTGTAATCCACGCTGTAATCCATATTATGGTGATCGGTAGTATTCATATTCTTCATGCGCGCAGCTTTAGCTCGACAAAATATTCCTTACTCTTAGGAAAATTAAACACCGCACATCCGGTCTCTTGCTCTATCACTTTAATGACATCGAAAATCTGTTCCGGCGTTTCGGTAGCGACCACAAACCACATATTGAGTTCATGCTCGCGTTCATAGTTATGCGCCACTTCCGGCAAGGCATTGACCTTGGCGGCAACGGCATCGTAATGTTCAGCCGGTGCATGCAAGGCTGCCAGCGTAAACGCGCCACCGGCCCGTTCAATCTGAAACAAGGGGCCGATACGGGTCAGGATGCCGCGCTCCAGCAGGCTGGCCAGACGCGTGATTAACTCGTCTTCACTGGTCCCTAGTTCATTGGCTGCGACCAGATAAGGCTGTTCGCAAACCTGCAAACCGCCCTGCAAATGGTTAATGATGGCCCGGTCTAATTCATCCATGGAGAGTCTCTTTGTTGATATCCGGGCGGGCAATTGACATGCCCGCTATCACCGTTTTTGTAGTGACAGCCGGATTCATATAATGCGCGCCGCGCTGCTTGAAACGGCGCTGGCTAAACAGCGTCGTGTGCGTATAGTGGGACAGGCCGCAAGCCTCGGCCAGCGCAGTGATGCGCGCTTCCACATCGGCCCTGTCCTTGCCATGTATCATGCAAAACAGATTGTAAGGCCAGTGCGGTAATTGTCTTGGCCGGCGATAGCACAGCGTCACCCGGCCGGAAGCGGCAATCTTACGCCCGACTGCGCTGACCTCGGCATCTGGCACATCCCACACCACCATGGCATTGGCACTAAAGCCGAGCTCATGATGCCGCACGATGACACCGAAGCGCTTGATCACGCCCTGCTGGCACCAGCGTGCAATGGTTGCCAGCGCCAACTCCTCTGCCACACCCAGTGTGGCAAAAGGCCGGGCGACCAGCGGCAAACCATGTTGCAGGGCTGCCAGCAAGGTTTTTTCCGTCTCGTCCAATGGCAAAATGCCGTCGCTATGGTCTTTGGCAGAGATGGCTGGCGGCTCTGTCACTGGGCTCTGCTGACGATAATGCGGTCCGGAAGCGCTCAGGTCAAAACCGAGATCGATATGAAAATCTTCCAGCATAGGCAGGATCAGCACCGCACCACAATCGCAGGCTAGTTCGATCTGATGCAAGGCGGCATGCAAAAGCTCTAGCGTGGCGGCAGTCGCCACAAACCACAGATTGTAGTGATGTTCGCGTTCGTAATTGTGATTGACCTCGCTGCGGGCGCTAACGAAAGCGGCCACTTCAGCCAGCCGCTCGCCGGGTACCGCCAAAGCCGCCAATGCACTGGCACCGACCGCATTGGGCCTAAATACCGCACCGATGCGGCTGATCGCGCCATCCTGCTGCAATTGCTGCAAGCTCGTGATGACACTCGCTTCATCACAGCCAAATTGTTCGGCCAGCGCCGCATACGGCCTGGACACCAAAGGAAAATCGCGCTGAAACGCATTGAGCAAACGAAACTCAAAGGCATTCGATGGCCCGCTCTGGCTTAAATCTACACTAGCGTTCATCTTAGAATCCTATACGTCCGGCGCGTGTGGTGAAAAAAATGCCGCTAGGTGCCTGCGCCGGCAATTCCTTGCGTACCGCAAAATTGCTGGTGTCATAGATCACCACGCGGTTATCGTCACGCGCCGAGATCCAGACCGATTCGCCACGCGGGGTAAATTCCATGTGCAGCACCGCCTTGCCCGGCTCGATTCGCTTGATCACGCTGCGGGTTTCCACGTCTATCACTTGTACCTGGCCATTATCAGGGAAGGCAAAATTGACCCAGACCTGACGGCCATCAGGGCGCGCAATCACGAACACAGGTTGACCGGCGACCTTGACGCGGCCCACTTCCTGCCAGGTCGCGGTATCCATCACCAACACCTCATTACGGCCGATTGCCGGCACGTAAGCGAAACGTCCCGCCACGGCCCAGCCGCGCAAATGCGGCATCTTATACACGGGAAGTTTTTCGCTACCCTTGCCATAGCCATCGAGAATGCGGCGCACGCCTTTTTCCGGATGCCACATATCAAGCAAGGCCATGCCATCTTCACCGAACAAACCGGCCATATAAAAGCGGCCGTCAGGAGTGATCAGGCCGTCATACGGTTCACGCCCGATGTTGGCAAATTTTGTCACGCGCGGATGCGCATTTTTGTCGCTTTTGTCGCTTTTGTCGCTGATATCGCTGATATCGGCAGTCCAGATTTCGCCGGCATCAAACAGGCTCCAGACGAAACGGTTACCCGGTGCATCGGCCAAACCCACCACTTTGGAAAATTTCCCTTCCTTGCCGTAAGCGGCGGGAATATCGGCCACCAGTTCCAGCGTATCGGCCCTGAATATTTTCACGCCGCCCGGCGCATAATTTTGCGCCGCGACAAAACGGCCATCCTGGGAAATCGCACCGCCTATGCTATTGCCGGCTTGTATCACGCGCAAGGCAATCTCGCCTTTCAGCAAATCAAGCTTGGTCAGGCCACCGTCACGCCCGAACACGTAGGCGTAACGCCCGTCACGCGAATACACCAGCGAGGCATGCGAGAGATCACCCAGGCCAGGTATGCTGGCGATCGATGTCATTTTACTGGTGTCGATGACCTGTACACTGCCACTGGCACGTTCTATGATCACGCCCAGGTCACCGGTGCCGCGCAACACGGTGGCATTGGCAGTCTTGGCAACGGCAGCAACCGGAGCGGGCGTGACGCTAGCGCAGCCACTCAACACGCCTAAGGCGGCAATCAGCAATACGCTGAGTAAAGTTTTATTTGATTTATTTTTCATCGGGGAATCCTTTTTGTAACTGCTCCACTATCCATGCCGCTTCCGCTTCGCTCAGGAAACGTTTCCATGGTGGCATTGCCGTGCCGGGGCGACCATACACAATGGTGGCCTGCAGGCTATCAGCCGGTTTACCCCTGAGCGTATCAGGCAATAAAGCCGGCCCCAGACCGCCTTTCAGGGTCAGCCCATGGCATGAACCGCAATCCTGGCGTACCAGGGTGATCAACTCACCGCGCCGTGCCGGACTTGGAGCCGCCACCTCGGCTTGCGCTGCTGCAGGCGACGCTGCCAAAGCCGTATTGAGCGGTAGCAAATTGAGCGCACAGGCACAAACGATCAACGGCAGCTTGAGTATGGATGCGGGCGTTAGCCACATCGGCCTTGCCGAAATGGCGTCAGGCTGTTTTCTTTGCTTCAAATGACGCACTTCTTTCATGAAGATAATGTTATTAAGATGATAGTACTACGGCCTCAGGGTTAAGCTTAAGCGCGACTGATTGCGCAATCTCACCGAGTGCCACAAGATTACTCTGCGCCAAATTCTTGTTCATTGATAAGCGTCAACGATTTTCTAGCTATGCGGCTTTAAAATCAATTTATCCTGAACAGCACACCGAGAACACCTCATGACGCAGCCGCCCGCCACTTCATTCATAGTTAAAAAGCAAAATACGGGCACGGTATATCTGGTCGGCGCCGGCCCTGGCGATCCGGAATTACTGACCGTACGCGCAGCAAAATTACTAGGCCTGGCCGATGCCGTGGTCTACGATCACCTGGTCAGCACAGAAATACTGGCACTGGTACAAACTGACGCCGAGCTGATTTATGTCGGCAAGCAAGAAAGCATGCATACGCTGCCGCAGGACGGCATCAACGCTCTACTGGTACGTCTGGCAAAGCAGGGAAAAAATGTGGTCAGGCTCAAGGGCGGCGACCCTCATGCGCTGCCCCCTGCTCTACCGAAAATGCCAAGAGTCCGCCGCGGCGCAAGGCCAATCGCGCACCTTCAAACACCGCCTGCAGATCACCGATATACACCAGCACATCGGCTGCCGCAATCAAGTCAAAACAGTCCGGCTGCAACGCTAAAAACTGGCTCAGCTCTGCGCATATCAGTTCGTCGTATAACGCCGTTTGCGCGGCCTTATCCAGCATTTTTTCAGACAAATCAACGCCAGTGAGTCGATGCGAGTAAGGCCGTAAAAACGGCGCGCACAAGCCAGTACCACAACCGGCATCGAGCGTATCTAGTTCGCCCTTTGCCCTATGTCTATCGATAGCCTCGGCTAACAGTCGCGGCACCTGATACTGTAAAACCCCTTGCAGATGCTGATCAAAATGCCCGGCATACTGATCAAACAATTCTTTGACATAGCTGGCCGGCGCAACGGCTGGGGTGTCGCCCACGCCTAGCGCAGCGAGCAGATAATTGAGTTGGCTAGCGTCAGCGCCATGCGCCAGGGCTTGTTGGTAAGCGCCTATCGCCTGCTGCGGACGGTCCAGCGCACGCAAAGCATTGCCACGATAGTGATGGGCATTAGCGTAATCTGGCCGTATCTGCAGCGCCAGCTCAAAACTATCCAGCGCCGCTTCGTATTCATGCAGCTTGTGCAGCGCGGTACCGCGATTACACCAGGCTTCGGCATAATCAGGATTGATGCGCAGCGCACCCTCATAACTGTGTATCGCCTCTTCATAATGCTGCAGGCTTTGCAGTGATACGCCGCTGGCACACAGCGCCTGCGCATAGGATGGCCTTAGCTGCAGTGCGCAGGCACAGTCTTCCAGCGCTTGCTCATGTAAGCCCGACATCTGCAGGCTGAGAGCACGGTGGTAATACGCTTCCGGATAGGCAGGTAAAATCTGCAAGGCCTCATCGTAACTGCGTAATGCCTCGTCTAGCCTGCCCAATATGCGCAGGGCGTTGCCGCGGTTGTGATGCGCCATCGCATAGTCAGGCTTGATGGCGATGGCACGCTCATAGCTGGCCAAGGCCGCCGCTGCTTGCGCCAGATCTTGCAAGGCAGCGCCCAGATTGCAGTGCGCTACCGCTTGCCTGTCGTCAATCGCGATGGCCTGACTAATCAATTCAACCGCGGCCTGCGCATCGCCGCTTTGCCTGGCGATCACCCCCGACAAATGCAAGGCATCAAACTGCTGCGGCTGTAACTGTAGCACCTGTCGATACGCTAGCCCGGCCTGTTGCAAATCACCTCGCTGATGTAAGCTTAGTGCATGCTGCAACAGCGCGCTGATATCTGAGGACGCGGGCAAAGGAGGCTGCAAATTCGCGTCGATTTTTATTTCACGCCGAGCAATTCAATATCGAATACCAGATGGGTATTCGGCGGAATCCCATTCGAACCGCCGGTGCTATACGCCATGTAGCTAGGAATGATCAGGGTGCGCTTGCCACCGACTTTCATACCTGGTACGCCCACATCCCAGCCCTTGATGACCTGACGCGCGCCTATCATGAAAGTGAACGGTGCGCCGCCATTGCGTGAACTGTCAAACTGCGCGCCATGCAAATCGGCCGCCTTGGGATTGTAGATCCAGCCGGTGTAATGCACTTCTACGTTCGATCCATAGACCGCTTCGGCACCGTTACCGATCTGGGTATCGGTCTTGATGAGTGAGCTGACATTTTTAGGTGCCTGCGCGACCGGCATTTCTGCTGGTGCGACATTAGCATCTTGCGCATGCAGCGCTGGCGTGATCATGGCGCTGGCGCACACGATGGCAATAGAAACAAAACCGGATTTCATCTAAATAGCTTTCAAAACGGGCAGCAAGCCCAATGACAAAGGAGATAAGGCCAGCGCGCATTTTACTCCGCCAACAAGCCGCTTACCACTGCGCCGCATGCGTACCCAAAGGCACCGCAGGCTTATCAAAATACGCGGGTGTTTCTGTCATCAGTTCGACCGGTCTGACTGCGCTGATCTGGCCGTAGTCACTATCGCTCACTTGTAAGCTGGCGGCAATTTCTGCAGGACTTAATTCTGCCGCATTTTCTTGTAAACCACGCCTGCCCATAGTCTGCAACCAGTGGCCAGTTTGCGCCAGCGATACCCTGACCTGCCAACTGCCGCCCTCTTGCGCTCGCCTTTGTACCGCCAGCATGGTAGCGAATGCCGCCAGATAACCGGTGGCGTGATCGAGTGCCTGACACGGCAATTTACCGGGACCAGCCAAACCGCCCGCCTGCCCTTCTTCAAAAGCGATCCCGCTGGCCGATTGCACCAGACTATCAAAGCCACGCCGCTCCGCCCACGGCCCGACATGGCCATACGCCGACAGGCTGACATGGATGATACCCGGGTACTGCAGCGCCATTTCCTGCGCCGAAAATCCCTGTACCGACAAAGCGCCGGGGCGATAAGCTTGTAAAAATACATCGGTATCACGCAGCAGATGGTGCATTTGCGCACGCCCGCTGGCTTGCCGCAAATCGAGCTGCGCCGAACGTTTGCCACGCCCGGTATCAATCACCAGCGGCATGATATTGGGCAGATGGGCGGCGCTAATGGCCAATACATCAGCACCATGTTGCGCCAAGCTACGCGCCGCTACCGGTGCCGCGATGACGCGCGATAGATCAAGCACCTTCAGCCCGCTCAGTGGCCGCGCATTTTGCGCAGCAGAAATACCTGGCAAAGACCGTGGTGCCGCATCACCTATGCGCTCGATTTCAAACAAAGGCAGGGTCGCAATCGCTCGCGCCTGGGGGTGCGCCTGCCACTCTTGCGGCGTGCGTATCATAGAGGCACACATACCGGCCAGCGCCAGTTGCGACTCAAGCTCAGCCGCTTGCCAGCCGGTAATTGCCTGCGCCACTGCCGCCCTATCGTCAGCGCATTGCAAGAGCTTGAGCACGCCGTCGCGATGATGCGGGAAATTCGTATGTAATTGTATCCAGCGGCCGTCACCACACTGGTAATAGCCCGCGATAGGGCTCCATGGATCCGCCGGAGCTTGGCCGTCTATCGTCAGATAACGCTCACTGCGAAACATCGCCAGCGCATGTCGTTGATCTATGCATACTTGCTGCAAAGCGCCGCCGCGGTGATGCCAGATCTGCGCTGCCATCAGGGCTTGTGCCGCAATACTGGCCGAGGCAATATCCCCGACCTGAAACACCGAGGGCAATTGTGCGCTATCACCGGTAAATTGCAGATGCCGTAAAAAATCGGGGTCAGCCCCGGCGGAATTCCAGAGCGATTGTAGTGTGCGTGCTGCCGACATCATCTAGTCTCTCAATAAATACGTTTGAGAAATGTGCCAGTCAAGCGCAGCATAGTGCAACTGCGAACGCTTAAAGCTGGTCCGTTTTAAGAAGTGTAACAGGGCATGCCCGCTCACGCATAGCCGATGCGGCTTAGCGGGCATATGCCGCCAACAGGCGCATAAAATATGCCTGTTGGCGTTGCCGCTTTTAGAAATTTATTAGGGGTTTGCCAAATAGCGCGTGTAGAACCGTAAATTGGCGCGGTGCATGGGTACGAAAGAAAAAGCACCGAAACCATGCTGAAGAAATAGTTGCCGGATATTGGCTTTATTAAAAATCGCCAGATGCTCGGTAGGTCGCAACTCCGACCAGGCAATCAAATCTTTTTTCGAGACCCGGAAATGACCGGAATCAGGCGTGGTAAAGAACAGGATCGCATCCGGATTCAAGACCTGGGTCAGTGCCTGCATGAAGCTGTGCAAATCACGCACGTGCTCTATGACTTCGGTGCAAAACACGATATCGAATTTCTCGCCGCGACCGGCGAATTTCTCTAAAGTCTCGTTATAGAAACGGCAGTCCGGCCACAATTGTTTGGCGTGGGCAATGGCGCTAGGACCAACGTCTATGCCAACTGCATCACAGCCCATGGCGTGCGCCGCCGACACCATACTGCCGACGTTACAACCTATGTCGAGGAATTTTTTGCCGGGTGCCAGCAAACGCAATAGCAAGACCCGTAGGCGGAACCGCAGCCATTTTTTCCGGGGATTGACGACACGCTCGGTGTACACATAGTTTTGATAAAAAACTTCAAGCTCTTTATCGGTCGGATGCGGCTCTATGCGTATCAGACTGCACGCCTTGCAGCGTACAAACACTGAGCCTTGCTTTTCGCCTACCGGTGAAGATTCTACCTGTCCACATAAACTACATTGCGCCATCGAATACACCTTTCCGTCATCCATTGATTCATCATCAGCCGATACCGCCACAAATCAGAAACTTCGTGGCGCTTTGTAGCGATATCATACTGCTTCACAGATGATTAAGCGAATCAAAAAAGCAACAAAAATAAGGGATGCAAACACACGCTTAAATCAAATGCATTTGCCGGGCAGCTTCCCTTAATTCTGCGCGAAAATCCGGGTGCGCTATCGAAATCATCTCCTGTACCCGCTGTTTGGCACTCTTGCCGCGTAGTTGCGCCACGCCATATTCACTGACGACGTAATTGATATCGTTCTTACCGGTAGTGACGTGAGTGCCTGGCGTTAGCGTAGGGACGATACGCGAAATCGTGTCATCTTTTGCGGTAGATGGCAGCACGATAAAGGCTTTACCACCATTGGAACGATTGGCGGCACGGACAAAATCGACCTGGCCGCCAGTGCCGGAATACGGCAAAGGCCCGAGACTTTCCGAGCCGCACTGACCCAGCAGATCAATCTGCAAAGTGGCATTAATCGCCATCAGCTTGTCATTTTTGGCCGCCAGATACGGGTCATTGGTAAAGTCGACCGGATGAATTTCCAGAGCCGGATTTCTATCCATCAACTGATACAGTTTTTTCGATCCCAGCGCAAAAGTGGCGATCATCTTGCCTGGCATATAGGTTTTCTTGCGATTGGTAACTGCACCGCTTTCCAATAAGGTTAAGATGCCATCGCCTATCATCTCGGTGTGGATGCCCAGATCATGCTTGCTAGTGAGTTGCATCACCACCGCATCGGGAATCCCGCCATAGCCTATCTGCAGCGTAGAGCCATCATCGATCATGTCGGCGACATACTTACCTATCGCTTCCTGTACCGGTCCTATCTTGGGCAGGCCGACTTCCATCACCGGTTCGCTGCTTTCGACCAGGGCCGCCACCTGCGAAATATGTACATGGCAGTTGCCATAGGCGAAAGGCACATTGGGATTCACCTCCAGCA
The DNA here is from genome assembly GCA_003970805.2 of Undibacterium piscinae. Lineage (GTDB taxonomy): Bacteria > Pseudomonadota > Gammaproteobacteria > Burkholderiales > Burkholderiaceae_D > Undibacterium > Undibacterium piscinae. The sequence goes on from CP051152.1 coordinate 2,195,548, forward strand.
CCAGCGCGCGCGCTTTGGCCACTGCCGCCATGGTGTAATCGGCACCCAGGCTCAGTGAAAAATAACCATATTGGTCCATAGGCGAGGCCATACTGAACACCACATCAGCGGGAATCTGGCCGCGCTCTATCAGGCTAGGCATTTCAGAAAAATAGCTGGGAATAAAATCTATCCAGCCGGCCTGACCACCGGCGCGCGAAGCGGCACCGTAAAAAAATGCCACATGCCGCACATGTTCTACCGTCTCAGGATCAAAGTAGCCAAACTTGCGCACCGCCAGAATCTGGCCGACCTTAACATCACGAAAGCGTCTGCGCTGCTCTGATAGGGCAGTCAGCAAGGCAGGCGGTTCGCCCACTCCGGTAGGGACAATAATAAAGTCGCCATTCTGAACCTGGCCGATGGCATCTGCTGCGCTACAAAGTTTTTTACGGTAAAGCTCTTGAACTGACACGCTACGCTCCTTATTACACTCTTGGAAAGACCTGCTGTAACGAAGATCATAGGCGCGATCGGATCAGAAGCGCTGTCATGCAGATGACATTTCGACGCATTTCTGCTCCCGGCTTGAGCTAGCGCATGCTTCAAATCCTCGCCGCCAGTGCGCGGGTCTGTAGCAACCAGCGTTCTCGCTGCCCGGGTTGCGAGCTAAGCACGGGACCAAACATCAAAGACTTCAGCGGCTTTATGCCGCAAAACGCCAGCGTGGTAATTTCCATCTGCGCCACCGGTGACATCCGATATACCCATTTAAAATACCATGCCGGTGTATCCATCGTCACTAACAGATGGGCAGTGCGCCCCTTCAGTAGCTTTTCCTGAAAATTTGAATCAGGAGAAAATTTGAAGGCAAAGCCGGGTAACAATACCCTATCCAAAAAACCCTTCAACAGCGCTGGCATGCCTCCCCACCAAATCGGATAGACGAAACACAGGTGTTCAGCCCATTTAATGTCTTGCTGGGCCTCTAGCAAACCGGGTTCGAGCTCCTGAATTTTCTTGTAGCCCTGATGCAAAACCGGGTCAAACACCAAGTCAGCCAAACGCAGAAATCTGACTTCATGCCCGGCAGTCTGCGCCGCCGCAATGTAATTGCCGGCCAACGCGGCGCAAAAACTGCCACCGTCCGAGTGCCCCAGCACTACCAGTATTTTTTTGCCCATTACGATCGCCACCGGAAATTAAAGATAGCAGGATAAGTCTGCCCCTAAGGACAGAGTCAAGCGGATCAGAAATTTACACGCCAGCTACCGGCATGGGATACGGCAGCGCGCATGAATCCAGGACAGAGGACTCATAGGCAGGACAGGAAAGTATTTCCTGATTGATCTGGGCCAGTTGCTGGTCCAGCTGTGTCAGCCGCCGTATTTCCGCTTGTATGCTGAGTCGTTTTTGCTGTATCTGCAGGCTCAGGCGCGACCAGTCTGAGCCTGCTCCGGTAAGTGCTGCCAGCAATTCGGATAAACGAAATCCCAGCGCCTGCGCTTGCTTAATCAGCCTGACCTGCGCCAACTCGCTCTCCGAATACACGCGGTAAACACCGCTGCGCGCTACCTTCCCCAGCAAACCCAGTGCCTCGTAGTGACGTATCGCTTTGGGGCTGGCTCCGCTTAGTTTTGCTAATTCACCGATAAACATTGGGACTCCCAAGTGAGCATAAGCTAGAAAAAAATAACGACAAGCAGCGCCAGTTTTCCGGCCAGGCATTGAGCTATCGGATTATTGGACGCTGACCAATTCCACATCAAAGACCAGAGCGGTATTACCTGGAATCGGGCCATTGCCTTGTGGGCCATAACCCAAAGAGCTAGGAATAATGAGCGTGCGTTTGCCACCAACCTGCATCCCCGGTATCCCTTGGTTCCAACCTGCAATGACGTTGCCGCCAATGGTAAATGTAAAGGTACCGCCATCAAATTTTGCGCCGCGCAAATTTGTCGCCTTGACGTCATACAGCCAGCCTGTGTAGATAACCGTGACCTTGTTATTGGTATTGACCGCGACTCCGCTACCAACCGTGGTATCAATCGTTTTAAGTGCCACTACAGAGGCAGAACCTGAAGTGTCTACTACGGGAGCACTAGGCGTACTGCCACCACCACAGGCACTAATACCTACGGCAATACTGGCAGTTAAAATCAGGGAAGCAATGCGATTGAGCGATGTAGTCATAATATTTATCAAAATGGACGGAATTGACGGATGGCGATTATAGGCTGCAGGGGTGCGTCGGGCAAGTTGCAAGATAAATGCAACGATGTCGCAGATCGTTACTCGCATAAACTCTCGATGAATTTCAGAACTGATCAAGCCCAATAAAAAAGCCACCAGACTTATGAACTGCACCCCAAAAGTTGGACACCAGTCCTAACTTTTGGGGTGTTTTTATGAGTAAGTACACGAAGCAGTTTAAATTAGGCGTCGTTAAACGGTATCTCAACAAGTCGACCAGCTTCAACGCCATCGGGCAGCATTACTGTATTAATGGGTCGATAGTGCGTCGCTGGGTAAAGCGCTACGAGCACTACGGCGCTGAAGGTCTCGGAAAGAAGTTCAGCCATTACAACCTGGAGTTCAGGCTCTCGGTATTGCAACACATGTGGGATCAGCAGCTCTCCTATGCAGAAACCGCACTCGTGTTTGATATCCGCAGCCCAGGTTGCCTCGGAGTCTGGGAACGCAGTTATCATAGCGGTGGTATCGACGCCTTAACTCCACGCACCCGAGGACGCCCTAAAAACATGTCAGCCCCACCAACACCAAAAGCACCGCACGCCAAAGAAGATGAAAGCCGCAGCCACGAAGAATTGCTGGCGGAAGTGGCTTATCTGCGCATGGAGAATGCCTACCTAAAAAAGTTAAAAGCCTTAGTTCAGCAACAAGCACAGACAACACCGCGCAACAAGCGCAAGTAGTGCAAGAACTAAGGCAGCAGTACCCGATAGCCGGCTTGCTCAAACTTGCCGGTCTGGCACGCAGTACGTTTTACTATCAACAGAAAGCCTTGCTGGCAGCAGATAAATATGCGGATTTGAAGGGCCGCATCCGCAGCATTTACGCACGCCATAAGGGGCGTTATGGTTATAGGCGCATCACCGCGACCATCCAGAAAATGGGTACGCTTGTAAACCACAAGACAGTGCAGAGATTGATGACGTCGCTCGGACTCAAGTCACTGGTCAGAATCAAAAAATACCGTTCCTACAAGGGCGACGTGGGCTGTGCTGCGCCCAATATTTTACAACGTCAGTTCGAGGCACAAGAGCCGAATCAGAAGTGGGTAACGGATGTGACGGAATTTAATGTTGCCAGAGAAAAGTTGTATCTCTCCCCGGTATTGGATTTGTACAATGGCGAAATTATTGCCTATGAGACGTCCAGACGCCCGGTGTTTGAAATGGTGAGCAACATGCTCAAGAAAGCGTTGGTCAAATTAAAGCCAGGCGAAAAGCCAGTCTTGCATTCGGATCAGGGGTGGCAATATCGAATGCCCGCCTACCAACGGCTACTCGGGAAAAATCAAGTCACACAGAGCATGTCACGCAAAGGAAACTGTCTCGACAATGCAGCGATGGAAAGCTTTTTTGCAGTGCTGAAGTCTGAGTATTTTTACCTCGACAAATTTAAAAGCATTGATGAGCTTCAAAAAGGGCTGGCAAAGTATATTCACTACTATAATTACGATCGCATTAAGATGAAACTAAAAGGGCTGAGCCCTGTGCAATACAGAACCCAGCCCTTGGTAACCTAAGCAATTAATCTGTCCAACTTAATGGGGTCAGTTCACTTACTCTGATGGCTTTTTTAGATAGCGAATTTCGCTGATCTGAAATTTATAGCATTTTATCGAATGACTTTACATTGGCGCATTTCACATTTAGCGACGAAATTCTTGCCGCCATCACAGGCCATGCGATAAACCTCGGTAACGCCCTTGGGCGTCACCAGACCTGCGCCTTTGCCACCGAAGCAGCCAGCCTTGTTGGCCATTTTTTCAACCGTGACCGACGATACCCCGGTGCGAAATTCTATGGTTTGAATATTCTCCATGGCCGTCTGGCTACCGCTATAGGCAGGAGCAGCAGTCGCCGCTGGCGCCGTGGAATAATTTGCTATCGCATTATTTGAAGAAGCTACTGCGCCAGCACCTGAGCGGCCATTGATGACCTCAGTGACGATCTCATTACTCACCAGTTGAACCTGCTTATCAGTCACCGCGAAAAAAATACCTTCCCATGCGCTGGAGGTAGTATTGTACTTGCGGGTACCAACTATGCGCCGCGACTGTAAATCAATAAATTCAACATCTGCGTCAAGAAATGCGTTGCCGGTCATAATGCCCAAAAAAATTCTGCCGCCCTGACTCACATAGCGATAATCGTTGATTTTTACGCCGATCAACGTGCCGGTTTCGGATGCAGGCAAGGCATCCCCTTCATAAAGGGAAAATGCCAGTCCCTTGCTCAAGGCTGCGGCAGACATACCCGCGCGCCACTCTTCACGAAAGGCTTGCCAGTCTGACGTGGCAGACACGGCCGGACTGCCCTTCACTATCATCACAATTTTTTGGGCGGAAGCGGCAGGTATCTGAAGACGCGCGACATTCGCCGGAGGATTAGCCGTACTATCCTTAGTCTCCGTGGGTTTGGTGACGGTAGCGGCACAACCAGTCAATATAATACTGAAAGCGACAAGCGCCATTTTTACTGACTTAAGCATGCGGTGATATCCTCGAGAATAAATAAAAAACAAGTATTTTAGTCAGCCATTTTAAATGGGAAGTTAACAAAACGTATACCTAAAGTTCGATTCAGCCAGCACTTTCACGGCCTGACAGCAGGCTGCCGGAAAACTGGGCATAATGAATTCCCCCCAACGACCATGATCGAATCGAGAACATCACATGATAGAAGTCCACCACTTAAGAGAATCACGTTCGCGCCGCATTACCTGGATGCTGGAAGAATTGGGGTTAGATTATGAGGTCATCAATTACGACCGCGATCCGGTCACCCACCTGGCGCCGCCAGAACTGAAACAGATACACCCTTTGGGCAAGGCACCGGTATTGCGCGACAAGGGCGAAGTCCTGATCGAGTCCGGTGCGATCATAGAATATCTGGTACGCCAGTACGGCAAGGGTGAGTTTGCCCCGGCCATAGGCACGCATGACTACAACCGTTACAGCCAATTTCTGCACTATGCCGAAGGCTCGGCCATGCTGCCGCTGATGCTCAAGCTCTACGTCGGACGTCTGGGTGAAGCCGGCGCGCCACTACAACCGCGTATCGCCAGCGAAATGCAAAATCATCTGGGTTATCTGGACGGGGAATTGGCGAACCGCGATTATTTCGTCGGCAACAGCCTCAGCGGTGCCGACGTACAGATATCCTTCATCGCCCAGATCGCCGTCAAGTTTGCCGGACGCGATGCCTATCCTAACCTGACGCGTTTCGTCGATATGTTCGAGGCGCGCCCGGCTTACCAGCGTGCCATCGCCAAAAACGGGGCTTAATCAGCCCCGGTAGTGATCAATAAAATGCGGGTGTGCCACCAATTTGGCAGCACACCCGCAAGATGTAAAACAGCGCGGATTCAAATCAATGAATGAAACCGCGCGGAGTCAGCACGATTAGAAGCGATAGCCTATCGTTGCACCTATCCCTGATACCGTACGACGGTCTGTCAATGGGCTGTCAGTTGCCACATCGGTCAGACGTGTTACACCTGCGCCGACAGTAGTCACCCAGTTTTTGTTCAATGCATGACGCCATGTCACACCAACGCCGGTACTAGTGATACCAGCGTCAGCCTTGTAGGCTGGATTGCCGCTGCTGACAGCTTGCGCCTGGGTCACACCGAAGAAAGTCTGGTTCTGTGTGCTGCTGCCAAAATTCACGCCTGCTGCCAATTCGACCAAATCAGTCTTGGTAGAGAGCACATCGTAACGGCCAACCAGGTCGACTGAAGTACCGTGGCGGTCACCCATGGTCTGGTGCACACCGGCATTGACATGGAAAGCGCCCATATCGTAATTGAGGAATAAGTTCACCTGGGCACGCGGATTCACATCGCCCATGCCGCTCAGATGATTCTTGCCATTATTGTCGCCGAACGATTCCTTGCGCCATGGGCTGACACCCAGACTGGCGGCGGCGGAAAAACCGGAAGAGTTGTTCAGGAAGCGATAGCCGATACCGTCTACCGTGCTTAGAAATACGCCGTTGGAAAAATTCGCTTCACCCAGCAAACCACCGGCCCATCCGGTTTTTTCGCTGTATAAGGCGGTACCGTAACCAACGCCTACGCCTAACACTTGCTCGGCTTGTTCATTAGAACGCTGGCTGGCCTTGACCGGTGCCAGGTTACCGGCATCTTGTGCCATCACCGGCAATCCAAAAAACGCTGTGCTCACGGTAAGTAAGGCAAGTAAATGAGGTTTCATGATAGCTAATCCTTATGATCTTGTTTGAACGGTTGAAGCTGAACTGGTATGCCGCGTTGAGTATTCACGCCCAGCCACAAGCTCGGAACAAAGCTTAATTGCCAATAGAAAAAAGTACCAATAAGACCGCAAAAGCCCAGCCTAACGATGCATCAGGTAGCGTAAAACGGTGCTTTTTATTGATTCCCCCCTAAATTTGAACTTATTTCAAAAAATGCTGACTGCTGTAAATAGCTGCATATCGTTTGCTGTAATGCCTCGGTCACCGCGCGCAATACGCCGGCCTGACACGCCTAATTTATTACCCGTTTGCTGCTATAGTGCGCGCTGGAATTTTTTTGTGGAAATGTCATGTTTAAACGCGCGTGCTTACAACTACACTGGCTGATAGGCATCAGTGCCGGACTGGTATTGGCTGTCATCGGTCTGACCGGTGGCATGTATAGTTTTTCCAATGAGTTTATTAAGCTGCTTGATCCGCAGATCACCTCAGTCAATCTACCTGCCGATTCGACTCGCGCATTGACACCGGCGGTGCTGCTGGCGCGGGTCAGCGAGCGCGCGCCTTACGTCTCATCCCTGACGCTCAGCGCCAAGCCGGATGAGGCGGCCAGGGTTGGCTTCATGAAGCCCGTACCCGGCAGTGACAAGAAAAAATTCGACCTGCAATACCTCAATCCATATACCGGTGAGCTATTGGGTAAGCCCGCTTCGGAAGATTTTTTCCGCCAGGTGCTAGACCTGCATCGCAAGCTGGGCCTGGACGAAACCGGCAAGGCCATCACCGGTGCCGCGACCCTGGCGTTGCTATTGCTGATCCTCTCCGGCCTCTATCTGCGCTGGCCCAAAACTACGGCACTTAATTGGCGCTCCTGGCTATACATAAATCGCCAATTAAGCGGCAGAGATTTTTTAAGCAATTTACATGCGGTACTCGGCACTTGTGCCATATTGGCCTATCTGCTGTTCGCCCTGACCAGTCTCTCCTGGTCTTATGACTGGTATCGCAAGGGGCTCAATACGCTGGCAGGCAAGGACACGACTCAGACCGTCAAGCCCGCAGCTAAAACCAGCAAAACTGCCAGCGCTAGCATGCCTTCACAGACTGACCTTGATGCGGTCTGGAATAACTTTAAGGCGGAAGTTCCGCATTACCGGAAACTGATATTGCTACTGCCTTCCGGCGCAGGGAAAAGCGCAGCAACGGTACAGATACTCTACCTAGATACTCAGGCACCGCATCCGTATGCGAATAGCCGTATGGTGTTTGACGCTGCCAGCGGAGTTTTGCAAAGCCATGAGCGCTATGCTGACAAGAGCTTGGGCGCCAAGCTGATGGCCAGCCTGTATGCGCTGCATTCCGGCAGTTTTTTTGGTACACCCGGGATGCTGATCATGATGCTGGCCGCCTTGCTGTTGCCGGTATTTGCCCTCACAGGCTGGATCATGTATCTGCACAGACGCAGAAAAAAATCACCCTACGCGCAACCGGCGAAGGGATAGGCGCCTATCAGGCAAAGGTGTCTATACCCCCTTCGCGCACGGCAGGGGTGCGTATGGCGGTATGGCTGATGTTTTGTAGCAAGCCTTTGACGCCGTCGCCCTGCGCCGCCTGAGCGCCCCCCTTCTGACCGGCAGACTCAAGCTCAGCAATGCGCTGCATCAGCATTTGTATCTCTGCCTGCAAAATCTTTTGCAGCTCTTTTTTAGCCTTGACATCAAGACTGCCATCTCCCGACATATCCTTCGCCAACTTCATTAACGATGTCAGTCTGGTCTTAAGCTGAGCCAACTCGCTACCGGCGTTATTGCCGGCAGCATGCGCAGTTACCAATTTCGTACTAAAGGCAATCGCGCCCGCATCTAAACTCATAGGATATATTCCCCCCCAAAAAAATATCTTTATCGACATAATTCCGGACATCTTGAATCCAGCTCATATACAAGCCTTCGATACAAGACTCAATACCAACAAGGGGAAATCAATATTTAATGTATATCAAGATCAACGTTCACTTTTAATACTAGGCTAAGGCTAAAAACAAAAATGGCTATTCCAGATCAATGACTAAATACCTGAATCAACCTCCTCAGTGCGCTCTTCAATTGCAAGCTAAGCGGCAATCTGTCTTCACCATCGCATTTAACCTATTGTGCTCAGTGAGCCTGGCATTCACTTTTTTCTCCTCGGCACAAGCTGAAACCATCACCTTAGTCAGCGAAGACAATTGGTATCCGTATGCGGCACTGAGAAATGGCAAAGTCAGTGGCTTCACCGTCGATGTCATAGAAGCAGCCTATGCCAAATCCGGTATCACGGTAGAGTTTGTGTCGGCGCCTTACTCGCGTTGTCTGATGATGACCAAAAGCGGTAAAGCCTTAGGCTGCTTTAACAGTTTGAACGACGCCAGTCTGGCCTCAGACTTCCTGTTTCACCAAGAACCCTTGTTTAAGGCGGTGATAGGCATCTACGCCAAAGAAAAAACCCAGGAAAAATCGCTCAAGGCGATCGATCTTCGTGGCTATAGGGTAGGTGTCACGCATGAATATACGTATGGCGAAAAAATAGACAGCGACAAGAAAATCGTCAGGGAAGTGGCGCCCTCTGATTTATCCAGTCTGCGCAAGCTAACGATGGGGCGCTCCGACTATTCGCTGGTGTATACCCGCGTGGCCGACTATCTGCAAACCGCATACCCCACTGAGCTCAAGGGGAAAGTACAGCAGGTTGGGGTCGCGCTGGAAGATAAACTATTCGTCAGTTTTTCGAAAATGCGGCCGGATGCAGCCCGTTATGCAGCCTTGCTGGATCAAGGCCTGCTGGCAATCCGCGCTGACGGAACGTATAGAAAACTGGAGAAGAAATGGGAAAGCCCTAGTCCTTAGCAAGCGACGTTTGCGATTTTTAGCCGCCCTGAGAGCGTCGACAGACGCGCATCTCAACAAGCACGCCTGCCAACACGCAGCAATCATGCGCCTTGCCAGGCACATGCCGCCACGATGCCCGGCTACAATGGGCTGCAGCGGCTCAGATTTTTTTAACGGCGATATGCCGCCCACGCCAGCATCGCCCACCCCAGCAAAAATGCCAGACCACCTAAAGGCGTAATCGCGCCCAACACACGTATGCCGCTCAGCGCCAGCGCATACAGGCTACCGCTAAAAATGACTATGCCCGCCAACATGCTATAGCCGGCGCACAGCGACCAGACCGAATCAAGGCGCGCCATTAACAAGGCAATCGCCAACAAACCCAAGGCATGCACCATCTGATAATGCACCGCAGTTTGCCAGATCGCCAGCATCTCGGCACTCAGCGCTTGCTTGAGCGCGTGTGCACCAAAAGCACCACAAGCGACCGCGATAAACATATTGATGGCAGCGGCGGCGATGAAACGTCGTTCTTGCATGTGAGGCTTTCCGTGAAATTTAAATGCCACATTGTAGAGCAGGATAAAAAAATGGCCGGACTTGATGCCGGCCATAATGTATTTCCCTTATTTCCCTTATTTCCCTTACTTCGATCCCTGATGGCTTGTATCTTCCGCAAACCAACAGGGGTTTTACATCACGCTGCCTGTCGCCCTTGCGCCTGGAATTCTGCCAACAGGCTTGCTTCCTTGGCCTTGGCTGCGCTCAAATGCCTTTCCTTGACGTGACCGTAACCACGGATGTCTTCCGGAATGCTGGCGATCGCCACTGCCTTGGACAAATTGGCTGCATTCAGTTGCGGCAACAACTGTGTCAGGGTCTGACGATATTCGACGATCAGGGCACGCTCCATCTTGCGCTCTGCGGTATAGCCAAAGATATCAAAGCTGCCGCCACGCAAAGACTTCATTTTCGCCATCAGGCCGAAAGCTTTCATCATCCACGGGCCAAACTTTTGCTTCACCAGATGACCTTGCGCATCACGCTTGGCAAACATCGGTGGCGCCAGATGGTAGTTGATTGCATAGTCGCCTTCAAACATGTCGGCGATTTTTTTCTCGAACTTGCCATCGGTGTAAAGACGCGCCACTTCATACTCGTCCTTATAAGCCATCAGCTTAAAAAAATACTTAGCGGCCGCTTCGGTCAGGCGCAAAGGCTTACCGTCAGCGATCTTGCTTTCAGCCGCTTTTACCTGACTGATAAAGTCGCTATAAGCTTGCGCATAAGCCGCATCCTGGTAGTCAGTCAGGAAGGCGATGCGCTTGCTGATGGTGTCGTCCAAGGTCGGTGCACGCTTGAGCTCTATCACTTGGGCAGGCGTGATTAAGCGCTTGACCGCAACCATGTCATTGGCGGCGATACGGCCCCAGTTAAAGGCTTCCTTATTGAAACCGATCGCCACGCCATTGAGTTCTATCGCGCGCATCAATGCCGCTTCCGTCAAGGGTACCCAGCCCTTTTGCCAGGAATAACCAAGGATGAACATATTGGTGGCAATCGTGTCACCCATCAAGGCGGTGGCAATCGCGCCGGCATCAACCAGATCGACCCGATCGCTACCGCAAGCTTTGCGGATATCGTCCTCTGCGGAATCCGTCGGGAACTGCCAGTTAGGATTCTTGATGAAGGTCGAAGTCGGCGTGCCATTGGTATTGATGGCGGCAAACGTACGGCCTTCGCCCATGCGCGACAAGGCGTCTTTGCTGGCAGTGACAATCAGATCGCAACCGATGACCAGGTCAGCCATGCGGTACCGACGCGTGTCGATTGTATGTCGTCAGCATTATCGGCAAGCCGGACATGCGACATCACTGCACCGCCTTTTTGCGCCAGACCTGTCATATCCAGCACTGAACATGCCTTACCTTGCAGATGCGCGGCCATCGCCATGATCTGGCCGATGGTAACCACGCCGGTTCCGCCGACACCCGTGACCAGCACGCCGAACGGCCTTGCCGTGCCCGGCAATACCGGCAACGGCAAGCTTGCTACGTCAAGTGATTTACCCGGTTCTATCTTGGCCTTCTGTGGCTTCTTCAGCTTGCCGCCTTCTACCGTGACAAAGCTTGGGCAAAAGCCAGTGACGCAAGAAAAATCCTTATTGCAAGATGATTGGTTGATCTGACGCTTGCGGCCGAAATCGGTCTCCAACGGCTCCACCGAAAGGCAATTTGACTGCACGCTACAATCGCCGCAGCCTTCGCAGACCGCTTCATTGATCACGGCGCGCTTGGCGGGGTCAGGAAAGCCCGGTTTGCCATTCTTGTCGATTTGCTTCCTGCGGCGGCGTTTTTCTGAGGCGCAGGTCTGATCGTAAATCATGGCCGACACGCCCTTGGCGACGCGCAATTCGCGTTGCACGGCATCGAGCTCGCTACGGTGACGCACGGTAACACCCGCTGCCCAAGGATAATCGGCCGGATATTTTTCCGGCTCATCGGTGACGACGATAATAGGGCCCACGCCTTCCGCGGCGATCTGGCGCGAAATCATGCCGGGATCAAGCGGACCATCAAATGGCTGACCACCGGTCATGGCAACCGCATCGTTAAACAAAATCTTGTAGGTGATATTCACGTCACCAGAAACGGCAGCGCGTATCGCCAGTAAACCGGAATGGTAGTAAGTGCCATCGCCCAGATTCGAGAACACATGATCCTCAGTGGTGAACGGTGCCTGGCCTACCCATGTCACGCCCTCACCGCCCATGTGGGTGAAGGTCGAGGTCTGCCGGTCCATCCAGGTCACCATGTAATGGCAGCCGATACCGGCCAGCGCACGGCTACCTTCCGGCACTTTGGTAGACGTGTTGTGCGGACAGCCGGAACAGAAATGCGGAGTCCGGTCTTTATTCGGATCAGGTTTACTCACTACGTTGAGCATCGCCTCTTTGGACTCCAGATAGGCGACCCTTTCTTTGACGCGCTGCTCGACCGGATGACCGGCGAAATAGCGGCTGATGCGCGAAGCGATGGCGCGCGCGATCTGTGCCGGGCTCAACTCGTAAGTGGCCGGCAACAGCCATTCACCATGGCCAGAACCGTGTAGATTGCTCCACTCGCCGCTATCGTCGAACTTACCGACCACGCGCGGACGCACTTTATCTTCCCAGTTGTATAGCTCTTCTTTCAGCGCATATTCGAGGATCTGGCGCTTCTCTTCCACCACCAGAATCTCGTCCAGGCCAGTGGCAAATTCGCGCACGCCTTCCGATTCCAGCGGCCAGGTCATGCCTATCTTGTAGAGGCGAATCCCGATATCTTTGGCAATTTTTTCGTCGATACCAAGATCGGCCAAAGCCTGGCGCGTATCGAGATAAGATTTACCGGCGGTGATAATACCGATCTTGGCAACCGGACTATCCCAGATAATTTGATTGAGCTTGTTGGCACGCGCATAGGCCAGCGCCGCATACCATTTGTAGTTATTCATGCGGGTTTCTTGCGCCAGCACCGGATCAGGGGTGCGGATATTCACGCCATCGGCAGGCAACACGAAATCAGCAGGAATAATGGGCTTGACGCGGTCCGGATCAATTTCGACCACGGCACCGGATTCAACAATATCAGTCACACATTTCATCGCCACCCACAAACCGGTGTAACGGGAAATCGCGATACCGTGCAAACCGTAATCGAGATACTCTTGCACCGAGGACGGATACAACACGGGGATGCCGCATGCCTTAAGGATATGCTCGCTCTGATGCGCGGCCGTCGAAGATTTTGCCGCATGATCGTCACCCGCCACCACCAAGACACCACCAAATTTGGAGGTACCAGCCAGATTGGCATGCTTGAAAACGTCACCGCAACGGTCTACGCCCGGCCCCTTGCCGTACCACATGGCAAACACGCCATCGTATTTGGCTCCGGGGAACATATTCACTTGCTGGGTACCCCAGACCGAGGTCGCCGCCAGATCTTCATTCACGCCTGGGTGGAACTTAACATGATGTTTGGCCAGATGCTTCTTGGCTTTGGCTGCGGTCAGATCGACGTTGCCCAGCGGAGAGCCGCGATAACCGCTGATGAAGCCGGCGGTATTGAGACCGGCTTTTTCATCGGCCTGGCGTTGTAGCATGGTCAGGCGTATCAGTGCCTGGGTGCCGGTCATAAAAGCTCGACCACGTTCCAGGGTGAATTTATCGTCTAGCGAAATGGTGTTATCGACCAGCGCCTGCTGTTCGGCTTTGTTCGGTGCATTCATGGTGTCTCCGTGCTTTTTATTGTGTGGCGAGGATATCGCTGCAAAACTGAATCACTTTGTAAATGAATCATATCCCTTTAGGATGGCTGGCACATTAACATTGTGTATTGCCAAACGCTAGGGACAGTACGCGACAAAAAGACCAGTACAGTATGACTGACAATTATGCAAAGTGTACTGGCTACCCTATCAGGGCACTCACATGAAGAAGCCCAGGTTTAAACCTCATGCAAGGCCTACATCAGCACTTTCATTTAGAGACGGCAGGGCATGGGCAAAGCGAGAATTTTCGCTCGTCATATTTCTATTTATACGATTCCCCCTCGTTATTACCTTGTTGCCACCCTGTTGTTAATCTGTTGTTACCCTGCGGTTACCTTGTTTGTCGCAAAGAAAAATGTTTATCAAAGACAAATTACTTACTTTTCGCAATTAGTCACTTCAAGTGTATAAAATCTGAGAAAATAGAAATGAGCATTCCCACTGGAAAACCAAAAGGAAGACAGAAACATGCCGCCAAACATCAAAGATCTGTTCGTCCGCCTTACCCCTACTTCCCTGCCAAAATCTGCCGATGAATTGATCACGCGCATCATGCTCCCCTGCTCGAACCTTATGAGCAAACTTAGCCTGCGCACCAAGCTTTTATGTATGTTTGGCACCTTCATTGCCGCCATTTTGGTGCTTGGGTCCTACACTGTATTCAAGCAGAGTAGTGAGCTCCATATTGCCAAATCCGAACTGCAAGGCGTTTTACTGTCACGGCAGATCATGGATATCGTTATCCAGACCCAAAAGCATCGTGGTCAGGTCAATTTAAAGCTTTCAGGTCAGGATATTGAAGCGGCGTTAGCTAAAACCCGCACTGCCCTGAGCACCGGGCTAGATCGTCTTGCCGCCTCGATTAAGCAATACCCGGAATTCGGGCTTGATGAAAACTGGAAACCCATTGCAGATGAGTTACGCCAACTGGCAGCCGGAAAAATCGCCAGCTCCAGCGCTGAAAACGTCGCACAACACAGTCGCCTGATCGCGCAAATCCTGCGTTTCTCCCACCTGAACAATGAAAAAAGTGGCTTACTGTTTGACCCGGAAGCGGCCAGTTATCTGCTGATGGATGTCGCCATTCAGAAAATACCGGTGTGGACTGAGCATCTGGCAATTTTGCGCGGGGTGGGCGCCGGCTATATTAAGTCCGGGACGATAGAATTCGCCGGTAAGGCAATGCTGATCTCGCGCCTCGATGGCATGCAGGCAGCCATTACCGCAGTAACCGATAACAATGAGTCGATGAAACGTGCGGGAGTGTCGGTAGTTAACGAACAACAGGCGGCACTCAAGGCCAGCCAGGATTTCGCTGTGACGGTAAGAAAAAATTTGCTGGGCGAAAGCGTCAGCGGTGATGCCAGCGCCTATTTTGCGGAAGGGACGCTAGCGATAGAAAAAACCATCGCTTTACAAGTAGATCTGCAAAACCGCCTGACCTCATTACTCAATGCGCGCACCAGCACGCTCAAGCTGCAACGCAATCTGATCCTGCTCACCATGTTACTGACCTTATTGGCCACCAGTTACCTGGTATTTGGCTTTTATCGCGGCTTTATGTCGGCAATGAATGACGTCGGCACTTCTGCAATATCAGTAGCGACGGGCGATCTCACCAAACAAATCCATATCGACGGCAAAGATGAACTGGCACAAACTGGTGATGCCCTGGAACAGATGAATCTCAACCTTTCGGCATTGGTGGCAAATGTCCGAACCAATGCCAGCATGGTGTCCCAACTCGGCCAAATATTGGCAACCGGCATCAGCGACATGGCGATCCGGACCGAACAGCAGGCATCTAGCCTGGAACAGACCTCGGCCAGCGTCGAGGATCTGGCTGCAACCGTCAAGAAAAATGCGGAGAGCGCCAAAGCGGCCGATAATCTGGCATCGAATGTGCGCATGATCGCCGAATCGAGCGGTGACATCATGGATGCGGCAGTTGACTCCATGCAAGGTATCCATAACGCTGCGATCAAGATGCAGGAGATCGTCAGCATGATAGACAGAATCGCTTTTCAAACCGACATTCTGGCGCTTAATGCTGCGGTTGAGGCATCGCACGCCGGCACCCACGGACTGGGCTTTGCCGTCGTCGCGACCGAAGTGCGCGCCTTAGCGCAACGCACCGCCGATGCGGCAAGACAAATCCGTCGCCTGATCGATGATGCAGTTTCCAGGGTCGAGACTGGCGTCGAACAGATCAACGATGTTAATGTCACATTGGCGGATATCGTCAGCGGCATACAAAATCTGGCAGGCAATACCAACTCTATCTCTACCGCCTCGGCGGAACAAAGTAACGGCTTGGCGCAAATTTCGGAAGCGATACGCCATCTGGATGAAATTACCCAAAGCAACGGAAAAATGGCAGAAGATGCCAAGGACGCCTCAATTGATCTGGAAACCCGTGCCCGTGCGCTGACTCAGGCGGTTTCCACGTTCAAGCTAAGACAAGGTACCGCTGACGAAGCCTATGCGCTGGTCAAGAAAGCGGCCGCGCTATATCACGTCAATGGTATCTCGACCTTACAGAGGATTACCGATGATTATGACAAAGCCTTCGCCGACCGCGATATGTATGTATTTGCATTTAACCGTGCCGGCCAATATCTTGCCTTCGCCGGTAACCCGGCCAAATTACAAGTGAACCTCATGAATGTCAGCGGGCTAGATGGACGCCAACTGGTAGAGGATGCATTTGCGATAGGCGCTATCGGTGGCTGGGTTGACTATACGATCATCAATCCAGTGACACAAAAGATAGAAACCAAGAGCTCGTATATAGAACCGCTATCGGATGACCTAGTACTAGGCTGCGGTGTCTACAAGTCGGTATAAAACACAAGCATTACAATAGAGTAGCGTTCGTACAAGAAAAAAGCCGCGTAGCGGATATAATGGCAGGATGAAACTTAAATTCACTAAAATGCATGGCGCAGGCAATGACTTTATCGTCATTGATGCGATCAATCAAAATATTTCGTTTACGCCTGAGCAGTGGATGCATCTGGCCGACCGGCGCTTCGGCATCGGTGCCGACCAGATTTTGGTGGTAGAACGCCCGGTCAGCGAAGGCGTCGATTTTCGCTATCGCATCTACAATGCCGATGGCGGTGAAGTTGAGCAATGCGGCAATGGTTCTCGTGCTTTCGTGCGTTTTGTAACCGATAAAAAACTCACGGACAAAACCGCGATACGCGTCGAAACCATGTCTGGCATCATAGAACCGCTGCTGCAGGCTGATGGCAGCATTACCGTGAATATGGGTGCCCCGGTTCTCGATACTGCCAAAGTACCATTCAATGCCGATGGACTCACGCCAATAAGCCAGGCAGACGATGTTTCCTGGCCGCTCACCATCAATGACAAGGTAGTTTATGTCTCGGCAGTTTCCATGGGCAATCCGCACGCAGTACAAGTGGTGGAGAATAGCGAGACCTTCCCTGTATTACAGGACGGACCTCTGATAGAGCACCACCCCAGATTTCCAAAACGCGTCAATGCCGGTTTCATGCAAGTACTGAATCCTCAGCATATCCGCTTGCGTGTCTATGAACGTGGCGCCGGAGAAACCCTGGCATGCGGCACCGGCGCGTGTGCGGCGGTTGTCACAGGCATACGACGTGGCCTGCTTACCTCACCAGTGCGTGTCAGCATGCATGGCGGTGAATTATCTATCGCCTGGCAAGGTGAACACCATCCGGTTTTTTTGAGCGGCCCTGCCGTCACCGTTTTTGACGGCGAAATCGATATCTAAATCCGCTTTAAATTAGAAATATAAAGATCCATGAATTCCAATGACATTGCCGAGTACCTGAGCAATAACCCGCATTTTTTTGAAGAACATGTAGAACTGCTGGCAAAAGTAAAACTCAGTAGCCCTATCATGGGTCGCACCATTTCGCTGCAAGAAAGGCAAATGGAAGTAGTCCGCGAAAAGCACAAAGTCCTGGAATTACGCCTTTCGGAATTAATGCGACTGGCGCAGGAAAATGACGCTATCACCTCCAAATTCCAGCTATGGACACGTTCACTGCTATTAGCGCGCAATGACGTCGATTTGCCACATGTACTGACGCAAGGCTTGCAGGATATTTTTTCCTTGCCTTACGCCACACTCAGGTTATGGGATGTCGATGAAGATTTCACGCATACCTGGTTCGCCCAGCCAAGCACAGATGACGTGCAGTTGTTTGCGAAAGGCTTGAATGCACCGTTTTGCGGCCAAAATCAGGATTTTGAAGCCGCTACATGGATAGAGGCAGATGCGCCGATACTCTCATTGGCGATGCTGCCTTTACGCTTATCCGCCAACGGCACTACCTTTGGTTTATTGGTACTTGGTTCACCAGACCCGGCCCGCTTCACCAAAGAGATGGCGACAGATTTTCTGGCAAAAATCGCCGATACCAGCAGTGCCGCACTGAGCTGCATGATCAAATAAATTGCGATGAACCAAAATATGCAAGACCCGTATTTAGATGCCTACCTACAGGTCTTGCGCACACAGCGCAGCTTATCCGCGCACACCATTAGTAATTACCAGCTAGATTTAGCCGATCTGGCTGACTTCGCCCATGGCCGTGATTTGGCGACGCTTAGCTATGCCGACCTGCGTCGTCTGACCTCAATGCGGCACGCCGAGGGTTTAAATGCCCGTAGCATTGCGCGCAGATTATCGTGTTGGCGTGGTTTTTACCGTTGGCTGGCCGAACAAGTCACGCTCGCGGCAAATCCGGTCGATGGCATCAAGCCCCCAAAAGAAGTAAATCCCTGCCCAAAGCCTTAGGCGTCGATGATGCGGTGCGCTTAGTCTCGCAAAGTGCCAGCAATGAAGCGACACCTGCCGCCAACCGCGCCATGTATGAACTGCTGTATTCCAGCGGGCTGCGGGTTTCCGAACTGGTTGGTCTGGATGTGGCCGACGTCAAGCAAAATGGCTATGCCAGCCTTGGCTGGATCGATATGGAACAGCAAGAGGTACACGTCACCGGCAAAGGCAATAAACAGCGTATCGTCCCGGTTGGCAAGCCAGCACTGGCCGCCGTCCGCGACTGGCTGGCATTGCGACCCACGCTATTAAAAGCCGACCATTTTCCGTTATTTTTAAGTGAACGCGGCACCCGCATCTCGGTACGATTAGTCCAGTTACGCCTGAAAGCCTATGCGCAAGCCATAGGCATCCCTGCCGATGTGCATCCGCACATGTTGCGACATTCATTCGCTTCCCATGTATTGCAATCCTCAGGCGATTTACGCGCGGTGCAAGAAATGCTGGGCCATAGCTCAATTGCCGCCACTCAAGTGTACACATCACTCGATTTTCAGCATCTGGCAAAAAATTTATGACGCCACCCACCCGCGTGCAAAAAAATAAACTCAGACAAACGGCATTTTGCAACTCAATTGCATTTTGATGCATAATGTGATTTTGACCGCATCTCTCCACGCCAATGAAAACCAGCCGCATCAATAGCATCGCTGCCGATATTTCGCCGACCGGGCGGCAACTCGCGGAAAGCATGCTGCGTCAGGCGCAAGTGCGCGTGACCGATGCCCGGCTTAGCGTACTTGAGGTACTGCTAGAAACTCACAGTGCGCTTTCGCATCTGGAGATACAAGATGCCTTACAGGAATTGGATCGCGTAACGCTGTACCGCGCCCTCGATTGCCTGACCGATGCCGGTCTGGCTCACAAGATCACCGGTGATGACAGGATATTTCGATACAGTACCGGCAATGAAAAACTAGCGGTCAATGCACCGCGCGGCGTACAGCATCAGCATGCGCATTTCAAGTGCAGCCTTTGCTCCAGGGTATTTTGCCTTGATGATGAACAACCGGTAAGCTCACTTAAAGAGCAGTTACAGGCCACGCTGCAAACTACCCTAGCCAAGGGTTTTCAGAATCACGACATAGAACTCACCATCAAAGGCTGGTGCGCAGATTGCTCCAAGTAACTTATTTTCATAGAAATTACCTCTCTTATGGCTCTGATACCAACCACCATTCTGACCGGATTTTTAGGCTCAGGTAAAACCACACTTCTCAATCGTATCCTCCAAGAAAATCATGGCTACAAGATTGCCGTGATAGAAAATGAATTTGGCGAGGAAAACATCGACAATGAAATTTTGCTACAGGATAGTAACGAGCAGATCATAGAGATGAATAATGGCTGCATCTGCTGCACCGTGCGTGGTGATCTGATCATTGCGCTAAGCAAGCTGATACAGCAAAAACACGAGGGCAAAATTGATTTTGACCGTGTCGTCATAGAAACCACAGGGCTCGCCAATCCCGGCCCGGTCGCGCAGACCTTCTTTGTTGATGAAGAAGTGGGCATGTACTACATGCTAGACGCCGTAGTGACGGTAGTCGATGCGCGCCACGCAATGCAAACCTTGGATGAGCATGAAGAAGCGCAAAGACAAGTCGGGTTTGCCGACAAAATTTTGCTTTCCAAAACCGATCTGGTAGACGCCACGCAAATTGCTGCCTTGCGCCAACGCTTAAGCCGCATGAATCCGCGCGCCACTATCAGCACCATGGATTTTGGGAAAATTGCGATTGCCGAAGTGCTGGACCTAAAAGGTTTCAATCTCAATGCCAAACTGGAACTGGATCCAGACTTCTTGCTGGCCGAAGAAACGCATGCGCACAATCATGAGCATCACGGCTGCGATGACCAATGCACGCATGAACACCATAGTCACGGAGACGCACATGAACAGAATCACCATCATGCCCGGCACTCCGATGATATCGCCGCTTTTGTGTTTAAAAGTACACAAGCATTCCATACCGCTAAACTCGACGAGTTTTTGGGTGGACTGGTACAAGTATTCGGCCCGCGCATGTTGCGCTATAAGGGTGTACTGCTGATGGAAGGCGCTGATCGCAAGGTAATCTTCCAAGGGGTACATCAGATTATGGGCACTGATGTAGGCGCAAAGTGGGCGGAAGGCGAATTACGCGAAAGCAAAATGGTATTTATTGGCAAAAATTTACCAAAAGATGTTTTTATTCAAGGTTTAAACCTATGTTTGGTATAAACTAGCGCCCTATTGGAGACAGGCGGGGTTAAACTCTGCAGTTCCAGTTGCAAAGTTAAATGGCGAAATTTGCCATTTACTTTATTAGTAAGGGGAGGATAATGGTTATCGAAGTCAAGAGTTTATAAGACTTAACCGTTATTTGTGTGTATTAACCCGTTGTATCGAAAGTAAGCGAAGTGGCAACTAAATCACCTAAATCGACTGCTACAGTCAGTGCACCCGCAGCCCTACTCACCGAAGAAGAAATTCTGGCCATGGGTGAGCAGGACTATATGAACGACGCCCAATTGGCATTTTTTAAAGCTCGTTTACAACAGCTTGAAAAAGATTTGCTTAAGAACGCCGACGAAACAACCGAGCATCTGCGTGAGACGGTATTGGTACCTGATCCGGCTGATCGTGCCACGATAGAGGAAGAGCATTCCCTGGAATTGCGCACCCGTGATCGTGAACGTAAGTTGCTGAAAAAAGTTCAGCAATCAATCGCCAGCATTGATGCAGGTGACTACGGCTGGTGCGAAGAAACCGGTGAACCTATCGGTGTTCCACGTCTGGTAGCGCGTCCGACTGCAAGTTTGTCGCTGGAAGCGCAGCAAAGACGTGAAATGAAGCAAAAGCTGTACGGCGACTGAATAGCTAAATCAGTTTGTACGCGTTTGTTGATATCAAGCGCGCAGTGTCTATCTGCGCGCTTTTTATTTGCAAAAAAAATGCAACAGAGTTGCAATTTCGCACAATAAATACATACAGTAACTTAGTCTTCGTTGTTTATAAACGACAAACCACAAACAACAGATGCATCGAGCAAATTCAAGCCCCCATCACCAAGCGCATGTCCTAGAACCAAACGACTAAGCATAGACAAATTGAATCACTCACTCATCAATTACCGAGCAATGATAACTTGCTTACATCTAGATGCAGATCCGATCCGATCAAGTCACACTTCCGAATTCTGATAACACTCCCAAATTCCGCGCACACAAATTAAATCTATCATCGATCGATAATTCACATCGATCTAATTATTTTTGATAAGAATTTTCATCCTGTTTTATAAAATAAAAACGGATATTCCGCAGACGTGAAAAGCTCCGGCTCAACTGACAAAGTGATACAAATAAGCTTTAAAAATCGGGGGAAATTTGTAATTTTGTGTAAATTTAAAAAATTAAGACTTTCCAGCCGACTTATAAAGAAAAAATAAATTTCCGATAAAAAATAAACAATAAGCTCTTTTATACTCACTTAGAATAATGAAGGGATCAATTAAAGCCATTTAATCAATTCAGGGCTTACCCCTCCGACCACCAAAAAGAAAATATTCTTTCAAGCAATCAATCGAAAAAGTCAGGGTGGAGACTAACAATAAAGACACGATTCAGACTATACTTTAGGCAGGTAAATGTGATCGGATTCGATCATTGAAATCATTTACAAACACAATAACAAAATATACATTTTTATTTACATTCAAGGTCAACGTGGGGATTTTTTCGCTTTTCGGCAAGAAGAATAATGGTCTGGAGAAAGCTTCCTCAGACAAAACTTCTTCCAAAAAAACAAGATCCAAAAGTTTAAATAACGCCATTGCTGCGCCGCAGGATGACGAGGCCTTCTCACAATCTGTCATGGCGCAAAGACATATCGCACGCGCCACGGAACGTAAGATTGATGCAATAGAATTTGAAATGTCCCGGGACATGGGCAGGGCTACCCCCTCCGCTACGCCGGCAACTCCGGCACCGAATAGTCTTTTAGCCGATGCGATTACCCAAAACCCGATCAGCATAGAACTCGACAACGTAGTCACGATCACGGATTTTCCGGCGACATTACCGGCGAGCGATTTTTTGTTCAACCAAAGTACGGATATGGCAGCATCTGCGCTGACACACTCCGAATCCGTGCCCTTACTGGAAGAAGCGGCGATTTTATTTGCCAGCGGTCAGAAAGAAGTCGCGGAGCAGATGCTGCAATCAGCGATACAGGAAGACAATATCGGATCAGCAATCCGGACCGCATGGTATATGCTCTTTGATCTTTATCAAATAAGCAATGACAAAGTTGCTTTTGAGAAGCTTTCCTTGGAATATGCCAGTACGTTTGAAACCTCGCCCCCGGTATGGGATAGCGCGGCAGCGAAAGCCAAAGAGTTATCCAATACCAACAACAGTGACGATGTCACGCCGAACCTGACTTTTCCTAGCCAACTTGATGCCAACGTCGTCAAGTTGCTTGGAAAACTGCAAGAATTGAGCAAACAAAGCCGTAGTTTGCGTCTGGACTTTACCCGTGTCAAATCAGTGGATCCGGTTGGTTGCGGACTACTATTGCGCACTCTCAACAACCTCAAGAAAACTAAGCATGAACTTGTTTTGGTTAGCGCCCAGGATCTGACAGAAAAAATTCGCGCCATACTCGAGGTAGGACGCCGCGACGAAACCGAAGCCCCATGGCTGCTGTTACTAGAAATATTACAATTGCTGCATTTTGAAAAGGCGTTTGAAGAAACCAGCATCGATTATTGCGTCACCTTCGAGGTCTCCCCTCCGTCTTTTGAGGCGCCGAAAAATCGCGTCATAACGGCAGCACAAGACTTTAAATTGATTGAAGAAAAATTAAATCATTTTATGATGCCCGCCATCATCGAAGGCAGAACCGACATCCTGATCAGCCAAATCGCTGAATATGCAAAGTCACATACGACGGTATTCCTTGATTGCTCATTATTAGAGCGCGTCGAATTTGGTGCTTCCGCCCAATTACTGAGCGGTCTGGTTCCTATCGCGGCGAAAAAAAGAAACCCAGATTCAATTTCACGAAGTTAATCACTTAGTCATGTGCCTGTTCAACGCAATGGGCCTGAAAAACGTCGCAGCCATTTTTCCGCGCAAGCGTTAAAACGCCTAAAGTTACAGCCTTGTAATTCGGGGACTACATCCCCACCTCTGCTATATTCAACCATACCCTTGGCAACGCCAGGCATTCATGTCTGGAAAAGCGTTAACGCTAGCCACGGGAACTTTCATTCGAGGATTTCATGGAACAATTTCACGGCACCACCATCCTGACTGTGCGACGGGGAAATCTAGTTGCGCTCGGTGGTGATGGTCAAGTCACCTTAGGCAATATTGTCATGAAGGGTACGGCACGAAAAGTACGCAAGCTGTATCACAATAAGGTACTGGCCGGTTTCGCCGGCGGCACGGCTGATGCCTTTACGCTGATAGAACGTTTTGAAGCAAAATTAGAGAAGCATCAAGGAAACCTGATGCGCGCCTCGGTAGAATTGGCCAAGGACTGGCGCACTGACCGCATGTTGCGCAGATTAGAGGCCATGTTATTGGTGGCTGATCGTGATACGACACTGATCATTACCGGCAACGGGGATGTACTGGAGCCAAATGACGGCATCGGTGCGATAGGTTCTGGCGGTACGTTTGCCCAATCGGCAGCGATCGCCCTGTTTCAAAATACCGATATGCCAGCCATCGATATCGTGAAGAAATCACTGACCATCGCCGGCGAACTGTGCATTTACACAAATTTGTCACACACCATAGAAACACTGGAATAACAGCCGCTTCTGAGTTGTACGGTCAATACAGACCCGCTGAGCGGACACGCTGCCACACGACATTACAGAGATAAACGAATATGAACATGACGCCCCAGGAAATCGTTTCCGAACTAGATAAGCATGTAGTTGGACAGGATAAGGCCAAACGTGCGGTAGCAATCGCCTTGCGCAACCGTTGGCGCCGGCAGCAGGTTCCTGATCCGCTGCGCCAGGAAATCACTCCAAAAAACATTCTGATGATAGGTCCTACCGGGGTAGGCAAGACCGAAATCGCCCGTCGCCTGGCAAAACTGGCGGACGCCCCCTTCATCAAGATAGAAGCCACCAAGTTTACCGAAGTAGGCTATGTCGGCCGCGATGTTGATACCATCATCCGTGATCTGGTCGATATCGGCATCAAGCAAACCCGCGAAGCCGCTACCCGTAAAGTGCGTAGCCGCGCCGAAGATGCTGCCGAAGACAGGATTTTGGATATCTTGCTGCCGCCGGCGCGCGATTTCGGCATCACCGCAAGTACGGATATCAGCGCTACAACAACAGCGTCAGCCGAAGCCGATCACGGTGGTAACACGACACGGCAAACTTTCCGCAAACGCTTGCGGGAAGGCCTGATGGACGACAAGGAAATTGAAATTGAAGTGGCCGAAGCCGGCCCGCAAATGGAAATCATGGCACCGCCCGGCATGGAAGAAATGACCGAGCAGATAAAATCCATGTTCTCCGGCATCGGCAACGCCCGGAAAAAATCACGCAAGCTGAAAATCAAAGAGGCGATGAAGCTGTTGATTGAGGAAGAAGCCGCCAAACTGGTCAATGAAGACGAACTCAAGCAAGAGGCGATCCGCAATGTCGAACAAAACGGCATCGTCTTTTTAGATGAAATTGACAAGATTGCCTCGCGCTCGGAAAGCGGTGGTGCGGAAGTCTCGCGTGCCGGCGTGCAAAGGGATTTGCTACCGCTGGTAGAAGGCACTACGGTCAATACCAAATACGGCATGATCAAGACGGATCACATCCTGTTTATCGCTTCCGGTGCCTTCCATTTGGCGAAGCCATCAGACTTGATACCTGAACTGCAAGGACGTTTTCCTATCCGGGTAGAACTTGAATCCCTGTCGATCGCCGATTTTGAACGGATACTGACCGGTACCGATGCCTGCCTGACGCGCCAATACGAAGCCCTGCTGGCGACCGAAGAGGTGAAAATTGATTTTACCCAGGAAGGGGTGCAGCGTCTGGCCGGAATAGCCTATGCCGTCAACGAAACGACAGAGAATATCGGGGCACGTCGTCTCTACACGGTAATGGAAAAATTACTCGAAGAGATCTCTTTCGATGCTCATCAGAATTCCGGCAAGACCGTCGTAATTGACGCAGCCTACGTTGACCAGAGATTGCAGGCCTTATCAGTCGATGAAGATTTATCGCGCTATGTATTGTAACTGCGGTTGTAACTGCGGTTATAACTGCAGATTCTAATCTCAGCGTAAATGATTGTAGTAAAAACGGAGAACCATCATGGCAAAGAAAACTTTAAGTAGTCGCCAGAAACTGGTTTTCCGTCTTGCGCCATCACTGAGTAAACCGCGCAATCCTATCGTCATGGCGGCCCGCCAAAGCGGTGCCGGTAGCCATCAGAAATCGGTCTCGTCGGTGCGGCAAGCGCAGAAACGGGCACTGAAAAAAATCCTGTTGAAACCCGAACCGGATTAAACTCTGTTGTATGCATCTCCCGCCAATTTCTAGGGGCCATCGTGCCGGGAAACAGACGTAGAAAAAATATCTGCCAACAGCTATACCAAGATCTGCCCCACCCTGTTTCCAGGAGGGCAGATATGCTCACACGCATGCTCGTCGATGTGGGGATCTCTTACTCACCGACACTGGGAGTGAGTAAAACTGCAGAGTTTTTACGCGAAAAAAATGTGCCGGAAACAGTGATTGTACGGGTATTACACCGTCCGCCTAAGCGGCGAACGGCTTAAAAATATCCAACAATAATTCAGAGATGTTAGTGAAGTTCCTGCTTGGCATCACGCGCCAGCAAACGCTCTATCATCTGCGGTGCAGAAACACCGTCGAATAAGACGCCCGCCACCGCATCGGTAATCGGCATCTCCACCGCCAGACTAGCCGCCAGGGTTTTTACGGCTTGCGCGCAACGCACCCCTTCCGCTACATGCCCTAATTCCTCGACTATCGTCGCCAGTGACTTGCCCTGTGCCAGCGCCAACCCGACTTTACGGTTACGTGACAAGTCGCCGGTACAGGTGAGTATCAGATCGCCTACCCCGGTCAAGCCCATCAAGGTTTCATTACGGCCGCCGAGCGCACAACTAAGCCGGCTGATCTCGGCCAGACCGCGCGTCATCAGGGCGGCACGGGCATTGAGGCCCAAACCAAGGCCGTCTGCGATACCGGTAGCGATCGCCAGAATATTTTTGACGGCACCGCCAACTTCGACACCTACCACATCATCGCTGGAATACACGCGCATCGCATTGCCATGCAGCGCTGTCACGACCTGCTGGCAAAGCGCAGCGGAAGCCGACGCGATAGTCAATGCACAAGGCAAACCGCGCGCCACTTCCTGCGCAAACGAGGGACCGGAAAGCGCACCTGCCAACACCTGCTCGCCCAACACTTCCCTTACTACCTGATGCGGTAATAACTGACTACCCTCTTCAAAACCCTTACACAGCCAGACGATCTGTTTGATCCCATAAGGCCGGCACTGCTGCAGTGTCGGGCGCAGTCCGGACACCGAAGTGCCAATAATTAGCAAGCCTTGATCCTGTACATGGCGCAAGGCCAGATCAAAATCGGCACTCGCCTGTATCGAAGGCGGTAAGCTAAAGCCTGGCAGGTAATCCTGATTGCTGCGCTCCGTCTGCATACGCTGCATCATTTCGGGATTGCGCCCCCACAAAACCACCTCATTTTTGGATGCCAGAGAAAGTGCCAATGCCGTGCCCCAGGCACCTGCACCAAGTATCGTAATTTTCATATCTAGACCTGCGCTGATAAACAGCTCGCGTAAACCAAAATGGAAGTATAAATCCTAATGACAAAAACACCCCGGAGATTTAACTCAATATACTCATCCCAGTATATTTCCGAGTCACCCTTTGCGCTTGTGCAGCGAGGTAATCGAAAGGAGTAATTGATGGAGTATATAAAAAAAGGACAGAAAACTGTCCTTTTTTTAAAATAGCTCAGCCTGCACTGTACTTTAGATACCCCAGACTTCAGAGACCTTGACGTAACCAAGCTGACCGTCCTTGTGCTTGACCTTGAGCCAACCACCAGACACCGGCTCAGCCATTTCCAATAAAACGTTTTTGTCTGCGCTAAATACCAAGGAAGAAGACTCATCGGCTGCGACGCGCACCTTGGCATTGGCCACCCGGACGATGACATTGCGTCTGGCCACCAGTTCCTTCGATTCGACCCAGCTCAGATCACCGCTCACGTCACGTACCTTACTCCAGGTACCGTAAGTGAGTATCACCTCAACCGGCATGCCGCGCGGGGCGACATATAACTTACTGCCTTTAGCCGAAGGCGCATCATACAAAATCACGGGGGATGCGCCTACCGCCTTGAATTCCAGCGCATGCGCCAGTCCGCCAAGCAAGCTCAGAGTAACAAAAACCAGAGGGGAAAGACGAGGCATCATGGTAGATCCTGAAGCTAAATCGCCCTAGTCACATGGCTAAGGCGATCATTCATAATTAAGCGCGTACTAAGTTATAGCAAACTGCACTTAATTCGCAGAGAAAATAGAAAACTTAGTGCGTAGTTGCCGGTGCAGCCTGATCACCTGCTTCTGCCAGCAATTTTGCCTGCTGCTCAGCAACGTTTTGCAAACGCTGTTGATAGAAAGCCTCAAAATTGATTTCGGTCAGATGAATCGGTGGGAAGCCGGCACGAGTGATGGCATCAGCGATGTTCGAACGCAGGTAAGGATACAAAATATTCGGACAACCTATGCCCAGCAACGGATCGAGTTGGTCTGTAGGAATATTGCGCGCTTCAAATATACCGGCTTGCTTGCCTTCTACCAGGAACGCAACTTTATCATTGATTTTTTGCGGTAACAGTCACTGTCACTGTCGACTCCACTACGCCTTCAGCCAATTGCTCTGCGCCTACATCGAGGGAAACTTCTATCGTCGGAGCTTCTTGCTCCAAAAAGATTCCTGGCGAATTTGGCTGTTCAAGCGACAAATCTTTCAGATAAACGCGTTGAATTTGAAATACGGGCTGCAGATTTTCGTCAGACATGTGAGGCTTTCTAAAAATTCTAAGGGATTAATATAGGAATTCGATTGGACTGCGATTGGACTTCGATTCAACAACGGCCAAACAAAATTGCACTGCAAGTCGATAAGATATGGCTGTTACCAGCCATTTCAAGATCTAGCCGCAATATTTTACAATTTGCTTACACTATCAGCAATCAAGCATTATGCGGGGTTAAGCAAAGCGTCGAGCTTGCCGGCCCTATCGAGCGCCGACAAATCGTCAAAGCCTCCCACATGAGTCTCGCCTATGTAAATTTGCGGCACGGTACGGCGACCGGTCTTTTGCATCATCGCCTCGCGAACCTCAGGATCCAGATCTACCCTGATTTTCTCTATTTCTGCCACGCCCTTAGACTTCAACAAACGCTCCGCCATTGTGCAATAAGGGCAAACAGCGGTGCTATACATAACAACTTGTACACTCATGATCGTTTCCTGTTTATTTAACTGTAGGTAAACCTTGCGACTTCCATGCCGCAACGCCGCCTTCAAGACTTGACACCTGAGAAAATCCGGCTTTGCTTTAACAAACTCGCTGCGCTGGCAGAACGTACGCCGCGCTCGCATACCGTGATCACAGTACTATTCTTGGATTTTTCGATTTCCTTGAGACGCTCCGCCAACTCCGCCAATGGAAATATGTTTTGCGTTCTGTAAATGTCCGCTGGCAAATTCGGCCGCATTGCGCACATCCAGCACCAGGGTTTTACCTTGATTGATCAACTGGGTTGCTTGCAATTGAGTCACTTTTGCACCGCGACGCTGCAAGGCAGGAAGCAGCAAAGCCGCGCCTGAAACCAAGGCAATGCCGATGAACCAGATGTTGTCGATAATGAATTTCACAGTATTCCTGAAGTTTGAATGGTTATAAAGAAGCTCGTCATTATAAAATAGATGGCGGTACTACATCCGACTCACTTATTTTCTTAATTTATTTCTCACAGAATATCTGCAAATCATGTACAAAATCGTTTTAATGCGCCACGGCGAATCCACCTGGAACCTAGACAACCGATTCACAGGCTGGACCGATGTCGACCTGACCGAAAAAGGCGTTGCCGAAGCGCGCGAAGCCGGCAAACTGCTGAAGGAGGCGGGTTTCAGCTTTGACCTGGCCTACACTTCGGTACTCAAACGGGCGATCCGCACGCTGTGGGGCACACTCGATGAAATGGATCTGATGTGGCTGCCGGTCATCAATGACTGGCGCCTCAATGAGCGCCACTACGGTGCGCTGCAAGGTTTGAATAAGGCGGAAACTGCCGCCCAGTATGGTGATGAGCAGGTATTGGTATGGCGCCGCAGCTACGACACGCCGCCTAACCCTCTGGCGGCAGACGATGTCCGTACCTCGTATAACGATCCGCGCTATGCGGGTTTGCAACGTTCGCAAATTCCATTGACGGAATGCCTGAAAGATACGGTAGAACGCGTGATCCCGGCATGGAATGACTCTATCGCACCGGCAATTCGCGCCGGCAAGCGCATCATCATTTCCGCGCACGGCAATAGCCTGCGCGCCCTGATCAAGATGCTCGATGGCATCAGTGACGCTGATATCGTCAACCTGAACATCCCTAACGGCCGGCCGCTGGTATATGAACTCGACGCCGATCTGAAACCAATCACGCATTACTACCTTGGCGACCAGGAAGCGATTGCCGCCGCCCTGCAAGCGGTTGCCAGCCAGGGAAAAGCCAAATAATTACCTTGATGCCGTACTTGCAACAACTTAGGCGCAGCCCGCTGCTGCTGCGCCTGCTCTCGTCCCTGCTGTTGGCAGGGACGTTTTCTCACGCCCAGGCCAACAACACGCCACGCGCAGCGCAAAAAAAAACAAGTGGAAGCCGAGCGCGCCGAATTACAGCAAAAACTCAAAGCGCTGAAAACCGACATCAACAAGACCGAGTCGGCGAAAGATAAGGCCAGCGATGCCCTCGAGGACTCCGAACAAGCCATTTCGGACGCCAATCGTTCCTTACGCGAATTGCAGGCCGAGCAAAATCAAACCACCGACAAACTAAGCCAGCTAAAAGAGCAGCAAGCGCAATTAAGCCTCAAGGTCGAGAAGCAGAAAAAACAATTATCGGATTTTTTACGTCGTCAATACATGCGCGGCGATAGTGACCGCATTAAATTGCTGCTATCGGGTGATAATCCGAACCGCATCAACCGCGAGTTGCAATACATGAGCTACGTCTCCCAGACGCAGGCCAAAATGATTGCCGGACTGCGTTCCAGTCTGGCGGCCATAGAAATAAACACGCAGGAAGCGCAAGACGCCAAAGATGACCTGGATGACATTGCCCGGGAAGAGCGCGAACACAAAGCCCTGCTGGAGACCGAGAAGAAACGCCGCGCCACTTTACTGACGCAACTGGCCGACAAGCTGCATGCGCAAAAAAAAGAAGCGGATAACCTACAAAAAAATGAACAAAGATTAACTAGCCTGGTCTCACGCTTGAATCAGATTATGGAAGAGCAGGCAAAAGCCGATCTTGCCAAAGCGGCGCAAGTGGAAAAACAGCGCCAGGAAAAACTGGCTGCGGAAAAAGCCCGCCAAGAAAAAGAAAAACAGAACGCCCAACAAACCAAGCCCAACGGAAAATCAGGCAAGATCAACAATCGTAATACGATTGACGCCGATGAACCGCCGGCTAAAGTGGCAATGAAAGTGGACGCGACTCCGGTTGCCACCGGCAATGACGGCAGTGAATTTAGAAGCCTCAAAGGCAGCCTGCGTTTGCCGGTAAAAGGTGAACTGATTGCCAAATTTGGCAGTAAGCGCGGTGACGGGCCAAGCTGGAAAGGCCTGTTCATCAAAGCGACTGAAGGTGCTGAAATCAAGGCGATTGCTGCCGGAAAAGTGGTTTTTGCCGAGTGGCTGCGCGGATTCGGCAATATGATCATCGTCGATCACGGTGGCCAGTACCTAAGCTTGTACAGCAATAATCAGGCGGTATTCAAGCGTGCAGGTGACAGCGTCAGAACCGGTGACGTAATTGCCAGCGCAGGCAATAGCGGTGGCAATGAGGAATCAGGTTTATACTTTGAGCTAAGACATCAGGGGCGGGTATTTGACCCTTTGAGCTGGGTCGGTAAATAGCCACGGTTCCGGCAAACAGAACCGCCCGGCACGATAGCGCTTGAGAGCGACATAGAGAGCAGCATAGAGAACAGCGGGAAGCTCCCGCAACAAAGGTGAGACATGGGTAGCAAATTCAAGAATTTCAGTTTAATCAGCCTGGGAATGGTGGCTGGTATCGCCGCCTCCGTGCAGTTTTCCGCCATGGCACAAAAAGCCAGCGGCCCCCTGCCTATAGAAGAACTACGGCAACTTGCCGACGTTTTTGGACTCATCAAATCGGATTATGTAGAACCTGTTGAAGACAGCAAATTACTCACCGAAGCCATCACCGGCATGGTTGCCTCACTAGATCCGCACTCGGCCTATCTGGACAAGAAAGCCTTCAAGGAGTTACGTGAAGGTACCGAAGGCAAGTTTGTCGGGCTAGGTATAGAAGTGGGCATGGAAGACGGCTATGTCAAAATCATTTCCCCGATTGAGGATTCGCCAGCCTACCGTGCCGGGATTAAACCCGGTGATCTGATCACGCGTCTCGATTCGGTCCCGGTAAAAGGCTTATCGCTAGATGAAGCCGTTAAAAAAATGCGCGGCGAGCCCAATACCAAGATCACGCTGACGATTGCCCGTAAAAACGAAGACAAACCTATCGTCGTGACTGTGGTACGGGAACTGATTAAGCAGCAAAGCGTCAAGGCCAAAATGGTCGAGCCTGGTTATGCATGGCTGCGTATCTCGCAATTCCAGGAACCCACGGTCGAAGACATGGCGAAAAAGATTCAAGCCCTGTATGCGCAAGACCCTGCCATCAAGGGACTGGTGCTGGATTTACGCAATGATCCGGGCGGAGTGCTGCCTGGCGCGATCGGTGTCTCTGCCGCGTTTCTGCCTAAAGATGTCGCAGTAGTCTCGACCAACGGCCAGTTGGCCGATTCCAAGGCGACGTTTTATGCCAAGCGTGAATTCTATGGTACCCGTGCGCTCAGTGACCCGCTGGCAAAATTGCCCGAAGCGGTGAAACATGTCCCTATGGTGGTATTGATCAATACCGGTTCGGCTTCCGCTTCGGAAATCGTGGCGGGCGCTTTGCAGGACTACAAGCGTGCCACTATCCTCGGCACCCAAAGTTTCGGTAAAGGTTCGGTACAGACCATACGTCAGATTTCGGCAGATACCGCAGTCAAGCTGACCACGGCGCGCTACTACACGCCAAATGGCCGCTCAATTCAGGCCAAG
Organism: Undibacterium piscinae; assembly: GCA_003970805.2. Classification (GTDB taxonomy): domain Bacteria; phylum Pseudomonadota; class Gammaproteobacteria; order Burkholderiales; family Burkholderiaceae_D; genus Undibacterium; species Undibacterium piscinae. The sequence continues at coordinate 2,228,456 of CP051152.1, forward strand.
GGCATACTCCCCGACCTGAATGTGGAAGAAACCGCAGATGGCGATGGCTTTAATGGCTTACGTACCCGTGAATCAGATTTGCAGAAGCACCTGAGTAATGACAAGGAAGCCGAGCAAGCCAAGCTCAAGGTTGATGAACTGGAAGAAGAGCAACGTTTGATAGCGCTGGCGAAGAAAAGCAAACCGCTGGAATATGGCAGCAAGGATGATTTCCAGTTAGCGCAAGCGCTGAATCACCTGAAAGGCTTGCCGGTGAAAGTGACCAAGCCAGATGCCGGCAAAGATAGCGCTAGCGATGCTGAAAAAGACAGCAAAGCCGAAGCCAAGCCTGACGGCAAAGCGGACGATAAGAAAAAATAAGATAGCCTTCCTATTCCCCCTGATAGCCGCCGACCATGCGGCTATTTTTCTATAGAAGCCTTTATGAACGATCATCAATTGCTGCGTTACTCCCGTCATATTCTGCTCGATCAGATCGGCATAGAAGGCCAGCAAAAAATTACCGAAGCGCATGCGCTGATCATAGGTGCAGGCGGCCTCGGCTCACCGGCAGCATTTTATCTGGCCAGTGCCGGCGTGGGGAAAATAACGCTGGTCGATGATGACAAGGTTGATCTGACCAATTTGCAGCGCCAGATCCTGCACACCACAGAACGCATAGGTCAAGCCAAGGTAGCATCAGCCAGACAAACTCTGGAGCAGATCAATCCTGAAATCGAGATATTTACCGTACAGGAAAGAGTGCAAGGTGAACGACTTGAGCAACTGGTGCAAGCGGCCAGTATAGTGCTCGATTGTTGCGACAACTTCACGACCCGCCATGCGGTCAATCAGGCTTGCGTCAAGTATGGGGTACCGCTGGTCTCGGGTGCTGCCATCTCGTTTGACGGCCAGATCAGTGTATTTGATACGCGCGATACTGCCTCACCGTGTTATGCCTGCCTATTCCCGCCCGATCAAGAGTTTGAGGAAACCCTGTGCTCCACCATGGGTGTGTTTGCCCCCTTAGTGGGAATCATAGGCAGCATGCAGGCTGCCGAGGCACTCAAAGTCGTCATGGGTATAGGTAAGCCGCTGAGCGGTCGCTTGTTGATGCTCGACGCACAAAGCATGGAGTGGACAGCGATACGGGTAGCGCGCAATCCCGCCTGCCCGGTTTGCGGCGCCAAGCATCAATTGCCAGCTTAAACGAAGAGCGTGTCAATCGGCTGCACTGATACGCTCTTCGTAAGCTGAAAATGGCTGACAGCCCGCAACGGAACTGCATAGCGCAAGGGATAATTCTATCAGGCGATGTGTTTAATCACGCTGTCCGGGCATGGTATGACTTCTGGTCTAATCTCAACAGGAACACCCGGCCCCATCCGTGGTGCGACGCCTGATGCCGACTCCGGCCTCAGGTTGGCCTGTGCAAACTGTTCAAAACGTGGTGCCGGCAATGGCTGGCTAAATAAAAATCCCTGGCCGTAAGTGCAACCTAGCTGACGTAAGAAATCCGCTTGCTCCGGCGTCTCTATACCCTCGGCAACTACCTTCATTCCCATATGGTTGGACAGCGAAACGATGACTTGCGCAATCGCCGCATCATCGACGTCATGCGGCAGATCAGAGACAAAACTACGGTCTATCTTGAGCTTATTGATAGGGAAACGCTTCAGATAAGCCAGTGAGGAATAGCCGGTACCAAAATCGTCAAGGGATAACTGAAAACCCCTTCCCGATAAATCGTCCAGGATCTTCATGGTCTCGGAAGTCTGCGACATCAGCATGGTCTCGGTCACCTCCAGCTCAAGCACATGCGGCGGACATCCGGTTTCCCTGACGATGCGCTCAACGTTGTCAGCAAAACCCGGATCGCGAAACTGTCTTGCCGAAACATTAACGGCAATGAACAGCTGACCAAAACGCTGCTCCCACAATTTAGCCTGGGTACATGCCTGCTGTAATACCCAGTTACCGATGCTGACGATCAGATGGCTTTCTTCCGCAACCGGGATAAACTCTACCGGAGAAACGAATCCCAGCACCGGATGCTTCCAGCGTAGCAAGGCCTCCATGCCCGCAACCCGATTGTCGGCCAGGTGCATGATAGGCTGGTAATACACTTCCAGTTCCCCATTTTCTATCGCCTTGCGTAAGCCAGATTCTATGGTAAAACGCTGTACGGTACGTTGCGACATTTCCGGTGTCCAGACCTGTACATTGTTTTTACCCAAGGCCTTAGCTGCATACATGGCGGCATCAGCGCAACTGAGCAACTCATCAAAGCGACCGGCATGCTGCGGCATCATGGCAAGACCTATCGAGGCACTGATGATAAATTCATGGTTTTCACAGTTAAACGGCTCACTCATTACCGTCAGCATTTTATGCGCAAGACGCAAGGCTAGCTCAAGCTCTTTGGGATCATCGAGCAACACCGAGAATTCATCGCCGCCAAGCCGCACCACCAGATCGCGGGTGCGCAAGGCATTTTGTAAGCGCTCCGCTACCGCCACCAGCAGCAAATCCCCTACTCGATGACCGAAGGTATCATTAACGTACTTAAAATTATCGAGATCAATAAACAGCAAGGCAAAATTAGCACCCTGTTGGTTAAATTTACGGTCCAGCTCTATCGTATGGCGGTTGAAAAAATGACGGTTAGGCAAACCGGTCACGCTATCGTAATGGGCGATATGGTCAAGCTGGATTTCTGCGCGTTTACGCTCTACCAGTTCTTTCCCTAAAGCGGTGTCACGGCGCTGTATCTGCTCCAGCATAAAATTAAATTTTTCACCTAACTGACCAATTTCATCATCACTGCTGACCATGGCGCGCTGGGTATATAATCATCGTTACTCGATACGTCATGCATGGTAGTGACCAACTCATTGATAGGATTGAGTATCCCGCGCAAAGAGTGCTTCAACAAACGCCATGCCAGCAGTACCGCGCCCAGTGATCCGAGAAAAACCACGAGTACAAGGCTAACGATGCGCTGATAACTGGCGCTCAGGTCCACGTACAGATACAGTGAACCTACCGTCTGGCCTTCTGCCAGCACCGGTGTCACCACCTCCAGATATCTCGGATAGAAATTCGATTGGATGGAAACCGTTCCCGGTGTTTTGGGGGCAGCAGAGCGCTGCCAGCTGGCATTGGCACTTTCCTTGCGCCTGTAACTGGCAAACAGCCTGTCATCAGCCAGGTATAAATCTGCGCCCTGCACATTTTCATCCTGACTCAATGCATTGATGACTTCACGCGCCGCTTTCTCATCGGCAAACAAAAAAGCAGGTGCACTGTTTTGAGAAATCACCTGCGCCGTGATTTCAGTATTGCGCCGCAAGTCAGCGCGCGTGGCGACAAAGAAGTAAGAGGCAATGAGCAGGCAGGCAAAAGCCGAAGCAAGACCAAAAGCCGTCAGATTGACGAATATCAGTTTTTTTTCAAGCGTGCGTTTGACAAAACCAAACTCCATTGCCTCCCCCCTTTCGCTCATTTTTCCAATTATTTACCTGATGCTACGTGCCAGCCGCAGAAGTTTTGAACTAAACGTCAGACCCGCGATTTTTGCCGCACCCTGATTAATATCGAAGGTATAACGTTCACCCTCTGACACCAGATTAATCATAACAGCAGGCCATTTGTCATCATGCGCTGCATCAGTGACGGTCAAGATTGCTTGTTGGCTGATTGCTGAAGTAATGCGTGAATATTGGTCTCTTTCGATGGCCGGGACAAATAGCACATGACAGCCCTTTACTTCAGCAACAGTGTTGATGCGGCGAATTTTTATCGCCTTTCCTTGCAGGGTTTTATGGCCGATCCGATCTAGCCGCGTACCAAACGGATCTTTTCCTAGTACACAAAAATCAAAAGCGTCGACTGGCGCTACCGGCCATTCGGTATATAAGGCAAAGTTATACAAAAACGCTGCCTTAAGTTCATATTCTGACGGTGCAGAAACTTCCTGAGATGAACTTTGCCGTGACGGCAATAACAAGAAAACCGCCAATAAAAGGGCGGCAGGAAAGCTAAAACCCATAATTGAGCCCTAACTGCCAGCTTCTACCATCCATACGCCATGTGGCCACACTGGATTCATTGGAAGCCGGGTGAAAAATATCACTGTTAAACAGATTGACTATACGCAACTGCAATTCCAGTCCCGGAGCTAAACGGGTCGCAGTCAGGCTCAGGTTCAGTTGCGACTGCCGCCCTATCTCGCGAGAGGTGCCACGCCACTCCGCCGAACGCGGGCCAATTGCGTTGGCCTCCAGCGCGGCCACCAACTGATCTTGCAATAAAGGCTGAGTGAGCCTGAGTTTGGCCAGCCAGCGCGGACTATTACTCAATGTCTGTCCAGCCGCATCATGGCTTTGATTGAATGCCAAACTAGCCATCAGATTCAAGCCGTTTTTTGCTGCGTAATTTATAATACGCCTCCAGTCCATTGGCACATACCGGAGCCTGGTTCTGAAACTGCAAGCGCAGGTTGCCGGTATCGATCTGGCGTATCAAATCGATTAGCTGGTAATCAAACACCGATGCACCGATTTCCTGGCTAGCGTCAAGCCGATATTCCGCCACGGCTTCCACCGTACGTATGGTTTCCGGTTGCAAATTCGGATTCGGCAAAAAATTGGGCTGCCGGCTATATTCCGACTCATACATATTCGGCGTACGATAGGCGCGTCCAGCCAGCAGTTTCAGCGTAGCTTTATCGGTGGCATTCCAGATCAAGCCTAAACGCGGACTAAAATTTGACCTGTCGGTAGAATAACTATCGCTGCGCAAGCCGACGTTTAGCCGCCAGTCATCTGCAAAATGCCACTCATCCTGAAGATAGACGCCATATCTGCGTTGCGTGGCATTGAGGGTAAATGCGTCGCTCAAGCTCACCGCGGGAATCGAATATTTCAAAGTGGCATGAATATCGGATTGAAAATCAAGGCCGGCAATGAGCTTATGATCACGGATCCCCGCATACAAAAATCTCGCTTCACCCGAAAGCCAACTACCTAAGGCCTCATCACGACTGACAAACGAGCCAAAATTCGCATCAAAATACGGTGTATTCCCCTGATAGGTAAGCTTCTGATAAGCGAGGCGAAGATTCAAATCCAAGGTTTCGCTGATGGCGCGCTGGTAGGCACCCGCGAAACCATAACTGCTATCGATCAGATGCAAGCGCGCATCATCAAGATTACTGCCAAATAAAGCGGAAGATGGCTGCACATCGCGTCGGGCGGCCCATGCCGACAGGCTCAGACCACCTTGCTTAAGTCCGCCATAAGCCCGGGTCACCATCATTTGATCAAGATTATGCGTCCAGCCCCCGGGGGAAGGACTACCATCGGCGGTAAGCTGGCCTATGCCATCAGGATAACGCAGGTCACGTCCGGATTTATTACTGCGGCTGAGCGAATACACCAGATCCGGGCCATTGCCGGCACCGCGATGCGCGCCGCTTAACTTAACTTCACGCAAGCCGTCCCGCTGCACCCTCAGGCCTACGCTGATGCCCGGCAAACTGGCAGCACTACGCGTGATAACGTTAATGACCCCAAACATCGCGTTAGAGCCATAAATCGAAGAACCGGGGCCAGGTACATACTCGATTCTCTCTACCAATGACATATCAACCTGAAACTCATATCCCAGCGTAGCTTGCCCATATAGATTGTCATTGAGCGGCTGGCCATCGAGCAACAGCAAAAAACGCATATTGTAGTCACCAGGCACCTTGAACCCGCGTGCGCCCAAAAAACCATAGGCCCGGTCAGAACTGGCGTACAAGCCGGGCAGGCTGCCGAGCGCCTCGGCGAGCGTAGTCCAGCCATACAGGCGTATATCTGCGGCCGTCAGCACCTGTACCGCCGAAGGTGCCTGAGAACTGGACTGGGGAAATTTTGAGGCGCTGACCACCACCACTTTCATCAGGTCTTCTAATGAAAGTTCAGTCAGGTCAGCCTGGGAAGGAGTCGTGGTGACATTAGCGGCAAGCGAACAGCTCATGCCAGCCACTAGCAGCGTCGGCAAGAGTAGCGAAGTCAGGCGAAAAATACAGGAATTGTTTGAATTCATGATGTCATTCTCGGCATGCCAGACGTTATATAGTAGTCTAGTGAGTGACGCTTAAGCAACAAAATTCAAAGTTTATTTCAATCTCCGGTGACTCAGGCAATCTCCGCCTGGATTATTCCGCGCAAGGAATTACACAATACAACTTGCTCAGCCGCATACAGATCGGCCAGCGTCAGTTGCCGCTCGCAAGCCTGCATCTGCGTATCATCTAGCAGCACTGACCGCATGATGCCAGGCAGTACGCCATCGGTCAGCGGCGGCGTAAACCAACGGCCGTTCAGACGGATGAACAAGTTGCTGCGGCCACCCTCAGTCAAAAATTCATCTTGATTAAAAAATAACATATCGAATGCACCCTTTTGTTCGGCCGTTTGCCATGCTTGATCATAGTGCGCACGCAAAGTTGTCTTATGCTCTAAAAATAATGGCTCCGAGCTGCACGCATGTGGCGCGATCAGCAATTTCACCGTGGACGGCAAATCCTGCAAAGGCCCGCTTTGCAAACTCCATAGTCCATCCGCTTGTAAAGCCAAACGCAGGCGGAATGCGCCTTGTGGCGGCAAATCCTCGCAAAAGCCTTGTAGCGCCTCGGTGATCGCAGTCTGATCGTATTCAAAGCCAAAAAAACGTGCCGATTTTTGCAAGCGCTGCAAGTGACGCGCCAGATGACGACAGCCGCCAGCCTTACTGGCGTGCATGGTTTCAAAAAGCTCAAACTGCGCCGGCAAACCGGTCAAAAATTTCGCCTTTAGCTGACACTCGGCAAATTCCTGTGCAGCCACACTGTCATACACGATGCCGGCCCCCACGCCCATCACTCCCTGGCGCAGAGCTTGCGCATCCGGCGCTTGCAGCGACAAGGTGCGGATAGGTACCGACAGGCAGAAATCCCCCACCGTACGCCCCAACTGCGGAGCGTCAAACCAGCCGATCGCTCCGGTATAGATGCCACGTGGCTCACTCTCAAGCTCACGGATAATTTCCATGGTTCTGTGCTTAGGCGCTCCGGTAATCGAACCACAGGGGAATAGCGCGCTCATGATATCTGGCAGATTTAATTCCGGCCGTAAACTGGCCTCGACGGTGGAAGTCATTTGCAGTACGCTGGAAAAACGCTTTACCTCAAACAGGCGTGGCACGCTGACCGAACCTGTCACCGCGATCCGCCCCAGATCATTGCGCAGCAAATCAACGATCATCAGGTTTTCCGCCCGGTTCTTGCTGTCATTGGCCAACTCATCGGCAATCCGCGCATCTTCGATATCAATGCCAGTGGCTGCCGCCGTACCCTTCATGGGGCGCGCCAGTAATCGACCCTGTTGGTGGCGCACAAATAACTCCGGTGACAACGACAGCACCGCCTCACCGTCAGGCAGGCAAATCAGTGCGCCATATGGCACCGGTTGACGCTGGCGCAAGCGCTGATACAAAGCCACGGCCGAGCCATAGGCTTGAAAATGTAAGCGATAGGTGTAATTGACCTGATAAGTATCACCGGCAGCGATGTAATCCTGCACCTTGGCGATCGCCGCTGAGAATTCCTCGTGATCGACGCTGGAGCGCAAACCGGCAATCCCGGCGATCTGGCTTGGCGTCTGTGCAGCCAACCAGTCCGTGACCTGCTGCTGATTGAGCAAATCGCAGCGCGCGAACAAAAAAAACCTTGGATGCGGCAGTCGTTCCAGAATGCGCACTGATGCCTTGCAACTGCGCTCCGGTTTCATAGGAAAACAAGGCCACCGCAAACTGTCCGCGCTGCAAGGCATGCTGTGTTTTCTCTAAAAACTCTGGCCAGGCCCGGGCATCGGGACAAACCAATACCTCAAGCAAGCCAGTGTACAGGCGTGATACCGACGCTTCCGCATGGGCATCATCGAGCAGCGCAAAACACGCTGAGCTATCAGCTAGTGGCAAGGTGGGCGGCAAGGCAGGTTCAGGGGATGACAACACAGGATGACTCATTTGACGGAATAACGGACAGTTTACCCGTAGACAGGCTTTCTTGCACAAAGGAACTGGAAATGAAGCTGAGAATCTGAAGTTTTATCAATTGAATTTATATGTTGAAATTACAACACTACAGCTTTACTAGAATGATAAACTAATACCAACTATTATCCTGACGCCTTTCAACGTGGACTATTTATGCAACCAGCATTTCTCAAGCTCCCAATGGCAAAAAAAATCTGGCAAGAAAATTTTGCCAGCGTCGCTTTGGCGCTGTTCAGCAGCGTACTGCTATTAGCGCTGTTCAGTATGTATCTTGGGCAAAAAAACCTCAGACAGGAAAACCTGTACCGGGCAGAAGCGCTAGCCAGTCATCTTGCCGCCAGCCTGAACAACAACGATAGTCAGGCGCTGGAAGCGATCATACTTAAGGAAAGCAGTTCGCCGGGGCTCAGCAGCATAAGCGTCTACGATAAAAATGCCCGCCCCCTGGTAGCCTGGAACGCTCTCAGCCAGTTCGAGACCGGCAACGCACTGCCGGAGTCAGAACTCATCGCCCACACTCAAAGCAAACTCCAGATTACCCAGCTTAGCGTCAGCACACCGGTGCTCTACCAGGCGGAAATTGTAGGGAAAATTCAAATCAGCACCAGCTTACGTTCGCTGTATCTGCAAACCCTGCTGATCTTGCTGAGCGGCTTGCTGGCCGGTACCACTATCAGCCTGGCATGCAGCCGTCATTTGACTCTGGTCCAGCTATACAGGCTGGCACCGCTGGCCGATCTGGCCGAAACCAGCCATCAGGTGGCGACGCTTAACGACTATAGCCTGCGCACCACGCAACACGACGGACATGAACTGAATCACCTGAATCAGCACTTCAACCAGATCATGGAAGGGATACAGCACTGGGAATCGGATAGACAAAGCGAACAGCGCGAACGCCAGGAGGCCGAGCGCAGGCTAGATATACTATCGAATCACGATGGGCTGACCAAATTACCGAACCGCAAATACTTTCACCATTTATTAACTCAGTGTGTGGCGGATGCGCGCGAGAACGGTGAACTGGCCGCGCTGATGTTTATCGACCTGGATAATTTCAAATCGTTCAACGAGCAATTCGGCTACGATGCCGGCGATTTAATCCTAGCCACTATCGCCAACCGTCTCAGCGGGGTATTGCGCAACACCGATACCCTATGCCGGGTAGACGGTGATGAATTTGCCGCGATACTACCGCAGATAGAAAGCAAGGAAATGGCGCTGGCCTTGGCAGAGCGCTTGAGCTATGCGATCAACCGGCCTATGACTTTGCGCGGCAAGAGGATTGCCGTAAGCGGCAGCATAGGGATAGCCTGCTGCCCGCTGGATGCAAGTGAGCAGCGAGTATTACTGCGCAATACCGATCTGGCGCTTAAGCAGGCCAAAGCTGTGCTAAAACACAAGTATGTCTGCTATAGCGGTCACACCCCTGTCTTGACGTCCGTCGCCTGAATCCAGCCCGGAAGCTAGGCTGCGCGTAGTCTAGCGCAGCAGTTGTGACAGATGCGCGGCGGCCTGCTCACCGGGCAAGTTCTTGAATCCGGTTTTGGCAAACCTGTGCCAACGACCGACAATGAAACTACTCAATAGGCTGGCACGACTGGCGACTTCACTTTCGGCGATATGCCCCTGTACCACGGCCAGGCGCAAAGCCTGCTTGAATGCCAGTTCCATGCGTTCCACAAACTGGTTCATGCGCAGTTGCAAGCGTTCATCTTCATTGACCAGCACATCGCCGATCAGCACCCGGGTCATGCCAGGATTAGTTTCGGCAAAATTTAACAGCATCAATGCGATCGCATGCGCTTGCGACAAGCCATCTTCCTGTTGCTGACTGATCTGATTGATTAGTCCAAACACCGAGCTTTCGATAAACTCGATCAGGCCCTCGAACATTTGCGCCTTGCTGGCAAAATGACGATATAAGGCGGCCTCAGAGACCTCTATCTTGGCAGCCAATGCCGCCGTCGTAATCTTTTCCCCTTTGGGATTTTCCAGCATAGCTGCCAGAGCTTGTAGAATTTGAAGCTTACGCTCGCCAGGTTTGGTAGTGGCCATGTATTGAATCTGCTTTGCTAGAAAACGCTAAATCGGATATTGCGAACTCACCCATGGGAAATCAAGGTGAGCGGTATTCATCTACTGAAAAAAATCAGTTAAAAATTATCTAAAATTTATGAATAAAAATTCATTTTAATACAGGCGCCGGGCATGCTGCGCCAGATGAAACACGGATTTTACTGTTACATCTGCGCAAGCGGCAGAATTTTTATGCCCCCCCTTTGCCAGGTAACCGGTTACCCAGGCGGTACGCAAGCCCAGACATTTCGCCGCCCGCAGATTGGCCAGAGTATCTTCCACCAAAATACAGTCACGCGCATTCACGCTCAGATCTGCCAATAGCTTGCGCAAAAACTGGCGTGAAGGCTTAGGCTGCAATGTCCCATGGACACGCATTGCCTCAATAGGGATATGCCGCGCAAAGTGCTTATGCAAGCCCAGATGACGTAACATCTGATGCGAATACTCACGGGGCGCATTGGTCAGCAATATTTTTTGGCCAGGCAAACGCTCAAACAAGCGTGCCAGGCCGCGCTCGGCACGTATCATAGCGGCCAGGTTATCAAAACGATGCGCCGCATGTAAAAATTCATCCGCTTTCACGCCGTGATGCTTGACCAGACCCAGCAAAGTGGCACCGTAACGCTGCCAATACTGATGCCGCACCGCATTGACCGTCGCGGCATCGGCTGGCGTCTCGCCATCCCCCAGCAAGTCCGCCATAAACACGTTCATGTTGCTGGCAATCGCAGGAAAAATGGCATGACTGGCGTCGTGCAGGGTATTGTCCAGATCAAATAACCAGACTGGCGCGGCTTTGCTCATGCGATTTTCTTGTGTGGTTGCCGGCAGCATCCATCTGCGCTAACAGACATGCAGCGGTACAGACCGGGCTAATTCATGCAGCGGCATTGCGATCACAGCAATGCCGCTGCCCGTTGGATACGGGTATAGAACTAGTGACTGCGTATCATGGTACCGAAAGCCTGCTCAGTGAGCACTTCCAGCAACAGGGAGTGTTCAATGCGGCCATCGATAATGTGCACGGTATTCACGCCAGATTTAGCGGCGTCCAGTGCCGAAGAGATCTTAGGCAGCATGCCACCGGAAATGGTGCCGTCGGCGAACATCTCGTCGATTTCGCGTGCCGACAGATCCGTCACCAGATTGCCCTGCTTATCCTGGACACCGGCAATATTGGTCATCATGATCAATTTTTCGGCTTTCAGGATTTCGGCAATTTTACCGGCAACGACGTCAGCATTAATATTGTATGCCTGACCATCGGCACCAAAACCGATAGGAGAAATAATCGGGATAAACGCATCATCCTGCAAGGCTTTGACCACTGCCGGATTGATCGCATCAATTTCACCGACGAAGCCGATATCGAGCAGCTGGCCTGGTTTTTCGCGATCTGCCATCAGCATCTTGCGGGCGCGTATCAAGCCGCCATCCTTACCTGTCAACCCCACCGCCTGGCCGCCGTAATGGTTAATCAGCATCACGATATCCTGCTGCACTTCACCGCCCAGCACCCACTCCACCACTTCCATGGTTTCTTCATCGGTGATGCGCATACCTTGTACAAAAGTGCCTTGCTTGCCGATTTTTTTGAGTGCGGCATCAATTTGCGGTCCGCCACCATGTACCACCACAGGATTCATACCGACCAATTTCAGCAAAATGACGTCACGCGCAAAGCCATGCTTGAGACGCTCATCGGTCATGGCATTACCGCCGTATTTGACAACAATGGTTTTACCATGGAACTTGCGGATATAAGGCAAAGCCTCAGCGAGAATCTCCGCTTTAATTTCAGGCGCAACACCTGCTAATTTATTATTAATTGGTTCCGGTTCTGTGTTGATCACACTGGTCATAATGGAGGTATCCTATAAAGAATTGCTGAGCTTTCCCGAATTTTACAGGCAACTCGCCTTGGCATGATGCAGTTTTTTTATTGATACACTTAAATTATCAGGACTAAATGGCTTCGATACCCGACCTTCACCTGCAACTTGAAAGCATACGTCCCGCCTTATTTCGCTTTGCCATGCTACAACTGCGCAATGAATCTCAGGCCGAGGACACGGTACAGGAAGCCTTGCTCGCGGTACTGGAAAAACCGGACAATTTTGCCGGACAGTCGTCGTTGCGCACCTATGTCACCGGCATACTCAAATACAAAATTATTGATTGCTTGCGTACCTGCAGCAAAGAAAAGCAGTTGCCAAGCGAAGATGAAGAATCGGAATCCGATCTGATTGATAGTTTGTTTAACAAGAATGGCCACACGATAGACCAGGCGCGTGCCTGGGGCGAACCGGATGCCACGCTGTCACAAAAGGATTTTTTCCGGGTACTGGAGATTTGCCTGGAAAAATTACCGGCAAAAACCGCACGCGTCTTCATGATGCGGGAATGGCTGGAACTCGAAAGCGAAGAAATTTGTAAGGAACTAGAGCTGACCTCGTCTAATCTCTGGGTATTGCTGTATCGGGCACGTTTGCGTCTGCGTGAGTGCCTGGATTTAAACTGGTTCGCAAACCAAGCCTAAGCCGAAACCACCGTCTTAGAAAAACTATTCGCCACTCAGGTAAAACTTATGCGATTTCTCTACAACTGCAAACAAGCGCATCAGATGGTGTCCGAAGGGCTGGATCGTCAACTGAATTTTTCAGAACGATTGCAGCTTAAACTGCATCTGAGCATGTGTCATTCATGTAGCAACTTTAACGGTCAGATGCTCACTCTGCATCGGGCCATGCGCCAATTGCCGGCCAATACAAGCGAACCACGGAAAGACCAGAAAAAATGAGCCACTGCCCACGCTGTCTGAATGAATTTACCTGTAGCATGGCCGACAATACCGGCACTGACTGCTGGTGTAGCGCCCTGCCACCCACCGCTTTTGCCACTCTGCCGGGCGGAAAACTCGATATGGATGCAAAATGTTTCTGTCCAGACTGTCTGCCGCTCTGGAAAGCGGAACAGGATGCCTTGCTGTCAAAACGAACACGAAACGTCACCGGCCACTAGCGGCGATCAGCTTGGGGCCAGTGATGTTTACGCTTGCAAAACAAGTTTCCGCCGATTCAGTTACCATTACACTTTTGCTGCATACGTGCACCTTAGAGGGAAGCCAGCTTGTCATGACTACAGAATTTAAACCGGTACAGATACCGATGTCACAACGGATACGCGAGCGTATCGTCGCCAGTAACACGCGCTATCACGCCAATGACAATATCGCGCAGTTCATCGAAGACGGCGAGCTGGATGAATTACTCAGCGAAGTTGAAGGAAAACTCAGGGACGTGCTGAAAAGCCTGGTGATAGACACCGACAGCGATCACAACACCCAGGACACCGGGCGACGCGTCGCCAAGATGTTCATCAATGAAGTATTCAAGGGTCGTTATGTCCCGATGCCGCCGGTAACCGAGTTCCCGAATGCATCGCATTTGAACGAATTGATGATCATAGGACCGATCACGGTACGCAGCGCCTGCTCGCACCATCTGTGCCCTATCATGGGGAAAGTCTGGATAGGCGTAATGCCTAACGAACACTCGAATCTGATCGGCCTGTCCAAATACGCCAGGATCGCTGACTGGATCATGAGCCGTCCGCAGATACAGGAAGAAGCGGTGGTGCAACTAGCCGATACCTTGCAAGAGAAGATGCAGCCAGATGGCTTGGCAGTAGTGATGGAAGCCGATCATTTTTGCATGCATTGGCGCGGCGTCAAGGACGTTGATGCCAAAATGATCAACAGCGTCATGCACGGATCATTCCTGAAAGACCCGAATCTGCGTCGCGAATTTTTATCCTTGATCAAACGCTGAATAGAGAGAAAATTATGCTAGTCCGACTCCTGTACGCCAGTCGCGCCACCGATGACAAGTTATGCGAAATGGTGCAAAGCATCATGCAGCAAGCACGTGAGCATAATCCTCAAAATGGCATTACCGGCATCTTATGCCATAGCGATCAAGTATTCATGCAGGTATTGGAAGGCGGACGCGAAGCCATCAATACCCTGTACGGCAAGATCCTGCGCGACCCGCGCCACACTGAGGTCGTGTTATTGCACTACGAAGAAATCAGCGAACGGCGTTATTCCGGCTGGACTATGGGACAGGCCAACTTAAGCAAGATCAACCCATCGGTTATGCTCAAGTATTCGGCTTTGCCTGAACTCAATCCACACCACATGTCGGGAAAAGTGTCGCTGGCCCTGATTGAGGAATTGATGGCGACGGCAGCGATCGTCGGCCGCAGCTAATGCATCTGCTAATGAATCTGCTTATGCACAAGTAAGTATCATAAAAAAAGGGCTGAAAATCAGCCCTTTTTTCATTCACGCTGGTGCGCTGGCAGTGACTACTTATTTGCCGCCGCCGTCATTTCAGTCAGTTCGGTCTCGCTGATATAGTCAAATACCTTGACGACCTTGCGCACACCGCTGACGCCACGCGCCACTTCACCGGCCAGGTTACCTTCGCGCTGGGTCACGCGACCCATCAGATACACCACGCTGTCTTCGGTCACCACTTTGAAGGCGCTACCGTATAAATCTTTGGTATCGACAAACGAAGCCTTCACCTTGGTAGTGAGCAAGGCATCATTGGAACGCGCCGTGTAACTCGTTACCGGTGCGACCTGTAACTCATTTGCAACGTCGAGCACGCCTTCCACCGCACGCATTTCACGCTCGGCATTGACCCTGGAAGCCTCATCGGCAACTTCACCGGTCAGCAGGGCACGCCGGTTAAAACTGCTGACATTGATGTGCGAGCCAATACCGGCAGCACGCGCCACCCGGCTCTCGCCTTTGAGCACGATAGACTTGTCTTCGGCCTGTGCACCAAAGGTACGTCTGTCAGTGGCGGCAAACGTCCCGACTACCGCGCTGCCTACCATCATTTCCACGCAGCCTTGCAAACTCATCGCAGCGGCACAGCACAGGCTGATCGTCGCCAAAGGGCGCGCCGCTTTTTTAAACATTACCTCAATCATCTGCATCTCCTCCGAATAGGGCGGCATCAATGCCGTCACATAAACAGTGTATGGTTAATAAATGTACTTCCTGTATTCTGGCCGTCCTGTCATGTGGCACACAAATATGCACATCGGCATCAGTCAACACTTTCTTGATTTCGCCGCCGCCTTTACCGGTTAAGGCGATCACCCGCATATCGCGCTCCAGTGCCATATTGACGGCATTGACCACGCTGGCAGAATTGCCGGAAGTAGACAAGGCCAGCAAAATATCACCGGACTGGCCAAACGCCTGCACCTGCTTGGCATATACCTCCTGAAAGCTATAGTCATTGGAGATCGCCGTCAGGATCGAGGTATCAGTGGTCAAGGCCAGCGCCGGCAAAGGCAAGCGCTCACGCTCGAAACGTCCCACCAGTTCTGCCGCAAAATGCTGGCAATCCGCCGCCGAACCGCCATTGCCACAGGCGAGAATCTTGTTACCATTGGACAGCGCCATGAACATAAGTTCAATCGCCTGTTCAATCGGACGCGCCAGGACAGAGGCGCACTGAATTTTTAGTTCGGCACTTTCATGGAAGTGCGAAAGGATGCGTTGATTTTTCATAGTGGTGGGATTATAAGGCAGGTCTGCTTGCTTACAGGTAAAGGAGTGTAAGCGCATGAAAAAAGAAGAGTAAATCAGTGTCGCAAATTTCACAAGGGGCAAGCCCGAAACGCCCTGTTCATGGGCTTCTCCAGCCTACCTGTGGTGCGAACCGCATGGCCATTGCCTGCTGGCAGGGGGCGATTTTAATTTCTCTCAGAGCGCAATCAAGCGGTGATGACGTTCTTTAGCCACTCGATCCTGCCATCCTGTATCGCTACCACATCAAAACGGCAGGCCGGAAGCGGCTTGATTTTTTGCAGATACACTAGTGCTGCGTGCACCATGCGCCTTTGCTTGGCCGGGGTAACACTGGCTAGCGCGCCGCCAAATTGTGCGCTGGCGCGTTTTCTGACTTCGACAAACACCAGAGCGGCGCCATCCTGCATAATCAGGTCAATCTCGCTGCCCTTGCACAAGAAACTGCGCTGCACCAGGCTCAGGCCGGCTTGCCGCAAAAAGGCCAAAGCCTGCTCTTCGCCCTCGTCACCAGTGCGCTGACGCGGGGTACGGATACGCGCCAGACGTTTTCCTAACCAACTTTGTTCTGCCATTGTCGTACAATCCTGCTTTGATCAATCGAAGCGAATGCGCCATGAGCCAGCCAGATACCGAATTTCCCCCTTTGTCAGCCAACGCCGCCATCATGGAGGCGGTCAGCAAACAAAGCTATCCTGCTGCCACATTATATGTAGTTGCCACGCCGATTGGTAACGTTTGCGACATCAGCCTGCGTGCCCTGCACCTGCTTTCGCTGGCCGATGCGGTAGCGTGCGAAGACACCCGCAACACCGCGCAGTTGATGACACGCTATGGCCTGCACAAGCCGCTGTTGGCAGCGCACATGCACAATGAACGTGAAGTGGCCGAGAAAATCATTGCGCGTCTGCAAGCCGGCGAACGCATCGCGCTGGTGTCGGATGCCGGTACGCCGGGCGTTTCCGATCCGGGAGCCAAAATTGTCGAGGCGGTCAGGCTGGCCGGCCTGCAGGTGATGCCCTTGCCGGGCGCTTCCGCCGCCATCAGCGCGCTGTCTGCCAGCGGCCTGATTCACGACCGTTTTTACTTTGTCGGCTTCCTGCCATCCAAGGCCGGCCAGCGCGACACTTTGCTGCAAAGTCTGGCGGCGACCGCTGCCAGCCTGATTTTTTACGAAGCGCCGCATCGCATCCTTGATTCCACCAGCGCCATGCTGGCCGCGTTTGGGCCGACGCGTCAGGTAGTGTTTGCGCGTGAACTGACCAAGCTGTTTGAGGAAATTCACCGCTGCAGCTTAGCTGAAGCGGCAGCCTGGCTCAATGCCGATAGCCATAGGGAAAAAGGCGAGTACGTGGTGCTGATAGAAGCGGCACCGGAAACCGCAGCCGATGACCATCTGGAAGCCAAACGTATCCTGACAATTTTGCTCAAGGAGTGTTCGGTCAAGCAGGCCGCCTCGCTGGCAGCGCAACTCACCGGCCAGAAAAAAAATGCCTTGTATCAGTTGGCGCTGGAACTCAAAGATGAGGATGAGCCTGAGGGTCAGCAGTAGGCTGACCATGCAATTTACAGCACGGGTAAAGCTCTGCGCGGAGCCGTAGTGTAGGTCCGCGTAGTGCCCACTTTAGCGCTGCACCACCACCGGTTTGCTGATACCCAGATCGTTATTCTGGGCGATGGCGTTATTCGCCTCGGCGCGAGTGCTGAACGGACCGCTGATCAGGCGATACAGGCTTCCCTGCTGAACGATGTCAAAATCAGGCAAACGCACTGTCGCCTTGCTCTTTAAGCGCTCCATCGTGGCTTCGGCGTTAGCGCGTATCGCATACGCTCCCAATTGTATGTAAAAGCTTGGCGTCGCAGATGAAGTACCACCATCAATTTTCTCAGGCGTTTTGCTGTCTTGCGCCGCCAGTAAATCGTCGAACGAGCGCTGTTCATTCTTTACTGGTGCTGATGTAGCCTTGTTCGCGCTGACGACAGGTAAGGCCGGCACTGGCACTGGCATAGGCATAGGCGCTAAATTCGCTGCCAGATTCGATGCCGAGGCTGGCGGTAGATTTTTGCGGTTTTCCGCCATTTTTTTTCTATATCGTCGGGCAACAAGCGTTCGATTTCCAGATGACTACTCCCCTTACCCAGATAGCCCAGCTTCAGCGCCGCAGTGTAAGACAGATCAATAATCCGGCTGGAATGGAACGGGCCGCGGTCATTGATACGGACAATAATCTGTTTGCCGTTTTCCAGATTGGTGACCCGGGCATACGAGGGTATCGGCAAAATAGGATGAGCGGCAGTGATTTTGTACATATCGTACAGTTCACCAGATGAAGTCTTTTGGCCGTGAAATTTCTTGCCATACCAGCTGGCGATGCCGCGTTGCTTGAGCGGCGTCGTGCTGTCGACCAAAGGTGTATAGGTTTTACCAAATACCACGTAGGGCTTATTGCCGGAACGCGAGTATGCTTCTACCACCGGAATCGGATCGACCATGGATTCCAGGTCTTGCGGTGGATTTTCACCCGGACCATCGTCCTTATAATAGGCACCGCGGCCGGAGTTAGCCTTAGGCAGTGCCGGATAATTGGTGCCGCCGGATTTGCCGGTCGCCGCAGGGCTTGCCGGTTTCGCCTGATCTGAACTTTGCGGCGCTTTCGGCGCGCTACCGCAAGCCGACAGCAGCGCGGCGATCAACAGGGGACAAGTAGCGGCCAACCAGGGTGCACGGGCGCTACTTAAATGTCGCCTCATGTCTGTACCAACTTACGATTGCGCTGTACGCTCATCAAAATCCCTGCGCCCATACCTAATGTCACGAAAGCAGTTCCGCCATAGCTCATGAATGGCAAAGGAACCCCGACCACAGGTAAAATACCGCTGACCATACCCATATTCACAAACGCGTAGGTGAAAAAAATCATGGTAACAGAACCGGCCATCAGACGCGCAAACAAAGTCGGGGCATTCGCCGCGATCATCAGGCCGCGTATCACCAGCAGCATATACAGAACCACCAAAATGCAATTACCGATAAAACCGAACTCTTCCGAATACACGGCAAAGATAAAGTCGGTGGTACGCTCGGGAATAAATTCCAGATGCGCCTGAGTGCCATGCAACCACCCTTTGCCGGCAAACCCGCCTGAGCCGACCGCGATTTGCGACTGTATGATGTGAAAGCCCTTACCCAAAGGATCGGTAGTCGGATCTATCATAGTCATGACACGGTCACGCTGATAACCATGCAGCATAGGCCAGGCAATCGGAATACTGGCGGCAGCCGCCAACACTAATCCCAGCACCACGCGCCAGGACAATCCAGCCAGAAAAATCACTGCAAAACCGGCCGCCACCACCAATAAAGCCGTACCAAGATCAGGTTGCTTGGCGATCAAAACCACCGGAATCAGCAAGATGACAGAGGCAATCAGAAAATCCTTCCAGCGCAGCACGGCCGCCCGTTTCTGGAAATACCAGGCCAGCATCAAAGGCGTGGCGATCTTCATCATTTCCGACGGCTGTATCACCACCCCCACATTGATCCAGCGCCGCGCACCTTTTTTTACCATGCCAAACATGGCGACGGCAATTAGCAATGCGATACCAAAAGTGTAAATCGGGATCGCGAAACGCATCAGTGTTTGCGGCGGAACATTCGCTAGCACCCACATCACGAGAAACGAAATGAGGATATTGCGTAACTGATCTTCTACCCTACCCGGAAAATCTATCCCTGCCGAATACAAAGTGACGATGCCGGTCGAAACAATCAGGAAAATGATCAGCGCCAAAGGTCCGTCAAACACCATGATATGCGAACGGATGCGCTGCCAGTTAATGCCTTTATTTTGCATGTCTACTCCTTATTACCCTGAGTTTCGCCGCCCGGTTTAGGGCCGCCCTCAGATTCCGCATCGGCCTGCGCCTCCGACTCGGCACGGGTTGCCAGCGCATCACTCTTGATGGTGGTAGTCGTGTCTTTTTGTAGCGGGCGTTTGCCTAGCAAGTAAAAATCCAGGGCTTTCCTGACTATAGGCGCCGCACCGGTAGAACCGAAACCACCGTTCTCTACAATGATGGCAATCGCGATACGCGGCTTATCCGAAGGTGCAAAGGCGGTGTACCAGGAATGGTCGTGGAGTTTTTTTTGCCAGTTTCGAGGCGTCGTATTTTTCATTTTTCTTGACACTGAACAACTGTGCGGTACCGGTCTTACCGCCAGATTCATATTCGGCATTGGCAAAGGCAATACGCCCGGTTCCCTCTTTGGTGACACCGACCATGGCGTGTTTAACGATGTCGATATTTTCCTGTTTCAAGGGTATCCGATAACTTTCCTTGGGAACCGTCAAAGTCTTCACCCTGGAAGTCGGATCTTCCGTCATTTTTACCAGATGCGGTTTCATCACCACACCATTGTTGGCCAACGTGGCGACCGCATGTGCCATCTGCAAGGGAGTAAACGTGTTATAGCCCTGGCCAATCCCGAGCGAAATAGTTTCACCGGCATACCATTTTTGCTGTGCCGGCTTACGATACACGCTGCGCTTCCAGGCGGTGGATGGTAATACGCCCTTACGTTCATGATCCAGATCAATCCCGGTGATCTGACCAAAACCAAAAGGTTTCATGAAATCATGAATCGTATCTACCCCGAGTTCATTGGCCAAAATATAGTAATACGGGTCGCAGGATTGTACGATGGATTTATACATGTCGACTATGCCATGGCCACCTTTGACGTCATCATTAAACCTATGGCCGCCAAACATGAAGAAGCCCTGATCAGAGATAGACTGTGAAGGCGTGCGTCGTCCCAATTCCAGCGCCGCCAGCGCCATAAACGGCTTATAAGTTGAACCCGGCGGGTAAGCACCGGTTAGCGGACGATTCAATAAGGGCCGGTCTTCCGAAGTATTTAATTCATTCCAGCTTTGCTGATCAATCCCCTCGACAAACAGGTTCGGGTCATAGGTAGGTTTCGAGACAAAAGCCAGCACGTCACCGGTGACAGGCTCAATCGCTACCAGCGCACCACGGCGATCACCGAACGCCTCTTCTACGACTTTCTGCAACTCTATGTCTATCGATAAAATCAGATTCTTCCCTGAACTAGGCGCGCTGCGCGAGAGAGTGCGCACGGCCCGGCCACCGGCCGACACTTCCACCTCCTCAAAACCGGTAGTGCCGTGCAATACCGCCTCGTAACTTTTTTCCAGTCCCTCTTTGCCTATGTAGCTAGTACCATTGTAGTTGGAACCATCCTCCATCTCATCGATCAGTTCGGCATCCTTCTGGCTGATACGGCCGATGTAACCAATCACATGCGATGCCACATCACCGAGCGGATATTGACGGAACAGGCGCGCCTGAATATCCACGCCGGGAAAGCGAAAACGCTGGGCGGTAAACCGTGCCACCTCTTCATCACTAAGGCGAGTCCGGATAGGAAGGCTTTCGAAACTTTTCGATTCTTCTATCAGCTTGCGGAAACGCTTGCGATGCTTGGGTTGGATATCGACCAAAGCGGATAAATCATCGATCAGCAGATCAAGATCCTGCTTGATTTTCGATGGCGTAATTTCCAGCGTGTAGGCAGAAAAATTGCGCGCCAGCACCACGCCGTTTCTATCCATGATCAGGCCGCGGTTAGGCACTACGGGAACGATAGAAATACGGTTTTCATCGGCTTGCAGCGAATACACATCGTGCTTGACGATTTGCAGCCAGACGAAGCGTGACACCAGCAAAGAAAAGCAAATAAACGCAAACACGCCGATAAACACCAGACGGGTCTTAAAAAAATGGATTTCGCGCTCAGCGTTTTTTAGTTCAGTCATAGGGGGAGCCTGCTAAGCCGTGGGGCCGCATCAGATAGGCCGGGTATTGTCTTTGTCAACAGCGCGACGCTGCGGTGCCAGCAATAACCAGGTCGCCACCGGCCACAACAAGGTGGTCAGCACGCTGGAAGAGAAATACAACCATCCGGGAAACTGCGCGTCAGGCGCGACCATCAGACGCACCAGGATCTGCATAGTCTGCACAAACAGGAACAAGGGCAGCACGTAAAAACACTGCGCCAAAGGCTTAAACCAGAGTACGCGCCTATGTATGGCAATAGAGAAATAAGTCAGCAAAGTGTAGGCTAACGCATTTTCACCCAGATGCACGGCGGAATGCACATCCATCATCAAGCCCATCAAAAACGCCACGCCGATACCGACCTTGCGCGGTTGATGGATACTCCAGAACACCAACGCCAACGCAACAAAATCAGGAATCCCTATCCAGGCACCCCAGGGTAAGAAATTCAGAAAAAATGCACACGCCAGACTCACTGCAATAAAGAGCGAACTGACCGGCAGCAGGATGTAATGTGGGCTATTCATTTTGGCAGGGCCTTTGCAATTTCCTTGCTGGCAGGCGCTTGAGCCGCCTTGACTGGTGTTACTGCTGGTGTTACTGCTGGCGTTGCTGCTGGCGTTGGCGTTACTGTCTGCGCCGCCGCAGGTGCAGGTGCAGCCGGCAACTTAGGCTCCAGCGCGGAATCGGTTTCTTTTACCATCTCTTTGGCAGAATCCCGCGTGACTCTGCGGTTGATTTTTTCTTTCTTGGCCTTGATTTCTTCGGTGTCCGGACGCGTCAAATGATCGGTTTCCACCATGAGGATCAGCAATTGACGATGGCGGTCTATGCCGGCTGACGGGCTGCAAAGCACATTCTCAAACGTAGTCGAGGCCTTGTTCTCTACCTGCACCACCTTGGCCACGGCCAAACCGGCAGGATAGACACCGTCGATTCCAGAGGTCACCAGTAAGTCCCCGTTCTGCACATCGGCATTGGTAGTCATGCGCATATCGAGAAAACTCGACTGACCGCGTCCGCTGACCACGCTGCGTATGCCATTGCGCGCAATCTGTACCGGAATCGCCTGGTTTTTGTCAGTCAGCAAAGTCACTTCCGAGGTCAAAGGAAAAACCCGGGTCACCTGTCCGACCACACCCAGATCGTCGATCACAGGTTGACTCAGGGCAACGCCATGCTGAACTCCCTTATCGAGGATGATCTTGCGGGTGAAAGGATCACGCGCATCATAGATAATTTCGCCCATCAGCGATTTGACCGTCAGACGTTCACGGGCATCGAGCAGTTTGCGCAAGTGGGCATTTTCAGCGGCGAGTTGACCAGTCTGCTGTAACACATCAGCATTGCTAATTTGCTGGCGCTTGAGCTTGGCGTTTTCTTTTTCCAGCGTCGAGGTCGAAACAAAGTAATCGGCGAAACGCAACATCGCATCACGCGGCACCACCGCCACCATCTGCACCGGGTACAAAATAGTGCCCACCACGAAACGGATACGTTCCAGTGACTTAAAGCGTGAGTCGACTACCAGTAAGAAAATCGCCAGAATAGCGAAAAACACCACTTTAGCGCGGGCAGACGCACCTTGTTTAAAAAGTGGCGGGGGACTGTATTGCATAGGTGTGTGCCAAAATCGTAGCGGATTACAGCCAGGTCAAAAATATAAAAAATTAATTAAATATTTTAAAGGCGCGTCTAAAAATTAAGTTAAGGGGATGCAGAGCAAGGCGTAAACCGGAACAATACTTAAGTATTGCGAGGATTTACAACGCAGCTATGCACCCATTAATTAAATTTATGATGTGCCGATTATTCGTAGGAGAAAATCGAGCCTAATTTATCCATGCGCTCCAGCGCCATGCCAGAACCGCGCACTACGCAAGTCAAAGGATCTTCAGCGACGATCACCGGCAAACCGGTTTCTTCCATCAGCAAGCGATCCAGGTCGCGCAACAAGGCGCCACCACCGGTCAGCATCATGCCTTTTTCGGCGATATCTGCACCGAGTTCCGGCGGAGTCTGCTCCAGCGCGTTTTTCACGGCAGAAACGATGTTATTCAAAGGATCGGTCAGCGCTTCCAGAATCTCATTACTGGAGATAGTGAAAGAGCGTGGGATACCTTCGGATAAATTGCGCCCCTTGACTTCCATCTCGCGCACTTCTGAACCCGGGAAAGCCGAACCTATGCCTTTTTTGATGGCTTCGGCAGTTTGCTCGCCGATCAACATGCCGTAATTGCGACGGATGTAGTTGACGATCGCTTCGTCAAATTTATCGCCACCTACGCGTACCGAACCTTTGTAGACCATACCGCCCAAAGAGATGATACCGACTTCGGTCGTACCACCACCGATATCGACCACCATGGAACCGGTCGCTTCCGACACTGGCAAACCGGCACCGATCGCCGCCGCCATAGGCTCTTCGATCAGGTACACCTGGGAAGCGCCTGCGCCTAACGCAGATTCACGAATCGCGCGACGCTCTACCTGAGTCGAGCCGCAAGGTACGCAAATGATGATGCGCGGAGATGGTTTGAAAAACTTGGTGTCGTGCACCATACGGATGAATTGCTTGAGCATTTGCTCGGTAACGGTAAAGTCGGCAATCACGCCGTCTTTCATCGGACGGATCGCCTCGATATTACCGGGAACCTTGCCCAGCATCTGTTTGGCTTCTTTACCGACCGCCTGTATGGTTTTCTTACCATTCGGGCCGCCTTCCTGGCGAATTGCCACTACCGAAGGTTCATCGAGAACAATGCCTTGTCCACGGAGATAAATAAGTGTATTGGCCGTACCAAGATCGATGGCAAGGTCGTTTGAGAAGTAGCTGCGAAAAAAACCGAACATGTAAAATCCTGTGTATTCTGTGTTGTTGTCATGCGCCGACGTTAGCGCGAAAGGTATTGCAGCTCAAGGTCTGGAAAGGGTACTACTGGGAGAGCGCAACTCTTAAACGCGGCAGCATCATCAATAGCTGACATTATCGAATAAATTAAATACAATTTAAGCGAAAAAGAAAGCTTTTAACCAAACTTACTAGCCAACACCTAAATACTGCAAGAAGCGCAAACCGTAGAAATCCGTAAAATCACTCCGACGCATTTGCTTAAGCCTTAATATTCAAGGCATTAACCCTATATTCTACCTTATAATCTAGGGATTAATAGGCAATCTAGCATCTTGGTAAAAATCAGGTTTTTTTTGCCAATTTTGAACGCTGCAATTGGCCGTTTTTTACGGCGTTCGACTTGTCACCATTACTTTCGATCCACAATTTCATGCACGCGTTTCCGCGTTTTTAACCATGTCACTAGATCTTTCAGATGTGAAACGTATCGCCAATCTGGCGCAACTTGAACTCTCCGATACCCAGGCTACCGATACCCTGGCAAAGCTCAACGGGATTTTCTCTCTGGTGGAGCAGCTTAAGGCCGTCGATACCACGGGAATTACCCCCTTGAGCCACCCGATCGCGGCATTGATGCCCGAGCTCTGTCTGCGCCTGCGCGAAGATGTCGTCACCGAAAGCAATCACCGCGACGACTACCTGAAAGTGGCTCCCGCCACCCAGGATGGCCTGTATCTGGTACCTAAAGTCATAGAATAATTAAAGAGCTCAGACATGCATAACCATACACTCAAGCAACTCTCCAGCTTATTGCAGAGCAAACAGCTGTCCGCCACAGAATTGGCGCAACATTATCTGGCGCGCATTGCTGCCAGCCAACTCAACGCATTTACTCATGTTGAATCTAACCTGACGCTACAGCAGGCAGCATTGGCTGACCAGCGCCTGGCCGCCGGTGATGCGACTGCCCTGACCGGCATCCCGATTGCCCATAAAGACATTTTTGTCACCCGCGACTGGCGCTCGACGGCAGGTTCGCGCATGCTGGAAAATTACGTCAGCCCGTTTGACGCCACCGTAGTCGAGCATTTCAATGCAGCCGGCATGGTCACGCTGGGCAAACTCAATTGCGATGAATTCGCGATGGGTTCGAGTAATGAAAACTCGTATTTCGGTGCGGTAAAGAATCCATGGGATTTGCGCGCGGTTCCGGGCGGCTCTTCCGGTGGTTCGGCCGCGGCGATTGCGGCACGCCTGGCTCCTGCTGTAACCGGCACCGATACCGGCGGCTCGATCCGCCAGCCAGCCGCATTTTGCGGCATCAGCGGTATCAAGCCAACTTATGGCAGTGTTTCGCGTTACGGCATGATCGCGTTCGCCTCCTCACTCGATCAGGGCGGCCCGATGGCGCAAACCGCTGAAGATTGCGGCATGCTGCTCAATGCCATGATACGTTTTGACCCTAAAGACTCAACCAGCCTGGAACGCGCCAGCGAAGATTTTAACCGCGACCTGAACAAAGATCTGAAAGGTCTGCGCATCGGTGTTCCGCGTGAATTTTTTGGCGCTGGTTTAGCCGCCGATGTCGAGCAAGCGGTACGTGCGGCCTTGGCTGAATACGAAAAACTCGGCGCCATCCTGGTCGATATCTCGCTGCCAAAAACCGAGCTGTCGATTCCCGTGTATTACGTGATCGCGCCGGCCGAAGCCTCCTCGAACCTGAGCCGTTTCGATGGCGTGCGCTACGGGCATAGAGCGAAAGAGTACAAAGACCTGACCGACATGTACAAAAAGACGCGCGCCGAAGGTTTTGGCGAAGAAGTCAAACGCCGGATACTGGTGGGTTCTTATGTACTGTCGCACGGTTACTACGATGCCTATTATCTGCAAGCGCAAAAGATCCGTCGCCTGATCGCGCAAGACTTCCAGGCAGCATTCGCGCAGTGCGATGTCATCATGGGTCCGGTAGCACCGACCGTAGCATGGGATTTGGGCGATAAGGCAGACGATCCGGTCGCGAACTATCTGGCTGACATTTTTACGTTGTCGACTAGTCTGGCGGGCTTGCCTGGTATGTCTATTCCTTGCGGTTTCGGCCAAGGTGAAAAGAACGCCCAACGTCCGGTCGGCCTGCAATTGATAGGTAATTATTTTGAGGAAGCCAAGCTGCTCAACATCGCTCACCAGTATCAACTGGCGACCGACTGGCATCAGAAATCACCGGTCTAAGTAGCGTCTGAATCAGCATGAAACACCTGCCGCTAGCCAAACTATCGCTGCCCTTGTGCCTGCTGTTGTGTCTATTTAAGGTCACAGCACAAGCGCAGCCCTCAGCCGGTCTGGAGGCAAAGTTTTCTTGCAGCGTAGTACGGCAAGAAGATGGTGATGGCGAGCGGCTGACGTATGCAGATCAGGCATTGATACAGATCGAGGGCACGCAGATCAAGTCCTTACAGTGGGAATCTAGTCTGTTCAGAAGCAGTCATGGGTATGAATGCAGTATAGACAGTAGTGATGAACCGCTCGCCGAAGTGACAGAAAAAGGTTGGCGCATTAGTCTTACGGATGCTGCAGCTGCACGTCAGCGGCGCGGTTATGATACCGCTCGCAGTTCCCAGTGCAGCATACGATTAGAGCGCGATGGTGAACAGTTACGGATCAAGCCGAGCTGTCCTAGCTTATGCGGATCACGTAATAACTTTAGCGCGTTGACGGTGAATCTGCAGACCGGCATATGCCACTATGATGAATAGCTAGTGATTTAGATTTTTTGAAATGAGATGCCCAGTATCCATGCGCCCCACAGGCCTAAAATGCCTGAAAACCCGCATGAATATTACGCAATGAATGCGGCAGCAGTTGCAACACTGAACACAGTAAAAGATACAAAAAATAACTACCGGTATTGAGCAGGTTTGCCATACCAGATGAAAAGGAAAAATTATGCAATGGGAAGTCGTGATCGGTTTTGAGACACATGCGCAACTCAAGACTCACTCTAAAATTTTTAGCGGTTCATCCACCCAGTTCGGTGCCGAGCCGAATACGCAAACCAGTCCGGTCGATCTGGCCTTGCCTGGCGTGCTGCCGGTGATGAACAAGGGCGCGGTAGAAAAAGCCATACAATTTGGTCTGGCCGTTGGCGCCACTATCGCACCGGAATCGATCTTCGCACGTAAAAACTACTTCTATCCGGATTCCCCTAAAGGCTACCAGATCAGCCAGTTTGAGATTCCGGTCGTGCAAGGCGGTTCAGTCACTTGCGTAGTCGAGCGTGACGGCAAATCCGAAGTCAAGGTGATAGAACTGACGCGCGCCCATCTGGAAGAAGATGCCGGCAAATCCCTGCACGAAGACTATCAGGGCATGACTGGCATCGACCTCAACCGCGCCGGCACACCTTTACTGGAAATCGTTACCGAACCAGTCATGCGCAGCGCCGCCGAAGCGGTAGCCTACGCCAAGGCCTTGCATGCGCTGGTGGTCTGGCTCGATATTTGTGACGGCAATATGCAGGAAGGCTCGTTCCGTTGCGATGCCAACGTCTCGGTGCGTCCGGTAGGACAAAAAGAATTCGGCACCCGTTGCGAGATCAAGAATCTCAACTCATTCCGCTTTTTGGAAGAAGCCATCAACATCGAAGTGCGCCGCCAGATCGAGCTGATCGAAGACGGTGGCACGGTGGTCCAGGAAACCCGCCTGTACGATCCGGATCGCAAGCAAACCCGCACCATGCGCAGCAAGGAAGACGCGATGGATTATCGCTATTTCCCTGATCCTGATCTGCCACCACTAAGAATCGGCGCAGACTGGGTAGAGCGCGTCAGGGCAACCATGCCGGAACTGCCGACCGCAATGCGCCAGCGCTTCATGGATCAGTACGGCATCTCCGACTATGACGCCATGATCGTCACCCAATCGAAGGCGATGGCGGAGTATTTCGAAGCCGCAGTCAATGCCAGCACCGGCGGCGACAAGGCAATGCAAGCCAAGCAAGTGGCAAACTGGCTGATGGGCGATGTCTCGTCTACGCTTAACCGCGAAGGGATAGAGATCAGCGCCATACCGGTCAATGCAGCCCAATTGGCAATGCTGCTGCAACGCATTGCCGACGGCACGATTTCCAACAAGATCGCCAAGGAAGTATTCGCCGCGATGTGGGCAGCGCCATCGCTTGACGCCAATCTGGCGGACCAGGTCATCGATAGCAAGGGCTTGAAACAAATCTCCGATGTCGGTGCACTGGAAAAAATCATTGATGAAGTGATGGCTGCCAACCAGCAATCGGTCGACGAATATCGCGCCGGCAAGGAAAAAGCCTTTAATTCGCTGGTAGGCCAGGCCATGAAAGCCACCAAAGGCAAGGGCAACCCGGCGCAAGTGAATGAATTATTGAAGAAAAAACTGGCTGGCTGATACGTAATGTCGTTCTTTAGACCTTGTCCTACGTATCGTCATTCCCGCGAAAGCGGGAATCCAGCGGCGTAAAAGCCTAAAGACACTGGATCCCTGCCTACGCAGGGATGACACCTAGACGGATTCGAGCTTAACTGAACAGCATTACGGCTGATACGCCAATTTCACCAAAAAATACCTTAGATCTGTGAGCATATTTTGAAAAATCTACGACAAGAATTTATCCAATTTTCAGTAGAGGCTGGTGTCATTCGTTTTGGTGATTTCGTCACCAAGGCCGGACGCAACTCGCCCTACTTCTTTAACGCTGGCCTGTTCAGCGATGGCGCCAATCTCGGCAAACTGGCCGATTTTTACGCCCAGACCCTGATCGATTCCGGCGTCGAATTCGACATGCTGTTCGGTCCGGCCTACAAAGGCATCACCTTAGCCAGCGCCACGGCAGTCGCATTGGCCGCCAAAGGCCGCAATGTACCGTTCGCGTATAACCGCAAGGAAGCCAAGGACCATGGCGAAGGCGGCACCATCGTCGGCGCCAAATTGCAGGGCAAAGTGGTGATCATTGATGACGTGATTTCCGCCGGCACTTCGGTGCGCGAATCGGTAGACATGATACGCGCCGCCGGTGCCACGCCGTGCGCGGTCCTGATCGCACTTGATCGCATGGAACGTTCGGGTAAAGACGATGCCTTGTCCGCCCGTTCAGCAGTACAGGAAATCAGTGAAACCTACCAGATGCCGGTAGTCTCGATCGGCAATCTGAACGACTTGTTCGACTACCTGTCCGCCGCCGGTGCCGATGCCCAGTTAAGCGAATATAAGACAGCGGTAGCGGCCTATCGCCAGCGTTACGGTATCAGCGCCTAAATCAGGCCTGGCATAGGCTGATACATCACCAGCCTATGCCCCTCCCCTTACTGCAGCGCTGCGCAATTTATGCGCAGATCAAAATTTTCTCATTATTGACATGAAGAGATGAAAAAGCTTTGATCTGAACATGAATAGAGGGAGTATATTTTTATCCGTAAGCCGGCTATGCGCATTACGATAAAAATTCACGCTACTCCCTACCAGTATATAAAATCATCCATTATTTTTCGCTTTCGCCTGGCGCTGCGCCAACACTGAATGCAGCGCATGATCTTGCCTGTCCATCGCCAGTTTCTGTTCTGGTGTCAAACGCTTGGCGACGATCAGCACAGTTTGTGCTTCCTGCCCTTGCGTATCGTAAGCGAGCTTCTGCTGTTCACTCATGCGCTTGGCACTGATATGCACGGTCTGGATTTGCCCGCGATCAAGCGGTTCAGATTGCTGGAACGCGGTAGCAACAGAGACGATGGCAAGCAATGTTGCAGTAAGTAAAATTGATTTTGTCGAATTGCTGGTTTTCATTTTATTTCTCCTCAAGGGGCTGTTTATTCATCGCTCGACCTAGGTCGATGTATGCACTGTAGACAAAGGCATTCAGGCCCGCATCGACAAAGCGACGAAATGAGGAAATCGGGGGATCAAAGCGCAAATCGGAGGTTTAATGGCGTCGCTGTACGCGCACTCAGCCTGATTAGTCCGGGATTGCTTGGGATTGCTTGGAAAGCACTCCGGGATCACGCAAATGGGGTCAATGGCATTGCCTATTAAACACTATAGAATGCTAAAAAAATTGCACATTTTCCTAGCAAAACATTAACACTTCTCATAGAATCAAGCCTTGACCATGCCTGCAGAGAACGGCATTGCTCATACATTTCCCTTTTTTTCCCATAAGCGTGTCAGCAAAAACAGCCTAGTTCCAGTCAAGTTCCAATCGATCACCGCTAACACTCTCACTTTGCACCAGGTTTTATTTCTTCATGAGGAAGTAAATGAATATCGCAAATATGAAAATAGGCATACGCCTTGGTTTAGGATTTGGTTTAGTCTTACTGTTACTGATAGGTATCGCGATTTTAAGCGGCAGCAAACTGGCGATCCTCAACCAGGGTACCGACACCTTAGTCACCCAAGACTGGGTCAAGGCAAAACTAGCGAATAAGGCACTCGACAATGTACGCGGCAGCATCGCCCGCGTGTTCCAGTCTATCGCCGCAACCGATCCGCAAGAAGCCGCCAAGGGCCAGGAGCGACTGGCAGCCAATACGGCGGCTTTCAACGATGCCATCAAGGATTTGGAACCTTTACTAAGAAGACCCGAAGGCAAGGCCTTGCTGGTAAAAATCAAGGAAAGCCGCGACAAGTATGTGGCCTCTTGCGCCAAAGTGGCCGCCTTACTGAAAGACGGCAATCGCGAGGAAGCCGGCAAACTCGCTTACGGTGAAACCTATAAAGCCTTGCATGCGTTTGCCGCTGATTTACGGGACATGAATGAGTTCCAACAGAAACTGTTCGAGGAAGCCGGCAAACACAGTAACGACACCTTCCAATCGGCGCGCAATCAGTTGATAGTGCTCAGCCTTAGCGCTGTACTGATAGGCCTGGCGTTCGCCTGGTGGGTGACGCGTTCCATCACTATTCCCATCAATGCCGCCGTGGGCGTGGCACAAACCATCGCCGCCGGCAACCTCGGTGCAGAGATAGCAATAAACTCCAATGATGAAACCGGCCAGTTGCTGCAGGCCATGAAAGCAATGAATGCCAGTCTGCTCAATGTCTGCACTCAGGTGCGTACGGGTACCGATACCATCGCTACCGCTTCGAGTCAGATTGCGGCCGGCAATCTCGACTTATCCTCGCGCACCGAGCAACAAGCCAGTTCGCTGGAAGAAACCGCGTCATCAATGGAAGAACTCACCAGCACCGTCAAGCAAAATGCCGACAATGCGCGGCAAGCCAATCAACTGGCAATGACTGCATCCGATGTCGCCAGCCGCGGCGGAGCGGTCGTCTCGCAGGTGGTCGATACCATGGGCGTCATCAACGCATCAGCCAAAAAAATCGTCGATATCATAGGCGTAATTGATGGTATCGCTTTCCAGACCAATATCCTGGCGCTGAATGCGGCCGTCGAGGCGGCGCGCGCCGGTGAGCAAGGCCGCGGCTTTGCGGTAGTGGCATCGGAAGTGCGCAACCTGGCACAACGTTCGGCCGCCGCTGCCAAAGAGATCAAGGGTTTGATCGATCATTCCGTAGAAAATGTCGCGATCGGCAGCAAATTAGTCGATCAGGCCGGCAGCACCATGCATGAAATCGTTGAAAGCGTGAAACGGGTGACCGATGTGATGAGCGAAATTACGGCAGCGAGTCAGGAGCAAACTGCCGGCATCGACCAGATCAATACGGCGATTACCCAGATGGATGACTTAACCCAGAAAAATGCAGCCCTGGTAGAAGAGGCCGCTGCGGCGGCCGCATCATTACAGGAACAGGCAGAAAATCTGAGTAATGTGGTCAGCATATTCAATCTGGGCGGCATGTCGGTGAGCAAGCAAGCAACTCCCCGCCAGACACAGGCTACACGACCATCGGTGACACTACGTGCGCCAGCCAAGCCCGCCACTCTCAAACTTAGCCAGCAACATACCGGCGCGCCATCGAAAATTAGCGCCCCGGAAAAAGACTCTGGCGCTACGCTTGCCAAGACAGACGACTGGGAAGAATTTTAAGTTAATCTGAGCAACAACAGCCAAGTCCCTGCCGTCAACCGATCAAAACCGCGGATTTCCTTGTACTCACAAGTAGCCGCGGTTGCCATTCCCAGGGGGTGCAACGCTGTCTTGGCTTGCGGCAGCGTACAATACGCGTTTTAGCCGCTGTCCCCCGCTCCATGACCATACTTCTGACCACCCTCAACGCCCGCTATGCCCACGCTTCTTTGGGTTTGCGCTACCTGCTCGCCAACATGGGGCCTTTGCAGGAACAGACCCATATGCAGGAATTCGTGATCGGCGCCAAAACTACCGATCTGGTAGAGAAGCTCCTGGCATGGCAAAAACCGGGTGAAAAACTCATCATCGGCTTTGGCGTGTATATCTGGAACGTCGAAGAAACCACGAAGCTGGTAGCGCTGCTCAAGCGCGTGGCGCCGGAAGTGGTGGTGGTACTGGGCGGCCCTGAGGTATCGCATGAAACCAGCGATCAGGACATCATCAAACTGGCCGATTACGTGATTACCGGCTGGGGTGAAGTGAGCTTTCCCGATCTCTGCAAGCAGATTCTGAACGGGCCTCAACCTTTGATGAAAGTGCATGCCGGGGTACAAGCGGCGCTCAATGATCTGAACCTGCCGTATGCGCTCTACACCGATGACGATATTAAAAACCGTACCCTGTATGTGGAAGCATCACGCGGCTGCCCTTTCAAATGCGAATTCTGTCTGTCGGCACTCGACAAAACCGCCTGGCCGTTTGAGATCGACCAGTTTCTGGCCGAAATGGAACAGCTACATGCACGTGGCGCCCGGCTGTTTAAATTTGTTGATCGCACCTTCAACCTCAACATCAAGACCAGCCTGAAGATCATGCAGTTCTTTCTCGACAAGCTGGCCGCCAATCCGGACGATCCCGTATTTGCCCATTTTGAAGTAGTGCCCGATCATTTGCCCGATGCACTCAAGGAAGGGATCAAGAAATTCCCGGCCGGCACCCTGCAATTTGAGCTAGGCATACAAAGCTTTAATCCGGAAGTGCAGGCGCGTATCAGCCGCAAGCAAAATAATGACAAGGCCGCTGAAAACATCCGCTGGCTATGTGATAACTCGACCGCGCATTTGCATGTCGATCTGATCGCCGGCTTGCCGGGTGAAACCGTCGCCAGTTTTGCGCAAGGCTTCAATCGCTTATATGCGCTAAAACCGCATGAGATACAGTTCGGCATCCTGAAACGCCTGCGCGGCACACCGATTATCCGGCATACCGAGGAATATGGCCTGGTGTTTGATCCCTATCCGCCGTACACCATCCTGGCCAACAAGGATGTGCCATTTGCCGAGATGCAAAAATTGATACGCTTTGCGCGCTACTGGGATCTGGTCGCCAACTCGGGCCGGTTTACCCATACTTTGCCGGCGATTTTGGCCGATTTACCATTTGAAAATTTCATGGCCTTGTCGGATTGGATTTACGCCAAAACCGATGCCACCCATAGAATTGCACTCGACCGGCTAGCCAATCTGGTCAGCAAGTGGCTACAGGAAGAGCGCGGCATGAGCGCGGAACAAGTCACGGCGATTGTCAGCAGCGATTACGCCGGTGACGCCAAGCACAAGCAAGGTGCGGAAAAAAACACTACACAAACCACGACAAAAACGCCTCGCAAAGAAGTTGCCAGCAAGTCTACCCCGCAAAGGCAAAGCCGCCATCTGGCAGCTTAAGTCTGAAAAAAATACGCCAAACGTATTAGACGTATTAGACGTATTTATCCAAAAAAGTACTGAGATGCTTGGCGCGAGCCACCGCATCTTCGGTGCTGCTGGCTTTTTCCGCGTGCGTTACCATGGAACTGGTCAGCAGATTGACGAAGGATCGATCCAGCGCCTTGCGGGCCGCCGACATTTGTTGTGCGATGCCGTCGCAGTCAGCCGGCTCGGTGGCCTTTGCGATCAACTTCTGCACACCACGCAACTGCCCTTCCACCCGCGCCAGCCTATGCAACAAATCCTTCTTTTGCTGCTCACTTAAAGCATTCCCTTGTAATATCTTTAGTGGGGGGGTATCCGCCATGATCGTGCTCCTAGTCTTATTTAATCAGTGTAAAGTATAACCAGCATCATATACTGTACTGAGTATAGTACAAATTTATGCCCCATAAATGGACCGGTACGGGATTCTGGCATCATGCTTTTCTGACACGGCAAAAAACACCAAGCCATGTAGAATCCGAGGCCCCTGGTTTTTCATTATCGACATGGCTATTGAGTTTATATTCTTTGTAAGCTACGCTGAGTAAGCGACAGGCCACTCTATCGGTTTGCCCAGACTAAATATAAGATCAAAAATGAAACACCTATTTTATTTCCTGTTTGCACTACTCAACTTAGCGCTTAGCAGCCAGGCGGTCGAATTGCACGCTTCTGGCTGCGGCACGATACAACTGGCGTATTACGAAAACGGCGCGCTGTATTACCGCAATCAGGACGGCAGCTATTCCGGGATAGACAAGGATGTGGTCGAAGAGGTGGCGCGCCGCAGTGGCTGCCACTTCAATACGGTACTGGAATCGCGGATACGGATCTGGACCCAGCTAAGCAATGGGACACTGGCAATGTCGGTTTCCGGAATTGCCACGCCTGAACGCGAAAAAACTTCCCGCTTCATTCCCTATTTTGCCACCAGAAACTACGCCTTACTGCATAGGAATGCGCCCGCCTCGGCGCTGACCATGGAAAGTTTTCTGGCAGATGACAAGTTACAGCTTGGCATTGTCAAGAGTTTCCGCCATGGGACATCCTATGATGAGTGGATCAATAAACTGCGCGCCCGGAATCGCGTGTATGAAGCGCCGGATTTTGAAAGCCTGATGCGGCTTTTTGCGATACACAGGGTAGATGCCGTGCTTGCCTTGCCAACTGGTTGGCAGCAATTGCTGAAACGGGAAAATCTGGTCGGGAAAGTGCAGATCAAGGACTGGGCACCGCATGATCGGGTAGTGGCATCACTGGTCGTATCACGTACCCTGGTCGATCAGGAAAAATTCACTTTAATTGAAAAAACTATCCATTCCATGCGCGAAGACGGCACTCTTGAACAAATTTTCAAACGTCACTTAGGCGCGGAACTAGCCAAGGAATTACGTTACAGCGACAAATAACTTGTTAGCCATAGAATGCATGCCTAACAAGTTATTTAAAAAATCAGCAACGCACTTTTTAAGCGATCGACAAACCGCTACGCATAATGCGCTGGATCAGTCGTCTAGCCAACCGAAAATACATCCTACGCATGCCTGAGCAATTAAATTCAAGGACCTCCGCTGATCCGAGCCTCCCGCCCGCGCGCTCGCTTGTGCGCTTGTTTGTGCTCTCATTATTATTATTTTTTGCCTATTGCATCACTGGCTATCTGGGTCTTGCCTTTCCTTATATACCGCCAAGCGTCAGCCTGATCTGGCTACCTAGCGGAATTGCGGTTGCGGCATTGATACGCTGGGGTCCCGCAATGGCGATCGTGGTTTATCTGGCGGCTTGGGCACTGAATGTTTCAAGCGGCCTCAACGCTGGTGCGGCCGCTTGCGTGGCGATCAGCAATACGCTGGCGCCGTATCTATGTTGCGTAATACTTAAAAAGAAACAGTTTTCACCGGTCTTTGCGCGCCGTCGGGATGTCATCTGGTTCTGTATTGCGGCAGCGCTAGGCATGCTGATTTCTGCCACCGGCGGCAGCCTGGTATTGTGGCAACAAGGCATAATAGAACATCCTGCCTTGGTCTGGTTGAGCTGGTGGGCCGGCGATACGGTAGGCGTATTACTGGCCGCACCCTTGCTATTGTCGATTTCATTTTCCGGCATAAAAAGGCTGTCTAACCGACGCAAAGAAGTCTCGATGTTTGTTTGCGCCTTTGTCTTCGCGCACTGGCTGATTTTCTTTTCCGCGCAAAATACCTTACACCTGAGTTTTATCGCGATGGCGGTGATGATCTGGGCAGCGCTACGCTTTGGCATCACCGGCGCCGCCCTCACCGTATTGAGCTCCATTAGCATTGCAGCGTGGGCGACCTATCTTTCGCTAGGCCCGTTTTCATCCTCCGACACTCATAGCAATCTATTGATACTCTGGCTGTATGGCTGCACCCTGAGCGTTGCCTCCTTGCTCATTGCCGCCTTGCAGGCAGAGCGAATTTCCGCCACCACCGACTTACAGGAATCTTTCGAGCGCATCAACAAAGTGGCTTCGCGCTTACCCGGCTTGATCATGCAATACCGGATTCGCCCCGATCGCAGCTCATGTATTCCGTATGCCAGCAGCGCCATTGATGCCATGCTGGAATTTAGCCAGGAGCAACTCAAGGACGATGCCAGTCGTCTATTTGAACGCATAGACGCCAGTGACAGGGAGCTTGGTGAGCAGGTCTTCCGCAAAGCCACCGAAGAACTATCCACCTGGCAAAGCGAATTTCGCTATCAGCGCCAGGATGGCAGCATACGCTGGTTGTACATTGACGCCTTGCCGGAACCGGAAGCCGACGGCAGCATGCTATGGCATTGCTTTCTGACCGACATCACCGAACGCAAACAGGCTGAACAGGATTTACGCATTGCCGCGACAACATTTGAATCGCAGGAAGGCATCTTCGTAGCCGATGGCAATTGGAAGATATTGCGCGTCAATCAGGCGTTTACCCGCGTCACCGGCTATGGCTCCGACGAACTGATAGATATCCAGGTGCAGCGCATCCATATCAAACACCAGGATCAGGCATTTTTTGCGCACATCAACGCCAGCCTGAGCCAGCATAAATTCTGGCAAGGCGAACTATGGAGTAAGCGCAAAAATGGTGAAATTTATCCGCAGATGATCACGCTGACCGCCATCACCGATAGCAAGGAAGAGGTGATCAATTACATAGGCTCCTTCACCGACATCAGCGTGCACAAAGGTTATGAAGAAGAGATTCGTAATCTGGCTTTTTATGACCCGCTGACGCAATTGCCGAACCGCCGTTTGCTGATGGACCGCCTGCAACATCTGATTTCCGTCAGTCAGCGTAATACCAGCCACAGCGCACTCTTGTTCCTGGATCTGGATAACTTCAAGACCTTGAATGACACCCGCGGCCACGATGCCGGTGACATGTTGCTGATTGAGGCTGCCAGTCGCCTGCAAACCTGCGTGCGTGACAGCGATACCGTGGCGCGCCTGGGTGGCGACGAGTTTGTCATCGTGCTGGAAGAGCTCAGCCATGATCGCGATGAAGCGATCTCTCAGGCCGACAAGGTCGGTGAAAAAATCCGCGAAATGCTCAGCCTGCCTTACCGGATCATGGATTTCGAACATCATGGCTCGGCCAGCGTCGGCATCTGCCTGTTCCAGGGTGCCGATAATACCGTCAAAGACTTGTTCAAGCGTGCCGACACCGCGATGTATGAAGCCAAAACCTCGGGACGGAATGCGGTACGCTTCTTTGATCCTGCGATGCAGGCGGTGCTGGTAGTGCGCATGATGCTGGAATCGAATCTGCGTGTCGCACTGGCACTGAACCAGTTCCAGCTCTACTATCAGGTACAGGTCAACGCTGACGGGCAACTGATAGGCGCGGAAGCCCTGTTGCGCTGGATACATCCCGATCGCGGCTTTATTTCGCCGGCCGAATTTATCCCGCTGGCAGAAGAAACCGGCCTGATCGTACCTATCGGTCTATGGGTCATGGACACCGCCTGCGCCCAACTGAAACAGTGGGAAAGCCATGCCGATACCAAGCATCTGAGCCTGGCGGTGAACGTCAGCGCCAAGCAGTTTCAGCAAGTCGATTTTGTCGACACCATCAGCCACATCGTACATAAACATCAGATTGATGCGACCCGCCTGAAAATTGAACTGACCGAAAGTACCATCCTTGACAATGTCGAAGCCACCACGGAAAAAATGCACCAGCTCAAAAAACTCGGTATAGCATTCTCGATGGATGATTTTGGTACCGGCTATTCTTCGCTGGCCTATCTGCAGCGCTTACCACTCAACCAACTGAAGATAGACCAGTCTTTTGTACGCGACATCAACCTTGATGAAAATGATGCCACCATCGTGCGTGCCATCATTTCACTGGGGATTAATCTGGGGCTGAACGTGATTGCGGAAGGGGTAGAGACTGCGGCACAACGCAGCTTCCTGATCGAAAACCAGTGCTTCTCTTTTCAGGGCTACCTGTTTTCCAAACCGATACCTGCCGAGGCTTTTCAGGCGCTGCTAGCCATGCAAAAAACCTTGCCCATCGTAACTCACGCCGGCGATCTGTAAGCCTTACGCCGGGATTTTTTGCGCATTTTTTGCCGCTATCCATTGCGACATGTAGTGCGTGCTCTTATGCAAATGGTGGCGCAACATCGCGCCGGTAAAGTTTTTCCGGCGATTTTCTTCCTGCTGCAGCCTAGCCAATTGCAAACGCGCCAGTAAATCACTGGCGGCCCGCTCGCGGTCAAAGCATTGCAGCAGTATCTGCGTGCCCTGCCGCTGCGCCTGCTGCCACAAGACCTCATCCTGATACAGCGCCACTGCGGCAGCGGCAAACGCGTCAGTGTCCTGCGCAACCATACCGCCCCAGGGCAGATCGCCACACATACCTTCACTGCCAATCTTGGTAGTCACGCTAGGCGTGCCGCAAGCCATGGCATCCGCCAGCTTACCCTTGATACCGCCGCCAAAACGCAGCGGTGCCAGACAGACGCGCGCCTGCGACATCACCTGATGTGCATCAGCGACCCGGCCGATCACATGAAAGCCCTGCTGCGGATTATGCAGCGCCGTCGCTTTTGGCGGCGGATAAGCGCCAGCCACATGCAACTGCGCCCGCGGCAATTGCTGGCGTATGCGCGGCCAGATCGCGTGCTTAAGCCATAGCACAGCATCCCAGTTGGGCTCATGACGGAAATTACCTATGCTCAGAAAATGCTGACGCTGCTCAAAACCCGGCGCCATCGTATCGGTGCGCAACAGCATCAGATTACAGTGATGCAGCAACAGCGCAGGAATGCCAAACTGCTGCTGTAATAAATCCATCTCTGCCGGTGAAATCATCAGTGTCAAGTCACAACGGTAAATCGCGGCAATCTCGCGCTGCGCCATATCATCCGCTGCCATCACATGGTACAGGGTATCGAAATCAGCATCGACCGCAGCGACCTGGTGACGCTCGCTTTCATTCCTTCCGTCTTGCTGCGCCAGCTTAAGCAAGTTTTGGCGCGCGCAACGCAGGCTGTGCAGGTCACTGGTATCGAGTACCCGTAGCGCCGCAGGGCAGATTTTTTCTACCCGCCAGCCGAATTGCTCTTCGGTAAAAAACCGGTCAAACAGCACCATGTCCGGCTGATATTCTGCGATGAACTGATCAAAGCTATCGCAATTCAGGGAGATGCTTTTTTCTTCCACCTGCAACTCAGACAAATCGGCGCGGTGTTCGGACAAGGCAGCGGCACTGGCAAACACTACCTGCCAGCCTTGCGACCGGAACAGCGTCAGCAATTCCATCATGCGAGTACCTGCCGCCGTAGAAGTAGGCTCGGCCCAGACATAACCAATGACGAGAATTTTTTGCATACGTTTTTTTTTAAAGATGGAAAAGGCTATTTTTTTGATTCACATAATTTTGACGCACATAACTTTGACGCGCATAAAACAGCAGAGGCAGGTACACCTAAAATGTACCTGCCTCTGCTGTAAGTTTATTTGCTAAAGATCAAGTGCCGATAAATCAAGACCAGCTTCGCACATCGGCGGACACCAGAAATAACTGCCGCTCACCGGCTTGGTAAAGCTAAACAAGCCATCAACGATACCATCTTCGGCACCCGACATGCGGCGCAATTGCGCCTCAAACGGGTAAAACGACGTGGCGAAAGCAACGAAGTGAAAGCCTGCTTTTTCCCGTTCAGCCCAGGGCATGGAACGGCGCAACACGAAGGCTTCCGGGCTAAAACTCTCTTGGGCGGTACGCTTGACGTGCGCCGATGGCGGCGCTTCGTCGAACTCCTGATTATCGCTTTTGTGCCGGCCTATCAGATCGTCCTGCTGGCGCTCAGACATCGCATCAAGGCTAGCGAAATTATGCAACCAGTGCTGCACCGCGACCAAACTGCCACCATCCAAACCTTGCCCCTGGCCCTGCACAAAGGCAGCCGCAAACGCCTCCTGGTCCTGAGGATTTTCGGTACCGTCTTCATAACCGGACAAATCACGTCCGGACGCATATTTGAAGGCATCTACCGCCTGCTGTAACTCAAACGAGCCTGCCAGCACCTGCAGTATGCGGCGCATCTGGTGCACGAGTTCACCGCGCTCGCTTTCACGGCACCAGCACCACAATGCCGCAGGTGTCACCGGCAACGGCACCCTACTACCGGGAATCCCGGAAAAATCATGCACCCCGGCGATTTGCACATCCAACAATTGCAGTAAAGTACTGCCAATGCCGAGCACGATACGCTCGCCATCGACCAGGCCACGCAGCGCAGACAAAGCGACCCGCACAGCCGGCGCATCGGCATCGGGCTTAAGGGAAAACGATAAAAAACTGGCGTGCTGCGGCAAAGGCTGCAAAATACCTTTTTGAATCAACACCATGCGAAATCCTTATCCAAATAAAACCATCAAAACCAAGATCAAAACTCCGTCAAGCGAAGTTACTCCGGCCAGGCGGCATTCACCACGGCTTCAACATTGTCAGTATTACCGAGTTGCTTGCGTGCCTGCTTCCATTCTTTCGGATCAGGCTTGGCCTTGCGTGTATGCTTGGGCGTATCGATGGCCATCTTGATACCAAACACCACGCTGCCGTCGGCCACATAAAATGGCGGTGTTTTCATCGCCGCCTGCAGAACTTCATTTTCGTAATATTCATGCAGCGCCGGTTCCATGTCCAGCCAGGACGCAACCTGACCATCAGCACGCACCGCGATGACGACATAGCCCGTGCTGACCGGCATCTTGGCCTTTTTCAGGGAGTTCCAGATATTCGATTGCAGCTTGCGCGAAAATCGGGCGACTTCTTCAAACTTCACCTGTTTTTCCAGCATCGCCTGCTCGGATTGAAAAAACACCACCTCATCAAAACGAGGTTCCGCCGCCTGCGCCAGCGTAACGAACATCAGCAGGAAAGAGCACAACAGCCGTTTCATCGCGACACCTTCACATGAATTTAAAAATCAATTTACAGGATCTTGGCTGCAGTTGCAAAGACGCCTGCCACACGGTTTTTCTGCACATTATCCCAAGTGAAAACCTGGCCGTTCATGGCGACATACACACCGGCAGGCAAGAGCTTGGCAACGCCGCAGGCAAAACCCAGATTGAATTGCGCATCCGAATTGGCGATCTCGTAAGGGATCATGGCACCGGTAAAAATAATGGTTTTATTCAAGTCCGCAGCACCCAACACCTCGGCGGTTTCACGCATGGTATCGGTGCCGTGGATGATCACGATCGCTTGCTCGCTGGCCTGCTGGCAAGACTGCAGAATTCGCTGCCTGTCTTCATCTGTCATATCCAGCGAATCCATCAGGTAATCGGCTTCCAGTGCAACCGGCATAGTCAGACGCGCACGCTTGAGCACTTCGGGCAAATGGCTGTCGCCAAAACCAAGCCGGCCGGCGATTTCATCATAATGTTTATCAAAAGTGCCGCCGGTGGCGATGATACGTAGCGTCATGGTAGGGGTCTCTGGATTAGGGAATGGGGGAAGTAGCTATTGTAGCGCGACTTGCATCGTTTTGATTTAACCAACTACACAGTTCGCTGCGACAGAGCAGTTCCAGCGAAACGGCTAGCCACTTAGTCTATAGTGTTTATTTATTTGCGCTATCACTACATTTCATGAAACCGATCGCTCCCGGCACCGTTATCTTTCATCGTCATCGCGGTTATGGTGTCCTTACTGCGGTGAACTTGCTCACTGGCTGGGTAGCGGCACGCTTTGGCAACGAGTCACGCACCCTGGATCTGAATCTATCAGCGGACGAGGTGCGGCATGCCGACGGCGAAGCCATTTTGTTTCGTCGCACACCGCCGGAACGCATGCCACATGCGCGTCTGATGGCGATGGTAAGGGAACTGCATAAGGCCGGTTATCAAAGGCTGTACCTGTATAGCTGGCCAAAGCCCTCGGGGCTGCACTGGCGCTGGCAACTATTCACGGGCCCGCGCCACTGGATGCAAAGACCGTGGCGCGAAGGCTGGTACGGTTCCGGCGCCGATTACAATTTCAATCCCGTAATGGGCTGGGGCGATGCGCCAGGCGCTAGCAGCACCGAACTCATTCATGCACTGGCACAATTCGACCCAAGTGGCCTGGCGCAAGCACTTGGGCGAGACGA
The DNA here is from genome assembly GCA_003970805.2 of Undibacterium piscinae. Taxonomy (GTDB): domain Bacteria; phylum Pseudomonadota; class Gammaproteobacteria; order Burkholderiales; family Burkholderiaceae_D; genus Undibacterium; species Undibacterium piscinae. The sequence goes on from CP051152.1 coordinate 2,271,296, forward strand.
AGATCATAGCCTGTGGTTTGCAGCCGTCTGCGATGCGCTATTGCCCAACTATGCCTACAGCCTGGCGATGGATAAACCAGGCATGGCACTGTCCATGCACTTGCCAGTAATTGCTGTGCGTCAACGCATCACTGAATATACGGGAGCCCCTCTCGCATGGCCACCGGGTTGGCAAGGTCTCTGGTGCCCCGACGCACTCTCGGGCAGACACGATGCGCGCAGCGTAGTAAGGCATGATGTGATTCCGGCTTCGATACGGCTGCCGTTTGATTTTTGATACTATGTCAATCAGCCGATTAAGATCAATACGCGATAAATCCGATGTATTCTTAAAATCGTCACGGCAAACTATCCGTACGGATGTGGTTTATGGCCTGAATAAAACGGACAAGATAGATACGAAATTACTTTTAAACAACCCTTCTATGTCTATATGAAAACAACACTGTAAATAGTGTAATTTAATTGATTTTTAGACCACAAAATATAAGTGCACCTCTATTGATACGATATAATATCTGGTTTGTCTTAAGCTTAATTATCGACGCGCATCCCCCCCTCAATAGCGCACTAAGAGTGCAATAATTGATTGATATTAAAACTTTTACATTTAAAACTCTCCATGAAAAAGAGAGTACATAAGAGCAAACGGTATTTTTTAGGAAATTAAAATGATTTTAGTAACTGGCGGTGCTGGATTTATCGGTGGCAACTTTGTACTTGATTGGCTGGCGCAATCTGACGAAGTCGTTATCAACCTGGACGCCCTCACTTATGCCGGCAATCGCGAAAACCTTGCCTCGCTGGAAGCGAATGAAAAGCATATTTTCGTGCATGGCGATATCGGTGACTCAGCCCTGGTAAGCGATTTACTGACGCGCTACCAGCCGCGTGCGATCATTAATTTCGCCGCCGAAAGCCATGTCGACCGCTCTATCCATGGCCCGGAAGATTTCATTCAGACCAATATTGTCGGCACCTTTAAGTTACTCGAAGCAACGCGTGCGTATTGGGGCAATTTGCAAGGCGATGCCAAGCAAAACTTCCGTTTCCTGCATGTATCGACCGATGAAGTGTATGGATCTCTGGCCAAAGATGAACCAGCTTTTACCGAAACCCATCAATACGAACCCAACAGCCCCTATTCCGCCAGCAAAGCAGCGAGCGACCACTTGGTGCGCGCCTACCACCACACCTATGGCATGCCGGTACTGACCACCAATTGCTCAAACAATTATGGCCCGTATCATTTCCCGGAAAAACTCATCCCTCTGATGATAGTCAATGCGTTGGCTGGCAAGCCTTTGCCGGTATATGGCGATGGTCAGCAAATCCGCGACTGGCTGTACGTCAAAGACCATTGCAGCGCCATCCGTCGGGTACTGGCAGTCGGCAAGGTGGGTGAAGTGTATAACGTTGGTGGCTGGAACGAAAAACCTAACCTTGATATCGTTCACACAGTCTGCGCTTTGCTCGATGAGCTGCGCGGTAGAGCGGACGCCAAGAGCTATGCAGAACAGATTACCTACGTGACGGATCGCCCTGGTCACGACCGCCGCTACGCGATTGATGCCGGCAAAATAGAACGCGAACTAGGCTGGAAGCCAGCCGAAACCTTTGAAACCGGCATACGCAAAACCGTATTGTGGTATCTGGAAAACCAAGGCTGGGTAGCCAACGTGCAATCAGGCAGCTATCGTGAATGGGTTGCCAGAAATTACGCGGAACGCCAAGCATGAAAATCCTTTTATTCGGCATGGACGGTCAAGTCGGCTGGGAATTGCAACGCAGTCTCGCGCCTTTAGGTGAACTGGTGGCGCTAGATGCGCATAGCCAACACCTGTGCGGTGACTTCACCAATCTGGAAGGCATTGCACAGACCATACGCACGGTCATGCCGGACATTATCGTCAATGCCGCTGCGCATACCGCGGTAGACAAAGCCGAAAGCGAGCCAGAACTCGCACGCACCATCAACGCACTAGCTCCTGGTGTTTTGGCGCAGGAAGCCAAGCGCATCGGCGCCTGGCTAGTCCATTACTCGACCGACTATGTGTTCGACGGCAGCGGTGAGCAGCCTTGGCTAGAGACAGATATCCCTGCGCCTTTAAGTGTTTACGGCAAAACCAAACTGGAAGGCGAACAAGCGATACGCGCCTCAAATTGCAAGCATCTGATCTTCCGCACTAGCTGGGTATATGCGGCACGTGGTGCCAATTTCGCAAAAACCATGTTAAAGCTGGCACAAGAGCGCGACTCTTTAAACATCATCAGCGACCAGATCGGTGCGCCCACTGGGGCAGATCTATTAGCCGATGTGACGGCCCATGCGATACGCACGGTACAGCAACGCAGCGCCGATGCCGATCAGCTTAGCGGTGTCTACCATCTGGCCGCCGGTGGAGCAAGCTCATGGCATGGCTATGCCAGTTTTGTGATCGAGTTTGCACGCCAAGCCGGTATCGCCATTAAAATTTCCGCCGAGGCTATTCTAGCCGTGCCGACCAGCGCCTACCCATTACCGGCACCGCGACCGAATAATTCACGCCTTGATACCAGTAAGCTATCCGGCACCTTCGATCTGCATCTGCCCGACTGGCAAACTGGTGTTAGCCGCATGCTGAGCGAAATAATAGATAAAAAATAGTAAGGAACACTCATGACAAAACGTAAAGGCATTATCCTGGCAGGCGGCTCTGGCACTCGGCTCTATCCGGTGACCAAAGTAGTTTCAAAGCAACTTTTGCCTATCTATGACAAGCCTATGATCTATTACCCGCTCAGCACTTTGATGCTGGCCGGGATTAAAGACATACTGATCATTTCCACACCGCAAGATACGCCACGCTTTGAGCAATTGCTCGGCGATGGCAGTGACTGGGGCATCAATCTGCAATACGCAGTGCAACCTAGCCCGGACGGCTTGGCGCAGGCTTTCATCATAGGCAAAGATTTTATCGGTGATTCCCCAAGTGCCTTGGTATTGGGTGACAATATTTTTTATGGCCATGACTTACAAGGCCAGCTTGAGCAAGCCATGTCACGTGATCAGGGCGCCACCGTGTTCGCCTACCATGTGCAAGACCCTGAGCGTTACGGTGTGGTTGCCTTCGATGCGCAAAGGCGCGCCACCAGCCTGGAAGAAAAACCCCTGGTTCCAAAGAGTAATTACGCAGTCACCGGTCTGTATTTTTACGATAATCAAGTGGTAGAAATGGCAGAAAATCTCAAGCCATCGGCGCGCGGCGAGCTGGAAATCACCGATCTGAATCGTATCTATTTAGAGCAGAGCAAACTAAACGTTGAAATGATGGGGCGAGGTTATGCCTGGCTAGATACCGGCACCCACGAGAGCTTGATCGAAGCCAGTAATTTCATCCAAACCATAGAACATCGCCAAGGTCTGAAAGTGTGCTGTCCGGAAGAAATTGCGTATCGCCAAGGGTTTATCGATGCCAAGAAACTGGAAAAACTGGCGCAACCACTGGCCAAGAACGGCTATGGCCAATATCTGTTGCGTTTATTAAAAGAAGGCGTACAACCGTGAACCTAATCACCACAGCGATTCCTGATGTTCTGATCATAGAGCCCAAGGTATTTGGCGACGAACGCGGCTTTTTTTTCGAAAGCTTTAACCAGCGCAGATTTAATGAATTGACCGGGACAGATTTTCAATTTGTACAAGATAATCATTCTCGTTCGGCACAAAACGTTTTGCGCGGTCTGCATTATCAAATCCAGCAGCCGCAAGGCAAGCTGGTGCGTGTAGTGCAGGGAGCTGTCTATGACGTTGCGGTGGATATCCGCCGCAGTTCAGCCACGTTTGGCCAGCACGTGGGAGTAGAACTTTCCGCAGAAAACAAACGCATGTTATGGGTGCCTCCAGGTTTTGCGCATGGCTTCGTCGTACTGTCTGAGACTGCCGAATTTCTGTACAAGACCACCGACTATTGGGCACCCGAATTCGAGCGCAGCATCGCCTGGAATGACCCTTTATGGTGCCAAGGCTCATGGAATGCAATCGGTGACAAACCTGATAGCAAAGGCCGTGAAGTTCAATTGCATGATGACAATACATGCAATGAACGTATGAAGGGCAGTGGGATCAGCAATTTAATGGTCACGCGATACTCCGGATGCCTTAATGAACCGACCGCAATAGCCGCGGCCTTTATATCTACGCCAGCTTGAAACTGCAAAACCACCAAGCTCACAAATTACACAATAACCGTCCATGGGGTACCTATACGGTTCAACTTCAAGAGCGTAGAGGTAAAACCTGGTGCCAGAGCCTGCAAATGCATCACCACCGCAGTGAGCACTGGATAGTTGAGCGGCATGGCAAAGGTAATCAACGGCAGCAATGAATTACTTATCAGTACCAATGAATCGACATATATACCCTGGTCATAAACACCGCCTGGAAAATCCAGGCGTGCTCGACCTCGTCATGATTGAGGTACAGAGCGGCGAATACCTCGGAGAAGACGATATTGCCGAAGATAATTATGGACGGATTTGATAGCCGTATTATCATACTTTAATCGCAATACCACTTAAGTTAATGTCACATAAGCAATAATAATTGAACGTATGACTTTAACAGTCATACGTTCAGAAACATACGTACCGTACCTAATGAAAGTAACTAATGTTTGGCATGTTGTCTGGCGCATGGCGCTACCGTTCTTTTATATTTTCATCAATTCGAACTACGGAGTAAACTCGTCCGCAGCCAATTAAGCGGTTTATGGATGGTTTTAAATCCTTTAGCGCAAATTTTGATATTTGCCCTTGCCCTGTCAGCAGCACTAACTGGCATTGACAACCAATATGCTTTTATCCGACACTTTTGACTGGTCATTATTTCCTGAAATCATCGATCGCCGCTTAGGACTTTCCATAGAAAAAAAAATTTCCACAGTTGTATTTGGCTCAATGGCCAATTCAACCTCTCACGCTTAAGTGAAATAGCAACTCGGAACTATGTCGAGGTTTAATAGAAAACCATCTGCTAGTGGGGCAGGAGTTATGAACGTAAACGACATTAAATCTTTCGTATCACTCGAATATTGCAAAACAGTTTACCCAATAAAACAACTACTAAAGCCTGATTAACTTCAGCCATACGCTACACGATTAACAATCATGTATTAAAGAGAAGGGCATGCGGTGCTGTGGTCATAGGTTCAAATACGACCAGCATCCCTGAAGTCATAGGTCGGGAAGATGCGTTATTCGACCCAAATGATGAAGTGTCTATCAGTCAAAAATTGGCTGAGGTGCTTTACAATCCAGCACTCCATGCCAAGCTAACGCAACATGGCTTGCAACAAGCTAAAAAATTTTCATGGGATGAAAGCGCCAAACGTGCAATGACGGCGATCACCAATATAAAATTTAGCCCTGTCAATAGCGATGTTACGTTGAAAAAAAATGCCATTGAGGCAAACCAAAATATTCTGATCAAGAAAATTGCCGCACTCGTTCCATCCCAAATATCTAATAAAGAGATGCGCAGTATCGCGCATTCCATCAGTTATATTCAAACAGAGCCCAAGCAATCGCAACTCTTTATTGATATTTCGGAATTGGTACAAAGGGACGCGGGAACTGGAATTCAACGTGTTACACGTAGTATTTTAAAAGAGTTGTTAGTAAATCCACCCGAAGGCTATATAGTAGCTCCGGTATATGCGACACAAGGCAATTTAGGATATCGCCACGCCCGACATTTCACCGCTAAGATGTTAGGTACAACAAGTACTATGAACGATGATGTTATCGATCATCAGCCGGGTGATATATTCTTAGGCCTCGACTTGCAACATCACGTGGTTGCCGCTCAAAAAAACTATTTATCAGCCCTCCGTCAGGATGGTGTAAAGATATTGTTTGTTGTTTATGATCTTCTTCCTATTTTGCTTCCTCATGTTTTCCAAGCCGGCACTGATTCAAACCATAAAGCTTGGCTTGATACATTAATGAGCTTCGATGGTGCGTTATGCATTTCACGCTCAGTGGCAGACGAATTAAAAATATGGCAACGAACTCATGGGCCAAATCGCCTACGTCCCTATGCAATTGATTGGTTTCATCTCGGAGCAGATGTCGCAAATTCAATCCCAACACGCGGCTTCCCCGCTGATGCGGTACGAATACTGAAACAGATTAAGCAATGCCCATCATTTATATGTGTAGGTACTATCGAGCCACGGAAACGTCAAACTCAGGTGCTTGAGGCATTGGAGCTCCTATGGAATCAAGATGTCAATGTTAATTTAGTACTAATTGGAAGGCAAGGCTGGTTAGTAGACTCCCTGATTAAACACATCCAGCGACATCCAGAGCTCGGAAAGCGACTATTTTGGCTAGACGGTATCAGTGACGAATATTTGGAGCAGGTTTATGCTGCGTCCACATGTTTAATTGCTGCATCAGAAGGCGAAGGATTTGGTCTCCCACTTATTGAGGCCGCACAACATAAGCTCCCCATTATCGCGCGCGATATCCCAGTTTTCCGTGAAGTCGCCGGTGAATACGCCCATTATTTTCAAGGTTTACACGCTGCTGATTTAGCGAGTGAACTCAATAATTGGTTGTCACTATATAAGACTGGCGGATATCCAAAATCTGACGACATGCCTTACTTGACATGGGCACAAAGTGCAGAACAGCTAACTACATGTTTAAGATTAGATACCCATTAAAAATTAACAAACTTAAGGAATAGTAATGAATATTATCGTCGTAGGAACCGGCTATGTCGGACTTGTCACCGGAGCCTGCCTTGCTACCAAAGGAAATCATGTAATTTGCGTCGACAAAGACCAAACTAAGCTAGATAAACTTGCTCAGGGTATTTTGCCAATTTATGAACCCGGTTTAGATAAGGTAGTACACGATGCAGTAACAACAAAACATCTGTCATTTACGAATAACGTAAAATCGGCACTCACAATGCTAGCCCCATCCTCGGCAGATCAGCGCACATTAATTTTTATTGCGGTAGGTACACCCCAAGGTGAAGATGGTTCGGCTGATCTTAAATACGTATTGGCTGTCGCCCGTGAAATTGGACAAGAGTTACAACAGCCCGCCATCATCATTAACAAGTCTACCGTACCAGTAGGTACCGCTGATTTGGTCAAAGGCGAGATCGCTTGGCAACTGTTTCAACGTAAAATATTTCTTGATTTCGATGTAGTTAGCAATCCTGAATTTCTCAAGGAAGGTGTCGCACTCGATGATTTTTTTAATCCCGATCGTATTGTCGTCGGCACGGATAACCCAATAGCCAAAGAACAAATGAGCGCCTTGTATTTACCGTTTGTTGCGAAGCCAGAGCAATTGATGATCGTCGGGATTAAAGAGGCCGAATTAATAAAATATGCGGCAAATGCAATGTTGGCTACTCGGATCTCATTCATGAATGAAGTTGCCAATGTATGTGATCGCTTTGGCATTGATGTAGAACAAGTACGTAGCGGAGTTGGTGCTGACTCACGGATTGGCCCTGCCTTCCTAAAGTCGGGCTGTGGTTACGGCGGCTCATGCTTCCCTAAAGATGTGCAGGCACTGGTAAGAATAGCCCAAAGCGTAGGTGTCGATCCGCTTGTGTTAAATGCGGTTGAGGCGCGAAATAAAAAACAGAAACAATATTTATTTCAAAACATCACAGCACGCTTTGGGGCAAATCTACATGGCCGCCAGTTTGCGGTATGGGGCTTGGCTTTTAAGCCGGATACGGATGATATGCGTGAAGCTTCTTCGATTGATTTAATTCGCGCGCTGACTACAGCTGGTGCCAAGGTAATTGCACATGACCCTGTCGCCGAAGAGATGGCTACCAGTATTTTTTCCGATCTAATTCAAGATGGAAAATTACAACTTGAACACGATCCTATGACTACTTTAGCAAATGCTGATGCATTAGTATTGGTAACTGAGTGGAAAGAATATCAAACTGCAGATTTTGCTAAGGTAAAAGCTTCACTGAAATCGGCTGTCGTATTTGATGGTCGTAATCACCTACCGATGAACGATCTTAAAAAACTTAATTTTGAATATATCGGTGTCGGTCGTCGTTAAACCCACTCAATAAACACGCTAAAAATAATAAATATGAAAAAAATTCTTGTAACAGGTGGCGCGGGTTTTTTGGGCTCACACCTATGTGAAAAACTTTTAAACCAAGGTCATACGGTAATTTGCCTTGATAATTTTTTTACAGGCAGAGAAGAAAATATTGAACACTTACGTTCAAATCCAAGCTTTCAAGTAATCCGGCACGACGTATCTTTGCCATTACCCGAAATAAAGGTTGATGAGATTTACAACTTAGCGTGCCCAGCATCGCCGCCGCGATATCAACTCGATCCTATTCAGACGATGAAAACGTCGGTATTGGGAGCACTCAATCTACTCGAAATGGCGCGTTTGCAAAACGCTAAAATTTTCCAGGCATCCACTTCAGAAGTGTATGGCGACCCATCAGTACACCCCCAGCCTGAAAGTTATTGGGGCAACGTCAATACCATAGGCATACGTAGTTGTTATGACGAAGGAAAACGTGCCGCAGAGACTTTATTTTTTGACTACCACCGTCAGCATGGTGTGCGTATCAAAGTCGTGCGCATTTTTAATACTTATGGCCCACGCATGGACCCCAACGATGGTCGCGTAGTAAGTAACTTCATCATCCAGGCTTTACGTGGACAAGACTTAAGCATTTACGGAGATGGTTCACAAACACGCAGTTTCTGCTATGTTGATGACCTCATCGAAGGCTTCATCCGTTTCATGAACGCTGATGATGCAATCACAGGTCCGCTCAATTTAGGTAACCCTTGTGAATTCACCATGTTAGAACTTACAGAAAAAGTACTAGCACTTACAGGGACTAGCAGTAAATTAAGCTTTAAACCTTTACCTCAGGATGACCCAAAACAACGTCAGCCTGACCTTACAGCAACAAAACAGCAACTCGATTGGCAACCGACTATCGAATTAGAAGAGGGGCTGCGGCACACTATAGAATATTTTCGGAAACACGCGTAAACATGACTCACACATTCAAACCAGCACTGGTGATAGTGACGCCGGTATACGAAGACGTCGAAGCATCCAGTCAGCTTTTTCAAGAGTTGCACAAAACCTTTGGGTCTGATGTATACGTCGTTGCTGTAGATGACGGATCAGTACGCCAACCAGTAGATATCGCCAGTCTGCAAACGGCAGGACTTGATGGCGTGATTATCAAACTGAAACGTAATGTCGGGCACCAAAGAGCAATTGCGATAGGTATCAACTACGTCGCGGATAAGCTACCTGACGCAGAACGTGTTGTCGTCATGGATTCGGATGGAGAAGATCTACCCGAATCCATCAAACAACTCATCTTAGCGTTAGAAGCACCGGAAGTTGATGTCGTGGTTGCACAACGTAAGAGCCGCGTAGAAACTTTACGCTTCCGAGCGTTTTATGTCGCCTACAAATGGATGTTTCAATTACTCACGGGTCGAACCATCAGTTTTGGTAACTTTATGGCGCTTAAGCCTGCTGCGGTACAACGTTTATCTGCCATGCAAGAACTTTGGATACACGTTGCTGGTTGTACATTGACATCCAAATTACGCCTGGCGACCTGCCCACTCGATCGAGGCTCAAGATATGCAGGACAAAGTAAGATGAATTTTGTAGGTCTCGCTCTGCATGGTTTCAAAGGACTAATGGTATTTGCCGAAGATGTTTTAGTCCGCGTTGGGATTGCTTGCGCATTGGTGGCAATACTATCGGTACTTGCGAGCGTCGCCGCGGTTGCGCTTAAACTGTTTGGCGTAGCAACCCCAGGTTGGTTTTCGGTTGCCTTAGGCATATTGTTGCTGGTGTTCTTGCAAACTGGCGCACTGACCTTGATGACACTCATGCTAACCGGCGTGGTGCGTGGCGGCCTAGTGGCCAACGTTGCCTACAGGGATTTTGTAGATACCATAACTCATGCGCACCCAAGTGTTACGCTTTAAGGCTTTGCTAGAACTGCAGTTAATGCGCTATTTAATAAATGGTGTAGTCGCAACCATGGTGCACTTTGGAGTACTGCAGTTCAATCTCAAGTTATTGCATATACCATCTGCCGGCATAGCTAATTTTATCGCCGCATTTTTTGGTATTACGGTCTCTTTTCTTGGTAGTCGCTACTATGTATTTCAAGATCATCAGCAAACACTGTTAACGCAAGCGAGCAAGTTCCTTGCCCTGTATGCGATTATTGCCTGTTTTCACGGCTTACTCCTCTACGTCTGGAGTGATCTTTGGGGCTATGATTATCGTATAGGCTTCTTACTTGCTACGGCACTTCAGGTATCGCTAAGCTACATTGGCAACAAATTTTTGGTATTTAAAAAATGAAAAAAATCTTCTGGGCATTACTCAGCACGACACTATTTATCAGCGTATTGCTGCTTACATATTGGCTGCACGTCAATTACTTCAAAGTCGATGTGGTGCTATACAGTTCTCTTGCCGACGCGCTGATGGCAACAGTCTTAGTCTCTGTGCCCTTATATTTATGGCAGAGATTAAATATTTTTAATCACTTTGAAAAATTACAGTTATCTTTCATTTGGCTGCTAGGCGGTTATATTTTTGCAATTTCTATCCCTACCGTAATAGACCGATCCTTATCCTTTTACATATTAGAAAAGATACAGCAGCGAGGCGGCGGCATACAGTTTGCAAAATTTGAAGAAATATTCACCAAAGAATACGTTAAAGAACATCGTCTGGTCGATGTGCGCCTGACAGAACAACAGGCGTCTGGCACTATAAAAATTGAGAACGGTTGCGTCATGCTAACTGAGCGAGGTACACAATTAGCCAACGCCAGTAGATTTTTCAGACGCAATCTTTTGCCAAAACAACGTCTTCTCATGGGTAAATACACAGACGATCTAGTAAATCCTTTTCTTCATAGTGAAAAGGCCTCTGAATACGAATGTATAAATACACAGGTTCAACTTAATAGTCATTAAACCACTTCAAAATTATGCATTTTATGTTGTGAGAGGGTATCGGACAATATCGCAATATTCTCTTTCGCATAATCAATTCATCGTATTTTAATTTCAATACTCCAGAATAATTTAATCGATACCTGTCTTTCCCACTAAACTTAGAACAGCAATTCAATATAGCTAAGGCTTCAACGTATGTTGATTAAATTGCTCAAAAAAACCGACAGCCAATTGCAAATCCATTTTCGTTAAAGTTTTCTTTTATTTCCTTTAGACTTTATCGATTTCCCAAGCAAACATTTACCCCCAAATTTATGACAGGTTCTGAAAGCTTTACATTGTGAGCATCAATAGAAAAATATGGGGCACTGCTTCATACGGAAACGCAAAATTCAATATTATTTTTGTGGTTTTTTTTACAATTTTACTAGCTACTGCCTGCTGTCTTCATATATACGAAGACAACTTAAATGGCCCACCAATCCGATCCGATGGATTTGGTTACAACTCTTATCTTTCTTCTATTTTTATCGATGGAGATTTGTCTTTTCACTCCGCTCTAACGGAAGTATCGGACGATGATTTGGCAAGTAAAGCCTATGGACTTGGTCCGCATCCTACTACCGGTAAAATGTTCACCAAATACCTCCCTGGAACGGCTTTACTTGCAACACCTTTTTTTATCGCCGCAGACGTATTTGCTAAATTATACAAATTCCCGCGGACCGGATATTCAACACCCTATCAAGTCGCCAATATATTATCTGGGATTTTTTATCTGTGTATCGGCATGCTTGCAATTTACACTACTTTGCGACGAAAATATCCATCGCAAATTGCGGGGATGGTTCTCTTACTAGTGACATTTGCCACCAATGTATTCCATTACGCAACTTATGATGGTTCTTTTTCGCATATATATTCGTTTGCTATTATTTCCATTTATACACTATTACTCGACCAATATAGAAACTCCAGCCCAAACCGCGATACCTATTACCTAATTGGCTTAGGGATTGCGATAGGCTTAATCGCCATGATCCGGTTACCCAACGCAATTTTAGGGATTTTGGCGCTTGGTTTAATCGTAGAAAAAAATCTGAAATTAGAAAGCAGAATACATCTATTCCAACATCTCGCAATTTTTGGAATCGCCGCATTTATAAGCACAATGCCACTATTCGCGTACTGGTATAGAACTAGTGGTAGTTTTATATTCAACTCTTATGCGGCATTCCCGCCAAAAAACGGCAAGCTAGAAGGATTTAACTGGACTAAACCAGAAATTTTTAAATTTCTGTTTAGTATCGATCGAGGTCTATTTTTTTGGTCACCTGTTACATTACTAGGCTTTTTAGGGCTACCGTCATTGCTCAAGCGCGACCACGTTTTTCCTGGACTGATTACCTTGGTACTAGCTGTTCATATTTATATTTGCTCCAGTTGGTGGACTTGGTCTTTCGGTGCAAGTTTTGCTTGCAGACCGTTTGTAGACCTGATGCCCTTAGTATCAGTACCTCTAGCAACCAGCATCGTAACTATTAGAAAAAAATGGGGAGCACGTTGGACCTGGGCGCTTATTTTCTGTTTTATTTCTATTAATTTAATATTAATGTATTCGTATTGGCATAGCTATATTCCATATACAGGAACTACTCTCAAAACACTTGAAAATTTACCAATGAATTTTGGAATTGAATACTGATAGAAGATTGATGAAAAAACTTAACGATAACGCCGCAATTGAAAAAAGAATCGACATGTTAAAGGCCTTACAATCAAACTGGTTTGCCTTATTGTTCCTTATCCTAGGATTTTTCGCCTACGGCTTACCCGCTGTCGATTACTTTACGGCAGTGCCTGGTGATATCGGTGACGCTCGTTTTAATAGTGTCATTCTGGAACACCTATTTCAATGGCTGACGCAAAAAGGAACTTCTTTATGGAGCCCTACATTTTTTTATCCGTTTAGGGGTGTACTGGCATTCAGTGACAATCATTTTGGGTCAGCTTTCGCCTATATCTTATTTCGTAGCTTGGGGGCGGGACGCGAAGTAGCTTTTGATAGCTGGTTTCTCGTCGGTATAAGCTTAAATATTATTTGTTCCTACCTGGTGATAAAACGACTAGGCTTAAATGGTTTTTCGGCAGCGGCGGGCGCCTTTGCGTTTACGTTTGCATTACCTGTTTTGGCGCAAGAAAGTCACGCGCAATTGACCTATCGTTTTGCCATTCCTCTTGCCTATTATGCATTTTTTGAGATGCTGGAAACCAAGCGACTCTTTCCGTTTTGGCGCGTCGCCTTCTGGACGGCAGTCCAGTTTTTTTGCTCTATCTATTTAGGGATTTTCTTAATCTATTTATTGATAGCCAGTTTTTGCGGGGTGTTTTTTTGGAGTCGTGCAAGTAATTTTTTTCAAGAAATGCGGGTATCAATAGTCCGAGAACCGATCCATAAAAAAATTGCTTTTATAGCCATTCTTGCAATTTCTACGATTGCTGTAAGCTACTTACTCTATCGATACCAGTCGATTAGCGCATCGTATGGATTTAAACGCTCTCCGAGCGAAATTATGGCTACGCTGCCCAGAATCTCCAGTTATTTTCTCGCAGATCATTCTAGACTGAGCTCTTGGATCGGTGGTTTCGTCACTGATATTCCCATGCGCCACGAACATCAAATGTTTTTTGGGGCTGGAATATGGGCGCTAAGCATTTATGGTGCGGCGGTCGCATGGAGTAAGTCGGAAATGAAGCAACTTGCAAAAATCGCGCTGTTCACCTTCGTTTTCATGTTTTTATTTACGCTGAACCTAGGAGGCATTTCTTTATACCGTGCAATATCCTACCTTCCTGGCTTGAGTGCAGTCAGAGCGGTTACCCGGATTGCGCTCGTAATGCTCATGCCTATTTCCATTTTAGTAGCGATAGGCACGCAGCAACTTTGGAATAAGATAGACATCAAAAATATGAGTGCAAAACTTGTGTTCGCCCTTATTATCATAATTTTACTAGGCGCTGAAGTTGTCACATACAAGATATACAATACGTCGATCGCAGTTTGGGCTGCGCAACAAACCGCACTCAAAAATAAATTAACGATGCCATTAACCGCGGATACAATTTTATATGTTTCAGGAAAAAGTTCCGACCCAAGTTTTGTCACAGAGCTTGATGGGATGATTTTGGCGCAAGATATGCGGCACCCCACCTTAAATGGGTACTCCGGGAATGCACCGCCGAATTATTTAGACCCATCGCCTTGTACGTCATTCCATAACCGTATCAATGCCTATGCCAAGTTCCAAGAGCTGCCACTTGCCGCGGCAAACGTATTAGCCGCACGTGTGATGGTTGTTGCGCTGGAAAACTGCGAGCATGAACCTATTATTGCTGGATCAGGGAAGATCGCAGCTTCGCAAGCAGAACATATACAACTGTCTCTAAGCGATATAACACTTGATCAGAGTTTTTTAAAAACCAAACTTAGTATTCAAAATAACTCCGAAGCTGATTTCAATACATTACGCAGTGACGGTCCCGCTTTACGGGTGTCGTGGCGTTTCATTAACGAAAAATCAAAAAATCAAGAACTGAACGCGAATTGGGAACCAAGACAGGATATGGCACTTACCATCGCACCGAAAACAAGTGCTTCAATTGATTTGCTTGCAATACTCCCATCGCTACCAGGTAATTACCAATTCCAAGTATCCATGGTACAAGATGGGGTCGAATGGTTTCATAACATGGGAATGAAAATCGTGAGTACCCCAATTACGGTAACCACTACAAAATAGCCAATAAAATCATTACAGCTTATAATCCTCTATTTATATTATTACTTAACGTGCAATTAAAATGACCAAAAAAACGGCAATCATCACAGGAATAACCGGGCAAGATGGCGCCTATTTAGCACAACTGCTGCTGGAAAAAAACTACACTGTCTATGGCACTTATCGCCGTACCAGTTCAGTTAATTTTTGGCGACTTGAAGAACTAGGTGTTCAGAACCACCCAAATCTGCATTTGGTCGAATACGACTTAACTGATTTGGGATCCAACATTTCTTTAGTTCAAAAAGTGCAGCCTGATGAAATTTATAATCTGGCCGCGCAAAGTTTTGTCGGTGTCAGTTTTGATCAACCAACTACGACAGCTCAGATTACCGGACTTGGCGCAGTAAATCTGTTAGAAGCGATTCGTTTGGTCAATCCAAAAATACGTTTCTACCAAGCATCTACATCTGAAATGTTTGGCAAGGTACAGGCTATTCCTCAGATTGAAGAGACTCCTTTTTACCCACGGAGTCCTTATGGTGTTGCCAAGTTGTATGCCCATTGGATGACAGTCAACTACCGCGAAAGTTACGGGATATTTGGCTCCAGCGGGATTTTATTCAACCACGAAAGCCCACTGCGCGGACGCGAGTTTGTTACTCGTAAAATTACCGATTCAGTTGCAAAAATTCAACTTGGAAAGCTAGATGTACTTGAGCTTGGTAATATCGATGCCAAACGAGACTGGGGTTTTGCCAAAGAGTACGTTGAGGGAATGTGGCGCATGTTGCAAGCGGATGAACCAGATACCTTCGTATTAGCGACAAACCGTACCGAAACAGTGCGTGATTTCGTTCGTATGGCATTTAAGGCTGCGAACATTGTTGTTGATTTCAAAGGCTCGGCAGAAGACGAAACGGCAATCGATGTTGTCACCGGAAAAACTGTCATGCGTGTCAATCCAAAGTTCTACCGACCTGCAGAAGTTGAGCTGCTGATTGGTGACCCTGCAAAAGCCAAAGCTAAGTTAGATTGGGCACCTAGCACTACTCTAGAACAATTGTGCAAGATGATGGTAGAGGCCGATATCCGTCGCAATACAGCAGGATTTTCATTTTGAGGATTCTGGTCACAGGAGCTGATGGTTTTACCGGTCGCCACTTTGTATCGACCGCTGTTGCCCGCGGCCATGAGGTTGTCGCTTTGCGCGCCAACCTCAATGACAGCACAGCCGTAAAAACTGAAATTGCTGCCTTGGCACCAGAGGCTGTTGTTCACCTCGCTGCTATCAGCTTTGTCGGACACGCCGACGCAAGTGCTTTTTATAGCGTTAACGTAATCGGCACATTAAATTTGCTAGATGCTTTAGCTGCGCTGCCAGAACCACCGCGCAGTGTACTACTCGCCAGCAGTGCCAATATATATGGGAACTGCGAGCAATCACCAATTACAGAATCACAACCGCCGGCACCAGTCAACCACTATGCCATGAGCAAACTGGCAATGGAACACATGGCTCGCACTTATCTTGATCGCCTGCCTTTGTTTTTTGTCCGTCCATTCAATTACACTGGTGCTGGGCAAGCAGCATCATTCGTGATTCCAAAACTGGTTGCGCATTTTTCCAAACGGGCAGAGTCGGTTGAGCTTGGTAACCTAGATGTAGAACGTGAATTTAATGACGTGCGTTTTGTATGCGAAACTTATTTACAATTGCTTGAGAAAGCAAAACCGGGCATGGCGATCAATATTTGTTCAGGGCTTCCCATTACACTGAAATCGGTCATTACATTGCTCAGCGACATCACTGGCCATCAATTGCAAGTCAACGTCAACCCAGCTTTCGTACGCAATAATGAAATTCATCGTTTGTGTGGCAGCGCTGAAAAATTAATAGATGTAATCGGTCCAGTGTCGCACCGCCCCCTGCGAGAAACCTTGCAGTGGATGCTAGAACAATCGGAAAGTGCATAATGCGTGTCGCGTTCAATGCAACAGCCCTTCTGTCACCACTTACTGGGATAGGACAATACAGCGCTCATTTGGCTATGGGATTGGCGGCGCATAAAGATATAGAACCCGAGTTTTTTTATGGCGCTTTCTGGGGCAAAGAAGTTCGCAGCGCGCCACTGCCGGCCGCAGCATCTTTACTACCTTGGATACGCAGTAAAGTACCATTTTCTTATGCGCTAAGACGCGTCATCCAGAACCAGCGCTTTTCATCTCATACTAGGGGTGGTCGCTTTGATATTTACCATGAACCAAACATCCTTCCCTTACCATTTGATGGTTTGACGGTTGTAACGGTGCATGATTTATCTTGGATACGCTTTCCTCAGATGCATCCTCCAGAGCGCGTACGGGCAATGGACAAGTATTTTGAGTCAGGACTGAATCGTGCTTCGATGATACTGACAGACTCTCACTTTGTAAAACGTGAGCTGATAGACGTTTTTGGTGTGTCCCCTAAGCGGATACGTCCTATTGCACTAGGCGTAGAGTCGTTGTTCACCCCTCTGACCGCGGATGCAACGATGCCAGTACTACAACAACACTCCTTAATCCATGGAGAGTATTTGCTCGCAGTAGGTACAATTGAGCCCAGAAAAAACCTGCAAGTGGCTTTACAGGCCTTCATGCAATTAGCTCCTGCGATACGCAAACGTTATCCGCTCGTATTGGTCGGAATGAAAGGTTGGCATACATCAGAACTGGAACAAAAAATTGCTCCAATGATACAATCTGGTGAAGTACGTCAATTGGGGTATCTATCACGCGAAGATCTTGCCAAAGTCATCGCGGGAGCATTAACCTTGATTTACCCTTCAGTTTATGAAGGTTTTGGGCTGCCACCACTTGAAGCTATGGCGTGTGGGGTACCTGTCATCGCCGCGAATGTCTCATCGATCCCCGAGGTAATAGGTGACACTGGTTTGCTAATAGACGATCCGCATGACGTATCTGCTTTAACAGAAGCAATTCAGAATATGGTAATGGATCCAAAAACCAGAAAAGACTTGTCTGAAAAGGCTTTAACTAGAAGCAGATTATTCACATGGGATCAATGTGTCACTCAAACAATCGATACGTACCAAAAAATACGTCTTGCCAACTAAAATACTTACAATAAACAATACGGTTCACTGATGATATTGCGATTTTTGGGAGCACAGTGGATAGCCGTAGGTTTTATTGGCGCAGTATCTTTTGCCATAAGCGTCTTGGTCGCCCGTATGCTAGGCCCAGATCAGTTTGGTCTTTATGCGATCGCCTTATCAGTCGGTGCAATCGTCGCCATCTTGGCGGATGGCGGTTTTGCTAAGCTATTGCAACGTGAACGTGCACGATCAAGCGCTACATTAACCGAATTATTACCAAAATTACCGGGGCTGGCATATGGCCATGCGCTATTGGTCATACTTACTCTTTCATTTTTTTCGGTAATACTTTCCCCCACATATGCATTAACTTCGTTAGCCACCATCTGGTTCTTTGGTACTGTTGCGTTAAATCAATTTGGTCTGGCTATCTTAAGAGGCGATGGTCGTTTGGTGCGAGATGCTTCGTGGCAAATAGGTAATCGCAGTTTCACTGCAGTTTGCGCTGCTCTCGCATTATTACTAGGAGCGAGCCACCCATGGCAAGTATTAATGGCACAATTTATCGGTGCCAGCGCTTTTGGTTTTTTAGTCGTACGCTACCTTCGGGTTAGCCCTCTATTCAACTTATCACCAAAAGTTTACCAAGCGTTATTGCCGTTTATCTGGCTTGATTTAGCAACAACACTTCATTTAAGAGTAGATATGGTTCTTTTTCAATTTTTGGATTTACCAAAAATTGAGGTTGGCCAGTATGGAGTCGCTTACCGTCTAATTGATGCAACACTTTTACTCGCATCTCCAGTAGGTTTAATTTTATTCCGCCGCTTCCGGCAAAATGTCATTTTACCATCAAAAATCATTAAAGAAATATTGCCTGCTTTGATAGTAGCAACCTTAATTGGCATGGGGTTATTATTTCTACTATGGCTTTTTAGCAATGAACTTGTCGCCCTCACCTATGGCCCGGCATATCAAGGCGCAGGCACCTTACTTTTAGTTCTAGGTGGGGCACTTGTCTTTCTCTTACCAAATGGCGTGTTAAATCAAGCCGCCTTAGCGTTAGGACTAGAGCGATGGTTTGCGATTTCAGCATCAATCGCGGCATTAATAAGTATTGTTGGAAACCTGCTGTTAATTCCAACTTATGGCATCATGGCCGCCGCATGGATGACGGTACTAACTGAAGCAATACTGGGTGCATGTCTTACTGCGGGAATAATACTGCAGAGCAGACAATTAAAAGAAATTAAAGAGGAGTAGTTCAATTGAGTACATCAGTACTACATGTGTACCGTACCTATTTTCCCGACCCACCTGGAGGTTTGCAGGAGGCAATACGGCAGATTGCGCTATCAACTGGTGCACAAGGTGTCACGAATACGATATTTACGTTATCACCTCAACCTGAACCCAGTGTATTAATACGACCAGAGGCAACCGTGGTGCGCAGCCGCTCGTGGGCCGCGCCTGCGTCTTGCGATTTAGGTGGTACCGGAGCGTTTACAACATTTTCTCGCTTGGCAAAACAAGCTGATGTATTACATTACCTATTCCCCTGGCCATTCGCTGACGTATTGAATGCCACCATAAGACCTGATTGCCCGGCGGTCCTGACCTACATTTCTGATGTGGTACGCCAACGATGGTTAGGCGCAGCGTACGCGCCATTAATGTGGAAGACCATGCGTGAAATGCGCGTAATTGTAGCGAATTCTCCAGCGTATGCCAAAACCAGCCCGATTTTATCTCATCCAGATATTCGCGATAAAGTCAGAATTATCCCCTTAGGAATTGAAGAGGACTCCTACCCCAAAGAAGGTGACGATGCAATTTTCGACCGTCTAAAACTTGGGACAGATGAAGTTTTTTTCTTGTTTATAGGGGTATTGCGTTATTACAAAGGTGCGCATTTTCTGATCCAAGCAGCAAAAAACCTCAAGGCAAAAGTGATCATCGCAGGCTCGGGTCCCGAAGGCGGGGCTCTGCAATCACTGGCAACCCAAATCGGCGCTGAGAATGTAGTCTTTGCTGGACAAGTTAGCGATGCGGAAAAAGTTGCATTAATTAAGAACTGCCGGGCATTGGTACTGCCGTCACACTTACGCTCCGAAGCCTACGGAATGGTATTGGTGGAAGCGGCTATGTTTTCCCGCCCTATGATTTCTTGTGAAATCGGCACTGGTACTTCGTATGTGAATTCGCACGAAGAAACTGGCTTTGTAGTCGCTCCGGAATCTACAGAACAATTAACACAAGCAATGAATACGCTGTTAGCGGATGAAGGATTGGCAAACAATTTGGGAAAAGCGGCAAGAGAGCGTTACGAGCGACTTTTTTCCGGTCCTGCATTAGGCAAAGCCTATGCAGCGTTGTTTCGTGAAGTGTCCATTGACAATTTTGCTCTATAAAATTTAATACGAATCAGATTCAACTTTGCAGTTCTAATACCATGTTAATACGATTTCAACTGATCCATGAATACATCGTGTGGCGAACTGGACTTCTGCTATTTTCAGGGGCAATAAGTTAGATTATGCATGCCTGTACGATATCCGCGGGACTAATGTTTTCGAAGCGCAGTTTTTTAGCCAGCAACTATCGGATCAGACCATTCATATTCTCGTTTGCCTTGAGCGCCCTAGAGCAATATAGGGACCCGAAGAAATAGCCTGCATTGAGAATTTTTTGGTGTGATTACCACTCGCTTCTATGTTAATCGCTTCAGAACAAAATAAATAATTTTAATTCGTTGACCAGTACGAGCGAAGGTTCTAAATTCGATTTTTTCCATATTAAAAACACTATCTATTGAGAAAAAACCGCTAACTTTTCCCTCCTTAGCATCAGTACCTAACAAGGTTCCGTTTTGTAGTACTTTTGCTTGCTCGGGCAAAGCGATAGCGAGATCCCAGTCACCAACTACGTCAGATTTACGTTGATCGCTAACATATTCAATCTCAAAAAAATAGTTTCCAGATGGAAGTTTCTCATACGGGCCAAATGATAGTGCCCCTGGCTTACTATTTCTTTCATTCTCGATTTCACATTTCGAAGTATAGTTCCCACTCACTGTTGGTAAGTTACATCCTAACCATTTATAAGAATCACCAGGGATATTAATTTTTCGAGTTCGAAAATTGTTTTTACCGTATATTAGTAAGTCTCGATTACCGCAAGTAATTGTTTTTTGGGGCACTCCAATTACTATGTTAATTTGCTCAATTGATTTTTTGAACAATTTGGCATCTTTTGAAACAATGGCAAAATCATAATTATTTTTAAAGAATGTTTTAGAAGTAATCCACCTCATTTCGTTAAGATCGTCCCAATACTGCGCCAACGTAACCCCAGACTTGCTGAAGGCCTGTATGTATTTCGCATCCCAGTATTGTGCAATACCGTTACTCAAATTTTCTTCACTGATCGCCCTGTCGAGACATGATATATCTTTCGGATAAAAATCATCTGAAACCTCATTATTTCTTGCGATAGAAAGAGCGTTAAGACAAAGATAAACTGAAATTACGATAGATATTGAACAATAAAAATAGAAAAATTTATTCTTTAGCATGTAAGCACAAACAATTGTGCCAATAATTATTGGCCATATGAAGGTCGCAATATAATATCTAGGTGGGAGTTGTGCTTGGTTCGTAACTAGCAAAGCTACGAATAACATTGATAAAATTGAAAAAAATACAAATATAATAATCTGAATAAGTTGCTTTGAGATATTAAAAAGAAAGCGCTTTTTTAATAAGTACATAAAACATAAGACACTAAATGCGAGGTAAAAAATAAAAGCAACTCCAAAAAATGGAGTTTTTACAATTACTTGATTAAATATAGAAAGTATAGTGGAAAAATTAACGTCGATTTTTTCGATACCTATTACAATTGAATACCTTGTATTATGTTCAATTAAATTAGGATACAAAACTAACCCAAGTATTCCGAAGGGCAATGGAATAGTTGCCGGAAGATAATTTCTAAACTGTTTTTCGTGGAAAATAATGTTTATTAATAAAACGGAGAAAAAAACTGGTATTAGAGTCTGGACTACAAATAGTGTGTCTGAAAGTGACGATAAAAATGTCAGTATTGATTGAATCGATAAAATTAATGCTCTATGACTATTTGTTTTACATTTTGGGTAGAGTAAGAGCAGTAGGATGAATATCATACTAGAAATAAACGCGCCGAAATGAAAAGCGCTAAAAAGCATCAATATGAAAGGCTCACCAGCATTTAAAGATAGCCAAGTCATCAATATAGTAACTAACGTGGAAGTAAAAAGAGCACTTTTTTTTTCGAGTTGCCGCGAAATCAGATATGTGAAAACAAACATAATTGATGTCTGAATGATTGCAAAAATAACAATCCTACTGTAAATATTTTCGCCGACATAATGACTCACCAGAAATACTAAGTAATCTGGAAAAAAATATGGTGCTGGCGTTAAATACCAATCTCTTATATTTCCACCGAAATCAAATAAATTTTGAAATAATAATGGTAGGAAAACGGCATCTGAATTAAAAAGATCTTTTAAGGCTGGGTCTTTTGCTAAATATGAAATTACTATTGATCCTGCTGCGACAACTAAAAAAATAGGTGCTGTAAAAAGTCGAATACTAAATAATGACATTTAAATATCAATCTTATTAAAAATAAATGATGGTATATGGGCAATTACAAACATGATGAACTTCCATTTACTAGGAACATATGCAACAGATTGACCTCGCTCAATTGCCACCACAATCTTCCTTGCCACGTCTTCTACCGATGCCAGCTTTACCCCTTGCCCCTTAAGGTGTGCAGTCATAGGGGTATCAGTTGGCCCGGGTTTTATCAGTACTACCTTGACTCCAGTACTGGCAAATCGGTGCTGTAATCCTTGCGCATAACGAGTTACCAAACCTTTCGCTGCACCATAAACATAGTTGGATTTACGTCCCCGGTCACCGGCAACTGATCCGATCAGAGCAATAGTCCCATGGTCGGCTTTTGCCATGTGTTTCGCGAATGCCTCTGCATAGAGTACTGGCGATAATCCATTTACCTCCAACGCTTCCCGACAAGCCTGCAAGTCATCTTGACATTGTGTTTGCTCTGGTAAGGAGCCATGCGCGATCAAGACAATGTCTACCCTTCCCTGCGCAACAATACCGTCCACAGTGGCTTGAATGGCAGTTTCATCAAGGAACTCAGCCTGCAATATCTGGATTTCCGATTGCGGACTACGAACCTTAAGGTCGGCAGCAACTCGTTCAATACGGGTTGCATCACGCCCAACAAGTATCATGTCTACTGACCTGTCTTGAATCCACAGTCGTGCACAATTCTCGGCAATAGCAGATGTTGCTCCTACAATAACAATTTTATCTCTATATTTCATTCTAATTTTCCATAAAGCCATGCAGGAGCATTGGGTTTTGCTCACCTTGGCGTAATATATTAACGATGCATTGGTCGTTGATCGACAGTTTTAAGCAGGTATCGATATATACGAACATTGTTGACAAGATAAATGAAATCGACACCCATTCTTCCTAATTGCAAAAAAACATCGTGCAATGAGATGCGCTATATAAACAAAAAAACAATGTCTCGATATTTTTAATCGGATGAAAGCAATAACTTGAAGCAGTCTCTGTAAGTTAATTTTTTTCTAGAGTTGATGCAAAAAAATACAATTTTATTCCAATCGATTAATTTTAAGATAATTGACTTTCATCGCTGCATCTGCATCCACTATAATTCTGATCTGAATCATCTCATTTTCGAAGGCAGTATCTATATTAAAAGAGCCTTTGATTAGTCCTAACTCATTTTCTGTGCCGAGTATTTTTCCTTTTTCGAGAAACTTAATATCATCGCGCAAGGATACATCGACATCCCATTCGCCCGCAGTATCTGTTTTAAGTTTGGAACTAACATACTCAACCTCAAACGAATATTTTCCTCTCTTAAGCCGCTCATAGGGCCCAAAGGCAAGAAAACCGGATTTAGCTAAAGCGGTAGTTTCGATTTCACAAGATTTGGTATATTTCCCAATAATTGTGGATAACTTACATCCACGCCATTTATAAACAGACCCAATTGTGTCAAATTTGCCATTGCTAGATGGAATGGAAGGCACAGAAAGAAGAAAAAGACAGAAGATAACTAGAAAAACCGAAGAACTTACCAATGACGTAATCAAAATCGGCAATTTATCTTTCGAATATACGCATCTTGATTTCCAAATGTCATCAATAATATACGCGAATAACGCCAACGATAATACAGCATGTAGATTGACGGGCAATGCATGCCGAGCAACCTCCATTGCGTCAGCATGGTAAGCAATAAATGCCAGTGGAAAGCAAAGACCAATAAAACCGAGACCAATCGCAAATTTTATTCGTGCATTTCTATGTCCAGCATATAGCGCGACACCCAACATGACTGACAGCAAGAAAAAATCCAAGAAATAAAGAGATATATACGGAAGTCGTATATTAATAATCCCCTTAAAATTTTCCGGAGCATAACTTCCAAACAGATAATTATACGGTTGAAAAATTTCATTGACACTGCGCCATAACTGTCCAAATGTATAGCGCGGGTTCTCAATAAGCAACTTAACGTACGTGGTTTTCCCGTCCATTCGAAGCCAGTGACGGAATTCACTCAATTTCGGATCAGTATAAAAAGCATGTTCGTTTTCATGTCCATAGAAATCAGTCATTTGCATAAGAGCTTCATTTTTTGGCATCCCATGAGCTTCATAGAATTTGACGAAATTTTCGTTTGGTAAAATTCGCTTTCCTACGTTATTCAGCATAGAGAAGAACCATCGCGTTTCATGTGATTCTGGGCCTACATTGTTTGCTGACCAAATGAAAAAAGTACAAGCGATTGCAATACCGAAAATGGTAAGAACAACCGGCTTAATTTTTGTACCTCTTATGAGTCCAATAGCGAAAAGCAATGGAATATAGAGTATTGAATAGTAGACATTAAAATCCCGCAAACCTGCATTAAGAACTAATACGCCCGTCAAAGCAATTAGTGTACGACCATTATTTTTATCTAAATATTTTATAAAAAAAGCAAGCGCCATTACGGACAGAGAAATGCTTACCGACTCCGTTAGTGCAGTTTTTATCCAAAGCACAAAATCTGGATAAAGCGAAAAATACAGTAGTGCAAGACACACTAGAGCTAAAATAAATTTTTCTTTTATTGCACCGGATAGGACGTAAAAGAGATATGTCCAGGATGCTACATATAAAATCGCTTGAAAATACGAGTAGGCACTTAAATGTTGGCTAAATATTTTGAACAATACAATGGAAAAAAATGGTCTCATTGCAAACAAGCTGTCAAGAAACGATTTTTTTCCTGCGAGTTCCATATAGGTGGTCGTATCTGGAAATTGCCTGATATCAACACCCGTCAACTGCCAAGCTAGTGCCAGCAACAGGATGACGGATGACAAAAGTGCGATTATTTTGTTTATTTTATATTTGTACATTTTTGGGCTACACAAAGGAAATCAATGCTAATTCAACTTCCCATTAAGCGGCGTGACAAGCCCGAACTGATGCCCGGGTCACGGTATTTCAGAAATTCATTTAGGCGCGGGTAACCCGCTTCAAAGAGTTCACGCGGCATGCGCGCATCCTTGGCAAGGTAGATGCGTCCACCTGCTTCTCGAACGATAGCATCGAGAGTTTTGAACAGCGTATGCGTGCGCTCACCGTGGTTCGGGAAGTCTAAAGCCAAGGTCACGCCAGGCTTCGGAAAACTGAGCATACCGACTGGTTGCCGATTACCGAAGGTTTTTAGGACGGACAAGAAAGAGCCATCACCAGAACGGGCGATTTCCTTTAACATGGCCTGAACAGCGTCTTTGCCACCTTCGCGAGGCACCACACTTTGGTATTGGAAGAAGCCTTTCGGGCCGTACATGCGATTCCATTCCAGCAGGTTGTCTAGTGGGTAGAAGAAGGACTCGTAATGAACAATGTTCCTCGCAGTTTGCCATCTCTTGATATTGTAATAGGCAAGGTTAAAGGGCCGTAGGGAAAACCGATTTACCAGCGAGACTGGCGGCACAAACGGCATCATGCGTTTGCGCCCTCTCGGCTTGGAACGTTGCCCGACATCAATCGGATTGGCACGCATGAACAAACCCCGTCCACCACCGCCCGAGATGCAATCTATCCAGGAAACTGTGTGCTGCCAGTCTGCTTCCGAGTTATCGGCCAACTGGAAAAATTCCTGCAAATTACCATACGGCACTGTTTCGGTATCAAGCCACGGACCTGGAACGCGACGCAGTTGAATTTCTGCCTCAGCGATCACACCGGTCAATCCTAGGCCGCCTACTGTAGCTGCAAACCAGTCTGGTCGAAGTAACGGGCCACAATCGAAGGATTCTCCATCGGTACGAATCAGCCTGATGCGTTGAACATGATCGCCAAAAGATCCTAGGGCGTGATGGTTCTTACCATGTACATCGTTGGCGATAGCTCCCCCCATGGTTACCAACTGGGTGCCTGGCGTCACTGGCAGAATCCAGCCGCGCGGAATCACTAATCGCTGGATATCACGCAGCAGAACTCCTGCCTCACAGATAAGGCGGCCAGTTTGTTCGTCGAATGCGATGAAGTGATCAAGGCCGGTAGTGACCCAAAGCATACCCTCCGGATTCAAACAGACATCCCCGTAACTGCGTCCCATGCCGTGGGCAATGCCAAGTTTGCGTCGTTCACAAACAATAGATGAGACCTTAGCAGGATCATTCAACACCGCGGCTTCGTGCTGATTTGCACTCAGGCGTCCCCAGGAGGACACAGATCTCATACGGATTCCATGCGAAAAACGTATCGCTTATCGAGATAATACTTAGTCAGATAGCCGATTGCCAGGCCAATGATGCCTCCTAGATAGCGCATCTCCTTAGTCTCGAAGATATGGTCGAAGCCGAACTCAAAGCCCCAGAAAATCACCGTAGTCGCCAGTCCCATTACGGTGTAGAGGACGAACGTCTTACCATCGTGTGCAGCATCACGAGCGCGGAAGCGGAAAATATAGCGCTTGTCTAGGATATATTTAACGATTAGGCCGGCACCTGTACCTATGATCATAGACGCAAGAATGTCAAACGCCCCAATATAATAGCGAATTACAATATCCTGCGCTCCGATGTTTACCGCTGTCGCAATTAGTGCGAAAATCGCATATTTGATTGTTAAATTCATGCAAACAAAATCATCTCATAATAACAAACGACTAAAATATGCATGATACCGTAATAACTTACACAACACTAGCTCGACTATCTGGCCTTCTCAAACTAATGCGGCCAAAACAATGGGTCAAAAACGGCTTCGTCCTTGCTCCGCTGATGTTTTCTGGGGATTTTTTGAACGCTGGTGCTGTGAGCCATGCATTGTTCGCGACACTGCTTTTTTGCCTGGCTTCTTCTGCGACCTATATTGTCAACGACATGCGCGATATTGAGCATGATCGTCGTCATCCGAAGAAATCCAAGACCCGCCCCTTAGCAGCCGGAATTGTCACGATTCCTATGGCCCTAACTTTATTGGCAGTACTTTATAGCACCTTAGTTTGGGGCTGGTTTGTTGCACCTGATGTAGTGCAGGTTATCGCAGCCTATATGATTTTAAACCTAGCCTATACGTTTATCTTGAAGCACGAACCCGTAGTAGACATATTCACCATCGCTATCGGTTTCGTGCTTCGTGTTTATGCTGGAGCCGTAGCTTTAGGAGTACCTGTGTCATCATGGATGTTTATCACCACACTTTGCCTTGCTCTTTACCTGGCTGCAGTAAAGCGGCGACAGGAACTTAGCCAGAATGGCATAGAAGGCCGCAAGGTACTCGCGAAGTACTCAGTATCGCTGGTAGACCGTTATGCTGAAATGTCAGCGACCGGCGCATTGGTTTTCTACCGTGATGTCGGCTAAGCCTCAACTGGTTATCACTGTCCCTTTGGTACTGTTTGGTTTGTTCCGTTATTGGTACGTGGTCGAGGAATTGGATGGCGGAGAATCACCAACCGATGCACTGATAGCTGATTGGCAGTTATTGCTCACCGTTGTGTTGTGGATAGCGGCGTGCGGTTGGGCTTTGTGGCCGGGGCAGGGATTATGTACTGTTTGGATTTGTTCCGTTATTGGTACGTTACGCCTTTCTTGGCGGAGAATCACCTCGTCGATGGATCATGAAGTTCTCGGTTCAATAGCATGATTTTTTTACATTATTTTAATTAGTTCCCCCATGACAAAAATCATCTCCGCCAATCTCAATGGTATACGCTCGGCCTCTAAAAAAGGCTTTTTTGAATGGTTTGAGAAGGAGGCGGCTGATTTTGTTTGCGTGCAAGAACTCAAGGCGCAGGAAGCTGATATGACGGCTGATTTTTTGACTCCATTTGGCTATCACGGTCATTTTCATTACGCTGAGAAAAAAGGCTACTCCGGTGCTGGCGTGTATAGCCGTACTAAGCCCGATGCCGTGCACATCGGATTTGGCAGTCCTGAGTTTGATGCCGAGGGGCGCTATGTGCGCTGTGATTTTGGCAATTTATCGGTGATCTCGGTGTATTGTCCATCCGGCTCTTCCTCGCCGGAACGGCAGGAGGCGAAGTTTCGTTTTATGGCCTTGTTTATGCCGCATCTGGCGAGCTTGATTGCTAGTGGCCGCGAACTGGTCGTTTGTGGTGACTGGAATATCGCGCACAAGGAAATCGATTTAAAGAACTGGAAAAGTAATCAGAAAAATTCTGGTTTCTTGCCGGAAGAACGCGCCTGGATGACATCCTTGTTTGACGATTATGGCTGGGTCGATGTGTACCGCCGCCTGCATCCCGAAACTACCGGCGACGCGTATACCTGGTGGAGTAATCGCGGTCAGGCTTGGGCAAATAACGTAGGTTGGCGTATTGACTACCATGTCGCCACCAAAGGCATCGCCAGTACCGCGCAGTCTGCGTCTATCTACAAAGAGCAACGCTTTAGCGATCATTCGCCTTTGATCATCAATTACGCTTAAGTACCTGCACTTGAAAGCGCTTTTAGGCATACTCCCTACCTGTATATTTTCAAGCGACAATGAATACAAACGCTCCTGGCGTTTTTTATTCAAATAATGGCGGAGTATTTTTTCACACTCCGCCATAGTTGCGCCTAAACCTTACTCTATACTCTGCACCCGGTCTGTCTTTAGCTTAGACAAGGACTGGCCCTGATCACGAATGTGCGCTTCAAATGCATCGAGGTCTCGTCCTATCAGGTGACGATCCCTACCTTGTTTCAGGACCGTGAAACCATCGCCGCCGTCAGCCAGAAAACTATTTACGATGACTGTATAGTCACGCTGCTTTTCCAGAGGAACACCATTGAGGCGTACATCTTGTACCCGCTGACCAGCAGCCGCGCTGCGACTCCAGCGGTAACTAAATCCCTGTGAGACGAATAGCTTTTTAGGATTTTCACCGGCGCCCCACTGCTGCTGCAAGAGTGCGACGATTTGCTCGCCATTCAAGCGCATGCGAATCAGGTTATTACCGAACGGTTGTACCGCGTAAATATCGCCGTAGTTAATCACGAATGATTGCGCCTGCTGTTCACCAGTGAGATCACCGCGGATTCCCCCCGCGTTCATGAAAGCGATATCCGCACCAGCACCGGCCTGAGCGAATTTCAGTTGCGCATCGGCGATGACGTTACCCAGGCTGCTGTCGAATAGTCCTGGTTTGCTATTACGCATCAGCGGTGCCGGTAAGGTCGCGATAATACGGCTGCGCACAGCCGTAGTCAGTGTCGTCATCTGCGTGACCAATTTCTGTGCTACCGGATCGGCAACAAGTTTTGCCTGCTCTATCAAATGATTGGTCGCCACCGCCTTGATTACTTGTTGGCTGCTACGGTCTATGCTCAAGGTGGTCTCGGTCAGATAGGCGCCATAGCTGCGCGCCTGTACCACCAGTCGTCCGTCGATCTTGCAGGTATAGCCCTGATGACTATGACCGGATACCACCAGGCTAATCGCCTTGTCGAGTTTTTTACTGATCTCTATGATAGGGCCCTGCAATCCATCGCACACATATGTCGGGTCATTGGCCGCTCCCTTATAAAAAGCGCCCTCATGTATGAGTAACACGATGGCCGCAACACCTTGCTTCTGTATCTCAGGTACGTAACGGTTGATGGCGCTTGCCTCTTCCTCGAAACGCAACCCTTTGACTCCGTCACCGGCGACCAGATTAGGCGTGTCGGAAGTGACTGCGCCAATAAATGCCACTTTAAATTCGCCGACCTGACGAATCACATAGGGCTTTATCCACGGCTGCGCATCCGATTTATTCAGCACATTTGCGGCAATATAATCATATTTGGCGCCCGAGAATCCCGGGAAAGCACAGCCGCTGACAGGGCACTCACCTTTGAGTTTGGCTTGCAGAGCGACACCACCGGCATCGAACTCATGATTACCCAAAGCCGTCACCGACAGGCCCAGTTGATTCAATGCCTCAATCACGGGCTCATCACGCAACATCGCAGAACCGATAGGCGATGCCCCCATTAAATCGCCGGCACCGACAAAGATACTATCCTTTACGGCGGCGCGGCGCTGCTTGAGCATACTGGCCAGATAGACATAGCCACCGGCTGGCGTGGTCATAGGCGCACCAGCATGGTCGTGACCATGATGATCAATCGCCGCCATGTAAGGTACCGGTTTATCGGCCTGCAGATTGCCGTGGAAATCATTGATACTGAAGATGGTGATGTCAGCGCTGCTGTTGCCGCCGGCAATAGTTTTGCCCGTATCTTGCGTGGCGCAAGCGGCGAGCAAAGACAGCATCAAGGCGCTGGAAAGAAGTTTAATCTTGGTCATGGAATCGATTCGCTTACTTCAAAGAAAAAGGTCTGCAACTCTCATTGCAGACCTTCAGTCTAACCGCACGCAGCCATCATCAGACACGCACGGTTTTGTAATTTATCCGATTAGAAATCTGCGGATAAAGTGACGGAGGCCAGACGTGGCGAACCCATGTAATAGAACACATTACGTCCCGCATACACGCCAACCGCTTGGGCATTTGTCACATTTTGTGATGATGGATTGCGATACTGTTTATCAAACAGGTTGCTGATACTCAGACGCAGAGTAGGTTTTTTGAACCAGCTAGAATTGGCAAACTGATAGCCGGCATCAAATCCAACTAATGTATAAGCCGGAACCTCTTCGTCATTGACCAGGGTGGCTTGCTGAGTACTGGTGTACTTTGCTTTCAGGCGAGTGTACCAGACCGCTGTTTCATAACTTGCGCTAAGACCTAGCTTCCATTCAGGAGTCAGGGCCATTTGCTTGCCTGCAGTAGGCAAAGTGACGATCACGGTTTGATCAGGCTTACCGGTTACTTTAACCACCTGACTCACCATGGTGTTTTCTTTGATCTCACTGGTAGCGAAACCTGCAGAACCATAAAAAGACCAACCATTCACAGGAGTATTGCCCAGTTCAACTTCAAAACCCTGAGTCTTCACTTTACCGACGTTGGTCAGGCTGCTGGTTTTGGTTGCTTCATCATAAGCAGTGGCTTGTCTATCGCTAAAATCAACGACATAAGCACTTACTTGCGAAGTCAACTTATCAGTTTGATGACGATAGCCAACATCAAGGTTATACGATGTTTCTGCCTTGACATCGACCGGCAACTGCCCCACACCATTAATCGCCTTCAATTTTGAGTAAGCAAAATTCGGTGGCGCTTTCATGTTCTTGGCCAAACTGGCGAAGACTTGATTATTGTTATTAATCTGGAAACGGGCGCCAAGTTGTGGCAACAGTTCAGAGTAATCACGTTTGATATTGTAGCCGTAACCTGTTTCTTCACTGGCTGTGTTAGTGAAATCACGTTTCATGTTGGGCACACGCAATCCGAGATTAATGCTCAGTTTGTCGTCCATGAAACTGATCGTGTCTTGTGCAAAAAACTGGTATGCGGTACTAATCGTTTTCCAATTACGCGATTGAAATTCAGTACCATCAGGACGGGTGATGCGTCCATTCTTGAGCCAGATATCGGCCGCATTGCCTGCATCATCCACCGATACCATAGGGCCAAATTGTTCATGGGTAGCGCGCTCGTACCAGAAACCAGCGAGTATCTGATGATTGCCAATCGTGTGAGTAAGCGATGCTGTGATACCCGGACGATTGGTACGCGTCAGGCTGCTATTGGCAACAATGACTTTATCGAGCGTATCACCGTCGCCATTGAGGTCAACCCCCGCTGTATTTTTGCCGGTAGCCGCATTAAGAAAGCCACTTTCCGATTGCAATTTTTGTTGATTGCTGCCAGTGCCATAACCATACCAGTAGTAAGGGATGACCTTGATATCGGTATTTTCACCTATTCTAAATTTGCCAGTAGCGGAGGCGATGACATTTTCAAATGGGTTCTTGGTCAACTGATAATAGGCATCTGCGAACGCTGAATCTGTATCACTTACCGCTTTACCTGGCGATTTTGGTTTATGACCGACAAACGTGGTAGCGTAATCGTAGTAGTAGCCGTTCTTGGCCAGATCAGCCAGGTTAAAGGTACTAATATTTTGATTGATGGCGCGGTTATAAAGTATGGTTCCGTTAATCGAATTAAAACGATCAAAATCAGTACGGAATCCCATGTCAACGTGATCACGGTTAGCGCCACCTAAGCCTTTAAATTTATCAGCCTGTGCGTGCGATCCTGAAATAAAGAAACGTGAACGTCCGTCAGACAATAAACCGGTGTCATAACGCATGTAGGTCTTGCTCAGATTCAGGCCGCCCACGGTTTGCGCCACACGGAAACGCTTTTCTTTTGACGGATCACAAGTGGTGATGCCGAAATTACCACCGGTTGCGCCAATCTGCGGTGAATCAACATCAGTCGATCCTTGAGTCACGAATTGGGTGCAGGTGTTTTCCTGATCGACGTATTCCTGCGGATAGATAGAGAAACTGCCTGAGTCATTGACTGGCACGCCATTGATGGTGGCACCAATCTGATCGCTATTAAAACCACGTAAAGTCAGACCACCGCCAAACAATCCCGTGCCATCATAGTTGTAGCTATTTACGGCAGGCATCAATTCCAGCGCCTCGTAAGCATTACCGGTAGGGCGTTGTTTCGCCAGTTCTTCCGCGGTAATGGTGCTACGTGCCTTAGGGGCATTTTCCTGCACCATCAAACCCATACCGACCTTTTTGCCGGTGATGGTGACTTGCTGTGAGCTGACCGGCTCATTCGATTCCGCCGTTTGCGCATAGGCACTGGCCATGCTCAGGCAAGTGAGTTGAGCAGCTACCGCAAGCATCGATAAACGCGATGGAAAAGCTGCCGATGACGTTCTTGATTGTTTCATTTACGTTCCCGTATCAAATGGTGTTGAGAGTTAATTTAAAAAAAGACAAATCTGTAAAAATAATTTATGCGTATTGAGTAACTAAAATTCTTTGCATTCAAACAACCTCTGGTTTAGCGCGCCCCTACCGGCCATCTAAGTCGCGCCACAAACCTCTTAATGAGTCTGCAAAATCGTTGTGCAATCACAACAATTTTCTCGCCCATTCCATTTTCGATAACATATCTAAAGCTTTTTCTGCCTTACGCAAACGATTGCTAGCGAAATAAAAAAAATATTTTACCCGCGCAAACGATTGCTATTTTGAAGCAAAAAAAACAGCCATCCCTATGAAATCATCTATATTTACTCGTTTTTTCCATCTGTATCGAAAACTTGGTACCGACCTGATGTTACGGCTTGCAAGACAAATGTAACACAGCGAAAAAAATAGTTCAGCAAAGAAAATTTTGCATCATCGAAGTTTGCCATTCATTTATGAAGACTTAATGACATACGCTGGAAGTATACTAGTTTTGAAGAGAATTAATTAAACGACGAACTCAAATGTGGAGCCTGAAATGCCAAACACAGGCATTTCGGTCAATAGGATGAACCGGCATCAAAGCGACAAGCCGCGATAAATACGTTGCCCCGTATCACCTTACCGGCGCGATGCTTTTGTCATTGGTCTGGTAAGCGGCAATGGATTTGAGATCAATACCTTTGGCATGTGCATATAGCGGCATGACTTCGGGTAGATGGCGGCGGATTTCGGCGATCCGGTCGGTGCCGGCCGGATGGGTGGACAACCATTGCGGTGGTGCGCCCTTGCTTGCCATGTCCATTTTTTGCCAGAGCGCGACACCGGCGCGCGGGTCATAGCCGGCACGGGCGGCGATATCCAAGCCAACCACGTCGGCTTCAGTTTCGTCATCGCGGGAAAATTTCAGCATGCCGACTTTGGCGATGCCGCCACCGACAGTCCCCGCCAAGCTAGGGTCATAGCCTTTGACGCTGGCAAATAATTCCAAAGCCTTAACGCCGAGATTGGCTGCCATGGTCTTACCGGCACGCTCGGCACCGTGTTCGCGCAGCGCGTGAGCGATCTCGTGTCCCATCACGATGGCGACCTCGTCATCGGTGAGTTTGAGCGACTCCAAAATACCCGTATAAAACGCAATTTTGCCGCCTGGCATGCAGTAGGCATTGATCTGCTTGGAACCAATCAGATTGACTTGCCACTTCCACTCCTTGGAACGTTCATTCCAGCGCAATGAATACGGAATCAGCTTGGCGGCAATCGCACGCAGACGTAACACTTGCGGATTATTCGCTGGTGCCAGCGCATTTTGCTGCTGCGCCTGCTGCATGGTTTGCAGGTATTGCTGGGCAGCCTGCCCTTCTAAGGCGCCACTCCCGACAAACTTACGAAACACTGACATCTCGCCAACCTTGACGCCGTCCTGCTGCGCATCACCCTGCGCCATGGCAAGGCCACTGACAGCCAGCAGGCTGCCGATAGCGACCTTAATAAGAGTTAGTTTCATGCTGAGTTCCTGCAGATAGTCTGCTGTACGGTATGGATGAAGATAGTAGCACTAGCGAAAAAATAAAGAGCGGCGCGCTTATTCAGTCGATTTTTTTTTCATTCCAGGGCGCTACTTTTAGCAGCAATAGCATGCCGGGTATCGCCAGTGCGAAACAGATCAGGAAAAAATTAAACCAGCCGGTCGCTGCCACGATAAACCCTATCAGCGAGGTGGTAAACGTGCGCGGTACCGCTGCCAGACTGGTAAACAAGGCAAACTGGGTTGCGGTATAACGCGGATCGGTCGATCTGGCGATGAAAGCGATAAAAGCGGAAGTACCAAGGCCGACACCAAAGGCTTCTGATGCCAGCACCACGCCCAGCATGACCAGGTTAGGGCCGGAATAGGCTAACAGGGCAAAACCCAAGATACTCAGTGCCTGCGCCACGCCAAAGATCCACAGGGCGCGATTGATACCGAGCTTAATCATCCAGATCCCGCCAACCACACCACCGGCTATGCTGCCCCAGAATAAGGTTAGCTTGGCGACGGCACCGATTTGCGTCAGCTGGAAACCCAGATCGAGAAAGAATTTGGTCGCCAGTGTTCCGGCCATGCTATCACCGAGGCGATACAGAAAAATAAAACTGAGTATCCAGAATGCATTGAGCCAACCGTCGCGCCGGATAAATTCCTGGAACGGCAACACCACCGCTTCCCGGATATTTTTTGGTGGTTCGCCATACGAAGGCGGCTCCTTTACCACTAGGGTGCAGATCAGGCCAGGCAAAATGAACGCGGCAGTGATCCAGAATACCCAGCTCCAGGCGATATGGTCAGCCAATATCAGTGACAGGGCCCCCGGTACCAGACCGGCTATCTTGTAGGCATTGACCTTCACCGCTGCCCCTAAGCCCTGCTCGTTGTCATCCAGAATTTCTCGTGTATACGCATCAATCACGATATCCTGGCTAGCCGACAGGAAGGCTACGGCGATCGCGCAAGCGACAATCGTCGATAGCTGGGTTGAAGGGTCAAGCATACCCATACTGCCTATCGCAAAGAACAGGCCAGCCTGAGTCAATGCCATCCAGCCACGCCGCCGTCCCAGGCTACCGAAGCTAAAGCGGTCCATCAAAGGCGACCACAGGAATTTCCATGGGTAGGGAAACATCACCAGCGTGAACAAGCCCAGCGCCTTGATGTCCAGCCCGGCCTTGGATAGCCAGGCTTGCACCAGATTGATCAGGATGAATAGCGGCAAACCAGAACTAAAGCCCAGAAACACCAGGGTCAGCATGCGGCGATTGAAATAACTGCGCCAACCCGGCGGCGCTGCTGCGCTGCTGATTTTGCTGCTGACATCGTTATTTGCTGTCTTGGAACTGGTGGAATTGGTCATAGCTAGAAATGTAAACGACTATTTTTTTCGGAGACGGAATACCGCCAGACTACCACGCAAATTCGGCAGCCATTTGATCGGCTGCCCTTCGTGCAGGGCCATGCATTCCATCACTTCCAGACCGACATCATCGGCCAGGTCGGAAAAATCATAGATGGTGGCACAACGCACGTTGGGGGTGTCATACCATTCGTAAGGCAAAGTCTTGGAGACCGGCATCTTACCGCGCAATAAGGCGGTGCGGTGCGGCCAGTACCCAAAGTTAGGGAAAGACACGATCGCCTCCTTGCCGACCCGGGCGATATCGCGCAAGAGCGGCTCCACGTGCTTCATCATCTGCAGCGAAGACAGGCACAACACGGTATCGAAGGCATTATCGGCAAACATCCCGAGGCGGTTTTCCATATCCTGTTGTATCACGTTAATGCCGCGCTGGGCGCATGCAAGCACTTTATCGTCGGCGATCTCGACCCCGTAGCCACTGCACTTTTTATCGGTTTGCAGATAATCGAGCATGACGCCATCACCGCAGCCAACGTCCAGCACATGCGAACCAGGCTTGATCCAATGGGCGATGAAAGCCAAGTCCGGCCTTAAGGTATTAAGTTCTGTAAAGTTCATGCGAGCTCCTTGGCGATGCGCGCGTAATAGGCTGCGACCAGGTTAAGGTAACGCTCGTCGTCGAGCAAGAAGGCATCGTGACCGTGCGGCGCATCGATTTCAGCGTAACTGACGGTGCGTTTATTTTCGATCAGGGCTTGCACGATCTCACGGCTACGTTCCGGCGAAAAGCGCCAGTCGGTAGAAAACGAGGCCAGAAAAAATTTCGCCTTGGTGTTAGCCAGCGCCTTGCTCAGGTCACCGCCGAAAGCGCGGGCCGGGTCAAAGTAATCGAGCGCCTTGGTAATCAGCAGATAGGTGTTGGCATCAAAATAGTCAGAGAATTTGTCGCCCTGATAGCGCAGGTAAGACTCAATCTCGAAATCGACGCCAAAGCCGAATTGGTATTCGCCGGTTTTCAGTTCGCGGCCGAACTTTTCCGCCATATCGTCATTCGACAGATAAGTGATATGGCCTATCATGCGCGCCACCCGCAAGCCATTGCGCGGCACTACCTTATGAGCGTAAAAATCGCCGCCATGAAAATCGGGGTCAGTCAGAATCGCCTGCCGCGCCACATCGTTAAAGGCGATATTCTGTGCCGACAATTTGGGAGTGGAGGCAATCACCACGCAATGGCGCAAACGATCCGGATACATGATGCTCCAGGCCAGCGCCTGCATGCCACCGAGCGAGCCGCCCATGACCGCGGCAAATTGCTGTATCCCCATCACGTCGGCCAGACGGGCCTGGGCATTGACCCAGTCTTCTACCGTCACGACCGGAAAGTCGGCACCGTAAGGCTTGCCGGTACTCGGATTGATATGCATGGGGCCGGTGGAGCCAAAGCACGAGCCCAGATTATTGACGCCAATGACGAAAAATTTATCGGTGTCGAGCGGCTTGCCGGGACCGACCATATTGTCCCACCAGCCTACGTTTTTCGGCTGATCGGCATAGGTGCCGGCCACGTGATGCGAGGCGTTCAGCGCATGGCAAACCAATACCGCGTTGGATTTATCGGCATTCAAAGTGCCGTAGGTTTCTACCATCAGCGTGTAATCAAAGATGCTGGCACCGCTTTGCAAAGGCAGTGCTTCGGTGAAGCGATACGCTTGTGGCGTGACGATTCCTATGGATGGCATACATTCTTCCCGTGAGATTGCTGATCTCTTGTAACTCGTTCAAGGGGGGCTAAAAGAAGGGCTGAATGAAGGGAGAACTGCGGCATTCAAGCTCGCTTTAGCCGTATTTATTTGTCTCGACATTGTCGACACTGCGCCCGCAAGCTGATTTCAAATCGGCGCTCAAGTGTAGAAGGATAGCGAAGTCTACCCCTCACGTCAAACTTGCGGCACCGGGGAAGCCGCCTGGGACAACGCGGTACTCTGAAATCTTCAGCCAGATCAAATAAAAGCGCATTTGCCTGCCGCCATAGTTTTTAAAGCTTGACTCACGGACACGAATGCTGGATCCTCGCAGACTTTTTTGAAAACATTGCCGTTTTCAAGCGAATCCCCCTTCCGCTGCCCTTCCCGATATCCGTCGCGATATCTCACCCAACTTAGTACTCGATGATCAAAAAGCTTCTCCTTGTCACCCTTAGCCTGTTAGTTTCCAACGCCGCCTACGCAGTTCAAGAATTTTCAGAATGCCGTCACTTCTTTATCAACGGCACCATTCCCGTTATCCAGCCATCAGTCCATTTGCGGCTGCGCGCCCTATGTTTCTCGTCCTTTGCGATTATGCATTCCGGCCGCAGCCGCACGCCGCTGTATGTGGTGGAGCGGCTCAACAAAACTATCCTGACCGACGCCAAAGATAATAAGCGCACCAATCGCTTTTTTGCCGATGCGCGCCTGCCGCGTTCGGAACGCGCGGAACTTGATGATTTCAAAGGCTCCGGTTATGACCGCGGTCACATGGCGCCAGCCGCAGACATGGCGACACCCGAGGCGATGGCTCAGAGTTTTTCATTAGCCAATATGGTGCCGCAGTCACCGGAAAATAATCGCACGGCCTGGGCGAATATAGAAAAAGCGACCCGCAAATACGTAATGCGTGCCAGCGGTGACGTCTACGTGATTACCGGCCCGGTGTTTGACGCTCGCCCCGAGAGCATAGGGCGCAATCAGGTCTGGATACCGAAATACTTGTTCAAGATGGTGTATGACCCCGCCACCCAAAAATCCTGGGTGCATTGGCTGGAGAACACCGACCAAGCCAAACCCGGCAAGCCCATCAGCCACGAACAGTTACTGGAACGTACCGGTATCAATTTCATGCCGGTCGCCGTTGGCCATGGCAGATATTAGTAGCAGCACCAAATACCCCGCACGCAAGCTAGCTGCGTGCCGCGGTGGGCGTGGCACGGAGGCTAGGATAGCCCCCGTTATGTTCCATGCATGGACTCTAACGCGGCACCGTTGATGATATGCCAGTGTTCGGTTGCAGTATTAAGAAAACCACATTCGCTAAAAGCCTGCCTCATACTGCCATCGTCCACCATACGATCAAAAGCGGGAAAGATGTTTTGTACAATCAACAGTCCGACCTTGCTACGGGCGGCCGCCAAATGACGCGAACCATTCAACACAATTCTGCAGTCGGGCACCGGTATCAAAATACAAGCTTCGAATTCTATGTTGCAATCACTATTGGAGGGAAATGGTGCCAACAGGATATCAGCCTCATCACTGTTGACCATATAAACCATCTGACGCCAGGTTTTGACATCCACGCAATCACTCACGCCAAGTCCGGCCAGGGTTTGCCAATCGGCACTCCAGTCACTATTCGATACCACCCTCAATGCACGAAAATCCGTGAGTGAAGCCATACCCAATGCCTTATCATTGCTTGCCCTGGTATATGCGCCAACGATAAACTGCCCATCCTGCACGATGGGCCCAGAGATTTCAATTTCGCCCTTATAAGATTGCAGGTCAAGCAACCATGAAGACGTCGCCAGAGCCGATATCTGGCCGGAACGTAAATGCTCAATCGCCAGCGCATAACTATCGATCGCGACCAGATCAATTTCAACATCAGGCATATGCCGGTGCATCTCGCGCATGAAAAGCGCCAGTTCGACCACATCGCGCCGGCTGAACGCCCCGCCAAAATAAGAAATATCCTGCACATCCCTACCATCGAGAAAACGATTATAGTCGTCCACCACATCGGTCGGCACGCCTATCCTTGCGCATTCTGCGCTTGCGGTCGGTGCCAGCAGCGGCATTTCGATACGAATCCTGGTGCCTTGCCCAAGGGTAGAACTGATCTCAATTTGTCCGCCAAACAATTGGGTAACGATGTTGTAAACCAGATGCATACCCAAGCCGCTCCCCCCCTTACCTAGCTTAGTGGTAAAAAACGGTTCGAATACACGCCGCAACACTTGGGCAGAAATACCTACCCCATTATCCGAAAAACTGATTTCCAGCCTATCAGCGCCTACCAATTTGGCCTGCAAACACATCTTGCCATGCTGCACCCCTTCAAATCCGTGCAACATGGCGTTATTCATAAAATTCATGATGATCTGGCTCAAGGGACCTGGATATGAATCCATCACCAGATCTGGCGGAACCTCAATCTCTAATTGATGCAAGGTTTTACGCAAGCGCGGTGCCATCGCCAATGCGGTTTCATTCATCACATCGACCAATGAAAAAATACGACGCTGTCCGGAATGCTGGTCAGCTGCCAATTGTTTGAAACTGGCGATCAGGGCTGCAGCCCTGCTTAAGTTCTGGTTGAGAATATCGCTGCCTTGCATGACTTCGAGTAGAAAAGCATCCAGCGCCTTGCGGGTCAGACCTGTGTTCGCGAGATCGCGGAATTGCCGGGCAGAATCACCGAGTGCACTTCCGACTAGTACCGCATTACCTATAGGCGTATTCAATTCATGCGAGATGCCCGCCACCAAGGTTCCCAATGCGGCATTTTTTTCGCTCTGCACCAGTTCCTTACGTACTACATCCAGATTTTGCAGCGTCTCGATTAATCTCGAATTACTCGAAGACAATGCTCGGGTACG
The DNA here is from genome assembly GCA_003970805.2 of Undibacterium piscinae. Taxonomy (GTDB): domain Bacteria; phylum Pseudomonadota; class Gammaproteobacteria; order Burkholderiales; family Burkholderiaceae_D; genus Undibacterium; species Undibacterium piscinae. Next base: position 2,312,191 of record CP051152.1, read on the forward strand.
CTCTTCAACGCGACGCTCAAGCAACTCATTGGAATTATGTAAATCATATAAATGTCGGTCCGACTCGCTCAGCTTTTCACGAGAATTTTGCCACTCGCCGACAAGATAAATAACAAGATAAGCGACCATACACACTAGCCAGACAAAAATAATACCGAGACGGAAGGTTGCCGAAGAAATCCATAAGCCGCGTAGCTCGGCTGACTCCAGTACGATCTCATGCCGGCCCGGTGCCGCATTGTCTGCGGTAGCGATTGCCAATGCCGTGACATGCTCAAGCTGCGGGCCTAACATCTCAATACTGGTGTGATGCTCTTGCATCCACCAGGACGAGACCATGAATTGCGACAGTTTCAATTCAACCGGCATAGCATGGGCAGCAGGCTCAAAAACCACCTCGTGTGGTTTCAGGCTGGCACCGTTACCGGGCTTAGAATACGCAGGATCAAAATTACGCAGGAAAACCCGGACAAAATGACGGGGTTGCGAGCCTGTTTTTGTCTCGGACCCTGGCCCGGACACCGGCCCCGTGGCCCGTATCGACAAACTCAGGGTATCAAAACGACTCAGGTCTATGCCTTGATCATCTTTGGAAAAGCGTAAGTCAAGTTCACAAAACGGCCATTGATACGTTGGCGCGATATCACATTGCAAGCGCAAGCCTTCACCCTGTCGTAGCAATGCCGAAACGCTCTTACCCCCCTCAGACCTGTCATCGGCCGCTGCTGCCTCGCTGCCCTGCATGGTATCGAGTCGCAGCGTCCTGACCATCCAGTTGGCGTGCGCATAAAGCGCAAGCAAGGTCAACAAGACCAAGGCAAGTAACATTCGCTGAAAGGTTTTACCTGCCATATAAAGCGTCAAATCAGTTTAAAGAAAATCACGAAAATTCCGGGTGCTCGCCCTCAATTTGCTTGTTATACAGTTGAATGCATAACACTTGCATGTAGCTAGCGCCGCTTAATTAGTCATTCAGTCTTCAGTCATTTCACCTGATTGCAAAGCCGCCTGTCGTACCGGATATCCATACGGGATTGGCAGTCTCACACTCCAAACAAATAGCCTGAAATTCAGATGGCAAGCATACTCGTTACGATCGGCTAATGTAAGGTATCAGTCTTACCGGCACTTGCCAACTGAGTCAGCGTGTCCTGGATCACGGCAGGATCATAGCAACGCAAAATCTTCTTGACCAAGGGTTGCAGGCTCTCGATACGGGTGTTGAGGATTTCCTGCTTGACTTCGGGCAGCAAGGCCGCGGGCATCGACAGTTCGCGAAATCCCATACCTATCAGCAGACGGGTCAGGCGTACGTCACCTGCCATGCCGCCGCAGATCGCGACCGGGATCGCGGCCTTCTCGGCGGCACTGACGGTCATGTGCAGTAGTTGCAGGATGGCCGGATGGGTATCGCTATACAGATGGGCGACTTCGTGATCGGCACGGTCGATCGCCAGCGTGTACTGGATCAGATCGTTGGTGCCGATGGAAAGGAAGTCGAGTTTCTTGACGAACATAGGCAAGCTGAGCGCCGCCGCCGGCACCTCTATCATGGCGCCGACCAAAATATTGGCATCAAACTTCTTGTCTTCCGCCGTCAACTCAGCCTTGGCCTGGGCGATCATCGCCAGCGACTGATCGATCTCGAACGCATGGGCGATCATGGGAATGAGGATATGCACGTGACCAAAAGCGGAAGCCCGCAAAATCGCCCTTAATTGCGTCAGGAAAATCTGCGGCTCTTTCAGGCAGTAGCGTATCGCGCGCAAACCCATGGCCGGATTGAGAATATTGTGTTCGCTGGCATCCATAGGTTTGTCAGCGCCGACGTCCAGCGTACGGATCGTGACAGTCCGGCCTTTCATCGCCAGCACTGCCTCTTTATAGGCGGAAAATTGCTCATCTTCGGTAGGCAACTGTAACTCCTGACCGGTACGTCCCATGAACAGGAATTCCGAGCGAAACAGGCCGACGCCATTGGCACCGGCTTCCAGTGCGGCGACCGCATCTTGCGGTAACTCGATATTGGCCAGCAGGTTGATCTCTACCCCATCGAGCGTGACCGCCTGGGTCTTTTTCAGGCGGTTGAGCTTCTTGCGTGCCTTCAACAAGACCGCCTGACGGTCACGGTACTGGCTGATCACCAAGGCCGATGGCGCAACGATCACTACGCCGGCATCGCTATCGATAATCAACCAATCGTCCTGCACGATCAGGCGCGAGGCATTTCCCATGCCGACCACCGCAGGGATGCCCAGGCTGCGCGAGACGATCGCCGTGTGTGAGTTTTGTCCACCTTCATCCGTGACAAAGCCGGTAAATGCGACGTTACGAAATTGCATCATGTCAGCCGGAGAAATATCTCTGGCCACCACGATCATATTGGCATTGCTTTCATCGATGCCAGTCGCGCGCGGCAGATCGTGAGCGCTACCGGTCAGCACTTTCAGGACACGCTCAGCGACTTGCTGGATATCGGCCTTGCGTTCACGCAGGTAGTCATCTTCGATTTCATCAAACTGTGCCGACAGCGCATCAATCTGAGTGACCAGCGCCCATTCGGCGTTGTAATGACGGGTACGGATGATATCGAGCGGCGCTTCGGAAATCATGGGGTCGGACAAGATCAGTGCATGCACATCAAGGAAAGCGCCTAATTCTGTCGGCGCATCCGGCGGCAAATCGGCCCAGATGGCCTGCAATTCTTTATGTACCTTGGCAATCGCGTCCTGCAGTCGCCGCACTTCGGCTTCGACTTGCTCTTGCGCAATCAGGTAATGCTGTACATCTAAAGCCGCGGGTCGCAGCAAATGGGCGCGACCTATGGTGATGCCACGGGAAATGGGGATACCTTGCAGTGTGAATGAGGCCATGCTGTGTCCCTATTGATGTTCTTGACTCATGCAAACAGCGCCCGGGCACGACAGCTGCGTGCGTTGTGCGTGCGATATGCGAGCTGCGAGCTGCATTGCAAAAGTCATATTATTATATTTTTGCTACTTTCTGTAAATCATTAAATGGCATATTCTTGCGCAGCGACAACATAGCGACGCCGTCCCTAAAGCCAACTTTGACCAGGGCCGTTACGACCTATCACTCGCCTTCGCCAAACCTGTCGTTGATCAGGGCGACGATCGCATCGAAGCATTCCTGCTCCTCTGGACCATTAGTCTCAAGCAAGACCTTACTGCCCTTGCCGGCCGCCAGCATCATCACGCCCATAATGGATTTACCATTGACGCGGCGGCTATTCCGGGTCAGCCAGACTTCACATTTAAACTTGCCGCCCAATTGGGTTAACTTGGCGGAAGCGCGGGCATGCAAGCCTAGCTTGTTGATGATTTCTATTTCTTGCTGGATCATTCTTGGTTCACTTTTCAATTAAATAAAGGGAAGGGGCTTCAGGATGCCACGCGAACACGATTATCGACACGCACGGCACCACTCTGGGCTCCGGCCAGCGCCATTTCGACCACCACGTCCAGCGTATCCTGCCGGTAAGTGATTGCCCTGAGTAACATCGGCAAACTAATCCCGGCGATCACCGCCACTTCGTGCGGCTCACCAAGCTGACGACAGCAATTAGACGGCGTGCCGCCCATCACATCGGTAATCACCAGCACACCAGCGCCATCGTTAAGACGCCGGACTGCAGCGCGCGCCAACGCATGGACTTCATCAATGTTTTGATCGGCGATCACATCAATCGCTTCGACCCGCTCCGGCATAGCGCGAAACACATGCGCGGCGGCCTGTAGAAAAGCTGCGCCCAGCGGTGCATGGGTCAACAAAAGTATCCCTACCATATCTTCAACTCCTGGGGAGTATAGGGAAAAACACTAGCTTTCCCACATCATCCACGTACGCAAAATAAAATACCCTACCTCAGTATCTTGACCGTAGCTTAGATTGCCGCTTCCACGGCATCGATAAACATTGCCGCGACATTAAAACCTTTTTGCTGCGTGATTTCCTGAAAACAGGTAGGACTGGTGACATTGACTTCAGTGAGGCAATTGCCAATCACGTCTAATCCTACCAGCAACAGGCCACGCTGGTACAGTATTGGCGCCAAAGTCTGTGCAATCTCAAGATCCCGCGCCGACAATTGCTGCGCCACGCCAACACCACCGGCGGCCAGATTGCCGCGCACTTCACCATTTTGCGGAATGCGCGCCAGGGCGAAAGGCACCACCTTGCCGCCTATCAGCAAGATACGTTTATCGCCGTGTACGATCTCAGGAATATAACGCTGCACCATGATGGTACGCGTGCCGTTCAGTGTCAGCGTCTCGATCACGGAACCGAGGTTCATGCCATCTTCGCGAATGCGGAAAATCCCCGCACCGCCCATGCCGTCAAGCGGCTTGAGGATGATGTCCTGATGCTGGCCATGGAAAGCGCGGATACGTTGCTCGTCGCGCGTCACCAGCGTCGGCGTGGTGAACTGGCTAAATTGCGCAATGCTGAGCTTTTCGTTGTGATTGCGTATCGCGGCAGGCTTATTGAAGACGCGCGCGCCCTGCTGCTCGGCCAATTCCAGCAGATAGGTCGCGTAGATGTATTCCATATCAAACGGCGGGTCCTTGCGCTGCAATACCGCATCGAACTCACTCAGACGCACCGAACTGGCCGCTTCCAGGCGATACCAGTCCTGGCTGTCGCCGGTCAGGATGACCTGGCTGATCTGCGCCACCACGGTACCGCACTCCAGCGCCATGTGTTCCGGGCCAAACGCATAAATGCTATGGCCGCGGCTGACCGCTTCCACCATCATGGCGTAAGTGGAATCCTTGTAGGTCTTAAACTGCGACAGCGGGTCAGTCAGAAAGGCGATTTTCATGATGGTCAGTGGTGATGGTTTGGGGTCAGGCAAGACGGATGCAGTGTTAATGCATCCGTCTTCGCTTAATAAATTTCCGGATTCGGATCGGTTTTTTCCAGCTCCAGCGAAGCGGCCAGCAAGGCCAGTCGCGCTACCACGCCGTACAAATAGAAACGATTCGGTGCCGCCGTACCCGGCTTGGCGCGCATATCCGGCACCGCATGCTGATGGGCGAATGCCAGCGGGACAAAATGCATGCCCGGCGCATTGAGGTTCTCGTCGACGCTACGGTCTTCATGGACACGGTAAAAGCCGCCGACCACATAACGATCTATCATATAAACCACAGGTTCGGCCACCGCATCATTGATCTGCTCGAACGTATACACGCCTTCCTGCACGATCACATCACGGATTTCCATGCCATCTTTCGTCACCGCCATCTTGTCGCGCTGCGACTCGGTCAGGTTACGCACTTCTTTCGAATCGCGCACGGTCAGAATACCCATGCCATAGGTACCGGCATCGGCCTTGACGATCACAAAAGGCTTATCCTTGATGCCGTACTCTTTATATTTTTTGCGTATCTTGGCCAGCAAGGTATCGATAGTCGCCACCAGTGCGTCTTCACCGGTACGTTCATGAAAATTGACACCGCTGCATTTGGCGAAAAACGGGTTCAGTAACCAAGGGTCGATATCCACCATCTTGGAAAATTTCTTGACCACTTCATCATAGGAAGAAAAATGATTGCTCTTTCGACGCAAAGCCCAACCCGCATGCAACGGCGGCAGCAAGGTTTGCTCGTTGATATCTTCGAGAATCGCCGGGATTCCGGCCGACAGATCATTGTTGAGCACGATCGTGCACGGGTCAAAATTCTTCAGCCCCAGGCGACGCCCGTTGGCCGAGCGCACCAGAGGCTCAAGCGTCAGTTGCGTGCCATCGGGCAAATTAATCGCAGTTGGCTCGGTAATGCGGGCATCGAGGCTACCCAGACGGACATTGAGTCCGGTCTGGCGGAAAATCTGCATTTGCCTTGCGATGTTTTCCAGATACGAAGGGTTGCGGATTTGTACCTCAGGTATCAGCAAGAGGTTTTTAGCGTCAGGACAATATTTTTCTATCGCGGCCATCGCCGCCTGTACCGCCAGCGGCAGCATTTCCACTGCCAGATTATTGAAGCCGCCAGGGAACAGATTCGTGTCGACCGGTGCCAGCTTGAAACCGGCGTTGCGTAAATCGACCGAGCAATAAAATGGAGGAGTGTGTTCTTGCCATTCCAGCCTGAACCAGCGTTCTATCGCCGGCGTTGCTTCCAGTATCTTTTTTTCAAGATCAAGCAGCGGCCCGTTGAGGGCGGTAACCAGATGCGGAACCATAATAACCTTTGTTTTTGTGCGTACAGCCAGCGCCAGCAGGCGAATCAATTTCGCATACTGCGCCAGCGAAGTTTAAGCACTCTTAGCTTGGGACGAAATGCCGGAAAACAAGCCATTCAGTCGGGATGCTAATCCGCCGTTCTGTCCTGCAAAATTTACAGTGACTTGCCAAGCAGGCTGAAATGCTCGACTACTGGTGGTGACGCAAAGAAAGGGCCGACGATCGCACGCCATTGCAAAAAGGCCGGTGATTCACGAAAATCGATAGTGTGATTTTCCAGGGTTTCCCAAAAAATCATCAGCACATAACGCTCCGGAGACTCAATACCCTTATTCACTTTATAACCGCAAAAACCGGTCGCCTTAGAGATCACTTCATCAAGTCCACGTTGTATGGCGATATCAAATTCAGCCTGCTGGCCAGCTTGAATACGGATGTCTGCGAGTTCGAGTATCATGCTTTTCCTAAAATAAGAGTGTGAATATTGGGGGATAGGAGATTATGCCATCTTTTAGACCAAAGCCTGATCACATAGCTCTTTCTTGATGTAGGCATAAAACACCGGGGCGGCAGCCACTCCCGGCAAGCCAAACAAGGCTTCCATGACAAGTATCGCAGTCAGCAATTCCCAGGACTTGGCATTGATCTGGGAACCGATAATGCGTGCATTGAGGAAATATTCGAGTTTATGGATCACCACCATGAACAGCAGCGAGATCGCGGCTATCTGTGGCGAATGCGACAAACTGACAACCACAATCACGGTATTGGAGATGATATTGCCGACTACCGGGATTAATCCGGCCAAAAAGGTAATCGCGATCATGCTCTTAATCAACGGCAAATGCACGCCCGCCACCGGCAACACCACAGCCAGAAAAATACCGGTAAACAAAGTGTTGATCAGCGAAATGCGCACTTGGGCAAACACCACCCGCTTAAACATACCAGCGAGATTGGCAACCCTTTGATGCAAGGCAGCAGAAAAAGCGCGGTAATGCTTTTGATTGGCGACATCCTGCAAGGCCACCATACTGCCGATAATCATGCCGAGTACCAAATGCACGATCAGATGGCCGGCCTCCTGACTCAAGAGCTTGGCTTCGCCGGCATGCTCACGCAGCCAGTTAGACAGCAAACCCTTGAGTGGATCTACGCCTTCCGGTAAGTTGGCGCTCACAAATGCCGGCAATTGACTACGTGAAGCCTCGATGATATCGGCCATTCTCTGCAACAGACTCTGCATACTGCCGGCATCGCTGCGAAAGAACACCAGCATGCCCCAAATTCCTATGCTGATACTACTCACAATCAAGCTAGACAAAAGAATCACGGCAATCATGCGCGCTTGCTTGTTATTGAATTTTTTCTCTATGGTCGGTGTCAATAGATGCACCAGCGAGTACACCAGCAAGCCTGAATATAAGGCCACCAGTAAGCCTGCCTTGAGCACTAACCACAAAGCCAGCGCCGCCAGCAGATACGAGGCGATTACCGGTGCGGTCATTTTGTTTGGTGAATTCATTCGCATTGATCCTGTGATTTAGCGTATCAGGCCATAAACGGCACCGAGCAACAAGCCGATCGATGCCAGGGTGGCAATACCAAAACCAGCCGAACGTTTTGCCGCATCACGATAATAAGCCAGCGCATAGACTACTCGCCCGACTATCCACAAGGCGCCACCCAGCGCCGCGACCTGATCACTCCACCAATAGGCGCACAGCCATAAAGCCGGCAGGAAGAAAATAAGTTGCTCCGAGGTATTGATTTGCACCCGCAGACTGCGCAAAAATTCCGGCGGACCATCTACCGAAGGTGCCTTTACCTGATATTTGCCGCGTGCCCTGCCGACATTGGCGATTACCCAGAAATACATCAGCAATGTGACGATTGTGATCCAAGATGCCCATGGTAATTGCATAGTTCGTCCCCAAATTATTCTTATAAAACACAGATATGGTCTTGAAACGCTAACTATCAAGAAAGATTTAAAACATTCTGTTACATTGCGCCGGTAATCCTTTTGGGCATCTGGCGCGTTATCAATACAGATTATGTGCAGGCTACGCACACAGGTTACAAGTATCACTTAAAGTAAGACTACATTAATAAAATCGAGGTCCCTAATGTTCAAGTACACGATGATTTCTTTACAAAAGCCCATAAAAATAGCTGCCGCTATCGCATTGCTCGGAGTTAGCGCAACATTTCACTCTGCACAAGCGGCAGATTTTGAGGATTTTGCCCGCGTTATCAACGTGACACCGCAAGTCGAACAAATCAATGTACCACGCCAGGATTGCCGCACCGAATACGAAACCACACAGCGCTACCCAGTACGCGAGCGTGAACCGGAGCGTGAACGCAGTGCCGGCGGCGCGATTATCGGCGGGATCGCCGGCGGTTTGCTCGGCAGTCAGGTAGGCGGTGGCAATGGCAAGATCGCCGCGGCTGCAGTAGGCGCACTAACCGGTGCGATTGTCGGTGATCGCGTCGATAACAACGGCAATAACAACAATTACAATAATAACTACAACTCCCAGCCTAGCTATGAAAGCCGCCCGGTACGGCAATGCCGCAACATTGACCACTGGGAAACCCGAACTACCGGCTATGCGGTGACTTATGAATACCACAACCGCACTTACACCAGCGTAATGCCTTACGATCCGGGTTCGCGCCTCAGGCTGCATGTGCAACTGACCCCTAGACCATAATCGTACTGAGCTCAAACAGCTAAACAAATCTTAGGAAATGCCGCAATTTGCGGCATTTTTTTTTGTTGTAGCGTTTATAGCCGTAAGCCCCTGATACCGCAAATTGACTGGAAAAACAAAGCTTTTATAGTATGATCCTGCCTCAGCATCATTAAATTCGACCGGTGTCAGGAGCCTATGCCAGACATCCACATTCACGCTCCTACAGCACATGCGAAATTTCTTAAAAAAATATGGTCTGCTGGTATGGCTCTCGCTGATCCTGATTGCAGGATTCATTGCCGTTGTTTTGACAAGTTTTACTGTTTCGCGGAATTCACTTCAGCATGGCATCGCGGAACAAACGCTGCCCATCACCGGCGACAACATTTATTCTGAAATTCAAAAAGATATCCTGAGACCGGTTTTTGTCTCTTCGCAAATGGCGCAAGACACGTTTGTGCGTGACTGGATCATAGGCGGGGAAGAAGACACTACAGCCATCGTCAAATACCTGAAGGAAATCAAGAGCAAAAATAACGCGATTTCCAGCTTTCTGGTGTCCGACCTCAGCCACCGCTATTACCATGCGGACGGCACACTCAAGACGGTCAGCGAAACCGAAGCACGCGATCAATGGTTTTTCAGGGTGCGTAAGCTCAAGACACCGTATGAAACCAATGTTGACCTTGATCTGGCCAATCACGACAACATGACGATCTTCATCAATTACCGTATTTTCGATTACGACGGCAAATTTATCGGTGTCACTGGCATAGGTCTCACGCTCGATACCATGAAACGTCTGATCGACAGCTATCAGTCACGCTTTCACCGCAATATCTATTTTGTCGATACCAAGGGCAATATCGTACTGGCCGGCACCAGCGTAAAACGCCTCGGTAATACGATACTCAAAGCCAACGGGATTAGCAGTATCGCGGCGCAAATACTCGCTAACAAAAAGAGCGAATCCCTGCATCTGGAATACCAAACCGAGAATGACAGTATCTTGGTCAACTCACGCTTCATTCCTGAACTCGGCTGGCATCTACTGGTAGAACAAGAGATGAGTAGCGAAATCAGACCTTTGCAAGAAGTACTGATGCTCAATGCGGCGATCGGAGCGTTGATCACCATAGTGGTACTGATACTGGTCTTGCTGTCGGTGCGGCGCTATCAAACACGCATAGAGAAAACCGCAGCAACTGATCAGTTGACCTCCCTGTTAAATCGCCAGGCCTTTGATTTCGTCTTTGAAAATGCCGTGCTCGACGCCGAACGCTCGCGCCAGCCACTTTGCGTGGCTCTGGTCGACATCGATTTTTTCAAGAAGGTCAATGACAAGCATGGACATCTGGTCGGTGACCATGTGCTTAAGGAAATTGCAATGATCGCCAAGCGCTCATTGCGCGAAAGCGACGTGATCTGCCGCTGGGGTGGTGAAGAATTCCTGATCTTACTGAAAAATTGCACACTGGAAAAAGCCACCGCCATTGCCGAGAATTTACGCCTGACCATCGCCAATAACGATTTTTCACGCACCACCGATCTGGCCAGAAAAAAACTCTCGGTCACGGTCAGCATGGGTGTCGCTCAGTGCAAAGATAAAGAGAGCGAAGACAGCGTGTTTGAACGGGCGGACGTCGCGCTATACCAAGCCAAGCAAAACGGCCGCAATAGCGTCTATTTCTCAGAGTAATCTTCTTTTAGCTTATTTCCTCTTATTTTCTCTTATTTTCTCTTACTTGCTTTTGCGCGCCGCCAGCACCACGCTGGGCGGCGTAAAGGCCTGATACAAATTGCCGGCATTGGCGTCCCAGGCGCTGACCACCTGCTGCTGCAAGGCCACGGTCGCCATATCACCGCGTGCGATCGGGCCGGTCAAGGCGGCTGCCGTTCCCATCTGAAATACATTGTCCATTGACTGCCTGGCCAAAGGCTCTGCCATCGCCTTAGCGATATCAGGCGGGATACCGGCAGCCTGATAGGCCTGCAAAGCGGTTTCCATCAAGGTAACCAGATAGTTGCTGGCAAACACGGAACCGGCGTGATACAGCAATTTGTTAGCGGCGCTGATTTGTACCACCCTGGCCTGCACCGCTTGCAGTGCGGGAATCAAGAGCTGCAAAGCCGCTTCATCGCCTTCCAGACTGCAAATCGTTCCGGCAAAATGATCCGCCAGTCTGGCCTGGTCGGCAAAACTGGCGACCGGATGCAAACTGGCAACGCTGGCGCCCGCCGCGCTGGCAGAGGCCAGCAGATTCGATGCCTTGGCACCGCTGCAATGGAATACGACACTACCGGGCTGAAACAAGCCACGTGCCGCCATGGCATCGCAGGTGGCTTCGATCTGGTCATCAGCAACGCTCAGCATGGTCACGTCAGCCGCCTGCACATGCGCCAGACCGGCCAATGCATGACCACCGCCAATAAACGCCACCGAGGCACTGGCAACCGGCAAACTGCGATTGACGACCTGCTCTATCCGAAACGCAGCAGAACGGAAAAACTGCCGGCCCAGTACCCGCCCGACCTTACCGGCACCAATAATATTCAACCCCGACATCGCCATCCGCCTCATGCCTTATTTTGAAATCGCATCGCTATCTTCAGCCGGAAAACTACGCAAGCCAGCCAAGTCGAGTATCGTAATACCACCGTAGTCGAGCGACAAAAGTTTTTTCTTTTCCAGCAGTTGCAAGGCCTGATTGGCGCGCTGACGCGACACGCTGGAGATATAGCCTATCTCTTCCTGCGAGATTTGCAATTGCATTCCGCCGCCCGGATTCAGGTAGGGATTGAACATGGAAGCGATACAGCGTGCGACCCGGGTGTCGGTATCGAGCATGCGATCGTATTCGACTAAAGAGATAAACAGCCCCAGCCGCTCATTGAGTTGCTGCAGTAAAAAACGGTTGAACGGGATGCTGTTGTCGAGCAACCAGGTAAATGTGCTGCGTGGCATATACGCAACGCGGGTATCACGCAAGGCCACCACGTCGTATTTGCGGCACTCGGTTTTCAGCAGCGAGCCTTCGCCAAACCAGCCGCCCGCCAGCATGCAACTGAAGGTAATGGTTTTACCCTCAGGAGAAATACTGCTCATCTTCAGGAAGCCATCGACCACGCCCATCCAGTGATCCACACTGTCACCTTTGCGACAGGCATAACCACCGGCAGGCACAAAGCGTTCTATGACTTCAGCCTCGACTCTTTGCAGATGTTCCGGTGCCAGCATGCTGGCCCACATGGTCTTGGAAAATCGTTCTTTGGGATCACTTGTTTCCTGCGCTTTGCCGGGCATAAAATCGTCAATCATATTGTGCAGCGCACCACCGATAGTTGATAAATACAGAGAGATTGTCGGGCAAATGACAGCGCAGGAATTTTGAACTGCCTACTATCATCCCAACAAAAAATAAACCGGACTTACGAAAAGTTGCTGTAGCCAGACCAGTCAGGCACCTAAGTACAAAAATGCTGATGTAGTTTGATCTGACTTGATGTGGTTTTCTGTAAGTCTGAAAAATATAAATTGATACGGAGACATTGTAAGCGACTAAGCTTGCCACCGAGCAGGTCTGACGCACTCTTCAATGATTTTCATCAATCGCGCATGCAAAGACAACAGCCCGGCAGCAGATTCGACGGAACGTAAGTATCCAGTAAGAATAGCTGCAGAGACTGGTGTCAAAAAAGAACCTTGGTGGAGACCATGATACAAACCGACGTAGCGAACACGACTTTCCCTAAGCTCTTGCTGCAACACGCGCAAGTGCGCCCGCGGCATCCGGCGTTTCGCGAAAAGCATCTGGGTATCTGGCAAACCTGGGGTTGGCAACAGGTCAGCGCAGAAGTGCGCGCGCTGGCATGCGGCCTGGCGGCGCAAGGTTTTCAGCGTGGCATGAATCTGGCGATTATCGGTGACAACCGGCCACACCTGTATTGGGCGATGGCAGCGGCCCAATGCCTGGGCGGTATCGCAGTCCCCTTGTATCAGGATGCACCAGCCGCCGACATGATTTTCGCACTGGAAAACGCCGAAGTCATTTTTGCCGTGGTGGAAGATCAGGAACAAGTCGACAAGCTACTCGACATCAGGCAAAACTATCCGGCGCTGGCACATATCTGCTACGACGACGACAAGGGTATGCGGCACTACCATCAGCCTGAACTGAGTTCTTACCATCAATTGCAAGAACTCGGTCGTCAATACGATGCCGCGCATCCTGAATTTTTCATGCAGCAAGTCAATCTGGGCCAGCCTGACGACACCGCGGTCATGCTGTACACCTCGGGCACTACCGGCAAACCCAAAGGCGTCTGCCAGACGCACCGCTCGTTCATGAGCGCCGCCATCGGTGGCGTCAGTTTCGACAAACTCAGCGAACACGAAGATATCCTGTCTTACCTGCCGATGGCCTGGGTAGGCGATCATCTGTTCTCTTACGCGCAGGCACTGGTGGCAGGCTTTACCGTCAATTGTCCGGAATCGGGCGAAACCGTCTTGACCGATTTACGCGAAGTCGGGCCGACCTATTATTTTGCACCGCCACGCGTGTTTGAAAACATGTTGACCACGGTCATGATACGAATGGAAGACGCCAGCAAAATCAAGCGCCAGTTGTTTCACCATTTTATGGATGTGGCACGCCGCGTCGGCGCCGACATTCTCGACGGCAAGCCGGTCAGTGGCATGGATAAACTGAGCTATGCGATCGGCAATACGCTGGTATATGGCCCGCTGAAAAATGTGCTGGGATTGAGTCGCGTCAAGGTCGCCTATACCGCCGGCGCCGCCATCGGTCCCGACCTGTTTCGCTTTTACCGCTCTATCGGTATCAACCTCAAGCAGCTATATGGCGCGACCGAGACCTGCGCCTATGTCTGCCTGCAACCGGACGGCAATATCAAGTTCGACAGCGTCGGCCAGGCCGCCCCCGGAGTAGAGGTCAAGCTGGCGGAAAATGGCGAAGTGCTGGTCAAGTCCTGCGCGATGCTCAAGGAATACTACAAACGTCCCGATGCCACCGCCGAGGTCATGGATGCCGACGGCTATTTTCATACCGGCGACGCCGGCATCTTCGATCATGAAGGTCACCTGAAAATCATCGACCGCGCGGCCGATGTCGGCAAGATGAACCATGGCGATATGTTTGCCCCCAACTATATAGAAAACAAGCTGAAATTCTTCCCTTTCATCAAGGAAGCGGTAGCCTTTGGGCAGGACAGGGATATGGTCTGCGCCTTCATCAATATCGACATGGAAGCGGTCGGTAACTGGTCGGAACGACGCGGTATTGCCTACTCCGGCTACACCGATCTGGCGGCGAAAAAAGAGACTTACGATCTGATCGCCGAATGCATACAAAAGGTCAATGCCGATCTGGCCAACGAAGAGTTAATGGGTGGCACCCAGATCCATCGCTTCCTGATCCTGCATAAAGAGCTTGATCCTGACGATGACGAACTGACCCGCACGCGCAAGGTCAGACGTCGTTTTGTCGCCGAAAAATACAAGGTGCTGATCGACGCGTTGTACAGCGGCAGACATTCCCAGTACATAGAAACCCAGGTCAAGTTCGAAGACGGGCGTCAGGGCAAGGTGGCAGCGGATTTACGCATCGTCGATGTCGCCACTTTCCCTTGCGTCACTTATGCCCAGCATGCAGCCTAGAGAATAAAGATAGCGATGATACATAATAGAAAAATCGGTGACGTGATTCTGGATTTACAAGGCATTTCGCTGTCTTTCGGCGGCGTCAAAGCGCTGACGAATATTTCCTTCAACGTCAAGGAACACGAGATCCGCGCCATCATCGGCCCCAATGGCGCCGGCAAAAGCTCGATGCTCAACGTCATCAACGGCGTGTATCGCCCGCAACTCGGCGAGATCACCTACCGCGGCGTGCATCGCAAGGATATGAACACCTACGCGGCGGCCAAGAGCGGCATCGCACGCACCTTTCAGAACATTGCGCTGTTCAAGGGCATGAGCGTGCTCGACAACATCATGACCGGGCGCAACCTGAAGATGAAGAGCAATTTCCTGATGCAGGCTTTGTACTGGGGCCCGGCACAGAAAGAGGAAATTGAGCACCGCGAAAAAGTCGAGGAAATCATCGACTTTCTGGAGATCCAGCATATCCGCAAGATTCCGGTCGGCCGGCTCTCGTATGGCCTGCAAAAACGGGTGGAACTGGGACGCGCGCTGGCGGCGGAACCCGAGATCTTATTACTCGATGAACCTATGGCCGGCATGAACGTGGAGGAAAAGCAGGACATGAGCCGCTTCATTCTCGACGTCAATGATCAGCTCGGCACCACCATCGTACTGATAGAACACGATATGGGAGTAGTCATGGATATTTCCGACCGTGTGGTAGTGCTCGATTACGGCAAGAAAATCGGGGACGGCACGCCGGCTGAAGTGCTGGCCAATCAGGAAGTGATTAACGCATATTTAGGTGTGGCGCACTAGACTGCACTCCCTTCTCACGCTGGCGGTGAGTTTGAGTAAAACCAAGGCTGGGGATGAGAGACTTCATGCAGCCGTTTGCTCATTAAAGTGTTGTTAAGTTGAGGCTATTTGCATCGTATCAGCCTTTGCAAGCACCCTCACCCTAGCCCTCTCCCGCCAGCGGGAGAGGGGATTAAATCAGTACTCGCGCAGCAATATGTTTGCTTACAAAAAAGGTTTTAAGCAATTATGAACATTAATTTTTTCTTTGAAGTCCTGATCGGCGGCCTGCTTTCCGGCGTCATGTATGCGCTGGTGGCATTGGGCTTCGTGCTCATTTACAAGGCCTCGGGCGTTTTCAATTTTGCCCAGGGTGCGATGGTGTTTTTTTGCGGCGCTGACCTGCGTCGGCCTGACCGAAGAATTTGGCCTGTCGCTATGGATGGCCATCCCCCTCACCATGCTGGTGATGGTGGCGCTGGGTCTGGCGATAGAACGCATCGTCTTGCGCCCGCTGGTGAATCAACCCGAGATCACCTTGTTCATGGCCACCATAGGACTGACATTTTTTATCGAAGGCCTGGCGCAATTGCTGTGGGGATCGCAGCCGCACCAGCTGAAACTGCCGATAGAAGACGTGCCTATCGAATGGCTGCTGAACAATTACAACATCATCGTCTCGCAATTTGACGTGATCGCCGCGCTGATCTGCGCAGTACTGGTGACAGCACTGGCCTTGCTATTTTCCAAGACCAAGATAGGCCGTGCCCTGCGCGCGGTAGCCGATGATCATCAGGCGGCGCTGGCGGTAGGAATTCCGCTGCAACAGATCTGGGGCATAGTCTGGGCAGTCGCCGGCTTTGTGGCGTTGGTGGCAGGTTTATTGTGGGGTGCCCGTAACGGGGTGCAATTTGCGCTCACCTTCGTCGCCCTGAAAGCCTTGCCGGTATTGATTTTGGGCGGATTCACCTCCGTTCCCGGCGCGATCGTCGGCGGCCTGATCATAGGCGCATCGGAAAAACTGGCCGAAGTGTATATAGGCCCAATGGTAGGCGGCGGTATCGAGGGCTGGTTCCCGTATGTATTGGCGCTGTTGTTCTTGCTGGTGCGTCCGGAAGGTCTGTTCGGCGAAAAAGTGATACGCAGGATTTAAGTACACAGATTATCAGTGCGCAATACCGGTGCGCCTTCCAGGGCATAAATGGCTGAAAACCCGCATGTGTATTGCGTGTTTGAAAATGAAATAAAGGAATTCCATGTTCTATCGTGAAGCAGGTCAATTTAAAGCGAGCTACGCTCAGGACAACCAGATCTTCCCCATCCGTCAGGACAGGGTAGGTATGGCATTGATACTGGCGGCCGCATTTTTTGTGGTGCCGCTGATCGCTTCGCCGTATACGTTTTCGGCGATCCTGATTCCGTTTCTGATTTTTTCGCTGGCGGCCCTGGGTTTGAATATCCTCACCGGCTATGCCGGCCAGCTCTCGCTAGGCTCAGCCGCGTTTATGGCGGTCGGTGCATTCGCTTCGTATAACTTCATCTTGCGCATTCCCGGCATCCCGGTGTTGCTGGGCTTTGTCCTGGGCGGCCTGTCGGCTGCCATGGTGGGGATTGCGTTCGGCCTGCCATCGCTGCGCATACGCGGCTTTTATCTGGCGGCGGCCACGCTGGCCACCCAGTTCTTCGTCGTCTGGTGCCTGACCAAGATACAGTGGTTCACCAATTACAGTTCGTCCGGCGTGATTACCGCACAAGAAATGGTGATCATGGGCATCAGTTTTACCACCCCGGTCAAAAAATATCTGCTGACATTAAGCATAGTCTGCATCATGGCATTGCTGGCCAAGAACATGGTGCGCTCGAATGTCGGCCGCTCCTGGATGGCGGTGCGTGACATGGACGTGGCGGCCGAAGTGATAGGTTTTCGCCTGATGCGTACCAAGCTGCTGGCGTTTGCGGTTTCCTCGTTTTACTGCGGCATTGCCGGTGCCTTGTATGCCTACGCCTATCTCGGCACGGTAGAGCCGGAAGCCTACAATCTCGATCTGTCGTTCCGCATCCTGTTCATGATCATTATCGGTGGGGTAGGCTCGATACTCGGCTCCTTCCTCGGTTCCGCCTTCATCATCTTGCTACCGATAGGCCTGAACCTGCTGGCACATGCCTTATCGCTGCCAACCAATGTGGCATCGAATCTGGAACTGATGGTATTTGGCGCGCTGATCATATTTTTCCTGATCGTCGAACCACACGGGCTGGCACGCCTGTGGCAAATCACGAAAGAGAAATTGCGGCTCTGGCCTTTCCCGCATTAAGTTTTTTTGATGTTTTGTTTTTGATGTTTTTGCCGTTCATGTATTTTGATAAAAAGGCGTAGTGCTGAGTTACCCACACTATCAAGCGCCATGTACTAGCCATCCAATCTTAATAACAATCTTATTAACACCAGGAGACACCATGAAATTGATTAAATCCCTGTTACTCGGCTCTGCAATGCTAGGCGCGGTCAGCGCCATGCCACTAGCCCAGGCTCAGGAGCAATACATCCCTATCCTGTCGTATCGGGTTGGCCCTTATGCCTCAGGCGGCTCCGGTTTTTACGGTGGCGCGATTGATTACTTCAACCTGGTCAATGCCAAGGGCGGCCTGAATGGTGTCAAGATTTCCTGGGAAGAATGCGAAACCGAATACAACGCCTCACGCGGTGTCGAATGTTATGAACGCCTGAAGAAAAACAATGGCGGCGCCTCACTGGTAGAGCCGCTCTCTACCGGCATCGCCTACGGTATCCTGGACCGGGTTGCCGAAGATAAGATTCCCATGACGACGCTGGGCTATGGCCGTTCCGACGCCGCCAACGGCAAGGTCTTTCCCTACATCTTCCCTTTGATCACCAGCTACTGGAATCAGGCTGCCGCCATGACCAAATATCTGGGCGATAAATCCGGCGGTATGGAAAAGCTCAAGGGCAAAAAAATCGTTCATCTGTATCACGATTCCGCCTTCGGCAAAGAGCCATTGCCAGTCTTGGAAGCGCAAGCCAAGCAATATGGCTTTGAGCTGATCAAGATTCCGGTAGCTCACCCTGGCAATGAACAGCAATCGCAATGGTTGCAAATCCGCCAGGCCAATCCTGACTATGTGATTCTGTGGGGCTGGGGCGTGATGAATGCGGTGGCGATCAAAACCGCGCAGCGTAATGGCTTCTCGCGTGACAAGATGCTAGGCGTCTGGTGGGCCGGCTCGGAAGAAGACACGGTACCGGCAGGCGATGCGGCAAAGGGTTACACCACGATGACCTTCAACACGCCCGGCAATTACGCCGTGCTCGATGAAATCCGCAGCAAGGTCTATGCGGCCGGCAAAGGCAACCTGAGCGACAAGAGCCGCGTCGGTTCCGTGTATCACATGCGCGGCGTCACTGCGGCTATCCTGTGGACCGAAGCGATACTCAAAGCGCAGGAAAAATACGGCAAAGGCAAACTCATGAGCAGCGAACAGATACGCTGGGGCTTTGAGAATCTGGACGTCAATGAAGCGCGTCAAAAAGCTCTGGGTGCACTGGGTATGTTCCCTCCGGTGAAAACCTCTTGCGATGATCACGAAGGCTCAGGCGCAGTCAAGGTTCAGCAATGGACAGGCGACAAATGGAAAGCCATTACGCCTAACTGGGTAGTCGGCGATAAGGCATTGACACGCGCCTTGCTGGAGGAATCCTCGGCCAAATATGCGGCAGAGAAAAAAATTACGCCAGCTTGCCCGAAATAGTTCCTCAGTGGGTTTTCCCCGCTTCTGCCGCGGTATGTCATTAGTTCTTTCCGCGCGGGAGCGGGGGTTTTTACACCCCGTCTAAGCGTATTTTCGCAACACCAGTGTTAGTGCATTTACCCAGAACAGAGAACTTGATTATGACCCACACAGCAAGCCCCAGCTCCTCCAGCGCTGCCAGTTCATTAAGCACCCCGGCCCCGGCCTACCTGAGCGTCAACAATATCGAGGTGATTTACGACCATGTGATACTGGTGCTCAAAGGGATTTCACTGCAGGTGCCACAGGGGAAAATTGTCGCCCTGCTCGGGGCCAATGGTGCCGGCAAATCGACCACGCTCAAGGCCATTTCCACGCTATTGCGCAATGAGCGCGGCGATATTACCAAAGGCGACATCAGCTTTAAAGGCCAGCGCGTCGACCACCTGACACCGAATGAATTAGTCAAACGCGGCCTGTCGCAAGTGATGGAAGGGCGTCACTGTTTCGCCCATCTGAGCATAGAGGAAAACTTGCTGACCGGTGCCTATACGCGCCAGATTTCGCGCAGCGAACTAAAAGAATCACTGGAGATGGTGTATCACTATTTTCCACGCCTGCGCCAACGCCGCAGCTCGCTGGCCGGGTACACCTCCGGTGGTGAGCAGCAGATGTGCGCGATCGGCCGCGCCCTGATGGCGAAACCTTCGATGATCTTGCTGGACGAGCCATCAATGGGCATCGCACCGCAATTGGTGGAAGAGATCTTTGAAATCGTCAAAAGTCTCAACGTCAAGGAAAACGTCTCTTTCCTGCTGGCCGAACAAAATACCAATACCGCTTTGCGCTATGCCGACTTTGGCTACATTCTGGAAAACGGCAGGGTCGTGATGGAAGGTGATGCCAAGGAACTGGCATCGAATGAAGACGTCAAGGAATTTTATCTGGGGGTTTCGGGTGCCGGTCGCAAGAGTTTCCGCGAAATGAAATTTTATCGACGTCGCAAACGCTGGCTGGCATAAGCCAGACCTCACGAATAAACATTTTGTTCTCCGCTATTCCAACTTCAGATAAGTATGAGCCTAAGTATGAACCTAAGTGACTATTTAGATGCGCTTGAAACCCGCAATCCACAAAGCCGCGAACAGGCTTTGATGACACGCCTGCCGCAACTGGTGGCGCAAGCCCAGACCAGTCCGGGGTGGGCGGAGATATTGCACGACGTCAAAGCGGCTGATATCAGAAGCCGCAGCGCGCTGGCGCAACTACCGGTGACCCGTAAGTCTGACCTGTATGGGTTGCAACGCCGGCGTCTGCCGTTTGGCGGGCTCAACAGCACGCCGGCCCATCAGTTGCAACGCATCTTCATGTCGCCCGGCCCTATCTTTGATCCGGAAGGCCGCGGCCAGGACTGGTGGCGCTTTGCCCGGCCTTTGCATGCCGCCGGGTTGCGTAGCGGCCACCTGATACAAAACTGTTTTTCCTATCATTTCACGCCTGCCGCTTACATGGTCGAAGGCGCAGCCGCCAAGCTAGGCTGCGTGATTATTCCGGCCGGTGCCGGACAGACTGAAATGCAGGTACAAGCCATCACCGAATTACGCCCGGACGCCTATGTAGGCACGCCCAGCTTTTTAAAAATCATCATAGAGAAGGCACTCGAACTCGGTGCCGATATCTCCAGCCTGCAACGTGCGGTAGTCGGTGCCGAAGCCCTGCCGCCCTCATTGCGCCATTGGCTACAGCAACATGGAGTGCCGCTGGTATTGCAGTTGTATGCCTCGGCTGACATCGGCAATATCGCCTATGAAACCGCGACCGATGGCGTGCTCAATCCCGGCATGGTGCTTGATGAAGATCTGATTTTGGAAATCGTGCGACCCGGCACCGGTGATCTGGTGGCCGAGGGCGAAGTCGGTGAAGTGGTGATCAGCTCATTTAATCCCGATTATCCGCTGCTGCGTTTTGGCACCGGCGATATGTCGGCGATACTGCCCGGCATCTCACCCTGTGGCCGCAGCAATACCCGTATCAAGGGCTGGATGGGGCGTGCCGACCAGACTACCAAGGTCAAGGGCATGTTCGTGCACCCATCGCAAGTGGCGGAAATCCTCAAACGCCACCCGGAAATCAGCAAGGCACGTCTGGTCGTTACCGGTGAAATGGCAAACGATGCCATGAGCCTGCACTGTGAACTAAATGATGCAGCTAGTCCCCAAAACGAAGCGCTGAAAACCGCGCTGGTAGCCAGCATACGCGACATCACCAAGCTACGCGGCGACGTCACTTTTGTCGCTAGCGGCAGCCTGGCTAATGACGGCAAGGTAATCGATGATGTACGCAAATACGAGTAGTTGTATCCTGATAGCAACAATTTGAATATAAAGAAGTGTTTGTTTTTTTACCGTGTCATACTTGTTTTTCCTTTTACCCCTTAGCTTAGAGAACTCAATATGCAAAAATTTTTCAAGATTTTCTTGCTCACGATTTTTTCTTTCACCCTCGCCAATTCAGCCTTGGCGGCGGATCATGGTTCTGCCGAAGAAGCGCAAGCCCTGGTAAAAAAAGCCATCGCGTACATCAAAGCTAACGGGGCGGAAAAAGCCTATGCCGAATTTAGCAATCCCAAGGGCTCATTTGTCGATCGCGATCTCTACATTTACGTCGCCGATTTCACCGGCAAGGCGCTGGCGCACGGTGCCAACATTAAACTGGTCGGCAAAGATATCCGTACTTTGCGCGACGTCGATAACAAAGCCTTCGTCATCGACATTCTGGCTCTGGCCGAGAGCAAAGGGCATGGTTGGGTAGACTATAAATGGCCGAATCCGGCAGACAAAAACAAGGCCATCGTGCAGAAATCCACCTACTTTGAAAAATCCGGCGACGTGATTGTCGCCTGCGGCATCTACAAATAAGTTATTCCGGCATTTTTCCCGGCCACGGCTAACTGTGGCACAAGCATAAAATGACTGAAAGCAAAAACGGCAGCTCATACAAGAGCCGCCGTTTTTTATTGGCCGGCATTGCCATACCAGCGTGATTCGCCATACACTGCCGCCTTATGTCAGCGCCTACTTCTACATTGAACTCACCTGCCGTTCCCCCGCTCACGCTGCTACTGATACCTGGCTTCATGTGCGATGCCAGCCTGTGGCAGGCGATGTTGCCCGCGTTATCTGCGATCGCGCCAGTCCGGTTTGCCGATATCAATGAAGGCGGTAGCATCGAAGCGATGGCGGTACGCATCGCTGCAACGCTCCCGGAGCGCTGTGTACTAATCGGGTTTTCACTGGGCGGCTACGTGGCACGCCGCGTCGCCTACCTGGCACCAGATAAGCTCGCTGGTCTGGTCTTGCTCAATACCTCGGCACGTGCCAGCACTGCGCAAGAATTAAGCCGCAATCAGCAACAGATCAGTATGTCCCAACTGTATCCGTTCAAAGGGCAGACGCTCACCGCACTCAAGCGCGCGCTGCATCCGGACAGGACCGATGATGCGGCCTTGCTGGCACATCTGCAGGCCATGTCGCTCAATTTAGGCAAGGAGGTTTTCTTGCGCCAGCTGGGATTGGTGCGGCACGACGGGCATGCCGAATTAGCGCAGATTACTTGTCCGGGTCTGGTCATCTCCAGCCGCAACGATCAGATGCGGGCTATCGAAGAAGCCGGGAAATTGACCAACGGCCTGCCAGATTCCAAGCTGCATATACTGGAAGATTGCGGCCACATGTCACCGCTGGAACAGCCTGAAATAGTCTGCCAGTTACTACGCGACTGGCTGCAATCGAAGCTAGCTTAAGCACCGGCCCGATTTCAAATGAGATCGGGCCAGGGTAATTTAATTCGATTCCTTGATCAAACGCCCGGCAGTCTTTTGTATCGGTCTGGCGTTCATAGGATAGAGGCGGCTGAAAATGGCCAGTTGTTCCGGCGAGACTTCGATAGGCTCTTTCATCACTAACCACAATACCCCTTCGCTGCACGGTGGCGTGGTCAAGGATCCCATGTAAGTGTAGTAATCACGCTTGGTCGGCAAGATCTGGTTCAGATCCATGGCGCTAAGCGCCAATACCGCCTCGTTTTTTTCCAGTGGCAGGTTATTCCAGACCGTTTGCACCAAAGCCTGGGCCTTGCCGCGTTCTATCAGCACCGCAACCACGGCCAAGCGGCCATCGCCATCCTTGTGCACCAGATGCACCACCATCTCAAAACCGCGCCCATTGATGCGCTCTTCCGATGGCTTATGGAAATGGAATTGCAGCAACTCATAGTTGCGGCCGGACACGTTGATGAAATTGCCGGCACCCAGATTGACCTGTATGGTGTGGCCGTTATCCGTCACGGTGAAACGCGAGGGCTTGTAATCAAAGGTCAGCGGATCGAGATCGACCCGGATACCTTCACGGATATCTATCGGCGACTGGCGCTGGCCGCTATCACATTTGGCATTCGCCGGATTGAGCTTACCCCAGCTCAGCGGACCACCCTCGCCCTCATAACTCCAGTGAATTGCACTGTGCGCACCGGCAGCACCCAGGGCCGCGGCATTGGCGGCATGCGCATCGAGCTGCGCTTTAGGCTTGGCTTGTTCAGGACGCTTGACCGCAGGCGCATAGCTTCTGACCACAGGCCTGGGCTTGGCGGCCTCTTCTTTTTCCTTGCGCAATACGGCAAGCCGGTCAGCGATCTTGACCGCCAATTCATCTGCCGCCAGTGATTCCTTCTGGCGCGCAGCCTCGGCTGCTTTCGCCTCTTTTTCCTTACTCGACTTGCTCGATTTGCTCGATTTGCTCTCTTCCTTGTCGCTAGCCTCTTCTTTGGAAGAAGTTTTGATGGACTTGGAAGGTGGATCGTTTGCGATCGCCGATCCACAGATCAGCAGTGACACGAACACGGCAGATAGACGGCGCATAATATGGTCAATCAAAAAGAGAAGATAGTCTGGTTACGGCTTGCCAGGCAAAAACTTGAATTCCCGATAGCAATATTGTTTGATGCGGAAGAGGGTTCAGAATAAGCCGCCTCACTTTGTCGCTGAAACTGACGAAAACCGCGGAAAAATGAGCATTTTCTGTCATTACTGAGAAAAATAATGGCATCACGCAGATGCCATTATTTCACAAGCTAACCGGAATCAACTCCGGCACTATACTCAGATCGCCAGTACGCGCGCCTTGGCCGCCTGGTATTCGGCAGTGAAACGAGCCACCACTTCTGCCACCGTCGGGGCATCGTCCATCAAGCCTACGCCCTGGCCTGCGCCCCAGATGTCGCGCCAGGCTTTGGCACCGCTGGCACCACCGAAATCCATCTTGCTCTTGTCGGCAACCGGCAAGGCATCCGGATCCAAACCGGCGGCGACGATGGATTTTTTCAGGTAATTGCCGTGTACGCCGGTAAACAAATTGGTGTAGACGATGTCAGCGGCAGTCGATTCGATGATCGCCTGACGATAGGCATCATCAACATTTGATTCCTTGGTCGCCAGCCAGCGCGAACCGATATACGCGAAATCGGCGCCCATCGCCAACGCTGCCAGTATCGCATCGCCGCTAGCGATAGCGCCGGACAAGGCGATCGGTCCCTTGAAAAATTTACGCACTTCACCCACCAAGGCGAACGGTGACAAGCCACCGGCATGGCCACCGGCACCGGTCGCCACCAGAATCAAGCCATCGACACCGGCTTCCAGCGCCTTTTGTGCGTGGCGGATAGAGATCACGTCATGCAACACGATGCCGCCGTAGCTATGGATGGCGTCGAGCATCTCTTTCGGCGGTGCGCGCAATGAAGAGATGATGATAGGCACCTGATGCTTGACGCACATGGCGACGTCTGCCGCCAGCCTGTCGTTGGATTGATGGACGATCTGGTTGACCGCAATCGGGCCCACTTTGGCATCCGGATTGGCGGCCTGATACGCGACCAACTCGGCTTTCAGGTCGGTCAGCCAGGTGTCGAGCAATTCTGCCGGACGTGCATTGAGCGCAGGAAAAGAGCCGACTATCCCGGCTTTGCATTGTGCCGCGACCAGGGCCGGGCCACTGGCGATGAACATAGGGGAGGCGATCACCGGCAAGGCGAGATTCTGTAGTGCTTTTGGCAAATGGGAAGTGCTGGTCATAATCCTTTTTCCTGTCTCTGGTGGCGGTCGAGTTGGTAATTTTTAATGTTACTGATATGATGTTATCAGAAAAAACGTTGTTTTTCACTTTGAATATGAGATGGTGTTTGTATGAGTAAAACAAAAGTTGTCGATTTTCGCCAGGCTCAGGACGAGCTGCGTGTCTCGCTGCGCCAGGGCATGTTAGACGCCGCCTCACGCTTGCTGGTAGAAGAAGGTGCCGCCGCGCTGACGGTGCGCAAGGTGGCCGAAGCGGTCAATTGCTCAACCACGCTGTTGTATTCCATCTTTGGCGGCAAGGACGGCTTATCCAACGCCCTGTATCTGGAAGGCTTTGCCCGCTTCAAGCAAGATTTCGCCGAGTTTCAAAATAATCTAAGCACCAGCAATCTCAGCGCAAACAAGACCGGTGCCAGCAACCCTGCCGCTCAGGGCATAGACCGCTTATGGCTGTACGCGGCTAGCTATCACGATTACGCCCGCCGCAATCCCAGCTACTACATGGTGATGTTTGGCGACGCCATTGCCGGCTTCGTGCCGCCGCTGGAATCGCGCACCGCCGCCTGGGAATCCTTCACGCCGCTAATCGCCGAATTTGAGCAATGCATGCAACAAGGCAGCTTGCCCGCCTCCAACCCCGGCATGGCAGCGCGCCTGTTGTGGTCGGCCATGCACGGGGTGATCAGTCTGGAACTGAAAGGCTATTACCTGAAAAAAGAACACTCGGACGAACTGTATCGCGCCGCCGTGCGCGCCGTCCTGCACTCGCTAGCCCATCCGGAAGACTAAGTTTTACCCTCTACTTTACCTTCGTCCATTTACCGAAAAAACCAGGAGCCGCCATGACTTACCAATGTTTCGAGTTCAGCATCAGCAACAAGATCGCCCACCTGCAATTTAACCGTCCTGACAGCATGAACACCATGCAGCCGGTATTTTTCCGCGAACTGGTTAACATCTTGCAAGGCTTGCAGCGCGACGCCAGCGCACGCGCCTTAGTGATCTCCTCGACGGGTAAGCATTTCACCGCCGGCATGGCGCTGGACGTATTTGCCGGCGGCGGTATGACACTGGACGACACCAGCGCCATCGGCCGCGCGAATATCTCGCTGGTTCTGCATGACATGCACCAGTCTTTCAACCTGATCGAACAACTGCGCATGCCGGTGATCGCAGCCATCCATGGTGGCTGCATAGGCGGCGGGGTCGACCTGATCTGCGCTACCGATATCCGTCTGGCCAGCAAAGACGCCTTCTTCTGCATTCAGGAAATCAATATCGGCATGACCGCCGATCTGGGTACGCTGCAACGCCTGCCTAAGCTGATTCCGGAAGGCATAGTCCACGAAATGGCCTACACCGGCCGTCGTCTGCCAGCCGCACGCGCACTGGCGGTGGGTCTGGTCAATGAAGTCTTCGAGACCCAGGAAGCGATGCTGGAAGCGGCGATGCTGATGGCCGCGGAAATCGCGCAAAAACCACCGGTAGCGATCTGGGGCAGCAAACAGGCGATCCACTACGCGCGTGACCACGCTACCCAAGACGCGCTGCAGCAAATGGGTTGGCTGCAATCAGGCATCTGGCAAAGCAGCAATCTGATGGAAGCCTTCATGGCCAAACAGCAGGGCCGCCCAACCAACTACCCCGACCTGCCGGCCACAATGTCCTTCGCCGATGCCCCGTATCAACTGAAGTAAATCAACGAAGCTAAACCAAAAGAATAATTTATTAGTCTTTTTAAAAGTACCGTAAGAATGTTCAGACTGCTTCTCGTGGTTACATAAATACATCATCAAAAACAGATAAAACAAATAAATCACAAAATATTTAATAGATGATTTTTAATTTTCCAAATTAAATTTTAAATTGAAAATTTATTTTCACAATATTTTTCCATTTGCTCTTTACGCATTCATAATCGCGCTTATTAGTGCGCAAACCGTGCCTTTAACAAAATATTCATTTAAATAATTTTTTGAAGAAATATTTTGAACAAAGTGAGGCGATCTAGAGCTAAAAATTTCAGCAACGCGTAGCGCACTTTATTGATCAAAATATCAAATTAAATACTCGGAGTAAAAATGAGACCTCAGGAAAAAATTGGCGTACGTTCGGTTCGTTTGGTTTAGGCGTACTGGCAGGATCATTGTTCATCGCTGGTCAAGCCATGGCGCAAGAACGGTTTCAACGCGTAGAACAGGTTCGAACATCAACGCGTAGAAATTCGACTTAATTCTTCTCAAACAAATTCCCGAACCACCGAGCACCGAGCCTTGTTCGCCGCCCTGGCTGCCGCCTACTTTTGAGGCACCAACGATGCGGTTGGCCAGACGCGCCAATGGCAGCGATTGCAGCCAGATCTTGCCGGGACCACGCAGCGTAGTGAAGAACATGCCCTCACCGCCAAACAGTGCGGTCTTGACCCCACCCACATACTGGATATCGTAATCGATACTACTGCTGAAGGCGACCACGCAACCGGTATCGACGCGTAGTGTCTGGCCGGCTCCAGAGTTTTTTCTATAATCGCGCCCACCGGCATGGATGAAGGCCAGACCCGTCGCCTTCGAGTTTTTTGCAAAACGAAGCTTCGCCGCCAAAGAAACCGGCACCCAGTTTTTTCTGGAAGGCTATCCCCAGCGAAACCCCTTTGGCGCGCAAGGAAGGCGTCTTTCTGGCACAGCAAAGTGCCGCCATATCACCCAGATGCACGGGAATGATTTTGCCTGGATAAGCCGCGCCAAATGCCACTTTACGTTTGCTGCGGCCAGCGTTCATGAACACCGTGGTGAACATCGATTCGCGGGTTACCAGACATATAAAACATGGCGCCAGCCTCGCCCACCAAGCCTCGTTCGGATCAAGGCTCGATCTCGACTGCATTGTCATCGCCAAATTTGCCTGAGCTGAAGTGCGAAACTATTTTAACTACGTAGACGACTTATTTTACGCTTGACATCCATAAAACCTATCCTGTCGGTAGTCGCGTTTCTGGCATCATCTACGCTGATTTTTTTCTCATGCAATAGCCCCATGCCGGCAATGCCAATTTCGCCACGCGCATGTAACGACGCAACACCAGCGGGCCAGAAGGCTCTGTTGCCGCGAAGATGGTCTTCCAGATCTCATCTTCCATATAAAACATGGCGCCAGCCAGTGCACAGCCTCGTTCAGGCAATTTCGCCTGGCGATTGAAATCCGCTTCCGAATTCACCCGAAACCGCACTTGATCCCTGAGATTTTTTGCCTGCCCGTGAATTTCGCAAAAAAATTCGGCTTTTTCAGAGAAATTAAATGCCTCGCGAAAGCCTATAAACATGGTGGTACCGAGGCCCAGAAAAACCGCATATTGGGTATATTCGAGATAAGCGGCGGCAGTCGTCCCTATGCTCAACAAGAGGCCGCACACCACCAGCAAGGAACCCATACGCCGGTTACGCACATAGTTCTTCCATTGGAACACTTGAAAACTGTCGATCTGATTCCAAAGCTCATCTGTTTTGGCGACGTGTGACATACTCATTAGGGGAATGGTGCTCTCTGATAGCGAAGTGGTTATGAATGGCAGGCGGGCTGCCGCATTAAACAATAGGTGATTGTAAAATTTACCGCATTTTAACGGGTAAAACACGGCTATTAGCTTAATTTCACCCTATTTAACGATTCTGACAAATCATCATGGCTCGCCAATTTCGATGTACATTTTACATCATACCACTGTTGGCCAGGCAAAACCTCTTGCCCGGCCCGGGTAATCGCGTCAGGTACCGCTAAGGCTGCCTGACGCCATCTTTAGCGACCGCAGGAACGCGTAGCCGGATTGCCGGCAGGCGGCTCTATCAGCGGCATCAGGCTAGGTGCCAACACCGTCAGCAATTGCACCGGCAGAGCGCTGGTAAAGTCATAGTCTTTCGATTGCGGGCCACGTACATAGGCGGTCATACTGCCAAAGAAACGCTCACCGATATTGAATACAAAGGTCGCGGAGCGATTCACATAGCGCGACTCCAGCAGTTTGCCGCCGGCACCATAAACTTCAAAACGCTGATCGCCGGTACCGGTTTTACCACCTACCGGAATATTTGTGCCGTCTTTGCTGACAAAAGCGGCACGCGCACGTCTGGCAGTCCCCAGCGCCACCACCTCACGCACGGCATCGGCCGCCACCCGTGCCACTTCCGGCGCCAATACCTGCTCGCCTTTTACGTTTTGTCCGTGGCTCAGCAGGGTTTCGTAAGGTGTGCCGCTGGCAAAATGCATGGACTCTATGCGCTGGCTAGGCTTGCGCACACCACCGTTGACAATGATACCCATCAGCTCGGCCAAGGCCGCCGGACGGTCTGCAGAAGCGCCCAGCGCGCTGGCATACGATGGTGTCATGGAGGCGAACGGATAGCCCATGTGCTGCCATTGACGATGCACTTCAAGGAAGCCTTCGACTTCCAGCAAACCGGCGATACGCTTGTCCTGCGCATGCTTGCGACTGGTCTTGAATAACCATTCATAGACGATCTGACGCTCCTTGGCACTGGCGGCCACCACCTCGCTCAAACTGGCGCCCTGATTCTGGCGTAAATAGCCAACCATCCAAAGTTCCAGAGGATGAATCGTGGCCAGATAGCCGCGGTCTGACAAGGACATGTTCTGCGCTGAATATTGCTCATACATCTTGGCCGCGCGTTCGCTGCTGATCTCATTTTGCGAGGCCAGATTTTCATTCAGGAAAGCCACGAATTCGGCCAGGCTGGCATTGGGTGCGATGGTGCGATGTACGTTGGCCAGCCGCAGCGCGGTCGGGCGCAGGCTAGACAACAACAACTGCTCGCTTTCCTTAGGGTTTTTGCCTTTGTATTTGGAATAGAAGCGATGCAGGAACTCACGCCCTTCACGGTCGGCAAAGCGACTCAGATACTCGGCCCGGCGCGGATCGCTGGCATCGGACAGTAAGCTCGCCGACGAACCCGGCGTCTGGAACATGTAAAAATGCACGACATCGCGCATCAAACGGACAAATGGCAGATTGACCGAGTGACGCAGTGATTCGCGCACACTCAGGATGCGTCCCTCATCCTCTTTTTTGAAGTTGCCGAAATAATGCATGCCACCGCCGGTAAAAAAGCCTTCGCTGGTACTGGCAGAGTAAGTGCGCTCCATCGCGGCATTCAGGATGGCAGGTAAATCTTTCGCGCCACGTCCTTGAAAATACTCGATAGCCCAGCGTGACAAACGGTCTTTAGGGTCGAGCACAACTTTGCCCAGCGCCGCCGCATCAAGCGTGCTGTAACGCTGATGCAATTGCGCAATGATGTCGAGATAGGTGACCAGGGTGCGCAATTTGGCAGTAGAGCCCAGATCAAGTTTGGCACCGTCATTGATATCGAGCGGCTGATCATAGTTATCGGTCTGCAGGCGCAGATAGTTGGAGTGCTCGCCCTTTTCCAGCAAGGTGAAGCTATACACCACATTGGCCGGATCGCCATTACCCAGCATACCCTTACCGGCCAGGCCGGCAGCCTTGGCGGTCTCAGGGTCGCGCAGATTACGCAACACATTGGTCACCGCTTCTTGCGCCTGTGCATCAAGCGTACTGACCACGCTCAAATCGAGCCGGTCCAGGCTATACAGGCTGGAATCGCCCAAGAGCCCGGACAAATGAGTACGGATCGCATTACTGGCCTTGCGGCTGACGAAGGAGTTATTGGCCGCGCTGGCATTTACAGTTTTGCCGGCTGCCTGCAATTTTACGTGCAAGGCCGCATCGCGCAAGACCGGCGAGATCACGCCAGATTGCGCCAGCAAACGCAAATGACTATCGGTCAGTTGCTCCAGATCGGCGCCACCGGCATCGAGGTAATACGAAGGCCGGCGCTGCGCGATAAACAGGCTGAGCGCCTGCTTGTAGGCCAGTGCGCTGGCGGCACTGTCCAGATTACCCTTCAGGGCCAGATTGATCTCGGCAAAATCACGGCCATACCAGACCCACATGCCATCGCCTATGCCATTGACTTCACCATAACCAGGCTTAGCCGACAGCGGCACCGAATTGATGTAATCGACCACAATCTGACGCCGTGCCTTGGTGGTATCTTCGCCGCCCTGATAGGCGCGCAGTGAAGCCGAGACCATCTGGTTAAACTTGTCAGTAAGCGAATTGGTACGGCCTTCGGCAGAATGGCGGTATTTTTCTATCTGGGTGGCTAAAGTGCTGCCGCCGGCCGAGCGATGTCCGCCGCCTAGCATATTCAGTGACTTGTCGAACACCGCCTTACTCAAACGATCCCACTCTATCGCCGGATTACGCTTAGGATAGGTAGTATCTAGCAGTTCACGGTTCTCGATGAACAGCAGGCTATCGATCAAGACCTTGGGCGTCTCTTCAAAATTGGCGTAAAAACGCTCCGGGTAGCGCGCCGCAAACAGCGGCTGCTGACGGCAATCGAGGATGTTCAGGCCTACCCCGTTTTTTTCGTGGTAAGTGGCGAAAAATCCGCGGTCGGCCATTTCCACCATCTTCGGTGATATCCGCGCTTGTGCCGTAATCGTAAAATCCTTGGCTTGCAGCTTAGTTAAAAAATCCGGCAAAGTGGCATAGCCCATGCGCTCGTCGTACGGACTGTCATGCGGAAAGCGGATTTTCCCGGCCGGGCTGGCGCCAGGCTCGACCTTATACGTCAGTTGCTTGGCCAGTTTGGCAAAAAACTCGGCCTGCTTTTCGTAACTACGCGTCTCTTGCCATACCCACCAGGCAGCGGCCGACAACAAGGCCAATAACAGCAACAGGAAATACGGCCAGATGCGGCGGCGCTTGGCCGGCTTATTTTTTACAGGCGGACTTGACGGCGCTGACGGTATTGGCGGAGCTATTGCAATCACTGGCGTTGTGAGTTCTGCCGCTTCAGGCACTGCTTGGGCACGGCGCATGTCACGCAAATCGGGCATTGCCTCCGCCTTATGTGGCAATGGTTTACCTGCCGCTGCCAATACCGGGGCAGGCTTGCGTGCCAGCCGCATAGAGGCGACTTTTGCGCGCATCTTGCGCATCGCGCGAACGATGATAGGGGGCCTGCGGAAACGACGATTACTTAACATGTTGGTTCTACCGCTTATGCGGGTCTTCTATCGAGCAAATAAGTTGTCGCCGCGGCGACAACTTCGGAAAATTTAGGCACTGAAATGACCTGAGAGAGACTAAGGAAATCAATGTAGAAACTAGTTTCTGATATTCCATCACATCAGCGCAGCACTAGGTCGCGATCTTGTCAAAAATAGTTCTTTGACTATAAATTTCGCAAAAAAAACAACATCATGCCTGATGCGTCAAAATTCTGGCACAAAACTCTGCTTTTTTTCCGGCAACCCGGATCTCGCGACGCATAGGCAAGTTCACGCAATAGAATTGGGGGAATAAGGCGTAGGCAGTTACAATGCTCATCAAATTATTTTCTCTGCTTAGCTGCATTCCCATGACCAACTCCCTACGCCTTGCCAAACGACTCGCCGATCAAACCCCCTGTTCACGCCAGGAGGCCGAAATCTATATTGCCGGTGGCTGGGTACAGGTTGACGGGCTAACCGTAGAAGAGCCAGGCTACCGAGTGCAGCCTGAGCAGCAAGTCACCCTGTTACCGCAGGCCAGTCTGGCGCCAGCCGCGCCCGTCACCATCTTGCTGCACAAGCCTGCCGGAGTGGAAGCCAGCGCAGTACTACGTGGCATCAGGGCTGAGACCATGGCCGCCGGCAACCGCTCAGGGCTAGAGTTTCTGAAACGCCATACCACCAACCTGAATTTCACCGATGCGCTGGAAACCAAGGCCAGCGGCCTGATGGTATTTACCCAGGATTGGCTGATCGCCCGTAAATTGGTCGACGATGCAGCCAAAATTGAACAGGAATATGTGGTCGAGGTAGCCGGAAACATCGGTGCCGATGGGCTGGCACTATTGAACCACGGCCTCACTTTTAACGGAAAAACATTGCCTCCGATTAAAGTTAGCTGGCAGAATGAAACCCGATTACGCTTCGCGCTGAAAGGCCCTCAGCCTTTCCAGATCATCCACATGTGTGAAAAAGTCGGTTTAAGCGTGGTGGCGCTCAAGCGTATCCGTATCGCACGCGTGCCCTTGGCCAGCCTACCGGTCGGCGAATGGCGCTATTTGCTGGGCTATGAACGTTTTTAACCGGATGAAAAGGACAGTGCATGACTACTAAGAAGCCAGATAACAGCAGGCTAGACAAAATTGTCGCCGACGCTAACCGCAATGCCGCGCAACGCGCCACCGGTTACCGCGAACGTTCCCTGAAAATGTATCCCTGGGTCTGTGGCCGCTGTACCAGAGCCTTCACGCATGCCAACCTGTCGCAATTGACCGTGCATCACCGTGATCATAATCACGACAATAATCCGCCTGATGGCAGTAACTGGGAATTACTTTGCCTGTATTGCCATGACAACGAGCACTCGCGCTATCTGGAAGCGGATCTGCAAGGTGCTTATGACACTGCCGGGAATATCCAGAAACACGCGACGCATAATCCATTTGCGGCGCTTCAGGGTTTGATGAAGAAGAGTGCCTGAAGCAAAGGCACTCTCACCAGCGCAATTTAGCCCAGGCCGCTTGCTGTGCCGGATTTAAAAAAGTCCAGGCCACCAGGCGGCTTTGCTTTTGTCCCTGCGTCATGGTGATGGTTTTTTGCTCGTGCACCTTGGCTTGCTGGAGTGCCGCGTAAATACCCGGCAAGCTAGCCGATTTCGAAACCAGAGTCGTAAACCAGAAACAACGGGTAGCAATCTGTGCGCTTTCCTTGATCATGCGCTGGATAAACGCCAGCTCACCGCCAGGACACCAGAGCTCGGCGTCTTGCCCGCCAAAATTGAGGCTGGACTGAGCCTCACTAGTGGCTTTTCCCAAATTCTCCCATTTGCGCCGGGTACCCTCACGCGCCTCTGCCAGCGAAGTATGAAACGGTGGATTACACATGCTCAGGTCAAACCATTCATCATCGCCGACAATACCCTTAAACACCGCATTGGCCGAAGGCTGCAAGCGTAGTGCGATCCGCTGCGCCAGTTTGGGATTGGCATCAAGAATCGCCTGCGCATTAGCCAACGATGCAGGGTTGATGTCTGCGGCGACAAACTGCCAGCCGTATTCACTGCAAGCGATCAGCGGGTAAATCAGATTAGCGCCGGTGCCGATATCGAGCACCTGCACACCCGTCTTTTTAGGAATCTTGCCGCGATTGCTGCCCGCTAGCAAATCGGCCAGGTAATGCACATAATCGGCACGCCCGGGTACCGGCGGGCAGAGATTGTGTTCTGGTATGTCCCAAGCCTGTATGTCATAGCAGTCTTGCAGCAAGGCACGATTGAGCGATTTGACCGCCGCCGCATCGGCAAAGTCTATGCCCGCTTCACCATGTGGATTGATACTGAGAAAAGCGCCTAAGCCGGGATCGGCCAGGAGCAGACGCGCAAAGTCATAACGTCCTTGATGACGGTTACGCGGATGCAGCTTGCCATTCGAATGAGTAGTGCTAGCCGCAGGCAGTTTGCCGGTGGTGGCTGATGGTGGTTTTGTTCGCATAGCGAGATTTTGACACGCTCTGCCGTCTGACAGTAGCATGTCAGTACTTTTTTCAGCAACGCCTCGCTAGCGCATGCTGCTATGATCCTGCCTGAAAAGGAAAAAACATGAGCAATCAACAATTACCCCGCACTCTCGACGGCATTACCCTGGAAGCTTTGCTGACGCAACTGGTAGCGCATTACGGCTGGGAAAAGATGGGTGCCATGGTGGACATCAAGTGCTTCACCATTGACCCCAGCATCAAATCTAGCCTGAAGTTTCTCAGAAAAACCCCATGGGCCAGGAACAAAGTAGAAGAGCTGTATCTGAACATGCCCGCCTAAAACCATGCGGCCATAAAAAAACGCACTATCGGTGAAAGATAGTGCGTTTTTTATTGTTCGCCTGAGCGAAAGCTAGCGACTAAGCGGCGATTACGCTGCGCTCGGTGCCAGATGCGGGAAACGCTTGTCGATGACTTGATTCCACTTAGTGACTTGTTCAGCCACTTTTGCCATCAATTCAGTAGTGTCGCCTTCGATAGTCAGTTTTTCGATAACGTCGCCTTTGGCGATGCTATCGACTACTTTCTGGTCTTCTGCGCTCACGACTGCGCCAAACACGGTGTGTTTACCGTTCAGGTGAGGCGTAGCGCCGTGAGTGATGAAAAACTGGCTGCCGTTAGTGCGCGGACCGGCGTTTGCCATCGACAGGATACCTGCCTTGTCATGGCGCAGATCGCCAGTGCACTCGTCTTCAAACTGGTAACCCGGGCCGCCCATGCCGGTGCCGTCAGGGCAACCGCCCTGGATCATGAAATCGCTGATAACGCGGTGGAATGTCAGACCGTTGTAGTAACCGCGCGCTGCCAGATTGGCGAAGCTGGCGCAAGTAACCGGAGTCTTGTCGGCAAACAGGTTGATGTTAATCGTACCTTTGTTGGTTTGCATGATAGCTTTTAATTGTGTCATTTTGTCCTCGTGGGTAAGTGGTATGCAGCAGAGTCTGAAATCTTCATCAAACTGCCAGCGGCTGAAACTTGCGTCTGGCGTCGAATCCAGCATTCTATCAGCTTGAATCCGGTTTAGCCCCTTAGCGAACATGCCGCTAACACGTAAGTAGCATGCGCCCTGCAGGGCAGCATGCCGGCCGGAAACCTTTGGTTTCGCCAGTGGCTCGATTTTGAGCACTAAAATGGCGCCAAACACGGCCCATGGCAAATTTTGGAGCCTCATATGTCATCCGACACAGCTATGGAATCTGCTGGTCCGGCGCTTGCGCCTGCACCACATCCGTCTGGTACTTCCGTAACAACTTCGGCAGCAACTTCAGCCGTAACTTCCGCCGCAACTTCCGCTTCAGCCAATACCGGCACTGCATCAGGTTCCAGCCTGGCAACCGTCAGTCTTGACGATAAATATACGAGTGCGTTTGCCGATGATACAAAGACAGCGCGATCTGGCCGCGGGCTTGAACACCGCCGGATTTATTTCCGGATATCGCGGTTCGCCCTTGGGTGGCTTGGACGAGACCTTGTGGAAAACCAAAAAATTACTCGAGCAAAGCCATGTCAAGTTCGTGCCTGGCGTCAATGAAGACCTGGCCGCGACGGCGGTCTGGGGCACCCAGACGGTAGACCTGATCGGCCCGTCCAAATACGATGGCGTATTCTCGATGTGGTACGGCAAGGGGCCAGGTGTCGATCGATGCGGTGACGTCTTCAAGCACATGAACCACGCCGGTACCGCCAAACACGGTGGCGTGTTATTGGTGGCCGGTGACGATCACGGCGCTTACTCTTCTACCTTGCCGCATCAGTCTGACCATATATTTTCCGCCTGCATGATTCCTATGCTGTATCCGTGCAATGTGCAGGAATACCTCGATCTCGGCCTGCATGCCTGGGCCATGTCGCGCTATTCCGGTTGTGCGGTGGGCTTCAAGGCGCTGGCCGATACGGTAGAGTCAACCGCATCGGTAGACGCCGACCCGTTCCGCCTGAAGATTGTGTATCCGCAAGATTTCGTGATGCCGGAAGGGGGTCTCAATACCCGCCTGTCCTTAGATACGCTGGGGATACAAGCGCGCAAGCAAGAAGCCTTGATGCAGGATTACAAAATCTATGCTGCCCTCGCTTATGCGCGCGCCAACAAGCTCAATCACACCACCATCGACAGCCCGACTGCGCGTCTGGGTATCGTGGCGTCCGGCAAATCCTATCTGGATGTGCTGGAAGCGCTGGAAGAGCTGGGCATCGATGAGGCATTCGCCGCTGAGATCGGCATCCGTCTCTACAAGGTATCTATGCCGTGGCCGCTGGAGCCCGATGGCGTGCGTGAGTTTGCCCAGGGTCTCGATGAAATTCTGGTCATCGAAGAAAAACGCCAGATGGTTGAGTATCAACTGAAAGAACAGCTGTACAACTGGCGCGACGACGTGCGGCCACGCGTGATCGGCAAGTTTGACGAAAAAGGTGAATGGGTACATCCGCGCGGCGAATGGTTGCTCACTTCCAAGGCTGATTTTTCGGTGGCGCAAATCGCCCGGGTGATTGCCTCGCGTATCGCACGCTTCCACACCAGTGATCTGATCAAGGCCAGGCTGGCGTTTTTGGAAGCCAAGGATGTTGTTCTGACCAAGCAGGTCAATACGCCTACGCGTCCGGCTTACTATTGCTCAGGTTGCCCGCACAATACTTCGACCAAGGTGCCGGAAGGCAGCCTGGCCTTAGCCGGTATCGGCTGCCACGTAATGGCTACCGCGATCTACCCGGAATTTAATAAGCTCACTACGCACATGGGTGGTGAAGGCGCGCCGTGGATAGGCCAGGCCGCCTTCTCGACTTTGCCACATGTGTTCCAGAATCTCGGTGACGGTACGTATTTCCACTCCGGTTATCTGGCGATACGCGCCACCGTGGCGGCCAAGGTCAACATCACTTATAAAATTTTGTACAACGATGCCGTCGCGATGACGGGCGGCCAGCCGGTAGATGGCACCATTAGCGTAGCGATGATGGCGCAGCAGATGGCGGCCGAAGGCGTACAACGCATCGCATTGGTGACCGAGGATTTGTCGCGCTATACCGACCGCTCGAATCTGCCGGCATTTTTGACACTGCATGACCGCAAGGATATGGATGCGGTACAGCGCGAGTTGCGCGAACTGCCGGGTTGTACGGTGCTCATTTACGACCAGACCTGCGCAGCCGAAAAACGCCGTCGCCGCAAGAAAGGCGAATTCCCTGACCCGGATCAGCGCATGGTTATCAACGAAGCCGTGTGCGAAGGCTGCGGTGATTGCGGCGTGCAATCGAACTGTACGTCCATCATGCCGCTGGAAACCGAATTCGGCCGCAAACGCACTATCGACCAATCATCCTGCAACAAGGATTATTCCTGCGTCAAAGGTTTTTGCCCTAGCTTTGTTACGGTAGAAGGCGGCAAGCTGAAAAAATCCAAGACTGGCACCGCCAGGCAAGATGACTTTGGCGCTTTACCAGAACCT
The DNA here is from genome assembly GCA_003970805.2 of Undibacterium piscinae. GTDB lineage: Bacteria > Pseudomonadota > Gammaproteobacteria > Burkholderiales > Burkholderiaceae_D > Undibacterium > Undibacterium piscinae. Next base: position 2,350,508 of record CP051152.1, read on the forward strand.
GTCTTGCCCGCTTGCGCCAGCTCTTACAATATTTTGCTCAATGGCATAGGCGGTACCGGTGTGATTACGGTCGGCGCTTTGCTGGGCATGGCGGCGCATCTGGAAGGCAAGGGCGCGTCGGTACTGGATATGACGGGCATGTCGCAAAAGAATGGCTCGGTCACGTCGCATATCCGTATCATCGAACAAGCCAGCAAGTTGCGCGCGCAGCGCATCGCCACAGGTGAAGCCGATCTGATCCTCGGTTGCGATATCCTGACTGCCGGTGCCCACGACGCCATCTCCAAGATGCGCGTAGGCCGCACCCGTGCCGTGATCAATACGCACGAACAGCCTACCGGGCCTTTCGCCAAAAATCCGGATTGGCAGTTCCCGCTGGAATCGACCGAACACCTGATCGCCGAGTCGGTCGGGAATAAGGTCGATTTCATCAACGCCACCAAATTAGCCACTGCGTTGATGGGCGACTCGATTGCGACCAATCTGTTCATGCTCGGTTTTGCCTACCAAAAAGGGGCGATCCCGGTTACTGAAGCGGCCTTGCTGCGCGCCATAGAACTCAATGGCGTCGCGATAGAGTCGAACAAAAAAGCCTTTTTATGGGGCCGGCGTGCTGCCGTCGATTTTAGCCGGGTAGAGAAAATCGCGATTCCGGCGCAACCGGTAATCGTGCAGATGCCACAAAGTTTGGACAGCCTGATACAGCGTCGCGTCAGCTTTTTGACCGATTACCAGAATGCCGCCTATGCCCAGCAATATAGCGATTTGCTAAGCCAGGTACGCAAGGCAGAATCTGCCCTTAACGTGGGTAACAGATTGAGCACGGCAGTGGCGAAATATGCGTTTAAGTTAATGGCCTACAAGGACGAGTACGAGGTCGCGCGTCTGTACACCAATGGTGATTTCACCGAGAAACTCAAGCAGCAATTTGAGGGCGACTTTAGCCTGAAATTCAATTTGGCACCGCCTATCTTCTCGAAAAAAGATGCTCAGGGTCATCTTATCAAGGCGCAATACGGTTCCTGGGTATGGCAGGCGTTTAAGCTGCTGGCCAAGTGCAAGGGTGTGCGCGGTAGTAAATTGGATATTTTTGGCTATAGTGAAGAGCGTAAGAGCGAGCGCGCCCTGATCGCAGAATACCGCGAGATGGTGCAGATGCTGAGCGCCAAATTGACTAGTGATAATCTGGAGCAAGCCATCGCCTTAGCGAACCTGCCCGAGAAAATCCGTGGTTTTGGCCATGTTAAAGAAAAAGCCATGCAAGAGTATCAGGCGCAAAAAGCGATCTTGTTGCAACAGCCTAAAGCGAAAGTGATAGGCCAGATTCCGCAAGAACCGCATGCTGCATAGTAAGTGTTAAGGGAGCGGCTAGAAACCTAAAAAACATTTTTGCCGCATAGATGCAGAGTTCTCAGAGGGAAAGTTCAAGATCTTCTCTGCATACTCTGCATCTCTGCGGTGAGAAAAGTTTTTGTGTTGAGGTTTTTCGACGTTTTCCAAAAGCACTACGCAATGTTCATGCGCCTTTCCAGCCATTTTCGGTCTGTAAGGAGCATGGATATTGACTGTGCCACTTTGGGATGTATACCTACACTTACACAGAGCTTACATTGAAGAAACCTAAAAGGTTTAGATTGACGTTTACGTTAACGTCATATAACTTAGCTGAACAATTCGCGTGTTAGCGTAGCTATTCTGGCGCGCTAACCCACATAAAGACCCGTTGAGGAAGACATGACTGACTTGTCCATAGCCCAAAAACTGACTGAATATAAGCCTGTCAACAAAGTGCGTTTCGTCACAGCCGCCTCTTTGTTTGATGGCCACGATGCCTCAATTAACATCATGCGCCGCATCCTGATGGCCAATGGCGCCGAAGTGATCCACCTCGGGCATAACCGCTCGGTAGAAGAAATCGTCACTGCCGCGCTGCAGGAAGATGCCCAGGGCATCGCCATTTCCAGCTATCAGGGTGGTCATGTCGAATACTTTAAGTACATGATCGATTTGCTGAAACAACGCGGCGGCGAGCATATCAAGGTGTTCGGCGGCGGCGGCGGCGTGATCGTGCCGGAAGAGATTGCCGACCTGCATGCCTACGGCGTTAGCCGTATCTTTAGTCCGGAAGACGGTCAGCGTCTCGGTCTGGTCGGCATGATTTTATCCATGATACAAGCTTGCGATATCGATCTTTCGACCTACGCACCGACCGAACTGGATGTCTTGAGCAGCGGTGACATCGTTGCCAAACACCGTCCTTTGGCGCAATTGATCACGGCTTTGGAAAACCAGCGCGTCGCGCCTGAACTCCTCAAAGCCATCCATCAGGCAGCCGAATCGATCCGCATCCCGGTACTGGGAATCACCGGAACCGGCGGTGCAGGTAAGTCTTCACTCACCGATGAACTGATACGCCGTATACGTCTGGATCAAAACGATAATCTGAACATTGCGCTCATTTCTATCGATCCGTCACGCCGTAAATCGGGCGGTGCCTTGCTCGGTGACCGTATCCGCATGAACGCAATCAACCCGTGGAAAGGCCAGCTCAAGGTTTTCATGCGCTCGCTGGCCACGCGTGAAGCCGGCTCTGAAATCTCGCAAGCGCTGCCCGACGTGATCGCCGCCTGTAAGCTGTCGGGCTTTGATCTGGTGATCGTCGAGACCTCAGGCATAGGCCAGGGTGATGCTGCCATCGTGCAACACGTCGACCTTTCCATGTATGTGATGACACCGGAATTCGGCGCGCCTTCGCAACTGGAAAAAATCGACATGCTCGATTTTGCCGATTTCATCGCTATCAATAAATTTGACCGCAAGGGTGCGCAAGACGCCTTGCGCGATGTCGCCAAGCAATATCAGCGCAACCGTGAATTGTGGAGCAAGAAGCCGGACGAGATGCCGGTGTACGGCACCCAGGCATCGCGCTTTAACGATGACGGTGTGACCGCCTTGTATCAGGGCTTGCTGCCGGCTTTGGCAGAACGCGGCCTGAACGTGGTAGCGGGCAAGCTGCCCTTGATCGCCGAGAAATATTCGAGCGGCAAAAACGTTATCGTGCCACCAGCGCGCAGCCGCTATCTGGCCGAAATCGCCGACACCGTGCGCCACTATCACAAACACAGCGGCAAGCAAGTCACGCTGGCACGCGAGCGTCAGCAATTGCAGGAAACCCGGCGTATGCTGGGCAAAGTGAATAAGGCGACCGACGCCTTTGCCGATCTGGACGCACTGATCAGCGAACGCGACAATCACCTCAGCGCCGAATCCAAGCAACTGGTCGCGATGTGGCCAGACATGCAGGCCGCCTACGCTGGTGACGAATACGTGGTGAAAATCCGCGACAAGGAAATCCGCACCCAGCTAGTCAGCAGTACTTTGTCTGGCACCAAAATCCGCAAGGTGGCACTGCCGCGCTTTGTCGATCACGGCGAGATCCTGCGCTGGCTGATGCTGGAAAACGTTCCGGGTTCTTTCCCTTTCACCGCAGGCGTGTTTGCCTTTAAGCGCGAAGGCGAAGACCCGACCCGTATGTTTGCCGGCGAAGGCGACCCATTCCGTACCAACCGCCGCTTCAAGCTGGTGTCGCAAGGCATGGATGCCAAGCGCCTCTCCACCGCGTTCGACTCGGTCACGCTGTACGGTGCCGATCCGGCGATCCGTCCCGACATCTACGGCAAGGTCGGCAATTCCGGCGTCTCGGTAGCGACGCTGGAAGACATGAAGGTGCTGTACGACGGCTTTGAACTGTGTGATCCGACCACCTCGGTATCGATGACCATCAACGGTCCGGCGCCGACGATACTGGCGTTCTTCATGAACACCGCGATTGATCAGCAACTCGATAAATTCCGTGCTGATAACAAGCGCGAACCGACTGCAGACGAAGCGGCGAAGATCAAGGCATGGGTTCTGATGAACGTGCGCGGCACGGTACAAGCCGACATCCTGAAAGAAGACCAGGGCCAGAATACCTGCATCTTCTCGACGGAATTTAGCCTGAAAGTGATGGGCGATATCCAGGAGTATTTCGTGCATCATCAGGTGCGCAATTTCTACTCTGTATCGATCTCCGGTTATCACATCGCCGAAGCCGGTGCCAACCCTATCTCGCAACTGGCTTTCACGCTGTCGAACGGCTTCACTTTTGTCGAAGCTTATCTGGCGCGCGGCATGCACATCGACGATTTCGCCGCCAACCTCAGCTTCTTCTTCAGCAACGGCATGGATCCGGAATACACGGTCTTGGGTCGTGTGGCACGCCGCATCTGGGCGATTGCCATGCGCGACAAATACGGTGCTAACGACCGCAGCCAAAAGTTGAAATACCATATCCAGACCAGCGGCCGTAGTCTGCATGCACAAGAGATCGATTTCAACGATATCCGCACTACGCTGCAAGCGCTGATCGCGATCTACGACAACTGCAACAGCCTGCACACCAATGCCTACGATGAAGCGATTACCACGCCTACCGATGAATCAGTCAGACGCGCGTTAGCGATCCAACTGATCATCAACCGTGAATGGGGTCTGGCGAAAAATGAAAACCCTATCCAGGGCAGCTTCATCATCGAAGAGCTGACCGATATGGTAGAAGAAGCCGTGATGCAAGAGTTTGAGCGGATTGCCGAACGCGGCGGTGTGCTGGGCGCGATGGAAACCGGCTACCAGCGCGGCAAGATTCAGGAAGAGTCTATGCACTACGAACACCTGAAACATGACGGCACCCTGCCTATCATAGGCGTTAATACCTTCCGCAATCCCAAGCAAGGCGACACGCCACAGAAAATCGAACTGGCACGCTCGACTGACGAAGAAAAGCAATCGCAATTGCATCGTCTGGCCGACTTCCACAGCCGCCACGCCGACGTCGCACCGCAAGCGCTGGCCGCATTGCAACAAGCGGCAATCAACGATGAAAACGTCTTCGCCAAACTGATGGATGCCGCAAGAGTATGCTCGCTGGGGCAGATCACCACGGCGCTGTTTGAGGTGGGCGGGCAGTATCGACGCAACTGATGGACTTCACGAACCAAGACCTTGCGATGGCAGTGCCTATGCATTTCGTAACAAGAATAGCACCCGCATCAAGCTATTGATCTGGGATGGCACCGGTGTTTGGTTATGTATGCGACGCTTGCACAAAGGTCGCTTCGTCTGGCCGCAGAGCCATGCGGCGTGTGTCTTGTCGAACGAAGAATGGCAATGGCTCACCACGGGCGTTGACTGGCCCCGACTTAACGCGCCGCCACAATCGAATTGGCGCGTATAAAAAGGGATGCCTCCCCCTGTTAACTTTCGGTCGGGCGAGGTATACTTTCGTGCATGGATATCGCCACCAAACTCGCCCAATTCAACGCTGACCCCGCACTGACTCAATGGGTGATGGCGCAGTTGAATGGGGCCGGACTGGCACAGGCGGAGAAGGCTGCTTTGCAGGATCAATTACGTCGCAAGGAGCACGATCTTCACGTCAAAGAATGCAAAATTCAAGCCTTGACTTTAGAACTGGCGTATCACAAACGTCTCAAATTCAGCGCAAAAGCCGAAGCGCCGCGACCTGTTTTTAGAGTGCGAACAAAGACCGGCCGAGCTTGCCCAATTATCTTCAGCGACAACACCACGTAAGCCAAGCCCTACCGGACGTAGGCCACTGCCAGCGGAACTGCCGCGCATTGAACATCGTCATGAGCCAGAAAGCTGCACCTGCGCTCAATGCGGCAAAGACCTGATCAAGATCGGTGAAGACATCAGTGAACAACTCGACGTCGAACCAGCACGCTTCTTTGTGCATCGGCATATTCGCCCTCAATACGCCTGTCGCGCTTGTGAGACAGTCACCGCAGCAGCCATTCCCCCGGCAGTGATCGATCGTAGTCTGGCGGCACCAGGATTATTGGCATGGGTGGTAATTCAAAAATATCTCGATCACTTACCACTGTATCGGATTGAGCAAATCAGCAGTCGACACGGTGTTGGCATTGCCCGCTCCACACTGGCCGAGTGGGTAGGACGTATTGGCGTCGCCCTGCAACCGCTCAGTGACCGGTTGGCAGAAATACTCAAGCAAGGACGAGTGCTGCATGCCGACGAAACCCCGGTGCCGCTGCTCGACCCCGGCAATGGTAAGACCAAGCGTGCCTATCTATGGGCATATCGCAGCAATGCCTTAGAAGACCAGCCTGCCATCATCGTGTTCGATTTCCAAACCGGACGCAGTGGCAGTCATGCGCGCGCGTTTCTGCGGCATTGGCAAGGCCATCTTATGGTGGATGATTATGCCGGCTACAAAGCCCTGTTCGCGCTGGGCATCACCGAACTGGCCTGCCTGGCGCACGCCCGTCGCAAATTCTTCGACCTGCACGCCGCCAATGGGCATCCGATTGCCAATGAGGCACTTACACGCATTGCAAAGCTGTATCACATTGAGGCCGAGGGTAAAGGCGACAGTATCGAACAACGACAACAACGACGTGCTACACAGGCGCTGCCAGAACTCAAAGCGATGCATGCCTGGCTGATTCACACACGCCAACAGAGCGCCGATGGCAGCAGTCTCGCCAAAGCCATCGACTACAGCCTCAAACGCTGGAGCGCGATTGAACGCTACGCCAATAGCGGTCATCTGCCAATCGACAATAATCCGATTGAAAACGCCATTCGCCCTATTGCCATTGGCAAAAAGAACTGGCTCTTCGCCGGTTCTGAACGAGCAGGCCGACAAGCTGCCGCCATTCAAAGCCTGCTCGCCACCGCGAAAGCCAATGGCATAGAACCTTTGGCATGGCTTAAAGGCACACTCGAAAAATTACCGACGCATCCAAACAGCCGGATTGATGAACTGCTACCGCTGCCTTGTTAATGCGCTTTAGGAATAAATGCTAGACGGATCTGTTGGACGCTTACGATTTTTCTATCTTTGACGGTAAACAATAGTCGAGAGTCTAGTCATAGCGAAGCTAGCTTATTTAAAAAAAGTGCTGGGAAGAACAGTTCTTGAGCAGCAACAAAACGTTGCATTAAATTTAATTCTTGTTTTATTTATAAAATGTTCTACTTTTATAGGGATTATCAATATTAATAATAAATACCCAATTAAAGTAACAAGTCGTTTGAGTCGCACATGTAGCAGTTCCAACTCAAAAATAGCGAGATTTAGATGAAAATTTTCTTTAAAAAAACACAGGCAGTTTGGCTAGTATTTACTATGTCCTACTTGTTTAGCCAAGCGTCAAATGCAGAACAAGTATTATTTCCAAAAGCAGAACCGATTTTAAGCGAATCTATGGATCCGCCTCTTTGGATGTCTCTAGCGAATGGAGATGATGGGTACGTGAGAATCTCTGCTGAAGTAAAAATACCGCCAACAAGCTGTATCGCACTCGGAAAAAACCCTTTCTTTGGTAGTAAACAAACGACACAAGTTGCGTTGTCTTTAAAAACAAGCGGATTCCAAACAAATCTTTCCGATAAAGATATCCCTATTGCCACTTTTGATTCCACTGGTCACGAAGGGGATTGTATCTCTCCTGCTAAATTACCAATCACAGTAATTCCTTTAACTAGACTGGAATCGAGTTTATCCGGTTCTGTTGGGGACCTAAGAATAATGTTAAACGTCAGATCGACGACAAATACAAAATATGAACTTGTACAGAAGGCTCAAATCGCCGTTAGTGCCGCCGCAATTTTTACAACAGGTGCCGCCACAATCGCGCTCACAACGTTAATGGGGAAAATCGGCGAACCGGCATTGTTACCGTTTATTGAAGGATTTGAAAAATATGCCGGAAATATGACGAACGGTTCTTCGGTCATTGAACAAGATTGGATCAAGATTCGAAAAGTCCCAATAAAATATGAGATCCCGGTATATCTCGCAGAAACAAAGTGGGATGAGAGCGCGGCAGACGTAATTACTCGGCTCCAACGCGGGGAATTAGACAGTAATAATAAACAATTTACCGTTGTACTTAAATTTGATTACGTTCGATCAATTTTTGATTCCGCGCCAATCGGACCAAATTATCTCCCCAATAGAGAGAACTCCTTAACAAAGCATGTCCTAGCTTATCCGGAGCAACCGGGTCTGCCGAATATTTTACAAGTACTAAATTCAGGATCACCAAGCCTAGGGCAAGATCTTTCAAATCCAAATAAAAACACTTCAGAGACATGCAATGCAATTTACACAAAATTAAGTACCGAAATTCGTTTAAGTAAGCCCGATAGAGCAATTACGATGAAAGCTTTTATTGATGAGTCCATGCATTCGTCCGATTGGCCCCAGACTAAACTGTTTTCTGACTGTTTCAGAGATTTGAAAGATACTGGAGAAATGATAGCTACTCATTATGGACTTGGTGAAGTTTTGCCTGAAGTTCCTGATGGTCAAAAAGCTTATGGACCCACGTTCCCTAATTTTCCTAAATGGAAAGCTGAGATTCCCGATTTAATGGCGAAGATACGCGGAATTTTAACATTACCAGATAACAGAAACGCTGCATTGAAATTACTAAATAGGGGAACGGATATTGAGTTTATTGACTATTCAACTGCTTGGGAGACGCCATCCTTAAATCAAGTAGTAGCCTCGTCCCCCACAGCCGCAGGTGGAACTGGTGCAGTACAATCAGTTACCCCGTTGCCAACATTATTGCCGAATATTGAAAAATTTTCTTCCCGGAAAATTTCTCAAGCTGGATGTTTTTCTGCTTTTTATCCCGATGATACCAATATGACAGTTCCAAAAGGATATATGTTAATGCTTGATGATTCGAACAGAGTCTGGCTAGGGATTGCAACTTTTACCGACGTACGACCACGAATATTGTCATCTTTTGAAGTAACGCAGGTAGTGAATGGAGATGGTTGGCATCAGAGCTTTTCAAGGAAAAATTATGGAGAAAATGCCATTTGTCCATCCATCCTAAATCATACGCCAATTTAATGTCCTGAAAGCCGAAAGGGTGACTTGATTATGACCACTAATATTGCATACCGCGCCAAATTAGAATTTGCCACACGCAAAATTAAACAAGGGACGGGCGCAATATTATGGTGGGAAATTTATGTAATTTTTCATTGCCAACAAGTCGAACGAAACAATTTTTATCAGTTTCACGATACCTAAATTCATGTTCCATCCACCCTGTTGCTTGCGTCAAGTTTGACGTGGAGCTTTGACTTGAGATGCACATTCGTGAGAAGAACAATCACATAAAAATTGGGGGGAGCTGTGCTGGCATTATTAGATCTTATCAAAGGCTACAGTTCTTGTACGCTAACTGCATACGCCAGCTGGTTTTTTTACTTTTAGTTCATAAGATCAGAAATTTATGGAATAAATAAAATGTCTAAACTACTTGAAGAACATGATTTCGAGACCGCAGCCTACCTCTTGGATTGTGATGTCGCGGCCATCAAAGCAGTGGCTGAGGTGGAGAGTCGCGGGAACGGCTTTTTAAACGAAGGCAAGGCGAAAATTCTTTTTGAAGGACATATTTTTTACAAGTACACCAAGGGGGCTTTTAAAGATAGCAATCCGAGTATCTGTTATACGCCCTGGACCAAGCAATATTATCTGGGTGGTATCAAAGAATACGGCAGACTGGCAGAGGCCGAGGCGCTGAATAAAACCGCAGCGCGCATGTCGGCCAGTTACGGCAAATTTCAGGTGATGGGTTTTAATTTTGCCACCTGCGGTTTTACTTCGGTGGATGATTTCTACAACGCCATGCAAACAGATGAAAAATCCCAGCTCGATGCCTTTTGCGAATACATCAAACACAATCACCTCAGCAATGCACTGCGCCAGCATGATTGGGTGGCGTTTGCCAAAGGCTATAACGGCCCCGAGTATTGGAAAAACAATTACGACAAACTGATGGCGGCGGCCTATGAAAAATTTTCTCACGAAAAAACAAATGTAAACTGAAACCGGAGCGCGCCATGGGTACAACAGACACTCTGGATGATAAATCTGCCGCGATGCTGGATACTTTTTCCAAGCGCGATACCTTGCTGGGAAAGGTGACCGGACCGGTGCTTGCCTTAGTCACGGTGTTGTTGACGTTTGGGATGTTTTTTTATTTCGTCTGGGTCAGCAGTAGGCCATCGGCAGAAATTAACAATCTCAATTCCTGCATACGTGATATGGCAGTGGCACAGCAGCAATTGGACGCGGTGAAAAGTCCCATAAAAAACCCTGAAGCCAAGCCAGGCACAGCGAATATAGCCCAACAAAATTCCGAAGATGAGCTAAGAAATAAGCTAGCGCACAGCAAAATACTTTGCGACTACGCTAAGTCGGCGCTGGACACCGTCAAAGAGCGCCAGGCAACGATGAAGGAAATCATGCTGTACGTGCTGGGCGTCTTATCCTCGGCCTTAACCACCATACTCGGTTATTACTTCGGCAGCTCCAAAGGTAGTTCAGAAAAAAATCATGCGTTGAATGCAATCGCAACCCAGATAGATAAACAGCCTTTACCTAATTCTAATGGTTAATTATTACCTCGCACCGATTTTTATAAGTGAACTACGGTGCGAGGCTTTTATGGAAAACACATCATGAATCTGCGACTTGTTAGAGAGATTTTCACTGAGAAAAGTAGTATCGGCAGCCTCTATGTAAATGAGGTGTTTGAGTGTTTTACGCTGGAGGACAGGATACGTCCGGTCAAGGTCAAGGGTAGCACCGCGGTCCCTTATGGACACTACGAAGTCATCATCAGTTATTCAGAGCGATTTAAAAAGCCCTTGCCTTTGTTGCTGGCAGTGCCAAATTTTGACGGGATACGGATACATCCCGGCAATACCGATGTAGATACCGAGGGCTGCATTTTAGTCGGAGTGGAAAGACTTCAAGACGAAATCAGGCAGAGCAAAATAGCTTTCGACAAATTGTTTAAGCAACTGCTAGCCGCAGCAAAAATAGAGAAAATATTCATAGAAATACTGCAGTGATTTTGGCAAATTAAGACAATTGAAAATAAAGGACACAGCATGCTAATCAGCATCATTAACCGTTCCAAAAAAATCACTGACGAACAGGTGCAGAATGCAATACGCGCGATTAACCGTCAGGTAAAGGAAGATTTCGAGCCTTACTGGAGCTTTGGCGCAACGCTGCGCTTAGAGGGCCGAATCGGCAAAAGCGTCAATAAAAATGCGCTGCCAGAATTACGTGGCGACGCCATACTCTATCTGTCCGACAAGGCCGATGTAGAAGATGCGCTGGGCTATCATGATAAAAATTTTCGTGGCATCCCGTATGGTTTTGTGTTCACAGAATTATGCGAACAGCTCAAGGAAAGCTGGACGGTAACGTTGTCGCATGAGGCGATGGAATTAATCGGTGATGCGCAAGCCAATCTGCTAGTGCAGGGGCCGCACCCGAGCATCCCGGGTAAAGAAGTATTTCACTGGTTTGAGATGTGCGATGCGGTGCAATCGGATACCTATGCCATTGACGATGTGGAGGTATCGAATTTTGTCTTACCGCTGTATTTCACCACAGAAGAACAGGAAGGCGGGCGTAATGATTTTCTCGGCCGCCTGACGAAGGGCAAAGCGCTCAACTCTTTCGGCGTCAATCCGGGTGGCTATGTCGGTTATTACGATCCGCAGTCGCGCACCCATGAAACCTATGCGGCCCCCGATGATAAGAAGGCGCAGCAGCGGATAGCGATTAAAGGCAAAGTGAAATTCGGGCGCAGTTATGTGCGCAAGCGCGCCGATGCGACTATCGTCAAAGAGCAGGAGCACAAGCGCATCCTGGGCGCCAACCCAACAATCAGTGTGGCCACGCATCCCGACCCGATACGCCACGTGATCGTGCTCATGCTGGAGAACCGCTCTTTCGATCACATGCTGGGAGACGCCAGCAAGATTTATCCGGATCTGGAAGGCATACCGCAGCATGGCCCTCGCTATCAAAATACCTCGTCCGCCAGCAAAATATCCTATGCGCAAAAACCGAATGCGATGAACAAGATCGCCATCGATATGCCGCACGAGTATGTCGATGTAATGGCGCAAATGGGTAGCAGTACAGTGCCGCCCATGGGTGGCTTTGTCGATGCTTATCTGAGTGTGGCTGGCGTCAAGGAAAGTAATCCCGGCCAAGTCGAGCAAGTCATGAGTTACTTCCCTCTCGGTGCCACTGCGGCCAAAGATAGTCTGCCGGCCTTGCATGGTCTGGCGCGCAATTTTTTAGTCTGCGATCACTGGTTTTCGTCTATGCCAGGGCCGACCTGGCCGAACCGCTTCTTTGTGCACAGCGGCACTTGCCTGGGCCGAGTGCTGATGCCTTCACGTCAGCATCCGGCTAACTTGTTCGGCAACAATCAGGACACCATTTACAATCGCCTCGATGATGCCGATAAAACCTGGCGCATCTACCATCAAGGTGTGCCGCAGAGCATAGTCATGACCAAGCTATTGCCTAAACTATTCACTTCGCATTACTCAGGCATGAAAAATTTTTATACTGACGTGGCCGGTCCTGAAAGTGACTTCCCTGACTACGTGTTTATCGAGCCGGCCTATTTTGGCGCAGACGAAAACGATCAACACCCACCTTCCGACGTCGCGCTGGGCGAGCAGCTGATCGCCAATGTGTATCAGGCGCTACGCGCCAACCAAGAGTTATGGGAGTCGACTTTATTGATCGTTACGTATGACGAACATGGCGGGTTTTTTGATCATGTGCCGCCGCCCTTGACGGTTGCTCCCGACTCAAACACCAAGGAGTTTGCATTTAATCGTTTAGGGGTAAGGGTGCCCGCCATCCTAGTCTCGCCTTGGGTCGATGCCGGAGTCTGCAAAACGCAGTTTGAGCACAGCAGTATTTTGCGTTACCTCTGCGATAAATGGGCGATGCCGCCCTTGAGCGCACGTACCAGCAGCGCGGCCGGTGTGTATCAGAGCAAGAGTCTATTACCAGAACTGAGCAAACGCAGCACTCCGCGCACTGACACTCCACTCAAGCTGGCTGCCAACGCGGTAACCGCGCTGAAGAAAGCCGGAGCGGGCGCAACGCCAGAAAGCCCAGTCGATGGCTCACGCGAAGCCCTGATGTATTTTGTCGCCAATCTGCCCGAAGACCTAAAAGCCAAGCCGGCTGCCCGTAAAGCCAGCGCGCCTAGTTCAGCCAAGCTTAAGCAAATCAGCGATACGCAATTACGCAAATTGGCGGAACAAAAATTTGCCAGCTTGATGGCGGGAAAAGCGCGGCCAGTTAGCACTAAGAAAAAGACCGCGCCTAAATAATGACAGCGGTGCACTAACTGCTCAGCCTGCTACTAAAATTATTAAAAACAAAACGAAAACCTCTCAAAGGAGGCACAGAGACACAGAGAAAAACGGAGAACTGCTTGGCTTTCCTCTGTGAATCTCTGTGTCTCTGTGCCTCTGTGTTGAATGGTTTTGACTTTCTTCATAGCGGGCTGAACAGTGACGGCGGCGCTAGCATGCAAAATGGCATGCCGCCAGCGCGCATATCTGGTGCGGCTGGCAGGCCGGTATGCCTGCAAACCCGCATGGAATATGCGCCAGCGGCCGGTGCCATTTTAAATTTGTAAAACTATTTTTCTACGCCAGCGTTGTCGCGTAATTTGTCGGCGAAGTCGCCCATCTTAATCGCTGCCTGCACCGCCAACGCATCAGCTTTAAGTGCCACATTGGCGGCTTTTAAGGCCAGTTGCTCGCCCACTATGGCCGCTTTGGCCGCGACCTCATTGGCAGTCTGGGCGCTGCTGTCCCACACTTGATCGGCCACCAGAGTGGCGCTATCGGCTAGCTCTGCCGCCTTCAACGAGACTTGTTCGGCCAGTAGATTAGCGGCATCAGCGGCTTGCGCTGCTTTCATGGCGAGATCATCACCCACCAGCAAGGCCTTGGCGCTCACCTCACTGGCAGCCAGCTTGCCGCTATCCCAGGCTTGGTCAGCGACCCGACTAGCTTGCTCGGCAAATTCAGCAGCGGTGGCCGCAGCCACTTTTGCGATCACCTCTAGATTTTTTTCAGTCTCATCCAAAAACTCTGACAGCTTATCGCTTAATTGGCTCTTGTTATCGCTCATGGTCTTGCTCCTGATTGGGAAAAAAATTCGCTACTCGGATAGTGTATATCAGGGCTTTGCTGTTTTTTTCAATATTCCACAACACTCAGCCTTGTCATCGCCAAGTCACATTTACTTATTAAAATTTCATGATAATTCCCTAAAACCAAACTGAAAGCCACCCATGTCGCCAAAAAAAATTCTGCCTTTGTTATTGCTAGCCGCATTCGCCACGCAAGCTGCCAACGCGAGTATTTCTTTATTGGCGATAGGCACTTTGGATGGCAGCGGCGCTGATCTGTCCGCGAAAACCTCAGGTTTGCTGGAAAACGGTTTGGCCGGCAATTTACTCGGCGGCGTCGGTTCTGGCCTGGCATGGGCCGGTGGCAATACCTTTATTGCGACACCGGATCGCGGCCCCAACGCCACTGCCTACAATCCTCTGGTAGATGACACCACTTCTTACATTGCGCGCTTCCAAACCATTAACTTGGCGCTGACTCAGAACACTTCAGGCTCAGGCTTGGCCTACAACTTAACGCCGGTACTCAGCGCCACGACTCTATTATCTAGCGCCACGCCTTTGGTGTACGGCACAGGCGCACTGGGCACAGGCACCGTGGGCAGCACCTCGTATACTTTAGGAAGTGGTGTACCGCTACTCAATGCGATCGACAAAACTAATTATTTTACCGGTCGCGGACATAATTTTGATGCCAGCCGTCTTCCAGCAACCCGAATAATGCGCGCTTAGACCCGGAAGCGGTGCGGGTCTTAACGGCAAGAGCGTTTTTGGTCTGACGACGCCCTTACGGTAGTCCTGATCAAGGATCATAGAAATTGCAATAAGGTCAAGGGATCCATGGAAAACACTTACCCGTCGATCACGCTCAAGATGGGCTCCAAAGTAAAAAGTATCCGTCTGGTTGGCGGCGATCATGAAGTTGACTGCAAGATGGATGCCGGCAGTCGGGAAATTCATGCTGAAAGCCTGCTTTCTGAAAAAAGCCTAAACCCTTGCATTAAAGCCACAGTCGTTTTGTTGTATCTGGCGTGAAATGCCAGCTTTGCCGTGTTTTGCTTTGCGTCTGCTCAAGGTTATAGTTGCATTTAGTCCTACAATGAGATTCGTCGCATTTTTTGTGGAGAAATTCCCTTGCTGGCAGCTTACATTACCCACCCTGATTGCCAAAAGCATGAAATGGGACCTGATCACCCCGAATGCCCTGAGCGTATCGGTGCGATCAATGATCAGCTATTGATCACCGGTCTGCTCGGCTATATGCAAAGCTACGAAGCGCCTTTGGCGACTGAAGAACAATTACAGCAAGCGCATTCCAGCCTGTTTGTCCATGATGTGGAAGCACACCGGCCGGCATCGGGCTATGTGCAAGTCGATCCTGATACCCGCATGAACCCGTTCACCTATCAGGCGGCAAGACGCGCCTCGGGGGCGGCGGTATTGGCGACCGATCTGGTGATGCAGGGCGATGCCCGCGTCGCTTTCTGCAATGTGCGTCCGCCCGGCCATCATGCCGGACGCTCTTCCGCCGCTGGTTTTTGCTTCTTCAATAATGTTGCGGTAGGCATACGTCATGCGCTCAATGTGCATGGTTTAGAGCGCGTCGCCCTGATCGACTTTGACGTCCATCACGGCAACGGCAGCGAAAATATCCTGCATGAAGATCCGCGGGTGCTGATGTGCTCGACCTTTGAAGAAGGCGTCTATCCGTTTTCCGGCGCCGTGCCTATGGGTCCGAACATGGTCAATGTCAGCTTGCCTAGCCGCTCCGGCAGCAAGGCCTTCCGCGCCTCAGTGACCGAGACCTGGATTCCGGCACTGGAAAAATTTCAACCGCAGATGATCTTTATCTCGGCAGGATTTGACGGCCACCGCGAAGATGACATGGGCAATCTGGGCTTGGTTGAAGATGATTACGCCTGGGTCACCACGCAAATCGTCAAAGTGGCCAACACCTATGCGCAAGGGCGCATCGTCTCTTGCCTGGAAGGCGGTTATGTATTATCACCGCTGGCGCGCAGTGCGGCGGCGCATGTCAAGGTCTTGATCGGCGCCGATTAGGCAACCCCCTTAACATCGCGGATAATCACCGTTTTTTAACGGTGCCTCCCCCATGACTAGCTTACACTTCCGTCGCGCCGTGAGTGCCGATATCCCCGCCATGCAAGTGATACGCCTGGCGGTCAAAGAGAACGTGCTGAATAATCCGGCACGCGTTCCCGCTCAACTGTACCAGGACTATCTAGACCAACTCGGACGCGGCTGGGTCTGCGAACAGCAAGGCAAGATCATAGGATTTTCGTATGCGGCCAGCGCCGACGCTTCGATCTGGGCCCTGTTTGTCAGTCCGGAGGCCGAAGGCAAAGGCGCAGGTGCGCCCTTACTCAGGCTGGCGACCGATTGGCTGTTTAGTCAGGGTCATCAAAAAGTCACGCTAGGCACGGCGGCCCATACCCGCGCCGACCGTTTCTATGCAAAACAAGGCTGGCTGCGCGGTGACATGAAGGATGCGGTAGAAGTGATCTACACACTAGAGCGGCCGCAAGAATAAAAAGTACACCCTGCCAGCGCGCATATCCCATGCGGGCTTCAGGCCAGGCAGACTGGAAAGCCGCATGAAATATGCGCAAGCGGTGCCTGTTTATTTTTTAGGCACTCAATACACATCGCGCCGGTAGCGCCCTTGCTCTGTCATCGCTTCCAGTTGCGCGGCACCAAGTATCTGCGTCAAGGTCGCCGTCACTGCCGCCGCCATGCCGTGCAGGCTGCCGCAGACATAGAGTGCTGCACCATCGGCCACCCACAGGCGCACGGCCTCGGCTTGTGCGGCAAGCTGGTCTTGCACATACAGGCGTTGCGGCTGATCGCGCGAAAACGCCAGATCAAGTTTTTGCAGTACGCCACTGGCCTGCCACGCCATGATTTCTTCGCGGTAAAAATAATCGTGTTGCCGCTGGCGTTCGCCAAACACTAGCCAATTACGATGATGACCGCATGCGGCCCTTTGTTTCAGGTGGGCACGTAAGCCTGCCAGGCCACTACCATTGCCTATCAGTATCAGCGGCCTATCATCCGGGGGAGCATGAAAGCTGCGGTTCTCGCGTATCCGCAGCGCGATCTGTCCACCGCATTCGGCGTAACGACTTAGCCAGCCGGAACCCAGACCCAGCGTGCCATCGGCTTGCTGCATCTGGCGCACCAGCAAGTCCAGTTTGCCATCTGAAGGAATCGAGGCAATCGAATATTCGCGATGCGGCAAAGGCAGCAGTCTGTCGGCCCATGCCTGCGCTGAACGATTCTCCGCATCAGTTGCAGGCAGCATCGATGACTCCGGCGACATCGCTGGCACCGCTGGCAATACACAACGCGCCACATGCTGACGCAAGCTAATCCTCGCGCCCCCGGCTTGCACCATGCTTGCGCCGGACAAGCCATGCGCGCTGAGCCAGCGTTCGACGTATTGCGCAGGATGTTCCGGGCCAATTTCGGCAATATCACCGGCTTGCCATTGCATGTCCGATGCAGTGGCGCTCAACGCCAGATGAAAGGCCGGCCCACCTGCACTACCGGGATTGAGCAAACGGCGCTCCTGCAAGATCCAGTTGCCATAGGCCGGTGCGCTCCAGTCCGCCATTTCGGTATGACCAACGAATACACTTAGCTGATGCTGCCAGTGGCGCAATGCGCCCTGCTCGCCCCGGTCAACTTCGATCAAGTCAAACAGGGTTTGCGCTTGCTGCTGTTGCAACCAGTGTTGCAAGCGATGGCCGAAAGCGCAGTATTGGCTGTATGTGCGGTCGCCCAGCGCCAGAATGGCGTAACGTAACTGCGCCAGCGGCACACTGGCGCTCATCAATTTGCGCACAAATACGCTGGCACTATCGGGGGCATCACCCTCGCCGGTAGTGCTGACGATGAACAAGATAGTCTTTGCCTGCTGCAGCCGGGCGGCATCGAGCCGTTCAATAGAAATCGACTGCGCACTCACGCCTACTTGTTGCAATGAGTCCAGGGTTTGCCTGGCCAGCAAATCGGCAAACCCAGTCTGGCTGGCGACGACGATCAGTAACTGTTGCTCGGCGCCCGCCGCTGGTGCCAGCGCCACGCGGTCTTGCCGGCGCTGGCGCAAAGACGGTAAGGCAAACAACGCGCAAAAGCACAGATAGGCCAGTACGATAGCGGCGGCGGCCAGATAGCGGCTGGCTTGCCGCTCAGGCACCAGCATCAGCAAGACGGCGGCACTAACGCTAGCGAGTAGCGTCAGGATTTGCAGCCAGCGCGCAGGCTGCAATATCGACTCAAAAAAACTTCTAAAAACCATTATCAATTACCGGAGAAATATCATCAGCCAAGTTCAGGCTAAGCCAGCATGGCCTGCATGGCCGTGCTCATGGTTTCGCTAAAGCCAGTGGCGCTGCGGCTAATGAAGCGACAGGGCAAACCCAATTGTTCGGCATACGCCAGGCCCGCGGGCAAGCCCATCACCAGCATCGCGGTCGCCAGCGCATCGGCCTTCATGCATTCGGGATGCAGTACCGTGACCGAGGCCAGGCTGTGTTGCAGCGGCTGGCCGTCACGCGGATCGATGGTGTGCGAATAGCGCTTGCCCTGATGCTCCCACTGCTGGCGATAATCGCCCGAAGTGGCAACCGATAAGCCATGCAAAGCAAGGATAGTTTGCTGCACCGTAGTTTGCTGCACCGTAGTTTGCTGCACCGTAGTTTGCTGCACCGTGGTTTGCTGCGGGATGCTTTGCTGCGGCAGAGTCCGGGCAGGATGCTCGAGCTCTACCCACCATGGCTGCTGATCGCTCTTGCAGCCCTGACCGCGCAATTCACCACCGACCTCAACCAGATACGCAGTCACGCCCTGTTCTTGCAGAAAGCGCGCCACCAGGTCCACCGCAAAACCTTTGGCGATAGACGAAAGATCGAGCGACATGCCGCCCGGCTGACGTACCCGGCGCATCAGCCGATCGACCTGCAACTGACGCCAACCACTCACCTGCATGGCCTGCGCGATCTCGCCAGCGCCAGGCGCGACTGTCGGTTTAGGTAAGGGGCCAAAGCCCCATAGATTGACCAGCTTACCGATGCTGGGGTCATACGCACCGCCACTTTGCTGGGCGATGTACAAGGCATAATCGAGCACCTGAAAAAACTCTTGCGGCAACTCATGCCAACTAGCGGCTTGGGCGCGATTAAATTGGCTGATGCTGGAATCACTCTCCCAAGGACTCATCTGGTCTATCACCAGCGCCAGCTGCCTGGCAATGCCATCCTGCAATTGCTGTGCCGGTAACTGCGACGGACGCATCAGCCTGACGCTCCAGGTTGTGCCCATGCTGGCACCGGTGAGCTCACACAGTTCGGCATCCGCCGGCAATGTTGGCGGTGCCAGCATATCGTTGGGAATGAGTACGCGCTTATTCACGTTCGCTGGTTCACTTTCTTATGCTCAATTAATTGGCAGCTGGCGGAGTATCGACGGTATGCGCCGGGCGAAACTCCGCATGGGGCATACCAAAAGTCATAGACTTTACTGCGGCAACACTTCCAGGCTGGCGACATAACTGGCGCGTCTTTCTTTCGCCGCCGCTATCGTCGCTTTATTATCGGACACGCTCGCTTCCAGCCAATACATTCCGGCGCCCTGCCAGTTGATGCTGAATTTGCCATCGGCATCGGTGCTTAACACTTGCTCGCCGAGCTGCTGGCGGTAGCGTATGCCGCCGGCGATCACTGTCACCTTGATGCCGGCCGCCGGCTTGCCATCAAGCAGCAGACGGAAGTGCGCCGCTTCGCCTGCCACCAGATCATTCGGATGGGTGATGGCGTCCAGCTCCAGCCCCTTGCCCGACACTTCCAGCGCTTTTTTGCCAGGTTTGCCGTTGGTGACAAAGGTCTCGATACGGCCCTGTAACTGCGTTACTTGCAGCTCTTCCGCAGTGGCCGGGATAGCCTTGCCCAGCGCCTCTGGTGCGCCGCGCCAGCGTTTCGCCACGCCGTTCTCCTTGTAATTGGCAAACACGTTCTGGTTCAGCAAACTCAGTTTATAGGTGCCCGTTTGGCTCAGGCGCAGATCAAAGCTGCTGCGAAACTTGCCGGTGCTGGTGTTCTCAGCCTTGGCCATAGTACCGTCCGGCGTAACGATCATCAGGCTATCGAGTTGCAAAGGCACGTGATCGAAATAAAACACATCGGAGGCAGCGGCGGCATCGAAACTGACCCAGGGGCTATTGCCTGCCACCACGGTAGAGCTAGGCAATAGGAAACTGCGATGCGCGTGCGCGCTCAAAGGGACGGACAAGGCGGCACATAGGCTGACACAGCAGGCAACGCCCTTGGCCAGGCTCCGTGCGGACGGTGTAGTAAAAAATAATTTCATCGGTAAATTCCCTTATCTTGAAGTATGCGTGAGGTCATCCATGAACAAAAAAGTCTCATGAGTTAAATTCTCATGCGTTAAATTTTTATTAATTGCGGCTGAAGCTTAGGATTTAATGTTGAGGGTAATCAGGCCCAGCTCATGGCTGCCTTGCACCTTGATGTTTTGTTCGCCTTTAGCCGCCCATTGAAACGGCACCTTGAGCACTTCACGGCCGCCGCCTTCACGCGCCGCTTCCACCAGCAATTGATATTCGCCTGGCGGCAATTTGGCCAACACCCCTTTATCACCGGAAAAGCTCAGGCTATGCTCGCCCACCACGCGGGTAGCTCCGCTGACGCCATCGACCGGCATCTGTAACTCGCGACCGCTGCGACGCCACCACTGGCGCATATCCTTGAGCCATTTTGCACCTTCGTTATCGCGCTTCTTGAGGTCGTACCAGACCGCCAGATTGCCAGCCAGGGTCTGATCATTGCGCTCTATCCAGACCGCCACATACGGCCGGTGATACTCGGCCACATTCAGGCGCGGCACTTCGATTTTCACGTTCATGTCAGACGCCAGAGCAGGCGCGGCAAGCAAACTGCCTATGGCAAACGGGAGTAACTTACGCATACGGAATTACCTTCCAAAAATAGTGGTTGATGTTTGTAAATGAGCTTAGTGAGTGAGCTTAGTGAATAAACTTAGTGAATGAACTTAATGAATAAAGATGATGGCGAGCAGTAATGGCAACACCAGACCGAGTGCCAGCACCGGCCAGGTCGCGCGCCGTTTGCCGGCATGTAGCTGCAACAGAAACAGTCCAGTCAGGCAAAAGATCAGACAAGCGACGGCGAACGCATCAAGAAACCACGACCAGACGCTGCCGGTATTGCGCCCCTTGTGCAGATCATTCAAATAGGCGATCCAGCCGCGTTCGGTTTTTTCGTATTCGAGTTCGCCGCTGTCGAGCGCGATCCGTAGCCAGGCGTCACCACCGGGACGCGGCAGCGCCAGGTACACCTCTTGCTCCGACCATTCTGCCGGCTGCTCGGCGACAGCCAGATCCAGATTGCGCTGCATCCAGGAGCGCAGCGGCGGCGGCAATGGTGCACCCGCGGAAATAGCGGACGTGGCCGCCTCTGACTGCGCCACCTGGCTTTGCAGCAGAGTCTGTAATAAGGCCGGCGGCAATTGCGCATGCTTATTCGTCAGTACCGGATGCGCCTCTATCTGCGCCGAGTGATTCAGGGTAATGCCGGTCACCGCAAACAGCAGCATGGCAATCAGGCACAAGGCCGCGGACGCAGCTGAATACATTGCCGTTTGATTTCTCAGGTGTGATAATTTCGGCCCCCAATACCATCAGCATCTGCAGCGCCATCCAATCACTGACCGAATTCCCCTTTCTGATTGAAGTCATCCTCAATAATCTGTTTTGCTTGCGCTTTAAGATTATCGGCTCCACGAGTTAAATTTTCTATTTTTTTCGTATTTGCAGAAAACACACTTATTAAATAAAAAGAATCCCCATAAATTTCTCTAAATTTCTTTGCTTCGGACGTATTCTTAATCGAGTCAATAATAAAACATACTCGACGTGAAGCGAATTTTCCATCCGGGAAAGCAGTAGCTCTGGATTCAAATATTTTCTCTATCGCTTTTTCAGCAAGAAAAGAGCCCCGCTCATTCTTCTCTCTTAATGCATTACCTTCTTGAATCAATCTACGTTTTCTCTCTAACCCAGTATCATCTTTATCTCCATTACATTCACCAATCAATTTACTCATCTTGATATGCTCAGAATCGTAATTATATGAACGCAAATTTTCGATAATTTTTACTGCAATTAATGGTAAATCAACACCAATTGGCCCGCATAATCCAATAACGATTTCGTCGGTATAAAATTTCTCCATCGAGTTCTTCTTACTTGATGATCCAGCTTTCGCCATTACTAACGCCATAAATAGCTTTCTAAATAAACACACAAATTTACAATATCATATCTATTTCATGAAATACAATTTCTTTTTGGAAATAATCAATAAAACAACAATGAAGGGCAAATCTGATTAAAATTGAAGTTGATTTGTTAGCGACTTCACCATATCCTGCCAAGCACAGCATGGCGATTACGTCTTCAATTTCTTTATCCCAAAACCTCAAGCCCACAACTCAACAAATACTCAAACGTCCCATCCAAATATTCCGGCAAACGGGTCGCATCTTCTGCATCACCTTGCGGTACAAAGATCACCATGCCTTGGCGGGCTCTGGTCAGTAGTACGCGGTAGGCGTTTTCTAGGTAGCGCTGTTGTTCTTCTTGCTGTCTGCGCTTCCAGCTGGTGCCAGTGAATTTCCAGTGTTCAAAATGGCCGTCTTGCTTGCCATCCGTTTTGTGGTGGCGGTAGTCGGCGTCCCAGCCTAACAGGCACCAGTCTAGTTCTAGGCCTTGGATATCAAATTCGGTGGCGACGTCCTCTAAAAAATGGCAAGAGCGTATGTCGTCCTGCGGATTGAGAAACCAGTCGGCGGCGGATAATCTATTTTTTACGAAGATGCCTTCAGGTTTCAGACGTACTGCGCCGGATGAGGCGATCATGCCCTTGGTTTCATTGGCGCGTGCTTGCTGCTTGATCCATGCTTTGGCGGTGGCTAGATTGCGCGTGATTTTGATCGGGAATTTATGTTTGAATCCTTGGTAGCATGCCCGCGCTTTTGTTGGCTGATTGTGGATCAGGTAGTGCACCATGTGCGAGAGTTTTTCTGCTCTGAATGATCGCATCGCTGTGGCCAGATGCAGGCTAGCTTGCGGCTTTGCGTGTGCGATAGCGCTGAAATTGACATCGCGGCCAGCATATTCAATCTGCGTAAGTTTGTTTGAGTAGTGCACATCCCAACCCGCAAACTGCGTTGCCAGCGCATCGACCCAGCCCTGCAGACCGGCCTCGCCGGTGTTGATCTCTTGCCCGCCGCCGATCAGGGCGACGATCACGCACCAGTCGGCGTGTCTATCCATCACGCTGATTAAAAATTCTGGTTCGGATTGATTAAAGTTTTTTTGCCCGCGCTTTTGGTTCATGAATTTGGCGGTATTCTCTAGATCCCAAGCGCGTTGTGCTTCATCAAAAATGACGACACGTTCTGGCGGCGCTTTGTTTAGATCCTTTAATGATTCATCTCTGAATTTATGAATGTTTTGTATTTTGGCTTCGGCGCTTCTTAGCTGATGCGCTTTGGTGCTGCCGGGGTCTCGCTGTACGCTATCGCGCGCCAGCGCTTCGGTTAGCACTTCTACCAAGGGGCCATTCCCAGATAAGAATACCGCGTGCTCGTCATCATCCAGATGGGTGCTAGAGGTGGCAATATTTAAGCCGACCAAAGTTTTACCGGCACCGGGTACACCCGTAACAAAGCAGATAGTCTTGCGCCGATTGATACGTGCGGCGTGCACGATGTCTTGTATCGCTTGCGATGTCAGATGCAGGTTTTGCGCACCCGCATCGCTGCGAGCGATGTCGGCCACGTTATGATTTGAATATAAGGCCTGCGCCGCTTCTATGATGGTCGGCGTAGGTTTGTAGGCAGATTGCTGCCAAGCTTGATAGTTGATCGCCTGCGGTGCGGGGATGTGACTCACGCAGTAAGTAATTAGCGCCAACAAGTTGCCGGCATTGGCGCACAGTGGCGCATACACGCGCTCAAGCTGCGCTGGCAGACAGAATACTTTGGCAGCGGATTCAGTCGCTAGCAGAAGTGGCACGATGGTTTTGTCGTGGCTACCTTCATGAAAATGATGTAGGTCGATGGCGTAGCCATGCGCTTGCCTTAGATCTTGCGGCGTGGCGTGTTTGGCTCCAACTTTAAATTCGATCACAAAAATAATGTCGTCAACAATCAAGACCACATCGGCGCGTCTACCCATACGTGGAATTTGCACTTCAAACAAAATGTGACCAGCATTAAGCGTTTTTAATGCGCTCTGCAGAATATCGATCTGGCTGGCCCACGCACCGGTTTGCAAGTGTTCTAAGTTTTGGGAGTGATGCTGAGTAATCTGGCCAATGATGGCGTCGGGCGATGCAGTAAGAAAGTCAGCGATGGTCGCTGCGTAGTAGGCGCGCTTTGACATTTATTGATCACCAGCATTGAACAACTCTGCGGGCGGCACACCAAGCGCCTGGGCAATGCGCAAGATATTGGTCAAGCTCACATTACGCACGCCACGCTCTATGCCACTGATGTAAGTGCGATCCAATTCGGCAATCAAACCCAATTGTTCTTGACTCAGTCCACGCGCTAGGCGCAGCTTTTTGAGGTGAAGACCAAACTCTTGCAACTGTGGATTAAGCATGCGTTCGCCCTAGTATTTTCGTTGGGCAAAGCATGCGATGGTGTGACTTATAGGTCTACGGACTATAAGTCACAAATTGATTTTTATTTAACGATTACACGTTAGCTCGCTACATCCAAAATATCACCCTGCCCTCGCGCATATTCCATGCGCCTTGCCAAGGTATATGTCGGCAAAGCCGCATGGGATATGCGTGAGCGGGGAGGTGCTGTTAAAAAACGCACCGGATCGGCATGCGCAATAGCGGCTATCTGCGCGGGCCAGATCATCTGATGCTGGCGCGTTGCGGGATTTTTCTGGTATTCACAATCGTTCGCGCAATCCCCGTGCGGCTTGCAGGCCGATATCGTGCCAGAGGCCGCATAGAGTATGCGCACCAATATTTGAAATTAGCCGATTGTTGGCATTTATTCTAGGTACAATGCCAAGCTTCTTCATCCACCTTGAGCACCGCCGTGAAACAAACATCCTTAGCAGTTGGGCGTAAATCGCTTTTTATTTGCTTACTGAGTGGTCTATTTTTTGCGCCCTTGCTGGCGCGTGCCGCCGAGCCTGCATCGGCACCAGCATCCGCATCGCGCTACAGCATAGAAGATTTTTTTCAGAATCCTAAATTCACTAAGGCCACGCTGTCGCCGGATGGCAGTAGCTTGGCTTTATTAATCTCGGATAATCAAGATCGCCTGATGTTGGCGGTGATGGATCTCGCTACTTTAGTGCCCAAGGTGCTGGTGCATTACAAGGATGCCGACATCCAAAGCTACCACTGGGTGAATAGTAATCGTCTGGTGTATGACCTGACCGATAGAAAAATCGGTGTAGGCGATACCCACACCGCGCCCGGCCTGTTTGCCATCAACAAGGATGGTAGCCAGGCGCGCCAATTGGTAGAACGCTCAACGGCTTTTGTAAGAAGCGCCAGCATCGCTAAAATCCAGCCTTGGAATACCTTTTTTTCCGATGTAAATCATGCTGAAAATTCGGACGAGATCTTTGTCATCCAGGTGACCAACCCTTATCGCAATGAACGCCATAGCTACAATCTGATACGTCTCAATACCGTGACGGCGCAAGCGACTTCGGTCAACCGGCCTGGCGAAGTCAATAAATGGCTGATCGATAAACAGGGGGTGCCACGCGTGGCCGTGACTTTTGACAAAAACCTCGAGGCGGTGCATTACAAAGATCCTGTCAGCGATAGCTGGAACAAGTTAATTGAGTTCGATAGGCATATGGGAGCTGGCTTCACACCCTTGTTTTTGGCCCCGGACGGCACACTGCTGGTGACTGCGCATAACGGTCAGGATATTAGATCTGTGTATCGGTATGACATACAGAAAAAGCAGATGGATGCCGCGCCTTTGGTCACTTTGAAGGGCTATGATTTTAGCGGTAGCGTCATCTTTAATATGCAACAAAACAAGCTGCTCGGTGTGGATTATGAGACTGATGCCGAAGGCACGTTCTGGCTAGATCCGGCCATGCAAAAAATCCAGCAGAAAATTGATGCGACACTACCGGGCACCGTAAATCGTATTTCTGTGGCCGAAAAAAACACCACTGATGTGGTACTGGTGCAATCATTTTCAGATATTGATCCTGGCGCCTGGTACCTGTACCACCTCAAGACCGAGACTTTGGACAAGCTAGGCGCGGTGCGCCCCAACATCAAGGCAGCCGACATGGCTTACAAAGATGCGGTCAAGTACACGGCCAGAGATGGCCTCAGTATTCCCGCGTATCTGACGCTGCCAAAAGGCAAAAATAAAAATTTGCCTATGGTGGTACTGGTGCATGGCGGCCCCTACATGCGTGGATCACGATGCACAATTCTTGGCGTCACGTGGTTATGCCGTACTGGAACCAGAATTTAGAGGGCACCGGTTATGGCAGCAAGCATTTTAAAGCGGGCTGGAAGTGCCATGCAAGACGATATCGCCGACGGTACCCGCTGGGCTATCGCGCAAGGTTATGCCGATCCTAAACTGTATGGTCTCATCAAAGACCCGGATTTGTATAAATGCGGTATCAACTGGGTAGGCGTTACCCATCAATCTGATGTATGACGTAGTCTGGAGCGACATGGGCGAACAATGGGAAAAATACGGGATGCCGGTGTTGGTGGCTGACCAGAAAAAAGATGCGGCACAGATCGTGCATTGGCGCTGGGATCACGATGCACAATTCTTGGCGTCACGTGGTTACGCTGCGCTTGCGCCTGACCGCACATGAAGATGTCGGCCGCGGCAAAGCCACATTCCGGCCAGGTATGAATCGTGATATGCGATTCGGCCAGCAGCACCACGCCAGTCACGCCCTTGCCGGCATCAAAAGCATGGAAATGGCTGAACAGGATATGCGCACCGGCCGCTTGTGCGCTATGCCGCAGCAAGGATTCTATAGTCTCAGTATCACTAAGCTTGTCTGGCGCGATGCCATACATATCAGCCAGCAAATGCTCGCCGTTGGGCTGATAATCGGGTGGAATTACTGAAGCCGTCATCACTTGTGACCACCACCGCCACCGCTGCCGCTACCCCAGGAACCGCCGCCATAGCCGGAGCGTGAGTTCCAGCCACTGCCGTTTGAGTTACCGCTATTGCCGCTGGAGGTCAGCAGCCGGGTCCAGCTCACGCCCGACGTCAGTAGCGTCACCAACATGGCATATACAAAAAATTTATTCTTCATTCCTCACCCTTACCGGCCGGACCCAGAAATTTTGCCGGGTAATAAATTGCCGCCACCGCCAAGCCGACTACCCACCAGTTAGCATCGAAATTACCTAGCAAGGGGATGACATTAATAGCCAAAATCCAGAAAATAAATTTACGCGATAAGGCGACTGTCGCTTCCTCATCATCAAACACAGACTTACCGGCCTTATCAGCCTTGATGGTATCGCCAAACCAGGCGCGGATCTGATCGGCCGCCACCGGCGATGACAACGACCAGGTGATTTCATCTGTACCGATTTCAGCGGCCAGCTTGTTTTGCCCGCTTTCAAATTCCGTGACATTGAGGCTATCGCCAACCTGTACGCGCCAATTGAAGGCACCGGCGGCGAAGATTACCTTGGCTCGGTAGTCATAGAGTTTTTTATAGCTCTTGTTGCCCAACGTGGCATTCTCGCCGTGATACCAGAGCGGCCAGTCGGCCAGCACTTGCGCCCTGGCCCAGCCTTCATTGGTTTCTATCAGCCACAAGAAGCCGGCGCGGGCGCTGTACAACAGGTATTCGGTCCAGACCGTATTCTCTTCATCCTTGCGTTTCATCAGGCCGATGATCTGGTAGGCGGTGGCGCTGATGGTGGCCTTGGCACCTAACTCCAGCGTAGTGCTGAGCTTGGCCATGCGATCAGCGCTGGCCAATACTTGCGCGACCGGGCCGCTGGTGTCTAGCTGGCTCTGGCAACTAGGACAGATCACATTGGCGGTCAGCCCCGGCAGGTAATCTATGTTAGCGCCACATGAAGGACAGTCTAGCCGGTTGATCTTGCCGCGATATTTTCCGGCGGATGCCTTAATCGACTCGTCATCACGCAACAACTGGCATTTCAGCTCGCTCAGGGTAACCGCTTTGCCGGTATACACCGCAGGCTGCTGTTCGCTGCTGTCGGTGCTTTGTGCATCACGCTGTGGATTAATATCGGAATAGTCTAGCGTCAGAAAACTACTGCCCGTGCGAAAATCGGCCAGCCTGGCCTGCCAGCCCGGTCCGACCTTAAACGGCAACTCGCCCTGCCCGCCTATGCAATCGGCGATCCTGACTTCGGCGGCAAGATAGGATTTACCGGCGATCTCGTAAGTTTGCGCCACCACGATGTCGGCAAAGGCCGGCAGCTTGGCGTTACCGGTTTTTTCGGTGGTCAGCGTGAACTGACCGGAAGAATCGCCGAGCCAGGCGGCTGTGCCATCTTCAAACAGCAGATACCACTCGTTCCACATGCCGGCCGAATAGCGCAACTGGATGCGGCCGATGACATCAAAGCTGCGCCCGCCAAATACCCCGGAACTGCCTAGCTGTAGCGGTGAATAGTCTTCCAGCACGGACGACATCTTGCCGAAATCCTTGACGGTATCGGCATCTTTTAAGACCGTGGTTTTGCAGTATTCGCACACCGCCATGACGGAAGCGTGCGAACGAAAGGCGACTTGCGCACCACAACCAGGACAAGAAACATTTTGCATGGATGGCGCTAATCTAACCTATCAATTTTTTAAGCATTTCGGCTTTGGCGCTATCGTAGTCGGCGGCGGTGATCAAACCTTTGTCGAGTAAACCCTTGAGCTTGGCGAGGCGTGCTTCTATGTCTTGCTCAGCCGGGGCCGGGGTGGCGGCCGTAGCTACCACCGCAGCCGCGGCCAAAGGTGCTGCGGCTGCAGGCTGAGCATGCATCGCGTCCGACAAGCCTTGCGTCATAACCTGGCCAAATCCTACGCCGGCCGACAAGCCTGCGCCCAAGCCCGCCAGACCGCCTTCGTTCTGCGCCGCCAGCGGAATAGAGCTTGCCACCTGAAACTTGGTAAAGCCGGCCATCTTATCGGCTCCCAAGCCACCCTTCATGCCTGCCGAGATACGCTCATCCAAGGCCGCTTGCAGCTCTTCCGGCAAGCTGACGCTGGCGACATTAAATTCATCCAAACCCAGGCCGTATTTATCGAAGGCAGTCGCCAGCTCGCCCTTGATCTGCTGCGCCATCAAAGTCTGGTTAGCCGCCATATCAAGAAACGACACATTGGCGCCGCCCAAAGAATTGGCCATGGTAGCGAGCGTAATGCCGCGCAACTGATCTTCGACTTCATCGCGCGTGTAGACATCGCGGGTACCGCTGATTTCGGTAAAGAATTTTTTCGCGTCGGTGACCCGATACGAATACATGCCGAAAGCGCGCACCCTGATCATGTCGAAATCTTTGTCGCGTATCGTAACCGGCTGCACCGTGCCCCACTTGCGTCCGGTCTGGATGCGGGTGCTGAAAAAATACACATCCGACTTGAACGGTGAATCAAAAAACTTATCCCAGTTTTTCAGATTGGTCAGAATCGGCAAAGTATTGGTGGTGAGTTTATGATTACCCGGTCCGAACACGTCGGCGACCACACCTTCGTTGACGAAAACCGCCACTTGCGATTCGCGTACCGTCAGCATGCCACCGTTTTGTATCTCAAAATCCTGCATGGGAAAACGCCAGGCCAGTACGCCTTCCGTGTCTTCATTCCATTGCAGTACGTCGACAAACTGCTTCCTGATAAATGAGCCGATACTCATGATGGTCTCCAGAGATAGTGGGGGATGCGTGAAAATACGCTAAAAATAGCTGAGGATACTGAATTAAGAAATACAGGCTGCGTTGACCGCGCCTATCGACAAAGAGATCGCGCCCAGCAAGCCACCATAGGCGGTATTGCCAGACTCGATCTGGTCTTTGGAATTGCGCAGGATCATGGTGGTGACGCCATACGCCAGCACTTGTACCAACATCGCGCCAAAGGCCCAGCCCGTAAACTGCTGGTAATCAGCGGTATGGATCAGGCTAGAGGCGATGGTCAGGGAGAAACCGATCAGACTACCCGCCAGCGACAGCGCGGCGGCGTTATTCCCCTGTCGTATCAGCAGAAATTCATTGAATGGCGTGATGGCGGTGTACACCCACAAAAACAGCGCAATCAGGCCACTTGCTAAGGCCAGGTGGATTACATAATTGAGGATGACGGGCACGGCGCTCTCGCTATAAAAATTCAGAAAACTACGGAAGAAAATTACCAATGTGGCATGAAGAAAGTATACTAGTCCAAAAGTGAGCCTATGAACAAAAAAATATTAATTCTTTCGGTCTTCGTGGTCGCCTCCTGCGGTTTGGCTTATGAGCTGATCGCCGGTGCCTTGTCCAGCTATCTGCTGGGCGACTCGATTTTGCAATTTTCCACCATCATAGGCTGCTATCTGTTTGCCATGGGGGTGGGCGCGCATTTTTCCAAATTCGTCCGGGACGAAGACGTGCTGTCGCGCTTTGTCGATATCGAGTTGGCGGTAGGCTTGATAGGCGGCGTCTCGGCCGCATTATTGTTTCTCACCTTCTCCTGGATGGCGGCACCGTTTCGTATTTTGCTGTACGTACTGGTATTCATGATAGGCGCGCTGGTCGGCATGGAAGTGCCTTTGGTGATGCGCGCCCTCAATGCGCGTGATACCGCATTTAATGAATTGGTCAGCCGCGTGCTGACCTTTGATTATCTGGGCGCGCTGGCGGTATCACTATTGTTTCCGCTGGTACTGGCGCCGTATCTGGGTCTGACCCGCACCGGCTTCCTGTTTGGCATGCTCAATGTGGCAGTGGGCTTGTGGACCATTCATGTATTTAGAGCCGAACTGAAAAATGTCGCCGGCCGTTTTTTGCGCGCCGCCAGCGTCATGGTTTTTTCTGGTGTTCGGCTTCATCATGTCGGACCGTTTGGTGGCATGGGGCGAGCACGGCCTGTTCGGCGACGAAATCGTATTTACCACCAGCACACCGTATCAGCGACTGGTAATTACGCACTGGAAGGATGATCTGCGCCTGTACATCAATGGCAATCTGCAGTTTTCCTCGCGCGATGAATACCGTTACCACGAGGCCCTGGTGCATCCCCTGATGCAGACCCTGCCTTGGGCGCGCTCTGTCCTGATACTCGGCGGCGGCGACGGCCTGGCCTTGCGCGAGGTATTGCGCTATCCGAATGTCAAGCAGGTCACGCTGGTCGATCTTGATCCGGCCATGACCGAAGCGTTCACCAAACGCGAAGAACTGGTCAAGCTCAATCACGCATCCCTGCGCGATCCGCGAGTGACGGTAGTCAATGCCGATGCCGCGATCTGGCTGCAAAATAGTGCCGACATGTTTGATGCGGCCATCATAGATTTCCCCGACCCCTCGAGTTTTGCGCTGGGTAAATTGTATTCGGTACCGTTTTACGGCATGGTGAAAAAACATCTGGCTGCCAGCGGTCTGGTCGTGGTGCAGGCGACCTCGCCGTTTTTCGCGCCGCACGCCTACTGGACTATCGACGCGACCTTGCGCGAAGTCGGTTTGCGTACTTACCCATATCACGCCTATGTACCCTCGTTTGGCGAATGGGGTTTTGTGCTGGCCTCGCCGCAATTGGCGTATACCCCGCCTAGCGAATACCGTCTGCCCATGCGCTACCTCAATGCCGACACCACGCGTGAAATGTTTAGCTTCCCGCCCGATATGCCGCGCAAGGAAATGCCGGCCAATCGCCTCAATACCCAGTCGCTGGTGCATGAATTCGAGCAAGACTGGCGTCAGGTAATCCGCTGATGGCGAGCCGCAGATGAAACGCCGTTCTTTTTTGGTCTGGAGCGCCGCCAGTGGTGCCGCCGCGTTAGGCAGCGCGGCCGGATTTAGCCGCTGGCAAGAGATAGACACCAGCGTGAATTTTCCCGGGCGCGAACAGGGGCATTTTTTGCGCAATCGCTTACCGAATAACCTGCATAAGCACAGCGCGCTACCAGCGCCGTCGGAAGTCATCAATACCGATGTGCTGATCCTCGGCTCAGGCATTGCCGGGCTGACCGCAGCGTGGAAGCTGAACAAACTTGGGCAGCAAGATTTTTTGATGATCAAGGGGCCGCAACCGTATGGCAATGCGGCCGGTGGCCATTTTGGCGATCTGGCTTACCCGACCGGCGGCCACTATTTGCCGCTGCCTTCACCCGAGTCCGTCCATGTGCGCGAGATACTCAGCGACCTGGGCATTATCCTGCGCAATCCGTTTGACGAAAAACCTTACTACGACGAGCGCTACCTGTTGCACGGGCCGGAAGAGCGTTTGCTGGTCAATGGGATATGGCAGGATGGCTTCATCCCCACCGTTGGCGTGCCGCCGCAAGAGCTGGCCGAACATAAGCGCTTCTTCGCTGAAGTCGAACGGCTGCGCAATTTGCATGGCAGCGATGGCAAGCGCGTGTTTGTGTTCCCGACTACCCACTCTTCCGGCGACCCCGAGTGGCAGGCGCTGGACAAGATCACGCTGAAAACCTGGCTGGAGCAAAACGGCTACCATGCCCCCAGCCTGCACTGGTACCTGAATTATTGCTGCCGTGACGATTACGGTACGCGCTACGACCAGGTCTCGGCATGGGCCGGCTTGCATTACTACTGCAGCCGCTGGGGCCAGGCCGAGAACGCCGGCAATGGCGCCTGGCTGACCTGGCCGGGTGGCATGCAACCGGTGGCCGAAGCCATGGATAAAGCCGCTGGTGGCCAGCGTAAAAACGGCACGGCCATCTCGCTAACAACCACGCCCCATGGGGTGGAAGCGCTGTGCTTTGAACTGATCAACGGTGTGGCCACGACTTACACGGTACGCGCGCGCAAAGCCATCTGCGCGATGCCGCTGTATGTGGCGGCACGCGTAGTCGACAACATCCGTCAATACGGCTTTGACCCGGTCCAGCATACGCCGGTCTACGCGCCATGGATGGTGGCGAATTTCCTCATGAAAGGCTTCCCCAAGGAATTGCCGGAAGCGCCGCTGTCGTGGGATAACGTGGTGTATCAGGAACCGGGACTAGGCTATGTGGTCTCTACCCATCAGGACATACGCGTTACGCCTCCGCAAAAAACCGTGTTCAGCGCCTACGTCGCGCTGTCCGACCGCAGCCCTGAACAGGCACGCAAATGGATGGAAACAGCCAGCCCGAAAGAATTGCTCGAGCTAGCCAGCGCCGACCTCAAGACCGCCTATGGCTGGCGCTTTGCCGCTAACGTAGAGCGTGTCGATATCACTTTGCGAGGTCACGCAATGGCAGCGCCACGTCCGGGCTTTCGCAGCAATGCCGGCCTGAAGGCGCTGCGAGAATTAGACGGTCCGATTCTGTTCGCACACGCCGACCTGTCAGGTTTTTCGGTATTTGAAGAAGCCGCCTGGTGGGGCTATCGGGCTGCCCAATTGGCGCGATAGTATCTTAGCTGCAGCGTTAGCAAGCTATTCAAAACCCACAGTAGCATCGCCCTGAAACGCAATACCGGTGCGGGTTTCCGGCATAGGTGGCCGGTCAGGCGCAGAAATATTGCGCGTTGGTAGGGGTAATTTTTGATTGCAAAGCACCGCTGTCGTTTTTGTGGGACTATGGATTGAAGCTTACACGCTGACAGGAGAATCAACATCATGCCACTCGCGTATGCAAACCAAAATCGACTGAGTTCAAGTCATGATCCTGATACCCATGCCGCACTACAAAAAGTAGGCGTCCCGGCCACCGACAAATTCCAGCGCGTGCTGGAACTTGAGCCGGAAGACTTCCGTTTTCACGCTAACTACCCCGATGTAGTTGGTGCGCGCATCTTTACCTGGCTGGTATGGGCCGAAGCGATGATGCTTTCCGGCGCGACCTGTTCACTCCAGATATACATCAGCGTCGCAAATGGCATTTCCACCCCTGAGATCGCCTGGCTCATCTTGCTACGGAATTGTTCTGCCTCAGGCAGGCTGCTGCGCTCACCATCAAATGAAATCATCACCCGCAAAGGTGAATCTTCGCGTTTTTGGTCGCGGTTGTCAGCACCGGGGATCAGCGCATCGGTTTTCCAGCGCCAACTAAGAGTGCTGTAGTCGGCACCTGGTGTTTTTTAGTTTGAGCGCGTACAGCGATGCTGAATCATCGGCTTCAGCGCGCAGCACTTTACGTTCGCCTTCCTGCTCCAGGGTGTAGCGGGTATCGTGCTTGAATGCCGAGAGTGGCACATGTGCCCATTGGTCGGCGTGTTGCGTGAAATCCAGGGATCGCGGCTGGCAGGGGTGTGTTGCCTCGCTACCCAAGACTAGTGGTGATATGCCTGACAGCAGTGCGGACCAAAGAACGCATATAAAAGAAGATGCTGGAATCGCCATGATCAGGCCTCGTTGTTTTTGCCGGAAATCGCATTTTAGCTTTTTTCGCCTATCTGGGTTATCTATGGATAAGCTCGCAGGGTGTCGCCTGTACGTGTTCCTGAGAGTTCTGCGGGGAAATGGCATAATGTACTCGCTTCTGAACCTCTCAATCTGAAAAAAGGAAATTCCCTATGGCCGGCGCCAGTCTGTTAACCCTGTTCGATGACATTGCCAGTGTGCTTGATGATGTTGCCGCAATGACCAATATGGCGGCTAAAAAGACCGCTGGCGTGCTTGGCGATGATCTGGCCTTGAATGCCGAGCAGGTCAGTGGTGTCAGGGCCAACCGTGAATTGCCGGTAGTCTGGGCGGTGGCAGTGGGCTCGTTTAAGAATAAGTTGATTCTGGTGCCGGCGGCGCTGGCGCTGAGCGCCTTTGCACCGGCCGTGATCACACCGCTATTGATGCTGGGTGGCGCTTATCTGTGTTTTGAGGGATTTGAAAAGCTGGCACACAAATACCTGCATAGCGCGGCCGAAGATCAGGCGGAGCATCAGGAATTAGTGCAAGCCCTGGCGCATGAAGAAGTTGATATCGTGGCGTTTGAAAAAGACAAGATCAAGGGCGCGATCCGTACCGATTTTGTCCTGAGCGGCGAAATTATCATCATCACTCTGGGCACCGTGGCCGGTGCGGTATTTTCCAAGCAAGTGGCGGTGCTCAGCGCGATCGCCGTCATCATGACTGTTGGTGTGTATGGTCTGGTCGGACTGATCGTCAAGCTTGATGATATTGGCCTGTATCTGAAACAAAAGCCGGGTAGCGCGGCCTTGCGTGGCTTGCGTCATAGCGTAGGAAACGGTTTGCTGGCGTTTGCCCCAAGGCTGATGAAAGCGCTGACGGTGATCGGTACTGTCGCGATGTTTATGGTCGGCGGTGGTATCCTGACGCACGGCATTCCCGCTGCCCATCACTTCATCGAGCATAGCGCTCAGGCCGTCGCTGGCGTGGCCGGTGTAGGGATGGTTTTGGAAGCGCTTACGCCATCGCTGTTAAACGTCGTTGGCGGCGTGATCGCCGGTGCGCTAGCGCTGGTTGTCGTGACAGTGTTGCAGCGCATCTACGGCGTATTCAAGCCTCAATCTGCCGCAAAATAATTCAAAAACGGCGGTCTAAAATAACAAGTGCAACACTTCTGTAGAATTTATACAAACAGGAGTGTCCTATGAGCTACACGCATTTAACAGAGTTAGAACGAGAATTTATCGCCAGGCAGTTGCAAGAGAAACAAAGCAAACGAGAGATAGCCAGACGACTGGGGCGCAATGTGACCTCGATTTGCCGAGAGGTTAAAAGAAGTTGCGATGAGCATGGTCAATACAGACCTATTCATGCGCATCAGAGAGCGCACCAGAATCGTCGCATAGCCAGAAGGCCGCGTAAGTTAGCCTCGCGCTATGCGGAAGGATTATGGGCTAAAGTAAGATTTAAGCTAGAGCGGGCCTGGTCGCCCAATCAGATTTCTTTATGGCTGCAAAGAGCATTTCCAGATACTCCGGATTATCAAGTGTCACATACAACGATCTATCACCACATCTACCTTTTGCCTAAGGGCGAATTGAAACGTCAAATCGTTAGCAATTTGCGGCAGGAAGGGAAGAAGCGCAAAAGCAGCACCCAAGGCAATGGGAAGACATGGATTAAAGAGTTGATTCATGCCCGCCCGGAAGAGGCTGATTTGCGCGTTCGTCTTGGTCATTTTGAGGGCGATTTGCTGCTTGGCGGTAAAAGTTCACCTGGTGCCGTTGGTGTCTTGTATGAACGGACGAGTCGTCGCGTAAGCCTGATTAAATTAGAGCGGCGTGACGCTTACTCTGCCTATCAGGGTTTTGCGAGTGTCTTGAAAAGGATGCCGGTGGGGGCATGTCTCACCATGACATACGATCAAGGTTCCGAAATGGCGGAGCACGAACGGATAAGCGATGCAACGGGAATCAAAGTCTATTTTTGCGACCCGCATAGTCCCTGGCAACGTGGCGGTGTCGAGAATACCAATGGCTTATTGCGTCAATATTTACCGAAAGGAATGGATATGTCAGAGCTAACGCAATATCAACTTCACCGTATTGCCATGGAGTTAAACGAACGTCCCCGTGTCACCTTAAAAGGACGCTCGCCAAATGAGGTCTGGACACACATGCTTGACGGGTTAACATTTGAAGAGGCTACCAATCAGCCCCTCTTAAAAATTTAGTGTTGCACTTGGAACTTTAGACCACCAACAGGCCCTGCCAGGACGCAATCCCCATGCGGCCTGCAGGCCTGATGCCTTGCGCAGCCGCATGGATGGTATGCCTTGGCAGGGCCTTGTTTTTGTTTACTTATTTCTTGATTTTTACCGGACGCTGCCAGCTATCGAGGGTGATTTGCCTGGCGCGTGAGACGGTCAGCTTGCCTTCCGGTGCGTCTTTGGTCAGGGTAGTGCCAGCGCCTAAGGTGGCGCCTTTGCCTACCCGTACCGGTGCCACCAACTGGCTGTCGCTGCCGATGAAGGCATTGTCTTCGATGACGGTGCGGAATTTGTTGACGCCGTCATAGTTGCAAGTGATGGTGCCGGCACCGATGTTGACGCGACTGCCTATGGTGGCGTCGCCGATGTAGGCGAGGTGGTTAGCCTTGCTATGGGCGGCGATCTGGCTGTTCTTGATTTCGACAAAATTCCCGATATGCACGTCCTCGGCTAATTCTGTACCCGGACGCAATCTGGCGTAAGGGCCGATCTGTGATTGCGCGCCGACTATCGCCTGGTCGATATGGCAAAACGCCTTGATGCTGCTGCCGGCCTTGATATGCGCATCCTTGATCACGCAATTCGGGCCTACGCTGACGCCGTCATCCAAAGTTACCTTGCCTTCAAACACGCAGCCTACGTCGATGCTGACATCGCGTCCGCAGTTGAGCGTGCCGCGCACGTCGATACGTGCCGGGTCCATTAAGGTGACGCCCTGTTCCAGCAGGCCGCGGGCGATATTGGCCTGATGCACGCGCTCCAGTTCGGCCAGTTGCACCTTGCTGTTGACGCCTAAGGTTTCCCAGATCGCGCCCGGTTGTGCCGAGACCACCGCCACGCCATCGGCAACCGCACGCGCCACGATGTCGGTCAGGTAGTACTCGCCTTGGGCGTTGTTGTTCGACAGGGTGGTCAGCCAGTGTTTCAGTTTGGCAGTCGGCACGATCATGATACCGGTGTTGATTTCGGTAATTTTTTTCTCGGCTTCATTGGCGTCTTTTTGCTCGACGATGCGGACGATCTTGCCGTCTTCGCGCACCATGCGACCCAGGCCAGTCGGATCGGTCATTTCGGCGGTCAGGATCGCCAGCTTATCGCTGCCGGCCGCCTGTATCAGTCTTTGCAGGCTGGCGCTGGTAGTCAAAGGCACATCACCATACAGCACTAAAGTCGGTACGCTGTCATCCAGCACCGGGCTGGCTTGCGCTACCGCATGGCCAGTGCCCAGTTGCGGCTCTTGTTTGGCAAAACGCAGGTCGGCGGCGGCCACCGTAGCCGGCACCTGATCTCCGCCATGTCCGTAGATCACGCAGATATTGGCTGCGGCTGCGCCTTGCAGGCTACGTGCCGTGTCTATCACGTGTGACAGCAAGGGTTTGCCGGCCAAGGGATGCAAGACCTTAGGCAAGGCCGATTGCATACGTTTGCCCATACCAGCGGCGAGGATAACGACATTCATGGGAAAGCTTTCTAGTCTATATTATGGAAATTTTAACATGGCTCTACTATCCACCGAGATTAGCATGGGAAATGGCTGTTGCGCATGATCAGTGCGCTCGCATCTTCCAGGCTAATATTGGCGAGTAGCGCATCTGCTTGGCTTATTCTGTCATTGAGGGTGGAGGCAACCATGCCATGCCTGCAGCGATGCTAATTTTTCCGACTGTATCACTTGCTGCATCGCCAGACTCAGTTCACGCGATATCATTGAGAGCTGTAGGTTGGACTCGCCGTGCACACCATGGCATCGGCGACGCCTTCTAAGCAATTTGGCACCTCGTCTTGCTGGTAGCCGTGCATCTCACGCCAGCGGTCGCCTGCAGCCTTGATGCGTGCCCGGGCGATCGGTGAAGCTGAACAGGTTCATTATCCAGAGAGATCTTGGCTTCATACAGATGCTCTCGGCTATTGCGTTGTGAATATTTGGCCAAAATCAGATCGCGCCTGTATGGCTCATCGCATACTGCCAGCCACGCATACTCGCTTCCCGAAAAGCCCGCACGCGAGCCGGATGCTTGCAATCTCCTGTTCGCTGGTAAATAAATTGTCGCCATAAAAATCGATACCGGCCGAGCGCGGCGTATACGCTTGATAAGCAGGTGCGAAGGCACTACTGTCGACAAGGATGAAAAGATACTCTCGACGCGGCCCGGGTATTGCTTTTCCCATTCACGCATCAGCCCCTTGATCTGCTTGCGCTGCAGGTTTTCCTGTGAGCCGCATAGATTGCAAGGGATGATAGGGAATTGCTTAACCTGCGCATAGCGTTCGGTATCGGCTTCCTTCACATACGCCATAGGGCGGATCACGATGTGTTTGCCATCATCCGATTGCAGCTTGGCCGGCATACCCTTGAGTTTGCCGCCGAAGAACATATTGAGGAAAAACGTTTCCAGGATGTCGTCACGGTGGTGGCCCAGCGCGATCTTGTTGGCGCCCAGTTCATCGGCGACGCGGTACAAGATGCCACGTCGCAGACGTGAACACAGTGAACAGGTGGTCTTGCCTTCCGGGATCAGGCGCTTGACGATGCTATAGGTATCCTGATTTTCGATATGGTAGGGAATCCCGAGTTTTTCCAGATACGCGGGTAGGATCTCCTCAGGGAAATGCGG
Source organism: Undibacterium piscinae (assembly GCA_003970805.2). Taxonomy (GTDB): domain Bacteria; phylum Pseudomonadota; class Gammaproteobacteria; order Burkholderiales; family Burkholderiaceae_D; genus Undibacterium; species Undibacterium piscinae. Next base: position 2,390,107 of record CP051152.1, read on the forward strand.
TTGTTTCTGATCGAGGTTGACCGCAACGATCTCGAAATTGATAGGAGCGCGCTCGCGCAGCGTCATCAAAATGTCGAGCAGGGCGTAGCTGTCTTTGCCCCCGGACAGGCAGACCATCACCTTGTCACCGTCTTCTATCATATTGAAGTCACCGATCGCCTGGCCGACCTGGCGGCATAAGCGCTTGTGCAGCTTATTGTTCTCGTAGGTGATTTTTTCCTGCGATTTCTGGCTGAGCGCTGGTTGCTCTAGGGGTGTTATTGCTTGCATGATGGGCTTCTTTGTTACGCTTCGTTCTTGATCTGGAATACTTCTACGCCTACGCCTTCGCAGTCCGGGTAGACATCCGGTTTCATGGTCGAGACCCGCACCGCACGCACTCGTGGGTGCGCCAGCATGATGGTGGCGACGTCGTCGCACAAGGTCTCTTGCAGATGGACGTGGCCTTGCGCTACCCGCGCCGCAATCGTGCTGCGCATGAAATCGTAATCCACCACTTCATCAAGATGATCGTCTTTCGGCGTCGATAGTGCCAGCGGGATGTACAGGTCGACATTGATCATGACGCGCTGCTCACCTTTCTTTTCAAACTCATGCACGCCGATGTTGATAGAGACTTCGTAGTTGCGCAAGAACAGGCGGCGGCAATCGGCGAGTTGAGGATGGTGCAGGATAGATAACATATTAGACTTTGTGGGCTTAAAGAGGAGAAGCGGGTTTGGCGTTAGCGAGAAACATCACGTCGCGCTGTAAGGGAATTAAATGCTGGCCGCCATCGACCAGTATCGTGGTGCCGGTAATCGCGGCAGAATCTGCCACGAAGCATACCGTATTGGCGATATCCAGGGGAGTGCTGGAACGGCCTAATGGAGTACGTTGATGCGCTAGCGCAAAGTTGTCCTCGGATTGCTCGCCGGAAATCAGGCTGATGCCAGGCGCGATGCCGACTACCCGCAAGCGTGGCGCCAAGGCCTGTGCCAGCGTGGTGGTGGCGCATTGCAGCGCGGCTTTCGACAAGGTGTACGACAAAAAATCGGGATTGAGGTTATACAGTTTTTGATCGAGCAGGTTGATTACGCAGGCTTGTTCACCGTCTGCGGTAGCTGCATGTAAGGCTTGCGCCAGCAAGAGCGGGGCGCTCAGGTTGACTTGCATGTGCTTATTGAGGCACTGCGGGCTAAACGTGGCGGCATCATCTTGCTCAAACAGCGAGGCGTTATTTACCAGGCAAGTGAGCTTGCCAAGCGCGGCGATGGCACGCGGCACCAGGCTGCGCACCTCGGCCTCGTGGCTCAGGTCGGCTTGCAAGGCGACCGCACGTTGACCCAATGCCTGTATCTCGGCCACCAGCGTGGCAGCATCGGCCTCAGAGTGGCCGTAATGTACGGCCACATCCCAGCCACGCTGCGCCAGGCTCAGGGCGATCTGGCGGCCGATGCGTTTGGCGGCACCGGTGACGAGTGCCACGCGCGGTTGCGGTGCTAGCGCTGCCTGTGGAATGCTGCTGGCTGGCTGGATCATGTTTGATTTCTGCGTTTTCTATAGAGTTTCAATGGGCTGCGGTACTACAATGGCGGTATGCGACTTTTAAATCCCACACCCCATAACAAATTATCTCTTCCTGTCCCCACTGACGATGCACTGGCAGCGTCGGCCGCCTTGCAGCAGCTGATACGCGCCGAGATTGCCGCCAACGCGGGAGCCATCTCGTTTGCCCGTTATATGGAGCTAGCCTTGTATGCGCCGCAACTCGGATATTACAGTGGCGGTGCCATAAAACTAGGCAAAGACGGGGATTTTACAACCTCACCGGAAATGTCTGCGCTTTTTGGTGGCACGCTGGCACATGTTTGCGCAGACCTGTTTGCGCAAACCTCTGCCCACATCATGGAGTTTGGCGCCGGCAGCGGTCGCCTGGCTTTTGATATTTTGACTGAATGCAATATCTCAGGGGTACAGGTAGACCGCTATTTTATCGTGGAATTGTCCGGAGAGCTCAGGGCCAGGCAAGAAGAATTGCTGAAAGACTTCCCGCAGGTGGTTTGGTTGCAAACTATGCCAGAGGCGTTTTCCGGCGTAGTGCTAGGTAATGAAGTGCTTGATGCGATGCCGGTGTCGCTGCTTGTCAAGACCGAACAGGGCTGGGCTGAACTTGATGTGGGCTTGAACGAGGAGGGCGGGTTTAAGCTGGCCGAATCGAGTTTGCCCGCAAGTGCCGACCTGGTGGCGCAGATACCGGATGCCGACAATTTTGCGCCAGGTTACATGACGGAAGTGCATGCGGTGGCGATTGGCTTCATGCACAGCGTATCGCAGATGTTGCTGGCCGGTCACAATGCCAGCGGCAAGGCGGGCGTGGCGATCTGGCTCGATTACGGCTTCCCGGCACACGAGTATTACCTCGATCAAAGGATACAAGGTACGCTGATGTGTCACTATCGTCATCATGCCCATCCCGATCCTTTCTACTTTCCGGGTTTGCAGGATATTACGGCGCATGTCGATTTTACGGCGATGGCTAAGGCTGCGCTCGATGCCGGCCTTGATCTATTGGCTTACACCAGTCAGGCCGGTTTTCTGCTGGAGGCGGGGATAGGTGAGATCCTGCTGCGGATCCCGCTGGATGATCATCAGCGTTATCTGCCGGCGGCAAATACCTTGCAAAAACTGGTTTCACCGGCCGAAATGGGGGAACTGTTTAAGGTGCTGATAGTCGGCTGCGGGGCGCAACTGGCGCCGCAATTACAACGTCATGATCGCAGCCACAGGCTCTAGGCTGAGCTGGCGGTGCCACGTGATTTATCGTATTTTTATATACTCCTTACCAGTATTTTTGTAGACCGCTTTATTTATAAGCGTATTAGGCGGCTATTTTTTGGTTTTGGTGGGAGTATCTGTAGTTTGTCGTCAGGGGAAATGAAATGATACGTTGGGTAGTAGTGATCTTTGTGGCCTTGATCGTGTTTTCGACCTTGTTGCCCTGGCTGGAAAAACTCGGCATAGGCCGCTTGCCGGGGGATTTCCGTTTCAAGCTGTTCGGCAAGGTTTTTTCCTTGCCGTTTTCCTCCACCATCTTGCTGTCGCTGGTGGTGTTGCTGCTCGCACGCTTTCTCAAGTAAGTCTGGCTTCGCGGCTGTTTTTTCAGTAATGACAAATACGATGGCGATATGTCAGAGTGAGAAAAAATAGTTAATAAGCAAAATTATTTATAACGAAATAGCTGATTGTCCTATTCCGGGCAGATGTGGCGTAAAGTTTTGACGCTAGTTAGCCGTCAACTATCCCAGGGGCAGGGCCTGACACAATGTTGCAACAAAACCTGATATAGAGCCGGAATAAGTCAATGAACTGCCGCAAGAATCGCGGGCTTTCAACTTATCTTGCTTATAATGAACACAGCGTTGTCGCTACATGGCGGCTTATGGTCAATAAATTAAGCTGCCTGATAAAAAAATATTACGCCAAAGGTTTTCATGAGCGATCTGAGTGGTTTTAGAGCATTGCTGATTGAGCCCAATCCAGGCATGCGCGTCAGCCTGCACAATATGCTCAACCTATGTGGTATCACCAAGATTGAGCACGCCCATACCGCTGGCATCGCTGCACGCACCATACAATCCAAAGTGTTTGATCTGGTCCTATGCGAATACGATCTGGGAATCGGTCAGGACGGCCAGCAATTACTCGAAGACGTAAGGCATCACAAGCTCACCCCTCTGTCGACCATTTTCATCATGGTGACCGCCGAACGCGGCTATGCCAAAGTCGTGAGCGCCGCCGAGTTGGCACCTTCCGACTATTTACTTAAGCCGTTTACCGCCGACACCCTGCTGGAACGCGTGATGAAGGCGATAGAAAAGCGCAAGGCGTTTTTCGAAGTGTATGCCCTGATGGAGCAAGGTGCGATACACGAGTCGATTGCCGCCTGTATCGAAGGCGAAAGCAAATATCCGCGTTATATGATCGATTTCATGCGCTTTTTCGCGCCGAATTACATGTGATTTTGGGCGAGGCGGAGGAAGCCGAGCAGATCTATACCCAGGTCTATGAGCAGAGGGCGGTGGCGTGGGCCAAGCTGGGTTTGGCGAAAACCCTGTTCATGCAGGGGCGCTACGAGGAGGCGGAAGGCATCCTCAAGACGCTGGTAGGTGAAAATGATAAATTCATGGATGCCTATGACTGGCTGGCCAAGACCCATGAAGCGGTCGGCGAGTTGCCGCAAGCCAAGGATGTGTTGGATACTGCAGTGGGGGTGTCACCGCATGCGGTGCGGCGTTTGCGTCGTCTGGGTGAAATCTCGCTACAGACCGGCGATATAGAAACGGCAGAAACGGTATTCAAAAAAGTGGTCAGCAAGGCCCAAATTTTCCGAATTCAGGGATCCCGAAGATCACCTGAATCTGGTCAACGCGCTGGTGCAGAAGGGCGATCATGATCAGGCCAAATCGGTAATACGGGATATGGAAAAAAACATGGTGGGTCTGAAGAAAACCGAGGCTTGCCGTGCGATCTCGGCCGCCATGGTACATGCCGGTACCGGTGATGCCCGCCTGAGCGGCGAACTCGATGCCGCCGTTGCCGCTAGCCGCGAAGATATCGGCCTTTCCACCGATATCAAGCTGGGCTTGGCCAAAAGCTGCCTGGAAAATGATAAGGAAGGCGCCGCATCCGAAGTGATTATGGATGTGATGCGCAATGCCAGTAATCAAAAAGTCATGTCGCGCGCGATAGGCGTGTTTGAAAGCGCAGGCAAAGGCCATCAGGGACAGGAATTGGCGCAACGCAGCCAAAAAGAAGTGATGGAACTGGTAGCGCTTGGTGTGCAAAAAGCCAAGCAAGGGGATTTCCGTGGCTCGCTGGAATTGATGGCTAGCGCAGCCCGTAAATCGCCGGATAATCCACAAGTGGTGATGAATGCGGCGCTGGCGGCACTGAAATGTCTGGAAAACCTGGGTTGGGATAATAAGGTCGGAGATCAGGCCAGGCGCTTAATCGCCGATGCTGCAAAACTTGATCCTATGAATCCGCGTATGAAGGCGATCCGTGCCCTGTATGACGAGCTACAGAAAAAATATGGAATTACTACCTCTGTCCAAAACAAGAAATAGGTCAATTCATGTCTCTTCATTCTACTGAATATTTTGGATCGGGCGCACAGGAGTCGCCACGCGATCGCTTGCTAAAAAAAATCAAGGAAGATGAAGCTTTACCGACTCTGGGAGCGGTGATTTCCAAAGTGCTTGAAATCACTTCCTCTAGCGAAGATCCGGTCTCCAAGTTGGCGCATTTCGTGCTCGCCGATGTGGCATTGACGCAAAAAATATTGCGTTTATCGAACACCATACAGTACCGCACCAATTCCAGCATGCCGGTGACGACGATTTCGCGTGCGATATTTTTGCTGGGGTTTAATACAGTCAAAACCAGCGCGCTGGCGATGCTACTGGTGGATGGTTTCTGCAATAAAAAACAGGCCAGCAGCGTACGCAAGGAACTGGTGCATTCGCTGTGTGCCAGCATCGTGGCGCGCGAGCTGGCCCAGCGTAGCAAATTCGCTGATGCCGAGGAAGCAGCGGTGGCGGCCTTGTTCAAAAACATAGGCAGGGTACTGGTGGCTTCGTTTGACCACCAGTTGCATGAACGCATACATCTGATGGAACAGAGTGAACTGACTACGGCCAGTGACGCGAGCAGCCTGTTGCTAGGGTGTAGCTATGAACGTTTAGGGGAGTCGGTTTTGCAGGAGTGGAAAATTCCCGACACCATCATTCAGTCGCTTAGCCCTTTGTCGGGTGGTGAGCAAAAAAAGCCGGTGCACCGCAGTGAGTGGCTAAAGCAAGTTGCCAGCTTTAGTGATGTGGTGGCGGATAAAATGTTTAGTAGCGAACGCAATGCGGCAGGAGGTAGCCTGTCTGCGCGGTGCTCTCCCTTGCTGTCAAAATTTGGCAAGGCGCTGGAGTTGGACCGGGCTTTGTTTGATGAAATACTCATTAAGGTCGAGAGCGAGACGCGCCAGTTGGCCGAGAGCATGAACATCGCACTGCCAGAGACGAAGGGCGGCGATGATGACAGCGAGTCGGCAGAGGTAGATGAGTCCGCTACACTCAACAGCGAATTTATGCTCAAGACCTTCGAGAGCGATCAGTTGCAGCAGGGACAGCGGTTTGCCAGTGGCAAACCCGCGAATGCCCGCGATTTGTTGCTGGCGGGGGTGCAGGACGTGATGCAAATGATGGCATCGGATCAGGTCAAGCTCAATGACATGATCTTGCTGGTGCTGGAAACACTATATCGTTCCATGGGCTTTCGCTTTGCCACGGCTTGTCTGCGTGACTTAAAGCAGGGACGTTATGTGGCGCGGGTTTCGGTCGGCGAACTGTATGCGGAGCGACAGCGAGGCTTTTTGTTTCCCGTTAAAGAAGAAAAAGACGTATTCCACCTGGCCATGAGCAATAACGTCGATCTGATGATTTCGGATGCCTCGGTCGCCAAGATACAAAACCTGTTGCCGCAATGGCATAAGGATTTAATGCCGGATACGCGCAGCTTCATCATTCTTCCGTTGGTGCTGCAAAAAAAGTCTATCGGTTTCTTTTATGCCGACCGCGCCGTGACTGCCGAAGAAGGTGTGCCACCCGACGAGACTGCCCTGATCAAGACGCTCAAGAGTCAGTTGATGGCCGCGATGATGCGCGGCTAAGGATGGACGCTAGCGCAGCGCGACGCGTTGCAGGTGTTTCTGGTAGACTCAAAGCCCGACTTCCTTGCGCCTACTTCTCATGAGCTTTACTACCTGGTTTACCTTTTTTCTCGCCGCTTGGGTGATTGCGATCTCCCCGGGTTCTGGCGCGGTCTTGTCGATGTCGCACGGATTGTCGTATGGCGTGAAAAAAGCCAGCGGCACCATTATCGGCTTACAGGCTGGCTTATTGCTGATTCTGGCGATCGCCGGCGCCGGCGTAGGCTCTATCCTGATGGCCTCCGAAATGGCGTTTAATGCGGTCAAGACGATAGGCGCGATCTACCTGATTTATCTGGGTATCAGCCAATGGCGTGCCAAAGTGGTAGCTGCCGCAGATACGGATCTGGCACCTGCCCAGGCCGTCTTGCCTAGCTGGCGCAAGCGGTTTTTGATCGGCTTTCTGACCAATGCGACCAATCCTAAAGGGATTATTTTTATGGTTGCGGTGTTGCCGCAATTCATCAGCCAGAGTGCGCCGCTATTGCCACAGTTGCTGATACTGGGCGCGACCATGTGCTTTGTTGATCTGGTGGTGATGCACAGCTATGCGTTTGCCGCATCGGCCATGCAAAAATATTTCCGTGATCCGGCTTTGTTACAAAAGCAGAACAGGTTTTTTGGCGGGATCTTGATGGCGATCGGGGCTGCGCTGTTTTTCGTCAAGCGTAACCCCGCTGCCTAATTGCGGTAGGCCAGGATCAGCCTAAAGGTATTTCCTGCTTCTTGGCCAAGGCATCGATATCTTGCCAGATCGTCATTTGATTGAGCAGACGGGTGGCGGGATCGAGCATGGCGCTGAGGTTAAAGAAACGCTCCAGCGCGGTTTCGTCAAACGCACTCGATTGCGAGAAATTGATGCGGCCATATTGTTTCTTGAACGCCAGCAACAAATCGCCCGGCGTATCCTTGTGCCATGACTGCATCAGACCGCCAACCATCAGCGCGCTGTCGGTGGTTTGTTCCAGCAATCTGGTATTACGGCCATTGCCGACATCGCGGTAATCGAGCAAGCGCGGGAAGTAGAATTTCCTGATCCAGCTGGCCGGTATTCCGCCTGCCCGTGTCAGCGTTCCGCTGCGCCACAGTTTCCAGCTTTTTTCCGCATTTCCGTCAGGGATGAACTGGTCATCGGCTTGCAAGGCGCAATCCTCTTCCAGCACGATTTCCAGGATGACCGGTAAACCCGCTTGCGCGGCGATGTCTTCCAGTTCAGGCATCACAGGTTTTTCACCATGTGCGCCTTGCAGCAGTTGTACAAAGCGTGACATCACGGTTTCGTTGGCGGCATGCAGAGTGCTGGTGGCATTGCAGAAAGCGCCGCAGGCAGAAAAATACGCCATCAGTTCGCCGACATAGATGCCGTTGGAAGGCAGGGTTTCGCGGCCTTCCTGAAAACCTTCTCTTGGCGTATTTGGGGCAATGCCATTGCGCAATATCGGGTATAGCGCGGTAGAAATCGTACCGAATTTGACCACGGTTCCGGCCGTTAAAATAAATTCACTCATAGTGTTACCTTTGTGTTCTCTTCAAATAGCGATAGCACCAATTCCGGCGGTCGCCCGATAGCCGCTTTACCCTGATAGCTGACGATAGGTCTTTGCAATAGTCGCGGGTGGCTGGCAACGGCGGCCAGCAAAGTCTCATCATCAGCCTGACTCAAATTGAGTTCGGCATATTCGCTTTCATTGTCGCGCAGCATAGAGCGTAATTGACCGCCCAGTTGCAGATGCAACTGGCGCAATTGCTCAGTGTCCAAAGCGGATTTCTGGTAATCCACCACTTCCAGCGGCAGATTTTTTTCGCTCGATAGCTGCTCTAGCAATGCCAGGGTTTCACGCGATTTGGAACAGCGCGGGTTGTGGTAGATCGTAATCATCTTGTATCGATTCGTTTATAGAAATTTGTTGCCTATGCCCAGCAATACCAAGACACCGAGTATGGCAAACAGGGCTGCGGCAATCCAGCGTACCAGTTTAAACGGGAAGTTAGGCGCAGCGACTTTGCCCAAAAATACCGCAGGAACGTCAGCGATCATCATGCCCAGGGTGGTACCGGCAATGACTAAATACAGGTTGGAATATTTTGCTGCCAGTGCGACGGTCGCCAATTGCGTTTTGTCACCAATTTCGGCCAGAAAAAATGTCACGCAGGTCAACAGGAAAACACCATAGCGGCCTTCGTTGATACCCTCATCACCCATTTCATCGGGTTTCAGGGTCCAGGCGGCGATTGCCAGAAATGACAAACCCAAGGCCCAGCGTAATACTTCCGAGGAAATATTGCTGACCACCCAATGTCCGAGTAAACCAGCTAAGGCGTGATTGGCCAGCGTTGCCACCAAGATGCCCAGCACGATAGGAATCGGTTTTTTGTAGCGTGCCGCCAGCAATAAGGCGAGTAACTGAGTCTTGTCACCGATTTCACCAACGGCAACAGCAAGAGTAGAGACGAAGAAAGCTTCCATGATTTTTCTGCGGGATAGGGCGCTTGAACTGATGATACACACGTTCCCCCGCCCTATCCCAGGATAGCGGAAACGCATATATCAAAAGTCTTGCCAAATCAAAATAAAAATTTTGATCAAACGCACCATGACCGGATGGCCAAGTATGTTGATGCGCTTCTTTCAGCGTGCCGAAAGAGGCTACTCCCCAATGAATATGAGCCGGAATTATACTGCATAGACGCACGACCCTTGATTTTTTGAGGAAATAAAATCACCTAACAAACGGCACCCCGCCAGCGCGCAATCCCATGCGGCGCCTCCCTGGATGCAAACCCGCACCGAATATGCGCGCTGGGCTTACTCATATTGAGGAAGAAATATTCACGATCAACAACGACAGTGCCAAGGCTTTTGTAGATTAGAATGCCGTCCAAAGTAAGACTGGCTGCGGCGCGCTTATCATGCGCAGTGCATGGCCTGCTACTTACTTATGAACATCCCTTCATCGATCAGCAACAGGAGTATGGCATGAGCAGTACTGCAAGCGCAGCGCAACACGAGGTGGCGATACCGGAGTTTAAGCAAATCTTGGGGCATCCGGCGCCCCTGTGGATGTTATTCATGGCCGAATTCTGGGAGCGCTTTGCCTTCTACGGAATACGCTGGGCGCTGGTGCTGTACATCGTCAGCCAGTTTTACAGTGGCG